>NZ_OZ409845.1:0-3447046 GCF_979258215.1 Chryseobacterium sp. AC417 | reverse complement strand
ATGGCATGGCATGGCATGGCATGGCATGGCATGGCATGGCATGGCAGTGGCAGGTGGCAGTGGCATGGCAGGCTGGCATGATCATGGCTAAAAAAAAAAAAAAAAAAAAAAAAAAAAGGTGGCACATGGAGGCACAAAAAAAAAAAAAAACAAAAAAAAAAAAAAAAAAAAATGGCTGGATGGCAGAGAGAACACACATGGCATGGCATGGCAGAAAAAAAAAAAAAAAAAAAAAAAAAAAAAAGGTGGCAGGCATGATCATCAGCAATTTAAATTGCTTGAAGCTGTATTCAGGGTTTAGAATGTGTCACCCAGAGCTCTTGACCTTAGAAGATGACGGTTGCCCCAGAACAAGAATGGTTTTGCTTAAAGAATATACATACGAAGGTTTTATCTTTTATACCAATTATGACAGCCGGAAGGGCAAAGCAATTGAAAAAACACACAAAGCCTGTTTGCATTTTTTCTGGCCGGCTTTGGAAAAGACAAATCATCATTAAAGCTGATTTGGGGAAAATTGCAGAAAACTTAAGCGACGGCTATTTTCATTCCCGACCAAAAGGAAGCCAATTGGGAGCAGCGGTTTCTCCACAAAGTGAAGTGATCCCAAATAGAGAATTTTTAGAAGTTAAATTAAAAGAACTGGAAACAAAGTTTGAAAATTCTGAAGTTCCAAGACCTGATAACTGGGGCGGTTATATTGCAAAACCTTATGAAATAGAATTTTGGCAGGGAAGACCTAATAGATTGCATGACAGAATTATTTATTCATTAAAGGATTTGGATTGGGAAGTTTCCCGACTTGCTCCATAATTTTTCTTTAGTGAAAGTTCGAATTTCTGAGAAACAAAAGATGAATAATTTAAAATCTCAATACGAGTAGAATAGATTGGACTATTTATAAAATCCTAAAATACATTCATAGTATTTGTACAAACAAAAAAAACCTCATCAAAAGATGAGGTTGTATTTTTTATAATCGGGTGATTATTTTTTCTTAACTCCAGATACGGCAGTTGCCAAATCAGCACCAGCTTTGAATTTTGCTACTGTTTTAGCAGCAATCTTGATTGGTTTTTTAGTTGCAGGGTTGATACCTTGTCTCGCAGCTCTTTCAGATACTGAAAAAGTACCGAAACCTACCAGAGAAACTTTACCGTCTTTCGCTTTAAGAGTAGTAGTAACGTTAGAGATAAATGATTCTAAGGCAGCTTTTGCTGCAACTTTAGTAATTCCTGCATCTTTCGCAATTGCGTCGATTAATTCAGATTTGTTCATAATTTTAATATTAAAAGTTAGTTAGTAATTATAGCAAATATAAAACAATTTTCAAATTGTGCAAATTTTTTCTAAAAACTTATGAATGTATTTTGATTTATCCTGAAATCAATCAAAATATCATAATTCAGTTATTTGCGAAAAATCTAGGTTTCGAGATACTAAAATCGTGCCAGTTGCTTATGTGTATTGGTTTTGCTAAAAAAATAATATTATGTTTTGTATTTATTGATTCCTGAATTTCATGTTTAGTTTTCGCTTTTTATTAATATCCTTATTGTATTGATAATCAGTTAACAAATATCATGTTTTATTTGAAATTAAATTGTCTATTTAGTAGTGATCGTAAAGTGTATTTTAAAATCATTTTATTAAATATTATTAATAAATTTGCACCATGTTAATAGAAGTATTCAAATCTAAGATTCACAGGGTAAGAGTAACTGCCTCGGATCTTAATTATATAGGAAGCATTACCATAGATGAAGATCTTATAGATGCAGCAGGATTGGTTGTGGGAGAGAGGGTTTATATTGTTAATGTAAATAATGGTGAGCGCTTTGACACTTATGTGATTAAAGGAAAGAGAAAATCTGGTGAGGTTTGCCTGAATGGTCCTGCAGCAAGAAAAGTACAGCGTGATGACATTATCATTATCATAGCTTACGCTCAGATGACACCTGAGGAAGCAAGAGATTTTCAGCCGAAAATTGTTTTTCCGGACGAGAAAACTAACCTTCTTACCTGATTCATGGAAAAAAAATCAGCTAATCCTTTAAAAACAATTGTAACGGTTGTTATCTCACTTGCATTTGCAGGCTTTTTTCTATGGTTAGCATTGAGAGGTTTTGATTTTCCGAAGATTCAGAAATCTTTGGAAAAAGCCAATTATATTTGGGTTGCCTTCGCAGCAGTTTTTGGTGTTCTTGCCTATTGGTTCAGAGCGGTTAGATGGAATCTCTTACTAGAACCGATGGGACACAGCATCTCGACCTCTAATGCATTCTGGACGATCTCCTTCGGATATTTAATGAATTTAACCATTCCGAGAAGTGGTGAAGTTGCCCGAGCAACGGCTTTGTACGGTGTTGAAAAAGTGCCTGTTAGCAAATCTGTTGGCACCATTATTTTAGAACGGGTGATTGATCTTGTTTGTATGATGGGTTTTCTTTTGCTGACGGTTATTTTTAAATTTGATGCTATTGTATCATTTTACGATTACGTTACTGAAAAAAAGAAAGTAAGTAAAGAAGAGCATATTCCGAATGATTTTGAAGAATTTTTAATGTCACTTGGGATCAACGATTTTGATTCTTTTTATTTGATAGTGAAGGTGATCATTTTACTTTTATTTTTAGGTGTAATTTTCTATTTGATAAAATTTAAAAGGGTTCAGCTCATTAATTTCGGTAAAGGAATTTGGGAAGGAATTGCATCAATTTCAAAATTGAAAAAAAGGGAAAATTTATTTTATACACCATTGGTATTTGGGCATGTTATTTTATGGCAACCTATCTTGTCTGCTTTGCCCTGCCAGAAACTTCAAATTTCACGATTGCTGACGGTTTTTTCATTATTGTTGTAGGAACTTTAGGAATGATTATTCCGGCGAGTGGCGGTATCGGAGCATTTAATTTAGCCATGAAATATGGTTTTATGGCATTATTCATCTCAATGGGTAAAAGTGCTGAATTTGGTGGTGAAATGGGACTTACATATTCATTTATTTCCTTGCCGATGCAGATTGTAATCATGTTGATCACCGGTTTGCTGTCTATTCTGATGTTGGCAAAAGCAAGAAATAAATTGGAAACTGAGACTGAAATTAATATCAAATAGATTCTTGAATACTCAAAATAAATATAGCCTGATCAAATCGATCGGGCTTTTTGATGTTTATTTAATCTGAATATTTGGAGATTTGATAAATCAAAACTATCTTAGATATAAAGTACAGAATTATGGCAATTAACCTACGAAAAGGACAGAGAATAGATATCGGATTTACAAAAATGACCATCGGACTTGGCTGGGATCCTAATGAAGGAACAGGTTATGATTTCGATCTTGACGCTTCTGCAATTATGATTGATTCTCAGAAAAAACTGGTAAGTGAAGACTATTTTATTTTTTATAACAATCTCAAATCGCCGGACGATGCCTTAGTCCATACAGGTGATGATCCAAGCGGGAAAAATAGTGACGGCGATGATGATGAGGCGATTTTAGTTGACCTTGACAAAGTGGATTCCAGAGTGGAAGAGATCCTGTTTGTAGTAACGATCGAAGATTTTGAAAGAAGAAGGCAGAATTTTGGGCAGGTGAGAAACTCCTACATAAGAATTGTTGATCAGAATACAAATCAGGAGATTGCGAAATACGAATTAGATGAAGATTTTTCCATAGAAACAGGAATTGAATTCGGCAGACTGTATAGGAGAAACGGCAGCTGGAAATTTGAAGCTTCCGGAATTGGCTATAGAGCTGATTTGGGTTTCTTTTTAGAGAAATATTACAGTGGGCAGATTATTAAATAATAAAGTTTTTTAGTTATCTATTTCCGCATCTTGTAACTGAGATAAAGTAAAAATAAAAGGCTGTCATTGTTGAATGACAGCCTTTATTGTATTTAAGAGGTAAGAGATTTCTATTTCTTAATAGTTTTGATGGTCTTTTTGCTTCCGTCTTCATAGTGAAGAGTTACCAGATAAGAACCAGAAACCAAATCAGATACATTCAAATCTTTACCAGGTTTTGCAATCGTTTTTACAGTTCTGCCTGCAATATCTACAATAGATACAGACTGCAATCCTTTAATGTCTGAAATGCTTAGAGTATCCACAAAAGGATTAGGATATAATCTTACTTCATTCAGTTTTTTAGTTGCTTCTGAAGTTCCTAATGTGCTAAGATTTACTTTTATATTATCAACATAAAGATAATATTGATCAGCGTCAGAATGAGCATTAAATCCAATGTAATAAACTCCTGTTGTAGCAGGTGTAAATGTGTACACTCCATTAGTCAAAGTTCCTGTGTTGATCCCTGTAATGTCGGTAATAAGATTTGTCATTCCGGCAACTGTTGCCGTAGTTCCGTAAGAAACTTTAAGGTTTTCAGAATAGGTATCTACAGTATTATCACCATAATCAAATTCTACACTGTACTGTGTTCCTGCTGTAAGCTGAATTCCTTGAGTAAAGAACCAAGAGTTTGCTGCATTTGATGAGTTGTAATCGTATCTCAAAACATTTGTAGTAAATCCTGATCCTGGATTGTTGCTTGTGTACCAGTTGTTCCCCAATCCGGCATTAATTACATTCGTACAAGATGGTGCAGCAGGAGTTACTGCAGTTTCAAAGTTTTCATTGTAAGGTACTGTTGTAGCGTTGCATAGTGTTGTTACAGTAGCTGCTGTAACAGACCAGTCGCTTGAAGTTCCTGAACCACAATTTGATCTTACCCACACATAATAAGTTGTATTGGGTGTAAGCGGTGTAATGGTAGCAGTAGTTCCTGATGCTACACTTTGAGTTGCCGCAGTTGATGCGGTTGGTGCGACATTGCTTGTGCTGTAGTAAATTTGATATCCGCTAGAAGGTATATTAGCAGGAGCTGACCATGACACTGAAGCTGATGTAGTAGTAGGATTGGTTGCCGTAACACCTGTTACAACACCACAAGATGGTGCAGCATTGATGTTAAGGGTGTAATCTACATAACTACCATAAGGAGCTGGTCCGCAAGAGGTAATGTTTCCGCTGTAAGACTGAGCAAATCTAATTCTGTAATTACCAATCGCTTGAGTAACGGGAATGGTAAAGTTTCCGGCAGAAGAAGCTGTATATGTTGTTGTAGCTAAAATGGTTTCACCAGTATCATCAAAATCTAAGTCATTGTTGTAATCTACCCAGATATAATGATAGTTGGTTCCTGCACTGCTTACAAGATTGTAGTTAACAATACCGCCAGGATAAGATGAAAGTGATGTAGCACTGTTGTCTGTATATGCATTATACGTAGTAGCATTATACGAAATATTATTTGTGCCACCTGTTGTACTAATTGTTTGTAAGTAATATGTGGTTGAGCTAGCTCCTCCTGTTGGCAAACAAACTCCTGTATAACCTGTCACAGGACCAATCCATGAACTCTGAGAAGTACCGCAGTTAGATCTGATCCAGAAATAATAAGTCGTGCTGGCTGTTAAGCTGCCTACAGTATTTGAGGTGGTTGTAACTCCTGTAATTTGTGGTGTTGAAGTACCTGTAGGTGGAGTATTTGTGGTTGAGTAGAAAATATCATAAGTAGCAGGTGCCGGTGAAGGCGCAGTCCATGATAATGATATTGATGAGGTTGATGAATTTGTCTTTACAGGGTTGTAAGGCTCAATGCATACAGGAGCCGCTTCCCATACAACATCATCCCAATAAAAACCGCCCGTCTTTGTTCCTGTATTTTTTACAGCAAGTCTTGCTGTAGCAGGAACGGTAGTAGGAATTACAAATGATCTTTGTGAAGCCAAATCTGTGTAGGTGGTATTGGTAACGTCAAAGGCAAATAAGCTTACGAAACTTGCTGCACTTGTAGCATCTGTCACATATCCAACTTGTATAGCAGAACCTGTTGTAGATGATGATCTTCCTTTAAATTTCAATCGGTGTGTACCTGCATTGATATTGCTGAATTCAGGTAAAACAACGACAGACGAGTTAGCAACAGTCGAGCTGCTCTGATAAAGATGTCTGTTTCCTGATGATACCGGAGCTGTAGCACTAATTGACATGGTTCCTGTTCCGGAAACAAGCCTTGCCCAACAATCAGGAACAATATTTCCTGTTGTGTAACTGTCAAGATTTTCGGAAAGAGAGGTTACGGGTCCGCATAATGTTTTGAAAGTTGCAGAAAATCCCCAAGGTCCAGGCGTTCCGCACACTGATCTTCCCCATACATAATAGATGGTGTTAGGACTAAGACCGGTAACAGGAGCAGATAAACCTGTGATGTTTGTAATGGAAGCTGGTGTTGCATCCGTAGGAGAAACATTCGAAGTGCTGTAGTACAACTGATATCCGTTAGAAGGAGCAGGTGTAGGTGCCGTAAATGAAATTGTGGCTCCATTTTGAGTAATGCTTCCCGCTGTAAGTGCAGAAGGAGCGGGACAAGTGGTGTATTTATTTACAGATAATGCGAAAATATTTGAAATCCCGCTTCCTGCAGTTTTGGTAAATGCAACAGACTGTACCAGCTTCGCCTGATTAGCAACATTGATTGTTACAGGGATTTGGTATAATCTGGGATTAGTACCACCACCGTCTTCCAGGTTATCATTGGTTCTGTTGATTCTTCCGATACCTTGTATTGCAAATCCTGTGGTGTTGTACCAATCTCCTACGGCAAGTCCGGTAGCTGTTTGGCTTGTACCATCTGTAAAGTTAATTACTGCGGTAAGAGTAGAAGTTCCGCTTCCGCTTGTTGCTAAAATGTAAAGGTTATACGAAGCTACAGGTGTAGTTAATGCTAAAGTACCTGTGTCGTTTACTGCACTCAACCTTAAAGTGTTGTTTGATGAGTAGGAAGCTAATTCGTAACTCAATCCCGGTGTAGTTGTAACTGCAGATGTGAAAATACCATTTACTGGAAGTCCATAAGCTAGCGTGGGGCTTGTAGCTGTTGCCATAAAGTCTTTCGAAATAAACGCAAAGCTCACACCGTCAACATCTATAGTGGTGGAACTTGCTGAAGGACCTGTGCCGTTTGCGATGACATCAGCATTAAAACCGCTTGAGATAGGTGCCCGATTGTAATACTGGGCATTAGTGGTCACAAAGGTCAGCGTGGCAAATGCAGCTGAAACAATTGAGAGTAAAGTTTTTTTCATTTGATTTATCGATTATTAAATTTCTGCTAATTTAGTATTTATTAACTTATTAATCTTTTTTTATTGCTTATAATTTTGCAATAAATATAGACGTATGTCTAATTTATTATCAGATGTCTAATTTTTATAATTTATGAATAATCTGTTTTTTGATAAAATCTATCATAAGCTTAATCAATTTTCTTAGAAAAAATGCTATTATTAACTCAAAATGATAATTTCAATAAAAAAATACTTCAACATATGTTGAAGTAGGTGTAAAAAAATAAATGTTTTTTTTGCGATTCTAATCTAAATTTACGTTTCTGATGTTCTTTCCGATGGAGTATTAATTTCGTTTTAAGTGAATGCTTCTTTATTGTTATCAAAACAACAATAAATCAAATTGTTGTTTTCATATTCTAACTTCCGCCACCAGCTCTGCTCGATTCCTCAAATTTCACTTGTTTGGTAGCGCCTTTTACATCGTTATTTCCAAATTTGTAGGTCACAGAAAGGTAAATATTTCGGGTAATTCCTTTAGAATAGTATTCCACGTCATAATTGGGATAGAATTCTGTACCTTTTGAACGGTTGGTATTTAGTAAATCGTTTACGTAAAGATTGATCATCAGGTTTTTCTGCATCAGATTCAGTTTTAAACCAGAATAAGCAGAGAAATTACCGTTAAAGTAGGTATTTCCGCTTCTGTTTGGGATGTTACTCCATAGTCCGAGCATGAGGGTGACGGTTTTTTCTTTGTTTAAAAAGAAATTGTTGTCAAAATTAAAGTTGGCTCCGTATCCTGCAGGTGCTGCAACGGCATCTGCGTCAAAAGATTTTGATTGGGCATAAAAACCATTGACAAAAATATTAGATTCCAGCCATTTCAATTTGTTGTAATTGTAGGAAATATTGATTCCGGCTTGATCTTCATTATAAAAATTCTTTACGATGCTGTATTTTTCGGCACCTTGCACCACCTGAATACGGTCAGAATTATCTTTATTGTAATTATAATATGCTGTAATGTTGAAATTATTTTTCAAAACATATCCAAACTCCAGATTATCTGAAAACGAAGGAAGCAAATAAGGATTTCCGGTGCTGTACTCAAATTCTGAAATGATGTATTTAAAAGGATTCAGATTCCCGAAATAAGGTCTGCTGATTCTTCTTGAATAATTAATGGAAAAAGTATTGTTGTCATTCGCTTTATAACTCAGGTAAGCGGTAGGAAAAAATTTTCCGTATTGGATGTTTGTAGCTACCTTATCATTTGCAGAAACTCCTTCAAGATTGGTATATTCGTATCTCAATCCGGCTTTAGCATCCCATTTTTCATTGATTTTAAAACTCGTGGAAGCGTATGCGGCATAATTTTGTTCGTTGTAGAAAAAATCATTGCTTCTTGCAGTGTTTCTTACATTCTGACCGTTTTCAATATCAAAAAAGTTGAAGTATGAATCGTTTTTTATGCTGGTAAATTTCAGTCCGGCTTCTGTTTTTATTTTAGCGAAATTCTTTTCAAGATCTGCCTGTCCCGAATAGATTTTATATTGGCTGATAGGATTTACAAATGACTTTGTAGCAACATCCGTAACTGTACTGTATAGATTTTTAGCATTAGCATCATTCAACATGACATTGGCAGAAAGACTCAGTTTGCTTCCCAACGTGTCTAGTTTTACATCATAAAAAGCTGATGCGTTGTGTACTTTTCTGATATTTCTGTTTTCTGAATCTGAATAAAATTCCTGCGGAATATTCTCCGATTGTCTTTTGGTGTAATTTTTAGCATGCTCTATCGGGTTGCTGTACGAATAATTATAATTGACACCAACAAGGTTTTTATCATTGATTTTGTATTCTCCTTTTACGTTTCCACCTTTATATCGATAATTATTAGCACTTTGGCTGTCGGTATTCCAGTAATCTGTATTGCCTTTTCCAGTAAGATAGTTGTAGGATTTTTGTTCCCAGTAATTATCTCCCAGAGACAGATTGGTCGTTACAGATAATTTCTCTCCCTGATAATTAAAACTTGCGCCACTTCTTGTAGAAACGACAGGGCGGTTCCAATAGTAGCTTCCAGATGTCTGCAGAGATCCGTTCCATCCAAGACTTGTGTTCTTTTTCAAGACTATATTAATCAATCCGCTTTTCCCTTCAGCTTCATATTTTGCGGGTGGAGTAGTGATCACTTCGATCTTCGCAATATCGTCTGAACGCAGCGTTTTAAGATAGTTGATCATTTCCTGACCGGATAAATTCAGCAGTCTGTCATTCACCATAATGGCAACATTGCTTTTTCCTGCAATCGAAATCGCATCATCAGTCGCACGTACCATCGGGGTTTTTGCTAAGGCTTCTACAGCATCAATTCCCTGTGAAGCAACAGAATTTTCTACATTGAAAACCAAACGGTCTACTTTTCTTTCAAAAAGTTTTTTCTTTGCAGTCATGGTTACACCTTCTATTTTTTGTTCGGAAGGTGCTTTTTCTTCTTTGATTTCTATATTTTTAAGAAGATTCCCTTTTACGGTAATATTTTCTGTGTTTGTAGTAATGCCGTCTCTGATGATCTGAAGAACATAGTTTCCGTTTTCTTTTAGTGGAATTTTAAATTTTCCTTTTTCGTCTGTAATTGCTGAGAATTTTGAGTTTTCTTTGGTTAAAAGAATTTCAGTATCAGTTGCAGGTTGATGAGAATTATGGGTGATAGTTCCTTCAATACTTTGAGCGGAGAGAATTGCCGAAGAGCAAAGCGCTAAAAGAAGAACGACTTTTTTATTCATGTGTATTATTTTACTCATTAGACAGTTGTCAATTGTAAAATATTACATCACGGTGGGAAATAATTTTTTAAATATTTGATTTTGAGGATAATTGGTTTGTTCGAAAGAAAGTTATTTTATATAACGGAATTAAAAAAAATGGCTTAATCTGATGAATAGAACCACTCATCATAGATTTGAAAAAAGAAAAATTCAAAGTCCCCTTGATATGTAAATCTCAGGAACTTTGAATTAAATTTTTAGCCAAACGCTCTTTTCAGCAAGCTTTCCACTTTTGGCTCGCTTCCTCTGAAGTTTTTATACAATTCCATCGGGTCTTTTGTACCGCCGGAAGAAAGAAGAATTTTAAATTTTGCTGCAGTTTCAGGATTGAAAATTCCTGTATCCTTAAAATGTTGAAAAGCATCAGCATCCAAAACTTCCGCCCATTTGTACGAATAATATCCCGCAGAATATCCCCCTTGAAAAATATGCGAAAAACTCGGGCTCATCGCTGTTTCAGGATTTGCAGGATACAGTTGTGTCGCTTTTGTATAATGATCCTCAAACTCTTTCACAGTCAAATGCTCCAACTCTTCAACTTTTGTATGGTAATTCATATCTAAAATACCGAAACCAAGCTGCCTCATCGTCTGATAACCTTCTATAAAGTTCTTAGATAATGCAATTTTTTCTATTTTTTCATCAGGTAAAACTTCTCCTGTTTTATAATGTTTAGCAAAAGTTTTCAAAAATTCTGGTTCGTAGCAGAAATTTTCCAAAAATTGTGAAGGCAGCTCTACAAAATCCCATTTCACAGAGGTTCCTGATAGATTCGGATACTGCGTGTTTGCCATCATGCCGTGTAAAGCGTGACCAAACTCATGGAACAATGTTGTAACTTCCTGAAATGTCAATAAACTCGGCGTGTCTTTCGTAGGCTTACTAAAATTACACACAATAGAAATGTGCGGACGAGAATTTTCTCCATCCTTCTGATACTGGTTTTTATAACTCGTCATCCATGCTCCGGCTCTTTTCCCTTTTCTCGGGAAATAATCTACATATAGCAAAGCTTTGAAGTCGCTTGTCGGTTGCTGGTTGTCAGTCTGAGCAGAGTTGAAGACCTCCTTTACTTCATATACTTTCACATCTTCATGATATTTCGGAATGTCATTTCTTTCCACAAAAGTCAGTCCGAAAAGTTGATTAGATAATCGAAAAACTGCTTCCTGAACCTGCTCTAAAGGAAAATAAGGTTTTAGTTCCTCATCATTCAGGTCGTATTTTGCTTTACGAAGTTTTTCAGCATAAAAAGCGTGATCGTAACCTTGCATTTCTTCAATTCCGTCAGCTTTTGCCAACGATTTCAATTCTTCAATTTCTTGTTCTGCGTAAGGCTTTGCTTTCGTTAAAAGTTCATTCAGAAAATCCAAAACTTTGGTGGGAGATTTTGCCATTCTTTCTTCCAGAACAAAATCTGCATAAGTTGCATAGCCTAGAAGTTCAGCTTTTTGTTGTTTTAACTTTAAAAGTTCTTTGATGAGGTTTTGATTGTCAAATTCTCCGCCATCAAAAGACTTTTTACCGTTTGCCAAAGCCAGCTCTTTTCTCAGTTCACGATTTTCAGCATACGTCATCAACGGAATGTAACTTGGATATTGCAGCGTTACAACCCAGCCTTCCAGATTTCTTTCCTTAGCTTCTTCAGCATATTGCTCAATAATTGCTTCTGGGATTCCGGCCAAATTTTCTTTATTGATGATATGCTTGAAGTATGCATTGGTTGATGCTAAAGCATTTTGCCCGAATTGAAGAGATTTCAAAGATAAATCCATACTGATTTTCTTTAATTTTTCTTTATCTTCTTCATTCAAAAGTGCTCCGTTTCTTACAAAACCTTTGTACGTTTCATTCAAAAGCATTTGCTGTTCTTCATTCAGATTGTATTTTTCCTTTTCGTCGTACACTTTTTTAATCTTATTAAATAAAGCTTCGTTTTGAGAAATTTTCGAAGAATATGCTGTCAGGATAGGTGAAACTTCCTGAGCAATTTGTTGCAATTGATCGCTTGTCTCCGCAGAATTTAAATTAAAAAAAACATTAGACACTCGGTCAAGTTGCTCTCCCGAAAAAGCCAAAGCTTCAATGACGTTTTCAAAATTGGGTTCTTCAGAATTATTGACTATTGCGTCAACTTCTTTCTCAGATTTCTCAATTAATTCTTTAAATGCCGGAAGATAATCTTCGTTTTTAATCTGATCAAAGGGTGCTGAATGATATGGTGTATTAAAATTTTCTGTTAAAATATTCATTGATGTATTTTTAATATGTGTAAATTTAATTAATTTGAATGTAATGATATTTTGATTCTCAAAAACGATGCCCGCCATAATTTGTATGACAAAAATGCCTTATTAATTAATTTTCTTGTCATAGGAAAAGATTTACTTCATAACGAATTGCTAATTTTGATTTTCAGTAATTTACTTTGAGTTCTTTGTTGTGTAGAATACCTTATTTAATTCAAAAAAAATAACATACATTTAAACGTAATAAATATACAAATGAAAACAATTTTAAAAATTATCGGCGGAGTTATCCTTTTGCTCGTTGTCTATGCAATCGTTGCCATGTTGGCTTTCGGAGATCATTATCACTACGAAAAATCTGTCGTAATGAATGCTTCAAAGGAGAAAGTCTGGCAGCAAATCAGTACAATGAAAGCGTTTAATCAATGGAATCCCTGGATGAAATTAGACAATAACATGAAAATCACTTACACCGGCAATTCTGGAGAAGTAGGAGATAAGTATTGTTGGGATAGTAAAAATGATGATGCAGGAGCAGGATGTCAGGAAATTAAAGAACTGATTTCTGGCGAAAAACAAAAAACAGAAATGATTTTTAAAAGACCTTTTGAAGGACAGGCAATTTCTGATATTGTTTTAACTTCCGAAGGAAATTCTACAAAAGTTACATGGAGTATGAATACAAAACAGGAAACATGGATGAAAATTATGCGACCGATGATGGATTACCAGATGGGAAAATCTTACGAAGAGGGTCTTAATAATCTGAAAATATTGGTAGAAAAATAATTACTATCTGAGAATTGATGCAATAAAAAACTGATTTCACATTTTGAAATCAGTTTTTTGTTTTTAAAAATTTAAATTAAAACATTATCTTTATCTAAAGATTACGATACATGGAGAAGATAGTATTTGAGAAAAACAACATAAGAAATTATGTGAAAACCGTGATTTCAGAAAAAATAGAAAAACTTAAAAACTTTATAGAATTTACCTTAGAAGCAAGCCGGGAAATCAAGAAAACCCCTAAATACGACAGTATGCGCGAAGAAATGCAGGAGGAAATTTACCAGATGCAAAGACAACTCGCTGCATTGAATGATTTGAAAATAAATTTAGCAAGAGTGCTTCCTGCTTCTACAGAAAGAGTGCAGCTGGGCTCATTAGTGATTACTAATAAAGCGAGATTTTATATT
The DNA here is from genome assembly GCF_979258215.1 of Chryseobacterium sp. AC417. Lineage (NCBI taxonomy): Bacteria > Pseudomonadati > Bacteroidota > Flavobacteriia > Flavobacteriales > Weeksellaceae > Chryseobacterium > Chryseobacterium sp. AC417. The sequence continues at coordinate 3,433,620 of NZ_OZ409845.1, read as the reverse complement.
TCGGTTTCTTTGGGTGAATTCTTTTTTGAGGGCGACCGTTTCTACGCTATCTCGGCAGAAAGTCCGATGGCAAAAAAAATGATGGGTATGAAATCCGGCAGTTCATTTACTCTAAATAATATTCATCAGGAAATAATTGAGGTTCTCTAATTTTGATTCTAACATCTAACATCTAACTTCTATCTTTTTCCGTAATTTTGTGTCTATGAATAAAGCAGAAGTTTTAAAAGAAATCATAGAGCAAAGAAGAAGTATCTTTCCAAAAGATTATGCTGAAACAGAAATCTCGCAGCAAATCATTGAAGAAATCCTGCATTCAGCGACATTAGCTCCAAACCATAAAAGAACGAAACCTTGGCGTTTTAAAGTTTTCAAAGGAGAAGAAAAAGCAAAATTAGCTATAGAAATGCAGGAAATTTACAAATCTACTCAAGCTCCGCAAGTATTTCTAGAAAAAAAATATAATGACATCGGATTTAAAATCAATAAAGCTGATGTGGTCATTTCGATCGTAGTTAATTACAGCGGAATGGTTCCGGAATGGGAAGAGATTGCGGCAGTTTCAATGGCTGTTCAGAATATGTATCTTACTTGTACAGCAAATGGAGTAGGATGCTACTGGAGTTCACCAAAAATTGTAGATCATCTGAAAGAATCTTTAAAGATTGAGGAAAACCAAAAATGTTTGGGATTATTTTATATGGGAAATGTTGAAGTATAAAAAATAAGTTTTATAATTTGAACCAAAATCTGTAACGAAGCTGTGAAATAGCCCTGATGGAAACGGCATCCTTTTTTGTTGGTTGAGATTTAGTGATGGAGGAAAAAAGATATAGTGAACAGCAGGTTCCCGGCTCTTATAAAATATTTTTAGTTATATAAGAAATGAGAGTGAGGCTAAACCTCCAACTTCCGGCATCTGGCCTCCAATAAATTTTCAGAATAGAAAATTTTTACTATCTTTGCACACTTAAATATTTAATCGGGACGAGTTCCCTTAAAATTCATACATTATGTCAGTAAAAATCAGATTACAAAGACACGGATCAAAAGGGAGACCTTTTTTCCACATCGTGGTTGCAGATGCTAGAGCTAGAAGAGATGGTAGATTCATCGAGAAACTAGGTACTTACAACCCAATTACTAACCCTGCGACTATCGATTTGAACGTTGATTCTGCTGTAAAGTGGTTAAACAACGGTGCTCAACCTACTGATACTGCAAGAGCTATTCTTTCTTACAAAGGTGTACTTTACAAAAAACACTTACAAGGTGGTGTTGCTAAAGGTGCTTTTGATGAGGCTGAAGCTGAAAAAAGATTCGGTGCTTGGTTAGAATCTAAAGAACAAAAAGTACAAGGTAAAGTTGAAGGTTTATCAAAATCTCAGTCTGATGCTAAAAAAGCTGCTTTTGATGCTGAAACTAAAGTAAATGAAGCAAGAATTGCTGCTGCTGCACAAGTAGAAGCTGATGCTAAAGCTGCTGAAGAAGCTGCAAACGCACCTGCTCCTACTGAAGAAGTTGTTGCTGAAGCTACAGAAGGAGAAACTCCTGCTGCTGAAACTGAAGAAAACACTGAAGCTTAAAAACAAACCCGTTATGCGTAAAGAAGATTGCTATTTTTTAGGAAAAATCACACGCAGACACGGCCTTGCGGGAAACGTCATCCTTAAACTGGATACCGACCAACCCGAGCTTTACAATAAATTGGAATCAATATTCGTTGAAATCAACGGATTATTGGTTCCTTTTTTTATTGAAAAATCATCCTGGAGCAAACTCGATGCTCTGAACCTTTCTTTTAAAAACTCTTCCGAAGCTTTGGTAGACCAGTCTTTGAATAAAGATGTTTACCTTCCGTTGACGAGTTTGCCAAAACTGACCGGAAATCAATTTTATTACCATGAAATTATTGGTTTTGAAATTTTTGATCAAGACGGTAACAACTGTGGAGTCATAAGATCTGTGAATGATCAGACCGCTCAGAACTATTTCGTGACCAACTTAGACGGAAAAGAAGTCGTAGTCCCAATCATCAAAGACTGGATTCTTGAAGTTGACCGTGAAGAAAGAACAATCAAAATGAATCTTCCCGAAGGTTTGATTGATGTCTTTTTAGTTCCTTCAAAGAAAGACGAATAATATAATTTATTTTTCTGAAAATAAAATTACTTATTTACCTCTACTATACATCCGTTATACAATCTTTACATTCTCAATGTATTACTTTCAAACAAGAATCAGGTAGTATTATTATTGTTTATTTGTTATCTGTTCAAGATATTCATTTGGAGTCATTAAAAATTTACTTTTAAATACTCTGTTGAAAGTTGCCTGATTATCAAAACCAATATTCAGATATATTTCTTTTAAAAGCACTTGTCCGTTGTTTTTAGTTTTCACATATTCGGTAAAGGCATTTAATCTATATTCATTCAGATAAGTTTTAAAGTTGTTTTTTGAATACTTATTAATGGCAGATGAAACATACAGATGGTTTGAGTTAATTTCTTTTGCCAATTGTTGTAAAGTGTATTCTGAAGACTTCCAAGGCTGGGCGGTATTCATGTGACATTCTATCTTTTCGAACAGCATTTTATAAGCAGATTCATCTTCGGGGAGATCTGCTGTTTTATTCAAAATATTGTTGGAGTTGATTCTATAACATTGTTGTTTAATGAAAAAAAAGCCATCGATCATTATTTCATTACTGTCTCTAAAATCACGTATTGTTCTCAGTTTAATGATTTGAACAAAATAGTATAAATAGCAAAAGAATAAAATTAGAGAGAATGTGATGGTGAATATTTTTAAACCCTCCAAATATATTTCAGAAAAATGTGAGTTGAGCGTAAAAGAGTATTTGATTAAATAACTAATAGGAAAGATCAACACCATTGAAGCAGATAAAATAAAAACTTTTTTAAAATCAAAGAAAAGTAAAAAGCCTATCGGAAATAAAAAGATGTACAAAAATACAATAGTAAGATTCTGGCTATAGCTTATTGAGCAATATAATATTAATAGTATTAGGTACATGTATGAAGCTAGTCTTCCAATTTTATTAAAATTAATACTTGAGGTATAAAGCAAGAAAACATAACTAGGAATTATTAAACACAGAATGGCAATATCCAGAATAAAATAGGCGTGTTGTGTAAAATATAAATTAAATGCTGCCAAAAATAAATGCCTTATAATTACCAATAAGGTAGAATATTTAACAAATAGTATTTCAAACTCTAATATTTTTTTTTCAATATCCATTTTTTTATAAATAAAACTTAAAAGTAAAATCTAAACAGTAAAACAAAACAATAAAACATAAAATATAAATAACTGATATTTAAATATTTATGATATTTGTTTTTTATGTTTTACTCTTTTTATGTTTTACAAAATTATTGTAATAAAGTCTCTCTTAATTTGTGTTAAGAATAATGATGGTAAAAATATCGATTTTTCATCTATCTTCAAAAAAAATATAAAATTAAATTTTTTGATCGTGATTTTAGATGAAATAATACAATGTTTATTGAATGATATTGCATTTTATTCAAACAGTTATTAAACACAAATTAGATATTAATAAAAATTAGTTATTAAACGCAATTACTTATTAAACACAAATGATGGAATTAAATTATGAAAAATTTAAAAAAATTAATATAGCAAATTATATTAAACAAAAAGTGTTGGAATCTGATACCACACATATATTCATATTTCAGATATTTAGAAAATATGATTTTTTTTAAAATATAGAGACAGGATTTAATTTCTTTATTCTCCGCAATCTTTCTCTTTCCCCACCAACAAAATATAAATCGTCACCTTATCCGAATTTAGAAAAAAAGGATGGATTACTAAAGAAATTATAAACCTATAATAATATTAAAACTTTAAATGAAATCATAAAAACAAAATAACCTAAAACAACATTATATGGATGAATCTCAAAATATTAGCACATGAAGGTAAATTATCAGCGCTCATAAGTGCAGATAGTATAAATAATTAGTTAATAGAAAACAAATAATAAAAAAACAAACAATTCAATGAAGAAATTTTATCAAATCCTATTTATTTTTTTAAGTATGCTTTCATACTCGCAAGTAGGTATTAATACAATTACTCCAGACCCTAATGCAGCTCTGGAGATAAAAAGTGATAATAAAGGATTACTCATTCCCAGGGTAGTATTAGTTGCATCGAGCGATCCTGCACCTTTATCAGCACATGTAAAAGGGATGATTGTGTATAATTTAGGTTCGGCAAGTTCTAGTTTGACTGAGGGGTTTTATTATAATGATGGTCTTCAATGGACTAAAGTTAATAAAGATACTTCTTCGTTAGTTTCATTTAACACTACCAATCCAAACCAGTCAGGAACCGTGTTTTCACCGAATTTGCCTGCAAACTTCAATAACATCTACGCTTCCTCAATTGACGGATCTTATTGGAAATATGATCAACTAAGCAACATCTATAATTCTTACCAGCCGGATCCTTCTACCGAATGGTATTTAGGAGGTACTACTACTGATGCTACTTTTAATAAAGCGAATGCTATATATAGAACAGGAGAAGTAGGAATTGGCGCAACTTCAACGATAGATGCAAGTGCAATGCTGGATGTTAATTCTAAAACCAAAGGTTTATTGCCTCCAAGGATGACGCAAGCAGAACGTGATGCCATTGCACAGCCCGCAGAAGGTTTAATGGTATATTGTACAGATTGTAACGTAAGCACAGACGGTCTGATTACAAATGGATGTTTGATATATAATTATGGTACACCGACAACACCTCTGTGGGAATGCTTGGGTAGACCAAAAGGAGCTGTATTTAGCGTAGATTGTGTTGGAAGTTCAATTAATGGAGACTACATTAAAGGGGTGGCTAATTCAGCATCCAATACAGTTACAATTAAAGTTATCAATAATTCATTCCAGACTGTTTCAAATAACTTCACAGGCTACCTTACATTATTAGGATCAGCGGCTGCAGGTCTTACGGTGTCAGGCCCTTCTCCGGCTCAACCTGTCAATATTCCTGCTAACTCAAGCGTAAATTTAGTATATACGATCTCCGGGACACCTACAGTAGCAGGAGATTTTAGAGCAAAGTTTTCAGGACATGGATTAGAGTGTGAAAAAGTTGGAACCGTAAAAGATGGAGCAGTTACTCCTGACTGTGCGAATGCTGTTGTGGCTGGCTTGGCTCCGTTTAAATACCTGAAGAATGGTACTTCATATACCGGAACAATAACAATACCTTATACTTCTACAATAGCAGGTATTGCTTATCCAGCTCAGACTAATGTTTCAATAGGGAACGGGCTTACCGTTTCCAGATCCGCAGGAACATTTGGACTTTCAGGTAATGTTGTATATACTATTGGAGGAACATATACGGGAACTGATTGTTCTGAAATTACTGCTAATATAAATGTAGTTGGGACTCAATCTTGTAGTGTAAAAATCGGTGTATCACAAGATAATAAAACAGGTACTTATATTGGTTCTAATAATGGATATGGGGCTGCTTGTGCGGCTACACAAGCTGCTATGACGGATAATAATTTTACGACAGGTTGGGCTTCTGCTTATGGTGATTCTGCTGTCGGCACGAATATAGAAATAAGTTTCCCTTCAGAGCAGACTCTTAAAGAAGTGGTATTATCAAGCGGAACAATATCTTGTTGGTCTCCATATCAAGCGTATGTTGCATATTATACAAATGCTTATACAAATTATTATGGCGTCGCATACGAAATCCAATATTGGAACGGAACAGCTTGGATAAAAGCGGCTAATGTTCCTGTATTAAGTGATACATCGGTAACAAGAATACCAGTATGTGGAATAAAAACTACAAAATTAAGAGTTATAGCCGTACAACCGTCTTATTGGGGAATAGCAACTTTCTATCCTGTAGTTTATTAATTGCTCCTTTAGACTTACAGCCAGGAGGTTGCTCTCCTGGCTTTTTAATAAACTCTGTATTATGTATTGAAGTAAAAATCAAATAACATATAATTGAGAACAATTGCCTGACAATAAAAATATGAGGATATACTTACTAAAGTATCCATTTAAAAAAATAAATGAGCTCATATTTTAGAAAAGCAACCTTATCTGTACTAGATATAAATCTTAATAATATAATATTTGGATTGGGAAATATAGCAACTTCTGTCTTTGACCAGAAACACCGTTCATATACCATCCGATATCCTAGAAATTTAGATTATCAAAAAAGAAACAGATTTAATAATTCTCAGTTGGCTAATTGTTTTAAACTAGTAAAAATACAGTTGGAAAATGGAAAAAGATTTATAGTTGAGATAGTTAAATAACTATTTAAAAGTATAATTTTTTCTAACAAAACTACATCAATTCAAATATTTACATAAAATTTTATTTCCTATGTCAGATAGAATTCTGAGACAAGTTTAGATATCAAAAATAATATGATTATCGGTATGAAAATCCCAATTCTACTTTAAAACTTGTTGATGATACTTGTATTATATATTCCCAATATGATACTTCAAATAGGATTATATTAAAATTTTACAGTGAAAAAAAACGGATGATTCTAAAAACACACAAAAAAATTTGAGAGAATTTAAACAGTTCCAAATATATTTAAATTCTTAATCTTATAATAGTGACCTCTAAATAAGGGGTCACTATTTTTTTTATTTTAAAATTTATAATTTCCCTTACTAATATTCCCACAAAAAAAGCTGGCTTTCTGAAAACCAACTTTAATTATTTTTTAATTAAAATTTTATTTATTCTAAAGCTGCTGCTCCTGCAGAGGCAACTTCGTGATCATCTTCCACAGAACTTCCGCTTACTCCAATTGATCCGATAATATTTCCTGAAGAATCTTTTATCAAAACTCCACCCGGAAATGTAATCAATCCGTTGTTGGAGTGTTCTATATTGTATAAAGGTTGACCAGGTTGTGATAATTTCCCGATTTCGCCGGTATTCATATTAAAATACCTTGCTGTCTTTGCTTTTTTCTGAGCAATATCGATCGATCCTAACCAGGCATCATCCATTTTTGCGAATGCAACCAGATTAGTACCACTATCCATGACGGCGATATTCATTTTAACTCCCAATTCCTTGGATTTTTCTAGTGCAGCTTCTATTATTTTTTGAGCCTGATTTAATGTGATGTTCATATTTTTTTGTTTAATTAAAGTAAATCTACAAAAATTGTTGGCAAACAGTGATTCTCGCCATTTAATGTTTTGTTAAATTATGATGGTTCAGATTTTCAGTGTATTCTCTAATTCATTAATTTGTTGATACATTTTATTAAAGAACATCTTTCTTTCTCTATTTCCGGCAGTATTAAGAGATTTTGAATTTTTAATTTCATGCTCAAAATAAATCAAGGTATCGTTACAAGTTTTTTCATCATTGGTCATCATGTATCCAAACATATTAAAAGGGATGAAAAATGATGATTGATATTCGTTTTTAAAGAAAATATTGTTGCTTAAAATCACCAAATCATTGACATAGAAATTAAAATCAGGATTGTTTTGAATTTTATATTCTATATTCCGAAGAACAATTCTGACTTCTTCCAAAATAAGTTCAATGTCTTTAAATTTTAAAAGTCCCATTTCAGAATAATAAGAAATCTGCATTAGAATACTCATAATGGTCGTGTCGTTCCATACTTCGGTTACATTTTGATTTTCATATAAATCTTTCAGCATTTCATTTTTCGGAGAATGGTAGGGAAGATCAAAATCTTCAAATGAACACAGAAATTTGTCTTCATTCAGCAGATTCATCCAGACATAAAATTTGAAGCGTGATAGAATTGTATTCGAAATCGTATAAAAAAACGGAATATCTTTAGCCGAATAATAAACCTGCGATTGATTCATACCTTGGAAAACATTCAGTATTTTCAGCGAACTCTCAAAAAAATGCAATAAATCTTCCTGTGTCTTTACAGGCTGGGTTCTTTTTACTATCAATTGATTTTCGGTTCCCAAAAACTGATCAATTGATATCTGATAATATTTGGCCAATTCCACCGCTTCTTCAAAACTGAATTTCGCTTTCATCGAAGTTCTTCTGTGTGCTGCGTCATAGCTAATGTTGAGAATATTGGCAATCTCATCATTCAACGATTTATCCCCGATTTTCTTTCTGATTTGTTTCAATAGAATTTCCTGATTCATTTTTTTTTGCGATTTTCACAAATGTATCGTTTTATTTTAATTTTTTATCGCATTCATAAAAATGGTTTTTAAAATTAGCTTTGAAATATAATTTAAAATTAAATGTTATGAAAACGAAATTATCAATCATCGCACTACTGATGAGTTTAATTATTTTCGGGCAAGACAGTTTGAAAGTAAAATCCTCATTGGTTACTATCAATCCTCAAAAAACGATTAGAAATACAAATGGTTTTAATGTTGGAGTTTTAGATGACTATCAAAAACAAAGGATTAATGGGATTAATTTTCAGGTAAATCCTCTCACTTTACTTTATCCTTTAATCCCACAGGCAATTTCAGTCCCTACCGAAGAGAAATCAACTGTGACGGTCAATGGGTTGCATCTTTCGACAGGCGGAATGATGGATGGCAAAAAATTAAATGGACTAGGTGTTTCAATGTATCATCATTCAAGTACAACAAACGGATTATCGGTAAATTTTTTTAACCATACTTCAGGAAATTTAAATGGAGTTCATATTTCAGGATTTGCTAATAGCTCAGAGAAAGGAAATGGTTTGAATATGGCTTTTTTCGGAAATTACTCAGATGATTTTAAAGGCATGCAGGTTTCTATGTTCAATGAATCAAAAAAAATGAGAGGAATTCAAATAGGAATAGTCAATAAAACTAAAGATCTCAAAGGCTTTCAGTTTGGATTATGGAATGTGAACGAGAAAAGAAAGTTTCCAATCGTCAACTAGAATTTTAAATCTAAAAAAATTAAATCATGAAAAACATACCTTATATATTAATAGCAATCCGTTTTCTTTTAGCACCAATAATTTTCTTTTTAGCATATTTAAAAGGTGAAGAAACTCGGCTTTTAATTTTAACCTTAATGTTCGTTGGTCTGCTAACAGATATTTTTGATGGAATCATTGCACGAAAGTTAGATGTTTCCTCAGAAAAATTAAGAAGATTAGACAGTCAGGTAGATTTGGTTTTCTGGCTCTCGTTAGGTTTTGCTGCTTATTTTATCAATCCGAAAATCATACAAAATCATTGGGAAAGTATTACACTTGTTTTCATCATGGAAGCTTTGTGCTATCTGATAAGTTTTTTAAAATTTAAAAAAGAAACCTGCACTCATGCATTTCTATCAAAAATGTGGGGTTTGAGCTTACTGATTGCATTTGTTTATTTAATAGGATTTCAAGAAGCTGGTTGGGCGTTTTATCTTATGATAGCTCTAGGAGTTATCTCTCATATTGATGTCATCCTCATTATTTTAATTCTTCCTAAATGGCAGTATGATGTTCCGAGTTTCTATCATGCCTGGAATATCCGTAGAGGAAAGCAAAGAAAAAAGAGCACACTTTTTAATTAATTTATATCGAATTTTCATGGATTAAGATCATTGATAAATCAAACAATGGAATCATAGAAAAATTACACTGTTTTTTGTAGATTTGCAAACATTAATTTTTATACAAAAATTTATCAATCAACAAATGAAAAAGCAGACGATTAAAGAAGTCCTACAAGACTACAAAAAAGTATTACATCATGACATTACAGTTTACGGTTGGGTAAGAGCTTTCCGTTCAAATCGCTTCATTGCACTTAATGATGGTTCTACAATTAATAATTTGCAGATTGTTGTTGATTTTGAAAATTTCGATGCAGAAATTATCAGCAAAATAAGTACAGCCTCTTCTCTCAAAGTTGTTGGTGAAGTCGTGGAAAGCCAGGGAGCCGGACAAACCGTAGAAATTATTGCTAAAAAAATCATTATTCTAGGAGACAACTTTACCGAAGAAAGAGATAAAACGATTCTTCAGCCAAAGAAACATTCATTAGAAGTGTTAAGAGAGCAGGCACATTTGAGATTCAGAACCAATTTATTTGGAGCAGTTTTCAGAGTACGTCATGCGGTAAGTTTTGCAATTCACTCTTTCTTTAACCAAAACCAATTTTTCTATATCAATACTCCAATCGTAACAGGAGCTGATGCGGAAGGAGCAGGGGAAATGTTTGGGGTAACCAACTTTGATTTAAACAATATTCCAAGAGATGAACAGGGCGATATCGATTTTGCTCAGGATTTCTTTGGTAAAAAGACCAACTTGACGGTTTCCGGGCAGCTTGAAGGTGAAACTGCAGCAATGGGATTGGGAAGAATTTACACTTTCGGACCGACTTTCCGCGCAGAAAATTCAAACACAACCCGCCACTTAGCCGAATTCTGGATGATAGAGCCTGAAGTTGCTTTCAACAACCTTGAAGATAACATCGATTTGGCAGAAGATTTCTTAAAATATGTCATCCAATATGTCTTAGACAATTGTAAAGATGATCTTGAATTCTTAGATAAACGTTTTGAAGAAGAGCAAAAAACAAAACCTGAAAAAGAAAGGGCTAAAGAAGGCTTAATCGAAAAATTGGAAAATGTTATAGCAAAACGTTTCAAAAGAGTTTCTTACACAGAAGCTATTGAGATTCTACTCAATTCAAAAGAAAATAAAAAAGGAAAATTCGTTTATCCGATCGAAGAATGGGGTGCAGATCTTCAGTCTGAGCACGAAAGATTCTTAGTAGAGAAACATTTTGAATGTCCTGTTGTTCTTTTCGATTATCCAAAAGAGATCAAAGCATTCTACATGAAGCTGAACGACGATAATAAAACCGTTGCTGCAATGGATGTACTCTTCCCTGGAATCGGAGAAATCATTGGTGGCTCAGAAAGAGAAGCGAGATTAGACGTTTTGAAAACCAAAATGGCAGAAATGCACGTAGATGAGCACGAATTGTGGTGGTATCTTGATACCAGAAGATTTGGTTCCGTTCCTCACGCTGGTTTCGGACTCGGTTTAGAAAGACTTGTGCTTTTCGTGACGGGTATGACAAATATTCGAGACGTAATTCCTTTTCCAAGAACTCCAAAGAACGCAGAATTTTAATCTGCATCATATATATATAAGCCTCTGAAAATTTCAGAGGTTTTTTGTTATATTTATAGAAGCATTACTTCCAACTTGGATATTTTTTATTTCAGAAGCTTATTCCAGCTTTCACTACTCGCTTTTTTGCACTTTGCTTATCCCTCTCTTGCAAAAAGAGCTCAAACATGTCGTTCAATCTGGGCTAGGATAGCGGTCGGTAGTTCATTATTCGGCCAAAAGAAATATTTTTCAATTCTTTAGCCTCTGTCTGACTATTTTTTTCTCAACCTAATCTTTCCATGACGAATAATCATTGCCCATTTGAAGATCTTATTGTTGTCTTTTGCTCCGGAGGAGCAATATGTTTTAGTAATTAATTATCCAATATACAATGAGCTCCGTAGGAGCGACACCTTTCATTAATAGATTGATATCAATAATCTGTTGGCTTAATATTTGTAAACAGTACACTCGTCGATGTTGTTTATACTTAAAACATATCGTTAACAGTATTTTCGAGAAATAAAATAGATATTTTGTTTACTAAATTTCCCAATGATACCCGGATAAAACTACTTTTTATCCATCATTAAAATAATATGAACATTGTGGATAACTCTATAATGTTATTTAATGCTTATCAAGTCAGCGTTTTACTTTAATACTTTTCCACAATCAAAATAATTGATTATTAAATATTTGTTTCGTGTAAAGATGTGCCCTATCTTTGCCCCACTGAAAACGAGAGTATGACAGTAGCGCAGGAGAGCTTTAGGGCTGTAGTTTATATTACTTTAGGATAGAGAGAAACTTTTTAATAATTAATAAATTTTTAGCGATAAAAATTTGTGAGGTTTAAAAAGATTTGTATCTTTGCAATCCCAATACGGGGAGCGCAGGAGTAGTAGATTGGATGTTTAGAAAGAGGGTGTTTAGGGTTACTTAAAAAACTTTAAAATTTCTTCAAAAAACATTTGGTCAGGACGAAATAAATTATTACTTTTGCACACGCAAATACGGCAACGCCCAACGACAGAAAAGGGTAGCCGAGGGAGCGTAAGAGAAGAGATCATTGAAACATAGATATAACAACCAAGTAAGGAAAAGACTAAAGCGTCAATAACTTTGAGTGAGTCAGACAAACATACAATGGAGAGTTTGATCCTGGCTCAGGATGAACGCTAGCGGGAGGCCTAACACATGCAAGCCGAGCGGTAGAAGTCCTTCGGGACTTTGAGAGCGGCGCACGGGTGCGGAACACGTGTGCAACCTGCCTTTATCTGGGGGATAGCCTTTCGAAAGGAAGATTAATACCCCATAATATATTAACTGGCATCAGTTGATATTGAAAACTCCGGTGGATAGAGATGGGCACGCGCAAGATTAGATAGTTGGTGAGGTAACGGCTCACCAAGTCAATGATCTTTAGGGGGCCTGAGAGGGTGATCCCCCACACTGGTACTGAGACACGGACCAGACTCCTACGGGAGGCAGCAGTGAGGAATATTGGACAATGGGTGAGAGCCTGATCCAGCCATCCCGCGTGAAGGACTAAGGCCCTATGGGTTGTAAACTTCTTTTATACTGGGATAAACCTACTTACGTGTAAGTAGCTGAAGGTACAGTATGAATAAGCACCGGCTAACTCCGTGCCAGCAGCCGCGGTAATACGGAGGGTGCAAGCGTTATCCGGATTTATTGGGTTTAAAGGGTCCGTAGGCGGACTCGTAAGTCAGTGGTGAAATCTCATAGCTTAACTATGAAACTGCCATTGATACTGCGGGTCTTGAGTAAGGTAGAGGTAGCTGGAATAAGTAGTGTAGCGGTGAAATGCATAGATATTACTTAGAACACCAATTGCGAAGGCAGGTTACCATGTCTTAACTGACGCTGATGGACGAAAGCGTGGGGAGCGAACAGGATTAGATACCCTGGTAGTCCACGCCGTAAACGATGCTAACTCGTTTTTGGGTTTTCGGATTCAGAGACTAAGCGAAAGTGATAAGTTAGCCACCTGGGGAGTACGATCGCAAGATTGAAACTCAAAGGAATTGACGGGGGCCCGCACAAGCGGTGGATTATGTGGTTTAATTCGATGATACGCGAGGAACCTTACCAAGGCTTAAATGGGAATTGACAGGTTTAGAAATAGACTTTTCTTCGGACAATTTTCAAGGTGCTGCATGGTTGTCGTCAGCTCGTGCCGTGAGGTGTTAGGTTAAGTCCTGCAACGAGCGCAACCCCTGTCACTAGTTGCTAGCATTAAGTTGAGGACTCTAGTGAGACTGCCTACGCAAGTAGAGAGGAAGGTGGGGATGACGTCAAATCATCACGGCCCTTACGCCTTGGGCCACACACGTAATACAATGGCCGGTACAGAGGGCAGCTACACAGCGATGTGATGCAAATCTCGAAAGCCGGTCTCAGTTCGGATTGGAGTCTGCAACTCGACTCTATGAAGCTGGAATCGCTAGTAATCGCGCATCAGCCATGGCGCGGTGAATACGTTCCCGGGCCTTGTACACACCGCCCGTCAAGCCATGGAAGTCTGGGGTACCTGAAGTCGGTGACCGTAACAGGAGCTGCCTAGGGTAAAACAGGTAACTAGGGCTAAGTCGTAACAAGGTAGCCGTACCGGAAGGTGCGGCTGGAACATCTCATTTTAGAGCGTCATTAGACGATAAACAAAAAAAGATACTTAAATGTATCATGTACTTACTTAAAGAAGACGTTTTAGTTTTTTACTCGGTTGCTTATATTATAAAAATACAAAACCCACTAGAAATTAGTATCAGAGGGAGAGATTTAGAAAATAGAGGTTAGAAAATTAGAAGTTAGAGATTAGTCTAACATCTAGTGTCTAAAATCTAACATCTAAACAAAGTCTCGTAGCTCAGCTGGTTAGAGCGCTACACTGATAATGTAGAGGTCGGCAGTTCGAGCCTGCCCGAGACTACTAATTTAAAAAAGACGGGAAGAAGAAAGAGAAAAGAAAAAAGATACGTCTTTGTTCTTTATTCTTTACTCTCCAAGTCTAACTAGAGGGGGAATTAGCTCAGCTGGCTAGAGCGCCTGCCTTGCACGCAGGAGGTCAAGGGTTCGACTCCCTTATTCTCCACAGTTTTGCGAGTTTGATTTAAAAGTAAGATGGATAGAGCCAAAACAAATATCCATTTATCAGACGAGCAGAAAGAATTTAAAGATCATTGACATTAACGGTAAAAATATCACAAAGAGAAAACCGAGCGCAATTAAGCGTTTGAGTTTACAAAATAGTTTAATAGTAATATTAGACAAAATACTGAACTAATTAATAATTAGGAAAGAAATCGTTAAGGGCGTATGGCGGATGCCTAGGCTTTCAGAGGCGAAGAAGGACGCGGTAAGCTGCGAAAAGCTGCGGGGATCGGCACACACGAATTGATCCGCAGATGTCCGAATGGGGCAACCCGTCTGGTTGAAGACCAGTCACTCCGCAAGGAGAGCAAACCCGGAGAACTGAAACATCTAAGTACCCGGAGGAAAAGAAATCGAAGAGATTCCGTAAGTAGTGGCGAGCGAACGCGGATTAGCCCAAAAGTCTTTATATGTTTAAAAGAATGTTCTGGAAAGAACAGCCATAGAGGGTGATAGCCCCGTATTTGAAAGGCATACATAGATGATAAATGAGTAGGGCGGGACACGTGAAATCCTGTCTGAATATGGGGGGACCATCCTCCAAGGCTAAATACTCCTGAAAGACCGATAGTGAACAAGTACTGTGAAGGAAAGGTGAAAAGCACTTCGAATAGAAGGGTGAAATAGAACCTGAAACCGTACGCCTACAAGCGGTCGGAGCCCACAAGTTGGGTGACGGCGTGCCTTTTGCATAATGAGCCTACGAGTTAATTTTACTAGCGAGGTTAAGGACTTCAGGTCCGGAGCCGGAGCGAAAGCGAGTCTGAATAGGGCGTATAGTTAGTAGGATTAGACGCGAAACCTTGTGATCTACCCATGGGCAGGTTGAAGCTTTGGTAACACAAAGTGGAGGACCGAACCGGTTGACGTTGAAAAGTCTTCGGATGACCTGTGGGTAGGGGTGAAAGGCCAATCAAACTGGGAGATAGCTCGTACTCCCCGAAATGCATTTAGGTGCAGCGTCGTGTATAAGTTTATTAGAGGTAGAGCTACTGATTGGATGCGGGGGAGTCAAATCCTACCAATTCCTGACAAACTCCGAATGCTAATAAATGTTCCACGGCAGTGAGGGCGCGGGTGCTAAGGTCCGTGTCCGAGAGGGAAAGAACCCGAGACCAACAGCTAAGGTCCCCAAATCTCTATTAAGTTGAAGCAACGCGGTTGGACTGCATTGACAGCTAGGATGTTGGCTTGGAAGCAGCCATTCATTTAAAGAGTGCGTAACAGCTCACTAGTCGAGCGGTCCGGCATGGATAATAATCGGGCATAAATAGAGTACCGAAGCTATGGATTTACAACCTCGGGTTGTATCTGGTAGGGGAGCATTCTGTTTGCACAGAAGCAGTAGCGTGAGCTATTGTGGAGCGTACAGAAAAGAAAATGTAGGCATAAGTAACGATAAAGCGGGCGAGAAACCCGCTCACCGAAAGACTAAGGTTTCCTCAGCCATGCTAATCAGCTGAGGGTTAGTCGGGACCTAACGCGAACCCGAAAGGGGTAGTGGATGGACAATGGGTTAATATTCCCATACTTGCTCACACTAAAAAGGGGACGGAGTGCCGTACTTACTGGAGACTGACGGAATAGTCAAGACCTAGCCTTCGGGCGAAGTTGCTGTAAGGAAAGTGCTTCCAAGAAAAGCCGAAGTGAAGCAACCCGTACCAAAACCGACACAGGTAGTCGAGGAGAGAATCCTAAGGTGCTAGAGTGAATCATGGTTAAGGAACTAGGCAAAATAGTCTCGTAACTTCGGAAGAAGAGACGCCAACAGCAATGTTGGCCGCAGTGAAGAGGCCCAGGCGACTGTTTATCAAAAACACAGGACTCTGCTAAATCGAAAGATGCTGTATAGGGTCTGACACCTGCCCGGTGCTGGAAGGTTAAGGAAGGGCGTTAGCAGCAATGCGAAGCGTTTGACTGAAGCCCCAGTAAACGGCGGCCGTAACTATAACGGTCCTAAGGTAGCGAAATTCCTTGTCGGGTAAGTTCCGACCTGCACGAATGGTGTAACGATCTGGGCACTGTCTCAACCATGAGCTCTGTGAAATTGTAGTCTCGGTGAAGATGCCGAGTACCCGCAATGGGACGAAAAGACCCTGTGAACCTTTACTATAACTTCGTATTGACTTTGAGTAAGTAATGTGTAGGATAGGTGGGAGACTTTGAAGCAGGCACGCTAGTGTTTGTGGAGTCAACGTTGAAATACCACCCTTTACTTACTTGGAGCCTAACTTCTTTTAGAAGGACATTGCGTGGTGGGTAGTTTGACTGGGGTGGTCGCCTCCAAAAGAGTAACGGAGGCTTTCAAAGGTACCCTCAGCACGCTTGGTAACCGTGCGTAGAGTGTAATGGCATAAGGGTGCTTGACTGTGAGACCTACAAGTCGATCAGGTGCGAAAGCAGGACATAGTGATCCGGTGGTTCCGTATGGAAGGGCCATCGCTCATAGGATAAAAGGTACTCCGGGGATAACAGGCTAGTCTCCCCCAAGAGCTCACATCGACGGGGAGGTTCGGCACCTCGATGTCGGCTCGTCACATCCTGGGGCTGGAGAAGGTCCCAAGGGTTGGGCTGTTCGCCCATTAAAGTGGCACGCGAGCTGGGTTCAGAACGTCGTGAGACAGTTCGGTCTCTATCTATTGCGGGCGTTAGATGTTTGAGAGGGCTTGATTCTAGTACGAGAGGACCGAATTGAACAAACCTCTGGTGTATCAGTTGTTCCGCCAGGAGCACCGCTGAGTAGCTACGTTTGGAAGAGATAAGCACTGAAAGCATATAAGTGCGAAACTCGCCTCAAGATGAGACATCTTTTAAGGGTCGTTGGAGATGACGACGTTGATAGGCTACAGGTGTAAAGTTGGTAACAGCATAGCCGAGTAGTACTAATTACCCGTAGATTTATAGCCTAATTGGCATCGCTTAATTGCGCAATCAAGGTTCTCTCTTTGTGAATATTCTTATCGCTTAAAACAGATGTCAGAAATAAGACATCAGATAACAGACTAGAAAAGTCTGAAATCTGAAATCTATCCTCTGATATCTTATATACAACCTTTAGGGTGGTTTTAGCGGTGGGGCTCACCTGTTCCCATTCCGAACACAGAAGTTAAGCCCACCAGCGCCGATGGTACTGCGAAAGCGGGAGAGTAGGTCGCCGCCAGTTTTTTTTTAAAAGCTCCTCAATCGAAAGATTGAGGAGCTTTTTTTATGCAATACATTCAACAATACACTCCCAAAAAGACTCCTACTGAAAAACAGGAGTCTTTTTTGTTATAACAAATAATCAATTACTAAATAATGAAACCCAAAAAAGTCCTGTACTCAGTAGTATGGGACTTTTTATTGTTAGTATCTGGTTATAAGTCTTTTTATATCCTAAAAAAAAGTAAAAACCGGTTTACGCAAATAGATCCTGGAAAACTTTAAACTGAAAATAGAAAGCTATATGCAAAAGTCTGAACTTAAGGTAAAGTAGAAACACCTGTACAAAAAGATTTACAAAAAAGTAAAATACATGCTAAATGAGATGATGTATATTGCAATTAATATTTTTCTATCATAAAGAAACAATTCCAGTAAAATAAATTACTTCGTAGCAATAAGTTTATAACTGAAATAAATAAAATAATCCAATACTTAAAGTATTGGATTATGATAAAATTAATTATTTACCACATGCAGCAAAAATCGTGCTAAATATTATTTTTATTAAAAAATATTTCATAAATTCGTAGAATACGTTATGTTTAAATCACAGTAGATATGCTAAAACAACATTTACAGCTTAAATTAGGACAAAAGCTTGCTCCTCAGCAAATCCAACTGATGAAACTTATTCAGCTTCATACCTTAGAGTTTGAGGAGGAATTAGAAAGGGAATTAGAGGAAAATCCAGCTTTAGAGGTTGCAAAAGAAGAACCTACTAAAGAGGAAGAATATTCTTCTTTGGAAGAATCTTATGAAACGGAAGGTACAGATAGTATTGAAACTGATTTTGATGTCAACGACTATATTTATGATGATGAACCTAATTACAAAACAGCTTCAAGCAATTATTCTGCGGACGATGAAGATTTTGATAATGAGAGTCTTTTAACTGAAGGCCAATCTTTATATGATTATTTAATGGAGCAGATTAATCTGATTAATATCAATCAGGAAGATTTGAAAATTGCAGAATATATTATTGGTAATCTAGATACTGACGGATATTTAAGAAGAGAAGTGAAGTCTATTGTTGATGATCTGGCTTTTTCTCAAGGTATCTATACCACTGTAGATAAAGTAGATGATATTTTAGAGAATTACATTCAGAAATTAGATCCTTCAGGAGTTGGAGCAAGAGGTTTACAGGAATGTCTTCTTTTACAGATTGAAAAAAAGGTGAGCTCAAACAAAGCCGTTTCTTTGGCAGCCAATATTCTGAGATTTCAATTTGATGCACTGACAAATAAGCATTATAACAAGATTATTCAGAAATACGATATTGAAGAGGAAGATTTAAAAGATGCATTAGATGAGATCTCTAAACTTTCGCCAAAAGTAGGAGGTAATTTTGATACTCAAACCATTACAATCAATCAGGAAATTATTCCGGATTTTGTAATTTCTGTAAAAGACGGAGTTGTTATTCCAATGTTGAACAGTAAAAATGCACCTACTCTAAGGGTATCTGAAGAATATAAAGATATTTTAACAACCTATTCACACGATAAAAATTCATCTGAGCATAAGCAGGCTGCATTGTTTATTAAACAAAAATTAGACGCTGCTAAATGGTATATTGATGCGATTAACCAACGTCAGAATACCTTGTTACAGACCATAAATGCAATTGTGAAATTCCAGCATAATTATTTTATTACAGGGGACGAGAAGTCATTAAGACCGATGATTCTAAAGGATATTGCCGACATTACCGGGTTTGATATTTCCACAATTTCAAGAGTTGTAAAAAGCAAATACGCAGACACACCAAATGGTATTCTTTATTTAAAAGACCTATTTTCTGACAGTTTAACAAATGATGATGGTGAAGAAGTTTCTACCAAAGAAATTAAGATGCACTTGCAGGAAGTCATTAGTAAAGAAAACAAGAGAAAACCACTGACAGATGATGCTCTGGTTGTTATTCTAAAAGAACAAGGATATAACATAGCTCGACGAACGATTGCAAAATATAGAGAACAGTTAAATATTCCTGTTGCCAGATTAAGGAAAGAATTATAAAATAAAAAAGCATTTCAAATAACTGAAATGCTTTTTTTTGTAAAAATTTTGCTTACTAATTTTATTATTCTTGCAAGTCAATCTCTTTGAGTTGACTGAGATTTTTATCAAGTCTTTTCATTATAATACCATATACCAATCTGTAATAGATCCATATTAGGAGAATACACAGCAGCGTACTTACAACGATTCCTATTAAAAATCCTGTTTTTGAAGAATTTGTGAGCAGAATATTCTGTTCTTTTAACACATAAAAAACAAAAAGTGTGAAAGTGGTTGTGAATAGTACAAACAAAACAATATTTGTGAGTATAAAAGCATTAACCGTTTTCTTAAAACTAATAATTCTGGTAATAAACTTTTTTAAATTTTCTTCAATTTTTATTTTTCTGTAGTTTTGATAAAACTTGATAACAAAATATCCGGTTACTAATAAGCTCACAATCTTTATCGTTAAATAAATATTGTCTAAATTGCCTTCCAGTTCAGGGTTTTTCTCAACTCCCAGCTTTTGTAGCGAGGTGAGAAATGTATTCGATTCTTTATTCTGTAAAATATAAAATAAACCGAATGCTGTAAAAAACATAAATTCAATTGCACTGATCCAAAATATATATTTTACATAATTACGCGATTTTTTATTCAACATCTGAAGAATTTCAGCGTTGTCATATTTTGGTTCTACAGGCTGTTCCTGCCATGTTTTCTTAAAGCTATCTAAATCAAATTCAGGCATTTTTTTCCATTTTTTCTTTAAGGACTTTCTTTAGTCTGTTCATCTTCACCCGTGCATTTACTTCGGTAATACCAAGGTTTTCGGCAATGTCTTTATACGGAAGATCGTCCAGATACATCATCACAATCGCTCTTTCAACATTAGGAAGCGTTTTAATAACGGTATATAGCAAAGAAATCTGCTGTTGCTTGTCGTCTTCATCCTCTATGAAATCTCTGTGATTAATATCCAGTTCATTAGTTTGTAGACTCTTACTTTTCTTTCTAAAAAGAGTGATTGCCGTGTTAAGAGCCACACGATACATCCAGGTAGATATTTTTGAATTTCCTTTAAAAGAATCATAGCTTCTCCATAATTGCAGAACAATTTCCTGGAAAAGATCTTCCTCATCTTCGAGAGAATTGGTGTAAAGCCGCGACACTTTAATAATCAAACCTTGATTATCTTTTATAAGCTGGGCAAATTCTTTCTCTTTAGAAATCAAAATGATGTATAATTGGCACGAAGATAATAATATAATATAATAATTTAACAATCTAGCAGTGTAACAATTGAGAAAATTTCAGAATTTTTTTAATTGGTAAATTGTTACACTGATACATTGTTAGATTTGATTATCTTTGCAGCCACGAGAAAGTCGGCTTGTTGATTCTTATTTCGATAAGGGTAGGAAAGTCCGGACACCATAGAGCAGCAAAGCGGATAACATCCGTCATCCGTAAGGATAGGACAAGTGCAACAGAAAGCAAGTACAGTTCGGCTGTAGTGAAACCAGGTAAACTCTTTGCGGTGCAATGATAAGTATATCGGTTCTTTTCAGCAATGAAAATAGGGGCGGCTCGTCCTGAAAGCCGAGGGGTAATCAGCTCAAGCTTTGCAGTAATGTAATGCGTAGATAAATAACAGGCACTTTTTAGGAAGTACAAAATCCGGCTTATAGATTTTCTCGTGGTTTTTATATCTGATAATAAGAGCTTGAAGAAAGAAATTTTAAAAAGCATCTTCAAACTCATTTCTTTTCATCAAATTACTCACTTTCTAATTGTTTTTTAGCATCATCCAGTCCAGCTTTATCTTCATTTGAAAGTTGTGGGAATTGTAAATCCATTTTTTCTAAAGTGTCAATGATGATTTGTACTGCCGCAAGTCTTGCAAACCATTTATTATCTGCAGGAATAACGTACCAAGGTGCTTCATCTTTTGAAGTTTCACTGATGGCTGTTTCGTAACAATTCATATATTCATCAAATAAAGCTCTTTCTGGAAGATCTGCTGCAGAGAATTTCCAGTTTTTTTCTTGCTCGTTGATTCTGTCTAATAATCTTTTTTTCTGCTCATCTTTAGAAACGTGTAGGAAAATTTTCACAATAATTGTTCCGTTTTGAGCCAGATGTTTTTCGAAATTTCTAATACTTTCATAACGGTTTTTCCAAAATTTATCATCAAAATCGGTTACTGAACTTCAGGTTTTTTCGCTTAAATTATATTCTGGGTGTACTTTACATACCAAAACGCTTTCGTAATGAGAACGGTTGAAAATTCCGATCATTCCTTTTTGTGGCAGAGCTAGATAATGTCTCCATAGAAAGTCGTGAGAATAATCTTTTGAACTTGGAGTTTTAAAACTCGTAACCTGACACCCTTGAGGATTTACCCCACCGAAAACGTGTTCTATCAGGCTGTCTTTTCCAGCCGCATCCATTGCCTGGAGTATAACCAAAAGAGATTTACTTCCATCAGCATACAATTTTTCCTGAAGTTCACGAAGTTTTTCTTTTTCCTCAATAAGGATTTGAATTCCTTCTTCCTTGGTGAGTTTTCCACGATATTCTGTTGATGCTTTTTTGATTGAAAATTTATTTTTTACAATAAAATCGTCTGAAAAATTATCTGCCATATGATGAATGATTTATTTGATTTGCTAAAATTTTGATTATTACTAAATAAATATAATAAAAAAACCGCCTCTTTTGAGACGGTTCAGTAATATTTTAAAATAATATTAATTTCTTGCAGCAACTTTTTTAGCAGTCTTAGCAGCTTTCTTTTCAATTTTAGCAGCAGCTTTTTGTTCAGCTGGCGTTAAAACTTTAGGCTCAGGAGCATTTGCGTTTACATCACCCTTAATGTAGATTACACTTCTGCTGTTTACAGGGTCATTAGAAAATACTTCAATCATTTTGTTGAAAGCACCTGGAGTAGCTGTATTATAACCAACTTTAATTTTAGCAGATTTACCTGGTAAGATAGGATCTTGGCTAAATTCAGGAGTTGTACATCCGCAAGATGGTTTTACGTTTGAAATAATCAAAGGCTTGTCGCCAGTGTTCGTTACATTAAAAAATCTTGTACCGTCAGAACTTGGTTTAATAGCACCATAGTCAAAAGTAGTTTTGTCGAATGTAATTGTTTGTGCAGATGCCAAAGCAATTGTTCCGAATAATGCAATACCTGCAAATAATGTTTTCATATTCTTGAATGTTAATATGTTTGTTAGATAAATTTTGAGAAACAAAGTTAAAAATTATTTTAATTATTACTTATAATTTTTTTACTTTAAGCTATTTTTGCAAATTACAAGCCAAGAAATAGAATTTATGCAGATTTCAGAAAAATATAATCCACAGGAAACAGAACAGAAATGGTACAGCTACTGGCTGGAAAATAAATTTTTCCATTCAGAACCTAACGACAAGCCACCGTATACGGTTGTAATTCCGCCGCCAAACGTCACAGGAATTCTTCACATGGGGCATATGTTGAATAATACCATTCAGGATGTTTTGGTACGTCGTGCAAGAATGCAGGGCTTTAATGCCTGTTGGGTTCCCGGTACAGATCATGCTTCTATTGCCACTGAAGCTAAAGTTGTTGCCAAATTAAAGTCTGAAGGAATTAATAAATCTGATATCACGCGTGAAGAATTTTTGAAACACGCATGGGACTGGACTGATAAATATGGTGGTACGATTCTCGAACAATTAAAAAAACTGGGTTGCTCATGCGATTGGGACAGAACTCGTTTTACTTTAGAAGATAAAATGTCTCAGCAGGTTATCAAAAGTTTTGTTGATCTGTATAACAAAGGCCTTATCTACAGAGGATACAGAATGGTCAACTGGGATCCGGAAGCAAAAACCAATATTTCTGATGAAGAAGTTATTTTTAAAGAACAAAACGGAAAATTATACTATTTAAAATATAAAATTGAAGGTACGGAAGAATTTCTTTCGGTTGCTACAACACGTCCTGAAACTATTTTCGGCGATACTGCCGTTTGTATCAATCCAAATGACGAAAGATATGCCCACCTGAAAGGCAAGAATGTAATTGTGCCTATTGTCAACCGAGTAATTCCGATTATTGAAGACGAATACGTTGATATTGAATTCGGAACGGGAGCCTTGAAAATTACTCCTGCGCACGACATTAATGATTACGAAATCGGACAAAAACATAATCTTCAGATGATTGATTCTTTGGATGATGACGGAAATCTGAATGATCACGGTCTACATTACGCAGGAAAAAACAGATTTGAAGTCAGAAAGCAAATCGCAAAAGAATTAGAAGAAAATGATCTTTTGTTGAAAGCAGAGGATTACGTCAATAAAGTGGGAACTTCTGAAAGAACAGGTGCGGTTATCGAGCCTAAAGTTTCCGTTCAGTGGTTCTTGAAAATGTCTGATATCGCAAAACCTGCGTTGGATGTTGTGATGAATGACGAAGTAAAATTCTATCCCGAAAAATTTAAAAACACTTACAAACATTGGATGGACAACATCCGTGATTGGAATATCTCACGTCAGCTTTGGTGGGGACAGCAAATTCCCGCGTTCTATTATGGAGACGGTGAAAATGATTTTGTGGTTGCCGAAAATATCGAAGATGCATTGGAACTGGCGAAGCAAAAAACCAACAATCAACAATTGACAACTGACAACCTAAAACAAGACCAAGACGCTCTTGATACATGGTTCTCTTCTTGGTTATGGCCAATGTCAGTTTTTGATGGTTTGCTTGATCCTGATAATAAAGATATCAATTATTATTACCCAACTTCAGATTTGGTAACAGGTCCGGATATCATCTTTTTCTGGGTTGCCAGAATGATTATGGCAGGATTAGAGTTTAAAGGGGAAGTTCCTTTCAAAAACGTTTATTTTACAGGGATTGTAAGAGATAAGCAGAGAAGAAAAATGTCTAAGCAATTGGGCAATTCACCAGATCCTTTAGATTTAATTTTTCAATACGGTGCAGATGGTGTGCGTGTGGGAAGTTTATTGAGTTCAGCAGCCGGAAATGATTTGTTGTTTGATGAAGATTTGATGGTGCAGGGAAGGAATTTCATGACAAAAATCTGGAATGCATTCCGTTTGACCCAAAACTGGACTAAAGAAGATAAACCATTGATTGCTTCAGATAATCAGGCGATTGAATGGTTTGAAAATCAATTGAATAAATCAATTGCTGAAATCAATGATCAGTTTGACAAATTCAGAATTTCTGATGCATTGCATTTGATTCAAAAATTAGTGAAAGATGATTTCTGTGGATGGTATCTTGAAGCGATTAAACCAAATTATGGAGAAGGAATTTCCAGGGAAGTATATAATCAGACGATTATTTTCTTTGAAGAATTAATGAAGCTTCTTCATCCGTTTATGCCATTCTTATCAGAAGAATTGTGGCAGTTGATTTCAGAAAGAAAACCTGAGGAAGCCTTGGTAATTGCTCAACAGAAAAAAGCCGAAGAATTTAATGAAGACATCATTAAAAACTTTGAAACTGCAGAAGAAATTATTTCTGGAGTAAGAAATTACCGCCAGACAAAAGGGATTTCACCCCGAGAAGCAGTTGAAGTGTATACAAATGCTGCCAATTTTGAAAATGAAGCGGTCATTAAAAAATTAGCGAGTATTTCTGAAATTCATTTTGATGAAAAGACAGATAAACCAAGCTTTACTTTCCTGGTTGGATCAACTGAAGTTTCAATTCCTTTGAGTGAAAAATTAGATTTGGAAGAAGAAAAAAAGAAGACAGAAGAAGAAGTAAAATATCTGAAAGGATTTTTAATTTCTGTTGATAAAAAGCTTTCCAACGAAAAATTTGTTGCCAACGCAAAACCAGAAGTGGTAGAAGTAGAGCGCAAGAAACAAAAAGATGCGCAGGATAAGATTGCGATTCTCGAAGAGAAATTAAAAACACTGTAGGATGCAGGAAGCAGGATGTAGGAATTACGTAAGTCTTCATTAAACATCAAGCTTCCATCATCGAACACCCATTAAAATAATGACACACCTAGAAAATATAAAAAAACTATTCTCAAAAGACTTCGTAGAAAGTCCGCTACTCGAAAGTTTCGATGTGGGAAAAATATATCTTTCAACCGGAAAGCTGGTTGCGTGCGATCCTTTGATTACAAACGATATGGCGTCTTTCTCTGCGATATTTCCTAAAGGCAGTTTTTCTGTTTTGCTGCATAAAGAAAGAGAAAGCAATTGTGTTGCTTATGCCGAAATTGTTTTTAGCGATGCCGAAATCACATCTTGGAAATTGGCAACCACCGATGCTCAGAATATTAAAGATTTGGCAGAAGGTGAAGTTTTCGGTTATCCTGTAGAAAGCGGAATGGGCTGTTTTATGGATGTAGAAACCCAAAAAAGTCTGAACGATTTAGAACAAAAATTATATCAAAGCAAAGGCGTCGATTTTATGGGAATTTACGAAGAATTTTTCCATGAGCATTTTTTTGACGAAAACGGTGCGATTGATCAATATGCTTTCCTCAAGCCGGCAGAAGAACTTCCGGGAACTATTTTCGGATTTGAAACAGGTTACGGAGAAGGTTTTTATGCAAGCTACATTGCTTATGATAAGAACAATAATCCTGTTAAAATTGTTACTGAATTTATAGAGATCCTTGTAAATTAAAAATATTTATTTTTTGTAAGATTAAGTTGTTTAAATTTACTGAAAACTAAAAGTACGAAATATGAATTTTTCTTCAACACAACCCAAAATCGTAGTGGTTGGGAGTTGCTCATTAGATCTGATTTTATATACCGAAAAAATACCATATGCCAATGAAACGGTGATGGCAAGTCACTGCGACAATTATTTTGGTGGTAAAGGTGCTAATCAAGCTGTGGGTGCGGCTAGATTGGGAGCAAGTGTTTACTTCATCGGTTGTGTTGGTGTAGATCCTCTAGGACAGCAAATCATGCGCAATCTGGTCAGTGAAAACGTAAACGTAGGTTTTGTTACAGAAACTGATAAAGACTCTACAGGAACCGCCTATGTTACAAGTTCAGAGGGTGATGCTGCCATTGTGGTCGTTCCGGCTGCCAATTTATATTTGAACACTCACGATGTAGAAGAAGCTGATAGATATATTCATTCTTCAGATATGGTTCTGCTGCAACTGGAAATTCCGATGGATGTTGTAGAATTTACCATTAAAAAGGCAAAGAGCTACGGGAAAATGGTAGGTCTGTATGCTTCACCAGGAAAACCTCTGAGTAATCAAATCATTGAGAATGTTGATTTTATTGTTGCTAAAAGCAGTGAGCTTGAAATTATTTTTGGGGAAGGTCAAAAGGAGAAAGTTTTAAAGAAATATTTCAATAAAGTTTTTATTCGGGACGAAACCAATTCAACAATATATTTCGACGGAATTGAAATGAAGTACTACCGAAATGAAGATGAAAGTATGGTTTATAAAATGGGAATGGGTGACGCATTTACTTCAGGATTTGCCATTGCATTATGCCACAAAAATACCATTGCTGAATGCGTGAAATTCGGAAATGAAGTTTCATCAAAAGTATCTCTAGGGAAAGGTGCCCAGACTGCTCTTTCAATGCTTGCAGACTTATTGAAGTAAATTATTTGCTGCATATCGAAATTTTAAGAATTACTAAAAACTGATGATAAAAATATCCACTTTTATAGGTGGATATTTTATTGTCATCCTATGGAAAAACTGCTCCTGCAAACTGCTGACAAAGTTCGAATTATTGCACATATTTTCAGACCTGAAAAAAGCAGTAATAAAGTTTTGCTGATCAATTCTGCGACTGGTGTAAAGCAACAGATCTACTTCTCATTTGCTCAGTTTTTTGTTTCAGAAGGATTTACCGTCATTACTTATGATTACAGAGGAATAGGTCTCTCTAAACCTCAGAAGATGAGAAATTTTAATGCATCAATGAGAATTTGGGGAAGTGAAGATTTCAAAACTTTGACTCAATTCATTATCAATAATTTCCCTGATGATCAGAAATTCTGTCTCGGACATTCGGTTGGAGCATTAATTCTCGGGATGAATAAAGATTCTGCAATATTTGACGAATTTTTCTTTGTCGGAACACAAAATGCCTTTATCGGCAACTTAAAATGGCGGACAAAAATTGAAGCTGTTTTTGGTTTTGGGATTATTCAGCCTTTGTTTACCGAGTTATTTGGCTATTTTCCGGCGCATTGGTTTGGTCTTGGAGAAAGTCTTCCAAAAAATTGCGCTTATGACTGGAGAATCTTAATTTTGAACAGGAAATCTACCAACAAATTATTGCTTAAAGCGGATGATTTTTCGAAAGATTTAAAACAGAAGGTTTTCGTTATTCAGGCTGAAGATGATGTTTGGTTAACAGAAAAAGGGGTGAAATCTTTATTAAATGATACCTACCCGAATTTAAAACCAACATATAGATGGATCAAAACTTCTGAGTCTGAAAAAGGAGAAATAGGGCACATTAATTTTTTCAGAAGCTATAACAAAAATCTTTGGAAAATTATTTTAAACGAAATAAAATAACAAAGCGAAGCGAAATAATTCCACTTCTTTGGGGGGGGCGAAAATTCAAAGAATTTTTGACGGGGTGGTTTAAAAGTATAGTAATCGTAAAAATAATTAAAACTAAAAATGAGCAACACCATAGAAAACACAGTGCAATTCGTGAAACAAAAACTTGAAGGTGCGGAAGCCGGTCACGACTGGTTTCACATTGAAAAAGTCTGGAAACTTTCAAAAAATATCGCAAAAACTGAAAATTGTAATCTGGAAGTGGTGGAACTTTCGGCATTGTTGCACGATATTGCCGACCCGAAATTCCACAATGGTGACGAGACTTTAGCTTTAAAAATTTCAAGAGAATTTCTTAAAGGTCAAAATGTTGATGAAGAAGTTATTCAGCAGGTTGTATTCATAATTCAGAATATTTCCTTTAAAAATAGAGGAGAAGCGCCGAAAGAATTGCCAATAGAGTTAAAAATTGTACAGGATGCAGATCGCATCGATGCAATCGGAGCAATTGGAATCGGGCGGACGTTTAATTTTGGTGGTTTTAAAAATAACCTGATGTATCATCCTGATCTAAAGCCTCAATTGAATATGTCGAAACACGAATATAAAAAATCAAACGGAACCACCATCAATCATTTTTATGAAAAACTGTTGTTACTGAAAGATTTCATGAATACTGAAGAAGGAAAAAAAATAGCCGAAGAAAGACATGATTTTATGCTGACTTTCCTCGACCAGTTTTATAAAGAATGGAATGTTGATTAACATTCCCTAGGAAACATCTCTATTGATTATCTTTGCGGTATGGGATTTATCATTTCAATCATTTTTTTTTCACTGATTCTTTCGCTTTTTTTGTTTAAAGTGAAAGTCGGTCAGTTTGCCAAATGGGCTAAAGTGTTTCGAATAAGTACTTTAATCTTTTCGATTTCCCTTTTTACATATTGGTTTATTAAAAAAAGCTCTATTGGGATTGTAAAAGATTCGGTCTCGTTGCAGGTTATTAATAAACTTCCGCAGCCATTAGATTTTTATGTAATCAATGTCAATAATCTCGATAAAAGCGGAACTTTTGAAACAAAGCATATAGGAAATGTTCGCCCGGAATATTATCGTATTGAGCATTTAAAGCTAACCAAATCAGACCAATACTGGATCGTAGGTTATCTGGGAAAGAAAAATATGGTTTATTTTTCCCAACACGCCATTCCTAATAAAAATATGGATCAAATCATTGAAGTCCAAAACTATATCATTCAAAGTGAGAAGCTTTCCGAACAGGCAAAAAAGCATGTGGAAACCTACAACTTTGAAAATATCCAGTTAGGAATTTGGGTGACACTCTGTTTTTTGTTGATATTTTTGAATATCTCTTTGATGGTGAGAAAAAAATAACTCTTATTCTTAAAATAAGCTAGGCATATTTTCCTGTCCCATTTTTGGTACAATAATGTCAGTTTTCCATTCTTTATTCATTTGTTCAATCAAATGAGCTGAGAGTAAAGGTGACGCTTTTTCAAGATTCTGATGAACGAAAAAATATAAATTCTGTAAACCTTCTTTTTTCCATTTTGTGAGATGTTTTAACCAATCATCCAATCTCTCGTAATCACTTTCATGATTTGCTCCTACATATCTTATGAAAGCTGTAGGTGTTGTCAGTCTCATGTGAAGCATATCGCGTCTTCCTGCGGTATCTACGATGATATTAGTAATCTGATGATCTTCAAAAAGCTGGCAAGTTGTATCAAAAACCTCTTCATCAGTGAACCATTCCGTATTTCTGAGCTCGATGGCTAAAGGTACTTCTTTAGGCCATTTAATAACAAACTGTTCTAATCTTTCGTAATCTTTCGGTTTGAAATTATCATGAAGCTGTAAGAAAACCATTCCTAATTTTTTATCAAAATTTAAGACAGCCGTTGCAAACTGAGTCACGACGTCATCAATATTCAACAGTCTTCTGAAATGGGAAACTGTATTGGTGATTTTCGGGAAAAATTTAAAATCTTCCGGAGTTTTTTCTTTCCATGTCAAAACCTGTTCAGAAGATGGAAGGCTATAAAATGTGGCATTCAGTTCTATAGAATTGAATTGTGTAGCATAATATGTCAGTTCGTCTTTTGTTCCTTTGGGATAGAAACCTTTCAAGTCTGTTTTATTCCATTTAGCACAACCGATGGAGATGTTTTCAAGTCCTTTTTTATTTTGCTTTAAAATTTCTTTGGTTCTTGAATGATCTTTTGGTAATGTAAAATCTATCTTTGAGGGATCTTCTACTTGTCCGAATTTCATAACTGTTGATTAAGTTTTGGATTAATAAAAATAGTAAATCTAATTAGATTTATAAAGTTTTTCTGCCGTTTTGAGATATTTGATTTCTACTCTGTTTTTATTGATTGGAGTAAAGAATTTTTCAGGATAAAAAGCCTTTACAAGCCATCTGTTTTTTATTTTCTCTTTAAAAGTAACCTTTCCAATCGCTAGATTTTTCCTAATATTGAGATTTTCATCATGAATGCTTTCATATTCATCAATGTTCTCATCTGAGCTGTCAAAACCATACCATTTTCCATTTTTCTTTAAAATTATTGGCGTATAGTAGGTTCTTCTATGAACAAACTCACCTCTTTCGTTTTTCACAAGATAAATGATTGCATAGTCATAAACAGAATATCTGATTTGATTCATATGAGTATATGAATTGAAAACAATTGTGTCAGTCTTAATCTCTTCATCAAAAGCCTGTTCCACCTTATAAACGTTTTTATATTTTAAATAAAAGCTATTATTATCGGGTTTTACTCTTTCAATAGAAATTTTTTTGCCTACAAATGCATAAATTTTAGATTGAGAATGAAAAATATTGATAACCAAAATCAGGTATAATGTAAATGATTTTTTCATTGGTTTAAATTAAACAAAAAAACCGCAGAAAAAATTTCCACGGTTAGAATATATTCACAGCCAAAAAACTTGGCTCTTTTTACTGTGCTCTTGGCCTAGGCTTCACAAGCCGAACAGCTCACAAAATTCACCATCATTTCCTTAGAAACAGATGAACTTCTTTGGTAATATAAAGTTTTTACCCCTTTCTTCCATGCTTCGATGTAAAGATAATTGACGTCTTTCACAGGCATCGTAGACGGAATCTGTAAGTTCAGAGACTGTGCCTGATCGATGTATTGCTGTCTTTGTGCAGCCTGAGAAATAATCTCCATCGGAGAAATTTCCTTGAACGTTTTGAATACTGCTTTTTCTTCGCCAGTCAGTTCGTTTAAGTGTTGAACAGATCCGTGGTTCAGCATAATTGTTCTCCAAGTATCTTCATTGTCAAGACCTTTTTCTTCCAACAATTTAGCCAAATATTTATTCTTACGCATGAAGTTTCCTTTTGCCAAACCAGCTTTGTAATAATTGGATGCAAAAGGCTCGATTCCGGGAGAAGTCTGTCCCAAAATTGCTGAGCTTGAAGTAGTTGGAGCAATCGCCATTACGGTTGTATTTCTCATTCCGTAACCTTTCAGAAGTTCCGGCTCACCATAGATGTTTGCCAGTTCTTTTGATGCAATATCTGCCTGAGCTCTGATGTGTTTGAAGGCTCTTGCATTAAACTGCGTTGCTTCAAAACTCTCAAAAGGAATCATATTTTTCTGAAGGTAAGAATGGTAACCCAAAACTCCTAAACCAAGTGCTCTGTGACGCATTGCGAAGTCTCTAGCTCCCTGAAGGTAATAATTTCCTTCGGTTTTTTCTATAAATTCAGATAAAACAGCATCAAGGAAATAAATAGCCAACTGTACTGCGTTCGTATCTTTCCACTCGTCATATAACTCTAAATTCATAGAAGACAGACAGCAGATGAATGATTCTTCTCTTGTAGACGGAAGCATAATTTCCGAACAAAGATTACTCGCATTAATCGTTAATCCTAGATCTTTGTAAACTTGCGGTTTATTTCTGTTCACATTATCGGTAAAGAAAATGTACGGAAGACCTTTTTGCTGACGGCTTTCTAGAACTCTCGCCCAGATTTTACGCTTGTCGGCATCACCGTCAATCATATCCTGCATCCAGTAATCCGGTACGCAGATTCCTGTAAAAAGATTCTGAATCGGACTTCCGATATCTTTAATGGATAAAAATTCTTCAATATCGCCGTGGTCTACATCAAGATAGGCTGCAAAAGCACCTCTTCTTACACCGCCCTGAGAAACCACATCCATCGAAGTGTCAAACAATTTCATGAACGAAACTGCACCAGAAGATTTTCCGTTATCGGTTACCGCAGTTCCTCTGTTACGAAGTTCCCCGAAATATCCCGAAGTTCCGCCCCCGATTTTCGTCTGCATGATTACTTCGCCCATTTTGTGGGTAATTCCTTCAATGCTGTCCGGAATATGCACGTTGAAACAAGAGATTGGAAGACCTCTCTGCGTTCCCATATTTGCCCAAACCGGAGAAGAAAAACTGATCCATCCTTTCATGATCATCTCCTTGAAAGCCGGCTGAAGTTCAGGTTTGTATAATTTTTTTGCTGCAGCAGTGGTGATTCTGTCGATTGCACCGTCTACGGTTTCCCCTTTCAGAAGGTAACCTCTGTTCAGCATTTGCTCAGATTCTTCGTTGAGCCACCAGATATCGTTTTTTTGTTCTTCCATTTTCTATATTGTAAAATGCAATATGCATTGTTTTATTAATTTTTAGGAGCAGAAAATTTTGTCTTTCTTCTCACTTGTGTACCTGCTTTCGCTACTCGCTTTTTTCTTTTGCAAAGAAAAAGAGCTCAAACATACCGCTCAATCAGGGCTAAAACGACGGTTTGTTTTCTTTACTTCTGAATCTCGTCATTGCGACCACTTTGTCATTGCGAGGAACGAAGCAATCTCATTTTTTGCGTAGATGCTTCGACAAGCTCATCATGACATTTCTAATACTAAATGTTTCGGTTCTAGTTCTTTAAGTTTTGGCTAAAGCCCAATGAACTTCTTTTCTTTTGAAAACGGGCTAAAGCCCGTTCCTATTGATATTCTTGTCAAACCTCATAGGTTTCCAAAATCTATGAGGTTTGGTTGAGACATTTATTTTTCACCGTCATTGCAAGGTACGAAGCAATATCATTTTTTTGTGTAGATGCTTCGACAAGCTCAGCATGACATCTCTAATACTAACTGTTTTGACGCTCGCTTCGCTCGCGCACTAATTAATTTGAGCTTCTAGCAATTTCTTTCTGTAGTTTTCGTTAGTACCTTCAAAAAAAGATTTATAAAAATTACCATTAAATATTTTCAATAAATCAATAAATGTATTTAGTTTTTTAATTTTTTTTTGTAAATGAATCAGCGATTTTGCTTCGTAATTTTCACTGAACATTATAGTTTGTGAATCAACCAAATCATCTTCATTTTCTTTATGCCAATTGGCTAAAAAGCTTCCAATTCTCTTCATTTCCTTGGTGCTGAAAATAAAATTAGAATTGCTTTCCTTAATTTGATTTAGAATAATTTTACCTTCTTCCTTTGCTTTTTCAGAATCATATTGGTCTATTCCTAATAAGCAAGATTCTTCAATTAGAGTTAGTTGGTCACTATTTAGTTTCATAAATTAAAACAAATCATTCGCCGTAATACTCTTATCATGCTTCGTATAATCTACCGGTCTTTTTGCAAAGAAATCATCCATAGAATTAGCAAAAACTTCTTCTTCAAACCATTTCATCGGGCTGTATTGCTCTGCAGTGGTATTATAACGTTTGTCCATGTTGATTTTGGTTAAACTTTCGTCAACACGGTATTTCATAAAGTTGATCAGATCTTCTTTAGAGAATTTATCCAGTTCGCCCATTTCAAAGATCCAGTCAAGAATTTCTCCTTCAAGCTCAATAGATTGGTCTACCAAAGTATAAATATCTTCAATATCAGAATCGGTTAAAAGATCCGGCTGTTCTTCACGGATTTTATTGATCAGGTAGATTCCGCCATTAGCATGAATCTGCTCATCAATAGACGTCCACGCAATAATATTGGAAACATTTTTCAGGAAACCTTTAAATCTTGTGAAGGATAAAATAATGGCAAACTGTGAGAACAAAGACACATTCTCAATCAGAATGCTGAATAATAGCAAAGAGGAAACATATTCTTTTGGAGTTGCAGAATTAGCGTGTTTCAGCACGTTGGATAAGAAATCAATTCTTTTCTTTAACGCAGGAACTTCGACAACGTGGGTGAATTCTTCGTTATATCCCAAAACTTCCAACAAACGAGAATACGCTTCAGAATGACGAAATTCACACTCAGCGAATGTGGATCCTAAACCATTTAATTCAGGTTTTGGTAAGTGGTTGTAAAGGTTTCCCCAGAATGACTTTACCGAAACTTCAATTTGGGCAATTGCTAAAAGTGCATTTTTTACCGCATTTTTCTCGTGCGGCTCCAGCTGCGACTGAAAATCCTGAACGTCTGCCGTGAAATCAACCTCTGAGTGTACCCAGAATGATTTGTTGATCGCTTCTGTAAACTGAAGAACTTCAGGATACTCAAATGGCTTATAGCTTATTCTTTTGTCAAAAATTCCCATATGTAAATTGTAATGTCTTTAAAATTTATTAAAATGATCACTGTATTGAAGTTCAGGAAACGAATAACCTTCTGATATGTTGGTTTTTATGCTTAAAATAACTCAACAGTGTTTTGTATTCATTTCTTGTTACGTGCTAAGCACAAAGTTAGACAACGCAGACTGATTTTAAAAGGGGTAAAGAGTAATTGATTGACTTTTAACCTTAAAAGTTTTCCACATTTACATGAAACTCGCTCTGATATTGGTTTAGAGATACTTAACCAGTGCAAAACTAAGTTATGTTAAGTTTGTAATTAAACACTTTATTTTAAATGTTTGGTATTGAGTTAATTATAAGTTAAACAGCCTTTTTTTTAAAGATTTTTTTATTCTTGTAACAAATTGAAAATATATACTACTTATTGGGAACAAAAACAGTAATCACTCAATGTTAGTAATTCAGGATCTACATAAATCATACGACACGGGCAAGAGTAAACTGCACGTTCTCAAAGGTATTAATCTTACTATTGATGAAGGTGAATTTGTCTCTATTATGGGAAGTTCGGGTTCAGGAAAATCAACTTTGCTGAATATCATCGGAATTTTAGATGAAAAAGACAGCGGGGTTTATGATCTTGATGGAATTCCGATTGAACACCTTAATGAAGTAAAAGCTGCTGAATACCGTTCAAAATTTCTTGGTTTTGTTTTTCAGTCTTTTAATTTAATAGGGTACAAAACTGCTTTGGATAATGTTGCGCTTCCTCTATACTATCAAAATGTACCGAGAAAAGAGCGTAACCAAAAAGCAATGGAATATTTGGAAAAAGTAGGTTTGGCACAATGGGCAACGCACCTTCCAAACGAACTTTCGGGTGGTCAAAAACAAAGGGTTGCGATTGCAAGAGCATTAATTACCAATCCAAAAGTTGTTTTGGCAGATGAACCTACCGGAGCATTAGATTCTAAAACAACCCACGATATTATGAAACTCCTTCAGGACATCAACAACGAAGGAAAAACGATCATCGTCGTGACCCACGAACCAGATGTTGCAGCACAAACCAAAAGAAACGTCATTCTTAGAGATGGAATCATTGAGAGTGATGAGTATATAAAACAGATTGTTTTGTAATTAAAATAAAATCAACTGAAAATTTAAAGTCATTAATTTTTTTAATCTTTAAATTTTTTAATCATTTAATTAAGAAAATATGTTTGACCTAGATCGTTGGCAGGAAATATTCAGTTCTATTCGCAGTAATGTATTGCGGACGGTGCTTTCGGGCTTTACGGTAGCTTTGGGACTGTATATTTTTATTGTGCTTTTCGGTATAGGGAATGGTTTGCAAAATGCTTTTCAAGAAGGTTTTACCAGAGATGCTCAAAATTTGATTACAATTTTTACCGGACGTACCAATATTGCATACGGAGGTTTACAAGCCGACAGAACCATTACACTTAATAATTCAGATTATCAAGCCCTGACAAAATCTCAACCCGAAAAAGTACAATACTCAACTCCCAGATATTCTACTAATTTTCTTGTGAAATATGGAAAAGAAAGTGGAAGCTATCAGATTTCCGGAGCCAATGATCAGGAAGCTTTTATTGAAAACAGGAAACTGATGAACGGAAGATTTATTTCTGAAAGAGATATTGCCAACAATCAATATGTGGCTGTCATCGGAAGAATGGTACAGCGAGATCTGATAAAGAACGGAGATCCTATTGGTAAAGAACTGGAGATCAACGGAAGTATTTATAAAGTGATTGGTGTATTCAGTGATGATGGGGGAGATTGGGATGAAAGAATGATCAGTGTTCCTATTTCCACACTTCAACAGGTGAAAAAAGGTTCAGATACGATCAGTACAATTTTCATTGCTTATGATGAAAAAATGCAACCCAATGAGGCAATTGAGTATGGGAAAGAGCTGGAAAAAGAATTGAGAGCCCGAAAAAAAGTTTCTCCCGATGATCAGAATGCAGTAGGAGTCAATAACCGTGCAGAAGGATTGCAGGATTCTTTTACTTTCCTTTTTGTAATTACCATTATTGTAGGATTCATTGGTATGGGTACTTTGCTTGCCGGTATCATCGGAATCAGCAATATCATGGTGTACATCGTAAAAGAACGTACCAAAGAAATCGGAGTAAGAAAAGCCATAGGAGCCAAGCCAAAAAGTATTGTCGCATTAATCATGCAGGAAAGTATTGTCATCACTGTGATTTCCGGTTTTGTAGGAGTGGGCGTTGGTGTTTTAACGTTAGAACTGATTGGAGACAGTTTAGAAAAATATTTTATTAAAGATCCAAGTGTGGGATGGGGATTGATTTTCGCAGCATTTATAAGTCTCGTTCTTTCAGGATTGATTGCCGGATTTATTCCTGCCTACAGAGCTTCCAGAATCAGACCTATTGAAGCTTTAAGAACGGAATAACAAAAAGTGAATGGTCTATTGTGAATTTTAAAATGAAATTCTTAACGAATACTTAAGCTTGAAACAATATTAAAATTTGACTTGCGAAGCAAAATTCACAGCAAAGCAAATTCGCTTTTATAAAGTAAAAAATTGACATTTAAAAAATGAACATTTTATTTAAAAAAGATACCTGGCAAGAAATTTATTATTCATTGAAGAATAATAAACTTCGTACGTTTCTTACCATGATTGGTGTGGGTTGGGGAATGTTTCTTTTTGTAAGTCTTTTGGGCGCTGCAAAAGGTATGGAAAACGGTTTTGATAAATTGTTTTCAGGTTTTGCGACTAACTCCATTTTTATGTGGGCACAAAATACATCGATTCCTTACAACGGTTTTCCTAAAGGACGAGAAGTAAGCCTTCATTTACAGGATATGGATTTACTGCAAAGAAGAATTCCGCAGATCGATTATATTTCGCCTCAAAATTCAAGAGGAAGTTTCGGAAATCCGGGTGAGCAAATGAGCGCAAACGGAAAAACTGCTGTGTACACATTGACAGGAGATTATCCCGTTGGAAATAAAATTTCGGAGAAAAAATTGATTTTCGGTCGTTATCTTAACGATGCGGATGTCACCGGAAACAAAAATGTAGTGATCATCGGGGAAGGTATTTACAAAAACTTTTTTGATGCGAAAAAGAAAGAGAATCCTATAGGAAAATCAATCAACATTAAAGGTCTTTTCTTCAATGTGATTGGCGTTTACAAAGTAGCACAAGCAGGCGGACCCAATAACAATGACACAACAGCTTTCATCCCGCTTTCAACGTTTACAAAAATGTTCAATGACGGCGATAAAGTTGATTTTTTTGCCATTGTGAGCAAACCAGATGCTGATCTTGCAGTGGTAGAAGATTTCGCCAAAACAGAGCTTAAAAAGAAAAACAATGTTTCGCCGGAAGATACCAATGCATTTGGAACATTTAACCTCGGAAAAATGTTTGAAAAAGTAACAGGCT
Organism: Chryseobacterium sp. AC417; assembly: GCF_979258215.1. Classification (NCBI taxonomy): domain Bacteria; kingdom Pseudomonadati; phylum Bacteroidota; class Flavobacteriia; order Flavobacteriales; family Weeksellaceae; genus Chryseobacterium; species Chryseobacterium sp. AC417. The sequence continues at coordinate 3,395,513 of NZ_OZ409845.1, read as the reverse complement.
TTCTAACAGGAATGCAGCTTTTAACAATCATCGTAGGAACGCTTACCATACTTGCGGGAGTTATTGCGATCTCAAATATATTACTGATTACTGTTACAGAACGAACGAAAGAAATAGGAATCAGGAGAGCTTTAGGAGCAAAACCTTCTGAAGTTCGCAACCAAATTTTGCTGGAAAGCGTAGTCATCACTTTAGCTTCAGGACTTTTGGGATTTATTTTCGGGATATTTATGTTGATGATCATTGATGCAATGACGAAAAACCAGAATGAATTTCCGTTTTACAATCCTACGGTTAATTATTCGGAGGTTTTTGCAGCAATGGGTGTGATGATTTTGCTGGGATTAATCATCGGAATGATTCCGGCACAGAGAGCAGTGAAAATCAGACCGATTGAAGCATTAAGAAGTGAGTAATTTGAAAATAAAGAATTCATCTTTACCTTGTAATCGGAACTTTAATAATAAAATTTAAAAATAAACTATACTACTATATGAAAAAGAAGTTTACCTGGAAAAAAGCTGTTTACATTGTCCTTGGGCTTTTATTTGCGCTTGCCTTATTTTCCGGAATCAGCTATTTAGTGAAATCAAATTCTACAGAAAGTGAAGCTTTCCTTACCAGAAAACCGACCGTTCAGAATATGGATGACAAAGTGATGGCAACAGGAAAAATTATTCCTAAAGAAGAAATTGAAATCAAACCAAATATTGCAGGAATCATTGACAAAATATTGGTTGATGAAGGAGATAGAGTAGAAGCAGGTCAATTGATTGCGACTGTAAAAATTATTCCAAATATCGCTGAGGTCAACAATGCGCAACAGGAAGTTTTAAACTCTCAGCTTCAGATCAGCAATGCGAGAATGAATGTTGATAATATGCAAAAGCAGTTTGCCATGCAGCAGAAACTGTTCAGTCAGGGTGTGATTTCAAAACAGGAATATTTGAATTCTCAGCAGCAATTATATTCAATGCAGCAAGGGGTGAAGAATGCCAATCAGCAACTTCAGACCGCACAAAAAAGGTTGCAAATTGTAAAAACAGGAGCTACTCCAGAACTGCAGGGTTTGGCAACGACTCAAATTCGCTCGAAAGCAGCAGGAACCGTTCTTGAAGTTCCCGTAAAAGTTGGAAGCCAAGTAATTGAAGCCAACTCTTTCAACGCAGGAACTACAATTTGTTCGATTGCAAATTTAAATTCATTGATTTTTCAGGGTGAAATTGATGAAGCACAAGCAGGAAAACTGAAGCAAGGAATGGATATGAATATTGTGATCGGTGCTTTGCAGAATAAATCTTTTCCGGGAAGGCTTACAATGATTGCTCCAAAAGGGAAAGACAACAACGGAACAATAAAATTCCCGGTTGAAGGTGATGTTTATAATCCAAGCAATGAGTACATCAGAGCCGGATTTTCTGCAAACGGAGAAATTGTGATGAGCTCACAGAAAAATGCTTTGTTGCTGGATGAATCTTTGGTGCAGTATGAGAAAAGCAACGGAAAAGACAAAGCTTTCGTGGAAGTGAAACAACCAGACGGAAAATTCAAAAAAGTGTTTGTAAAATTAGGAGCAAGTGACGGTATCAACGTACAGATTCTTTCAGGTATTGATAAAAATGCAAACGTAAAAGTATGGAATCCGTCTGATAAAGACAAAGAAGAATTAAAAGAGAAGGCGAAGAAATAATCTCGTTTTCGCATAAATACCAAAGTCCCGGAAATTCTGGGACTTTTTTGTTGTACTATAAAACCAATAGTTTTTTTAGCCTGAATTTTAATCAAAACTGATTTTTAAATTAACTCAAAAATTTAATTTCTTTATCTTTAAAATTGTTTTTTACAACCAGTTTATTCATGGCTGCCAACATTTTTCTGCGAAGTTTAGCGAGTCTTCTTACATTTTTATCTTCGCTGTAATCAAAAATATTGTCTTTAAAACTGAATGTATCGCCATCTTCAAAACTGATGTTGTTTTTCTTCAGCTCTCCTTGTAACATAAGATTGGTCATGCTTTCAAGGATCAGATGTTCAGAATCGCCAAGAGATTTTAAAGAGTTGAGCAATTGTTTTTTATATTTTTTCTTTCCCATAATTTGTAACGATTTTCGCTAATTTAAGATTTATGCAAATATATCGTTTTCATTAAAACTATTTTTCATAAAATCCTGCAAAATAAATAGTATACAGAAAAAAATTTGTCAGAATAATTTAATATCGTAATATTGCAATGTTATAATACAAAAATGGGACTTACTAAAACTGAAATTTTCACAGAAAAACAAAATCGATTGGCTACGCTTTTCAAGGTTTTGGGACATCCGGCGCGTATTGCGATTTTACAGCACATCATCAATCAAAAAGCCTGCATCTGTAATGATTTGGTGGAAGAACTGGGTTTAGCACAGGCAACAATTTCGCAACATTTAAAAGAATTGAAAAACATCGGAATCATCCAAGGGTCTATCGAAGGAAAGTCTGTCTGTTATTGTATCGACGAAAAGGTTTGGAAAACCGTTCAGACAGAATTAGAATTATTTTTTACTCAAGATCCACAATCTGAATCTTGCTGTTAATTTTTTTTTATCTAACATATCATCGTTATATAGCAATATAACATTTGTAAAAACTTAATTAAAAATCTTATATATGAAACTTTCATCTATTAAAGAAATTCTTCCAACATTAGAAAATGTTGAATTTCAATTGGAAAACGGAACAATGGTTCCGCAACATTTTCACGTAACGGAGGTCGGTCAAATTACTAAAAACTTTATCGATTGCGGTGGTGTCATCCGTTCAGAAAAAGTAGTCAGCTTTCAACTGTGGAATGCCAATGATTTTGAACATCGTTTGAAACCCGGCAAATTGTTGAGCATTATCAAACTTTCTGAAGATAAATTAGGCATCGAAGATTCAGAAATTGAAGTTGAATATCAGAGCGATACCATCGGAAAATACGATTTGAAATTCAACGGTAAAAACTTTGTATTGCTCAGCAAAACAACAGCTTGTTTAGCACAGGATGCTTGTGGAATTCTTTCTGAAAAGCAAAAGAAAAACTTATCTGAATTGACCGCAGATTCATCAAATTCTTGCACTCCAGGTGGTGGATGTTGTTAAAAATAATCTAAAATTAAATTATTCAAGTAATGAATCAAAACATCAAAAACCGTTGTGAAATTCTCAGCAAAAATTTTAAAGAAATCAATGCTGATCGTAAAGTTGTACTCGAAAAATTAGCCAATCATATTCAGGAAAAATTAAATTCTGAACAAGAAGTAAGCTTGGTTTACGTTTGCACGCACAATTCCCGTAGAAGTCATCTCGGACAGGTTTGGTCAAAAGTTGCCGCCGATTTTTACGGTTTCAATATCAATACTTTTTCCGCAGGAACAGAAGCTACGGCTTTCAATCAAAATGCTATCAATGCTTTGATTTCAGCAGGTTTTAAAGTGCAAAAATTAGACGAAACAAGCAATCCGAAATATGAAGTGATTTTTGGTGAAGGAAAATCAAATCTTTGTTTTTCAAAAACCATTGATGATGAAAGTTTGCCTAAAGAAAACTTTGTTGCTGTAATGACCTGTGGCGATGCTGACGAAAATTGTCCCTTTATTCCGGGTTGTGATTTGAGAATCGGAACCACCTATTTTGATCCGAAATCTTTTGATCATTCTGTTCTTCAGGACGAAAAATATACTGAAAGAAGCAACCAGACTGCAATGGAATGTCTGTATGTTTTTTCTTTAATTAAAAAATAACTTAATGCAGCCAAAATTAAAATTTCTCGACCGGTTTCTTACGCTTTGGATTTTCCTTGCAATGGCAATTGGAGTGGGATTAGGTTTTTTATTTCCAAATATTTCAGAAATTACCAATTCGCTTTCTGTGGGAAACACCAATATTCCGTTGGCTGTCGGATTGATTTTGATGATGTATCCGCCACTTGCAAAAGTCGATTATTCTCTCTTGCCAATGGCTTTTAAAGATAAAAAAGTACTGTCTTTATCATTATTACTCAATTGGATTATCGGTCCGGTTTTGATGTTTGTTCTGGCAATAATTTTCCTGAAAAACGAACCGGATTATATGATTGGTTTAATCTTAATCGGTTTGGCAAGATGTATTGCAATGGTGATTGTCTGGAATGATTTAGCTAAAGGAAACAGGGAATATGCAGCACTTTTGGTGGCATTGAACAGTATTTTTCAAATATTTTCTTACAGCTTTTTTGTTTGGCTGTTCATTAATGTTTTGCCACAAAAATTAGGATTGGGAAATTTCAATGTTTCTGTACCGATGCGAGATGTTACGGAAAGCGTTCTGATCTACCTGGGAATTCCTTTTCTGGCAGGATTTTTAAGCCGGTATTTCTTAGTGAAAGCGAAAGGAGTAGAGTGGTACAACCGAAAATTTATACCGACAATTTCACCGGTAACTTTATACGCTTTGTTATTTACTATTGTTTTAATGTTCAGTTTGAAAGGCGATAAAATCTTAGAACTTCCGATGGATGTGGTGAAAGTTGCCATCCCGTTGATTATTTATTTTGTACTGATGTTTTTTGTGAGTTTTTTCATGAATAAATCGATGAACGTACCTTATGATAAAAATGCTTCCATCTCATTTACCGCAACCGGAAACAATTTTGAATTGGCGATTGCGGTAGCGATATCTGTTTTCGGAATTCACTCTGCACAAGCATTTGTTGGGGTAATTGGTCCTTTGGTGGAAGTTCCTGTATTGATTTTATTGGTGAGAGCAAGTTTATGGCTGAAGAAGAAATTTTATTAAATATAAAAAAGCTTATCCTATCAAAGCTTAAAAATCATCATAATGAATATGGTAGTCTATATGAAATTCCGTATTTTTGATGTTCAAAATCAAAATTTACAAGTAAATGGATATTATTTTTGACCTTATCGAAAAAGAAAGAGAAAGACAATCCCACGGTCTAGAGCTTATTGCTTCAGAAAATTTCGTTTCTGAAAATGTAATGAAGGCGATGGGAAGTGTACTCACAAACAAATATGCAGAAGGATATCCGGGAAAAAGATATTACGGAGGTTGTGAAGTGGTAGATGAGGTTGAAACTTTGGCGATCGAAAGAGCAAAGCAGCTTTTCGGAGTTGATTATGTAAATGTTCAGCCACACTCCGGTTCTCAGGCAAATGCTGCAATTTATCTGGCAGTTTTGAAGCCGGGAGATAAAATCATGGGGATGGATCTTTCTATGGGAGGTCACCTTACTCACGGTTCTGCAGTAAACTTTTCTGGAATTCAGTATGATGTAGTTTCTTATGGAGTTCAGCAGGAAACCGGTTTGATCGATTATGATCAAATGAGAGAAGTGGCATTGAGAGAACGACCAAAAATGATGATTGCAGGTTTCTCGGCATATTCAAGAGATTTAGATTACGCAAAATTCAGAGAGGTTGCAGATGAAATTGGAGCAACACTTTGGGCAGATATTGCACATCCTGCAGGTTTGGTGGCTAAAGGACTTTTAAATAATCCATTTGAGCATTGTCATGTTGTAACTACAACTACTCACAAGACTTTAAGAGGTCCAAGAGGCGGAATGATCATGATGGGTAAAGATTTTGAAAACACTTACGGTCACAAAACTCCAAAAGGCGAAATCAAACAGATGAGTCAGGTTTTAGACAGCGCTGTTTTCCCTGGGATTCAGGGTGGTCCTTTAGAGCACGTAATCGCAGCAAAAGCTGTAGCATTTGGTGAAGCGATTGATGACCAGTTCTTGACGTATGCAAAACAGGTGAAATCTAATGCTCAGGCTTTATCAAAAGCAATGGTAGATTTAGGATTTGATATTGTGAGCGGTGGAACAGACAATCATTTGATGTTGGTTGACCTTAGAAATAAAGGTGTAAACGGAAAAGAAACTGAAAAAGCTTTGGTTCTGGCAGATATTACCTGTAATAAAAATATGGTTCCTTTTGATGATAAATCGCCATTTACAACTTCCGGGATCAGATTGGGAACTGCGGCAATTACGACAAGAGGTTTGAAAGAGAACGACATGAAGACCATTGCAGAATTGATTTCTGAAGTGGTGGATAATATCAAAAATGAAGAAGTAATTTCCGAAGTTAGAAAAAAAGTAAACGGATTGATGGAGGGCAAAGCCTTATTCAATTACTAATCTGCTTTTGGGTAATGGTATTTAGCTATTAGCTTTAGGTAATATTAAATAAGATAAAGAGGTGCAAAGTATTTTGTGCCTCTTTTTTATAAATTGTAATTTTGAACTATCAACTATCAACTATCAACTATCAACTATCAACTATCAACTATCAACTATCAACTATCAACTAAACTATGCAGCCTGAAAAAAAACTTTTTACTTTTGAAGAAACCAAGCAGAAACTGGTGAATTATTGTGTTTATCAGGATCGGTGTCATGCAGAGGTAGAGCAAAAAATGAAAGAGTTTGTATTGATTCCCGAGGCGAAAGAGGAAATTCTTTTGTATTTGATGAAAGAAAATTATTTGAATGAAGAACGTTTCACCAGAAGTTACATTAGAGGAAAATTTTACATGAAACATTGGGGAAAAATTAAAATTAAAATCTCATTAAAACAAAAAGGGATCACAGAAAAGCTAATAACCAGATGTTTTGACGAAATTGACGATGACGATTATTTAAACATAATCAAAAAAGTGTACGAAAATTACTTTTCAAAACTAAAGGGGTTGCAATTATATCAAAAAAAATCGAAGACCATTAAATATCTCTTAAGCCGAGGTTACGAGTACGAAAATATTCTGCAAGTAGTTGAGAATTAATATATATGTAATTTTAAGTTCGGTATTTTTTTTCCAAAATGACATAGTTTTGTCTCACGAAAAAAAATAATTTTATGAATTTAAAACTACAAAAAATATCAAAGGTGTCAATGGCATTTTTGATGACTACGTTCTCAGTTTGGGGATGGGGGCAAACTGCTTATTTAATGTCTTCAGGAGATAAAACGTGGGACTTGTCTGGAACTTGGACAGTAAGTGGAAGTACTTATACCGGAACAGACGCAAATAACTGGCAAAGTGTTGGGATTAGTGGTACTGGTAACGAGGTGACATCAGGAACAAGAACAACAAAAACATCTGCGGCAATCACGACGACCACATCTGGAGGGCTTCAAAAACCTTCAGGGACTATACAGTTTCTTTCTACTGGTTCAACCAGCACTCCAGAAGCTGTAGCAATAGATTTGTTATTAAATTTTACAGGAAGAAAAGCAGAAACTCTAAGTTTCGACTGGGCAGCAATTGATAATAGCAATGGAACACGTCCGACTTCTCTTAGAGTTTTTTGGAGTACCAATGGTACTACATTTACTGAGTTATCAGCTGCTCAGTTATTAGATAAGGTAAGTAACAACACAGGTTCAATTACCTCTATTGCACTTCCATCAGAATTTAATAATACTTCTACAGCTAGAATACGTTTTTATAACCATGCAGGTACTACTGCTACGGGTTCAGGAACTAGAGATAAATTTCAAATTGATAATATTTCTGTTACAAGTTCTATTTTACCTCCAACTTGGGATGGATCTCAATGGGTAGGCGGAACACCAACGGCAAGTACAGATGCTGTAATTGCTGGTAACTATACAGCAGGAGGTTTTACCGCTCAGTCTGTTACGGTTAATCCTACTTTCACTTTAACTATTAATTCTGGAGAGACTGTTACAACAGGAAATCTTTCAAATAATGGTAACATCATCGTCAATGATGGTGGAAATCTTATTCAAACTGTAGGTTCAACTTACACATCAGGAACAGGAGCTTCATTTGTTGCAAACAGAAACAGTACAAGTGTAGCAAATAAATATGTATTTTGGGCGTCTCCGGTAGCAGATCAGAATTTGTTTACCGCTTACACATCTGCACCTTCAGGAACTGCACCACAATATGTAATGACTTACAATACGACATCAAACTTTTATGACATTGTAACAAATGCAGATGCAAATTTTACAAGCAATGCAGGAAAGGGGTATTCAGTAAAAGTACCTCAGACAAATGCAGGACTGAGCTTCGGCGGAACTAATAAAATTCCAAATAACGGAGTTGTTAATCTTGCTTTAGTAGGAACTGCTGGTAGTTTAAACAATTTCAATTTAATTGGTAATCCTTACCCTTCAAATTTAGACCTTAATGCTTTCTACACTACAAATAATACTGCAATAGGATCAACCTTATGGTTTTGGGATAATACTACAGGAAACGTTACAACTCAAACAGGTAACACTTCTACAAATGTAGGATATGCAACTGTAAATTTAGCGAATCCTGCAGGTACGACTTGGGTTGAAGCTCCAGGTACGCAATCGCCATCGTATTCTTCAGCTTCTCTTAACGCAATAGGAAATGTGGTAAAAGCTGGTCAGGCTTTTATAGTAAAAGCTGTTGACGCAGGTACTGTTTCATTCACAAACGCAATGCGTTCTTCTGCTACTGGAGTTACGTTAAATAAAAACGTAGATGCGAATGCAGGGAAATTCTGGATTAAATTGACGACATCTTACGGAAATACAGCTACTCAAGCAGTTACTTACAGTCAAGGTGCTTCAGATGCTTATGATGTATATGATTCAAAAGCTATGGGTATGGGTTCTGATGCGTTCTACTCTTTGGTAGGTACTGAAAAATTAGTTATTCAGGGGAAATCTTCATTTAATATTAATGATGTGGTTCTATTAGGTACTAAACATTTTGAAAACGGAAGTTTTACAGTTTCTCTATCTCATAAAGAAGGTTTGTTCACAAACGGACAAGCAATCTATCTGCATGATAAAACAACTGGAACTTACACAAATCTTCAAAACCAAGCATACACTTTCACAGGTAATGCAGGAGAATCTGCTAACAGATTTGAGATCGTTTATAAATTAGATATTTTAGCTACATCAGAAGTTAAGAAAGATACTTTTGAGGTTTATAGAGAAGGTGAAGATTTCTTCGTAAGAAATAGTAAAAACATTGAGAATATTCAAATATTTGACGCAGCAGGTAGAAAGGTGCAAAATATCGACAGCAATTCTAAATTGGTTCGTATAAAATTAGAATCAAAAGGATTGTATATCATTAAAGCTACTTCAGCAGGAAAAGAATATTCTAAAAAAATAATTAAATAATACAAACTATGAAAAAAATAATAATAATGTGTTCATTAGTTCTTTCAGGTCTTGCATTTGCAGATCAGTCAGAAAACCCTTACGTATATGATGAGCCTGAAATGGGAACAATGGCAGAAGGAGATGCTCCGGCAGGTCCTGGTGATCCCAACGCAGCTCCTATTGATGAGTATATTCCTGCACTCTTAATTATGGCAATAGCAATGATTGTTGTATATAAGAAAAGAAATGTGATTTCAGAATAATCAATACTTAAAATAATTATAAACCTCCTAATGCTTTTTTTTTGGGAGGTTTTTTTATTATGTTTAATAAACATACCTGATGTATTAATTTTTAAGTACGAATTATCATTTTTTCAAAACGAAAAATTTATACTACTTTCAAAACGGTATCATAAAACGAAACTGATGTTTCTTCCTGAAAACCATTAAATTAATTTTTTAAAATAACAATTGATGGATTGAAGAATAAATTAAAATATTTATTATTAAGTAGTAAAATTTTAGTAATAATTTAAAAGTTATTTTATTATGATAAAAAAATACATAGCTTTGTGTAAAATATTGTAATTGAAAATATTTTTTTTAGCATAAATTTTGTTCAATTTTTGAACAGACCCGGATAACTTTAAAGCGTAAAAATATGTTCTATGTCATTTTTTTAAATTAAATAATATGATTATCTTTGCCAAAATAATAAAACACCAGAATGCTGAATGAGAAAGCTAAATGATGCTTTTACTGCTCTTTACAACGGGGATAATATCGTGAAACTTACAGAGCTAAGATACATGCCAAGATGGGCAGTTCTACTTATTGATCTTCTGATTGTTTTAGTTTCTATTGTCATATCTTACTTTTTCCTAGAAAAACTCCACGTAAAAATTAATTTTCCAAACTATATTTTTTGGCAGAGATTAGTGCTTATTTTGGTCAATGTGATGTTCATGTTTGTCTTCAAGACTTATGCAGGCATCATAAGACATTCTACTTTTTTCGACTTTTTTAAAATAATACTGTCTTCAGGTAGTACCTTATTAACGATTCTCATTATTAATTACTGTACTGAAATTTGGTTAGGGAAATCTTTATATCTATATCCTAATCTTTTCTTATATTTTTTCATTTCAGTCTCGGTAATGTTCTTTTTCAGAATGATTACCAAACAGTTTTTTAATATTTTGATTGATTATAAAGGATCATCTTCAAAAATTAGAATTGCTGTAGTAGGAGTTGGTGATGCTTCAGTTTCTCTGGCAAGAGCAATTTTACATAATCCTAACTATCCTTATCGTTTAGAAGGTTTTCTTACCAAAAGATCAGATTCTCATAAAGCGGTTTTACTGGGTCACAAAATTTATAACAGTGATCATTTTTTTAAGAATAAAGATCTGGTAAGTCAATTTGATGCAGTTTTAATTATAAAGGAAATCATGTCTAAGCATGAACTGGAAGAATGGATGACTTTAGCATTAGATCATGGTCTAAAAGTCTTGAAAGCACCTACAGTAAGCAAAATGCGAGACTCAGATTTAGTAGGAGGTATTCGCCAGCTACAGATTGAAGATTTATTAAACCGCAGACCCATTAAAATTGAAAATGCTGATGTGATCAAAAGACATGCTGAGAAAGCTGTATTGGTAACCGGCGGTGCAGGTTCTATTGGGAGTGAAATCGTAAGGCAGGTTGCCCAGTTCAGCCCTTCTTTGATTGTGGTACTTGATCAGGCAGAATCACCTTTATATGAATTGGAATTAGAATTATTAGAAAAATATCCAGAGCAGAAATTTAAGTTTGTTTTGGCAGATATATCCAATAACTACAGGCTGGAAAAACTATTTGAAATCTATCAATTCTCAATGGTTTATCACGCTGCAGCTTACAAACATGTTCCTTTAATTGAGGAAAACCCTCATGAAGCAATTTTTGTAAATGTATTGGGAACTAAGAATGTATCCTTGCTTTCCAAAAAATATAAAGTTAACCGTTTTGTAATGGTTTCTACAGATAAAGCAGTGAATCCTACCAATGTGATGGGAGCCTCAAAAAGAACTGCTGAATTATTTGTGCAATCGCTGCAAAATTCTGAAGGGAATAAAACAAAATTCATTACCACGCGTTTTGGAAATGTTTTAGGCTCAAACGGTTCTGTAATTCCGCATTTCAAAAAACAAATTGAAAAAGGAGGTCCTGTAACCATTACGCATCCCGACATTATAAGATACTTTATGACAATTCCAGAAGCTTGTGAATTGGTTCTGCAGGCAGGAACAATGGGTGATGGAGGAGAGATCTATGTGTTTGATATGGGTGAGCCTGTGAAGATTTTAGATTTAGCAAAGAGAATGATCAAATTATCTGGTTTCACACCTGATGAAGAAATTAAAATTAAATTCATCGGATTGCGTCCCGGTGAAAAATTATATGAAGAACTGTTGAGCAATGATGCTACAACTATTCCTACCCATCATGAGAAAATCATGATCTCTAAAGATCCTACCGTTAAATTTGATGAAATCGAAATTTTATTCAGACAAATTATTAAATCTGCAGTAAGAAGGGATAAAGTACAGGTAGTTACGCTGTTAAAAAATATTGTCCCTGAATTTATCAGCAACAATTCTGAATACGAATTTTTGGATAAGAAAAAAGTAAGCGATACTGAAAATCTTGCTGTTGAAAATAGTGAATTCTAATTTCCGTATAAATCTATCAGATTTAAATTAACTAGTACAAAACAAATTTTGTTTAAAATAATAACCCTATTTTTGTGAAAAATTTATTAAAAATGACTTTAAAAAAATATTTTATATACGGAGCTTTAAGTTTGTCAGTATTTTCTTGTACACCTAGGCAGGAAATCAATTATATGAAGGATATTGAAAATATTGCTCTGGATAATTCCATCAAGAATAGCAGAAGCACTTTGCAGACGGGTGATCAATTGGTGATCACGGTTTCAGCGAAAGATCTTGATGTGGTAAAACCTTTTAATCAAAATTATTCTTCCACTACAACTGTAGCGCAATATTCCACACCTAGTGGAAATTCTCAATTTCAACCAATGGCTGCTTCTGGACCTACATATACGGTTGATACGGATGGGAATATAAATTTTCCGCAAATTGGCTTGGTCAACACAAAAGATGAGAATACTGAGACATTCAAAACAAAATTGGCAGGACTAATCTCAACGTATGTGAAAAATCCTATTATAGATGTGAAATTAATCAACTTTAAAGTGTCTGTATTGGGAGAAGTAGCAAGACCTGGAACCTATGTAATTCCTGACGGGAATACTACGTTATTACAAACTTTAGGTTTAGCTGGAGATTTAACCACTTTTGGAGTACGTAACAATATTTTGATTGTTAGAAATGTAGATGGAAAGTTTACCCAGCAAAGAATAGATATCACAAGTGCACAATTTATCAATTCTCCTTATTACTATCTTAAACAAAATGATATGATTTATGTACAGCCTAATTTAGTAAAAGAAAAATCTGCTAGAGTTGATCCAAATATAGGATTGTACATTTCTGTGGCATCAGTAATAGCTTCAATCGCATTAGGTGTTTTAGCCCTTACAAAAAATTAATAAAACAATAATCAATTTTCATAATGGATTATAATCAAATAAATGATGAGGCTCAAAAAGACTCCATTAATATCAGAGAAATAATAAAACCTTACGTTTATCGATGGTATTGGTTCGTCTTAGGAACAGTTGTTGCTTTTTTATTAGCATGGTTTTTTTTACGATACACTATTCCTGTCTATAATATAGAATCTACTTTACTTATTAAAGAAGTTAAAAAATCCTCATCAGGACAGCCCGATATGTCTGTGATTTCAGAAATTGGTGGTGTGGGAGGCATGGGTACAAATTCGGTTGATAATGAGATTGAAATTTTTAAGTCTAAAAAACTTATGATTTCTGTTGTCAAAGAATTGGGTTTGGAGACTGTTATTTTGTCTAAGGGTAAGCTAAAAGATACAGAACTGTATAAAGAAACTGCACCATTTATTGTTAGAGTTATTAATGAAAAACATAAGAGTGTATATCCTGCAAAACAAGTTTTTGCAAAAGTACAGGGAAATAAAATCATCTTAGAATCAGAAAGTTTTCATGCTCCTATAGAAACAGAATTCAACAAAGCGGTTTCAATGCCATTCGGTGTCGTAATGTTTCAGAAAAATTCAAAATTACTTATAAATTCAGAAAAACCTTTGCATTACAAACTGCAATTTATGTCTTCCATGAATAGAGCTAGGTCGTTACTTTCTAGTTTACAAGTTAGTTTGGTAGAGAAAAATTCTACAGTAGTAAAATTAAGTTTAAATCATCCTTGTTCTGAAAAAGCAGAAGATATTTTGAATAGACTTGCCGTAAATTACAATCGTGAAGCAATTTTAGATAAAAACTCAGAAGCACAAAAAACTGCGGCTTTTATTGACGAAAGAATCAACTTGATAAGTAAGGAGCTGGGGCAAGTTGAATCTCAAAAACAGGATTTCAAAGTTCAGAATAATATTGCTGATATTCAAGCAGAAGCAGAATTATCGTTAGCAACTGCTGCTACAACACAGCAAGAACAAATATCTACTGAGTCACAGCTTGAATTAGTTAATAGTCTTATAGGGAGTTTGAACAGACATAGCAATTATGATGTTCTACCATTAAATGTAGGACTTACTGATTCTGACTCAAATTCAAATATTGCTATGTACAATCAACTGGTTACTGAAAGAGCCAGACTATTAGAGAATTCTACCAATGCTAATCCCATTGTGCAGGATGTTACAAAACAAATTAATAGCCTCAGAAGTTCTGTATTACAAAGTTTACAGAAAAGCAGATCAGCACTTCAGATTTCCAAAAATAATATTCAATCCGAGCAAAACAGATTATCTGGTAGAATTTCAAAAATTCCTGTACAGGAGAAATTATTTAGAAGTATAGAAAGACAACAAAATATCAAAGAACAGTTATATCTATTATTACTGCAAAAAAGAGAGGAAGCTGCAATTTCATTAGCGATTGCTGCTCCAAAGGCAAGGGTTGTTGATGATGCTTTGACAATTGCTGTAGTTTCTCCGAAAACACAGATCATTTATTTAGGTTCCTTAGTATTGGGTATATTACTACCTTTTGCAATCATATATCTAATAGAATTATTTAATAATAAAATTAAATCGAAACAGGATTTAGAAAAGTTAGTTGAAGGTGCAACTATTATTGGTGAGTTACCTTCAATGGAAAAAGGAGATTCGGAAATTGTACAATTAAATGATGTATCACCTTTGGCAGAAGCATTTAGAATATTGATTACTAACATTAATTTCATGTTGCCTAAAAATAGAAAAGGCAATGTCATTTTTGTTACATCTACTGTAAAAGGGGAAGGCAAAACCTTTACTTCTGTTAATTTAGCTTTAACACTGGCAACACCACGTAAAAAAGTAGTGATCATAGGTTCTGATATAAGAAATCCACAATTACAGAGATATAATGAGAACAGAAGAGGATTAATAGGTTTATCAGAATTTATGTATGATGACCAAATGAATGCTTCAGAGATTATTCATCAGACAACATTCAATCCATATTGTGATGTGATTTATTCTGGTGCAATTACGCCAAACCCAACTGAACTTCTATCCAACGGAAGATATCAGGATTTGGTAGAAAGCTTAAAACCTTTGTATGACTATATTATTTTAGATACAGCACCATTAATGCTGGTTACAGATTCATTCCTTATTGCAGATGTTGCGGATGCTACTGTATATGTAACGAGATCAGGATATACAGAAAAAGAATTAATTGGTTTTATCAATAAGCAAATTAAAGATAAAAAAATTAAAAATGTAGGTTTGGTTCTTAATGATGTCAGTAAAATGAATAGCGGATATGGCTATGGCTATAAATATGGTTACGGATATTCTGAAGATCAGAAGAAATCATTCTTACAGAAAATTTTTAAAAAATAATAATGAAGAAATTTCAGCAGTGAAATTGTAGTGATAAACATAAATGAACACAAAATATAAAATTGCAATAATTGGTTTAGGCTACGTAGGGTTACCATTAGCTCGCCTTTTTGCAACAAAATATTCAGTTATTGGTTTTGATATCAATGTGAATAGAATTTCTGAGCTGAATAAAGGATTTGATTCAACTCAGGAAGTAGATGATGAAATGTTAAGATCGGTTTTAGTGGATAACAATCCATTTGATACCGATACCAAAGGATTGTTTTGCTCATCAGAAATAAGTGATATCCAGAATGCAGATATATATATTATTACGGTTCCCACACCGATTGATAAGCATAACCGACCTGATTTAAATCCCTTATACCGATCAAGTGAAAGCATTGGTAAAGTCTTGAAAAAAAATAACATTGTTATTTATGAATCGACTGTATATCCTGGAGTTACTGAAGAAGAATGTGTTCCTGTTCTTGAAAAAGTATCAGGATTAAAATTTAATGATGACTTCTTTGTCGGTTATTCACCGGAACGTATTAATCCTGGTGATAGAGAACATACCGTTGAAAAAATATTAAAAGTAACATCTGGTTCTACCCCTGAAATTGGAAAAATTGTTGATGACTTATATAAATCGGTAATTGTAGCAGGAACCCACTTGGCTCCAACAATTAAAGTTGCTGAAGCTTCAAAAGTGATAGAAAACTCACAACGTGATCTCAATATTGCTTTCATGAATGAGTTGGCTAAAATTTTCTCATTAATGGATATTGATACCCATGACGTGTTGGAAGCTGCGGGAACAAAGTGGAACTTTCTGAAATTTAAACCGGGACTTGTTGGAGGACATTGTATTGGTGTAGATCCTTTTTATTTAGCCCAAAAAGCACAGGAAATAGGATACTATTCAGAACTGATTCTAGCGGCAAGAAGGCTAAACGACTCAATGGGGGCATTTGTTGCATCACAGGTTGTGAAATTAATGATCAAAAATGATATCAAAATAAAAGGCTCCAAAATTTTAAATCTAGGCATTACATTCAAAGAAAATTGTCCGGATATAAGAAATTCTAAAGCTATTGATGTTATAACAAATTTAAAAGAATACGGTGCTGAAGTAACTGCGTATGATCCATGGGTAAAGCCTGAAGATGTAGAGAAAGAATATGGAATTTGCTCAATAAATTCTCAGGATAAAATTAAAGAAAAGTTTGATGCCATTATTCTTACAGTTTCTCACGAAGAGTTTCTCAAGTTGGATCTAAGCGTGTATCTTAAAGAAAACGGAGTGATTTATGATGTAAAAGGCACACTGGCAAAACATACAGTAGATAAAAGATTATAATGGTATCAGACCATATTGATATTAAAGTCAATATTTGATTAATTTAAATATTTCATTTTATGAATAAACCTCAAATTATTGAACTTCCGAAAATATTGGATAAACGAGGTAATTTATCTTTTTTTGAGCATCCCAATCAATTACCTTTTATCATTTCCAGAACTTATTGGATCTACGATGTCCCGGGAGGAGAAGTTAGGGGAAGTCATGCTTTCAAAGAACAGCAAGAATTTATCATTGCACTTTCAGGTAGTTTTGATATCGTATTAAACGATGGCGATAAAGAAGAAACGTTTTCTCTGAACCGCTCTTATTACGGATTATATATTCCTAAAATGTACTGGAGGAGTTTAAAAAATTTTTCTACCAATTCTCTGGCACTGATAGTTTCTGACAGATCTTATGATGAAGCAGATTATATCAGAGATTTTGAACAATTTAAAATTTTAAAGAATGGTATTTAATGTTGAAGATTGTGAAATTATAGAATTACCTATAGTGCACAATGAAAGTGGAAATATTACAGTACTTGAAAACCAGTTAAATATTCCGTTTGATATTCGCAGGGTATATTATTTATATGATGTTCCCATGAATGCTGAAAGAGGAGGCCATTCCCATTACGAGTTGCAGCAATACGTTGTTGCCGCTAGCGGCTCTTTTACATTTATATTAGATGACGGAACCCATAAAAAAGAGGTTTTTCTTAATCATCCCAATAAGGCATTACATATAAAACCAGGTATATGGAGAGAAATGAAAGGTTTCTCAAGTGGTAGTATATGTTTGGTACTAGCATCAATGGAATATACAGAGAGTGATTATATAAGAGATTATACTGAATTTTTAAATTATAGAAAAAATGGCTAAAATACATCCTCTTTCCGATGTTCAAAGTGAAAACATTGGAGAAAATACAATGGTTTGGCAATATTGTGTTATTTTGAAAAACGCTGTCATAGGTGACCACTGTAACATCAACTGTCAGGTTTTAATTGAAAATGATGTAAATATTGGCGATAGTGTTACCATTAAACCGGGCGTTCAGATTTGGGACGGAGTAACTTTAGAAGACAATGTATTTATAGGACCTAATGTTACTTTCACTAATGATTTAATACCACGTTCAAAAAAATATCCGGAAATTTTTGCTAAAACGATCGTGAAAAAAGGAGCTTCTATAGGAGCCAATGCAACGATAGTTGCAGGAAACACCATTGGTGAAAATGCTTTAATTGGTGCAGGAAGCGTCATTACTAAAGATGTACCTGCTCATACGGTATGGTTTGGAAACCCTGCAAAACAAAAGGGTACAATTGATAATAACGGAACTATTACTTATTTATAAAAAAAATAATAATGATCAAATTTCTTGATTTACAGAAAATAAATCTTGCGCATCAGCAGGAAATAGAAGAAAAATTACTAAACACATTCCGCTCCGGATGGTATCTCTTAGGAAACGAAGTGAAAACGTTTGAAGAAAATTTATCAAAGTACATCGGAGCAAAATATGCGATTGGTGTTGCCAACGGTTTAGATGCGCTTAGATTAATCCTGCGTGCCTATATAGAACTAGGAGTTATGCAGAAAGGGGATGAGATTATTGTTCCTGCAAACACTTACATAGCTTCTGTATTAGCTATTTCAGATAACGGATTGATCCCTGTTTTTGTCGAACCGGATCTCGATAATTTTAATTTAGATATTTCTAAAATTGAAGAGAAACTGACATCAAAAACAAAAGGAGTAATGATCGTACATTTATATGGAAGAGTCGTTTTTTCTGAAGAGCTAAAAAATATTGCTAAAAAGAACAATTTAAAAATAATAGAAGATAATGCTCAGGCAATTGGGGCTGAATATAACGGCGTAAAAACCGGAAATTTAGGAGATGCTTCAGGATTTAGTTTTTATCCGGGTAAGAATTTAGGGGCATTAGGCGATGCTGGAGCAGTAACTACCAACGACAAAGATTTGGCAGATACAATCAGAGCATTAGCAAATTATGGTTCTAACGAGAAATATGTAAATATTTATCAAGGGTTAAATTCCAGATTAGACGAAATACAGGCTGCTGTTTTAGATGTTAAATTAAAATATATCGATGCAGAGAACCAAAGAAGAAAAGATATAGCAAAAAGATACATCTCTGAAATCAAAAACTCGAATATCATTCTTCCTTCGTTTCCCGATAATGAAAAAGAAGATGTTTGGCATTTATTTGTGATTAGAACACAACAGAGAGAAAAACTTCAAAATTATCTTACGGAAAAAGGTGTACAAACCCTTATACATTATCCAATACCTCCACATCAACAACTTGCTTATAAGGAAATGAATAATCAGTCTTTCCCAATAACAGAAAAGATCCATAGTGAAGTATTAAGTCTGCCTATTAGTCCTGTAATGAGTGATGAGGATGTATTCTATATAATAGAAAATATAAATAAAGCAGAATGGTCTTAAATGTGATTTTTTCATTCAACAGAGCTATGCAGTTGGATTATTTATTAAGATCAATTTTAGAGAATCTTAAAATTGATTTTAAAATTTTAGTATTATATCATACTACAGGAAAACATCACGAAGGGTATGAAATTCTAAAGGAAAAATATAAAAAATATGACAACTTTTCTTTTGTTGAAAGAAAACCAACTTTAATAGACACTTCATGCTTACTTTCTATAAAGAACAAATCTGATCTGAAGTTTTTTGTTAAATCTTCACGATTATTTAATAAGAATAGTGATAATTTTAAATCGCTTTTAGAGAAAATTCTTCAACAAAGTAATTGTGAATTTGTAATGTTTAATACAGATGACGGTTATTTTTTCGATCATTTTACTATTGATGAGGATGTTTTTTCACTGATACGAAATAATCCGGAAAATGTTAGTTATCGAGCATATGTAGGAGAGAATTTAGAGAACTTTCCATCTTATATTAAGCGATGGGGAAATCATTATTTATGGGATTACTTTTGGGATAAAAATGTCACGCATTGGTCATATAATTTTGCCATTGATGCGACTGCTTACCATAGAGAGACATTGCTGAAATTATTGCGCAAAGTTCCGTATCATAATCCTGTATCTCTGGAAGCAAATGTGGAAGGATATTGCAGAAGAAATGGTTATTTTGGTATAGGTTTAGGACCTGTTACATCGAAAGTTGTAGGTACATTATTAAATCAGGTATCTAAAGCAATAAATAATCCTACAATAAATATAGATACTGAAACGTTAAATCAATTGTTTATAAAGGGGTTTAGATTGAAATTGAAACTTACACAATATATTGATAAAGTTAATCTAGTGCCGGAAGAAGTAAAAGTTTATAATGATGTTGAGGAAAAAATACTTTACACACTTGATGGAAGTGGTAGAGAGATACAAAAGAAATTTGGAATAGGAGGTACAGAATTATAAACTCAATTGACCTTGGAAAAATCATATAAATCAACTTTTAAAAATACGCTTGCTTTTGGCGGTCTGCAAATTATTACAATTCTCCTTAATCTTATTAAAGGGAAGTTTATTGCGGTTTACTTAGGACCAGTGGGAATAGGAGTTAATAATCTATTGTTGACTACTATGAATTTGATTACAACTTTCAATGATTTAGGATTAGATCTTAGTGCGGTACGTAATCTATCTGGAGCACATGAAACGGAAAATGAAGAAAAATCAAATAGAACCATTACCATTGTCCATAAACTATTTTTTTATACAGCACTACTTGGAGCAATGATTTCGGCAGTATTTTCTCCTGTTTTAAGTTATATCACATTTGGGAATTATGATTATACTGTGTCATATTTGTTACTTTCTTTTTTTGTTTTTTTTACAACACTTTCGAAAGGTCAACAAACCGTGATGCGAGGATTAAGAAGGATCAACTTTATTATAAAATCAGGATTCTATGGTACTTCTGGCCGGAGTAATAATCTCTATACCATTTTATTATTTTTTCGGTATAGAGGGTATTGTTCCTACAATGATTATTACATCGCTAAGCAGTTTAATTTTATCATGGTACTATTATCGGAAGATTCCCAAAGTAAAACTTCAGATCAGTAATCTGGAAGTTTGGCAGGAAGGAAAACAGATGATGAAACTGGGATTAATGCTTGTTTTTTCTATCCTAGTCGGAATGCTAGTGAAATATCTCATAAGCGTGGGTATAGGTAGAATGGGTAATGTGAAAGATGTAGGTCTTTATGCTGCAGCAATGAGCATCAGCGGGCAGTATGTCGGGTTCATTCTTGCTTCATTGGGTGCAGATTATTTTCCCAGGTTAGCAGCTGTTTCTCATGATACTAAAGAAGTAAACAGAGTAGTTAACGAACAATCTGAAATAGTTTTACTACTTGCTACGCCTCTTTTGATTATCATGATCATTACATCTCCATTATTAATCAAAGTTTTGTTGACCAAAGAATTTTTTGCTATTACAGATTTTATAAGATTCATTGCACTGGGTTCTTTTTTTCAGTTAGCATCCTACTGTATGGGATATATATCTTTTGCAAAAAATGACCGTAAAACCTATCTTATCATGGAGGGTCTGGTAGGAAATGTCTTTAATCTTATTTTGAGTTTAATTTTGTATCATTTCTATGGTCTTTTTGGCTTGGCTGTAAGTTATTTAGCGTTATATATTATTTACTTTATAATTATAATTACAGTTACTGGAAAATTATATCATTTCAAAATGCATAAGGAAAGCAGCAAATTTTTCTTTATTTCATTTTCATTCATATTTCTTGTTTTTTTATGTTTCTATATATCCAATACATATATTGCTTATGGAAGCGCAATCACATTATTTATCCTAAATGCTTTTTACAGTTATCGTCATCTCAACAAGAGATTAGATATAATGAACCTTTTAAAACAGAAATTTAAAAGAAAAAAAACTTCATAAATTTGGAAAAACCTTTAAACAATCTACCGCTGATTTCTGTTATTGTAATTACTTACAACTCAGCAGAATTTGTTATTGAGACTCTAGAAAGTATTAAAGAACAGAGTTATGGTAATATTGAATTAATCATTTCGGATGATTGTTCAAAAGATGATACCATTGGTATTTGCGAAAAATGGACTAGTAATAACAGCAATCGTTTTTTTAAGAACTAAAATTATTACAGTTGAACAAAATTCTGGCATTCCCGCAAATTGCAATAGGGGAGTAAAAGCAGCAAACGGAGAATGGGTAAAGGTAATTGCTGGCGATGATCTTTTGATGAAAGATTGTTTAAAATATTTTTTTGAGTTTTCTACTACAAAAGAAAACTTGGAAGTTTGTGTTTCAGATCTGTATGAGTTTATTGACGGTGAACCTACGAATCTAAAATTGATAAAGCCGGATATATATTCTGTTTCAACAGATGTTCATAAACAATTTAGAAAACTGCTAAAATCTTTTTTTGGAAATGCGCCTACCTTCTTTATTAAAAAAAAGATTTTTGAAGATTTAAGTTTTGATGAAAATATAAAATATATGGAAGATTATCCTTTAGCAATCAATTTAAATAAAAAAGGTATTTTTATCCATTATTTGCCAAAGCCAACAGTACTATACAGAGTCAGAAATAATTCTGCTTCTAATGAAGAAAATACTAAATTGTTTTCTGATTTCTATAAGAAAATTGAAGATTTCAACAAGACTTATAGATATCCTGAGATGAGTAAAACGGAATATTTTACCGAGCGTTTTGAAATTTTCAAAAAAGATTTTTTTACTGCATTTGGTTTGAATAAGAATAAAAGTTTTAATCGAAAACTTTTTAAATACTGCAGTTACATTAATCCTTTTTTTGTTTTGAATAAAATCATAAAATGAAATTATTATCCATAGTTATTCCGATTTATAATGTAGAATTATATTTAGAGAAATGTTTACAAAGCATAACTTCACAGATTAATGGTAATAATGACCAGGAAATAGAGATTATATTGGTAAATGATGGATCTATAGATAATTCCAGAAGTATTGCTGAAAAATACAGTGAGAAATACAACTATATATCTTTAATTTCTCAGGAAAATATGGGATTGAGTGAGGCTCGTAATAATGGATTACAAGTTTCTGAAGGGAAATACGTATGGTTTCTCGATTCGGATGATTGGATTGCGGAGCAAAGCCTGAATAATATCATTGAAATAATAAAAAAAGATGAAGTAGAAATCATCGTTATTGGTTTAGGCGAATATAAAGATGACCAATTAATTAAAGAATTTATTCCGGAAAATAATCAAAATGGAATAAGTATATTGCGTGATAAAAACTATTTTGTAGGAGCTGTAGTTTACATCATGAATATTTCGTTCTTGAAGAAAAATAAATTAAAGTTTTATAGAGGTATATATCATGAAGATGAAGAATTTATAAATAGAATGCTTTATGTTGCTAGTAGTGTTGTAAATATTGATAGATTGATATATTGTGTAAATGTAAGAGAAGGATCTATCACAAGATCTATCAATCCTAAAAAAAGTTTTGATTTGTTAATCGTAATTTCGCAGCTTCATTTATTTATGCAGTCTGTTGAAGAAAAAGATATATATTATAATAGGATAGGATTATTATTTAATAATGCTTTAAATAATCTTAAAACTGCCACAAAGCAAGATAAAAAAAAATTCGATGAAGAGTACAAAAATAATTTTAATTTTATAAAAAAATATTTAATAAAAAGCAATAAGTTGGCATATAAAATTGAAGGGTGGCTTCTTTGCTTTCCTTTTACCAGACCAACTTTAGTGTATAACATCTTATCATATTTCAAGTGAGATTTTTTTTAATTTGCTTATTATTTTTAGCAACATTGATATCCTTTAGCGATCTGTTATTATCTGCTAATATATTACTATGGATATATATCATATTTTTATGCTTTAATATCTTAAAAGATCGATATGTATCTCTTGCTTCGATCTTCATTTTTGGTTTTATTTACATCTATTTTAAAGAAATTTTAAATAATACTCCAGATCTTATTCAGGAATGGGGCGAAGACAATGTAAATACCGCTTATAAAGTAGTGATGTTCACGGCTATCGCTTTTTTTGCAGGATACTACATTTATGAAATAATTTTTATAAAAAGAGCCAATAGCTTTCTGCCTAAGAAAGAGTTTTTTTTCATTAAAAATAAAAAGAGATTTTTTAATGTCACTTTGTTTTTAACATATTTAATTTTTCTCGGAAATATAGTTCTTATTATTAATGGGCTTACGAAAGGAAGGCAAAATGCTTTTGAATATGGTATATTTTCTTCAATAAGCTATGCAATAGGAGTAATATGTATTGTTAATTACAAACACTATTTTAAACAGTTTTATGGAAAAGACAGCTATTTAAAAGTAATTTTATATTCATTGCCAATTTTTATTTTATATGTAGGGAGTGGTACTAGATTTCTACTTTTATTTGGTGCAATTGCGTTGATCAATTCATCACTTATTAATCTGAAAGTTAAAAAGATTCTTATGTTGGGAGGTATAGTCATTGCAATGGGTTTTATAGGTAACTTTTTTCTTAAATACAGAAACGATGGCTTTACTGCAAATACAAAAGTAGAAGCTATATCCAAGGATGAGAATAGAAGTATAAATAAAATGATTGTCAGCAATTTTACTGAAGAAGCAGTTTTCCGAAATGCTGCAATGATAAATGATTATACTACTAAGAATGATTATACCTATGGAAAGAGTATTTCATTTATTTTATATTTTTGGGTTCCGAGAGTAATTTGGGAATCAAAACCTACCCAAATTGATCACTGGCTAATCAGAAAATATACTCATGAATATGATGATTCGGGTCACTCAACAGCTTCAGGATTTTTGGGTGAGATTTATATGGATTTTGGTAAATATCTTACCGTATTTATCTTTTTTTTCGTTGGAATGCTCATATCTAAACTAAATAGGAAGCTTTTGAGCGTAAATGTTGATTCATACTTTAAACTGTTAGTTTCAAGCTCCATTATTGCATGGTTATTTTTTGCTGTTCGTTCCGTATTAACATCTTCAATGATGCTTTTTTTTATAATTCTACTCGCATATGTTTTTTCAAAAATATTCAAAAGATGGAAACTGATAAAATAATTATAACAAATCTTCCAGCATTTTATAAAATAAATTTATTAAATAGAATATCAAATCATGATAAAGTATTTGTGATCTTTACTGGAAATACAGCCGAAATCAGAAATAGCGATTTTTTTAAACAACATTTAATAGAGTTTGATTTTGTTGATTTAAAGAATAAGTCATTTTTTTATCGGTTTTATTTCATTATAAAATTATTTATGTTTGCGAAATATAAAGAATTGATTATAGGAGGCTGGGATGAGCCATTACTATGGTTAGTAAGTATATTAAGTAAAAAGAAAAAAAATTCCGTTATAGTAGAATCAAGTATTCATGAATCTAAAACTCATGGAATAAAATCATTGGTGAAAAAGCTGTTTCTTAAAAGAATCAGCAACGCTTATGCTTCTGGGAATTCTCAAATTAGATTATTACAAGCGTTAAATTTTAAAGGGAAAATCATAAAAACAAAAGGGGTAGGGATATTTAATATATGCCCTCAACCGCCATTTAAAGAAAGAAATTCTGTGGTGAATTTTCTTTATGTAGGAAGACTTTCTAAAGAAAAAAATTTGGAAAGTTTAATAAAAGTATTTAAAGAATTACCCGAGTTAGTTTTGCATATAATAGGTTTTGGTCCAGATGAAGAATATCTTAAATCAATCGCTTCAAACAATATAAAGTTCTTAGGAGCCATAAAAAATACAGAGCTTCACAAATTTTATAAATTGCATGATGTTTTTATTCTTCCTTCTATCGTAGAGCCTTGGGGGCTTGTTGTAGAAGAAGCGTTGAATAATGGCATGCCAGTAATTATAAGCAATAAAGTAGGATGCGGTGATGAGATTGTAAAAGATGGAAATAATGGTTTAATTTTCAGGGTTGAAGATCAGAACGACATGAAGGAGACCATTATAAAAATAAGACATTTAGATTTATACAATCATCTCAGAAAAAATATTAGTGAAATGAATTTCGAAGAAATTGCTAAAAGTCAAATCGAGGTCTACCTTGCAAAAAACAATAAAACGACTGGCTAATGAAAATACTACATACTGTTAATAGTTTTGGAAAAAAATCTTATGGTTTAGGTTCTATAAGTATGGGATTAGCAAAAGCTCAACTTTCGTTGGGGGAAGACGTACATGTTTGGAGTGGAGATTCAAAGGAAGATGTGCAATGGGCTGTTGAAAATTACAATTTTCCTGAAGATAGATTGGTAGGTTTTCCATCAGACATACCACTACTTAACGGATCTAGAAAACAGTTGAAAGTCGCTGCTAAGAGTTTTCAATATAACATTGTGCATCAACATAGTCTATGGACTTCCCAATCTTTGGTGACTTCAATATTAAGAAAGAATGGCGCAAAAACATGTATTGCTGCACATGGCACATTATCCGAATTTGCATTAAATAAATCTAAATTTAAAAAAGACATTGCTTTAGCATTGTTTGAACGTACAAATTTGAAAAATTCTGATGTTTTGCATGCAACATCAGAATTTGAAATAGAAGATT
Source organism: Chryseobacterium sp. AC417 (assembly GCF_979258215.1). Taxonomy (NCBI): domain Bacteria; kingdom Pseudomonadati; phylum Bacteroidota; class Flavobacteriia; order Flavobacteriales; family Weeksellaceae; genus Chryseobacterium; species Chryseobacterium sp. AC417. The sequence goes on along the minus strand of NZ_OZ409845.1, from coordinate 3,369,378 downwards.
TTAAAAGATTAAATTTAAAAAATCCTATTTCATATATAGAAAATGGGATAGGATCTCAATTTATTAATAAAAAAGGTAATGGTGAAATCTTTAAGGAGAAATTTAATATTCCAAAAGACAAAAAAGTACTATTGTATTTGTCTAGGATTACTCCTAAAAAAGGTTTAGATATGCTGCTTAAAGCAATGTCTGAAATCAAAAATGAATTTGCCGATTGGGTATTGGTAATCGTTGGAAATGATGAATTCAATTATCAAATTAAGATAGAGGAGATGATAAACGAAATGAGATTATCAGATTTTGTTTTTATTATTGAACCTCAAATAGGAGATGCAAAATTTGATGTTTTCGATGCCTCCCACTTTTTTATTTTACCTTCTTATTCTGAAGGCTCACCAATGGTTGTGGTTGACGCTTTAGCATATGGCTTACCCGTAATTACAACGAAGTCTTCAAGCTGGGAAGATTTGAATGATTTCTCATGTGGTTTTTGGGTTGATATTGATAAGAATGCTATTAAAAGTGCTTTAATAAATATGATAAATTTGGATGAAGAGAAATATTTAAAATATTGTCATAACGCCAAAAACTTAGTTATCAAAAAATATTTATGGGACGAAATATCAAAAAAAACACTCTTGCTTTACAATTGGCTGATGTACAAAGATAATAAACCAGATTTTATTTATTAATATGAAATATATAGTATTAGGTGGTAACGGATTTATAGGATCTTACATCGTTGATATTTTAGTAAGTAAAGGTCACGAAGTTACTGTATTAGATATTGGAAGGGAAAAATATAGAGAACCTGTACCGAATGTCAATTACATGTTTGGGAGCATAACTGATCAAGATTTGATTCAACAGGTGTTTAAAGGTCAAGATATTCTTATCCATAGCATCAGTACAACCGTACCTATCACTTCAAACGAAAATATTGAATTTGATATTGAATCAAACTTAATAAATTCGGTGAAAATATTTAGAACTGCGTGTGAGCAGAATATTAAGCGAATAATTTATTTATCAAGTGGTGGAGCAGTTTATGGTGAACCCGACATAGTACCCATTAAAGAAAATTCATCTACAAACCCTATATCTTCGTACGGAATTACAAAACTTGCAATAGAGAAATATTTAGCATATTTTTCATCAAATTTCAATATAGAATACAATATTGTACGACCTTCCAATCCTTATGGACCGAGACAAAATCCATTCGGAAATCAGGGAGTTATTTCTGTATTTTTAGGAAAGATTTTCAGAAACGAAAAGATTGAGGTTTGGGGTAATGGTGAAATCTATAAAGATTATATATTTATAACAGATTTGGCAGAATCAATTTACCAAGCCTCTATCTCCAAAGAAACATCTCAGATATTTAATATCGGTAGCGGAAAGGGTGTTTCAATTAATGCAATTATTGAAACAATAAGACTAGTGGTTAATAAAGAATTTCAGGTTAATTTTTATCCTGTAAACAAATTTGATGTACAGCATGTCTGCCTTGATATAGAAAAAGCTAAAACAAAATTAAATTTTACACCACAAGTTGGTTTAGAAGACGGTATAAATAAAACTTGGAAATTTTTACAAAACTTAAATTTAAAATAAATGAAAATTCAAAATAAAATACTTCTTATAACAGGAGGCACCGGTTCTTTCGGAACTGCTGTCCTGAACAGATTTTTACAAACAGACCATTTCAAAGAAATCCGTATTTTTTCTCGTGACGAGAAAAAGCAGGATGATATGAGAAATTTGTACAAAAACGATAAAATAAAATATTATATCGGAGATGTAAGAGATTTTTCAAGTGTTGAGCCGGCAACAAGAGGAGTAGATTATATTTTTCATGCTGCAGCATTAAAGCAGGTTCCATCTTGTGAATTTTTCCCTATGCAGGCGGTGAAAACCAATGTCGAGGGAACGCAGAATGTGATACGTGCAGCTACTGCCAATAAAGTGCAGAAAGTAATTTGTCTTTCAACCGACAAGGCCGCTTACCCAATCAATGCAATGGGGATTTCCAAGGCAATGATGGAAAAAGTTGCGGTCGCAGAATCCAGAAATACCACTGAAACTGTGGTTTGTCTTACCCGTTACGGAAATGTAATGGCTTCAAGAGGATCTGTAATTCCTTTATTTTTAAATCAGATTCAGAAAGGTGAGCCGATTACGATCACAGATCCGAATATGTCTCGTTTTTTCATGTCATTGGAAGATGCAGTAGATTTAGTACTATTCGCCTTTGAGCACGCAAATCCTGGAGATTTATTCGTGAACAAAGCTCCTGCAGGCAGTATTGGAGATTTGGCAAAAGCCCTAATAGAACTGACAGGGAAAGAAGTTCCTGTAAAAGTAATTGGTACACGCCACGGAGAAAAATTATATGAAACGCTTTGTACCCGTGAAGAAATGGCTAAAGCAGAAGATATGGGAGATTTTTACCGTGTTCCGGCAGATAACCGTGATCTGAATTATGCGCAATATTTCTCTGAAGGTGAAGAAGAAGTTGCAGAAATTGAAGATTACCATTCTCACAACACAAAGCAAGAAGGTGTGGAAGGATTGAAAAAATTGATTTCCACTTTACCATTAATCCGAAAAGAAGTTTTTGGTGAAGATGTGATGCAGTACCCTTATTAAATTTATTTAAAGGGAAAAATGCTGTTAGAAGGAAAAAAACATCAGGACGAGAGAGGTATCATCACGTATAACAATGAATTCGATGCTTCGCAGGTTAAGAGAATTTATACGATAGAAAATAACTCAACAGATGTTGTTCGTGGTTGGCAAGGTCACAAAATAGAACAAAGATGGTTTGCCTGCATGAAGGGCAGTTTTGAGATTTCTGTAATTGTTGTTGATAATTTTGAAAATCCTTCGGAAAAATTAATGATTAAGAAATATCTTTTACAGGATGATGTATTAACTTACCTCCATATTCCTGCAGGCTGCATTACTGCTATTAAAGCATCAACTAACGAAAGCAAACTGTTGGTTTTAGCTGATTTTGCATTGGGGGAGATTAGCGACGAATACAGATATAGTTTAGATTATTTTAAATAAAAAACAATCTGATAAAGGCTTATTGCCAATCATCAGTTGTCAAAAGTAAATATATAATGAAAAAAATCGGAATTACCGGTCAGAATGGCTTTGTAGGAAGACATTTGTACAATACCTTAGGATTATTTCCTGAAGAGTTTCAGAGAGTTAATTTTAATAAAGACTATTTTGAAGATCAGAATCAGCTTGATCAGTTTGTGGCAGAGTGTGACGTTATAGTGCACCTTGCAGCAATGAATCGTCATGAAATTGAGCAGGTTATTTATGATACAAATATTGCTTTGGCAGAAAAATTAGTTGAATCATTAAAAAGAACAGGTTCAAAAGCTCATGTTATGATTTCGTCTTCCACTCAGGAAGAAAGAGATAATCTATACGGAAGATCAAAAAAACATGGGAGAGAAGCTTTAGCCAATTGGGCTGAACAGAATGGAGGTAAAGTAACAGGATTGATCATTCCTAATGTATTCGGTGCATTCGGAAAACCTTTTTACAACTCTTTTGTGGCTACATTTTGTCATCAGTTAACACATGGTGAAACACCTACAATTGCTAATGATGGAGAAGTGAAATTAATTTATGTTCAGGAATTAGTGGATACCATCATTACCGAAATTAGAGAAGGTAATAGTAAAGCTGAATTTTTTATTGAAGCTACTGCAACTAAAAAAGTATCCGAAGTTTTAGCATTATTAAATAATTATAAAACAAAATACTTTGACGGCGGAGAAATTCCTGTCATCAAGGACTCATTTGAACATAATTTATTCAATACGTATCGTTCTTATATAGATCATAAAACACATTATCCGGTAAAGTTTACACAACATACAGATCCTCGAGGAGCTTTTGTAGAAGTAATTCGTTTGGGAATTGGGGGTCAGTGTTCTTTTTCTACCACCGTTCCGGATATTACAAGAGGAAATCATTATCATACAAGAAAAATTGAACGCTTTGCTGTAATCAAAGGAAAAGCTTTAATTCAATTAAGAAAAATAGATACCGACGAGGTTTTAGATTTTTATCTTGACGGTAATGAGCCTGCCTATGTAGATATGCCGATTTGGTATACTCACAATATTAAAAACATAGGAGAAGAAGAATTATATACGATTTTCTGGATCAATGAAGCATTCAACCCGGAAGACTCAGATACTTATTTTGTTGAAGTATAAATAGTAACGATTAAACAATGCAGCATACAAAAAGCTCAATGCTATAGGTAAATCGCTAACAGCCATACAATGAAAAAACTTAGAGTAATGACGGTGGTAGGAACCCGTCCCGAAATTATCAGATTATCAAGAGTAATAGATGCTTTAGATGCTTCTGAAGCAGTAGAACATATCATCGTTCATACCGGACAAAACTACGATTACGAACTCAATCAGATTTTCTTTGAAGATTTGGGACTTCGTAAACCAGACTACTTCCTTGAAGCAGCAGGAAAGACAGCGACAGAAACTGTAGGAAATATTTTGATAAAAATTGATCCTTTATTAGAAGAATTAAAACCGGATGCGTTTTTGGTATTGGGAGACACAAATTCATGTTTGTGTGCAATTCCTGCAAAAAAGAGACATATCCCTATCTTCCACATGGAGGCAGGAAACAGATGTTTTGACCAGAGAGTGCCGGAAGAAACTAACCGTAAAATTGTAGATCATACTTCAGATATTAATTTGACGTATTCGGATATTGCAAGAGAATATTTATTAAGAGAAGGGCTTCCTGCAGATCGCATTATTAAAACAGGTTCTCCGATGTTTGAAGTTCTGAATCATTATTTACCTCAGATTGATGCTTCAGATGTTCTTGAAAAATTAAATTTAGAAGAAGGAAAATTTTTCGTAGTGTCATCTCACAGAGAAGAAAATATTAATTCTGAGAAAAATTTCAGAGGTTTGATGGATTCTCTCAATGCAATTGCAGAGAAATATCAATATCCAATCATTGTGTCAACGCATCCGCGTACGAAAAACATGATCGACAAAATGCGGATCGAAATGCGTCCTGAAATTCAATTCTTGAAGCCATTAGGTTTTCACGATTATAATGCATTGCAGAAAAGATCGTATGCCGTATTATCAGATTCAGGAACCATTTCTGAAGAATCTTCTATATTGAATTTCAGAGCATTAAATATTCGCCAGGCGCATGAAAGACCTGAAGCAATGGAAGAAGCAAGCGTGATGATGGTAGGATTATCGCCAGAACGTATTTTACAGGGATTAACACAGGTTTTACAGCAAAAAGTAGGAACGGAAAGAAATTTCAGACCCGTTTCTGATTATTCTATGCCGAATGTTTCTGAAAAAGTAGTGAGAATTATTATTTCTTATACAGATTATATTAAAAGAACAGTTTGGTCAGAAGAGATCTAAGATAAAATGAATATTATTTTTTTGACTTTAGTTGAGATTAATTCGGTAGAAGACAGAGGTATCTATCAGGATCTGTTACGTAAATTCCGTAACGAAGGGCATGATGTTACTATAATAACTCCTGTTGAAAGACGAAGAGATATTTCTACTAATTTCATTGAAAAAGAGGGTGTTTCAATTCTGCAGGTAAAAACATTCAACATTCAGAAAACTAATATTATAGAGAAAGGTATCGGTACTCTTGCGATAGAATACCAATATCTTTCTGCGATAAAAAAACATACATCTCATAAGAAATTTGATCTGGTTTTATATTCTACACCGCCCATCACTTTTGGAAAGGTAATTGAATATATAAAGAAGAGGGATCATGCAAAATCATATCTTCTGTTGAAAGATATTTTCCCGCAAAATGCCGTGGATATGCATATGCTGAAGAAAGATGGTTTTTTGCATAAACAATTTTTAAAAAAAGAAAAAAAATTGTATCAGATTTCAGATACGATTGGCTGTATGTCTCAGGCAAATGTAGATTTTGTTTTAAATCATAATCCTGAAATAAATAAAAGCAAAGTTGAAGTTAATCCTAATACGATAGAACCTGTTGTCTACGAATATTCTGATCAGCAGAAAAAAGAAATACGAAACAAATATCAGATTCCTACAAACAAAAAAGTATTTGTTTACGGCGGAAATCTGGGGAAACCTCAGGGATTAGATTTTTTATTAGAAACCATTCAGGCAACAAAATGTGAAGATATATTTTTTTTAATAGTTGGTGACGGAACTGAATTTCCTAAAATTCAGGATTGGTTCAATAATAACAAACCCAACAATGCAAAACTATTGCAACGCTTACCAAAAGAAGATTATGACAAACTATTGGCGGCATGTGATGTAGGTTTGATATTTTTAAATAAGAACTTTTTAATTCCTAATTTTCCATCAAGATTACTGTCATATTTGGAAATGAAACTACCGGTACTTGCTGCCACAGATCCTCATACTGATATTGGAGATATTATTGAGAAGGCACATTGTGGCTATAAAGTAATGGCGGGCAATCAAAATGATATGCAGACTAAGCTTGGAGCTTTACTTCAGGATGATCTGCAAAAATTGGGTAAAAATGCAGAAACACTGCTTATGAGTGACTATATAATTGAGAGATCCTATAATTTGATTATGAATAAGATTTAAAAAATGTACAAAAACATTATAAAAAGATTAATAGATTTCACTGTCGCATTCTTAGGACTCATCATTTTAAGTCCTGTATTTATTATTGTAACTATTGGATTATATTTTGCTAATGATGGAAAACCTTTCTTTTTTCAGGCACGTCCTGGTTTAAAAGAAAAGATTTTCAACATCATCAAGTTTAAAACGATGAATGATAAAAAAGACACCAATGGGAATCTGCTTCCTGATTCTGAAAGACTGACTTCTATTGGAGCTTTCGTTCGCAAAACTTCTTTAGATGAATTGCCGCAATTGATCAATGTTCTGAAAGGTGATATGGCTATAATAGGACCTCGTCCTTTGTTACCTCAGTATCTGTCTTTATATAACGAAAATCAAAAACGCCGACATATTGTTCGTCCTGGAATTACAGGTTGGGCACAAATTAACGGTAGAAATGCCATTTCGTGGACAAAGAAGTTTGAATTAGACGTTTGGTACGTCGATCATTTATCATTAACTTTGGATTCTAAAATTTTCTTTAAAACGATTAAAAAAGTGTTTGTGAGAGAAGGGATTTCTTCCGAAGGTCAGGCTACAACGGATGCATTTAATGGCTTTAACTAAATATAAAATATGGGAGCACAAATAAAGAAAATAGAGTATGTTTTTCCTGAAAATAAAATCACAAACGAGGATTTAAAAAAAGAATTTCCTGAGTATGATTTTGAAAGGTTTGAAGAAAAAGTAGGTATAAAAGCTAGATATATTGTCTCTGAAAACGAAACCGGTTTAGATCTTGCTGAAAAAGCATGTAATAAATTATTTGAAAGTTACGATAAGGATAAAGTGGATTATATATTATACTGCACTCAAAGCCCAGAATACTATTTACCTACTACAGCTTGTATTCTTCAAGATAGATTGGGTTTAAGAACTGATATAGGTGCTTTAGATTTTAATTTGGGCTGCTCAGGATTTACATATGGTGTAAATCTTGCAAACTCACTTATTTCTTCCGGACAAGTAGAAAATGTGTTGTTAGTAACTGCAGAAACTTATTCAAAATTTATACATCCAAAAGACAGGACGAATAGGTCAATCTTTGGAGATGCTGCTGCTGCAACACTTATTTCTAAGACAGAAGGAGATAATATTTTAAAATTTAAGTTCGGAACAGACGGTTCAGGTTATGATAAATTAATTGTCAAAAATGGATGTAGTAAATTTCCTTTAGATCCGGATGCTGAGCAAACCAGCTATGGTAGTGATAATATTTATACTGATAACCATTTATATATGAATGGACCGGAGGTTTTTAATTTTACAACAAAAGTTATCCCATCTTTTGTAAATGAGATTTTGGAAGCAAATAATCTCAAGGTGGAAGATTTAGACCAATTTGTATTTCATCAAGCTAATTCATTCATGCTAGATTTTCTTCGGAAAAGAATAAAAATCAGTAAAGAAAATTTCTTTAACAACTTGTTTGATGGAGGGAATACAGTTTCAAATACTATTCCTATTGCATTAAAGAAATATTGTCAGAATATTGAAAATGATAATGATCTTATGGTGGCAATCGTGGGATTTGGAGTTGGTCTATCTTGGTCAGGAGGAATAATTAAAATAAATAATAAACTTTAAAATATATATCATTATGAAAAAGAGTGAATTCATTATAGGATTAGGAGAAGAATTAGAACTTAGTAAAAATTTGACAGAAGATACTGATTTAAAAAGCATGGAGGAATGGGATTCTATGGCTTCAATGTTGCTTATCGGATATGTTTCAAACGAGACAGGTGTTACTATTACATCAGATGATTTAAAAGAAATTACAACAGTAAATTCTCTATTAGAAAAAATAGGAATGGACAAATTTGAATAGTAAATGAATCAAGAGTTTAAGGGAATAGAAATTAGAGCCGTATCTAGCTGCGTCCCTAAAAATATAATCAAAAATGATTTTTTTGAATCATTACTAAGTCCAAAAGAAATAAGATTGTTTGAGAAAACTGTCGGAATTATTGAGAGAAGATGGGCTTCAGAAGCTGTCACAGCTTCAGATTTGGGTTTTGCAGCCGCTACAAAATTGTTTGAAACTATACCTGATTTTAAAGAAGATATTGGCTGTTTAATTTTTTTGAGCCAAACACCTGATTATAAAATCCCTTTTTCATCTAATATTCTACAAGCACGTCTTGAACTTGATAAAAATATCTTGTGTTTAGATATTAATGCAGGTTGCTCAGGTTTTATTCAGGGTTTGAGTACTGCGTTCTCAATAGCGGCTAGTAAACCCAAAACAAAAGTTTTATTAATAATTGCAGAAACAATGTCAAAGATCTTGTCACATCAAGATCGTGGCACATCAATGCTATTTGGTGATGGTGCTTCAGCTATAATAATAGAAAATACTGGTGACGAAACTGTTGAGTCCTATTTTAATGTTTTTTCAGACGGTGAATATGCGGATGCTATAAAAATTCCTGATGGAGGATTTAGAAATAAAGTCACAGTAGACAGCTTTAAAGCAAAAGATGATGGAAATGGTAATATGAGGAATGCGTTACAACTTTTTATGGATGGAGCAAGCGTTTTTGATTTTACATTAAGAGAGGTATCTCCTAGCATTGAAGCTTTACTTCAATCTTCACAAAATAAAACAGAAGATGTTGATTTTTTTCTATTACACCAATCAAACAAATTTATAATCAATCAAATTGCTACAAGATTAAATATTCCTAAAGACAAAATATTGTTTAATATTGACAAGTTTGGAAACACAAGTGGAGTTTCAATACCATTATTATTATCAAGTTCTGCAAATAATATAGTTAATCGAAAAAATCTCTTATTTAGTGGTTATGGAGTAGGATTAAATTGGGGAAACTGCCTATTGAAAAATTCTTCTATAAAAATAACTGAAATTGTTGAAATATAAAATGATTAAAGATAAGACAATAATTATAACAGGTGCATCATCTGGTATAGGCAGAGAAATCGCAATTCATTTAAGTAAATTGGGAGCAAATTGTGTGTTAATTGGTAGAAATCACGAACGGCTTGCTAAAGTAAAATCAGAATGTATTTCACCTTCATTAGTGATTTCAACTGATCTATATAATTTTGAAAATTACGAAGAAATTGTACAAAAGGTTTTTGATGAATTTGGTCCAATATATGGATTTGTTCATTCTGCTGGAATTGAGCAGACTTTGTTATTACCACAGATTAAAATCGGAAACCTTAATGAAATCTTCAATATAAATGTTTTTTCAGCAATAGAATTTATAAAAATTATCAGCAAGAAAAAATACAAGCTCGACAAGCAAAGCTTTGTTCTCCTTTCTTCGGTAATGGGAGTGGTTGGCAACAAAGGACTTACTTCTTATTCAGCAACCAAAGGAGCAATTATTTCAATGGTAAGATCAATGGCGTTGGAACTTTCTTCAAAAAAAATAAGAGTTAATGCAGTTTCACCTGGTCACGTATCAGATTCGGAAATGTCACAAAATAAAGAACAGTATCTTTCCGAAGAAGCCGTAAATGTTATTGAAAAAAATCATCCATTGGGCTTAGGAAAATGTCTAGATGTAGCAAAAATAACGGCCTTTTTACTTTCAGATGATTCTGAGTGGATAACAGGACAAAATATAGTAATTGATGGAGGATATTCAATTCAATAAAAAAGGTTTCTATTTATTAGGTGCCGGTGGATTGTCGAGAGAGCTTGAATCTTGGATTGTTGATTCAGAATTCAGCAAACAATATAAGCTTGAAGGTTTTGTCGACGATAATTTGGATGCTTTAAATGGAATTAAATCTGATTATAAGGTTTTAGACAGCTTCTTTTCTGGAAATATCTGGAAAGGACAAAATGTATTGATGGGAATTGCAGCTTGTGAAATTAAAAGTGAAATTTTTGATATTTTAGAAGAAGAAAAATGCAAAATTTTATCTTTTAATCATAAATTTTCATTAATTGGTAATAATACTGAAGTTGGGATAGGATTTATATTGTGTCCATTTGCTGCCGTCTCATGCAATGTTACAATTGGGAAAGGTGTAATGGTTAATTTAGGAACTCAAATCGGCCATGATGTAACAATAGGGGATTTTACAAGTATTATGGCAAATGTTGATATTGGTGGTGGAGCTGTTATTGGAAATAGTGTCTTCATTGGTTCGAATGCAACAATTTTACCAGGCGTAAAAATTCCTGACGGAACAAGAATAGGCGCAGGATCCGTGGTTTTACGATCTATTAAAAAAGCAGGTACTTATTTTGGTAATCCGGCAAAAGCAATTTTTTAATTACAATAATAAAAAAGAATAAACTATTGATCTGCTACAGAATTTTTATAGTTTTAAATATTAATCTTTAAGATTTCACTTTCTATAATGAACAATTCAAAAATCTGGCTTTCCTCACCACATATGGGAGGAACCGAACTAAAATACGTGCACGAGGCATTCGATGCAAACTGGGTAGCTCCTTTAGGACCAAACGTTGATGGTTTTGAAAAAGATATAGAAACATTTTTAAACTCAGATGTAAAAGTAGCCGTGCTTTCTGCAGGTACAGCGGCTTTACATTTAGCATTGATTCAATGTGGGGTAGAGTATGGAGATGAGGTAATTTGCCAGTCAATGACGTTTTCTGCCTCAGCAAATCCAATCGCATATTGCGGTGCAATCCCTGTTTTTATAGACTCGGAGAAAGAAACCTGGAATATGTGTCCGATTGCGTTGGAAGAAGCCATTCAAGACAGAATCTCAAAAGGTAAAAAGCCTAAAGCAATCATTGTGGTTCATTTGTACGGAATGCCCGCTAAGATGGATGAGATTTTAGCAATTGCAGAAAAATATGACATTCATGTGATCGAAGATGCTGCAGAAGCTCTAGGTTCAACTTATAAAGGAAGGGCTTGCGGAACGTTTGGACGTTTCGGAATATTGTCTTTCAACGGAAATAAAATCATTACCACTTCAGGAGGGGGCGCATTGGTTTGCCATACTCAGGAAGATAAAGATAAAACGGTTTTTCTTTCAACTCAGGCAAGAGATAATGCTCCTCATTATCAGCATTCACACATCGGGTACAATTACCGAATGAGCAACATCGTTGCAGGAATAGGACGCGGACAAATGGAAGTTTTAAGCGACAGAGTAAATGCACGTAGAAGTATGCATGATTTTTATGTTCAAATCTTTAAAGATATTGACGGAGTTGAGGTTTTTTCTGAAGTGAATGATGATTTTTATTCGAATCACTGGTTGTCTGCAATTATAGTTGATGAATTAAAAACAGGGAAATCTCGTGAAGATTTAAGAATGGCTTTCCTTGAAGATAACATTGAATCCAGACCACTTTGGAAACCGATGCACATGCAGCCGGTATTTGCAGATGCTCCATATTATGGAACAGACGTTGCTGAAAAACTATTCGATAACGGTCTTTGTTTGCCTTCAGGATCTAATTTGTCAGATGATGACAGAATGAGAATTGAAAAAATAATTCAAGAGGTTTTTTCAAACTAACCTTTCAATCCTTTAATAAATGTTATATAGAAAATGAAATTTTTTTGGAATTTTAAAAGACGATAATCAACATTAATTAAATTTAATAAAAGATAAAGTACCTGTATTGATAAACAGGTACTTTTTTATTATAAAAATATCCTGTAACATAATAAATATAATTTTAATAATAAGTTCAAAAAAATGATTTACAGATGTTTAATTGAAAATGATTTTAAATGTTTCATGCAGTCTCTATATTTGATCTTATTCTTATTCAATTTATAGTCATCATAAACCTGACTCCAAATTCTAAGACTTCAAACCGTAAACCTTATATTTGCAAATCAATTTAGCATAAGTGAAGAAATACCCTTGGTGGAAAGCGTTAATGGACTACGGAATCAGTTTCGTAGCAATTATCTTTTTACTTCCTGTTTTTTTTATTTTAATGATTACTGCATCTTTTGATACAGGTTTTCCGGGTATCTTTAAACAAAAAAGAGTAGGGCTTCAGGGAAATATTTTCATTATTTATAAATTGAGAACCTATCATCCAGTCACCTGTAAAAAATCAAAAATCGGAATTTGGCTCAGAAAAACAAAATTAGATGAGCTTCCTCAGCTTTTCAATATTTTAAAGGGCGATATGTCACTGGTTGGTCCGCGTCCCGATATTCCGGGATATTACGACAAACTGAAAGGAGAGGATCGTTTGGTTTTACAATTGAAACCAGGATTGACAAGTGAAGCAGGAATGCAATTTCGTAATGAAGCAGTAATTTTAAGTCAACAAGAAGATCCACTGAAATATAACGACGAAATATTGTTCCCGGAAAAAGTACAAATGAATCTCAACTACTATCATCAGCTCTCCTTTAAAAAAGATGCACAGATTTTGCTAAAGACTTTCTTTATCTTAAGTAAATAAAATGATTATCAAAAAAATTATGAAACATACAATGAAGCTGGCTCCAAAAATTACAGTCCTTATTTTCTCTTTATTTTTACTAAAACTGAATGCTCAAACAGAACTAAAAGTTAACACGCTCTTTCTTCCGCTAGGAATGATCAATATCGCTGCAGAAAAGTCTTTAAATAAAAATTTTTCTTTGCAGGCAGAAGCCTTTGTTTCGCCCTGGAAATCTTTTGGTGGCAAAAATCTTCAGATCTACATGGGAACTTTAGAAGGGAGATATTATTTTAAAGAAATGATGAAAGGTTGGCATATTGGAATTTATGGTTCTGTTGCCGCCTATAATCTGCAGAAATGGAATTATGTAAAGGCAACAGTAGTTTTGAATGAGGATGGAACTCCACAGCTTTTACCTGATGGGAGTACGAGAATAACAGAGCGATATCAGAAAGGCCTCGCTTTTATTGTCGGCATTAGTGGTGGTTATCATTTCACGATCAATAATAAATTAGGATTAGACGTATACGCAGGAATAGGAACCAGCCAGTCTTTCTACAGAGGATATTATAAAGATACAAATGAGCGTTATGACGGTGTTGAAAAATTTAATAAAAGTGGAGAATTTATCCCAACCAGAGGTGGGTTGATGATAACGTATAAATTAAATTGATTAAAATAAAGAATTACTCTCGCTTTCTACAAAATATAGATATATTTGCAAAGTTTAATCAAATCTGAAAAATAAATTTTAATTTTCAAACCTAATCCTAAAAATGGATAAAAACTACAATAAAGAAACTGATCTAAAAGAATTAATATATCCATATTTATACAGATGGAAATATTTTGTAGCAATTATTCTGATAATGCTTCTATTTGCTATTTATTACATCAAATCTACAGCTCCAGTTTATAAAATTCAAACTTCAGTACTCATTAAAGATGCGAAAAAAATGTCTTCAGCTTCGGGAGATTTTGGAGTTTTGCAAAGTCTAGGTGCTTTTTCAAACATGGGAACCAATAGTATTGAAAATGAGCTGGAAATATTTAAATCAAAAACTATTGTAGAGGATGTTCTAAAGCAACGTAACTTTCAAATATCTGTTTTTGCCGAGCAAAAGTATTATAATTTAGAAATTTATGGAAATACAAATCCATACATTTTTAATGTGGTTAACGAAAAAAGTGATCAAGAGCTTTCTATAAAGCCGATTAATATAAAGACAAAGAATAACGAAATTATATTATCTTCTGAAAATTGGAATGATGATGTTAAAGGTGCTTTTAACAGAGTGATAAGTCTTCCTTTTGCGAATATTATTATCAGTAAAAATCCCAATTATCTATATAATAAAAAAATAGATATGGATAAATTATTTTTTTCATACAGTGAATTTGATGAAACGGTAATTAATTTTCAAGAATCTTTGAAAGTGGAGCTTTTAGATAAAGATGCAACGGTAATTGGGCTTTCAATTGATTTTCCAAACAAAGATAAAGCGCTGGATTTTACGAATGCTTTGGTGAGGCAATATAATATTTACGCAATCAATGATAAAAGTTTAGAGTCTAAAAAGACTAAAGAATTTATTGATGAAAGAATTGTTTTGATCTCTAAGGAATTGGGAGATGTAGAAACTGAAAAACAAAAATTTAAATCAACGAATAATATTGTTGATCTTGGCGGTGAAGCTAGAATCAATCTTCAAATAAAAGAACAAACAAGAGCTAGAACATTAGAGTTTGACACTCAGTTAGAGTTAAATAAAATTTTACAAAATTTTCTTAATCGTAAAAATGTAACTGATGTTTTACCGGCGAATATTGGACTAGATAATGAAGCAGCAGCAAAAAATATTCAGGAGTATAATCTTCTTGTTATGAAAAGAAACAAACTCTTGGAAAATGCTACAGAGAATAATTCCTTGGTAAAAGAACTTGACAAACAGATAACAGATCTGAAAGGTGCTCTGAGTGAAGGGTTAGAGAAAAATAAAATAGCTTTACAAATTGGGAAAAATAGTGTGCTATCAGAGATGGGTACTTCTCAACAAAAGATAAGTCAGATACCTTTTCAAGAAAAGTTATTTAGAAATATTGAAAGACAGCAGCAAATTAAAGAAAATCTTTATTTATTGTTGTTGCAGAAAAGAGAAGAAGCTGCAATAACAATGGCAATCACTGCCGAAAAAGCACGTGTAATTGATAAAGCTTATGTAAATAAAAAAAAGGTAGCACCTAAAAAATTATACGCACTTGCGACAGCATTATTCGGTGGGTTTCTTTTGGCTTTTTCTATCGTATATTTAAAAATAATATTTAATAATAAAATCTCTACCAGAAAAGATATCGAAAAACTTTCTGCAAGACCTATTGTCTCTGAAATTCCACATATTATCAATAAGAAATCTGAAATTATCAAACTTAATGATGTAACACCTATTGCAGAAGCCTTTAGAATTTTAGTTACCAATTTAAAATTTATGCTTCAGAAAAACGGTAACACTCCGGTTATAATGGTGACATCTTCGGTAAAGGGAGAAGGTAAAACTTTTATTAGTATCAATTTTGCTTTAGCGCTATCTTCATCCCTTAAAAAAGTAGTTGTTATAGGAAGTGATATTAGAAATCCTCAATTACAAAGGTATCATCCGGATTCTAAAAATGTAAAAGGTTTAACAGAGTATTTGTTTGGAGATGTAAATAAATCTGAAGAAATAATTTTTAAGAGTGGATTTAATGATAACTGTGATTTTATTTTTTCAGGCAGCATACCACCTAATCCTGTAGATTTGTTACAAAGCTCAAGATATGTAGATTTATTAGAAGATCTTAAATCTAAGTATGACTATATTGTTATAGATACAGCACCTCTTCTTTTGGTTACTGATTCCTTCCTGATTGCAGAGTATGCAGATGCAACTCTTTATGTTGTGAGATCAGAATTAAGTAAAAAAGATTTTGTTAATTTTGCTAATACCCAAATTGATAACAATAATATCAAAAATGTAGCTTTTGTTTTAAATGATGTCAGCAAAAATAATCTAGGATATTCTAATCAATATGGATATGGTTACCATAGTGAAAAGAAAAAATGGTGGCAATTTAATAAGAAATGATTTCTCAAAACAGACTGTATAAAGGATTAATCTGGAGTACAGTAGATAAGTTTATCATTGTAGGAGTACAGATTCTGATTGAAATTGTATTGGCTAGATTTGTGAGTCCAAAAGAATATGGAGTAATGGGAATGCTTTTGGTAATCATTTCATTATCACAAGTAATTGTGGATAATGGCTTAGGGAATGCTTTAATATTTAAAAAGGACCGCTCTGAAACTGATTTCTCTACAGCTTTTTATGCATCCTTGGCTATAGGTTTTTTTACGTATTTACTTGTTTTTATTTCAGCCCCATTTATCACTGAGTTTTTTAAAACTGATATAACTGCTTACATAAGAATAATCTCTCTTACAATCATAATTAGCAGTATTTCTGTTATTTATAAAACTAAACTTAATATTGATTTGGATTTTAAATCTCAGGCAAAATTTTCTTTCATGGCTGTTTCTCTTTCAGGATTAGTGGGTATTGCCATGGCAGTCAATAAATTTGGAATTTGGTCTTTAATTGTACAAAATGTATTATTTAGTCTTTTAACACTTGTTTTTTTAATTGTCAACATAAAATGGCATCCCAAAAAAAGATTTTCAATTAAAAATTTTAAAGAATTATTTAAGTATAGCTCCAAACTGCTGTATGCCGGTATTTTCAATGCTGTTTATATTAATCTAAATTCATTGCTTCTAGGAAAATTTTTTCCAACAAAACAATTGGGATATTATACTAAAAGCTATCAGTTTACCATATTTCCTGCTTCGGTTTTTACAAATGTAGTCCAGAGAGTATTATTTCCCTATTATTCACAATTACAAATGGATAAAGCTAAACTTTATAAAAGTACATTGTTTTATAATAAAATAATATTTATTCTCATATTACCTGTTGTAAGTATTATTATCTTATACGCACATCAAATTATTATCTTTATGCTTTCAGAATCTTGGCAGAATATGGTATTGCCGTTTCAGATATTGCTTGCGTCAACATTGTTTTACCCCCTCATTGTATTAAATATGAACGTTTTTCAGATACTTGGTAAAACATATGATTATCTGAAAGTTGAGATAGGTAATAAAATTTGTGGAATTATTATTCTCGTATTATTATATCCATACGGAATCAATGGAATTTGTACAGCGATTTTTATACAGTTTTTGTTACAGTATATTATAACGTCATTTTTTGTTGCAAGAAGTACGGGACAAAAATTTTCAAAAAGTTGGAATATCATTTTATATTTAATTTTTGGAGTTGTACTTTTATTTTGTGTTTTTTACTATTTAAGCGAGTTTAAAGCCCCGTGGTTATCTGGAATTTTGCCGGGACTTGTAATTATTATTTTTTATAGTTTTTTTATAAATTTTATTTGTAAAAATGAAATATCATCCGTTTATCATAAATTTTTTAAAAAATGATTTTTTATATTATAAAATTTTTTTTCAAGTCTTTTTATGATCCTATTGTTTTAGGAATGCATTTCTATCGTTGGAAAGTTAAAAATAAACATAACTTTACATATCCTGTCATTACTTTTCCGCTGGAAAAGGTGAGCGTTGGAAGATATACTTATGGTCCGTTAGAAATCTATAGTTATACCAAAAAAGAGGATGAGTTTTTGAGTATTGGTTCTTTTTGTTCAATTGCAAAAGGTGTTAAATTTATACTAGGTGGAAATCATCATCATGAGTTTGTATCAACTTATCCGTTTAAATTTTTTTTCGCAAATGAAGAAGAAGCTTTTGCAAAAGGAAGTATTGTCTTGAAAGATGATGTATGGGTTGGAACTGATTGTTTAATCTTATCTGGCGTTACATTGGAGCAGGGATGCGTTGTTGCAGCAGGTTCTGTTGTGGTAAAATCGTTTCCTCCCTATTCTATTATCGGAGGTAATCCTGCCAAAATGATTAAAAAAAGATTTGATGAAGTTACCATTGAAAATTTACTACAGTTAGACTATGATAGTTTTGATAAAGATTTTATAGAAGAAAATATGGATTTTTTTTATAATAAAGATATTAATTCTGTTCTTCAAAAATTGAAAAATATATAAAAACATAAGTTTTGATTATTCTAATAATTTTATGTGTCATTTTGTTTTATGTAGGTCAGCTTATTGAGCAGTTGCCTTCAAGATTTCTTGCTTATCTATTTAATAGTATTTTATTTGTTGCATTGATGTATTGTTTTCTGGATTATAAATACACTGCAGATTGGGATATGTATTATTATTTTTTTAAACATGAAGAGAATAAGACAGACCCGGTTTTTTATATACTCACCCTCTTTTTCAAAAAATTACATCTAAATTATGTAGATCTCTATCAATTCCATATTGTGCTTATCATAAGTATTTATTACTTATTGATTTCCCGATTTACCAAAAATATTTTCTTTATTTTTTTAGCGTACCTTATTCTTGATAATGTGCATCTTGTTAATCAGATTAGATATTATTTAGGATTTCCTATTCTGATGTATGGTTTTTATCTTCTTTTTTACCGCAAAAAGTATATCGTATCATTAATTCTCATTACCTTTTCTCTTTTATGCCATTCTGGGCTTTCATTTCTGTTGATATTCATACCTATTTATTATTTTATACCTGTAAAGAAATTTTATTTATACAGTACATTTTTGTCAATAGGAATATTTATTATCGCATTGATTATTTTTAATTCTTCTTTAGGAGCAGTTTTAAACCATTTTGGCGATTATTTTCAGAAAGGAAATAGAAGTAGTTTTTTAGGTGGATTGTATAACGGTATTCCCTATATTATTTTTACAGTATTTCTTTATATCCAGACTAGTGCTCTTATTCGGGACAAACCAGAAATTATAGACGACCCGAAATTTGAATTTCTCTATAAAATTTCTTTTTTCGGAATGATATTTATCCCGGGAGCAATTATTATTCAGATTATAGGACATCGATATGTAATGACGTTAAGCGTTTTCTGGTTACTTTATTATTATATTTATTTTATAGAAGGACAAGAGCCAAGACGAAAACTAATAAGGTTTACCTGTATTACAGGGATTATTTTTGTAAGTAGTCTTTTTATTTACGTTCTTCCATATTATATTTTAGGTGACAGTCATTTTTCTGAAGAATTTCGAGATATGGTGAAATCATCTGATTTACTGAAAAACTTTTTGGAATAATGAAAAAACTTTCTGTAATTATCGTTACCTATAACTCGTTGGCTGATATCAATAACTGTATTTATAGCATTTATATGTATAATGATATCCCATCGGAGATGTTTGAAATACTAATCGTTGATAATAGCAGTTATGAAGTTTTTTTAGAAATGAAAGCCAATGTGTCTGAAAAATATTCTGATATTAAATTCATTCACAACGAGAAAAACGGAGGATATGGTCAGGGGAATAATATTGGGATCAAATCTTGTCAGGCTGAAATTATTTGTGTAATTAATCCTGATGTAGTATTAACGAGTAAAATGTTTTCTTCTGTCATAAAAAAGTTTGAAGAAAATTCTGATTTAGCAGTTATTGGTGGTAAACAGTCTGGAGGTATTAATCTCTCTTTTTGGGTTCGTCCTGAATACGAATTTTTCTTAATAACAACACCATTAATGTTATTATTGAATTCTCTTAATTTATATAGAGAAGATTATTTCTTTTTATCAGGAGCATTGCTTTTTTTAGATAATAAAAAGTTTGATGAGATAGGATTATTTGATGAAAATATATTTTTATATAGAGAAGAATCAGATATTCAAAAAAGATTTCTTGAAAAAAAATATCAATGTCACTTTGAAAAAAAACTTACATACAGGCATTTAATTGACGATAGAAATGAAACGAGTGATTTTTCCTTTGATGAGGAAATGAAATCTACGAAATATTATATGAATAAATACTCGTTTGATTTTAAGACATTTTTATCACAAAGGATCTTCTATGCAAAAGTTATGCTTTATGTGTATAGAATATCATTAAATAGAAAAAAAAGTCTGTATTTTTTTAAAAAATTACAAAAGCTAATGACTCTAAAATCAAAAACTTTATGATTTTAGTTGATGCAGTTTTTGTACACACAGGTGGGGGTAAGTCTATAGTAGATTATCTCGTATCTGAACTGGGCAAAACACAGGTCAAAGTTGTTTATCTTTTAGACAGCCGCTACCAACCCAAAATTTCAGCTGAGATCTCTGGCGAAGTAAATTTTACCGAGGGCTTTTATAATCGTTATCTTTTTTATATCAAAAATAAAAATAGATTTACTAAAGTTTTTTGTATTGGTAATCTTCCTCCTCCCGTTCATCTTCCAAATACCCATGTTATTACCTATTTACATTCTGCCACATATTTGAAGCAGATCGCACAATTATCATTAAAGGAAAAGATAATTCAACATCTGAAAAAAAGAATATTTGGAATGCTTATCTGCAATTCAGATATGTGGGTTGTTCAGACCAATTTGATGCAAAAATCACTTCAAAAAGTAAGTAGAGTATCTTCTGATTATATAAAAGTTTTGCCTTTTTTTAAAACTATTGGACTACATGATACTGTACCAATAAAAACTAAGAATAGATTTTTTTATCCCGGAACTGCAGAAACACACAAAAATCATAAACGACTTATTGATGGATTTTGTGATTTTTATGATGTTTTTAAAACAGGTAGTATATATTTGACAGTAGAAGAAAGATTTGATGAAATATTTAAATACATTGAGCTGAAAAAATCTCAATCATATCCGATATTTAACTTGGGATATATCGTTGATAAAAAACAAATGGCAGCAGAGTACGCAAAATCTGAATTTTTGGTATTTCCTTCACTACAAGAAAGTTTTGGCTTACCACTTATTGAAGCTGTGGAATTCAAGTGTAAGATTATAGCATCAAATTATGATTATGTTACACAAGTTTGTGAGCCTTCTTATATGTTTGATCCCGAAAATGTGAATGATATATGCAAAGCGTTCGAAATGGCTGTTTTGGATCAAAATATACAAGACAGCTATGCAAAAGTTAATAACGAAATTATTCAGATTATTAACCTCATTATAAAATAAAAAAAATATTTCAGTAAAAAGATAAAGAATGCTTGTATTAAAATTGATTTTAAGATGAAAATTTTACACGTCATAACGAGATCCGATTTGGGAGGAGCGCAATCTGTGGTCATTAATCTTGCAAATGCGATGAGTGAATATCATGAGATCACTGTTGTTGCAGGAGAAGATGGGCCGATGTGGGATGCGCTAAATTCTAAAATAACCAAAATTAAAATGAAAGAAATCGTCAGAGAGATTTCTTTTTATAATGATTTTATTGCATCATTTAAGTTAAAAAAAATATATGCATCTATTAATCCCGATATTATTCATCTTCATTCATCAAAAATCGGTTTTTTGGGAAGATTAGTGTTTCCAAAAAAAAAAATAGTATACTCTGTTCATGGTTTTGATTCTATAAGGCTTGCATATAGAAAATTTTTGCCCCTAGAAAAATTGCTTAAAAATAGATGTAAAGCAATTGTTTTAGCAAGTGATTATGACAGACAGAATATTATAAAAGAGGGAATTATAAAAAATCTTTATGTAGTTTATAATGGTGTACATCTCCCGGAAAATATTACTGAACTTTCGCTAGATGGATTGGAAAAGTTTGAACGGGTGGTTATGTGTATTGCCCGCATATCTCCACAAAAAAGATTTGACACTTATATTGCTATTTCCAAATTACTTCCTCAATATGCTTTCGTATGGATTGGAGCAGACAAAATTTATGATAATCTTCCAAATAATTTATTCTGTTTGCCCAGCATCCCGAATGCGAAAAAATACATCCAGTTAGCAGATATATTTGTACTGCCTAGCAATTATGAAGGCGTGCCAATTGTCTGTATTGATGCACTCAGTTATGGAAAACCTGTGGTGTCTTCTGATGTAGGAGGGATTTCTGAGATTGTACTCAATGATCAGAATGGTTATGTTGTAGACAATATTGAAGAAATTTTTGCTGAAAAAATTAAGTACATTTTAGAAAATAAAAATGTTTACACGAAATTTTCGCAAAAGTCAAAAGAAATATTCAGTAAAAGTTTAACTATTGATGAAATGGTGAAACAATATACTCAAATTTATCAATCAGAGATATAATTTAATGTTTCTTATTTTCATTTGTATTATAAAAGTTTAGTATTTAGTTAAAAAAAAGAATAAATTTACTGCGATTAAACACAAAGACAGTTTTTCTATAAGTTTTTACATATCAGAATAATAAAATTTAAGTAATATCTTTAAGTTTATAAATATAAGACTATAAGTTTTAATAAGTTAAGAGAATACAAATTTAAATTTGATTTAGGGATTAGTATTGTAAAGCAAATTTGTAATAATAATGGAAAGAAGTTTGACAAAAGCTTTTACAACGATGAAAGAAAATAAGCAGGTTTTCAAGATAACCGCGCCTATCAAGGTATGCCTTTTTATAAACGTTAGCGATATTTCATTAAAACTTTTTAGTGATAAAAAGTTTAGGAAAAAATATAAAGCAATTTTATATGATTCTAATGAGTCAAGAATTAGTGTAACTGAGTATATTAAAAAATTTGATATTAAATGCATTGTTTTAGAAACATCAAATATTACTCATTTATACAAAGATGTTGCAAATGAAATTGTAGTGGCAAGAAACAAAGGTATTGTCGTATATGATGCCCATGAGTTTTACGAACATGTAAACAAACGAATTCCACTGATTAGATTAGAGACGAATGAATATTTAGTTGATGATATCTTTACCATTGGTCAAAAGCAAGAAAAATTCAATTTAAAAAGATTCATTGATATTTTTGTGAGTTTGTTGCTTTTACCTTTTATTGTTCCTTTAATAATTTTCGGCTTTGTTTTAGTAAAACTAACTTCACACGGAAGTGTTCTTTTTTCACAAGACCGTGTTGGCAAGCATTCGCAAAATTTTACGATTTATAAGATTAGAACAATGGTGTCAAAACACAGCGGTGATTATACGACCAAAAATGATTTGCGAATCAACGGAGTGGGGAAATTTTTGAGACTTACAAAAATTGATGAACTTCCTCAGATTTGGAATATTCTTAAAGGTGATATGAGCCTAATAGGGCCGCGTCCTGAGCGACCTCATTTTGTGAAGATCAGCAATGACGAAAATCCAATGTTTGACCTTAGACATCTAGTCAAACCAGGCGTTACAGGTTGGGCACAGGTAAATTTACCCAAAGCAACACCTAAAGATAACCTCGAAAAGCTGGAATATGATTTGTTTTATATAAAAAATTATTCTGTACTATTTGATATCATGATTGTTTTTAAAACTTTAAAAATAGTTTTTACCTTAAATAGTAATTAATGATTAAACAATTTATCTTTTTTAGTTTTTTTCTGTTTGGAATATCTTCAGCACAGAAAATTTCTTTCCCAATAATAGCTTTTCAAGGTATTCCTTCATCTTATACAGATGATAGAAATTATCAAATCCTTAAAAACGCAGGATTTACGATCAATCTGAATATGTATGATAATATTGATGATGTTAAGAAAGCGTTAAGTGTTGCTGAGAAAATGAATTTAAAAATTATAGCTTCAGTTCCAGACATAAAAAGCAATCCGGAAATAATTGCACGAAGATTTAAAGATCATTCCGCTTTTTTAGCATATTACATTGAAGATGAGCCATCCACCAGCAGATTTGTGGAATTATCCGATATTGTCAAAAGGATAAAAAAAATGGATAATAAAAAGTTCATTTACATTAATTTAATGCCTACTTATGCAGAGAATTCAGCATATGCAGCTGTTAATTATGATGCTTATGTCAAACAGTTCTTAACCGTAGTTAATCCCAATATTTTATCCTTTGATCACTATCCTGTAGTTAATAACACAGTACGTAAAGATTTTTATGAAAATCTTGAAATTATCCGATCAAATGCATACAAATATAGCGTCCCTTTTTGGGCATTTGCTTGTACAGCTATTCATTTCGCATACAAAGAACCAACATTACAATCCTTAAAATTACAGCAGTTTTCAAATCTATTATATGGAGCACAAGCTATACAATATTACACCTACTGGACAGTAAATAACCAGCATTGGAAAGATAATAATTATTTATATGCTATTGTTGATGCCAAAGGCAATCCCACACCAACCTACGATATGGTTAAAACAGTTAATCAACAGATTCAAAGGTTAGCTTGGGTATTTAAAGGTGCTAAAGCTGATCAGATTTTTCACACAGGAAGTGAAATTCCACAAGGAACAAAAAAACTAATGACTGCACCAAAAGGATTCACGTATTTTTCAACGGATGGCGAAAATGCATTGGTTTCATTGATGTCAAATGGCAAAAGTAAATTTGTTATTATTCAGAATAAATCATTAATCAGCGATCTCAAGCTTGACTATAAATTAGCAACACAGATGAAAATGATAGATAATTCTTCAGGGAAAGAAAAAAATCTTTTTGCATCTAAAAAATATAAAACTACTATTTTACCTGGTGACATATTTATCTTTAAAAATTAAGTAATTTTAATAATATATGAAAATCAAAGAAACTCAGCTTAAAGACTGTTACATTATAGAACCCACCATCTTTGAAGATGAAAGAGGGTATTTCTTTGAAAAATTTAATGAAAAAGAATTTGAAGAGCTTACAGGTATGAATGGTCATTTTGTGCAAGACAATATTTCAAAGTCATCATATGGGGTTCTTAGAGGTTTGCATTTACAAAAAGGAGAACACGCTCAGGCAAAATTGGTTTCATGTTTAGAAGGTAGAGTCTGGGATGTTGCTGTAGATCTACGTGAAGATTCTCCCACGTTCGGAAAATGGTTTGGTATAGAACTTAATGCCGAAAACAAACTTCAGATGTATATTCCCCGAGGCTTTGGACATGGTTTTTCTGTAATTAGTGAGACCGCTGTTTTTTCTTATAAATGTGATAATTTTTATAATAGAGATTCTGAAGGGAGTGTGAAATTTGACGACGAAGATTTGAAGATAGATTGGAAATTAAAAAAAGAAGAGATGATATTATCTGAGAAGGATAAAAACTCACCCGCTTTTAAGAAAAAAAATTATTAATATAATCTATAACCACTTAATTATAAGTGGTTTTTTTTAATAATAAACTTACATTGTAATATTTCGTATCTTCGCAGACTCAAAATAGAAAGATGCGTACAAAATCTGTAGGAAAGAAGAAAATTAATATTGTAACGCTTGGTTGTTCCAAGAATGTTTACGATTCAGAAGTTTTGATGAGCCAGCTTAAAGCCAATGGTAAAGAGGTGGTACATGAGGATCGAGGAGATATTGTTGTCATCAATACTTGCGGATTTATCGATAACGCAAAAGAAGAATCAATTAATACCATTCTGGAATATGTTGATGCTAAGAATAGAGGTGAAGTAGAAAAGGTTTTTGTTACAGGCTGTCTTTCTGAGAGATATAAGCCGGATTTAATTAAAGAAATCCCAGATGTTGACCAATATTTTGGGACCAGAGATCTTCCGATTTTATTGAAACATTTAGGTGCAGATTACAAGCACGAATTAGTGGGTGAGCGATTAACCACTACGCCAAAGCATTACGCATACCTTAAAATTTCTGAGGGCTGCGACAGACCTTGTTCGTTTTGCGCAATTCCGTTGATGAGAGGTGGTCATGTTTCCACACCGATCGAAAAGTTGGTAAAAGAATCTCAGAAATTGGCTAAAGTAGGTGTGAAAGAACTGATTCTGATTGCACAGGATTTAACTTATTATGGTTTAGATATATATAAGAGAAGAGCTTTAGGTGAACTTTTAAAAGAACTGGTAAAAGTAGAAGGTATTGAATGGATTAGACTTCATTATGCTTTCCCAAGTGGTTTTCCGGAAGATGTTTTAGATATTATCAGAGAAGAACCGAAAGTTTGTAATTATATAGATATCCCGCTTCAGCATATCAATTCAGATTTGTTGAAATCTATGAAACGTGGTACAACACACGAAAAAACAAATGCTTTATTAGAGAAATTCCGAGTGAAAGTTCCTGATATGGCAATCAGAACTACTCTAATTGTTGGTTATCCTGGTGAAACAGAAGAAAGATTTCAAGAGTTGAAAAACTGGGTAAGAGAGCAAAAATTTGACAGATTAGGATGTTTCACCTATTCTCATGAAGAAAATACAGGTGCTTACGTTTTAGAAGACGATATTCCGCAGGAAGTGAAAGAAGACAGAGTTGAAGAGATTATGGAATTGCAGTCACAGATTTCTTGGGAGAAGAATCAGACAAAAATTGGTGAAGTTTACAAATGTATTTTTGACAGGAAAGAAGGAAATTATTTTGTGGGAAGAACCGAATATGATTCTCCCGATGTAGATAATACTGTTTTAGTGGCTACAGACAATGTTTATATATCAATTGGCGAGTTTGCTCATGTAAAAATCACTTCCGCAGAGGAGTTTGATTTGTACGGAGAGCTTGTTTAAAAATAAATAAAGAATTAAAAAACCAATGACTAAGTCATTGGTTTTTTTGTTTTAATGAACATTAGAATAAATCATATTCATTAAATGGATGCTAAATCAACCGGCATTTTTAAGAATTGCACTGCAAATTCAATTTATTAAGCCAGGTAGTACAATCAAATGTAAGTGATGTTTTGTCTTTTTTAATGGTAGATATTTTATCTTTTCGAAACATGTATTTGATTATTACAAAGAGATTTTAGTAAAATCACAAAATTTTAAATAGATGATTATCAACGTATTAAAAGTTTAATGTCAAGTCTAATGCTCTGTAAGCAGTTAATTATATTAACTTTTAGAGTCAATATTTAACACATTTTAACATAGTGCTATAAATCCCCTAAAAATAGGCTGTTAGAATGCTTTTTAAGATATTTTTAACATTTTATTAGGTTTTGTTAACATCTAAAATAGGTGAGTACAAAGTTTCAGTATACTTTTGCCCTGTCAAACAATAAAAATAATTCAAAATGATGAAAAGATTCATTCTCGTAATCATAATGATGATTTCAACACTAGGTGTTTATTCTTTCAAGAATAATGCCGAAGATGCGAAGAAAACAAGTTATGCGTCGTACTACCACGACAAGTTTAATGGTAGAAAAACAGCAAGCGGAGAGGTTTTTGATAACTCTAAACTTACCGCAGCACACAGAACGCTTCCTTTTGGAACCGAGTTAAAGGTAACCAATCTGAACAATGGAGAAGAGGTAATTGTAACGATTAATGATAGAGGGCCTTTTCATTCATCAAGAGCATTAGACATGTCTAAAGCAGCGTTCGATGAAATTGGGGGAGTCAAAAAAGGTATTATCCCAGTAGAGTACGAAATTGTCGATTAAATTTAATACGATTCTTAAATTAAATAAAGCCAGCTGATTCAGCTGGCTTTATAGTTTTTATACATTCACTTCAATCATCGCAGGGCAATGATCAGAATGCACTGCTTCCTTCAAAATAACGGCTCTGGTGAGTTTATCTTTTAAAGAATAGGAGGCAAAATTATAGTCCAGTCTCCATCCTTTATTATTGGCTCTTGCATTTTGTCTGTAGCTCCACCATGTATAATTATTTGGTTGATCGTTGAAGAATCTGAAGCTGTCTATCAATTCGCATTCGTTGATAAAATTCGTCATCCATTCTCTTTCCATTGGCAGAAATCCTGAAGTGTTTTTTAAGCCTGTCGGATTATGAATGTCAATCGCTTCATGACAGATATTAAAGTCTCCGGAAATAATAAGATTCGGAATTTCTTTCTTTAAGTTTTTTATGTATTCTAAAAAATCGTGACAGAACTGCATTTTGAATTCCAGTCTTTCGATATTAGAAGCCGATGGAACATACACAGAGATCACAGAATATCCATCAAAATCGGCACGAATAATTCTTCCTTCATTATCATAGCTTTCAATTCCACAGCCGTATTCAACATGATGAGGTTTTATTTTCGAAGCAATTCCGACTCCGCTGTAGCCTTTTTTTACTGCAGAATGCCAATAACTTTGATAGCCGATTCTTTCGAGACTTTCGATGTCTATTTGGTCGTTTCCGGCTTTGCTTTCCTGAATGCAGATAATATCCGGATCTGCAGTTTTAAGCCAGCCCAGAAAATCTTTTGTAAAGGCAGCTCTGATTCCGTTGACGTTGTAGGTGATTAATTTCATGATTCAAAAATATAAAAAATCGGGCGGAAAAAATCGAAGATTTTTTCCGCCCGAGCCCAAATAATAAACTATGAAAAAACTATTTTGGTTCTAAAATACTGATTGGGATAATACATTCTTCCAAAGAAATTCCGCCATGTTGGTAAGTTTCCTTATAGTAGTTTACAAAATGATTGTAATTTTTTGGATACGCTAAAAATATATTGTTCTTAGCAAAAATATATTTTGAACTTAAATTTCCTTTTGGTAAAAATATTTTTTCAGGATTGGTTACTGCCCAGACATCTTTGTCATCATACGTTAAGCTCTTTCCTGTTTTATAACGAATATTGGTAGAAGTTTCTCTGTCTCCTACAACACGGCTTGGTTTTTTAACATAAACAGTTCCGTGATCGGTTGTGATGACCAATTTATACCCACTTTCAGCTGCCAGTTTGATAATTTTAAGTAAAGACGAATTTTCAAACCAATTCGACGTGAGCGAACGGAAAGTTTTGTCATCTCTGATCAATTGGTCAACAATATGATTGTCGGTTTTTGCGTGAGAAAGAATATCGATGAAATTATAAACGATCACTAAAAGATCATTGTTTTTATGTTGATTAAAATCTTCATAAATTTTCTTTTCAAAATCAGCATTCAAAACCTTTAGATATTTCATTGATTTAGAATTTAAACCAATTCTCTTCATCTGATCTTCTAAAAAGTCACGCTCATATTCATTTTTGTTTCCGTCTTCATTATCATTAAACCATTTATCCGGAAAACGTTTTTCAATTTCTGAAGGGAGCATTCCTGCAAAAAACGAATTCCTTGCATATTGAGTTGCTGTCGGAAGAATGCTGTAGTAATAATCTTCAGACACTTTATTGTAATATTTTGTGAATAAAGGCTCAATTACTTTCCACTGATCATATCTCAGATTATCAACCATCAGCAAAAGAACTTTATCTTTTTCAACCTCGGGTTTTACCTTGTCTCTGAATAGAGTATGACTCATCAACGGTTTGTCATTTCCATTCAGCCATTCTTCGTAATTGTTTTCAATAAATTTTGCGAACTGAATATTGGCTTCCTCTTTTTGAGACTGTAGTAAATCAGCAAATTCATTATCTGCAACTTTATCGAATTTAATTTCCCAATTAACGATTTTTTTATAATATTCTGCCCAATCCTGATATGTTCTGAGATAAGAGAGTTCCATCGAAAGGCTTCTGAACTCTTGCTGGTACTGAAGAATTGTCTTTTGCTCAACAAGATTGTCCTCCTGAAGATTTTTCTTTAACGACAATAAAATTTGATTAGGATTTACAGGCTTGAGAATATAATCAGCAATCTGAGAACCGATAGCCTCTTCCATGATATGTTCTTCTTCACTTTTTGTCACCATTACGATTTTTAAAGAACTGTCTTTGTCTTTAATCATAGGAATGGCTTCAAGACCGGAAATCCCCGGCATATTTTCATCAATAAGTATCAAAGCAAATTTTTCTGAATCCATCAGTTCCAAAGCCTCATTTACATTATTGACAGGAGTTACATGATACCCCTTTTTTTCTAAAAATACGATATGAGGTTTGAGTAAATCTATTTCATCATCGATCCATAATATCTTTTCTGACATAAAAGTTTAATTTTTTCTATGATTATTGTATCAAAACTGCGACCAAAAGCCTTTAACAAAAGCCAAATTGAAGCTGTTATAAGTTAAATCTTAGTTAAAGAAATTTGACCTTCTATAACTTAAATATGTGGTATGAAGATAGGTTAAAAAATTGAGTATTTGCAGGATTATGAAGAAAAATTTATTCGATAAAATTTACAATTTTCTTTGAATTAAGTTTAATACCTTAATTTTGCATATCACAGTATATTTCTATGCAGAATAAGCTAAAAATTATCAACGATCCTGTTCACGGTTTTATAAAAATTCCTCACGAGATTGTATTTGATATAATAGAACATCCTTACTTTCAGAGACTAAGAAGAATTTCGCAGACCGGACTTTTAAATTTAATTTTCCCAGGAGCTACGCATACAAGATTTCATCATGCTTTGGGTGCGATGCACCTCATGTTTACCGCTTTGGAAACGTTAAAGCAAAAAGGAATTCAGATTTCAGAGGAAGAGGAAAAAGGAGCAATGTTGGCGATTTTGATGCACGATATCGGTCACGGTCCGTTTTCTCATGCATTAGAAAATATGCTCATGGATGATTGGCATCACGAAAACCTTTCATTGTTGTTGATGAACAGATTAAATGATGAGTTTGATGGCAAGTTATCTGTCGCAATAGAAATGTTCCAGGGGAAATACCACAGAAAATTTTTTAATCAATTGATCAGTTCACAATTAGATGTTGATCGTTTAGATTATTTGAAAAGAGACAGCTTTTTCACCGGAGTTTCAGAAGGAAATGTAAATACACAGAGAATTATTTCGATGATGAATGTCTGCAAAGACGAGCTGGTGATTGATGCGAAAGGTGTTTATTCTATTGAAAATTTTCTTACTGCACGAATGTTTATGTATTGGCAGGTTTATTATCACAAAACATCAGCATTGGCTGAGTTTATTTTGGTTAAAATTCTTGAAAGAGCAAAATATCTGGCCTTGCAGGGGGTAGATTTGCCTGCAACGGAGAACTTGAAATACTTTCTGAACCGTGAAAAAAGTGAAGAAACCGATGAAGATGTGCAAAGATTTACCCAGATGGATGATAATGATATCATTCATGCGATGAAATTGTGGCAGAATGCTGATGACTTTCTTCTTTCCTATTGGTGCCAATGTGTAATCCAGCGAAACCTCCCAAAAACAATCATTTCTTCTCAGCCTTTTGATCCTGAGTTTATTCAGGAAAAAATAAGAAGTACCAACGAATTTCTAGGGATAAATAATGCTCAGGAACTTGTATACGAGATTGAACGTAGCTTGTTACCTTATAATACAGATAAACAGCCTATTTATTTACTGCAAAAAAACGGTAAAATTTTAAGGCTTGATGAATCTGAAGACCAACTTTTGTCTGGCTTGATATCCAATAAAACAACACGTTATATTCTTACCTTTCCTCGACAATAGGAAGCGTATTTTTTTAAATATCAATAAAATCTTTATTCGCCAAACTAAAAAATGTTGGTGAATAATAGATTTTCTTATCTTTGCAGGATATGGAATTCACAGCTTCGCAAATTGCGAGTTTTATTGACGGAAAAATTATAGGTGACGAAAACGCACTTATAAAAGGAGTTTCACCTATTGAGAGTGGGGAAACCGGGCATCTTTCTTTTATTGCCCAGGAACGTTTTTCACACTATTTAGATACTTCAAATTGCTCCGTTCTTATTGTTTCGGAAAATATTTTAACCAAAGACATTTACAATCAGACCATAATTGCTGTTAAAGACGCTTACCTTTCTTTTCAGGTTCTGATGAATCTCTATCATGAGATGCAAGGCAAAAAAGAAGGTTTGGAAAGTGGTTCTTCCATACATGAGACTGCTGTGATTGGCGAGAAAGTTTATGTTGGCGCTTTTACTTACGTATCCGAAAAAGCTAAAATAGGGGATGGTTCACAGATTTATCCGCAGGTTTATATCGGAAAAGGAGTGAAAATTGGTAAAAACTGTAAAATTGACAGCGGAGCCAGAATCTATGATTATTGCATAATCGGTGATAACTGCATCGTACATTCTAATACGGTGATTGGTGGTGATGGTTTTGGTTTTCAGCCAACTGCAGAAGGTTTCAAAAAAATTCCTCAGTTAGGAAATGTTATCATTGAAGATGATGTTGAAATTGGCTCGAATTGCAGTATCGACAGAGCAACAATTGGCTCCACTGTTATTGGCAGAGGAACTAAAATTGATAACCTGATCCAGATTGCCCATAATGTGAAAATTGGTCAGAACAATGTTATTGCTTCACAGACAGGTATTGCAGGTTCTACAATTGTTGGCGACTGGAACCAAATTGGAGGTCAGGTTGGTATCGTAGGACACATCAAAATAGGAAACCAGGTGAAGATTCAGGCTCAGAGCGGTGTAACTTCTCACGTGAATGATAAAGAAACTCTTTATGGTTCACCTGCAATAAGCTACAATGACTATCTTAGAAGCTACGTACATTTCAGGAATCTTCCAGGAATTGTAAACAAAATAAATAATCTTGAGAATAACTCAAAAGATCATACTAATGAGTGATATGCAAAAAACACTTCAGGAAGAGGTTACTCTGTCCGGAATTGGTCTTCATACTGGTAAAGAAGTAAAACTGACCATCAAACCTGCCAAAGAAAATACAGGTTTCATCTTTGTAAGAACAGATTTGGAGGGGCACCCACAAGTTGAAGCTGATGTAAACTATGTTGTAGCTACAGAAAGAGGAACAACTCTGGAGAAGCTTGGTGTAAAAATCAATACTTGTGAGCATCTTTTGGCTGCCTTAGTAGGTTGCGATATCGATAATGCTTATTTAGAGATGGATGCTTCAGAACCGCCGATTTTAGATGGTTCTTCTAAGTTTTTTGTTGAAGCTATCGAAAGTGGAGGAATAGTAGAACAGAAAATCGCCAGAGAATATTTGGTTGTGAAAGAAGTTCTGAGCTACAGCGATCCTGCAACCGGTTCAGAAATTACCATTATTCCGTCAGATAATTACGAAATTACAACGATGGTAGATTTTGGGACTAAAGTTTTAGGTACTCAGAATGCTACACTTAAAAATATTTCAGAGTTTAAAGAAGAAATCTCTTCTGCAAGAACGTTCAGCTTTTTGCATGAGTTAGAAATGCTTCTTGATCACGGTTTGATCAAAGGAGGAGATATTTCTAATGCCATTGTATATGTTGATAAAGATCTTACTGCTGAAACAACAGAAAAATTAAAGAAAGCGTTTGGTAAAGATCACGTTGCGATCAGACCCAACGGTATTCTTGATAATTTAACTTTAAACTACCCCAATGAAGCTGCAAGACATAAATTACTGGATGTAATCGGTGATTTAGCATTATGCGGAGTTAAAATTAAAGGGAAAATTATTGCCAACAAACCAGGACATTTTGTAAATACCCAGTTTGCTAAAAAACTGAACCGTCATTGGAAATTACAGAAAAAGAAAAACGTTCCGGATTTTGATTTAACGAAAGAACCTGTTTTCGATATCAACGGCATCATGAGACTAATGCCTCACAGACCACCGTTTTTATTGATTGACAAAATTCTTGAATTATCAGATTCTCATGTTGTCGGGTTAAAAAATGTGACAATGAACGAGCCTTTCTTTGTGGGTCACTTTCCGAAAGAACCTGTAATGCCCGGCGTTTTACAAGTTGAAGCTATGGCGCAGACAGGCGGTATTTTGGTTTTAGCAAGCGTACCGGATCCTGAAAATTATTCTACTTATTTCATTAAAATGGATAAAGTAAAATTCAAGAGAAAAGTAGTTCCCGGTGATACAATGATTTTCAAAATCGAATTGATTGAGCCTATCAGAAGAGGTATCGTGCATATGCAGGGTTACGGATACGTAGGTGATACAATAGCTGTAGAAGCTGAGCTTATGGCTCAGGTTGCAAAAAATAAAGTTGAGTAAATGATTCATCAATTAGCCGCCGTTGATAAACGTGCAAAAATCAGTAAAAATGTAATTGTAGAGCCATTTACAACCATTGCCGGTGATGTCGAAATAGGTGAAGGTACCTGGATTGGTTCTAACGTTACCATTATGGATGGCGCAAGAATCGGAAAAAACTGCAGAATTTTCCCCGGTACTGTAATTTCAGCTATTCCTCAGGATCTGAAATTTGATGGTGAAGATACTCATACGATTATTGGTGATGAAACAACAATCAGAGAATGTGTTACCGTTAATAGGGGAACAAAAGCTTTGGGATTTACTAAGATTGGGAATAACTGTCTCATCATGGCAACGTCTCATATTGCACACGACTGTTTAATTGGTGATCATGTGATTATCGTAAACGGCTGCGGTATTGCAGGTCATGTAGAAATCGGTGATTTTACGGTGATGGGTGGCTTAAGTGCCGTTCATCAATTTGGAAAAATTGGTAAGCATGTGATGATTTCCGGGGGTACTTTGGTGAGAAAAGATATTCCACCTTATGTGAAAGTAGCTCGTGAGCCGATGTCTTACGCAGGAATTAATTCTGTAGGTTTAAGGAGAAGAGGCTTTACCAACGAGAAAATTTTCGAGATTCAGAAGATTTACAGAGCGATTTTTCAAATGAAAATGAATGTCTCACAGGCTGTTTCTCACATCGAAAAAGAAATGCTTCCTACAGCTGAAAGAGACGAAATTCTCCAGTTTATCCAAAATTCTCCAAGAGGTATTGTAAAAGGATACGGAACGGGCAGAGAATAAGAGATGTAAAAATCTTAAGTTTAAAAAATAAAATAATTAACAATAAAAATGGGTTTAGATTTAACGTTTAAACCCGAAACTTTAAACCAAAATTTAATGGCAACAAGTAACGATATAAGAAAAGGACTTTGTATAGAATTCAGCAATGATATCTTTAAAGTAATTGAATTCATGCACGTGAAACCGGGTAAAGGTCCTGCTTTCGTAAGAACAAAAATGAAGTCTGTAACCAACGGAAAAGTTCTTGACAATACTTTTTCTGCAGGTCACAAAATTGATGAGGTAAAAGTAATTACCAGAAAATTCCAGTATCTTTATGATGATGAGAATGGTTTCCACTTCATGAATAACGAAGATTTTTCTCAATTATATTTAGGTAAAGAAATGATCGAAAATTCTCAGTTGATGAAAGCTGGTGAAGAAGTAACCATCATTTTGAAGGAAGCTGACGAAACTCCGCTTTCGGCAGAATTACCGCAGTCGGTTTATTTAGAAGTTATTGAAGCAGATCCGGGGGTGAAAGGAAATACCGCTACCAACGCTCTGAAAAATTCAATCGTTGAAACTGGAGCAAGAGTAATGGTTCCTCTTTTTATCGAGCCGGGAGACAGAATTAAAGTAAACACAGAAGACGGTTCTTACTTAGAAAGAGTAAAATAATTGTAGAAATTGTGCAGACTTTTCAATATATAAGAGATTTTACGGCTGTTATTTGTTTTTTTGGCTGGATTTTACTCTACTTTATTGATAAAGAATACACCAGGAATATCAGAAAAAATTTATTGATCATATTTATGGTCTGTATAGTACTACTTATTTACAACATCTATTTAGTAAAAGTTAATTAATCAAAAGAATGAGCTATTTAGTTCATTCTTTTTTGTAAAAATATTTTTAAATGAAATTTCATCAGCCACAGAAACTAAAAACAATTGCAGATCTTATCGGAGCAAAATTTGTGGGTTCCGAAGATTTTCAGGTTTTTGGCACCAACGAAATTCACAGAGTGAAATCTGGTGAAATTGTTTTCGTCAATCATCCAAAATATTATGATAAAGCTTTAAACTCCGCTGCAACCATTATCTTAATTGATAAAGAAGTAAATTGCCCGGAAGGAAAAGCTCTTTTGATTTCTGATGATCCTTTCGGAGATTTCAATAAAATCAACACCCATTTTACCAAAATCTATAATTTCACAGAAACACTTCATGATGTGGAGATAGGAGAGGGTACGAAAATTCACCCATCCGCAGTTCTTGGGAACAATATCACCATCGGAAGAAACACCATCATCTTCCCGAATGTTGTGATTGGTGATCGCACGGTCATTGGTGATAATGTAATCATTCAGTCCAATACAGTTTTGGGTGGCGATGCATTTTATTACAGAAAACTAGACGGAAATTTTGACCGATTAATCTCTGTAGGAAATGTAATTATCGAAAACAATGTAGAAATCGGAAACGGTTGTACCATTGATAGAGGAGTCACAGATTCTACCATTATAGGCGAAGGGTCGGTTTTAGATAATCAGATTCAGATTGGTCATGATACGGTGATTGGTAAAAAGTGTTTAATAGCTTCTCAGGTCGGTATTGCCGGCTGCTGTATCATCGGTGATGAGGTTACTCTGTGGGGACAAGTTGGTATTGCTTCAGGAAACAATATAGAAAGTGGTTCTGTTTTATTGGGTAAAACCGGAGTCAACAGAGATCTCAAAAAAGGCACATACATCGGGATGTTTGCTGAAGATTTTAAAACGTATCTGAAAAAAGAGGTGAAGTTGAGAAATCTCGAATAAACAATTTGCTTGGTTATATCTGAAATTAAAGAAAATTAAGTAAATTTGTGAGCATTAAGAAAAATAAATTAAAACAACAATAAAATGTCAATTTTAGTAAACAAAGATTCTAAAGTAATTGTACAAGGATTTACAGGTAACGAAGGTACTTTTCATGCAGGTCAGATGATCGAATACGGAACCAACGTAGTAGGTGGAGTTACTCCAGGAAAAGGAGGAAGCGAACATCTTGGTAAGCCCGTATTTAATACTGTTGCTGATGCTGTTGCAACTGCAGGAGCTAACGTAAGTATCATTTTTGTACCACCTGCATTTGCTGCAGATGCTATTATGGAAGCTGCAGAAGCGGGTATTAAAGTAATCGTATGTATTACAGAAGGTATTCCTGTTGCAGATATGGTAAAAGTAAAATCTTACATCTCTGATAAAGAATGCAGATTGATCGGACCAAACTGTCCTGGAATCATCACTTCTGATGAAGCTAAAATTGGTATTATGCCAGGTTTTGTTTTCAAAAAAGGTAAAGTAGGGATCGTTTCAAAATCTGGAACTCTTACTTATGAAGCTGCAGATCAGGTTGTAAAAGCTGGTTATGGTGTTTCTACAGCAATCGGAATCGGTGGTGACCCAATTATCGGAACTACTACAAGAGAAGCTTTAGAATTATTCATCAATGACCCTGAAACCGAAGCTGTTGTAATGATCGGTGAGATCGGTGGTGGTCTTGAAGCTGAAGCGGCAAGATGGTATAAAGCCAGCGGCTCTACAAAACCGGTTGTAGGTTTCATCGCAGGACAAACTGCTCCTAAAGGCAGAACAATGGGTCACGCAGGTGCTATTGTTGGAGGTGACGAAGACACAGCTCAGGCTAAAATGGAAATCATGAGAGAAAACGGTATCAATGTAGTAGATTCCCCTGCTGATATTGGTGTTACCGTAGCAAAAGTTTTAGGATAATTAAACCTCAAAACGATATAAAATCGCTTTAACTGATTTAGAAATATAAACACTAAAGAGGTAGCGATAATATATGACGTTTAAAAAAATACAACATACATATGAAAAAATTTTTATTAACATCAGCTTTAGCACTTTCTGCTTTATCTTTCGCACAGATCGATTTAAGCAGTACAAGATTTGGTGTTACTGTTGGTGGAAACTATTCGAGAGTTAAAAATGCTCATAACCCTTCCGGAGCAAGATTTGCTTTTCAGGGTGGTGTTTTGGCACTGATCCCGATGGGACGTTCTAATCAGTTTTACCTTCAGCCGGAAGTAGTTTATTACGGTGCAGGAGAATCTGGTAAAGATAAAGATGCAAAAGGAATAAAAGGTTATGATGCGGTTTATGCCAACAATTATATCAGCGTTCCTGTTTCTTTCAAAGGATATTTTTCTGAAGCAGAATCAGAATTCTTTGGTTTGATTGGTCCGAGATTCAACTTTTTAATTGATCAGAAAGTTAAAAATGAATCACGAGAAATCTATAGAACAGATCAGTTGGGTAAGGCAGCTTCTTTTAACCTCGCAATAGGTGCAGGAATAGGCTACAGTTACAAAAGACAGCTTGAATTGGCTCTGAAGTATGATTTTGGTGTTTCTAATACATATCCAGACTTGGATGAGAGTAAATTAGATCCAAATTCAGCAAAGAAGAAATCTGAGCAGGTTCTTAGTTTAAGCTTAAGCTATATCTTCGAATAAAAATTTTTCAATCAAGACATAATAAATCCCGGGATATTCATCTCGGGATTTTGTTTTAGTATGAAGTAACTTTTAGCTTCTTATCCATTTCCAAAGCTCCTTCAGCGTTGCCTTATTTCCGTACATCAAAATTCCCACTCTGTAAATTTTTCCGGCTAAGAAAATCATAAAAATCGTGGTGATGAGTAATAAAAATATTGAGAGAGCAATTTCCCAGGCAGGAACACCGTAAGGTATTCTTGCAATCATCGCAACAGGCGAAGTGAAAGGAATAATTGATAACCAGAATCCTAATGGTCCGTCAGGATTATTCATCAGAGAAAAGCTTCCATACATACCTAGAGTTAATGGTAAAATCGCAAATAATGTAAATTGTTGTGTTTCGGTTTCGTTATCCACAGCAGAACCAATTGCAGCATAAATCGAACTGTAAAAGATGTATCCCAAAAGGAAAAACACAATAAATACAAAGATGATTAAAGGGAAGTTTAAATCTAATAAACTGTGAGAAACCTGTGTAGCAATCTGTGCAATATCAAATTTTTCAGATAATTCTTCATTTCCGCCGGGAATATTTTTTTGTACCGCAGAAAAACCCGTGTTCAAAACTAATGCCCCAATTACGGACATAGATATCCAGACGATAAACTGAGTTAAAGCAACCATTGTAACGCCTAGAATCTTCCCCATCATCAGTTCAAATGGCTTTACAGAAGAGATGATAATTTCTACCACACGATTGTTTTTCTCTTCAAGAACGCTTCGCATCACCCGTACTCCATAAATGATGATAAACATGAATGTAACATACATTAATCCCATGCTCAGTGCAGTTTTAACCCCGAAAGCAAGGTCAGAATCTTCTTTATTGTCTTCAGATACATTGATGGTTTTCAGTTCGAAATTTTTATCAAGATTGTTAAGTTGAGATTCGGCGATACCTAATTGTTTGATTTTTTCTTTTTTAATGACATTACTGATGTCAGAAATAATTTGCTGCTTTGTATCGAGACCGATTTTAGTATTAACGACCAGTCTTGTGTTTTT
Organism: Chryseobacterium sp. AC417; assembly: GCF_979258215.1. NCBI lineage: Bacteria > Pseudomonadati > Bacteroidota > Flavobacteriia > Flavobacteriales > Weeksellaceae > Chryseobacterium > Chryseobacterium sp. AC417. The sequence goes on along the minus strand of NZ_OZ409845.1, from coordinate 3,330,028 downwards.
TTCTACATCATCAAAATTTTGACTTGAGATGGGCGGCAGAATTAAAATTCCATCTAAAGATTCATTGCCTTTGAGGTTTTTAATTTTCGATTTTTCATCAGCTACCGGAACGAAAACATATTCCAGTTGATCATTAGATTTTAGCTGACCTTTGAAAAGTCCGCTGTTGTCAACCACTTCAATAATGTTGTGTGATTCGTTGGCTTTAAACATCAATCCGATCACTGCACCAAATCCGATGATCATCAATGGAGCCAATAAAGTCAGGAGAATGAAAGATTTTTTCTTTACCTGCGTAAGAAATTCTCTTTTTGTAATTAAATATATATTATTCATAGATTTAAGAATGATTGCCTACGGCGTTAATAAACACTTCATTCATACTCGGGATTTTTTCTTCGAATGATCTTACTTTTCCTGTCTGCACAAGATCCAGCAAAATGTCGTTTTGATTGACTGTATTTTTCAGATCAAAAGAAACCAAATTGTTTTGTTCAAATAAATTGAAAACTTCATACTTATTTTGAAAGTTTCGAAGCTGTTCGTTATTCACATCAGAAAGTGTAATTCCGAAAATATTTTTCTTAAATTTTTCTCTGACATCAAAAACTCTTCCGTCAATTATTTTTTTAGAATTGTCGATTAATGCAACATAATCACACATTTCTTCCACACTTTCCATTCTGTGGGTTGAGAGAATAATGGTGGTTCCGTTATTTTTAAGCTCGATGATCTGATCTTTAATCAGATTGGCATTTACAGGATCAAAACCTGAAAATGGCTCATCCAGAATTAATAAATGCGGTCTGTGAAGTACAGTCACCACAAACTGTATTTTCTGAGCCATTCCTTTAGAAAGTTCGGATAGCTTTTTTTTCCACCACTGGTCGATGTGCAGTTTTTCAAACCATTTTTTGGCTTCATTCAGTGCATCGTTTTTTTTCATTCCCTTCAGTTCACCAAAATAGAGAATCTGATCTCCGACGCTCATATTTTTATACAAACCTCTTTCTTCAGGCATATATCCGATATCTTTGATATGACTCGGATTTAGTTTTTCACCATTGATAAAAACCTCGCCGGAATCTGCCTGTGTAATCTGATTGATGATTCGGATGAATGAGGTTTTCCCTGCACCATTAGGTCCGAGAAGACCATAGATACTTCCTTTTGGTACATGGATGCTAAAATCTTCCAAGGCTGTTTTTTTTCCTGCATTGTAAGTTTTAGTAATATGATCGGCTTGTAGCATTAATTTTTTTTTATAATGAGTATAAAAATAATAAGAAAGTTACATAATGTTTGCAACAGAATGGTATAAAACGAAAAATCCTGATGATTATCAGGATTTAATATTTATTGTTTTACTATTTGAGTAACCTTTTGAGTATTGTCGCTTAGAATATATCGGATCAGATACTTTCCGGGTTTTAATCTTTCAATGTTGATTTCAGCTTTATTGGCATTTACATTATAATTGGCAACCTGTGTTCCCAAAATAGAGTAAAAGATCACTGATTTTATTTTTAACGAAGAATCTTTCGCTTTTACCATCAAAAAATCTTTCGCAGGATTAGGGTATGCCGTAAGAACACCATCATCAGACTTTTGTGATGTGGAAGATGGTTCTTTAGTCTGTGCTTTAATATTGTCGGAAAAACCAACAAAAGCGCCCATAAACATAATTAAAAGTAAAAGTTTTTTCATCTAACGGATAATTTGCATAATTATTACAAACAAAAGTAATAAATTCTACAATCAACTGCAATAGTTTTTTATAGAACTTATATTAAATTTGCAATAAATTATTCAAAAAGTATTCCAAAATGATATATTCAAGAAACAGAAGATTGAGAGTAAATGAATCGATGAGAGGATTGGTAAGAGAATGCAGCCTTTCAACAGACGATTTTGTAATGCCGATCTTCGTAATGGAAGGTGAAAATAAAGAAGAGGCAATCTCATCAATGCCCGGAATTTTCAGACGCAGTATTGATTTGACCGTGAAAGAGTGTAAAGAATTATTCTCTTTAGGGGTAAAAGCGGTTAATCTCTATATGAAAGTCTCAGAACATCTTAAAGACAATACCGGAAAAGAAGCGTGGAATAAAGACGGACTAATGCAGAATACCATCAAAGCAATAAAAGATGCTGTACCGGAAATGATTATTATGCCCGATGTTGCATTAGATCCTTACTCAATTTACGGTCACGACGGAATTATAGAAAACGGGAAAATTGTAAATGATGCTACCAATGATGCTTTGGCAAGAATGTCTGTGTCACACGCAGAAGCTGGTGCAGATATTGTGGCGCCAAGTGATATGATGGATGGCCGAGTTCTGGCAATTCGTGAGGCTTTAGAAGAAAGTGGTTTCCATGATGTAGGAATTTTAAGCTATGCTGCAAAATATGCGAGTTCGTTCTACGGACCATTCAGAAGTGCATTAGACAGTGCGCCGAAAGATAATTTGGAAATTCCTAAAGATAAAAAAACGTATCAGATGGATTTTCACAACTCGCGTGAAGCGTTAAACGAAGTTTTCAAAGATGTGGAAGAAGGTGCAGATATTATCATGATCAAACCGGGTTTACCTTATTTGGATATCGTTGCGAAAGTGCGTGAAGCAATCGATTTGCCGATTGCAGTTTATAACGTAAGCGGAGAATATGCAATGTTGAAAGCCGCTGCACAAAATGGCTGGCTGGATAATGATAAAGCAATTATCGAAAGTTTAACGTGTTTCAAAAGAGCAGGAGCAGACATGATTTTCACGTATGCTGCTAAAGAAGCGGCAATGATTTTAAACAGGTAATTAGTTAATTAGTTTTAAGTTATTAGTTATGAATTATAAGTTATAATAAAACATTCTTGACTCATAATTCATAACTTTTCACTGATAACTTTCAAAAAATTATTTGAAGTCAAAATCTTTTCCTTTTGTAAATTTTGCTGCGAAAGGAGCCTGGTTTCCCGAATATTTTAAAACAAAATGTTTTTTGGTATCGGTATCAACTTTAGCTTCAACTTCTACATTCTGTGTCTGAAAACTGACATCTAAGCCAATTCCGGATTCTTTTTCGAGGAAAATTTCTACGCTTTCAGCATAAAACAGTGAAGTGCTCAAATAATTAAACTTAATATTCTTCCGATAGGTTTTTGATTCTGAATCTGTGAATTCAGAATACTTTCTTAGAATTTCAATTCCCGGAGAATCAATATTGGTTATTCGGGATTTTGTTACTCCGTTGACACGCACAGAAAAACTTTTGGCACTGTTGATATTTCCATTGATTCCAATATTAAATAAAGAAGGCAAGGCTAAACCATATTCAACCATGCTTTCTTTTGTAAACTCAAAATCAGGAATTAAAGCCGGATGTTTTGGGGTTTTCAAAAGTTGGTCTTTCACGTTTTTTAACTGTTCGTCAGAGAATAAGAATCCGATCAGATTATTATTGGTTGTCCTCCAGTTTCTGCCATTCCATTCGTAAATTTCGCAAAGCAAAGTGTCTGCAGAAGAATGAGGAAGAAGGTCAATATCCTGCCATTTGAATACTTCTTTTGCATAAGGTCTTCGGTTGATCAGATTAATTCCGAGATCCAAAGCCAGTAAATCGGTCAGCTGTTGGTTATTTTCCATAAAAATTCAAGTTGTGATTGGTGATTTAAATGTAAGAAAAAAATCATTTTGCAAGATGAAATTTACATTAAAATTACAGCCATCCTTTTTTATTGTGAACATAAGTATTGTCAAATTGCTCATCACTCATAAAGAGATACAAAATCCCTTCTATAAACGGAATAACTGAAGCAATCCCAGCAGTGCAAACATTTAAAACCAACTGAATAATGCCTTCTCTTGTATAGCCTAAGTAAAATTTGTTTAAAGCCAGCCAGCCTACTAAAATGCCCAATAACGCTGCAGGGATTTTCTTTTCAGAACGATAAGGTAGATTGTTTTGATTTTGGTTGTTTTCTGTTTTTGTATAACCGTAATTTTCCATTGTAATAATTGTTGAGATGGTTGTTTTCAATAAGTCTTTTTAACATCTTAAAAGTTACAAGAGCTTAAATTTACAGCTGACATTTATATTTTTGATATATTTGCTCTATGATTTTACGAGGAGAAAACTTAATCAAAGAATACGGTCCCAAAAAAGTAGTAAAAGGCGTTTCTGTACAGGTTCAGCAGGGAGAAATTGTAGGTTTGCTGGGTCCGAACGGAGCGGGCAAGACCACTTCGTTTTATATGATCGTAGGTTTGGTAAAGCCCACTTCAGGAAAGATATTTCTCGACAAACAGGAAATTACTACCGATGCAATGTACCGGAGAGCCCAAAAAGGAATCGGCTATCTTGCGCAGGAAGCTTCGGTTTTCAGAAAATTGTCTGTAGAAGATAATATCATGGGAGTTTTGCAATTGACGAAACTTTCAAAACGTGAACAACAAATCAAATGTGACGAACTGATTGAAGAGTTTTCATTACAGCACGTCAGAAAAAACCGTGGAGATTTACTTTCCGGTGGTGAAAGACGCAGAACGGAGATTGCAAGATGTTTGGCAACGAGCCCGAGTTTTATTTTGCTGGATGAGCCTTTCGCAGGAGTTGACCCGATTGCCGTAGAAGATATTCAAAAGATTGTACGAAGCCTAACTGATAAAAATATCGGAATTTTGATTACCGACCACAACGTACAGCAGACTTTGGCAATTACCAATAAAACATACATTATGTTTGAAGGAAAGATCTTAAAAGAAGGTCTACCGGAAGAACTGGCAAATGATCCGCAGGTAAGAGAAGCCTACTTGGGTGAAAACTTCGTCTATCAAAGCATTTTCGATAAGCCAAGCAAGAAAACGTATGCCTACAATATTTGGGCAGGAAATTTTGAATCCAGACCGCAACTGCAGGGTTTTGTGGATGAAAATTTTGCTCAGTTTGATGATTTGAGATTGATGTATGGTTTTGAAGATATTGGTTTTGCAACCCTTGCCAATTCAGAAATTGAGCATATATTCTCTCAGGTTGTTGATAAAAATGCTAATAATTCTTTTGTTTTTCAGCGTAAAGAAATCAATTCACAATATTCTCTGGAGCAGGCAGAAGCTGAATTGAAAGCTGCGAGTACATCTGAACTGCATTATCTTACAACGTATGTATATGAAGGATAGACTTAATTAATTATTTAAGAAATGTTTTTTAGAAACATCTTTAATAAACATATAACCACTTATTCTAAAACGAGTGGTCTTTCTAAAATTGAATATGTAGAAAAATATAGACTCAAAAAACTATTTACATTATTACAGCAAGCTGAGAAATTAATTGAAGAACTTAGTCTAAAAAATTCAGAGGTACAATTCTTAAATTTTAAAAATGTTTTTATCGAGGAAATTTACGAACTACAAGTTGATAATGTGCCAGATTTTACAAAAATTTGGAATTGGTTTACACCAAATAGAGAATGGAACCAATTTACTGGACCTAAAGGAATCGAGATAGGTTTTCAGGTTTTTACTATAGCAAATATTTGGAAATTGGACGATGATTTTATCTCGGGGACAAAGGTTTTCCTTGATGGTGAATTTGGGGTTATTCTTGATAAAAATAGTAATGAAAATTTTGGAATAATCAGATGGGATACACCAAAAGAAATAGATGAAGAAGATTGGATTGGAATGTTTAGTACATTTAAAGAAATAGGCGGAGAGATTTTAGATAAAAGTTATCAATTCGAATATATCAATGATGACGGAACACTGAAAAGAAAGTAAACTAGTGATCAAAATAAATAATAATTCGTACCTTTTCTCTCAGAAACGGTACGTTTTTCGTTAAAAGCAATCCATGGCAAAACCTTTTACCAGAGCACTCAGTATTTTTGGGATTTACAGACAATTGAAGCCTTTCATTAAGCCGTATCGTTTGATGATTTACGGAACTTTATTTCTTACTTTTTTAGGAGCCATTACTGCTCAGGTAAATGCGGTAGTGCTGAAATATACAGTTGATGAAGTTGAAAAACTCACAAAACTCCCGAGTCCGATGTCGGAGGGTATTCACATTCTGATCGTGATTTCTGCCATACTTTTAGGAAAAGAAATTGCCAATATATTCATCAGTTTCGGGCAGAAATTTTATGGTGAAAAAATCAGAATTAATGTAAGTTCAGTTTTAGCACAATCAGCAATCGATAAGATTTTAACCTACAAAGTGGCTTACTTCAGTGACGAAAACCACGCTTCCGGAAAATTGCAAACCCGTATCGACCGTGGAATTGAAAGCTTAACAAAACTCGTTCAAAACTTTTTTATTGATATTTTACCGATGTTTTCAAACGCCATTATTGCATTGGTCATTATGTATATGCAGAATGTGTATGTCGGTCTTGTTTCCACAATTATTGTCCCGATCTATTTTTATGTAACCTCCATGCAGGCCAAGAAACTGGGCGGAGTAAGAAGGCAATTGCGTAACCAGCGTGAACAAAAAACTTCAGGATTATTAAATTTAATCAATTCAATTTTAGTGATTAAAAGTTTTGTAAGAGAAAAATTTGAAGGAAAAAAACAGTTTGATCTTCAGATGCAGTTGATGGAAAGCCAGATGTACACCAGAAAAACCAGTTTTATCTATGAGGGTCTGAAAACATTTATCGAGCAGATTGGTGTGGTTCTTATTATTCTGCTTACTGTTTATCTGGTGCTGAATCAACAGATGACAATTGGTGCGATCATGCTGCATATTATGTTATTCAACAATGTTTCTTCACCCATTCGTCAGCTTCACAGGATTTATGATGATATGAACGATGCAATGATTTATGCCGAAGGTTATTTTGATATTTTAAATGCTGATGAAGAAGCCGAACCCAACGGAACTTTAAGAGAAAACAAAACTTCAGGAAATTTTGAATTGAAGAACGTTAATTTTTCTTATCCAAACGGAACTCAGGCTTTACACAACGTTTCTATGACCATAGAAAACGGAAAAACCACCGCTTTGGTTGGCTTAAGTGGTGCAGGAAAATCAACGATTATTAATCTTTTATGCAAATTTTATCTTCCGGATTCCGGTGAGATTTTATTGGACGGATTTAATTTAAATGAATATGATAACGCATATCTACGTGACGATATAGGCTTGGTTTTGCAAAAAAATCATATTTTCCAGGGAAGTATTGAAGACAACATTCGATACGGACAAATGGATGCAGGTTTTGAACAAGTACAGGAAGCCGCCCGAAAAGCATATCTTCATGAGCAAATCATGGAACTTCCCGAAAATTATAAACATGATGCCACACAACTTTCCGGCGGACAGCAACAAAGGATTGCAATCGCAAGATTGTTTCTCAAAAATCCGCCCATTATTTTTTTAGACGAGCCTACCGCAAGTTTGGATGCGATTGCTACAGAACAGATTAAAAATTCTCTTGATGCGATCAAAGAGGGCAGAACAGTCATAATAATTTCGCATTCGCTATCTCAGATTTTAGATTCGGATACAATTTATGTAATGAAAAAAGGTTGTGTTGTAGAAAACGGAACCCATCAGGAACTTATGCAGATGGAGGGAACGTATAAAGAAATTTTTGATGCTTCGGCGAGAAGCTTAAATTTGGACAAGTTAATGAGTTCATATCGTGAGAATTGATGAAAATAAATACAAAATTTTAGTTTTTCACTAAGAAATGGAGGATCAATATTTAAAAAAGATAGATCGTGTCACCTCAATTCTTACCCAATTACAATCAAAACCCATTGTGAGAGCACAGGATTTGGCCGGGAAATTTGAAGTAAGTGTGAGAACGATTTATCGTGACATAAAAACATTAGAAAATGCAGGTATTCCAATAATTGGTGAAGCGGGAAGTGGATATTCTTTGATGGATGGATACAAACTTCCGCCTGTAATGTTTACCAAAGAAGAGGTTTTAAGTTTTATCACGGCCGAAAAGCTGATGCAGAAATTTTCTCACCAAAGTCTGGGAAATCATTATCAAACAGCGATGGCAAAACTGCGTTCTGTTTTAAAAAATTCAGATAAAAACTTAATTCATAATATTGAAAGTCAGATCGATATATTTGATTATAGTCCAAAATCCAATGATTCCGTGAAAAATATTATTCCCATTATCTTGGAGAGTATTGCAGAGAAAAAACAGCTTTCCATTGAATACCAAAGTGTTGATGAGAGAGTTTCTAACCGAACAATTGAAGCAGTTGGAATTTTTTACGAATTTAATTACTGGTACATTATGGCTTTTTGTACGCTCAGGAAAGATTTCAGGCAGTTCAGAGTAGACAGAATTTTAAAAATCTATAAAACAGAGATTTCTTTTTCACAGGAATACGGGAAAATCAATGATCACAGGAGAATTTTATCTGCTAAAACTACAAAAGTAAAATTGTTGGTGGATAAAAAAATTATGGGATATTTAATTAATTCTAAAAGCTATTACGGATTGACTGAAGAGAAAGAAACGGATAAAGGCATCGAAATGACTTTCGAAACAGAATGGATTGATGAAGGGTTTCCGCGCTGGCTGATCACTTTTGCAGATTATGCGGAAATTCTGGAACCCGAATTATTAAAGGTGAAAATGAAAAATTTAATTCAAAAAATTACGGAACATTATAATATTTAAGCAAAATTCTCCCACAGATTTCGAAGATTTACGCAGATCTTTTTATATGATCTGTCTAATCTTCTAAATCTGTAAGAGAAAATGTTTTACAAAGATTTATTCAATTGCCTGTACAATTTGTGGGAAATAAATTAAAATCTCTCCCAAAAGAAAGGGGGATCAATTCCCAAAGCTCTCAAATAGACAAAACCCTGTGCACGATGATGTACTTCATTGTCGATAAAATAAAGGATATTTTGGTACACCGGAAATTCGTACTGACCAAATAAATTGAAGGTTTCCTGAAAACGTTCCTCAGAAATTTGTTTAAAATACTGATCAATCACTACGGTTTCTTCATCCCATTTTGCAAGAATTTCCTCCTTAGTTTTTGGCTTAAAAGCTTCTTCCGAAAATTCCTCGATTTGTGTTTCTACAATTCCTTTCAAACCAGGACCAGCAATGCTGATCAACTCGACTGCTAATTTCGCAAACGGCCTCATCCCGCCCACAGAAAATTCAAAAAGTTCTTTTTCAGGGAACATTTCAATGACTCTTCTTGTCAGATTTCTGTGTCCTTGCCAATGTTCTAATAATTGCGCTGAACCGATAAATTGTTTGGCTGTTGTTGCTGTGGCTGTCATAATTTTTGTTTTAAATTGTTAATGTTATGACAAAGATAATACGGGTTGATGACAACAGTTTGTCAGTAGGATTTTAGTATTTTAAATATTATTTTAATTTTTTTAAAATAACTAAATATGTTTTCACGTTAGATGGATATCCTCTACACAAATGTTTTAATATCTATGTAAGGGTTAGGTAAATAATTTTGAATAAGTCTGGTTTTTTTAACCGGACTTTTTTGATAGATAGGTATTTTTTCTTTCAGTAATCGTTAGATTTTCCCTTTCAAATTGTACAAAAAAAGTTATTTTAGTGGTATGAAAATTTACACTAAAACAGGAGACAAAGGACAGACCGCTTTGTACGGCGGAACCAGAGTTTCCAAAGCCAGCGCAAGAGTAGAAAGTTACGGAAATATTGATGAGCTCAATTCATTTATTGGGATTGCAAAAAGTCATATTGAGGTTGAAGAAGTTTTAGAACAGCTGAAGAAAATTCAGTTTGATTTATTTACTGTCGGTTCTGAAGCAGCAACGCCGGTAGATAAATTAATGTTAGCCAATGGGAAATCCCGTCTTTCATTAATTATTTCTAATACTGAAATTGAAGAACTGGAAAACTGGATGGATGCTTTTGAAGAAAAACTAGAGCCGTTGCAATACTTTATTCTTCCCGGTGGCGGAAAATCAGCTACTTTTTTACATGCTGCGAGAACAATTTGCAGAAGAGCTGAACGTTCTTTAGTTTTTTTAAATGAATCTGAAGAAGTGCGCCCTGAATTGATTAAATATTTGAACCGACTTTCAGATTATCTTTTTGTTTTAGCAAGATATATTTCAAAAATTAATGAAGAACCAGAAGAATACTGGAATCCGAATGAAAGATAAAGTATTACTTTTCATCAATGGTGATTCTCCGAAATCATTTCCTGATCCTGAAAATTATGATTTGATTGCGTGTACAGATGGTGCTTTCCGTTATTTAAAACAATTAAATTTTCCTTTAGAAAAATTAGATTTTATTTCCGGTGATTTTGATTCGCATTCTGGTGCTGATGAAAATGTATATGAACATAAATTTATTTATACTCCTGATCAGGAAAAAACCGATTTTCATAAAGCTTTAGAGATTATTGCAGAAAGAGGTTTTAAAAATATCGATGTTTTTGGAGGAAGTGGAGGAGAACAAGACCATTTTTTGGGAAATCTCACCGTTGCTTACAACTTTAAAGAAAATTTAAACATCAAATTCTATGACGAATTTTCTGAATATTTTTTTATCCCCAAAACTTTTGTTTTAACGAACGTCAAAGATAAATTGATTTCATTATATCCTTTTCCGTCGGTTGAAAATGTGACTACAAAAGGTCTGAATTGGGCTTTAGCCCATGAAAATCTGAATATTACATCAAGAATAGGAACAAGAAATTTTGCCGTTGAAGATGAAATTTTTATCGAATATGAAAAAGGAGATTTGTTGCTATTTGTAGGAAAGAATAATCGCTGATTTTTGCATAGAAAAAAACGATTTCAGTCATTTTAAATCTGCGAAAACTTTAATGAAATTTAAAACTAAAAAATCAAACTTTTTTAGCAATTTTGCATTCTTAATTCACTTGTCAGAAAATGAAAATAAAATACTCGGAACTTATTGATCAGACATTGTATTTTCCAACGGAAGAATTCAATGTTTCTGAGAACAATTTGTCTTTTCATGATATTCCTTTAATGGAAGTCGTTGAGAAGTTTGGAACACCTTTAAAGGTCAGTTACCTCCCGAAGATTTCTCAGAATATTCAGAAAGCAAAAAGTTGGTTCAAAGAAGCTTTTGAGAAAATCGATTACAAAAAAAATTACAGATATTGCTATTGTACAAAATCCAGCCATTTCAAATTTGTCATTGAAGAAGCTTTGAAGAACGATATTTCTATCGAAACCTCTTCAGCGTATGACATGGATATTGTGAAGTCACTCTATAATGAAGGTAAAGTTACTAAAGATATTGAAGTAATCTGCAACGGTTTCAAAACTGATGATTATCTGGCGAAAATTTCAGATATGATTAACAGCGGTTTTGAAAACATTACCCCGATTTTAGATAATTACCGTGAGCTGGATAAGTTAACCGAAAGTATCGACACGACTTTCGATATCGGAATCAGAATCGCTTCCGAGGAAGAGCCAAAATTTGAATTCTATACTTCAAGATTAGGAATCGGATATAAAGACATCATCCCATATTACAGCCAGAAAATTGCTGAACATCCGAATGCAAGGCTGAAAATGCTCCACTTTTTCATCAATACAGGGATCAAAGACACCGCATATTACTGGAATGAATTGTACAAATGTCTTCGTGTCTATGCACGATTAAAGAAAATCGCTCCTGAAGTAAACTCACTGAATATTGGTGGTGGTTTCCCTATCAAAACTTCTTTGAATTTCGATTACGATTATCAGTATATGGTAGAAGAAATCGTTTCTCAGATTAAAAAATTCTGTGAAGAAGAAGGAGTAGAGGAGCCCAATATTTATACGGAATTTGGAAGCTTTACGGTTGGTGAAAGCGGGGCAAACTTATATAAAATCATTTCTCAGAAACGCCAGAACGACAGAGAAAAATGGAATATGATTGATTCATCTTTCATGACGACACTTCCGGATACTTGGGCAATTTCCAGACACTTTATCATGCTTCCTTTGAACCGTTGGGAAGATTCTTATGAAAGAGTTTTCTTAGGCGGATTAACGTGTGATTCAGATGATTATTACAATTCAGAACAACATACGAATGCCATTTATTTGCCTGTTTTTAGTGATACAAAACCTTTGTACATTGGTTTTTTTCATACAGGAGCCTATCAGGAAACCATCGGTGGTTACGGCGGAGTTCATCACTGTCTGATGCCGCAGCCAAGACATATTTTGATTCAGAAAGATGAAAATGGAGAATTTCAATACGAAATTTTCAGAGAAAGACAGGGACCCGAAGATATTTTGAAAATTTTAGGGTATTAACTTATTCAACAGGAACGGGCTTTAGCCCGTTTTCATAAAAAGAAATATGGATTGGCTTTAGTTGCCAAAATTAAAATAACAAAGCTCTCAAATATGAGAGCTTTTTATGTTTAAAAGAATTTCGAAATCTTGTCAACTTCCAATTCAGAATAATCTGAAACAATAATATTGGCCAAACTATAATCCTGATTATGCGTGTGGAAACTCTTATAAGCAGCACAGAAAATATTGGCTCTGTGTGCTGCCAAAATTCCGTTGGTAGAATCTTCAATCACCATACAATTTTCGATGGTTTCATTCGCAATTTCGGCTGCTTTGATGAAAATTTCGGGATGAGGTTTTGATTCTTTTAAATCTGCACCACTGATTTTCCCGCTGAAATATTTTTCCAAACCGAATTTTTCAAAAACCATATTGATGGTTGTCATCGTTGCCGACGAAGCCAAAATTAATGTAATTCCGTTTTTATAATAATGCTGAATCAATTTTCTCACTCCCGGAATCAGATCAAACTCTTCATCATGATAAAAATAATCTTTGAAATGAGCTCTTTTGATGGTCGCAATATCTTCATGAGTTTGAGGAAGATTAAATCGGCTGATTAAAGTCTCGCAAACTCTTTTTGTAGAAGCACCGGTGAAAGAAGTGTAAAGTTCTTCCGAAACAGCAACTTTCAATTGATCGAACGTTCTGAAATAAGCTTTTCTGTGCAAAGGTTCTGTATCTACAATAACGCCATCCATATCGAACAGCACAGCTTTTAAGGACATAAATTTTGTTTTGTGCAAAAATAATGTTTTAAAATTGAAAGATTTAAAAAAATGAAAACTCATTATTTATAACTTATAATTTAAAACACTTACAAATTCTTCTTTGTATCTTTGGCAACAATATTTCAATCTTTAAACCATTTAATTTTTAATCATAATTATGAAAACATACGCAGGGATTCCTGAAGAAAATGCTTCATTAGAAAATTCAAAAGTAGTTTTGGTAACAGTTCCTTACGACGGAACTTCAACTTGGGGAAAAGGAGCCGACAAAGGTCCGGAATTATTCCTTGATGCTTCTGAAAACATGGAACTGTACGACATCGAAACAGGAACAGAACCTTATCTGGAAGGAGTTTGTTTAGCTGGAGAAATTTCTGAAAATTCCACTCCTGAAGCGATGACAGAAGCTGTTTACCAAAAGACAAAAGAACTTTTAGCAACAGATAAATTGTTTACCCTTTTCGGTGGAGAACATTCAGTTTCTATCGGTTCGATTCGTGCGGTTGGAGAAAAATTTGAAAACTTGACGGTTTTACAATTTGATGCTCATACAGATCTTCGTCCGGAGTTTCATGGTTCTACTTCTAATCATGCTTGTGCGGTTTTCGAAGCCAATCAGAAACATAATTTGGTTCAGGTGGGAATCCGTTCTATGGATGTTGAGGAAGTTGAATATTTACCGGAAGGAAGAGTGTTTTTTGCTCACGAAATTGCCACTAATGAAAACTGGGTCAATGATGTTCTGGAAAAAGTTTCAGGAAATGTTTACATCACCATCGATTTAGATGCCTTTGATCCGTCTATCGCACCATCTACAGGAACTCCGGAACCAGGTGGATTACAATGGTATCCAACTTTAGAATTGTTGAAAAAAGTTTTCGAAAAATGTAATGTTGTAGCGTTTGATATTGTTGAATTGATGGATTCTGCTTATTCTAAACCAAGTGCATTTTTAGCGGCAAAATTATACTACAAAATGTTGGCGTATTATCACATCAGCAAAGATTAAATTCCGCAGGAATCGGATTTTTATGTTCAGTTTTTCTTTGGAAATTTGTGATATAAAATAAACGGAAATGTCCACACAAGAAGAGATAGATTATCAGAGAATTGCCAAAGCTATCGAATTTATTCAGAGCAATTTTAAGCTTCAGCCGAATTTGGATGAGGTTGCTAAAAAAGTAAATCTAAGTCCGGCACATTTTCAGAAAATATTTACAGATTGGGCAGGAACTAGTCCGAAAAAATTTTTACAGTTCATCAGCATTGCGCATGCAAAAAGTTTATTAAAAGAAGAAAAAGCCACGCTGTTTGATGCAACATTAGAGACCGGACTTTCAAGTACGAGCAGATTACACGATTTGTTTGTAAATATTGAAGGAATGACACCTGCAGAATATAAAAACGGGGGTAAAAATTTAAACATCAATTACAGTTTTTTTGAAAGTCCGTTTGGAGAAATTATTACAGCTTCTACCGAAAAAGGAATCTGTTATATGGCTTTCGAAGAAAATAAAGAGAATGCATTGAGAGATTTAGTCACTAAATTTCCCAATGCATCTTTTTTTGAAAAAAAGGATCAGTTTCAGCAAAACGCATTATCTATTTTTAATAAAGACTGGACAAAACTCAGCGCCATTAAATTACATTTAAAAGGAACAGATTTTCAGCTCAAAGTCTGGGAAAGTTTACTGACGATTCCGATGGGGAAATTATCAACCTACGGAAATTTAGCAGATAAAATAGGAAACCCGAAAGCTTCAAGAGCTGTAGGAACGGCAATTGGTAGTAATCCGGTTGCGTTTTTAATTCCCTGTCATCGGGTGATCCAGTCATCTGGAAAAATTGGAGGCTATATGTGGGGAAGCGATAGAAAACAGTTAATTATTGGCTGGGAAAGTTCGAAAATGTATTCAGATGATTTTACTTAAAATATTCGGTGTTTTTATCATTCTGTAGGAATCTCAGTATTACTATTTTCTTCAACTGTCGAGATTTCTATGAAATAACAAACTGCGTTTATAAAAATTAATCAATTTCTAGTTAAATTATAGAATCATGAATAACTTGTTTGAAACAATAGAAGATTTCCCTGTCAACATCCTTCCCAAAGACGGCATCGCACAATATTACGGCAGAATATTTTCAGGTCAAGAATGCGAAAAGTATTATCAATATTTGTTCAGCAAAATACCGTGGGAAAATGATGAAGCAGTAATTTTCGGAAAACTGATTTTCACTAAGCGAAAAGTCGCATGGTTTGGCGAAAAAGAATTTGAATACACTTATTCCAATCGAACAAAGTATGCAAAACTCTGGACTCCGGAATTGTTAGCTTTAAAACAAAAGTGTGAAGAAATTTCCGGCGACACCTACAATTCCTGCCTTCTTAATTTATACCACGACGGAAGCGAGGGAATGGCGTATCATAGTGACAGTGAAAAAGATTTGAAAAAACACGGAGCAATTGCTTCGCTTACTTTCGGTGCTGAACGTAAGTTTTCTTTTAAACATAAACAATCTAAGGAGCGTATTGATGTTTTTTTAGAAAACGGAAGTTTATTGGTAATGAAAGGAACAACTCAGGAAAACTGGCTGCATAGAATTCCACCCACTAAAAAAGTGACAACTCCCAGAGTGAACCTGACATTCAGAACTATTGAAGAATAAAAAATAACGGCAATACACCGCTATTCTTTATAAACTTAATTTCGTCTAACGTCTAACGTCTAACTTATTTCAAAACCTCAACCTCAATCGCAGAATCTTCAAAAACTTTAATGAACGCTTTTGTGTAATCTTCTTTTGTTGCCATATTCGGATTATCTAAAAACTTCTGGGGATTCACCGAAAAAAGCGGAAACCAAGTCGAAGAAATCTGAATCTGAATTTTGTGACCTTTTTTGAACGTATGAACCACATCCTGCAATCTGAAATTAACTGCAGTTTTCTGATTGGCTGCCAAAGCTTCAGGTTTTTCTCTTGAATTTCTAAATCTTGCAGGCATAATTTCGCTTCGTACCATTTGATGATAGTTCCCATAAATAACACCCTCTTTCTTTTCTGTCGGTTTAAAATCTTCAGGATAAACGTCAATGAGTTTCACAGCAAAGTCTGCATCGGTAGAGGTAGAAGCAATATTTAATTGAGCTAAAATTTCCCCTGCAAAAGTCATATCTTCTGTCAGAACATCTGTTGTGAAAGTCAAAACATCTGGTCTTCCCACTGCAAATCTTTGGTCTTCAGACATGTAATTTCTTGGGTTGAAACCATTAAAATCTTTCAGATTGTCCGAACTCAAAACCGGATTATTCGGATCACTGTAATATTCTGAAAAACCTTGTCCGGCAGTATTTTTTAAAGTTCCATTGGCTAAATAAAAGTTGATTTTCTGAGTGTTTTTTGGTGGATATTGAGCAAATTCTTTCCATACTTTTGCTCCTGTGTCATACATTACAGCTTCCGGCAAACCTGCATCTTGTTTTGTATTTCCTTTCAAATAATGATTAAAAAATTTAGTCTCCAGATTTTTCTGGTAATAGGTTGCGATGCTGTCTCCAAAATAAATTTCATTGTGGAAGTGTTTCCCTTGTTCCTGTGCCCAGGCTCCATGAGAAAAAGGTCCCATTACGATGGTGTTTTTGGCTTTCGGGCTTGTTTTTTCTATTGTTTTATAAATATTCAAAGGTCCTGATAAATCTTCGGCATCAAACCATCCACCAACGGTCATCACTGCATGACTGATGTTTTTAAGATGAGGCAGAATGTTTCTTTTTTGCCAGTATTCATCATAATTAGGATGATTCATAATTTCGGTCATGAAGAAGTTGTTTGTATAATATTTGTCATACGCTTCTTTCAAAGTTCCTAGTTCTCTGTAGAATTTTAAGCCGTCTTCTGAAGTAGATTTAATCATAGAATCTGAATACCATGCTTTATTTTCAGGTTTGGTTTTCTGAACTCCAAAAACAGGAAATGTTCTGAAATATCCCAACATAAATTTTCCGTTGTGAAGAAAATCGTCATTCCAGAAATCTGAAATCGGAGCTTGAGGTGATGATGCTACTAAAGCCGGATGTTGCGCCAAAGTTCCTACAGCTGTATAAAATCCGGGATATGAAGTTCCATATTGTCCTACTTTTCCGTTGTTGTCTTTAATGTTTTTAATCAACCAATCAATTGTGTCGTAGGTATCGGTGCTTTCGTCAACATCTTTCTTGGTTTTATGATCAACCTGCGGCGTCATATTAGTGAAAGTTCCTTCGCTCATATATCTTCCACGCACATCCTGAAATACAAAAATATATTTGTCATTCATCAGATATTTGTTGGGGCCTAATTTCTTCTTATATTCACTTTCCCCGTACGGAGCAATGCTGTAACAGGTTCTCTGCATTAAAAACGGATACTTTTGTTTTTTTGAAATATCTTTCGGAATATAAACCGCCGTGAAAAGTTTAATACCATCACGCATTGTAATATAGAATTCTTTTTTGGTAAAATTATACTTAACAAAACTGTCTGTTGCAGCTGTATTTTGCGATTTTCCGAAAATGAAAAAGAGAATAAATAAAAAAGAAAAAGGAATCTTCATAATTGAAATTTGCAGCTAATTTATTAATAAAATGATAAATCTTTTATATCTTGATGTTAAAACAAAAAAAATCCCTGATAAATTCAGGGATTAGAATAAAAATTATGATATGATTATGCTTTCAAGTATCTTGAGTATGCATATCCTTCCTGTCCGTCAGCAGTTTTTACTTTCCACCAATCGTCAGAAGTTTGTTCAACCAAAGTAACTGATGAGCCTTTTGCTGCTTTACCAACAACAGCAGCATCCGTAGAAGGCTCTTGTCTGATGTTCAGGTTAGAATCTTCAGTAGCAATAGTAAGTGATGCACCTGCAGCAAGGCCTGCAACTTGTACATCGATATTGATATCTGAAGCAGAATACGTAGAATCGATTGCTCCTAAAGCATTCCAGACTGCGTCTTTCGCTGCAGTGTTAGATGCATTTCCGGAAACATAAAGAATTCCGTCCTGTTCCTGAACCTGAAGATTAGAAACTCCCGCAGACTGAGCTGCAGAAACTACACTTGAGTATTTATCCTGTAATGTGCTCATCTCTAATTATTTTACAGTATAGTTATAATTTACTTTTCCAACTTTCAAAGCATCCACAGATTCTTTGATTTTTCTTGCCTGTGCAGAAGATGCAGTTCCTGTAAGAGTCAACTCTCCGTTAACAACTTCTACTTTTACAGATGGGAAATCTTTCAATGCATCCTGTACTTTTTGCTGTACCATAGGGTCAACTGCTGTCGTTGTTTGCACTGGTTCAGGAGCAGTTACTGTTGGTGCAACAGTTGCCATATCATGTACGTCTTTTACACCTTTAATTTCTTTAAGAGATTTGATAGCTGCGTCTTTTTCAGCTTGTGAGGCGAACGTTCCGCCTAAATGAGCTACACCTTCTTTTACTTCTACAGTGGCAGCCGGATTAGCAGTTACAATGGTAGTTGCCTGAGTCTGAAGATCAGCATCTGATACTTTCTTTTTGCACGAAATAGATCCGAATGATACTGCCAAAGCTAAGGCAGACATTGCGATTGTTTTTTTCATAATTGATTTTATTTAATGTTTTAATTACACTCAAATGTAATAATAAAATCTATACCAATTATCTAAAAAATAAATAAATATCTCAAGCTTTTATTTTAATGTCATCATAATCTGCAAGTTAATTTTTAAAATTACTGATTTCAAACAGTTTTCATAAAGTTTTAGGCATCACCAATAAAACCATTATATTTGTGATTATTGAACTAAAGATATGAAAGGACAAAATAAATTATTTATTGCGATTATAGTTGCATTGATCGTGGGTGTAGTAATTGGCGGATTTGTACATATTCAGTATCCCGAAAGTGCGAAACCATTCTCAGACAATATCAAGCTTCTCGGCACGGTCTTTATCAGATTGGTGCAGATGATTATCGCACCGTTGGTTTTCACCACATTGGTTGTAGGAATTGCAAAAATGAGTGATCTTAAAATGATTGGAAGAGTAGGCTCAAAAGCGATGCTTTGGTTTATTTCGGCATCTCTTATATCTCTGTTCATTGGTTTGGTTTTGGTAAATTGGTTGGAGCCCGGTCATGTAACAAAACTTCCTATTCAGGACACAGCGTCCGCTGAAGAACTGTTAAAGTCAAGTAAAGGTTTTTCGCTGGAAGATTTTGTGAAACATATCATTCCTAAAAGTATTTTTGAAGCTTTTGCTACTAATGAAGTGCTTCAGATTGTTGTTTTTTCCATTATGTTTGGAGTCGCTTTGGCTAATTTGGGTGACGAATATGCACAGCCGGTTATTAAATTGTTTGATGTGATCGCACACGCAATTCTAAAAATGGTAGCCTACATCATGTGGTTTGCACCGCTTGGAGTTTTAGGAGCAATTGCAGCTGTAGTGGCAACCAATGGTTTTGAAATTTTTAAAGTGTATGCTATTTATCTGAGAGACTTTTTCTTTGCAATAGCTGTTTTGTGGGCGGTTTTATTGATTGTTGGTTATTTAATTTTAGGAAACCGTCTTTTTGAATTATTAAGAAGGATAAAATCACCTTTATTAATCGCTTTCTCCACGACAAGTTCAGAAGCTGTTTTTCCAAAATTGGTTGAAGAACTGGAGAGATTCGGATGCAACAATAGAGTGGTGTCATTTATTTTACCATTAGGATATTCATTTAATCTCGATGGAAGTATGATGTATATGACGTTTGCATCAATTTTCATAGCACAGATCTACGGAATTGAAATGTCTGTCGGGCAGCAAATCACTATGCTTTTGGTTTTAATGCTGACTTCAAAAGGAATTGCGGGAGTTCCGAGAGCTTCTCTGGTTATTATTGTAGCAACCTGTTCGATGTTCGGAATTCCGCCAGAAGGAATTGCTTTAATTCTTCCTATCGATCACTTCTGTGATATGGCGAGAAGCATGACCAATGTTTTAGGTAACGCCTTAGCGACGTCTGCTGTTTCAAAGTGGGAAGGGCAGCTGGATAACCATGGTGGAGATCTGTAGATATTAATTTAACTTAATAAATGGTCAACAGAGAATTTTTTTCTGTTCACCATTTTTTATGAAATTTGTATTACTTTGTTGAGTGAAACGCCTTTGCGAACGAAAAATATTTTCAATCATTTAAATAAAAGCTTTGCGAACTTTGCGTTAAAAATAGATTAAAACCTATAATTAAATGAACTTACAAAATCATAAAAATACAATTGCTGATAAAGGTTTTTCCGTTATCAGCAATGTTTTTTCTACGGAAGAGATTGTAAAAATAAGTGAAGTCATTCAGAATATTGACACTTCAAAAGAAACCTTCAGAAAATCCGAAGATCTTTTTGCGATCCGTCAGTTTTTAAAGGAAATTCCTGAAGTAAGAGATTTGATTTTTAATGAAAATTTAAAAACAATTATCAAAGAAATTTTTGGTGAAAATTATTTTGTTGTTAAAAGTATTTACTTCGATAAGCCAGAAAAATCAAACTGGTACGTTGCCTATCATCAGGATTTAACGATTTCTGTGGATAAAAAAGTTGAACTGGATAACTTCGGACCATGGACAACCAAACAGAATCAGTTTGCTGTACAACCACCTTTAGATATTCTCGAAAACATTTTTACGATAAGAATTCATTTAGACGATACCGATGAAAATAATGGAGCTCTGAAAGTCGTTCCAAAATCTCACGCAAAAGGAATTTACAGACCAGAAACCATTGATTGGAATGTAGAAACAGAAAATATCTGCAATGTAGAACAAGGTGGAATAATGATGATGAAACCTTTACTTCTTCATGGTTCAAACCGAACAACAAATGGAAATAAACGAAGAATAATTCATATTGAGTTTTCTGATCGAGAATTGCCGGAAGAATTACAGTGGTCGGAAAGAATGAATTAATTATTCCCTGAATTGAACAGAATAAGCTTTGGCTAAAGCCGATTAGTTGCTATATTTATTAAACGGGCTAAAGCCCGTTCCTATTGATTAAAACAAAAACCTCTTCCCAATCGAAAGAGGTTTTATAAATTAAAATTTTTTGACTTACTATTTCACAGAAATCTCATCCACAAAAATGTAAGCATCTCCACCTGCTCCTTGATGCCATTCCGGAAGTTTACCGAAATGATAGGCTTTAACTTTTAGATAACGAGCTTCAGTAGGAAGAACTTCCGTTGAGAAATCTTTCATCTGGACGTTTTCATCTTTAGCATCAATGTTATTTTCTAAGGTTTTCAGAAGAATGAATGTTTTTCCATCCATTGAAGCATAATATTCCACTTTTTTAGGCATTAAAATCCAGGCTCTGCTGTCTTGAAGATAGTTTGAAGAGATATGATTAATCTGTTGAGGTGATTTAAAATCAATAATAGCTTCCAAAGTTTGTCCTTGATAACCTTGCCATTCGCCTTTTCTCCAATTTACATCACCATTGATGCCGTCAATCAATGCGAATTTTCCACCCGCTGTATATTGTGGATGCATGTTTGAATTGATGGTAATATCCCAATGATTCGGTCGTCTGTTAAAGTTGGCAGTTGTAATTCCGCTTTTTTCACCATTTCTTTCAGCATAGGTAGAAACCTGTGTGGTTTTGCTGATGGTAAAAGGTTCTTTGTAGGCTTTAAAAGTCTTTCTGACGTTAGCGTCATTTTCATCCATCGTCATGTAATACACCTTATCTTTTTCATTCAAAGGGGTGATTTTTACCTGAGTCGTAAAATCAAACAGTCGGTCTGCGGCGATGACCGGAGAAGCAGTTTGCTCGGTATATTTTAAATCTTTGGCAACTTTTATATTCTCAAAACCTAAATGTTTAAGCTCAGATTTCGGAGTGTTTTTGGTGATAATTCTTGTTGTTCCGTCTTCTAAACGCAGTTTTATTTCATCAAAATAGGGCGTCACGGTTTCCCACTCAGGTTTTCCGGGAGTTACAGCATAAATTCCCATGGTGCTTAAAATATACCATGCGCTCATTTGTCCGCAATCTTCGTTTCCGATCAAACCATCGGGAGAATTTTTATAGAAATTATCAAGAATGTATTTGATTTTTTCTTCCGTTTTCTGGGGTTTATCAACGAAATTATAAAGATAGGCAATGTGATGACTCGGTTCGTTTCCTTGAGCGTATTGTCCCATCAAACCTGTAATATCCACCTGTTCTCTACCTGTCGTTTTATCGGAAGCAGCGAAAATAGCATCAATGAATTGTTCAAATTTTTCCTTTCCGCCATGAGCTTCAATCAACTCCGGAATATTCTGCGGAACAGAATAGGAATAATGCCACGAATTTCCTTCAGTATAATTGTTGTTGACTTCACTAGGATCAAACGGTTCATACCAGTTTCCGTTTTTTCTTGCCTGCATAAAACCGTTGTTGGGATTGTAAAGATTTTTCCAGTTTTGAGAACGTTTCATGAAGTATTCATAATCTTCTTTTTTGTTTAAAATTTTTGCCATCTGAGCAATGCACCAGTCGTCATATGCATATTCCAACGTTTTTGAGACGCTTTCATGTTCATCATCAATGCTGATGTAATTGTTTTGTTTATAAGCATTTAAACCAAAAATATCCAGCATTGCCGAATTTTTTGAAGCCTGAAAAGCTTTCTCATAATCAAAGCCTGTGATTCCTTTTGACATTGCATCTGCAATTACCGAAACCGAATGATAGCCGATCATACATTCCGTTTCATTAGAAGCGAGTTCCCAAACGGGAAGTTTTCCGCCCTGTTCGTATTGTTTGATGAAAGTATTGACAAAATCTGCCGTTCTTTTTCGGTCAATCAATGACATCAAAGGATGCGCTCCTCTGAATGTATCCCAAAGCGAGAAAACGGAGTAGTATCCAAAATCTTTTGCCATGTAAAACTTGTTGTCTCTGCCACGGTATTTTCCGTCAGCGTCCATATTGATGTTCGGTTGTGTGAAAACATGATATAATGCGGTATAGAAAACCGTTAATTTGTCTTTATCGGCAGACTTCACTTCAATTTTTGAAAGTTCTTTATTCCAGTCTGCGACCGCCTGATTCTGAATTTCGGTAAAATTATTTGATTTTCCTTCAGCCACCATATTTTTTCCGGCACCTTCATAACCTGTCGGAGAAATCGCCACTTTTACGAGAATCTTCTCTCCTTTTTTTACCTTATTAGAAAATGCTACTTGAATTTTTGTTCCTGAATATCCTTTTTTAATTGTACCAATTTTGAATTCACTTTCTTCATGTCCTTTAGTTTCAAACATAGGCTTTGAAAACTCAATTCTCGCATAAATCTGTTGGTTGGTCGCCCAGGCTTCACTTCTTCTGAAAACTTCAATCGTTTTGCTGTCAATAATTTTAACCTCTCCTTCCAGCAATTTATCTCTGTGATTTAAATCTAAAATAATATTAGCGTTTCCGGCTTTGTTGAAGGTGTATTCGTGATAACCCACTCTTTTTGTTGTCGTTAAACGAACATCAATGTTGTGCTTGTCTAATTTAACAGAATAAAACCCAGCCGTTGCTTTCTCGTTTTTGTGCGAAAATTTTGAAGAATATTCTTTCGGAGTCAGTCCCGGATTTCCCATCGTCGGCATCAGCATAATGTCTCCGTAATCTGACACTCCCGTTCCATTAAGATGCGTATGCGAAAAACCATAAATCACCGAATCTGAGTAGTGATAACCGCTACAGCCGTCCCAGCTTCCGTCGATTCTCGTGTCAGGAGAAAGCTGTACCATCCCGAAAGGTACGATTGCTCCGGGAAAAGTATGACCATGACCACCTGTTCCGATGAAAGGATTTACGTATTGCGAATAATTTTGCGATATTAAATTATGGCTGATTAATCCCAAAAGAATGAAGAATATTTTTTGCATGAGTTTAAAATTAAAAACGTTCTAAAATACTACAAAATTTCCGTGTACAAAAGAATTTGTCTATCACACCGTTTACTGATTCTAAATAGCTAAAATTTCCGTAAATTTGTAGTCAATTTATATTTTTATGTTAACTAAAGAAAAAGTTCAGGATTTCCTTAAAGAAATAGAAGTAGATGATTTGGTGAGTAACTTTCAGGTGATGGGAAGCGATGTGTACATTGATATGACCGCTCATTCGCCTGCGATGCACGAAAAAAAGAAACTTGAGGCAGCCATGAAACAGGCTTTCGCAAGTGAATTTGGAGAAGAAATTAATTTAAAATTAAAAATAGTTTCTCCCGAGCCAAGCGAAGTTCAGCTTAGTCAGATCAAAGGAAAACAAATCCCTGGAATTCAAAATATTATCGCCATCGCATCCGGAAAGGGTGGTGTTGGTAAGTCTACCGTTGCTGCCAATCTTGCGGTAACTTTAGCAAAAATGGGTTTCAAAGTAGGGATTTTAGATGCTGATATTTACGGGCCGTCTGTTCCTACCATGTTTGATACAGAAGGTCAGAAGCCGATTTCTGTAGATGTCAACGGAAAAAGTTTAATGAAACCTATCGAAAATTACGGTGTGAAAATGCTTTCCATCGGATATTTTTCAGGAGCAAACCAAGCAGTAGTCTGGAGAGGTCCAATGGCTTCAAAAGCTTTGAACCAAATGATCAGAGATGCAGCTTGGGGAGAATTAGATTTCTTGTTAATCGATCTGCCTCCGGGAACGGGTGATATTCATTTATCAATCATTCAGGAAGTTCCGGTAACGGGAGCAGTAATTGTAAGTACACCTCAACACGTTGCTTTGGCAGATGTGAGAAAAGGGATTGCAATGTTCAATATGGAAAGTATCAATATTCCGGTACTTGGATTGATTGAAAACATGGCGTATTTTACACCGGAAGAATTACCTGACAATAAATATTATATCTTTGGAAATCAGGGAGCACAGTATTTAGCTGAAGATTTGGGAATTCCTATTCTAGGTGAAATTCCTTTGATTCAGAGCATCAGAGAAGCGGGAGATGTAGGAAGACCTGCTGCACTTCAGGAAAATTCTAAAATTGCAGAGATCTATACAGATACTGCCAGAAAAATGGTAGAGAGTTTGGTAGAAAGAAACAAGTTTCTTCCGCCTACAGAAGCCGTGAAAATCACAACGATTGCAGGTTGCTCGCCAAAGAAATAAATAATGATTTCAAATTAATTTTTGAAAAACCAAATTCAAAATATGGAGACAAATATAGCACACGAAAGCATAGTAACCAGAGTAATGGAAGCTCTTGAGAGTATTCGTCCGTTTTTGAATAAAGACGGGGGAGATATTGAGTTGATTGATGTAAAAGAAGACACCGTTTATGTAAAGCTTTTAGGAAACTGCTCCGGCTGTTCTCTGAACTTTTCAACTCTGAAACTGGGTGTTGAAAATACCATCAAACAACACGCTCCTGAGATTTCAAAAGTAGTGAATGTAGAATAAAAAATACATAATATATTTTTTGAAGACAGATCTGTGAAGGTCTGTCTTTTTTATGATTTTTCTTATGTAATTAAAAGTATTTATCTGTATCAATAGAAACGGGCTTCAGCCTGTTTTCAAAATTAATAATATTCCATTGGCTTTAGCCAAAAATTACTGCAAGTTTATTTTAACATCAAACTCTATAAATATTTCCAGAATTTCATTGAATTTTGTTTTAAAAAGTTTTTTACTTTTCTGATGATTTTTCCAAGTTAGTTCTTTAATAGATTGTACTCCAAAATTACCACTCATACAATCATTAAGAGCAGGAATGTTTCTTCCAAAGTAACCTGCAATTCCATTGATTTCTTCACCGAGAGAACAAAAGAATTCGTCGAGATTATGAAAATCATTTCCGTCAATTTCGATTTTTAAATCTTTTTGTGAAGACTCCGAACTCACATTGTTTAAAGCAAAAACCAGCCAACCTTGTAATTCATCCTTCTCAAAACTTTTCCAAATGTTTTTAGCATTAACTTGGTTGTTCAGCTTGATTTTCCACGCTTTATAATACCCTTTAGGTTGATGCCATACAAAACCACCCAAACTGATATTATTTTTCTCTGATTTTAAAATTTTGATATTACTGATGAAGGTTCCTGTAAGAATTAAATTATTTTGATCTAAAAGATAAATATAGCCATTATTGTCAAATTTGGAACTTGCTTCATTTATCTCAAATTTTAGTTTTTCGGGATTTTCAATATTATTCAATCTAATTTGACGATATCCGATATTATTGTTACTTTCCAGATTTCTCACATCCTCTATAATTGTAATAACTTCAGGTGGATGTAAACCTGAATCTAATGAAAATCCGAACATTGAAATTTAATTTTAGTCAAAGTAATGAAAATTTATTGCAAAACCTTGTCAAGGTTATTATCCGCTTGCATATTTAACCTTGACAAGGTTGACTTTCCAAAGAAAGATGAAAGTTTTTTCAACAAAAAAGCCCCGGAAAAACCGGGGCTACATTAAATCAAATATGAAGAAATTACTTTACAATAACTCTTTTCACATCACCTTCAGAAGTTTTGATTAAATAAACTCCGGTATTCAGTTTTGAAGTATCTATTGTCAAGGCATTTTTATCTTTTCCAAGTAATTTTCCCGACATATCGTACAATTCATATCCCTGTGCTTTATTGAAATACAACATACTTCCTTTGTTCACAGGATTCGGGAAGATGTTGAAGCTTGCTTTTTGTGGTTTCACTTCACTTGTTGCTAAAGTTGGTGACAAAAGAACTTCATACATCGATAATGTTCCGCTGATCTCGTTCGCAACAATCACATATCCTTTTCCTGTTGTGGTATTCGCCGGAGCGATGTATGTGATGCCTTCAGGACCGTTGTCTCCGCCAAATGCCGAAGTCATTCTGGAATGCTTGTAATCTGTAAGGGTTACATTATTGGGATCTGTCACATTATAAACCATCACACCTCCAATTCTTTCTAATGTAATGAATGCGAAAGTCTGTCCGTTGATGGTTCCTAACGTTACTCCTTCCGGTTCAGGACCTTTTGCACGGCTTCTGTTTTTGGCTCCATTCGCTTCGTTATCTGCATTAAAGATTAATGGAAAGTTAGCTGAAGTATATCTTTCAAACTGATCTCCGCTGTCGTAAACGATTTGCTTGGTATCTGCATTGAAAATAGAGAATGATCTTGCGCCTAAAGAATGGATTTCTTCATATTCTGCATCTCCGTCGGTATTTCCGTTCACGCTGGTCGTTCTGAATCTTCCTAAATTGTGTGAAGCTTTCAATACAGAGGCGTTCGGGAATACTGTTGAATCTAAACCGTAAGTTGCAGCTCCTACCGTTGTTCTTTCACTAAATCCTCCAAGATCTTTTTCGTCACCTTCATTGGCAGTGACAATGTAATTGGTGCTTCCTATTTTATATGATGCCATGGCATCCGGATTGTAATATGCTTTTACCGGCCAGTTGGCGATCAAAACTTCTCCGTTATTATCAGAAGCATCAAAACCATTTCCTGGGAGGCTCATGTCTTTTTTACCTAATCCCCAAATGCTTCCTAATGTTTTTGTAGCTAAATTAACTTCAATGATTGAATTGCTTTCCTGACAAGAAACCCATGCTTTCTGGCTGTCCGGACTGATTGCAATGTATTCCGGTTCCAGATCCTGAGCAAGAGTGCTTGTAGATTTTACTTTTCTTCCTCCCGTTAAAGCTAAAGTGGCTTCCTGACCATTAAATTGGGTGAACGCAAGTGTAGTCACATTAGATTGCGTTAAAGCCTGAATTCCGGCAACCGTCAAAGAAGGAATATCGATAATGCTGATCGAACCTTCCGGATCTACCGTGTAAGCATCGTTTGGCTCTCCTTCATTGGCAGTCATCACTTTGGTTCCGTCTGGGGTGAAAGTAATCATGTCTGGTAAAACTCCAACATTTACTTGTTTCAAAAAGGTTCCGTTGATGTCAAAGAATACAACTGATCCGTTTGCTTGTGCATTGGTTCCGTTTGGAGAAGCCACTGCGATGATTCCGTTTCTTACAGCAATGCTGGTAATTCCGCCGTATGGCAACATATTTACTGTGCTGATAACCGTTGGCGCAAGCGGATTTGCAAAGTTGATGATATCAAAAACATCTGTAAGTGCACTGATCGTGAAAAGTCTTTGGGTTGCAGGATCATGCACAACAATTTCTGTAGAACTGTTATTGGTTCCTGAAGGATCAAAGCTTCCGATATAATTTAATTGGATTTGGTTAGATGCTATCGGTGCTGCTTTGTCATTGTCTACGATATAAACTGTAGATGATGCATCACCTGTGATTGTTGCTCCGACAGGATTTTCAAGGCTCAAAACAAAATATTCTACCTGTTGTTCTTCCAAAATATCATCAGTGACCGGAATATTAATCGTAACACTTGTGGTGGCAGGAGTAATATTGATGGTTTGATTGGTCAGAGTGAAATCACTGTTGTTTGCCGTACTGAAGGGTGCCGGTTTTACTATAAGATTTACCGTTGCATTTGAAGGATTATTGACATTGATTTTGAATGCCAAAGTCCCCGCATTTTCGTTGACTTTAACGAATGTCTTGTCTAAAGAAATTGTAGTTCCTGCAGTAGTGAAAGTAGTAGATGTTGTAGCAGTTACAGCATTATCACTCGTATCTTCAACCATATTTGGTTTTAAAACCAGATAATATGCCTGATTCGGAACTAAACCTGCAGTAGGAATCACTGTAATTTTATTGTTACTAAACGTCGTTGTGAAAGGAACTACTGTTCCTGTAGCATTGCTTAATCTCAATTCAACCAAACTCTGAGCATTTGCAGCGGTAATGGCAGAATTATCAAGAAGTCTTACGTTTTCGTTGAAAGTAACTGTAGGATTTACTGTTGTAGAGGCGTTGTTGACATTGTTCGCAGGCAAGTAAGTTACTGTAGGTGGAGTAGTATCAACTCCGCCAGTTGGAGTAGCATCCACTGTGAAGTTATCAAATCTGTTGTTTCCTACATTTCCTCCAGAACCTGTTGCGAACTCAACTTTCAATTTGAAGTTTGGATTGTTTGCAACTCCCGCAACCGCTGAAAAATCAAATGTAATCAATTGCGGATTTCCATCCATTGGTGCAACAGTTTGATATTGCGTAAATGTAGTTCCGTCTAAAGAATAAGACCAGGTTTGCATTCCTGCTCCTGAACCTGATCTTCTTGTAGTAAATTTTACCACAACATTATTATAACCTATTGTAGGAAGAGAAAATTGCAGGTTTCCGTTGATAGGATAATTGTATCTCAAATGCGTTCCGGAAGCATCTCCGTTTCTTGCATTCAAATTGTCAATATTAAAATTCTGTGCTGTTCCGCCGGCAAAATCAACAAAAGTATCTGCACTTCCCGTTCCTGTAGAAACTGCAGCAATAGAGCCGTTTAAAAGTGTAGAGGTCGGAGTTGTAATAGCTGCAACGGAAGCATTATTGTTAAAATTCCAGTAGTGAACCAAAGTTTGTCCTGAAACTGCACCATGAAATAATGCTGCGATAGGTAGCAAACTTCTGAAAAAGTATTTGTTCTTCATTTTTACTTATATATAGATTTGTGCAAAAATGAAGATTATACATTGTGAGGCTTTTAATAGAAGTTTAAGAAATGATTAATATTTAATTCAATATTCTTCTGTTCTTTAATTTTTTGTTAAATATAAAAAGACAAACTGAATATTTCTCAATTTGTCTTATTTTATAAAAAGTTGTTTAATGAAGTTCTATTGATCTTCCATTGAACTGTAAATATTATGAATCAAACCATCCGCCACAGAAATTTTAGGAACAAAAATCTTGTTGATCTCTGCCCAATGCATGACAAAATTGTATATTTTTAAAGCATGCACCAAAACGTCGGCTCTGTCTTCTCTGAAACCATATTTTGTCATTCTTTCTTCAACCGTAAGATCATTGAATTCCTTGTAGGCTTTTTTCAGATAAGCGATCGACATGGGCTTTCCGTCTTTGGTTTTGCTCATCGAGAAAACTTTGTTGATATTTCCGCCGGAACCGATGGCAACAATTTGTTTTTTGCTGCTGATGTTTGCCTTTATTTCTTCCTTCATCTCTTTCCAGTTGTCTTCTGTCACGAGATTGTTGAGAAGACGAATCGTTCCGATATTGAAAGATTTTTCGTAAATCATTTTGCCATCTTCATAGAATGTTAACTCGGTAGAACCGCCGCCAACATCTACATAAAGATAGGCGAAATCTTTGTCAAGACCTTCTGCAACATGGTTTTCGTAGACCAAAGTTGCTTCTTCGTCTCCGGAAATAATTTCTATACTGAGATCTGAAGAATTTTTTACTTTTTCAATAATGTCTTTTCCATTCTCCGCATCGCGCATTGCGCTGGTTGCGCAGGCTCTGTAATGTTCGACTTTGTAGACTTTCATCAGATCACTGAAAATTTTCATTGAATCTAAGACCATTTTTTCCCGCTCTTCACCTATCTTCCCAAGAGTAAAAACATCCATTCCCAATCGCAGAGGAATTCGCAGGAGATTTAATTTAATAAATTCTGGTTTTCCGTTTTGAATTTTTACCTCATTGATTAAAAGTCTGGCTGCATTACTACCTATATCTATCGCTGCAATGATCATTAGTTAAATGTATTTTATTGAATTTCAGTTGTTTATTAAAATGTTATGCCTTTTATAAATCGAATGTACAAAAATAATTTGTTTATTATTCATCAAAATCCGAAAATGAGTCTTTTACAGCAGCTATTTTACGGTAGTTTTAGCTTTCAGATAATTGTAGGTTGCAATCTGTGACCGACATTCTTCTTCATCATTGCTGATATATTCGTTACTCAATTTTTTATCTAAAATTCGGGCTTTTACATTATCTCTCAATTGAATATCCAAAATATCTTTCAATTCATTTTTAAGATTTTTATCAGTAATTTTTGCGGCGGCTTCTATTCTGTAATCCAGGTTTCTGTTCATCCAGTCGGCAGAAGAAATATACAGATCTTCAGCGCCTTTGTTGTAGAAATACATGACTCTCGCATGTTCCAGATATTCGTCGACGATGCTTATTGCCTTTATTTTTTGTTTAAAATCTTTCTGATTGATTGCACAGTAAATACCTCTCACGATAATTCTGATCACTACACCTACTTTTGCAGCTTCATATAATTTTAAAATCAGTGCACGGTCACTTACAGAATTGGCTTTAATGATCATTTCTGCTTTTCGACCAGCCTTTGCCTCTTCAATTTCCTTATCGATGTGGGAAACAATTTTTTCACGCATAAAAACAGGACAGACCAATAAGTTTTTACACGTTTTCAAAACTGCCGTGTAATCTTCCTTTGGCTTTCTTAGGGCTGTGAAAACTTTGTTGATGTCTGCCATAATGCCTCTGTCTGAGGTCATGATCAGGTGATCGCCATAAATTCTGGCTGTTTTTTCGTTAAAATTTCCGGTACTTACGAAGCCATATTGCAGAGTTTTGTTGTTGATTCGTTTTTTTATGACACACAGTTTAGCATGCACTTTTTTGTCCGGAATTCCCACAAGCACTGTAATTCCTTCCGGTTCAAACATTTCTTTCCACATCAAATTAGATTCTTCATCAAATCTTGCCTGAAGCTCGAGCATTACCGTCACTTCTTTACCATTTCTGGCAGCATAAATCAAGGCATTGCTTATTTTTGAGTTGCTTGCAAGACGGTATGCAGTAATTTGTATAGATTTTACATCGGGGTCCATTGCGGCTTCACGTAAAAGATCGATCACAGGAGTGTAAGTATGATACGGAAAACTCAGCAAAACATCTTGCTTCAGAATGACATCTGTCACTCTTTCACCATGTTCGAAAGCAGGATGGGTAAAAGATGTTCTCTCTAAAGGTTTTTTGTAATATTCAAATACATCCGGAAAATCCATAAAATGTTTGAAATTATGAATTTTTCCGCCGGGTATAATGCTGTCTTTTTTGCTTAAATTTAACTTTCTGATAAGCAATTCAAGCATTGCCTTATCCATATCTTTATCAAACACAAATCGGGTAGGCTTTCCTTTTCGTCTGTTTTTAAGACCTTTTTCTATTTTTTCGGCAAAATTGGTTCTGATGTCATTATCAATATCCATTTCTGCATCTTTCGTTACCTTAAAAGCATTAGCAGAAAATTCGTCATATCCGAAATAAGAAAAAATGTGGGGAAGATTGAATGTAATGACATCCTCTAATAGCATGACATTTTTTTCTTCTAAATTTTCTGTAGGTAAAAGCACAAATCTTCCTACAAAACGGGATGGAATTTCAATAATAGCGTAATTACTGTGATAATGCCAGTCTTTTTTTCGCATTGCAACTCCTAAATAAAGACTTTTGTCTCTCATGTAAGGCATTGGCGTATTTTCGTGAAGAAGGATAGGAATTACATTAGATTCTACCACTTCATCAAAATATTGTCTTACAAAATCTTTCTGTTTTGCCGTAAGATTTTTTGACGTTTTGATAAAAACTTTCTGCTCTGCCATCTCAACCTGAATTTTTTTCCAGGTTTTGTCGAAATCTGCCTGTTGAGTGATCACAATTTCATTAATCCTCTGAAGAATTTTTGACGGGGGCTGATAAAAAGATTCGGCAATTACTTTTTCCTTAAAATCCATGGCACGCTTCAGACCTGCAACACGTACTCTGAAAAATTCATCTAAATTATTAGAGAAAATCCCAAGAAATCTGATTCTTAGATGCAAAGGCACATTTTCGTCCATTGCTTCCTGCAAAACTCTTTCATTAAACGCCAACCAGGTAATATCTCTGGGATTAAAGTGTACTGACATAGATATTAGTAAAATTTATCAAAAATACTAATTATTAATAATCTTTATTGAACACCAAGATTAATCTTTAATTAATTTTTTTCTTGTCGTACAAGTGTTTGTGACAGTTTGCTGACTTATATCTGCTGGAAATTATTGTGATGATGTGTCAATTTGTCATATAAATTCTAATGGTACAGATATTGAGAATATGAGTTTGTAAATTAAACCTAAAATTAAAAAATATAAATATTATGAGTAAAATAATCGGAATTGACTTAGGTACTACCAACTCTTGCGTTGCAGTAATGGAAGGTAAAGATGCCGTAGTAATCCCTAATGCAGAAGGAAAAAGAACAACACCTTCTATCGTAGCATTTACAGAAGATGGTGAAAGAAAAGTAGGAGATCCTGCAAAAAGACAGGCTGTAACAAATCCGACAAAAACAGTATATTCTATCAAAAGATTCATCGGAACACATTTCAAAGATGACGCTTCTGAAGTTTCAAGAGTACCTTACGCTGTTGTAAGCGGACCCAACGATACTGTAAAAGTAAAAATCGAAGACAGAGAATATACACCACAGGAAATTTCAGCAATGATTCTTCAGAAAATGAAGAAAACTGCTGAAGATTATCTTGGGCAAGAGGTAACAAGAGCGGTAATTACTGTTCCGGCTTACTTTAACGATGCTCAGAGACAAGCTACCAAAGAAGCTGGAGAAATCGCTGGTCTTACCGTAGAAAGAATCATCAACGAGCCTACAGCAGCTGCTTTGGCTTATGGTATGGATAAAGCTCACAAAGATCAGAAAATTGCAGTTTACGATTTAGGAGGTGGTACTTTTGACGTTTCTATCTTAGATTTAGGAGATGGCGTTTTCGAAGTATTGTCTACAAATGGTGATACACACTTAGGGGGTGATGACTTTGATGATGTTATTATCAACTGGATGGCAGACGAATTTAAAGCTGAAGAAGGTGTTGATCTTAAATCTGACGCAATTGCATTACAAAGATTGAAAGAGGCAGCTGAAAAAGCAAAAATTGAGTTGTCTTCTTCTCCTCAGACTGAAATCAACCTTCCATATATTACAGCTACAGCTACAGGTCCTAAACACTTAGTGAAGACTTTAACTAAAGCTAAATTTGAGCAATTATCTGCTGATTTGGTAAGACGTTCTATGGAGCCTTGTAAAAAAGCGCTTTCTGATGCAGGTCTTTCTATCTCAGATATTGACGAAGTAATCTTGGTAGGTGGTTCTACAAGAATCCCAATCATTCAGGAAGAAGTTGAAAAATTCTTCGGTAAAAAGCCATCAAAAGGTGTTAACCCGGATGAGGTTGTAGCTATTGGTGCAGCGATCCAGGGTGGAGTTTTAACCGGAGATGTGACAGACGTTCTTTTATTAGACGTTACACCACTTTCTTTAGGTATCGAAACAATGGGTTCTGTTTTTACTAAATTAATTGAATCAAACACGACGATCCCAACTAAAAAATCTGAAGTATTCTCTACGGCTTCTGACAACCAGCCTGCTGTAAGCATCAGAGTAGGACAAGGTGAAAGACCAATGTTCAACGATAACAAAGAGATTGGTAGATTTGACCTTACAGATATTCCACCGGCACAAAGAGGAGTTCCTCAGATTGAAGTAACTTTCGACATCGATGCCAACGGAATTTTAAGTGTTTCTGCAAAAGATAAAGGAACTGGTAAAGAGCAGTCTATCAAAATCCAGGCATCTTCTGGTCTTTCTGAAGAAGAGATCGAAAGAATGAAAAGAGAAGCTCAGGAAAACTCTGCAGACGATGCGAAGAGAAAAGAAGAGGTTGAAGTTTTCAATAAAGCTGACGGATTGATTTTCCAGACTGAAAAGCAATTGAAAGAATTTGGTGATAAATTGTCTGCTGACAAAAAAACAGCGATCGAAACTGCTCACGCAGAATTAAAAACCGCTTTTGAAACTAAAAACGGAGACGATGTAAAAGCTAAAACTGAAACTCTTGATGCAGCTTGGATGGCAGCTACAGAAGAAATGTATGCCGCAGGTCAACAAGGACAGGGAGCAGATGCAGGAGCTCAAAATCAAGGAAATGCAAACGGAGCAGAAGATGTTCAGGATGCAGATTTTGAAGAGGTAAAATAAATTTCGATTATTATCAACTGACATCGATTATAAAAAATGATAAAACGCTGTAAATTTTATATTTACAGCGTTTTTTTAGAAATTTTCAATATTTGTGTGTATTAAACAGACTTATTACTTTATTAATTTTTCAAATTCTTCAGTTAAAGTCGATCTTTCACTAATGTTTTTTAGACGAAAGTGTCGAATGTCTCCTTTTCTTAACAAGCAGTTTGCGATAATAAAAATTTCTTCAATTTCATCTTCGTTTTCAAAAGTGCTAGTAGAGCAATTTGTTATTATTCTTTGTGTAAATCTTCCTTTTCTGTCTGTATAGTTTATTTCATAAAACTTATCTCTCTCCCAAGATAATTTTTTTATATCATTAAAGACGTTCGAAGAATAATCTGGAAATTTATTTTTAGCTAAATCTGTAATTTTAAACTTTGTTGATTCAAAATCGAAATCTTGTAAATAAGATGATTTCACTTTTTTTGAAAAATAATTAGAATATACGATCCGTACTTTATGATTTAAAAGAATGATGTTGATGATTTCAACTAACGTATTATTAATTTGACTTTTAGGATGTCCTTCAAATGGAGTGATTTTTGGAATTTTAAATAATTTACTTCCACTCATACCCAATTGTATAATATCAATTTTTTCTTGATCAAAGATAACTTCCTCTACAATGTTAAATGGGATAAAATCCTCGGAAAATGATTGTTTAGAAGGGTTAAACCATTTGCATTTTAATAAGAATTTGCAAGAATCTTTTTTCAACGTGCCATCTTTTGGATCTCTTCTATCTTTTAAAAATTTAGAATTTTCAACAACGTCAATTACGGTCATTACTGGTGGTAAAAAATCCATATAAGACTCAGTTCGAAATTTTTCTTTATCACTTTCTATACTCCAACTGATTTTCTTTTTTCCCAATTCTGCATCAGCGGAATTTAAAATTACTTGTTTTCCTATATATTCTTTTTTTACAGCAGTTAATTCGGTTGGAACTTTTTTTTTCTCCGCAATGTCCTCTTCTATATTCTCTTTTTCTGCATTGTCAATTAGAATGATTTCGTCTATGTTAAACCAAAATTTTTCGTAGTTACAATTTTTAGAGTTATAAAAAGTGCCCAGAACTTGTCCTAACAGTTTTTCTTCATTCTCAGAATCTGGATTGTATTTATTTTGCTTTAATATTTCAGTTACTACCATTATTGGTGGTGTCATTAAAGCATTTGCTCCAATTTTCGTCTTTTGATTTAAAGAATAAGGGTGGTTTTTTAAAGAAATAAGATCTCCAATTTGAAAGTTATTCATAGTAGTTATTTAGTTTTTTATTTTCCTATATTTGATGTGCTCGTAGGAAGTTGATTTTTTACATCTGGTCAGGACTACAGGACTTAGGTCTTACTGCTTTTGCAGGATTAAAGTTTGCAATGCGGTATTCCCGTTAGAAGGAATATCACGCATTCAAGCCACAAGATAAGTAATTTAATTATTAGTTCCAAATTCATTAATTCTGTTATTAAATAGGGTTTAATTGGAGCAACATTAATTAGTTGCAGTATATCTTTACGAACATTACAATGACTCAGTTAATGGGTACTAGTCCGCTCTTCGGAGGTATGTAAATTTAATAATCATTATTGCTAGAACTTTCTACGGGTTTTTTTATGAGAAATGATACAGACAAGCCAAATTGGATGAAAACGAAAGGATATTTGCATTTATCCCCGAGTTTACGCATCAATGAAAATTGGAAAAGTTATCAAAAGAAAATCCAAAACCCTTCTTTCATACAGAAATATGCTTTTTATCCTTTGATGCATTCAATCATCAAAGAAAGAAAATATAAAAAAGTAAATTCCGAAAAGCATTTAAATGAAAAAGAGAGGACTCATAATTTCAAACTTGATAATTTTAAATTTGAAAAAACTGCAAAAAAAAGACCTCTTCATTATGCTACACATTTTGACGCTTTAATTTATGGATATTACGCCTCAATATTGAATAAATTGTATGAGAAAGAATTGAAAAAAGATCCTAATCTTGATGGTTGTGTAAATGCTTACAGGAAAATTATTTTAGAAGATACAGGAAAGGGGAAGAGTACAATTCATTTTGCGAAAGACGTTTTTGATGAAATTAAAAATCGTAGTGACGATCAAGAGGAAGTCGGCGTGCTAACTTTCGATATAGAAAGTTTTTTTTCTAGCTTAGACCATCAATTATTAGAGAAAAAATGGAGTGATTTGTTGGATGAGGAACAATTACCTTCTGACCATAAAAATGTATTTAAATCTTGTACAAATTTCAGTTATGTTTTAAGAGATGATTTGCGGGTCAAATTGCAAAAAAGTGGTAAACGATCTGGGTTCGATGAAAAAAAAATAGCAAAAATAAGAAGAGAAAAAGGTTTTAAAAGTTTCTTTGAGTCAAATGCAGATTTTCGAAATACTATAAAACAGGGGAAATTAAGAATTTATAAAAACTCATTCTACAATAAAGAAAAAATTCAAGTAGGCATCCCCCAAGGTTTACCGATAAGTGCAGTGCTTGCAAACTTATATTTGTTAGATTTTGATAAACAGATTTTAGATGTTATAGTTAAGGGTAGAAGTGGATTCTACAAAAGATATTCTGATGATATTATCATTGTAGCAAATGTAGATGAGCTTGTAGAAATAAAAAAATATGTTGAAAATCTAATAAAAAAAAGCAATCTAAAGATAAGTTCATCAAAAACAGAATCTTTCATATTTAGAAAGTCAGGATACAACCAAAAACAAGTACAGAGATTAACGTCTTTCAAAATAATTGACGGTGAAGAAAGGAAAGATGCACCTTTAATATACCTTGGATTTGAATTTCGAGGATATAATACTTGTATAAAATCAACAAATATTGCAAAATTTTACAGACGATTAATTTCTATTGTCCGACGACGGTCTAATAGAGCAATAAGAAATAAGAATCCAAATATACAGAAAGCAGTGTTTAAAAATCAAATTAAGAAATTATACAGAAAACCGCTAAGAGAGCTTGATGGGGAAGATGGAGAAATTAAGCAAACTTTTAGGAATAATACCTTTCTTGTCAAAAATGAAAGAAATGAATTTTCAATGATTATTAAACCATCTGTAAACAAAAATAAATCTAACTATTTTAGCTATATTAAAAGGTGTGAAAGAATTTTTGATAGTAAAATTTTTTCTAGACAACTACGGAAAAAAGAGCATTTGCTAAATACTGCAATTAATAAACATTTGAAAAACTAAGATTTGTTTTTAAGCTTATCAATATTTAGAAATTGAATAAGCTATAGCGAAATGGTAATTTTGAAGATTAAAGATCGCTAATAAATTCAAAGCTTCGTATCATATTTGTAATATAAAATCATAACTATTTGATTTCTAGTATAATTTATTTTGAAGAAGTTAAGTAAGCGGTCTCAGACTGATTAAATATGAAATCCCCAAGCGAAAGCTTGGGGATTTTTTTTAGTGAATATGATACTCATAAAGAAAGGTATCAATAACTCGAAGATTTTTTCAACAATTCCATTTCCTCACAAATTATTAAATAATTAAATTATTTGATATGATAAAATATTTGATCTTCTGAAAACATTTACAATTCAAAATTTAAAGATTATTTTTTTCATTCAAATCTCTTTAGAATTGTGCAAAACTATATATTCCCAAGGTTCCATCGTCATAATCAAAGTTCCTGAAACTGCTTTTTTCTCAACTGTAAAAAGATTGGTGTAAATTCCGGTATCAAACGACGTATCAAACTGAACAATGAAAGATTCTTTACTGAGATTAATAAACACCAGTACTTTGTCACCATGCTTTTCCCGTACAAAAGAGATCACCTGATCCATTCTGTCATTCATAATTCTGATCATTTCTCCGCCGTGATTGCCATTCCAGAGTGCCCGGTTTTTATGTTTCAGTTCAAAAAGCGTAGTGTAGAGTGCTTCGTTCTCGTGGGATTTCCATTCAATCGGATCTTTCTCGAAAAATGCTAATGAATGATCCAGTCCAGCTTCCTGACCGCTGTAAACAAGCGGTATTCCATCCATCAAAAAAGTAAAAACAGTTACGGCTTTTAGTGCCTCTCCAAAATTACTATATTGGTTTCCTTCCCATGAATTCTTGTCGTGATTATCTATGAAATTCATCCGGATGCCGGCTTTTGGGAAAATGGAGACGTGCTCTGCAATATAAGCCTCTGTCAGGTTTTTTACACTCACGTTATTTATTGCAATCTGGTGGAGTATATTCCATAGTGTCCAGTTGTAGGTGGAATCAAAAGCTTTGCGGTGAAGTTCTTTGTCTTCGGCTTCTGCCAGCATAAAGACAGCTTTTATACTGTCAAGTTCTGCTCTTACATTTTCCCAGAAATCGATCGGGACAAAACTCGCAATGTCGCAACGGTACCCATCAATCTGATATTCTTTGATCCAAAACTTCATAGCATCAGTCATATATTTCCGAAGATCGGGATGTCTGTAATCTAGTTCTATGATGTCATCATAATCCCGCCATCGTGTGGACTGGAAAGTACCTTTTCTTGATTTCATATACCAGTCGGGATGCTGCGTCACCAACTCATTGTCCCAGCTGGTATGATTGGCAACCCAATCCAGAATTACGTACATTCCCTGCTCGTGGATGGCTTTGACCAGACTTCTGAAATCTTCTTCTGTACCGAACTCAGGATTGATTTTTAAATAATCTTTTACCGAATAATAACTCCCCAGACTTCCTTTTCTGTGCAATTCTCCGATAGGCTGAACCGGCATTAGCCAAATGATATCTATGCCCATTTTCTTAAGTCGCGGCAGCTGGCTTTCTACAGCTTTGAAGGAACCTTCCTCCGAAAATTGACGGATATTGAGCTCATAAAGTGTGGCATTCTTGACCCAATCCGGCGTAGTGATTTCTACATATTGCTTGGGTAGATAGCGGTTGTCAGTTGATTGATCCATAAATTTTAAAGATGCTAAGAAAAAACCAGAACGAATATCATGCCTACCATGATTATTCTGAGTATTGATCCCTCAAGTTTTTGACTTTTATGGATTATTGTAAAAAAAACTAATCCAATCCTGAGTTTAGGTTTGATGTTTGCAAGAAAAAAAGTGACACCAGAATTTCTTGTAATTTATTCAAAATATATAAATATGATCCCTAAAAAAATACATTACTGTTGGTTTGGCAGACAGCCGAAAACCGAATTGGCAAATCACTGCATCAATACCTGGAAAAAGATTCATCCCGACTATGAAATCGTGGAATGGAACGAAGACAACTCGCCATTAAATGACAACAACTATGTGAAAGAAGCGTATGCTCAGAAGAAATGGGCTTTTGTTTCAGATTATGTTCGGTGCAAAGTGATGTACGAGCACGGAGGCATTTATATGGATACCGATATGGAACTGAATTTGCCATTGGATGAGTTCCTGAATGAGAAAGCTATTTGCGGTTTCGAAGTGAAAGGTGTGCCTTACTCAGCGTTTTGGATGGCTGAGCCAAAACACCAGCTGTCTAAGGATTTTGTAGCATACTACGATCAGCAAGATGGTTTTGTAGAGCGCATCAACACTGATATTTTTTCTGAAATGCTGGAAAACGAATATGGAGCAGACCGTTACAGCGACACCATTCAGAAACTGAAGCACGATGTCACGCTTTATCCTTCAGTTTATTTTTCTCAGCACTTACCGAAGAATTATGTCAGCCACCATTTCAGCGGCTCCTGGTTTGGCGGCGATGAAGAAAACACGCACAAAAAGATGGTGAATGTCTATGGACTTCTCGAGCAGCTGATCAATTATTCTGGCGCTGACAAAGCAGTGGAAAGCATCATCAACAAACACAAAATTATTAATGTGAATGATATTCTGGATCTGATTCCCAAAGATAAGATCAAAGCCTATCTGAAAGACTGATAAAATAATTAAATCCGAGTTACCTATATTTTAAATGCTCATTCCAAAGATGATCACATCTAATGTCTGAGCATTTATAATTTAAGTTTCTTAATTCATAACAAACTAAATTCTAGAGTTCAACTTAAAGAACTTATCAGTATTTGAATCCCCAAGTGTAAGCTTAGGGATTTTTTTAGCTTAATAAGAAAGGTAATATATGGAGATAAAAATTGAGCAGTGAGAAGTATTGAATTAAATTAGTAAGAATATATTGTTAAAGAACTATTTACTAGTGTTTAATCTCATTATTAATATCAGGACCTTCAACTTTTCCTGTATTCAAATCAATAATGCAGTTTTCTGTTAAGAGGTGAGCGGAAAGATTTTCGACATATACGGGACATCCTCCTTCTGCCGAATCTATGTTGGTTTGTCCTATATTCTTGGCATTGATAATAATAATCATTCCAGAGCCTTTGCAGACTGCTTTATTACCATCTTTTATAAGCAAAGCAGTATCTTCTCCCAAGCCAATACCCTGAAGTTTCTGATGTAGCAAAATAGCATGGGCAAGCCTGCCGAACCTTCCACGGCGGACAAAATGTGTATCAACAATAAGGTTATCAATTAGGTTCAGCCCATATTCAAGCTTAATATCATCGGCTAATATTGCCTCACCATTTTCTGCTTCGCAGATAACTATCTCAGCCAGGCACATCGCTCCTGCACTGGTACCTGCAGCAATAAAGCCATCCTCATTCAAATATTTTTCTTTAAGTAAGCGTTGAATGGGTGAATTCTTCAGATGCTTACAAATTCTTGTCTGATCACCACCCGTGAAGAATACTGTTTTTGAATTTGATATCCTTTTTAAATATAAGTCAATGGGCATAGAATTGTCTACGTCATGTAAAAATCCAAAATTGGTATAACCGATGTCGTCAAATGTTTTTTGATAAGTTTCGCGCATGCTTTCCGGTTCTGAACTGGCTATGGTGATCACTTCTATCCTGTCATTTTTGGATTTTACCAATAATTTAAGAATTTCATCAGTTGAAAATTCGTTGTTGTTATCCTCTATTTCAACCTCATTATAGGCTCGATCCTCATTTCCGCCAATAATCAATAATTTTCCTTTTGGGCTCATAACATTTATTTCTAACTATATTGATCCTAAAATTACCGCACCGGATTGTAAGAAATTATGATGTAAGTCATAACGTCTTAATTATGGTCTCATTTAAATTAATCATTGCATCAGTGGAGATTTTTCATTGGTCTTTTCTGCTGACTTTGTCATAATCATATTGACTTTTGTTTAAATTTTAAAAACTTGGTCAATTTGTATTCTAACCACTGAATTCTTCGATTTAAAATATTCAATTGATCAATGATTGATGTTGTAACTTAATAAACTATTGAACTCCTTAGTATTTTATATCAGTAGCAATCCTACCATCAAAAGGTGTACTCCAATAGATAAATATTTCTTCATTAAATCTTATAATTTCCGCCTGAAGCGGGCTGTACTTTCCATCGGGCAGTAACTCTTCTACAGTTAAATCAGCTCCGATACCTATCTTGTTTTTGTCAAATTCTACACGGTATCTTCCATCGTCAGTTAAGACAAAATCTTCTTTTTTAAAATTGTAATTATTCATATTATTTTTGTTAAATGTTATCTGGCTATTACTTATCTATATTCAACAGAAGTACTTTACGTTGCGATTTAATCATTCCTATTCAACTTATCAATGTGTTATTGATCTGGTCGCACTGGCTGAATTTCTCCGGTAGGCAAGCTTTCAAACAATGAAGGGAAAATCATGTGCAGTATAACATATATTATCACCATGAGGGGTATCAATGAAAATAAGATGATAATAAATAAGTTGGGTTTATTCTTATTTTGTCTTTTTGGTTCCATAATAAAATGATTTAGCTTTCATAATTTATTCAGCTAATTTCTTGCCAAGACTTAGAAGATTCTGTCCACATGGTATCGAAAAGTCTGCTCTGTACATGAAAGTACGAATTAATCCGGTATGGCATTCCGCCATCCAATGTTAGTTTTATCGTGGATGATTGAGACAAATTACGAAGAATTATTAAACATTTTATTGTTATGCTCTAAGTCATAATTTAGTTGTGATGACAGTTTTACCTTTGAGTAAACCAAAAAATAAAATTTATGAAATCAATTATCACATCAGTACTTGTTTTAGCGTTTGCAATCAGCAGCTGCAAAAAAAATTCATCAACAGACACTTCAAACAATGAAGATTCGGCTTCTGCCTATGACAATAACAGCATGCCGACCAACAACTCTTCAGCAATGTCAACAGACAGTTTGAGTACAGAATCTCAGAA
This sequence comes from Chryseobacterium sp. AC417, assembly GCF_979258215.1. Classification (NCBI taxonomy): domain Bacteria; kingdom Pseudomonadati; phylum Bacteroidota; class Flavobacteriia; order Flavobacteriales; family Weeksellaceae; genus Chryseobacterium; species Chryseobacterium sp. AC417. The sequence continues at coordinate 3,286,717 of NZ_OZ409845.1, read as the reverse complement.
TTCGGCTATACCAGATCCGTCCAGAATAGATTCAGCACAAAATACTCGAAACAATTCATCACAAAACAATCAAAACGGTTCCACACAAAATAATCAAAACGGTTCAACACAGAACAATCAGAGTGGTTCAACACAAAACAATCAGAGCGGATCATCACAAAACAATCAAAGCGGTTCACAACAAAACTCTCAAGGCGATTTGCCAGCGGGTACAAGAAGGTAATAGAAAACCTATTACAGTTTCGCCATAAAAGTTAAGTTAAATAACTGCCATTGTTTATGATTACGAGTGAAATCAGAATTATGCGGGGCCCAAACATGTGGTCCCGCACTCACCACCGTCTAATTGTTATTAAATATGATCCTTTTACAATTTCGGAAACAGACTCTGAAAAACAGCAGTTGATCAGAGATTATTTCCGTTCAAACTATCAATTTGATTGTCAACATGATGAGTTTGGGCTCTGTATACTAAGCTATATTTTACAACTGTCTTCGAAATTACAAGGGCCATCTATTTATCATAATATTGTTTCATTCTCACCGGGGATATTTTACGGAGTCATAGAATATGAGGTTGAAGAGACCGGTCTGGAATCATTAAAACTTGCGTCAGAAATTATACAGTCAATCTCTGATAATGTAATTCCTGCAACATTCACTGAAGCTCAGGAGCAGGTTATGACTGTTCACTGTAAGTACAGCGAAGGACCCACAACTTCTATGATCATTGAGGCTGCCAGAAAACGGAATATTCCTGTGCATACAGGACCTGCAGGATTTACCATTTTGGGATATGGCAAAAACCAGAAAAGGATCAGCGCTGCCATTTCTAATTACACATCCTGTATTTCCGTAGATATTGCCTGTGATAAAGATTACACTAAGAAATTCTTAAAAAGTGCCTATTTACCGGTGCCTGATGGAAGATTGACGCAAGATGAAAGTGAACTTTCACTGATTGCGGAAAATTTAGGATATCCATTGGTCACCAAGCCCTTTAATGGTAATCAGGGAAAAAATGTGACTTGCGGCATTAAAAGCTTTGAAGAACTTATTAATGGATTTCGTTCTGCGGCACAAATATCAAAATCTGTGATTGTTGAAAAAGAAATTATAGGCTATGATTACCGAATGTTAGTAATCGGAAATAAATTTATTGCAGCCTCATTACGGCAGCCTGCTTCTGTAGTCGGAGATGGTTTTTCAACCATTTCACAGCTGGTAGAAACCGAAAACAGCAGTCCGCTGCGAGGTGATGGCCATGAAAATGTACTGACAAAAATCAATCTGGATTCTGCTGCAGAACTGCATCTTCAAAAACAGGGACTGCAACTGCATTCTGTTCCTGCAAGAGGGCAGCAGATATTTTTAAGGTCTACAGCCAATTTAAGCACAGGTGGTACTGCGGAAGATGTTACAGATATCGTACATCCATCCAATATATTGTTGTCAGAAAAAGTATCCAAAGTTATTGGCCTTGATATTTGCGGAATTGATATTATAAGTCCGGATATTACCAAGCCTATTTTGGAAAATGGCGGTGCGATTATAGAAGTGAATGCAGCTCCTGGACTGAGAATGCATAAATATCCTACAAGAGGAAAACCACGTGAAGTCGGGGATGCGATAGTAGATTTAATGTTTCCGCAGGGAGATGAGGGCAGAATTCCTATCGTTGCAATTACCGGGACAAATGGTAAAACTACCACGACCAGACTGATGGCGCACGTAGCCTCATTTGCAGGATATACTGTGGGATTTAGCTCAACAGACGGTATTTATGTTGGAGGTGAGAGGATTAAAACAGGGGATTGTTCCGGTCCCCAAAGTGCACATACCATCTTACAGGATGCGACCGTTGATTTTACAGTGCTTGAATGTGCCCGCGGCGGAATTATCAGATCAGGTCTCGGATTCGACCAGTGCGATATTGCAATTGTCACCAATGTTGCAGCTGATCATTTGGGATTAAAAGATATTTATACGGTAGAGGATCTTGCCAACGTAAAAGCAGTGGTTCCGTGTTCAGTAAAGAAAGAAGGCTGGGCAATTTTGAATGCAGCAGACAAACTTGTATATGGAATGAAAGACAGAGTGAGTTGTAATGTTGCTCTGTTTTGTTCTGATGAAAACAATATTCGCCTTCAGAAACATATGAGGAATGGCGGATGGGCAATATATGCAGATCATCAACATGATATATTCCTTTACAATGGTGCTGATAAAATTTTCGTTTTTAACGTAACCGAAGCACCCATTACTCGTGATGGAAAAGCAGAATTTATGATTGAGAACTTACTGCCTGTAATTTTAGCAGGGTATTTCTCAGGAATCCGAATTGAACAGATTGCTCATGCATTAAAGAGTTTTATTCCGACTGCAGAACAAACTCCCGGTCGCATCAATGAGTTTGAAATCAACGGCTTAAATGTTATCGTGGACTACGCCCATAATCCTCACGGTCTTCAGGCGCTCGCCGGATATCTTAAACATATTCCGGAGAAAAAAACCGGGATTATTACTGTACCGGGTGACCGCCGTGATAATGATATTATAGAATTCGGGCAGATTGCTTCATCAATGTATGACGATATTATTATTAGATTTGACCGTGATACAAGGGGCAGAAGTGAGGAATCTATTGTCGAGCTTTTAGCACAGGGGATTCAAGATATAAAGCCGGATTTAGAGTATAGGGTTATTGCAGATACCCACTCTGCTATTCGCTTTGCTATTGATACAGCAGAAACGGGAAGCTATGTTGTTATTTGCGCAGACGATGCCATCGAGACACTCAAGATCACGCAGAATGTCGCTCAGCTGTATCAACATTAATCTTACATCATAGTTTTCTGAAAAAATATTTTAATAATTTTAGAGACAATAGCAAGCGATTAAAAACTTCAATGAAAATATTTTCATTGAAGTTTTTGATATATGATTCGTCTCATATACTACTTTCATTTTTTCGGTATAATTTTGAAATGACAACATGATTTGTTGTGGAAATTACCGTTTAATATTTAAAAATAGTTTGATTTTATGATTCCAAAAGGAAAATTATTAATTATTGGTGGACATGAGGATAGAGCCGATAACAAAGTTGAAATTAAGGAAAATAACCATAAGTTTTCACCCAATGAAATTCTTAAACTTCTCGCAGAATCCAAAGATGACAGAATAGAAGTGATTACAGCAGCGAGTTCGGAACCTGAGAGTATGCGCGACACCTATCAAAAAACATTTGAGGAGATAGGGTATACCAATTTTGGTTTCTTACACGTTATTGACGACAATACACCACTTGAGGTGTATTTAGACAGAATATCTAATTCAAAAACGGTATTCTTTACAGGCGGTGATCAAAGCAGGATTTGCGAACATCTGAAAAATTCGGACATTCAAAACTTACTTCGGGAGAAATATCAGAATGAGAAAGGCTTCGTTCTTGCCGGCACCAGCGCAGGAGCAATGTGCATACCAGAGATTATTATCAGCGACGCAGAAAATGGTGAGGCTATATTAGCAGATGATATAGAGCTTAATTCAGGACTAGGCGTTCTTAATAATCTAGTTGTTGATACGCATTTCGTACATCGAGGAAGATTTGGAAGACTTGCCCATGCTATATTACTTCATCAGGATCTTCATGGCATCGGTCTGGGAGAAGATACAGCTCTACTTATAGAGGACGGTTCCAAAGCAGTGTGTAAAGGATCAGGTATGGTGATTGTGATCAGTGCCAAAAATATGGGTCAAACTAACATAGATACCGCTGAAAAAGGATCTCCGATATATGTTGAAAACCTCACAGTTCATCTCTTAACGGAAAACTGCATTATAGACCTCAACACAGGACAGATGGAAGGTGCAAATATGAGCAGCTAAGATTCATTTTAAAAATAATGCCATGTTTAGACGGAAACCAAGATAATCTATAACATTATTCCCAAGCCTTAATGTCTAATTGTTTAAATGCTCATAAAAATTATTATGAGCATTTTCTTTACATCAATAATACATTGAAAGCATATCAAAATCAACCTGTAATGTCACTTTGAAATACTAAATTGTATAGTGAATTTTTTTACAACAAATTAAGCGTGAATTATTAATATTTATTTGAAAAACATAGTGTTGATAATGACTTACGTCATAAAATGCAAAGGTTATGACTATTTATCTTTGAAACACACCACAAAATACAAAAACTATGAAATTATTCGCATTACTAACCCTGATTCCGGCGATCAAACTAGTACAGTTTACGATGTAGATTCTATAATAAACAGTAAGTAATCATTATACTGCCTTCATTTCAGGAGCACCTCATACTCTGGAGGTAGCCGATTGTATTTATTGGTTGGGCAGTATACTATGAAATAACAAGTGCTAATATTCAATAAACAAAAACTATGGTTATAGAAGAACATTATTTAGTTTCTGCAGGAGCTGAAATTATAGAATATAAGCCTCAGGAATTTATTTTCCGTGAAGGAAATTCATCTTCATATTACTACCAGATCATTGAAGGAAAGATTAAACTCAATAATATTAATGAAGACAGTAAGGAGTTTATTCATAACATTCTCTCTGAAGGACAGTGTTTCGGTGACATGGTATTGTTTCTTAAACAACCATATCCAATGAATGCAGTTGCGCTGACTACATGTAAAATAATGAGAGTCTGTAAACAAAATTTCTTCGCAATGCTTGATGTTTATCCTAAACTATATCAAAATCTATGTCTTGCAATGTCACACAGAGTTTGTTGTACTCTTACCATGCTCCATCAATATTCCGCAGTAAACCCTTCAAAAGATTGCTGACATGAACCTTATCTAAAATGTGCATTTTGAAAGATGCCGTTTACAGATTAATCCGTCTGCAAAATAGAGCTGCTAAAATTTACAATAAATAGCAATAAGATATTACGGGCTAAAAACCGTTTGTGCTGTATTAATATTGAAATATATGCAAAAAGTTAAAATTTTTCCTCTTATCCAGGCGGCTTATTTTTTTGTCACCGCTGTATGGCCACTTATAGATATAACGAGTTTTTTAGCAGTTACCGGATATAAAAGAGAAGTATGGCTTGTTAAAACTGTTGGTGTATTGCTATTGCCTTACTGTCTGATTTTACTTCATCTTGCATTCAGCGACAAAAAGAATTTTATCATGGCAATTGCATTCATTCTTTGCTGTCTATCTTTAGCGCTAATTGAACTCTACTATTACTTTAGAGGCGTTATCAAATGGGTCTATTGTATTGACGGAGGACTGCAGTTAGTATTTATGAGCTATTGGATCTTACATATTATTTTGAAAAAACGCTCCTATTCTTCTAGAGGTTAACAAGGTATATCTAACAAATCTTCCGATTTGGAAGGTAAGAAATTAAGTATCTCAGTTATACTTGAAAATGAATAGGCGTCCATAACAATAAAATTTTGGATATTATTTGAAAAACCTTATATGACTATAGTCATAAGTATTTGATTTTTAGGTATTTATATACCACAATAACAGTAGTTGGCATAAAGTTAGCAGATTTTAAGTCTAACACCAAAAAATAAAAAATATGTTTTACCATTCACAAAATCTTATTAACCCGATTGTGCTTGATGAACCGGATCCATCTGCGGCTAATGCCCTGCAGGAAGGATTAGGTGGTCAGTTTGGCGAAATGCGTACCATGATGCAGTATCTTTTCCAGAGTTTTAACTTCCGTGGCAACGCTACGCCCTACATGGATCTAATTCAGGGAGTAGGTATTGAGGAGATTTCTCACGTAGAGCTAATCACCAAAACTATTTCTCAGTTATTAGATGGGTCTCCAAGATATCAGGGAGACAAATATGAAGCACCCAGTAAAGACGGAGGTGTAGCTTTGGATATGGCTAAGGAACAACAAAATCCTCATCATTACATCATAGGTGCCCAAGCTGCGCTACCAGTTGATGCTGCCGGGAATCCATGGAGTGGAAGCTATGTACACAATCATGGGAATTTAGTTCTCGATCTGATGGACAATTTAGTGCTAGAGGCTACCGGGAGGATTCAAAAATGCAGAATCTACCAGATGAGCAGTAACAAGACCTTACGCGCAACCGTCGCATTTCTTATCGTTCGGGATGAGGCTCATCAGGCAGCTTTCGCAAAAGCTCTGGAAACTTTGGGAGTAGATTGGAGCAAGGCTTTACCTGTGCCAAAATTTGATTCTTCACAGTTTCCTGAAGTAAAAAAGACTAATGGACTTAGGTCTGCATCGAGAACAATACACGTTCCGTATGGACGGGTCACTAATGGAACAGATTTTCAGCGGACCATCGCCATTTAATGATGGGACACAACTGACAACACTTAAAGAACCTCGTGAATCGTTTCCGAGCCCGCAAGCACCTGAACGGCCGGAAGAATTTGCTCCGGGTCTCGATGAAGAATTGCAGGCATTGGCAGATGCTTTCACTGAATTTAAAGAATCAGGAGGGAAAATTAAAAACAATGTTTTTATTAGGGGAGATGAAAAAAATGATTCTTTTTGATATTTGATTTTAAAGGTCTGTAAAGTAATTCTTTACAGACCTTTTTAAATTATAAAAAGTAGTTTAGTCACTAACCAAGTGGTCTGACTGTTTGAAAATTCCAGCAATTGAGAAAATACTAATGTAGTACGGCATTAAGAAAATTCCGAGAATAGGAATCTACAGATATTAATCGCAAAAGTGGTCATCATTAATGCTCGGTATGAAAAGTATAACAAAACAGGGGCTAAATAAAACATAAAAACGGCCGGAATTTCTTCCGACCGTGATTTGATTAATCTTTGCTTTTCTTTTTCGAAGATAGAATACTTACGGCGACGGCAGTCACAGCCGCCGCTACTGCAAATTTCAGAAGAAAATTCTTTTTTATTGTACTTCCATTCTGCTCCCCAGCCGCGCTCGGCAAAGATGTTCGGCAAATAGCCGTTTTTTAAGTCGTCAATAATTCCTTCAACTGCGCCCACACGGTCTGCGAGAACAAGCGGAAGCCATCTGCCATAGCTGGATTCACTGTAACGGAATGCCAATTTTCTGATGGCTCCGTTTATACCTTCCGGCGGCGAGGCAGTACCAAAAACAGCGGTTAAATTGGGTCGCTCAACGGACTTCAGAATTTCAGCATTTTCAGGTTGCTGTTCCGGACGTTCCCATGTGTAGCCTTCATGTTCTTCGTTAGTACGTTTTTTCATTGGATAAACAGGGTCGTTTTGCGGATCGGCATCTATTCCCCAACCTTTAATCTGGCTGTAATCTGTTTCTTCACTCTTTTTAAAATCGGAGGGTTTTGTTTCGTCTGTAAGCATGTCGTAATATTTTTAGTTAAAAACTTTTAAATGGTTGGTGGAATAAGCACTGTCTTTATACAGCCGTCCAGCTTGCGTGAAAATATATGATAAGCATCGGCTACTTCTTCCAGTGGCACCCGGTGAGTGATGATTTGTTTGGGGTCAAGAACCCCGTTTTTTATGTGCTCAATAAGCTTAGGCAAGTTGCGTTTTACGGCTGCCTGATTGGCTCGGATCGTAATCCCTTTATTTACAACGTTTCCTATCGGTACTAATGCATCTGTAGGGCCGTAAACACCCACAATCGAAACAATTCCCCCTTTCTTCACAGAATTAATTGCCCAGTGAAGTGCCGTGGTAGAACCACCCTGTAAAAGCAACTTCGTTCCCAGAATCGTATTCGTCAAATTCCCTTTTGCTTCGCACCCTACGGCATCTATACAGACATCTGCACCCAAAGAATCAGTTTGGGCTTTGATGAAAACCACAGGATCGCCAATGCTATTAAAATTATAAGCTTCACATTGCGCATATTTTGCTACGAAATCGAGCCGGTATTCCAGATGGTCGATCACGATAACTCTTCCTGCACCAAACAGCCACGCAGATTTAGCCGCCATAATACCAATGGGTCCGGCGCCAAAAATCACTACGGTATCACCTCTTTGAATACCTGCCATCTCTGCCGCCTGATAGCCGGTAGGAACCACATCAGTAAGCAGCACTGCATCGTCAGGATCCATCCAGTCAGGAATTACTGTTGGTCCCACATCTGCATAAGGGACACGGGCATATTCGGCCTGTCCGCCCTGAAAACCGCCTGCCGTGTGAGAGTAGCCAAAAATACCTCCTACTGCGGTGGCCATTGGATTTGATTCATGGCAATTACCGTAAAGTTCCTGTTTACAAAAAGCACATTTTCCGCAGGCAATATTAAATGGCACCATTACCTTATCGCCTACTTTCAGTTTTTGTACAGAGGAGCCAATTTCAACTACTTCTCCGATAAACTCGTGCCCAAACGTGGTTCCCACACGAGTATCGGGAACAAGACCATGATAAAGATGCAGATCTGAGCCGCAGATACAGGATCTTAATACCCGCACAATTGCGTCTTCAGGATGTTCTATTTTTGGTTCCGGCATATTGCGGTCTGCGCGTACGCGAAAGGGTCCGCGGAAATTCATTGCTAACATAGATGTTTATTTTTATTGTATTGGAGTTTAAGTAAGATAAATACTGCCATAATTTCTTGACCATATTTATTGTATCTGCCCGTTTTAAAAGAAGTGATGTCGTGTTTTTGGCTTAGAACTATAATTTCATGTATTTTCAAAAGAATATAATATGGATTTCCTGACTTTAGGATAATCTTATTATTAAATATTCATGAGCTGATCCTTAAACCTGCCCAGTTCTGTGAATACTATCAGTTGCTTTTCTGGAAAGCATCACCGCTATAATTTCAAATGCTCCTAAAATAGCGTGTGGCAGATAAACTCTGTCGCTGAAGCCAAAAAGCCAAGGTGATACCAATAAAAGCAACCCTGCAATGAAATCGATTGTAAGATGAATTTTGTAGGGAATAAGACGGACTAGACTGTATTCGTAATTGGTAAAGAGGCTGTATATTATTGTTGAAGCCCCTAAAATAACTGGAATTAACGTTGCTGCAGTTTTGTCGGCAAATCCGAAAAGCCAGGGTGCTGCAATGAGTAGGATCCCTACAATATAATCTAAAGCAGCGTGAATTTTTGATGAAATCATAACTAATATTTTTAATTTTGTGTACAGCATTAAATCCAATTTTTGTACCACTGAAAGAAAAAATAAGATACAAGTGATTGATTTTTAATGTTTTGTAATTATGTTTTGATAGAAAAAAAAGATTAGTAATGTGGCTTTTTATGATCTAAATCCTATACCATTAAAAAAGTAATGCTTTTATTTGAGAGGCTTAATGAATGAGAGTCTCAAGCTTATCCGCATTCAGAGATCCATTTTGCAGTATAGCAGTATAATAGTACTTTTTAAGCTTGAAAAAGAATAAACGGAAATTCCCATACAGCAAATGATTAATACAATAAATTAATATGACCGATTTAGAGAAATTAGATAAAATTATTGAATTTGCAGATCATGCACATGGTGATCAGATGAGAAAGTACACTCCAGACCGGTACATCGTTCATCCTGTAAGGGTGATGAGAACATGCAGTCAGTATACCGACAGCCTTCCTGTTCTGGCGGCGGCCGTACTTCACGATGTCTTGGAAGACACTTCTTATACACAAAATGACCTGTCAGTATTTTTGAAAAACTATATGAGTGAGGAAAAGCAGCATCTCACCGTGCAGCTGGTTACAGAACTTACCGATGTATATATCAAAAAAAGTTTTCCTGCTTTAAACCGTTTCCAAAGAAAGAAAAAGGAGCTCGATCGCCTTAAAGAGATTAGTCCGGAAGCTCAGACCATCAAATATGCTGATATCATTGATAATGCAACTGAGATTTCGCAAAGTGACCCAGATTTTGCCGAAAGGTATTTGCAGGAATGCTATGACATAGTATCTTCATTAACGAAAGGAAACCAGGAGCTTCGAACGATCGCCCTGGAAGTAGTTACTGCAACGAAAAAGTATAATTAAGATATATCTATGTGCTTGTAAAATTCAACTAGATTTGTCTAAATCAATGCCCAATAATAAACGATGCCCGAACTGAATGTTCGGGCATTGAAGGTTTATACAAATATAAAAATTAATTCTTCTTAAACATCATCTCGTCAAGCTTGGTTTGGTTGAGATAAATTTGTTGAAATTCAATCGGCATATACTGATACAAAAGATTCCATTGTTGGATATCAGTATGCTTTTTAAGGCTTCCAAATGATCTGATAAAGAGATTTTCGATGATATGTTTTACATTGAAAGTTCCGTTTTTATAAAGCCATTCCATCATTTTGATATTACGATTGACAATATTGATTTTAGATTCCTGCAAAAGAACTTTTAAATAATCAACCGTTGACTGTATGATTCCTGGGAAATTATTCTGAGCAGATAACTGCGCTATTTCGTTCTGAATAGATGGATAAAATATTTTTAAATGTTCGATTGCCTGTACTTCATTAATCGTTTGCGCTTCAAAATTTTTCATTATTTTAAATATTTTTCTTAAATCCAGAAAATGATAACCAAAAGTGTACCAAAACAAAAGAGAGAATGTTAAATAATACTTAAAGTAAATAATTTAGAAATGAAATTGTAGATAGCGAAAAAATTCTTTATTAATGGGAGTTTTGAGGCTTTATTATAGAATTGTTTTATTTTGATTAGTTATTTTAAATCATTTATTGGTGATAAATTAAATATTCTCAAGTCAATTTATTTTTTGTGTTTAAAAGAAAAATTTATTTTTACTTTTTTAATGCAGAGATTAAATATATTTGCAGTCCACAAAAAATCAAAGATGTTTTCAAAAATTGTAGTACACAGAGTCGGAAATAAAATCAACGGAGAATCTCTTTTACTTTCTCAGGAAGAGCTTGAGTTGGATGAAGGAACTGTTGAATTGCTGGAGAATTATTTTCTAGGATCATTTAAAACCGAAGAAACCTATCAGTTTTACAGCGACTCTTACTTGGTGAATAATCCGGTATACAGTTCTGTATCTGAAATTTTTGAAGACAAAGCTAAATTTTTCTTTGAATCTGAAAATCTCGCCAGGCATCTTTTTGAAGCTGCTGAAAATCCGAGAGTGCAGGGTGGCGAATTGTTCATTGTGTATTTTGAGGACGATAGAGAAGGTGATGAAAAAGTGGATAAAATCGGAATTTTTAAAACCGAAAAAAGAGAATCTTTCCTGAAGATTTTCCCTAAAAATGAATCATTTGAGATTGATAAAGATCAGGGAATCAGTCTTTCAAAAATTGATAAGGCAGCGTTGATTTATAATAGCAGTAAAGAAAGCGGGTATGTACTTTCGGTCGTTGATAATAATAAAAACGGCGATATGTACTATTGGTTTGAAGATTTCTTGAAAGTGAAACAGCGAGATGACGAATATTTCCATACTCAGGAAGCTTTAATGGTTTATAAAGATTACATTACGAAACAATTACCACAAGAATTTGAAGTTTCAAAGGCAGATCAGGCAGATTTTCTGAATCAGTCCATCAATTTTTTCAAAGAAAAAGAAGAATTTAAGCTGGATGAGTTTGCGGCTGAGGTTTTGAAAGACGAACATGTGATTGAAAGCTTTAATAATTTTAAAACAGATTATGAGCAGGAAATGCAGATCAATATTTCAGAAGAATTCCCGATCAGTGAAGCTGCAGTAAAAAAAACGCAGAGACATTTTAAAAGCATCATTAAATTAGATAAAAATTTTCATATCTATATTCATGGTGACCGAAAAATGCTTGAGCAGGGTCAGGATGAAAAAGGCAAATTCTATATGCTGTATTTTGATAAAGAAGTGTAATTTTCTTTAAACAAAAAATCTTAGATGAATTATAGCTGATTTAGATTTGCTTAAAATACTTGTCGAAATCGTAAACATTATCATCAAAATTTAGCAATTATTTCATAATCTCCTGTTTAAAATGTTAATTTAATATTAAATAATTATAATTTTTATTAATTATTAATAGAAATTTCGCAACTAATACCACAAAGTATTATTCAGATATAAAATTTGATTAACTTTGATTTCTTTAAGTGTTATTTATGAATTTTGTTGAATGTCATGAAGAGCCCATTCATATACCGGGCTACATACAAAGTTTCGGATATCTGATTGGCATAGACGCAGAAACTCGTAACATTACTTTTTTCGGTGAAAATATTACCGATCTTTTTAAAACTGAAAATCCGGATCTTTTTTTCGGAAAAAAAATCACAGATTTCCCAGGATTATTTCAGGGAGTATTAAGTTCAGATATTTTTCAGTCCGTAGATTCCCTGACGAGAAGAGAAAATGAAACGTATTTTGATAAAATCTTAATTGAAGAAAAAGAATATCACTTTTCTGTTTATCGCAGTCAGAATCATGTTTTTCTTGAGTTTGAAGAACTTTTAGAAAATCCCCACAAGAGAATTACCAATAAATACGATAATTTCTACATCATCGATAACGAGCAGGAAATTTGGGATCAGCTTCTGAATAGCCTTTTCAGTATTATCAATTACGACCGTGTCATTGTTTATAAATTCATGGAAGACGGTTCCGGTAAGGTGATTTCAGAAAAAACAAACAATAATTTAGAAAGTTATCTGGGTTTGCATTACCCGGAATCTGATATTCCTGTACAGGCGCGCGAACTTTACAAAAAGAAAAGAAAAAGAATTTTCAGTAATGTATATTCGGAGCCTATAAAAATACTCAGTAAAACACTGGATACTATTGATCTTACCTATTTGTCATCGAGAGCTATGTCGCCTATTCATGGGCAATACATCAAAAACTCCGGTGCTGCTTCAAGCTTCAGTGTATCTATTATTATTGATGACAAATTGTGGGGCTTGGTAGCTTGTCAGAATTCTGTGCCGAAACATATTGACCTGGAAGACCGTGTACAAGCAGGTATTTTTACCGTATTGGCATCCAATGCGTATTCATCTTTTAAGTCAAAAAAAGAATTAGAATATCGCTTAGACTTAAATATAAAAGCTTCGCAGCTTAAGACCGAATTTTTAAAACACAATACTTTATTTGAATCACTGGTAGAAAATAAATCTGAAATCAGAAATCTTCCGGAAGCAGATGGTATAGCTGTGATTTCTGAAAATTATGTGGTAACAGAAGGAGTTACACCGCAGCGCCATGTTGTACAAAAAATTGTAGATTGGGCATATCAGAACACAGAAGAAGCAGTTTTCATCAGCCGTAGTTTCCTTAAAGATTTTGGTGATGAGCTGGGTCTTGACGAAACAGCCGGCGGAGTGATTATTTATTTTGTTGAAAGAAGTAAAAGAGAGTTGCTCATTTGGTTCAGAAAAGAATTTAATGAACACATCAACTGGGCAGGAAATCCCGAAAAGAAAATCGAAGTTTTTTCTCAGAATGGTGAAGAAAAAAATATGGTTTCTCCACGAACTTCATTTGAAGTTTTTAAAGAAAATATAAAAGGAAATTCTACAAGATGGAATTCCAGAAATGAAATTGCGGTGCAGACAATTCGTGATGTAATTTTAGAAACCTCTCACAAGCAATATATCACTATAAAAAGTCTGAATGAGCAGCTAAAAAAAGTGAATGAAGAGCTAGACAGCTTTTCTTACACCATTTCTCATGATTTGGGAACTCCGCTCACGGTCATGAAACTGAATGCTCAGATGTTGCTGAGAAGTCTTTCTGATACTTCCGATAAAAATAAACATAAATTGAGCTCTATCATTGATGAGATTGACGGTATGGCTGAGATGATGCAGGACGTACTTCAGCTGAGCCGTGCCAAGCACATCGAAATTGAACTTGAAAGTATAGAAACCCGCCAAACCATTGAGAAAATTACTGAAAATTCCAAAATGACTTTCAACAGCCCGGAGAGTAATGTTATAATCAAAGATTGTCCGAGTGTTTTGGCTGATAAAACCTTGCTGCATCAGGTATTTCTAAATATTATCAATAATGCCGTGAAATATTCTTCAAAGCATGAAGAGCCTAAAGTAATTATTGAAGGAATCGAAAAAGATGACAAAGTGATATACAGAATCACAGACAATGGTATCGGAATTCCCGAATCTGAAAAACACAGAATGTTTAAAATTTTCAGCAGGATGGATAACGCCAGACAATTCAAAGGAAACGGAATTGGTCTTTCAATCGTTCACCGAATCATGATCAGAATTGGAGGAAATGTAGCGTATGAAAGCAATAATGAAGGAACTTGTTTTATTTTAACGTTTCAAAACCCTAAATTTGTGAAAATTTAAATATAAATAATGGTATCTGAGTATCTAAAACAAAATACGGCTGAGTTTCATGATGCAGCAGAAAAACTATTTAGTTCTGATAAAATTTTCAACAAAACATTTACTCTTGCAGACTACAAAAAAATCATCAATACCAACTATTTGATGCTTCTTCACAGTGAAGACAAAATATTCAACAGACTTTCAGAGAGCTTTTCAGGAAAACTTCATTTAGACCAAAGAGTAAAACTTCCGTTAATCGAAAAAGATTTGGCAAGTCTGAAACTGAAAAATCAAACAGTTTCCCATCCATTAGAATTTGATAACACATACGAAGCTTTGGGAGCCATGTACGTTATTGAAGGTTCTACTTTGGGAGGAAATGTAATTGCAAAACAGCTTTCAAAAACCGAAGGTTTTGAAGATGTTACTTTCAATTTCTTTGGATGTTATCAGGAAAATACAGGATCAATGTGGAAAAACTTTAAACAGTTTTTGGATAATGAAGTTAAGGAGAAAAACTATGATGAAGTGTTATCGGGAGCCAAAAAATTGTATACGTTTTTATTGAACGTCAATTAATTTTCTTAAATAATAATTAAATTCCCGAAAGATTGCGCAATTTTTCGGGAATTTGTACATTTGGGAGGCAAAAAAATTATAATTTAAAAAGTAACATTATGAAACTGTAAAGTTCCATAATACCATTAAAAACAATAAATAAATATATTATGAATCTGTAAAGTTCCATAATACAAATAATAAACAATAAATAAATATATTATGAAAGTAACCGTAGTTGGTGCAGGTGCTGTAGGAGCAAGTTGTGCAGAATACATCGCAATGAAAGATTTCTGTTCAGAAGTAGTTTTAGTAGATATCAAAGAAGGTTTTGCTGAAGGAAAAGCAATGGATTTGATGCAGACTGCATCTTTGAACGGATTTGATACAAAAATTACAGGAACAACAGGAGATTACAGTAAAACAGCAGGTTCTCATGTAGCAGTAATTACTTCAGGTATCCCAAGAAAGCCGGGGATGACAAGAGAAGAATTAATCGGTATCAACGCAGGAATTGTAAAAGAAGTTACTGAAAACTTAGTAAAAAATTCTCCTGAAGTAATCATCATCGTTGTTGCTAATCCAATGGATACAATGACCTATTTGGTACACAAAACTTCAGGTCTTCCTAAGCATAAAATCATCGGTATGGGTGGTGCTTTAGATTCTGCAAGATTCAAATACAGATTGGCTGAAGCTCTAGAAGCTCCAATCTCAGATGTAGACGGAATGGTAATCGCTGCTCACAGTGACACCGGTATGCTTCCATTGTTGAGCAAAGCTACAAGAAACGGAGTTCCTGTAACTGAATTTCTTGATGAGGCTAAGCAAAGCTATGTCATCGAAGAAACTAAAGTTGGTGGTGCTACATTAACTAAATTATTGGGTACTTCAGCTTGGTATGCACCGGGTGCAGCAGTTTCTGTAATGGTTCAGGCAATTGCTTGTGACCAGAAAAAAATGATCCCTTGTTCATTGATGCTTGACGGAGAATATGGTGAAAGCGATATCTGCCTAGGCGTTCCTGCAATCATCGGGAAAAATGGTGTTGAAAGCATCGTCAACATTTCTTTAACTGAAGAAGAGAAAGCTAAATTTGCTGAAGCTGCAAAAGCAGTAAGAGACGTAAATGGTGATTTGAAGTTTTAATTTATTAAACTTTATATAAATGAACCGCGCGCCCGAAGGGCGCGCGGTTTTTAGTTGCTATTCTCTGTTAATAAAATAGGTTTACATATTGTTATTAAACGTAAGGTCTATTTTCCAGATGGTCTAATTTATATGATCTGATTTATTTACATCAATAGGGTCGGGCTTTAACCCGACCAAATGATAAGTTTCAAATTTGGCTTTAGCCAAAACTTATTTTAAGATCGATGAATCAAGATGATTAAAAAATCATAAAAGTTCTTGATACACGGCGCTACTCAAACTGACGGAGCATTGAGATAGTTGTACGAAAAATTACTTCACAACTGTCGCTTCCATTTCCACTTTCAACGTTTCAAACAATGTTTTTACTTCAATTACATTGCTTGCCTGTTGAATACCGTTTTTCGACATCCAGTTTTGCCAGATGTCGAAATTTTCGAAAAATGCGGGATGATCTGTCGTATAAACATTAAGTCTGACAATATTTTTAAGCTCAAAATCTGCCTGAGTAATCACTTTCTCCAGATTTTCAAATGTCTTTATCATCTGAGTTCTCATATCGGCATCACTTGTAACTCCGTCATCGTCAATAGCAGTTTGCCCGGAAACATAAAGCGTACTCTGAACATTGGTAACTTCTACGGCCTGTGCATAGTTTCTGTCGTTCTGCCATGTCCACGGGTTGATGATTCTTTTTTCCATGTTGAAATATTTTAATTTAATTAATGGAGCAAAGTTCGGCAGATGAGAGGATTGTATTGTGTGATGTGTGTCACAGATTTACTTTGAGTCAAGAAAAAGGCGGCTCAGAGTTTCTCGGGAAACGCCAAGATATAATGCTAATACAGTTTTAGGAATGCGTTGTAACAAAATAGGATAGAACTTAATGAATTGTTCATACCGTTCTTTTGCGTTCATTGTCATTAATGATAATATTCTTCTTTGGTTGGAGATATGTCCGCCAACTGCTTTTTTAAGAAAGAAATCGGTCATTTTTGGAACTTCATTCAGCAGTTTTTGATATCCGTCAAATGAAAGTTTTAAAACAACAGTATTTTCCAGACATTGTAAGGATTGGGTAGCTTTGCTTTGCGTGTAAAATGCTGCATAATCGCTTTCCCACCAATCTTCCATAGAAAATGAGATGATGTGCTCTTTGGCCTCCCGGTCTGTATAAAAAAGTTTTAAAAGTCCGGAAACAATAAAATACACATGCTCAACCTGATCATTTTCATTAATAATCATTTCACGTTTTTTAAAATGTTCTTCCGTGAAAAATGATTCAACAACCGAAAATTCTTCGTCTGTTAATGAAATTGTTCTGTTAATATGGTCTTTGAGGACATTCATTTAGTTTGATTTAATAATCATTTGTACTCATTATCGATACAATTCAAGATCAAGAAAGTTATTGTTTTTAATTAAATTTTTCTTTGCCTTTTCTGTTCCTGATTTTCTGAATTTATTTGCATCCATTTCATTCCCGTTTTCGTCGTAGGATTTAAATTGAGTAATCTGTGGATTCAGTAATAAAAACTGTTCGTTTGTGCTAATCGGATTTTTCCTGAAGTCGTTCCATTTTTTATTAAACTGCTTCCTGTTTACCTCATAATTTTTCAGTAGAGGAATGGGTTTGATAACGGAAGTGTCATCAGTAGTTTTATAATTGGCAACGAGTTTAAATGAGTGATGCTTTCTGGAATCTTCAATAGCCACGATCAAACCCGGAAGTTTCTGGAATAAATGCGGACCGTCCTGAAATGGTAATTCTGTTGTAAACCAAGCTGTCCATTCTCGTTTTCCAAACTGTAATACTGCTTTCTGACAATTGTAATTTTGTATTTTTTGAGTTTCATTGATGAGTTTCCAGTTTAAATCTGTTTCATCGGTTACTTTGTAAGATTCCATTCCAATGAATTCGGTAGAATAATTTTTGATATTATTTTTATTTTTCCACACGAACATTTTGATATTTCCGGGTGAAAGGTCTGTACCCACTTTTCCATTGTTTTTCTGCGAAGATTTTACAACTGCAGAATCTCTTTTAGCTTTCATTTCACTCAGAAATTCAGAATGATCTTTAAAAATTGTGAGACGCATATTTTCAGCTAAAACGCTGTCAACTTTTGTAGAATCAGGAACGTATTTGTATTCATAGATAAATCTATGATTCTGCGCATTCAATTTTAAAAGAATAACGAGAAATAGCATCGTGAAAATTTTATTCATGCAGATTTGATATATTAATCAAATCTACAAAATTGATTGAATACCCTGTCTTTTTAAAAACAATCCGTCACCAATTCCATATTCACCATCGCTCCGGCTACATTCCCGGTCATCACTGCATTGGAAACCGAGCGCATCATCGAAGAATTATCACCGCAAACAAATAAACCGGGAACATTGGTTTTTTGAAACTGATCGGTTTTGATATGACCAAATTCTGTAAATTCACAACCCAAGTCTTTCGGAATGTCAGAATGTTGCTGAAAAGGAAAAGCTCCGTAAACAGCTTCAAAATTGATTTCTTTTCCGTCATTAAATACCAGACTTTTTACATAACCATTTTCATGCTTTAGTTCTGAAATTTCAGTTTCGATAATTTCAATCTGATTATTTTTAAGCTTTTCAAACTGTTCATCTGTAAAGTCTGCTTTTCCTCTCGTCAGAATGGTGACATCTTGAGTTAAATTTTTAACAAGCGATGCAATATGCACTGCTCTGTCACCAATGGCGATAATTGCAGTCTTTTTATCTCGATATTCGTAACCATGACAGTACGGACAATGAATCAGTGATATTCCCCAAGATTCTTTAGAACCTTTGATATCAGGAATTTCATCTACAATTCCTGTGGCAATAATCAGTTTTTTTGCACTAAATATTTCTCCGTTTTCAACAGTTATTTCAAACCTGTTATCAGTTTTTTGAGCTGAGGTTGCTTTACCACTGTAGAATTCAATCGTTTCATATTCTTCAACCTGATTCTTAGCTAAAGTTGAAATCTCTGCAGGAGAACTTCCATCCTGAGTCAGAAAATTATGAGAATGCGGCGTTTGAATATTGCATGGCTTCCCATGATCTATCACCAAAGTTTTTCGTAAAGATCTTCCCAACGCCATTGCCGCAGATAATCCGGCATAACTTCCGCCAATAATAATGACATCGAACAGCTTATTTTCATTCATAATTTTAAGTTTTGTTATTTACAGGTAGATTAAAATTGATTTAAAGAAGAATTGTGTTAAATCATTTGCCAAAGTTAATACAAATTTCTATTATTGCAACACAATCGCATTAATAATAATGAAGAGAAGAAGTACCCCCACAAAAGAAGCCGTATTATCACTGCTCTCCAGTAACGGAAAAGCAATGAGCCAGGATGCTATCGAAAAAAATATTGAATTAAATATGGATCGGGCAACGATTTATCGTGTCCTGAATCGCTTCTGCGAAGACGGAATTCTCCACAGAATTGTTGCCGAAGATGGTAAACAGTATTTTGCAGTCTGCATCAAATGTGAGGAAAAGAAATTGGCAGATCATCATTTTCATTTCAGATGTACCCATTGTCAGACTATCGAGTGTCTGGCGGTTCCTGTTCAGTTTTCCTTACCAAAAGGGTATCATGTGGAAAGTGTAAATTGTATTTTGACGGGTGTTTGTAAAGATTGTGCGTGAATTTTCTAAAGCAGTTAATGTTTATTTGATTAACTCAAGAATTCTTTCAAACTCCAGATCTTTTTTATCTAAAATATCCTGATCTCTGTATTGAATGAGTTCATTAATTCTGATTCCTGTTTGTTGGGTTTGAGAATTGTCAGGATAAAAAATTCCGTTTCCTGTAAACTCTAAAAGGTATCCTCCCGGTAGATTTACTTTCACAAGATCTCCGTCTGCACCAGACGTTTGCTGACCAATCGTCAAAGATTGCGGAAATATTTTCTGTAAACTCATAGAATACCATTCGCTCGCACTTCGGGTATCAGGATTAACGAGAATGAAAACCTTTCCTTTGTAATGGTGAGTTGTTTTGCCGGCGATTGATGGAAAATAATCATCATCTTTATAAGCAAAAGTTCCGATGTTTTTTATATTGAGTTTATAATATTTTCCGAAATAATTTTCGGCAGGTGAGAAGTATTTGTAAAGATAATGATAGAAAAAGCCACCCCAATCAGGATAAGCTCTCATATCAAAAACAATCGCTTTTTTCTGTGATGCATTGTTCAGAATACTATCCATTTTAGCATCTACTTTGTCATCAGCAACATTATTAATGAACTTTAATGTCTCATTAGCTTTAAAGTAAGCAACATCATTATGCACCATCTCACGACTTTCTATTTTCTTAATTTTATCTTGCAGATAATTAACGATGACATCATATTTTTCTTTATCTGAAGTGTTGATCATGTCAATCTTTGTAGTCAATTTTTTCTTGCTTTTAGAAGATTCTACTTCAAAAAACTTTTGTTGAAGATCATCATTCCAAATCAGGTTATTTTCATATTTTGAAAGCAGATAAACTAGTTTCTCACGATTTGAAGTAGATAATAATTTTTCTTTTTCTTTGATGATTTTAGGAATACTTGTTCCGCCGATGGATGTTATTCTGTCTCCAACATTGATTTGTGCATTAAAGCAAATTTCCGGAATAATAAGATGGGTCACCAGAATATGATCATCAACAATCTGAAAATCAAAAGGGGCAAGATAATTTCCATGAAAAATATCTTTTCTGTAATTCAGCTGTTTATAAAAGCTGAATGCATGACTGTCTTTAAATTTTGAAACCAGTTTTGCCAATATGATTTCAAAATCCTTTCTAGAATTGACCTTTGAGTTTTCATCCAAACAGTTTTCAAGAAAATCATCAAAACCTCGATCCATAATATATTTGTGGGGGAAAAGATAATCTACAATTCCCTGTATTTTTGCCAAAGTAAGCAAACGATATTCTAGCGGAAGGTTTTCAGTTTTAGGAAATATATATTCTTTTTCATCGCTAACCAATCTTTCTTTCGGAAGATTCTCAAAATTATATCGGTGTGTGTAAATCCCATTGAGCAAATCTTTATTTCCTATGCTCATTTTATTGTTTTTCTGATACCAGCTGAAATCCTGGTTCTTTGTAAGAATGTCTTTTGATGTTTCAATCGGAGCAGGTATTGTAAGGTTTTTATTTAAATTTTGTGATAATTTTCCAATTACCGAATTAAAATCATCTTTTGAGCTGATATTTTTTAGAGTAGTTAAAAATAAACTGTCGGCATTTACTTTTCCGCTTGCAACATCGGGATGGTAATATTTAATAAAATTCCATGTTTTGAAAAACATATATTGTTGTTCTTTCTGTGCAGAAAGGTTTTGCTGGAAAAAGATAAGTATAAAAAATAATGTGATTTTTTTCATGGTGAAGTTTAGATTTGGCTAAGAAATGTAGAAATTATTATCAGAAAGAAATTTTGAGATTTTGCTAAAGACTAACTCCCAAATTTAAAGAAAATTTCACACACCAAAACTTTTAAAACCTGTAAATTTACCACTACAAAAAAGTTATTCAATGTTAAGGAAAATTACGATTGCAGCAGTCACTTTTGTCTCTTTAATGACTGTCAATGCTCAAAAAAATAAAAAATCACAATTAGAAAAACCAAAATTGGTCGTAGGTCTGGTAATCGACCAGATGAGATGGGATTATCTTTACAGATTTTATGACAAATACAGTCTGGATGGTTTTAAAAGAATGCTGAATCAAGGTTTTTCATTCAATAATGTGATGATTCCTTACGTTCCTACGGTTACTGCAATTGGTCATACTACAATTTACACCGGTTCGGTACCCTCAATTCACGGGATCGCAGGAAATGACTGGACTGATAAAGCAACCGGTAAAAATGTATACTGCACCGAAGATACCGAAGTAAAAGGTGTCGGTACCAATGATAAAATTGGTGGTCATTCACCAAAAAATCTTTGGAGTACCACGATCACTGATCAGTTGAGAATTGCAAGCAACTTTCAATCTAAAGTGGTGGGAGTTTCATTAAAAGACAGGGCTTCTATTTTACCTGCAGGTCACAATCCGAATGGCGCTTTCTGGTTTGATGAAAATACAGGAAATTTTGTGACGAGTTCTTACTATATGAACAGTCTGCCAAATTGGGTGAATCAATTTAATGATCAGAAATTAGCCGAAAAACTGGTTGCCAATGGTTGGAATACTTTATTGCCAATCAATCAGTATACCGAAAGCACAAGAGATGATGTGCCTTGGGAAAAACCTGTGGGAACAGCTAAGAATCCTACTTTTCCTTACAGCAATCTTGCGGCAGATTACGCTGTAAATAAAGGAGTTTTAAGAACAACACCTTTTGGAAACACGTATACTTTAAAATTTGCTGAAGCTGCTATTGACGGTTACCAACTCGGTGAAGATCAGATTACTGATTTTCTTGCCATAAATATTGCTTCTACAGATTATGTAGGGCATTCTTATGGTCCTAATGCGATAGAAGTGGAAGATACATATCTGAGATTGGATATTGAATTAGCCAATTTCTTTAAAATTCTTGATAAAAAAGTAGGTGAAGGAAATTATCTTGTTTTTCTTTCTGCAGATCATGGCGGAGCGCATGCTGAAGGGTATATGAAAGAGAACAAAATGCTGACAGGATTTTTTGATGACGGTCTAGAAAAAAACTTAGGTACCGAACTTGAAACAAAATATGCAGCCAGTAAATTGATTTTAGGGATTGATAATTACCAAATTTATCTTGATCATCAATTGATCAAAGAGAAAAAGCTTGATGAAACAGCAATCAAAAAAAGTATTATTGAAAACTTAAATAAAGATCCGCGTGTATTGTATGCAATAGATCTTAAAGAAGTTGGGAACGCACCAATTCCGGAACCTATTAAAACGCGTGTCATTAATGGTTATAACTGGCAACGAAGTGGTGATATTCAGATTGTTTCTCATGATGGGATGCTTCCGAACTATGCCAAAAAAGGAACTACACACAGCGTTTGGAATTCATATGATGCACACATTCCTTTAATATTTATGGGTTGGAAAGTTCCTCACGGGGAAAGCAATGCTTCCCACTTTATGACTGACATTGCACCCACGATCGCTCAGTTTTTGAGAATAGAAAATCCAAGTGGGAATATAGGACAACCTTTAATGGAAGTTTTAGGGAAATAAGATCTTTGAACTTGGTAATAGTTTCGGGGCGCAGCAAAGCTGCGCCCCGAAACTATTTGTATGATCATTTTACTTGAAAAATTTTAAACTTTAAAATTTTTACTCAAGCGTTTCTTCTTCTTCCTCATCGTCATATTGTTCCAGATAATATGAGAAGGAAAAATCTTCTACTTCATCTTCTGTATCTTCCAATGTGGTGAGAAGATCTTCAAAAATTTCAAGCTGATCTACGCTCATATTAACAAATTCTAAATGAAGAGGCATTTCCAATTCTCCGGAAATTACGTCAGAAAGTGCATCCAGATTATCTCCAAAATATTCCGGGAGTTTTATTTTTTCTTTCAGTTGTGTATAAAAATCTTCGTAATCTCCCAGGTCTGCGAAATCGATGTATGTTGTGTTCATAGTCTTATTTAAATTTTTACTGTTCAAATGTAAGCGTTTTATTGTCATTGCGAGGAACGAAGCAATCTCGTAGCGAATCTTGAGACATTTTTAATTTCAGAAACGATTCATAATATTTTGAATATCATCCGTCAAATCTTTCCATTCTGGATTCATCGAATTTATTAATTCTAATTTCTTCTGTCTTGAAACCGCTTTTATCTGTTTTTCCCGAAAGATTGCATCTCCAATTTCCTGAAATGCTTCCCAATATACCAGCTTATTAACATTGTATTTTGCACTGAAACTCTGCTCGTGAAACTTTTCTTTATGTTCCTGAACTCTTTTCGGCAGATTTGAAGTAACGCCTGTATATAAAACGGTATTGTTTTTATTGGTAATCAGGTAGATGAAACCGGATTTCATTTGTGTTGTTTTTAATATTATTTATAAAGATTGCTTCGTAGCTTTCGCTCCTCGCAATGACAGATTACTGCCTCTCAAAACTCTTATAATGATTTTTAGTTAAATATACGTCTCCGTTTTTCGTGAAAACAATTCGGTCGCCATTTCTGTTTCCACAATTGTAATTCACATCAGCTTCAAAATATTTTTCACTTTTAGGCAGCTTTCCTTCACGATTTCCAAAAGAGTCTCCACCAATTGCTTTTCCGGGTAGAACATCACAAAGATTTCCCTGCGATGGATTCCAGCCTTGCTTTTTGGCTTCATTTTTTGTGACGTAATAATCAGGAAGTGTATGGTTTTGTTGTACGTAATTAATGACTGTATTTTCAGCCGTTAATTGATCAATGGATAGCTTGTTTCTAGTCTTTCCTCCAAGATCTTGACTTACTTTTTCAGTTTTATAGGGGCTTTTTTTATCTGCAATAAAATGATTGTAGACATACATCACAGACATTCCGAAAAGAAGTCCCATGCAGGCAAAAAGTAGTGAGCGGATTTTAGGATTCATGTTTTTTAGGTCAATCGTTAATGTAACTTCGTTAGCGAATTGTCGATTTAAAATTATAAATAGAATTGAAAAAATTCATGATTGACAACTCACTTACAATGCAAAATTTACTTTATTCTCTCCACTCCTCAGGAATATCACACACCGGAATGGGATTGATTTTATGTTGTGCAGCTCTATTCATTCTGCTGAAAATTTTAAAAACTTCCAAATCTCTTCCACTATAGTCTGCTTCAGTTTTATTTCCCCATTCTTTCTGTATTTTTTCCAGCTCGGGATATGTTGCACCAATCTGCATTTCATCGGTTCTTTCAGCGTCCCAAAGTCCGTCAGTAGGGATAGCTTCCTGAATATTTTTAACTAAATTTAAAGCTCTCGCCAATTCATATACTTCAGTTTTGTACAAATCTGCAATAGGAGAGAGGTCTACACCGCCATCACCATATTTTGTGTAGAAACCAATCCCGAAATCTTCTACTTTATTTCCTGTTCCGCAAACCAAAAGTCCGTTGATTTGTCCGTAATAATATAAAGTAAGCATTCTCAAACGGGATCTTGTGTTGGCAAAAGCCAGTTTTTCGTTTGGAAACTCATCATCATGAACATCAAAAGTTTTGTATAGTTCTTCAAAAGCTGGTGTCAGATTAACAGACATTGCTTCAACATTAGGAAATTTTGATTTCAGATCGTTCATGTGTTCCCATGCACGGTTTACCTGATCTTCTTTCTGACGTATAGGCATTTCGATCAACAGCGTTTTTAAGCCTGTCATCGCAGCTAAAGTAGAAACAACTCCCGAATCTACACCCCCGGAAACTCCGAGTACGTAACCTTTAACTCCTGATTTTTCGGCATAATCTTTTAGCCATTGTACGATATGATCAATTACTTTTTGGGTCTGCATATTCTTTTTATTTATTGGGCGGAAGTTTTTCTATGTTTTTTAAAAGCATAAATATTTTCAAAAAACAAGTCTTTCCGTCTTGATGAATATTTTTGCCATTAATTTTCCTTATTTTTGTGTCTTAAATTTCATGTAAAAATAATGAAGATTTTTAGAACTGCAGCACTTTCATGCCTTTTAGTTTTAAGTTTAAATTCTTGTAAAAAAGAACAGGAAACTGAATGGAAAGTTGAAATAAAAAATCCTGCCGAAAAGGTAGAGATGACCGATATATCAAAAGAATTTTATGATCAGAATGTTCCGTTAGAGCAATTTACTGCAAAATTCCCTTGGTTTCAGGGAACCGTTCCGGATGAAGATTTCAAAAAAAGAAGAGCTGATACACAGGAAATAAAAATCTATAAAGAAGCGATTAGTAAAATTGATCAGAAGAAATTGCAGAACGAACTTCAGGATTTGTTTTCGCACATCAAATTTTACTTTCCGCAGTTTAAAAGTCCGAAAGTTTTCCTTTTCTCGTCGGCTTTGCAGATGATTCAGGATCCACTTTTATATGATGATAAAACGAATTTCCTTTTCATTGATATTTCAGGATTTATGGGAGATAAAAATGCTAATTACAAAGGTTTAGAATTGTATTTCCAAAAATCCATGAATCCGAGTAATATTGTTCCTAAAGTATCAAGAATGTTTGCCGAAAACATTGTTCCGTATACAGGAAACAGTCAGAAATTTATTGATTTGATGGTGTACAACGGAAAAATAATGACTTTGCAGGACGCATTTTTACCGGAAACTCCGGATTACCTGAAAATGGATTATACGAAAGAGCAGTACGATTGGTCAAAAGCAAACGAGGCAAATATTTATAATTATTTTGTAGAAAACAATCTGATTTTTGGGGATGATCACCGATTGGCAGAACGTTTCATCGCTCCGGGACCGTTTTCAAAGTTTTACACAGAAATTGATAACAATTCTTCGCCGATGGTAGGAATCTTCACAGGATGGCAGATTTGCAGAGAATATTTTAAAAAGAAACCTGAAACAAAATTGATGGATTTTCTGAAAATGGATGCGACAGAAATTTTTAATCAGGCGGGTTATAAACCGAAATTAGAAGAATAATAAAAGTTAGAAAAATATAAAATGAGAAAGACTCAGATAACAATAGATGTAGAATTGGATGAAAACCACATCCCCGAACTGATCACCTGGAATGCAGAAGATGGCGGAGTGGAAAAAGAAGAAACCAAAGCAACAATGATCTCAGTGTGGGATGACAAAACAATGGAAGCGCTGAGAATTGATCTTTGGACTAAAGAAATGCCTGTTGATCAGATGAAAATGTTTATCCACCAGATTTTAGTATCCCTGGGAAGTACGTATCAAAGAGCAACGGGTGAAGAAGATGTTGCAGCGTGGATTGAGCAGATTGCAGAAGAATTTGCAGTGAAATCGGCAATTAAGATGTAAAAAAAGCCCTTAGCTTTTGGCAATTAGCAGTTGGCTTTTTGTTGAGAGATCAAGGTAAAATATAAATAGATTTGTAGCAGTTAGTGGTAAAGCTAAATGCCAAAAGCAATAAGCTAAAAGCAAAAAATATGAATTTCAATACAAAAGTAATACACGGAGGACAGCATCACGAATCTGCAACAGGTTCTGTGAATGTGCCTGTTTTTTTAACATCAACTTTCGCTCAGAAAAGTCCGGGAGTACATTCCGGTTACGAATATTCCAGAGCGGCAAACCCTACAAGACAGGCTTTGGAAGATTCTTTGGCAAGCATTGAAAACGGAGCGAGAGGTTTAGCTTTCGGTTCTGGTTTGGCTGCGATAGACTGTGTTTTAAAATTATTAAATCCTGGAGATGAGGTCGTTGCTGTAGATGATTTATACGGCGGAACGTACAGAATGTTTACCAGACTTTTTGAAAAATATCAGTTGAAATTTATCTTCGTAAATTTTGATGATGCTTCAAAAATAAACGACGTAATTACTGACAAAACAAAACTGATCTGGATTGAAACACCAACGAATCCGCTTATGAAATTGGTTGATATCAAAGCGGTTGTAGAGATTGCAAAAGGAAAAGATATTCTGGTTGCAGTAGACAATACCTTTGCAACACCTTATCTGCAAAGACCAATCGATCTGGGAGCGGATATTGTGATGCACTCGGCAACAAAATATTTAGGTGGTCACTCTGATGTTATCGCCGGAGCTTTGATTGCAAAGGATGCCGAGTTGGGAGAAAAACTTCATTTTATTCAATTTGCAAGTGGTGGAATTTTAGGACCTCACGATTCTTATCTGGTCTTGAGAGGGATTAAAACTTTAGCATTAAGAGTGCAGAGACATTCTGAAAACGGAATGGCTGTAGCAAAATATCTGGAATCTCATCCTGCCGTTGAGCAAGTGATTTATCCGGGATTAGAATCTCATCCGCAATACGAATTGGCAAAATCTCAAATGAAAGATTTCGGAGGAATGGTTTCTTTCACTTTTAAATCTGGAAAGAAAGAAGATGCGATTAAGTTTTTGGAGAAAGTCAGAGTGTTCACTTTGGCAGAATCTTTGGGCGGAGTAGAATCTTTAGCCAACCATCCTGCTTTGATGACGCATGCTTCAATTCCTGCGGAAAAACGTGCAGAATTGGGAATTACAGATGATTTAGTTCGTCTAAGTGTCGGGATCGAGGATGCGGAAGATCTGATTGCAGATTTGGAAAAAGCATTTTCATAAAATAATAAATCATGAGCATCCATTTTTATAGTGGATGCTTATTTTGTAGTTTTTAAAATGAAAAATACAAGAAAAGCAACGATTAAAGATTTGAATCAATTGGCTGAATTGTTTGATCAATACAGAGTTTTTTATCATAAGAATTCTGATATTCCCTCGGCTGAAAGTTTTTTAAAAGAAAGAATTGGAAAAAATGATTCTGAAATTTATGTAGCAGAAAATGGGGAAAAATTGGTTGGTTTTGTTCAGTTATATCCTTTGTTTTCATCCACAAGAATGAAAAAGTATTGGTTACTGAATGATCTTTTTGTCAACGAAAATTATCGTGGTAAAGGTTTTTCAAAAGAATTAATTGAAGAAGCAAAAGAACTGGCAAAATCTACCGGCGCTTGCGGAATTCTTCTCGAAACCGGAAAATCAAATGACATCGGAAACAAACTGTATCCAAGTTGTGGATTTGAATTATACGATGAGGTTAATTTCTACGAATGGACGAATAGATAATTTAACAATTTACCAATGTAATAGTTTACCAATTTTTATAATTGTTACATTGCTAAACTGATCTATTGTTACATTAAAATATTACTCATATTAATATGTCAGATTTTCAAAAATATATTCAGCGATATTTAGATTTGATTCCATCAGAAAACTGGCTGGAAGAATTAAGACGGGTTGGTGAAAAAACCACTTCTTTGTATGCTTATTTAACTGAAGAACAATCAAAGTTCGCTTATGCAGAAGGAAAATGGACTTTAAAAGAAGTGCTTCTTCACTTAACAGATACCGAACGAATTTTTCAGTATAGAATTTTAGCTTTTGCAAGAGGCGAAAAATCTGAATTGCCAGGTTTTGATGAAGAGAATTATGCAGCCAATTCTTTTGCCAATGAAAGAAGTTTAGAATCTTTGTTGGAAGAATATCAACTCGTAAGAAAATCTTCTCAGATTTTATTGAAAACATTGAATCCGTCAGTTTTAAATATTGTTGGTAAAGCCAATGGAAATGAGATTTCGGTAGAAACAATTAGGAAATTGATTGTGGGACACAATATTCATCATTTGAATGTGGTCGAGGAGAGGTACTTGCCGGAAATGTAAGCTATTTCTGTAAATAATTTTAATCAATAGGAACGGGCTTTAGCCCGTTTTTTCTATTTAAATATTCGCTTGGCTTTAGCCAAAATCTAAAAAATCATTATTTTTGATGAAACAACACAAATGCCTTTTATCAAAATTTATATTCATATCGTTTTTTCTACATCGGATAGAATTCCCTTTTTAAACTCAGCCGAATTAAGAGTTCAAGTTTGGAAACATATCAAACAAAATGCTTCCAGAAAAGGAATTTTCTTAGATATGGTAAACGGTTTTTCAGATCACTGCCATTGTCTCATTTCTCTGGGTTCTAACCAAAATATCGAAAAAATTGTTCAGTTAATAAAAGGTGAATCTTCTTTTTGGATCAATAAAAATCAACTGATTAAAGATAAATTTTCTTGGCAAGATGAATATTTTGCGGTTTCTGTTTCAGAATCTATGATCGAATCTGTGAGGAATTATATTAAAAATCAGGAACAACATCATCAGAAAAAATCATTTATAGAAGAATATAAAGAATTTATTGAAAAATATAACTTTGAATAGTTTTTGGCTAAAGCCAAATGAATGCTTAATTTTGAAAGCGGGGTAAAGCCCGCCCCTATTGAATTATGGAAAACATCATACAAATACTAAAATCCGGCGGCACAATATTATACCCAACAGATACCATTTGGGGAATTGGTTGTGACGCAACAAATATCGACGCCATCAACAAAATTTTCGAGATCAAGAAGCGTGATAAAAACAAATCGATGATCATTCTGGTGGAAAATGAAAAAAGATTGCAGGATTTGGTAGATGTTCCGGAAATGGCTTGGGAAATTATAGATCTGAGCGAAAAACCGGTCACATTGGTTTATCAGAATCCGAAAGGTCTACCAGAAGAATTGCTTGCAGAAGACGGAAGCATCGGAATTCGTATGGTGAAAAATGATTTTTGCAAGAAGCTGATCACTAAATTAAATAAACCTTTGGTTTCAACTTCCGCCAATTTCAGTGGTGACAAAAGTCCGTTAAAATTTTCTGATATTTCAAAAGAAATTATTGATTTGGTTGATTTTGCGGTGGAAGAAGACCGGGAAAAAGTTTCGCAGTATTCAGGTTCTTCGGTAATAAAAATCTGGAGCGACAACAGAATAAAAGTTCTTAGAGAATAAAAGTCTAGAATTATTATCTTTGCAAAATGTACAACCATTAAGAATTTTGAAAATTAGCTCAAGCTAAAATTTGATTTCTTAGTGGTTTTAAGTTAGATATAAGTTACAGTTAAATCAGTAGCTTGAGTCTAACATCTAATATCTAACATCTATTAAATAAAATGTTCATCAACCTCAGTCAAAATCAAAATTTAAAACTTTTCAAAATTATTTCCGAAGTTGCGGCGGCAAATAACCAGTCAGTGTACATCGTTGGTGGTTTTGTGCGTGATCTTTTAATGAAAAGAAAAGCCTCTACAGATATTGATTTTGTGACTGAGCAAAGCGGAATCGAGCTTGCGCAAAATGTAGGTAAAGAGATTGATCCTAAAATGAAAGTTTCGGTTTTTAAAACGTATGGAACGGCGATGATCAGATACAAAGATCTTGAATTGGAATTTGTAGGTGCAAGAAAAGAAAGTTACGCCGAAAACAGCCGAAAACCCGAAGTTGAAGGCGGAACAATTGAAGATGATCAAAAAAGACGAGATTTTACCATCAATGCAATGGCAATTTCTTTAAATAAAGATAATTTCGGAGAACTGATTGATCCTTTTGACGGAATTGGAGATTTACAAAAAGGAATTTTAAGAACACCTTTAGAACCTGCACAAACATATTCTGATGACCCGTTGAGAATGATGAGAGCGATTCGTTTTGCTGCGACTTTAAATTTTACGATTGAAGAAAAATCATTAAATTCGATCAGGCAAGAAGTTGAAAGAATCAAAATTGTTTCGATGGAAAGAATCATGGTTGAGTTTAATAAAATCATGCTTTCAAAGAAACCTTCAATTGGCTTAAAATTAATGGAAGAAACAGGCCTGATGAAATTAATCATTCCTGAATTAATTGATTTAAAAGGTGTTGAAGAAGTAGAAGGACAAACTCATAAAGATAATTTTTACCACACTTTAGAAGTCGTTGATAATATTTCTGAGAATACAGATAATGTATGGCTTCGTTGGGCAGCTTTACTCCATGACATCGGAAAAGCACCCACCAAAAAATTCGTTGAAGGAACAGGCTGGACATTTCATGGTCATGAATTTTTGGGTTCAAAAATGGTGAAAACATTGTTTCAGAAGCTGAAGTTACCGCTCAATACTGATATGAAATATGTTCAGAAGATGGTAAAGCTTTCTTCACGCCCGATTGCTTTAATTACCGATGATGCTTCAGATTCTGCATTGAGAAGACTTTTGTTTGATGCAGGAGAAGATATGGAAGATCTGTTTACGCTTTGCAAGGCAGATATTACCACTAAAAATTCTAAAAAACAGGAGAAGTTCAAAAAGAATTTTCAATATGTAGCCAATAAAATAAAAGAAGTTGAAGAGAAAGATCAGGTAAGAAATTTTCAGCCACCGATTTCAGGGGAAGAAATTATGGAAATGTTTAGCTTAAAACCCGGCAGAGAAATAGGAATCTTAAAAGAAAAAGTAAAGGAAGCAATTCTTGAAGGAGAAATTCCTAACGAAAAAGAAGAAGCTAAAAAATTCGTTATTACAGAAGCTGAAAAGCTTGGGTTGTCATTGTAAATTTTCTCAATAAAACAAAAAATTCGGGCGGTTTCGTAGAAACCGCCCGAATTTTATATCAATAATTTAATCTAAATCAATTAGTTCGGATAAACGTTTGTTGCCCCCATTCCTGTTGTGAATTTTTTAATCAGATTTCCGGAAGTAGTGTACACACTCATTTCGCTTGCCTGGGTAAAGTTTTTAACATCAGAAGTGAAAATTCTGCCATCAATTACAGTAAATCCATATAAAGTATAGTATTGTCCGCCATCAACAGCCGTAATAATAGGCGCTGTAGGTGTTGCTGTAGCATTCATATCCATAGAATAGATCTTATTCGCAGAGCTGAAAAAATATCTCCCGTTATCAATCTGAAGGTTTGTTGCTTTTGCAATACCCGTAAGCGTTTTTGTGCTTGTGATAGCTCCTGCCGGAGAAATCTGGTAAATGTAAGAATCGTTTGTTCCTTCTGCAATTGCGTATACATTGTTGTTGAAGGCAATTGTTTTATTGATGTTTCCGTTTGGAAGTGGAATTGGTGATCCTTCAATTTGGTTGGTAGTTGTATTGATCTTTGTGATAGTATTTCCAAAACCGTAAGTAGCATTTTGAACGAAAATATTTCCACCTGCAACCACAACTGTTTCAACAGTATCTGTAAAATTAATTTTTTTCACTAAAGATAAATCTGAAGTTTTATAAATATTCACAGATTTTGGTCCGTTGTACTTATCATTAGAAACATAAAGCATATTATTGGCTACAGCCATATAACGTGGATTGTTGAGTTCGCTTGTAATCTCACCTGTTTTTTTGAATGTATAACGGTTTACCACCTGAATTTTATTTGAATTATTCAGTAAAAGATAAGCCTGATCTCCGTTGTAAGCGATTGTCTGAAGTACATCTCCTAAGTTTTCATTATTGTTGTTCGCTTTATAGATGTCATTTTGCATAACGTTCAGATCTTTTGTGATGAAACTCACATCAGCATTTGGTACTCCAAAATTACCTTCATTGGTAATTAAATATCCGTTTTGGTAGCTTATTTGCGTTAAAGTTTCCTCATACTCAGATGAACATGAGATGTTGAATAATAAAACCAGTCCGAAGATAAGTTGTAAAAATCTAGTTATTTTCATAATATATTAAATTTTAAAAATTTATTGTTGCTGTTAAACTGTAATTTCTTTTTGGTAAAGGATAATAGGCAACCGTTTCATAGATAGTATCTGTGATATTGTTGACCCTAAATCCTAAAGTATATTTTTTCAATAATGTTCCTGAAACTCCTGCATTCATTACAAAATAGGGCTGCAAAGCTTGGGGCCTGCTCTCGTCTGTAGTGGTGTAGGTTAAACCGTTAAACATTCCCTGGGCGTAAACTTTAAGAAATTTATACTGATAATCACCATTCATAAAAACTTTATGCAACGGAACATAAGTCAGTTGTTTTTGTGTTTCTAAATTGATAGATTTCGTGAAAACATAACCTGCATTGAGTTTAATACAATATTCTCCAAATAGTTTTTCGTAGGTTAATTGAGATTCTAAACCATAAGATTCAACCTTATTGGTGTTAAATGGCGACCAATATCCCAAACCGGTATCCAGCCAGCGTATCATATCGGTAATTTGCATATAGTAAGGCGTGATGCTCAATTTGAAATCTTTTACCTTAAATTCATGATTCATATCGGCCTGATTGGAAGTTTCAGGTTTAAGATTCAAATTTCCACCCGGCGACCAGTACAAATCGTTGAAAGACGGAAACCTGAAGTTTTTTGATAGATTTAAATTAAATTGATACCAATCTGCAGCTTTCCATTTTCCTGAAAATGAATACAGAACCGGAGAACTGAAATCTTGCACAAAATCTTTCTTTACACCAGCCTCAAAACGTAGATTTGCTGTAGCAAAATATCTCAGTAAACCTGCAACTGAACCAACATTTCTGCTTACTTTTCTAATTCCTGAAGTTCCTGTTCCTTCACCTTCGTTTTGTTGAAATTCTCCAATCACATTCACATTCCATTTCGGGCTTATAAAATAATTGAAGTCATTTTTGACGATATAGTTTTTATTGATTCCGCCACTGGTGCTCGGAGCATCGTAAACTCCGAAATACTGAAAATTATCTTCCGTATATGCAGCTTTTAAACTGTTTGAAAATGTACTTTTATTAATATCCCAGGCAAGCAGACTTCTTACAGTTTGCGCTTCGTATTTACTTTTATTTCCGTTTTCCGTGAAAATCGGATAGTTTTGTGTCGCGTCATAAAACTGACTTTGCCATGAAATGGTCTGTTTGTCAGCTATTTTATAGGAAACTCCAACATTGTATGTCGTATTGTAGAATTTTCCGTTTCTGTTGATATAATTTTGGGATTCCGGAACTTCATAATCATTTTCACTGATTACATAATTTCCTGAGACTTTAAAGCTGAATTTTTCATTGCTGAAAGAAGCTTTTAGAAAATTATTAAACGTTCCAAATGATGCAACTTCAGAATTCAACAATCCCTTAAAACCTTGATTAAAGCTTAAGTCGTTATTCAAATGAATGCTTCCGCCAATCGCTCCGCTGCCGTAAATCACACTTCCGCCACCAGATTTCACCTCCATCTGATCATATCCGAAAAGTGCAATATTGTTGACATCTCCCTGTCCCAAAAACTGAGAATTGATGTTGATTCCGTTCCATACAAAAGCGGTTTGTTGTGCTGTAGTTCCTCTAAAAGAAGGTGAAGAAACCGCACCACGACCATTTTCTTTAATGTAAACAGAAGATTGAAAGCGTAAAACTTCAGAAAGATTAGAAGAGTTTTTTTGAATATCAGCCGGAGTCAAAGTGGTAACTTTATGAAAAAGTTTAACCTTATTCATTTGATTATCAAAAATATACACGGTGTCGATGTTTTTCTCCTGACCAAGGTAAAGAGAAAAATTGCATACGGCGAAAACGAAGACTAAAGAACTTTTTATACTCATATCATTTTGCTTTTCCTCCGAAAGCAATCAATTTTTATGTTAAAAGTTTGGCAGGTCTCCTGACTTTCGCTTTTCTACACCTTCCCGCTTTGGCAGTGGCTTTTTGTAGAAAATTTTGACGCGATTTACAGTTGCGGGGACAGCTTGGGATTTCCACCCAATTCCCTATTAATTCCAATACCTTGGAAACCAAAATTTTTGCAAATATATACTTTTAAAAAGAAATATAAGTTTAAATTAATAAAATTCAGTGTGCTTAGATAGTTGAAGCAAAGACATTTTGAAAAATTACATAAACGTTGCATCAAAATAAAATGGAAGCAAATCTTTGATAGAATTCACCTTGAAAACTTCCCCACCTGGATTTGAAAAATAAACATCTATATTTTCATCCTGCTTCGTTTCATATTCCATTAAACTTTGTCTGCAGGCTCCACAAGGTGGAATTGGTGGCGTTTTTGCTGAAAATTCTTTTGGTCCGCCAATGATGAATATTTTTTTGATCTTCTCATTCGGGAAATTGGCGCCAATCCAGAAGATAGCTGTTCTTTCTGCACAAAGTCCGGACGGGAACGCTGCATTTTCCTGATTGTTTCCTGTATATATTTCCCCGTTTTCCAATAAAACAGAGCATCCGACTAAAAAGTTGGAGTAAGGAGCATAAGCGTTTTCACGAGCTAGTTTTGCTTTTTCGAATAGTTTTTTTTCTGTTTCATTCAGTTCGCCAGAGCTTTTGAAATGATCGTAACCTATTTGTATGTTTTTTTTCATTTTGTTCCGTAAAAAGGGCGATAAATGTACCTCTTTTTAGGCAAGCTGGCAATATCTTTGTTACGATACTAAATTTGTAATTTTAAACTTTTAAAAAAAAGAATTCAATGTTATATACTCCCATTCAATTTAGAAATGTAGAACTGAAAAACCGTTGGGTAATGTCCCCAATGTGTATGTATTCTTGTCAAGAAGGATTAGCCAATGATTTTCATTATGTGCATTACGGAAGCCGGGCTCAAGGAGGAACGGGTTTAATCATCGTTGAAGCAACCGGTGTAGAACCTCGTGGCAGAATAACCAATCACTGCATGGGAATTTGGAATGATGAGCAATCCGATGAACTTCAGAGAATTGTGAAATTTGTGCATGAAAATTCTGATTCAAAAATTGGAATTCAAATCGGTCATGCAGGTAGAAAAGGTTCTACTTGGGAAAATAAGCAGATTTCTGTAGAAGAAGGATGGGAAACCATTGCTCCAAGCCCGATTCCTTATCATCCGACCGAAAGAATTCCCCATGTGTTGTCAGTTGACGAAATAAAAGAGTTGGTTCAAAATTTTAAAGATGCTGCCAAAAGAGCAGTAGATGCAGGTTTTGATGTTATTGAAATTCACGGCGCACACGGATATTTGATTCATCAGTTTCTGTCACCACTTTCAAACGTTCGAACTGATGAATATGGTGGAAGTTTCGAAAACAGAATTCGTTTTCTATTGGAAATTGTTGATGCTGTCAACTCAGAACTCAACCAAAATGTTGCTCTTTTTGTAAGAATTTCAGGAACAGAATATGCTGAAAATGGTTGGGATGTTAATGATAGTGTAAAATTATCTGAGATTCTCAAAAAGCATTCTGTAGATTTGGTTGACGTCTCCAGTGGCGGTAATATTCACGGTGCAAAAATATCGGTTTTTTCAGGATACCAAGTTCCTTTGTCATCAGAAGTTAAAAATAAATCAGAGGTGAAAACAGGAGCGGTTGGTTTAATTACATCCACTTCTCAGGCTGAAGAAATTTTACAGAAAGGCGAGGCAGATCTCATTTTTATAGCAAGAGAAATCTTAAGAAACCCTTACATTGCTGTTCAGGGATCTTTTGAAATGGAGGAAGATAATTTTTTTCCACACCAATACTTAAGAGCGAAAATTTCTTCTTAATTTTAGCCTCATCAAAATCACAAAATTAAAATATGAAGATTGAAGATTTTATGCTGTCGTGTCCGAGCAAAAAATTCTTAGGAATAGAGTGTTTCGGTTGCGGTACTCAAAGGGCAATTGTTCTGGTATTTGAAGGGAAATTCGCAGATGCCTTTCACATGTTCCCTGCAGTATACACTTTACTCTTATTTTTTGGTTTTGTAGCAGTCAATTTTATTGATAAAAAAAGAAATTACGGACAGGTGTTAATATTTTTAGCAATTCTTAACTCGCTAATCATGGTATTTTCTTATTTTTATAAACATTTTTAAATCACATAAATAAACTTAAAAAAATCAAATTATGAATCAACAAAATTTGCCCAACGCTACAGCGGTACTTGTTCTTGGTATTGTGTCTATAGTAGGATGTTGTTGTTATGGTGTACCCGGAATCATTGCCGGTGCCATAGGTCTTTATCTGTACGGTAAAGATAAAGCGTTATATCTTCAAAATCCTGAACAATATCTAAATTACAGCAATTTAAATACAGGTAGAATTCTTTCTATAATTGGGCTTGTGATAAGTTTACTTTATATCATTACGATTTTGATATTTGGTTTCGCTTTCGGTTGGGATGCTTTGACAGACCAGGAATTAATGCAGGAGAGAATCAAAGATCTGCAGAATCAGTAAACATTATTTATATAATAACTAACCGCAGCAATGCGGTTTTTTTATGGAATAATTCATTGAAAATCAATCTTTTTACACTTCCTTAGATTGTGATTTATTATATTAAAATCGTAGAATTACTACAAATTTTGAAATAATGCTTTAAAATTTTCAGAATGAGTTTGGTTGGAATTATCTTTGGTAAACAAAATACAAATCAACATATATTAACGATTAAAATTTACGGCACATGGCATCAAATTCAAGAGGAATCTTAAAATTCAACGGGAGCGAGGGTCAGAAGTTATTAAAGCTTAATTACAGCGTATCGCGCTCCACGGATGTTTCTGGGAGAGTGGCTTCAGATCCGTCGAATGCAATCATCAAATTAACGATCGAGGCTACAGAAAAGTCAGACATTCTGGAATCTTTACTGAACGGAAAATACAAGCCGACTTCGGGCGAGATCACGTTCAACAAATCTCATGAAGAAGGCACGCTGATTACCCTGAACTGGGAAAACGGCTACGTGATCCAGCATGAGGTAGACTTCGATGCGGTAGACGAAAACTCAATGCTCATCAGCTTTGTAGTGAGTGCCGAGAAGATCAATTACGGAAACGCAGCTTACGAAGGTCTTTGGCCGTCAAGCTAAAAATTTTTCACTTTTCAGTATTATTGTATACAAAGCAAAGATCGTCCTGCAGGACGGTCTTTTTTGCCTGAAATGTTATTTGCAGCAATTTTCCGTCTATAGTTTATCCTGAGTGAAGTTGAAGGATTTCTCTCCGGTCTCCGGGGAAGTAGGTTTTAGAAATCCCTGTCAGCGAAAGGATTATTTTTCATAAGTATTGACGAATTTAAAAGTTAAAAATCCAAAATTTAATCTTTAAAAAACGGTAAGAACAGATAAAATTTAATAACTTTAAACCACCACACAATCACAACAATATGAATACCGCAGAACAAAGCCGAGGTTCATCCTTCCGCCCTTCTCAGAATGCAGAAGGAATCTCAGAGAGCCATCATACGGGGATCAACCGTCTGGTAAAATTATCTTTGGTGATAGAAGGTAAGGTGATCAGATATTACAAACATTTTAAGCTCACCCAGAGCGCACGCCGCCATCATGAGTTTACCCTTACTCTGGCTCACGACACTTTGGGAGACCGTCAGACCCATACTTTAGAAGAAGCCAACAGGTTTTTAGGCAAACGTTTGACCGCCGTTATTTCCTACAAAGACATCGACAGGAGTCCGGAACGCACCTTTGTGGGCGTTATTACGGGGGTAGGTTTCAGTCAGGAAAAAATGAGTCTTGGGAATATTGTTTTATCCGGTTACAGCCCGACCATTTTACTCGACGGAGCACCGCACATCCAAAGCTTCGGAGGCAGCCAGCCTGTGAATATGGGAATCATCGCCGAAGAAGTCATCAAACAGGGTTTAGATAAAAGCCGCTTCGATATCCGGATCGATACCCACGATTATTCACAGATTGTCTACAGCAGCCAGTACGACGAGACGCATTACAATTACCTGGCGAGAATGGCAGAAGCGTATGGCGAACAGTTCTACTACGACGGCGAAGTGCTTCACTTCGGGAAACTTCCTGCTCAGAACACACCGATCAGACTGACGTACGGAAGCAGTGCCAACGACATTAAAGTAGAGCTGAAAGCGGTACACACCAAACCTCAGTTCTACGGTTACAACAGCAGCAAGAACGAGAAGCTGACTTCAGGAGAGACCCCGATCCGTCATGTCGGAGATTTGGCCAAAACAGCGTATCAGCACAACGATAGTATTTATAAAACTCCTTCACTGCGTGTTGCCCCCATTAAAGCTACGACCCATTTGGATGTAGAATATTCGCAGAAAAGCACATCGGGAAGTGAGGGCGTGAATGTTTTTAATCTTTCAGGTTCTACAACGGTTCCTTTTTTACATCCGGGATGCGCAGTCGACATCGAAATGCGGAAACCTGATACGAATGAAACCTCCTATTTCACGAGAATCATGGTGACGGAAACCACGCATGAAATTGATGCAATCGGTCATTACACGGGAAGCTTCCACGGGATCGCTTCAGACACGGGCTTTCTCCCGAAACCTGACTTTTCAACCCCGAAAGCCGAACCACAGATCGCCACGGTGATCTCGAACACCGATCCGGAAGGACAGGGCAGGGTTCAGGTGAGGTTCGACTGGCAGACGAACGATACAACTCATTTTATCAGAATGATGAGTCCTGATGCGGGAGGTACAGACCAGATCACCCAAAACCGGGGGTATGTTGCGATTCCCGAAGTAGGCGATCAGGTGATGGTCAACTTCGTACACAATCATCCTGACCGTCCTTTTGTCATGGGCGGAATGTTCCATGGCGGCATCGGATTGGGTGGCGGGATGGATAACCGTGTAAAATCGATCCAGACGCGGAGCGGCCACCGAGTGGTTTTCACGGAAGATGAAAGCATTATCATTACCGATAAATCCGGCAATAAGATCCATCTGGATACCACGGGAAGCAATATCAATATTACAGCCCCTGAAACGATCAATATTAAATGCAGGAATTTTAATATTGATGTTCTGGAGAATATGAATACGAATGTCGGAATGAATAAAAGCAATTCTGTAGGATTGAATATTACGGAAACAGCGGGAGCCAATATCTGGCAGAATGCGAGTTTAAATTATAATCTGAATGCGACCAATATCATGAATATGGCGTCAGAAAATTTTACTTATGATGCTACTGATATCCACAAAAATGCATCAGAGGGCATTGAAGTAGCGGCTGCAAAAGATTATGTACAAAACAGCGAGCAGACGATTCATAATCTGTCAGGAGAGAAGGGTCATAATGCATAAATCGAAAGGCGATGGGAGATCAGAAAACGAAAGGCAGGATACAAATTTTTGCAAAAAACATCAGAGGTAATGCCAACGGAGGGATTCTAGAAGAAAGCAGATTTACAAAGAATATTGCAGGAGGACGACAGGTGCAGAATGGCTCCGGTGGAGGGGTAAATCATGATGTGAATAAGGACAGAACTACAGTAGAAGATACCAGAGTAAAAACGATAGAATGTCTTGATGAACTGGATGATGGTTCTGCAAACGACGGATCAGGTACAAGCATAAAAAAAGGTGTTCTGTATAATAAAACCTACAGATTCAAAATCAAAGAATATACGAACGGTGAACCAAAAAATCCGAATAATATACGCTGGAAATTAAAATATACCAATCCCGAAACAGGACAGACAGACGAAAATATTTTGCTGAATAAAGACTGCCGCGGAGCTGAATTAAATTTAAGATTCTCTGCAAATGAATGTTGCGGAAGTGATATGGAAGTACAGGCATTCATAGAAAATGCTGATTCTGAGGGAAAATTTCCAATATTTATGCACAACAGATTCAGATGGTTTGACGGTACAATTATTAAAAATGAGCTGCAGACACGCAAAAACACTCCGAAGTCAATTGATCAAAGTGCCACTTCTCTCTGCGGAACTGCAGCAATATTGTACGTTTATACCAAAGGCAATCCGGATGCGTATTATCAGATTTACAAAAATTTTTTCAGAACCGGAGCAGGGAAAATTAATAATTTTTTATTAGAGCCGAATGAAGATATTTTCGAAATGAAGCCGAATGCAGAAAACAGTGATTATCCGCATTTTGACAGCGGAACCTTGATACCGCAGTCAGATTGGGTTTCTCTGGTAGGCACACGAAGTTCTGATAACAAAAGTTATACAGGAAAAGATGGTGAAGATTGGGATGCGATCAATTGGCCGTCTTATATAGTAAAGGCAGCTTCAGAACTACATGGAGCTACGGAAGTTGTAGATGAAACACACTTCATTACAGGTTTTAATTATGCTGAAACATTAGAAAATCTTGAAAAAGATTTTAACGCAGGATGGAAAATCATCCTCTTAATTGATTCTGATATGCTTAATGACAGCATGAGCGTTTTTGGCGCACTTACCAATTATCACTGGATCGTATACAATGGTGGATTATCCATTGATACAGAAGCGAGTACCTATACTTTTTCCTACTACTGTTGGGCTAGAGAGTATAACTCAAAAAAATTCAGATCTATCGTTTTTAATACAAATTTTTATGGATACATTAAATACAAATAAATATTTTTTGCTAACAATACTGCTTTTCAGCTGTTTGGGATGCGCGCAAAAATATGTGCCAAAACCAGTCATA
The DNA here is from genome assembly GCF_979258215.1 of Chryseobacterium sp. AC417. Taxonomy (NCBI): domain Bacteria; kingdom Pseudomonadati; phylum Bacteroidota; class Flavobacteriia; order Flavobacteriales; family Weeksellaceae; genus Chryseobacterium; species Chryseobacterium sp. AC417. Next base: position 3,244,893 of record NZ_OZ409845.1, on the reverse strand, counting down.
TTAAATGAATTTGATTATTCATTTATTTTTCAGGATAAAAAGGAAGGTGATGTTTCAAGCGGAAAAATATTTGTCATTCAGAAAGGTGTAAAGATTGACAGCGGGAAGTTTGTAACTTCTTCATCAGCTCCTGTTACCGCAGCAATTAAGTTTTATCATGGAGGAAAATCAGTTACTAAAGAAGATACCATAAAAATAAATATTGGGAAGGAACAGCATTTCATTACATCTATTGAAGAAAAACCCGTAGACAGGAAAAAAGGTCTTTCCCCCTTTTCATCTTCCAGTAAGCCTTTTATTATCAATTTTAAAATAGACGGAAAACAGTTTAATGAATCTGAAACCCTTATCATCAAATAATCAATATTTATTTTTATCAGTAAATTTTTATCTGTTAACAAAATAAACAACCCATATAATTTTCCTGATCATCAGAAAAAACTTATTTTAGTTACACCAAAATAAAACATCACCACAAATATTAATATTGAAAAATAAATGGGAGTATTAGTCACCAACGAAACCGTAAAACAGCTTTTTCACATAGCGCAGTCCATTGCCAGAGAAAATTACAATGCAACTTATGGCGGTCCGCACATTCTTCAGGCTTTAATGCACAAAGATATCGGGCTTAATGAATTTTTAAAAAATATAGACAAAGATCCCGGATATTTCTACGAATGGGCAGATGTTCGTATCGAAGATTATCCCAAAACCACCCATCTTCCTGCAGAAGTTGGCGAAGGCGAGTTTGTAGATCAGATTTTAGAAGAAGCCGATGACATCAGGCTGAAATTAGGATTAGACGAAATTACCCCGATCTGTATCTTGATGGCTATCGTAAAACCGCAGGTTGCTTTTACTTTACAGCAACTCAAATCTCTTCCGCTCAGAGAGCACGAAATATTTAATTTATATCGAAAAGATACCCCTTACGCTTCTTCTGAAAATAATGAAATTTCGTCACTTTTTTCGAATGGATCAGACTATTCAGACAATTCTTTTCCTTCCATCAAAAGTTATTGCATAGACAGAACTGCACAGGCAAGACAGGGAACTTTAGAAAACATTATTGGTCGTGATAAAGAACTGAGAATGTTGGTAGAAATTCTTTGCCGAAGAACAAAACCGAATGTAATTATCATCGGTGAGCCGGGTGTTGGTAAAACAGCATTGGTAGAAGGTTTTGCTACAGAAATTATTAAAGGAAATGTTCCTGAAATGCTTAAAAATGCAACCCTTTTAGAATTGGATACCGGAGCATTATTAGCCGGAACTTCGTATAAAGGTGAAATTGAAGACCGTCTGAAAAAAGTCATCAATGAATGCAAGAAAATCGAAAAAGCAATTTTATTTATCGATGAAATTCATACACTTTTAGATCCTAAAGGAAGCATAGGAAATATTGGAAATATCCTTAAACCTGAATTGGCAAGAGGAGAAATTACCGTCATCGGAGCCACCACTCAGGAAGAATACAGAAAAATAATTGAGCCAGAACAGGCTTTCAACAGACGTTTTGAAGTTCTTACAGTGAATGAGCCGGACGAACAGACCTGCGTAAAAATGATCGATGTTCTTTTGGAAGGTTACAAAAAACATCACGCTATTGAAGTTGATAAGGCTGCTTTGCCTGAATGCGTTCGTTTGGCAAAAAGATATGCAAAAGGTAAAAAATTACCCGATGCAGCGATTGATTTGCTAGACAGAACCATGGCTGCCATTAAAATGCTTGATGAACTTTCTGAAAAGGAACTCCAAGACTGGAAAGAAAATTATCAGAATATTCTGAAAGAAGAATTTCTGGATGAAAAAGATAAAGCCGACGAATTAATCTGGAATTACAACTTACTCAGAGATAAAATAAGCCCGATTTTGTGGGGTTCTCTGAGAGAGCAGCCACAGATTGATAATTCAATGCCTATTGAACATCTTCAGAAAGTGATTGAAGATACTTTTACAGAATTAATAGAACACGCTTCGGTAAAAAGAGAAAAAGTAGGCAAACTTGAACTTGCGGCAGTGATGGCAGCAAAAACCAATATTCCAATCGGGAAGCTTCAGGCACAGGAAAAAGAGAAACTTTTGAATATGGAATCTCTTTTATTGAACAGAGTTGTCGGTCAGGATCATGCATTGAAAGTGCTTTCTGATGCTATTGTAGAAAACCGAAGCGGATTAAACAAACCTGGACAGCCAATCGGGTCGTTTTTCCTTCTCGGACCAACCGGAACGGGGAAAACCGAGCTTGCAAAATCTATGGCAGAATTGCTTTTTAATGATGAAAAAGCGATGGTTCGGTTTGATATGTCAGAGTTTAAAGAAGAACATTCTGCGGCATTACTGTATGGTGCGCCTCCCGGATATGTCGGGTATGAAGAAGGCGGAATGTTGGTGAATAAGATTCGTCAGCAACCTTACACCGTAGTTTTATTTGATGAAATTGAAAAAGCGCATCATTCTGTTTTTGATGTCTTTTTACAAATCATGGATGAAGGAAAAGTACATGATAAATTAGGCAAAGAAGGAGACTTCAGCAATGCTTTGATTTTATTTACTTCAAATATCGGAAGTGAAGAAATTGTAAAACAGTTTGAAGAAGGAAAAGTTCCCGAATCATCATCACTCATGCAGATCATGTCACAATCGGGAAGATTCAGACCGGAATTTTTAGCGAGAATTACAGAAATTATTCCTTTTGCACCCATTACAGAATCTATTGCAGAAAGAATTTTTAATATTCAGCTAAAATCACTTCATAAGTCACTCCAAAGATTGGGAATGACGCTTACTATCACCGATGAGGCTGTGAAAAATTTAGCTTTAGGAGGTTTCAGCAGCAAGTATGGAGCAAGACAGATTTCCGGGGTCATAAGATCTCAGTTGGCAAGACCAATTTCTAAAATGATCGTGAGAGAAGAAGTAAAATCCGGGCAAACCCTTACGGTAGACTGGAATCAAACGGAGGAAAAAATCAGTTGGAAAGTCGACTAATATTCATGTAAATTAAAAATCAGAATGTCGAATTGTATGCAGACATTCTGATTTTAATGTAAGAATTCAAAATGAAAATTTATTTCAGTAAAATAATTTTGGCGACAGCAGTTTTTGTTTCTTTTGAAATGGCTTCTGCACAATATCTTTCTGCAACAGATACTTCGGAAAGCAGTGTAAGAAAATATAAAAGCATCATCAATTCAAACAAAGAAATTGTTCAGTTCATAGAAAATTCTCTCGCAAAAAAAGGGCTTCCGAAGCATTTGAGAAATTTAGCTCTGATCGAATCGCATTTTGACAGAAATATTACATCTCACGCAGGAGCAGTTGGTGTTTGGCAGTTTATGACATCTCATGCCAACCAATACGGGCTCACAGAAGACCGTCGAAACGACCTGTACAGAAGTACAAAAGTGGCAGTAGTTTCGTTGGGAAATCTGTACAAAAAATACAATAATTGGGTAACCGTAGTTGCTGCCTACAATTGCGGTGAAGGTAATATTGCAAAGGCAATGCAGTCTGCAAACTCTTCGCAATATCATATTTTCTCTAAATATTTACCGGCAGAAACCATCAATCATGTTAAAAAATATCTGAACGCCTGTTTTGCAACTGGAGAATTGAACAGTGTTTTGACCAATTACAACACTTCAAGAATGAAGAAGGTTTTTGATGCAAGATCAGGAGTGAAAGATGGGTCTTCTTTATCCGAAACCGAAATCAATGCAGGATTTAGTCTGAAAATCATTGCTGAAGAATTAAAAATTGATGTAAATGACATTCTAATCTGGAATCCTGAAATTGAAGAAGAGCTTCAAACCAATGGTGAAAGTATTTTCTATCTTCCGACAGATTTGATGCCTGATTTTTTATTGAAGAAAAATAAGATTCTTTCTCGATCTATAAAAGAAGGAAGCCACAACTCAAAATAAATTTTACGTGATTAAACTTAAAAAAGACTTCCCTGTAACAGAGAAGTCTTTCTTTTTATGAATTTAAATATTTCTATTTTACGATAAATTTCAAGCTTGATTCATTTAGTTTTAAAATATAAATTCCATGTTCAAGACTTCCGGTTTTGATTGATTTTCCATTTCTGAATGGCTGATCAATTGTCTGTAGTACCTTCCCTTGAAGGTTATAAATTTCAGCTTTTTGAATGTTTTCAGTTGCTCCTTTTACAAAAATTTCCTGATTGAGAATAGGGTTTGGATAAACCTGTAGTTTTTCAGTTTGAATATTTTCTGTATTAGTAACATTTTGCCTGGCTGCTGTTCCTGAACAAGTCCAGCTTAAATTATCAATTGCCACTCTGTTGCTTGAAGAATTATTAACCAAAGTCACAATTACATTTCCTGAAACGTTGATATTGTTAATTGTAGTGGTCGCCGCCACTGTACTGTAAGGAATTGTTCCTACATTCACGCCATTTACCAGAACATTAAAACTTCCGTTGCTTCCGGTGAATTTCAGCTGGGTTGTTACGGTTAAGGAATTAATTCCATTATTGAAACTGCTTGATTTTAACGAACCGCTCCTTACCGTAATTGCTTTATTGGAAATAGTCTGATCGCTTCTGGAATCGGTTGCTGTCCAGGTAATTCCTGCGTTCGTCCATGTTTTTGTGGTGTAAGATGATGCGCTTGCAGTGGGAATTGTTTCAAATGTTTCATTCACACAGTTTGTAGGAGTTGTAGTTCCTGCATTTGTGGTTGCAGAAACTGTTGAGCTGTTTGATGAAGCATTTCCTGCTGCATCTTTAGCTTTTACATAAAAGCTGTAGGTCGTTGAAGGATTTAAACCTGTAATTGTTGTAGATGTTGAAGTTACATTAGATTTCAAACTTCCGTTCATATACACATCATATGAAGTTACCGCTACATTGTCTGTTGATGCATTCCAGGTTAATGAAATACTGTTGGCTGTTTTTGCCGGAATACTGAGATTTGTTACAATGGTAGGAGCTTGTGTATCTTGTGTCGGAGTCTGTGATCCCCAAATCTGATTTACATAATTCGGATTGTCGATAAACGGATTTCTGTTTCCCTGAAAGGTGTAAGAAGCGTTATTTCGGTTAATTTCCGCCTGAGAAACCGGATCTTGATTATGCCAAGCCAGTAAAACATTCAGTTCCCAGGTCTGTAATCCCGGAAAAGCAGAAGTACCAATCATATTTCCTGAAGAAAAGCCTGATAATTGGTTTTGATATCTGGTTACAAAATAGAAAACCATTCTTGCAACATCTCCTTTAAATTCGTCAATCGGCTCAAAAACCGTTCCTGAAAATCCTGAAGAAGATGAACTTCCTAATTTTGATCCGTTTTGAGATGTGAAAGTCGTACTTCCTACTTTCCCGAAAGGATAATTAGAACGCATTCCATTTACTTTTCCGTCGGTTGCTCTTACGAAGTGAATGTCATTTCTCATTGGTGAAGCTTCATTGAAGAAGCTCTGAGGAATGATGTGTTCACGATTATAGCAGTTTCCTTCAGTAGAATACGTGCCGCATTGGTTACTGACAGGAGTATATTTATAAGGATCAGATGAAGATGGTCTTTCCGAGTAAATGTCTAAGATAGAACCGTCATTTTCATAATTTTTGTCGATATCGGTTGTTTTGTATGCAGTCCACAATCCACTGTAACCTTTGTCCTGATGACCATTGGTGATGATAGAACTCAATGCGGTTTTTAAAGATGCACCCGAAAGTCCGTTTGCAGAAGAATAATATCCCGAAGGTGCTTGCGCAGAAGCAAATTGAGAAAGTATGAAGCAGATCAATAGTTTTTTCATAAAAATATATTTGGTTAACGTAAAAATACATTTTAATTAAATTCAAAATGAATTCCTGCTCAATAAGTATATTAAATTTTTGTAAGATTAGAAGTCAGTGATTTTTAAGCGGAATTTTAAAACAAAAAAAGTCAACACAAAAATGTATTGACTTTATATTTTATTGATTTTAAGAATGTTATTTCTTCATTCCCGGAGGATAGTTTGCCATAATTTCAGCTACGATCTGAGGAATTTGTTTCTGCTTTGCATTGGGTCTGTCTACGGAAATTCCGCTTCCGATACCTTGCCAAACCAGTTTGTTTGTTTTAGAATCAATCAGATCTATGATGATTGCTCCTTCATTGTAATTGCTCGTCCAGGTTCTGTTCATGCCGATTCCCCATCCGAAACCGCCACCCCATCCCCACATTCCGCCAGGATTTGTGGTGTTGATATCAGTAACTTTCTTGTGATTGGCTTTTACATTAACGATCAAATCAGGATTTTCTCCGGATTGTAAACCTTTTGTCTGTAGTTGTTTAGACAATTCATTCAGCACTCTGTCTTTGTCAATGTCATTCAGTTTTAGGTCATCAATTCTTATTTTATAAGTTTTATAAGAAGTGAAATTTGCAGTTTCTGCATAATCAGAACGTACCTTGAAGGGACTGCAAGAAGATAAACCTAAAGTCGCTGCCAGTAAAATAAAAATATATTTTTTCATTTTATTAATTTTTTTTAATGATTTTTATAAATGTGTCTGTCTTTTTATCGTATCCGAAAGGGCAGTGTCTGCATCCGCTTTTACAGCAATATCCACGTTTCAGGTGGAATTTTTCAGTAAAAACCTTGTAACCTTGCTCATTATAGTAAAAGTCTTCATGCTCTTTGATGTCAAAATTTGCCATAAGTTAAATCAAAACTTTATATTTGTTATCATGATAATTGTGTGCCAAAAGCTTCTCAAAAATACAAAAATAAATGGCATTACGCTTTATCCTTTTATTTTCATTAAAAAACCTGAAGATAAGAAGAATAGAGTCTTAATCAATCATGAAAAAATTCATCTGAGACAACAACTGGAGTTATTGATTGTCTTTTTTTATATTGCTTATGTTGCAGAATATTATTATCATTTTTTTAAGCTGAAAAACGGTTACCAAGCGTATCGGGCAATATCTTTTGAACGAGAAGCGTATGCCATGGAACAAGATTTAAATTATCTTAAAAAAAGAAAATTGTGGAGTTTCAGAAAATATTTCAGATCATAAATTCTTAAAGGGGAGAAGTTTGTAAAATTTAAGCAATAATTCAAATCATTTAAAACGAGAAAATGCTGTTAAGACTGCCGGAAAAATCTATTCCCATACAGGAAATTCATATTAATAAGAAAGTGCGAATTTTTATCAAAAGAGAAGATCTCATCCACCCTCAAATCTCAGGAAATAAATATTGGAAGCTTTTTTACAACATCAATAATTATCTTGAAAACCGACCTGAAAATCCTTTAATCATTACATTTGGCGGTGCATATTCCAATCATATTCTGGCAGTTTCGACGGCTGGAAAATTATCAGAAATTCAGACAGTGGGAATTATCCGTGGTGAGGAGCTTGAAAAAAAATGGAAAGACAATCCCACTTTAGTTTCATCCAAAAGAAACGGAATGAATCTGAAATTCGTTACCCGTGAAGAATACCAGTATAAAGAAAAGCTGACAGAATTTTTGCAGCAGGAATTTCCCGACGCTTTGATTATTCCCGAAGGCGGAACCAATCAAAATGCAGTTGAAGGAATAAAAATGATGCTGAATAACGATACAAAAGATTTTGATTATCTTTGCACCGCAGTCGGAACCGGAGGTACTGTTGCAGGAATTTCAGAGTTTTGCGAGGAAAATCAGAAAGTTTTAGGTTTCAAAGTCGTTGAAGATAGCTCTTTGGAAAACAGGATTTCAGAATTAACCTCTAAGAGAAATTTTCATTTGACCGATGCTGCTTATGGTGGTTATGGTAAAATAATTGATGAAAATATTCGTTTTATCAATGATTTTAAAGTAAAGTACGAGATTCCTCTAGATCCAATTTATACAGGAAAAATGATGCAAAAAGTTTTTGAAATGATAGATGAAGATTATTTTCCCGAAAACAGCAAAATATTATGCTTTCATACGGGTGGATTGCAGGGAATAGAAGGAGCCAATAGGCTTCTCGAAAAACAAAATAGAAATTTAATCCTATAAAATTGATGATACACCAGGCATATTTGCAGGTGTTCATTTAAAATAGTTCTAAAAAAATAAAAACATGAAAAGACTTTTCTTACTCATAAGCCTTTTAGTTTTATCAAAATTCTCAGCTCAGACCTGGGCTACAGAAGATCAATACATTCAGAAATTTGCGCAATATGCGGTTGAAGAAATGGAAAAGCACAAAATTCCTGCATCAATCACACTTGCACAAGGGCTTTTGGAAACGGGTGGCGGACAAAGCCGCTTGGCACTAGAAGGTAAAAATCATTTTGGAATAAAATGTAAAGAAGACTGGACAGGTAAAACCATGAAACATACTGATGATGCTCCCAATGAGTGTTTCCGTGTGTATGATGACCCGAAACAGTCTTACGAAGATCACTCCATATTTTTGGCAACAAGAAAATACTACACCAATCTCTTCAATCTGGATATGAAAGACTACAAAGCCTGGGCTCATGGTCTTAAAAAAGCGGGTTACGCAACCAATCCCCGTTACGCTTCGATTTTGATTGGTAAAATTGAAAAGTACAAATTGTATGAATTTGATGAGGTAAAATCTACTGAAGTTCCCTATGCAATTCTTAAAAAATATCCTGCTCTAAAAGACGACCAAAGTTTCATGGCTCGCTTGGAGCCTGCAAAAAAAGAAAAAAAGGCAATGGTACCGGTAACGGTAAAAGTTCCTTACAAAGCTACTTCTTACGCCCAACAGCAAAAAAGAGTAGAGCGCATCAAAACCAATGCTGAAATCCTTAATTCTATCATTATCAAAAGCCATCCGAATGGTGGTCTGAAATATGTAGTGATTCCTGCTGATACCAATATTCAGTTGATTGCCAATAAATTTAAAATCAGCGACAGTAAATTGATAAAATGGAATGATCTGCAATCTGATGTTCTGAAAAAAGATGATATTGTCTTTTTAGAATCGAAAAACTCTGAAGGAAATACTCCGACTTATAAAGCAGAATTTGGTGAAGATATGCACGATATCGCTCAAAAATTCGGAGTGAAGCTTAATAAACTTTATGCAAAAAACAGAATGGATGAGGGGCAAAAACCTTCTGCCGGACAGCTCATCTATCTTATTGACAAAAAACCCAGAAATTAATTTTGTTCTTGATTTTAGTTGATAGTTATTAGTGTAAAGCTTTCAATCCAGACGATCAACTAAAAACCAAAAACTATCAACCACCAACTATTTAAAATAAATGAAATACCAAAGAAGTTCAGCCTTATTTGAAGAAGCTTACAAATATATTCCGGGAGGTGTAAATTCTCCGGTTCGTGCCTTTAAATCGGTGGGCGGAGTTCCGGTTTTTATGAAATCTGCTCAGGGTGCTTATTTAACTGATGCTGATGACAATACATATGTCGATTATATCAATTCCTGGGGACCTGCCATTTTAGGACATACACATCCAGAAGTTTTAGAGGAATTAAAAATTCAGGCAGAAAAAGGTTTTTCTTTTGGTGCACCCACCGAGCTGGAAACAGAAATCGCAAAATTCATCACAGAAAATGTGCCGAATGTTGACCAGATCAGAATGGTTTCTTCGGGAACAGAAGCGTGTATGAGTGCAGTGAGATTGGCGAGAGGCTTTACAGGTAGAGATAAAATTGTAAAATTTGAAGGCTGTTATCATGGTCATTCAGATTCATTTTTGATCAAAGCGGGAAGTGGTGCTGCAACTTTTGGAAATCCAAATTCTCCAGGAGTAACTGCCGGAACAGCAAAAGATACTTTGTTAGCGAGATACAATGATTTTGAGCAGGTTCAGGATTTGTTCAGACATAATCAAGGTGAGATTGCTGCGGTTATTATAGAACCTGTTGCCGGAAATATGGGATGCGTTTTACCGGAAAATAATTTCTTGCAAAACTTAAGAAAAATCTGTGACGAAAACGGAGTATTATTGATTTTTGATGAAGTCATGACGGGTTTCAGATTGGCTTTTGGTGGTGCGCAGGAACTCTACAACGTAAAAGCAGATTTGGTAACCTACGGAAAAGTAATCGGAGGTGGCTTGCCAGTTGGAGCTTTTGCCGGAAGAAACGAAATCATGGATCATTTGGCTCCAAAAGGAGGTGTTTACCAGGCGGGAACTTTAAGCGGAAATCCTTTGGCAATGAGAGCAGGTTTGAAGACTTTGCAGTTGATAAAAAATGATGAAAATTTCTTCGAAAGATTAAGCAAAACCACAGAAACTTTAGATTTTGAAATCGGAAAGATTTTAAATGAAAAAGGAATCGCACATAAAATCAACAGAAAAGGATCAATGATGTCGGTGTTTTTCCACATCAACAGAGTTTCTAATTTTGATGAGGCGCAGCAGGCAAATCATTCACTCTTCAATAACTTTTTCCATCAATTGCTTAAAAATGGAATTTATCTGCCACCAAGTGGTTACGAAACCTATTTTATAAGTGATGCCATAAAAGAGAAAGAAATTGATATGACTTTGGAAGCGGTAAGGAAATTTGAATATTCTTAATTTAGATTGAAATATTAGAAAGGATAAGGTTTAAGATCTTATCCTTTTTTAAATAAAAACAAAAATCCCTCAGGAAAATTTCCTGAGGGATTTCTAATGTTAATATGAAGAAAATTAATTACCTAAATTTTACAATGCAGAAAGAAGATTTACTCCGTCTACAGTTGCCCAAGCTCCTGCAGGTAAAGATACCTTAGTTACTGTAGCTGTATTAGTGAAAGTTTTTCCGCCGTTCGTTACTGCATAACCCCAAACTCCCAAGTTATCTGAGTTTACGTAATTTAATGGAGATACGACAACTTTACTTGGTGTTGCATTTACCTGGTTGGTATTAGTCGCATCATCTTGGATAAGGATAGAGTAAGCGTTTTTACCTCCTGTATTCTTATATCCACTGATATAAACATTAGAGAAAATACCTGTTCCCTGTCTTTTAAATTGGATTGCAGAAATTTCAACTGATCCGGCAACCTCTGGGTTTGTATTGGTATCTCTGATTAAAGTAATATTAGAGATTTTTGGTGCAGTATTGTCTATGTTTGCTGATGCTTCGATTTCCATACCAAAGTTTCCGGTAACAGTCTGGAATGCGAACCAGTTGCTGTTATTTTGTCCGCTCCAGGCATCCTGCCAGTCAAATGAATCATCATAATTACCGTAAGCTACCAAATTTTTAGCACTTACTGTACCTCCGAAAAATTCAAAACCGTCATCTGTACCCTTGTAAGCTACCAAATTTTCTAGAATTGTACCGTCACCTACTGCATAGAATGTAAATGTATTGGTTTCTGATGTACCATCACCAATTTTCTTACCTGCATATTCTACACGCACATATTGAAGGATACCTGAGCTGAAATTAGCATCAGTACCACCATAAGATATTGCATTTCCGTCTTCTGATACTGCAGAAGGGTTTCCGTTTACAGCTTTGATAGGAGCTTTTCCATAAATGGTAATTCCTCCCCAACCTCCTGGAGTTTTGTTTGTTGTTGTGAAAACGATTGGCTCACTTGCAGATCCTGTAGCTATCAGTTTTCCTCCCTGTAAAATTACTAAACTAGATGTAGTTGTTGTTGATACAATGAAATTTGCTCCTGCCTCAATGGTAAGAGTTGCCCCGTCTGCCACTTTCACAATACCTTCTAATGTATAATTACCTTTTTTTATGGTCAAATTAGAAGTGATTACGCCTGATAATTTTGCGCCGTCTGGTAGAACTCCTGTTGTAGTTCCCGGTGTAGTTACTACACCATCATTGGTACCATCATTTACTTCTATAGTACAAGAAGAAACACTTAAAAGTAATGTTAATGATAATAGAGTTAAAAGATTTCTTTTCATTTTATTCTAAGATTTAATTAATTATTGATTTAGAAAGTATATCCTACAGTGAAATTAAAAGATACACCATTGAAATAGCTGTTAAAAGCATAATTGTTATTCGTTTCTACAGGGTAGTAACTTTCATCACCCAATTCTACTCGATATTTGCTGTCAAGAATGTTTTGCACTGCAAATTTCACATTCCAGTTTTTGGTTAGCTGATTTTGATACACAAAATCTAAAAGATGATAAGGTCTTTCGAAATAATTATCTGAACCCGCACTTCCTACAGCATAAATTTTAGATCCTGAAACATTGTACACCAATGAAAGGGTTTGGCTAAGGTTGTTAGAATTTTTATATTCGTATTTCAAGTCTGCATTTACTGTATAAGGTGCTGCACCTTGAAGACCTCTCTTATTAAGTTCACCACTGTAGTTAGTAACGTTTGGTTTTTCAAGCAACAATTGATCATCACTTCTTTCTACATCAGAATACATGATGGTTGCATTAGCTCCTAAGGTAAATTTGCTGAGAGCATCAGAGATTCTGCCTAAACTTAGAATTCCTTCTAATTCTATTCCTGCAAGAGTAGCTTTTTTAGCATTTAAAAACGTGATATCCATCCCACTTGCATTTCCTGTCGTTACAAAAGAACGTTCAATAGCATTGTCAATTCTTTTAGCAAATAAATTAACAGCAAACATCTCTCTAGTTGATGGGAAGTACTCCCATTTCAAATCTACATTGTAGTTTTCACTGTTTTTTATATTTTCATTACCAATAATTGTTGTATTATCGGGATTTACATATTGCAACGGCATAGTCTCGATAAGAATAGGTCGTGTAATCGTTTTGCTCGCTGAGAATCTCAAATTGCTTCTGTCATTCAAAGCTTTTTTAACAGATATGGAAGGTAGGAAATAGTAATTATTTGGAGTTAGGTTTTGTGTATCCGAATCACCGATACGATTGTAGCGGATTATTCTCATATCATTTTCAATTCTTCCGCCTAACAAAATATCCCAAGTATCATTTGGCTTATAATCCAAATTTAAATAACCGGCATTTACAAATTGATAAATGTTTGACTTGTAATTATATTTGTCAGAACCTTCACTATAGTAAAGACTTCCGCTATTGATAGAATTATTTAAGGTAGCTTGCGGCTGATCAATATTGATTGCTACTGAAGTACTTCCTGTACCGGGATTACCAAAAATAAAACGGTAAGAATTTTTTCTTAAATCTGCAAAACCATTATATCCTACGGATAACTGTAACGGGTAATCTTTTCTTTCACCTTTATCACCAATGAAAACAGAATATTCTCCATATGCAGAACCGTAAAATTTACCGTCAACATCCAGATATTGTCTGATAAAGCTATTGGCTCCGTAAGAAATTAAAGCATTATTATAATCTGAAGGCGCAGTAAGTTCAAAGATTTTTCTGTCTGGCTGACTGTAATTATTCATTACGTAACTTCCTCCGGCTTTGAACTGATGTCTTTCGGAAATTTTCTGTGATGCTGTTAACTGCAAATCTAAAAATCTCGAAATATCCTGCTGGTTTGTTCTGAAAAAACGAATGTCCTGAACACTGAAGTTTTTGTAACCTAAATAATCTTCAATGATATTAGATGAATTTTGCAGATATATCGCATTTAAATTTACATTGGTTCCTTTATTCTTATATGCAAGACCTAACAATGCAGAAGATTCAGTTTCGTATTCAAAACTTTTTTTGCTTAATAAATTACTAAGCTGTATGATCCCACCATTATCTCTAAACTGATTATTTTCACCTTCTCTGTAAGAATATTTAGCAGCCTGATTCAGAGAGAATAAGATGCCGATGTTTCCTGTTTCACCAGCCTTCAGTTTTTGTGCAGTAGTAAAACCAATACTTGTATTGGGCATTGATTTAATATTATCAACATTCCAAGAATCTTTGAATGAATTTAATGATTGTTCTTTTGTAAATTGATACCCGTTAGGACTAGAATCTCTTACTTCACTAGGCAGTCTTCTGTCTTGTGAATTGAGTCCCAAATATCCCTTCATTCCATCAGCACCTTCTGCTACCTTAAAGTTATTTCTAAAGGTACTTAGTGTATTTACACCAACACTGAATTCAACCTTTGAAAAAGATCGGTCCATCGTCAGTGTTTCGATATCAAATGTTGCACCGGCAAAATCTCCGTAAAGATTAGAGTTGAAAGTTTTATAGATATTAAGTTTACCCACGACATCAGTCGGGAATTGCTTTAAAGCAATGATTTTTTGGAATGGATTGTTTGATGGTGATCCCAATCCGTTAATCAAAAGATAATTGTATCTTTCTTCAAGACCTCTCACAAAAAGACCACGTCCGTCAACCGTTGTAATACCAGTTACCTTTGTAAGTCCCTGCTCAACGTTTGAGATCCCTTTTCTTGAGATTTCTTCAGCGCTTATCGCCTGCTTTTGAATAATAGCTCTCTTTTGTTCACCTAAGACTGCAGTTTCTGTCTTCTTATTAGTACTTCCTTGAATTACTACTCCTTCAATTTTCTTTTCTTTCTTTACGGTATCCTGCGTCTTTTCTTGAGCATAGAATACAGATCCGGATAAAAATAAGACTGCAATGCTGAGTTTATAAATTTTCATTATTTTACTTCCTTTAGTTTGTAGATTCTTTCGGTGCAAAGAAATAAAACAAATGGATCGAAATTGGTTTAGTTAGTTTTAAATTATTCTTAACTAAATATTACGAAATGCGCTTTAATATTAAGTTTATGTGAATGGAAATTTATTATCAGCCATGTTGCCCAAATTTTGCTAACTTTGAATTGTAAAAATTGAAAATGAACCAAAAAAAGATTCTATTAATTGATGATGAACTGGATATTCTTGAAATTCTTTCATACAATTTAGAAAAAGAAGGCTATGACGTATTTACTGCCACAAACGGTAATGAAGGGATTGACAAAGCCAAAGAGATTATCCCGGATCTTATCTTATTAGATGTCATGATGCCAGAAAAAGATGGTATCGAAACTTGTCAGGAATTACGCAAAATAAAAGAACTTCAAAAAAGTCTGATCGTTTTCCTTTCTGCAAGAAGCGAAGAATTTTCTCAGTTGGCAGGCTTTCAGGCAGGCGCAAACGATTACATCGTCAAACTAATCAAACCGAAAATTTTAATTTCGAAAGTAAATGCTCTTTTACAGTTGACTTCTCAGGTTTCTGATAACGCTAAATTGATAGAAGTTGGAGATCTGGTAATAGATAAAGACAACTTCAGAGTTTCAAAAAGCGGACAACAGTTTTTACTGCCAAAAAAAGAATTTGATTTGCTGTATCTTTTAGCTTCAAACACCGAAAAAGTTTTCAAAAGAGAAGAAATTTTAGAAAGAGTTTGGGGTAATGATGTCATCGTGGGCGAAAGAACAATTGATGTACACATCAGAAGACTGAGAGAAAAATTAGGAATCAATACTATTCAGACTTTAAAAGGAATTGGATATAAGCTGATTGTTTAATTCAAAAAACCTATCTTTACTTATAAACCCTTAAATATTTGTAAAATTGAGATTTTACAGACTTAGTTTCATCTCATCATGCCTGTTGACACTGGTGATGCTTGTTTTGGTGATCATTTTTGATGCACTTAATGAAAGGTACGATCAAAATTCCTTCTTCAAAATAGGTTTTATATTATCGGTACTGATCATGTTTGTGGTCAATTATGTGGTTCTCGAATTGCTTTTCAGTTACTATGCCAAAAAACAGGTAAGAAATATTTCCAAAATTTTGCCGGAAGAGATTGTTCATGATAATCAGGAAAACATCACTTTAAAGGAATTAGGCGAGAGATTTTCAGATTTCAACCAGCAGAAGGTTACCGAGATGGAAGTGATGAAAAAGATGGAAGGCTACCGTAAAGAATACATCGGAAATGTTTCTCACGAGCTTAAAACCCCGCTTTTTTCAATCCAGGGATATGTTGAAACCTTAAGCGAGGGTGGAGTGGAGAATCTTAACATCAGAGATAAATATCTCGAAAGAATTGGTATTTCTGTCGAAAGACTGATTGCTATTGTTACTGATCTGGACATGATTAACAGGCTGGAAGCAGGAGAAATAGACGTTACCGTTTCAAAATTTGATATTAATATCCTCGTTAAAGAAATCTTCGACCTTCTTGATCTTGAAGCAGAGAAAAACAATACCGTTTTACAGCTTCAGACTTTACACAGCCAGATTTTCGTAGAAGCAGACAAACAAAAAATATCTCAGGTTTTTATCAACCTTATCTCAAACGCAATACATTATGCCAACAGGCAGGAAGCGAAAGTTGTCGTTAAAACCAGCGTTCTCAGAAATAAAGTCCTCATAGAAGTGATCGACAACGGAATGGGAATTAAAGAAGAACTTCTGCCGAGAATCTTCGAGCGTTTTTACCGTGTAGAAACAAGCCGAAGCAGGAGACAGGGAGGTTCTAGTCTAGGGTCTGGCTATTGTAAAACACATATTAGAAGCTCATAACGAAAATATTACGGTAGAAAGTGTGTATCTTGAGGGTACAAAATTCAGTTTTATGCTCGAAAAAAGCAAATAGACCGACAAAATGTAAGCAAAAAAAAATTCTAAAAAATCATTAAATATTCTTTTCTAAAATCTCATTTATTATATATTTGCAACAGAAATTGATCAGTAAAAATAAGGTAAAAAAGAAATTGGAATAATGATATGGTTTACAAAATCCGTGTAATATTAGATACAAAAGAAGATATTTTCCGTGATGTTGAAATTAAAGGAAAACAGACCCTCTGGAATCTTCATTTAGGAATAAAAAGTGCCTTTAACCTTAGTGGTGATGAGCTTTCTACTTTTAATCTTCTGGAAAATGATGGCACCATAGTGAAAAGTGTTCCGTTGGAAGATATGAGTGATGAAGGGGACGGCGAGATTATGTCAGACGTTTACATCGATGAGGCATTTGAAGCTGCAGGTGATAAAGCACAGTTTCAGTATGGCTTGCTAGACCTGTGGGAGTTTTTCTGCGAATTGGTAGAGGTAATAGAAGAAACAAAAGGTGTTAATTATCCGATCACCGTTTACAGATTCGGAAATGCTCCTTTGAAAGCGCCAAGTAAAAGCGGAAGCGGTGCTGGTTCAAAAAATAAAAAATCAGCATTGCCGTTAATTGATGATGATTTTGGTTTTGACGACGACTTCGGCGGAGGTACAGCATTTGTAGATGAAGACGACAGTTTTGATGATGATGAAGAAGATGACTACAACGATGATGTCTTCGATGATGAAGATGACAGCGATGACGATAGAGTTTAAAAATATACAGCCCTGAAATTAAGTTTTCAGGGTTTTTTTATTGAAAGTCATCATATCTCCACTCAAACCCCCAAACTCTCCAACTCTCAAACTCACCCCCCCCCCCCAACCCAATCAGGAGCTTTTTCCCGTCATCCACTATACTCCTCGCGCCAAAGCTTAATCAACCGCTTGCTGTGGGGTACCGTTCTACCGGGGCTAATAAAGTCAGTTTCATAGAATTTGTTCTAAAAAATGTTAATAAAGTAAAATTAAAGATTACAATTCACTTTTGAATCTGCAAATTCCTATTTTTGTTAAAACAAAAAATATGAGAAAAGCTATTTTACTCGCAATTGTCGGTTTAGGACTTCTGTCTTGTACGACCCAAAACATTAGAAAAGATATGGATTTACCTACAGAATGGAAACATACTACCAATATTTATGAAGTCAACTTAAGACAATATACGAAAGAAGGAACTTTTAAAGTCTTCGAAAAAGAAATGCCACGGCTTAAAAATATGGGCGTGAAAACCCTTTGGTTTATGCCTGTCACTCCCATTGCACAGCTCAATAAAAAAGGGAGTCTGGGAAGTCAATATGCTGCTTCAGACTACACATCAATCAACCCAGAATTCGGAACGATGGATGAATTTAAACATATGGTGAACGAAGCACACCGATTGGGATTTAAAGTAATCATCGATTGGGTTGCCAATCATACAGGTTGGGATCATATCTGGACGAAAACTCATCCCGAATTTTATTTAAAAGATTCCGACGGAAGTTTCCACAAAGCTTCAGGAATGGATGATATCATTGAGCTCGATTACAAAAATCAGGAGATGAGAAAAGCAATGATTGATGCCATGAAATTCTGGGTAAAAGAGACTAACATTGACGGTTTCAGATGCGATTTGGCTTCATGGGTTGAGGTCGATTTCTGG
This sequence comes from Chryseobacterium sp. AC417, assembly GCF_979258215.1. Classification (NCBI taxonomy): domain Bacteria; kingdom Pseudomonadati; phylum Bacteroidota; class Flavobacteriia; order Flavobacteriales; family Weeksellaceae; genus Chryseobacterium; species Chryseobacterium sp. AC417. Next base: position 3,226,779 of record NZ_OZ409845.1, on the reverse strand, counting down.
CAGCAAGCCAGACCCGAAGTTGAAAAAATAAAGCCGCTTTTCTTCATAGGAGAATTTGATGAGCTTGAAAACCCCGACTACGGAAAAGTTTTCGATGCAAGCTATTCATGGAAATGGATGCACAAATCAGCCGATTATTACAAGAAAAATGAACCCATCAGTGAACTGGTTGATCTTCTGAAAATATATTCGGCCATTGGAGATTCTTCAATGCGAGCATGGTTCACAACCAATCATGACGAAAATTCATGGAACGGAACAGAATTCGAGAAATACGGAGATATCACAAAGCCAATGGCAGTTTTTTCTGCAACCTGGAACGGGATTCCGCTTCTATATTCCGGTCAGGAACTTCCGAATATGAAAAGATTAGAGTTTTTCGAAAAGGATGTTATTGATTGGAACGGGAAATATGAAATGGCAGATTTTTATAAGACTTTACTCAATTTGAAATCTTCAAATCCAGCTTTACGAGGCGGAGATTCTGCTGTTTCAACATATATCCTCAACACGACAGCCAATGACAAAATTTTGGCGTACATTAGAAAAAATGGAAAAGATGAGGTTTTGGTGGTATTGAATTTTTCAAAAGAACCTGTGAATTTTAATATTCAGGATGAAAACTTGACAGGAACTTTCAAAAATGTTTTTGAGGGTACAAAAAAAGATTTCAACAAAGAAAAAGATTTTGATTTTAAAGTTTCAGATTTTGCTGTTTTTGAAAAATAAAATATAAATGACCAAAAATATTTGAAGGATCAATAGGAGCGGGCTTTAGCCCGCTTTCGGCTTACAATGATAAGTTGGCTTTAGCCAAATTTAATATCTATACCAATTCTTCTATCTTAATTTTTAAACCTTAATTTTATTTATAATTCAACGATATTTCCAAAAATGAATAAAGAAAAAATACTCCATATCTTAAAAGATAAAATTTCAGCAAAAATTGAAACTTTCGAAAATTTAATCAACGAGACTCGTACTTCGAGCAACGATACCAAAAGTTCGATGGGAGACAAATATGAAACCGGACGAGAAATGTTGCAACAGGAAATTAACAACATTCAAAGACAGCTGAATGAAACATTGAATCAACAGAATTTTCTACAGAAATTAAATACAGAAACTTGTATAAAAGTTCAGAACGGAGCTTTGGTAAAAACGGATAGAGGATTATTTTATATTTCGGTTTCTACAGGTGAAGTTGTTTTTGAAGATAAAAAAATAATGACGATTTCAAATGAATCACCTTTAGCCAAAGCAATGTTTGGAAAACAGGCAGGAGAAAAGCTCGTCATTACTAATATTCCACAAACTATTGAGAAAATTTGGTAAAAATCTCAGTAGTAAAATTTTCTTTTAGTTAATTTTTAGTTTTCATTCAATTAATGATAATTACTTAATTTTGGAATAACCAAACTAAAAATTTTAATATGAAAAAATTAATTTTCAAAACCCTGCTTCTTACAGGGTTTACAGCAGTCGTTATTTCATGTTCATCAGATGATGATAGGTCTATGAACCAGGAAAATTTCCAGACTCAGAATTCCAAAGAATCTCAAACAGCTAAAACACAGACTTACGATATTCGTTTTGGTCTGTTATCGCAAAATGGAACAAAAATACTTTCAGGCAGTTATGACTTGGGAGGCTTTGTTGCTACAAACACGGTAACAGGTGATGTATATTATACTTATGGCGGAAGTGGTTTTCAGTCGGTGCCACAATATTTTGATGGATTGCCTGCAGGAACTTATGAGTTTTCAGCTCAACAAGGACAAGGAGGCTGGGTAGGCTATGGAACTGTGTCGGGAACTGTTTCTGATACGCAGGTTGATGAGGACGGTTATGTTACTGTATATGTTCCGATTGCATGGGAAGAATAAAGCAGTTTAAATATAATATTAATAAGAACGGACTTTTAGTCCGTTTTTTATTTTATAGAAAGCGAATGTCATAAATATGATATTATTGACTGTAAATTTCTTAAATTTGAAACTTCAGAAAAGCTTTTCAAGATGCAAAACTACTTAGACCTTTTACGACATATTAAAGAAAACGGAACGGACAAAACTGACCGTACAGGAACTGGAACTAGAAGTGTTTTCGGGTATCAGCTGAGATATGATCTGTCTAAAGGTTTTCCGATGGTGACGACCAAAAAAGTGCATTTGAAATCGATCATTTATGAATTGCTTTGGTTTTTGAAAGGTGATACCAATGTAAAATATCTGAACGATAACGGAGTAAGTATTTGGGATGAATGGGCAGATGAAAACGGAGATTTAGGTCCTGTTTACGGAGCGCAGTGGAGAAGCTGGAGCGGTGCCGATAACAAAGTGGTTGACCAGGTTTCTGAAGTAATTGATCAGATTAAAAAAAATCCCGATTCTCGAAGATTGATTGTTTCCGCCTGGAATGTGGCCGAAATTCCCAATATGGCTTTAGCACCGTGTCATGCTCTATTTCAGTTTTATGTTGCAGATGGTAAATTATCTTTACAATTGTATCAGAGAAGTGCAGACGTATTTTTGGGAGTTCCTTTTAATATTGCTAGTTACGCTTTGCTGTTGATGATGGTTGCACAGGTTTGTGATCTTGAGGTGGGAGATTATGTTCACAGCTTTGGGGACGTTCACATTTATAATAATCATTTTGAGCAGGTCGACAGACAGCTTTCGAGAGATCCGAGGTCATTGCCAACAATGAAATTGAATCCTGAAATAAAAGATATTTTTGATTTTAATTTTGAAGATTTTACCTTAGAAAATTATGATCCGCATCCTGGAATTAAAGCTCCGGTAGCAATTTAAAATTTTATTAAATAAAGAATAGCGTTTTTACATCCATCTAGTTTGTCATTCCGTAGGAATCTAGGCAAAGTTTTGAATATTACTGTTGAGATTCCTACGGAATGACAAACTTTGAAGCTTATTCTGGTAAAACGTGAGTATAGAGTAAATAGTGAAGTGATAAAACTTCACTTTTTTTGTAACTATTTCTGAATTTAAATAACATATCATTAAAAATCCAGTATGATTAAAAAGATTTTTGTTTTTTTAGCTTTAAGTGCTTCTTCGGTTGTTTTTTCTCAAAATAATGTCAGAGAAAAATTGAGCAACTATCTAGATTCCTTAAACGCACATCATAAAGTGATGGGAAGTTTTGCTTTTGCAGACAATAATGCTCCTACATTTTTAAAGGTAGTTGGGTTTTCTGACGCTGAAAAACAGCAGAAAGCCAATATGAATACACAATACCGTGTAGGATCTGTTTCTAAAACTTTTACAGCAGTGTTGGTGATGAAAGCAGCGGAAGAAAAAAAACTTTCTTTAAATCAGAAACTGTCAGATTATTATCCTGAAATCGTCAATGCGGACCAAATAACTATCGAAAACCTTTTACAGCACAGAAGCGGAGTACATGACATAACCGAAGATGCTGAGTTTGTAAATATGTACACAAAACCTCAGACACAAGAGCAGCTGGTGTCTGTGATAAAAAAACATGCCAGCGATTTTGTTCCCGGAAGTCAGTTTGTTTACAGTAATTCAAACTATATTCTGTTGGGTTTAATTTTGGAAAAAGTGTATAAAAAATCTTACACTCAGCTTATTCAGGAAAAAATTGCAAAACCATTAAAACTAAAAAAGATTTTGGAAAATATTCAGGGTATGGTCATAATGGATTAATCGATGGCTTTCAATCGGAGTTATATTATTTCCCAGAGGCTAAAATCGCAGTGAGTTTGGTGACCAATCAATCAACCGTTGATAATCAGGTTATTCTAAAAAATATGTTTCAGACGGCAATTGGAAGTGATTTTATAATGCCCGATTTTAAAGAAATTTCTGTTAGCGAAAATATACTAAAACAATATGAAGGTGTCTACAAAGCAGACAGTTTTCCGCTTGATATTAAAATTTTCGTGGATGGCGGAATTTTGAAAGGTCAGGCGACAGGTCAGGGCGCATTTAATTTAAAGGCAACATCTGAAACAGAATTTGAATTTGATATAGCAGGAATTAAAATTAAATTTGATGTTGCAAAAAACACCATGGATTTTTCGCAAGGTGGTCATAAAACAATTTTCAAAAAACAATAAATGAAATATTTAAAAATAAATACTGAAGAAAAGGTCGATATCGAGTTACTTCAAAATGCAATTCTTCAACTGAAAGGGGTAAGCTCGGTTGAAATCATTGATGAGGAAAACCCGGAAAGCGAATTGAAAAAAGCTTTCGCCAAAACCAAAGAGCAGCTAAAAAAAGGCGATTACGAAACTTTGGTGAATGATATTTTCGAAATCATTACAAAAAATAATACTAAAAAATAAGAAGAAAGAAATGAAGAAAGTCATTTTATCTATTGCCATATTGGGAGCTTTATTTTCAGGAAACGTATCTGCACAAACCGAAAGTTCGGGCAGAGAAAAGATTTACAGAGCCACCTCTACAAAACTTACTGAACTGAAACATACCAAGCTCAAAGTCAGTTTCGATTATCAGAAAGAGCAGATGAATGGGGAAGAGTGGTTAACAGCCTCGCCTTATTTTTATGCGACAAACGAACTGATTTTGGATGCAAAAGGAATGTTGATTCACGAAGTTGCTTTAGACAACAACGGAAAAAAATCTCCTTTAAAATATGATTACAAAAATGATGTTTTAAAAATTACCTTAGATAAAACCTATCAGAAAAATCAGGATTATACAGTTTACATCAAGTATACCGCTCGTCCGAATGAAGTGAAACAGGAAGGAAGCATGGCAATAAGCGATGCCAAAGGTTTGTATTTTGTGAATGCGCAAGGACAAGATCCTGACAAGCCTACACAGATTTGGACACAGGGAGAAACTGAGTCTTCTTCAGCATGGTTTCCTACTATCGATAAATCAATTCAGAAAACAACTCAGGAAATTTATATGACGGTTCCTGATAAATATGTTACTCTTTCAAACGGTCTTCTTAAAGATTCTCAAAAAGAAGCAAATGGTTTAAGAACAGACCATTGGGTGATGGATAAAAGGCATTCAACATATCTTTTTTTCATGGGAGTTGGTGAATATGCCGTTGTAAAAGATAAATGGAAAAACATTGCTGTTGATTATTACATCGAGAAAGAATATGAACCTTACGCAAAACAGATCTACGGAAATACTCCGGAAATGATTGAGTTTTTCTCTAAAAAATTAGGTTACGAATATCCCTGGTCAAAATACGCTCAGATTTCGGGCAGAGATTATGTGAGTGGAGCAATGGAAAACACCACGGCAACACTTCACAGTAGCGATATTTTGCAAAAACCGGGTCAGTTGATTGATGAAAATAAATGGGAAGATACCATCGCTCACGAATTGTTCCATCATTGGTTTGGAGATTTGGTCACTTCAGAAAGCTGGAGTAATTTAACGGTTAACGAATCTTTTGCCAACTATTCAGAATATCTTTGGAACGAATATAAGTACGGAAAAGATCAGGCAGATTATCATCAGATGGAAGACGTTAATCATTACATTCACAATCCTTCAGACTTCAAAAAAGATTTGGTAAGATTTGATTATGCTTCTCGCGAAGATGTTTTCGATTTGGTAACCTATCAAAAAGGAGGCGGAATTCTTCATATGCTCAGAAATTATTTGGGAGACGAAGCATTTTTTGCCGGAATGACTGATTACCTGAAAACGAATGAATATCAAAATGTAGAAGCTCATCAACTAAGATTATCGTTCGAAAAAGTTTCAGGGAGAGATTTAAACTGGTTCTTTAATCAATGGTATTTCGGAAGCGGACATCCAAAGCTGAATTATTCTTACACTTTTGAGCCTGTGAAAAAACAAGTAACCGTTGTTGTCAATCAGTCTCAGGAATTGCCTTTCGAATTTCCCTTAACCATCGATGTTTATGACAACGGAAAACCAAAAAGACAACAGGTTTGGGTGAACGCAACTGCAAAAAATACTTTCAGTTTTGATGTTTCAAAAAATCCTGATCTGGTGAATATCAATGCAGACGGAATTTTGGTTGCCGATATTACCGATACAAAAACACCTGAGCAGAATCTCATGCAGTTTACAGGATCTAAAGAATTTAAAAGCAGATACAATGCTTTAACTGCAATTAAAGATCAGGTAGGAAAAAATCCTGCGGCGACAAAATTATTGTCTGCAGCTTTAAAAGATCCTTATTTCAGAGTGAGAGAAAAAGCATTAGAATTAATGGATTTATCCAATGCTGAACAGTTGAAAGCTTTGGGAGCTGATGTTGAAAAATTGGCTTCAAACGATCCTAAAACATTGGTTCAGGGTGCAGCTATTGCAGCGTTGGCGAAAACAAAGGACAAAAAATACCTTCCTGTCTTTGAAAAAGGTGTAGGTGCGGTTTCCAATTCTGTAAAGGGAAATTCTTTGGCAGCGGTTTTGGCGATTGATCCTTCAAAAGCAAATATGTTGGCTGATAAGATTGATTTGGAAGGTGCTTCTGAAGAAATGCTGACCCAAATGTTACCAGTCATTGTAAAGAACAAAGTGACTTCTCAGATGGCAAATATTGCTTCTGTAGCAGCATTTTATCCGTTTATCAAATTCCAAAATCCTGAATTGGGGAAAGTAGCTGAAGATGGCTATAACTGGATTATGAGTTCTGACAACTTAAAAGCAACCGAAAGCATTACGAAGATTTTGGGTCAGGCAAAAGGACAGATGGGAGAAAATCCTCAGGTAAAAATGATGATCACGCAAATGCTGAAAGATGGTTTAAGTAAAAAAATGGAACTTCTGAAACAGAACCCTTCAAAAGCTTCAAGCATCAATCCACAAATCGACTCCATCAATAAATCGATCGAAAGTTTCAAATAATAAAAATTATTATATTTTTTCAAAAGCATCTCTGTAAAGAGGTGCTTTTTTGTTATCCATTACTTCATTCAATTTGGTATTGCATCAATACTTACAGTAATGCAATTATTATGTATTTCGATTGAGTAAATGACGACTTAAAAGTTGACACAAAAATATACTTGTTAGATCACTCAAACCTTCACAAACCGATTCACAAACATCGCTGCTACGATATCACCAACAGCATTTAAAACCGTTGCTAAAGGATCTACCAAAGTTCCGATGATAATCACCGCAGGAATGGCTTCTTGAGGTAATTGATAAACGGAAATCATCAGCATTTCACCGATATAACCACCATTCGGAATTCCACCTGCAACGATGCTTACAAAAACAGTAATTCCCAATGCTAATAAAAGATTTGACGGTTCGAAAAAATCTCGTCCGATAATCTGAAACGCAACATATATTTTAATAATTGATGACATTGACGACCCATTTTTATGTAAAGTCGTTCCGATAGGAATCACCAGATTGGCAATAGAACTCGGAATACCTATTTTTGAGGCAGCTAACAAGTTGGTAGGCATTGTTGCAAAACTGCTGCAGGTGCTCAAAGCGGTCAATGTTGGAAGAATGGCATTTTTCCAGAAGCTTCTGAATCCGTTCTGTCCGTTTGCCATAAAGGCATAGAGTGAAAAAAACACAAAGAAGTAAATGATTCCAGCGATGTAATATAATCCGAGAGGTTTAGCATAAAATCCGAAAAGCTGAGGTCCTAGAGTTGCAACCTGATACGCAAAATAGGCTCCCAAACCAATGGGTGCAATCTTCATGATCATTAAAAGCAGTTCTTTCATCACCTCATATCCGGAAGCGATAAAAACTCTGAAAGGCTTCCCGTTTTCCCCTGATTTTCTAGCTGCAAAACCTGTAAGAAAAGCAAAAATCAAAAGAGCGAGCATATTTTTTCTCGAAAACAATTCGGTAAATTCACCTACTGTGAAAAAGCTGACAATTCGGTCGCCCCAATTTTCTTCTTTTGTACTTTCTGCAATAATTTCGGAGCTTCCGGAAATTGATGATACAGGGAATAAATAAACCATTCCGATGGTGAAAATAGCAGCAATAAGAATAAATAATAAAAAGGTAAAAGACATGGTCAACATGATTTTACCAAACTTAGATTCCTGTTCAAGAGAAGAAATAGAATTGGAAACGGCAAAAAATACCAGAGGAACTACGCTTACAAAAAGCAGGTTCAGAAAAATATCACCTAAAGGTTTTATGTATTCTACAATCTCCGGAGCTACAATGCCTATAATGCTTCCAACGGTGATTCCTAGAAGTAAAAACAGAATTCCTGAGTAGTTTTTAAGTACCTCTTTCATATGTAGATATTTATTGTTTTTTTTAATTTCGTATGGTATCGCTTATTTTCATCAGTGTTTATCTCCGATTCTTTTATTTTTTTAAATAAAATCGATGATAGATAGCTTGTTTCCCAATCACTGATGGAGATTTCATTTTGCTGATTTTTATCAAAGATAGATTTATTTTTTAAGAGAATCTTGGGCACTTTAGTTTTTAATTCTTTACTTTTGGGAAATATTGTATAGAAAATGAATCAGGATAAAATCATTCATCTAAACGTAAACAGAAAAGACTTCGAAGAAGTATATTTCAGCGGAGATCAGGGAAGTTTATTTCTGTCACCCAGTACAAAAGGAAAGACGGTGACTACCATAGTTGTCGGATTGATTTTGGTGATTTTATTCTTTTTTAAAGATGATTTAAGCAAAGAAAAATTTGGGATTATTTATTTTGTAAGTTTCCTTTTTCTGCTTTGTGCAGTTTTTCTTTCTTTGGCAATCAACAAAGTTTCCAGTAATGGAGAAAGGAAGTAATTGTCTATTTAAAAACACTTGAAAATCCTGAAATTTATCAGATTAAATTTAATAAGAAAATTTTTACTGTCAATCTCAACAATCAGAAAGAAACCTGCCTGTGGACAGAATTTACTTCCTCGGAAATCAAAGATAACTTCATTTCACTAGAAGGAAAATACAACTATATGTTTCCAAAAAAATCGATGAATATTTCAGATTATGAAGCACTGAAAGAAGCTGTAGAGAAAAATATTAAGCAATAACAAAACTCAGAGTTATGCTCTGAGTTTTGTTTTATAAAGAAGATTGATTAGTCTAACCAACCCATTTCTTTCATCCACTCATCGTTGTAGATTTTCCCTACATATCTTGAGCCGTGATCATGCAATAAAACCACAATAACGTCATCTTTTGTAAACTGATCTTTCATCTGAACCAAAGAAGCCATCGCACTTCCTGCAGAATATCCACAGAAAATTCCTTCTTCTTTTGCCAGTTTTCTAGCGTAAATTGCACCGTCTTTATCGGTTACTTTTTCAAAATGATCTATAACTGACATATCATAATTTTCAGGAATGATGTCTTCACCAATTCCTTCAGTTATATAAGAATATGCGTGATCGTAATGCAGCTCACCTGTCTCGTGATATTCCTTAAGGATTGATCCATAAGTGTCTACACCGATGATTTTAATGTTTGGATTTCTCTCTTTGAAATACATTCCACAGCCGGTAATAGTTCCTCCCGTTCCTGCTCCTACTAAAAAGTGAGTCAGTTTTCCTTCGGTCTGTTCCCATATTTCAGGGGCTGTAGATTCGTAGTGAGCCGCTCTGTTAGACAAATTATCGTATTGGTTTACATACCATCCGTTTTCTGTTTCAGCAGCCAGTCTTTTAGAAACAGAATAATAAGAACGAGGATCTGTAGGTTTTACATCTGTAGGACAAACGATTACCTCAGCACCTACGGCACGAAGAATGTCGCATTTCTCTTTAGACTGTTTTGCGTTGGTAACAAAAATACATTTGTAACCTTTAATGATTGCTGCAAGAGCCAGTCCCATTCCTGTATTTCCGGATGTACCTTCTATAATTGTTCCGCCTGGCTTCAGTCTTCCGTCTTTTTCGGCATCTTCAATCATTTTCACGGCCATTCTGTCCTTAACGGAATTTCCGGGGTTGAAAGTTTCCACTTTAGCCAAAACCAATGCGGGAAAATCTTCTCCCAAAACTTTGTTAATCTTTACGAGTGGTGTATTTCCTATAGTTTCGAGAATATTTTCTGCGTATTTCATACTTGATTTTTTTCTGCGGGGCAAAGATACGGCTTTCCATTGAGTTCAAAAGTAATTGACTGATAAGATTTCAATAATAACAGCATGGACTGACTGACTTTTTTTTGGAGCAATTCCTGCTTTTCGCTGTATCTTTTGTTCCGCATTGCTTCACAAAAGGATGTCGCTGCAATCAGGGCTAGGAAAATGAATTAATTAATAAACCGGAGGTTAAGTGTACAACCACCCCGTCAAAAATTCTTTTGGAATTTTCGCCACCCCTCCAGAGGAGGGGAATTCTGCATTACGAATATATGCTATTGAAAGATAAGTGAAATGAAAAACCACTTCATTTTATTTAAAAACGGATATGAATATCTAGAAATTAAATTTTACATACAATTTGTAAAATTCACAATTGCCAGTTGACGATGTCCTTTTATATTAACTATACTTGATAGATTTTACAGGAGAAATTTTACTGATCAGATAACTTGGAATGATTAAAGCCAAACCGGAAATGAATAAAATTCCTGCAGAGATTGAAAGAATGGCAATTGGATTCAAATCTACGGGAACAGTGCTTACATAATAGTTTTCAGGATTTAATTTTATGATTCCAAAAAACTTCTGAATCAATAGAAGTCCTAAACCAATTGCGTTTCCGTAAAGCAACCCGGGAACCATAATAATCAATGTGTAATTGATAAACGTAGCTCTGATTTGGGCATTGGTAGCTCCTAAAGTTTTCAGTAGACCGATAGAATTGGTTCGTTCAATAATCAAGATGAGCAGAACCATAATGATGTTGATGATCACCACAATCAGCATGATGGAAATAATCAATGCAATATTGGTGTCAAAAATACTGATCCAGTCATTGATTTGAGGGAATTTATCTGTCGCTTTTTCTGCGTAATTTTTATAACCTATTAATTGTTCAACTTCAGAAAAATCTTTTTCTATATCGTTTACATTTTTAAAGAAAATATCTAGTCCGCCGATGTCTTCAGGCTTCATATCCTGAATTTTCTTTACATGATTGATATCGCCAATTACAAACTGATCGTCAATCATTTTAATGTCAGTTTTATAAATTCCAACAACCTGAAATTTTCTGTAGATCTGTTTCTGGTCTTCTTTTGCAAAAACGGTAACGATGCTGTCGTTAACCTTCAGATGAAGGTCGCCGGCAATTTTTTCTGATATTGTTATTCCGTTATTGTACCCATCTTCTGTTATCTGCGGGGTTTTTCCGGCAATGAGAAACTTTTTGAATCGTAAACTATCAAAATCTTTCCCTACACCTTTAAAAATAATTCCTGCAAAACTGTGTTCATTACGCATGATTCCTGTAACCATAGCGTATTTCTGCACACTTTCTACATCATTGAGTTCTTTGAGCTTTTTAATATTTAAACCCTGACTGTCGAGTACAGAACTATTATAAGAAGAGTTTGAGCGGGTAGACTTTACAGTGATATGTCCGCTGAAATCTGCCAATCTCTCTTTAATTGCTTTTTTTGAACCAAAACCTGTGGATACGGTAATTAAAGAAACAATGATTCCTAAGGCAACCGACAGCCTTCCGATGAAGATGATCACCCGTGAAAGGTTATTTTTGTTATCTTTGGAAAACGCTATTTTTCTAGAGAAATATAAAGGAAATTTCAAGCTTATGAATTTAGATTTCAAAATTAAAACTTTACTTCTTATTTGCCTAATTTTTTTAGGAGTATTCAGTCCATATTATTCTCAGACTCAAGAGCAGGATTGTTTTAAGACCGGAGCAGACCGACCTGAATTGTATTTACCCTTGTTGAAAGATAAAACCATTGGTATTGTCACCAACCAAACCGGTTTGATGAAAGATAAAACTCATGTAGTAGATTATCTGGTGAAAAATGGTATTAAAATCAAAACAATTTTCGCTCCTGAACACGGCTTCAGAGGTGAAGCAGATGCCGGAGAAAAAGTAAAAAACGGAGTAGATGTGAAAACTGGAATTTCTATCATTTCTCTTTACGGAAACAACAAAAAACCGAAACCAGAACAGCTGAAAGGTTTAGATCTTGTTTTGTTTGATATTCAGGATGTTGGCGTTCGATTTTATACTTATATTTCAACTTTAACTTATTTAATGGAAGCAGGAGCAGAGAATAATGTTGAAATTTTAGTTTTGGACAGACCCAATCCACATGATGGTTATATTGACGGACCTGTTTTGAAAAAGAAATGGGAAAGCTTTGTAGGAATGCATGAAGTTCCTGTTATATACGGTTTAACAATCGGGGAATATGGAAAAATGGTCAATGGTGAAAAGTGGCTGAAAAATGGAGTAGAGGCAAAATATACTTTGATCCCAATGCAGAAGTATCATAAAAAACAGCGGTATCCAATGTTAGATAAACCTTCTCCCAACTTGCCCAATGATCAATCTATCAATTTATATCCTAGTTTGTGTTTCTTTGAAGGAACGCAGGTTTCTGTGGGAAGAGGTACTGATATTCCGTTTCAGGTGTATGGTTCACCCTGGACGAAAAATTTATCTTACCAGTTTACTCCAAAACCCAATTTTGGAGCGAAAGATCCCTTTTTAAACGGAAAATTATGTTACGGTGAAAATCTTTCTAACTACTCAAAAGATTTAAGAGAACTCAATTTAGAATGGCTTATCAAAGCTTTCAAAAATTACAAAAATCCTCAACAGGATTTCTTTCTGAAGAATCTTTTCTTTGATACTTTAGCAGGAAGCGATGAATTGAGAAAACAAATAGTTGCTAATAAATCTGAAAAAGAAATAAAAGAGTCCTGGAAATCTGATCTCGAAAAATTCTCAAAAATCAGGAGCAAATATGTGATTTATGAAGATTAGTATTTATTAATTAATAGATTTTTTAATCAAAATTCTGTGGCGGATTTTTATCGTTTTTCCCTTTATTTAAAATAAAAAGTCCGATTGATAAACCAATAACCCCTGCAAAAGCGGTCATCAGTGCACGTTCTAATTTATCGGCTTCTTGATTTCCTACGTAATTCATCAAAAAAAGAATCGCAAAGGTGATTGCCGATATAATGATGTGGTTTCTTCCTAGTAATTTCATATTATTTTAATCTGTAAGAGATCATGACGCCGCCACGATAAGGCAGCCATTCTCCGCTTCTGTTATAACCGTCTGCGCTGTCGTATCTTTGTCCGGTTCCACGCACATATCCTTTGTAAAAATCCTGAGAATTTCCAATTCCGGCAAAGATATCCATATTCCAGTTATCAGCAAGTCTGAACTGATAACCACCCTCTACGCCAAACAAAAAAGAAAATCCTTTCTGATAAAGCTGGGAGTTGATATATTGGCTTGGTGTTCCTAGCTGAACATCTACGTAAACATTGTCATTCCAGTAATTAGGTTTTTGTATGATATATGCTCCTGCAGAAATGTTCCCTCCAATATGCCATCCTTTGAAAGCTTCTTTAAAATAGTACCTTCCTTCAATAGTTCCCATATAAATCTGAGCTTCATGTCCTGCAAAAGATTTCCAGGGAGAGATCAAAACATCGCCCTGTAAAGTAAATTTATTGCTAAGCTGATATTCTAATCCGGCATTAATAATACCGATGGGAATCAATAGAGCATTTCCTTTCAGATATAATTTTTTTTCATTTTCAGGTTTTTTTTCCTGAATTTGATCTTGTTGAGCATTCACATATACTATTGAAGATAAAGTTAATGCTGCAATAAAAATTTTAGGCTTCAAAATTTGTATTTTTATTTGATTTTACTTAATAATTCTGTTACTAAGTTGGCATCTTTTCCAGATTTTTCTGCAATGCTCTTAGATAATTCTGCAAAGTTTTTTGCCAGATCTTTATTTCCTAAATTATAGTAAATTTTCGCTAAAATGTATGTGTTTTCAGATGTTTCGCCTCGCATTACAGATTTTTCTGCCCATTCTGCAGCTTTTTTTAATGATGATTTGTTTTGAATATTGTCAGAGAAAATCCATGCTGCTTTCAGAAGTTCATTGGGTTCAAAAGTATCTGCATTTTTATAATATTCCAATGCCGATTTTTCATATTCCTGAAAGTTAGCATTCTGTTCGTAATAGGCGAGTTTAGTTTGATTTAGTTTGGTGATGGCAGCATCTTTTCCAACCAAAGGTTCGGCGGTTTTCATAAAATAAGCGTCATTAATTGTTTTAGTTTTGTCATCAACAGATTCTTGCACAACTTTGGCTAAAAGCAACTGATTATCAAATTCTTTATAATTTTCTTCAGGTAAATGTTTTATAATTTCAGATTTTTTAGCGACAAATGTTTTGTAGTTTGCATCTTCTGTAGATTTTAAGAAGTACAAAAGATATCCAATATCTTCTTTTGTAAATTCATCTGTTTTTTTTCTGTTTTCAAAGTATCTTTCGGATGCCTGTTTTGCAAATTCATAGTCAGAGCTTGAATTGAGCTTCATGATGTTGATAAGAAAATCACGATCTTTTTCTCCTTTTGCAAAACGTTCTTTCAGAGAACCTTTTTTATTGTTGGGAGAATTGATATCCTGAGCCATTGCCAGGAAAATACCTTCTTCCATGTATCCGTAATTTTGTGAAACCAGCTCTCCGTCGCCATTCAGAAATAAGTAAGTAGGATAGGAGCGAACGCCAAATTTCTGGGCAACTTCTCGTCCTTCACCTTTTTCCATATCAATTCTTGCATTGATGAAGTTTTTATTATAAAAATCTCCTACAGATTTTTTGGTAAAAACATTTTTTTCCATCATTTTGCATGGACCACACCAAGCGGCGTATGCGTCAATAAAAACGAGTTTGTTTTCTTTTTTAGCTTTGGCAATAAGATCTTTAAAAGGAATATCCTGAAACAGAATTTCATCCTGAGCAAAACTAAATATGGTAATAAAAATAAATAATCCTGAGATAATATTTTTCATTTTCAATTCAAATTTAATAAGCGAAGATACTTAAAATTGATTTATCTGAATTGTTAAAAAAAATTAAAATAAGCTCTGCCAACTTTAAAAAATGGTATACTGATGAAAAGAGAAACTTCCACATTGACAGCAATTCATCAACCGTTAATGTATGTTGAAATTAAAAAAAGCATCACAAAACCGCTTAAAAATTTTGATTTTAATATAATTTTATTCTTTCGTCTAAAGATTGCAGTATTGGAAATTTATTTTTCTCTACCAAAGCAGTGACATAAGAATCACTGTCAATATCAAGGCAGACAAGTAAAAAGTTAGTTTCAGATAGTAATTGATTTATTCTTGGAAAATAATTTTCGGCTTCCAAATCAAACAAATCGCCATCGTTTTCTATGGTTTGTAAAATTCCTTTTTTCTGAAATAAATTTTCAATTTTTGTTTTAACCTCCGTATAGTCTTCTTTCCAGTCTGTTTCAAATGCATAGTTATTTTCGATTAAATCATCGATCAACTGAAGCCAAACCAAATCATGATTTGGGCTTGGTAATCTGAAAAATGCGTCTTCATAACTTTCCGGATTTTCTGCCACGCCTTTTAATCTGTCAAATGCATTTTTCACATAATCCTGATCCGTAGTTATGATTTCAAGTATTTTTAGGTATGTTTCCATGATTTAATCTTTCTCATGTAGTAAATCGTGCGGATAATAGGGCTGGTCTTTCAGCGAAGTATCATCTAATCCTAAAATTTTGATGAATGCTGCCGTTTCAAAACTCCAATAGCCAAAGAATACATCATTTTTATTTTTATCGTTATCAAACCAATAGGCAGATTTCATTTTTTTATACCAATTATTATCCAGATAATCTTTTAATGCAGCCAAATCCTTATTTTCAAAAAGATTTTTCAAAAACCCAAATTCTGCAGGATATAATATTTCCGAATTTATTTTTCTATCGGATAATTTTAATGCAATGAGAGTATCAAATAAATAATCACTTTGGCTGCTGCTGTCTAAAACATCAACAATTTTTCTGAAATCACTTTCATTAATATCTAACAAAATTCCTAATGAAAGCATCCAAATCATTAATACATAATTGTCAAAATGAATTTTCTTACCTTCATTCTGCCATCCTTTTTCTAATCTGCTAATTACTTCAGGAAAATCATTTTTAATTTCATCTAAAGGAGAACCGGCAGAATATTTTGCAATTAAAGTATGAATACTTGTTGTAAAAATCTGTCGGTTGACTGCCGGAACTCGATCTTCTTTGGTGGCCCCAGACTTTAAACCATCATCAAAAAATTCAATGTCTTCATTATTTAATGTGATATAGTTTTGAAAATACTCTGCGTTTTTAAATTTTGTTCTCATATTATTTTTCATATTTATTATTTATGGCCAATTTCCTGCATTTCCTCTTATTATATAACCATTTGCATCTACTTTTCTATAGGTAATATTACCATTAGCATCTACTTTTGCCACTACTCTTTCGTAACCCGATTGCGTAATATTACGCATTTCCTGTCTCGAAACAGTATTAGCCAGCCTGTCTTGTATCCAAGGATCAGACATTTGTCTTGTTCCGTCACTTAAAGTATTCAATCCGGCCTGTCCATATTTAGCATCGACAACAATATATCGTGGTGGCGGTCCCGGATGTTTATATACACCGTCAATTCCCTGATGAGTTGCGGCATCAATATCAGTTAATCTTTGATGTAAAGGTTCAAATCCTTCGTCCATCAAAGCTCTGTCTGTTGCCATTTCGCCAAAGTTTCCTTTTCTTGCTGTTGTATTGAGTTCAATTTCTCCATCATTTACCTGGCGCAATAAATCGTCCTGTATATCGTCTGCACTTCTTGTAATAACTCTCGCAATATCTCCTGCATCATCTCCCAAAGATTCTATAAGTTCCCGACCTGTTCTTGTGGCAAGGGCTTCACTTCCTTCTCGGGCAGCGCGTTCACCAGCTTCTTCCAATCCTTCTCTTACTATTCTTTCTCCTGCTTCTTCAAGTGCTTCTTTTCCTGCAACTTTTGCACCTGTGAGGGCTAAAGAAGATCCGCCACTAAAAGCTGCTGCGGCAGCATCGGGAATAAACTCACCAACAGTAGTTCCTATTTTCCTTGGATTATCCGCTACCCAGCCTGCTGCATCTTTTGTGCCTTCCCAGGCGGCGCTCCCTGCATCTGCCCAATTCTGTCCGTCACTTGCCCAATTCCATGCTCCTTCTGCGGCATTATTCCAGTTTTCTCCTTTGCTTGCCCAATCGTAAGCATTGCTTACACCATCTACAGTGGCGTTGTAGCCGTCTTCAATCATTCCGCCTAAAGCTTCGGCAGTTCCTACGGGATCTTGCCCTACCTGATAGATTGTTTCGCCCAAACCTACGACACCATTTACAGCTCCTTCTACCAAACCGCTTCCCAGATCATTCATCCAGTCTGTTACACCGGTTACGGGTTTCATCCAGTCGGGCAGAAAGCTGTCCCGGGCTTCACGCGATTCTGTATTTTTCTGCTCCAGCCAGTCGAAACCTTCTTTAATATATTCCGACGGCATTTTTCCTTCTCCAAGACCAAAATCCACTGCTGCGACCCTGTCGAAAAAGAGGTTAATTTTCCCTCCAAATATACAATCACAATAGGAATCTTCCAAAAGCATTCTGCTGCCATTGATTTTTACTCCATCTTTTGGCTGTTGCCATCCCGTCACAGTTGGAAGGCATGTAATTCCGGTCATCCATTTCATCGGACTGGAACAAAACCCCATAGGTTTCAGATTGAAAAAAGGAAGAAAATCTAATTCTGTAGCCATAGGAACACTATAGATAGTAGTATTCTTATTGTTGCTTACTCTGAGGGTAGAAGGACTTGTACCTTTGTTACAAGCCGTAAAAGCTCCTTCTGGCACATATTTTTTTGCCATAATATTAGGTTATATGGAGGTGGCTATCTTAACAATTTTACTTCTTCTGAATTTATTTTCAGCATTGTTTAGATTTTCTTTCGTTTCTAAAACAATTTTATTTGGAAATTTTAAAATTTGTGAAATCTCACAATGGTAAAACTTTCCAATACACTCTTGCTCAGTAATGATGTATTTTTCTTCTGAAAAATCAACCAATTCTTTTGCTTTTTCTTCTGAAAACAATAAATAGTAACGATCATTCTGAAATACAATATCTTCTAATAAATAAGTCATTTGCTCATCATTTTGAGAATATTTTTTTCTTCATAATACAGAGAACCCGGTATCTGCACCAAACTCATGCACATACTTTGTGAGCTCCATGGCCAATCTTCCAAAAGATATCTTTCTGTATACTTCAGCTCTACCATAGTGGGAACACGAGGGCGATTTTTGAGAATCCTAAGCATTGCTGTTACTTTATTTTGCTCAAATTTTTCTTCGTCTATTTCTCCTGTAACATTAATTTCATATTTCCCATCTTCTGTTTCTGAAAGAACCTCATTCGTAATGATCGGGATGTTTTTGGCAGCAATGAAATTGGGTATTTCCCGGGATCCCTTTACTGCCTCATTTTTTTTAAATTCCTTGTTGTGAATTCCAGGAAATAACAATAGATAGGGCATAGAATTTCGCAATGTCGCAACCAGCCGTTCCTCATCCTGTAACAAATCTTCAACTCCGGATATTAAAAGACCCTTATATCGTTCATCTTTATGCCTGAGATAAATTTTTGGCTTTAAATCCTGCCATTTCATTTGAATATCTTCAAGATTATGAATTTTTCCGAGTTGTCCGTTTTGATCAAGAGAAAAGACAATTTTTTCACGAAGTTCATTCAAATCGCCTACCCATTTAAACATTCCATTTGCATTGCTTTGTTTAAATGAAGTAATTTCAACAGAAAATCTGTAAGCATCATTTTCATTTTTGTACGAAGTTGCCTTCAGATGAATTTCTACAAAATTTTCATTTCTTAACCCTTGAAACTGGCTTCTTTCCTCACGAAGAAGAATGAAATTTCTGGAACTTACTATCTGATCTTCAGTATCCCACATTTTATCCTTTGTTAATTTCAACGTCTGCACCAGTAATATTCGTTGCTCCTGTCGATGCTATTTTAGAGGTCTTACTGTTGATTTTCAGTTCTGCATCGGTTTTGGCAGTCATTAAACCTTTACTTTGAATCGTAAACGTACCCGCTTTAGAATCAAAGCTAATATTTCCTTTAGCCACTGTTCCGGAAATTCCGTTGGCATCTATAACAATTTTATTTCCGCCCACCTTAAAAGTAATACTGGTTTTACCATCGAGAGTAATATTTCCGCCTGCATCCATTTTTAAGAGTGATTGTGGTGGTGCATCTTTAGAGCCTCCTACATTAATGGCACTTGTGCTTCCTGCGTTGACGGTATTATTATTTCCAACGGTTACGGTTTTGTCATTATTTGCATTTGTGATAGCATTTCCTGCTCCGTCAAATTTCATATTTGCGCCACCTTGATCAGTAAGAAATACAGAACCTGCACCGTCATTCAATTCGAGTTTATTACCACTTCTACTACTTAAGCTTTTGATATTATTATCTGCTCCGCCACCACCTCCAATTCCTCCATGAAACATTCCTCCCATAACAAATGGACGGTCAGGATGCTGATGAACGAAATTGACGATTACCTGATCACCAATTTCAGGAACTGCCATAAAACCTCTGTTTTTATTGACCTTATCACTACTTCCTGCATCTGGAGTCATGACTCTGATAAATTCTGTCGTTTCCTGATTGGTTTGCCAATCAAACTTTACCTGAACTCTTCCCTGGTTTAATGGATCTGTATTTGAAATAACTTTTGCAAACTGTGCATCAGCTCTCGGAATATCAAATTCAGGACGCGGAATATATCCACAATCTGCTGCTATTGCTTCAAAGCTACCCGTATAATATCCTCTGGTATCTACTTCGTGACTGACTTCTGTAATTAAAAGTTTTGTAAAATATGAGGTTTGATTCGTATCAGATATACGCATCTCAATGTCAGCTGCACATCCTGGATATAAAAACGGTACTGTTGTTGTACCTGAGGTGACAAATATGCTCGATGCTTTGCTTCCGGCTGCACCTTTTTGAGAAGCATCAATATCCATAAATGAAGAGGCTTTTATAGGAGCAACTCTTAAGGATGGAGTGGTAAAGGTTTTTTCTGAAATTTCGTAAGCTCTTCTAGCTATATCCGAAACGTGATTTATTTTTGAACTTCCGGTGGTGAGTTTTTCGTTTTTACTACTGTTGTATCCGTAGAATGTCGGGTTCACGTGATCAGCTTTCATGGTGATGTTTACATCATTTACACTACTTCCGTACACAAGTTTTACAGGCTGTTCCTGGGGAGGGAGATTTCCGAAGTGAAGAACTTCACCATCATAGAAAAACTGCTCGCCATAAGCTTCTGCAATTCTTGCCAAATAGTTATAATGCGTCTCTTCATACTGTGAACTGTATGAAACGTTTCCATGTTTTGCATCAACTCTGAAGTCAAATTTACTACTGCCTAAACCTTCTTTAATTACCTGATAAGCAATGCTGTTTAGGCTGATTTCCTGAGCACCGCCGAAACTTTGAATATGTGGAGCAGCATCTAAAAGTATGGTTGGGCTGTAGCCCGTCAAGACGATATTTCCCAAACTTCCTTTCTCCTGACTGAAGCCTACTTGTGTGATGACACCTACAAAGTTTCTTTCAGGTCCATCAGTTACATCTTTATATTTGAAAACAACCGTTAGTCTTTTCCCTAAAAAGTTTTGAGCTTCTTCTAAATGGTGGTTTTCAGAACTTCCTAATGTGTCATGAGATAAAGTCAGACTGAAATTATGGTGTTTTACGGCACTTTGATTGAGTCTGAAATGCTTAAAATGCTGTAATTGTTTTCCTTCAATAATGATATCAAGTTTCACAACCCTGTTAATTCCTAAAATCTGGCTGGTTGGGATTGCATTTGCATTCAGTATTTTTGAAGTGGGTTGATTTGCCCATAACTTATCATCGGATGTTATCGGATTGTTGGTTTGTATAAATTGATTCATCAACATTCCTGAAACATTTTGAGAAGTTCCTGCTATAGATTGAGCTTTTGAAAAATTCTGATCTGCCTTTTGAAATTTTCCTCCCGCTTGATTAAAGGCTTGAGTGGTTGCACTATCTTTTAAATTATTTAACGAGGCAGAATCCTTTATATTGGCAGGAGTCTTCGGGTTTGTAGGTTTATGATCCTTAGACATTGCATTTTTCTATTTGTGAATTGGTTTATATTCTCACATGAGATTTGATCTAATGATCCTGATAAAATATTAACCTATAGTTATAGGACGATATTTTAACTAAACAAACTAACAGAACAGCGTACTTTATTAAAAGTATGCTATTCTGTAAAGTATGATTTTTTGTGATTATTCTACGATTTTTAAGTCGTTGGCCAAATACCCTCATACGCAGAATTACCATAGTTGATTTTCTCTGCGCTTACAATGAAGCTAATCAACATAGAGTTTTCGTCTACTGCGTCAAAATCAACTTCGTGCTGAATAACATACCCATTTTCCCAGTTTAAAGTGATTAATGTACCTTCCTCATGAGATTTGTTGAACGTGATTTCGCCTGAAGTTGGCTTGTATTTACCATTGAGTAAAGACTCAAGAATATCAGATTTCTCTGTTGCCTCAATGGTGAGTTTGATCAGTGCATTGGAAGGATCTGAAGCGACTCTCCCAGAAACATCCGTAGATCTGGAAACGCTGTAATTAAGCTTTAATAATTTTTGTCCTTCACTACCGTTGAATTTTAAGATTCCTCTTGAATTGTCTGCCATGATTTGTAAATTTTAATTTGTTAATATTTTATAAGTGATTGATTTGTAGTTCAAAGATAGACCGTGATTTTTAACAAATGAAATTTTAATCAATTATTTTAAAATTTGTAGTAGTTCTGCGATTTTGTGTAGTAAATCTACTACTAGAAAACAGTCGTTTAATTTCAACAATAAATAAAGGATTAGTGAGAGTGGCGGAGATTGTAGGTTTTAGAAATTTCTAAAAGGCTTAGTCCTAAAACAATTTAAAGGGCTTTGTTAGAAATTGTTTTTTATGGTATCTTCAGGAGACAAATAATTTTTTCAGATTATTATTCATTTTCCTGGCAGCTTATTTTAAGTCAGAATAGTTTAGATGTAATTTTAAATTTCCTTAAACAGCTTCAGTTTTTATAACTTCCCTATTTATTACTTTAGTGTTAGTATTGTTTCTTTTTAGCAAAAACCTTTAAGTCAATCTGAAGTGGAAAGCATTGTAATTGCTGATATGAAAGCGCCTAATGTCACCTTCGATGAATTTGATCAGGTAACTAAAGTTGATTCTCAAAAAGAAGTACAATTATTTTGGTGTCGCAAATTAACGCTCTATCACTAAAAACGCTCAGTGGTTATATGTATTATTATAAATAGCTGGATATAAAAATAAATAAAAACTTTTAACCCAAAATTGAATTTAATGTAGGTGTTAAAAAATTTTCACCAAGCCGATTCCCACATTTCCTTTTTGATAATAAGGCATAACCATTGTTTGATTTTCTTTTTTTCCGCCCAAAAGATAATTGATTTTAGGATACAGCCAATACGCGACTTCTGTAGATAAAATTCCGAAACCCGCACCTGCAACAACGTCTCCCAGCCAATGCTTATTATTCAGCATTCGGTAAATTCCGGTGAAAACTGCGAAAGAATAACCTGAAATTCCGAGTAAAAAGTTGTTTTCATGATACTCTCTGTACATCAACTGGGCAGATGCAAAAGCGATTGCAGTATGACTCGAAGGAAAAGACATTTTATTGGACCGGTCTGGTCTTTCTTCTTGCGTAACGTGCTTCAGAGGAAGTGTGATCGCTGAAGTGATCAGTAACGAAGTTCCATAGATAATACTTATGTCTTTAAAATGATGTTTTCCTTTCACCCCAAAAGCATTTAACCCGTAAACAATTGCGGCAGGTGCAAATTTTGTGAAATTATCTAATTTATTTTGATCCGGTTGATGTTCACTGATTTCGTATTGCGTTGAATAATTCAGCTTTTTTAAACCATCAATACTTAAACTTGCAACACCATAAGAAATGAAAACTGTTGGGATGATCAGTTTTTTATAACTGAAATGGTGTGTTTTATCTTCAGAATGCAATTGAATTATTTTTGTGCTATCTTGTACATTTTCAATACTTAAACTGTCTTGTGCGCTGATATTCTGTAAGCCGGCGAGTAAAAGAAAAAAACAGGATAATAAACTTTTTATGGATGTATATTTTGGCATTAAGATGTATTTAAATATCAAATTTCAATTCAAGTAGATAAAATTAAGGAGTTTTGTAAGAATAATTTATTTTACTTTCATCTTTCCATTTTTGAATCTTTCGCTGGCTGATTGATAGTACGCAATGGTTTCAGAAATCAGATCGTTGTTTTTAAAATTGACTTCAGATAAAGACTGCTCGGTTCCGGAAACGGTAAACTGTTTTACTCGTGCCCGATCATCAATCTGAGTAAATAAATTGTTATGCAGCAGTCCTAATGTACGATAATTACCGATGAAAGCTCGGTCATCTCTAATTTTGGTCTGGTTGATATCTTTTCCATATAGACTGCTCTTATAATTCCATCCGAGATAACCGAATAGAGTGGGCATCAGATCAATTTGTGAAGTCAGGCGATTTATTTTTTCAGGATTTTGCTTGGGAAGATTGTAAATAATTGCAGGAATATGGTGTTTTGCAATATTGATTTCCCATTTTCCGGCGCTGCTTGCACAGTGATCTGCAACAATAACAAAAACGGTATTTGCAAACCAGGGTTTTGTTTTTGCGCTTTCAATAAATTTCCCTAAAGCATAATCGGTGTACTTTACGGCGGCATTTCTGTCGCCTTGTGGAAGATCAATTTTCGCTTCTGGGAAGGTGAAGGGTTTATGATTGGAAGTCGTCATCACAAACTGGAAAAATGGCTTCTTTTCATTGAAGCTTTTGTCTGCATATTTTACAGATTGTCTGTAAAGATCTTCATCACAGATTCCCCAGGCATTTTCAAAACTTACTTCATTGTCTTTGATCTCATATCTTTTGGTTTTAATCTCGTCAGATAACGGGTTTCCTCTGTTTCTGTCTACGATGTCAAAACCTTGTCCTCCGAAAAAATTATTCATATTATCAAAATAACCGTCGCCGCCATAAATAAAATAAGGTTGATAATTTTTTGCTTTTGCAATTGTTGAAACCGAAAACAAATTCTGGTTATCAGGTCTTCTTACAATACTGTTTCCAGGAGTAGGAGGTACAGACAACGTTAAAGCTTCCATTCCCCGAACGGTTCTGGTTCCTGTTGCGTAAAGATTGGTAAAGAAAATACTTTCGTTAGATAATTGATCATAATTAGGCGTAAGATGATCTTTATTTCCGAACTCTTTTAAAAAATCTGCACTGAAACTTTCAATCGCAATAACGATAATATTGGGTCTTCGTTCTTGCTGTCCGACTGTTGATCGGGAAATATCGTCATAGCTTTTTGATGTAAAGGTTTGATTTTCCTGTAAAAGGTGATCTTTCAGAACGGTATATACTTCTTTTTCAGGAAGTTTAGGATAAAAAGTTGCATAATCCAATTCGTTTGATTCATAGGCTGATATAAAAGAAAACGCTCCGTTTTTCCCCACTTCATTGATGATTAAATTATTGCTGAAGTCAGCCTGTTTGTTTTTCATTATTGATCCTAAAATGACTGCGACAACCAAAACAGGAATTCCGTAAAATAATCTTGAGCGGAATGGGCTTTTATCTGAAAAGGTTTTTTTGAAAAAATCCATCTTTTTGAAACAAAAGAAGGTCAATACAACCAATCCTACCAAAACGGCTGCAATTAAAGGTAAAGGATATGTCTGATTAATGTTTTCTACAACTTCGTAAGTATAAATAAGATAATCGACAGCAATAAAATTAAACCGTACTTCAAACTCGTCCCAAAAGGGAATCTCTGCCAAAAGACTGAAATAGATTACAATAAAAACGACTGTTAAATAGAAATAAGTAAAAAACATGTCAAACAAAGAACCGATCCAACGTTTCGGAAAGATCAAAAGATACAATGTATACAACAGCATAAGAAAGCTTACAACGGTAAGATCATAAAAAAATCCTGTAAAAAATGCTCTCAAAATAGAAAACGGACTACAGTCTACATCTTTTGCCGACCATAAGAGAAAAACCAATCGTATTAAAAATGATAGAGCAAGATACAGTCCCAAAACACTAAATAATGCTGAAAACCTGCTGTTAAAAATTTTTTGATATAGTTTTGAGATCGTTTTTGAATTCATTATTACTCTTTAAAGAGCAAATCAACAATTCAATTTAGAAGAAATTTTGAATTTTAAAAAAATTAAAAGTAAACAATAAAAATATGGCTGCGGTTTTCAAATTGATATTTAATGTTCCAATTTTGAAATTTACAGATCTGTTTAATAATAGCCAAGCCCAAACCGCTTCCTTTATGCCCTGCAGACAGTCTCGAAAATCTTTTAAACAGGAAATCAGTATTTAATTTCTCTGATCCGGAATTTGTAATTTCTAAGCTTAAATGGTTGAGTTTTACAGAAACAGAGCCATCAAAATCAGTGTAACGAATTGCATTAATAAGTAAATTGTTGATGAGAACTTCAGTTAATCCTCTATTTCCAATGACGTTGATCCTTGAATCAATATCTGATGTCAGCGAAATATTTTTTTGCTGAAAATGATTTTCTAATAGTCCTAAACTTTGTCTTATGAGTACGGCAACGTTTATCTTTTCACTGATGTCAAACTGATTGTTATCTATTTTGGCCAGCAAAAGAAGATTTTTATTGATTCTTGAACTTCTTATCAGTGCTTTATTCATTTCTTCCACAATTCGATACTGTTTTTCAGTCAGATCTTTATCTTGAAGAAGGAGATCAATTTTATTTTTAAGAATAGCCAACGGAGTTTGTAATTCGTGGGAAGCATTTTCAGTAAACTCTTTTTGAGTTTGATAGGTCAGAATATTGTGATCAATGAGTTTACGTAAAGACTGATGGAGCTCTTCGAATTCTGTAGTATCAGTTTTCTCAAATTCAATGCTATCTTGGGAATTTAAATTAAAATTTTTAAGTTTTCCTAATGTAATTCTAAAAGGCTTCCATAATGATTCAGACAATTTTTTGTTTAACACAAGAAGCCCCAAAACGAGCATGATAAAGAAAAAAGTGGTAATTACAGTAATAGCAGCAATCGTTTCCTCAGATTCTTCAATATTGGTTTCCACTGTAAAAATATAAGGTTTACTATTGATGTAAACGACTGTTTTGAGACTTCTGTACCTCTCAATTTCTGGTTCTGAAGAAAATAGTTTGGGCTTTTCGATTGTTGAATAAATATCTTTTTTTAACGGATCGACCTGGACTTCTTGTATATTGGTTTCCGGCTGAATTTTCTTCCAAAGTGTGATACTTTTTGCAAGCTCTTCATCAGAAAGTTTAAGATGATTAAACTCGAATGCTGTTTTTTGAGCAATCGTTTTATTATGTTCATCAAGTTCATTCTTCCAGATCGTGTCTACAACGATAAAATAAACAGGAATGCTGATGATCAGAATGATCAGAACATAAATTAGAAATGGCTTTGTGGTTTTGTTTAATAATGGTTTCAAATCAATGAGGAATTAAGATAATCTATTTTATTAAATTATAGCGTTTCTATTGAGGAAACCCATTTGTATCCTGTTCCATACACTGTTTTTATATAGTGTTCGCATCCGGCGTCATACAGTTTTTTCTTTAAATTTTTCACATGTGCGTATACAAAATCGTGGTTATCCAGCATGTCTGCAAAATCGCCGGAGAGATATTCTGCCAAAATACTTTTAGAAATCACTTTATTCTTATTTCCGATAAAATAAATCAGCAGATCAAATTCTTTTTTAGTGAGCGAAATAATTTCCTCATTTATTTTCACAGTTTTAGCTAAAAGATCGATCTCCAGTTCATTCTGTTTTACTGTATTTGAGTTTCCAAACTGTTTTCTGCGAATAATAGAATAGATTCTTGCCATTAATTCAGACAAATGGAAAGGCTTCGTAAGATAATCATCCGCACCCATTTGTAAGCCATTTATTTTATCGTCTAATGCATTTTTTGCCGATACAATAATGACGCCATCCTGTTTATTCTGACTTTTTAATTCTTCAAGAATTTTGAGTCCGTTTCCGTCCGGAAGCATAATATCGAGAACAATACAATCATATTGAAACGTCTCCACTTTGTACATTGCTTCGCGAAAAGTAACTGCAAACTCACACAGATATTTTTCCTCAGAAAGATATTCTGCAATACTTTGAGCCAACTCTGTTTCGTCTTCTATGATCAGGATTTTCATTTTGCTAATGTAAAACTTCAATTTGAAGTAATTTAGAATTGTCAGAAATATTTGAATCAAAACAAAAAAACCGCCTGAGTAGGCGGTTTGTGGTTTCTCCAGGAATCGAACCAGGGACACATGGATTTTCAGACTATTAATAATTTTCCTGGCAGCTTATTTTAAGTCAGAATAGTTTAGATGTAATTTTAAATTTCCTTAAACAGCTTCAGTTTTTATAACCCTACTTATTACTTTTGTATTGTGTTGTTTCTTTTTAGCAAAGGGGAAAAACTTCAGTAAACTATAAATGATTTTTTATTGTTTGTCATTGTTAACTTTTTTTCCCATTTGATTATCAATTTATTATATTGCAGTAGTGCAACAATAGTATCATTTTTATTGTCTTATAATCACATATTTTTATTTATTTGAATTGCAGCATATAGAAAAAGTTGTGACATAATAATTTTTACTTGAAGTACGCTTTCGAACTATTACGTTATTTTGAATTTGTAATTCTTCAACTGAAAAATGAAAATTGACAAATTAAAAATTTATATATTGTTTTTGACATTTTAACTACTTTTGAAAGGTTAAAATTCACTTTGAAAACGAAGAACAGAGTTATGGTACAAACATTGAAAAATAAAATATTAATTCATTTATTCGTTTTCTTTTCTATTTTTTTACATTCTCAAAAAAAGCATCTGGATTACGAAATTGATAATCAGATTATTACTGCAAAAAAACTACATTCAACCTTCAGGATTAAGGAACTTCTTATTATTTCCAAAGATATTGTTGTAAAATCTGAAAAGACAAATTACGACAGAGGATTGGTTTATGGTAATTTTTACATCGGTGCTGCTTTTAGTTATATCGGAAAGTATAGAGAAAGCAATAATTATATTAATAAATCACAGTCGTATGAAAAATACTTACTGAGTGATCCTATCCAGGAGTCTAAAAATTACGGTTTACTTGGGCTTAATTATTTGAAGTTAGATCTATACTCATTGAGTATCCATTATTTACAAAAAGCTATTGATGTATTAAAGAATGCTGAAGAGAAGGATTATGATGCTGCGATGAATACAAGTACGTATAATGGTAGGATTTCGATTGTATATGAGAGAAAAGGGCAGCCGGATTCTATGTATTATTATTTGAATAAAGAAAAAAGAATACATCAAAAATTAAAAAACAATGTTTCTTATCTCTACACAGGAACTTCTCACATTCGGTTAGGAAATTATTTTTTTAATCAAAAAAAAACAGATTCTTCTCGATATTATTATGAAAAAGCACTTTTAGAGTTTAAAAATAAAAACCATCCATATCAGGTTGATGTATTGGTAGGACTGGGTAATTTAGCAAGTAGCGAAGAGAAAAATAGCGAAGCTTTACAATATTATTCGGACGCAATTAAAATTAGCAAAAAACACGATTCCTGGGAATTACACTATGCCTACCGCGCTTTATCAGATCTATATGAGAAATTGGGTAATTATGCAAAGGCAAACGAATATAAAAGTTTATCAAAAAAAATAACGGATCAAAATGAAAATAATAAAATTATAGAACGGGATTTTGTTGTAAATGAAATAATAAAATTTGAAAAAGAAGCAGAAGAAAAAAAAAATGCCAGCAGAAATATTCAGGTTTTTTCAGTAGCTGTTGGTGTGATTCTTTTATCCTCTATTTTTATTTTCTATATTATTAAAAGAAAAAGAAAAGAGCTTATTACTGAAAATGAAGCCATTATTCATCAAAAAGAAAATATCATTATCCAAAAAGAAGAAGAAAATCTAGATTTAAAACAAAAGGTTAATGAATCATTTGAAGAAGTCATAAAGTTGGCTAAAGAGAACAGTATTGAGTTTTTTACAAGATTCCAGGAAGTTTATCCGGAAGTTATTACAAAATTACTTGAAATTAACCCTAAATTGAGAGTGACAGAGCTAACATTATGTGCTTACTTTTTTTTAGGATTTACAACAAAAGATATTGCTAAATATACGTTCAGATCTGTAAACACGATAAGAAACCGAAGACAAAGCTTACGGAGCAAATTAAATATTCAGTCTGAAGATAACATTGAGTTATGGTTTAAAAGACTATTAACTAATTAGTCCGGTTCATAATCACAAAATTTTACGGTTTTCAAAATCTCTACTTTAATTTATAAAACTTTTATAATAGTTTCACAAGCATTTAAGATTTTCAGAATCTGGCAAAATAAACATTTTAAATTTTGCTTTCTTCTAATTTTTATTTAATAGTTCGGAAGGTTTGAAATGTAAGGCTTGTTTTTTCGTGGCAAAAAACAAGCTTTCATCTTTTACATTTATTTACCAGAGCGTATAATCATATTGTAAACCCTTCTGTATGGTCTTTATTGCAGGTTTTTAATAAAATAGTGCAAGAATGGTAACCGTTAAATTCTTAATCTGGGGGAGAAATCCTATAGTTTTGCTCAAGACAAAATAAACAGATTTGAAAACAGCAATTTACATTTTTATTATTGGTAGTATCAATCTTTCTGCACAGAATAACGGAAAGGTCGGTATAGGAACAACAGATCCTAAAACTACGCTTCATGTAAATGGAACGGCAAAAACTAAGGGATTGATTTTAGATAATGACTTTACTAAATTGGAAGCTAACGAGAAATACAGTTATCTGATAAAATCACCTGCACCGGAGAATAAAATCACAACTTACAACGAAGATTTTTTACCAAATAATCCTGCACCTATCAATGTAATCCAATTTAAAATTACAACACATCCTTCAGACAAAGATTGGATTAACCAGTTTGATACAAAAATTAATTCGAATAAATTTTCTGTGTTTATTTCTTCTTTTGGATTTCAACAGCCAGTTATAGGTGCCGGAACGAATTATGCAACGCCGGTTCCCCAGATTTACGCTTTTCAGTCCAATGGAACATGGAAAATAAAAGCTGATTACCAAGGCTTTGCTCCGCCTGCGAGTTCTACAACACCAGGAGTTTGGACTTTAAATTTAATAGTATTTGATAAAACATACACGAGAAACTATACGGTTACTCAGAGTATGAACCAGTTAAGCACCGGTTCATCTGCAACCCCGATGATTAATTATTAACATAAATGATGAAAAAAATTATAATATTATTATTTGCGGGTGTTTTTAGCTTGTTTAAAACACAGGTAGGAATCAATACGAATTCTCCAAGAAATACATTAGACGTTAATGGAAATACACTTATAGAATCTTATCTGATTGATAGCGAAAACCAAATTGTAACTACAGACAATTATTTTTTAATGGTAAGATCTAAAGATAGTAATCCTGCAGGACAAGTAAAGCTTTTAGATGTTGCCCAACGTAATGTTGCACCTGTAAACGTTTATAAGGTCACGATAAATAATGTCAACAGGGATAAAGTTTATAAGTTAAATACAAATTTGGATGTTTCTAAATATACCTTGGTAATAACTGGGGCGGTATTTAAAGGTGCTACCTCTTCTCAGAATCCAGATGCTACATATGGTGCCTATGCCAATGAAATTACCACCACAAATATTGGATCTGAGACCTTTTACGAAATAAATCTTGATTTTGTGGGCGCAACTACAACTTCAAATATCAACGGGACTTGGGAGGTTTCATTTATCGTCTTTGAAAAAGCTTTAGTAAAGGGATGGGGAACTTACACAGGTTCAGTAAATCAATCGGCATCACCTACTTATTCTGGTACATCAACAACAACTCCAATTGGACTTCAATAACTAGTCATGAAAAAAATAGTATACATACTGCTTACTTTAGTTTTAGGAATTAATTTGCAATCACAAACGAATAAAGTGGGGATTAACACAAGTAATCCAAGCGAGACGTTAGACATCAACGGTAAAACGTTTACAGATATTCTTTATTTAAGAAATCCCGGTGAACCTACTGTAACAGGAGGCCGTTTTTTAGCCTCACCGGTAGTGTCAGAAAAAAATAATACCTCACTACAAATGTATGATCCCCTCAGCGGCAACAGTGCCTTATTTAATTATATTCAACTTAATTTAACCGATGTCCCCAAAGAAGGAATCGTTGATTATGATACTAAAATAGATGCTGAGAACTTCAGTTTAGTTATCCATAATTACGGAATCAAACTTGCCAACGGGACAACCTTTGTTTCGCTAGATTATTTAGGGACTGCTGCTGCTAATGACAATAAACAGGGATCCCCTGAATTTGTAACGTTCAAAAGCGGTGGAACTTGGCATATTAAAGCCAGGTTTACAAACAGTAATCTAATGAAATCTGACAATACACCTTCAACTTCATATAATACTTTTCGTGTTGAATTATACATGATGGCTTATAAAAAATTGATTACCAAGCAAAATATTAATGATGTCACAATAGATCTAGCAGGAGGTGATGGAAATGGAATTGTACTGCCAAAACCATCAGGTTTTTAAAGATAGTGATGTTAATAAAATAATATGATTTTTAAAGTACATGCATATGATGACAATGAGACTGGCTATAGGGAACTCTCACTTACAGTGAGGAAGACATTTTACACCAAAAGAAAGTAAATTTTTAATATGAATATTTAATAATACAATTTTTATGAAAACAACTGTGATACTTGTCAAGACACTAAGTTTGTTCTTTGCTATGGGCTTTGCTCAAGATATAATTAAAGCACAGGACAGAAATAATCAAGGTACCGAATTATTCATTGAAAAATTACCCAAAATATCCAGAATCTCTGCGATGGGGAACTTTTATGCCAACTTTAAAGGTGTAAGTGTATCTAAAGAATTATTAATAAACCATTTAGGTGAGTGGTTAGGAACAGATAGTAGCCATACTTTCGAGCTAACTGCAAGATCAACCGATGATTTGGGTTTTGAACGTTCTTCTTATCAGCACTATTATAAAGGCATAAAAGTATCTGACGAATTAATTTTTATACATGCAAAAGAAGGAAAAGTAACCTATGTAAATGGAGAATTATCCAGCAACATTAATTTGGCAATTGCTCAACCTTTAAGTCAATCTGAAGTGGAAAGCATTGTCATTGCTGATATGAAAGCGCCCAATGTAACCTTTGATGAATTTGATCAGGTAATAACTAAAGTTGATTCTCAAAAAGAAGTACAATTATTTTTGATATCGCAAATTAATGCGCTATCACTAAAAACGCTCAGTGGATATATGTATTATGTAGATACTGCTACCAAAAAAATTGTTAAAAAATTAGAAAAAATTCATAATCATAATATTAACCCAACGGTAGAAAGTGTTTTGTCGGCTAATAAATTAATATCAAATAAGAAAAATTCTTTTATAGGTCCATTATTAGATACTCCTTCTACCAGTGCTACTTTTTATAAAGGCAACCAGCCTATTACTGTTGATTCTTATAACGGTGCTTACCGCTTAAAAGATAACGCCAGAAATATACATACTCAGGATGGAGCAGGATGGGATGGTAACGGAACTGCAGCGGGTGGTTTAACAGGGAATATTACCGAGTACACAAGCAGTACGGCTAACTTTACTGCTTTAGAAACTAAACCTGCAGTAGAAGTGCATTGGGCTATGGAGAAATCTAAAGATTATTATATTAACAGACATAATAGAAACAGTTATGATGGTAATGGTTCTATTATCAGAAATTATTATAACATAAACTTTGGAACTCCAACTGCGCAGATAGGTGCTAATGCGGCAGCAATAGATATTCAAGGAATTGTTGCAATGATTTATGGTAACGGAATATTTTCGCAGACAGACCCTAACAATCCGGCGAATAGCATTACCAATTCTACAGCTTACTTTAACCCATTTGTAGGAATTGATGTAGCAGGACATGAATATTCTCATCTTATTGTAAGCAGAACAGCTAATCTGGCTTACCAGGCAGAATCTGGCGCCCTGAATGAATCTTTTGCTGATATGTTCGGAGCTGCTATTGAATTCTATTCTGGGATTAGTCCAAATTGGAATATCGGTGAAGGAGTGCCTAAACCCGCATTAGGATTCACATTTCTCAGAAGCATGTCGGATCCTAATTCCGGTCCTGCAGCTTTAAGTTCTCAACAGCCAGATACCTATGGTGGAACCTATTGGCAGGTACCTTCCCCGCCATATAATCAGAGTAATGATTACGGTGGTGTACATAAAAACAGTGGTGTAGGTAACTACTGGTTTTACTTATTATCTGTAGGTGGTTCAGGAACTAATGATATTGGTACATCTTATAATGTAACCGGAATAACAATTCAGAAGGCAGAAAAAATCGCCTACAGAACTCTGTCAACCTATCTTACCGCAAATAGTGGGTTCACTAATATGTACACCTCTTCAAAGCAGGCAGCCATTGATCTGTACGGTGCTGGTTCCAATGAACTGCAGCAAGTTGAAAATGCGTGGTGTGCAGTAGGATTGGGCAGTTGCAGCAATCTTCTGGCAGTAAACGAAGCTACAAAATCTGATCTGCAGAATATTAAAATTTATCCAAATCCGGTAAGCATTGGACAGTTCACCATAGAATACAGTATTAAAGGAAATGCAGATTATGAAATTATCGACTTATCCGGAAAATTGGTTAAAACATCTGAAAAACTGCAAAGAGGAATAAATAAAGTAAGTATTACAGGAATAAATGCTGGAGTGTATTTGGTAAAAATATACTCTGAAGGAAAAATAATTTCCAAAAAAATAGTAGTTAAATAAAGTGTTTGCAGTAACTCGACAAGGGGAACTTTTTAAAGTTATATGAGCATAAATGTAGAAGAAGGAGTGACCAAATTAATTTTTATATTCTGAAAACCAATTAAAATAAATTATATGAAAAAAATTGTACTAATCTCACTTTTTTGTGGATTTAATCTTAATGCCCAAATTATTTATCAAGAAAATTTTAACACGCTGAATATAGGAAATATATCAAGTGTTGTAGATGATTTTGATACGGAAGGTCAGGGAGGTTGGATCGCTTTTGGAGCAGGAGGTCCTACTACAAGCAGCTATCAAGTTGCTAGTGTCAACGGAACAGATAAATATGCGTCTATGACAGGAACGTCTGTGTCTGGTAGTTCAATATTATCCTACTTATTACAAAAAATTAGTACCGAATGGCAGAGTAGAGCTACAGGAAATAATATTATAAAAGTAACTCAAGATTTTTATAGTTCTACAAGTATTTCAAATAGTGGAGTAACAAGTATAGGTATCTTAGATGCCGTAGGCAATACCATTATGTCTATGAATTAATATCCACAGACAGGCTTGATAGATTGTTTTGCTGTCTCTTCAAGTTTTAGTCCCATATATATTATTTCCTTATCTGATAATATATCTTTAACACCAGATTCTTGGCATTCAATTACACTTTCTTATAATAGTATTACAGGAGTTGCATCAGTTAGTTTACCAAATGGACAAACCTACACTCAGCAAAACACGAGAATTGTTGATCCTGCTATTATACATGGCTATATAGAGCAGCACAATACTAACGGACAAAATGAATTTCTTTTAAAATTAGATAATATAACAGTTGAGGCTGTTACACAAAATACGATGGGAACTTCGGATATAAAGAAAGATAATGCTCAATTCGTTATAATTAATAACCCTGCTAAAGATGTTCTTAAAATCCGTAGTTCTGGAAATTATGCTCAAGTTGAGGTACATAATATGGAAGGTAGAAAATTAATTTCTGATAAGATTTCTGCTAAAGAAACAGCTCTCAATATTTCTTCTTTAGAAAAAGGCATTTATATATTAAGATATATTGAGAACGGAAAGACAGAAAGTAAAAAATTTATTAAGGAATAAATGGATTACTTATATCTGAAATATTTCTCAGATTGTATTTTATAAAAATGATGAAAAGAAATAATTTCTCAATGAGTAGATGCAATCATTTGTGTCTACTCTTTATTGATAATAAATAAATATTTCAAAATATGAAAAAAAATACTTTAGTATTTCTATTCTATTTATGGGAACCAATATTTTTTCTCAATGAAACCTCTTATTAATGAAGATTTTGGAACTCAAACAGTGCGCAATGTTAGAAGTCAAGCCCCTGCAGCAGATATTCCCCAGGAAACACTGATTATAATCCGCTTATAGATATTCATCCAGCAATTCTGTCCTATTCGTTTAACGATGGTTCTTATATTGTAGCTACCAGTTCAGTAGCGCCAAGAAGTACCACCTCGCATTTTGCAGTGCATATAAGTGGAGTTTTAGATCATACAGTTGATCCAACGGATACTATTGGAAACTTAATGATTATCAACGCAAATCCTCTAAAGCAGCGTGAAAATCTGGGAACTTATTATATGTATTCTACATCTGTATTTAATATTCCGGGCGCAAACCACAGAATTTCTTTTTGGAGAGCAATTGTTGATTAAATTTAACAGAGACAGAAGCAAGGTCAAAAATAGTTTTAAAAAGATGCTATTTAGATTATGTTGATAATTGTGAATTTTTCAGATTTAAAAGAATAAATGTGACGAGTTGTTGGATGTAATCTCTATGAAATATAACTGATATTGGCATAGATTATCCACCTTCATATTTTAAACTTAATAAGATAATTATTTGTTGAGCGAGCCTCTTCAGAATTACCTTTTAAACAATTCATTTCCGAGTTCCATCAGAAGAGACATCAACAGTTTTTTACCTGTTGAGCATTCATAACCTTTACCATTGATTGTTATTCTTAGGTAAACAGCAACTTGTAAAATTTTTGCTTTAGATTGACTATCAAAAAATAGCCCCTTAAATTGTGCAATTTAAGGGGCTATGTTAGAAATTGTTTAATTTCTTGTGGTTTCTCCAGGAATCGAACCAGGGACACATGGATTTTCAATCCATTGCTCTACCAACTGAGCTAAGAAACCAATATTACTGGTAATTTAATTCTTTTTGTAGTACATTTTAAATACAAAATATATTCAGACTTGAATAAAAAACCGCCTTTTTCGAGGCGGTTTGTGGTTTCTCCAGGAATCGAACCAGGGACACATGGATTTTCAATCCATTGCTCTACCAACTGAGCTAAGAAACCATTGTATTATTGTTATGATTTACTTCGTAGTTTTAAAGTGATGCAAAAGTAGGAAGTTTTGATATATGAAGCAAGTATTAATCAAACTTTTTTAACATTAAATTAAAAGTTACTGATTTTCAGCCTGATTATTTTCCTGTTCTTTTCTTATTTGCTCGCTCATTTCTTCTAAAACAGGCTTGATCGTGCTTTCAGGAAGATCACTGATTCTGATGTACATCAGTCCGTCAATCGCATCGTTAAAATTGGGGTCAACATTAAAGGCAATTACTTTTGCATTTTGCTTGATGTATTTTTTAATCAAAACCGGCATTCTTAGTTCTGGTTCAAGATCATCAATGATTTTGTCTAATTTATTTAAATCAGATTCCATTTCATCTAAGAAAAGATGTTTGTCACGGTCTCTTAGTTTTACTTTAAAATCATTTCGTGGTGTAATATATTGAGCAACTGCAGAATCGTAGTAATTTGAACGCATAAACTCAATCATTAGAGATTTCGAAAATTCTGAAAATTTATTAGAAATACTTACGCCTCCCATCAGAAATTTATGGTCAGGATTTCTTAAACATACATGCACAATTCCACGCCACAAAAGAAATAAAGGAAGTGGTTTTTGCTGATATTCTTCGCAGATATAAGCACGTCCCATTTCGATCACCTTTTTGAAAAACGGATGAATATCCTGCTCAAATTCAAAAAGAGAACTTGTGTAAAAGCCCTTAATTCCGAACTTTTTCATGACATCCTTACCTAAAGCCATTCTGTAGGCTCCGGCAAGTTTTTCGGCAGCATTATCCCATAAAAATAAATGATGGTAATGTTTGTCGTATTCATCAAGGTCAAATGGCAAATTACTGCCTTCACCAACCGCACGGAAGGTAAGTTCTCTTTGTCTCCCGATTTCTCTCATCACAGAAGGAATTTCCTCGTATGATGTGAAATAGATCTCGTAATTACCGTTGCTGAAAAGCATTTTGTCGGTGCCGCGAAGCTTAGAAATATCTTTTATTAAGTCTTCTTTGGGAGTTTCGTCGATGATATTCTGAACGATGTTTTCTTCTCTTAAAAGCTGAAATTTTAACGATAAATTTTTAAGATTGATTACCTGTGCAATAGATTTTCTTTTTTCATAGTAAGATTTCATCATGTAAACCTTACGTTTCAGAAATTCTCCCAACTCCTCAATATTTTCCATCTCATCCATCGCCTTTACCGTAATAAGTTTCCCTATTCTGATACGGATCGGTTTTTCACGGTCATTCATCATTTCTGCAGGAAGCATAATCGTCTGTAGATTAGGATGAATCTTGGCTACCTGATAAAATAAAGTGCTGTTTTTTGCATGAAAATACATAGGAATAACCGGGACTTTTGCCATTTTTATAAGCTTCAAGGCAGGTTTCTCCCACTCTCTGTCCAGAATTTCTCCGTAAGGATTGTTTTTGTTTGAAACTTCTCCCGCCGGAAAAATTCCTACGCAGCCTCCATTTTCAAGATGTTTTAAAGTTTCACGCATTCCTGTGGCGCTGTTTCTTACTTCCTTTCTTCCTTCGAAAGGATTTACAGCAATCACATACGGTTCCATCGGTTTGATTTTTTCTAATAGAAAATTTCCCATTACCTTGAAATCCGGACGCACTTCTGACAGAATTTTACACATCAAAATTCCGTCGATTGCACCCAGCGGATGATTAGAAACCAATATAAAAGGACCGGTTTTCGGTATTTTTGCTAAGTCTTCTTCGAACGCCACATAGCTTAAATTCCTTTCTCTCACGAAAGAATCGAAAAAATCTTTACCTTCTTTATCTTTCAGCTTATCGTAAAGTCTGTTGACTTCATTTATTTTTGCAATGCTCATAACAGCAGATGCCACAGGATTTTTTAGAAATCCTATTTTATGTAAGCCGGAAGCGTTGATTAGATCGTTTTTCGAAATTAAACTCATGTGTTTTTAGTCGATATTATTTTTATTGTGTTACCATTTGTAGTGTGTTTTTTGCAATCTGCTCCAATAATACACTTTTTTCCTGGTAAAATTTTCCGATGTTCTCCATTTTTGCATTTCTTACTGTAAATAAAGATACATTTTTTACCACATCGGTTTTAAAAACTTTTTGAAGTTCTTCGTTTAGTTCGTCTATTTTTTGAAATTTATCTTCCAGACAAAGGGCAAGAGAGATCGCAGAATTCTGCATCAGAGAAACCTTGATTTTGTATTTTGATAAATATCCGAAAACCAAACTCATGTGATCTTCTGCAATAAAGGAAAAATCTCTTGTGGAAATTTTCAGTAAAGTTTGATTTTCTTTTAAAATATAAGATTCTTCACTTTGATTTTGATCTGAAGCACCCACTTTTGTTCCTCCTTTTGTGGGGTCTACAAAAGATTTTACATAAAAAGGAATATTTTTTTGCTGTAAAGGCTGCAATGTTTTAGGGTGAATCACACTCGCACCATAATAAGCCATCTCAATAGCTTCTTCATAAGAAATATTTGAAAGCAATGTTACATTTTCAAATTTTCGCGGGTCTCCGGTCATTACTCCCGGAACGTCTTTCCAGATAGTCATCGCTGTTGCATTCAGACAATAAGCAAAAATTGCGGCAGAATAATCTGAGCCCTCTCTTCCCAATGTAACGGTAAAATTATTGTCATCTGAGCCAATAAACCCTTGGGTTACATAGCATACTGAAGGATTTAGATTGGTAATAAACTCTTCAGTTTTTTGCCAGTTGACTACACCATCCCTGTAAGAATCGTCCGTCTTAATATAATCTCTGGCATCAAGCCACTGATTGGTAAACTGAATGTCGTTAAGATATTCACTTACGATTTTAGTAGAAATCATTTCGCCACAGCTTACAACCTGATCATATACAAAATTATAATTAGGAGATTTATTTCTTCTTAAAAATGAAACAATGTCATCAAAAAAAAGATTAATCTCGTCAAAAACCACATGATGATTTTGAAAAAGCCCTTTAGCTATTTCGATATGCTTCTGTTTTATCTTTTCAATTTCCGTTTGATAGTCATCTTTTCTGAAATAAAGTTCTACTACTTTTTCCAGCTCATTGGTAGTTTTACCCATAGCTGAGATTACAAGCAGACACTCTTCAAATCCTTGGCTTTTCAAAACCATAGACACATTTTTTACACTTTCGGCATCTTTCACCGAAGCTCCACCAAACTTGAAAATTTTCATTAAATATTAAAAATAAAATTGTTAGATAAATAAAATTTTAAGAAACGTCAAAATTATAAATTTACGATGAGATATGAAATAGCACAATTCGGTGATTAATAATTACTGCATAATTCTTTTAAATCTTATGAATTTGAATTTAATATATTGATAATCAAATAATAAACATTTGTAAAAGAAAATTCTTTATGTTATCATAAATTTTACGAAATTTGGCGGTAAAGTAAAAATTGTAAAATGTCAGATCAACCATTACAGACCTTAGGAGAATTTTTAATTGATAAACAGGAAGATTTTCAGTATTCCACTGGGGAATTTTCACGTCTTCTAAGTGCGATAAGATTGGCATCCAAAGTCGTAAACAGAGAGGTTAACAAAGCCGGTATTGTAGATATTACAGGTGCAGCAGGTAATCAGAATATTCAGGGTGAAGAGCAGCAAAAGCTTGATGTGATTGCTAATGATATTTTTATTACTGCACTTTCTCAGAGAGAAGTTGTCTGCGGTATTGCTTCAGAAGAAAATGACGATTTTATTGACATCAAATGTGGTGAAAACGGTCATTTAAGTAAATATGTAGTATTGATCGATCCTTTAGACGGATCCTCCAACATTGATGTAAATGTTTCTGTAGGAACTATTTTCTCAATCTACAGGAGAGTTACAGAGCCGGGAACACCAGTGCAATTAGAAGATTTCCTGCAAAAAGGAATCAACCAAATCGCTGCAGGATATGTAATCTACGGTTCGTCTACGATGATCGTCTACACAACAGGAAACGGTGTAAACGGATTTACCTTAGATCCTTCTCTGGGAACTTATTATCTGTCTCATCCTAACATGACTTTCCCAAGAACAGGTAAAATTTATTCAATTAATGAAGGAAATTATATCAAATTTCCTCAGGGAGTTAAAAATTACCTGAAATATTGCCAGATGGAAGAGGGCGACCGTCCTTATACTTCAAGATATATTGGTTCGTTAGTTGCTGATTTTCATAGAAATATGCTGAAAGGCGGAATTTATATTTATCCATCTTACGGTCAGTCACCCAACGGTAAATTGAGATTATTATATGAATGTAATCCGATGGCATTTTTGGCAGAACAAGCTGGCGGAAAGGCAACAGACGGTTTCAGAAGAATCATGGAAGTTGAGCCTACCGAGCTGCACCAAAGAATACCTTTCTTCGCAGGAAGTGTGGATATGGTAGAAAAAGCCGAAGAATTTATGCGAATTGACAGCGTAAAATAAATGACAGCAGAATATTTTAGATATTTATTAAAATTCAAACGCCCGAGTGGAACATCTCGCGGCGTTTTGCATGAAAAGGAAACATTTATTCTTGAAATTTCCGATGGTGGAAAAAAAGGAATAGGAGAGTGTTCACTATTCAGAGGGTTGAGTTATGATGACCGAGCTGATTATGAAGAAAAATTACAATGGCTTTGTGAAAATATCAATTGTGATTTTGAATTTTTAAAACAAGAATTAAAAGAATTTCCTTCTATTTGGTTTGGATATGAGCAAGCTGTTTTAAATCTGAAACACGGCGGAAAATTATATTTCCCGGGTGCGTTTACAGAAGGTAAAAGCTCAATCCTGATTAATGGATTGATTTGGATGGGTGATATTAATTTCATGGAGGAACAGATTCAGGACAAGCTTGAACAGGGTTTTCATTGTATTAAATTAAAAATCGGGGTCGACTGGAAAACTGAACATGAGATTCTCGAAAAATTAAGATTAAAATTTTCAAAAGAAAAATTAGAACTGCGTGTTGATGCCAACGGCGGATTTTCAACGGCAGAAGCTAAAATTGTTTTAAGGCAATTGGCTGAATTAAATATCCACTCCATTGAGCAGCCTATAAAAGCCGGAAACTGGAATGATATGGCAGAATTGTGTGCTGCAACACCAACTGCCATCGCTTTAGATGAAGAGTTAATCGGCATCGTTGAATTAAATGAAAAGCAAAAACTTTTAGAAACGATAAACCCTCAGTATATTATTTTGAAACCTTCTTTAGTAGGCGGTTTTTCAGGTTCTGATGAGTGGATATCTCTAGCTGGGCAAAAAAATATAAAGTGGTGGATAACTTCTGCGTTAGAAAGTAATATAGGGTTGAATGCGATTTCTCAGTATACATATGAAAAAAACAATCTTATGCCTCAGGGTTTGGGAACAGGAGGTCTTTTCACCAATAATTTTGAAAGTGATTTAGAATTAAAAGGTGACCGATTGTTTTTTAAGATAAAGTAATTTTTGATCAATAATAAATAGTTTTTGTGTATACCTGTGACTAAATCACATCTTTGATAAACATTGCTCTCTTGATATATTCTAAGATATCAGAAAACGTTCTTTTAACTTTTTTCATTGTAATAATTTTTATGGATTGAATTAAGTCTTTGAAGCCTGTACAAATTTTGTACCATTTTATATTAAGTTTAATTTTTTATTTTTAAACTGCTGTTAATCAATTGTGAAAGTATAGTCATTATTTTTAATTCTGTTGGTAATGAGATTTTTGTCAACACCATTTAATGTCTGAAAAATATCATTCTGCGCCTGCGAACTTGAGAGATAATCCCAATGATTTCCAAACTCAAATTTGAAGGAATTTTTGAGATCATTTTCAATAAAAGTACAGTCAACGATAGAAACAATGTCTTTAAAATTCTCAATACTGGAAGGCCCGTTTTTTCCTAACCTTGGCGTAAGAATATTTTTGGTGAATTGGGAAATCCCTAATATTGCATCTTTTCTGTTTAAATAAATCGAAACTCTGTTCGCCAGTAAAGGAAGTTTATTAAAAGAATCTTCAGTATCATCAAAAACCTTATAAGAAACGTCTGCATTTAACAGTAAAACCTGATCAATTACTCTCAGAATATTTTCTTTTTTCAGACTGTATAACATACTTTGAAGCACACGGTTTCCCAGCGAATGAGCCATCAGATGAATATGCTGATGACAAGGTGCTAAATCTTTGTGTGAAAAAATATCTTTTAAAAACTGAGTGTAAAAATAAAACAACCTCACCAATGAGGTCCCCGAATTGATGCTTGCGGCTTTATCGTCAAAGTATGTCATGGGCATAAGACTGCTGGAAGCCGGCCAGCTTACAAACAAAATATGTTCAACAGGAGATTTTTTATTA
This sequence comes from Chryseobacterium sp. AC417, assembly GCF_979258215.1. Taxonomy (NCBI): domain Bacteria; kingdom Pseudomonadati; phylum Bacteroidota; class Flavobacteriia; order Flavobacteriales; family Weeksellaceae; genus Chryseobacterium; species Chryseobacterium sp. AC417. Next base: position 3,183,935 of record NZ_OZ409845.1, on the reverse strand, counting down.
TCAATAAATAATTTTTTTAAATCAAGAATAGCCTTCAGTTCATCATCAAAAGTGTATGCATAACCATGTATAAAAATCAAAACATCGCTTCTATGTTTTTTAGAAGACATATTTTTGTATAGTTCATAAAACATTCTTTGAGTTCCGCCAAGATTATTTGCGGTTAAACTTGAATTTTTCAAACCTTTCTCATTCAGCAAAACCTCCAAAACTTCTTCATACCCTTGTTTTTCAGGTTCAGAAAATAATTGATAGTCTAAAATTTTTCTATTGGAGTCGTCTTTTTTCTTTTTTGATTGGGCAGTAAGTTCTGTGAAATTGTCAAAATTACATTTTGCAATCCTGAAATTTGGGATTGAGTATTCGTCATTGGAAAAAGAATCTATGTTTTCTCCCTTATGACGTACGATTTTGCGGTTGCTTAGAATAAAGACAGCCATGATTAGTAGTTTGATCGAATAAAGTTCGGTATAAATTTTCTAATTTGTATGAATTCTGTATTAAAAATATCACTTTTTTTAAACCTTAAATTTTCATAAATTTGCCAATTGCTGTATACATCATGCAGCAGCGTAAGTTTTACTCTAATGGAAGAAGAAAAAAAATCACTCAATTTTATTGAGCAAATTATAGAAGATGATTTGGCAAACGGTATGAGAAAAGATCAGATCCGTTTTCGTTTTCCGCCGGAACCCAATGGTTATCTGCATGTAGGTCATACAAAAGCGATCTGCATCAACTTTGGTTTGGGCGAAAAATACAATGCTCCCGTAAACCTTCGTTTCGACGATACAAATCCTGAAAAAGAAGAGCAGGAGTTTGTAGATTCTATCATGAAAGATGTTGAATGGCTGGGTTTTAAGTGGGATAAAATGTTGTATGCATCTGATTACTTCCAGCAACTTTACGATTGGGCAGTTCAGTTGATTAAAGAAGGGAAAGCTTATGTAGACGAGCAGCCATCACAAACGATTACCGAGCAAAGAAAAAATCCGGCAGAACCTGGAGTGGAATCTCCTTTCAGAAACCGTCCTGTGGAAGAATCTTTAGAGTTATTCGAAAAAATGAAAAACGGTGAGTTTGAAAGTGGTTCAATGTCTCTTCGTGCAAAAATCGATATGGTTTCGCCGAATATGAATATGCGTGATCCCGTAATGTACAGGATTTTAAACAAGCCACACCACAGAACCGGTACAGATTGGAAAATTTATCCGATGTACGATTGGGCGCATGGTGAATCTGATTATATCGAACAAATTTCGCATTCATTGTGTTCTTTGGAGTTTGAAAACCACAGACCGCTTTACAATTGGTATTTAGACCAGGTGTATCAAGAGGGTAAGGTTAAAAACAAGCAAAGAGAATTCGCAAGGATGAATGTCTCTTATATGATTACTTCCAAAAGAAAACTACAGAGGCTGGTCGCTGAAAATGTAGTCAACGGTTGGGATGATCCTAGAATGCCTACGATTTCCGGAATGAGAAGAAAAGGGTATACACCAACTTCTATCAAGAACTTTATTGAGAAAGTAGGTGTTGCTAAAAGGGAAAATTTAATCTCTATTCAGTTATTGGATTTCTGCGTGCGTGAAGATTTGAATAAAGTTGCAAAACGTGTCATGGCAGTCGTTGATCCGGTAAAATTGGTCATTGAAAATTATCCTGAAGGACAAGAAGAATGGTTAGAGACTGAGAACAATCCTGAGCAGGAAAATGCCGGAACGAGAGAAGTTCCGTTCTCAAGAGAATTATATATCGAACGCGAAGATTTTCAGGAAGAAGCCAATAAGAAATTCTTCAGATTAAAATTGGGTGGTGAAGTCCGTTTAAAATCTGCTTACATCATCAAAGCTGAAAGAGTGGAAAAGGATGAAAACGGAGAAATCACAACCATCTATGCTTCATATGACGAAAAATCTAAGTCAGGAAGCGGTACAGAAGAAAGTTTGAGAAAAGTAAAAGGAACACTTCATTGGGTTTCTGCATCACATGCTATTCCTGTTGATGTCAGAATTTATGATAATTTATTTACTGTAGAACAGCCTGATGCTGAGAAAGATGTAGATTTTTTAAATTTTATCAATCCAAATTCTGTTTCTACCGTTCAGGGATTTGCTGAGCCGAGTTTGAAGGACGTTGCAGTGGGAGAACCGCTTCAATTCCAAAGAATTGGATATTTTACAAAAGATCAGGATTCTACGGATACAAATTTTGTATTCAACAGAACGGTGACTTTAAAAGACTCTTATAAGCCGGAGTAAAAATTTATTTATATCATTATAAATGAAACAGGGCTTAATTTTTTAAGCCCTGTTTTTTATGTTTAAAATTTATTAATTAAAAGAAAAATCGTGAAACTCATACGAATATATACAAGTTCCTACAAAGGACTGTCTAAAGAAAGCTGGATGTTGGCATTGGTAATGCTCATCAACCGTTCCGGCTCAATGGTACTTCCGTTTTTGGGAGTTTACATGACTGCACATCTGAAATTCAGTATAGAAAATACAGGGATTGTCTTAAGCTTTTTCGGAATCGGTTCTGTCATCGGTTCCTGGTTGGGCGGATTCATAACTGATAGAATAGGAGAATACAAAGTTCAGTATCTCAGTTTATTATTGAGCGTACCATTGTTTTGTTTAATTCCACTTTTTAAAACGGAAGCCGGAGTTGCATTCATTATTTTACTGCAAAGCATCGTAAGCGATTCATTTCGTCCGGCGAATTCTGTGGCGATAACTAAATATGCAAAACCCGAAAATATTACCAGAGCATTTTCACTCAACCGAATGGCGGTGAATTTAGGATTTTCAATCGGTCCGGCTTTAGGGGGAATTTTGTCTGCAATTTCTTATAAATTTTTGTTTTACAGCAATGCTTTAGGTGCTTTGTTGGCGGGTTTGTTATACATCTGGTTTTTTTCAACAAGAAATAAATTAGCAAAAATAAAAGCTAAAAAAGTAAAAGAGGTAATCGAAATTAAAAAAGAAAATTCGCCTTACCAAGATGGTAAATTTTTGATTTACTGCATATTCTGTATGTTGTTTTCAATCTGTTTTTTTCAGTTATTCAGTACATTAACGATATTTTATAAAGATACGGCACATTTAAGCCAACAAAATATCGGATATATTTTAGGATACAGCGGATTTTTGGTTGTGCTGCTAGAAATGGGATTGGTGCAAATAGCAGAAAAGTATTTTTCTTTGGCTCGCACAATGTTTTTAGGAACATTTATTTGCGGAATTTCTTATACAATGCTCGGTTTCGATCACAGCATTATGACTCTAGTCATTTCAATGAGTCTCTTGTCTGCCGGTGAAATCTGGGCATTACCTTTCATGTCGACCATTACAGCATTGCGTTCTGGAAAAAATAATAAAGGAGCCTACATGGGTTTGAATGGAATTTCCTTTTCAATAGCATTTATCATCACGCCTTATTTAGGAACTTTAATCGCTGAGAAATTCGGTTTTAATACTTTGTGGATAGGAACCGGAATTCTGGCAACCATAATTGCGACTGGTTTTTATTTTATTGTTCCCTGGATGTTGAAAGATAAAAATGTTTAATCATAAAGCTGCAGATATTCTGTAGCTTTTTATGTTTTAAATTAAAACTTAGAAATTAATATGAATATACAAGAACTGTATAATATTTGCTAATGCAAGGGTACAAAATGTTTTATGACCAAATTTTATTTTTTAGCGCTTACTTTTTGCGGCTCATTAGTGTTTTCTCAGAAAAAAGATTCGGCTACTTTAATTTCCGAAGTACAAATTGATGCCTATAAAAAACCCACCTCCTTTATCACTTCAACAAAATCAGTTTCTGTGGTTTCTGAAAATTTACTGAATCAGAATCCACCGGAAAGACTGCTGGAATCTATCAATCAGATTGCAGGTGCAAGAATGGAAGAGCGTTCACCGGGAAGCTATAGAATTGCTGTTCGTGGAAGCTCATTACGATCACCATTCGGAGTCCGAAATGTAAAAGTATATCTGGATGATTTTATTCTTTCTGACGCTTCGGGAAATACTTATTTTAATCTAATTTCTCCCGAACTCATCAACAGAATGGAAATTTTCAAAGGTTCTGAAAGCGGAGATTTTGGAGCTGCAACAGGTGGAACAGTTTTATTGCAGACGGAAAATTCAGAAAAGATTTCTGGTAATCTTTCTGTCGGAAGTTATGGAACTTTTAATGAAAGCTTAAATTTCTCAAAGCAATCCGGAAAGCATTTTTTTCAGGTTTTCCAGAATTATTACCGAACCGATTCTTACCGTGAACAATCTGCAGTTGAAAGAAAACAGATTTTCATAAAAGATAATTTTCAATATTCAAAAAATGCTGAACTGAAAGCCATGCTTCTACTTTCTGACATAGACTATCAGACTCCGGGAGGGTTAACTTTAGAGCAAATGCAGCTCAATAGACAGCAGGCCAGGCCAAAAACAGCAACTCTTCCCGGCGCAAAAGAACAGGATGCAGGAATTCGTAACAAAATGATTTTAGCAGGAGTTTCACATGAGTTTACAATCATTCCAAATCTTTCGCATTTTGTTTTAGTTCAGGGTTCTTACGTTGATTTCGAAAATCCTTTTATCACCAATTTTGAAAACCGTTTTGAAAGCAATTTTGCATTAAGAACTCATCTGAATTATCAACAAGACTGGGAAAATGTTTCCGCAGAATGGAGGTTCGGTTTTGAAGGCGGAACCAATCATATTTTCATTAAAAATTTTGATAACAATAAAGGAGTTGAAGGAAAGCCTCAGAATTTTGATGAGCTTAAAAATAATTCAGGATTTTATTTTCTTTCTCAAAAACTGAATTTCAACGAAAAACTGTTTTCAGATATTTCCTTAAGTTTAAATTCTAATTCTTACGAGTGGGAAAGACTTTTTCCGACTTCTCAAAACGGGAAAACAAAATTTAAAGATCAGTTGCTTCCAAACTTTGGAGTCACTTATCTTATAGGAAAAGGTTTTTCAGTCAGAGGGAAAATTGGTAAAGGAAATTCTGCTCCTACCAATGAAGAAATTCGTTCATCAAACCAGGAATTTAATTTAAATCTTGTTCCCGAATATGGTTGGAATAAAGAGATAGGATTAAGAAAACAGTTTGGAAATTTACTATTTGCCGAAGCCAGTTATTTCGATTTTAGAATGAAAGATGCCATTGTCAGAAGACAAAATGAGCGCGGACAGGAATTTTTTGTGAATTCAGGTGCAACTGTTCAAAAAGGTATAGAAGTTCTTTTAGAGTCTAAAATTTTCAATCTAAAAAATGATTTTCTAAGCAATTTTAAGTTCAGATTTTCGGGAAGTTTTTACGAATTTAAATTTCAAAATTATCAGCAGGGAGCAACTGATTTCTCAGAAAATGATGTAACTGGAGTTCCAAAAACTACAATTAACAGTTTGTTGAATTTTACTTTCTTCAATAAACTCGCCGTTGATTATTCTCATTTTTACACTGCAAAAATGCCTTTGAATGATGCAAATACAGTTTGGTCAGATTCTAATTTGATCGGGAATATTCAGTTCAGATATCCTTTTGATATTGATAAAACAAGATTAAATGTATTTTTACAAATACAGAATGTATACAATACCGATTACGTTTTAGGCTTTGACATCAACGCTTTCGGAAACCGTTATTACAATCCTGCTGCAAAACGTAATTTTGTTTTGGGCGCAAAGTTTGATTTTTAATCTTCCTTTTTACCATTAATAAATTCGAATGTTTTTTTCAAATAAACTTCATTGGTTTTAGTTTCGTCAGTTGATTTTTCGATTTTGATATCAGGAAAAATTCCTTCACCAATTATAGCATATTCCTTTCCCGTTCTGTCAACAATGTTCCCGATGGTAAGCACAAGAAAAGAACCGTCCGATAATTTGTATTCCTGATTTCCTGATGTTAAACCCTGAGTGTTTGTGCCGATAATTTTTATATTTTTTTGACCTACAAATGCTGCAGTGACAAATTCTGCAGAACTTCCGGTAACTTTATTAACCAAGATAGCAATAGGTTTTTTTACGGCTTTTGGCTCTTTTTGTGTCAGTTGAAATAGTTGGGTTGCAGTTGAACCTTCATAAAATTTACCGTTTTTATAGTTGTAGTATTCGATTGCTCCCTCAGCATCTTTTGTGCCCACCACATTTTTACTATCCAGAAAAGGAGAAATTGCAGCATACATCGGATAAAGCATTCCCCCGAAATTTCCTCGCAAATCAATAATCCATCCTCTCGGGTTATGCTTTTGTAAGTCATTTACTTTTTCGTAAAAAGTGTTGATATATAAATTCCAATCGCCTTTATTGAACGAGCCAATATCTGGCAAACTGATGTAAGCGTATTGGTTTTCCAGCAATTCGCTTTTGATAACCGGAAATTCTTGCCCGGTTGCTTTATACCCCAAAGTGTACGCTCTTACCATTTCTTCTGGATAAAAATTGGAGTGAGAATCATTTAAAGAGCCTAAAGCATTTTTGATGCTTGGATAGGTTTCTTTAATAGTTTTAGCTTTGGAAGCATCTGTTAATGTTTTATTAAATATATCGTCCCATTTGAGTTTAGACTTATTGACAGATTTGTTTTTCATAATATTCAATGCCTCAGTAACATAATTTTGAATGCTGTCTGACTGAGCAAAAGTATGAACAGAATATAAGGTAGCTATGAATGTGAAGAGGATGAGTTTTTTCATGTGAATAATGGAATGGTCAAATGTAAGATATTTATCAGTCTATTTCTGCTTTAAAAGAATATTTCCAACAATCATCTCCGCATGAATTCTGGAGTTCTCAATAAACCAAAGATGTGTGTCTTTTCCTCCGCAAACTACGCCTGCCAAATACAAATTCGGAATGTTAGTTTCCATAGTTTCCGCATTGTAAACGGGATTTAAACATTCTCCCTGAAGATCAATTCCTGAATTTTTAAGAAAATCAAAATCTGGAAGATATCCGGTCATCGCCAAAACAAAATCATTTTCAATTTCCTGAATTTCACCATTTTCATCTTTAAAAATAACGGAGTTTTCTTTAATTTCTATCAATTCAGATTTAAAATGAGCTTTTATGCTTCCTTCAGCAATTCTGTTTTCGATATCTGGTTTTACCCAATATTTTACATTTTCAGAAATCCCAGAATGACGGATAATCATCGTAACATCTGCACCTTTTCGGTATGTTTCCAGAGCGGCATCAACAGAAGAATTACTCGAACCTACAACTACAATTTTCTGTCTTGCATAGGGATAAGGTTCTGTGTAATAATGTCTTATTTTTTCTAAATTTTCTCCGGGAATATTCATCAGATTCGGGATGTCGTAGAAACCTGTAGAGATAATGACGTTTTTCGACTGATATTTTGCTTTTGAGGTTTCAATTTCAAAAAGATCTTTATTTTTAACAACTTGTAAAACCTTTTCATATAGGTTGATATTCAGGTTTTTCTGTCTTGCAACTCCTTGGTAATATTCCAAAGCTTCCTGTCTCCCGGGTTTTGGAGCGGTAGAAATAAACGGAATTTCATTTATTTCGAGTTTTTCCGCAGTCGAGAAAAACTTCATGTACAAAGGATAATGGTATAGCGAATTGACAATCGTTCCCTTTTCGATGATTACATACGTGAGGTTGTTTTTCTTTGCTTCGAGAGCGCAGTTTAAACCAATTGGTCCGGCTCCGATGATAAGAATATCCAGAATTTCCATACAACAAATTTAGTCAATTTTATGGCATCAGTTTTGGTCATTTTTAATCTAATTCTTTTAAAGATGAAGAAAATTTTTCTTTCAATTATATTGGTAATTTCTTTTGGCTGTAAAAAAAATGAACTTCAATCAGAACCTGTGAAAAACGATTCTGTGATTAATAATGCAGTTTCCGAAAAAAAAATTTCTGAAAATTCAGCCGATAACAAAGAAGATTTAAGAATAATGAATGACGAAATTCTTCTGGCTTTGAAAAATAAAGATTACAAAACATTTGCAGATTTCATTCATCCTGGAAAAGGAGTAAGATTTTCGATGTATGCTTTTGTTGATCCTAAAGGCGATAAGCAATTTTCAAAGAAAGATTTTGAGAAATACCAGCCTACAAAAACTATTTTTACCTGGGGAACAAAAGACGGTTCGGGAGACTTGTATAAAGCAACGCTCAACGAATATTTGAATAACTGGGTTTTTGTAAAAGATTTCACCAAATCAAATTTTTCTCTAAATGAATTTCAGGGCGGTGGAAATTCGCTCAATAATTTGAAAAAAATATATCCGAATACAAATTTTACGGAAAACTTTGTAAAAGGTACAGAACAATATGGTGAAATGGACTGGAAAACGCTCCGTTTTGTATTCGAACAGTTTGAAGGAAAATACTATTTGGTGGCTGTCATCAACGATCAGTGGACAATTTAATTATAATATTTCAGCCAATTGTTTTGTAAGATTTCTTCTCGAAAACTTTGTAATATTGCCGGTGTTTTCCAAAAGATTGTCATTTTTCCAAAGCTCAAATTTCTCCAGAATAAAATCTATAATAGATTCAGAATCTTGATAACCGAAATGCTTCCCGGCTTTTGTTCCATCTAAAATTTTTGAAACATCAGCTTCGTCTGGACCGAAAGAAATTATCTGTTTCCCTGTCGCTAAATATTCAAATATTTTCCCGGGAATAATTCCTTTCGAAGATTCATTCGGGAAGTTGGTAATCAGCAGCATGGAAGAATTTGTCATCTCATCAATTGCCTTGTCATGCGAAAGATAACCAAGATGATCAATATGATTTTTCAGACTTGAATTTTCTATCGACTCCAAAATTTTATCATCAATTCTTCCAACAAATTTCAATCTGAAATTATCAGCGAAATCTGCATTGTTTTTCACTAAATGATCAAGTGCTTTCCAAAGGTTTTCAGGATTTCTGAGTTGCTCCAGAACGCCGATATAGCTCAATGTGAATTTATCTTGTTGGGTTTGAGAGTTTGAGAGTTTGAGGGTTTTTGAAGAGTCAGACTCATCAAAACCATTGGTAATACAAACTGCGTTGGCTCCGTTGTTTCTGAAATTTTCCGCATCGGTATAGCTTGTTGCTAATGTAATATCTGCGTTTTTGAAAACTTCACTTTCCAAATGACGGTGTTTTTTGTCGGATTTATTGGTTAGCTTTAAATGTTTGTAGTAAGAAATCTCAGTCCAGGGATCACGAAAATCTGCAATCCATTTGAGATTCGGGAATTGTTTTTTTAAGTTTAAGCCGATCAAATGCATTGAATGCGGAGGCCCAGATGTAACAACGACATCTATTTTATTTTCCTTTAAATATTTTTCTAAAAATTTTACGGAAGGATTTACCCAAAAAACTCTTGCGTCAGGAATGAAAAAATTTCCACGAACCCAAATTGATAGTTTTGATTTCCAGCTTTGGTTATTTCCTACATCAAACTGTCCGGCCTTGAATTTTTTATTGCTTTTATTGAGTTTTTCAGCCAATTGATAAGGCTCCCAGATTTTAGTTTTGATGATTTCTAAATCTTCAGGAACGTCTTTCATTAAGCTTTCATCAATCAAAGGATAACTCGGATTTTCAGGAGTGAAAATGATAGGTTTCCAGCCAAATTCCGGTAAGTATTTTGCAAATTTCAACCATCGCTGAACTCCAGGTCCACCTGCAGGTGGCCAGTAATAGGTGATGATAAGGATTTTTTTTGATTCCATTTTAATCTCAAAAGTCATCATTCTTCCCTTCGTTACGTTCAGAATGACAGAATGCTAAATTTTTTCTTCAACCAAAATTTCTTGTTTGTCTCTTTTGCGGTAAATAAAATAAATTCCCAAACCACTCAATACGATAAACAATCCGAAACATAATAAAGAAATCCATTTTCCTGTGGCAATAACTTCGGGTTCAAAAACCATTCTGATCGTATGTTTTCCGGCAGGAATGTGTACAGCACGCAATAAGTAATCTGCTTTGATGTACGGAACTTCTTTTTCGTCAACAAACATTTTCCAGCCATGAGGATAATAAATTTCTGAAAAGACTGCTAATTGCGGAGTTTTTGATTGAGATTGGAATTCCAGTTCGTTGGCTTCATATTTCGTTAAATTGATTGAAGCTGTAGAATCTGCCTGAACCTGTTTGTTATTGAAATATGCTTTATCAGAAGCATTGATAACCGCTGTTTTCTTAGAATCAATGTTTCCAAGCGATTTGATTTCTTCATCCGGAGTATTCACAAATTTCAGATCACTCACAAACCATGCATTTCCATTCGCATTAGGATTAGGAACGACCTGCGGTTCTTGAGGATTTCCGAAAACCATGTATTTTGTATTCAGTAAATTGAGGATTCTAGGTGTTTTTACGCTGTCTGCATTTGAAATGTATTCGTTCAGTAAATCATCATAACGTCTCAATCTCACTGCATGATATCCACCGATTGACGATTTAAAATACGATGTATTGGTCTCACTTGTCACACCCAAAACCTGATTGTAAACTCTGTAATGTTTTTTGTCTTTTTCAGCAATCGTTTCCAAAGTTTTATTTACCGGAATGCTTGCTAAAATGGATTGTAAATTAGGATTGTCGCCCACTTTTTCGGCTAAATAATCTGAACCTTCTGTCTGGAAAGGATTTTCGGCAAAGATTTTATCAACATAATTTTCGTCATTCAGATAACGTTTGTTAACCGTCCACAAATCAAATAAACTTACAGCACCAATGATAATTAATGCAATATTTTGATTGATTTTTTGTTTTAGGCTAAAGAACAAAACCGCTGCCGTGATTCCGACATAAAGCAATGCTTTGATGGCATCAATTCTGAATAATTTGAATCTTTCTTCTGATAAATAATCTAATAAAAAAGGTGGTAAATAGGTTTTTTCGTTTTCCGTGTGGAATCCTAACAAAGATTTTCCAAAAAGAATAAATAATAATGTTAAACCTAACACTCCGCCACTTACATAGGTCAGAATTTTCTTTTTATAATCTTCTTCTAAAGTTGAATCAGTATAAAATCTGTACAATCCGATAATGGCAATTAATGGGAATAATAACTCCACCACAACCAAAATAGAAGATGGTGCTCTGAACTTACTGTAAAAAGGAACATAATCGATAAAGAAATCTGAAAGCGGCATGAAGTTGCTTCCCCAGGCTAACAAAATGGTCAGTATCGTGGCTCCGAGAATCCAGTAACGGTATTTTTTCCAGGCAAAAAAGAATCCTAAAAGCGCTAAGAAACATACAATGGCTCCCTGATAAGCAGGTCCGGAAGTTCCCGGCTGGTCGCCCCAATAAGTAATACTGCCAAATCCTTTAGAAATTCTGTCATACTCAGCCTGTGAAGTAACGTTATCCTGTACAAGTTGCTGTACCTGTTCCATCATTTCTTTTCCTTCAGGCTCCTGACTTCCACCTCCCATTAATCTTGGGATGAAAAGGTTTAAAGTTTCAAGTTTGCCGTAGCTCCACATGAGGATACTTTCTTTATCCATACCAGAATTTCCTGCGGTGTGATTTTCTGTATTTAAAATCTGTTTTCCTCTTACGGTTTCTTTGATGTATTCAGAATTTGCCATGATTCGCTGAGAGTTCATCCCAACTCCAATAGCTAAAGCTCCGGCAATAATTCCTGATGAAATCAGGAAATGTTTCATCGGAGTTTTCTTTTGAATGGCTCTGATCAATTCAGATAAAAACAAAAAGCCTAATCCCAGAAACAGATAGTATGTCATTTGAGGATGATTGGCAGCGACCTGTAATCCGAAGAAAAGGGTAGTGACGATAAAGCCCCAAACATATTTTTTTCGGATATAAACCAATAAAATCCCGGCTAAAAGTGGAGCAAAATATTCAATCGTGTTCACTTTTCCGTTGTGTCCGGCTGCAATAATGATGTAGAAATAGGTTGAAAGACCAAAAAATGTGGCTCCCAAAAGTGCGTATTTCCAATTTCTTACAGCGACCATTCCTAAAAGAAAAAATCCTGAAAATAATAAGAAGAGATAATTGACAGGTCTTGGAAGAATATTGAGATAACTGTCTAATTTTTTAATAATATCACCTTCAAAACGGCTTCCCATCTGATAAGTGGGCATCCCTCCAAACATCGAATCACTCCAATACGTTTCTTTGTCGTAACTGTCTCTGTAGTCAATAAGTTCTTTTGCACCGCCTCGATACTGAACGATATCATGCTGGAAAAGCTGCTTCCCGGTAAATACAGGAGTGGAGTATAAAAATGCTAAAACTAAGAATGCAACGATGGAAATTGCAATATAAATCAGGTTTTTATTTTTCGCCATTTTAGTTATAAGTAGATATTAAAATTAAGAAGTATCAGTTGAAGAATATTAAATTGAAATTTAATGTTTCACGTTATTTTTATCTTTCACTTCTTCATAGTCCACAGTTTCTGCGTCCCATTTTACTTTTTTTTCAATATTCTTGTCTGAGTTTTTTATGTCTTGCTGCGGATTATTATTAGGTTTAAAACCGGTGTACTTGTAAAAAGATTTGAAGAAAATTCTTTTTAAAATATTCCACACAAAAAAAATAATAATAGTACCGAGTATTAACTCAAAAAGGAATTTCATAATAATAAATTATTTAATATTCAATGTTTAATATTCAAGATTTTCTGTTTCAAACCTAAAAATCGAATTCTTAAACTCTCAAACTTATTTCGCTGCAGGATTCACCATTACAGAAGAATTCGAAACACTCTTCATCGACTGTGACTGCTTTCCATCTGAAATTGTTTCAACCTGAGTCGTTTTCACGGTGATATTCTGATTGGTAATCCAGCCTGTATTTTGGTCAAATTTGATGGTACCGTTTTGAGCCAGTTCGCTGCTCATGGTATGCGTCATTTCGCCTTGAGATTTTTTCTCTTCTTTTTTAGGAATTCCTCCTGTTATAGAAATTTCAGCAGTTCCGTTTCCTACACTTTTCAGTACATAGTTAGAAACAACTTTAAACTTACCGCTTTCGTCAGCACTTTCGCTTGTTGTCCATTTTTCACCGATTTTCACACCTTTTTTAGGGAAAATTGTTAGGTTTTTTGCAAACTGATCTTTTAAAACTTTTTCGTTAAAGCTTTGTTTCAGACCTGCGACGGCACTTGCTTTTTGGTTGGCATCTTTTATAAGCGTTCCCAGTGCATTTGAAATTTTTGTGTAGATCGCATCAAAACCTGTAATAGAAAGTACATTTCCTTTGCTGTCCATTTTCATATTCAGTTTGTTACCGGTCAAAGCACGGTTTACATTCCAGATCATTTTCAGATTATCTTCTTTAGGAATTGCCTGTTTAGTATCTACAACAATGGTTTTTCCATCTGCACTTTGAGAATTTCTTTTTCCAATCAGATTAATGGTGATGTCATAAACTCCATTTTTCACATCATTTACGGTAAAGCTCATTTCGTCCGTAGATTCGCTTGTTCCGTTCAATGTTTTTCCCTGTGGATCGGTCATTGTTTTTACATCTCTCTGGTACGTTGTTAAAGGATATGTTTTTCCTTTTTCAAGCTTAAATGTTTGTGTAAAAACCCCCAAAGAATCTTTGATTGCCGGGTTTTCTTTTACTTCAGAAACAGAATCTGCCGGAACTTCCACGGTAATTGTTTTCCCGGTTTTAGGGTCAATTTTTGTGATCGTTGCGGTTTCTTTTTTACAAGAAATAATTGCTAAAGAGATCAACGCTATTGCTGCTATATTTTTCATTGAATTTTAAAGTTTGATTAATTAATTTTCACTAGTTTTTGTCTCATCGCCTCGTAAAGAATTGCTCCACAAGCTACAGAAACGTTAAGTGACTGAGTTTTTCCTTCTATCGGAAGTTTGATTTTTTCGTCCGAATGATGAAGAACTTCTTTTGAAATACCGGTTTCTTCATTTCCCATCACGATTGCGCAAGGTTCTGTAAAATTAACATCGTAAATAAGCTTTTGTGCTTTTTCTGTTGCCGAAAAAACAGAAATTCCGCTTTGCTGTAGATAATCTACAACATGAGCCAAATTGTTTTCTTTGCAAATTTTGATATTATACATTGCTCCTGCAGAAGTTTTTATCGCATCAGAATTAATGGGTGCTCCACCTTTTTCCGGAATGACTACCGCATGAATTCCTACACATTCTGCTGTTCTGCAGATGGCGCCGAAGTTTCTGACATCAGTTAATCTGTCTAAAATGAGTATAAATGGTACTTTTCCTTCTTCAAATAATTCCGGAATGATATTTTCTATTTTGTGGAAAGGCACATCGGAAATAAACGCCACCACACCTTGATGGTTTTTTCTTGTGAAACGGTTTAGTTTTTCAACCGGAACGTAATTGGGACGTATTTTATATTTTGCTAAAACAGCTTTCAGTTCTGCGAAAATTTCTCCCTGCAAAGCATTTTGTACAAATATTTTGTCAATGGTTTTCCCAGCTTCAATAGCTTCTAATACGGGACGAAGCCCAAAAATAAAATCGTCTTTTTTATTCGGTTCTGAATTTCTGAATTCAGGTTTTGAGTTTTTATGTTGAAAATCTTCCAAAATTTTATATTATATTTTAATGAATAAACTTAGTTGTTCAAAACTTTTTGCAGGGCTCTTTTAAAACTTTTCTCCTACAATTGCTCTTTTCAATGCCATTGCATATCCGTAATGCAAACTTTCGTGGATGTTGTTAAAAATAATTGCATCCTGAATACTTTTCAGATCCATCCCGAAACTTGTGGTGTAAGGTGTATAGTCAGCAAAAAAATCGCTGTCATAATCTTTCATCAAAATCTTTGAAGTTTCAGTTAAAAGAAATTCCAGATCTTCCACTTCAGACTTCTGTACATTCAGATTGGGCATTGTACCTTTTTTGTATGTTTCGATCCAGTATTTATCAATTCTGAACGGATTTCCGCTGAGGTAATAATGCAGAAGCTGCTGTGTAGCAACGGTATGTGCAATATTCCAGTACAGATTATTATTAAAACCATCTGGAATTAATATAAGGTCTTCGTGAGAAGTTTCCTGCAAGATATCCAAAAGGTTTTTCCTGACCTGTCTGTGAGCTTGAAAATGATAATTCATTTTGCGAAAATTTAATCTCCAAAAATAGTTTAATAAACTGTAAATGACAATTTTTGAGGATGGGTTTAGAGGAAAATTTATGTATTTTTTATGATTTTATAATTATAGCAAATCTAATTTATGATTTAAACAATTCCGAATTTGTTATCACCTCTTGAATATTTAACAAATTTTAACTCAATAATGGCATTCATTGTGTTGGATTAGTGCAAATATTTATCAGAAATTTACCAATTATTTTAATTTAAACTATGTCAGATTCATATCAAGCAGAAGACATTCGTCAACTCACAGAAAAAGTAAGAGAACAGAATTATTTCTTTTCACTTTTGAGGCAGGAAATCAATAAAGTAATCATCGGACAAGAATACATGATCGACCGACTTTTGGTTGGGCTTTTAGGTAATGGTCACGTTTTACTGGAAGGTGTTCCCGGGCTGGCAAAAACATTGGCGATAAAAACCTTGGCAGAAGCGGTACATGGTGATTTTTCCAGAATACAGTTTACTCCCGATCTACTCCCTGCAGATGTTGTCGGGACGATGATTTATAATATTAAAGAAAACGATTTTTCTATAAAAAGAGGTCCGGTCTTCGCCAATTTCGTGCTTGCAGATGAAATTAACAGAGCTCCTGCAAAAGTACAGTCGGCTCTTCTTGAAGTGATGCAGGAAAAGCAGGTGACCATTGGTGACGAGACAATGCCATTACCGAAGCCATTTTTAGTTTTGGCAACTCAAAATCCGATCGATCAGGAAGGAACTTATCTTTTACCAGAAGCTCAAAGCGACCGTTTTATGTTGAAATGTAAGATTGATTATCCTGAATTTGAAGACGAAAGAAAAGTAATGAGAATGGTTTCTACTTCGCACCAACCAGAAGTGAAGCCTGTTATTTCTTTACACAATATAGTAGAGGCAAAATCAATTGTTAACCAGATTTATCTGGACGAAAAAATTGAAAAGTATATTCTTGATATGGTTTTTGCAACCCGTTTTCCAGAAAAATACGGTCTTTCTGAACTGAAAAATTATATTAGTTTTGGAGCTTCACCAAGAGCTTCGATTAACTTGGCAATTGCTTCACGAGCATATGCATTTTTGAGAGGAAGAGCATTTGTAATTCCTGAAGATGTAAAAGAATTGGCAAAAGATGTCTTAAGACACAGAATAGGGTTGACTTTCGAAGCAGAAGCTGAAGAGATTACTTCTGAAGAAATTGTGAATAGGATTTTAGCTAAGATACAGGCACCGTAATGTCAATTTTTAAAAAAGTAACAAAGAATAGTGAATTTTATCTTTACATGAATGAAAAACTCATTTATAAAAAAATGGTTATTAACTGGAGCATCAAAAGTTTTTGATATCATGGCTTATGATAAATACACTTTAGTGAGTATAACAGAAGATAAAGGTAAAAACAAAGATTAGGTGCAGATAAAAGACATCATAAAAAAAGTAAAGCAAATAGAAATCCGTACTCGAAAGAAGACGGAAGCTTCTCTGATGGGACAATATCACAGCGCTTTTAAAGGACAGGGTATGACGTTTTCTGAAGTTCGTCCTTATCAATTTGGTGATGAAATCCGTAGAATAGACTGGAATAAGACCGCACGTTTCCGTGAGCCGTTTGTGAAAGTGATGGAAGAGGAGCGTGAACTGACGATGATGATTTTGGTTGACATTTCTGCTTCAATGGATTACGGAACAAAAAATCAGTTAAAAAGAGAATACGTTGCAGAAATTGCTGCAAGTCTGGGGTTTTCTGCAGCCGGAAATAATGATAAAGTAGGGTTGATCTTATTTGCAGATAAAGTGTATAAAGTCATTCCGCCTCAAAAAGGAAGGAAGCATATTTTGTCAATCATCAGTAATATTTTAACGGCAGATTACATTCCTGCGGTTTCTAAAATTGATAAAGCTTTTGAATACATGATGGGAATTTTTAAGCGAAAATCGCTCGTATTTTTACTTTCAGATTTCGGAGATGCTTATGATTCTAAAATGCTTCGTGTCGCTTCAAAAAAACACCAACTTTTAGGAATGAGAATTTTTGACGAAAAAGACAATGAAATTCCGGATGTTGGTTACACCCTTTTAAATGATGTCGAAACCGGAAAAGAAATTTGGGTCAATACATCAAACGCAAGATGGAGATATACCTTTGCTGAAGCTCAGAAACAAAAAATAAAAACCCTGGAAGAAGATTTTGCCAACAGTTCGGCAAGCTTTATGAATATCAGTACCGGCGATGATTATTCAAAATTATTGTATCATTATTTTCAGAAGAAATAAGTATGCAATAGGAGCGGACTTTTGTCCGCTTTGTAGTAAGAATGTAAAAAGGCTTTAGCCAAAATTTATTATTTAAAGTTGAAAAAATTAATATTACTCTTATCATTTTTAATCTGTGCAAATGCTTTTTCACAGATACTTTCCTCGAATCTTGAAAAGAAAACTCTGGCTCTTGGAGAAGTCAATCGCTTCACTGTAAAGATTGATAATCTAAATAATCAGGAAATTACCGCTGCACCAAAAGACAAATTGCTTCCTTTTCATTTTGAAGAAATTAAAGACAGTATAGGAATTCAACCCAATTCTTACCAGAGAAATATTGAATTTTCTGTGTATGAAGAAGGAACTTACACCATTCCCGAACTAGAATTCAAAGTAGGAGATAAGATTTTAAAAACGATTCCTTACGAAATTGAGGTGATAAACACTGCTCAAAAAGGTGACCCGATTAACGACATCATGAGCAATAAAGATGTTAAGTTAGATGTCACAGATTATTGGGAGCTTTACAAATGGTATATTTTGGCGGCATTGGCGGTAATTGCATTAATTATTGCAATCATTATGTTTATTAAATATGGGAGAAAATCTAAAGATTCTCCGGTTGTCGCAACCAATCAGACTTTGAAAGAATTGGATTCATTAAAAAAGAAAAAATACATTGAAGAAGGAAATTACCGCTCATTTTATGTGGAATTAATCGATATTTCAAGAAAATTCATTGCAAAACAATATAAAATTCCTGCGGATGTTTTGTTGACCGATGATTTGGTTCAGCTGATGAAAAACAACAACACCATTTCTCAGGATAACGAGAAAATTGTGGAAGATGTTTTTTTTAGAGGTGATTTGGTAAAATTTGCCAAAACTTTCCCGGATCAGCAGATGATGGAAAAAGATTTTAGCGAAATCAGAGACTTTGTGAAAAGATCATCAAAGGATATAGAATTTGAAAACCTGAGAAAAGATGTTTAATTTCGAGTTCTACAGTCCGTGGTTTTTATTTCTTTTTATTTTGTTTATTCCGTTATTGATCAGAGACATTAGCAGAAAAAAACTGAAAGGAATAAAAGTTCCCACCGTTCAGAATATGAATGAGAGCAGTGGAATCCTGCCTGTTTTGTTCTTACTTAAAATTTCAAAATATATTATTCTCTCATGTCTTTTCATAGCAATGGCAAGACCTAGAACGTTTACTATTTCTCAGGATCGGGACGAAACAAAAGGCGTTGATATCATGTTTGCGATAGATGTTTCATTGAGTATGTTGTCAAAAGATCTTTCGCCGGATCGACTCACAGCATTGAAAGAAATAGCCATTCAGTTCGTTGAAAAACGTCCGAATGACCGAATTGGAGTTGTTACTTATGCTTCGGAAGCTTTTACGAAAGTTCCCGTAACGTCTGATCATCAGGTTGTCATTGATGAACTTAAAAATCTCAATACAACAGAACTTTATCCCGGAACTGCCATTGGAGAGGGACTTTCTGTCGCAGTAAACCATCTTCGAACCAGCAAAGCAAAGAGTAAAATCATTATTTTGATGACAGATGGTGTAAGTAATGTTGAGAATGCAATTCCGCCACAGATCGCTGCAGAACTGGCGAGAAGTAATGATATTAAAGTGTATTCAATCGGTGTGGGAACAAATGGTATTGCTCTTATGCCAACCGAAGTTGATATTTTCGGAGATTTGGTTTTTACTGAAACTCAGGTACAGATCGATGAACCGGTTTTAAGAGAAATTGCACAGGATACAGGTGGGAAATATTTTCGTGCTACCTCAAACAGTAGTCTGGAAGAGGTTTACAGTGAAATTAACCAGCTTGAAAAATCTGATGTGAAAGTTTCAAAGCTGTATAATTATGAGGAATATTTCAAAATTTTCCTTTGGATAGCTTTGGGGATGTTGTTTTTTGATGCGTTATTGAGATGGGTATTATATAAATTTTTAAGCTGATGGAATTGTATTTAGGAAATTATTGGTACTTATTATTGCTGTTGCTCTTGCCTCTTTTATCTTTTTTTCTGGTCAGATATTTAAGGTGGAAAAAAAATAAGAGAGAAATTTTTGCAGATAATCGTTTTCACGAAGCTTTATTTGAAAAGAAATCGGGATTTATTAAAGTTTTTCCGACCCTTTATTTTTTAGCAACTTTGTTTTTGATTTTTTCAATCATTGATTTGCTGAGTGGTTCTGAAGAGGTGACGACCAATAAAAAGTTTAATAATGTTATTTTCATGTTGGATGTTTCTAACTCGATGAATGCAGAAGATATTTCGCCAAACCGTTTGACGGAAGGTAAAAATCTGATGATCCAGACCATGCAGAAACTAAAAAATGATAAAGTGGGAATTATTATTTTTGCGGGTCAGGCAACTTCAATTATGCCGTTGACAACTGATTATAATTCTGCAGAAACGTACATAGGCGGCATTGAAACCAATTCCATTAAAATTCAGGGAACCGATTTTTTGAAAGCAATGGAAACCGCTGTTGATAAATTTAAAGATATCAATAAAAGTTCAAGAAAAATAGTTTTATTAAGTGATGGTGAAGATAATGAGGGAAACGATAATGCTGCCATAAAACTTGCCAACAGAGAAGGAATTGTTGTAACGTCAGTCGGAATTGGCTCTGATGAAGGAGCACCCGTTCCGGATTATGAATTCGGGCAGTTGATGGGTTATAAAAGTGATATGAACGGGCAAACGGTGATTTCTAAAAGACAGATCGAAGCACTTCAAAAAATGGCAGAGTCAACCGGAGGAACATATATTGACGGAAATAATATTGATGAAGCTCCACAGAGAATTCTTGAAGCTTTAAATAAAAAAACTTCTTCCACTGCGACTTTGGTTAAATCTCAAAATGCCAATCATTATTATCAGTATTTTTTGGCAATTTCTATATTTTTCTTTGTGATTATTTTTCTGTTTAATCCCAAAAGAGATTTCAATATTTAATTTGCTTTTGTTAAAATCTTATTTCTGTGAATACTTTAACCCAACTTTAACAAATAACAGACTGTTTCTTAACATATAAAGGAATAATTTTGCAATAGATGAATACTAAAATTTTATTTTTAT
This sequence comes from Chryseobacterium sp. AC417, assembly GCF_979258215.1. Taxonomy (NCBI): domain Bacteria; kingdom Pseudomonadati; phylum Bacteroidota; class Flavobacteriia; order Flavobacteriales; family Weeksellaceae; genus Chryseobacterium; species Chryseobacterium sp. AC417. Next base: position 3,163,458 of record NZ_OZ409845.1, on the reverse strand, counting down.
CGTTGATGATACTTTTCCCATTCTCAGGCACGTTGTTTGGGCAGAAGAGTTACAAGAATTTGGTTTATGAAGGTAATCAGAAATTCAACGGCAAAGATTACGAAGGAGCATCTTCAAAATACATGGAAGCTGTAAAATCTAATGAGAAAGAATTTACTGCGCACTATAACTTAGGAAATGCTTTGTATAAAAGCAAAAAATACGAAGAGGCAAAAGCAGAGTTTGAAAAAGCACAAAGCCTTTCCCAAACCATTCCGGATAAAGCTGCAGCTTTGCACAACCTGGGAAATGCTTACATGCAGATGAATCAGCCTGAGAAGGCGGCTGATTTTTATAAGCAATCGCTGAAGCAGGATCCTTACAATGAAGCAACAAGAAAAAATTTCGAAATTGCTAAACTAAAGGAAAAAGAAAATCAGCAGAAGAAAAATAAAGACGAGAAAGTCTGGTAAAGGCGGCGGAGGTGAAGATCAGCAAAAAGATAAAGATCAAAAAGGCGATTCTAAAGATAAAGGAGAAGGGGAGAAAAATGAAGGCGACAGTCCTGAAGGCAATCAACCGGACAAGAATAAAAATAATCAGGGGAAAATGCCTAAAGATCTTGAAAATGCGATCCTGAATAAAGTTGGTGAAAAAGAAAAAGAAACCGCCAAAAGAATTTTAAATAAAAACACTTATTCGATGCCACAAAGCAACGAAAAAGATTGGTGATGAAACAAAAATTGATTTATATACTGTTAACTTTTGTGTCCGTAATTACTTACGGACAGGTTGAACTTACAATGAAACCTGATAAAAGTGATTACAACGGAAAAGATATTGTCAATCTTACGATCATTTTAGAGTTAAATGGTGATGATTTGGTACAGCAAAGTCAATTGAGATTACCAGATTTATCTAAATTTAATATGATCGGAAACGGATCTTTCAGTCAGGCTGTCAGAGATCCGGAATCTAATGTTGCAGTAGATCAATATATTACAAGAATTGCTTTAGAGCCGAAGCAGAAAGGGAAGATTAGAATTGGTTCTGTATTGGTAACTATAAATAATAAAATTTATAAAACTGAGCCGTTCGACATTTTTATCCGTGATATTGAAAAAAAACCTATTGCAAGAAATGCTGATAATGATGTTTATCTCAATATGGAAATTGAGGATAAAGAGGTATATCAGAATCAAGCTACTGTTGCGGTTTTAAGGGTTTATTCTAAAAATATAGATAATCTCCGAAAAGTCAAACATCTACATTTTCCTGAGCAGGAAAATATGAATATACACGCTGTAAATTATCATAAATCTGCTATTGATCCTTCAGGGTATGGTAATATGCCTTCACAGATTTTAGCGATGTTTATTGTTTTTCCTAATGAGTCGGGATATGTTGAGGTGCCACCGGTTTCAGCTTCGGTAAATTCTTACACCAGCAAAAATAAAATCACTTCTAATAAAATCAAACTTAATGTTAAGAAGCTTCCGGAAGGTTCACCGGAATCTTTTAAAAATGCTGTCGGGAATTTCAAAGTTGATATCTATCACGAATCTAAAGAAAAAATTGAGGCTAAAAAGCCAGTTAATGTGATTCTTAAAGTTTCAGGAGAAGGTAATTTGGCAGACATGCAGTTGCCAAAAATAGAAAGTTCACCGGATTATGAAGTTTTTGCTCCTAAAATTACCTCAAGAGTCAGCGCAGGAATAGAGGGGATGAAAGGATACATTTTGGCAAATTATGTTTTAATTCCGAATAAATCAGGTATACTTAATATCAAAACTGAAGAATTTGCTTTCTTTAATCCTGCAGAAAAAGAATATGTAGATCTTGGCCAGGAAATTTTAAGTCTTACAGCATTTTCTCACGACCAGGTTCTTGAAGCTCGTACAACAGTTGAAAAAGTCAATGAATATACGAATACATTGTTGGAAACCGTAAACAGTCCGGTTCTGAAGACTACAACTTTCAAAGTAAAAGAAAAAAAACGATTCAATTGGGAGGTTCTTTTAATCAATGTCGGAATTCTTTCAGCTTTATTTATTGCTTATTTATTATTTAAAAATTGGCAAAAAAAACGTATTATAATTAAAGAAACAACAGCTCCAAAACCATTAGGTTCTGTCGCAGAAACTGAAAGAGAAATCAGAGAAAACTTTAAAACTGATATAGGAGATTATTTTACATCCCTGGAAAACTTAAAGGATGATCAAAATTTTAATCATTTTTTCATAACAGTTGAGGAGTTGGATTCTGAAGTCAGAAATCAATATCATCAGGTTTCTAAAGATGATTTCAGACAGTTCCTTGAGAAGCAGAATGGAAGTTCTGTAGCGGAAGAATATAGAAATTTGTCTCAGAGAATTCAAATCGAAAAATATACTCCTGTAAAATCACAAGACGGAATTGGTGAACTTTTAAAAGATATAATCAATCTCTACTCTCAGATTAGTAAATAATCATTTTTTATTCGTATTTTTGCGAAATTAATAATTATTGAATAATGGAAGTTCTTCAAGACTTTTCTTTTAAAGAAACAGTAACGTGTTTTATGGTTCTTTTTGCGGTAATAGATATCATCGGATCGATTCCGATTATTGTAAGCTTAAAGCAGAAATTCGGACAGATTGAAGCGAAGAGAGCATCAGTTACAGCCGGTTTGATCATGATTGTTTTTCTTTTCGTAGGAAATAAAATCTTAAAATTTATTGGAGTAGATGTTAATTCATTTGCGATTGCAGGAGCGTTTGTCATTTTTATCATCGCCTTAGAAATGATTTTAGGAATTGAAATCAATAAAACCACAGAAGCTAAAGCTGCATCAATTGTTCCCATTGCGTTTCCTTTGGTTGCAGGTGCAGGAACTTTGACGACTACTTTGTCTTTGCGTGCAGAATTTCATGACATCAATATCATTCTGGGGATTATTCTCAATACAATTTTCGTATATTTGGTGCTGAAATCAGCTCCTTGGTTAGAAAAGAAAATGGGAGAGGCGACATTGTCAATTCTTCAGAAAGTTTTCGGGATCATCCTTTTGGCAATTTCAATTAAATTATTTACAGCAAACTTTGCACAGTTGGTGCAGAATTATATTAATTTTTAAGTCATGCAGAAGTTTTATAAAGTATTTTTAATCGTTTTCATTGTAATTATTGCAATTAATATTTACGCAATAGATTGGCATTCTGAGATTTCGTCAGAAGATAATATGAAATATGTAATTTCAATTATCTGTGGTGTTGTCGGATTGTTTTTACTTTTCATCATGAATACATGGAGTAAGATCGGAAAGAAATAACCTTTTCTTATATAAAATATAAATCCTCTTTCAGTTTCTGAGAGAGGATTTTTTTATGTTTAAAGAGTATTTATGTACTCACGCTATCATACGATCAATTGTAATCAACATCATTTTTACCCTTATGGATGAATCTAGAAATGACAAGGTAGATTATAACTTGAAATTTATTAAATATATATTAATTTCTAAAAGAAAGGTTTTTTAGAACTGCTTCAGACTTCAGTTCAGTTTCTCTCCATTCCTTTTCCGGATTGCTTTGAACGGTAATTCCTCCCCCTACAAAAAGATGTACTGCATCGCTGTATAATTTTGCACAGCGTAAATTCACGAAATATTGGATGAAATCCTCAGTTTCAATTCTGATAAATCCGGCGTACAATTCTCTTGGGAATTTTTCAAACTGCAAAATTTTTTCTTTACAAAAATCTTTTGGGATTCCACAAACAGCGGGCGTTGGATGAAGTTCATTGATGATAGAATCAAGATCATCGGGGTTTATTTTCAATCTGAAATCGGTCTTTAAATGCTTGATATTTCCTGAAATATGATCGTAAGTCTCCGACTCATAAATTTCAGAATTTGAACTAAATTTTTCAAGAACATTTCTAATGTATGATGATACAGGTTTCTGTTCTTCTATTTCTTTATCAGTCCAGCTTTCAGATACCGGAATGGTTCCCGCTAAGCTCATCGTTTCAAACACGTAGGTAGATTTATTAAGTTTACCTAAAACTTCAGAAAAAGCACCTATTCCAGGAGTGTTCATCTTTAATGAAAATATATCTAAATGCATTGGGATAAGCTTTACATAAATTTTCAAAGCTTTCTCTTAAATTAATTTCATTAATATCTTTTACAATTTTTCTTCGTGAAAGTACCAATTTCGGAAGTTCATTCTCTCTGATAACATCAATGACCTTTTGAAGTTTTTCTAAATATTCATCATGAGTTTCCGCTAAAAAATTTGTTTCGTCTTTCTTTAGGAATATGCCGGAAAATGGTTTCTTTATTTTGTTTACCTCAATAATGTTTCCATTAAAATCAACAGTTTTAGATTGGTCAAAAGACTTGAAAATAACTGTTTTTTTAGCTGAATTTTTGTCTATAGAATAGAGCTTTTCGTTAAATGGAAATTTGAAGTAAATCATTGATTTTTCAAATATTATTTACTGATAATATTATTGGTCATCGTGGTGTGATTGATTAACTGACCTTTCTCATCCCGGATTTCTATTTCAGAAACGTGCATCGTCTTGCCTTTTCTGATGAATCTTGCAACAGCAGTTACAATCCCATCTTTTTTGCTCCGTAAGTGGTTGGAATTGATATTGGTTCCCACTCCGAAATATTTATTTCCGTCAATGAAAATATTAGAAAGGCTTGATCCCATCGTTTCTGCCAGAACACAGCTTGCTCCGCCATGCATAATGCCGAATGGCTGGTGAATTTTTGGTGAAACAGGCATGGTAGCGGTTAGAGTTTCATTTTCAGATCAAGGTCTATAAATTGTATATCAAGAGTTTTTGCAAAAGTATCTTCTCCCCAATTGTTTATAAATTCTAAAATTTCTTCTTTTGTTTTGCCTTCTGTGTACATGATGTATTGTAATGAGTAATTTTACTTCTAACTTCTAACTTCTAACTTCTAACTTCTAACTTCTAACTTCTAACTTCTAACTTCTAACTTCTAACTTCTAACTTCTAACTTCTAACTTCTAACTTCTAACTTCTAACTTCTAACTTCTAACTTCTAACTTCTAACTTCTAACTTCATCATTTCCTATGATATTCGGATTCCAGTTTGAAGGAATTTTTGGTCCGATGTCATATTTGATGTAATAATTTTGAATTTCTTCCATGATTTCAAGAAAAGAAGCAGCTTCTAATCTTTCATACGGAATTGTGTAACCTAAGTAAACAATATTTCTTTTAAAATCTCCAGCCGCTAAAACGATAGGAACTTTTGCTGCCAAAGCCATGTGGTAAAAACCCTTTCTCCACTTTGGAACCCAGCTTCTGGTACCTTCCGGAGTAATTACAAGACTGAAATCATCCTTCTTAAATTCGTTTGCCACAAAATTGATCAGGTCATTTTTCTGACTTCTGTCGATGCCGATTCCTCCCAAACCTCTCACTACAGATCCGTACCAAGCTTTGGTATGCGCATCTTTGATAATGATTTTTAAAGGTTTTCCTAAAGTCCAATAGGCAAGGTTTCCCAAAAGATATTCCATGTTATGAGTGTGGGGAGCTACAACAAGAATGCAACGGTTGAGACTGTTGACATCGCCCTGAAGAACGACTTTCCAACCCAGCATTTTTAATAATAATTTGCCTATTAGCTTTTTCATGATATAAATTTAAAACGAAAAAGTATAACCATTGTGTGGTTATACTTTACAAATATATTGAAATATTATGGCTCTTAAAATAATCCGCTGATTAAATCTGCGATTTTTACTGCAATTTCTAAAACTAGTTGTACCATGGTCTGATGTTTTTTTTTGTGTTGGTTAATTTGTTACGAATATAAGAATAATTTGAGATATAAACCACTAATTATTGAAAGTTTTTAGTATTTCTTTGAGAGTAGAAGAGTGTGGGTTTCAAACTGTTGTTATTCATCCACACCTTCAGCCACTCTCTCAAGTTTATTATTTGGTTTTAATAGAAAATTCTTTTTTACCGTCTTTTATTTTAATATCAACATCTTTTACTTTACCAATGTTCATCTTCATTGTATCCATTATTTTCTCAGCTTCGTCTTTTTGATATTTCTTTCCGTTGATGATGACGCTGTCTCTGTCGTTATCGCTGTATTCTATTGTAGAACCGTTGATCGATATTTTATTTTTTTCTATAGAAATATTTCCTGTTTTATCCTCATTATCTTCTTCTTCATTGTCGTTGATTCCGTTTCCATCAGTATCGCCATCAAAGTTGATCTGATCTTTTTTCAAAGGAATTACCACTGCATTTTGCGGAATTACCAACTCATAATTGATGCTGTAATCTCTGAAACGATGATCGTAAGGATATTTAATGTAATTCGGAAGTATCACTTTATTGCCAACGATTTCAACAGGTACACTTACATTCAATGGAACATTATATCCTTTTGCCTCTTTTTTGATTATTAAATAAGGGGTCTGAATATTTGCTATTCTAGTAACCTCAACGTCAATCCAGTCTTTTTCAAATACGTTTATTTTATCTGAGTACAAATCGTCATCATAACCTTTAAAGTTTTGAGGCACTGAAATCTGTTTTACATCAACATAAATGCTGTCTGAGGTTGTAGGAATTGCTACTTCTTCTGTATCTTCTTTATAACCTTTGAAGAACATATCTTTTTTTGCCATGCTGATTCCAAAATAAGTAGAAACAGCGATTAAAGACAGAATCAATGCTCCGAGTACCCAGCCTGTATTTCTCAGTTTTGTTTTTGGTGAGATTAATTTCATGCTCAACAATCCAAATAGGAGTGCAGGAATTAAACTTCCTAAAACAATCATAATCATCAGGACATATTTCATTCCGTCGTTGTCAAAATAGAAATCCATCTCGTTGATAGGAGGGAAGCTGTCATTTCCCATGAAACCGAAAACTACAAATACACCGATAAGACAACCGAATGACATGAGCGCAAAAATTCCTCCTAAGAAATAACGAATTACATTCCAGATACCGCTTCCTGCATTGTTGATATACGGTTTATTCTCGATATAGATCTCACCGACTCTTTGTGTAGATTCGTTAGCAAACTGAACCAGCTTGTTAGATTCATTTTTAAGATTATCAAAATTCATAGGCTTTCCTTTCATTTTCAAAAAATCTGCTGCTGTTTCTGCTCTTGGCAAAACAATCCATAAGATTATATAGAGTAAACCTATTAATGAAGAAGAAATTGCTGCTGTAAAAATCCCAAGAACGAAGATTCCTAACCAGATGGCTCTCATTGCAGTAATATCCATTCCTACATAGTGAGCCAAACCTGCGCAAACTCCTGCGATTTTTTGTCTTTCAGGATCACGGAACAGTTGTTTTTTATCAGTGTATGTATTTCCTGAGAAGTTATTTTTGTTTGAGTGGGTATTTTTTTCAGAGTAATAAGCTTCTTCCTGTTCTTCTATTTTTTCCGGAGAACCGATCTGAGCAATTACTCTTTCTACATCACTATCGTTGATTACTTCACGTTTTCCTAACGTATCTCTGAAGATTTCAACCATTCTGATTTCTATGTCGTGCATTACCTCGTCTGCTTCAGAAGCTTCCAATGAGCTTCTCAATGCGTTAAGATAATCGCTTAGCTTTATATATGCGTGTTCTTCTATTGTGAAAGAAAAACCTGCGAGTCCTATTGAGAGTGTCTTGTTCATAGCTTTGTTTTTTTAAATTTTTTGAGTGATTTGATTGACAGAATCTGTCAATTCTTTCCAGGTATTTTGCAGTTCAGTTAAAAAAGTGCTGCCTTTTTCTGTGATCTGATAGTATTTTCTTGGTGGTCCTCCTGTAGATTCTTCCCATCTGTACGAAAGAAATTCTCCGTTTTTCAATCTTGTTAAAAGAGGGTAGAGGGTTCCTTCCACAACATCCAGTTTTCCTTTTTTCAGTTCATCTATTAAATCAGAAACATACATTTCGCGATTGTTGATAAGACTTAAAATACAGAATTCCAGAATCCCTTTTCGCATTTGCGCTTTGGTATTTTCAGTATTCATCTTTAATAAGTTTTGTTTTGAGTTATATAAAACCGGTTTAGATTTCTAGCTAGTTAAACCTTCTCCGATTCTACATTACAAAGATATGTAATTAAAATGGTAATATGCAATACAAAGTAGTGAAATTATTTTAATTAATTATTTAATATGCTGATAACCAGTTTAATAAATTTTGTTTTTAAATTTTATAAAACTTTTTTTTATTCAAATCTGCTTTTAAAATCAGGGTTTTAATGATAAATCTTATTTTTGTTAAATGAAAATTCAAAAAGAAATTGATTTTATTATCGCCGTTGATGCTCTAAAAAACGTGCAAAGAAGAAACTACAACGCAGACGACTCAAGAAGAGAAAATACGGCAGAACATTCCTGGCAAATTATTATTCTTGCTCAAATTCTCTTTCCATATGCCAAAAACAACGCAGACATTGACTTGCTGAGAGTGATCAGAATGCTTTCTATTCATGATCTGGTAGAAATTGAAGCTGGTGACACCTTTCTTTTTGATGAAGTAGCAATGGTTGGGAAATTTGAAAGAGAAAAACTTTCTGCTCAAAATATTTTCGGAATTCTTGATGAACCATTACGCTCAGAATTTTTTAATCTTTGGTTAGAATTTGAAGAAGGGCAAACTCCTGATGCAATTTTTGCCTGCGCCATAGATAGAATAATGCCTTTCATTCTCAATTCTCATACTTCAGGAAAAAGTTGGACAGAAGCTGCGGTAACTGAAAAACAGGTAAGAAATATTCTCGAAAATGCAATAAGCAGAGCTTCTGACGAAATGGGTGAGGCTTTTCAGTTTTTAATGATTAAAAATCTTGAAACGGAAAAAGTTTTGAGGTAGAGTTTCTCACAGAAAGTACAGATTGGATAAATTCTATGAAAATAGTTTCGGCGGGCCAAAGGCCCGCCGAAACCTCTTAAAAATTATAGTATTCGGATTGGTTTCTTAAATTCATCAATCGCTACAAAAGTAAAATCCCCCACAATTGCCCTCTCTCTTTCATAGGAATACATTTGCTCGGTGTAGATTTCAACATTCACCTTCATACTTGTTTTTCCTACGTGTGAAACTTTTCCAATTAACTCAACAATCGTTCCTGCTGGAATAGGCTTTTTGAAGTCAATTTTATCGCTGCTTACGGTTACCACTCGTTTTCTTGCGAAACGTGTTGCTGTAATAAATGCAACTTCATCCATCAATTGCATGGCAGTACCACCGAAAAGGGTGTCGTAATGATTGGTTGTGTTAGGGAAAACCGCTTTGAAAATTCGGGTTTCGGAAGTTTCAATTCTTTCTTCTGTAGTCATATTTCATTATTAATTAAAGCGAAAATGAAATGTATTGAAGCAAACAAACCGTTCAGGAACATAGAATTTCCTGAATATGCCATAAGATCAATAAACTTCAAATCGCGAAAGTTTTTTTGTTTAAAAAAATAGGCAGGTCTCCTGACTTGTACCATCTCTATCTCCTTCCCATACCTTTTGTACAGTGGATTTTGATAAAGACTACAGGTACTTACAGTTGCGCGACAGTTCGTGATTTTCACACGATTCCCTTTTCATCTGCGGTTAGGCAGAACCAATTTCCTGAAAAGCTAAATTCTTTTCAAGTACAAAAATAATGATAAATAGATGAATTATTCAGGATTTTTTAAAATAATCTGGCTGATTACTTTCCCTTCTTTTATGGTCCAAAGCGTAGTATATCTGTTTGCTCCTGAACCATTGATCATGTAAAGAAAAATGTGATCCTCGTCAATAGAAGTAACTCCGATGTTGTCAAAATCCATCGTAGGTTGGAACATATTTTTAATCGCTTCTCTTACAAAAACAGAACCTCTTCCGGGTTGCTGCACTCTGATTGATTTGATTTCGGTCATTCCGGTTGGTAATTCTTTATCAATTCCCCATGGTTTTACTTTGTCGATAGTTGTGATATATCCATCTGGATCTTTTACCTGTTTGCGAAAACCAGCATTAGAGGGGTATATATCAATTACAACTTTGCTTCTTTGTGCAGCAGGTATTTTCGAATTACTGTTATCAGTAAAGATTAGTGATTTTCCGTTTTTTGATTTTGAAGGTGTGAAATGTGGCAGCTGGTCAATAAATGCAATTCTGTTTTTATTTACCATACCTTCTTTGTTAAGACTGTCGTATCTTACAAAAGGTTTTTCGATTTCAGCTTTTTCGGGATATTGAATCCATATCCATTCAGTTTCTCCTGGTGCGGGCTTTACATAAACGAAAACGTCACCTCTCTTCATTCTTATTTTATCAACGATTTTTCTATAATCTTCTTTATGTACTCTTACCATTGCGTAGCCTTCTTCAGCTTTTACTACACCAAAAGGCACTTTGTTCTGTGCAGAAAACAATGAAAGAGAGAAAATACAGAATACCGAAAAATAAATTGCTTTGTTTATAAAAGTCATTATAAAGAATATTTATAGCTCAAAGATATAAATTTAATATTTTTTCTAAGGTAATTAAATCTCTTCAATTCTGTTAAATATTTTACAGATTTTAAGGAGTTTATGAAACTCTGCTTGATGATAGTTTTTACTATTTAATCAATATAAATCCGATCTTGTAATAAGTGTATTTTATTTGATTCGTTGATTTCTTGTAAAGTGTAAGTTATTTCTAAAAATAAAAGAGCAGAACTTTTAACAATTCTGCTCTTTTATGTATAAGTTGTTAATCTATTGGTAATATTAGTTTTTCTTAATTCCTTTAAATTTAAGGATTATCAGAAACTCCGACAATAATAGAATCTTGCCTCATTCTCCAGTGTGTTCCATTTTTAGGAGGATCTGTTGGTGTTATATCTCCTGAAATTGTAGAATCGGATTTACCAAAGTAAGGGTTTTCATCTTCTGGAAGTGCTTCTTTCAAAGAAAATTCTACAGACTCTTGTTTTACTGATTGCAATTCATCATCTTGTCGACAAGATACTATACAAATGCTCATTAGAAAAACTGCGATTAAAAAATATTTTTGTACCATGTGGGTAATATTTAAAGTTTTTGGGTTGATTTTATTTTACGATACAAATATATTGATGTATCTCTCATTTTGCAACATTATATCAAATCTTTTTATATATATCCCCGTAAAAATTTATAAATATTTACGCATATTGGTTTATACATATCTAAAATTCAATTTTTTACCAATATAAGAATCTTATTATTTTTATTTATTGAGAAGATTGTAATAATAGATGAATTTGCTTATTTTTGGCTATGATTTTCACAGATAAATATTCAATGGTAAAAAGAATACTTTCAGTATGGTTCTGCTTGATGGTGTCATTTTTATTTGCGCAGGATATTTATTCTGGGTTCAGAAAAAAATATTGGGGATATGAAGAAAATGATGAAAAGGCATTTATTTATTTAGATCAATATATCAAAAAAGCAAAATCAGAGAAGAATTATTCAGAACTTTTTCAGGCATATAAAGATGCTATTTTATTTTCTAAAGATCATAAAATACAATATGCAGACAGTGCTGTGGCTTCAGCAAAAACGTCTGGTAATAATGATCTCATAGGGGATGCTTATTTAAGTAAGGGTGCTATTTATTATTTCAATTATAGAAAATTTCAGCTTGCTCTTAATGAATATCTTACTGCTTATGAATATCTGAAGGATTCTAAAAATGAATTTTTAAAGTATCAGAATCTTTATCATATAGGGGTAATCAAGAGTTATTTGGGTTATTATGATGAAGCATTGGAGATTTTTAAGGAATGTATTGCTTATTTTAAAATTAATGCGAATGGTGATTTTCATGAAAATGTAATCTATAATAATAAAAAAGGGTATCTTAATTCTCTTCATCAAGCAATTATATGTTATCAGGCTTTAGGAAAGAGTGATGAAGTACAAAAATTATTAAATCTCGCAGAAGCAGCAACTCCTAAAAGTAAAGATTTCAGCTTAGAAGACAGTTATTTTAAAAAAAGTAAAGGTGTTTTAGATTTTTCCAAGAAAAAATATACAGAAGCTATTAATAATTTTGAATTATCACTCCCGGGTCTTCTTAAGGTAAATGACTTTACCTGGGCTTCATATGTGTATTTTTATAAAGGTAAAAGTTATACCAATGTTGGGAAGCGGGAACTGGGTGTAGCAAATTACAAAAAAGTAGACTCCATTTTTAATAAACATCAGTTTATATTACCTGAGTTGAGAAGTAATTATGAAGAACTCATCAATTATTACAAGAAACAAAATAGTCCTGAAAATGAGTTATATTATACCAATCAGCTTTTAAAGGTTGATAGTGTAATTGCATCCGATTTCAAATATCTTTCCACTCGTATCTACAAAGATTATGACACAAAGCAGCTTTTGGAGGTTAAAGAAAATTTAGAAAAAACCAATTCTTATGGTTTTGTCTTATTGCTGATTTGCGCAATCATTATCATTTTGCTAGGCTGTATAATGTTTTACAGAAACAGAATGCAGAAACAGATTCAGGAAAAATATAATGAACTTTTGCTTAAAATCGAAAATGAAAAGTCTTCTGAACCGGTAGTAGAAACGCTAACATTTGATGTCAGTAAAAATGTCAAACTAGATCAGAATATTGTTGAAAAACTACTTAAAGATATCAGCGATTTTGAAGCTAATGAAGGTTTTCTTGAAAGAGGTCTTACCCTCAAAAAGCTGGCAGAATATTTCAAAACCAATACATCATATCTTTCTCAGGTTATCAATGAATATAAAGGAAGTAACTTCAGTGTATATATTAATGTATTGAGAATTAATTATGCCACTCAAAAAATTTACCATGATAAAGAGTGGCGAAAATATTCTATTGAACATGTGGCTTCAGCATCAGGTTTTAGTAACAGACAGAGTTTTTCAAATATATTCCTCGAAATTAACGGAATACGTCCTGTAGATTTTATTAAAAAAAGAATCAAGGAAGTAGAGAATGATATCTAATCAATCATAATTATTTCAAATATCTTATATGTATAAAAAGTAGATGCCAGGATTGTAAAATCCTGGCATACTACTAATAGAAACTAAGTGATGAAACAATATATTTTATTGTGATGATGGTGAATGTTAATTTTGATAAACAATTTTAATATGTCGCTCAATTATTATAGTGCTAAAGTATAACCTTCTAAAGTGTTTTGCAAGATGATGCAGGGCGCATTTATAAATATTTACGTATTAATTTATAAATTCAGACAAGCTAAAAAGGTTGTAAATATTTATTTTTCAACAATTTACAGTAATAATGAACTAATGTTGAAAAATTTACAATTCTATTACTGAAGTTGCTTTTTTTTTTAAAAGCAGTGGAAAATTACTTTTTAAATGTAGGACTTTAATATTTTCTTTATCTATATTCAGAGTCTTCTGTAATCCGTTGTAGTAAATTTCCTTAACTTTAATCAAAATAATTTTATGCAGATAGATACAAGAACGCTTAATATTGATGATTACGAAGAATTAGTTTCGGCTATGCGCCGTGCATACCCAAAAATGTCTGAATATGTCTGGTCTAAGAAAAGTATAGCAAAACTTACGAAAATCTTTGAGGCTGGTCAGATCTGTATTACAGTTGATGGTAAAATTGCGGCAGTTGCTCTTTCGATCGTTGTTAATTATGAAGAGTTCGATGATGAACATACATATAGTGACATTACAGGAAATTACACATTCAATACCCATTCTTCAACCGGGAATGTTCTGTATGGAATAGAAATTTTTGTTGATCCTGTATACCGTGAATTGAGATTGGGAAGAAGGCTTTATGATGCTCGTAAAGAATTGTGTGAACAATTGAATTTAAAATCAATTATCTTAGGTGGTAGAATTCCGGATTATCATAAATATAGTCATGAGATTTCTCCAAGAGAATACATCAGAAGAGTACGAGATAAAGAAATCTATGATCCTGTACTTTCTTTTCAGCTGTCAAACAATTTTTTACCTATAAGAGTTCTGAAAAAATATCTTCCAGAAGATGAAGCTTCAAGGGAAAATGCTGTTTTGCTACAGTGGAATAACATTTATTACAGCAAAAAGCCCAATACCATGCAGGATAGTACCATTCGTTTAGGTTTGGTACAATGGCAGATGAGACATTTCAAAGACATCAATGCATTTTATGAGCAGGTAGAGTTTTTTGTAAATGTAATGGGTGATTACAAATCAGATTTTGTACTGTTTCCAGAGCTGTTTAATACACCTTTGCTTGCCCCGTTTAATAATCTTTCTGAGCGTGACAGTATGATTGAGCTTGCAAAAATTACAGATCAGATTAAATCTAAAATATCTGAATTGGCAATCAGTTACAATGTAAATATCATTTCAGGAAGTATGCCTGTTTTTGAAAACCATGATTTATATAATGTAAGCTATTTGTTGCATAGGGACGGTCGTATTGATGAGTACAGGAAAATTCATATTACACCAAATGAAAGAAAGTATTATGGGATGAAAGGTGGAAATGAGATCAAAGTTTTTGATACCGATTGCGGTAAAATTGGTTTAGTGATTTGCTACGACGTAGAATTTCCTGAATTACCAAGACTCTTGGCAGATCAGGGAATGAAAATTCTTTTTGTGCCATATCTTACAGATACTCAAAACGCATATATGAGAGTACGACACTGCGCCGCAGCAAGAGCGATAGAAAATGAATGTTACGTAGCAATTGCGGGTTGTGTCGGAAATTTACCGGGTGTGAATAATATGGATATTCAGTTTGGTCAGGCTGCCGTATTTACGCCTTCAGATTTTGCCTTTCCATCGAATGCAGTAAAAGGAGAAGCAACTCCAAATACAGAAATGACACTCATTGTAGATGTAGATTTAAATTTATTAAAAGATCTTCATTATCACGGCTCTGTACAGATTCTTAATGACAGACGAAAAGATTTGTATGAAACTTATTTAAAAGAAAAATCTCCGATAATTTAAATATAATCATTCCATAAATAATCCCCTTTTCTTAAGTTGAAATGGGGATATTTATTTTATTCAAAAATAAGCCTTCCGTCAAACGGTTCTGTCACAACAATGAAAATACTTTCTTTAAATCTTTTGATCGGAATTTGAATCACTTCATAACTGCCTTCATCATTTTTCTTTTCGACAATAAGATTACTTCCTTCACCGATCTCCGATTTATTGTATTCCAATTGATAGCCATTATCATCTGTTGGGACGAAATTTTGTTTTTCAAAATTGATCTCTGCCATTATTATATATTTAGTTTACGACTAAGTTAATATTAAAATTCATAATTTATATAATTAAAAAAAATAAATTATTTATTAAAAAATTTGCAAAATACTTTTGGTTTTACATAAGAAATTAATAAAAATATTTCCTTATGCCTGTTAATAAGGTAATTAAGTGTTCTTGTTTTATGTTTTGATTATAGAATAATTAACGAAATAAATTTAAACTAAGGCATAGATATTGTAAATATAATCGTACACCAATCAAACATATAATATTATGAGTACAGAAAAAACAGTATCGGTTCTAAACGATTTACTACAAATTACCAATGACAGAATTGAAGGATTTTCAAAAGTAGAAGATAAAGTTTGGGATTCCTATTCCTCACTAAAATCTGATTATGACCAAATGGTTGAAAATTCTCAGAAAATGAAATCAGATCTTGTGCAACTTATCACAGAACGTGGCGGAGAAGCAGAAAATACAACGACTGCAGCCGGAGCCATCCACAGAACCTGGATTGATATTAAAAATTCATTCTCTGGAAATAAAGATGAAACAACTTTAGAAAATGTGGTTTTTGGAGAACAAGCAGCAATTAAAGCGTATGAAGATGCTTTGGATAGCGGAGATTTGTGTACTAAAAGTTCACAGGTCATTCAGGATCAGCTTCATCATTTAAGAGCTTCTTATAATAAGTTTGAAAACTTAGAACGAAGAACTTCTTAGAAATATTTTATTAAAAGCTGTGCTAATATAATAGCACAGCTTTTATATTACTTAGAATTCATGTGATTCAAGTCATAAAATAAGATTCATATTAGTTTATATATTTGATACACACCAAATACCAAAATATGATCTCAAAATCTTCCCGTTGCTGATTTAGTATATCTAAATAGTAACCACTTTAAGATAACTATCAAAGTTATTTTATGAATTTTAGAATAATGTAAAATTCTTTCAAATTGTCTTTAGCAATTTTTGATTTTTCTAACGGCTTTTAAAAAAATTAAGATAAGTTGTAATGGTTTATTTTAATGAATAGAACACTTACAAGACTGAATTTTACCCATTACGCATCCAATTTTAATGTATGAATTATAAAATAGATATACAGCATTTGCTGCCTATTAATACTGTAGGCTCTGAAAATGATGCCGCATCATTTGTAATCTGCAACTCCGAAATGGAAGCATTTGATCAATTCCGGAGGCTATCAGGAAAACTTTTAGAAATTAATAACTGGAAAGTAAGCGCAAAGAAAAATCCGACTGAGTTTTACTTGTATCGGAAAGAAAACGAAAAGTCAGCAGTTGCAAAATTGAATGATTTTGTAAAAATAAAAATGCCTGCTCCGGAAAATAGACTGGGAAACGGGTATGACTGGGTGGTAATCAATAAGATTGATCCCATCGAACAAACAGAGCTAAAAGTTCTTCTCTTGCAGATGAAACCACATTCATCTCCTGAAAGTGCAAAAGGGAGTATTGCTCACTTTTATAAAGAAGATGCGACCAACACATTTATTCTTGCTAAAAAAGATAAAACGATACAGTTCAGTATTCATGGAAGAAATGAAATCCCAAACACCAAAAAAGTTGGTCTGTTGAATGCTCTGAGAAATTTTTTCGTTGCAAGTGGAGGAATTTTTGGAGGTAGCAAAATACAGTGGGAAGACTTTACAAAAGAATTTATAAGCAATCAAACATAAAAATTATCTAGACTTTAATAGGATAGAAAAAACATTTTATCAAGCTTAATAAATTAAATAATTTTTTTACACACCAAAACCAAATTATATTTATGAAGGCAGCAGTTTTTCACGCACCCGGCAAGATTACTTGCGACACTATAGATGATCCCAAAATTGAAGATCAGAATGATATTATATTGAAAGTTACTTCAACAGCAATTTGTGGAAGTGATCTTCATATGTATTCCGGTGGAATTCCTCAGGCTCGTCCCATGGTTATGGGGCATGAGTTTATGGGCATTATCGAAGATTTAGGTAAAAATATCACCCATTTAAAGGTAGGAGACAGGGTAGTTGTACCTTTCCCGATTGCTTGTGGAGGTTGCTATTTCTGTGATCATGATCTTCCCGGAGGATGTGAAAATTCAAACCCGGATCATTACGGTCCTGAAGGTGGCATTTTAACAGAAAAGGGAGGTGGAATGTTCGGATACACTGATCTTTACGGCGGTTACAACGGCGGACAGGCTCAATATGTACGTGTTCCTTACGCAAATTTCGGTCCCAGAAAAGTTTCTGATAGTCTTACAGATGATCAGGCATTATTTTTAACAGATATTTTTCCTACAGGATACACCGGAGTAATGTGGGCAGATTTGAAAGGCGGTGAAACAGTGGCTATTTTCGGTGCAGGACCCGTTGGTTCTATGGCTGCTAAAAGTGCGATTCTTCACAATGCAAAAAAAGTAATCGTAATTGATACACTTCAATACAGATTAGATCAAATCAAGAGACTGACAGGTTGTGAAACCATTTTATGGAAAGATGCAGATCAGACTGTAGAACAGATCAGAGACATGACCGATGGCAGAGGTGCGGATGTTTGTATTGATGCAGTAGGTTTTGAGCCGGATAGAAATTTAATTGATAAAGCAAAAGCGGTCGTTAATTTTGAGAAAGGTTCGATCAAAGTTTTAGATGCATGCATGAGTGGAGTCAGACGTGGCGGTTTTGTTTCGATTTTGGGAGTTTATCCAATGAATTATGATAATTTCAGAGTCGGGCAAATGTTTGATAAAGGAATTACCTTAAAAGCAGGCCAGTCACCGGTACACGCAATCATTGATAAATTAATGAAATATGTAGAAACCGGACAGGTAAAACTTGATGATATTATTACACACCGACTTTCACTGGACGAAGTTGCAAAAGGCTACGAGATTTTCGATAAAAAAGAAGACGGCTGTGTAAAGGTTGTATTAGATCCCTGGAAATAATACTTTTTGTAAAGCTAAAATTTAAATCAAGAAAAATTTTACTATCATGGAATTTCAAAAAAAAATACTGGAATACATCAGCGAATGTCTGATCACCAATAACGAAACCATTTCCATCGCTGAAAGTGTAACTTCAGGAATGCTTCAGCTTGCTTTTTCGCAGATGCCAAATGCCTCAATGTTCTATAAAGGAGGTATCACCGCTTATACACTACCAGAGAAAGTCAGGTTGCTTAATGTAGATAAAAAAGAGGCAGAAAACTGCGACTGCGTTTCTGAAAATATTGCAGAAACGATGGCTCTAAATGTCGCCAAACTCTTTGAAAGCGACTGGTCGATTGCCACAACAGGATATTGTACTCCTGTGAGAAACTCTACCTACAGTGTATTTGCACATTATTCGATTGCTTACAAAGGTGAAATTATTTTATCCAAAAAGCTCGAGCTTCATCCAAAAACTCAGGCATTAAATGCACAGTTATATTATGCAGAATTTATACTGGGCTGCTTTAAAAGTGAATTGAATAATCTTCTGATACTCAATAATTAAAAACTGAAAGTATAATATGATTAACTTTATCTTAAAAAAAATTCCTCAATGAAAATTGAGGAATTTTTTATCTTAAAATTGAAATAAATTATTTCGCTTTGCTGTTCAATGCAGTATCTGCGATTGTTGTCAAAAGCTTATCACAATTTTTCTCTTCTTTTAGAGTTGCCAAAAAGTTACTTAAACATTTCTTTTCATTTAAAACTTTAGCGTATGCTGCTAAGCTTCCATAAGTTGCGATTTCATAATGTTCCACTTTTTGAGAAGCTGCAATAATTCCCACATCGCGAATTGCACCTTCTTTAGTTTCTTCCATAATACTTTTGCCTTCATCTAGAAGCCCTTGCATGGCATCACATTTTTTAGCTTCAGGTTTTAGTCCTAAAGATTTAAAACATTCTTCCAATCTTGTAATATGAACTTCAGTTTCCGCCAAATGTGAAGAAATAGCTTTTTTTAGATCGGGATGTGAAGCTTTTTTTTCCATTTTTGGAAGTGCTTTTGTCAAAGCTTTTTCAGCCCAGTAAATATCTTTCAGGGCATCTTCAAAAAAGTCTCTCAAATCTGAAGCTGCATCGTTTTTAGCAGGAACTTTAGCTGCTGGTTTTGAGGTTGTTTTTTTAGCTGCAGTAGTTTTTGCAGGAGCTGCTGTTTTTTTAGATGTTGC
Source organism: Chryseobacterium sp. AC417 (assembly GCF_979258215.1). Taxonomy (NCBI): domain Bacteria; kingdom Pseudomonadati; phylum Bacteroidota; class Flavobacteriia; order Flavobacteriales; family Weeksellaceae; genus Chryseobacterium; species Chryseobacterium sp. AC417. The sequence continues at coordinate 3,144,024 of NZ_OZ409845.1, read as the reverse complement.
AGTTTTAGTTGCCATAATGAATTATTTTTAGTGATTTACGTTGGCGGTTAATATCCAATTATAAGACCAAAGTTGCTCAAATTGTTATTTATAAAGAAAACTTTTTAATCTCGTTGCAATGGCAGGTGTTTTGTTTATTTAGTAATAAATCAACCATTATGAATAATAAAGTAAAAATAGCATTGGCATTGATAGCAGGAGGAACTGCGCTACTTCTTAATCAAAGAAGAAAGAAATTAAGCCAAAGACCAAAAATCTATACTGCACCGGATGGAAACACGTATAAAGAAAATCAGATTTATCGTAATTCTGAAGGCAAAGCATACAGAAACGGAAAAGTCGTTCATTTTGATCATTTAGAATTTGAAGATGCACATCCTACAAATTCTTTGAACTCTTTAAATAACGATAAGTTTTCAAAAAACTATCAGTCAAAACCTCAAAATGTTGATTATCATCAGAGAGGAACAAGACATCACTAGAAAGAAGCAGTTATTAATAAGCGGTTGTGATTAAGATCATAACCGCTTATTAATTCATTACTTATATTTAAATTATGGATGTAAATATTTTGGGTATAATAGCAGGTTTTCTCACCTCTGTTTCTATGATTCCTCAGGTGATCAAGGTGATAAAAGAAAAAAATGTAGAAGATCTTTCATTGGTAATGATTTTAGTTTTAATCTCCGGACTTTCACTTTGGGTTTGGTACGGCGTTATTCAAAACGAATTACCTATTATTCTTTCAAACGCCTTTGCTGTGCTTGTCAATCTAACTTTACTGACTTGTTATTTTTTATATAGAAAAAAATAATATAAAGATCAATCGAACTTATTACACCAAATAAAGAATTGTTCTGTTAAATTCGATACTATTTCATTATAACTGATAAATATCAGGTAATAGTTGAGGTTTACGCAATAATCATAATGTTAAGTTAATAATACATCAATTTATTTGGTTGTAGTTTTACAGCTGATTGAAATTTTGTATCTTAGTCGCAAATAAGGTGGAGCATCTGATTTAAACAACAAATCGTGCCATTCGCTCCATGTAACAATCCCGCTGTATCAATGGCAGACAGCATATATTTTTATTTTTTATGACTGAATCTTCAAACAAGTTATCAGGACAATCTTATCCTGAATTTCTTGATTATTTCAAAACTTCACTTCACCATCTTTTTCAGAAAGAAAACATCGATAAGCTAAGTCTTTCAAGAGGTCTTCCGCCCAATGTGTGGAAAGAAATCATGAATCTTAAGCCGCTTTCGGTTGCCGTACCGTCTGAATTTGGAGGTCGTGGATTGAAAGTAAAGGAATGTTTGGGGATTTTATCAGCCGCTTCTTATGAATCGCTTGCGTTATCATTAACTTTCGGAATCAATATTGCGTTGTTTTTGGAGCCTTTAGCGAAATATGGAAACGAGTCTATTAAAGGAAATATATTTCAGCACTTTTTAGATCATGGTGCAATGGGAGGTTTGATGATTACGGAACCGGATTTTGGAAGTGATGCATTAAATATGAAAACTCAGAATGAGTTGAAAGGAGATTTTTACGAAATAAAAGGTACAAAACACTGGCAGGGTTTAACAGGTTTAGCTAATTACTGGCTGATTACCTCAAGAAATGCAAACGCAGACGGAAATCTTTCAAGAGATGTAGATTTTTTCATCGCAGATACCCATCAGAGAGAGCAAAATATAGAGGTTTTAGAATATTATGATAATCCGGGGTTATATATGATTCCTTATGGGCTTAATAAAGTTGATATCAAAGTTCCGCAAGCCAATAAGCTGATTCCTGAATCTACAGGATTAAAAATGATGCTGGATATTCTTCACAGAAGCAGATTTCAGTTCCCGGGAATGGGAATGGGCTTTCTGAAAAGAATGCTGGATGAAGCTTTGGATCACACAAGAAACAGAATTGTTGGAAATTCAAATTTGTATGCATTGGATCAGGTACAATATCAACTGACGAGATTAGAGTCATTTTTTACATTGTGTTCGGCGATGTGTGCAAAAAGTTCTAAAATCAGCGGAATTGAAAATAACCTTTCATCAGACGGTGTTCATGCAAATTCTATGAAGGCACTTGTAACAGATATGATGCAGGAAGCTGCTCAGATTCTTGTACAGCTCAGTGGTGGAAAAGGATATCGATTGAGCCATATTGGCGGTAGAGGAATTATGGACAGCCGTCCATTTCAAATCTTTGAAGGTTCTAATGAAATGCTGTACACACAGATTTCAGAAGGAATTTTAAAAGATATGAAAAAGAAGAAAATAGAAAATGTAGGTGAATATCTTCAGCAAAATGTGTTGAGCGAAAATGCCGCAAAATTATATACTCAAAACTTAGATGTTACAATCAATACAGCGATTTCTCAGAGGAAAATGATTGATCTGGGTAAAGTGGTTGCAAGAATCATTACCGTTAATGATCTGTTGGAATTGAGCAATGCAGGATTCAATCAAAAATTAGTTGATAATTCTGTGGAGATGACAAGACAGGAAATTGTTTCACTTCTTGCTTCGATGAACCACCATCAGGATTTGAAACCTTTGGATGACTATTCAGAAAACAGCAATTGGCTGTCTTTAGTTTAAGCTCAATATTTTAAAAATAATAGATCTCCATAAGCTTTGTTTGTGGGGATTTTTTTTAACAAAAACTATCAATCCATAACTAAATGCTAAATATCAGACTAAATTTTGTAACTTACTTATTCTTCAATGGTCATCGTTTTATTGTAATATATTGATTCAGATTGCCGGAAAAAACAAAACTGTATGAGAATTTACATTAAATATATGGTTAGTCTGCGATGTAAAATGATGGTGCAGGAAGTAACCGAACAGCTCGACTTCAAAAATGCTGTTGTCAATCTCGGAACAGTAGATTTCCCAGGTAAAATTTCTACAGAGCAACTGGAAATTTTCAGAAAAAAATTAGCGCATATCGGACTTGAATTATTGGATGATAAAAAAAGCATTTTAATTGAAAAGATTAAAAATACAATAACAGAAATGATTCATAATGCTGAAGAACAACCAAAAGAAAATTATTCAGAATATTTAAGTAAAAAATTAGGGTACGACTACACTTATTTATCTAATGTGTTTTCTGAGGTGAACGGATATACCATACAGCATTTTATCATTATTAATAAAATAGAAAAGGTAAAAGAACTTTTGCTATATAACGAACTTAATCTCACCGAAATCGCCTATAAACTTAACTACAGCAGCGTTGCACATCTTTCTTATCAGTTTAAAAAAATAACAGGTCTGTCACCATCTTTTTACAAAAATCTAAAACTCAAAAGGCAAAAAAACCTTGAGGATTTATAAGTAATGTGTGATTTATGTAAATCCAATATTTATTTATGTAAGCATTTATGTAAGATAATCCTTCATCTTTGTACTGTGAGATAAATACCAGAAAAACTGCTCCGCAAATAATAATGTGGAAGAAGTATTTAAATTGCATCAGAGTTATTGATTGTAATAACTCAGTTATAAAGTAATATCCAGAAAATATTCTTCGAAAAGAAACTCCAGTTTCTATATTGAGTTCTCAAAATTATAATTCCCTAAATACCATTTAATTACGTTTCCGAAAGTTATTTTAACTCAGGAAAGCCGTCACCCGGCAAACAAATACTATGAGTTTTAAGAATTTAAACTTAATCAATCCTATCGTTCGCGCCGCTACAGAAGCAGGATGTCCGAAGCCTACAGAATTGCAGACCAGAATTATTCCGCAAATCTTAAATGGTAAAGATGTTTTATGCTGTATTGCCCGCGGAACAGAAAGAATGACCTCTTTTACAATGCCCGTTTTGCAGGCACTGAAAAAGAACAATCCGGATCATAATGAGACGAGAGTTCTGGTGCTGACTCCCAATAAAGAGACTGCATTAGAGATTGAGGATAATTTTAAAATTTATACCAAATATCTGCCGTTATCACAGCTTTCTGTACATGAAGGAATTTTGAACGGTACGCAGCTTTCTTCACTCAGAAGAAGATTAGACGTTCTGATTGCGACCCCGGAAAAGCTGATGCAACTGGATGATCAGAGACATATCAGTTTGTCAAAAATTGAAGTCTTAATTATAGATGATATGGAGATATTACTGAAGAATAATACGAATGATCTTAAAAAGCTGATTAGTAAACTTCCGGTAAAAAGACAAAATATTATATTTTCGTCGGTTATCTCACCAGAAGTCACTACCTTCGCAGCGAAGATCATAGATGACGGAGTGGATATAAGAAAAACATCTGTTTATTCAGCGGTCTCTTAAAAAGAAATACAAGTCTAATTTATAATTAGACACTTAATAATAAAACAATTTTAATACCAATACAATGCAACAAGGCACAGTTAAATTTTTTAACGAAACAAAAGGTTTCGGATTTATTTCTCCATCAGAAGGTGGACAAGACATTTTTGTACATTCTTCAGGATTAAACACTAAAATGATTCGTGAGAATGATAAAGTGGTTTTCGACGTAGAAAAAAGCGAAAAAGGATTAAATGCAGTTAATGTAAGACTTGCATAATCGATATATATCGTAAAAGAAAGCTGCTTCGCAAGAAGCAGTTTTTTTTTGTTTATAATTTCCGAATTTGAGTTTTAATTTTGTTCTGCAATTTTAGAAATTTTATACCGTTTAAACTTAACTGTTGTATTAATCTTTCAAAATTCTTTTTATCGTTCAACTATTAATTATTCCATAAGTAAATCCTAACTCAAAAAAATATGATGAAGTTTTATGGTATGGGCATACTTTTTGGTTAACGATAATCAATACATTATGAAGCTTATGAATCATGGATGTATGGTATGTGAAATGCAAAATATATTGTTATTAAAAACAACAAAAAATTGGAAAAATCAACTCACTCTTTATCCGACCCGAAAAACAAATTAGGTAATCATCTTGATATCTATTTAAAAGCGCTTGATTCTGCAAATTCCGGTATTATCATTACCGACAATATGCAGCCTGATAATCCAATCATTTACTGCAATAAAGCTTTTGAAACTCTTACAGGTTATAAACATAATGAGATCATTGGTCACAATTGCCGTTTTCTGCAATCGCAGGACAGAGCACAATCTGAAAGAGAGGCAATTAAAAAAAGTTTAATAAATGGCACAGAATGTCGGGTTGAAATCAGAAACTACAATAAAAAAGGCAGACTTTTCTGGAACGAATTATTTGTTTCTCCGGTTAAAAATGAGAAGGGTGAAGTTACTCATTTCATAGGTGTTCAGAATGATATTACAAACCGTAAAAAATCTGAACATGAGTTGAGAGAAGAAAAAGCTTCTGTTGAAAAAAGAATTCAGGAAAGAACGAAGCAATTGCAGGATAATGAGATTTTTCTTTCGAGTATTATACAAACCGTAAGAGAAAGTCTGTTGGTTTTAGATGCAGATTACAAAGTATTAAGTGCCAACAGTCATTTTTTAAATACCTTTAAAGTTACTTCGGAGGATACAGTAGGAACTCCTCTTTTTGAACTAGGAAATCATCAATGGGATATTGATCAGTTGAAAGAGCTTTTACTGAAAATTTTACCAACCAACAACCCGGTTATTGATTTTGAGGTTGAACATGATTTTCCGCACATCGGAAAGAAAATAATGCTTCTTAATGCTTATCGTATAGAGTTTGAAGGTCAATATAAAGACCGGATTTTAATTGCTATAGAAGATATTACAGAAAAAAAAGAAATTGATCGACGCAAAGATGATTTTCTTTCAATAGCCAGTCACGAATTAAAAACTCCGCTTACAACTATAAAAGGTCTTGTTCAGCTTCTTCAAAGGATGCCGCCTGAAGGAGCATCTACTAAATTTTTATCTACACTTGATAAAGTAGGAACTTATGTAGATCGGCTGAATAATTTGATTACAGAACTTTTAGATACTTCAAAAATACAATCAGGCAATATAGAATTGCATAATGAACCGTTTGATGTTAATAAAACTATTCGGGATACGGTTGAGAATTTGTCTTTAGCAACTCCTGATTATAAAATTTCGCTGCATGATGAAACTGAAGTTCTGATTTTGGGTGACGAACTGCAGATTTCTCAGGTGATCAATAATTTAATTTCCAATGCTATTAAATATTCCCCCGGTTCAGATAAGGTGGAAGTGTATGTAAATAAAGTGGGAGACTTTGTTAAAGTTTCCGTCACTGACTATGGAATGGGAATCAGTCCGCAGGATAAAGTGAAAATATTTGAGAGATTTTTCAGAGCAAGAGATATTCAGAAAAAATTTCCGGGTTTAGGCATTGGATTATACATCTCACATGAGATCATAGCCAATCACAAAGGAACGCTTTGGGTGGAAAGTGAAATTGGCAAAGGATCTACCTTTAGCTTCACTTTACCAATAATGAAAGTTGATAACAATGGACAATAGAAAAATAATGGTCTGCGATGATGACCAAGGTATATTAGATGTTTTGCAAATGCTGCTGGAATCAGAAGGTTTTGATGTTTTTACCGAAATTAACAGCACCAATCTAATTAAAGAAATGAAAACACAGTCGCCAGATCTTCTTTTGTTAGATTTGTGGATGCCTGTCCTTTCCGGAGATCAGGTCTTAAAAGCATTGCGTGCTACAGAAGAATTTCAGAATCTTCCGGTGATTGTTCTTTCTGCGAGTGTTGACGGCAGTAATATTGCCGGAAATGCCGGAGCTACAGATTTTATCCCTAAACCATTTGACATGGATGATTTAATCGAAAAGATCAAAGAATTACTACCCCATACAGGAGGAGTGGGTTCAAAAATAGATTTCTCTATTAATTAATCAGCTCTTAGTATTTGGGAGTCATCTGTTATAAAAATAAAAGCCTGAGTTATTTCTCAGGCTTTGTCATTATTTAATTTAATTTAATTTAATTTAAACTTTACTTTTGTTTTAATTGCATCAGAAGAATTTCCGATCAATGCTTCAAAATCACCGGGCTCTGCGACCCATTCGTGTTTATCAGCATCAAAGAAACTTAAAGCAGATTTATCGATGGTGATGCTTACTTCTTTTTCTTCTCCGGGATTTAAGAAAACTTTTTCAAATCCTTTCAACTCTTTTGCAGGACGCGGTACTGATGATTTTACATCATTAATGTATAACTGAACAACTTCTGCTCCGGCTTTTTTACCTGTATTTTTAACACTTACCGTAAATGTAATTTGGTCATTCTGACTAATCGTTGTTTTATCAGCTTTTGCTTTTCCAAACTCAAAAGAGGTGTAGCTTAAGCCATGTCCGAAACTGAATAAAGGTTTGATTTTCTGAGTGTCATGCCAACGATAACCTACAAAAATTCCCTCGTTATAAGTGATATTGATCGGGTTTTTCTGATCTTTTCCTTTTCCTGCAGCCAATTCTTCCTTATTACCGGGATATTCTCCCAATTTATGAGCAGAATTATCTTCCAGTTTTATAGGGAATGTGAATGGCAGTTTACCGGAAGGATTTGCATCTCCTGCCAAGATAGAGGCGATTGAGTTTCCTGCTTCAGAACCTAAATACCATGATTGAAGAACAGTTGGAACGTCTTTAATCCAGGGCATTGCAACGGCATTTCCGGAAACCAGCACTACTGCAAAGTTTTTATTGGCTTTTGTCAAAGCAGCAATCAGGTTATCTTGATTATAAGGCAATCCGTAGCTTTTTCTGTCGTTTCCTTCACTATCCTGAAAGTCACTTTTGTTTAATCCGCCCACAAAAATTACGTAATCAGATTTTTTTGCCAGTTCTACAGCTTCATTCAGTAATTCTTCTGCAGAACGAGTGTCTTTAAGATCCTGACCAGATTGCACACCATTGTATTCTCCGCCAATGTCGCCTACATAACCTCTTGCAAACTGCACATCACTCTGTTTACCGAATCTTGCTTTAATTCCGTCTAAAGGTAAAGTCTCATATTTTACTTTTAATGAAGAAGAACCTCCGCCGACAGTCATGATTTTGATGGCATTTTCACCGATTACAGCAATCTTTTTAGCTTTATTAATATCAATCGGGAGGATATTTCCCTGATTCTTCAGGAGAACAATTCCTTCTTCACCTATTTCTTTTGCTACAGCCTTGTGTTCTTCAGAAGCCACGTTCCCGAAAGGCTTCTTTGTATTCATGGTAGTTTTGTACGCTAAATTCAACAGTCGGGTAACCTTGTCATCCAATTCTTCTGTACCTACTTTCCCTGCTTTAATTAAATCTAAATAGGGTTTTGCTAAATAATAATTGTCATAGGCATTTTTTGTTCCTGCCGAAAGACCATTGGTCCAGCTTCCAAATTCAAGATCTAAACCGTTGTGAATGGCTTGTTCAGTATTGTTTACCGCACCCCAATCTGAAACTACAACCCCTTTGTAACCCCATTCTTTTTTAAGAATATCATTCAACAGATATTGGTTTTGACTTGCATACTGCCCTTTGTACATATCATACGCACCCATAATCGTCCAGGAATCTCCTTCTGTAACAGCAGCTTTGAAAGGCGGCAGGTAAATTTCATATAAAGTTCTGTCATCAATATTGACGTTACTGGTATGACGAAACATTTCCTGATTGTTGAGTGCATAATGTTTTACGCTCGTCGCAACTCCATTAGACTGAACGCCTTTGATATAAGGAACTACCATCTTTGAGGTTAAATAAGGATCTTCACCCATATACTCAAAGTTTCTTCCGTTAAGAGGAGTTCTGTAAATGTTGACTCCCGGTCCCAGAAGAATATCTTTTTTTCTGTAACGTGCTTCTTCACCCAAAGCTTTACCGTAATTCCATGACATTTTTTTATTCCATGTTGCGGATAAAGCAGTTAACGCAGGATAAGCAATTACAGAATCATTCGTCCAGCCAGCCTGGTTCCACTCGTCCCACATTACTTCAGGACGAACACCGTGAGGACCGTCTGTCGTCCAGAATTCAGGAATTCCCAATCTCGGAACTCCGGGCGAACTGAATTTTGACTGTGCATGAAGCATTGCTACTTTTTCTTCCAGAGTCATCCTGGAAAGTGCGTCCTGAACACGAAGTTCTACGGGTTTTGATTCATCCAGATAAATGGGTAAAGCTGTATTTTGAGCCATAGAGTAAGCAGATATAAGTGAAAATAAACCCACAATGGCAGTTTTCTTTAACATAAAAACCTTTTTATTGATTGATAACAAAAATAGGCAAAATATTTATTATCTCAAATTGAGAAAATGATTTTAATGATAAAATACTTATTTTAACAATAATCTATTCTGCCAATCGTCAAAATCCTTTCACTGCTCCGCCTTTGAAAATTTCTTCAGCTTTCTTTGCCACTTCTTCAGACTGATAAGCTTTTACAAAGTTTTTTACTTTCTCATCATTTTTATGATCTTCTCGTGAAACAATTACATTCATGTAAGGTGAATTTTTATCTTCTTTAAAAATTCCAAATTGATTGGCATCTAATCCGGCCTGTGCTGCAAAATTATTATTGATGATAGCGATCACAACCTCTTTATCATCCAAAACTCTGGGCAATTGAGGGGCTTCAATTTCTAAAATTTTCAACTGTTTCGGGTTTTCGGTAATATCGGTTACTTTAGGCAGTAACCCGATTCCTTCTTTTAGCTTTAGCAAACCATTTTTTTGAAGCAGGAATAATGATCTTCCACCGTTTGTAGGGTCATTGGGAATAACAATCGTACTTCCATTTTGAAGTTGTGAGATATTTTTTATTTTTTTTGAATACGCTACGATTGGATAAACAAAAGTATTTCCTATAACCGCCAATTTATAGCCTCGCTGTTTTGACTGCTCTTCTAAATAAGGTACATGCTGAAAAGCATTGGCATCAATATCACCATTATTAAGTGCTTCGTTCGGAATAACATAATCATTAAAAGAGACAAGCTCAACCTCAAGATTGTATTTTTCTTTGGCTACTTTTTTTGCAGTTTCTGCAATTTCCTGTTCGGGACCTGAAGTGATTCCTACTTTAATGTAATTCGGATCTTCTTTTTTTGGAGAATTGCATGCATTTAATAAAAATAAACCTGCTGCAATACCTAAAATTTTTATTTTTTTCATTGTAAAATTATTTTTTAACTGTATACTATATAAACTTATCTGTGATCAAACCTCTTTGCCAGACGATCTCCGGAAAACTGAATAATAAAGACCAAAGCCACGAGTAAACCGAGAACCAGATTCATAATCAAAGCATCATAACCGATGTATCCATATTGATATCCAATCTGTCCCAATCCACCGGCACCAACTGCGCCGCCCATGGCTGAATACCCTACTAAAGTGATGAGCGTAATACTCGCATTGTTAATCAGAGATGGAAGAGCTTCAGGCAATAAAACCTTTTTGATAATTTGAAAAGGACTCGCTCCCAAAGCTCGTGCAGTCTCAATCAAGCCTTGAGGAATCTCAATCAGACTGTTCTCAACTAATCTTGCGATAAACGGAGCTGCACCAATACTTAGAGGCACTAATGCTGCATTCACGCCAATTGAAGTTCCCACCAATAATCTTGTGAAAGGAATCATCCATACAATCAAAATTATAAAGGGTATTGACCTGAAAATATTGACAATGACAGATAAAATTCTATTGTAAATACCATTTTCCAAAAGTTGACCTTTTTTCGTTAAAAACAGAAAAATTCCGACAGGTAAGCCCAGAACAAATCCGAAAAAACCTGAAGCAAAAGTCATAAAAATAGTTTCCCAAAGCCCTTTAGACAAAAGAGAAATTGTAGTTTCGCTAAGCATATCCTCTGAGTGTATTTTGAATTTTATTCTGATTAAAATAGTAAATCGCTTTCTGATTTTCATCTGATTTTCCTTTCAAATGGAGTAGCAGTGTACCGAAATTGGCACTTCCCAAATATTCTACATCGGCTTTCAGAAGCTGATAAGGAATTTTATATTCATCATATATTTTTGAAAGCAGCTTTTCAACGCTGATATCTTCATTAAGTTCAACTTCAACTAACGGAAACAAGCCTTCCTTCGGCTCTTTCTGAAGTGTTTTGTTAAGTTCAAAAGGTATTGTCATGTTTCCTGAGTTTATAAATTGTTTAATAATAGGATGCTCTCTGTTTGAGACGATCTCCTGTAAAGTTCCTTTAACGACCAGTTTTCCTTTATCGATGACGGAAACGTGATTACAGATGGTTTTGATGACATCCATTTCGTGGGTAATCAATAAAATTGTGATTCCAAGACGTTTATTAATATCTTTTAAAAGTTCGAGAATAGATTTCGTGGTAGCCGGATCGAGCGCACTCGTTGCTTCATCGCAAAGCAGTAAGTAAGGATCATTGGCTAAAGCTCTGGCAATGGCAACCCTTTGTTTTTGTCCGCCCGAAAGACTTTTAGGATATTCATTCGCTTTGTCTTCAAGTCCTACAATTTTTAAAAGTACATTAACTTTCTCTCGGATCTGATCTTTTTTAAGCTGATCAAGTTCCAAAGGAAGCGCTACATTTTCGAAAACCGTTCTTGAAGAAAGCAGATTGAAATGCTGAAAAATCATCCCGATTTTTTTACGCTCTTTTGCCAGTTGTTTTGAGCTTAATTTTGTGAAATCTGTTCCGTTGATGATAATTTGTCCCTGATCTGGTCTTTCCAGAAGATTAACCGTTCTTATCAAAGTGCTTTTTCCTGCTCCGGAAAACCCGATGATTCCTACAATATCACCTTTTTCAATAGTAAGATTCACATCCTTCAAAGCTTTAAAAGACTGTTTCTTCTGATGAAATGTTTTTGAAATGTTTTTAATTTCTATCATTATTATTTTGATTACATAGGTTGATAAGGTCTGTTGATTCTGTTAATCTGTCTCACAGTTTTTCTGATCTTTGCTTTTGACCGTTTAGAAAGTTTAAAATACTTGGTGACGTTCGTTAAAAGAACTCCAATCAGAATAATGAGTAAACCATACAGCTGATTTCCGTTAATCGTTTGATTCGCAATAATAAAACCTGCAATAACAGTAACGATCGGGTTGATATAAGTATGTGTACTCACGATGGCAGCAGGTTTTACCGATAAAAGCCAGATGTATGAGATGTATGCGATGATTGATCCGAAGAAAATTAAAAACAGTAAACCCAGCCAGGCCGAAACCGGAACTGCTGTGATGGAAAAACCCGTCCATTCATTTCTGAAAAGTGCAACCAGGAATGATGCAAGACCTGCCACAATAAGCTGTTGTGCAATATTCATAAAAGTTGAATGATCTGCCGGATTTTTCTTGGAATATAAGGATCCCAAAACCCAGGCTATCGAACTTAATGCGAGAACAATAAATGCAATAATTCTAAGAGAAGAATCCACATTTGCAGTGTGAGTATTTACGCTTCCGTTTAAAAATAAAATCAGACCGGCAAAACCCAGTAGTAACCCGATTGGAATAAATTTGTCTGAAAAATAATAGCTCCAGTTCTTTTTATCGATGGCAATGAACCAAAACGGTCCGGTTGCAATAGCGATGGCAGCTTCGGATGCAGTAACATATTGTTCACCCCATGCGACAAGACCGGTTCCTCCGGTAAGAATCAGAATTCCTGTGACTGCATTTTTCCACCAGTTTTTCAGTGAATTGGCTTTCTCACCTTTTGCTGTTAAATAGCCGATGAGTAAAATTCCGGCAGCAAAGAATCTGAATCCCGAAAGTATAAAGGGCGGAAATCCTGTCAGTCCGAACGAGATGGCGAGAAAAGTAATTCCCCAGATGATATAGATGTTGGCGAAGGCTACAGGAACCAGCCATTTGTTTTTAAAATCAGTTGTTTTCATATTGTTTTTTCACTTGTTTTTTTTAAATAAAAAAGGCTCTACAACGTGGTAAAGCCTTTAAAATATATGTCATAATAAAAGTAAGGTCATCCACTAAAATTCATATATAAAGGCATACAGCAATACATCATCATGTGCATGATGTTGATCTTCTTCATAGAATTGTATTTGAATTTTGTTTTCATTTTCATTTTCATTTCCAAACCTGATTACGGGTGCAAATATAAAACATATATTTTTATTAGTCTACTTTTTTAGTAGACTTTTTAATTATTTGTATTTAAGCTTTTGATTTTTAGAAGTTTATTTTTTAATTTAAATAATATTTCAGTCTTTATTAAAATTAAATTACTTTTAAAAAATGAAAATCCAGATCATCAGCGATTTGCATCAGGAATTTGGCTTTACCGATTTATCTTTTATAATTGGGATATTGTTTTTAACAGGTGATGTAAACTTTGAAAGAAATACAGTGGGTTAAAATTGAAATTAGTGAATTATTTGTGGATGTCGAAGACGTAAGATTTCACTGAGCAATTTTATAGATGATTTTCTTTATATTTACCAAAGCAACAAATATATATAAATGAAAAAAATAGCTTTATTAGTGTCAATAATTTCTCTTACTTTATTTAATGCACAGAATTATTACGGAACTGAAATTATTGGATTTCAATCGACCAATAGGCCGCAAAATTTAACGAAAAGTGCTGATAAACTTCTACTTTCTTGTTTTATCGGATACAATATTACAGGAAGTTTTCCTATCACTTTCAAAGGTGGATATCAAGACGGAATCGTAATCTCTTTGTCTCCTACAACCGGAGCAATCCAATGGATAAAACAATTTGGTGGGGGCTCTGCTGAAAGTGTTGTGGATACAGCAATTGATGCTGCGGGCAATATCTATGTAACTGGTTTTTTTTCAGGTTCGGGTGCAATTAACGGGTTAGACGCAGATCCGGGACCTGGTGTTTATACATTATCGGTGCCTTCACCAGCAGAAAATAAGGATATTTTTATTGTAAAACTGAATCCGGCAGGTGATTTTCTTTGGGCAAAACAATTAAGTTCTCCTTCAGGTACTTCCAATGATGAGGTGTACTCTATAAAAATAGATTCTGCAGGTAACGTTATATTAGCAGGTGAATATAGGTATTTAGATTTTGATCCTAATTCAGGAACTGTAGAAATGACATCACAGAGTCCGTACAGTTTGAATGCTTTTATTCTAAAATTAACTGCGAATGGAGATTTTGTTTGGGTAAAAACTTTAGCGGGTTTAGATTCTCAAATAAATAGTATTGCTCTGGACGGCAGTGACAATATTTATGCTGTAGGACGTTACAGTGGAACTATTGACTTAAACCCAGATCCTACTGTCACAGATATAAAAACTTGTGCTGGTTCTCATAATGCTTTTGTTGCTAAATACACTCCTAATGGAAATTATGTCTGGGGTGCATCATATGGTGGTAGCTCGACCGATTCTTTGAATAAAATAATTTTAAAAGATAATAATATTTTTGTTGGTGGCTATTTCGGAGGAACAGTAGATTTAGATCCTTCAGCAGGTGTAAATAGTTTTACTTATGCAGGTGGCATACATGCATACATTTCCAAATTTACTACAGCCGGAAATTATATTACATCGATGGTAATACCAGGAACAGCCAGTAACGCAGACTATATCACTGATATTTTGGTAGATGAGAATAATAATATTTATGTTTCTGGTTCATTTAGAAATATAATAACATTAGGAGGTAATAATTATACAACTTATTCTAATGTAGAAGATGCGTTTTATCTAAAACTAGATTCTAATCTTACTTTTTCTAAAATCTATCTAATTCAAGGAAATAGCGCACAAATCAATTCATTAATACAAAATCTTACTTCAACTAAATTTTTGGCAGTAGGTAGTAGTTCACAGGTAACAGACTTTGATAGTACGTCAACTGTATCACCAGAAGTGACACCCCATTCTATAAGTTACATATATCTTACAAAGTTTGATTTCGAGAATACGGTATTAGGTACAAACGATTTTATTTTAGATAATTCTACTTTTTCAATTTATCCAAATCCTACAGAACTTAATATCAGCATCAAATCAACAAAAAAAATAAAGAATGCTACAATCTATAGCTTTGACGGAAAAAATTTGATGACAATTGGTGGAAGCGATATTAAAAATATCAATGTTTCTTTGTTACCAAAAGGTGTATACATCGTACAGACTGTTGATGAAAATGGTGATAAAAATCAATCAAAATTTATTAAAAAATAGTTTTTATTCAATACTTCATAAAATTAGAGGAAATCCGTCTAGCATATTTGTGAGACGGATTTTTGTTGGAAGTTATAATATTGTTAATTTTAGCAAAATCATTCATGGTAAATACAAAGGCAATGATAAAAATGTGTAAACAAAATCTTTTCTAAAATCCCATTCCATAATTCCAAAAAAAATCCCGATTTTTGCACCCCTTTCAATAACCCGATTATTCATGAAACTTTGTATTGCCGAAAAACCAAGTGTTGCCAGAGATATTGCCAAAGTATTGGGCGCAACCATGCCAAAACAAGGTTATATGGAAGGAAACGGTTACTGCGTGACATGGACGTTCGGACATCTTTGTACCCTCAAAGAACCACACGATTACGGGCCGCAATACAAATCCTGGAACCTATTTTTACTGCCTATTATCCCAAAAAATTTCGGAATCAAATTAATTCCAAATAAAGGGGTTGAAAATCAGTTTAAAGTGATTGAAAGACTGGTTGCAGAATGCGATGAAGTAATCAATTGCGGGGATGCCGGACAGGAAGGAGAACTCATTCAGCGTTGGGTTTTGCAGAAAGCTAAATGCGACAAACCGGTGCAGCGTTTGTGGATCTCATCTCTTACAGAAGAAGCCATTAAAGAAGGTTTTGAAAAATTAAAACCTGCCGAAGATTACAAAAATCTTTATTTAGCAGGAAATGCAAGAGCAATAGGAGACTGGTTGCTGGGAATTAATGCAACCCGACTTTTTACCAAAAAATTTGGCGGAAATAAAGCTGTACTTTCCATCGGAAGAGTACAGACTCCCACTTTAGCGATGCTCGTTCAGCGTCAGAAAGAAATTGATGCATTCTCAACTGAGGAATATTGGGAACTGAAAACCAAATACCGTGACGTTATTTTCAACGCAGCCATTGACCGTTTAAAAACATTTGAACGTGCCGAAAAAGGTTTGGAATATTTAAAAGTCAATCCCTTTGAAATTCTTTCATTTGAAATTAAAGAAGGCAAGGAGAAAAATCCCCGATTGTTTGATCTGACCGGACTTCAGGTGGAAGCCAATAAAAAGTTCGGATATTCTGCAGACCATACCTTAAAATATATTCAGAACCTGTATGAGAAAAAGCACGTCACTTATCCGCGTGTTGATACCACCTATTTATCTGAAAGTCTGTACCCGAAAATCGGAGGAATTTTGCAAAGTATGGTTATTTACAAACAGTTGATTTCGCCTTTGCTGGAACAGCCAATTCCAAAGTCTAAAGCAGTTTTTGATGATGCGAAAGTGACTGATCACCATGCGATTATTCCGACTGAAATTCCGCCCACACAAAGTCTTGTCAGAGAAGAAAAACTGATTTATGATTTGATTGCCAAGCGTTTTATTGCAGTTTTTTATCCGGAATGTAAAATTTCAAATACATTGGTAGAAGCTCAGGTAGGAACGATTCCGTTTAAAACAAGCGGAAGACAGATTCTCGAACCGGGTTGGAGAGTTGTTTATGCAAAAGATACAAAAGAAGAACCGACGGATAAAGAAAAAGATAAGGACGAGGAACAGACGATTCCTGAATTTAAAGTAGGCGAAACCGGACCTCACGAACCGATGATTCATCAGGGAAAAACGACACCGCCAAAACCTTACACCGAAGCAACTTTACTTCGTGCCATGGAAACCGCAGGAAAACAGGTCGATGATGAAGAACTTCGTGAAATGCTGAAGAATAACGGAATCGGAAGACCTTCAACACGAGCGAATATTATCGAAACACTTTTCAAAAGAAAATATATTGAAAGAAAGAAGAAAAATCTGGTTGCTACACCAACCGGAATGCAGCTGATTGATACGATTGAAGATGAAGTCCTGAAAAGTCCTGAATTAACAGGTGAATGGGAATTAAAGCTACGCAAAATTGAAAGTGGGGAATATGAAGCCAATCAGTTCAAAGAAGAACTTATAGAGATGGTTACAGAATTGACCAAAAAAGTTATTTCGGGTAAAGCAAAAGTTTTCACTCTTTACGAAGAGCCGGAAATCATTGAAAAGAAAAAAAGAGAACCTGGCGTTAAAAAAGAATTGCAGACCTGGGAGGAAACTCAGTGTCCGAAGTGCAAAACGCATCAATTAGTCAAAGGAAAAACCGCAATTGGATGTTCAGATTACAAAAACTGCGGTTTCAAAATTCCGTTTGAAATATTTGGTAAAAAACTATCAGAAAAACAACTTTTAGATTTAGTTTTAAAAGGAAAAACTTCAAAGCTAAAGGGCTTTACTACACACCCGGAAAGTATTACTGAAGGAGTGATTTCGCTTTCACCAGAATTTGCGACTGTATTGTTATAAAGAGTACTTTTGACAACAACCAACAGCTGTACAAAGATAATTGATTAAAGAAATCCCTTCTTGTAAAGCTTTTACCCAAGGGTAGGCTTCAATACTAATTGGAATAGAAACAATTCCCACAATTTTTTTAAAATTATCTAACTGAACTTTTTTTCCTTGTGCAATAGAATATATAAATTAACATTTCTATACTAGGATTATAGATAAAAACTTATCTTTTTTTTTGAAATAGGTTCTATTTTAATAAATTTTTCACTTAAGATTTTGCTTGCTTCTAGATGTAATTAATAAAATAAAGCTTAAAAGATATGATATTTTTACAGTCATCTAAAGAAATTTTCAACAATAAGACCATATTTTTCAACGTTTATTGAATCCTTTAAATCATAGCAAGTATAACTTTCGCAAAAGCTAGGAGTGACAATAATTTGCAAAAATTGTTTATTAATTTCTAAATTCATCATATCTCCATTATTTACTTTACTCTCTTTTAAGAGATTATATTTTATTTTATTTTCATTTAAAAATTTTATTATATCTCCTTTATTTTTTGGAGAATTAATAGTTTGTTTGTTTTTTGCATATTTATAATCTTGATAATAATACCTAAAGACAATTTCATTATCTCTTTTCAAATAAGAAATATTTTTTCCATGTAATTCATTTCGAAAATATTCAATAGATGATTCCTCGATTCGATTATGTACTCCAAAAACTCTCTGTGGATAATTTCTATTTTCTGTGAGAGGTTTTATGTAAGTAAATATGACAGGTTTAAATGAGTCTATTTTAATTTGATTATTAATTTCTGTAAAATATGGTCTATTTATCGGATAAGTAAATTTAAATAGTGTTTCTATTTTTTTATTGTCATCTATACTAATAAAGTCCAGCCTTTCAATATTAGTATTAGTTTTACATGAAATAAATAAGAAGAATATTAGTGGATAAATTTTATTTAAATTCATTTTATTTCTGTTATAGGTTCTTTTAGATTTCTTATTTGTTGTCCCAATTCAGTTTTAATTTCTAAAAAATTATTTAAAGCTCGGATCTTTTTTAAATCATCACTCCGAAGATCCGCACCTGCATTTATTTTCTTCGGTCTACCATTAAATTGATAGTATTCATTGCTGTCATTAATATATAAATCATCACATACATCTGAAATCACAACAGGCCCTCTAAACTCAAACAAATTATCAGAAAGTTTCATAACATCATCAGTAGTGCATAAATAATTGATTAAAGATATACCTTCTTGTAATGTTTTCACCCAAGGGTAGGCTTCAATACTAATTGGAATAGAAACAACTCCCACAATTTTTTTAAAATTATCTAACTGAACTTTTTTTCCTTGTGCAATAGAATATACAAATGACATTTCCATACTGCGATTGTAGATAGACACGGTTGGTAAAAGTTTATAAAATTCACTTTGAGTATTTATTTCGAGCTTTGGAAAATTTTGAATATTAAATATATTATCTGTAAAAATTTGCTACAATTGTTCTATAATTTTCAATATTGATAGAATCTTTCAAATCATAACAGGAATAACTTTCACAAAAATTAGATGTTGTAACAATTCTTGAAAAATGATTATTTATATTTAAGTCTAAAATATCTGCTCCCGATTTTTTATAGGACTTAATTAAAATATATTTGATCTTATTTTTATTTAAATAATTTAGTACATCTGTTTTACTTCTAAAATGAGTACCATTTTGTATAATATCTTTATAATCCTGAAAAAAATGACGAAACACTATTTTGTCTTTTTTTTCCAAATATGAAATACTCTTACCTTTTAAATCATTTTGAAAGTATTTAAGAGATTCAGCATATGTTTTCTTAAAAAAAAATTCATATATCTTTTCTGGAATTTTTTCATTTTCTTTTAGGGGACGTACATTAGAATAAAGAATTATATTAGTACTATTACTACCTTGAAACCTATCATTATATTTATAATAATTTTCCTTAAAAAAAGTTGTCAGCTCTACGATTTCATCTTGTTCAATATTTTTTTTGATTTTACATGATAAAATCAAAAAAAATATTGATTGAAAAATAAAAATTTTTAATTTCATATTATTTCATTAATTGGTTCTTTAGTATTTTCAATTTGAATTCCTAAATCTGTTCTGATTTCTAAAAATTTTTCTAATGCTTCGATCTTTTTTGCATCTTCTAATCTTAAATCTATACCAGAATTTTCTTTAATAGGTCTGCCTTTAAACTCAAAATATTCATTACTTTTATTATAATATAAATCAACGTAAACATCAGAAACAACAAAAGGCCCTCTAAATTCAAATAATCTATCTGATAGTTTCATCACATCATCTGCTGTACAAAGATAGTTGATTAAGGATACACCTTCTTGTAAAGCTTTTATCCATGCGTACGCTTCTATTGTTATTGGTATAGAGACTATACCTACAATTTTTTTGAAATTATCTAACTGAACTTTTTTTCCTTGTGCAATAGAATATACAAATGACATTTCCATACTTCGATTGTAGATAGACACGGTTTGCAAAAGTTTGTAAAAATCGAATTGTGTATTAATGTAAATTTTAGAAATTTCATAAACAAAAGACTTTATAGATAAAAATACTATTTATAGATAATAGAAGAAATATTAGATAAATTAGCAAAATTTACAGTGTCAACTCTATTATAAAATAAATAGCTTTTGCAAAATGTAGAATCTAAAATAATTTTATACTGCTGATTATTTATTAAAATATCTAAGACATCAGCATTTTCTGATTTATAAAATTTTAAAATTCTATATTTTAATTTATTATTGTCTAAAAATTTAATCATATCTCCTTTATTTCTAGGCTTATTAATAGCATATTTATAATAATCCTTTCCATTGTATGCCTGATAAAAATCTCTCAAAATTTTTTTCTCACCAGTTAAAATATAAGTGACACTTTTTTTCTTCAATGAAGAATCAAAATAATGAATTGACTTGTTCCACATCTTTTCATCAAAAGCATATATTTTTTCTGGAATATTATTATTAGAATCTAATGGTTTAACATTTGAATAAATAATGGGTGAAATAGAATCTTTATTATAAAGAATATTATACTTAAATGAGTATCTGTAATAGTTGCTCTTTTCAAAATTCTTTGGAGCAATAATTTCCTCATTTAATAATATATTTTTTTTTGATTCACATGATTGAATGAATAATAAAAAAATAAAAGTATAGATTAAATTTTTCATTAAGATATTGTTGTAATTGGCTCTTTAATATTTTTTATTTGACTTCCTACAGTTGTTTTAACTTCTAGAAATCTTTTTATGGCAGAGTTTTTTGTCATAATACTTGAAGAATTATAGTAAGCATCATGTCGGGGCTTATTCCATTGTTCTGAAGTGCTACCAATTGTATTAATATATGTCGAATCAAAAACCTCTGAAATTACAATAGGTCCCCTAAACTCAAATAACTTATCTGAAAGCTTAATGACATCATCCGTTGTACAAAGATAATTGATTAAAGATATACCTTCTTGTAATGCTTTGACCCATGCATAAGCTTCAATCGTTATAGGGATAGAAACTATCCCAACAATTTTTTTGAAATTATCTAATTGAACTTTTTTTCCTTGTGCAATAGAATATACAAAAGACATATCCATACTACGATTGTAAATAGAAACGATTTGCAAAAGCTTATAAAAATCTGAATTTATATTGATATTTAATTCAGGAAAATCTTGGATTTTAAAAATTTGATCAATAAATATTTCTTTATGTAGTAGATTTTCCTTCGAACCATTAATGAACTTTCGATTAAACTTATGATATATCTTAATGATTTTATCAATGGTGTCATCAGAAGCAGCAGTTGGAGTTCTTAAAACTTTCTCAGCATAATATTTTAATTCTTGATAATGTCCAGAAACGATGTATCCACCCTTATCCAAATAAATTGTACAGGTTTTTATTATCCGCTCGTGCTTAGGTTTATTTATTCCATAACCTTCAATATTTAATTCACAATAGTGATCCTCCACCCAACTCACTGCCGTAAGACAAGCATCCAAACTATCAGTATACCTATTTCCTGTAAACATTTGGGTAGATTTATTCAATGTAAAAGCTACGCAAAAAGAGGTACTGACCCTTCTATGATAAGGATAGAGGTCTTTTTCTTCCTGTCCTAAAACCAATTTTTCAGGTAAATATATTTTACTCATCTTTTTTCATTTTCTTTTTGGTTTTTTGTAATGCTTCACCTAATAATTCAAATTCATTGGTTACAAGATAATTTTTAGGGTCAGTAAATTTATCATCACCATTATTTCTTGCACATTGAGTTTCTGTAAGCTGTATGGGGCCGCGTACGTTTTGTATTCTATCCGCTAAAACCTCCATATCATCTTTTGTACCAGTAATAAAGCTTAAAAGTCCAAATATCTCTTTAAAAACCGATGCGCCTTTATACTTTTCAAAAGCTGATTCCAAAAACTTAGCATCTGTTGCTAAGGCAATCTTATCAGCTGTTTCATTTATTGTACTTAAAAAACTTTCTGCACTTTCAGTTCCTGCAAACACATAGGATATATCGGCTCTGCGATTAAAACGGCTGGCTTCTTTCAGGAAATCTCCAAAGACATCATAAAACATATAAGATTCTTTAGTTTTTGTATCGAAGTTGATTGCTCTCTCCATTCCGTTAGAAAAGATCAGCTTTTTATCCAAAAAAACTTCATCATGAAGATCTTTCCCTTTAGATTTTAATTGATATTGTGTCCTGTGGAAAATGGCTGTATCACTATTTTTAGGCTTTTCTATATTTCTTTCGGTAGAACCCACCTGTCGATCAGCTTTGTAAGTAATCACATCCATTCCACCTTCCACTAATTCGCCTCGATTATTCATATAAATATTGAGTATATAAACCCAATTATGAAATTTATAAACATTTTTAGAGTTTAAATCATATGCTTCAAAACGAATGATCGAAGTGATTCCTGTAAGACACATTTTTACTTCCATATTAATACCTAGATCAGTAATTGGTATTTTTTTATTGGTCGTATGCCCAAAAACACAATGATACCAATCATGTCTGGGTAGTGATTTCCAGGGTTCATAGGTTTGAGGATCTTCGAAAACCACACCGCCACCTTCACCTTTCTCAAAATATTTTTCCCCTGAAGAAGAAATAATATTCCCCTCAGAAAACATACGGTGCTCACCTCCTGTGATCTTGGTATACTTTCCTTTTACAATTCTCGTTCTGCTCATTCTAATGCGAATTAGATTTCTCCGAACCATTGTTGTAAACTGTCTTTTGGGAGTGTTTTTTCATGTTCCCTGCAGACTGCATTTCCATATCCTGACCGCTGTATTCTTTTCTGTCTTTTTTAGATTCAGATACAGCATCACCCTCAATTATTTCTGTTAGTTTTCCAGTAATAAACATACTCGCATCACCAACAACAGAGGTCATTTTCATCATTCCAACAGTTTGAGTATTATTCATACCAATGCTGTCGGATTTATTCATTCCCACCGTTGTCGTCATATTCTGCCCCACATTAATGTTCATATTTTTTCCCGCCGTAAAAGTCATATCATTCGGCGCATTCACATTAATATTTCCCTGTCCATCCATTAGATACGTATTTCCACTAGGATCTTCTATAAAAACAGAACCTTCCGCATCATTCAGAATGATCTTGGTTCCGCTTCGTGTGTGGATTACTTTCTTATCATTTCCGCTTGTGTGATATGAACTTGTTTCACTCCCGTTATAATGCGTTCCCATCACAAAAGGTTTCTCCGCATTTCTGGGATTCGTGGCTTACCAGAACTTCCTCACCGATCTCCGGGATAAAATGGAAACCTTTGCCTGATCCTGAATGGGGTTGTATCAGTCTGATCCACGGTGTTTTCTGTCCTTTATCTTCCTGCCACGGGAATTGTACCCGCACTCTCCCCATTCCCATCGGGTCGTTGTTGTCCATCACTCTTGCAGGCTGCTCTTCGCCTTTCGGTACGGCTTCGGTATCGATGTAAGGGGAGGCATTGAATAAATCGGGGATTCCGATGAACTCGTTGTAATAATCACCCGGCTCATAAACGTGCTTGATTTCTATAATCCGGTAGGTTTCCATTGCTTTACCGTTGATGTCCGAAAGCTGGGCTCTCCCGCCTATTTTCAGTTCGGGAGTTTTACTTCTGCCTTTTATCTGCATCAAATTCTCCCGCTTTTCTTTTTCCAGCCGAACGGCTTCTGCCAATTGCCCTTCTGACCCTTTTTGGATTCCGGTATGATTGAAGTGCATTTTTGGTTTTTTATTAAAAATGGTTTTCGAAGCAATGACCGCAATTGCCTGAAAAGGACTTTCTTTGAACTCGCTTTGTACACCATTGCTGTGTTTTTCTATTTTGGCTCCGCTCTGCGAGTCATAACAAGTGAAGGTAAATTCCTGTGCCTGCATCCGCATCTCAAATTCAACATCGATCAGGTCCATATTTTCCCTAAGCTTCAAAACAGGCTGTACCTGACCTCCAAAAACCAGTTTTTCACCGTTGTAATATAAATATTCACCGTGACGAATGGCGAGTCTCCGGATAAACTGATAATCAGATTCTTTATATTGAACGGTGTAGGGAAGGGATTTTTTGTTGTAAGCATTCAGGTGATTTGAAGAAATCTCTACCTGTGCTTCCTCTGGATATTCTTCGTTAATTTGCTTGATGATCTGTTCCAGTGTTTTGTCTTCAAAGCTTTGGCAATCCTTACCGCTTTCTAACAAAATGTCTGGTGCAAATCCTGTAATGTGCAAATCTCCGTAACCGCCGCCTTCGTCTTTTTTGTTGCGGATTTTCCCGACGATGCCTCTAAAATAATACCGGGATTCGCCAAAACGCCAATAGGTAATTCCTATTTCTTTTCCGAGTAGTTTTCTGGAATTTTCCATCACATACCCTTTGAATGTGTCTAAAGCATCATCCGGAACGGTAATGGTAAAGGTATCGTGGTCATTGGTTTTCTGGTGAAGTTCTACTTCATAGCTGTTTTTTCTCAGAAATTCTTTTCCGTCTATGGTCAAAAGACAATAAACCATGGAGTTGGTTTTGTCGTGAAGCCAGTCTTGAAAAGAACGGCAAGTGCCGAATATAGAGGGGTCGAGGTTTTCGCTTTCCATAAAATGTGTTTTTTGTTGTGTCAAATATAATTAATTATTTTATTCGATGTAGTTTTATTAGAGTAATTTCTGAAACATTTGTTGTCATTAAGAAATCTCAAAATTATAAAGACTTCTGACACCACTGATAGTAGTATTGAAGGAGCCATTTCACTTCCCCCCTAATTGGCGACTGTATGATAAAGAGTACTTTTACCAACAACCAACAACCAACAACCAACACTACTTCAAATACAGTCTCATTCTCGCTTCATATTCAGGCTTGGTTTTTATAAATTTCCAGATTTTTTTGTCATCAGGATTACTAAGTCTGTAAAAAATAATTTTATCAGCAGAATATTTGAAATAAGGATGGTTTTTCAGCCACTCTTCAGGAGCATCAACCAAAGTGTACCGCTGAATTTTAGAATTGTCTAGTGGAGAAATACTCAACAGTTTCTGAACTAATTCTTTATCAATGTTATAAGTTTCTAATATTTGTTCTTTTGTCATAAACCCGCCCAGTTTTTTTCTGAAACCAATCATCGAACCTGCGCTTTTTTCATCCAGACCAAACTCCAAAAGCTGTTTAAAAGTGATGGAGTTCATATCAATTTTTGAAAAATCGGTTTTTTCCTGTGTGAATTCCGATTTTTTATCCTCGGTTTTTTTCGCCATTGTAGAAGCATTCAATCTGATAAACGGCTTTAGTTCCTCAAACTTTTCTGCTGAAATTACAAAACAGTTTTTTAGATCTTCTAAATTTTTAAAACTTCCTTTCAGGTTTCTGTCACGATAATTAACAATCACATTTGCCTGTTTTTCTGAAAATCCTAAAGCCATCCAACCTTTCACATCCAAAATGTTTGGATCAAAGGTAGTTTGCGGAGTTTTAGTTTTAAACGAATTGGATTTCCCTGCATAAGCATTAAAATCTGAAGGAGTTTTTGAAGGAAGAATTAAATAAGGTTCGAGTTTCGCATAATTTTCTTCATTAATGATAAAGCATTCTTTGAATTTTTCTTTGCTTACAAAACTTCCACCGAGATAATTTTTATATTTCAGAATTGCGGCAGCCTGTTTTCCGGAAAAACCCATGTTTTCCCAATCTTTTTGTGACAATTGATCCGGATTAAATTTCTTTGAAACATTCAGAGATTTCTTGTCATAACTTTTAAAATTAAAATTTTCTTTAGCCTCAAAGTTGGTTTCCGGGAGTAAAATAAAGGTTTCAAGCTGCAGAAATTTTTCTTCTGAAATTGCATAACATTTTTTGATTTGTTCTTTAGAAAGAAATTTCCCACCAACTATTTTCTTGTATTTTAAGATGGTTGAAGTTTGTTTTTCAGAGAATCCGAGCTTTTGCCATTGATTTTCGTCTAAATCGTTAGGGTCAAATTCGGAAAGAGATTCTATCGGTAAGTTTTCAGAAATAAAAGTGACTTCAGGAAAAGATTCATCAGTTTTGTCTGTATATTTTTGAAATGCAAGAAGCGTCAGCAAAAGCATTCCAAGAAATGCCATCTTTTGGTAATAATTTTTTTTCATCATTTAGTAAAATTAAAAATAAAATTTAATTATAAAATGATTAAAGTAAAAAAATAATTCTAGTTTTTTCTATTATGATGAATGAAGAGCTGTACAAAAGAACCTGCGGATAATCCAATCAAAGCACTCATTACAATAGTATTGGCTTCAAAAATAACACCCATAATCAGGAGTGTTACTGTAATGCCAATCATGATAAGAAGGTATTTCCGTTCGATTTTTATCATTTAAATTGGATTTTATTCAGAGTCTTTTTCAACCAGAGAATCCTTCAGTTTAAGCAGTTCTGCTTTTACAAACTCCAGTCGGTCAATTAGAGTTACCGTTTCAGAAATTTTAGAGTTGGTGGTGAGCGCAATTCTGGCTCCGTCAAGCGTATATCCTTTTTCTTTTACCAGATGATAAATGATTTTCAGGTTTTTGATGTCTTCCGGTGTGAAGTAGCGATTGCCTTTTTTGTTTTTTTTAGGTTTGATGATCGGAAATTCTTGTTCCCAATATCTTATCAATGAAGCATTTACGTCGAAAGCTTTGGCAACTTCTCCTATCGAATAATACAGTTTGTCGGGTAAATTTGTCTTCATTGTAGCTGATCCTGAAAATTCAAAGATAATTATTTTTTAAACTACTTCCCAAATCGTAAATTGTCAGCTTGAAATTTAAAAGAATGAAAAAGATATTAAATGCGGGTCTTGTTGGTTTGGTTTTGGCATTTCTCAGTTGCAAATCATCAAATTACAATGTTATGTTTGAAAATACCAAACCTCAATTAGTTTCAGATCAATTCACATTTACAGAAGGTCCTGCAACCGATAAAGAAGGGAATGTTTACTTTACCGATCAGCCTAATGATAAAATTTATATCTGGAACTGGAAAACTAATAAAGTAGAACTTTTTTTGGATAAAACAGGAAGAGCCAACGGAACTTATTTTGACAAAAATGATCACCTGATTACCTGTTCAGATAATGAGGGTGAAATCTGGAAGATTAGCAAAGACAGATCAGTCGAGGTTTTGTCAAGAGGTTTTGAAGGAAAAAGACTCAATGGTCCCAACGATCTCTGGCTCGATGGAAATGGTGGGATTTACTTTACAGATCCTTTATACAAAAGAGATTACTGGGAAAATTTCAAAATAGAAATTCCTGAGAAAAATTTGTATTACAGACATAAAGATGGCAAAATTTCGAAATTGGAAACCTTCACCCAACCCAACGGAATTATTGGAAGCATTGATTTAAAAAAGCTTTACGTTTCTGATATTGATGCCGGAAAAACGTATGTCTACGATATTTTAGGAGACGGAAAACTTTCCGAAAAGAAACTTTTTTGTGAATTAGGTTCAGACGGAATGACCCTTGACAAAGATCAAAACCTTTATCTTACCGGAGATGGAGTGACGGTTTTTAACAAAAATGGAGAAAAAATTAATCACCTTAAAATTCCGGAAGACTGGACTGGAAATGTGACTTTTGGAGGAGAAAAAAATAATGTATTATTTATTACTGCCTCAAAATCTGTTTACATTTTGCCCACAAAGACTACAGGATTAAGATAATCGAGTTTAATTATCATTTCCATCAATGCCTGTCTTTGATTGTTTCGATAAAAAATTCCTTAACTTTGAAGTCAATTTTAGAGATAAATGGAGAATTTAGTTCAGGAAACTACCGTTCAAAAGCCAAAATGGATTCGTGTAAAACTTCCAACAGGAAAAAATTACAGAGAACTCAGAACTTTGGTTGATAAATATAAACTAAACACAATCTGCCAAAGCGGAAGTTGCCCGAATATGGGTGAATGTTGGGGAGAAGGCACGGCAACCTTCATGATTTTGGGAAATATCTGTACCAGAAGCTGCGGTTTTTGTGGTGTAAAAACCGGAAAACCAATGGATGTAAATTGGGATGAACCGGAAAAGGTTGCACGTTCTATTAAATTAATGAAAATCAAGCACGCAGTTCTGACTTCGGTTGACCGTGACGATTTAAAAGACATGGGTTCCATTCTTTGGGGTGAAACCGTAAATGCAGTGCGAAGAATTTCGCCGGGAACTACAATGGAAACCTTGATTCCCGACTTTCAGGGATTGACAAAACATCTCGACAGAATGGTCAATGTATCTCCTGAAGTAATCTCTCATAATATGGAAACTGTAAAACGTTTGACCAGAGAAGTCAGAATTCAGGCAAAATATGAAAGAAGTCTTGAAGTTTTGAGATATTTAAAAGAAGCAGGGCAAAGAAGAACAAAAACAGGTTTGATGCTTGGTTTAGGTGAAAATAAAGATGAGGTTTTTCAGACGATTGAAGACATCAGAAATGCAAATGTTGACATTATTACGATGGGGCAATATCTGCAACCCACGAAGAAACATTTACCTGTTAAAAAATTTATCACTCCTGAAGAGTTTGATGAATTTGGAGATTTTGCCAGAAACTTAGGCTTTAGACATGTTGAAAGTTCGCCTCTTGTAAGAAGTTCTTATCACGCAGAAAAACATATTCATTAAAAAATAAATCGCTTCAATTTTTGGAGCGATTTATTTTTAGTTCAGTTTGAATCTTGTTTTCCACTTAAATAAAATTGATTTTTGCATCAAATATTACATTTAAGAAAATAGAAATATTTATTCTTCAACTTCGTTACCGTTTTGACACCAATATAAGGCATTGTAGAGATTTTCTTTCGGGAAAGATTTGAACTCTCCGGGCATTACTACACTGAAAATATCCGTAAAATTCTGCACACCGTCTTTATCGGTCACAATCGCTGCACGATTCCATTTTGTGATATTTTTAATTCCTAAAAGTACATCCTGCAACCATGCACCCATTGTAAAATTGCTTAAATCTGTGTCCAGATACAAGAGATAATTTAGTTCTCCGAATTCTTCTACTTTATTTTTAACATGAGGAATGACTAAATTTTCGAAATCTTCTTTGGTAACCTCGCCTGTAGCATTGAAAGCTGCTACATTTTCGGGAGCATCATTAATGATTGTGATCATATTTTTTAATTTTAAATGGTTTGTTGATTAATTTATCAATAATTAAACCATAATTACAGAGTCATGCGATGAAAGGCGCAGTTATTGATAATCAATTGAAAAATAATTTCTATGGACTTGAAATCTAACGAACCTTTCTGGCTTTTGAAAAATGGCCTTGTTTCTTCTTATCCTTCTCTGAAATCTGATGAAGAATGTGATGTTCTCATCATCGGCGGAGGAATTACCGGAAGTCTCATTGCTCATCAAATGATAAAAGACGGATATCGGACAATTTTAATTGATAAACGTGAAGTCTGCAACGGTAGCACATCGGCAACTACATCAATGTTACAATACGAGATTGATGTTCCGCTTTACGAATTGATTACAATGATTGGCGAAAAAGGTGCGGTAGAAAGTTATAAAGCCTGCTCAAAATCTATTGACGATCTTGAAAAACTTACGAAAGAGATAAAGGCGAGATCTGGTTTTAAAAGAAAACAATCTTTATATTTTGCTTCAAAAAAGAAAGATGCAATCTGGCTCGAGAAAGAATATGATGCAAGAAAAAAAGCCGGATTTGATGTTGCGTGGCTTGGCCCGGAAGAGGTAGAAGAAAGATTTGCGGTTCAAAATACGTATGGTGCTATCTTGTCTAAGCAAGGTGCAAGCATCGATGCCTTTAAGTTTGCCCATGAATTATTAAAGTTTAATAAAAAAAAAGGACTGAAAATTTTTGATAAAACGGAAATGAAATCGGTCAAATATCTTCGGGATCACAACCTGGCTTTAACGAAAGAAGGCTATAGTATAAAAGCGAAAAAGATCATTTATTGTGTAGGTTACGAAAGTAAAACAATGATTAAAGAACATTTTGTTGATCTCAAAAGTACATTTGCCATCGTCTCTGAGATCGATCAAGGAAAATTTAAAAATATTGAAAATACGCTCATCTGGAACACAGATAATCCCTATATTTATATGAGAATGACCGATGATCAGCGACTTCTCATTGGCGGCGGCGATGAAGATTTTTCAGACCCTGAAAAGCGGGATGTTTTACTCAACAAAAAAGAAAAAGAGATTCTTAAAAACCTGAAAAGAATAAACTCGGACTATCATTTTTACACAGATTTTATTTGGGCAGGAACTTTTGGAGAAACCAAAGACGGACTTCCCTATATTGGAACTCATGATCAGTTTAAAAACTCTTATTTCGTTCTGGGTTTTGGCGGAAACGGAATTACTTTTTCTGTAACCGGAATGGAAATGACCTCTGATTTTATGAAAAAGAAAAAACATCAACTCACTGAATATTTTAAGTTTGGAAGATAATTTTACTGTAGATTTCAACCTTAAATGATGAGCTAAAATGTTTCGTGGGGTTCGGCAAAGCCGAACCCCACGAAACTCATAAACAATATTAACACTCAAACTCATTAAGACTCAAGCTAAAAACTATAACCGCTTTTCTTACCCAATTCCAAAATAGATTTTTCAATAGCTTTTCCTAAGTCGTCACCTTCAGAACTCCCACGTTTTTTCATTTCAGCATCAATGTAGGTTTGTCTCTGTTTGGCTAGAATTTCAATTTCTTTCTGAATTTTTTCCCGGTCTGCAGATTTTTGAGCAACTATTCTGTTAATTTCATCTTTACTTTTCCCTTTTAGCTCAGAGGGCAATTCCTCTTCTCTGATTGATGAAATGTAACTTTTGTCTTTTTCAACCTTATCCACCAAATCCCAATGGTCATTTTTGTAAGCATTTTTCTTTGATTTGCTAACTGCTCTTTCAACAGCATTGGAAGCCGACTGCATTTCTGCATTAGAATCTTGTGCAGTCTGTTTGCTTTTCATTTCAGAACCGCGATTTCCGTAAGAAATATATGTATCATTCAGTTTAGAATTATATTGAGATATTTTCACATCATAAGGCGTTTCAATATAAATGACTTTTCGGTCACTATCAATATTAAAGAATTTCCCATTTCCCAGGCTGGCTCCGTTTTGCCAGAAGGTTTGAATTCCTTCATCACGGCTTCCGCAGAAAATAGTATTTGTATAAATGTTTTTACTTTTCGCTTTAGAAATCACATCTTTATAATTGGTTTTTCCTTGGTCAAATGCTTCATTGCCTGCAATATAAATCAGTTTCATGCTTTTCTCGTTTCCATCCCAATTCAGTTTCATCGAGGCATCACGTATGACTGCACCGCAATATTCGCTTCCGCCGTTGGTTCGCAGGGAAAAGAGTTTTTCAGAAATTAAATCTAAATCCTGCGTCAGCGGAGTCACCTGTCTGATGAAATTTTCATCTATTAAACCGTCATTTCCGTATTCGTAAAGCGCAATTTCAACTTGAGGAGCTTGTCCGTTATACTTTAAAGTCGTTAAAGTATTTACGATATTCCAAAGTCTTGATTTTGCCTGATCAATTAACCCGTCCATACTATTTGACGTATCCAGAAGCAACGCTACCTGAATTTTATTGTCTTCAGAAACCATCATTTGTGGGGGAGAAGAAAGATTACTTTCTACAACTTCTCTGTTGTTGATTTTATTGCTGCAACGGATGTCTGAAGGGTTGCTGAAATTTAAAAAAGATGCAGCACCGATTGATAATGTTAAGATTTTAAAAGTTGTCATGATTTTTAAGATTTTAAAGGATTTCGTATTTAGTTTTAATGCTGTATTTCAGCTTGATGTTTTCAATGTTATCAAAAGAATAATCTGCACTTTGTGCTGCAGCTTCCATCTGTACATTGGCCACTTTGCTTCTGTAGGCAACCGGAAGAACAGAATCACTCATGTAATCTTCAATCTCAATAATTTCGATGGGGTTTCCAACTTTTTTACCGATACTTTCCAAAAGATAATCTGCTTTTTCTTTGGCTGCTTTCAGAGCATTGATCTTAACTGTTTTTCTGAAATCTGCAATTTTTGTATTTTTAATTTCAGCAATATTCAGATTGCTTACCCATTTTTGATTAAGATCCTCGAACAGCCTGCTCACATTGGTTTTAGCACTTGCTTTAAACTGAAAACTTTTGGTGAATTTGACAGTTTTCGAGTACAAATTCTGATTCATCGACTGAAATTTGATGTCCTCATTTTTTACGCCATCATTTTTTAGAGTTTCAAATAAGAGTTTTTCGTATTCTGCCAGTTGATTTTTGTTATCGGCTTTGATTCCGATGTTGAAGATGATTTCATCCGGTTCTATTTCCATTTCCGCAACTCCTGTTACTTCAATTGCATTTTTCTTTACTTCCTGCGCATTCATTAAACTTCCTGCTGCAAAGACTCCGACTAATAAAAGATGTTTCAGTTTCATATGTAATTATTTATTGTTCTTTATTTGTCATATGTTATCGCTTCTTCTTTATGAGTATTTTTATTTTCAAACGAAGGCGATTTCATAATTCCTGTTTTAAATTCTAAAGTAAAATTAGCCAGATTTAAAACTGAAATTGGACAGACTTGGTGAATTGTGGTTTTCACTTGGTGGGATTTATCTGTTTTTCTTAAAGTCGTATTTTACGCTCAGATTGACCATATACTGAATTCCGATTTCTGGATTTTCATCGTTGATAACCTTGTCATAACCAGAATATTTTACCCCTTCATAATAAAAAGTTTTACCCTTTCTTTCAAGCTTTTTTATATAAGAATCATTGTTGTAGTTTCCTCGTACAACGTCAAAATCTGAACTTTCATAAGCTGTATATTGCTGATATTGAGTATTTGGGAATACATAAGAAAAATTGGAGTTGGCAATTGGAGTTCCGATCAGTTCACGATGAAATCTTCCAAAATAATCATCTTTTTTCCTGTTGATAATTGCATGAGCTTCTTTAAGGAGATTTTGGTGAATGTCTTCAATATTGTTGTTGAAGTAATCAATTTTAATAACATCATAGATTTGAAAATCAGATGCTTCATAAATAATTTTTTCAATTTTCGCATGATTGTTCGTATTGATTATGATGTTTTTCTTAATCTCAAATCCTTTAATTTTCTGACTCATAATTTTTTGATTATTTTCGACATTAAAATCATAAACCTTCGTCTGAGATATAAAATCTACATATACATCTTCCTTTTTTATTCCTAATGAAATAAGTTTTTTAAGAAAATTTCCGATTCTTAAGTTGATGTTTTCAATTGCTTTTTTTGAAGTATCGGCCTCTTCGTTTAATCCTAAAGTAATTTTAAACCGATCTGCTTTCTGATTAAGCAAAACACTCGCAGTAATTGTTAAGGTAGAATCGGTCGCATAAAAATGTTTAGACTCAGGAAAATAGCTGGTGATCTCATTATAAGAGTTTCGTTCTCCGTAAGCACGGTTTCCGGACATTTGAGCTTTGGCGAAAGTGAATAATGAAATTAATAAAAAGAAAACGGTACTCATTGATTTGTTTAAAATTGAAATACTTTTCATGATAATTAAGTTTTAAATTATAGGGCAAACTTAGTTTCTCCTGAACCGGATTTGCAGTCTACTTGGTGGATCATATTTTTCACTTGGTGAAAAAAATATTTCAAAAATGTCAATCTATTTCAGTATGCTTAAATAGATTTAGCAAAATAGTCAGCAATATTTTTAAATTTAACTGTAACAATTTTTCTGGATTACTACTAACTCTATAGAGTTGAAACCATGACCTCAGAACAGGAATTTTTACATAAAATCGAAAAACATAAAGGAATCATTTTTAAGATTTCTAAAATGTATATGGATGATAAAAACGACCGCGACGATCTTTTTCAGGAAATAACTTATCAGGTCTGGAAAGCTTTTTCAGGTTTTAGAGGAGAAAGTGAATTTTCTACCTGGCTGTACAGGATCGCTTTGAATACGGCAATCGTTTTCTTAAAATCGGAAAAGAAAAGAAGCTTTATCAACAACGAAGATTTTACAGATTATAAAATTGTTCAGGATGAGTACGATCACGAAAAGGAAGAAAAACTTTCTGATATGTACAAAGCCATTAATCAATTAAATCCTATTGATAAGGCTTTTATTTTCTACTATCTGGAAGATTTTTCGGGCAAAGAAATCGCTGATCAAATGGGAATTTCTGAAGGAAATGTACGGGTGAAAATGAACCGCGCCAAAAACAAACTGAAAGATATCTTAAACTCAAAATAATGACCAACTTTTAAAATCAAGACAATGAATATAGAAGATCTCAAAAATACATGGAATAACGATGTTTCAGACGAGACACCCGAAATCAGCATCGAGCATAAAAATAAAATCAATCTTCCGCTAGAGAAGATCAGAAAAAATATGAGAATGGAATTTTGGTCAACAATAGCAATACTTATTTTTGGGTTCGCTCTTGTTCTGGATTTCCGTTCCGGAAGCCCCGTTTAAATTTAAATTTTATTTGACCGTATTGCTGTTTTCAATGCTAATTGTCGTGTCATTTTTCTTTAGTAAGTTTTTTAAACTGTACAAAGATATCGGCAGCCCCATGCTGAAAACGTATGATTCTCTGAAGGATTTAATGTATCAGTTTGATCTGAATAAACAGTATTATCTTTCGTTTATACTCTCTTTCATACCATTTTTGGTGTGTGAACTGATTATTGTAATAGAATTTATTCCTCACCGCAAACCTTTAAGCAATTTGCAAACAGCAACAACGATTGTTTCTATGCTTGCAGTGGGACTTTTCGGACTCTATTTACTCGGAAAATACTGGTACAGAATTTTTTATGGAAAATATGTTCAGCAGATCGAAAATCTTTTGATTGAGCTTAAAAAATAAATTTTGAGTTTGATTTCGGGAGGTTTCGGCGAGCCAAAGGCTCGCCGAAACCTCCCGAAATCACTGTGTATAATATGCTGGAAATTCTCTCATGATAGAATACAAATCCCGCCATTCGAAATATCTCGGAGCTGCACTTTTCACATTTTCAAAACCTTGATCTTTAAAAAGTTTTTTTGTCCGTGTCACATGAAAATATTGTGAAACAACGAGGATGTGTTTAAATTTATATTTCTTCTGGAATTTTAAAGTATTTTCGACGGTTAATCTGGTGTTATCTCCATGGTTATCAACTAAAATTACAGAATCAGGAATTTCACTTTTGATCAGATATTCCTTCATTTTAGAACCTTCAAAAAATCCTTCTTTACCTAAACCTCCACTAACAAGAATTTTTTTGATGCGATGATTTCTGTAAAGTTCAATTCCGGTTTCCAGACGTTGTTTAAGCCTTTCAGACAACGTTCCGTCATCATTTACTTTACTTCCAAGAATTACAGCAATGTCCGCATTTTCACCACTATCAGACAATCCATCAGTGACGATGTAGATTGTATGAGCTAAAAACCAAAAGGTGATCAGAGCTACAATGATTTTTAAAGATTTAAATAAATTTTTCATCTTCCCGCAATTTACAGACTTTATTTCTTTGAAATTTACTTTTTATCCAATCTAATTCTATATATTAATTGATTTTATTTTTTGAAAATTTTAAAATAATTAATTAAAAAAAAGTAATGTTTAATGCTAATCGTCATATTAAAATCTGGTCACCATAAAACGTGCAGAAATTGATACATTTGAAATTACATACTATTAAAAAATGATTTATTTTATCTTCATTATTGCACTAATTGTTGTGCTCACATTCATCATAACTTCACAACAGGTTTTCGGTGCAGAACCCAAGGGAAAACGTCTGGAAAGAATGCTTCAGTCTGAACATTATACAAACAAACAGTTTCAGAATTTGAGCTTAACACCATCATTAGCCGAAGGATACAGCATGCCCAAAGTGATGTTTGATTTTCTTTTTGGTAAAAAAGACCCTTTTCTCAAACCTCATTACCAGGTGCCTGCAATTCACACTGATTTAAAAAATCTTCCGAAAAACGAAGATGTATTTATTTGGATGGGACATTCTTCTTATTTTATACAATCTGACGGAGTTTCTTTTTTGATAGATCCGGTTCTGAGCAGTTACGGCTCGCCCTTCAGGTTTTTTAATAAAGCTTTTGCAGGTTCAGATTTATTTAAACCGGAAGATATTCCTCATATTGATTATCTCGTGATTACGCACGATCATTATGATCATTTAGATTATCCCACTGTCAAAGCAATCAGATCAAAAGTTGAAAAAGTAATCATGCCTTTGGGAGTCGGAGCACATTTTGAAAGATGGGGCTACAATGAAAATCAGTTGATTGAAGAAGAGTGGGGTGCTTCACTTGAGCTTAAAAATGATATTAAAATCACTTTCACTCCAGCAAGACATTTTTCAGGAAGAAAATTCCATAGAAATAATACATTGTGGACTTCTTATGTGCTGGAAACGACGACAAAAAAAATATTTCTTGGTGGTGATAGTGGCTATGACACGCATTTTAAAATGATTGGTGAAAAATATGGACCATTCGACTATGCAATTATGGAAAACGGACAATACAACCCCGCCTGGAAATACATTCATGCATTGCCGGAAGACGTTATTCAGGCAAGTATAGATATTCAGGCGAAAAATATTATTCCGGTTCACTCCGGGAAATTTGCTTTGGCTCTTCATCCTTGGAATGAGCCACTTCAAAAAGTAACGAGTTTAGGAAAAGAAAAAAACTTACAGATTCTCACACCAAGAATCGGGGAAATTTTAGATTTAAATAAAAGCAATAACCATTTTCCAATCTGGTGGGAGTAGTTAATCGTGCCAGATTCCTTTATATCGTTTAGGATGATTTTCCAGTTGCTGTCTTACAAAATCGCATTCCGGATCGATCATTAAATCTTTTTCTTCGGCATAACTAACCAATTTATCCAATAAAAGCTTGGCGTATCCGTGACCTTCAAAATCTTTATCAATTTTGGTGTAGTAAACATTAAGGAGTCTTCCGTCAATAGAAATCGACATATAACCCGCTTTTTTATCATCTAATAATATCTGCAGTTCGTCCTGATAAGGTGATATTTCAAATTTTATATTCTCCATAATTTTTGAGTTTTTATATAGATATGATATTGTTAATTCTAAAATTACGAATTATAATAATAAGATGATTGTGTTTATATTGTTTTTAATATAATTTATATTTATTAAAAATTGAAAAATCAATGATTAAATATATTGAAGTTCATCCATAATAAAATCAACACTATAAGTCTGAAATTTTATGAAATGTTTTAAAAAATTACCACACATTTAATTACTCTAATAAGTTTTGCGAACATCTGTTTTTGATTTGGCATTAATATTGAAACTCTATAAGTAAGAAATCTTTAAAAGTGAAAAAAATGAAAAAAATATTAATAACAGCATTATTCATCAGTACTTTTAGTTTGGGATATGCGCAGTCAGATTACTACAACGATTATAGAAGAAGTGTAACAGATGTTAATTGGCAAACAGTAGTTTCCGATTTGTTACTTTCAACGACACAAGCCAATCAGTTGAACGCTCTGAATAGCAGATATAATGATTATAACGGCTGGAACAGAGTATATGCTAACAATCCTGACAGATGGACTATAGATCGTTATTCTGAATTGGAAAGAATCATGGGACGTGATAAATATGTAAAATTTAAAACTAAATATTACAAAGGAAAAAATCCTGTAGCAGTCTACAATCGTAACAAAAACAACGATAAAAGATACAAGCACATGGAGAAAAAGTCTAAAAACTACAAATCAAACGGTAAGGCCCATAAAAATAAGTAAACTAATATCTGTATATATATTATTAAAATGAAATGATTGTTCGAAAGTTCAGTCATTTTTTGTTTTTTATATTAAGTTATCATTTTACCTTTGCAAAGATAAAATCAGCCTGTAGATGGGCATACTTACCATGAAAATTCTTCAGTCAAAAAATCAGTTCATTGCTACCATATTGGCTTTTGCCGTAATTCCGATGTCGGGTTTGGCAACAGATATTTACTTACCGTCTATGCCAAGTATGGCTACAGAACTGCATCAGCCGGAAAGCAGCATTCAGCTTACGCTTTCTATATTTTTAATCAGTTATGGCCTTACCCAGTTTTTTGCAGGAAGTGTTGTAGATTCATTCGGGAGGTTTAGAGTTTCAGCGATTTCTTTAGCGTTGTTTGTGGCGAGTTTTCTGATAACTGCTCTTACCAAAGATATTATGGTGATTTACGCTATGCGTGTTTTACAGGGTATCTTATCAGGATTTGCGGTCGTTTCGAAGCGGGCATTTTTTGTTGATGTATATGATGGTGAAAAACGAAAACACTATTTAAGTATCATGACCATTGTTTGGTCAGTCGGGCCTATCATTGCACCATTTATTGGTGGTTATCTTCAGAAATTATTCGGATGGCAATCTAATTTTTATGTTTTAGCAGGCTACAGCTTAATATTATTGATTTTAGAATTAATATTTTCAGGTGAAACCTTAAAAATTAAAAAGCCTTTCCAATTTAATGCAGTACTCAAAGAATACGATTTGATGTTCAGAACCAAAGATTTTTTCTACGGAATGTTGATGTGCGGAGTAAGTTATGCAATGGTGATTTTCTTTAATCTCTGCGGCGCATTCATCATCGAACATAAAATGGGGTATTCTGAGGTGGTTGCCGGTTACGTCTCATTGATTCTTGGTTTTGCATGGATGACCGGTGGCTTTTTAGGAAAAGCTCTCATTGAAAAAGCATTTTTACCCAAAATTCGTTATGCTAATTTTATCCAGATCTTTTTAATTGTGATGATGATTTTCTGCTCTTTCTTTCTGAATAATATTTACACTTTAGTTGCATTTGCATTCGTTATTCATGTGACGGCAGGTTTCATTTTTAATAATTATTTTGCGTACTGCATCGGAAGATTTCCAAATTCTGCAGGTGTTGCGGGGGGCTTAACAGGTGGAGTAGCGTTCATCATCACATCAGCAATCAGCTACGGAATTGTCGCAATCATTAAACCGGAAATTCAGCTTCAGGTGGCGGAAGGATATTTCGTTTTGGGAATTTTAGGCCTTATAATTTTAAGTATCACTAAATTAAGAAAAGCACACGCATGATTTTTAGGAATTATTAATTTGCACTAAATAAAAAATCCAAGAAAACATATCTTAAAAATTTTAATCAGAATTACAATGTCAAAAATAGAAATCGCTTGCTTTAATCAAGAATCTGCCATTATAGCCTTCGAAAACGGAGCCGACAGAATAGAACTGTGTGACGGACTTAGCGAGGGAGGAACAACCCCGGATTTTAACATTACAAAAGAACTTAGAGAAAAAATAAATATCCCAATTTTTGTAATGATTCGTCCTCGTGGTGGAAATTTTACATATTCTGATGAAGAATTTGAACAGATGAAATCAGATTTAATTCAATTAAAAACTTTAAAAGTTGACGGTTTCGTTTTTGGAATTTTAAACGAAAATGATGAGGTTAACGCACAACAAAATAAAGAATTGGTTGAATTGGCAAAACCCTATCCGTGTACATTTCACAGAGCTTTCGATCGTGCAAAAGATTTAGAAATAACCTTAGAAAAAGTCATTGAATGTGGCTTTAAAACGATTCTGACTTCCGGTCAGAAGCCCAACGTT
Organism: Chryseobacterium sp. AC417; assembly: GCF_979258215.1. Taxonomy (NCBI): domain Bacteria; kingdom Pseudomonadati; phylum Bacteroidota; class Flavobacteriia; order Flavobacteriales; family Weeksellaceae; genus Chryseobacterium; species Chryseobacterium sp. AC417. The sequence goes on along the minus strand of NZ_OZ409845.1, from coordinate 3,104,275 downwards.
TCCGAAGGAAAAGAAAATTTAAAAAAACTGGTAGAATTATCAAACCGAAGAATTGAAATTCTTGTAGGTGGCGGTCTGCGTTCCACAAATGTTGAAGAACTCAGGGAATTTACCAAAGCAGAATATTTCCATTCTTCTGCGATTACGGATGGGGGTGCTTTCGCAAATGCCGATGAAATAACAACATTAAAATCCAAATTGAAGTAAACTGTCATATTTTGAGTAAAATCTAAAACCGGTCACACAATTTTTCTCTCTCAATCAAAATCCGTATTTTTGTGCATCTAAAAAGTATATGAAAGAAATGAATTCCTACAAAAATCCATTGGAAGAGCGCTATTCCAGTGAAGAAATGTTATTTAACTTTTCTCATAACAACAAATTCCGTACATGGAGAAAGCTTTGGATCGCTTTGGCTGAAATTGAAAAAGACCTTGGTCTTGACATCACAGACGAGCAGATTGCAGAGTTGAAAGCCAATGCCGAAAACATCGATTACGATAAGGCAGCAGAGTATGAGAAGAAATTTCGCCACGATGTCATGGCTCACGTTCACACATACGGAGATGTGGCGCCTTCAGCAAAAGGAATTATCCATTTAGGAGCGACTTCGGCGTTTGTAGGAGACAATACAGATTTAATTCAAATCCGTGACGGACTTTTAATTCTAAAGAAAAAATTAGTCAACGTAATGAAAAATCTTGCTGATTTTTCTATTCAATATAAAGATTTACCGACTTTAGGATTCACTCACTTCCAACCCGCTCAGTTAACGACCGTTGGAAAAAGAGCGACACTTTGGTTACAGAGTTTGGTTTTGGACATTGAAGAGCTTGATTTCTTCTTAGAAACATTAAGATTCAGAGGGGTTAAAGGAACTACAGGAACGGCTGCAAGTTTCTTGGAGTTATTCAACGGAGATTATTCTAAAGTTAAACATTTAGATAAAGAATTATCAAAAAGATTCGGTTTCGAAAAAGTTTTCGGAGTTTCCGGACAGACTTACGATAGAAAAATCGATGCAAAAGTGGTGGCTTTATTAGGAAACATCGCTCAATCTGCTCATAAATTTACAAACGATTTACGTCTTCTTCAAAATCTTAAAGAAGTTGAAGAACCATTCGAAAAAAACCAAATCGGTTCATCAGCAATGGCTTACAAGCGTAATCCAATGAGAAGCGAAAGAATCGGAGCGTTGGCAAAATACGTAATGTCTTTGACGACAAGTTCTGCAATGGTTGCTTCTACACAATGGTTTGAAAGAACATTGGACGATTCTGCAAACAAAAGATTGACCATTCCACAGGCATTTTTAGCTGTCGATGCAATTCTATTGATTTGGAATAATATCATGAACGGTATCGTGGTGTATCCGAACAGAATCAACAAACATATCGAAGAAGAACTTCCTTTTATGGCGACAGAATACATCATTATGGAAGAAGTGAAAGCTGGTGGCGACCGTCAGGAAATCCACGAAGTAATCAGACTTCACTCGATGGAAGCTTCCAAACAGGTTAAAGAAGAAGGTAAAGAAAATGATTTGATTGAAAGAATTTTAAATGATCATTCTTTAAAGCTCGATAAATCAAAATTAAAAGAAGTTTTGGATCCTAAAAACTTTATTGGTTTTGCACCCATTCAAACGGAGGAATTCATCGTCAATGAAGTTCAGCCAATTCTGGATGCAAATAAAGATTTGATAGGATTAGAAGCTGATCTTAAAGTATAAATTTTATGCAGTCTTTGGGCTGCATATTTTATTTGAAAACTTTAAACAAATAATATTCCGTAGGAATAAAATCTGTGTAGAAAATATATCGCTATAAATACGCATTTCTTAGGAATGCTGTCTTTATAAGAAAAATAAATCTAAATAAAACTGACATCTAATGTCTCAAAACAAAAGAATTTTCGTAGAAAAGAGAGGAATTTTCGATGTAGAAAGTCCAAAAATTTTTGATGAAGTAAAAGCGGTGGTTTCGTCGGTCAAAAATGTGAAAGTGTACAATGTGTACGATATTTTCAATTTGAATAATGGTGAATTCGAAAAGGTGGTCAACAGCACTTTCGTAGATCCGGTTACCGACATTTTGCACGAAGACAATCCGGGCAAAGGGATCTGTTTTGCAATGGAATTTTTACCTGGACAATACGACCAACGTGCAGATTCTGCACAGCAATGTATTGCTCTGCTAACTGAAAATGAGAAATCAAAAGTAAGAAGCGGTAAGCTCATCGAGTTTGAAGGCGTTTCTGAATCTGATTTGGCAAAAATCAAAGATCTTCTCATCAATAAAGTTGAATCTCAGGAAAAAGATTTAACCATTTTAAATATTCCTGCTGATGAAATTCCTTCTAAAGTTTTAATTCACGATAACTTTATTAGCTATACAACTGAAGAGCTTACCAGCTTTTACAATTCTCACGGTTTTGCATTAGGGTTAGATGATTTAAAATTCATTCAGGAATATTTTAAAACTGAACAGAGAAATCCTACGGAAACGGAACTTAAAGTTTTGGATACGTATTGGAGTGATCACTGTCGCCATACAACGTTTGAGACAGAATTGTCAAATATTGAGTTTGAAGGACAATTTAAACATACATTGGAAACCATTTTCAATGATTATATCGAAAAAAGAAAATTCTTAGGACGCGAATTGAAACCAATTTCCTTAATGGATTTGGCAACTGTTTGCGGAAGATATTTCCACAAGACAGGCAACTTGGAGAACTTGGTTGTTTCAGATGAAATTAACGCTTGTACCATCCAGATCGAAGCTGAATATGATGGTAAAAAAGAGCCATGGTATTTATTATTCAAAAATGAAACCCACAATCACCCGACGGAAATTGAACCTTTTGGTGGTGCTTCTACTTGTTTAGGTGGAGCAATCAGAGATCCTTTGTCCGGACGTTCTTACGTTTTTCAGGCGATGAGATTGACGGGCGCTGCTGATGTTTTGGAACCTGTAGATCAAACATTACCGGGGAAATTGCCTCAAAAAACCATCACAAAACAGGCTGCAAACGGATATTCTTCTTACGGTAACCAAATCGGTTTGGCAACTACAATGGTTTCCGAAATCTATGATGAAGGTTACAAAGCAAAAAGAATGGAAGTCGGTTTCGTTACCGGTGCTGTTCCTGTGGATTGGGTAAGACGTGAAAAACCTTCAACAGGGGATTCTATTATTATTTTAGGAGGTGCAACAGGTCGTGATGGTGTTGGCGGTGCAAGCGGAAGTTCAAAAGAACAAGACGAAACCTCTATCCACACGATGAGTTCTGAAGTTCAGAAAGGAAATGCCGTTGAAGAGCGTAAAATCCAGAGGTTATTCAGAAATCCTGAAGTGACCAGACTGATTAAAAAATCAAACGATTTCGGAGCTGGTGGAGTTTCTGTCGCTATTGGTGAAATCGCTGATTCTTTGGAAGTTAATCTGGATGTTTTGCCATTAAAATATGAAGGTCTGAACGGAACCGAGCTTGCTATTTCTGAATCCCAGGAAAGAATGGCGGTTGTAGTTGAACCAAAAGATAAAGAGCAGTTTATCAAATTCTGTGAAGCTGAAAACATTGTAGCTGTGGAAGTTGCAAAAGTGACAGATTCCGGAAGAATGCATATGTTCTGGAAAGGCGATAAAATTGTTGATCTTTCAAGAGAATTTCTTGATACCAATGGCTGTTCTAAAAGCCAGGAAGTTAAGATTACCCATCTTAATGAAGTGAATGAAGAAACTCAGACTTTTAACGAAGAAAATTTCTTAAAAATCTTAGCTGATAAAAACGTTGCTTCTCAAAAAGGTCTATTGGAAATGTTTGATTCATCCATTGGTGCGACTACGGTTGCGATGCCTTTAGGTGGAAAATATCAGCAGACTTTGATGGAAGGAAGTGCACAGACATTACCAATTTTAGGAGCGAAAAATATTGAAACGGTTTCTTTTGCAAGTTGGGGATTTGATGCAGAAATTTCAAAGCAAAACTCACTTTTAGGAGCTTCTTATGCGGTAGTTGAAAGTGTGGCGAAAATCGTAGCAATGGGTGGCGATTACAAAAATATCAGGTTAAGTTTTCAGGAATATTTTGAGAAATTAGGTCAGAACCCTGAAAAATGGGGTAAACCTTTGGCTTCTCTTTTGGGAGCTTATGATGCTCAGATGAACCTTGGTTTAGCCGCTATCGGAGGTAAAGATTCAATGAGTGGAACGTATCAGGATTTGAATGTTCCGCCAACATTGATTTCGTTTGCTTGTGCTAACGGAGAAAAGAAAAATGTGATCTCCCCGGAATTTAAACAGGCAGGAAATAAACTGTATTTCTTCAATCATATTCCTCAGGAAAACGGACTTCCAAATTATGAAAATCTAAAAGCTGTTTTTGAATTGATTTTCGAAAATATAAAAGCCGGAAAAATTGTTTCTGTAAAGACAATGAAAGAAGGCGGGGTTGCTGTTGCACTGGCAAAAATGAGTTTCGGAAACAGATTGGGAGCTGAAATTACGGTTGGTGATAAAACTTTATTAACTAAAAATGTAGGTAGCTTAATCATTGAAGCTACTGAAGAATTAAGTTCCGTTGATCTTCAATTGATCGGTGAAGTTAAAGATCATGATATTTTGAAAATCAATAATTTGAGTTTCGAAATTGAAAAATTACTTGAAGCAAATACCAAAACATTTGAAAATCTTTTTTCAACTATTGAAAAAGAAAAAATAACCGTTGAATTGGATTCAAAACTCAACTCAATCAACCCAAGAAATATCACTATTAAAAAACACGGAATTGCTCAACCAAGAGTTTTTGCACCTGTTTTCCCGGGAACAAACTGCGAATACGATACACTGCATGCATTCCAAAAAGAAGGTGCATTGGTAAGCAGTTTGCCGTTGATTAATATTAATCATCATTTGCTTGACGAAAGCATCGATGCGTGGGTGAAAGAAATTAAACAGTCACAGATTTTAGCATTCTCAGGAGGGTTTTCCGCAGGTGATGAACCGGACGGTTCTGCTAAGTTTATCGTGAATGTCTTGAAGAATGAGAAGATGAGAAATGCCGTTCACGAATTGCTCGACAGAGACGGAATGATCATTGGGATTTGTAATGGTTTCCAGGCGCTGGTAAAGTCAGGTTTGCTGCCTTACGGAAGAATCAAAGATTTGGATGAAAATTCTCCGACATTGGCACACAATGCAATCAGAAGACATATTTCTCAAATGGTTAATGTGAAAGTATTGAATGACGAATCACCTTGGTTAAAAGGAATGAAAGATCAGGTTTTCACGATTCCTATTTCTCACGGTGAAGGTCGTTTTATGGCTTCGCAAGAAGAAATCCAGAAGTTATATGAAAACGGACAGATTGCTACTCAATATCTGGATTTAGATGGAAACATCGCTCACGGAATGCCTTTCAATCCAAATAATTCTTTGTTCGGAATCGAAGGAATAACGAGTCCTGATGGAAAAATCTATGGCAGAATGGGACATCCTGAACGTTTTGCTGAAGGCTTGATGAAAAACATCCCCACTGCAAATTACCACAACATATTCAAAAACGGAGTTGAATACTTCAGATAAAAATAACAATGAAATGGCTGTCATCAATGGCAGCCATTTTTCTGATTTATCAGGATTTTACGAAGAAGTTTCGACTATTTTGATGAAAGATACCGATTGGAAAGTTGGAACTTTAGATGGTTTTGACGATATCCTGTACGGATTTCAAGGAGAAATTATTTGGAAAGATTCTCAAAAGTCGAGAAAAGATTTAGGACTTGAAGCGACAAATGAATTTTACAAAAATAAAGTAAAGCAGGGGAAACCTTTCAACATAGAGCTCATTCAGCAAAAATTGGATGAATTGATTGCTGGAAAAGGACAAACTTTGTTTGATATTTTAATCGAAATCATAAAGTCACACAAAAATATTATCTTGGTTTTGGAGTAAGCTTATTTTTAAAAAATCAGCCCAATGTATTTCCAATATACAAAAACTCCCACAACGATAGATGCTACTGCAATCAAAGTGACGGCTCCTGCAGAAATATCCTTAATGAATCCAATTCTTTTATCAAATTCCGGTTGAATAATGTCGCAAATTTTTTCAATTGCTGTGTTGAAAATTTCAGCACTTAAAACTCCAATAGAAACCGTTAAAACCAAAACAGTATCAATGCTGGACAGGTTTAAATAAAAAATTAAAAAAATATTTGCCAGTAAAGCCACCACCTCAATCTGGAAATTTCTTTCAGATTTCAGCATCATGAAAATACCACGAAAAGCGTTCATGAAACTTTTATAAACAGGAGGTTTTCTCATTTTAAAAAGATGTTCGGCAAAGATAGTCGGAATAAATAATTTCACGAAAAATAAAATTCTTTTTTGATAGTTGTTAATAACTCGCTCTATTATTCTTTTCTATCTGTTTTCTATTTGTTATATTTGTAAAAACTTATTTTTAAATCTATGAAATTTATTATTTCAAGTGGTGAACTTCAGAAAGCATTGCAAACTGTAAGTGGCGTAATATCAAGCTCTCAATCGAGACCGATTTTAGAAAATTATCTTTTTGACCTTAATCAAAATGATTTGACCATTACAGCTTCTGATGGCGAAACAACTTTAATAACTTCTTTGGAGGTGAAGTCTGATGATGCGGGCAAATTTGCTGTTCCTGCTAAAATTTTTCAGGATTTTATTAAAACATACGGTGAACAGCCTCTTACGCTTGTTGTAAAAGACAACGCAGAAGGTACAGGGAGTCAGTTGGAGATTTTAGATGAGAAAGATAATTTCGCCGTTGCACTAGACAATGCAGACGATTATCCTGAGCTTCCGGAATTTGATGCTGCACAAAGCGTAACCATGCCTGCAGGAGTTTTATCCGAAGCTTTAACCAACACACTTTTTGCTACAAGCAATGATTCACTTCGTCCTGTAATGACGGGAGTTCTATTCCAGTTTGGAGAAAACGAAACCAACTTTGTTTCAACAGATTCTCACAGATTGGTCGTGTATAAAAGAACAGATTTGATGAATGCAGAGCCAATGGAATTCATCATGCCTAAAAAGCCGTTGAATATTTTCAAAAATATTTTGGCAAGTTCAAATGAAGACATCACAATCGACTTCAACGAGAATATGGCTAAGTTTACTTTTGGTAAACATATCTGGATTTGTAGATTAATTGACGGAAAGTATCCAAATTATACGGCAGTAATTCCTAAGGAAAACCCGAATGTTTTGACGATCAACAGAAATTTGTTGCTAGGAGCAATCAGAAGAGCTTCTATTATGTCTAATAAATCAACAAACCAGGTTAGATTTAAATTATCTGCAAACATTCTACATCTTCATGCAGAAGATACAGAATATGCAAACAAAGCAGATATGCAAATTCCTTGTGATTATAACGGTGAAGATATCAATATCGGATTCAGTTCTAAATTTCTAACAGAAATGTTGGGTATTTTAAGTGCAGACGATATTACAATGAAAATGTCTCAGCCAAACAGACCGGGAATCATCGAACCTCTTGACGGTCTTGAAGAAAATGAAAATATCTTAATGTTATCAATGCCGGTAATAGGATTGTAATATTAAAATTTAATAATAGTAAAAGAGGTTTGATTTTATCAGCCTCTTTTTTTGTTGTTTGAGGTCAGTTGAAAGGTTAAAAATTTCTCTGTTTCTCAAAAAAACACGACATTTGTAACTTGAAAAAATTCAAAATAAATTTTCAAAATTAAAGGATGAAAATATCAAATAACTGGCTGAAAGATTATATCAAAACAGAGCTGAAATCTGAAAGAATAGGAGAGTTTCTTACAGACATCGGTCTTGAGGTAGAAGGAATAGAAAAATTTGAAAGCATCAAAGGGAGTCTGGAAGGTGTAGTGGTAGGGAAAGTTTTAACCTGCGAAAAGCATCCGAATGCCGATAAATTAAATAAAACCACCGTAGACGTTGGAAACGGAAAAATTTTGAATATCGTCTGTGGCGCTCCGAATGTTGAAGCCGGACAAACTGTTCCCGTTGCTGTTGTTGGTACAAAAATCTATGATAAAACCGGAAACTTTTTTGAAATCAAGGAAGCTAAAATAAGAGGTGAAGTTTCGCAAGGGATGATCTGCGCCGAAGACGAATTGGGATTAAGTGACGATCACGGCGGAATTATGATTCTGGATGAAACCAAATATGAAGTTGGAAAGAATTTTTCAGATTATTTTGAATTAACAAATGACGAAGTTTTTGAAATTGGTTTAACGCCAAACAGAACCGATGCAATGTCTCATTATGGTGTTGCCAGAGATTTGTACGCTTTTCTTTCCACCAACCAGCAGAAAGGTGACTTTGAAAAAATAGCTTCTGTAGCTTTAAATAATGAAGGTACACACGAATTTACATTAGAGGTTGAAGATGCCGAATTAACGCCAAGATATATCGGAGCGGTCATTGAAAATGTAAAAGTTTCAGAATCTCCGTCTTGGTTGAAAGACAGATTGAAAGCCATCGGCTTGAGCCCGATTAACAATATTGTAGATATTACCAACTATATTCTTCACGGTTTTGGTCAGCCGCTTCACGCTTTTGATGCCGATAAAATTGCAGACAAAAAAGTGAAAGTAGGCACTGTTGCTGAAGGAACAAAATTCACGACTTTAGATGGTGTTGAAAGAACGCTGAACGGTTCTGAAATCATTATTAAGGATGGACAAGACAACCCAATGTGTATCGCCGGAGTTTTCGGAGGTGCGAATTCCGGAGTTTCAGGCGAAACAAAAACTATTTTCCTGGAAAGTGCTTATTTTAATCCGGTTGCAGTAAGAAAAGCTGCTAAAGCTCACGGTCTGAATACCGATGCTTCTTTTAGATTTGAAAGAGGAGTAGATCCTAATATTACGAGAACTGCCATTACTCATGCGATCAAAATGATTCAGGATTTGGCCGAAGGACAATTGGTTGGAGATCTTTTGGAAGAATATCCTAAGAAAATTGAAGATAATTATGTCATCATCAGATTCTCGAAAATCGAGCAGATTTTCAGGAACGAAAATCCACAGAGAGAAAGTAAAAGAGATTTTAAAAGCACTTGAAATTCAGGTTCTTAATGAAATTCAGAATGGGTTTGAGATTTCAGTTCCTGCTTACCGAGCTGATGTGACAAGAGAAATTGATGTCATTGAGGAGATTTTAAGAATTTACGGATACAATAAAATTGAAGCTCCGCAAAAGATTTCTTTCACGCCTGTAAAATTGAATGCAAAGGATCAGGACGAGCTGGAAAACAGTTGGGCGAGAACATTGCAGGGCTTAGGTTTCAATGAAGTGATGAACAACTCATTAACTTCGGTTAAAGATGAAACTGACGCCGTAAAATTATTGAATCCGTTAAGCAATGATTTGGCATTCATGAGAAAGTCTTTATTGGAAGGACTTTTACAAAACGCAATCTATAACATCAACAGGAAAAATCAGGATATCAAATTCTTCGAATTTGGAAAGATTTATCATAAAAAAGAGAAGTACGAAGAAAGAAAGCAATTGGCTATTTTAGTAAGCGGAAGAAATGTTTCTGAAAACTGGTTACAGCCAAAATCTACAACAGATTTCTACAACTTAAAAGCATTCGTAAAAGTTTTATTAGAAAAATTATCTGTTAACTACAAAGAAGTTGCTTTGTCTGATGACAGGTTTTCTGATGCTTTGGCATACGAATCTGAAGGTGAAACTTTAGTGAGAATTGGTAAAGTTGCCCCTCAGATGCTGAAAGATTTTGATATTGAGCAAGATTGTTTCTATGCGGAAATCGAATTGGAATTAGCTCAGAAATTACGTTTCAATAAAGAGTTGAAATTTAATGATATTCCGAAATTCAACAAAATCAGAAGAGATCTGGCGTTGTTGATAGACAAAAATATCACCTATCAGGAATTGTATCAAACGGCAAAGAAGAACAAATCTCCATTCATCAAAAATATCAATTTATTCGATGTTTATGAAGGCAAAAATCTTCCTGAAGGCAAAAAGTCTTATGCGATGAGTTTTGAATTATTAAATGAGGAAAAAACACTGGAAGAAAAGGAAATTTCTGCAGTAATGGATTCTTTGATTAAATCTTTTCAGAAAGAATTCAATGCTGAATTAAGGTCATAATAAAATATTTTTTATACAATAGAAACGGACATTTGTCCGTTTTCTTTTTTTAAACTAACAATCAATGAAATCACTTATAGTCTTTCTTTCTCTATTTCTTTATGCTTCTTTATATTCCCAAAATAGTGAACTAATCAATAAAGAATTAATCAACTATTATGAAGCAGTAAATATTGCAGAAGATAAAATAGTAAGTAATGATTTAGACAGTGCGGATTTTTATTACCAAAAGGCATTTATAAATTTTAAGGAACCTCATGCAAATGATTTGTATAACCACATGGAAGTGTTGTTAAATAAAAAAAATTATGAAGATGCTTTTAAACATTATCATTCTTTAGACTGTATGAAGTATAAATTTGAAGAAAATTTTCTTTCGAATTTTCCTAATACTGAAAAATATAAGAAAACGAATTGTATAAAGAAATTTGATGATAGTTACCGAAAAGATTTGGATTCTTTATTTAAAATAGATCAGCATTATAGAAAAATTTCAGGAGGAAATTATGCGAACTATAAAAAAGAGATTACAAAGAATGACAGTATTGCAAGCACTAAACTTTTAGATTTAATTCAAAAAAAAGGATTTCCTAATGAATATGATTTGGGCTTAAGTTCAGCAAACTTAGTTTTTTTTCAAAATTTTTATTTCATCATTTGGCACCAGTTATCCAGTAATATTTATAGTCCGCAGGTTGCCAATTTCTCAAACGAAATTATAAGAGCTTTAAATAGAGGAAAAATTACTCCCGAAAACGCTGCGTTTCTCTTAGATTTAAATAATGGAACTTCGAATTATAACAGCAGGCATTTCGAGATCATACAATTCTTAAAAAATGATGGCAATCTTGAAACACCTCACGATAATGTAGAAAAAATGTTGGAAAAAGTTGATTGTTGCTATGTACATGAATGGTTCTATCCTGAGAAGAGAGGAGAGAAAGGAAATAGTCTGGTCAAAAACCTTAACGAAAAACGGAAGAGTATTGGAATGAGCACTTTAGATCAGAATCTTAGAAAGAAAGTTTTTTTACTCAATAATAGAAATTATAAAATGGGTCAAGCAAATTTAGTAGGAATGAATTTCCAGAAAGATGAAGATGCTGAAAATCTTAAAAAGCATTTTATTAAAATTAAATAGTTTTCCGTAAATTTGGTTTAAATCAGAAAAGCAGAATAAAACAGATGTTAAATTCTTCTTTTTAAAAATGAAATCTAAAAATGAAAAAGATCTTTTTAAGTTTGTGTACGGTTGCAGTTTTGGCATCGTGCGGAACAATGTCAAATACTACTGCTTCAAAAGTGGGGAAATCTCAGCCATCAATTGCCAATACAAAATGGACTTTAGCGGATAATGTGAAAGGTAAAACACCAACGTTGAATATTGATGGAGCGAAAGTTAACGGAAATGGAGGATGCAACAGTTATTTCGGAACATTATCTACAGATGCTGCTTCAGGAACTTTTACAGCATCTCAATTGGGTTCTACCAAAATGGCTTGTGAGAATATGAGTGTAGAGCAGAATTTCATGAGTATGATGGGGAAAGTAAATAAATATGTGGTTTCCGGAAATACTTTAGAATTGTATCAGGATAATCTTTTATTATTGAAATTTAATAAAGCTGAATAAAATAAAAAAAGGAACTCAATTTTGAGTTCCTTTTTTTATGAGTAAAAAATTCTTATTCTTCGTCCTCTTCGTCGTCGTATTTTGCCAACTCTTCATCACACCATTTGAACGCCGCTTCCACTACTTTTGTAGCCTCATCTGCCATGGTTTCTTCATCGTCGCCTTCTAAATCATCCAACCACTCAACTTCTTCTTCCTCAACATTCAATATGAATCTTGGATATTCTGTATGAACTACAAATAAATCTTCAGGAAATTCCGAATTGTCTGCTAATAAAAACTTTGGTAATTTCATTTTTTTAATGTTTAAACTTTCTCAAAGATAAATAAAATTATTGGTATTTGTTCTTGTCAATTTTAATTTTTTGTAAAACTTTATGCTTTGTCAGGGTCGTTTTTTGTAAAGTATCTGAAGGTTTAGAAGTCAGTGTCATATTAGAATTTACGGTGCTGATGAGCTCTGCAATCTGTACTTTTTCTAAATTTTTTTCTTCGATCACATAGAATTTTAGCGGAATGTTATACAGCTTTTCCTTCTTTAGATATTCGGTAACTATTTTTCTGTTTTCAAGATAATTTCCTGTGGATAACCATGTAAAAAGTGCTCCTGAGCAGAGACTCAAAATTCCGATCAGATAAACTTTTTCACCGAAAATGTTAAACAATTTACTAAAATAGATCAGCCATAATCCGATAATGAATGGTGCTAATAATCTGTAATCCAAGGGATTTACGGGATAGAAATACTGTACAAAATAAGAACATACAATTCCGCAAATTCCAATGAATATGTAAAAGATTTCAGTTTCTGATAATTTATATTTGATGAAGATATAACCGATCATCAGTATGTTTAAAAATCCGATTCCATAAATTACGTAATTTATTTTTCCGCCGTTAGGATCTGAAATATGAATGAATGGATTAAAAGTAGTGGATAATCCCTGAAAGAATTCAATCAACAGTTTTGAAGTAGGATATAAGCCGATAATGAGTGAATCTTTTACATAATTTTCGTTGAAATAATCTATGTAGAAAAATTTAAATAAAACGACAAATGCAAAACCTAAAGTTCCCGAAATAATAAATACCGAACTGTATCTTTTCTTCCAGAAAACCAACCCGAACAAACCAGTCGCACCGATGATGAATAGAGAACTGTAGCGGATATTGTAGAGAATAATGAGCAAAAATGAGAGATAAAATATCCCTTTCCATTTTGATAATTTTTCTGTCAAAACCAAATGAGATGCAAACAAAAATATCACAACGAAAGGCAATATGAGCGCTTCACTCATCGTAAATGAAAATATCGACAGGAAGCTAAAAAGAGAACATACGATGACCGATTCTCTGAAATAAAATTTTTGCTTCCATGTGATAAAAATGATCAAAAGAAATCCTAAAATCCCAACAATTTTGCTGCTCCAAAATTCATCAGTCCCCAGAAAAGTAAAAAACTTTATACTCATAGGATATCCTGCCGGAGTTGTCGTATTATCTATTTCCGGAAAAACATGAGCAAATCTTAGAAAACGTATAGAATCGGGATTCACACGACCTTTTTCATTCAATAAAAAACGTAAAATGGTCATCATTAAAGTGATGATGACCATTGTTATTTGGATGTGTTTTTCTTTAAATTTTATTAAGTTTGCAGACATTATCTGATAGATTGCATGGGTTTTTCAAATTTATAACTCAAACGCAGACAAGTTTATTTTGAAAACATTTTTGCTACTTTTTCAGCTTTTTTACTTTCAGAATAATCGTAAAAACCTTCTCCTGACTTTACTCCTAATTTTCCTGCCATAACCATGTTGACTAACAATGGATTTGGAGCATATTTTGGATTTTTAAAGCCATCATGCATTACATTTAAAATCGCCAGACAAACATCAAGACCAATAAAATCTGCTAACTGAAGAGGTCCCATCGGATGAGCCATGCCTAATTTCATTACAGTGTCAATTTCTTCCACTCCTGCAACGCCGTTGTAAAGCGTTTCGATAGATTCGTTGATCATCGGCATCAAAATTCTATTGGCAACAAATCCCGGATAATCGTTTACTTCAACAGGAACTTTACCCAGATTTTTACTCATTTCATAAATAGTATCAAAAGTTTCTTTTGAAGTAGAGTATCCTTTGATGATCTCAACCAGTTTCATAATCGGAACAGGATTCATAAAATGCATTCCGATCACTTTATCTGCTCTTTTGGTGGCTGCAGCAATTCTGGTAATAGAAATTGAAGAAGTATTTGTAGATAAAATACAGTTTTCAGGTGCAAACTCATCCATCTGAGCAAATATTTTCAGCTTCAGGTCTTGATTTTCTGTTGCTGCTTCCACCACTAAATCTGCATTGGTTACAGCATCTTTAAGCTCGGTAAAAGTTTTTATGTTGCCTAAAGTTTCTGTTTTTTGTTCTTCAGTAAGGTTTCCCTTTGCAATTATTCTGTCAAGGTTGGTGGTAATGGTTTTCACTCCTTTGTCGAGAGCATCCTGAGAAACATCTACTAAATGTACACTATAACCGCTTTGTGCGAAGGTGTGTGCAATACCATTTCCCATGGTTCCGGCTCCGATAACTACAATGTTTTTGATCATTTTTATTATTTAATTAAATTATATTTATAAACAGTCAGGTTTTTAATTGACGACAATTTTGCTTTGGTAACGAGCACCGAAGAATCCACATTCACCATTCCGTCACTGCCTTGGTTTCTTTTGGTATTTTGTGAAGCTATAGCTGTCTTAAGTCCCCTTATAAAACTGGTTTTTTGAGTTTTTGAAAGAGGATCAAGACCAATGTACAGGTTAAATTCGCCTTCTCTTCCCAATCCCGATTGTTGAAGAACTTCAAGAGTTTTTGTTTTGTTCTTTTTTTGAAACTGTGAAATATAGCTCATAACCGGCGCAGTTGAGGGTGTTCCGCAACAAATGCTTGAATAACTTACCTGCAGATAATGATCGTTTTTCTGAGCCAAAAGAAAAGTGCTGCAGAATAAAAGGAGTATTGAAATTATATTTTTCATAGATGAATGTATTGTTGATGAGGAATTCAGTTATGTGATTTCATAGCCTAAAAATAAGCTTTAAAATTTACTTATTAAAATCATCCCAAACTGCTTTCGAAATATCTGAGATTATTTTACAGTTTACCGCATCAGATTCTGTGGAATTGCTTACAAATACGGCAATTGCGTAATGTTTTCCGTTGGGTAAGGTTACAATGGCAATTTCGTTTTCAGCACCCGTTAATCCCGCATCGTTTTTACCTGAAGCTCCCGTTTTTCTGGCTACCGGAGTGTTTTTTGGAAGCTGCTCTACCAATTTGTTTTTTCCTGTGGATGTCGAGAGCATTACTTTCATCAGATAATCTGTTGATTTTTTGGAAAGCAATTTTCCGTCATAGAATTTTTTTAAAACATCTACGGCAGAATGTGTTGTGCTGTAATTTTCATACTGCACTTTCCAGTCTTTGTGCATTTCGGCTTCATTGTATTTGATCTTAAATCCTTTTACCCCTTTAGAATCCATAAATTTCTGAACAGTTTTGGTTCCACCCAGCAATTTCAGCATAATATCACAGCCATTGTTATCACTTTTGGCAACAGTAAATTCCAGAATTTCACTCAAAGGAACCTCAACGCCACCGTTGGGATATTGATCCCGAAGCGGAGACCAGGTGTTTTCAAGCAAATTAGATTTGTCAAGGTAAATTTTTTGGTCTAATGACAGTTTTCCCTGATCAACAAAATCAAGAACTGCTGCTGCAATATGAAATTTAAAAACACTCTGCATAGGAAGTTTTCTGTCTGCATTTCTGTTATAAATAAAGTTGTTTTCAAAGCCTAAAACCGAGACTCCGACAGTTGCTTTTTTATTGAAAAGAATTACATTGATTTTATTATGTAAGTTCAATTTTTGACCAAAACTGAAGATTGAAATCAAAAGAAAAATAAGTCCTGTTTTTTTCATATTAAGCGTTTAAAAAATCCTTCTGGAAAAGAGAAGGATTTTAAATTATTTTAAAGGTTAAATTTACACCATCCTGCCCACACCCATAATCATTATACCTAGGAATATCAGAATATAAATACCAAAGACTATGATCGTCAGAATCCCGATAAACTTGTAATGAGATTTTAAATATTCAAAAGATTTTGTAAGATTTGCCTGATTATTTGCTTCGATAGCAAATTTCATATTTGAGCTGAATTTATAAAGATAATTGATAGGGATGAAATACAGTGCCGCAAAAATTAAATAGAAAAGCGCAAAAAAAGCTCCTCCGCCCATTGGTAGCATGCTGTTGTAAGAGCTCATAGAAGCTCCGGAAATCAGCATAAAAATAGCTGCTAGCACCATAAAACCGATTCCGATATAGCCTAGAATTGCTAAAAAAGCAGTCCATTTTGCAGCTTCTTTAAGAAAAAGTTTTCCGGCATTACTGATTCTTAATTCATCAAATTGTTCAAAAGGAGATTTTGTTTCCATGTAATATTAATTTTTCAGGAAAAATACTTAAAATAATTTAAATTCTGCAAGGTGTGATATGAGTTTTAGAAAAATAAATCGAGTTCACGTTTAAAGTATTTATTTCAATTCAAAAGAATTGATGTTAATACCATCGTTTTCGAAATAAATCCTGATTTTATTTTCTCCTTTTTTTAAATTAATCCTTTTTGTAGAAGCGGTTTTCCAATTTTCATTTCCTCCTGTGGACTTTAACGATAGTGTTGCCATTTGCTCTCCTGAAGTATCTTCAATCCTGATTTTTCCGTCTTTACTGCTTGCATATTGTATGTTTAAACTATAAGCTTTATCTGTTTTTGAATTGATTGTGTACTGAAGCCATTCTCCACTTTCTGTTTTTCCAACATAATATTGGTTATCTTTTGTCTTATAAATATCAACACCGTCATTTCTGAACTGATTTCCAGAATTCCATTCTGATCTTTTTGCGGGATCACTCACCCAAAGATTAATGAAATCTTTATCCTGATAAGCAGAACCTATTCTGCCCAAATCATAATCTGTTGCATAGATTTTCCCAGGAATCTGATGATTTTTGAATGATTTTGTTGATGCATCAGCTGTTTGTCTGAACATCGCATCAATAACATCATTTTTTATTTCAACATTGCTGAATTTATAATTCTCAGCGATATTCATCAGTGTTTTTTTAGCAAATTCGTTTGATGGTTTTTCGCCTCCGTTTTTCCAGTAATCTAAAAGTTTTTGATATTCAGGGGTGATTTTTACATTGGTTATTCCTGCAATATTGTCGATTTTTTTCATTGGCCAAAAGGCGTAACCAATATTATGCTGATCCAGAAGCTGGATTAATTCTGTAAACCAGACGTTTGAATTTTCCCCTGTTTCGCCCAACCAGATTGGCATATTGTATTTTTCTCTGAGGTTTAAAGCAAATTGTAATGTTTCATCATTATTATAATTCCAATATTTGTGGAAACTGAATGCCATATTGTTATCCCAAATCGGAATGAGTCCGTTATAATTATTTCCCCACCCGTTTCCTTCAAGAAAAATGATGTGTTTTTTGTCAACTTCACGAATGGCTTCTGTAATTTCTTTCTGCAGTTTCCAAAGTGGTGCGTTAGACATTTCGTCAGTTCCGTTTGGGTTCTTTCCGGTAAAGTTGATATTCGGTTCGTTGATTAAATCATAACCACCAATCCATGGCTCATCTTTGTATCTTTCTGCTAGTTTCTTCCAAAGAGCAATGGTTTTTTTCTGATTTTCTTCGTTGTCCCAAAGTGACGGTTTAGACTTGTCATTGTCAGAAATATTGGCATCATTTCCCTGTCCGCCGGGAGCAGCGTGAAGATCCAGAATCAAATATATTTTATTGTCTTTACACCATTTCAATAAATTATCAGTCATTTTAAAACCTTCTTCCAACCAGGTGTTCTGACCTTTTACTGATTCTTTTTCAATGGGTAAAGTATAGAGATTATAGTGCATCGGAAGTCTTACAGAATTGAATCCTGACTTTGCCAAAAAATCAATATCGGCTTTCGTAACTCCGTTTCTGAGATATGCTTTGTAGAAATTTTCCATTCCTTCCTGACCAATCAGTTCTGTAATTTTTTCTTTAATTTTAAATTGCGGCCCGGCAAAATCTGCAGTTTTCAGCATATAGCCTTCCTGTAACATCCAGCCTCCAAGTCCTAACCCTCTTAACTGAATATTTTCACCTTTATCATTAACGATCTTTTGTCCGTCAATCTTCAGTAATTGTGATGTCCCAAATTGAGACAATAAAAGTGCGGACGTTAGAATTACTTTTTTCATAGGTTTTATATTTTAAATATTAAGGGAGATTTTTAAGGTTGAATTTTTAATGTAAACACAAATGTATTTAAATATTATTAAATTAAATATAAAAATTCTTCTCTGAATATCAAAGAAGAATTTATTTTACATAAGATTGAATTGCTATTCTAATTATAATGAATCAGCTGATTAATTTCATAATCTCCAAAGCTACTTTCAATGCTTCAGTCCCGTCTTCCAAAGAAACTTCAACATTTTTATTTTCTAAAATAGCATCTGCAAACGAATTAAGCTCGTCTAAAATCGCATTATTAGGCTGAATATTTGGATATTCAAATAAAATCTGGTTCTTCTCACCTTCCGCATTTTCGATAATCATATCAAACGGAGTAGGATTTTCCGGAGCATCTTTCATTCTGATCACTTCTGCTTTTTTCTCTAAGAAATCTACAGAAACATAAGCATCTTTCTGGAAAAATCTGCTTTTTCTCATTGCCTTCATAGAGATTCTTGACGTCGTCAAATTGGCAACGCATCCATTTTCAAACTCGATTCTTGCATTGGCAATATCCGGACTTTTACTTACAACACAAACGCCGCTTGCGTGAATGTTTTTCACTTTAGATTTTACAACACTTAATAAAATATCCAGATCATGTATCATTAAATCCAAAACTACGGAAACGTCTGTTCCGCGCGGATTAAATTCTGCCAAACGGTGAATTTCAATAAACATCGGATTCTGAATATAATCTTTTGCCCCGATAAAAGCCGGATTGTATCTTTCAACGTGTCCAACCTGTGCTTTTATTCCAAATTCACGGCATTTGTAAAGAATTTCTTCTGCCTGTTGAAGCGTTTGGGTAACTGGTTTTTCAATAAAAAAGTGAAGACCTTTTTCAATGGCTTTCAAAGCATAATCGTAATGATAAAGCGTTGGAGTCACAATATCCAGCATTTCAATCTCACTCAGCAACTCTTCCAGATTTTCAAAATATTTGTAACCAAATTCGGCTTCCAGTTTTTTACCGTTTTCCGCATCTTTATCGTGGAAACCTATAAGTTCGTATTTATCAGACTGATTCAGAAGTCGTAAATGTATTTTTCCCAAATGTCCGGCTCCCACCAAACCTGCTTTCAACATAGTTTTTAATTTTTGTAAATATAGTAATTTTAGGTATTCGGAAACAGATGATAGGTTTTAGGTTGATCAATAGCGATTGTTTTGCTATTTTTGTGAGAACTCTATTATCAAGACTCTAAAAATTACTCAATAATAATGCAGGATTCATTCGCACATAAAGGAAAAAGAAAAATTTTGGTTGAATATCTTCGTCAGAGAATCGGTATCTCAGACGAAAATGTACTTTCGGCGATGAATGAAGTTCCGAGACATCTTTTTATAGAAAGTATTTTTGAAGACTTTGCGTATGAAGATCGTGCATTTCCTATTTTGGCACATCAGACGATTTCGCATCCTTCAACGGTTGCCGAGCAGTCTGAACTTCTGCAATTGAAAGCAGGCGAAAAAGTGCTTGAAATTGGAACCGGCTGTGGATACCAAACTGCCGTTTTACTGGCAATGAAAGGATTGGTATATACAGTTGAAAGACAGAAAGATTTGTTTGATTATTCGAAGAAAAAATTCAGAGAACTGCATTTGCACCCAAAGTTTCAGAGTTTTGGAGACGGTTTTTCAGGATTACCGACTTTTGCCCCTTTCGATAAAATTATTGTGACTTGTGGAGCGGCAGTTTTACCTATCGAATTATTAAAACAATTAAAAGTTGGCGGAAAAATGGTGATTCCTTTGGGGCCTACAGACGAGCAGGTTTTATTTAGATTTACTAAAGTCTCGCCTACAGAAATTGAAAAAGAAGAATTCGGTGCATACAAATTTGTTCCGATGTTAAATAATACAAACCAATAGATCATGATCAATCCGGAAATTCTCGATTATAACAATTTACATTCAGATTCAGATAAAGAAATCTGCGTATTGCTTTCTGCAATAATTGATGGTGAAATAAGCGGTGCAGAAAATAAAATCTGGCACGCTCATCCCGTTTGGTTTTTAGACGGAAACCCGATTGTAGGATACAGCAAACAGAAAAAAGGAATCCGTCTCATGTTTTGGAGCGGAAAATCTTTTAATGAAGAAAAACTGAATGTAGAAGGAGAAAAATTTCAGGATGCTTCAGTATTTTTCAATGATAAAAGCGAAATTGATGAAGAGGATATAAAAAGATGGCTGAAAAAATCAGTAGAAATTCAGTGGGATTATAAAAATATTGTAAAAAGAAAGGGTGAACTGATCAGACTGAAATGATATTTTCGGAACGGAAATTGAACTTCAGTTTAAATGAAATTAAAGATTTAAAAATAAATAATAGAAACCTCACTTGTAAAAAGTTGTGAGGTTTTTTGTTTTTAAATAATCACCTAATACATCAACCATCACATGAAAGTTTTCATCAATAAAAGAATTCCCCAAATAGGAATTACCATGCTGAAAGAAGCAGGATTAGAAGTAACCGTTTCAGAAAACCCTGAACTAGCCCAGGAAGAATGGCTGAAATACTGTAAAAATACAGACGTAATTCTTAACGTTGGACAAAATAAATACGATAAAGAATTTTTTGAAGAATTTCCTAATGTAAAAGCAATTGCATTGTATTCAGTAGGTTTTGATCATGTTGACATCCAGGAAGCGATTCAAAGAAATATTCCTGTAGGAAATACACCGGAAGTATTAAGCAGAGCAACTTCAGATGTTGCATTTCTCCTGATGCAATCTGTTGCCAGAAGAGCAGGTTATTATTTACAAAAGGTGAAAGATGGAAATTGGGGAGAGTTTGATCCGCTTCACGAATTAGGTCAGGAGTTATACGGAAAAACTCTGGGTGTTTTCGGGTTGGGCAGAATCGGTTTTGAGATGGCTGAAAAATGTAAAAAAGCTTTTGATATGAATATTATTTATCATAACAGAAGTCATCATGATGAAGCTGAAAAAGAACTTGGAGCACAATATGTTTCGTTTGAAGAATTGGTAAGTGAATCAGATGTTTTAAGTATTCATGCTAATTTTACTGAGGAACATTCAGAGCTTTTTAATCAATCTGTTTTCGAAAAAATGAAACCAAATGCAATCTTTATCAATACAGCAAGAGGTGGTTTTCATAATCAGAAAGACTTATACAATGCCTTAATTTCAGAAAAAATCTGGGGAGCCGGTTTAGATGTCACAAATCCGGAGCCGATTGAAATGGATGATCCTATTCTTAAACTTTCAAATGTCTGTATTTTGCCACATATCGGCTCGGCAACCGTTGAAGCCAGAAACGGAATGGCAAAATTAGCCGCTGAAAATATCATCGCTTTTTCTAAAGATGAAAAAATGCCTCACTGTGCTAATCCCGAAGTTTATAAAAATTAAAAGATAGGTTGGAATCATTTTTGACATAGTTACAGCAACACTAAAAAATATGATTATGAGTACACAAGACAATGCTGAAGAGCAACAGAGAAAACTTGCAGAGATGGATTACAATCCGGGCGAAGATATTTTTAACAAAGAAGAGCATATCCCTTTGGACGGCGATGGGAATCCAATTATGAATCCTGATCACGTTAATGATGGGATGCCTTTCGGATTAGATGTTCCCGGTGCTGAAGATGATGATAATTTTGAGCAGATAACCAGTCAGCTGCCGGATGAAGAAAACGATTTTTATAGTTTGAGTGATGATGAGGATGAAAATGAAGAAGATAATGATGATATTATAGAATAAAATACATAATTTTAATAAAAAAATAAAACCGTCTCTATAAGATGGTTTTTTTTCGTTAATATATATTAAATTATAGTAAATAAATATTTTATATTGTTGATTTAACATTAAAAATATTTTACTTTTGTTAAGTGTTAAACAATAAACGATTATTGTTTAATTGTATGTTAATTGCAAATCTGTCCAATATGAAAAAATATCTATCAATTATATTTTTAGTAATCTTTGTATCAGTCTTTTCTCAAAATCCAATTCAGGTAAAGATTAAAGATGCTGCAGGTAATGAAAACTATCATGTAACTTGTACGAATGATCTTGATACCAATGGCTGTCTTCAACTCCATGTGGAATTTCCTGTATTAAAAGAGACAAACACATATGCAGTGACTCCGGAAGTTTATAATCCTGCAATTCCTCTCAATCAAGGTACATCTCTCAATGCGAGCTTTGATGACTTGTTTGCCGTAAAATTGGATCTCCCGTTTTCTTTTTGTTTTTTCAATCAGAATTTTAATGCTCTTGTTGTTGGCTCAAACGGAATGGTTACTTTTGATCTCGCTCAGCTCGGAAATATTAATTATCCCAATGTTTTCTGGCAAAATCCAAACCCGAGTCTTCCTAAAAATTCAATCTTCGGGGTTTATCATGATATGGTTTTTGCGAATGGTGACAGTTCAGAAATTTATTATTCGACGGTAGGAACTGCACCCTACAGAAAATTTGTCATTAATTTTTATGACGGTAGAGTAGCAGGCTGTACAGACCGTTCTTCATCACAGATTGTCCTGCATGAGACAACCAATATTGTTGAGGTTTTTGTTGATAAAAAACTGACCCCTTGCGCAACGAGAAAGTTTGAAAATGCTTTGATAGGAATCATGAATAATGACGGCACTTTAGGCTATTCTCCACCTTCAAGAAATACAGGAAACTGGGAATCATTGCAGGAAGCTTACAAGTTTACCCCGACAGGAAATGCCATTCAGCCGGAAGTTGCCTGGACTAATTCTGCAGGGCAGGTTGTAGCAAACGGTGTACAAACCAATATTTGCCCGACTCAAAATGAAACATACACCGCAACGGTTAAATTTAATGTTTGTGGAAGCAGTTTTCTCAATTTTACAGACGATTTTATTCTTAGTTTTGATGCAAGTTATCCTGTTGCAAAAAATTACAGCCAGAATTTTTGCGGAAATGCTCCGATCAATATTAACCTGAATGATTTTAAACCAAATGTAACCTCACAAAACCCTGCCAACTTTAATTTTACCTATCATTCCACGTTGCAGGATGCACAGACCAACCAGAATGCATTGTCATCAAATTATAGTTTGACTTCTAATTCAATATTTTATGTGAGAATTCAGAATCCGAATGCTCCGGGTTGTTTTAGAGTTGCCGTTCTTACCCTTAATTTTTTAAGTAAAAATCTGATTACAGATGTTATTTCACTTTGTGATACGAATAATGACGGTGTTGAAAATTCGTATGATCTGACTTTATTAAACAACCTGATTCTTGCACCGGGAACTACCGGAATTACATATCATGCAACTCAAAATGATGCTCAGAATAATAACAATGCTATCGTAACTGCTAATATTACGTCTAATACAAAAATTTGGGTTAGATTACAGGAAGCAAGTTGTGTGTATGTTTTAGGACCTTTGAATTTCCTTTTCAAACCGGGTGTTAATGCCAATTCGATTGGTATTTATTCGTACACGGTGTGTGATATCAACGATAATAATTTAGAGCCTTTTGATTTTGCATTGAACCTCGGACCTTTAATTTCCACTCAACCGGGAGCAGTTTTTACTACCTATAGTACTTTTGCTGGAGCCTTTAGCGGAACAGGTCCGTTGCTCGGAACTATCAAGGATGGGTTACAAACAGTTTTTATCAGAGTACAGATTCCGGGAGGATGTTTTACAGTAATTTCTGTGAACATGAATGTGACTTTTACGCAGATTAAAGCCAATGAAAAAAATGAATACATCTGTTTCAATGGGACCGAAGATGTGAGTTTTAATTTGCAGACGCTTTCTGCCAATATGCTTATACAACCCGCTACAGTTCCGGTCACAGCGTTTTATGCAACCTATGGTGATGCACAACTGGAGAATAATCCTATTGCTCCCAACCAGACCATAACGACCAATGGTAATTTGGTAACACAGACCTATTATATTCGTTTTGAACAGTCGAATGAATGTTATACTATAAGAGCCATCAATGTGAATTTAGTTCATCCGGTGATCGTTTCGTCAAATTTCAGTATTTGTGATTTTAATAATGATAATTCAGAAAACGCTTTGCTCACATCATTTTCCGGAGCAATAATCGGTAGCCAGAATGCAAGTGTTTTATTTTATCTGAATCTTTCGGATGCTCAGTCAGGAAATAATCCTGTGACGAATGCCACAATCACCGGAAATACTCAGGTTTTTGTAAAAATTACCTCTTATAACTGCTCCCAGATTTATCCGGTAAACTTCTCACTGGTTTCAACTCCAGCCGTGAATTCTACTGTAAATGTTCCATTAAATAATATCTGTGATAACAATAATGATGGGGTAGAAAATTATAACCTTACCCTTTCGCAACCACAGATTTATAACGGATCATCCAATGTTACTTTTACTTTTTACACAGCTTATGACCCTGCTACTCATACGTTTTCAGGTGAAATTACCAATCCGGCACAATTTCCGGTGCAGGGAAGTGCTACGGTTTTTGTAAAAGTAAAATTTAATAATAGCGAATGTTTTTCAGTGTCTCAGCTGAATATTCAAATGACGTTTTTACCTGCAGTTGTATTGTCAAACGCTGTTTTGAACAAGTGTGATGAAGATTTTAACTTAAGCGAAAATTTTCAGTTGAATGATGCAATTCCACAACTGTTTTTACCAGCTCAGAATACCTATGCGCTTTCTGATATGAACATTTCGTATTATCTCACATCAGCCGAAGCTAATGCAGGAAATTCAGCGAATCAGATTGGCAGTTCTTTTACGGCAAATGTTTCTACATTACAGGTTTGGGTAAGATTTCAGTCAACTACTACAGGTTGCTTTTCTGTAGCATCCATTCAGTTAAACACCTATTTTCCTCCAAAAGCGATCAACTCAACCATCATAATTTGTGACGATAATTTAGACGGAACCTATGAAGTAAACCTTTTGAATTACACCAATTTATATGTTGATATCCCAAATCAGATCAATACATTCAGTTTTTATCTGAATCTGCAGGATGCTCAAAACGGAGTAAATGCAATTGCAAATCCTGCTAATTTTACAGCTCAGCCTTTCCCGACTCAGATTTGGGTAAAAATTCAGAATATTCCTGGTTGTGATGATATTGCCATCATCAATTTTACGATCGGAAGTAAAGTTGTGCTTCAGAATGCAGGACCGTTTAATTTAAATAACGTCTGTGATAATGGCAATGACGGAATTGAAAATGTAAATCTTACTCAGTTTCAACAACAGATATATTCCGGCAGTAACGCGGTGTTTTCATATTATCCGTCTCTGTCAGATTTAAATGCGGGAACCAATGTTATTGCCAATCCGGGAAGCTATTCATTCAACCAAAATTCAGGTTCGAATATCATTTATGTAAAAGTGAGTGTTCCCGGCTTCTGTCCTGAAGTGAGCACGATCAAAATTTCTTTAAAGAAAGTGCCGATATTTGAAATTCCGACACAATATTTCTGTCCGGGAGAAAGCTTCACCCATACCGTAAAGGTTGAAGGGCATATCATCGTAAGTTATGTATGGACAAATCCTTCAGGGCAAGTAGTTTCAAACACCAATACCGTTACAGGAAATATGGTTGGAAATTATTCTTTAACCGTTACGTCAGATAACGGCTGTACTTATACGGTAACTTTTGAGGCGAAATATTATGATGTTCCGGTTATTCAGCAGCTTGTTGCCAGTGGAAATAGCTTCACCGTCACGGCTACAGGTTCACAACCGATTTTGTATTCAACAGACGGAATCACATGGCAGTCAAGTAATGTTTTCTACAATTTACCTACCGGAATTACAACGTTCTATGTGAAATACGTCGAAGGTAAATGTATCATCAAACAGGATGGAGTGATTTTAGATATTAAAAATGCGATCACGCCAAATGGTGACGGGGTGAATGATAAATGGATTGTCAAGAATCTTCATGTATTCGGAACTAAAATGACCAACGTAAAGGTATTTGACCGATATCAATATCTGATTTTCGAGCAAAATACGAATACTCAAATCATCTGGGACGGAACCATCGCCGGAAGACCAATCCCGACTTCAAGTTATTGGTATGTAATCACGCTTCCGGATGGAAGATCATTTACAGGATGGATTCTCGTAAAAAACACTAATTAATCTTAAATAATTGACAGTAAAACCTCATTGATTTCAGTGAGGTTTTGTTGTATTTAAATAATTATCAGCAGCACAAAGATTCCCCTCCTCTGGAGGGGTGGATTAATTTTCAAAGAAAATTAAGATGGGGTGGTCATAAGAACAAACTTACTCTCAAAAATATGCTCTTTAAAACCACCCCGTCAAAAATTCTTTCGAATTTTCGCCACCCCTCCAAAGGAGGGGAATCCATATTATGGAAGGCTCTGCGTGAAGAATTAATTCATCAGAAGGTATAATTTCTCATTTGAGTTGCAGGAATTTTCTAATTTGAATATCTTTAAAACCACAAAAAAGCCAACAACAATCAACCAGTAACACTCAACTATCAATGACTTTCCAACAACAGATACAACAGGGAATTCCCGCAGAATTACCTCAGCCAAAACCATACGAAACCCAAATCAATCATGCTCCGAAACGTAAAGAAATTTTAACGGAAGAAGAGAAAATATTAGCCTTAAAGAATGCTTTGCGTTATTTCGAACCCCAGTTTCATGCAGAATTGTTGCCGGAATTTAAAGAGGAATTGGAAAAATATGGCAGAATTTACATGTATCGCTTTCGTCCGGATTACGAGATGAAAGCAAGAGATATTGCAGAATATCCCGGAAAATCTGAGCAGGCAAAAGCAATCATGCTAATGATCCAGAACAATCTGGATTATGCGGTGGCGCAACATCCGCACGAATTGATTACTTACGGTGGAAATGGTGCTGTTTTCTCCAATTGGGCTCAATATCTTTTGACCATGAAATATCTGTCAGAAATGACAGACGAACAAACGTTGACCATGTATTCCGGTCATCCGATGGGATTGTTTCCTTCTCACAAGGATGCTCCGAGAGTTGTGGTGACGAATGGAATGATGATCCCCAATTATTCCAAGCCGGATGATTGGGAAAAATTCAATGCATTGGGTGTTTCTCAGTACGGACAAATGACCGCAGGAAGTTATATGTACATCGGTCCGCAGGGAATTGTTCACGGAACGACCATTACGGTTTTGAACGCATTCAGAAAAATAAATAAAGAACCGAAAGGCGGATTATTTGTTACCTCAGGTTTAGGCGGAATGTCAGGAGCGCAGCCTAAGGCAGGAAATATTGCAGGTTGTGTTACAGTTTGTGCAGAAGTGAATCCTAAAATTACAAAGATTCGTCACGAACAAAAATGGGTGAATGAAATCCACGAAAATCTGGATGAGCTGGTAAAAAGAGTGAGAAAAGCACAGGAAAACAAAGAAGCAGTTTCGTTAGCTTATCTTGGAAATATCGTTGAGGTTTGGGAGAAGTTTGATGAAGAAAATTTACGAATTGACATTGGTTCAGATCAGACTTCACTTCACAATCCTTGGGCGGGAGGTTATTATCCGGCCGGACAAACCTTTGAGGAATCCAATACGATGATGGCAGAAAATCCTGAATTATTCAAAGAAAAAGTGCAGGAAACGTTGAAAAGACACGCTGCTGCCATCAATAAACACACCGAAAAAGGAACGTATTTTTTCGATTACGGAAATGCCTTTTTACTCGAAGCTTCCAGAGCCGGAGCCGATGTCATGTCAGACAATCCGACGATTGGGAGAGAATTCAGATACGCATCTTATGTTCAGGATATTATGGGACCGATGTGTTTTGATTATGGTTTCGGACCGTTCCGTTGGGTTTGTGCAAGCGGAAAACCGGAAGATTTACAGAAAACAGATGAGATTGCCTGTCAGGTTTTGGAAGAAATGATTAAATCATCACCCGAAGAAATTCAACAGCAAATGAAAGATAATATCACTTGGATTAAAGGTGCTCAGGAAAATAAATTGGTCGTTGGTTCGCAAGCCAGAATTCTATACGCCGATGCAGAAGGAAGAATGAAAATTGCAGAAGCTTTCAATAATGCTATTAAAAACGGAGACATCGGTGCCGTAGTTTTGGGAAGAGACCATCACGATGTTTCGGGAACGGATTCTCCGTACAGAGAGACTTCCAATATTTATGACGGTTCGAGATTTACGGCAGATATGGCGATCCAGAATGTGATTGGCGACAGTTTCCGTGGGGCGACTTGGGTTTCTATTCATAACGGAGGCGGCGTTGGTTGGGGAGAAGTGATCAACGGTGGTTTCGGGATGTTGCTCGATGGAAGTGATGATGCCGAAAGAAGATTAAAATCAATGCTTTTCTGGGACGTCAACAACGGAATTTCCCGAAGAAGCTGGGCAAGAAATGAAGGCGCAGTTTTCGCCATCAAAAGAGCAATGGAAGCCGAACCGAATTTAAAAGTAACGCTGCCGAATTTTGTGGATGAGAGTTTGTTTTAGCACCGTCATTGCGAGGAAGAATGACGAAGCAATCTGTTGAATTTACTGAATTACAATGAATAGATTGGTTCGTTTCTCGCAATGATGCAATAAATAAAAACCTGCTGTGAGGCAGGTTTTTTTGTTTAAGTATTTTCAGAAACGTATTTGTAGATGTATAATTTGATCTTAGTCATCTTTCTCCATTTGACGATTGAATTCGTTTATTCTAGCTATTTCATCCCAATCGCATTCTAACTCACTAATATTAATTTCGTATGATAAGCCTAGATCTTTGATTTTATTACCTAAATAATTTAATTTATCAATTATCTCATTCACTTCTGTTGTATCAGTTACCCATTCTTTAAGATTTTCAGATTCCGTAAATATATAATCAGAGAAAATACTATCTAAGTGATTTATAATTGTATATGTGTCAAAATCATAAAAATCAATATCAAATGTATCTTTTAGATTTTCTAAAAGTTCTACAGCTGACTCAATATCATAATCTCCGGTAACAAGTTCATTGATTATTTCTTCAGTTCTACTATCCAAAGCTTTTTTAACATAATAATTTTCATTCGTTTCTGAAACAAATTTCTTAAAAGCGATATTTAGTCTATAATTACTGTGAAGGGATTCCCAGTCGTTGATATCATTAATAATCTCTACTAAAAAATCATATTTAGAATATTCTTCATAATTAGAATTTACAAAAGTTGCTAAATGAATTAGATCCTCATCTCTGTTAGATTTTCTAACATAACTATTATAATTATTCATCATATCCACAACTAAATCTGTTGGAAACAATATATTATTAAATTTAGCTAGTGATAAAATTAACTCAGAAACTTGTTGAATATATTTAATAGAATATATCATTAAATTTATTTCTCTTGTATCCGTTTGAATGTAATTTATTAAAAAGTCTTTTAGAGAAGGATTAATAAAATTCACACTATTATTTTTTCTAATGATAAATCCTTTATCAAGCTTATCTAGGGTATTTTTAAATGGGTTTATTGGAAGAACAGAATCTTTGGAAGTACAATACTCAAGTCTTTTATTAAACGCTTTTTCTAATAAATTTATATCTGTCTTTTCATTAAATGTTAAGAGTGTACTTAGTAGCCAGCGATCAACATGATCAATTTGCTGTTCATATGCGTGTTTCCAGATTTCTGTTGGATTATTAAAATTTTCACGGATGTATTTTTCGAAAGTTTCTGCATTATATTTTTCAACGTTTTCTTTGGAGGTAATAAATTCTACAGATCTAGGATTGAAATTTTTGTGTGATATAATAAAATCAGATATATCTTTTCTTTCAATTAGAGATTTTAAATCATCAGCCATTTCAGATTCATCAATATGATTTCTAAGTAATTTTTCTTTAATATTCTCTGAATATTCTTCTAAGTGAAAAACTGCTTCATTCAAGTTTTTACTAAATCTTCTAAAGCGATCTGATTGCTGTATCACAGTATTTAAAACAATACTTCGTGTAGTAAAAATTAATTTTTTGTTTTCCATTCTCTTAATACGCCCAATAATTCCTAAAAGTGCACTTTCACTTCCTTGTGCTTTATTAATTTCTGCAGAATTACTACCTAAAAAATCATCAAAATAAAATATCTGCTTAGAATCATCATTTTTAAGTATTCTATCAATTTCTTTAACATCATCAAGTATATAAAGAAGTTGATAATCTTCATTTATATATTCATAGGTTAGCATTTCTGCTAAAGTTGTTTTGCCCACTCCAGGATCTCCAGTAATTATTACAAAATTATTTTCTTTTAAGTTATTTCTTACAACATCGAATAATGGTGTCTTTACATAAAATCTTATTCTTCTTGCTAATTCATATTCAATAAAATCTACAGATCTAAATTGAAGATCGGAGTTTAAAATTTTCGTTAATATTGATGCATCCGAAAACCATAGCTTATAGTGAATATTTAAAATGTCCTCGTGATTTTCTATTAGTCTATTTAGATCTTTTTTACCATATATGTCATTCAAATTCTTAATGTATGGATGAAAAACATCACTAATTTTTTTTGTTTCTCCAACTCCAAGATCAACCGAAGTTGCAAAAATATAATTTGTTGGAGCTAATTTTTTAACTTTCTCAACTTCTTCATTTTCTAGTTTCCGAAACATCCCATCAAAACCTGTCCGATAATAATGTTTAACTTGTCCAACATGTTCATGTGTGTTATGTTCTGTAGAATATAATAAATCAATTCCTTGATCTTTGCCATCTTTAAAAGTCTTATATGTAATTGGAGAACCATTTGGAACTTCAGCATTTAAAAGATCACAAACTAAATCTTCAAGATCTGAACTGCTTAAAGTTGAAAAGTCATATTGTGCCATATTTTTTTGAAATTTTTTTGGTAAATCAAATATAACAATTAAAACCACTCGCAAACCCTTACAAACAACTTTAAAACAAACCTCCTGCATTTGCATTTCCTTTAAAACAACCCCTGTTTATAATCTCCTGCAATTGCAGGAAGTCTCCATCAAGTTGCGGGAAACTTCTTGCAGCTGCATTTTATTCCCACAAAATGTTTTAAACTAATGCAGAATTATTCTTTCAGAATTTTACTCGAACTGACGAATCTTTTTAATAACAATATTTTCAAGAATGCTTAGATTTTAAGGTGATCTGACATTCATTTTTATAGATGAAATAAAATTATGGTTATATTTGTCTCATAAAGTGAGACTAAAAAAGATAAAATTATGATAGCGGAAATAGAAAAGTTTATAGAAATACAAAACAATATTGATGAGATTCTGAAAAATTCTCCTTTCAAAATGTCATATATTATAGAGAAATCAGGAATCAAAAAACCTACTTTTTTTAAGAAATTAAAAGAAAAAAGATTTACACCGGAAGAACTTTTAGTCATTTCAAAAACTATTGAACCTAAAGAATGGAGAAATGAAACCAAAGAAGAAATTCTGGAATCTTTTGTAAGAGCTGAAGAAGATTTTAAAAACGGAAAAATTTACACCTACGACCAAGTGAAAGAGCGTTCCAGAAAAAGATTAGAAGACTATAGAAATGGAAATTCAATTAAGTAAGGAAGCCTTTGATGATCTGGATAAAATTGAAAACTATCTTTTAAGAAGGTGGAATGACAAAGTATTAGAAGATTTCAATTCTAAATTTGACAACTGCTTGCAAATCATTTTAGACGGCGTTGCAATATTCCAAAATTATGAAGATACAGATTACCAAAAAATGCTTATAACAAGGCATAATACACTTGTTTATATTATTGAAAATGATGTTTTGAAAATCATTAGAATTCTCCAAAACTTCCAAGATCCAGAAGATAATTACAAATCTATTAATGAATAACAAAAAAACTCATTAGTCACTAAGTTTTCCAATTTCAATAAAACCATATTAAATTTCATTCAAAAACCTTTTAAATAGAGCAAATCAATAAGTTTGCTATTCCGAAAGTCGATCTTAAACTCTAACTTTATTCTTTCAAAACTTCAAATTCCAATTATTAAAAAGAAAAAATTTATGAGCGCAGCAGATACACGATCATTTCAAGAAATTTTTAAAAGCGAAAACGATATTCCAGAAGAATACAAAGTTCAGGAAATTCACCAGAGAGTTTATTTGTTAAATGGCGAATTGGTAGAATGGAAAGGCGATGTTACAGAAATTTATTCGCCAGTCTGCATTCGTACAGAGAATGGTCTGGAAAGAAAACTACTGGGAAGCATCCCAAACATCGGTCAACAGGAAGCGATGGAAGTGCTTGATGCATCAGTTAAAGCCTACAATAACGGTCTGGGCGAATGGCCAACCATGTCTGTGGAAGGTCGCATCAAATGTATGCAAAAGTTTGTGTATCTGATGATTAAACAACATGATCTGATCATCAAATTACTGATGTGGGAAATTGGAAAAACTTTGCCGGATTCTACGAAAGAATTTGACCGTACCGTAGATTACATCAACCAAACTATTGATGCGTTAAAAGATCTGGATCGAGAATCATCCCGTTTCCAACAGGCGGAAGGAACGATTGCACAAATAAGGAGAGCTCCGTTGGGAGTGGTTTTAAGTATGGGACCGTTCAATTATCCCTTGAACGAAATATTTACGACCTTGATTCCCGCATTGATTATGGGAAATACGATTATTTTTAAACTTCCCAAACATGGTGTTTTAGCACATTATCCATTATTAAATGCTTTCAAAGAAGCTTTTCCGAAGGGAACAGTAAATACACTATACGGTAAAGGTGCAGAAATTATCACCCCGATTATGGAAAGCGGAAAAGTAAATGTTCTCGCATTCATCGGATCAAGTAAAGTTGCAAACGGACTGAAAAAACTACACCCGAAAGTCAACAGATTGAGAGCTATTTTGAGTTTAGATGCCAAAAATGCTGCGATTGTAACCAAAAATGCCAATCTTGATATTGCAGTGAGCGAAATTATTCTCGGTGCACTTTCTTTCAACGGACAGCGTTGTACAGCTTTAAAATTAATCTTCGTACAAAAAGATGTTGCTGAAGAATTTACTGCTAAATTAAATAAAGCCGTTTCCGAATTAAAACCCGGATTACCGTGGGAAAAAGATGTGAAAATCACGCCGCTTCCTGAAGTCAACAAACCGCCATATCTTCGTGAATGTATCGAAGATGCGTTGTCAAAAGGCGCAAAAGTTTTGAATGATAATGGGGGTTACAATGAGAAATCTTTTGTATTTCCTGCCGTCGTTTATCCGGTAAACAGTGATATGAAACTGTATCATGAAGAACAGTTCGGGCCAATTATTCCTGTTGTTCCTTTTGAAACGATTGAAGAGCCGATCGATTATCAGGTTAATGCTTCTCATGGAATGCAGGTGAGTATTTTCAGTGAAGATGCACAGGAAGTTTCAAAACTGATCGATCCGTTTGTAAATCTGGTGAGCCGTGTAAATATCAACTGTCAGGCGCAACGTGGTCCGGATGTTTTTCCGTTTACCGGAAGAAAAGATTCTGCCGAAGGAACACTTTCAGTATTTGATGCGCTTCGTTCGTTCTCCATCAGATCACTGGTAGCTGCAAAGTCGACGGAATCCAACAAAAATCTTTTGAATACGATTGTAAGAGATCATGATTCTAATTTTTTGAGTACCGATTATCTGTTTTAAATCTTTATCAGAATAAAATTAAATAGTAACCTGCAGTAATGCGGGTTATATTTTTTCATATATTCTTCAAATCCTTCCATGAAATGTACATTTTAGAATTTAGTATATGAGAATTGACTTTTAAAGCTTTTTACGGAATAAAATATACTTTCGAAATCTTACCATCCTTTATTTCGTAAATGGCAGTGGCTTCTACGATTTCGTTTCTTCTCATTCCGGAGACACTTTCATGGTCGACAATGAAATTACCATTCACGATTCTGTTTTTTATTTCGCAATGAAGTTCAGGTAAATCTTTAAACATTTCGCCATAATTTTTTCGCATAGCCTCTTTCCCTTTACTGATGAGTTGATTGGGAAACATGTACAGTTCTACATCTTCTGCATAAGGTTTCAGAAAAGCCTCAACATTTCTTGCGTTGTAACCTTCTAGCTGTTCTTGCACTAAATTTTCCTGAACGCTTTTCTTAGATTGAGCAAAACTGAAGTTGAGTAAAAAAAGACGAACAGAAATAAATAAATTTTCGTTTTCAAGGTTTAAATTTTAATCTGATCAAAGGTAATGTAAAACTTGGTAAAACCCGTTTTCCACTTGGTGAATAGTTTTTGGATACTACTTTATATGTATATATTTGTTTGATGAATTGGATCCGGATTTTTGTGTTGATTTTGATGATTTCTGTGAGTAGTTTGTATTCACAGAACAGAACTACGCAGGAAGTTGTTGCAGAAACGGCCAAACTCAAAAAAGCAGTCGATACCAAAGATGAATCTGCCGAAGCCAATTCTTATTACAACATCGGAGAAACTTTTTACAACAACGGAAATTTCTCTAAAAGCGAAGAGTATTTTATTAAGTCTAAAACCATTTATGAAAAGCTGAATGATAAGCAAAACCTTGAAAAAGTTACCCGCAAACTCGCTCAGTCACAGGAAAATCAGAACAAACTAAAATCAGCTGTAAAAAACTACGAGAGTGCTTCAAATATCGGATATTCAAGATCTAAAAAGGTCTTAAATGCCAATGATGCTTCCCGACTTTCATCACCGGTTGCAGAAGACAGAGCTGAAGCCATTCAAAACAATATTCAGCTCAGTGAGAAAGAAAATAATAAAGAAAATCTTGCAGCCAGTTACAGCCAGATGGCAGAAGTGAATGCAGAACAAAAAAATATTCCTAAAGCCGAAGAAAACTTCAATAATGCTTACAAAATTTCGAAAGATATTGAACCCCAACAGGCGTTGGCAATCAACCAGAAACTGACAGATTTTTATGTAGAAAATAAGAATTTTGATAAAGCTATTAAAGCCAAAAAAGAAGTATTAAAAGAAGACTTTGTAAATGATAATTCGCAGAAAAAAGTAGAGCAAATTCAGGAACTTGCTGAGATTTATATTAAGAAAAATGATCCGAAGGAAGCAATGATCTTACTCAGAAATGCTTATGATATTGCTTTAAATAAAGGGCACACTCTGGAAGCGCAAAAAAGCGTCAAAAAACTCGATAGTCTGTATTCAATTTCACAAAATACAGATGCTTCTGTACAGTTGTATCGTGACTTCCTGGGACAGTTGCCCGATTTGGTTTCCAAAGACCGAAGCCTGGTTGATAATAAAATTCTGGAAGATACCGAACAGCGCATTTCTCAGCTTGAAAAAGAAAAACAGCTGAAAGATGAGCTGATCCGTAAGAAAAATATCTTCAATTACAGCCTGATTGCAGCACTGGCGATTTTATCTGTTTTAATATTTTTCATTTTCAGAACGTTGAAAAAAGTTCAGATCAAAAATAAAAAAATTGCTTTACAGTCATTGAGACGTGAGATGAATCCTCATTTTATTTTTAACAGTTTAAATTCTGTCAATCAGTTTATCGCTACCAATAATGAGCTGGAAGCCAATCAATATCTTACAAAATTCTCTAAACTGATGCGTGGCGTGATGGAAAATTCTGCTGAAGACTTTATCCCGTTTCACCAGGAACTCGATTTGCTTCAGAATTATCTGGCTTTGGAAAAAACTCGTTTTACAGATAAATTTGATTACGAAATTGTGGTTGATGAAAATATAAACCAACAAAATCTTCAGATTCCGGGAATGATGATTCAGCCTTTTTTAGAAAATGCAATCTGGCACGGATTGCGTTACAGAACAGAAAAAGGATTTTTGAAACTTAATTTCACAAACGAAAACCAGTATTTAAAAATCACCATACAAGACAACGGAATTGGTATTGAAGAAAGTAAAAAACAGAAAACAACTCACCAGAAAAACCGTGAAGGCCGTGGAATGAAGAATACTTTGGAAAGAATCAGATTGCTCAACGATTTGTACAAAAAAGATATTGTTTGTGCTGTAAAAGATTCTGAAAATGGTGTTTTGGTTGAGATTAAATACAAGTTATAAATGATGTTGAGATCTCTTATGATTGACTGTAAACTAACTCCGGCAAATTAAAACTTAATTCCTGACACTCATGAAAATAAAATCTGTAATCGTAGATGACGAAAAAATTGCAAGAGAAGTTTTAAGAAATTATCTCACAAAATACTGTCCGCAAATTGAGATTTTAGGAGAGGCAGAAAATATCAAAGATGCCGTTCCGTTGATTGCAGAAGTGCAGCCACAGTTGGTTTTTTTGGATGTTGAAATGCCTTTCGGGAACGCTTTTGATGTGCTGGAAGCTACTAAAGAATTTTCTTACGAAACAATTTTTATCACGGCATTTTCGCAATATTCTCTTCAGGCTTTAAACAAATCTGCGAGTTATTATATTCTCAAACCGATTGATATTCAGGAGTTAATTTTGGCGGTCAATAAAGTGGCAGAAAGTTTAGAAAAGAATGAAGAGCTTAATCGTAACAAAATTCTTCTTGAAAATTTAAAATTAAAACCAGAAAAACAACAGTTGATTCTTCCGACTTTGCAGGGTTTTGATGTGGTAAAGACCGAAGATATTGTAAGACTTCAGGCAGACGGAAATTTCACACAGGTTTATCTTACCGATCATTCAAAAAAAATGGTTTGCAGATTCTTAAAACATTTTGATGATTTGCTTGAAAATCCTTTTGTGAGAGTTCACCGTTCGCATATCATCAATACCAATTTTGTAAAATCTTACCACAAAAGCGGAACGGCAACGTTGTCTGATAACACTGAAATAGAAGTTTCCGGCAGTTTTAAAGAGCAGTTTTTGAAAGTTTTTTCATAGTTGGTTTAGTCGTTTGTAGCTTTTTATAATTCGCCAAAAGCCAGGTAAGGCATCATTTTTGAATTTCCAAATACAAATAAAGCATTATGAAAACTTTTCAGAAAATAGCTGCTGCAGTTTCTTTAGGTATTGTCGGATTATTAATTGTCAATTCATGTTCGGTAGGAATTCCGAAAGGAGCAACGGCTGTTAAAAATTTTAATTCAGATAAATATCTCGGAAAATGGTACGAAATTGCCCGTTTTGATTTCAAATTTGAAAAAAACCTGGATAATGTGACAGCCAATTATTCTTTAAATCCTGATGGATCAATCAGAGTTCAGAACAGAGGCTATAATTACGTTAAAAAAGAATGGAAAGAATCAATCGGTGAAGCAAGATTCGTTAATGATCAATCTGAAGCGAGATTGAAAGTTTCATTTTTCAAACCGATTTGGGCTGGTTATAATGTGATTGATATTGATGATGATTATCAAAATGCTCTGGTTGTAGGAAACAGCACAAAATACATGTGGATTTTATCCCGAAACAAAGAAGTTCCCAATAGCATCAGAGAAAGATTTTTAGCAAAAGCACAAAAATTAGGTTTTAATACCAATGAACTAATTTGGGTAAAGCATAATTAAAAAAGAAAGGCAAAATTCACAAGTGAATTTTGCCTTTTTATTTAGATACCTTTATATTCCTTCCATTCCTTAAAGCGGTGGTCAATAACCTGTTGCATCATATCATAGTTTGCATAAGTGTCTTCGATATGATAAAAAGTTTCATATTCAAAATCGTTTTCTTCAGCTACACTGTCAAAAATATTGATGTAATCTGTTGCGAATGAACTGTATTTATTACCAAAATCTGTTTCATCTGCATAATAATCTTTGGCAAAACTATTTCCTAAATCATTCAGATCATATTCAGAAAATTTTCCCTCTAAAGCGTCAATGACAAAGTCTGCACCGGTGATTTCACGTTTTTTTAAACTTTCGATTTCATTTTCGCAGTCATTTTTCAGTTCTTCAGAATGTAAATTGTTATTAATGCACCAGTTGAGAAACATTCCGGTGTGGGTTGCACTGTTTTTTTTCGGAAGTTCTTGGGGAAAATCTCCGCCATAATGCCACGAAGCATCATCATATTTAGTCATATCTTTATTATAGTGGTAGACATTACCAATCAAAGGTATAAAAAATCATTTTCTTTTGTACACTACAGAGATTTTCACGTCATTTGTATTGAATTTTTATTCAAAATTAAACGTATGCAAAACGCAGTTCTTATCACCATTGGCGACGAAATTCTTTCCGGAAATACCGTAGACACCAATTCAAATTTTATTGCCACCGAACTCAAAAATATCGGAATTAAGGTCGTACAGATTTTCACGATCTCAGATGAAATTGAAATTATTAAAAATACGTTGAAATCTGCTTTCGAAATTGGAAATATAGTCATTACCACAGGAGGTTTGGGACCAACAAGAGATGATAAAACCAAAAAAGCTTTAGCCGAATATTTTAATGATGAAATTGCTCTGGATGAAGCTACTTTTGAACATCTTAAAGCTTATATGCAAAGACGCGGGCGCATAGAAATTTTAGAAAGAAACCGTGAACAAGCTTTTGTACCCACAAAATCAACTGTTTTTCAGAACCATTACGGTACCGCACCGTGTATGATGATGGAGCAGGACGGAAAATTGTCTTTCAGTTTACCAGGCGTTCCTTATGAAGTAAAACCTTTGATTAAAAATCAAATCATTCCTTATTTAAAAGATAAATTTAATCTCAATTATATTTCTACAAGAATTGTTTCCGTGGTGGGAATTCCCGAAAGTATTCTGGCTGACCAGATTGAAGATTGGGAACTCGCTTTGCCGGAAAATCTTGCTTTGTCTTATCTTCCGGTAGGAACAAGAGTGAAGTTGAGACTTACCGCAACAGGTACAGATGATCAAGTTTTGCAGATTCAGATGGAAAATGAGATTCAAAAGTTATTTCCCATCATTGGTGAACATATTATTGCCACCACAGAAGATAAAATTGAAAAAATATTAGGTGAAATTTTAATCGAAAAAGGATTAACAATTTCTACTGCAGAAAGCTGTACAGGAGGAGGATTGTCTCAATTGTTGACCTCAAATCCGGGAAGTTCAAAATATTTTGTCGGCGGAATTATTCCCTACGAAACTCAGAAGAAAATTGATATTCTGAATGTATCTGAAAATACAATAGAAAGATTTACGGTTGTGAGCGAAGAGGTTTCAGGAGAAATGGCAGAAGGTTGCCAGAATTTATTTAACACTGATATTTCTTTATCCACAACAGGAGTTGCAGGTCCTGGAAAAGGGGAGGATGCCAAAGATGTAGGTTTGGTTTATTACACGATAAAAGTGAAGGATGAATCTGAAACGTTCAAACTGCATCTTCCTCATTTAGAAAGAAAAGATTTTATTTATTTTGTTTCGCAGAAAATTATTCAGGATTTGGTCGGGATTTTAATTCGTAAATAAAAAGTTCAGCATACAATTAATACTATATTCTTTCGTGGTGAAAATTCTATCAAAACTCAATTCGTAAAATAAATTAACTTTAGCGTAACAATTTTTAAATTAATTATACTTATTGTATAAATAGTTATAATGAAGTCGCCATATTTTCTACTGAAGAAAAAGAGTGAAGATTAGGCGATCAAATGTAATCTCTAAAAAAATAAAAAGTTTCTATATGAAAAAATTAACCCTTTCTTTGTTTTTATTAGCTGGAGTTTGTTCACAAAATACCTTAAGTGCACAGACAAAATCAACTAAAACAGCTACTGCAACAGATCTAGGTTTAGACATCAGCCTGATGGATAAATCGCTTCGTCCACAAGATGATTTCTATAATTATGTGAGCGGAACCTGGATGAAAACCGCTAAAATCCCTTCTGACAAACCAACTTGGGGAAGTTTCAACAAATTGGCAGATGATACAGACAACAATTCTATGACGATTTTAAACTCTCTTCTGAAAGATAAATTTGCAGACGGAAGTGAAGGTAAAAAAATTCAGGATTTGTATGCGACGTATATGAATATGGAGAAAAGAAATGCAGACGGAATCAAACCTATTCAGGCAAACATCAATAAAATCGATGCGATCAAAAATCTTACAGATTTACAGAATTATTTAGCTTCTGTTACTAAAGACGGCGACAATACATTTTACAGTTGGGGAGTTTACTCAGATCTGAAAGATTCTAATATGAATGCAGTTTATCTTGGTGACGCTGCATTGGGAATGGGGAGAGATTACTACCAAAAAGTAGATGTAAAAAATACAGAGGCTCTTGCAGAATACCAAAAGTATATTGCTTCTATGTTGAAAGAATTAGGGTACAAGAATGCAGACGCAGCTGCAAAAGGAGTGTTAGATTACGAGAGAAGCATTGCTAAGAATTTACTTACTAATGAGCAAAGTCGTGATAACACACTTCAGTATAATCCGAAAACAATCGCTGAGCTGAAGACATTGGTGAAAAACGTAGATCTTCCGGCTTATCTTAAAAAAGCGGGAGTAAATACTGACAGAGTGATTATCGGTGAGCTGGGTTACTACAAAAATTTCGATCAGTTGGTGAATGAAAAAAATCTTCCGGTAATTAAAGATTATCTGAAATTTCACATGATCAACGGTGGAGCTTCATATTTAAGCGAAAAATTAGGAGATACAAAATTTGCTTTTTATGGTAAATATTTGAGAGGTCAGCAGGAGCAGAGAGCTTTAAACAAAAGAGGGTATGAGTTGATCAACGGTTCTTTGGGTGAAGCTTTCGGTAAATTATATGTTGAAAAATATTTCCCGGCAGAAGCAAAAGCTCAAATGGTTGAATTGATCGATTACTTAAAGAAAAGTTTCGCAGTTCATATCAACGGATTGACGTGGATGTCTTCAACAACGAAAGAAAAAGCAATGACCAAGCTGAATAAATTTACAGTAAAAGTTGCTTATCCGGACACTTGGAAAGATTATTCTAAATTAAATATCACCCCGGAATCTAAAGGTGGAAATCTATACTCAAATCTTCAGAATATTGCAGAATGGCAGTACAATAAAGATTTGGCAAAAATCGGAAAACCGGTTGATAAAACAGAATGGGGAATGACTCCGCAGACTGTCAATGCATATTACAATCCGGTATACAACGAGATCGTTTTCCCTGCTGCGATTCTTCAGCCTCCTTTCTTTAATCCTAAAGCTGATGCTGCGGTGAATTTTGGTGGAATTGGTGCAGTTATCGGTCATGAGATCAGCCACGGATTTGACGATTCTGGTGCTCAGTTTGACGCAGAAGGAAACTTGGTAGACTGGTGGACTCCTGAAGATAAAGCTAACTTTGAAAAAGCAACTAAAGCTCTTGCTGCTCAATATGATAAGTACGAGCCTGTAAAAGGAACCTTCGTTAACGGTACTTTCACAAACGGTGAAAACATTGCAGATTTAGGTGGTGTAAATATTGCTTACGATGCATTGCAAATGTATTTAAAAGATAAAGGAAATCCTGGTGTTATCAGTGGTTACACACAAGATCAGAGATTCTTCTTAAGCTGGGCAACAGTTTGGAGAACTTTATCAAGTGAGAAATATATGGTAAACCAAGTGAAAACAGATCCTCACTCTCCTGGATATTTCAGAAGTTTTGGCCCACTTACTAATGTTGATGCTTTCTACAAAGCTTTTGACGTAAAACCTGGTGACAAATTATACAAAAAACCGGAAGACAGAATTAAAATCTGGTAATCAGTAAAAAAATATCGAAACCGTTCAGAAATGAGCGGTTTTTTTTATTTAATACCCATAGATGCTGTAGATTTTTTGATAAAGATGATATAATCAAAATCTTGAGAAATATTTCCCGATTTGAAATCATTTTTACTCTGCGCCGAGCCTATCGTTCGATAATTAATTTTATTTAAAATAACCTTTCCAAGCTTGTTGTTTTCTTTCTTGATCGTTTTGAGGTCTAAAATGAATATGGGAATATTAAACGTGTTGAGCAGTTCTTCAAATGATTTATCAGGATTTTTTTTCAGATAAACGGGTTTTATTTTTTCATCATCCAGATCGAATACCGAATGAGAACCTTCATAAAAAAATGTTCCGCAGGCAACGTAATCATCATTAAATTTTTCCTTTAAAAATCTTCCTGTCTCATCTTCCGTTTTCTTTAAATGTTCATTGTGTGCCCACAATACAAAAGCCAAATCAGGGTATTTATTTTTGAGCCAGAAAATATTTTTGGCCATAAAAAGATTTCTGTCTGAGTAGGTTTTGTTAATATATTGGTCCAAAAGAGTTATATATTGTAGAAACCATAAATTATCTTCCGGATCAGAAATCGATGGAGAGAAGTCTTTTATTTTATTTAAGTCTACTAAAACCTCATTTTTTATACGCTTCTTTTCTGAAATTTGATTAAGTTTTAATTGGCTGAAATTGTAGATATTCTGGGTCAAACCCATTAAATTATTGGTTGGAATTTGATATTTGTCCATGAGTATTTTAAGCTGAACTACAGATCCTGTGTAACTCATCATGTCAAATCCTGTGAACTGTATTTTTTGATTATTTCTATCGTTGTACCCCTTCATCCATTCTACCATACGCAGAATTTCCTCTGTCTGATAAATCCACGATTTGATATTCATTAAATAGTCTTTTCCGGTTCTGTTTTCTTTGATTATGTACTCATTCATCAGGAAAGATTCCGGCATTGCTGCTTCAATTGAGAAAACTCCGCCATTATTTTTCTGTAAAATATATCGGGTAAGTTTATCTTTTATTTTAAAAATTTCGCTTGAACCATGCGATGCCTCACCCAATCCTACAATTCTGGAAGTAGAGAAAAATCGATTAAAAACTAATGAATCTTCCTTAAAACCTACTTCAGGTTCATAAGACTGTAAAGGATAAACGAATTTTTTCAAATAATCTTTTTCATCTTTACTAATCATTGAATTCTCGCTATAAGACTGTGAATAAGTATATTGAAAGGATAAAATGAAGATCAATAGAATTGATTTTGCTGGTACGGTGATATTCATCTTTGAAAAGGCTATAATTTTTAGTTACATATAAAAATAGCAATTATTATTGAGCAATATTAAATAATCAAGAAAACTCATTTAACATAATTTCTTATATTTGATCAAACTGATTACAATTCAAAATTAATTCAATGAAAAAACTAAATATTGCAGCACTTGCATTCTCAGGTATTGTATTTCTAAACTCTTGCGGAACAAGAAAAACTGTGGAAACTCCTAAAGTGGAAACAACTGTAACAACAACTACCGAACCTGTGAAGGAAGAAATAAAAGAAGAAGGAATCAACCTTTCATATATGGACACCACTGTTCGTCCACAAGATGATTTCTTTAATTATGTCAACGGAAATTGGGTGAAAACCACTCAGATTCCATCTGATAAAGCGAGTTGGGGATCTTTTAATGCATTGAGAGAAAATGTAGATGATGCTTCTTTAAGTATTTTAAATAAGATTTTAACCGAAAAATATACAGATGGTTCTGAAGGTCAGAAGATCCAGAATCTGTATGCTTCTTTTATGGATGTCAGTAAAAGAAATGCTGATGGTATAAAGCCGATTAAATCCGATTTAGCAAAAATCGACGCAATCAAAAATGTAAATGATCTGCAAAAATATCTTTTGGAAGCCACAAAATTGGGCGATAACTCTTTCTACGGTTGGAGAGTCGGTGCCGATATGAAAAATTCTAACATGAATGCCGTTTATCTTGGCGGTCCGGATCTTGGTTTGGGAAGAGATTATTACCAAAAAGTGAACGAAGCAAACACCAAAACTTTATCGGAATACCAAAAATATGTTGCCCAATTGTTTGGAGTTTTAGGCTATAAAAATGCAGATAATTCAGCGAAGAATGTTGTTGATTTCGAAAAACAACTGGCAAATTATCTACTGACTTTAGAGCAAAACAGAGATGCCAATTTAAGATATAATCCTAAAAATGTTTCTGAATTATCCGGCTTGGTGAAAAATGTAAACCTTGCAAAATATCTTAAAGATGCAGGTGTAAATACCGATAAAGTGATTGTTGGTGAGCTGAAATATTACCAGAATATGGATCAGTTTATCAATCAGAAAAACCTTCCGTTGCTGAAAGATTACCTTAAATATCATGTAATAAATGGCAACGCTAGTAATTTGGGCGAAAGTTTAGACAATATCCGTTTCGATTTCTATTCTAAATATCTTCAGGGTCAAAAAGAACAACGTGCGATGGATAAGCGAGGTTTGGCTTTAGTGAATGGTGTTTTGGGTGAAGCTTTCGGAAAACTATATGTAGATGAATACTTCACGCCT
Organism: Chryseobacterium sp. AC417; assembly: GCF_979258215.1. NCBI lineage: Bacteria > Pseudomonadati > Bacteroidota > Flavobacteriia > Flavobacteriales > Weeksellaceae > Chryseobacterium > Chryseobacterium sp. AC417. The sequence goes on along the minus strand of NZ_OZ409845.1, from coordinate 3,059,877 downwards.
GAATCTAAACAGCAAATGGAAATCTATATTGGTTACCTGTTAAAATCATTCAAAAACCATATTAATGAAATAGACTGGATGTCTGCTGAAACCAAGGTAAAAGCTCAGGAAAAACTTTCTAAATTTACTGTGAAAATCGCTTACCCGGATCAGTGGAAAGATTATTCTAAGCTGAAAGTAGAAGCTCCGGCTCAGGGTGCAACCTTATACTCAAACTTACAGAATGTTTCTGCTTGGCAATATGAGAAAAGTCTTGAAAAAGTAGGAAAACCTGTCGATAAAACAGAATGGGGAATGTCTCCTCAAACTGTGAATGCGTATTACAGTGGTTCAAACAACGAAATTGTTTTCCCTGCCGCAATTCTTCAGCCGCCTTTTTATAATCCAAAAGCAGATGCAGCTGTTAATTTTGGTGGTATTGGAGCGGTAATCGGTCATGAAATTTCTCACGGTTTCGACGACAGCGGTTCAAGATTTGACGGAGACGGAAATTTGAACAACTGGTGGACAGAGCAGGACCGTAAGAATTTTGACGCAAAAGTGGGTCAGTTAGCGGCGCAATACAATGCTTACGAACCCGTAAAAGGAAGTTTTATTAACGGTAAATTCACAAGTGGAGAAAATATTGGCGACTTAGGCGGAGTAGCTGTAGCTTACGATGCACTTCAAATGTACCTTAAAGACAAAGGAAATCCTGGGTTAATCAGCGGATTTAATCAGGATCAGAGATTTTTTATGAGCTGGGCTACAGTGTGGAGAACCAAGTCTACGGATCAGTATATGATGAATCAGGTGAAAACAGATTCGCATTCACCGGGATATTTCAGAGCATTCGGACCTCTGATCAATCAGGATTCTTTCATAAAAGCTTTTGATATAAAACCTGGTGACAAGCTGTACAAGGCACCAAGTGAGAGAATTAAAATCTGGTAAAATATAACAAATCCTTAATATATAAAACGCATCAATAGATGCGTTTTTTTATTTATTTTCCATAGATTAGTCACAGTAAAAAATAGTAATTAGTATTTTATTATCTGTAATGATATTATTTTATTTGAATAAAAATCACTGCAAAATTTTGTATGTTACAGTTTTTTTATAAATTTAAACATTGGATTGGTCAATATTTTGCTAATCCAAACCAAAATCAACAATCACAAAAAAATAATAATATGGCAATGTTTAATTATGGCGTTGGCGGTAACGAAGTCAAGGTAGACGCCAATGAAGCTATTCAGGAAATCCAGGAAAATAAATCGCTCATCGTAAGCCAGCTTACCACCGACGAAACATATGTTCCCGAAATTGTTACAGGATTAAAAACCGTGGATGATGTTTTCAGGCATTTTCAGCCTTCTGTTGCTGTACAGCACGAAACAGAAGATGGCAATGTAGTAGAAGAAGAATTCCGTTTTCAGAATCTTGCAGACTTTACCCCCAAAACTCTTGTTCAGAAATCAGATTATCTTCAGCAGCTCAGCATGGAGCAGGAGCAGTACAATAAAATTGTACGTCAGCTGAAAACCAATAAAATTCTGCGTAATATGCTCGAAAATGAGCAGACAAGAGCTGCTTTTATTGAAGCGTTGAAGGATGTCGCACAAGAACTGGAAAAATAATTAAACACCTACACCAATATTATGGATAGCAAACTACAGGCTTCAGAAAGCCAACAACATAATCAACAGCAACAAAACGGTAAACCAAAAGGAAATCCCGTTGAAGAATTAAATAAAATCGGTGGTTTTGGCTTTATAGAATCTGTCGTAGACGGAATTGCCAACATGAACCCAACCAGAAAAGCGAGAAAAGAGATCTTCTTAAACGATGCCAATAAAACCGAAGAAAGAAAAGAATTGTTGCAGAAAATCAATCTTTGGGTTGAGCTTTTAAGCAGCAACGAATCTGCAGAAAAAATGGCAGATACGTGCAAAGCAAAAGCACAGTCAGCAGATCAGAATTTAAAAACAAATTTAAAAAATACACTTGATGCCGTTCGACAGCTGGAAACTTCTTACAGAACAGTTGCTCAATTTTACAAAAATACAGAATTAGATAAAGTAGATAATGTAAGCATCGTGAATGCTACTTTGGAACAGGTTTCAGATTTAGACAATCCTCTCTTTATCGATGCTGTTGCAGAAGAGTTTAAACAATATTATGACCGTTTAGATTTGAGAGATAATTACTCAATCCTTGCGATTCCGGGATATTTGGGATCCAATAAAGTAATTGAAAAGTGGGCGAAAATCTGTAATGAAAACAAAGTGATGATGGTTACCGATTTTGCCAATCTTGATAAACCGGATGATGTAGTAGATTTATTTCACTCGGCAAATCTCACAGGCGGCGAATTGCACAGAAGTAATGTCATCATGACGTGTAACTGGTTGATTGGTCGTGGCAAAGCTGAAGAAGTAGGTGAAGAGGAAAACGTGGAACTTCCGCCTTCAACTTCATTGGCAGGTAAAATTCATAAGACTTTAATGTCTCAGGTTGCAGCAGGTAAAAAGCACGGTAATATCAATGAAGTTGACGCAGTGAAATTCGAATTGAAGAAAAGCGAAATTTCTCAGTTAGAAAAAATGGGTCTGGTTCCGATGGTAAATGAATATGGAAAAATCATGGCATTTTCTGCAAAAACTTTATTTACAGGAGATAACATTGGCCTTCAGACGTATTCTGTTGTTCGCGTTTTCGATTATGTAACCAAAGTTTTATTAGATTTCCTAAACAGAAGAGCCTTCGAAAACTGGAATGCAAAGAATGAAGACGATTTGAGAAAACAGATTGTGACATTCTTAGATGGCATTAAAGGTGCGGATAAATTGATTGAGAAATTTAAAATCGTTCGTTTCGAACAGGATAAAGTAAATAAAGACAGAGTTTGGTTAGACATTCGTTTAACGCCTTACTTCCCGACAAAAAGTTTTGTAATTAAACTGGATGGTCACAAAGGAGATGACGGTAACGAATGGGATGCTGAATACATTCAGGATTAATCATTTTAAAATAAATCAGAAACCGATGTTGTAAAGCATCGGTTTTTTTATGTTAAAATCATTTCAAAACAGCTCCGTAGGAGCGGAAAGTTTGAAAAAACTTAGTAACAAAATAAATTGAGCTCCGTAGGAGCGATACTTTACAGATACTTTCATTTTCAATTGCAATTTCATTTTCACTATTCAAAATATTCAAAACACGCCAAATAATAAATTATCTTTGTGAAAGTAAAATAAGACGGCTTTTTGGAAAATAAAAACAAAACATCAGACTTTCTTCATATCGGAACTAAACTTTTGAAGTGGTATGATAAAAATGCAAGAGATTTACCTTTCAGAAATACAAAAGACCCCTACAAAATCTGGATTTGTGAAATTGTTTTCCAACAGACAAGAATTGCTCAGGGTTTAAATCACTACAATAACTTCATCAAAAGATTTCCTGATGTCCAGACTTTGGCTAATGCTGAAGAAAACGAGGTTTTATTATATTGGAAAGGATTAGGATATTATTCAAGAGCAATTAATATTCACAAAGCTGCACAACAAATCATTCATGATTACCACGGAGTTTTCCCTTCTGATTACGAAGAAATTTTAAAGTTGAAGGGTATTGGTAAATATACAGCCGCAGCGGTTTCAAGCATTTGTTTTAATGGAAAAATGCCTGCAGTGGATGGTAATTTCTACAGAGTTTTAAGCAGAATTTTCGCGGATGATTTTGATGTTTCAAATTCCAGAGCTTTCAGTTATTTTTCACAATTGGCACATTTGATTATGCCGGAAAATGTGGGAGATTTTAATCAGGCACTGATGGATTTAGGTTCGGAAATCTGTAAACCAAGAAATCCTTTGTGTGGAGAGTGTCCGCTGAATGATGACTGTCTGGCTTTTTCATTAAATAAAATTTCAGAATTTCCTGTTAAAACTAAAAAAGTAAAAGCGACTGATTTAGGATTAAAATACTATTTCGTTCATAGAAACGGAGAGTTTTTAATTCAGCAGAGAAAAGATGATTTCATCTGGAAAAAACTGTTTGAATTTCCACTTGAGATTTCTGATGAATTAATCCCTTTTATTAAAAGTGCCAAAACCGTTAATCATAAATTGACTCACAAGAACCTGAGCATAGAAATTTTTAATGTTGAGGTTGATTCAGAAGAGATATGGGAAAATTTTACTGTAGAAAATGACTTTATGATCACCAATGTTGAACGTTCTCACGAAAGGTCTTTTCCGAAACCTTTAGAAAATTATATTCAAAGTTATCAGACAGCTTACAGAATTCTTTAAGGATAAATTGTTCATTTGCTAAATGATACACCAGACGTTAAATAAAATCTTTTACAGAAAAACTAAGCTAAGATTCAAAACTCATTGAAATGCTGAAATTTGTGCCCTAAAATCTAAAATGTAATTTGTATTTTTGCAAAATGATTAGAAAAGTCATTTTTATTTTTGCTTCACTGCTTTTATTTTCTTGTGAGAAAGAGACTCAGCCAAAACCTTACGGTGATTTGAGATTAGAATATCCCACACCGAAATATCAGAAATTTGATAAAAACTGTTCATATACTTTTGAATACTCAGATTTTGCCAGAGTTATTGATGCAAAAAAGCCTTGTTGGTATTACATGACGTACCCGAAAATGAAAGCTAAAGTTTTTTTAACCTATTTTCCGGTAAACGGCGATTTTGCAGATCATGTGAGAGAATCTGAAAAAATGGTTTACGAGCATACCATAAAAGCCAGTTCTATTGATGCCAAATCTTTTCAGTATCCCGAAAGAAAAGTTTACGGAAATTTTTATGAACTGAAAGGTCAGACAGCATCTAATCTTCAGTTTTACGCTACAGACAGTACAAAACATTTTGTAACTGCCTATTTATATTTCGATACAAGACCAAAACCAGATTCTCTTGCACCGGCAGTTGATTACATTAAAAAAGATTTAATGCATTTGCTGGATACTTTTGAATGGAAAAATTAATACTTAGAAATACATTGAGGTTTTATCACCAAAATTTAAATAAAATATAAAATACATATGACATTGATACAATAGCATATGACCTTTAAAAAAAATATAAAATACATATGAAACTTTTAGTTGTAGGAAGTGTTGCATTCGACGCAATAGAAACGCCGTTTGGCAAAACAGATAAAATTTTGGGAGGAGCTGCCACGTATATCGGGATTACTGCATCGGTGATGGGAGTAAAATCCGGGATTGTTTCTGTGGTGGGAGGAGATTTCCCGCAGGAGCATCTTGATATGTTTACAAAAAGAGATATCAACATTGAAGGGTTGGAGATTGTAAAAGAAGGAAAAACATTTTTCTGGTCAGGAAAATATCATAATGATTTAAATACAAGAGATACGTTAGCAACAGAAGTTAATGTTCTTGAAAATTTCGACCCGAAGATTCCTGAATCTATGCAGGATGCCGAGATTTTACTTTTAGGAAATCTTCATCCTGGTGTTCAGTTATCAGTTTTGGAAAAAATGAATCAGCGTCCGAAATTGGTTATTTTGGATACCATGAATTTCTGGATGGATTCTGCGATGGATATTCTTAAAGATATGATTGCAAAAACTGATGTCATCAGCATCAATGATGAAGAAGCCAGACAGCTTTCAGGAGAATACTCTTTGGTAAAAGCAGCGAAGAAGATTCACACTATGGGACCAAAGTTTGTTATCATCAAAAAAGGTGAGCATGGTGCAATACTTTTCCATGACGGTAAAATATTTGCAATTCCGGCGCTTCCGCTAGAAGAGGTTTTTGATCCGACTGGTGCAGGAGATACTTTTGCAGGTGGTTTTGCAGCATATTTAGCTAAAAAAGGTAAGTTTGATTTTGAAACCATGAAGTCTGCATTGATCGTAGGTTCTGCGATGGCATCATTCACTGTAGAGAAATTCGGAACGGAGAGACTTGAGGAAATTACAGAAGCAGATATGTTGGCAAGATTAGATCAATTCAAAGAATTGACGACTTTTAATATCGAACTGTAGATAATCAGGCTTTTTAAGAAATATTTATAATAAAAAATTGAGTGTAATTCGTTAAGAATTATAAATTTGCAACTCGTTTAAAATAGTACAATGATAAATAAATTAAAAATTGCTTTTCTTTTTGGGATTTTCACTTTGTTGTTTTCAACAAATGCGAATGCTCAGCTAAAGCCGGGTCAATTAATCGACGGCATTGCAGCAGTGATAGGCAATGAAATTGTTCTGGAATCTGATGTTGAAGAACAGATGAATTATGCTAAGCAGCAAGGAGCCGGAACTACAGACAAATGTGAGTTCCTGGAAAATCTGATCAACAACAAATTTCTTGTTTTTGAAGCTAAAAAAGATACGCTTATTGAGAACCGTTCTGCGGCAATCAAAGATCAGGCAAATGCAAAATACAATCAGTTGCTTTCTCAGTTTCCCGATGAGAAGTCGATGTTGACGGCTTATAAATTCAGAACCGGATATGAGATGAAGAATGCGATCGAGAAGATCGATACAGATACCTATTACGGTCAGGCAAAATATCAGAGAATTACAGAAAAAGCTGACGTTACACCCAATGAAGTAACAGATTTTTATAACTTGTACAAATCTCAGCTACCTGAAATTAAAGATGAGGTATCTCTTTCTCAAATCGTGATGAATCCAAAATTGACAGAAGCTCACAAAGATGAGTTGATCAATAAATTAAAGAAAATCAAACAGGACATTGTTGGCGGAGAAAGTTTTGAAAGCCAGGCAAGAATTTATTCTGAAGATCCGGGTTCTGCTCCTAATGGTGGTTTGATGAAAAATGTATTCAAAGGTCAGATGGTAAAACCGTTTGAAGCAGCAGCTTTAAATCTTCAGGAAGGAGAAATTTCTGAACCTGTTGAGTCTGAATTTGGATATCACATCATTCAGTTGGTGAAGAAATCCGGGAAAGCTTATGATGCAAGACATATTCTTCTGATGGCAACACCAACCACTGAAGAAATTGCAACTGCAAAAAAGAAATTAGACAGCATCAGAGGTTTAATTACAGCTGAAAAAATAACTTTCAAAGATGCTTCTTTCAAATTCTCTGATGATAAAAGAACAAAATTCAATGCAGGAGTTATTCCTGGTGGTGACGGTTCAAATAAAATTGAAAGAGAAAGTGTTCCTGGAACAATCAGTTACGAATTGGCTGGTTTAAATAAAGGAGATATTACAGCTGCTTTTGAGGATGAAGATGACAGAAAAAGAAAAGTGGTAAAGATTGTGAAAATCGAAGATGTAATTCCTGCGCACCAGATTACTTTAGAAACGGATTACGACAGAATCAAACAGATGGCGCTGCGAAAAAAACAGGCAGAGATGGTTGAGAAATTTGTAAATTCAAAACTTTCAACAACCTTTATATCCATCGACGGTCGTTATGACGATTGTGCTTTTAAAGGAAACTGGAAAAAAGAATCCATCAAAAAATAAAATCAAAACCTTCAGACTAATCTGGAGGTTTTTTTATGCAAAAATGTTTTTGAATATCTCATAGAATCTGTGTTTTTAGTATTTTTACAGCATGAGCAATTTTATAGATTTCAATTCAGCAAAAAAACTTCACGAGATGCAGGAAAGCAGAAATAGAATTACAGAACTATTTAACATTCAGTATCCCATCATTCAGGGCGGGATGATCTGGCATTCCGGATGGAAATTGGCTTCTGCTGTTTCAAACTGTGGTGGATTGGGATTAATTGGTTCTGCGAGCATGTATCCCGATATTTTGCGCGAAAACATTCAGAAATGTAAGAAGGCTACCGACAAACCTTTTGGGGTCAATATCGCTTTATTATATCCCAATTTAGAAGAAATCATCAATATTATTTTAGAAGAAAAAGTGAAAATTGTTTTCACATCTGCCGGAAGTCCGAAAACCTATACAGAAACCTTGCAAAAAGAAGGATTGAAAGTTGCTCACGTAGTGTCATCTACCAAATTTGCCATGAAGTGTGAAGACGCAGGAGTTGACGCCATTGTTGCTGAAGGATTTGAGGCAGGCGGTCACAACGGAAGAGATGAAACCACAACCTTCTGTCTGATTCCCAATGTGAAAAAACATATCTCTACACCTTTAATTGCTGCTGGAGGTATTGCATTAGGTTCACAGATGAAAGCTGCCATGATTTTGGGTGCAGACGGAGTGCAGATCGGAAGTCGTTTTGCCGCAACCGTTGAAGCAAGCTCTCACGAAAACTGGAAGAAAAAAATTACCGAACTGAATGAAGGTGATACGCATCTGACTTTAAAAGAACTTGCTCCTGTAAGAATGGTTAAAAATAAATTTTTCAATGATCTGGAAGCTATCTATAATGTTGGCAGAAATTCTGAATCTTTGGTCGCAGCTTTAGGAAGAGCCAGAGCCAAACAGGGAATGTTTGAAGGCGATATGGAAGAAGGCGAACTGGAAATTGGTCAGGTCTCAGCTTTAATTGATGAAATTCTTCCTGTGGAAATGGTTTTTTCGAATCTCTTAAAAGAGTTTGAAGAAGCTAAAATGCCCAAATTTTAATATATCAAATGAGCAAATTTGAAAAATTCCCCTCCTCTGGAGGGGTGGATAAATTTTCAAAGAAAATTTAGACGGGGTGGTTCTTATTTTCAAAAGATTAAAAAATTATCAGTAGGAGCGGACTTTAGTCCGCTTTTATTAGTTTAAGGTTAATCGGCTTTAGCCAAAGTTTATAGTTGCCCGATTTCAGATTCTATATTTCTCCTCGCCTGAACTTCATATTTAGATCTGAAATATTCAGTTTTAAAAATACTTTCAAGTTCCAAAAAATGGTGTAAAACTTTCTTCCTTCCTGGTTTATAAAGAAAATCAGGATAAACAGCATATTCTTTTCTGATTTTTTTGGTGTAATCTAAATAAGTTTCAGGTTCTTTCCCCAAAACCGACAAATCAGCATCTAATAAATAATTGATATCATTATTTTCAGACTTCTGATGTGATTTTGTCGCTAAAATCTGTTCCGAAACTTCTTCAATATCCACTTTGCTTAAACCTAATTTTTCTATTTTTTGGTTGGCAAATTCGGCACTTTTCTCTTCATTAAATTTTGAAGTTGCATCATAAATTACATCATGATAGAACACTGAGAACGAAATATTGTTAAAGTTTACAATTTTATCTTTCACCAATTCCAGTTCAGAAAACATATTTTCCAGATGGTTCAGGTTGTGATAATGTCTCCCTTTTTCAGAATATTTTCTCGCAATTTCACTCCACAGAATTTCAATAAGAGAATTATCCTGATTCAGCTGAAAACATAGCTGAAAGAATCTTTCTTTTAAATTCATATTTATAAAAAAAGGAACTTAAAAAGTTCCCTGATTTGCTCCTAAATGCGCTTTCAACTCGGCCCATCCGCCACCGTTGTAACCATTTTTTAAACCTTCAGATTCAAGAAAATCCAAAGCTTTTCCGCTTCTGTTTCCACTTCTGCAGAATAAAACAACTGGCTTGTCGATTGACAAAATCTCTTCTTTTCTGTCTTCTACTTCACCCAAAGGGATATTCTGAGCACCTTCTATATTTCCGTCCATTTCCAGTTCCATGGGTTCGCGAACGTCGATTAATTGATAATTTCCTGATTTTAAAACTTCTGCTAATGACATAATCTAAATTATTTAGTGTTAAATGATAAAGTAAGGGAATCTTTTTACATCCTCAAACCTCAACAAATTTATAAAATAATCTTAGTTTTGCAATGCAAAATCATGAATACTGCTGCCGAAAAACATTCTCAATTGATAAAAGCCAAAGCTAAAAGTTTTGGTTTTCAAAATTGTGGAATTTCAAAGGCTGATTTTTTGGAAGAAGATGCCCGCAGTTTAGAAAAATGGCTGAATAATAACTACCATGGCGAAATGAAATACATGGAAAATCATTTCGATAAAAGGCTTGATCCGAGGCGTTTGGTAGAAGGCTCAAAATCTGTGATTTCATTGTCCTACAATTACTTTCCTGAAGAGAAAATTTCAACATTTGAAAATTTTAAAATTTCAAAATATGCTTACGCAGAAGATTATCATGAGGTGATAAAAGACATTCTTCGTGATATGGTTTCTGAATTGCAGAAGGAAATCGGCGATTTTGGTTTTCGCGTTTTTGTAGATTCTGCACCAATTTTAGAGCGAAGTTGGGCAAAGAAATCAGGAATAGGATGGGTAGGAAAAAATGCCAATTTAATCACCAAACAAAGCGGTTCGTTTTATTTTCTGGCCGAAATTATTTGTGATCTGGATTTAGTTGCGGATCACGAGACGACAGATCATTGCGGAAGCTGCACAAAATGTATCGACGCTTGTCCTACAGATGCCATTGTTTCGGATAAAATAGTGGACGGAAGCAAATGTATTTCTTATGCAACTATTGAATTGAAAGATCAGATTCCGGATTATTTTAAAGATAAAATGGAAGACTGGATTTTTGGCTGCGATATTTGTCAGGATGTTTGTCCGTGGAATCGTTTTTCTGTACCGAATCTTCAGGCTAAATTTAAACCGAATGAAGCATTAAAAAATTTCAAAAAAACAGAATGGAAAGAATTGACTCAGGAAATATTCTCAGAAATTTTCAGAAAATCTCCGGTCAAACGAACAAAATTTGCGGGTCTAAAAAGAAATATTGATTTTTTGAACCAATCTTCAGAGAAATTGAAGTAAGGTGTAAAGGAGAAAATATCTGTTCGGAAATTGTGCTTTCCAAAAATAAAGTGGGTTTTTTATCATTCCTTAAAATATTAATTTTAAAGAAAAAAATTTTTAAATGGTAAAAATTAAAAAAAGCCTTTTCTACAAAAGAAAAAATGACTTTCAAAAAGATAAGGTCTTTAAGAAAATCAACGTTTTTTCTGAGTTCTTTTAGGAGCTGTTTTTACTCTTACTTTTAATCTTTTTTGAGATTTCGTGTTTTTGTGCATATTTGTGAGTGTTTGATGACTAAATTTACTGATATTTCGGAATAAAACAAATACTTTTACGAAAAATTAAAAATTAAATTCTGTTAATATAAATCTTAAAGATGAGCGCAAAAATTATACTGATTTTTATCCTGAAAACTATCGGAATCCTTGTAGGAATAGTAGTAGTGTATGCTCTTTTAGGGTTTTTACTTCCGTTTATTCAGGTTTCAGCAAAAGATGATGGCGAAAAAAAGGAAATTCCCATTTACATTTATACAAACGGAGTGCATACCGACATTGTGATGCCTGTGAAAAACGATCTTCATGACTGGAGTTCCACAATCCCTTTTGCGAATACGAAGTCAAAAAGAACTGATTACAATTATATAGGAATCGGGTGGGGTGATAAAGGTTTTTATCTTGATACGCCAACCTGGGCAGATCTTAAATTTTCTACTGCTGTGAAAGCGGCGTTTTGGATGAGCGAATCTGCGATGCATACTTCATTTTACAAAACTATGACAGAGGCTTCTGACTGCAAAAAAATTATGATCAGCAAAAAACAATATCAGGATTTGGTGAAATTTATTGATGCTAAATTTGATAAAGATACCAATGGGAATTATCTACTGATTCCTACCAAAGCTGTTTACGGTGACAATGATGCATTTTATGATGCACAGGGAAGCTATAGTTTCCTCAATACGTGCAATACCTGGGCAAATGATGCCCTGAAGTCTGCCGGACAAAAAGCAGCATGGTGGACACCCACTGACTATGGAATTTTCTTGCACTATCAGTAAGATGAAGTTATTTTACTTACTATTTTCAGTGCTTATTTTTTCGTCTTGTAAAAACGAATCGAAGATTTCTTTTGATACCATTCTTTCTGAAAACGAAAATACTGTTGAACAGCAGAAACCTCAGTTAGACGTAGTCAAAACAAAAAAGAAAGCGCAGGAGGCGCTGGAGTTTTGCCGAAATAAAAAGATGAATACCGATTTCTGTATTTTGATAGATATGAGTCTCCATTCCGGAATCAATCGTTTCGTGGTATGGGATTTTAAGGAAAATAAAATTTCAAAAAAATATCTCGTAGGCCACGGCTGCGGAAGCAATTCCTGGAGTCGGGATGAATCGAAAGAAAATCCCACCTTCAGCAATGAAGACGGAAGTCATCTTTCAGCTTTAGGGAAATATAAACTGGGCGAAAGAGGCAGGAGCGATTGGGGAATCAACGTAAAATATCTGATGCACGGTCTGGAACAAACCAACAACAACGCTTTGAAAAGATTTATCGTTTTTCATTCCTGGGAAAAGATGAACGATGAAGAAGTATATCCGAAAGGTTCTCCGGAAGGTTGGGGTTGTCCTACCATTTCCAATAATGCGATGAGAGAGATTGATCCGATGATTGATCAATCTCAGAAACCAGTCCTGATGTGGATTTACAGATAAATCTCCCTGAATCAAAGTTAATGATAATCATTTTTTTAAAGCTTAAATCATTAATTTTCAACACACATTAGCAACGAAGCAATCAAAAAGAGTTGGTACTTCCTGCTTTTGTTTATTTTTGAAAAAAAACATATATCTTGAAAATATATTTCTGGTCATCATATAGAATAAAAAAATTGATAACCATAATCAATGGATTTGTAAACTGCGGTCAAATTCTTTGCCAACAAGTCTGGGAGTAGAATATGTAAAACACAATTAAAAAACCTCTGAAAATATTCAGAGGTTTTTTGTACCCAGTACCAGAATCGAACTGGTACATCTTTCGATACTAGAGTTTGAGTCTAGCGCGTCTACCAATTCCGCCAACTGGGCATCGTTTAAATTGGTGTGCAAATATAAGAACTTTTTTTAATGTTCAAAAACTTTTTTTTAAGTTTTCATTAAAAACTAATCTCCAAACCATCGTAGGCAAGGTGTATTCCGTGGGGAAGTAACTTATCTTCAACATCATGTAAGCCAAAATGGTGACTCAAATGTGTTAAAAATAATTTTTTTGGTTTTAACTCTTCGTACAGTTTAATCACATCAGGCAATATAAAATGAGCAGGATGAGGATCAGATTTCCGAATGCAGTTTAAAATAAGAACATCTAGATTGTGCAACTTTTCTTTTTCCTGTTCAGAGATAAAACCGGCATCAGTAATGTAGGCTAAGTTTTTAAATTTATATCCAAAAACGGAAATTTTGTAATGGGTTACCTCAATGGGAGTGATTTTTACATCTAAAATGTCAAATGCATTATTTTCAATAGTATGCAAATCAAAAGCAGGAGCTCCGGGATAACGCTCATCAGCAAATGCATACGGAAAACGATTCCTTACTTCATTTCCCACTCTCTCGCTACAGTAAAGTGGTATATTTTTTCCGCTTTTAAAAATCAAAGGCCGCATATCATCAAGACCAATTACATGATCGTTGTGCTCGTGAGTGAGAAGCGTAATGTCGATATGATTTTCTTTATTAATGAGCATTTGCTGACGGAAATCTGGACCGCAATCGATGAGAATTTTTTTATTTTCATCGGTTGTTACCATTGCAGATGCTCTAAAACGATTGTCTTTTGAGTTTTGGGACATACAAACCTCACAAGTACAACCAATAACGGGAACACCCTGAGAAGTTCCGGTTCCTAAAAATTTCAACTTCATTTTGTTTTGAGGTTGGTTTAATTTTGGTAAATTTACGAAAAATTTAATGTCCTAATGTATCAGAAACTAACTCCTAAACAAAAAGCATTAACAATTAATCTAGATCCTACTATTTATGGTACTTTCGCAGAAATTGGAGCAGGACAGGAAACTGTACGACACTTTTTTAGAGCAGGAGGAGCTTCCGGTACGATCGCTAAGGCGATGTCGGCTTACGACAAAGATTTTAGTGATGCCATCTACGGAAAAGAAGTTAAAAACAGATATGTAACCCAGAACAGACTTCGAAAAATGCTTCGCTACGAAGTTTCATTGATCGAAGAGAGGATTTCGAGAGAAAACAGCCCAAACAGAAAGTTTTTTTCTTACGCAAATACCGTAACAACCATCAATTTTGACAAAACTTTAAAAGGTCACGGTTGGGTAGGAATCCGTTTTCAGGTAAAAGAGAATGAAGATTATAATGAAGTTGTCATTCATGTAAAATTCAAAGAAAATGACGCTACTTTACAGCAGGAAACTCTTGGTAATTTGGGTGTGAATCTTATTTTCGGAGCATTTACTTATTTTGATAATCCGAGAAGACTGATAGAATCTTTGTATGACGATGTGGCTACCGACAATCTTGAAATTGATATGATCGATTTCAGCGGTCCGGCTTTCGCTTACGTTGATAACAGACTGATGTCTTTGCAGTTGGTGAAGAATAACATGACGGATGCCGTAATTTTTAATTCTCAAGGCAATAATATGCTTCCAGCGGATGTTTTGTACAAAAAAAACATTTTCGCTGTACGGGGAAGTTTCAGACCGGTTACGAGAGTAAATATTGATATGCTGCGCAACGGAATGGATATGTTCCTGAAAGATGCCATCTGTACACAAGAAGAAACTGAGGTTTTAATTGAAATTACCATCTCAAACCTGCGTGCAGACGGAGATATTGATGAGCGTGATTTCTTAGATAGAGTAGACGTTCTTGGTAAACTGGGTTATACGGTAATCATTTCAAATTTCTCAGAATATTACAGATTGATCGATTATTTCTCTCATTATACCAATGGCGATATTGGCGTTGCAATGGGAGTAAACAATATGTTGATGGTGTTTGATGAGAAATATTACAAAGATCTTTCCGGAGGAATTTTGGAAGCTTTTGGTAAATTCTTCCGAAATGGAATGAGAGTTTACCTTTATCCTTACAAAGATCCTGAAACTCATGAGCTTTTAAATTCTGAAAATCTTAAAGTAGAAGAAAGTCTGAAAGAATTGTATAAATATTTCAAATTGAATAACCGTATTGTAGACATTAAAAACTATGATCCGGAGTTTTTGGAAATTTATTCGAGAGAGATACTGAGAAAAATAGCCTGCAACGTAAGCGGTTGGGAAAATCAGGTGCCGGAAGGTGTTGCTGAAATGATAAAAGAAAGAGGAATGTTCGGTTATAAACAGGAACTTTCTCTAAAACAATTTTCTTAAAAACAAATTAAAATGTCTGAATTAAAAAAACGACTTTCGTTTATTCTTGAAAGTCCAAAGCATAATACCAATGAGAAACTTGAGAAAGTTTGCCATTTACTGGATCAGGAAATTTCTTATTTCAACTGGACGGGTTTCTACTTCAAAAACGGAGATAAAGATGAGCTGAAATTAGGTCCTTACGTTGGCGCAGAAACAGATCACATTATCATTCCTTACGGAAAGGGAATTTGTGGCCAGGTTGCGGTTTCTAACGAAACTTTCGTTGTTCCGGACGTGCAATTGCAGGATAATTATCTGAGCTGTTCGATTGATACAAAAGCTGAAATCGTAGTTCCGATTTTTAAAAATGGAGAAAATATAGGTCAGATCGATATCGATTCTCACACGATTGATCCTTTTACAAAAGAAGATTTAGAATTGCTGGAATGGCTTTGTAATGAGGTTTCAAAAATTTTGTAATCTTATTTAAATTTAAAAATATAATCTCCGGTGAAAATCGGAGTTTTTTTGTGATTAATATTGATAGAAGCGGGCTTTAGCCCGTTTAAAAATTAAAAAATCATCTGGCTTTAGCCAAAACTTAATGATTAAATTCAGCAATTAATTCCTTAAAATAATCCTCGCACTTCGCAATATGCGTTCCGTACCAGGAAAAAGCTTCACCATCAACAATCATCATCTTCTTGTCAGGATAAAATTCTTTCAATTCTGCAACATGTTTTTCTTTGAAAGGAAATGGTTCTGAAGAAAGCATAACCACATCCGCTTCCGCTAAATCTTCAACCTGAATTTCAGGATAACGGGTTTGATTTTTAAAAATATTTTCAAAACCAATTTCACTAAGAATATGGTGAATAAAAGTGTCTGAACCCACCGTCATGTAAGGGTTTTTCCAAATCAGATACGCAACTTTTATTTTTGAATATAATTTCGACTGATTAAGAACATCATATATTTTCAGATTAAAAATTTGGGCTTTTTCTTCTGCATTAAACATCAAGCCTAAGTTTTTAACTAAATAGTAATTGTCTTCAATCGTCTCCGTATTATACACAACCACTTTGAAATCTTTCATTAAAGTTTCAACCTGTTCTTTTACATTTTCTTCTTTGTTGGCTAAAATTATATCGGGATGAAGACTTTTTATTTTCTCCAGATTCAAGTTTTTTGTACCCCCGATGATTTCAATATTTTTTACCTTATCTGCAGGATGAATGCAGAATTTTGTTCTTCCGATGACTTCTTTTTCGGTTAATCCCAAATCAAATAAAGCTTCGGTAATTGATGGAACGAGAGAAATAACTTTCATGACTAGATTGTAGACTTTCTCTAAAATTACAAAAGTTTTCCGGTTAAGAAAAGTCCGGCAATCGTAAAGTAAATAATCAAACCTGTTACATCAACCAATGTTGCAACAAACGGGGCAGAAGAAGTTGCCGGGTCAAGATTGAATTTTTTAAGAATAAAAGGAACCATGGATCCCGATAAAGTTCCCCAAAGTACGATCATAGACAGCGACATTCCTGCGCTGAGTGCGATAAAGAACCAATAATCACCATAATCAAACCAGCCCATCTCATGCCAGATCATAATTCTGAAAAAACCGATGACTCCAAGAAAAGTACCTAAAATAGCACCTGTTAATAATTCTTTTTTCATCACAGTCCACCAGTCTTTGATGGTGATTTCCTGAAGTGCCATCGCACGGATTATCAAAGTAGCAGCCTGAGATCCGGAATTTCCGCCACTTGATATAATTAATGGAATAAAAAGGGCAAGTACAACTGCTTTTTCGATTTCGTTTTCATAATATCCCATTACAGAAGCAGTGATCAATTGCAGGAAAAACAAAACAATCAGCCAAAGACCTCTTTTTTTGATCATTTCAAACCAGTGTGTCTGAATATAAGGATCATCCAAAGCTTCAACACCCCCAAACTTCTGAATATCTTCGGTGTTTTGAGATTCAATTTGATCTAAAATGTCATCGATGGTTACAATTCCCACCAAAACCCCGGCTTCGGTGATAATCGGAAGTGCAGTGCGGTCATATTTTTCAAAATACGTTACAGCAGCTTCTTTGGAAGTTGTTGTTTTAATGGCAACAAATTGATCGTCAGTAAGATCAGAAACTAATGTGTCATCTTCTACCAATAATAAACTTCCGAGTGCCAAATCGTCAATCAGACGGTTTCTCTCATCCACTACATACAGATGATTGATGGTTTCGACTCTTTTTCCTACTTTTTTGATCTGCTGAAGACATCTTTTTACCGTCCATTCTTTCCTGATTTGAATGTAGTAAGGAGTCATCAATCGCGCAATAGAATCAGAATCGTAACCCAGAAGTTTTAATGCAATTCTCCTTTCCTGCGGATTCAGATGATTGATGGAATATTTAATTAATTCGTCCGGAAAATCTTCAAACAGGGCAGTTCTGTCATCGGGAGTCATCGCATTAAGAATTTCTGAAACCTCTTCACTACCGATACTTCTGATGGTTTCTTCCTGGAAATCAGGATCAAGATGAGAAAAAACATCAGCTTTGTATTCTTTCGGAACTTTTAAAAATGCCAATAACCTTTCATCAGCATGAAGTTCGCTAAGTCTTTCGGCAATATCTGCTGGGTTGAAGGTAAGCTCGTCTGTGTGATTCAAAACCTGAATTTTTGGATACGCAAAAATAATCCAAAATATCAACAAACAAGAACGATAACGTAAATTTAAGGATTTATTAAAGCTTAGAAACCTGCTTCAGAAGAAGGCTTTTGTTTTCTGAGTTCTTTGATGATGCTTTTCATTGCACCATTAGTACCGATTTTTATCGAGTTCTCTGCTGAACCCAAAAGACGCATATTTTTACGATAGGTATCATAATCGGAAGATGCTATAAAATTGCCTTCTGCATCAAAGAGTTTCATGCTTACAACAACCTGGCTGGAAAAAACATATTTTCCTAATCCTACTTTGAAATATTTTACTTTAGGAACAATCACAAAATCGGCATCGTTGTTTTTGCTGTATTCTACAATTGTTTTAGAATCGATGCTGTCATAAGAAATCTGCACCTCAGATCTCAGCATTTTATTTTTTCTGAATGCACTTACTTTATCTGAAACCGCACTGAAAAAAGCGTGGTTGGTAGGTTCTTTGATTTCTTCAAGATCGGGCTCTACTTCGGGATTGAAATATAAGATTTTCTTTATTTTATCATGATGGTGGGTTTTCTGCGCTTTTACAGAAGAAATACCTGCGATAAATACAATAGAAACAAGCGTATAAAATAAGATTTTTTTCATGATTTCGAACACAGCAAAAGTACTGTCTTTTAATGGAATGGCATAATTTTATTAAGAAATTTTTAACATATTTTTCTATCCCATCTAATAAACATCATCAATAATGTTTTGCTGCATAGAAAAATAGTTGTAATTTTGCACCCGTTACATAATAATCATTAAACAATATTGGAATGTACTTAACAACAGAAAAAAAAGCAGAAATTTTCGCAAAACATGGAAAATCTGCACAAGACACAGGAAGTGCTGAAGGACAAGTTGCACTTTTTACTTTCAGAATCAACCACTTATCTCAGCATTTGAAGACTAACCGTCATGACTTTGCTACTGAAAGATCTTTGGTGAAATTAGTAGGTAAGAGAAAAAGTTTGTTAGATTATCTTAAAAACAAAGATATCACAAGATATAGAGCAATTATTGCTGAACTTGGTTTAAGAAAATAATCTATTAAGATTTCCAAAAAATAAGAAGCAACTTCGCAAGAGGTTGCTTTTTTTTATGCTCTGATAATCAGAAATTTTCAATCGACTTATCAACTTTTACCTGTTTTCGGACAAGAATATTTACTTTTGCTTCTTTTAATTTAATTGAAAGATTTGAAACAGTTTTATTACTATTTGTTGATATTGATACCATCCTTCTTCTATTCTCAGGATCAGGATTCTATTTCTGAAAATAATCTTCAGGGTACGGTCAGTTTACAATTAGGCAAATTTTTAGGCACAAATGATTATCTGAAGGCGCTGGATCATCGAACGGTAATGGGTGCTTCTGCAGAACTTACCGTACAGACAGACGGAAGCAAAGAGTGGCACAAAAGATTTGGTCTGCCATATTATGGCGGAGGTATTTTGGCTTTGAATTTCCCGGAAAATCACGATATGGGAAGTCCGTTTACAGTTTACGGAACATTCGGCGGAACCATGAAGCGTGCTACAAATCATTCCTGGAATTATGAAACGAGCGCAGGCTTTGCATTTGGCTGGAATCCTTATGATCTGCAAAAAGGTTATCTCAATCAGACTTTAGGTTCATCGGTCAGTATTTATATTAACTTAGGTGCGAGTTACAAATATTACTTGGGAAAGCACTTTGATTTGGGTCTGGGTCTTAATTTTAACCACTTTTCAAATGGTGCTTTAAAACATCCCAATAAGGGAATGAATATCCTTTCTCCTAAACTTTCGCTGACGTATAATTTTAATGAACGGTTTATTCCCAAAAAAGATTCTTTGTCTGCTTTTGATAAATACTCAACATTAGATGTCAATGTTTTCGGAGGAGTGAGACATGCTATTTTTATTGGTAAAGATCCGGGTTTTGCAGATTTTGATGTAGATATGGTCAAGAAATTCCAAGGTGAATATTATCAAAATTGGGGTATTGAAACAGTTTACCACAGGCAAATCACCTACAAATCTTCTTTAGGATTAGGAGTGGGTCTGTTGTATGATGAAGATTATAATAACAGGTTTTATCAGGATGAAAGTGGAGCAATCCAAACTGAAAAAAGATTTAAAAAAGACAATCTTCTGCTCAATATTTTCCCTTCTTACCGGCTTTCTATTTCAAAATTCGATATTCAGCTTCAGCCTGGATTTCATTTATTTAAAAAAGAAATTGACCGTCGCTATGATAAAACTATTTTTTATCAGCGGGTGGGATTCCAATATACAGTCGGGAGAAATTTACTGATAGGAATTGCTTTGAGATCTTATAAGTTTCACAAAGCTGATTATATAGAGTGGAGACTTGGTTACAGGATATTCAACAAGAAAAATACATAATGCTCCGTTTTAAATTGCAATTTTTCTCCGCTGAAATTTTAAATATTCTATTTAAAACAAAAACAGTAAATTTGCACCACATTTTTAGACGAAATTATAATAATTAAAGCGCTCAATACGGAGTGCAACACAAAACAATTTATGAGTATACCTCACGCAATTACAGAAACGATCATTCTTGCAGACGGCAGAGAGATCACAATCGAAACAGGAAAATTAGCAAAACAAGCTGATGGTTCTGTAGTCGTAAAAATCGGCGGAACAATGCTTTTAGCAACTGTTGTAGCCAGCAAAGAAGCAAAAGAAGGTGTAGATTTTCTACCCTTAACAGTAGATTACAGAGAAAAATTCTACGCAGGCGGAAAAATCCCCGGAAACTTCTTCAGAAGAGAAGCCAGACCTTCAGATCAGGAAATCCTGACGATGCGTTTGGTAGACAGAGTTTTGAGACCATTATTCCCGGAAGATTTCCACGCAGAAGTTCAGGTAATGATTTCATTGATTTCTTATGACGGAGTTTCAATTCCTGATGATTTGGCAGGTCTTGCAGCTTCTGCAGCGATTGCAATCACTGATATTCCTTTCAACGGACCAATGTCTGAAGTAAGAGTAGTAAGAATTGACGGAAAATTATCAGTTAATCCTAATTACGCAGATCTTAAATTGGCCGACCTTGATATTATGGTAGGAGCAACGAAAGATTCTATCGTAATGGTAGAAGGTGAGATGAAAGAAATTTCTGAGGCAGAAATGCTTGAAGCAATCCAATTTGCTCACGTTGAAATCAAAAAACAAGTAGAAGCTCAGGAAAGATTGGCTGAAAAAGTAGGCAAATCTTTACCAAAAAGAGAATACAGCCACGAAAATCACGACGAAGCAATTCGTGAGAAAGTGTGGAAAGAAACATACGATAAAGTATACGAGGTAGCAAAAATTCCTTCAGGAAAAGAGGAAAGACACGAAAAATTCAAAGCTGTACTGGCTGAGTTTTTAGCTCAGTATGTTGAACATGCAGACGAATTAGAAAGAGTAACGCCTTTCGCAAAAGTATATTTCCACGATGTGGAAAAAGAAGCGATGCGTCAGATGATTTTGAATGACAAAATCCGTCTTGATGGTCGTGATCCGCAAACGATTCGTCCGATCTGGAGCGAAATCGATTATTTACCGGGAGCACACGGTTCTGCTATTTTCACAAGAGGTGAAACGCAATCTTTAACTGCTGTAACTTTAGGTTCAGTAAAAGATGCGAACATGGTAGACAGCGTCATGGTCAACTACGACGAAAGATTCTTCTTACATTATAACTTCCCGCCGTTCTCAACGGGTGAAGCTCGTCCTTTGAGAGGAACTTCAAGAAGAGAAGTGGGTCACGGAAACTTAGCTCAGAGAGCTTTGGCAAATATGATCCCGGAAGAAAATCCTTACACCATCCGTATCGTTTCTGATATTTTGGAATCGAACGGTTCATCTTCTATGGCAACTGTTTGTGCAGGAACTTTAGCATTGATGGATGCAGGTGTACAAATCAAAAAACCGGTTTCTGGGATCGCAATGGGATTGGTAACTGATGTAAAATCTGGTAAATTCACTGTACTTTCTGATATCTTGGGTGATGAAGATCACTTGGGAGATATGGACTTTAAAGTAACCGGAACTGCAGACGGAATCACGGCTTGCCAGATGGACATTAAAGTTCAGGGATTGTCTATGGAAATTATGGAAAAAGCGCTTCTACAGGCTAGAGACGGAAGATTACATATTCTTGATAAATTAAATGAAACGATTTCTGCACCAAGAGAAGACGTGAAACCTCATGCGCCGAAAATGGTCATGCTGGAGATTTCTAAAGATTTCATCGGTGCGATTATCGGACCTGGAGGAAAAATCATTCAGCAGATGCAGAAAGATACAGACACCGTTATCGCAATTGAAGAAGTTGGCGAAATCGGAAGAATCGAGATTTCCGGTGTAAGCAGAGATAAAATCAACGAAGCGATTGCAAAAATCAACGAGATCACTTTTGTACCAACTGTAGGTGAAGTTTACCAGGGTAAAGTAGTGAAAGTAATGGATTTCGGAGCTTTCGTAGCAATTGCAAAAGGAACTGAAGGATTACTTCATATTTCTGAAATCGAATGGGCTCGTCTGGATAAAGTTCCTTATAAAGAAGGTGATGAAGTTGAGGTGAAATTTATGGGTTATGATGACCGTAAAAAGATGAAGCTTTCAAGAAAAGTTTTGTTGCCAAGACCAGAAAGACCAGCTCCGAAACCTAGAAATGAAGAGAACGTAAATCCTGAAGGCAGAGACCAACCGGGAGAACACAAACCTTTGAATGAAGCTTAAGAATTGATTCTTAATTATATTAAATCCCTCTTTTTGAGGGATTTTTGTTTTCTACAACTATTTGAATAACGAAAAGAATTTAAGGTTTTTTTAAAGAATACCGATTAACTTTCGAGATAAAGTTTTGAAGTTGAGTTGTCCAAAACAAAACTGAAAATCAATAATTTAAATAATTATGATTATTTCGAGGATTTGTCGTATATTTGCAGTATAATTAATAAGAAGGTTTCTGCTTTTCATAACTATTTACAGTTTAGAATACTCATTTTTCCTCAGTTTACATTATTCCAAGTGCCAATTTTACTTATTTCAGAAATAATATTTGAGCAGGCAATTTGAATCACCATTACTGATCAATTTTAGAATACCTTTATCTCTGTTCAGGATAAGAAAGTTTAGGAATAAAAAATCCCTGATAACGATTTTAAATTCAAAAAAATTTATTATCTTAATGCAGTAAAACTACGAAGAGATTTTAACATCATCTTTTCATAGTAATCAGTACGACCTTTTCGATGTATTTATCAGGTGAAATAAGATAAAATCATTGAAAAATAACTCAAGAATAACAATTAATATACAATAATATATGGCGGATTCTTTCTCAAAAAAAGAAAACTTTAAGAAAAAATTACAGAAGCAAAAGGAAAAAGCGATACGTCGCGAAGACCGAAAGAACACCAATGACAAAGGAAAAAGTCTTGATGATATGATCATGTATGTAGATGCAAACGGTCAGTTAACAAGTACACCTCCTGATAACTCTAATGCAGAGGCTATCAATTTGGATAACATTCAGTTGGGTGCAGCTCCTATTCAGGAAGAAGATCCAATCAAGTCTGGTATCGTTACATTTTTCAGCGATAAAGGGTACGGATTTATCACAGAAGATAATTCTAAAGAAAATGTATTCTTTCACAGTAACAACTGTGTGGATATCATTAAAAAAGGAAACAAGGTATCTTTCGAAAAAGAAAGATCACCAAAAGGTTTCTCTGCGATCAATATCAAAATCATCAGATAGTTTTACACTATACATAAAAACAAACCGCTTCAGTGATGAAGCGGTTTTTGTTTTATAATTTACGGATGCAAGAATATTGTTTCCGATGTAAGATTATCTTTAGAACGCACTGCCGGAGGATTGTAAAGGCTGTGTGATTTTTTGAAGGTTCGCTACATTTTTAGCGTGCCCTACTTCTGAGGTGCTTGACATAATATTTGTGTTTTTAAATTAGTAATTGAAATATAAAAATTATTTTGAATAAAATTAATTTCGAAGTAAAATGTTTTTATATTCAGCATATTATGTTAAATTAGGTAACGAAAAATCCTGAAACGGAGGCTAGGGTTTTGTAGTTGTGTAATGAAGATTGTAAATCTGAGTTATTTTTGATAATTTTATTTAGAAATCTTATTTTCTAAATCATCTAAGTAATCTTTATGTTTAATAATATCCTTTCTAATTTTTTTACAAAGATCTGCATCAAATGTTAAACCTTCCTTTTTATATTTAAAAAATTGTCTACCGTCCTCATCAGTCTCTAAAATAGCGTGAGCAAATTTGTTTCTGATTAGATTTATTTCTTCTTTATAATCAGTTGTAAAATCATAGGATGAATAGAACTCAATTATTTTTTTTAATGAATCAGTTTTATAATCGGAACTAAAAACAAAATTATCTTTAGTTAAATTTTTATAATTAGATTTACCATCACATTCTTCTTTAACAAATTTAATTTTAGATTTGAAATGAGTAATTATTTTTTCATAAATTGATTTGGTGAAAATTTCGTCATACAAACCATCTATTTTTAGAGCATTTTGAACAATACTTAACATTTTATTATCAAGATTACTTGTCTCATTCATAATCATCCCTCTCATTAAAATGATATTCTGGAATTTTTTTACTGTTAGATTTATTAAATCTTTCGCCTTTTCAATAACTGTATCATAGTGGTCTCTTTTATTTCTACTGGTATCCACAAATGTAATTCTATCTAATTTAGTTGTGTCAACTACATTCCCTTTAGCAGAATAAAACATTATTTCTGTAAAAATAGACTTCTCTCTAACTTCTTTTATAATGACATCACCATTTCTATTATTACCATCTTCAAGATGATAATCAGTTAGTATAAGGTCATAGTCATCAGTTAAATTATCGAAAAATTCTTTCTCGTTTTTAGTTAGTGTTATATAAGGTTCAAAATATAAATCTTTTAAGAAATTTTCAACTTCTATATTATATCCGTCATCGCTTATTGTTTTAGCTTTATCATCAAGCCATAGGATTTTGTAATCTATTTTCATTTTGGAATGGTTATTAGGAATGTAGTCTCTTTGTTTGGAATAGAATTAACTTCAATTGAGCCATTAAGGGTTTTTAAAATATCTTGATTTTGATATAACCCAATCCCAGATCCACTCGTAGTAGTGTAACCTAATTCAAAAATTTTATTAAGATCTTCATTTGCTATTCCTTTTCCATCGTCCTTTATTTTGATCATTAAATTTTGATCATTTTCATGAAAATCAATTTGTATTATTTTTGCTTTAGCTTTTTCTGAATTTGTTATAAAATTATCAATGAAAGTCGTGATTTCAAGAGGGATTATTTTTTTAACAAACTCAATTGAATTGTTCTTAATTTCAATCTTGATATTTGTGTCAATAATATTATCATCTGCTAAGTAAATTTCATCAATATAATCTACAATAAAACTTACAATATCTGTAGAAATTTCTTCTGCTGTTAGATTAAAGTTAGCTTTCGTTATGAAATTGGCAATTGAGTTAACTTTACTCGATTCAAGTGACATAATAGAAATGTACCTTTTTGATTTTTCATCTAAATTATCGCCCAAGTGTTTTAAAAGCAATTTTATATTTCTATTTATTCTGCCAGAAGAATGGGAAACTTGATGCTGAAGACCAATTATTTTCTCTTTATCAGTACCTATTAAAGCACCTTTAAAAGCACTTTTTTTCTTTTCATTATCGAGTTCTTCGGAGACTTTCATTTTTTCCTCTTCCGCTTTTTCTCGTTTGTCTTTTTCTTCTTCCTTTTCTTTTTCTGCTTTTAGTTTTGCTAACTCAGCTTCAATTCGTTTTGTTTTTTCTTTTTCTTTTTCTAATTCTGCTTGAATTTTTTTTTGTCTCTCCTCTTGTTCTTTTCTTTCTGCCTCTATTTTTGCTTCTTCAGATTTTTTTGCTTTTTCTTCAGCTTCCTTTCTTTTTTGTTCTTCTTCTTCTCTTTTTTTCTTTTCTTCTTCAGCTTGTTTTATAGCTTCCTCTTTTTCTTTTTCTAATTTATGAAAATGTTCGTCAGTTAATTTATAAGCTTTCTTGAGGGACTCATCATTGAGATTATCAGCAATTTTTTCTAAATCCTTTAAAAATTTTGGTTCAACTGAATTAATGTTGTCGTTAACTAAGTCCACTAACTCTTTGTTGTAATCTAATATTGTAATTTCTTTTTCGTTTGAAAGACTTTTTAATAATTGAATAAAGTCTATTTTACTCCCTACATTTGATTTTGCAATATTAAAATTGTCAGAATTTTTGTCTTCATTTAAATCATCTCTTAAATTTTGACCTTCATTTTGTGTTTTAAAATATTTTTTCCTAAGAAATGCTTCACCCCATAAAACTCCAGTTACATATCTTTCCAATCTTCTATGGGCTTTTAATGTGAAAATTTCTTTCATCTGATTAAAACCTATTGTGTCAACTAACCCCCCGTCTCTACTAGAAACTTCTTTAAATTGTTCAAAATTATTTGTAATAATGTCAACTCTTCCAAATAAATCTCTAGTTCCTATAAATCTATTATACCCTTGTTGTGCTCTATAATCTAAACCCCAACTGTCATCACCTTTATTGCCATATGGTTGAACTCGGAAACCATTTTTAAAAAGAAATACAGAGCCATAATTTACAGGTTGAATTCCCATTCTTTTGCTAAAATTAACTTTTGCAGTAAAATTTAAGAAATAGAGATTTACTTTTAGATTATCTATGAAAAGATTGTACTTATTTTTTTCTTTAATATGGTAGATTGTTGTTCCCCTATCTATAATTTTGGTATAGATAAAATCCGAATCTACTTCTAAAGATAACTCTGTTGTCTTTAATTTTATAATATCTAAAATAGAATTCTGAACTTCTCCATTTACTCTATCTCTTTCAATATATTTAAATTTATTGGTTTTATCATCTATTTTGAAATCCTCTTCAACGTCTCTTTTAGAAATAATTTCAATAATAAAATTTTCAGTTTCAGAGAAAGGGTTGATTAATTTTTCAAGAGAATGTTTTAAATCTACAATTCTGCTTCTTGACCAATTTGATGAATTGGAAATTTCTAAAATTGTTCCGTGATTTTTGTTATTAGGAAATGGAATTTTAAATGAGTGGACTGAATTGTGAGTAACAGGAATGTTGATAAAATCTTCTAAATCATCATGTTCGAAATCTTCCCAATTAATTTCTAAGATTTCAATCTTATCAAAATTATTTTTTTTCGTAGCAAGTTTAAGTTTAGAACCTAACCTATCACTAGAAAACCTGCCAATTCCTTTTGCCCCTGCGTAAACCTTTTTATTCTGTATTTCATCTCTATAAGAAATTCTTTTTAATTTCACATCTTCAGATTCTTCAGCATCTTCGGTGCCGTTTTTTTTTGCTGAATAAGCTAATGCTAACCATTTGTTATGGACATCATCTAAAGACATACCTTTTCCATCATCAGCAATAATTATTTTATTCTTTTCAAAAGTGATGATTACCTTTTTTGCGTGAGCATCGTACGAATTTTTTACTAACTCAAAAATTGCAATATTATCGTCAATAATTAAATCTTTACCAACAATACTTTTAATACCGGATTTAACGGAAAAATATAGTTTTTCACTCATCTTTTAGATTAGTTCTTGTAAGATTAATCCACTTTGCTCTCCAAAAAGTGGTGGAATAGCATTCCCGATTTGCGTATATCGTGGAACTTCTTTTATCCGCAATTTGCCCCCAGTAGTATATTTACCTTGAAATTGATACCAATCAGGAAATGATTGTATACGTGCGTATTCACGAACAGTTAAAATTCGCGGTTCAGCGTAGTGTATGTAGTCGTCCGGAAGGGTTGTAATTGTTGGAGTTTTATCTAAAGCATTTAATGGTATGACTGTACGTTTCTTTATACCAAATTTTTCTTGAATCAGTTTACTTATATTTAGATTTCTTCTTTCTTTAGTTTCTTCAAGTATATTTTTAAATCTCTCAATTATTAATTTAGAATGTTTAGGAAAACGGTGGCTATTTGCTATTTTTTCTTTTACACCATTGCGCATAAGTTTTTGGTAGTTTCCTTTTTCCTTTCCATAAATTCCCGATTCAAAACTTGGGTAATCTGGCGTTTGTTCTAAACCATTTTGCTTAAATAAATCAGATATTGCATCCTGAAGGTTAGTCGTTGTCGTTAGTCCCTTTTCTTTTAGAAAATCAAATTTATTGTTTTCTAAAGAACTAAAAAAAGAATCAACTTTTTTCTGCGAAGCATTCTTTATGTTTTTTTTAATACCTACAAGAATAAAGCGAGTTCTTTTTTGAGGAATCCCATAATCTCCAAAATTTACTAACTGACCATTAACATAATATCCAGCATCTTCCAATTTTTGAATTACTTGAGAAGAATAAGCGATTCCTTTTTCTTTATTCTTTTTGAACTCCATTGTAAAACCTTTTACGTTTTCAAAGAAAATAATTTTCGGCTCTACCGTTTCTACAAATTTTATATAAGAGTTTATTAAATCATTTCTTAAATCAAATTCGTTTCGCTTTCCAGCCATTGAAAATCCCTGACAAGGTGGTCCTCCAACAACCATCGTGACCTTTCCTTTTAATTTTTGCAATTGTGGAGAATAATTTAAAAGTACTTCGTTAATGTCATGATTATTTTGTGGAAGCCATTTAGGCCAATCAAAATGATTTTTATTTTGAATTAAATTGAATTCTAGTGTTTTAAAAGCATCTGCATTTTTTTCAATTGCAAAAACCCCTTTCCATCCCGATTGATGTAAACCTAAAGAAAGTCCACCACAACCAGCGAAAAGGTCTATATAGGTTAGTTTGTTTTTATACATAAAAAGCTTTACATACAAAAATAAAATAAAATATCTGAAAAAAATAACTATTTTTTATTGCAAAGAAAATATATTGCTTAATGAGGAAAAAAAGATTACGAAAATTCGTAATCTTAAAATCATCTTTTCACAAACTTTTTCTTCCTCTTCCAGGGCGCATTTTTCTGCACATCACCCGCCATAATACATCCGTAAGGCATCACTTCGTCCAGAACTTCGCACAATCCGTATTCTTCAATTTGTGCTCTGACGTTTTTGGCACTTTTATAAGCGGTCGGAAGTTCGGAAATATCAATGTCGTTTGTAAAGAAACGGATGTCTAATCCTTGCGTTTCTTCTTCAAAAACTTCTTCCATGGTTTTATGAGCCAATGATTTTTTATGCTGTGTTCTGCTGAAATTTCTTCCTGCTCCATGCGGCGCAAAACCTAAGTTTCTGTCATTTGTTTTCCCCTGAACGATTAAAACCGGTTCTGCCATATTCAACGGAATCAATCTTGGTCCGGTAATATCCGGCATAAATTTGTCATCCAACGGAGTTGCTCCTTTTGCATGGTAAAATAAATCTCCATCCTTGAATACGAAATTATGCTCGTTCCAGTATCTGTTTTGTTTTTCGATATTTAATTTTTCTAACACTGCGTTATGAATGGCTTCATGGTTTTCTTTCGTCCATGCTCTGATCAATTGCAAAGCTTCCCAATATGATTTTCCTTCTTCAGTTTCAAACGGAATCCATGCGTTTTCTTTTAAAGTTTCAGGGGAAATTTCCATTCTGAAACGGTTGGCGATTTTCATTCCTTTGTCGTACAAAGCTGCTCCCGGAGCTCGTGATCCGTGGTGCGTCACCATCATTGTATTTCCTGTATTTTTTGAAGTTCCTACAAAAAGAAAATGGTTTCCGTCGCCCTGAGTTCCCATGTGAGATCTTGCAATGCTGATTAATCGTTCGTCATTCAAAAAGAAATTGTCTCTGAAAGCATCCATCAACTCCTGAGACATTTCCATTTGTTCACCTCTCGGTCTTCCTCCATATCCGAAATGGGTGATAGAATGGGCTGCATCCAGAACTTCTTTAGGATCAGCTTTCCCAAAGTCTGTCAACATGACCGAACAGCAGATATCTGCGCTATGAAATCCGGGATGAATTGCATTTTTGGCAACGACCACTCCGCCAACCGGAATGTGACCTTCGGGACCTGTGGGACACGCATCGGGCATAATGGCTCCGTTAATTAATGTTGGAGTTTTCATTAAAACTTTCATCGTGTTGATGACTTTTTCTACATTGTCGATTTCATTGTCATGTTCCGGACGGATGTTGATGATAAAATGTTTAGGCTCTTCATGTAGTGGAATCGGATCCGGTGATCTGAACTGTTCAAGATAAGTTGCCAGATCATTTTCGTCTAATTGATTTTCATTAATATATTGTATTGCTTCATTAAACCATTTTCCAGGTCTGAATCCTAATTCGATTAAATCGTTTCCGTTGATTGTTTTAGTTGTATTCATTTGTTCGTTATTTGATAATGCAAAGTAATGGGCTTGTTGCGTAATCTTTTTGCGCAGATCATTTAATTTTAATTATTTTTGATAAATTTTAAAAAATGTTAGAACAATTAAAAACTTCTTCTGAAACGATTCAATTTAATGATGTTATTGCGTATATCGATGAACACTATGAATTTACTCCGACAAAATTCACCAACGGAAATATGGTGAACGAAGCAGATCAGAATAACGGTTCATGTAAAGTTTTCAGTTTTGGAAGGTTGAATGATTTGTCAAAAGAAGATACACTTTCTCTTTTCGGCTCTTTTTACCGGGAAGATGTTTTGAAAAATCCTGAAGGAACAGATCATCAGAATATCAGGAATTTTATAGAATTTGGTTGGGATGGAATTTCTTTTCAAGGGGAAGCTTTGAAGAGAAAATAGTATTTTCCTTAATTGTTGAAATTCCTTAGGAGTGACAACGTGTTATTCTTTATAACCACCCCGTCAAAAATCGTAGATTTTTCGCCACCCCTCCAGAGGAGGGGAATTTCAGTCGCTTTAGTTTTAAATTCAGCCTTAATCTTTACTTTTAGCTATGTCATCCAACAAAAATGCTCTTATCCGATATAAAACTTTGGATAAATGCCTTAAAAATAAATACAAACAATACACTTTAGAAGATTTGATTGAAGAATGTTCCGAAGCGTTGTTTGAATTTGAAGGCAAAGAATCTTTTGTAAGCAAAAGAACGGTGCAGCTTGATCTGCAGAATATGCGCAGTGAAAAATTCGGGTATGAAGCTCCCATTGAGGTTTATGAAAGAAAATACTACCGATACAGCGACCCGGATTACAGCATTCACCAGATTTCTGTGAACGAAAATGATCTCAAAGCAATGAATAATGCGGTGCAGATTTTAAAGCAGTTTAAAGATTTTTCAATGTTTAAAGACATGAACGGTGTCATTCAGAAACTGGAAGACTCAATTCATTCAACCAATCAAAAATCAATCATTCATTTAGATAAAAATGAACGGCTGAAAGGTCTGG
Source organism: Chryseobacterium sp. AC417 (assembly GCF_979258215.1). NCBI lineage: Bacteria > Pseudomonadati > Bacteroidota > Flavobacteriia > Flavobacteriales > Weeksellaceae > Chryseobacterium > Chryseobacterium sp. AC417. The sequence goes on along the minus strand of NZ_OZ409845.1, from coordinate 3,028,637 downwards.
AGAATATCGATATTTTGTACGAAAGTGTTTTAAATAAAAAGGTTTTGAAAATTACCTATAAAAGTTTTAAAGCGAAAGAAGAAAATATTCTGACGGTTCATCCTCAATTATTGAAAGAATATAACAATCGCTGGTTTTTGATTTGTTGGTACAAAAATGCGATTTTCAATCTGGCTCTTGACCGAATGGAAGATATTAAGATCGATGAAAACAGTGAATACATTGATAAAGATTTTGATGCAGACCGTTATTTCGGAGAAGTGATCGGTGCAACGGTTTCTGAAACCCAACGACCGCAAAATGTTATTTTTGTAGTGAATTCAAAACACGCACCATATATGAAAACTAAACCATTTCATCATTCACAAGAGATTATGAGTGAAGATGAAAACGGCACAACTTTTAAAATTTGTGTGCAGCTGAACTTTGAACTGGAAAGAATGATCCTGGGAATGGGAGAATTTTTAACTGTTTTAGCACCCAGGAAGTTAAAGCAAAGGATTGCCAAAAGTCTGAGGATTGCCAATGAAAATTATCAGAACGACTTCAAAATGTAATTTTTTAGGAGTAAAAATTTTGGCGCAGATATTGTAATTATCAGGAAAAATAAATAGTATGAAATCAAGACTTTTTAAAACAATACTTACGCTTGTTGCGCCACTGGTTATCGAATTTCTGATCAAGAAATTTACAGAAAAGAAAGATGTAGTGAAAGATCCGAATAAGCAGATTCCTTCGCCTCATTAACAAAACAACTTTAATAATTTAGCCTTACACTGTGTAAGGCTTTTTCATTTTATACGAAATCATACACCCCGTTTTTCCAACCCAAAACTTTTGATGAATCGGCATTCAGCCAGTTTTTGAGAATTGTGGCGTAGACTTTTCTGAAATCTTCGGTGTAAATTAAATCTCCTTCATTTAAATTCTGCAAATCGGGTAGGGCATTTAAAATACCTTTCTTTTTTAATCCACCGCTGATGAAAAACATTTGGTTGGCGGTTCCGTGATCAGTCCCTTTGCTTGCGTTTTGGGCAACACGTCTTCCGAATTCTGAGAAAGTCATCAGTAAAATATCATTAAACAATCCGTTGGCTTTCATATCTGCAACGAAAGATTTCACAGCATCATTGATTTCTCCAAACAATTTCTGCTGTCTTTCATTTTGATTGACGTGCGTGTCAAAACTTCCTATCGAAAGATAATAAACCTGGGTATTGATATCCGATTTAATCAATGAAGCAACTGTTTTAAAGTCTTTTCCCAACTTAGAATTAGGATATTCCTGTGTGGATTTTTTTGCCTTGCTTTTTTCAAAGATATAATCGGCATTATTGATTGTTGAACCTAAGGTTTTGTATAAATAAGAAACCGTTTCCTCCTCATGATGATGGTCGTTTTCATAAAGAGATTTAAAATATTTTTCCTGACTGGTCTGATATAATTTTTTAGGATCTTTAAAGGCAAAAGCTTTATTGTTATCACCTTTTAGAGCCAGACTCAACATATCATCAACTTCCAGAGCCTGCGTTGGATGTTCGCATTTATAACATTCTTCATCCAGGAATCTTCCGAGCCATCCTGTTTCCAGAAATTCGTCGCTTTTGCTTGCAGAGTGCCAAATATCCATACTTCTGAAATGCGATTTATCAGGATTGGGATACCCTACATTATTCATCAATGATAATTCGCCACTGTCATGTAATTCTTTAAAATAAGATAAAGCCGGATTAATTCCTGTTTCGTCATTTAATGCTAAAGAATCTGTAACAGCAATATTGCTTCTTTCTTTAAAATAGATGTCATTTTTAGTAGGAATAATCGTATTCAAGCCATCATTTCCACCTGTAAACTGAAGTACAATTAAAATTTTCTGATTAGGATTCAGCGCATTGTCCAACGTCATCGACTGCAGAAAGTTAGGTACAAATAACGAAGCCGTTGCTAATGAACTTATTTTTAAAAATTCTCTTCTTTTGATAATCATAATGATTTTGTTTAAAAGTTTACAGTGAACTTTACATCAATTGATATTCCGGTGTCGACATCAGATTGATGGCATTCATTTTCACACTCTGGTCAGAAAACTGTTTCACGATCTTCATATCCAAAGATTCTGAATTGATAATCAAATAATCTTCAGCTTTTTTACCATCCAGAACCTGATCCACTTTGGTCCAGTCAATGGTGATATTCGGATTTTTAAAACTTTTATTTAAAGCTTCCCGGGATTTCATTCCCATATCCATGTCATCATCTTCTTTTGCTGAATATTCCATTGGTCTTAAACCTGACCAAATCTGCGGAATCTGAAGTCGCAACATCAGAGTAGAACTGTCAATCCATGATTTTCCGTTTGGCCAGCCTGCTACATTGGGTGGATAAAGCAACATTTGCCCCAGAAGTTTCTGATAAACGGTAATGTTCTCAGGATTCTGGATTTCCATGGGTAAAATTCGCATCATTCCGACAAGAAGTTCTGTTGGTGATTTTATTCTGTTTCCGATATTTTTCCTGTCATAAAACCACGAACTGGAAAAAATATCGTTCATCAGTTTCTTGATGTCGTACCCGGATTCATAAAAGTTTTGGCTGAGTTTTTTAATAATGGTTGCATCCGGTTTTTCATTTACAAAAAAAGTGTAAATTTTTGTTGTGATAAATTCTGCTGTTTCTTTTTGTTCCAGAATAATATTTAAAACATCATCACCCGTAAAGTTTCCTGTTTTCCCGAGAAAAGTTTTTGTACCGGTGTCGTGAAGTTTTTTCCTTTCATTAAAATTTCCGTCCTTATCATAACCCCAACCTGTGAATGCTCTTGCAGCTTCCCGAATATCTTTTTCGGTATAATTTCCTCTTCCCATTGTAAAAAGTTCCATCACTTCACGGGCAAAATTTTCGTTGGGATGATCTTTTTTATTTTGCTGATTATTCAGAAAATTAAGCATTGCGGGAGAGCGACTGACTTCAAACAATAAATCTTTGAAATTTCCTAAAGCCTTTTCACGAAGCACATTGAGAAGTTGCCCATTGAATTTGGGATTGTTGATTCTCGTGGCAAAATGTCCGTGCCAGAAAAAAGCCATTTTTTCTCTTAGTTGTTCTTTGCTTTCGGTCATTTTTTTAAGAAAATTGAGATTCAGTTCTGTGTTTTGCTTCTGATTGACTTTTTGAATTTCCCTTTTCTGCATGGCGTTAGCTTTGGGATCATCATATGGTATGGGTTCAATATCCGGAGATTGATATTGTATAGGCGAAAAGACTTCTTCTTTGAATAATTCTTTTAAAATTATTTTTTTATCTCTTGTTTTTAAATCTCTCACTTGCTCGGTTGTTATTCCGAAACCGGCTCTTGAAAGGAGATGTTTATTTTCGGTAAGAGAAGAAGCTGCCATACGTTCTGTTTTATTTTTTTGATATATAAATGTAATAGAAGTTAAAGAATAATGACAGATTAAAACGAAATTTAATATTAGATATTGTATAAAGTTAAACAACTATTTAATTAATACGAAATTTAATATGTTGATAATCATTTATTTATCAGATTTAATAAGGGTTTAAAACTGTTTTGTGAATTATTTTGGCATGATTTTTCCTCATCCACATTTAGTAAAATTATAAAAATCAGAGTTATGAAAATGTTTAAGCAAGCTATTTTAGGAGCAGGAATTTTAACAGCAGGATTAGTGAGTGCACAGAGTGTGAGTATGAATAACATGATTAAAGTTGGGGCAACTGCAGGTATTGCTGTTCCTTCTGATAACCTTTCTGCAGCGGTAGGTGTAGATGTAGCGTATCAAAACCTGATCACTCCGGGATTTGGTTTGGGTATTGCAACAGGTTATACTCATTATTTTGGAAAAGAAAATAACGGATATGATAACAATGATGTGGGTGTAGTTCCGGTTGCAGCACTATTCAGAATTTATCCTAAGCAGACAGGTTTCTACTTCGGGGCAGATCTTGGTTACGGATTTTTAGTGGGAGATGACAAGGTCGCAAACAACTCAACAGCAGACAGACCAGATGGTGGTTTCTATTTAAAACCGGAGATCGGATATCACAATCAAGACTGGAATTTCTTCCTTCAATATCAGAAAGTATTCTCAGGAAGTAATGGTGATGTAGCCAATCAAGACTATAATGTGGGAAGCATCGGAGCAGGATTTTCTTACAACATTCCTTTAGGAAAATAATTAAAACCTATATAATTAGTTATTAACCAAACCTTTTCGATTTTTTGAAAAGGTTTTGTTCTACCTAGCAAGAATTACCAAAACAATTATTATATTTGATAAAATTAGTGATTATGAACTTAAATCCAAAATTTCCACTTTTTTTACCGGGAGTAAAAAACAACAGTAATGATAATGTTTCGATCATTGGTGTAAACCTACGTGAAGATGTTACTACAATCGCTTATTATATCTCTGATAACGGTGGAATTGAAACTAAAATTCAAAAAAATTATCCTACTAAAGAATATTCTGCATTTTCTGAGATCCTTACACAGTTTATCAATGAAGAGCAGCTACAAAATGTAAAACGTCTGGGAATTTCTGTTCCGGGACCAGTTTTAAACGGGAAAAGCAGCCCGGCAAGACTGGGCTGGAGTTTTGATATTGAAGAATATAAAAACACATTCGGATTTGAAGATGTCATTATGCTGAACGATCAGGAAGCTTCTGCTTACGGTATCGCTCTTTTACAAGACAGTGATCTTGATGCTATTTACAGCAGTGGTCATCTTGAAAAAGGTAATGTGGCGATTTTAGCTCCGGGAAACGGTTTAGGAGAAGCCGGATATTTCTTTGACGGAAAATATTTAAGACCTTTTGCTACAGAAGGCGGTCATTCAGAATTTTCTCCAAGAACAAACGTTGAGGTTGAGTTTTATCAATTCTTAAATAATATCTATGGAATTGTAAGCTGGGAAAATGTATTGTCTAAAACAGGACTTTTTAATATTTACAGATTCTTAAGAGACGTAAAAAGACATCCTGAGCCGGAATGGCTATCAGAAAGATTAGCCAATGGAAATTTCACCGAAGAAATCTTCAAGGCAGCGGCAGAAGAAGATGCAATGATTTGCAGAATAGCATTGGATACATTTATAGAATTTTTAGCAAGAGAGGCCAACAATCTTACTTTAAAACTAAAAGCGACCGGTGGTTTATTGATTGCAGGAGATATTCCGCAGATTATCAGAAGCTACATCAATAAAGATAAATTTTACGAAAAATTTAAAATAAGCGATAAAATGGAAGACATGCTGAAGAACATTCCTATTTATCTGATCAATACGGATAGTACGAGTATTGATGGCGCTGCTTTGTATGCAGCTTATTATAATGAATAAAAAAAGCTCCGGAGAAATTCGGAGCTTTTTCTTTGAATGATTTCATTCATAAAAATATTTTGTCTTATTGATGTACATCAAGATAAACTAACAGATAAGATAATTACATTTGCAGCAAATAATAATTAAAATAATTGTATTCATGAAAAAAATGTTTTTATTAGCGGTTTTAGCTGGTGGTCTGGCTTTCGGACAGTCAAAAAAAGTAGTAACATCTGATGTTCACTGGTGGGGTTATAAAGTTGCTAAAACAGAGTCTAGTTCTCACGACGGAACTGTAAAAGTAAAATCCGGAAACATCATCATGAAAGGAAATGAGGTTGTAGGAGGCGATTTCGTTTTAGATATGAACTCTATCAACGCAACAGATCTGTCAGGAGAATATCAGGGAAAATTGAACGGTCATCTTAAAAACGGAGATTTCTTCGAAGTTGAAAAATTCCCGACAGCAAGTTTCAAAATAACTTCTGTGAAGAAAAACAGCGATAAAGTTTACAATCGTCTGGTATCAGGAAATCTTACGGTGAAAGGAAAAACAAATCCGGTATCCTTCCCTGCAAAAATTACCAACACCAATGGTACTGTAAATTTGGAGTCTAAAAAATTCTCTTTCGACAGACAAAAATTTGATGTAGTTTACAAATCTTCAATGAAAGATGTTTTTGTGAAAGATGAGGTTGATATGCTTGTAAAAGTGAGCGCTAAATAAATTAATCAAAAAAATATTGTTAAAAGTGTAGAAGTTCTACACTTTTTTTTATTTTTGTTGAATTGTAAATAAAAAAGAATGAAAAGATTATTATTGTTTGTGATGATGTGTGCGAGCATTTCATTTGCATTTGCTCAAAAGAAAGGAGATAAAATTTCAAAAGTCGTTACATCTGAGATCAAATGGTGGGGTCACAAGGTTGTAAAAACAGTACCAACGTCACATTACGGCACTCTGAAACTGAAAAGCGGAAAGTTTACTTTTGATAAGACGGTATTGGTAGACGGTGAATTTGTGATTGATATGAGAAGTCTTGTTGTTGCAGATTTGTCTGGTGCTGATCAGGTGAAATTGACCAATGATCTGAAAGGACCGACTTTTTTTGAAGTTAAAAAATTTCCTACCGCTAAATTTCATTTGAAAAAAATAATTCCTTTGGCTAACAGCGAGTACAATTCTACCATCGTTGGTGATATTACCATCAAAGGAGTAAGAAAAACGATTTCGTTCCCTGCAAATGCTCATATAACGCAATTCACAGTGGAAATTGAATCTTCAAGATTTTCTTTAAACAGAAAAGATTTTAAGGTTTTCTACCAGAGTTCACTGAAAGATTATTTCATTAAGGATGAGATGGATATTCAGTTCAAATTATCTACTCAGAAAATTGATAACGAAAGACCTAGATAAGGTTAAAATTTCATAAATCATCATGGGCAGCTTTTTTTAAGTTGTCCATTTTTTTTATTTTAGTAGTGCGAAATGGATTTGGTAAAAAATATTTTGAGGACTTATAGCGATTAAAATTTATTTAAACTAAAGCTTATCGGCTTTAATAAAGCTTGACGAATTTATAATACAGATGAAAATATATGTAGTAAGTGGTTTGGGAGCAGATTTTAAGGTTTTGGAAAAACTGAAATTCCCTGAACAGCACGAGATCATTTTTATAGATTGGATGATTCCTGATTTAGATGAGAGTTTTGCAGATTACGTAGCTAGAATGGCTGAGAAAATCGATACAACCGAACCTTTTTATCTTTTGGGTTATTCTTTTGGCGGAATTATGGTGCAGGAATTAAACACCTTGAAACCTGCTGAAAAAGTTGTAATCATGGGAAGCATCAAATCAGACAGAGAAAAATCCCGTTTGATCAAGATGGGCGAGGTCACAAAGATCCCAAAATATTTACCTGTTCGTTTTTTTAATGATCAGACTTCTGTTTTTTATACAAGGCTGAGAAAGTTTTTTGATCCTAAAAATCCCAAAGTTATTGAGTATTTCCAGGTACGAGATCCTTATTATCTGAAGTGGTCAGTCGAACGAATTTCAGAGTGGAAGTTTGAAGAAAATCCAGATGTTATTCAGATTTTAGGTGATCGGGATATTGTTTTTCCAATAAAAAATTCAAAACCCAATTACATCATTAAAGGAGGTACCCATCTTTTTCCTGCTACAAAACACAAAGAAGTTTCAAACCTGTTACATGAGATTTTTGTTTAATATTATAAATTAGCCCTAAATTAATTAGGGTTTATTTGTGTTTAATACTGTTTTATAAAAATTTATTTATAATTTTGAAGGGGGTTATAAATAAATATATATGAAAGTTGGCTTGAAATGGAAGATTTCATTTGTAATAATTTCTTTAATAGCAATTGGCGGATTATTCTGGAAACCAAGTGTCGATTTGCCAGATACAGGAGATTTTTTGGGTGAAGAAAGTATCGTGGGAGCTGATGTCGCCTGGATTCTAGCCGCAGCGGGACTCGTTCTTCTTATGACACCCGGGCTTTCATTTTTTTACGGCGGAATGGTAGGCAAGAAAAATATGATTTCTACAATGTTGCAGAGCTTTATTGCATTAGGCGTAATATCTATTTTGTGGATTGTTGTGGGTTTTTCGCTGTCTTTTGGAGATTCTTTAGGATTTGAAATAAACGGCGAGCATTACGGAATTATCGGTAATCCGTTTACCTATCCTTTTTTTAATCATGTGAGCGTATATCCGCATAAAACGATGGCTTCCACCATTCCATTTATTTTATTTGCTTTGTTTCAGATGAAATTTGCCGTGATTACGCCTGCTTTGATAACGGGTTCATTTGCCGAGCGTGTTCGGTTTATTTCCTACCTCTTATTCATGGTACTTTTCAGCCTTTTCATTTATACGCCGCTTTGTCATATGGTTTGGCATCCGGAAGGCCTTTTAAACAAATTTTTCAGGATTAAAGATTTTGCCGGCGGTACGGTTGTTCATATGAGTGCAGGTTTTGCTGCTTTGGCGGGTGCAATTGTTTTAGGAAGAAGAAAAAATCCGCATCATGAACCTTCTAATATTCCTTATGTAATTCTAGGAACAGGAATGCTTTGGTTTGGCTGGTTTGGTTTTAATGCAGGTTCAGCTTTAAGTGCAAATGCCACAGCTGCGATTGCTTTTGGTACCACCACAATTGCTTCAGCTTCCGCTATGATAACCTGGATATTCTTTGATCGTATTAACGGAAGAAAAGTTTCTGCTTTAGGAGCCTGCATTGGTGCTGTCGTTGGTTTAGTGGCAATCACTCCTGCATGCGGATTTGTTTCTATTCAGGAAAGTCTGTTTATAGGATTTGTCGCTGCCATTGTTTCTAACCTTATGCTCAACTGGAAAGCTTTAAAGAAAATCGATGACACCCTGGATGTTTTTGCGTGCCATGGAGTAGGAGGAATTGTGGGAATGATTCTCACCGCTATTTTTGCACATGGCGAAAATGCGAGTCTGCTTCACGGCGGAATCGGAGTTTTTACCCATCACATGATTGCTCTGGTTTTCGTTTCCGTATTCACATTTTTCGGTTCATTACTTTTATACAAAATTACCAACCGCATTATTACGCTCCGGGTTTCTGAAGAGTCGGAAAATATGGGATTAGATATGTCTCAGCATGAAGAAAGCCTGAAATGGTAATATGGTCATAAAATCATCAGCAATTTGTATTGGGGCAGCTTTATCCGCCCTCCGTTCCCGCTTTTTTTTGTCATTGCGAACGATGTGAAGCAATCTCAAGAACTTTCAGCAATCTCAATGACAAAAAAAGAGCTCCACTCAGGTCGGGCTGCAACAATTTTGTGTTTAAAATGTAAACATAATTATATGTACATTAAGCCTTTCGTATCCTTCATTTTTTTAGAATTTATCCTGTATATTTGCGTTTCATGAAAAGGAAAATTACGTATGGAATCTATATCGGTTTTTGAGATTATCAAAGTTGGAATTGGTCCTTCCAGTTCGCACACCATGGGACCCTGGAACGCAGCTTCGGCATTCATCAGAATTATAAAAAGAGAAAGATCAATTGCTGAAGTAAAAGAAGTTTTTTTGGAATTCTTTGGTTCACTTGCCAAAACAGGAATCGGTCACGGTACAGATATCGCCGGAATGTTGGGACTGAATGGGGAAGATTTTAAAACAATCAATACTTCAAAAATTGATGATATTGTCACTCACATCAAAGAAAGCCAGATTCTTAATTTAGGCGGAGAAAAAGAAATTCCATTTGTTTACGGACATCATTTGGTTTTGAATAAGGCTCAGTCTTTAGACTTTCACCCGAATGGAATGATCTTCAAAGCTGTTTTCGAAGATGGTACAGAGCTGGTTCAGGATTTCTACTCCGTTGGTGGTGGTTTCATTGCAAGTCAGGAAAAAAACTCTATAGAAAAACAATGCGTTCGCACTTTATATCCTTGCCATCACGGTTCAGATATTTCAAAATATTGCGAGAAATTAGGTTTTGATAAAATTTCAGACTTAATTTTAATCAATGAAGAAAGTTGGAGAACGCAGGAAGAAACAAGATCAGAAGCTCTCAATATCTGGGAAAACATCAAAGAATGTATTTATAAAGGAGTTAATAAAGAAGGTATTTTACCGGGAGGGCTCAATGTTACACGCCGTGCAGCCGGAATGAACCGAAAATTACTTGGCGAACAGATTTATAAAAATAAAGACGAATGGTTCAAACAAGTCGTTGACGCTGAAGAAAATTTCACCAATATCAATAAATGGATTGCGTGTTTTGCGCTCGCTGTAAACGAAGAGAATGCTAGTTTCGGAAGAATTATCACTGCACCTACTAATGGAGCAAGTGGTGTGATACCGGCAGTTTTAATGTATGCACAGGCTTTTACTCCGTTTAAAAGTGATGATGATATTGTAAGATTTTTACTGGTTGCAGGAGAAATAGGTACTTTATTTAAAAAAAATGCGACAATTTCTGCAGCGATGGGTGGTTGTCAGGCAGAGATTGGTGTGTCATCAGCAATGGCTGCGGCAGGTTTAACGGAAATTCTGGGTGGAAGTGTAGGTCAGGTTTTGATGGCTGCAGAAATCGCAATGGAACATCATTTGGGTTTAACGTGTGATCCGATCAGAGGTTTAGTTCAGATCCCCTGTATAGAAAGAAATACGATGGGTGCGATAAAAGCAATCACGGCAGCCAATATCGCTCTTGAGAGTGATCCCGCAAAAGCAAAAGTAAGTTTAGACCAGGTTATCCAAACCATGTGGGAAACTGCTTTGTCGATGAACGACCGTTTCAAAGAAACTTCTGAAGGTGGTTTGGCAATTGCAGTGAATGTGTCGGAATGTTAAAGTGAAGATTAAAGCTTGCTGTAAAACGTCCTGATGTTATACTTAAAACATCAGGACGTTTTTGATGAAAGATTGAGGTTTTACTAAAAGACCAATTCCTTTTTTACTTATCTAAAATTCCTCTTATTTTATTGGCATTTTCGATCAGCTCACCCAAATATTCAAAATTTTCCTTTTCCAGAGCAGATTTGAATTTTCTGAGTTGAGAAATATGTTCGTTCAAAACATCCAAGACATTTTCTTTGTTTTGTTTAAAAATAGGAACCCACATTTCCGGGTGAGATTTTGCCAGACGTACTGTGCTTGAAAAACCTGAACTTGCCAGTTGAAAAATGGTTTCTTCTTCTTTTTCTTTCTCCAAAACTGTATTGGCTAATGCATAAGATGTGATGTGAGAAATGTGAGAAATATAAGCGGTATGAACATCGTGCGCTTCAGCATTCATGTAAATCAGATGCATATCTAAATTTTCTACAAGATTTTGAACCAATTCTAAAGCATCTTCAGCAGAATCTTCACGATCACAAATCACTCCTGCTTTAGCGGAAAAACTTTCGGCAATGGCAGATTTCGGACCATTGTTTTCCGTTCCCCACATCGGGTGAAAAGCAACAAACCTCTCCCTTTTCGGATGGTTTTTTACCGAGTTTACAATTCCTGCTTTAGTAGAACCAACATCCATCACTGTTTGCGTTTCTGTAATTAAATCTAAAATTTTGGGTAATATCTTTCTTGCAGCATCTACAGGAATGGCGATGATGATGAGATCAGAATTTTTGACTGCAGATTCTAAATCCATCTTTTCATCAATAATATTTAAATCAAATGCTTCATTTAAATGATCCTGGTTGTTATCGATTCCGTAGACGATATCTACCATTTTTTTCTCTTTTAATTTTAATGCGATTGAGCCTCCAATCAATCCGACACCAATAATGCTTAATTTCATTTTCTTTTAATTTAAAAAATAAAAAACCCCGTCCGAGGACGAGGTTTGAAGTTATGTAACAAGAATCTCTATCCCAAATCTGAGCTGAAAATTCTATAATAATATGTTCCGTTTTTGTTAATCACCAAGCGAAGATAGTGTTTTTAATTTATTTAAAACGTGAATGGTGAATTTTGCTTTGCTGGTGAATAATCAATTAAAATACATCTATTAAATTTACTTTTGAATGAAATTGACTTGCAGGTAAATTCAATATCCATCAATTAAGGATTACTAATAATCAGTGTGGAAGGAATATCCGAAAGCCATACACTTTTTGAATCAATCAATCCGCGCCAGCTTTTTTTACTGATAAGCATTAAATCCTGACCGACAAGAAATTCTTTCTCAATTTTCTTCTCATTATACAACGTAATGTGATTGGGTGCAACCTGCTCGATACTTCTGATGAGTTCTTTCACTTCAATATTACTTCTGATCTGTCCGGCAACATCCAAAATAATAATCTGAGAATTGTTATTATTAATCAGTCTTTTTGCATATTCAAGCAGATAAAAGTCGCTTAAATTAAAAATAGGTACAAATACTTTTTCGGCTGAGGTAAAACCTTTTTCCACCAAAACTCCAACAGGAATGTTGGTTTTATCTAAAATTTGCAGGGTAAAATCGTCAAAAGGCGAACTGTTGAAAATATTGCTTTTCCCTTTTACCGTATTCAGTAGTTTTTCAGGATTGATAATCTTTGTGGTGAAACCTAAAAGTCTTCCCAATAAGCTTCCTTCATACATCGATTTACCGAGCATGATAAGTAACAAATCGTAATTTCCTTTGTTTGAGATGCTTGTAAGGTCACTTTCAATGTCTGTAGAAGCCTTAAAAAGAGTATTAACTTCTACCTGAAGATCATTTGAAGTTTCTATGACGTTTTTAAATTGTTCATTTTCGTAGTCCTCCATTTCATACGTGTGCATTTCGTCAACCGGAGCAATATTCATTGCAGTAATGCTTTTGTTGCTGTTCATTTTGTGTGTGAAATCGTTTGCCAGTTTCAGAAGGGTACTTCCGGATTCCGGATTATCAAATGAGAGCAAAACGCGGTATTTTGAGTCATTTTCTTCGTTATTTTTGTCTTCGTCTTTTTTAGATTTAAACATATAATTAATGAGATCTAAAGCAGGTCCTGTCATAAAAGTAGTAAATAATGCCATTATTACCATCATCGCAAAGATTTCAGGACTTAAAACACCCAGATCATATCCTATATTTAAAACAATAAGCTCCATTAAACCTCTGGTATTCATCAAGGCACCAATGGTCAGACTTTCCTTCCAATTAATACCGAGAAATTTCGCAGTTAAGGCACTTCCCGCAAATTTCCCTACTACAGCGACCAAAATGATTGCACCTGCCGTCATCCACAAATGTCCTTCGTTCAATAAACCAATTTGTGTACGAAGTCCTGTGAATACAAAGAAAAGAGGCAATAATAATACAAGAGCAACATCTTCCACTTTATCAATAAACAATGATCTGAATTTTGCATTTTCCGGCATAATAGCTCCCGCCATAAATGCTCCGAACAAAGCGTGAATTCCGATAACTTCTGTTGCGTATGCCGATAAAATCAACGTCAGAAAGAAGATAGCTACCATGGGTTTGTTGATGGTGTTTTTTCCTGCCTGTAGATCTCCTATTCTTTTCAGGAAAGGTCTTACGATTTTAATCATTAAAAATACATAACCTATAGCCATTAAAATCACATAGATAGAACTTGCAAATGAGCCGGCCTTTACAATCGCAATCACCGCTGCCAAAATACACCACGCCGTAATATCGTCTGCTGCTGCGCAAGTAATAACAATAGTTCCTAATTTTGTTTTCTGAAGATTTCTCTCCTGAACAATTCTTGCCAAAACCGGAAATGCTGTTATGCTCATCGCAATTGCGATAAACAAAGCGAATGAAATAAACTGAACGCCGTCTGGTGCAAATTCACGATAGACAAAGTATGAAAGACCAATTCCTAATGCGAAAGGAATGATGATACTTGCATGACTGATCACCACAGCATCGTGTGCTTTTTTTCTTAAAACACTCAAATCGAGCTCCATTCCTACAATGTACATGAATAAGATAAGCCCGATCTGACTTAGAAACTGAAGATTTCCTAATGATTCTTTAGGGAAAAGAAAAGCGGAAAATTCCGGAAAATACATTCCCAAAAGCGAAGGTCCTAAAATAATACCAGCTATCATTTCACCAATTACGCTCGGCTGCTTAATCTTAATGCAGATCCATCCCAAAAATCTTGCTGCCATAATGATGGTGACAATCTGTGCCAGCAAAAGAGCCAAAGGATGATGAAGATTAGTTTTGAATGATTCTGAAAAATTATCCCAGGAAGAACCGTTATGCGTTTTAACAATGATGTTTTCTCCCACTTCCAGCGTCTGTCCCTGTATCATAAACCAATACATCAGGCAGGAAAAAACTGCGATGGTGACGATGTAAAAGATGATATTTCTGTATTTAGCCAAATTCATGATTCCCTATTTAGATTGCAAATCTCCATAGAAATAATGGATGATAAATGCTTTTTAAATTTAAATGTAATGAATAGTTTGAATAATGTAATGAAACTATTTGAAGCTGTAGCTCAATCCTACAACCAATTTCCGGTTTCCGTTCTTTGTATTGTTTTTGTTGTTGTAATAAAGTGGAATTTGCAACACCAGATGCTTTAATTTCAGATGAATTTTCCTGCGAAAAAAAGTAATGTTTTAAAAGATTTACTTTCCGAATATTTCCATCAGATGAGTTTTATAGATGTCACCAATCTGAAGTTTAAGAAAATTTTCTCCGTCCAGAGACAAATTTGTAATAATTTCGTTAGTCGAAAAAACTTTGATTGCCGAAATGGCTATAATCTCTTTTTTATTGATCTGGGCAAAATCATTTGGAGTTAACATTTCTAAAAGAGATTTGAAATTAAGATTTTTCAGAACAATCGTTGAATGATCTTTGAGGGTGACTTCTTTGTCACGACTGTCAATTTCAGAAGTTTTGATATAAGAAATCTGCTCTGTGAAAATAAGTGTTTTACCGATATTTGTATTCCATTCGATAAAATCTTTTTTATGAAAATTGGCGTTGATTTCTTTTACTTTATCAAATGCCTGAATGAGTCTTTCTTTTTTAATAGGTTTTCTCACGTAATCAACCACATTAAGGTCAAAAGCTTCCGCAGCATATTCTTTGTAAGCGGTTGTAAAGATGATTTTTTTTGAATCTGAGAGTAGTTCTGCCACCTGAAGACCATTCATTCCGGGCATTTCGATATCTAAAATGCAGACGTTGCAGTCGAGGTTATTTATTTCGCTCAGGAAAATTTTAGGATCGTTAAAAGCCTTGATAACTTCTACGTTTTCTATTTGCTCACACAGAAGCTTCAGATAGCTTATCGCCAGTAATTCGTCATCTAGTATAACGCATTTTATCGTAGAACTCACCTAAATTTATTTTTAATTCTGCTGTGAAGATACCATTTTTCGAACTTCTGTTGAGATCGTAGGAGTTATTATAGATCATTTTTAAACGTTGATCCAGAGACTGGCTTCCGAAGCCGCTTTTCTCTTTTTCCAAAACATTTTTCAGGGATGCTTTGTTGCTTACTTTCATCGTAAAAATTCTGTTTTCCAATTCAAGATGTACCGCAATGAAAGAATCAGAAGCCAGGAAATCGGTATGCTTAAAGGCATTTTCAATCAGGTCAACAGAAATCAACGGGGCAAAAACTTTTTCTTCATAAATTGCATCTGACTTATCAATTTTAGATTTTATTCTGAAATCAAAAAGCGGATTGATCTTGATTTTATTAATTTCGATTAAGCTCAAAGCAAAGTTAAATTCTTCTTTGGGACTTACGAATTTGTTGTTGCTTTCGTACAAAATATAATCCAGAACGTTTGACAGTTTATCCAGAGACACATACGTTTGGTACGCATGAGATTGTACAGAATTTAGAATATTTTTGAAAAGATGAGGATTTAATTTGGTGCCGATATGCTCTAGCTGCACCTCATTTAATTTCTGCTCTATCAATTGATTGGTTTCAGACAGTTTTATATTTTCATTCTTCAGTTTTTGATTTTTACTGAAAAAATAGATACACAAAGCAAGCAGAAAAAAAATAGCAAAAACCCCTATGAAAATCAGATAATCATGAATCATATAGTAATTGCCCTCCATCTTCTTATTTTATTTTCTTTAAGCTCAATAACTGTGTTTGTTCCGCACATTTTTCGAAGGTAATTTCATATCGCGGATGGTCTTTCGGGTAAGAAATAAGATAATCAGGACATGGTTTTTTTTGAGCATGACTTCGGTCAAAATCTACTTTTCCTTCCGTAATGATGCTGTCTTTTATGAATTTTTCGTCCATTTTTAAAGCAGTCATTTCAGTTTTAAATTGATCGGAATATTTGAAATCCTTGGAAAGAGTTTCGGCGATAACACGGCTGTTCGGTAAATATCCGCTGCAGCTTGCACCTTTTTTATTAAGAACAAAAAATACAATAGCAAGTCCCGGAATAAGACCAATTAAAAAGAATTTAATTTTTTTCATGTGAAGATTAGCGTTTCTGCTAAAAAATTAAAAGATTGATGTCATGATAAGTAAGTCCGAAACGATCGCAGATCACCTTTTTGGTGTGTCTGCCTTTGTACATGTAAAGACTTTGTTTCATTTCGTTTTTGCGAATCAGCATGTTTTCAAAACCACCTTCCAGATCATAGTTTAAGATATATGAAAGGAAAAAATTTGAGATTGCTTTGGTTGTAGTTCTCGGCATTTTTGAGGTCAGATTCGGAAGTCCGCAGTGAATTACGCCATGTTTGACGATATAAGGATCATCCATCGTGGTCAATTCTGAAGTCTCAATCACTTTTCCATTGTCTATCGCAATATCAATGATGACACTCCCTTTCTTCATTTTGCAAACCATTTCTTCGGTAACAATCGGCTGCATATTCAATCTTGGAAGGGCGCCAATGACAACATCGGCACGTCTCAGGCTTTTACTTAATTCTTTAGGATCGATAATAGATGTCGGAACGCGGCTGTCAACCAAAGTGTGAAGTCTTCTAAGTTTAGAAAGTGAGTTGTCGAAAACTTTTACACTTGCTCCCAAACCGATAGCGGCTTTTGTAGCAAATTCGCCTACGATTCCGGCGCCTAAAACGACGACTTCTGTGGGTCTTACTCCCGTAATTCCGCCAAGCATTAATCCGTTAGAAAGAGCTAATAATTCTGAAGCGTATAAAATGGAAACTGTACCTGCAATTTCTCCGATTAAACGGACCAGAGCCAATTGTTTGTATTCATCAACAATAAATTCAAAGGCAATAGCATTGATTTTTTTCTCTGCTAATTTGAAAAAGTATTCTTTATCTCTCAAATTGATTTGTAATGCAGAAACGAGATATGTATTGGGTTTGAAAAAATCAATTTCTTCTTCTGTAGGTGGATTGACTTTTAAAATTAAATCCTGGCTGAACGCTTCTTTCGGGTCATTTGTAATAATCGCTCCCGATTCTGAGTACTGAAGGTCTGTAAAAAAAGATCCTTGTCCGGCTCCAGATTCTACAATAATCTCATGACCATGCTGTACCAAAACCTGCACTGCATCGGGCGTTATACAAGTACGTCTTTCATTGAGACAGGTTTCTTTAGGGATTCCTATGCTGAATTGCTTGCCTTTTTTAACAATTTCCAACTTTTCCTCCTTTGGCATTAATTCTTCCTCGGAAAAAGGAGTAAAAATATTTGTGGTACTCATTTTAAATTCAATTATGACTTACAGAAAATTAAAAAACAATCGATTTCTTCGAACAAAGATACATAATATTTACTCGAAACTGATTTCTCTGCTTTCACCGTTATTGTGAATGCTCATCGTGTGATATTTTAGTCCATACAATTCTTCTTCGTAAACTTCCGGCCATTCTATGATGCACAAAAAAGCGTTGTCAAGATATTCTTCAATGCCAATATCGAAAACTTCCTCAATGTTTTTCAGACGGTAAAGGTCAAAATGATAGACTTTTCCTTTGGGCGTATTGTATTCATTCACAATAGAGTAGGTAGGAGAGTTTACTTCATCTTCACTGCCTAATTTTTTAAGTAAGAATTGTGTAAATGTAGTTTTTCCGGCTCCTAAATTTCCTTTTAATAATAAAATGGGATGTTGAAGTTGAGGAAGGATTTCTTCTACAACTTTTTGCCAGTCTTGAATATTTTTTATATTAAATTGCATACAAATAATTTGTTGCAAAACTACAAATATTACATTTCAAAATCATGTATAAGCGTATATTAGTCAATTATAAAAGATCTATTTTCTTTAGTTTGTTTAAAGTTTTTTTAAACAAACACAAAATTAAATTTGCGCTGTAATTAAGAAGATTTCTTATGATGAAAAATTTTCATATTTATTTTTTAATTCTTTTTATAAGTATTAATATATCGTGTTTAAATTCTAAAAAAGCTACGGTTCATCATTGTGATATTGAGTCTCTACAATATCGTAATTATGATGCTGTAAAAGATTTAAATAAAATAAAGGACCTTCCTGATATAAAAGCGATAACTGATCATTCATTAGACTGGTTAATGAGTGAGGGTGCAGATTTTGAAGAAATTAAACAGGATCAAATAGTTTACATATCAAATGAAGAATTTTTTGTAAATCCCAATTCAAAAGATAAAATTCCTTTGTATATAATTGGTTATTATCAAAATAATAATATTAAACAATATGTTGCAGCAGAATTACATATAGGTAGAAATTCATCTTTGTACATTATTAATGAGGTTAATCAAAAAATTGTATCAATGTTTTTAGCTAATTCAAATTACAATTCAGGCTTTGGTAGTGAGAATGTTGAGACAAAAAAAATATCTGATAGCAGTTTTCAGATAAAAATCTATAGAACATCTGATGTGGCTGATGATAAAGGTAGCTTTTATGAATCATGTATTTCTCAAATTACAATGTCCGAAGAAGGCTCTCTGATTCCAGATTCAGTTACTGCTGGTAGTGAATAAATTTACTTATTTTTGTACCAATGATTTCCAAGCAGACGATCGATAAAATATTTTCCACAATCCGGGTAGAAGAGATTGTGGGCGAATATGTGCAGTTGAAAAGAGCAGGATCCAACTTCAAAGGTCTGAGTCCGTTTCATGATGAAAAATCGCCGAGTTTTGTTGTTTCTCCGAGTAAACAGATCTGGAAAGATTTTTCGACAGGGAAAGGAGGAACTGCGATTTCTTTTTTAATGGAAATAGAGAATTTCACATATCCTGAAGCACTGCGACATGCCGCAAAAAAATATGGAATCGAAATTGAAGAAGACCAGCGTGAATTTTCTGAGGAAGCAAAAAATGCCCAGTCTGAAAGAGATATTCTCTATAAAATTCATGAGATTGCTAATGACTATTTCCAAAATATTTTATGGGAAAATGAAGAAGGAAGATCGATTGGCCTGTCATATTTCAGAGAGCGTGAACTGAAAGATGAAGTGATCAAAAAATTCCAGTTAGGATATTCTCCCGAAAAGAAAAATGCTTTTACAGAATTTGCTTTAGAAAAAGGCTATTCTAAAGAAATTTTAGAAAAATCAGGACTGTCTATTTTTCCTGAAAATTCTCCGGCAGGAATTGACCGTTTCCGGGAGCGGGTAATGTTCCCGATCCATAGTTTTTCGGGAAGAGTTTTAGGATTTGGCGCAAGAATCCTTAAAAACAATATTAAAACTGCTAAATATCTCAATTCTCCTGAAACAGAGATTTATCACAAATCAAATGTTTTATATGGATTATACCAAGGGAAACAGGCGATTTCAAGAAAAAACATCTGTCTTTTGGTAGAAGGTTATATGGATGTTATTTCGCTTCATCTTTCAGGAATTGAAAATGTGGTGGCGAGTTCCGGAACCTCTCTTACGAACGAACAAATTAAGTTAATCAAAAGACTTACCGAGAATGTAACCATTCTTTTTGACGGTGATAACGCAGGAATTAAAGCAAGTTTCCGAAGCATTGATATGTTGCTGACGGAAGGCATGAATATTCGTGTTTTGCTTTTCCCCGAAGGTGACGATCCCGATTCTTTTGCAAGAAAACATCCGCAGGAATACGTTGAAAAGTTCATCGAAACTGAAGCGACGGATTTTATTGATTTTAAAGCTGAAATTCTTTTAAAAGAAGCAGGAAACGATCCTATAAAAAAGGCAGAAGCCATCAGAAATATTGTAAAGTCTGTCGGTTTTGTGCAAAACGCGCTGAAAAGAGAGGTTTATCTGAAAGAAGTTTCCAATAAATTCGGACTTTCTGAGCAGAGTCTATTTAATGAATTGGATATTCAGAAGCAGATTACTCAAAATCAGACACCGAGAACTCCACCGAAAGAAAATGTTCAGCCCAAACTGGAAATCGTTCCTGATAGTGTAGAACAAGTAGATCCGATTATGTTTGATCTTTTGAAACAGGAAAATAATCTGGTCAATCTAATGTTAAATTTCGGAGATGTTGTTCTTCAGCGAGAAAACGAAGCACACGAAAAATACGATATTACAGTCATTGAAGAAATTCTTCATCATTTTGAAGAAGAAAATTATGAGTTTCAGGTTGAGCTCAACAAAATTATCATCGACAGCATCAAAGAAGGAATTCAGAATGAAGAACTAAGAAAAGGAAACTTTTTCGTCACATTTATGAATGAAAATATTACTTCAAAAGTAGTGGATGCCATCATGCCTTTGAATGAACTGGAAAACTGGGCTTCAAGAAATATTTTTCCGCCCAATTATGGCGATAAAATCAACAGTCAGGTGGAAGGTGATATTCTGATTCATAAATTCAGATACATCGATTATTTAATTAAAGAAACTGCAAAAAACCTTGAATTGAATAAAGATGACGAAACAAAATATTTTGAAAGCATCAAAAAAATAACTTTGCTGAAGCAGGCTTCCATGCAACTGTCGGAAATTTTAGGATATTCTCCGATAAAAGCAATTTATGTGAAAAGGTAACAGTTTAGCTCGGTGTTACGATTTGTAAAGTGTTTTGCATTCATCTTAGAATTGTATTTCTGCCAAAAAGTCCTATAAAATTTTAGGAATAAAAATTGTAAATTACATCTTAATTAATTTAAAAAATATACCAATAGAAATATGGACATTAAAAAAGAATTCAGAGATTTCTCTGTAAAACACTTAGGAAACAGCGGTCTTGTTACCGATCAGTATATGGGAATGTATGGTCCTACCAATCTTACTCCTTATATCATGGAAGAAAGAAGAATGAACGTAGCTCAAATGGACGTTTTTTCTCGTCTGATGATGGATAGAATTATCTTTTTGGGAACAGGTATTGATGATCACGTTGCCAATATTGTTACTGCTCAGCTTTTGTTCTTAGAAAGTGCAGATCCTTCAAAAGATATTCAGATTTACATTAACTCTCCAGGTGGAAGCGTTTATGCAGGTCTAGGAATTTATGACACCATGCAGATTATTAAGCCAGACGTTGCTACGATCTGTACAGGTATTGCCGCTTCAATGGGAGCTGTTTTACTGGTTGCAGGTGAGAAAGGAAAGCGTTCTGCGTTGAAGCACTCTAGAGTGATGATTCACCAGCCTTCTGGAGGTGCGCAAGGTGTGGCTTCTGATATGGAAATCAACTTGAGAGAGATGTTGAAGCTGAAAAAAGAGTTGTACGACATTATCTCTGAACATTCTGGACAGACTTACGAGTGGGTAGAAAAAGCATCTGACAGAGATTACTGGATGACATCTACCGAAGCTAAAGAGTTTGGAATGGTAGACGAAGTTTTACAGAGATCAAAAGAAAAGAAGTAATTTTCGAAATAATATAAGCAAAAACACGTCGATTGACGTGTTTTTTGTTTCAATACAAACGGGCTTTAGCCCGTTTAAAATGATATTTTTATGATTAATTCCTTTGGCTTTAGCCAAACCCTATGAATTAAAACCTTCAATAATTTTAGAAAAATCTTCCAATTTCAAAGCAGCTCCACCAATTAATCCACCGTCAATGTCAGGTTGAGAGAAAATTTCTTTAGCATTATCCGGTTTTACAGAACCACCGTAAAGTATAGACACTTCGTCAGCAACTTCCTGTCCATATTTTTCAGCAATAATTCCTCTGATGTGAGCGTGAATTTCCTGTGCCTGTTCCGGACTTGCCGTTTCTCCTGTTCCGATTGCCCAAACTGGTTCGTAAGCAATTACCACCTTTTTGATTTCTTCAGCAGAAAGCGTGAAAAGTGCAGTTTCAGTCTGAGTTTTTACAACGTCTAAATGTTGTCCTGCCTTTCTTTGTTCAAGCGTTTCACCATTACAGTAAACAGGAATTAAACCTTTATCTAAAGCCAATTTCACTTTTTTGTTGCAGCTTTCATCATTTTCACCGTGATACTGTCTTCTTTCAGAATGACCGATTAGTGAACCGTTTACATCGATAGATTCCAGCATATCAACAGAAAGTTCACCGGTGTATGCACCACTTTCAAATTCGCTCATATCCTGAGAAAAAACTCCGATCTCATTTTTTTCGAAGATGTCTTTTGCCATCATTAAGTATAATGAAGGTGGCGCAATCCAAACCTCGCAATTGGTATTGTTGTCATTTTTATAACCTAATAACTGAATCATCAACTGCTGTGCTTCAATTACATTTTTGTTCATTTTCCAGTTTCCTGCAACTATTTTTCTTCTCATAGTTTATTTTATTTATTAATTCCTTCCAATTTAAACATAAAAGCATACACCAAGGCTGTATCTTTCAGGTAATCAAATCTTCCCGAAGCACCGCCGTGACCGTAAGCCATGTCTGTTTTTAATAACAATATATTTTTATCGGTTTTTAAATCTCTTAGTTTTGCCACCCATTTTGCAGGTTCAAAATATTGTACCTGAGAATCGTGTAAACCTGTGGTAACCAAAATATTCGGATAGTTTTTCTTTTCGATGTTTTCATACGGAGAATAAGACTTCATATAAAAGTAAGCATCTTTATTATTAGGATTTCCCCATTCGTCGTACTCATTGGTGGTTAACGGAATGCTTTCATCCATCATGGTGTTCACAACATCTACAAAAGGAACTTGTGATATGATACCATTCCATAAATCAGGTTTCATGTTCACGATAGCTCCCATTAATAAACCACCCGCACTTCCTCCTTGAGCATACAAATGTTTTGGTGAAGTATATTTTTCTTTCACTAAATACTCACCTGCATCGATGAAATCTGTAAAAGTATTTTTCTTTTTCATCATTTTGCCGTCTTCATACCACTGTCTTCCCATTTCCTGACCTCCACGGATATGGGCAATGGCATACGCAAAACCTCTGTCTAAAAGACTTAGTCTTGTACTGCTGAAAGTGGCATCAATCGAATTTCCGTAAGATCCGTAAGCATAGAGCAGAAGCGGACTGTTTCCGTCTTTCTTATACCCTTTTTTATACACAATGGAAATCGGAATTTTTGTGCCGTCTTTAGCAGTTGCAAAAAGTCTTTCTGTGATGTAATTTGCTTTGTTGTAACCGCCCAAAACTTCCTGCTCTTTCAGTAAAACTCTTTTGCCTGTTTTTAAATTTTGCTCAAACTGAGAGCTTGGAGTAACCATTGATGTATAACCAAAACGGAAATTATCCGTATTATATTCAGGATTACCCGATGGATAAACGGTATAAGCAGGCTCATCAAATTTCAGAAAATCTTTTTTCCCTGTTTTTCTGTCATAAATGACCAATTGTGAAAGTCCGTTTTGTCTTTCACTGAAAACCAGATAATTTTTAAACTCACTGATCCCTTCCATCAAAACATCTTTCCTGTGGGGAACAAAATCTTTCCAGTTTTCAACGCCTGTTTTGTCTAAAGGTGTTTCTACGACTTTAAAGTTTAGAGCGTCTTTATTGGTTGTAATTAAAAAACGGTCTTCTAAAGGAGTAACGTCATACAAAACATCTTTCATTCTTGGTTGAAAAACTTTGAATGTTTCGTTCGGTTTGTTGGCATCCAGATACCTTGTTTCTGAAGACGTTGTCGCTCCGGAATAGATCATAATGAACTTTTCGTTCTTAGATTTTCCGACACCAATGTAATTAGTTTTATCTTTTTCTTCGTACACCAGAATATCTTTTGATACATCAGTTCCTAAAAAATGTCTGAAAATTTTCTCGGTAAGAAGTGTTTCAGGATTTTTTGAAGTGTAGAAAATTGTTTTATTATCATTCGCCCATGTAGCAGAGCCTGTGGTGTTTTTAATACCAAGATCTGTCGTCTTGCCTGTTGTAAGATCTTTTAAAAATAATTTGTACTGCCTTCTGGAAACATCATCTACTCCGAAAATCAATTGGGTATTATCTGGACTGATGCTGAAACCTGATGCTGAATAGTAGGCGTGACCTTCTGCCATTTGATCTACATCCAGGAGAATTTCTTCAGGAGCAGTAAGACTTCCTTTTTTTCTGCAATATTTAAAATACTGTTTTCCGGTTTCTGTGCGGCTGTAGTAATAATAACCGTTTTTAAAAGTAGGAACGGTTTCATCTTTTTCTTTAATTCGGGCTTTCATTTCCTTAAAAAGCTGATCTCTGAAAGGCTCTGTGTCTTTCATCATTCCTTCCCAATAAGAATTTTCAGCCTTCAGATAATCAACTACTTTTGAAGAATCTTTTGCTTTTTTAAAATAGTCAATCATCCAGTAATAAGGATCATTTACCTTATCTGAATGAATCTCTCTGATATGTTCCTTTTTTTCTGCAACAGGTGCTTTTAAGTCAGGGAATTTTTGAGATTGAAATGTCGCAGAAATACTCATAGCTAATAATCCTAAATGAATTTTCTTCATGGTTATATTTTTAAGTTTAAGCCAGATTCCAAAGATTTTTCAGAAGCATATAAAAAGTATGTTCCTCATCAGTAACAATATCATCAGCTTTAATCAGTGTTTTAGCAAACTGAATAAAGTTTAGACGCTCTTCCTCTGTAGAATCGTCTAGGAAACAACGCCCGTGAAATTCAAAATGGTCTTTCCATTCTTCCGGCTGAAGCAATGCGATGGCTTCCAATTCGTTATCTAAATTTATTTTAAAAGGAAACTCGTCAGCCAGATATTGCTGCACCAACATTCCTTCTTCGGGAGCAAATTCTCCGTCCACAGATGAAAGAATCATTAATAAGTGATAACCGGCGATTGATTTATTTGATTTTTGCATTTAAATATGTTTAAGTTTTTAGTATAAAGTTGACTAATCAACGTAATTTTTTGCAGGTTGTTTGTCTACAATTTTTCCATTTTCCAAAATTAAAACAAAAGGATTACTTCTGGCAATAGTTTTAATAGCAGTTCCGTCCATCATTGCATTTTTAATGGTTTTAAACGTAGTCGGGATGGTAGAAATTCCATATATAACTGCGGTTTTATCAGTATTTACTTTAGCTTCCACTTTCTTGAGTAAGTCAGAAGAAACATCTTGCGGATGATACGCAAAAACTAAAATTGCTTTCGGAGCATTGATGATCTCATCTGTTAAATCAATTCCTGTGGGATCTTCGATTTTAAACTTTACAATTTCAGATTTATACCCTTCCTTAATTAATTTTGACTCATTTTTACCTTCCTCAATCTTCCATGGTGAGCCTTCTTCCCAGTATTTTGTCTGGTTGATATAATCATCCTGATTAACTTTTAAAACTTCTCCTGTTTTAGAATTTTTCAGTGAATAAAAAGTTTTATATTCTGAAGGATTTTTACTGATTTTTTCTTTCTCAGCTTTCAGATCAGTTCCTATCTTATAATCACGGAAATCAATAATCGGCTCATTGATTATTCCCTGAGCCATAATGAAAATCATGATTCCTGAGAAAAGTCCAAATGCAAGTGACAAGAATTTATTATTCTTCGGTTTAGCTGTAAGATCATCTTTTCTGTTGAATTCTTTACGATATAAAATGAACAGAATTAAAAGTCCGATCAACAGAACAATATCTTTCACAAAGCTTTCCCAGGGTGTAAATTTAATGGCATCTCCGAAACACCCACAATCTGTCACCACATTAAAATATGCGGAATAAAAAGTCAGAAATCCGAAGAAAACACAAAGTGCAAGCAATGCAGAAAGTGTGAATTTCAGTTTGAATTTCAACAAAAGCATAAACCCTAACCAAAGTTCTAAAACCACGACAATGATCGAAAAAAGCAAAGCGAATTTCTCAAAAAACGGCATATTGAAAACCGAAGGTGAAAAATATTCTTCCATTTTAAATGAAAAACCCACTAAATCTACCGCTTTTACAAATCCTGAAAGGATAAAGATCAAAGCGATGATGCAACGTAATAAACTTTTTATCATATTATATAATTTGATGTTCTAAGTTGTTTTCTTTTTCCGAGAATTTAATCAGGCAGAACACTGCGTAATTCAGCATATCAAAATAATTGGCATCCAGACCTTCTGAAACGATGGTAACGCCTTGATTGTCTTCTATTTGTTTTGTGCGTAGAACTTTCTGATAAATCAAATCGGTTATAGATGAAATTCTCATATCTCTCCAGGCTTCGCCGTAGTCATGATTTTTTCTTTCCATCAAAGATTTGGCTTCGTGGGCATATTTATTATAAAGATGTAGAATTTCCTCTTTATTTTCGTTAAAATCATTGGAAAGACCTTTCTCTAATTGTATCAATCCGATGATGGAGTAGTTGACCACAGCGATGAATTCACCTTCTTCACTTTCATCAACCATTTTTACATCCGTCATCTGCAACGTGCGGATTCTGTTGACTTTTATATAAATTTGATCTGTTATTGAGCTCGGTCGCAAAACCCTCCAAGCTGCACCATAATCCTGTAATTTTTTACTGAAAAGATCACGACATTCACTGATGATTTTCTCGAACTGTATTGAAGTTTTTAACATACATTCTCTTAATAGTTCAAATATACAAAATTTTGTGTTTTAGTTTGGGTTTGAGGTTAGAGTGTCTATGAGTGGGAAGGTTTTGATTTGTGAAATAGAGTTTTACTTTTACGAATCTTACAATTCTTTTTTGTCATATTTTTGTAAATAAATTTCAATACATAATTCCAATGTCCAATAAAAACTCACCATATAATACTCAAACACTCAAACATTCTCACTCTATCAACTGTAATGGAAGATTGGTTGATTTAAGTTCGCCCAGGTTGATGGGGATTTTAAATCTTACACCGGATTCTTTTTCGGATGGCGGAAAATTTAATAATGAAAAATCTGCACTTCAGCACACCGAAAAATTATTGAATGAAGGAGTTTCTATTATTGATATTGGTGCGCAATCTACACGTCCGAATGCCGAATTTTTGAACAGTAACGAAGAAATCAGAAGACTTGGAAATGTAATTTCTTTAATAAAAAAAGAATTCCCTGAAACTTTAATTTCACTCGATACTTTCTATGCTGAAACAGTGAAATTTGGTTGTAATGAAGGGATTGATATGATTAACGATATTTCTGGCGGACAATTTGATTCTGAATTGCTTGATGCAGTTGCCGAAACAAAACTTCCTTATATTTTAATGCACGTCAATCAGTCATACGAAACGATGCATGAGAAAACTTCTTTTGCAGATATTACCTTATCTGTCAATCAATATTTTTCAAAGAAAACAGATGAACTTTTAAAAAAAGGAATCAAAGATATTATTTTGGATCCCGGATTTGGTTTTGGGAAAACAGTGGAGGATCAGATGAAAATGATACATGAAGTGGAATTTTTGGGTTTCGAAAATTTCCCTTTACTGATAGGAATTTCGAGAAAATCATTTATATATAAGCCTTTAGGGAAATCTGCTTTGGATATTAATGAAGAAACTCAAAAGCTGCATATGAAGGTTTTGAAGCAAGGTGCGAAAATTCTGCGTGTACATGATGTTGCTGAAGCAAAGAAAACTGTTGATGAATTTTTTAAATCATAAAATGAAGCATAAAAAAACCTCTCAGAATTACATCTTGAGAGGTTTAATTTTAAATAACAATCTTCATTGATTCATTACCCATTAGTAATTTCTCATATTTAGAAGCCAAGTAATTTCAGTTTAAACTGAATGGCAAAATTATCTTTAAACTTCGGCGTATTGTAATGTCCGACTCTGTAGAAAAATCCCAGGTTGAATTGTGATGAAAGGAAATTATTCCATTCCAATCCTAATTCGTTGTATAAATGATCTAGTTTTTTAAATTCAAACTGATGAAATTCCGGATTTTTCATATCACCAATTGTTCCTCGGTAGATAAAATCAAAACTTGAAACATTCTTCCCGAAACTTTTGAAATACCAAGGAAGTCTGTGGGTAAGATAAGCACCTACAAATTTATCATTATAGTATTTTCCGCCTTCCATTGTGGCAAAACCAAGATAAGAAGTTAAGTTAAAATTAAGTCCTCCGTTTCCTTTTCCTAACCCATTCATGGTGAAATTTTTCCAGATAGGAGCGTCGCCGGTGATGATTCCGCCGTAAGCTCTGATTCCTGTAACCCCTAATTTGGTTTTAAAATTATGAACAAATAAGGCATCAAATCTGCTGAAATTAAAATCTCCGTCTAAAGTTTTAAACCCCTGTTCGTAATTTAAGTAGACTTCAGGAAGACTCTGCTCATACGTGTATTTTCCTGTGGGAGTCATGATATTTTTCGAATTGGGAGAATATTTCAGTGTAATCGTAGATGAAGTTACATCAAACTGACTTCCCAAACCTTTATAGTTGTAGGCAAATTTAGATTCTTCCTCGGTTTTTTTTGCCGAAACATTAATCGTCAAAGCATTGGTAATATCATTTTCGTAACTTAATTTAAAGCCTTCATAACCAAAGAAAACTCCATTATTCAAGGCAACCCCGGAATTCATGATTTTCATTCTGAAGTTCCACAAATTTTCTGAGAAACGACCGGCTGCCATTACGTCATTGAAATACTCAACTCTGAAGAATGAATTTTTTTCTAAAGTCGTACGAACGTCAACTCCGGCTCCGTATTTGAATTTTTTATCATAAATACCATAAGCAAAATAGGCATCGGGAGAAATGTATTTGTTGAATTTTTCGTTCAGTTTTGCTCCGGCTCCGAAACGGAAATGCTCATATTTATTGTATCCGATGATTTTTGCCAAATCAAAATCTACGATACCGACTCTTATTTTTCCTTTTAAAAGACCCGTCAATGCTTTCGCTTTTTGGTCTAGCTTATATTTACTGCTAAGACTGTCAATTTTAGTATACGTGGTAACTTCGCGGTCAGTCAGATTTTCTGTGCGGTATTGATCAATCAAATTACCGTCTGAATTTTTTACATCAATTGTATATCCTCTGAAATCTTCAGGTTTTTCCTCGATTGGAGTTTTAAAATCGAAATAATCTGCAGTAGCAAAAGCATAGCTTCCGAATTTCTGCCTATTGTTTTTATCGGCCTCTTTTTCTTCTTTGGTTTTATCTTTATCTGATTTTTCATCGGTGTCAAAAGAAGTAGAACCCATTTTTATTTTATAGTTTTCTTTTACCAAAAACCATTTATTCTCAACAGGTTTCCAAATGCTGGTAATGCTTCCTTCACTTTTGATCTTGCTGTTGCTTTCAATCTTTTTCAGAGCATAAGTTTCTGTGTCAACGTAAAGATATCCGTTAAATTTTCTTTTGTTAACCGCTTGTTTATAATCAACCTGACGAAAGCGAATCACATAGTTTTTTCGGCCGTCAATTTCAATTGAATCAGTAAGAAAGAATCTGTAAAGATTTCTGTTTTCTTCTTTTATTTCTTTTGGAATTACATTTCTGTTAGACCGGAACGCCATCAGTTCATAGATAGGCTCTTTCAAACCTGCGATTTTATTGTCTAGAATATTTGTTTTTTCACCGTATTTTTTTGAATATAAACTTTGCGATGCTCTTTCCCACAGGAACATTTTACTTTCACCCACCAGTTTCATCAGATTTACAGATTCCAGAGAATCTTTTCTTTCCTGAACTTTCATGGGCTGCTGCGGAAGTTTTTTTAAAGAGTCAATTCGGTTGGTAATGTAAGTATTGTATGCCTTAATGCTGTCTTCATCAAAATCCAAAGAGATTTTTTCGTACGATTTGAAAGAATAAGAATCTAAACTTAGCGGTGAATTCTGCTTGTAATTTTCGTTAATTTTTCTCAGAATTTCTAAAGCTCTGGGATCACTCTTGTCTTCTAAAATTACCGTTTCGATATTCCTGGTTTTAGGATCGGTTTTACTCAGAAAAACTTCCATTACTTTATCAACAACCACGTCATCTTCATAAAAACCTTTAGCAGAAACTTCCACTTTTTTACATTTTGTTCTAAAATTGAGAATTCCTGCTGCATCAGTTTTTCCGACAAATTTATTGTTGCAGGTTACTGTAGCGTTAGGAACTGCCGTATTGTCTCCGGAATTTTTGATGATAATTTTCGACTGCGAGAAAATGCTGATATACCCGAATGACAACAGCAGAATAAATAATTTTTTCATAAAGAACTACTAAGTAATGGTTTTAGATTTTTGACTACACAGCTTTTCCATTTTATTGAAAATGTGTAATCAAACAGCTATGGCAAAAAAAGTGCCGTAGATGTTAAAAATTCTTAATACAAATGATTTGTCAATTAAGAAGAGCTTGTTTTTCTGCAAATTCTTTGGCGAATTTTATTCTGTCTTCTTCCAGTTTTTCCTGATTACCGGGCAAAATGTAATTGAATAAAATTTTGTCTTTGTTGTCTAAAAAGATCATTTCTTTTTCTTCCCCATCGATCATCTGTGAGAAAATTACCCACATTGAAGTGTCTTTTAATCTTAATAATTCAAAAAACTGTTCTGCTTTTATTTCTATTTTTTTCATTGATTTATTTTTTTAATTATTTAACAACATTTTTAAACCCGTCAAAATTCTGCTAATTTTTGCCATCTTCTGAGAAGGCAATTTTTAAAATTCTAATAATTTAAGCTTAAACTGAAAGGCAAAATTCTGTTTAAAACTGTAGGTTGTGTAATATCCGACTCTGTAAAATATGCCCAGATTAAAGTACGAAGAAAGAAAATTGTTCCATTCCAGACCTACTTCCTGATACAGATGATCTAATTTTCTGAATCTGAAATCGTGATATTCCGGGTGTTTCATATCTCCGATGGTTCCTCTTAAAACGAAATCAAAACTGGAAACATTTTGTCCGATACTTTTAAAATACCATGGAAGTTTATGCGTCAAATAGTAGGCTACAAATCTGTCATTATAAAATTTCCCACCTTCCAAGGTAGCAAATCCAAGGTAAGAGGTTAAGTTAAAATTAAGATCCCGACTTGGCGAAGCAAGACCGTTCATCGTAAAGTGTTTCCAGATAGGAGCCTCACCCAAAACCAAGCCACCATATAATCTGACTCCTGTTGTTCCTAAACGAGTTTTAAAATCCTGCACAAAAAGGGCATCAAAACGGGTATAATTAAAATCTCCGCCTAAAGCTTTGAAACTTTGTTCAAAATTAAGATACAGTTCAGGATATTTTTGATCAACCACAGACTTTCCCTGCGGAGTCATAATGTTGGTGGAATTTGGAGAATATTTTAAGGTGACGAGTGTGTTGAAGTTTTCAAAGGTTGCGCCACTGTTTCTGAAATTATAATCAAATTTTGCTTCTTCCGTATTTCTTCGTGCGGCAAAAGCTAAGGTCAAACCATTGGTAACATCATTTAAATAAGATAAAGAAGCACCTTCGTAACGGTAATATTTGTCATTATTGATATTGTTACCATAATTCATCATCCTCATTCTGAAGGTCCAGAGTCTGCGATAAAATTCTCCTGATGAATTTACATCATCATAATATTCGAATCGGAAAAAAGAGTTTTTATCAAGTGTGGTTTTGATGTCAAGCCCAATTCCGTATTTTAACTGATCGTCATTCAAACCATACGCAAAATAATAATCGGGAGAAAAATACGGATTAAAATTTTCATTGAGTTTTACTTTTAAACCTAATCGAAAGCCTTCGTAGAGATTGTAATTGATTACTTCACCAATATCAAAATCAAAACTTTTTACTCTTATCTGTCCGTTAATTAAGCCTGTTAAAATCCTTGCCTTACGATCAATATTGTATTTTTTTCCTAGGCTGTCAATAACGAAATACGTATTTTGTTCTCTTTCAGACAAAGGATCTGTACGGTATTTCTCCAGAGTTTTTCCGTCAGCATTTTTTACTGTGAAAGTATATCCTTTAAAATCTTTCGGGTCTTCTGTGATTGGCGATTGATAATCAAAATATTTCGAGCTCAGATAAGCATATGTTCCGAAGCTTTTCTTATGATTTTTATGATGGTTTGCATTATTTACTGCTGATTCATCAGAACTGTTCATCATCATCCTGCTCATTCTCAGCTTTACAGTTTCTTCATTCAGAAACCATTTGTTGGCAAAAAAGATCCATATACTGGTAATGTTTCCTTCGTTTTTTTCTTTGCTGATGCTTTCTATTTTTTTGATGCCATAGGTATCAATATCAATGTAAAGATACCCGCTGAATTTTCTTCTTTTAACCGATTTTTTATAGCTCGCCTCACGGAAACGGATGACAAAGTTTTTTCTGCCGTCAACTTCAATGGTGTCTGTAAGATAAAATCTGTACAGACCACGATTCTCCGGCTTGATCTGATCTGGAATTTTGTCCCTGTTTCCCTGCATCGCAATCAGTTCGTAGATGGGCTGCTTCAATCCGGAAATCCGGTTATCAAGAATATTTACCTTTTCACCGAATTTTTGTGAGTACAAATATTCCTGAGCCCTTTCCCAAAGAAATAATTTGCTTTTCGAGAATATTCTCCTTGCCGAAACATCATTGATAGAATCTTTTGTTTTCTGCTTTTTGAATAGATTAAAATTCTCATTGAAAACTTCGTTGAACGCTGAAATACTGTCCTGATCAATATCTAATGAGATCTTATCGTAAGATTTGTAGGTGTAAGAATCTAAGCTTTGTGGTGAGTTGCTTTTAAAAAGCTGGTCTACTTTTCTCAGAACTTCTAATGCCTGTGGATCACTTTTATCTTCAAGAATTACGGTTTCTATAGATTGTGTTTTTGATGACGTGTGGATAAGAGTAACGGTCATTTCATCTTCAACCAATGCACTTTCTTTGAAATAATTGGGTGCAGAGATCTGAATACTTTTACACTTAGATTTAAATTCTAAAAATCCGGCAGGATCTGTTTTACCTAGAATTATACCGTCACATAAAACAATAGCATCAGAAATTGGAGTTCCTTTGGCTTCGTTTATTACTGTAAGTTTTGATTGTGAATAACCAAAAATGAATAGTAACAGAAATATAAAAACAAGCCCTTTTTTCATGAAAAAAATCTGCCCCAAAATTACTGATATTTCTTTGGGTAATAAAGTTTTTGAGGTGAAGTTTATGTTTCAATTTAAGCTCTGAAAAACAAAATTCCCGATCATGAACTGTCTAAAAAGTGTTGAACTCTTCGGAACCGTCCATTATCGGGAATTCTATTGTTTTTAAATGAAAGTTGTATTACATTGCTTCTTCCTTCGTGATGGTAATTTCTTTCAATACTTTACCGCTTTTATCAGTATAGATATATTTGATATGATTGATTCCCAAAACAGAAATCTGTGAAAACACTTGTCTGATCTGACCAGATTTCAGCATCGCTTCTTTCATGGCTACCTCTGTTCCTTCAATTGCCAAAGCCTTCTTAAAGCTATCAGGAACTTCGCAGGTATACACTAAATTATTATCAGCATCCGCTTTAATATTTGTGATTTTTGTTCCTGTTGAAGGATCCTCAACGGGAAGATTCTTGTTGAATGATTCAAGAATACTGTTCAGTTGTTGATTGTTTGGTTGGTTTCCTTTAGCAATAGATTTAAAATCAACATCTTTTGCAAGGGTTTTGTTGTCGATGGTTTTATCTAAAATCAATTTAGAATTGAGACCATATACTTTTAGATTAAATTTTACTCCGCTATCGAAAAGTTCCTGACCTAATTTTTCACTTTTAATAGCCTGTCCTATAAGATCGGGGAGAGCAGCTGTTACCAGATCGCTTTCCATTCCGCTGCCTTCGTAATCGGTCTCTACGGAAATATTAACTAAATCCGGACTGGATGTTGTGGCTTTAGTCGATTTAATTTTGTTGTTGGTGATCATACTCGAAGACCGATTATACATATCCACAAACTCCTGGGTCTTGTCTTCTTTTGTTTTACAAGCCATTAACAGCATTGAAGCCATTACCATAAAAAGTAGTTTTTTCATAAATAATATTTTAGGAAAGATAATCAAAAACATAAACTTTAGGTCTCTGTTTATGTTATTTAATTTTAAAATTTAATCTCGGCTTAAGAAGTGAAAAGAGGATTGATCTTATAACATAAACAATCCCTTTCAAAACTGAAAGGGATTGTTTAAACTACTTCCGTACAATAAAATCTTACAGAACCATAAGTAGTGATATGTTAATAAGAATTAAATATTCAAAGCTTTCTGATAGGCATTTTCCAGACCATCAAGATTTTTACCGCCTGCTGTTGCAAAACCTGGGTTTCCGCCGCCGCCGCCTTGAATTTCCTTTGCTAAATCTTTTATAATCGTTCCTGCCTGATAACTTGCAGCCAAATCATCAGAAATCCCAACGGTAATCATTGGTTTTCCGTCGTAATCGGATAAAACAATCGTTACAGAAGTCGGAATTTCTTTCTTCAGTTGAAATACGATATCTTTCACAGAACCTGCATCCAGAGAAGTTTTCTTTACCAGAAGCTGCTTGTCGCCTTTATGTTCATAAGAAGTTTTCCAGTCGCCGATTTCGCTTTTTGCTTTTTCTTTTTTCAGAGATTCAACTTCAGATTTTAATGCTGAATTTTCATCCATTAATTTCTCAATTGATTTTACAATATCTTTAGATTTTAACAAATGTGAAAGTTCAGCAACTTGTTTTTCCAAATTCTTGAAATATTCTTCAGATTTGTCTCCTGAAATGGCTTCAATTCTTCTGATTCCAGCCGCAGCAGAACTTTCAGAGTTGATTTTAAAATGACCGATCTCGCTTGTATGTTGTACGTGAGTTCCACCGCACAATTCTTTTGAACTTCCAAACTGGATCATTCTCACGCTGTCGCCATATTTTTCACCAAACAATGCCATCGCACCTTTCTCAATCGCTTCCTGAATCGGAATGTTTCTAAACTCCTGCAGTGCAATATTTTCTTTAATTTTTGCATTGACTTTTTCCTCAATCAAAGCCAATTCTTCTTCTGTCATTTTACTGAAATGCGAGAAGTCAAAACGCAGATAATCAGGACCAACGAATGAACCTTTCTGCTCAACGTGCGTTCCCAGAACTTCTCTCAGAGCCTCGTGCAATAAATGCGTTACAGAGTGGTTTGCCTGAGAATTTTTTCTTTCGCTTGCGTTGACTTTAGCGTAGAAAACAGCCCCCGCATCTTTCGGAAGTCCGTTGATTAACGAAATAATCAATCCGTTTTCCTTTTTAGTTTCAATAACTTCAAAGCTTTCAACTGCATTTTCCAAAACGCCTTTATCACCGATCTGTCCTCCTCCTTCAGGATAGAAAGGGGAGTTGCTCAACACAACCTGATAAAATTCGCCGTCTTTATTTTCTACTTTTCTGTATCTTGTAATATATGTTTCCGCTTCGATTTGGTCATAACCAACAAAATTTTCAGGCTTTTCTTCTAAAACAACCCAGTCGTACACTTTAGAAGCAGAATCTTTTTTAGAACGTTGCTTTTGTTTTAACATTTCAGCTTCGAAACCAGCTTCATCAATCGTCAAACCTTTTTCTTCGGCAATAATTCTCGTCAAATCATCAGGGAAACCGTAGGTATCATATAATTCAAAAACTTCTACACTTGATAGAACTTTAGAATTTTCTGAAATCGTCTGCTGAATTAATTTTTCAACTCTTAATAAACCTGTTTCAATAGTTTTTAAAAAAGATTCTTCTTCACTTTTGATGACTTCAGTGACTAATTTTCCTTGCTTTTCCAATTCCGGGAAGAATTTTCCCATTTGGTTTTGAAGAACAGCTACCAATTCAAAAAGGAATGGTTCTTTTCGATCTAAAAATCGATAAGAATAAGAGATTGCTCTTCTTAAAATTCTTCTGATTACGTAACCTGCACCGCCGTTTGAAGGTAACTGTCCGTCAGCAATTGCAAACGAAACTGCTCTGATGTGATCTACTACAACGCGGATCGCAATATCTTTTTCGTCCGTTAAAATTCCTGTATATTTTTTTCCTGAAAGTTCTTCAACTTTAGCAATCAAAGGCGTAAAAACATCAGTATCATAATTCGATTCTTTCTGTTGCAAAGCCATACAAAGACGTTCGAATCCCATTCCTGTATCGATGTGTCTTGCAGGAAGGTTTTCCAGTGAGCCGTCTGCTTTTCTGTTGAACTGCATGAATACGAGATTCCAGATTTCTACAACTTGTGGATGGTCGTTGTTTACTTCCTCAATTCCAGGTTTTTTTGCTTTTTCTTCTGCACTTCTAAGGTCAACGTGAATTTCAGAGCAAGGTCCGCAAGGTCCGCTTGCACCCATTTCCCAGAAGTTATCTTTTTTGTTTCCGTTGATGATTCTGTCTTCAGAAACAAATTGTTTCCAAAGATCATAAGCTTCAGTATCTCTTTCCAGATTCTCTTTTTCGTCACCTTCAAAAATGGTCACGTACAGATTTTCTTTTGGAATTCCGTACACTTCCGTCAACAATTCCCAAGCCCAGGAAATAGCTTCTTTTTTGAAATAGTCGCCAAAAGACCAGTTTCCCAACATTTCAAACATGGTGTGGTGATAGGTATCACGGCCCACATCATCCAAATCGTTATGCTTTCCGGAAACTCTCAGACACTTTTGTGTATCGGCAATTCTTGGCGCCGTCGGAGTTTTATATCCTAAGAAAAAATCTTTGAACTGTGTCATTCCGGAGTTGGAAAACATCAGCGTTGGATCGTCTTTCAACACGATAGGTGCTGAAGGAACGATAAGGTGGTTTTTACTTTTAAAATAGTCTAAAAACTGTTGGCGTATTTCCTGTGAAGTCATTTTTTATAGCTTTTAATATCAAAAAAATTGATAAGGTTGCAAATTTAATATTTTTAAGTGATTGCGAAATAGAGTTGCTGAGAATTAATGAAAATTATCGAGTGTATTTGATAGATTTTTTTTAATTGTTCTTAAATTTCACCATTAAGAAAATTAATTTATTAAGGGTAATTAAGAATCAATTAAAATTGATTTAAGAATGCTGCTGGATATTGACTTTGGTGTTTATTTTAACGCAAAGCACACAAAGATTTGTAACTACTAACTGCTTTAGGTTACACAGAGGCGTTTGACTTAGTCGAATCTTCGATTTCACTTATAAAAGCTCGCAAAGTGTTGTTATTACAAATTTCTGATAATCAGAAAGGTTTTTAAAACAATTCGTTGATGAAAATATTATAAATCATCAGAACCTTGTATTTCTTTAATAAGTGAACGCCTTTGCTTATCCTAATTTAAGAATGTTTATGTATAAAAATCTTAGTCTTTCTTTGCGTTAAAATTTAGCTTATGAGAAATATCGTGTAATCGTAAACCAGTTAAACAAACTATTTTCTAAGATTTTTCGTATATCATATTAAAGAAATTGATCGTTGAAAATTAATCTAAATCAAATTTAATTTTAGCGTGAAATTTGCATCTAACAAAAGTGTTCTAAAAATTATATCAACAAAATGATTAAGCATAATAAACAAAAAATGAAAAACATATTCATATTACTGGGAATGTTTCTTGGAATTGCTGTTTTTGCAGCAAGCTGCGGAGATTCTAAAAAAGTAAAACCAACAGAAACTAAAGAAGAAAATCAAAAAATTATGGAAGCAGGAAATGTAAAAGAAGTTTATTTTGCAGGAGGATGTTTTTGGGGAACCGAACATTTATTTCAGCAGGTAAGAGGCGTTGTAGGAACTGAAGTAGGATATGCCAATGGGAAAACTAAAAATCCAACGTATGAAGAAGTGGTGAGTCATACTACAGGTTTTGCGGAAGCGGTAAAAGTGAAGTACGATGCAGATGAGGTAGATTTGAAACTGTTGATTGAACTTTATTTTAAATCAATCGATCCTACGACTTTAAACAGACAGGGAAATGATGTAGGAGATAATTACCGCAGCGGAATTTATTTTACTGACGCCAATACAGAAAAAATTGTAAAAGCAGAAGTTGAAAAATTAGCCAAAAATTATTCTAAGCCGGTCGTTGTAGAGGTTGAAACTTTGAAAAATTTCTATAAAGCGGAAGATTATCATCAGGATTATCTGAACGCAAATCCGGGAGGTTACTGTCATATCGAACCGGGACTTTTTGAAGAAGCGAGAAAAGCAAACCCGCCAAAAGCGAAAAAATAAAATTGAAAAGTTGTCGAAAGGCAACTTTTTTAGTTTAAAAATCTTTCTTTGATGCTGAACATGGAGATGTTTAGGAAGATTAAAAAGGAAAAAAATATATAATAAGCTGGTTGAGAAAGATTATTTAAAATGTTCTCCTGATTTTGAATACTTATTTTAATATTCTCAAAAGATTGTTGAATAAAATTTTGTTCAAAAGCTTCTGTATTTACAAAATTATCATGACAAAGCAGACACTCAATCTTTTCATCAGATTCTCTAGGTTTTGGATAATCTGAACTCACGACTAAATTTCCTGTTTCTAAATCTATTCCGTAATATTCATGCTTTGAAATATGAAAGTCATTCAATAATGATACAAAATCACCGTATGTGTTCTTTTCATTTAGAATAAATTCAATTCCTGAGTTCTGAGAATTTTGATTCTTGAGTTTTCTAATTTCAGAAACATATAGATTTGAATTCTTTTTCGCATTATTACTCTTGATATTTATTTTTGTGTAATGATCATGTTTTAAAGGCAAAAAAATTCCAATACCATTTTTGTCTGCATTTGCATTCTTATCTTGGGATGGAAGTTGTATGTCTATAATATTCGCAACCGTAAAGTCGATGTATGGGGTGATGTAATACCAAAACAAAACAGGAATCAATAATGCGCTTATCAATCCTGGAACGTAGTATATTTTCTTTCCTGAAATCATCGGTTCAAATGTAAATAAAAAAAGTGACTCAAAAAATGAATCACTTTTATATTTGAATAATGTTAAATCTTAAAATAAAAACTACCAATCTCTCTTTTTCAAGATCAGATAAGAACCCAGAATGAAAATTGTACACCAAACGATACAGGCAATCAGACTTTCCGTAGGATAGGTAAACTCGTATTTCATACCCATCGCTTTTGCCATATTAAGTCTCATCATCGGGTTTGGAATTAAACTCGACATACTTTCCAACGGTAAAAGTTTGCTGAAGAAAAAGTCGTTTTGAAGAATCTCATTTCTCTGTGGTCCCTGCATTCCGCTAACTTTCGAATAGGTTTCAATACCTCCAAGAATCGATTCGCCTACCCAAAGTACAAAAAACGCAAGAAATACAAAGATTGATTTTCTCAACAAAATAGAAAGAAACATTAAGAAGCAGAAAAATGTAAACAGCTTTAAAAAGTAATTTCCAATGAAAAATATCTCTGCATAAACCTTTGATGATTCTGTATCTTTAGAATATTGAAATCCTAAAAACATTGTAATTGCCAAAACAAGTACAGTGGAAATCACCGTAAAAATCGTAATGGTAAGCAGTTTTGAACCGATAAATTCTTCTCTGCTTAAACCATCTATCGTATTCTGTTTAAACATTCTGTTGCTGAATTCCTGACAGATGGAGAATACAATGATTAATCCTAAGAAAATCTTCAGTAAAGCAACTATCCATGTGGTGAAATTCCAGATTTCCGGAAAATTATACATTCCCTGTTCTTTTAAATTAATAGGGTTTCCGAACAGTTTTATATCAACCAAACCGATTAGTAAAAAAATTACCAATATTGCAAAGTAAAGTATCGTAAAAACCTTAAACGGTGTGTAATTCAGGTTTTTGTAATATTCAAGTTTTAATAATTTCATCATGATTAGTTGGTGTTTTTTACAAGTTCAAGGAATTGATTTTCAAGTGACTGTTTTCTTTTTGCAAGATGAGATAAGAAAATGCCTTTTTCAGATAATTTCTGATTTAGAGCAGACGCAGAGACAGATACATCTTCAAGAATCTGTGCTTTGATAACATCGCCGTCAATATTGATAGAACCGAACCATTGAAGTTCTTCCAGAGCAGTCATCAATGTGGTGTTATTATCAGCTTTCAGTTCAAAATATCCTTTGTTATTCGTTATTTCGTTCACTCTTCCGGAGTAGATCGCATTTCCTTCTTTCAAAACGATTACGTGGCTGCAGATTTTTTCAATCTCATCCAAAAGGTGACTCGCAATGATGATGGTGATTCCCTGTTTTGCGATACTCCCGATAATCTCTCTGATCTGAATGATTCCTTCAGGATCTAAACCGTTCGTAGGCTCGTCTAAAATCAAGACTTCCGGATTATTCAGCAAAGCAGAAGCAATTGCCAAACGTTGTTTCATACCCAAAGAATAGGTCTTAAAAGCGTCTTTTTTTCTATCTAAAAGTTTTACGGTTTGCAATACTTCATCAATTCTTGAGAAAGGTGTTCCTTTGATTTCTGCAACAATTTTAAGATTGGTTTCGGCATTTAAATAAGGATAAAAATTCGGCTGTTCAATGATGGCGCCTATTCTTTTCAGTGTTTCAGGATCAGTTCCTTTTTTGCCAAACCAAAACCAGTCGCCACTTGTAGGGTTAATGGTTGAAAGCAGCATTCCGAAAGTAGTTGATTTTCCGCTTCCGTTGGGACCGAGAAGTCCATATACATTGCCTCTTTCTACGTCAAAGGAAATATTGTTAACAACAACTCTCTTGAATTTTTTAGTCAGATTTTTGACCGATAAAACTTTTTCCATGTTTTTAATTCTATATGCAATAGGTTTCTCTTTTTCGTGAAATGTTACAATGAAGTTCAAATATTATTAGAAAGTTAATACGTTTATAAGTTTATTGATAAGAACTAAATTTTTATCCAACATCAAACAACAAAGAACGAGTAACCATCAACCTATCATATTTTTTATTAAATTTGATTCAAAGATGATTTATGAAGTTAATAGAACTGGCAAAGGAATTGAGTGTTTCCGCAGAGGCTATCAAGCAGTTTATTCAGGATTTTGATCTGGATCTTATTGATTGTATCACCACTCAATTTGAAGTGAAAGAAGATTTTGAAAAGTTTGCCCGGGAAAATGTGGATTTTTTGAAACAATATGAGAAAGATTTAGACGAAAATAAAACTGTCGAACAAATAGCCGAAACCATCAATCAGCCGAAAGAAAAGATTGAAAAGGCAATTGAGGAAGATCAATCCAATATTTTTGATAACGGATTTTTCCGTTCTTCGGTTTCAAGTTATGGCATTGACAATAAGCTAGGAGGCAATTATCAATTTGTCTATAATTATTTTGGAAATAAAACCAGGCTGCAACAGCGAGATTTTATAGGTTACAGAGATTTATTCTTTTATATTTCTAGCGTTTTAGAACCGTTTTTAAATCCTCAACAGATCAAAGACTGGGGAATCAACAAACCTGTCGGAATCATTTTATACGGTCCTCCGGG
This sequence comes from Chryseobacterium sp. AC417, assembly GCF_979258215.1. Taxonomy (NCBI): domain Bacteria; kingdom Pseudomonadati; phylum Bacteroidota; class Flavobacteriia; order Flavobacteriales; family Weeksellaceae; genus Chryseobacterium; species Chryseobacterium sp. AC417. The sequence continues at coordinate 2,987,170 of NZ_OZ409845.1, read as the reverse complement.
AAGCGGTAAGATTTTTTGGGCAAACAAAATTGCGGAAATAATTAGTTATCAATTTAAAGAAGTCAAGAAACATTATCTGGGAACCTCTTTCGTAGATGGAAATCAGACCAACTTTAATGATTTTCTTTTAAAAATGATGAAAGAAGAAAAAGTTTTGCTTTTTTTGGAAGATTTTGATGAAATTATGATGGCGAGAAGTGCTGAGACAAATGTTGCAACCTGCAATCTCGAATCTCAGGAAGTTATTCTTCATTATATTTCAAAATTTGAGAGCGAGGATGTTTTAATGGTTGGTTCAGCCAATTCAGTCGCTGATATTGATGAAGAAATTCTGGCACCCGGAAGATTTGATGTCGTAATACCTGTTTTTCCTCCCAATGCGGCGGAGCGGTCGGAAATCATTCTGTATTCAATGACCAGAAATCTAGATAAAGATTCTTTGCTTTTCAGGATTCTTAAAAATAACAAAGCTGATAAAATCCCTTTCTGGAGCGGAATTGCTTCTAAAATGAAAGTTTTTAGCAACACCATGCTGATTGATTTTACCCAAAGTTTAAAAAAACGAATTAAAAACCGTTATGACAAAACTAAAAACGAAAAACTCATCATTGATGAAACACTTTTAAACGGTGCTTTACGGGATGCCGGAGCAAAACTGACCGAAGAATATCTCAACCAGATTGCCCAGTTTTTAAGTGATGTGATCGTTAATAATTTAGATGATTTCCAGATGAGAATTCATGCTTTAAAAACCGAATTAGAATCTTACAAAGCTGTGGAAATACCAAGAAGAGAAATAGGTTTTCAGCATAATGATGAAGATAAGGTATAAGTGAAATAGATTGAGCGTTGGAGTATTGAAGAGATTACAGCTTTAAATATTACCCATTTCAAAATACCTTTGCTCATGATTTATGCGTAAATTTACACCTCAAATTTTATAGTTTTGATTAACAACGACCAGATAAAAGAAACCCAATCCAGAATTCAGGATTTATATAAATTTTTGCAAATCGAGAAAAAGAAAATTGAGATTGCAAACGATGAAGAAAAAACACTTGCTCCGGAATTTTGGGACAATCCCAAAGAAGCAGAAATTTTCATGAAGCAAATGCGCTCCAAGAAAAAGTGGGTGAATGATTATGAGGAAATTTTTACAAGATTTGAAGATATTCAGGTTTTAATGGAATTTGCTAAAGAAGATCCAGATTCTGAAAAAGAATTAGACGAATCTTTTCCGGCTCTTGTAGAAAAAATTGAGGATTTAGAGTTTAAAAATATGTTGTCTAATGAGGGCGACGAACTTTCTGCTGTCTTACAAATCACAGCAGGAGCAGGAGGAACCGAATCTTGCGATTGGGCTGCAATGCTCATGAGAATGTATACGATGTGGGCAGAAAAGCAGGGTTATAAATTACGGGAACTGAATTTTCAGGAAGGTGAAGTTGCAGGTGTAAAAACGGTAACTCTGGAAATAGACGGCGAATTTGCCTTCGGATATTTGCGTGGGGAAAATGGTGTGCACCGTTTGGTAAGAATATCTCCGTTTGATTCTAATGCGAAAAGGCATACGAGTTTTGTTTCGGTTTATGTATATCCTTTGGTAGATGATACGATAGAAATCAATATCAATCCTGCCGATATTTCCTTTGAAACCATGCGTTCGAGTGGGGCAGGAGGGCAGAACGTCAACAAAGTGGAAACAGCTGTTCGTCTTCGTCACGCACCTTCCGGAATTATTATTGAAAATTCTGAAAGCCGTTCTCAGCTACAAAATAAAGAAAAAGCAATGCAGCTTTTGAAATCCCGTTTGTATGAAATGGAATTGGCAGAAAGAATGAAAGCCCGAAACGAAATTGAGGCCGGAAAGATGAAAATCGAATGGGGAAGTCAGATCAGAAATTATGTGATGCATCCTTACAAATTGGTAAAAGATGTACGTTCCGGACACGAAACTTCTGATGTAGACGGTGTGATGAACGGAAATTTAACCCCATTTCTTAAAGCCTTTTTAATGGCAGACGGAACTTCGGTTTCTGATGATGACCTCGACCTATAAAATATCATGTTTGAATTTTCGTTAAAATATGCTAATATATTTTCAGCATAATTTTATTAAGCTTATTTTTGTTCATCATCATTACTTATGGAAGATTACAATAGCTGGAGAGATTTACTAAACCCCGAATTCTATATCAATATGGGTGGGTTTTGGGTTATATTGTTTATCATTTTTGCCGAAACAGGTTTGTTTGTAGGGTTTTTTCTTCCGGGAGATTCTTTGCTTTTTGTTTCTGGTATTTATGCAGTAGATATTATTTCTCAGACTTTTGGGTCTACAGGAAGTGATTTTTTAGACACTACTCTTTTGGCAAGTGCTGTGGCGATTGCTGCTATTGTAGGTAACCAGGTAGGATATTGGTTTGGCAGCAAAACAGGACCTGCTCTTTATAAAAAACAGGATACTTTCCTTTTCAAGAAAAAATATTTATACCAAGCTCATGATTTTTTTGAAAAAAATGGAGCATTAGCTGTGATTATGGCGAGATTTTTACCTGTGGTAAGAACGTTTATGCCAATTGTAGCCGGTATCGTGAAGATGGATAAAAAGGCATTTCTACGAGATAATATCATCGGTGGTATACTCTGGTCTTTCAGTTTGATCTTTGCAGGGCATTATTTAGATAAATTATTCATGGATCAATTTGGGATCAATCTGAAAGAAAAGCTTGAATTTATCATCATCATCATTGTTCTGGTAACTACAGTTCCTGTCATTCTTAAATTTGTCCTTGGAGCTCCAAAAGAAAACCCGAAATTGGAGGATGAGGTTTTAGATGATTTGATCGATAAAGAAAAATAACTAACTTTAAATAAATTGTATAACCTGCTTTCCTGAGCAGGTTATTTTTTGACCCAGTCGAGAATGTTTGGGTAAATGATGCTGTCTCTTTTCTTCTTATTAAAAAATCTCGGCGCGTGACCTGTTTTATCCATAAAAACAAATTTGTGAGGAACATTTAACGCAGTTAATGCTGAATCTAATGCTAAACCTTGCTTCTGATTAACAAGAAAATCCTGATTTCCCTGAAATAAAAGGGTTGGAACATTCGTAATGTTCGCAATAGGGCTGGCTTTTTTAAATTCTTCAGATAAATTCTTTCGGTCAAATTGTATTCCTACCATTTTATGAACGGTTCCCGATGTGTATTTTGAATAGAATGAATGTAAATATTCCTGAGAATAAAAATCTGTAGGTCCACTCAGGGAGATGATTTTTTTTATTTTGTCTGAATTCTGATAACCGTAAAGCAATGCCAAATGTCCTCCTGCGCTTTCGCCCAAAAGAATATAATTATTGGGAAGAAGTTCGGCTTTTTCACATAAATTGTTGAACTTTTTGATTGCTAAACTGATGTCTTCAAGCTGCTCTCTGTAAGTTAAATGTTTTGAAACCAGACGGTAATTCATATTAACGCTCGGAATATTATTTTCAAAAAGCATTTTCTGAATTTTAATCATGTGCTCTTTTCTACCATATTTCCAAGCACCACCATGGAGAATTATAACGACAGGAGAATTGGGAGCATAATCTGCAGGGAAGAAAAATATCCATTTTCTGGCGTTTGTGTTCTCCGTAATTTAAATTGTAAATTTTTTGTTCTTTATTTCCCACCCAAACCCGAAATTTAGAATTACAAGAATTGAATACAAAGCCTATCAATCCTAAAACAAAGAAATGGTAATTGAGAATCAGCTTTTTCATAGAGTAAAGGTAAGGAGAATTTGATTTTTATAGTGATCGACTGATATGATTTATTTCTTACAGACTGTAGAACTCATACATATCACCAGATCCATTCTTACATTCTCGGAAAAACTCTTTAGGAATGCCATTTTTAAAATTAATTTTTGATGAAGATTTTTTGTCACAATCACTATTTTCATTTCCAAATATCAAAATTCCATTTTCAAACTTTTTAGGCAGATCAGAAACCATTGTGACATTATACTCCCCAATATATTGATTAATTTTATTGAATATTAAAATTCTATTAGTTGCTCTTTTTGATAAGCCCCAAAGCCATACTGAGGTCAATATTTTATAAGTTTTTCCTTTTTTGGTGTTTACATTCCCCAAATATGTTAAATGAGTTTCAGTTCCGCCTTTTTCGTTCCATTTTCCATAAACATATTTTTTACCAATATTTGATTTTTGTAAAGTTTTTAATCTGATGTCATCATCATTTATCTGAGCAAATAATGTTTGTGAGAAAATAGTAAAAAGAATTACTGCAGATATTTTTAAAGGTAATTTCATTCAAGTAAATTTAAAGAAAACACTTTAATCTAATTAACATTATTAAGATTATAAGCTGTTAAAAATCAAATTAAATCTATATTTTTGCAGGACTTAGCATTAATTAAAAATATTAAAACAATATGGCTTCTGGTTTTTTTGCGATTTTAGATGATATCGCTGCTTTGATGGATGATGTTGCGGTTACGAGTAAAATTGCAACTCAGAAAACAGCAGGTATTTTGGGTGACGACTTAGCGGTAAACGCAGAAAAAGCGACTGGTTTTCTTTCATCAAGAGAAATTCCTGTGTTAATGAAAATAATGAAAGGGTCATTCATCAATAAGCTGATTATTGTACCTTTTGTTTTCCTCCTAGAATGGCTGTATTCGCCTGCGATAAAAATTATTTTAATTATTGGTGGATTTTATCTGGCTTATGAAGGGGTCGAGAAAATTGTAGAATTTTTATTTCACAGAGAAAAAAAGGGACATGAAGTAATTGAAGAAGCAGACGATGTGATTCAGGATGGTGAAGAAGCTGAGAAAGTTAAAGTAAAATCGGCCGTAACCACTGATTTTATTTTATCCCTTGAAATTGTAATTATCTCATTGGCGGCAGCAAAAGATGGCTACGAAGCTTTAAAATCACAGTTTAATCCGTTGCTTGTAGAAATTGTTACCGTTTCGATAGTCTCAATAATTGCTACCGTAGGAGTTTACGGAATTGTAGCATTAATTGTAAGAATGGACGATGCAGGCTTCAAGTTAATTAAGAAAAGTAATGATAAAGGTTTCTTTGCTAAATTGGGACATCTACTCGTAAAAGCTCTTCCTTTTGTAATAAAAGCTCTGGGAGTGATCGGTACAATTGCCTTGATTTTGGTAGCAGGCGGAATTTTTGATCACAACATCGATTATCTTCATCACTCACTTCCAACATGGAACGAAACGTTGAAACAAGTTATTTTCGGTATAGTCGGAGGATTAGTTGCTTTGTTTTTGATTACCGGAGGAAAGAAATTATATTCATTAGCTAAAAAAAAATAATTAGTATATCTTAATACAAAATCCTGCTTTGAATGATCACGGCAGGATTTTTAATACAAAGTTTTATTTATTTTGCGAAAATTGAATGTTTAGTTCTTATTGTTAATGACTAATTATGGGTAGAAATTTGTCAATTGATGTTTTAAAAATTGTACTGGCATTTTTTGTCGTGTTCCTGCACATGAATTTTTTGAAAGATTCTTATCCAACTTTAAGTTACGTCTTGGTCAACGGATTGTTCAGAATCGCAGTTCCCGTTTTTTTAATTATTACAGGATTTTATTTCTTTCACATTGACAACAAAAAAAAGCTGAAAAAATGGCTTTTCAGAACGTTTTTGCTTTATGCAATCTGGATGCTTATTTATGTGTCGTATTGGAAGGATAACGAACAGATTTTCCTGACTGTTCTATTTGGTTATCATCATTTATGGTATTTAATCGGAACTTTTTTTTCAGGCTTTATTCTTTATTTTTTAAGAAATCAAAGTTCTATACTATTGATTATACTGACTCTGTTTTTATTTTTGACAGGTTATATCATTCAGGTTTTGGGAAATTTGCATTATTTTCAACAAAATCATGATCTGATTTTGAATGATTATCTGCTTTACCGAAATTTCCTTTTCGTATGTTTTCCATTTTTAACGATGGGCTTTTTGATTAACAAGCACGAAATTGTTGTGTCGAAATATAAAAAGCCATTTCTATGGATGATTTTGTCTGTCTTGTGTGTTATTGCAGAAGCGTTTTTTAATTATCACACAATCAGTTCAGAAAGCACAGACATTTTATTTTCTTTGATTTTTGCCTGTCCGCTGGTGTTTTTATACTGCCAGAAAATATACATCAAAACTACTTCAAAAATTTTGGCAAGTTTTTCCACAGCAATATATGTTGTTCATCCGCTGATTATGAAGTCAACTTTTTACAAGGAAATTCAATCTTTTCAAATTTTGATTTTTCTGGCAATTTTAATTCCTTTAAGTTTTGCTTTGGTTTACCTCAATAAGAAATTCAAATATTTGCTTTAAACTTTAATTTTCAGCATTCATCTACAAAATAAAATCATCAAAAAAAACTATTAATTTGATGAATTATACTGCCCGAAAATTTGTATTCAATAAAATAGAGAGAATTTAATTTAAATCATAATTCATAATAACAAGCCTCAGAATAAAATGAACAAAATCCTGTTGTGCATCATTTCTGCTGATAAGTTTGTTTTTGTATTCGTAAGAACCCAAAACTTTCAATAAAGTTTTGTAAGTGTTATAATCTTCGTCTTTAATTCTGATTTTTACATGTCCGTCTTTTCTTTTGATAAGTTTATCATCTAAAGTTCTGACTTTGAATAAAACGTCGCAAGATTTAGGAACAAGACCGTAGTATCTTTCTACAATATTTACTTTGAAAGCATCAAAGACTATCGTGTTAAAAACAAGATTGGCTTTAGAATCTGGTGTGCGAAGTTGAAGTTGATAGTTCATTTTGAATTGCTACCTTTTTTATAAGGTATAAAATTAAATAAAAAATTGAAGCTAAAAAAGAGACTTTTTTTATAAAGCCTCTTTTATTATCTTTTTTAGTTGAATAAGTCTTTCACTTTGTCAAAGAAAGTTTTTTCCTTTCCTGAAGGTTCTGCTACCATGTCACCGCTAGACATTTGTTTTTCAAAGAAATCTCTTTGCTCTTTATTCAGTGTCTGGGGAGTCCATACATTGATATGGATAAACATATCACCTTTACCGTAGCTGTCGATACTTGGCAAACCTTTTCCTGCTAATCTTAAAATTTTTCCGGATTGAGTTCCTGCATCAACGGTAATTTTTACTTTTCCGCCAACGGTTGGAATTTCTTTTTTTGTCCCCAGAGCTGCTTCTGCGAAAGAGATATACAATTCTTGATGAAGATTGTCTCCTTCTCTTTTGATAGTCTGGTCTACTTCTTCTTCTACAATCACAAGTAGATCTCCGGGAATTCCGCCAAACGGCGCATCATTTCCTTTACCTCTTACATTCAGCTGGATGCCGTCTCTGGCTCCTGCAGGAATGTTGATTGAGATTTCCTCTTCATCTTTTATTAAACCTTGTGCGTTTGCACCTGCAGGAATTTTATCGGCAACTTTCCCGATTCCCTGACAGGTTCCACAAGTAGTTTGTGTCTGCATCTGTCCGAACATTGTGTTCATCACTTTCATCTGAACTCCGGCTCCGTTACAGGTAGGACAAGTTTTTGAAGTGGCACCTTCTGCCATCTTCATTTTTTTTACTTTAAGAGTTTTTTGAGTTCCGTTTACCATTTCTTCAAGATTCAGCTTGATTCTGATTCTTAAATTAGAACCTTTCACCTGCTGCTGACGACCGCCACCACCGCTGAATCCTCCAAAACCACCTCCGAAAATATCACCGAACTGGCTGAAGATGTCTTCCATATTCATTCCGCCTCCGCCGAAACCACCTCCGCCATAGCCACCACCGCCGACTCCTGCATGACCATATTGGTCATATCTTGCACGTTTTTGGTCATCACTCAGGACTTCATAGGCTTCTGCAGCTTCTTTAAATTGATCTTCAGCTTCCTTATCTCCCGGGTTTTTATCCGGGTGATATTTGATCGCCATTTTTCTGTATGCTTTCTTTATTTCGTCGGCACTCGCAGATTTGCTGACCTCAAGAACCTCGTAATAATCTCTCTTTGACATATATTTATAAGTAATAAACAATGGGTAATGAGCAATTATTAATTACTTATTACCCATTACTGATAATTAATTTCCTGTTACAACTTTTGCAAAACGAATCACTTTATCACCTAAAGTATATCCTGTTTCTATAACGTCTACAATTTTACCTTTCAAATCTTCAGAAGGAGAAGGGATCTGAGTAATTGCCTCGTGATAATCTACATTGAAACTGTCACCCGCTCTTACTTCCATTATTTTTAAACCTTTCTCAGTTAATTTGCTTTTGAATTTCTGATAGATCAGCTCAATACCCTGAATGTCTGTAGCGTTTCCATTTTTACCAATTTCTTTTAATGCTCTTTCAAAATCATCCAAAACACCCAACATAGAAACCATCATTTCCTGATTGGCATAGGTGAAGAATTCCATCTTCTCTTTTGAAGTTCTTTTTTTATAGTTTTCAAACTCAGCATACAATCTGATATAACGGTCTTTTTCTACTGCCAAAAGTTCTTCTGCAGTAGGAATTTCTGTCACATTTTCTTCTGTTGTAACTTCTTCCTGAGTAATGTTTTCTTCTTGATTATTGATATTTTCTTCGTTGATATCCTGATTTTCCATGTTTCAATAACTTTTTATAAAGCATGATTGTCAAAGATTTTGCCAAATAAAAAAAACAGGACATTTAGGCAGGTTTGTGTTGAGAAGGTAATTTATCATCTACTTATTCCCCGAAAAATGTTTGATATAAAAGATAGAGATTAAGAATGATAATAACAAAAGTAATCACCCAGACACAAGTTTTCAAAAAGGGCTTGTTGACAAACTCACCCATTTTTGCTTTATCACTTGTAAACATAACCAGAGGAACCACTGCAAAACTTAACTGCATCGATAAGATTACTTGACTTAAAACCAAAAGATCTGTTGTTCCTTTCTCACCGTATATAATGGTCACAATCAATGCAGGGATTACGGCAATTAATCTTGTAATCAATCTTCGCAACCAAGGTTTTAATCTGATGTTTAAAAAACCTTCCATTACAATTTGCCCGGCAAGGGTTCCCGTTAATGTAGAATTTTGTCCGGATGCCAAAAGAGCAACTGCAAAAGCAATACTCGCCATCGATGCACCTAAAATAGGAGTCAGCATTTTGTACGCATCATGAATATCTGCAATATGTTCATTTCCTGTTGTATGAAAAGTTGCTGCAGCTAATATTAAAATAGCAGCATTAATGAAAAACGCTAGTAGTAATGATACTGTGCTGTCTAAAGTTGCAAATTTTATAGCCTCTTTTTTTCCTTCTTTGTCACGGGTGTAATCTCTGGTTTGTACGATGCTGCTGTGAAGATATAAGTTGTGCGGCATAACGGTGGCTCCCAAAATTCCGATACCAATGTAGAGCATTGCGGGATTGGTGATGATCTCTTTCTGAGGAATTAATCCTCCCAAAATGGCATTGATTTCAGGTTTAGAAATGATAATTTCATACCCAAAACATACTAAAATGATAAACATCAATCCTGCAACAATACTTTCTATCCAGCGGAAGCCTTTTGCCTGAAGCAATAAAATAATCAAGACATCAATAGTTGTAATCACAATTCCCCAAGTCAAAGGAATTCCAAAAAGTAAATTTAAAGCAATTGCAGAACCTATTACTTCTGCAAGATCGCAGGCAGCAATGGCAATTTCACAAAATATCCACAACATGAAATTTGTAGTAGGTTTAAAATGATCTCTGCACGCCTGTGCAAGATCTCTCTCCGCAACAACACCTAATTTTACAGACAAATGCTGTAAAACCATTGCGAAGATATTCGATATTAATATTACAGATAGTAGAGTATAACCGAATTGTGAACCGCCGGCAATATCAGTTGCCCAATTCCCGGGATCCATATAACCTACAGCGACCATTAATCCGGGTCCGGCAAATGCAAGATATTTCCTCCAAAAACTACCGTTTCTGGGGATTTTTATAGATGAGTAAACTTCTGATAATGAGTTTGAAGTTTTCTCTTTTCGCCAAGCGCTATTGAGTTTAAAATTCATAATTGTTAGAAATGACTAACAAATGTAATTAAATAAATGAAATGATGATGATATTCATATAAAAAATCCCGAAATATTATTCCGGGATTTAAATTATGTTTAAAAATAAAATTATTTTGTAAATCTTACAGCCATTTTTCTGTCAACTGCTCTTTCTTCGTTAGTAGCGCTTGCATCAACTTCAGCAAATTTACTTCCATATCCTTCAGCTCCAAGAATCTGAGTTCCTACACCAGCATTGGTTAATGCAGTTTTGATGAAGTTTGCTCTTGCAGTAGAAAGTTTTACATTGTCTGCTTCAACACCGGTTTTGTCGGTATAACCACCAATTTTGATTTTTGCATCCGGGAATGCTTTCAAAATTGCTACCAAGTTATCAATTTGACCCTGAGAACCAGCTTCTAATTCTGTAGCAGAACCTATTTTGAAGTTCACATGATCAAAACTGTACCAAGTATCTTTTAAAGCAGCATCGTCAGCTGCACTTGCATACGACCCGCTTTTCAAGAAAGTAATCATATTATCTTCCATTCCTCCCTTGTAACCTTTCAATGCTGTACCGTTCAGATCAATGTTTTCATCAACTTTTGTTGTTGTCATTGTTGTAGCAGTATCATTTTGCATTGATGATGAATCATTTACAGTATTTAAAGAATCACCTGCAACAGTGGTTGTAGTTGTTGTTTCTTTTTTCTCACACTGCTTCCATATAAAATATGCTGCAGCAATTAATAATAGCAAAGGTAAAAGCCATTTCCATATAGATCCACCATCCGATGTAGTGGTCGCTCTGTCGGGGAAAGTTCCGCCATCTGCAACACTTTTTGTTACTTCAATTTTCTTTTCTTCATGATGTGTTGGGTTAGGAAGTGGTGTTGTTGGTGTGGTCCTGATGGTATCATTATCGTTATCAAATTTGTAACCTTTCGCCCAGTCTCCTACATTTAAAGATGCTAAAGAAAGACCTGCAGGCAATAATGATGAAACTATACCTTTCTGATCATTCAGTAAACTTGAAATTCCTGACTTATCAAGATTATTATCAGCTGCATATTTTCCTACAGAACCTACTGTTGCCCCAGTTACCAGATTAAGTAAAGAAGCTGACGAGTTATTACTGATTCCTGCATAAGTTGCAATAGAATTAACCAGACCTCCTAGTTTGTCACCAAAAATTGATGTTAGTAAACCTGCAACCCATGAATTATTGGTAATCGTTCCCATTAGATTTCCAAGCAATCCTTGAGAAGGAGCATTTGAAATCGCATCCAGAACAGCTGGATTGTCTGAATTGTTAGCCAATCCTCCAACAACTGCTGGTAATAAACCTCCGATAGCTTTTGAAATACCGGATTCACTTTCGCCCAATTGCGATGCAGCCTGTGTTACTAATGCAGAACCTAGCTGTCCTTTAATTAAATCGATGATGTTTAATGACATAATGTATTATTTGATATTAATGTATTATAAAATTAAACAAAAATCTCTCCAAACGTTGAATTTTTAAAAAAAATCTTCAAAAAATTAACTATTTTTTGAAGATTTGATAATATTATGTTAAGTGTTAATAGGCTTTCGCATATAAAACACGTCTCTTAGATGGCTTTCCGGAAATCATAGAAATGCCTTCTTCAATGTCATCATCCATCGGGATACATCTGATTGTAGCCTTGGTTTCTTCTTTTATCTGCGCTTCTTCCTCATCAGTTCCGTCCCAATGTGCATAGATAAAACCTCCTTTTTCTTCTAAAACCTTTTTAAATTCTTCATACGAGTCAACTTTTGTAATGTTTTCCTTTCTGAAATTTAAAGCCTTAGTGTACATATCATTTTGAATGGTTTTCAATAAATCTTCAATATATGTGTCTAAACCTTCCAGCGGACGAGTTTCTTTCGTAAGATTATCTCTTCTTGCAATTTCTACAGATTTATTTTCTAAATCTCTCTGTCCCATCGCAATTCTCAACGGCACACCTTTTAATTCGTATTCGGCAAATTTCCAACCCGGTTTATTATGGGTATCATCATCAAATTTTACCGTAATTCCCTTTGCTTTTAATTTATTCTGAATCTCTAAAGCGACTTCGCTGATTTGATTTAATTGTTCTTCACCTTTAAAGATAGGTACAATCACCACTTGAATCGGAGCAAGAGTAGGAGGTAAAACCAAACCGAAATCATCGGAATGGGTCATAATCAAAGCACCCATCAGACGGGTTGAAGTTCCCCATGATGTCGCCCAGGCATGTTCTATTTTCCCTTCTTTGTTGGTAAATTTCACATCGAATGCTTTGGCGAAATTCTGTCCCAAGAAATGAGAAGTTCCTGCCTGAAGAGCTTTTCCATCCTGCATCAAAGCTTCAATGCAATACGTGTCATCGGCTCCTGCAAATCTTTCAGACGGTGTTTTTACACCCATTACAACCGGCATTGCCATGAATTTTTCTGCAAAATCTGCATACACATTATTCATTTTTTCCGCTTCTTCCAATGCTTCGTCTTTTGTAGCATGAGCAGTGTGACCTTCCTGCCATAAAAATTCTGAAGTCCTCAAAAACAAACGGGTTCGCATTTCCCAACGAACAACATTTGCCCACTGATTGATCAAAATCGGTAAATCTCTGTAAGACTGAATCCATCCTTTATATGTATTCCATATGATTGCTTCAGAAGTAGGACGCACAATCAATTCTTCTTCTAATTTTGCCTCCGGATCAACCATCAGTTTCCCAGGATTATCCGGATCATTTTTTAAACGGTAGTGGGTAACAATCGCACACTCTTTAGCAAAACCTTCCGCATTTTTTTCTTCAGCTTCAAATAAACTTTTCGGAACAAAAAGCGGGAAATAAGCATTAACGTGACCGGTTTCCTTGAATCTTTTGTCCATCTCATCACGCATCTTCTCCCAGATTGCATATCCGTAAGGTTTGATAACCATGGATCCTCTCACGCCGGAGTTTTCAGCCAAATCTGCTTTTACTACCAACTCATTATACCATTTGCTGTAATCTTCGCTTCTTGAAGTTAATTTTGCCATTAATTTTTTTTTAATATTTTAACTTTTGTATATTATTGTAATCTAAAAATAAAAATCTATTTTTGATAGTTGCTTGTTACCAATAATTTGGTATATTTTTGGTACAAGATGCAAATATAATTTAAATTAAAAATTTATCCATTATCATGAAAAGAAATATATATAAAAATTTATTTGGAATTGTAAAATCTAGAGGGGTTTTAGCAGTTGCAAGTGGTTTATTATTAATGTCTTGCGGTGCCCAGGTTGGCGGTTACAGTGAGACCGACGGAGTATATTACGATCCCAATAAAGATACTCTTCCTGAAGGGGTTATTATTAACGGAGATCAGGGAAATAGAGTAGGAGATTATTACGATTACTATCCACAATCTAGTATTGTAGAAAATTCTCAGATCAACTCTCAAGAATACGACAACAGATACAATGAATGGAGCAATGTGAATAACAATGCAACAGACTCTGACTGGGGTAATTTTGCAGGAAATGAAACCAACATTTATGACAACTCTTGGGGTTGGGGTTCACCATGGGGATGGGGCTCACCTTGGGGATGGAACGGCGGATGGGGCATGGGAATGTCATTCGGCTGGGGAAATTCTTGGGGATGGGGCGGATTTAACCCTTACTGGGGAATGGGATGGAACTCACCTTATTGGGGAATGTACAATCCTTACTGGGGCGGTGGATATGGTTTTGGAAACTGGGGTTACGGAAACGGCTATTGGGGAGGTAATTATTACAGACCAGCTTACAGAAGAAGCGGAGCGAACGGAGGAGGATTTGTAAACAGTACAAAAGGGATCAATAAATCTAATTCAAGCGGATTTAGAAACGGCAACAGTGGTTCTGGTTTCAGAAACAGCCAAGGAAATAATGGTGGTTTCAGACAAGGAAATTCAAACGGCGGTTTCCGTCAGGGAACAACCAATGGAGGTTTTAGAAATCAATCTGGTATGAGAAATCCAAATGCTCAACAAAGACCCAATTATAATTACAGACCACAACAACAGCAGTCTCAGCCAAGATACAGAAATGACAGCGGATCGAGACCAAGTGATAACGGTGGTTTCAGATCGGGAGGATATAACTCTGGCAGTAGCGGAGGAGGTTTCAGATCAGGAGGATCTTCTGGCGGTGGTGGAATGAGATCAGGCGGCGGAGGCGGCGGTTTCAGATCCGGAGGTAGATAATATTAAACTCAATAACTATTAATAAAATAATGTTAAAAAAATCTTTAGTAATAATGAGTATTTCTGCAGCATTTTTTGTGCAGGCTCAGGATATTTCAGTAATCAGAAACTCCGTGGATGTATATTCAAACACTCCAATGGTAGGGTCTTCAAAGTTTAATGCGATGGTAGGTTCAAACGGAGCTTTAGGAGGTGACGCTACTTCGCTGATGACGAATCCTGCAGGTATAGGAGTTGCCATTGCAGGTGATGTTTCAGGAACGCTGTCTGTAATTAATAACAAAAATACGGCTTCATTAGCGGGTTCTTCTATTGATTACAATATCAACAAGGTTAATATAGGAAACGTCAACGGTGTCGCTACGTTCCAGTTGATGACAGAAACTCCTTGGAAATTTATTAATGTAGCAGCAAATATTTCGACAACTTCTATAGAAGACTATGTAGAATCACCAGGTAACTCTAATGTTTCTATTGCGAAAAATCTTGTAGATCAGGGTGGAAATAATGTTGTAGGAAATATGTCATATTTAGGTCATGCTTACAACAGATACGGAACGCAAACAAAATTTAATGTTGGGGTAGGTGCAAATTATAACAATGCATTATATTTTGGTGCGAGTCTTAATATGCATGGAGTAGATATGGAGCAGTTTGACAGCGCAGTTTTCGGATTAGACTTAGATAATTCGGTTACTACTTTCGACAAACAATTTACTCCTTATTCTGAAAATTCAAGCGGATTCTCAGGAAGTTTAGGGGTAATTGGTAAAGTAAGCAATCAATTAAGATTGGGTGCATCGATTGAAACCCCTACTTGGTGGACCATTGACAGAGCTTATAGAGACTATTATGACGGAGCAGATGGAATTTATTATGATAATTTTGTAGAAGACAGAACCTTTAGATCTCCTATGAAAGCAACCTTAAGTGGTGCATTTGTTCCCAGCAAAAACTTTGCGATAAATGTTGACTACACTTTAGGTTTGACAAAGCCAAGATATAAAGTACAAGGTTCAGCAGAAACTGAATTAAACGCTTTTTTCAATGATAACTACAAAAATTTATCTGAAGTAAAAGTTGGGGCAGAGTACAGAATCAAATCTCTGAGATTGAGAGGAGGTTATTCTTATGCATCAAGTCCTTTTGATACCACTACAATCAGTGCATTTTCTAATGCAGGTACAGTGGGCGACAGCAGCTTCAGCAATTATATTTTAGGAGACAGAAGTACAATTGGTGCAGGTATCGGATATGATTTCGGGAAGTTTTATGTTGATGCAGCTTATCAAAACGTAAGTTCAGAATACAAAAATCCGTTTTTGGCGGGATATGAATTTGATAATTACAATACAGGATATTACTCAGGAGATTTTGATGTAACCACACCATCTTCAGTAGTATCAGATGTAAAAAATATCCGAAATAATTTCTTCCTTACAATAGGCTGGAAATTTTAATCAGATTTTTTACTTAAATAAATACAACAAAGGCTTCGAATATTTTCGAAGCCTTTGTTGTATTTATTTGAACCTGATATCAATGATGATCGTGAGGATGAGAATGAAATAAATGCATGATTAAAGCTAACGAAACTCCCAATATAACCAAGCCAATCTTTGACCAGTTGATGTTGTGATTTTTATTGCTTTCAAAAATAATAACGGATGAAATATGCAGAAAAATACCACCCACAATCGCAAGAAAATAGGGTTGCCATTGAGGATTGAAATAATTTCCGAGCAACATTCCCATTGGTGAAGCTAAAGCAAACAATGCAACAATTAAAATAGAAGGATAGGATGCTTTTGAACCCGATCTGTTAAACAGAAATGCTCCCAAAATAAACGAAATAGGAAGATTGTGAAACAAAATTCCTAAAAGATAAGGTGACCAGGGATTCGTTTCATTTGCCAAAGGAATTCCCTCGATAAACGCATGAATAAACAGTCCGATCATTAAAGCGGCGGGTAAAATATTACCACTTTCATTATGATGATGGAAATGCCCGTGTTCAAAACCTTTTGTTAATGCTTCCAAAATCATTTGAAGTAGAACACCGCCAATAACGAAAATTCCCAAATTTTCACTTACTTCTGACGTATAAACCAGCGGGAAAACTTCATTTAAGCAAATGGTAATCAGGAAACCGGCACTCAGAATCAAAAGATTTTTTGCAAACTGCTCTTTTTTACCAAAGAATTTTCCAAGAAAAACTCCGGTGATGACGCTTAGAATTAATAATATTATAATCATTTTAGATAAAAGGTAATAGTAAACAAATTAAAACAATCAATAAATTTAATACTGTAAAAGCTAAATGGATTTTATAGCTGTATTTATCTTTGAAAATCGTCTTAAAAAAAATTAAAACAGTTCCAATCAATAATAGTAAGCTAGACAAGACAAATGACAATGGAGGCGTATGACTGTCTGTAAATCCTAATTTCACTCCTAAAAATATAGAGCTTAAAGTCAGAACGATGAAAACTATATTAATCTTCATTGTAATTCTGAGTTACTTTTTCTTAAACAAATTGATGCAACGTGGCGAAATTTCTTTCTGAAAATCATTCAGCTGATAATCTCCCCAAATTTTTATTCTTTCAAAACCACATTCTGAAGCGTAGTTTTCGATAGTTTCTAGGGTATGAAGTTTTACTTTTTCGAAAAAATGTTTAGACTCTCCGTCAATTTCAAAGCGAATATCTTTAATAATATGTCTGCCTTCAATTTTTTTAGAAATATGAAAATCAACTCCTTCTCTCTGAACGGTAGTTTCCGGAACTAAATTTCTGGTGACGTATTCTTCGTTCAGATAATCTAAAACAAAAAAACCTTCTGGTTTTAAGACATTGTAAACAGACTGGAAAACGTTTCTGTCATCAGCTTCGTTATCAAAATACCCAAAGCTCGTAAAAAGATTAAAAACCGCATTGACAGGTTGAGAATCAATAGGATTTCTCATATCATGCACTTGGAAAGCCAGATTTTCATTTTCAAACTGTTTGTCAAACTCAATACTTTGTTGAGAAAGGTCTAAACCAAGCACATCGTAGCCCAATTTATTAAGAAAAACAGAATGTCTTCCTTTTCCGCAAGCGAGGTCAATTATTTTTGATGATTGAGGCAGCTGAAGCTCCTGAGTGAGTTTTGTGATGAAGTTTTCTGCTTCTGTGTAATCTCTGTTACTGTAAAGCAAATGATAATAAGGTGTATCAAACCAAGATTCAAACCATTCCATAATGCAAAAATAACTAAATTTGCGGTGTTGAAAGAAAAGTATTTTAAATATTAAAAGAGTGAAAAGTTCAATTAATTGAGAAATTGAAATGGTAATTCTTTGACTTTTAAATAGTTAAATCTTTTAATTATAATTTATGGATACAGAAAATATTAAAATTCAGATAAAAACATTCTTCGGATTAGAAACCGTTTTGGGTGAAGAGATCAAAAAACTGGGTGGAAGAAACGTTGAACTTAAAAATCGTGCAGTGAATTGCGAAGGAGATTTAGGTTTTCTTTATAAAATCAATTATTCTGCAAGAACAGCTTTGAAAATCCTGGTTCCGATTGATGAGTTTAAAGCTTATAACGAAACAAAATATTACGACAGACTCTTTAAATTTGAGTGGGATCAGTTCATGGATGTCGATCAGACTTTTGCCATCGATTCTACGGTGAATTCTGAAAGATTCAGTCATTCTCAGTTCATGACTTTCAAAATGAAAGATGCAATTGTAGATTATTTCCAGAATAAATATGGAAAGAGACCCAACATCGAAACGAAATCTCCTAATATCAAATTTCACCTTCACATCGACAGAGAATTGGTAACAATTTCTCTCGATTCTTCAGGTGATGCCTTATTCAAAAGAGGCTACAGAAGAGAACAGGGTGAAGCACCGATCAACGAAGTTTTAGCAAGCGGAATGCTGCAACTGGCAGGTTGGGACGGAAAAGGAAATTTCCTTGATCCGATGTGCGGTTCGGGAACACTATTAATTGAAGCTGCGATGATTGCGATGGATTTGCCTGCGCAATTGTACAGAAGAGGATTTGCTTTCCAGAACTGGAAAAATTATGATGAAGATTTGTTTGCAACAATAAAACAGCATCGCGTAGACAGAATTAGAGAATTTCACGGAAAAATTGTGGGTTATGATATTGACGGTAGAATGCTTGATGCTGCAAGAACCAATGTAGAATCTGCAGAAATGGAAGACGTCATCGAAGTGAGAAGAGAAGATTTCTTTGATACTAAAAAAGATATGTTTCCTTTGTTAATGGTTTTCAATCCGCCTTATAACGAGAGAATTTCGATTAATGATGATGATTTTTACAAAAAGATAGGAGATACGTTCAAAACGAATTATCCTAACACTTTGGCGTGGCTGATTTCTTCAGATCTCGATGCACCGAAGAAAATAGGATTGCGACCTTCAAGAAAAATCAAACTCTTCAACGGAAAACTGGAAACCCGGTTTTTGCAGTATGAAATGTATGAAGGAACGAAGAAGTTGCATAAACTGGAGAATAAAGAAGACTAAAATTTAAATCATCAAAAAAACAGAACTTCAAATGAAGTTCTGTTTTTTTTCTAACTGAGTAATTTTAGCTTTTAAATCTTCGATCTCTTTTTTTAGAATGTTGATATACTCTTGCTGGTTTGCAGGAGATATTCTGGAACATTGCAATAAACATTATTACTTCCTATATAACTATTTGTATTATTGTTTTGTCAACACAATATCTTTAGGGAAATTAATTGGCCAGTCACCATGCTGTGCTACATAAGCATTGTGAATACAGTTCTCATCATAGTAACTTGGATCAAACATCAATTTTAAGGTCATTTGAGTAGAAGTGATATTTGTAATATGTATTGTTGCAGTTTTTCTGCACATATCTCTCGGAAAGAAAAGTATAGTATCTTTTCCTGGATATACTAAACTTGGGAATATACCCCAAAATTCTGCACCATCATTTGCGAAATTACTGATGCGGTCTATTTCTATAGTACCATTTGCATTAATGATTTTTCTTTCACCTTTTATTTCGTCCATATAATATGGATGATTACCATCATAATAATATTTCACCTTTCTAAGATCGATATAAACTGTTTTCCCGTTCCAGTTTCCTGTCCATACCCCTATATATTTATCCAACTCATTATTGATATCTTTAATGTAGGCATTATCAGGAATGTCGCCGGGACTTGTGTTTAAAGGAAATATTTGCGCTTTGCAAGATATTGCAAGAGTAGAAATTAATATTATAAGTAAATGTTTCATAATTTTAAATTTTATTGTGGACATGGGTTTGTTTTTCTGTTTCCGTTTTCTAGATAGAGTTCTGTATTGCCACTATTTTCAACTTTAAAGAGTTTTAAATCTGGCATACTAAGATTATCTTTCATGAATTTCATAAATTCTTTTTCTAACTTATCCATATTATAAGATATACCTGAAGCACCAGCAGTAGCGCAACTTCTTAACATACTAATGTATTTCTTATTTATATTATCAACTTCTTGTTGTGTAAAATTTTGAAAAGGCGTTGATCCCATACCATCATATGTCATCGTATAGCTTCCCCAACTTGTTACTACCGTATAGGAAAGATTATTGAGATCAATCTTGGGATTATTGGTTGGGATGTCGTTCCATGATTTTGCCCATACAATCCATTCGTTGAAACGTATAATATCTCCGGGTGAAAAGATAGGATAAATTCCGTCATAATGAGTATGCATAAATGCATAAGTTGTTGGATGAAATGTGAATTTTACTTCTGAAGACCCTAAAGGACTATCTAAAAACTGCGGTTGTGCACCGAGAGAAAGAGTATATCCTGTTTCTCTTTTTAAATCAGTTTTTCCTTTTAGAGTATTTGCACTTGAAACAAATTGAGGATTGGTAGTAGTTGCCTTTGTTCTTGTACATGGATCTTCCTCTTCCTCCGGTTCATTTCCACCGCCACCACCAAGTCCGGGATAAGTGTAGCCGCCTTCACCATTACCACCGTCACATTGTCCGTACTCGTTGATAAAGCCAAGACATTCGTCTTTTAATGCTTTACATTTGATAATTGAGATAGGAGATCCCCAAGATCCCGGTCCATCAGGATTACTTTCATCATCAGGATACCACATACTTACCCATTGTCGGGTACAGGTAATAGTGTTGGTCTGTGCCGTAGAACCATCCGGCATTCCTGCTTTTTTAATTTTGGCAAAAACCAAAGCCCGGAAAAATGCAATATCGCTTTCGTCATGCGTGTAATAGAAGTAGATCCTCTTTCCGTGTCTCGGTACTTTCAGCACCGAGGTTACTTTTCCGTTGTCTACGATTGGCACTGCGACGAAGCTTTCGTCGAAGCTCTCTACTGTCGTGGCATAGTCCCAGTAAGGGATTCCGTTTACTTTCTTGATGTCTGCCTCGTTTTCGGCATAGACTTTCATGACATTGGTAATGTACCTTTCGTCCTGTTTCCAGAGACTTTTGTTGATGTATTCTGTAGAAGAAGGGTCAGATGAAGAGTAGACTTCATCGTGAATACAGGAATAGAGCGACAGCATCACTGTCATCAGCAGGCAAAGCCTGAGAAATAGATTTTTTTTCATACCAGTTGTGTTTGGTTTTTAATGGATTAAATATATAAATTTTTCTGCAATCACTAAAATGTGATTATGATTTTTCAAAAATAGAAATTGTTTTATGTCCAACCAACAACCTACAGTTATAATTTTATAACCTTTAGTTATCAATATAAATTATTTTATATTTGTAAAAAATATTACATGAGTTTAGGAACAAAACTTAAACAGCTAAGACAAAATAGAAGCTGGTCTCAAGCTGATGTTGCTTATAAATTAGATGTTTCTCAACCCGCATATAACAAATGGGAAACAGATCAGGCAAAACCTAGTTTAGATAAATTAGGAAAAATTGCAGAGGCTTTTGAAATAGAAATACAAGATTTATTTGAAAATGAAGGAAACGTCATTATTTCAAATAATACTTTCGAAAACTCAAATATCGTTTACCCTAAAGATTCAACAGTAAATATTCAATCAGCAGAATTGTTACAGAGCATTTTGAAAAACCAGGAGCAGATTTCAAAGCTTATGGAAAATCAAAGTAAACTAATTGAAAATCTACTGAAAAAATAAAAAGAACATCATTGTAAGAATTTAAATATTTCATAATAAAAGATATAGTTGTTTCATTTTTATATTTTTTAAGCGTAGAAATTTAGTCTCAATGGCAAAGAATTAAATACAAACCAGAATAGAAATATTCTGGTTTTATATTTTAATTAACGGTAAACTGTTTGTAAGTTCATTCACGAATAATTAATTTTGAAAAAAATTCCATTTGAATCCTACCATTTCCATTGTCGTTGCCATATTTAATCGAAGAGACGAGCTTTTTGAGCTTCTTAATTCGCTCGCTTTTCAGACTGATAAAGCGTTTGAAATCATTATTGTAGATGATGGTTCTCTCATCGATTTGAAACCGACCATTCATAGTTTTGACGGGATTTTAGATATTAAATATTTCAGGAAAGATAATTCAGGACCCGGTTTGTCAAGAAATTACGGTTCAAAAAGAGCTTCGAACGATTGGCTTGTTTTTGTAGACAGCGACGTGATTGTGGAGAAAGATTATATTCAGAATATTAAAAAAGATATTCTCACGATTCCTTGTGATGCTTTTGGTGGTGCAGATAAGGCGCATAAAGGTTTTAATCTGATGCAGAAAGCGATTTCTTATTCAATGACATCTGTTTTTACGACCGGAGGAATCAGAGGAAATAAAAAAGCGGTTTCCAAGTTTCAGCCAAGAAGTTTTAATATGGGAGTGAAAAAAGAGGTTTTCGAGAAAGTTGGCGGTTTTTCAGAAATGAGAATTGGTGAAGATCCGGATTTGTCGATGACACTTTGGGAAAACGGCTTTACGACAGCTTTTTTTGATGATATTGCGGTCTATCACAAACGCCGTGTAGACTTTGGAAAGTTTTCAAAACAAGTGTATCAGTTTGGTTGTGCAAGACCTATTCTGAACCAAAGACATCCGAAATACGTAAAAATATCATTTGCATTTCCTACGCTGTTTTTGTTGGGATATATTTTAGGATTTATAGAATATTTTGTTTTGGGAAGAGGGGTTATTCTCGCATTTTACGGGTTGTATACATTCATGGTTTTAATTCATGCGATGATGGTTACAAAGAATATAGCCATTGCAGGAATGGCTGTTATTTCTACTTATATTCAGATGTTTTCTTATGGTTACGGTTTTCTGAAGTCCTGGTTTCTGCTGAATGTTGTCAGAATGAAACCTGAAGACGCTTTTCCAAAACACTTTCACAAACAATTATAAGCTAAGTTGTATTCATTGATAATTTAGAGATATTTTTTTTCGTCAGTTCCCATAAATCATTTAATTTTAAAATTTTAAAACAGTGATTGATGAAAAATAAATCCTTTGAAGTTTACTACGATTTTCCATTTTTCTTCCAGGAAGAACTGGATGAAATTATTAATGCTCATGAAAAAGTTGTTTTCCAAAAAGGAGAAATTATTCTTCGTGAAAGCAAAACAGCTAATGAATATTATATTCTGGAAAAAGGCTTGGCGCGTTCGTTTGTTAATGATTTCAACGGAAACGAAGTGACCACCAACTTTTTTGCAGAAAATGAAATTATCATTGAAGTATCTTCACTCTTCCAGAGAATCCCGACACAGGAAAACATTGTTTGCATCACCGATTGCGAATGTTGGAAAATGGATTTTGAGGTTTTTCAGGAGCTGTTTCATAAAATTCCAAACCTCAGAGAATGGGGAAGAGCATGGATGTCGCAACAGCTTTTTCTTTACAAACAGCGTTCTGTAGAGATGTTCATTCTATCTGCCACCAAACGTTATCTTCAGCTTTTAGAACAAAAACCACAAGTTATACAGTTTGCACCTTTAAAACAAATTGCTTCCTATCTGGGAGTTACAGACACTTCATTAAGCAGAATCCGTAAAGAATTGGTTTCGCATCCAAAGAAAGATTAAATCTTGTCTTATGGCAAGTTGAATATAGCATATACGAAGTAATTTTGGTTAAAAGTTTAACCTTAAAAAAAATTACAATATGCAGATCACCGATATTTATGTAAATCTTCACGTAAAAGATGTTCACAAAACAAGAGAATTTTGGACGAAGCTAGGATTTGAGATAAACGAGCAATTCTCTGATGATAAAGCAATTTGTGTGGTCATGAAAGAAGACCATATTTACGTAATGTTTTTACAGGAAGAGTTTTTTCAGACTTTTACAAACAGAGCTATCTCGAAGAATGATACTACACAGACGCTTCTCGCTATTGGTGTAGGAAGTCGTGACGAAGTGGATGCCATGGTACAAACTGCAGTAGAAAACGACGGTTCTGTCTACAGCGAAACAAGAGATCATGGATGGATGTATCAAAGCGCTTTTGCAGACCTTGATGGTCATCAGTGGGAAGTGATGTACGGCGACATTTCTCAATTACCTGCTCAGCCTTAGATTTTAAATTTTCAAATATAAAATTATGGACACACCAACATCAAAAAAATTAGACATCATCATTCCCGCATTTCGTGGGCACAGCCAAAGTTTTCTTATGGTTCTGGACGGAATTTCTGAAGACGACGCTTTGAAGAGAATTGAAGGCAGAACCAATCACATTATCTGGATGGTCGGAAATTTTCTCGATATGCGGTATGCTTTAGGAAATGTACTTGGTCTGAACGAAGAATTTGAATTCAAAGATTTTTTCTTTCAGGGCAAAGCTTTGGATGAAAGCTTATCATATCCAACTTTACAACAGCTGAAGGATAATTTTCATCAAATATCACCTTTAGTCTATGAAAAATTATTAAATGTTTCTGATGAAGAATTGGGAAAAGCATTTCCGATGGGAATGAACATTGAATTTTTCCCGGAAAATGTGCTCAATTTCGTTGGGATGTGCATCGGTCGTGAAGATTATCTATGCGGACAGATCGGTCTGATGCGCAGAATTCTAGGGTACGAAGGCATGAAATATGACTTTGACGAAAATATGAAATACTAAATTCTTTAAAAATTATTAATGAAATCTAAACCTAAAAATCATGGCAAAATTAAATCCATACCTCAATTTTGATGGTAAAGCAGAAGAAGCTTTCACATTTTATAAATCTGTTTTTGGCGGAGAATTCGTAGGCGAAATCCACAAAATGGGCAATGCTCCGGGAACAGAAAATTTATCAGATGAAGAAAAAAACAGAGTAATGCATATTGCACTTCCGGTTGGTGGTGATCTTTTAATGGCTTCGGATATTGTTCCTTCATTCGGACAGACATTATCAGTGGGAAACAGTAATTACGTTTCGATTTTCCCGGATTCCAGAGAAGATGCAGAAAAACTTTTCAAAGGACTTTCTGAAGGAGGAAACATAGAAATGCCCCTCGAAGATCAGTTTTGGGGAGATTATTTTGGGAGTTTCCAGGATAAATATGGTGTCTATTGGATGGTGAATTATAATGAAGAATATATAAAATAGTTTTATATTTAATGAATACAAGGGTAGCTATTTTGGTTACCCTTCCTTTTACACGATTAAATAAAAAAAATTATGGATAAAATAAAAATAGACATTACGATTTTGTCACCGGTAGAAAAGGTCTGGGATTATTTTAATAAGCCGGAACACATTACCCAATGGAATTTTGCTCACGAAAGCTGGGAATGCCCATCTTCAGAAAATGATCTTAGAGTCGGTGGAAAATTCAATAACAGAATGCAGGCAAAAGATGGAAGTTTCGGGTTTAATTTGATTGGCATTTATGATGAAATTATTCAGAATGAATTGATTAAATATCATCTGGAAGACGGCAGAAGCGTTGAAGTGATTTTTGAAAAAATAGATGAAAGCACCACCAAAGTAACCGAAATATTTGATCCTGAAAAACAAAACTCCACCGAGATGCAGCGCGACGGTTGGTATGCGATACTCAACAACTTTCATAAATATGTGGAAAACAATTAAGAGCTTTCATTAAAAAAATAAAATCATGAATAACAATATTTTTCCATGTCTCTGGTATAACGAAGACGCAAAACAGTCAGCAGATTTTTATTGTAAAATATTCAACGGAAAAATTACGGCAGATACACCGGTTGTGATGAATATTGAGCTGTTGGGTCAAAAATTAATGCTTTTGAATGGCGGTCCGCAGTTTGAAAAAAATGCTTCGGTTTCGTTTATGATCATGTGCGAAACTGAAGATGAGGTTCAGAATTATTGGGATCAGTTATCAGATGGCGGAATTGTTTTGATGCCTTTGGATTCTTACCCATGGAGTAAAAAATACGGTTGGGTGCGTGATCAGTTTGGCGTGACATGGCAGCTTTATCTGGGTGAAAAACAAGGCGAACAAAGAATTATTCCGACCTTGATGTTTATTCACCAAAATAACGGAAAGGCTTTAGAAGCGATGGAATTATACACAAAAATATTTCCGAATTCTAAAATAGGAAGCGTCCTGAAATACGGAGAAGGTGTAGGGAATGAAAGTCATGAAATTCCTGATAATCTACAACACGCTCACTTTGAGATTGATCATTATTCGTTCTTCTGCATGGATAATTCTTACGATCATCAATTTGATTTTAATGAAGGGATTTCTATGGTCATTATGACCGATAATCAGGAAGAAACAGATCATCTCTGGAATTCTTTAACGGAGAACGGAGGTAGAGAAAGTATGTGTGGCTGGCTGAAAGATAAGTTCGGAATGAGTTGGCAGATCGTCCCCAAAAAATTAATTGAATTGATGAGCGATGCTGATCAGGTGAAAGCTCAAAAAGTTGTACAGGCAATGATGAAAATGCGGAAAATCATCATTAAAGATTTGGAACAGGCTTATCATTCTTAATTTTTCGGCTTGCCGTTTGATGTAAAATCAGGTCTTTAAAGTCTTCTTTAAAATAAATTTCAATTTTTTAGACTTTAAGTTTATCTAATGATTAAAATTAAAACTATGGAAATTTTACAATACGAAATTCAGACTGATGCACCACCAGAAAAAGTCTGGACGGTTCTTTGGGACGATATGAGTTACAGACAATGGACTTCTGCTTTCACCAAAGGTTCATTTTACGTGGGAACCTGGGAAGAAGGAAGCATCATGAAATTTTTTGACCCGAGTAACAACGGGATGTATAGCAAAGTTCTTAAAAATGATCCCAATAAAGAGATGGTTTTTCTGCATCTTGGAGAAATTTATGATGGAGTAGAAGTTCCTCAGGAGTGGGGAGATGCAACAGAATCTTATCTTTTGGAAGAGACAGAAAACGGCACAAAATTAACTGCAAAAATTAAAACTTCGGAAGAATTTAAAGTATTCTTTGAAGAAAAATTTCCTCAGGCACTTCAGAATGTTAAACATTTGTCTGAAAATCAGCTGTAGTGAAATACCAATATTCAAGTATAAAATCTTATTGATTTTAAATAATCAACAAAATCAACATTATGGAAACATTATCACACGAAATTATTATCAATGCTCCTAAACAGAAAGTATGGGACGTTCTTTGGGGAAGTGAAACGTACAGTGAGTGGACACAATTTTTTGGTTCGGGCTCTCAAATGAAATCAGACTGGAAAGTAGATGGTAAAACGTATTTCGTCAATGCAGAAGGTGCAGGAATGGTATCTACTATTGATAGTTTAGAAGAACCTGATCAAATCATCTTCAAACATCTCGGAATGGTTGATAAAGATGGAGTAGAAGATACGGAAAGTATGGAGATCAAGCAGTGGAGCGGATGTTTTGAAAAATATTTTCTAATCGATTTTGATGGAAAAACAAAGCTTCATACAGAAGTGCAGGTTGACAAAGACTGGCAGGAGCACATTGATCATGGTTTTATAAAAGGTTTAGAAGTTGTGAAAAGTCTTGCTGAGAATAATTGATAAGTCCTGAATATCATTTCACAGCTTATATTGCGAAAAGAGCTAATATTACTATAATTTTGCAATTGTAATCTGCGAAAATTTACCTGGCTCATGAAATTATTAAGCATCCTTTTCATAACATTCATTCTGGCATTACTGGGAACTAAAATCTTTCAGGAAAATTGGGATTTCTTGTTTGCCGGAAATTTAGGGATGGCTGTTTTCATTGTTTTTACAGGTTTTTCACATTTTAAATTTCAAAAAGGAATGGCTTTGATGATTCCTGATTTTATTCCTGGCAAATTATTCTGGGTATATTTTACAGGAATTTTAGAAATTGCAGCCGGAATTGGTTTAATGATTCCTTCAATACGTGAATTCACAGCAGTTTTACTTATTATCTTTTATGTTTTGGTTTTTATAGCCAATATCAATTCATCTAAAAAAAAGGTCAACATTTTTAAAGGCGATTATTCTGGTCCGGGAATGAATTATTTATATGCACAGCGGGTTCCGATGCAGATAATTTTAATTATCTGGACGTGGTATTTTGGGATTTATTATGCATCCTAAAGTCATTGAAGTAAAAATTTTTGTATCTGAAAATGTGGATTTTAGGTTGTTGTAAGGCTAAAAGAGATGACTTATTTTGTGAAAACTAAAAAAAACTATATATTTGCACCAGTTAAAATTAAGCTTTTCAAATGTCTTGAAATTCACTATCACAGTAATTTAAAACATATATTAGCTTGAATAAATGAGTAGAGTTAGTTTTTAAAATTCTTTTCCATTTTAAAATTTTAGCACTTAAAAAGATCCGGTAGTTCAGCTGGTTAGAATGCCGCCCTGTCACGGCGGAGGTCGCGGGTTCGAGTCCCGTCCGGATCGCAAGTACAATATCAAAGTAGTACAAAAAGCTTTAAAACATATGTTTTAAAGCTTTTTTTGTTTTATGTCTTTTCAAGGAGAACTAAAAGGATAATTTGAAAGTGACCTGTTCAGTGACCAGTTGAAAGAGGTTTAAGAAGATCACTGAAAATTCAGATAAACCCTTTTCAGGAGCTATTTCAGCAACTGAATATCTTGTGATAAGTTTTTGCTAAGGTTTAATTTTAAATCTCAAAAGCTAAACGAAATGAACAATACATTCAATTCACTTTTTACACCTTTCAGCAACAGCAGTATTGAAACTTTGAAGAAAGAATTTTTTGAAATTATATAAAAAGCAGGTTAGAAAAAATCTACCGGCTTCTCTTAATAAAAAGTATAAAAAAACTAACTATGATTTTTTAAATTCATTATTTCTTTATGAATTTGTTTCTGAACATTTTACCTTCTGCGCTTTTACATACAATCATATAAATACCCGGAACAAAACTGCTTACGTCGATAGCTTCTTTAAATTGATGTTCTTTTTTCTGCTTTATGAGCTTTCCGGTCATATCGATAATTGATACTTCAGTATATTTCTTGTGAGATTCTTTACCTATATATAAAAATTGAGCAGTAGGATTGGGATAAACATTTAAATTATTTTCCTGCGTAGTAGTTTCTCCGGTAGAAAGGTTTTGACAGAAATTCCAATTTCCGAAATTCAGCTGTAGAAAGGCAAATGTTGCCAACATTTCACATTGGTCTGGACAGTATTCTGTGCAGGCTTAAAAACCATACAGCCCAGTTTCGGTTGCAGTATAAGAATCTCCTGTTGCACCCGGAATTATGCAGGCATCTGTAGGTTGTGGAGGATTACTTCCAGGAATACACCTGAACCAGAGATGATCTCCATAAACTTGCGGAAAACCATTATTTAGCTGAACAGAAGCACCATTACATACATTATATTTGAAAATTGAGTTTTCTCTAAAAAAACTGTGTAAAATAATAATGATCAAGGCTCTTAAAATCAGGAAAGGAAAATAATAAGATTCTACACAGGTGTTATAGTTTTTATAACATAATATTAAAAGAAAAACAGTAGCGGGTTAGCCGAAATTACAAAACTTTTAAACCAACAACTTTCCATCTTATATATATTTAGCCTGGTCAATTTCTTGATCAGGCTTTTGATTAATATTCATTTCTATAAGTATCTGGATAATGTTCCCTCTTTTACTTTTGACTTTGAAAGATCGGTTCCGTTCCTAATGTTGTCGATCTTTCCGTATATGTTAAGCGGAATTTATTTCTGCGTCGTATTTTTTTCCTCAAAAACCAATATCAGTTAAAAATCTTGACATGGAGAATGCTTTTTGTAATCATCCAGCAGTTCATTTAAGCTGCTTTATTTATAAATCAATATATAGGGATATAGGTTATGATTACCAAAAGAATAACAGTATTTTACCACTACTTGTTCTGACAGTAAAACAAAACAGTCGTGAATTCATGAAAAATTAATTGAAGAAATATTGATAATTGGTTAATAATCAAATTGAAAAGTCAACCCTTCAATCAGCATCAAACAGATTATGCAATTACTTTTTAATAATCTTTTCAACAAAAGTCTGAGCACCAGAATTAATATGAAGCAGGTAAATGCCGGTAGTTAAATCTTTTAGATTTAATTCAGCAGATTTACCATCTGTATTTTTTGAGAAAATAAGCTTACCGTCAATACTGTAAACTGCAACACTTTTGATATGTGATTCAGATTGAATGTTAATCTTGTCACTTGTAGGATTCGGATATATATTGAGTTTTACCGGCAAACTAACATCGATAGTTTTGAGAAACATATTTTTACTAAGTTTTACTGTAAACCCATCATAAACTCCGTCGACATTGACGTTCGTTATAGCCGGATTAAAATTTACATCTTCAGAATATTTTCCTCCCAAGATAATGTCCTCATTGTTATCAATAGCAATCGTATAAAGATAGTCATGAAGTATACCCCCATAGCTTTTCGCTCCGGCAAACACGCCATCGGTATCCAGTGCAATAATAAACATATCATAATTGCCACCGTTGGCGGTGATGACATACTGCTGATTCTCATCAGGATTACAATCCATACTTACCAAAAAGTATCCGGCTAAATAAACTTTATTACCTTTTACTGCAATATCATATGGTTTTTGTTCTGTGGGATAAAGAGCGCCCATTGCGCTGAATCTCTTTACCCAAACAAATTGTCCTGTAGATGAAAGCTTTAAGAAGTAGGTACTGTAAGAAGTTCCTGTATTGGTCAAAATAGCAGTATTGATAGGGTCTGGATTAAAATCAACACTTCCTTTGAAATGTCCTGAGGTGTACACATTGCCGTTATTATCAACCTGAATTGCAAAACCGCTGTCTGCGCCGACTCCGCTTCCAATAGATTGAGCCCACTGCAGGCTCCCGTCTGATAAACTGTATTTTGCAAGATATCCGTCAAAAGTATTTCCTACAGAAAGCAGATTGCTGACTGTGCTTTGCGGATCAAAATCTACAAGCCCTTTATAAGAACCGGTAATGTACATATACTGATTATCGATAACCATTTTTCTTACAATATCATCCTGACCCGGGTTTCCTATTTTTTTTGCCCACACAAAATTTCCTTGGGTATCGAGTTTCATCATAAAGATATCGTAACTGTTATCGGAAGTTAGATTAAAAGTCCCGGTTCCCGGATCAAAATCAACCGTATTCCAAAAGTTTCCTGCAAAATAGATGTTTCCCAAGTTATCAACTTTCATGTTATTAAAAACACAGCCTAAATTGTCATTGCCACCGATTCTCTTGGCCCATACAAATCCTCCGTCAGTAGTGTACTTCCCAACAAAGCGATATGTGGCACCAATGCCCGGTATATCAGACAGGAAAAATGATGATGAAGGGCTCGGATCCAAATCCATACGGTAATCATAAAGCCCGGTGATGTAAAAATTCCCCAATCCGTCTAATGTGATCTTGGGATGTAAATATTCAGCATCCACTGCATTGACACTGACACCTTTATCACCTCCGATCTGTTTAACCCAGATCAGATTACCGGCCGGGCTGTATTTTACAACAAATAAATTTCCTTTATCCAATGTAAAAGTATTCATATTGATGTTTGGAATTCCCGGATCAAAATCTGCCCAGTTAAGAAACCTTCCGACTGAATAGACATTCCCTGCAGCGTCCACTGCTACATCAGATACATAATCATCACTGTCACTTCCGACAGGTGCTACCCAATTGGGAATCTGAGCGGATAAAGAGAACTGCGTTAAAAACACAAAAGCTAAAATATAGAAGAACTTCATAGATTTATTAATAATTTGCAAAAATAAGATAAATCATAAGAATTCAAAACTGTTGAGGAGTGTTTTTGTTCATTTAGCAGTGACTTTTCAGGTGAAAGATATCAGATAACAACTTCACCAGATGCACATGAGGTACTTAACTTCTATAATGGAACAAGTATTATTGAGATGATCGTTCTCAAAATTAATAAGGACTAAGTATATCGTCGAAAATGAAGATATTCATCCTAAAATTAAATTCTTTAAATTAGATGAAATTGCAGAAGCTCATACTTTTATAGGAAGTAATTCTAGTGTCGGCAAGATAGTTGTAGTTCTCTAAAAATCAAAAAAACAATATTTATATGAATTCACAGGTGGAAACAGAGTTTCAGACACAAAAAAATTCAAAACAAATTTTTCTCACAGACGTTATCGATGGTTTGAAAAGCAGTTCGAAACGATTGTCATCAAAATATTTTTACGATAAAGCGGGTGACCAACTTTTTCAACAGATAATGAATATGCCTGAATATTATCTGACCGATTGTGAACTGGATATTTTTAAAAATAAAACCAAGGCGTTGGCGGATAGTATTATTTCTGATCATTCACCTTTCGATTTAATTGAATTAGGAGCAGGCGATGCAATGAAATCACGTTACCTCCTGGAATATCTGACAAAAGAAAATATAGATTTCACTTATATGCCAATCGATATTTCTGGGAATATTCTTTCGGAACTAAATCATAAATTTAGGACACAGTTGCCAAAATTAGAGGTCGTTTCTTTGGAGGGCGAATATTTTGATATGCTGGACAAGGCAATGACCATATCGCAAAGAAGAAAAGTGGTTCTTTTTTTAGGTGGAAATATCGGAAATATGGATTTGGAAGAGTCCTCTCATTTCTGCAGAGAATTGAGGAGAAAACTCAATCGTGGTGATGTTCTTCTGGTTGGTTTCGACCTTAAGAAAAACCCGCATACAATTCTCAATGCCTATAATGACGAGACAGGCATCACATCATCTTTCAACCTGAATCTTCTCATCAGAATGAATCGCGAACTAGAAGCAGATTTCGATGTTTTGAATTACCAGCATTACCAAACCTACGACCCTATATCAGGCGCTTGCAAAAGTTATCTAGTAAGTCTTTCGGAGCAAAATGTACACATCGGAAAGCAGGTCTTTCACTTTGAAGAAAATGAACTGATTGATATGGAGATCTCACAAAAATTTTCCCGGGAAGACATCAGTAAACTCGCCAGAGATTCTAATTTTCATATTATTGATGAAATCCACGATTCTAAAAACTGGTTTGTAGATTCTATCTGGCAGGTTTTGTAAATTTTAAATAAATGAATCAAATGAAGACAAATTCAGTAATAGCAAGATCAAATTCGATTATAAATTGGGCAGAGAAATATTCAGAAATTCGTGACCTTTCGGTGGAAATTTGCAGACCTCTCGAGATTGAGGATTATGTTGTTCAGCCCATCATTGATGTCAGTCCACCAAAATGGCATCTAGGTCATACAACCTGGTTTTTTGAGACTTTTATTTTGGAACCAAATTTCCCAGGTTATCAGGTTTTTGATTCTCAGTATAATTACGTTTTCAACAGTTATTATGAAACTATTGGTGCAAGAGTAATCCGAACCGATCGCGGAAATCTGAGTCGTCCGTCTGTTTCTGATATTTACAAATACCGGGAATATGTCGATGAACAAATGAATGCTTTTCTTCAAAGCGAATTTTTAACTGAAGAAATAAAACCTTTACTGGAACTCGGACTCAACCATGAGCAGCAGCATCAGGAATTATTGCTGACTGATATCAAATATATTTTAGGTCATAATCCACTTTTTCCGGCTTATAAAAAAGAAGAAACTATAAAAATAAGATCTAGTGAAAATTTAGAAATGATCAGATTTTCAGAAGGTGTTTACGAAATCGGTTTTCAAGGAGAAGGTTTCTGTTTTGATAATGAATTGGGAAGACATAAAGTTTATTTAAATGATTTTGAAATAGCACATCGATTGGTGATCAACAAGGAATATCTTGAATTTATGGAAGCGGGAGGGTATGAAGATTTCAGATACTGGCACGCCGAAGGTTGGGATTGGGTACAACAAAACGAAGCACGATCCCCATTATATTGGCATTTGATTGATGGAAAGTGGATGAATTATACTCTAAATGGTTTGCAGGAATTAGATCTGAATAACGCAGTTTGTCACATCAATTTTTATGAGGCCTCAGCTTTTGCTTCCTGGAAAGGGATGCGTTTGCCAACCGAAGCAGAGTGGGAGATTGCATCCAATCATTTTGAATGGGGAAGCCGGTGGGAATGGACGGATTCTGCCTACCTACCATATCCGGGTTTTAAAAAAGAAGCCGGTGCAGTTGGTGAATATAATGGAAAATTTATGGTCAATCAAATGGTTTTGCGTGGCGCTTCAGATGCAACATCAATCGGTCACAGCAGAAACACGTACCGTAATTTTTTCCAGACGGGATTGAAATGGCAGTTCACCGGAATCAGACTTGCTCAATAACTGCCCATGATTACATTAGAATCGGTTTCAAAAAGTTTCAACGGAAAATCAGCAGTAGACGGTATTTCTTTTCAGGCAAATGACCGGGAAATTCTAGTGCTTCTGGGAACCAGCGGTTGCGGAAAAACAACAACTCTGAAGATGATTAACCGCTTAATTGAAGCTGACTCGGGAAATATTTTGATTGATGGTAAAAATATCCAAGATCAGAAAATAGAGAAATTGAGAATGGGAATTGGTTTCGTGATGCAGCATTCCGGACTTTTCCCTCATTATACGGTCAGGCAGAATATTGCCGTTGTTCCTGAATTATTGAAATGGGACAAAAAAAAGATTCAAGACAGAACAGAAGAGCTCTTGCTTAAACTTCATCTTTCCGAAGAGGTGCTTTCCCGTTTCCCCAGTGAATTAAGTGGGGGTCAACAGCAAAGAGTAGGAATTGCACGGGCTTTAATAGCCAATTCCCCAATTCTGCTGATGGATGAGCCTTTTGGAGCTTTGGATAACATTACGAAAGCCGATATTCATTCAGAATTTAAATCGTTGAAAGAACTTAAAAATAAAACCATTATTCTTGTTACTCACGATGTTCAGGAGGCTTTTGAACTGGGACACCGGATTTGCCTGATGGATAAAGGAAAAATTATCCAGACCGGAACACCGAAAGAAATGTTGTATCGTCCAGAAAATGATTTTGTGAAAGACTTTTTCGCTGAAAATAGATTGTTACTGGAATATAAAGTGGCGAGTTTGCAGGATGTTAATTCTTTCATCCATTCAGAAAATTTTATCAGTGAATTTACATTTACAAAAGACACAAGTGTTTGGGATGCTTTACAAAAATTAAGTTCTGACCATAAAAATACTGAGTCATACGAAATGCTGATCAAAGCTTTCAATATTTATCGAAAATTACAAATCGTATGACGCAGCAAAGTCTTTGGCAGTTCGTCATCGAACAACACGAAAAATTACTGACTCAGCTTGTGCAACATCTTGGGCTGACTTTTTTGTCATTGCTTCTGGCGATTATCGTGGGTTTGCCTCTCGGAATTTTAATTGCAAGAAAAAGAAAACTTTCAAGTCCTGTTCTTGCTTTTGCCGGGATTTTACAGACCATTCCAAGTATTGCTTTGTTAGGATTTATGATTCCGGCTTTTGGAATTGGTGCTACTCCGGCAATCGTCGCCTTATTAATCTACGCACTTTTACCGATTATAAGAAATACTTTTACAGGAATTGCAGGAGTTAATCCCGCTGTGATTGAAGCGGCAAAAGCAATGGGAATGAACCGGAAACAATTGCTTTTCAAAGTTGAACTTCCGTTGGCGATGCCCGTTATCATTGCAGGGATAAGAACTGCAGCAGTTATCAATGTTGGGGTTGCCACACTAGCGTCATTCGTTGCAGCAGGTGGTTTAGGTGAATTTATCTTCGGCGGAATTTCATTAAACAATACCAATATGATTTTGGCAGGTGCAATTCCTGCAGCGTTATTGGCTATTTTGCTAGATCAGATTATCGCTCTTTTACAGAGATCCGGCTATCAGTTTTTAAAGAAATTAAAATATATAATTCCAGCACTTTTAGTGATTTTTGGAATTATTTATTTAATGACATCAGTTTCTGATAATAAATTGAAAGCAGGTTTTACGCCCGAATTTATGGGGAGACAAGACGGAAATTTAGGTCTGCGTTCCGTTTATGGAATGGATGTCAATCCTAAAGTCGTGAATGATGCCCTAATGTACAAAGCAGCGTACGAAAATGAATTGGATCTCATCAGCGGCTATTCTACGGATGGAAGGATCAAAGCTTTTGATTTATATGTTCTCGAAGATGATAAAAAAATATTTCCACCGTATTTTGCGGCTCCGATCATTAAAACCAAAACATTGGAAAAGTTTCCTGAATTGGAAGAAACCCTGAATTTATTATCAGGAAAATTCAATGATTCGATAATGACGGATCTCAATTACCGTTCCGACTATCTCAACCAAACACCTGAAAAGATTGCGAAGGATTTTCTAATTAAAACTAAATTATATAAAGTTCCACGAAACGGAAATGGAGCAACAATTCGTATTGGTTCAAAGATTTTTGGCGAGCAGTACATTCTCACAGAGATTTATAAAATCCTGATCGAAGGCTACACCCATTACAAAGTGGAAACCAAAACCGGATTGGGCGGTACGAAAATCTGTTTTGATGCTTTGATGAACGATGCCATCGATTTTTACCCCGAGTATACAGGAACCGGACTTTTAGTTTTATTAAAATCTACAGAAAAAACCATTAAAACTGTTTCTCAAAATGCCGATGAAACCTATAAATTTGTAGATTCAGAATTCAGAAAACAATATGGGATTCAATGGTTGAAACCGCTTGGATTTAATAATTCTTATGCCTTAATGATGCGACAAAAACAGGCAGACGAATTGAAGATAAAAAGTATTTCAGACCTTAAAAAATATCTCGATTCAAAATAAAAAAATGAGTACCAGCAAATATAACTTTGACGAAATCATCGACAGACGACTAACAGATTCTGTAAAATGGGATTTGGCGAAAGATGCCGAAGTTTTGCCAATGTGGGTCGCAGATATGGATTTTAAAACTGCGCCCAAAATTACAGAAGCACTTCTAAATAAAGTTTCACAAGGTATTTTTGGTTACAATCTTGTTCCGACAGATTTTTTCGATTCGATAATTCATTGGTGGAGAGAAATTCATCATTTTGATATTAAAAAAGAATCGATTCTGCCTGGTCCTGGAATGATTCCGACACTTTCTGCAATCTTGAGAACCTTTGTTAAATCTGGTGAAAATATTATTATTCAGCCGCCTGTTTACAATCATTTTTATAATCTTTTGGAAAATTGTGAATTTGGAATGGTCGAGAATAATTTAATCTATCGAAACGAAAATTATCAAATTGATTTTGATGATCTTGAAATTAAAGCCTCAAATCCCAAAACCACACTTCTGCTATTGTGCAATCCTCACAATCCCGTTGGCAGAGTCTGGAATAGAAGTGAACTTGAAAAGATGGCGGAAATTTGTTCGAAACATCAGGTGATGGTAGTTTCAGATGAGATTCATGCAGATCTGGTTGTTAACGGTCATCAGCATATTCCTTTCGCATCGATTGCTGAAAATTATGATTTGAAATCTATTACTTGTGGTTCGCCTTGTAAAACTTTCAATCTTGCAGGTTTACCTATTTCTTATGTGCTTTCTGAGGATGTTGAAATTTTAAATAAAATTCATAAAACTTTCGAAATTCAGGAAACAAGTTATCCAAATCCAATGGCTGCAGAAGCTTTGGTTGCCGCTTACCAATATGGAAAAGAATGGCTGGAAGAACTGAAAATTTATCTTTATGAAAATTATGAATATCTTTTAGAATTTATCAGCCAAAATTTACCAGAAATTAAAGTCATTCCATTAGAAGCAACCTATTTGGTCTGGCTGGATTGTAGTTCATTAAATAAAACGTCAGAAGAACTTTCCAAAATTCTACTCGAAGAAGAAAAGCTTTGGGTAAATCCCGGAACATTGTATGGCTCAGCCGGCGAAGGTTTTCTGAGAATCAATATTGGCTGCTCCAGGGAAATTCTAATTGAGGGTTTGAACCGATTGAAAAATTTTTGTCAGAATTTGAAATAATAATTTCTAATAAATTCGCTCATTACTATGATTTAAAATTAATTAGAATATAATAAAAATGGCGCCGCTTGTTTTAAAGTGGCGCCATTTGGCTTTTTGTGAACTAATTTTACTTGCTGCTTTTGTCCACGATAAAACAATCTTTTATGATTTAATGTCTTATATCAAATGAATAGTACCTTTCATTGTATAAAAACTACCGTCAGCCAAAGTTGCATTGCTGTAGATAATTCCTTTCTCGTGGTCTTCAACATGAGTAACCGTAGCGCCTGAAATTTCTTTCCATGCAACCATATAAACATTTTCACGAATCTCGGCAATGGTTGTTTTTACTCTTTCTGAATACCCGTTTTTAGTTAATGAGCCTCCGTCAATAATGGTAAAAACTAAAGAGTCATCAGAATCGAAAAACAGTTCTGTTTTCAGACCATCCACTTCCATTCTGTATTTGTTGCCTACTAATTTATTTTTCATTTTTAATCATATTAAAGGAGTTCATAGGATTTCCATTTGCAGATTTTGATGCAGGAATTTCTTCTTGTACAACATCCCAATGCTCAGCAATTTTCCCATCTTCGATACGGAAGATATCCACAACAATGACGGGTATCGGACCCCATCCATTAACTACGCTGTGGCTGATAACAACATTTCCCTCTTCTACAATAATACCGGGTTCCCATCTGAACTTTGGATCAAGTAGGGTTAAAAGATCTTTGAGACCTTGGTGGCCGCTTATCATTGATGGATTGTGCTGAACGTATGATTCATGCCAATAGCGGTCTATAGCAGTACTGTCTTTTTCGTGAAACAATTCATTCATTGCTTTCACTACGATTTCTTTATTTTTCACTTTTTATTAGTTTTAATTTATTTGTTTCTTTTAATGTCCGAATGTTATTTTAGTTCGAGGGATCAAATTAAAGCAACATGATAAAACATTTTTCTGGTTTGCTTAATCAAGAAAAACATATAATGATTTAATTTTTCCATCTTTAAAATGAGCGATATCCATTCCTGTAGCAACGTGCGGCTGACCTTCAGGACCAGCTCCCCAAATGAGCCTGCCCAAATTATTATTAATGATAATAGGTTTAAGCTGAGTGAAAATAAAATCAGGTGGCAAATTCTGAAGTGTTATGGTCACGCTTTCATTAATGGCATCTAATCCCTTTACTTTATGTCCTGTATGGTACAATTTGGCTTCTTCTCCATAAATTTTTTTGATGGCTTCCATTCTGATGGTAGAATTTTTTTCATTCCAAACATGTTGAAGGTTGTCTTCCATCATTTGGATTTCTTGATTTTTCATATTTTGGATTTTAGAATCTTTTTAAATAACAAGCACATCCTGATGATAAAAAGATGTGCTGTAAAATGTTTAATTTGTAGATACAGGAGTATTTAGAAGCTGCAGTTCCCATGCAAGTGCAACACCGCTTGCGCCACCATGTTCTATGATCACTTCAGAAAGTTGACCCGCTGTTTCCATACGTGCCCAATCGCGCTGCCACTCAGCAATTACCGCAAGCCAATTGATCGGCACAATACCGACCTGAACCATACGGCGTACTGCCATATCATGCGCTTCTGAAGTTGTCGAACCACTTGCATCGGTTACCACAAAAACATCATAACCTTCACCTAATGCCTGAATTGCAGGCATCGCAACGCAGATCTCTGTCCATAAACCGGCAAGAATCAGCTGCTTACGGCCGCTTTCTTTTACGATATCGGTAACCTTCGGATCTTCCCATGTATTGATGAATGTCCTGTTAATAGGTTTTTGATCAGGATAAACATCCTGCAGTTGTTTGATAATGTAGCCACCTCGTTCCTCAATAACGGTGGTAAGAATTGTAGGAACATTAAAAATTTTGGATGCTTTGGCGAGCCCTGTCACATTATTTACAATCATTGTCGGCTCATGACTGTTGAGGTTTGTAAATTGATAAGGCTGATGATCAATCAGTACAACAATGCTGTCCTCAGGACGCAAAAGACCTTGAAGGCCGATTTTGGGAGATTTTTCCATTTTTTATGATATAAAATTAGTATCACAAAAGTGAATGAAATGATCCGTCAAAATAGTAGACAAAAGACGAAAAAAAAAGTAGATATATGTCTAAATAAGAAATTGGCTATATTATTTTTTAAGTAACTTTTTTCGCACTCTACTAAGGGTATCTTTTGTTATTCCCAAATAGGATGCGATAATATGCTGAGGGAAGCGGGAAACAAAATACGGATGACATTCAACAAAATCATTATAGCGTTTTTCCGCAACAGAACTGATGGAAGATGTTATTCTTCTCTGTGTTGCAATATTGTTTCTCTCATCAAGCTTTAACAAAAGCTCATTAAAAGCAGGACATTCATGGGCTAATTTTACGGTGCTTTCTCTCGTGACCAAAAAGACTTCACAGTCTTCCCATGCATCAATATGATATGCACTCGGTGTTGACATTGCAAAACTTTCGCGATCACCTGCCCACCAGTTTTCAACAAAAAGATTGACAATATGTTCAGTGCCTTTATCGTCTGTATAATATTGTCTCATGGCTCCTTTTACAATAAATGCAAAATGTTTGCAGATTTCTCCTTCTTCTAAAAGGAATTGTTTTTTTCGCAGTTTTTTTCTGATAAAGTAATTCTGAAAGACTTTGAAATCTTCTGCAGAAATTGGGGTTGTAGAGTACTGGTTGATATAGTTCAATAATGGATGCATGGAATGATATTAGCTCAGACAAAGTTAATTATTTTTTGAGTTTTGATAATATTTCTGTTATGCAGACAAAATTCTTTTTTCTATTGAGGTAAGATTTAAATACTACAAAATATCGGGTTCAATTTTCTTTAATAAGCGATT
This sequence comes from Chryseobacterium sp. AC417, assembly GCF_979258215.1. Classification (NCBI taxonomy): domain Bacteria; kingdom Pseudomonadati; phylum Bacteroidota; class Flavobacteriia; order Flavobacteriales; family Weeksellaceae; genus Chryseobacterium; species Chryseobacterium sp. AC417. The sequence continues at coordinate 2,946,550 of NZ_OZ409845.1, read as the reverse complement.
ATGTAAAAGTATTTGATTTCAAATAAATTGATTTAAAGGAGAAATTTAATAATAATTTTTGTTTTATTAGTAGATATATGTCTACAATATTTATTGTCAAATGTCGTCTTTGATTTATAATGATACATCTAAATTTGTTTCAAATTATAGAGTTTGAAGTGATATGAAAATAAGCGTTTAAATTAGATTTAATGCCTTTTTCTTAGTAAGATTATATCAAAATCTTAACAAAACAAAAAATCATTTAAGTTCGCAATCCTTGAACAATCATATATATAAAACCAAATAATCAACAATATAAATGGAAATAGGAATAGACAGTTTTGCATCTGCAATGTATGGCAGTGACCATCTTAATAGTGCAGATGTCATGGAACAACTGTTGGATAGAATCGTAAAGGCCGATCAGGCCGGGCTGGATTTTTTTGGTGTCGGAGAGCACCATAAAAGGGGCTTTTTAGATTCTGCACCAGCCGTCATTCTTGCAGCCGCCGCAGCCAGAACAAAACGGATTATGCTTGGCAGTGCGGTAAAGGTGCTGAGCACCGATGATCCTGTACGGGTGTATCAAAGCTTTGCTACCCTTGATCTGATATCGAGAGGACGTGCCGAAATAGTAGTTGGCCGCGGTTCTTCAATTGAGGCTTACCCTCTTTTCGGTTTTAATCTGAAAGATTATGATGCACTATTTTCGGAAAAGCTGGAATTACTTCTTCAAGTAAACGATAACGAGTTTACAACCTGGTTCGGTAATTTCAGGCCGTCATTAGATAACCAACCCGTTTACCCACGGGCATTACAGGAAAAACTGCCTGTTTGGTTGGGAGTAGGTGGCACACCGGAATCATTTGTGCGTGCAGGCTCATTGGGACTGCCTTTGATGGTAGCTGTAATCGGTGGAGAAACAGAACGCTTTCGCCCTCTAGTCGATCTTTATCGTGAAGCAGGGCATGCCGCAGGATTTTCACCAGAGCAGCTGAAAGTGGGGTTGCATTCTCCAGGTTATGTAGCTCATACTACCGAACAAGCGATTGAAGACTATTACCCCGGCTATTCCAAATTATGGACTCAGTTGGGTAAGGATCGCGGCTGGCCTCCGGTAACTCGACAAAGTTTTAACGCTTTGATTGCACCAAAAGGCGTATTGATAGTGGGAGGATCGGAAGAAGTCGCTGAAAAATTATTAAGGCACAGTAAAGCATTGGGTGGTGTAGACCGGTTTGCTTTCCAAATGGATAACGCTGGCTTGTCGCATCAGCAATTGCTGCAGGCTACCGAATTAATAGGGACCAAAGTAATCCCATTCATAAAGCAGGCATTATAAAAAATATTATTTACAAAAAACAAATTGACAATTATGAAAATATTCATCAAAGAGCGTGAAAACGGAGGCTTTGCCATAGCAAGGGAAAATGAAAAAAGGGCAGGAGCAATGACGTACTCTTCAGCAGGAGAACATTTGATCATCATCGACCACACTGAGGTGGAGCCAGAATACATGGGTAAAAAAGTCGGCCTTCAAATGTTGTATAAAATTGTTGAGATGGCTAGGAAAAACGATATGAAAATCATTCCGTTATGTCCTTTTGCGGCAGCGATGTTCAAAAAAGAAGAAAATATTAAAGACGTATTAAAAAACATTAATTAATTTTGGAAAATACAAAAGAATATAAAAAAGGTGACTTCACCATTTTGTGGAAACCCAAAATGTGCATCCATGCAGGTATTTGTGTAAAAAGTCTGCCACAGGTTTACAATCCAAAAGCATCACCATGGGTTAATTGCGAGAATGCTTCAGTAGAAGATCTAAAGAAGCAAATAGAAAAATGTCCTTCCGGAGCATTATCGTATAAGGAATCTTAATTGAGATTTATTCCACCTACAGCATCATCGATGAAAGGTGAAAATTTCAAAAATAAAAAAATATCCATATCATTTAAATTTACAAACAATGACTGATCCAAGATTTCCTGTATTAACCCAAAAACAAATCAATATTTTAAAAGAGTCAGGAACGGTAATGACCTTTGAAAAAGAAACTGCGGTTTTTGAAGCTGGGGATAGCTCCTATAATTTTTATGTCGTTCTAGACGGAGCAGTGGTCATTAAAGATCCGTTTAATGAAAATCAAGTATTGGCAACTCATGGGATCAATGAGTTTACCGGTGATAACAGTATGCTATCCGACAGAAGTATACCATTTAGCGCTTATGCTTTAAAAGACACTGCCGTTCTTAGCATTACCCCTATTGATCTTAAAGAGATCATATCCAAACACAGCGATATATGTGACGTTCTTTTAACTGCTTTTATTCATAGACAGGAAATCATGCTGAAAGAATTCAACGGGGGTATAAAAGTGATCGGTCCCGAAAAATCTAAAGAAACCTATGCATTACGTGATTTTCTGGAAAAGAATCATATTTGGCATACGTTCCTTAATACTGATGTTTCAGAAGAAGCTCAGGAGCTTTTACAGAGTTTCGGACTGCTCAATGAAGATTTACCGATTGTTATCAGTATCTCAGGAGAAATTTCGAAAAAGCCTACTGTTGCTGAAATTGCAAGAAAAACGGGTGTTTTAATTGAATTTACTGATGAAATATTCGACGTTTTGGTAGTAGGAGCAGGTCCATCGGGTTTAGCAGCGAGTGTATATGCCGCTTCAGAAGGGCTGTCTGTTATTACCATTGACGGTAATGCTCCCGGAGGACAAGCCGGAAAAAGTTCAAAAATAGAAAATTACTTAGGCTTTCCTACAGGAATATCCGGAAACGACCTTGCCAATAAAGCATACATCCAGGCACAGAAATTTGGATGTACGCTTTCTATTCCGCAAAAGGCAGAAAAAGTAGAGTATAACGGCAGCTATTTTACCTTGTGTGCTTCAAATGGTAAAAATATTAAGGCAAAATCTGTCATTGCAGCAACGGGAGCCAACTACAGACGTTTACCGGTAGATAATATTGAAAAATTTGAAGGCAGCGGAGTTTTCTACTCAGCTACAGGAATGAATGCATCTGCCTGTAAAAATGAACTGGTAGGAGTGATTGGAGGTGGGAATTCAGCGGGACAAGCTGCACTGTTTTTAGCAGATCATGCTCATGAGGTTCATGTAATTATTCGTGGAAATGATCTGGGAGCCAAAATGAGTGATTATCTGGTTCAAAGAATTGAGACTACTCCCAATATCATCGTTCACAAGAATAGCAATATCACTCAGCTCAACGGAACCCATTATCTGGAATCTTTAGTACTTGATACAGATGGAACGACACAAGTGATCGGTATTTCAAATTTATTCACGTTCATAGGAGCAAAACCCTGCACGGAATGGTTAAACGGAATGGTTTCCATGGATGATAAAGGATTTATTCATACAGGCTCTGAAGTTGTTGAATCTACAATGGCTGAATCTGTTATCTACAAAAAAAGAAAGCCACAATCTCTTGAGACCAGTATTCCAGGTTTCTATGCTGTAGGAGATGTTCGGAAAGGGTCTGTAAAAAGAGTAGCCTCTGCGGTTGGTGAAGGTTCTATGGCCATCAGTCAGGTTCACCAGTATTTAGCCGAATTAAAAATGAATGCTTAGATTAAATTTGAGGTATTAAAATTAGAAAATGTCTATTTACAATAGAGAATTCTCATTATGAAACAAAAAAAATACTCCAAAGTCGGAAACTTTGGAGTATTTTAATTAGATATTATGATAAAAGTTCCTGCATTCCAAATGCTGTTAAAACTTTTGCATATTCAGAGGCTACAGCTTCATTGGCTGTTCTTACAATTTCTCCCGTTGTAGGGTCGGCAACTGTTCTTAACGGTCTTTGTCCTTTTGGTAAATTGATTAGGTTTACGACAGCATCTGCAACCTCCTGCGGATTTGGTTTTGCAGTTTCAAACATTTGACCAACGGCTCCAAATATTTTATCCGGAATATCAGCGATCTTTTTATAATCATCAACAACGGATGCGTCAGAACCGAATTGAACTTTTTGAGACATCTCGGTAGGAAACGAGCCTGGCTGAATAATGGCTACATCTACTCCAAATGGTCGTAGCTCATAATGCAAACTTTCGCTTAAACCTTCAAGAGCGAATTTTGAAGCACCATACATTGCAAAAAAAGGAGCTGAGAATCTGCCCCATCCGCTGGAAACATTAATAATCAAACCTTCTGATTGTTTACGCATAAAAGGTAACGCCAATTTCATCAATCTCCACGGAGCGATTACATTCACATCAATCATTCGCTGCAAATCTTCAGGCGTAGAACTTTCAGCCACACCAAACATTGAGATCCCTGCATTATTTACCAAGATATCAATGGTACCTTCTTTAGCTATAATGGTGTCGATTGCATTTTTCACACTTGTTTCATCAGTGAGCGCCACATCCAAAACGGTTATGTTTTCTACCTGTGCCAAGGCTGTTGCTCTATCGGCATTTTTTCCGTCTGTATCTCTCATTGTAGCATACACTTTATGCCCTAAAGCTGCAACACTATTAGCAGTAAGCCACCCAAATCCACTATTTGTACCTGTTATTAACACTACTTTTTTGTCCATTTTCTTTATTTTAAATTGATGATACAAATTTCGGGTATTGGTAAGTGGAAACGTTTACCAAATGGTAAAAAGCAATTTTCACCTGATATTTTTTCTTATTCTGCTTAATGATTGTTGGGTAATTCCTAAGTAAGAAGCAACATGGGAAAGAGGTATCCGATTGACAAGATTCGGAAATTTTTCAATGAAAGATAAATAGCGGGTGGTTGCATCTTCTGAAACCAACGGACTTCTCCTTTCAATGGTTTCTATCAGACATTTTTTATAAATTTTAGCAACAGTTGTGTCCCAGCCAACTATAGTATTAAGAAGGTCTTCCCAATCTTTTCTTGAAAAAACAAGCATTGTAGAATCGGTAACTGCCTGTATATATTCGGAAGCTACCGAGTTTGTTTCAAACTTCTGATAATCGCTGACAAAATTGTTTTCATCAATAAAAAAATGTGTTATCTCATCACCATTGTTGTTGTAATAACAAAAACGAAATACGCCCTTAAGAATAAATCCAACCTGCATAGGGACTTTTCCCGCTTCGGAAAAATATTCATCTTTACGAAGATTAACCATTGTTGCTTTGCTTGTGATAAGGTCAATTTGCTGTTTATTCAGACCTCCAAACTGTAGAATATAATCTATAAACTCTTTCATAATTTAAAAATACTTTTTATTACCATCAACAAACTTACCCTATGGTAAAAATCTATTGTTTGACAAAATGCATGAGCAATTTCAGTACCTTTTTTCCAATTGCTAATTTCAGTTCCGACCATCAAAAATGTACATTGTTCAGAGTCTGGAACGGTGTTTTCTCATTGATGACTTTTGAAAACTATCCTTTGTCGGCAAATAGTTTTCCAAAAAGCTGCTCCGTCATTTTTTAATGCTTCGGGTTACGAGTTGAAATATATATGATAGAACAATTTTGAACATTTTCAAAAATTAGGCTTAACTGTTTAGAGTCAAACCCAATTATCTTCAATTACTAATATATGCTATAATATTTCAAATTAATTTTTTAGTTTAATTTTTACTGACTTAGTCTTATTATTAAGATCTACATATTTGAATATTATTTCTCCATTTTCTTGCTTGAGCAGTTGATCGTAGGTATAGATGTCTTTACTTACCATATTATTGATAGATATAACCTTCTGACCTTTCTTAAGTCCTTTTTTATAAGCATCTGTATTTTCCATAACATTTGATATTATAATCTCTTTCCTGTCGTCACTATACTCAAAAGTTATAGGTTTAGCCAATGCGTCAAAATCCATAAAAAAAAGATTGTTAGGCTTTAAGTAAAGATATTTATTCTTATAATCGAGTATAAAATTAAACCTGTTAATGATCTCGCTTCCCAAGATGCCTAAAAGATGATCTAAAGAACTAACGCCTTGTTTATCAGAGGATAAAGAAATCGCTAAATTTTTATTTTTAATTATAGTATTACCTAACTGAATACTTTTAATGAGTCCTTTATTATAATTCGTATTATTGCTCAGATTGCGGCTACTGTACAAAATTTTCTCATCAATTTTATTGAGAAGATCATTTTTCTCCTTATAAGGCGTATTGACCAGAAGAGTAAGTCTTGCACCGCTATCAAATAGTATGTCACCGGAAAATTTTTCATTATTTTTCAGTTCAAAGGTAATCGGAATTCTAGGAATGCCAGAGAAAAGCTCAAAAGGAATCTTCTCATAACCCTCATAATCTATAAGATCACCCAACTTGTATAAATTCATGGTCTGAGTTTCAAAATCAATTTTGGTAAGATAATTTGTTAAAATCGCAGCGCCTATGATTCCGTCAAACTTTTTCTCATACGTTGTATTGAGTCTTGATAAGTCATCTAAAACAATATTTGTACTATCTATAAATTGACTTCTATCAAAAAATATTTTTTGATTAGTCATTACCTCATAAAGCTTTTTACCTCCTGCTCCGGTCACTTCTGTTTGGTAATCAGCTTTAAGATTGTATTTTTCAGCTATTTTTTTATCTAACAAAGTTGTACCTGCTCCTGTATCGAAAAAAAAGAGTAAACTGTCCTTTTGGTTTTCCATAGGAAGTTTTATAAAAACAGCTTTATTGTCCTTTGATAATTCGAAGGTTAGCTTTATCTGTTGTGCGTAACAAGTAGCTGCAACAAAGAGGATTAAAAAAAAAGTTAATTCTTTAAATTTTATATTCATAATTTATTTTATTACAAATTAAGTTCTTATCAGCCAGTATCTTTATAGACAATTATCTACTATAAGATAATTATAGTTATGTCTGGTGAAATTGTCTATAAAATACTTGGAATTAATCAATACGGTTCAGATTTTCAGTTGAAAATAAATACCAATAAAGACTAGAAGCAAAAACTGTTTTATATTTTTCGTTTTTTAAACACTTACAATATTAATACTGATACCTTTATTTATTCAGTTTCTTCATGAAGCTGCGGATTTTTTCGATGATTGCATCACCTTCTTCTTCCATAGCAAAGTGACCGGTATCATAGATATTATAATCGATATTTTTAACATCTTTTATATAAGCTGCTGCACCGCTTTCTGGAAAATAGATATCATTTTTACCCCAAACAACTAATAATGGTGGCTGATAATCACGAAGATATTTTTGCCATTTTGGATATAGTTTGACATTATTTTGATAGTCATACCACAGATCAAGATTTACCTTGTGTGCATTGGGGCGAGACATTCTGAGATAATCTAATTGCCAAGAATCAGGATTTATATTTTCTTTGTTTCTGGTGCCGTGCGTGTATTCATTTTTCAAACCTTCAAGAGTAAAAGCTGGTAATAAAACTGATTCTGTTTTCTCATTCCGGTCTTTCCATAATTCTCTTATAAGTTTCCATCCTTCACCGAGGCCTTCTTCATAAGCATTTCCGTTTTGTGTTATCATAGCAGTAACTCTTTCCGGATGTTTTGTAGCGATTCTAAATCCGATAGGAGCACCGTAATCCTGCATTACGATGGCATAAGATTTTAAGCCTTTTTTTTCCAAAAAAGCATCCATAGTAATGGCTATATTATCAAAAGTATATTTGTATTGTTCTGGTGCAGGAAAGTCGCTATCACCAAATCCCGGATAATCCGGAGCAATTAAGTGATAGTCGTCCGATAACTGATCAAGCACTTTTCGGTATTGATGGGATGAAGCAGGATACCCATGTAAGAGTACAATAGTTGGTTTTACTGGATTTCCTGCTTCCCGGTAAGCGATATTGATGCCGTTCACCTCTAGTTTTCTAAATTTTGTTGTTTTCATATGTACATCTTTTATAAAATGATTATTATTTTCCTTTGATTGGTTAGATGTCTTATTACATCCTAACAGTAGCGTTAATGCGAAAAATAAAATTGTTGTGTGTTTCATCATGATAGTGTTAAAGTTTTATTACCAAACGTTCGGTAAAATTAAAAGTGAAATTTTTTTATTTGATATATCGTTGCTCAATATTTTTCAATACATTTTCAAAAACGGTTGTATTGTTCAGTATTTTAGAGAGAACCAAACTACCCTGAATGTCTATTAAATTTTGAATAGCCAATTGCTCTGCTTTCTCAGCTGATAAATGAAATGATAGTCCAGTTTTTGTAAATGCATTAATCCATTGTTGCATACTTTCTTTGAGATTATTCTCAAAAAGTTGTAAACCGGTATCCATAGATAGTGCTTGAAATATACACATGTTTTCGCCTCCCTTGTACAGTTGACTGATTTGTTCCAACCCATTTTTTAATCGCGTAACCGAATCATTTTTTTCATCATTTAGTGCTGAAAAAATATTCTTTTCGACCCATTGATCAAGATATACCAAAACAGATTCTGCCATTTCTTGTTTTCCGTTAGGGAATCGATGATAGAGACTGGCCTTTTTCAAGCCTGTTTCGTCTGAAAGTTCCTTTAAGCTTGCTCCTTCATAACCAAATGAACGAAAGGTCTTAGATAAGCTTTCCATTAAATGATTTTCTGATACTTTCTGTGGTCTCATGATGCAAAGGTAATGAATTAATTTAATTTTACCAAACGTTCGGTAATTATCGTGAAATATTTAAATAGAGACTTATTTGTAGCAATATACCAGTACATCATCAAGATTAATTCCTTCTCAATGATGTATCTCTTGGTTAGTCGCTTTTGTAATTATTTTTTTGTGTGCATTATATAAGATCTTTCTTTTACAACAAAATGCCCCCAATCAACCAACGATTCTAATAGCGGTATTAGTGTTTTGCCAAAATCTGTTAAGGAATATTCTACTTTTAAAGGCGGTTTTATATTAAAAACCTCTTTTTTTATAATTCCGTCTTCTTCCAGACTCTTCAATTGAATTGAAAGCATTTTTTCGGTGATATTTGGGATGAGTTTTTTGATTTCATTAAATCTTTTCTTATCCTCTATTATGTAATAAAGCACTACCGTTTTCCATTTTCCACCTAGATGATGCATTGCTACATCCATCCCACAATGAAATTTCAACTCAGTAATTTCATTAGGTGATTCTACACTATTATTCATCATACATTATTTTAACCTGTCAGGTTTGACAGTTATTGATTGGGTACAAATTTAAAGATAGTTTTGCAACTGTAAATAATATAGTTTAAAATATGCACAAAAAGCAACTGCATATATGAACTCGTTTTAATCTCAAGAATATGAAAACCCTAGTTTTATTATCACATCCCAATTTAGAAAGCTCAATAGCCAATAAAACAATCATTGAACATCTAAAAATAATGATACCAAATTCGCAAATAGAAGTGCGTCATCTCGAAAGCATTATATCCTAATTATGATATAGATGTTGAATCGGAACAGTCTGCTTTACTTGATGCAGATTTTTTGATTTTTCAACATCCTCTTTATTGGTACAGTACCCCTGCAATTTTAAAAAAATATTTAGATGATGTAATGACTTGGGGATTTGCCTATGGTACTGGAGGAGACAAACTAAAAGGCAAACATTTTATGCAAAGTATTACTTTAGGTGGCTCAAGAGAGGCTTATACCCCTCTTGGCTATAATCGTTTCAGTATAGAAGATCTTTTAAAACCCATGCAGCAAACTGCTTATCACACTCAAATGGTTTACAGTCTTCCTTTGTACTCTTACGGCAATACTTACATATCTGGAATCTATAACTCAATATCGGAAGTGAAAGAGAACGCTATTGTTCATGCAGAAAAACTAATTGAAAAAATTCAGGAATTTTCGAAAGGCAATAAAGAAAAGGTGGAAGCATTTATTTATAAATGGTTTAGCCATCTTGATTTATTAGACGAAAACGGATATTTCATACAGTACCTTCATCAAGATATCGAATTTACATTTCCAGGTAATTGTAGCAAGAAAGGACATGCTGAATTTAATAAGTGGTACTCCTCAATAAAAGAAAAATTAGAAGCTCCGATTAAACATGAAGTTAAAAACTTAAACATTCAGGAAACGGAAAAAAATCAATTTGATATTCGCTTTGAAGTGAGATTTCAGGCTAAAGAAAAGGAAAGTCAAAAAGAAATTGATGTTCTTGAAACAGAAAATTGGAAATTATTTTGGAATGAGACAAGTAATAGACCAATTATTGAAAAGTACATTGTAAGCAATTAAAATAACATCAACGATGAGGAAGTTAATACTAGTTTTATGCATTTCAGTCTCAGCACTAGGTTGTAATAACAGTTAAATAAGAAGATCAACAATAACAAAAAATATTGGAAAATGTTACTCAGCTAGTCATTTCAGTTTCAATGTAGTTTGAAAAGAAAAGCGATGAAGATGTTGTAGCTGAATATGTGCTAGAACATGTTTTAATTAATAATCAAAAAAAATAGAAGAATTAGTAGCTGATATTGATCAATTGATGGTTGATATTGATAATTATTGGGAGGAAGTTGGTGTTGAGGCAAACAGATATTTTGAAAACTCAGAAGATGCATTCGAATGGCTGAATATGATTAAAAAAGAATTAATAAAAATGTGAGATTTCTACAATTTGGTATGACTATTTTGAGCATAAGCTGTCTCATTGATTTCTAAAAATATCATTAACAAAAGGAAAATTGCAAGGTCAAAAAAAATCTTTATATTCATTAAAGTAAAACCAAAAGTACAATCGTCATAGCAATATGGAGATTGCCGAGAAAATAACAATGCCACAGAAGGAAAAAGAAAGCATCATTTCTCAAACCGTATCAAGTTACGGTGGAAAACTGATGTCTTTTATTCGACCGAAAGTGAAAAATACCGAAGATGCGGAAGATATTCTGCAGGAAGTTTGGTATCAGTTCAGCAGTTTGACCAATCTTTCTGAAATTGTAAATGTCGGTGGATGGTTATATCGTGTCACAGCAAACAAAATCATAGATAAATACCGAAAAAAGAAAACCGAAAACCTTGAAGATTTTGTATACGAAGACGAGGACGGAACGTTTTCAATAAAAGATATTCTGTTACAAGATGACAGTGCAGGACCGGAAGTGAAAATGTTTCAGGATGAGATTTGGAAAAAACTGTTTGAGGCTTTAGAAGAGCTTCCGGAAAAACAAAAACTCGTCTACATGGAAAACGAACTGAACGATAAAACATTGCAGCAAATAGCTGATGAACAGGGTGAAAATATCAAAACCATCATCAGTAGAAAAAATTATGCAGTGAAGCATTTGAGAAACAGATTGAGACAGTTGTACGAAGATTTAAATAATTAGAAACAAATAAAATGAACAATAAATATAAAAAAAGCTGGGCACTTTTAATCTTATGTCCGCCATTGATTTTCCTTGCTGTAGCGCTGATTGTGATGTGGCTTTGGAACTGTATTCTTCCCGAAGTTATCGGTGTGAAAAACATTAATTATTGGCAGGCAATGGGGATCTTAGTGTTGAGTAAAATTCTGTTCGGAGGTTTTCACGGGAAATTCGGAAGAGGAATGCGAGATATGAAAGAAAAACATCTGAGACATAAAATGGAAGGAATGTCTGAAGAAGAAAAAGAAAAATTCAAAGAAGTCTGGAGACAAAAATGCTCAACCGGATTCTTCAACAGAAACAACGAATAGTTTTAGAAATTTTATTTCCTCCGACGACCGTAAAGGAAGGGGATTTTCTTCATCAAAATTACAATTTTGTCATCCTGAGCTTGTCGAAGGATTTAGGTAAATTAATTTTGATGAATTTTTAAAGAAGTAGTAAAGTAAAAATCAAAATGAATTCGTCTCTATAAAAAACAAAAATTAGTTGTCTTATCAATAATAAAACTTTGAGTTCTTAGCTGAGTAAAACGCCTTTGCGAAACTTAAAAACAGTGAGCTGGTAAAAAAAGCTTTGCGGACTTTGCGTTAAAAGTTTGATTTTAATAAGACATATTTTAAAACAAGAAGTAGTAAAATTTAAAATTTAAAAATGAAAAATTCAGTATTAAAAGGTGTTCTAGGAGCATTAGCCGTTGCCGGAGTTGCAGTCGTTGCTAAAAAAATAATTGAAAGAAAGAGATTGGTAAGAGGTATTTTCAATGAATACGGAATCAAAGAAAAATCTCCTTTCGGACTGGCTGATAAAATCAGAGAAATGGATGAGGAAAAATATCAGGAATTGAAAGGAAAGCTTAAGAAGGAATTCAAATCCAGATGCTGCAAAAGAGAAAATTCTTTCGAAGCATAATAATTTATTTTTAATTAAATTGAAATTGTTGATTCCGGTGCGGGAAGCTTCGCTTCCCGCACCGGAATTTTTTTGTCTTTGTAAGAAATAACAAAATTTCCTTATTTTTGTATTCACTTACATGAAAGATTACTACTATTTTCTTGGGATTTCTCACAATGCTTCAGATGAAGACATCAAAAAATCCTACAGAAAACTTTCATTAAAATACCATCCCGATAAAAATGAAAATGATGAATTCTTTGCAGACCGTTTCAAAGAAATTCAGGAAGCGTATGAAACCTTGAGTGATAAAGGGAGAAGAATTACCTATGACCAGAATTTAGAAAGTCAGCAGAAAAGTTTCAGATATACGGTTCCTCCTTCTATTAAAACTTTTTCAGCCAATAAAATTCACGCAAAAAAAGGAGAGGAAATTATCATCACTTGGCAAACTCAAAATGCTGATGTAGTGAAAGTATTGCCTTTCGGATTGGAAAAAGCGTACGGAGAAAGAATATTTAAGATTACGGAATTCAAAAACGGTAAATTCCAGTTGTTGCTTCATGCAACCAATTCGCTTTTGCATAAAACAGTCGTTCAGGGGATTACCATAACAGAAGTTTTTGAAAGTGATGGTGAAAAATTCAGAGACAAAGCTGAAGAACTTTTCAAGTCACAACCAAGAACTGCAACAAATCCTAAAGGTCAGCCAAAAATTTTCAGATTAATTTTTGGACTTTTAATTTTAGCTTTAGCGATATATTTTTTAATCAGCAGTATAACCAGCTAAGCCAGTTTCTTATTTCCAGGGCATTTTTTACACCTTTTACCTTTCTTAAATTTTTTACAGCAAGATTTTTTTTCACAGAACATTTCTTCATTACTAAAAGAAAATGCCGGAGCCAATGGCGGTACTTTAAATGGAGTGATGATATTCATACTGCAAATATATTAATTTAGAATAAATATAATTAATAATTAACATATAAATAATATCAATAGTTTTTATCATTGCTAATCTGCCTAAAAAAACGTAATTTTACCCATCTTTTTTTACAAACAAAATCTAATTATAAAAATGAATACAGAACAGTTTGTGAGCCGTCACATTTCCCTAAACGAAGCCGATAAGCAGGCAATGCTGGAAAAAGTGGGCGTTTCAAGTATCGAAGAGTTAATTTCTCAAACCATTCCATCATCCATCCGTTTAGAAAATGATCTGAATATTTCAGAGCCGCTTTCAGAATATCAAATGCTGAATCATTCACAGGAATTGGCAGCTAAAAACACGGATTATACGAGTTATATCGGTTTTGGGTACCACAATACCTTGTTGCCATCGGCAATTCAGAGAAATATCTTCGAAAACCCAAGTTGGTACACCGCTTATACGCCATATCAGGCAGAAATCGCACAGGGAAGATTAGAAGCTTTGCTTAATTATCAGACTGTTGTTTGTGATTTAACTGGTTTTGCTCTGGCAAATGCATCTTTATTGGATGAATCTACGGCAGCAGCAGAAGCGATGCATATGTTCTTCAATAACAGAACAAAAGATCAGAAAAAAGCGGGAGCTAACAAGTTTTTCGTTTCTGATCTGGTTTTACCTCAAACGGTCTCTGTTTTAAAAACAAAAGCGGAAGGTTTAGAAATCGAAATCGTAGAAGGTGATCACAAAACGCACCAATTCGACGAGTCTTACTATGGAGTATTATTACAATATCCAGGTAAAAACGGGATTGTTTTGGATTATACAGAAGATATTGCTGAATACAAAAAATTAGATTTACAGGTAGTTGTAGCTTGTGATCCGATGGCTTTGGTTAAACTGAAATCTCCTGCATCAATGGGCGCAGACTGTGCTGTTGGTACTTCACAGAGATTTGGTATTCCTTTAGGCTATGGTGGTCCTCACGCAGCATTTTTCTCTTGTAAAGAAGATTACAAAAGAGATATCCCGGGAAGAATTATCGGGGTGTCTCAGGATATGTACGGAAAACGTGCACTGAGAATGGCTTTGCAGACGAGAGAGCAACACATTAAGAGAGAAAGAGCAACTTCAAATATCTGTACTGCTCAGGTTCTTTTAGCGGTTATGGCTGGAATGTACGCTGTTTATCATGGTCCGAAAGGATTAAATTACATTGCCGATCAGATTCACTTTAAAGCAAATGCTTTGAAAGGCGGATTGAAAGCTTTGGGTTACCAGACGGTTGAAGAGCCCATCTTTGACACTGTGAAAATTGTGATAAGTGAAGATGAAAAGACCAGATTAATGAGAATGATGCTGGATCACCGATTAAATCTGAACTATTTCACAGAAGGTGTGGTAAGTATTGCCATTAATGAGAGTACTACACTAGAGAAACTAAATGTTTTGATGGCTTCTTTTGCTCAGTTTAAAGACAAGCAGACATTTAAATTAGAAATAAAAGAAGGATACAGCATTCCGGAAGAAAATCTTAGAAAAGACGAAATTCTTACGGAAGAAGTATTCAACAAATATCATACAGAGACAGAATTGATGCGTTACATCAAGCGTCTTGAAAGAAAAGATTTATCATTAACCCATTCTATGATCTCTCTTGGTTCTTGTACTATGAAACTGAACGCTGCGACTCAGATGTTACCACTTTCGTGGGCAGGTTGGGGAAGTGTGCATCCATTTGTACCCGTAAATCAGGCAGCAGGTTATCAGGAAATGATCAAAGAATTAGAGAAAGATCTTTCTGAAATCACTGGTTTTGCAGGAACTTCGCTTCAGCCAAATTCAGGAGCTCAGGGAGAATATGCAGGTTTGATGGTGATTAGAGAATATCACATCTCAAGAGGTGAAGGTCACAGAAATGTGGTTTTGATTCCTCAGTCTGCACATGGAACCAATCCGGCATCTGCAGCAATGGCAGGAATGAAGATTGTGGTCGTTAAAAATCTTGAAAGTGGAGAAATTGATTATGAAGATTTCAAAGCAAAAGCAGAAGCTAATTCTGAGAATCTATCTGCAGTAATGATCACGTATCCGTCAACTTACGGATTCTTTGATGCCAACATTAAAGAAATTACCCAATTGGTTCACGATCACGGCGGACAGGTTTATATGGATGGTGCCAACATGAATGCTCAGGTTGGGTACACAAGTCCTGGAAACATCGGTGCAGACGTTTGTCACCTTAATCTTCACAAAACTTTCGCAATTCCTCATGGAGGTGGAGGTCCTGGAGTAGGTCCGATCTGTGTTGCGAAACATTTAGTTCCTTTCTTACCTACCAATGCAAATATTAAAGTAGGTTCAAAAGAAGCGATTGAAGGTATTTCTGCTGCACCTTACGGATCTGGTTTAATCCTGAATATTTCTTACGCTTACATCAAAATGTTGGGAACTTCAGGTTTGAAAAAAGCAACGGAGCACGCAATCTTAAATGCCAATTACTTAAAAGAAATCTTGGCAGAACATTTCCCTATTTTATATTCAAATACAGAAGGTAGAGTAGCGCACGAATGTATCGTAGATTTCCGTCAGTTTAAATCTCTGGGAATTGAAGTGGTTGATGTTGCCAAAAGGTTGATGGATTACGGTTTCCACGCACCTACGGTTTCTTTCCCGGTTGCAGGAACACTAATGATCGAGCCTACAGAATCTGAAAGTAAATCTGAAATTGACCGTTTTGCCGAAGCTCTTATTGCTATCAAACATGAAATCGATGAGATTGCTAACGGTGAAGCAGATCAGACCAACAACGTACTGAAAAATGCTCCTCACACCGAGCAATTGGTAATTTCTGATTCTTGGGATAAACCATACAGCAGAGAGAAGGCAGCTTATCCGTTACATTGGGTGAGAGATCACAAATTCTTTGCGACTGTTGCAAGAGTAGATGAAGCTTACGGAGACAGAAACTTAGTGTGTACTTGTGAGCCGATTGAAGCTTATATGTAATTAAAAGTTTTTTAGATATATAAAATCCCTTTCAGTTTTGAAAGGGGTTTTTATTTAAGTGAAATACATGTTTAATTTAAACTTTAAATTCTTTACATATTCATCAATAGGTGAATTTTAATTACGATACGAAGCACCAACGAAATAATGTTTTTCCGTATTATGCTGTAATCCGTAATTAATCCCTGCATCAAGTTTAAAATCTTTCACAACTTGTATCTGAATAGCAGCGTTTAAATAATTAGATAACTCATGTGCTTTAAAGTCATAAGTATAATAAGTTTCTACTATACCGTCTATATTTTTTATTAATTGGTGGCTAAGAGCTAATGTCTGCAGCAATTCAGTATGCATAGTCTGCTGATCTTTATCTTTTAATCTGTCAACTTCTACCTGAAATCCAAGATTCCATTCTCCGGGTAGTTTATAGAGCATCGGAACAATTAAACCACCTTCAAAACGGCTGGTTTCATCATATGTCGAAGTTGGAAATTTTATATAAGGTAATAATGCCAAAGCAAAATTTCCTTGGTCGTTTCCAATCAAATTTTGTTTGATTCTAAGAGTCACATCACCAAAGCCATGCGTTGTCTCTGTATTTCCAGAAGCAAGGTCTGTTTCTTTTTGCCTTCCATAAGTCTGGAAGCCAATCTGTATGGCGGTACTTTTGGTAAGTCCGATTTTTAAGTTTGCCTGATTAATCAATAATGGATTGTTTTTCTGTTCTTCAGACTTTTCTTTTATCAGCCTTACAAAATCAGTTTCGTACTGTAAGTGTCCTGCATCTACTGTATAGGGTGATTCAGTAACATCCGGTCTGTCGGTTTCCATTTCCCTCATGAGAGCACGGGGAACAGGATGCAGCAGCGAGTAATTTTGATGCAATTCTTGTTGCCCATAGCACACAAAAGGCAAAATAAATGCACCAAAAAAAATCTTAAAAATGTTGGGATTTTTTTTAATGGTCATGTTTATAATTTTGAAACTTTGGTTACAATTAAAAATTCACTCTGATATCTTCAGGATTCTCTAAAATAATTTTAATGAGGTTAAGATTGTCAATGATTTCAGCGTCTAGTTCCTCAAAAGTCCCATTCTCCTTTTTCTTTTGTAACTTAATGTCGCCGAAGCCGACTTCGTCTTTTGGAATTTCCAGCAAATAATTACCGTTTTCTTCGTTGTGAAT
This sequence comes from Chryseobacterium sp. AC417, assembly GCF_979258215.1. Taxonomy (NCBI): domain Bacteria; kingdom Pseudomonadati; phylum Bacteroidota; class Flavobacteriia; order Flavobacteriales; family Weeksellaceae; genus Chryseobacterium; species Chryseobacterium sp. AC417. The sequence goes on along the minus strand of NZ_OZ409845.1, from coordinate 2,929,198 downwards.
AAAATGTTCTTTTTTGAATTCAATAAATTGCATAATAATATTTTTTTAGTAATGTTATACATTATTCAGCAAATTCTATTTTAAGATTGGCAATGACTTTTGATGCTGATCTTAAATTTAAAATGCTATATTTTTCGTAACGCAATAACGAAGCCACAGAACAAAAATTCGAAAAAATAAGAAGTCACGATCTGGAGTTAATAAATAACGTTTCCGTTTCCATCATCTAATGTCATGATCAAAAGGCCTTTTTTAAAATGTATTTGGATAGATCTAAACGCCAAAATCAGATTATATTCTTAGAAGTAAATAAAGATCACTAACAAGTAATTCTTAATTTAATTAAATAAAACTAAGGTTTTTTTTATCCTTTTAATTTTTCATTTTCAGTATGTTAAAATTAGTTTATTTAGCATAGTAATAATGATTTAGGATGTAATTATTGATTTTTAGATAAAATTTATTGCGAAACGTGAACTTGAATTTAACAAAAATTCGAAATCTTGCCAAACGCCTGTTAACTGACGTTTTTTATTTTCACTTCCCCGAATTTCAGTATATTATCATTAAATAACTCTCTATAATACCAAATTTTATTATTTACAATTTTCCATTTTGCTTCAACAAATTCCAGACATATTATGTTCGAATCCCACCAACTCATTCTTGTGTAATATTCTGGTGGTGATATTGGATTAAGGTTAAAAAATAATTGGTAAGTTTGGTTGAAATCATACTCATAGATATAATCAAATTTTTCGGCAAGAGTATCAAAAAATGATTCATTTAATTTGCCAGAAAACTTGTTTGTAGAACTAATAATTATAGGTTGTTCCATTTCAGCACCTTTTTCTTTAACTTCTCTTTCAGATGGCATTTTAAAAAACCACGTAAGTATTACTTTTTCTCCAATTTTTTCACATAATACGTCATCTAATAAATTTAAAGGAATCAACTCTGTATAATTTTTAGTTTCAAAAAATTCTATTTCCATATGTTGTAGCTTTTTTAAATGGCAGCTAACGTTTCGAGGCTTGGTGAGGCAAGCTTAGGAACCGATTTTTTTCTGTTAAAGATAAAATTTCTTGCGAAATGTAAAGGTAAACGTGTATTTACTACAAAATTCAGAATCTTGTCAAACTTCTGTTACCAGCAATATTAATTTAAATTTTACGTATATCGTTTTCGAACAACTTTCTAACATTCATTTTCATTTCCAGTTCGCAAACTCCAAATTCTTCAAAGTTTTTTCTTGCTTCAATTAAAGAAACTCGATTTGGACCTCCTTTTTCATTTGGATTTTGTTTGATAGAGGTCGTCTTCCCAAAAACAAATTTCACAAATTTTATAAGTTCCACTTGGAAATTCTGATAAAGTATTGTAACCGCAACATTTGCAAAAATATTTTCCATTTGCGCCATGTTGGTAATCTTCGTCAAGTTTTCTTAGGCTCATTTTCAGGATTAAAAAATTACAAAAAAATCATCAATTATTTTTCCAGTTTGTTCAAAGACAACAGAATAAAAACCTATTGTTTTGTCTTGATTAATAATTTTACATTTAAAAGTAATAAATGGATTTTTTAAATCACATTGGATATGATTCAACTCAATTGAAACATTTTTATTACTCAAATTTAAATCCTCACAAGTATTATTTTCAACAATTGATTTGAAGGAATTGAATAATATTTCCTTTACATTATTAGAATCTATAAAGTCTTTTGTCTGGATTTCGTTCATAAAATATTCTGCTAACGTATTGGGGCTTTGCGATGGTGGGGCAATCGAAGCACAAATCTTCAATTTTGCACAAAATTTCGATAGAAGAACTGCCGTTGAACTTTGCAGTTTCGCCCCACTATTGCAAAACTCTTGTTATCATTCGTTAAGTTTTAATGCTCCTTTTAGTTCCTCTTCTGTTGTCGACCAACCGCTTTCATATAATTTGTCCCAACCTCTTTTTCCGTTGTCAATGAATATTTGAATGTCAAACGGATTGAGTTTACTATCGAATATTTCAATTTTGTCAAACCAAATTTTTACCTCAATTGTCTTTTTACTGTATTTGTCTTCTTGAAAGAGGTCGATTGTGTGTTGCTTGTCAAAGTTACTACTCATAATTGTGTCAAAACTTGTATTTTCTTTCCATTGATTGAAAATTAATTTTTCTTCGTTATCAATAAATTCCCAGCCATAAAGTGATTCATTTTTAAATTCATTCATTTTGTCAACAAGTTCGGTTGGTTCGAATTTAATCGCTTCTGTTTCTGTGTCAAGAGTTAATGACGAAGCCAGTCGTCCAACGTTTCTAAAAGCAAAAAGAAATCTATTATCATTGGGAATTGTCCCGTCTTGTTGAATTGCAATAGGATAAAAAGTAAGGTAAACAGTTTTGCGTTCCTCTTCAAAGCAAAGTCCGACAATAATTGCCTCGTTTAAAGCAAGGTTAAGTCCGTTTTTTATGTCTTGGGTAATGTTTGTCTAAGTTTACACATAACGTTTCGGGGCTTTGCGATGGCGGGGAATCGAAGCACAAATCTTCAATTTTGCAAAAAAGTTCAATAGAAGAACTACCGTGGAACTTTGCAGTTTCGCCTCAATATTGCAAAACCTTTGTTAGGAGTAATTCTTATCTATAATTTACTTTAGTTAAGTTTCCGTCAAGAATAGTAAAAGATAAAATCTGATAGCTATCAACATTTTTTCCGTCAACTTTTGCTGCTTCCCAGTTTTGAGGCATTTTTTGGACTATTTCCAAAACGTTTTCAGAAAGCAATTTTAAATCTCCTTTTCCGTTACTAATGATTTCAAAATTACCTGCTTTTCCATTACAATTAACCACAAATCCAATATGTGTTCTAAACACAATGTTTTTGGATTTAGGATTTGTAAGAGAATTTTCCGCAAAATACTTTTTCAATTCTTCAATTCCGCCAATAAATTTTGAATTAGTATTTGGTTTTGATAAATCTCCATATTTTTGTTTTAATTGAGAATCTTCTACAGAATATTTTACTTCAGTACAAGGAGTAAAATCAGTTGTATTATCTTGTGCATAAATAACACAAGTCAATAAAGTAATTACGCTTGCTAGGATAAATTTTAAATTCATGTTTTTTAATTGTTAATGTGTGAATTACTGCTGACTTTTGTCTTAGCATTGCGTCAATCCAAACTATAATCAAATATAACAAAAATCTTCAGAAATTGATTTATTACAATATGTTTAAGATAATCAATTTTAAATATATAAATCACAATCATCCTCCAATGATTTCCAACCTATTAACATCTCTTAACTTGGTGTAAAAACAATGATTAGTAGTGTAATTATTTGATTTTTAGACGATAGCAGGACGGAGCAGGATGCTCATATTTGGCGTTGTGGGTAGATTAGTTTAAACAAAATTTAATATTCATGAAAAATAAATCTTTACTCTTTAAGCAAACTCTCAAATCTTTATTGATTTGTGGAATCACACTTTCTACAGTCGATATAAATGCACAGACACTAGCATTTCCGGAAGCTACAGGTTTTGGTAGATTTACTACAGGAGCAAGAGGTGCAGCCAATCCTCAAATCTATTTGGTAACCAATTTGAATGACAGCGGTGCAGGTTCTTTCCGTGATGCGGTAAGTCAGCCGGGTCGATTTGTGATTTTTAAAGTGGGAGGAATTGTTAATTTACAATCGGTCGTTGCCGTTGCTGCCAATACCACGATTGCCGGACAAACCGCTCCCGGAGAAGGAATTTTATTTTTAGGACCGAGAGTTTCATTTTCTGGATCTAATAATACCATTGCCAGATATTTCCGTGTCCGTTATGGCGGAACAGCCCAAAATCAAGATGCATCAGGAATTGCGAATGGTGCGAATATTATCTTAGATCATATGACATTTACCTGGGGTACAGATGAAGTATTTTCTGTGAACTGGGATAACAATGGGACGAGTCCTGATAATATTACGATTCAGAATTCTATCATCGGACAGGGATTACACCGTCATAATCACTCTGCAGGAGGATTGATGCAGCCACCAGTAGGCGGAAAGATCAGTCTGATCGGAAATTTATATATCTCCAATAAAACCAGAAACAACAAAGTAAAAGGGATCAATGAGTTCGTAAATAATGTTGTGTACAACTGGGGAAATTATGGCAATACGTACGGTCATACACAGTCAGGAGAAGCTTACATTATGGGCGGAGATTCTGCTGGAGCTTCTTATGCAAATATTATCAACAATTATTTTATCGGAGGTCCGAATACGGGCAGCACAGTTTCTACACCTTTTAGTGTGGGTAATGCCAACTTCAACTTGTATGGTCCCGGGAATTATTTTGATAACAATAAAAACGGAGTCTTAGACGGAACTTTGGTTCCCCAGGATTTAACGGGGTTTCCTACAGGAGATGCAGCTTCTATACTGACGACTCCTTATGATTACCCAATGAAAAATACAACTTTATCTGCGGTGGATGCTTATAATAATGTTGTTGCTGGAGTAGGAGCATCGTATCCGAGACGTGATCAGGTAGATCAATTGATGATTTCAGATTTATCATCTAAAGGAACCACTGCCGCTTATGTTTATGTACAAACGGATTTAACCACTCAGTTTGGTTTCACCAACGGTGGAGCAGGACACATTTATGGCGCACCGGCTCCTCTGGATACCGATAATGATGGTATGCCGGATGCGTGGGAAACTGCCAACGGACTTAATCCTAATGTTGCTGACGCTTTAGCAGTAAGTACTACCAACGCTCCTTATCTGAACATAGAGGTTTATATTAACGGTTTACCGAATACACCAGCGCCGGATTTTATTATCCCACCTACGAATTTAAATTTCACTAATCCTCTTACCACAGGAACTCCTGCTTTAAGTTCTTTCACGGTTAACTGGAATGACAATGCGACCAATGAAACGAATTATGTACTGGAACGTTCTACCAATGGAACAACCTTTACAGCTATTGCAACACTGCCTGCGAATACAGTCACTTATAATGAAACGGGTTTAACACCAAATACGCAATATTATTACAGAGTAAAAGCGACCAATGCAACAGATTCTTCTGTGTATACCGCCAATGCAACCATTACTACACCTCCGGTTCCGTCTGCGCCAACACAGGCTACGGCTCCCAATCCTTCCAGTGCAAATACCAATATTCAGTTGGATAATGGCAATCTGCTTTTAAAATGGTCAGGAAGCAGCAACACAACGAGCTATACTGTTCATTTTGGTACAGATCCTTTGAGTTTAACCAATGTGGCAACAGTTCCATATTCAGCTACGCCTTCACATCAATTGACAGGTTTGAGTACAGCAACCAATTACTACTGGAGAATTGATGCAACCAATACTTTAGGAACAGCTACAGGAATTGTATGGAATTTCCGTGCGATTACACCGAGTGTTGTAGGAAACTGGCCTTTTGCTGAAGCTCCGTTATCAGGTACACAAATTACAGATGTTTCGCCATTTGCCAATCACGGTATTTTAAGTGCGGCGTATGACAACGCAAGTGTAAGAGTTCCGGGAAAAGAAAACAATGCTTTAGATTTGGCAACTGCACCGGCAACTCCTTACATAGCGAGTATTCCTCATCAGGATCAGATTATGTTTAACAATAATTCATTTACCGTTTCTTACTGGATGAAAGCTCCGGCAAGTATGATTCCGGCATCTTCAGCGACGAGTCTTTATATTTTGTGTAAAGGTTCGATCACTAAAAATACAACAACAGGAGCAACCGGTAAACGTTTTAACATAGAGATTAAAGGTGGTCAGCTGCGATATGCTATCGATGATGATGTAACGAAAAAAGAAATTACATCACCTGTAGCCAATTATTTTACAGGCAACTGGGTGCATGTAGTGATCCAGAGAGACATTGTTGCTCATAAAATGAGAATTTACACCAATGGCGTTTTAAGTGCTGAAGGTGACGAGACAGCAGTTACAGGAATTGGTGAAGCAAGCGATTTTATCATTGGAAATATCGGTGAACTAGAATTTCAGGCAACTGCCAACGCTTCAGCTCCCTACAAAGGTGCATTTGATGAACTTAAAATGTACAACTACGCATTAACTTCAACCGAAGTATCTGCTTTGTACAATCAGGCAGTGTTGAGCAATGAAGAATTCAGCATCAGTAAAAACGTAGGAACGGTATATCCGAATCCTGTAAAAGATCAGATTTTCATTAAGCTTCCCGAATATAAAAAATCAAGTCTAACAGCGACAATACTGGATATGACCGGTAAAGTGATCGTTAAGGAAACAATAAAGTCTACAGAAAACGGAATATTTAATTTAAATATCGGTGGTAGAAAAGTATCAGGAAATTATATTCTGAATGTTTCAGGAGAAAATCTGAACAGCAATTTTAAAATTATTGTTCAGTAAAAATCAAAAGCACACTTAGTTTATTTCATATTACATTAGAAGATCCTTTCAATTTTTGAAAGGATTTTTTTTTGGGACAATCTGAAATTCGCTTCATCTGTAGAGTGCCAAAATTCGAAGAACATGAATTTGTTTCAAAGAAAATCTACGAACAGATTCCGCCCAAAGTAAAAGTATTTTCTCACAGATTTTGGGAAGACGCTGATTCCTGTGATTTCTGCGCTGGGAAATAAGATATGCGAATTGATTTAGGGAGTTATGAAGGGGTGAGTAAGCACCAGTTTAGAAACCCATACTATGAAAGGGTTATCTAAACTTAAAACTAATATCCTTCAAACTTTGTTTTTCCATAATAAATACTAGAGACCAGTGATCTTGAATATCAAATATTATTGAATCTGTTAACGTTTGGATTGTATAGGGTGGGTTATAATAAGTTGAATATAATAATTTTGCAATATGTTCTATATATTCATTACGTGAACTACTCGTTATTAATTCATTATTTTTGAAGAGATCTACAAATTGTTGATGTAAGCCAAAATCATTTGCAAGAAATCCTAAGCCTAATTGCGAAAAAATAATTTTACCATTTTTACAAACCAATATTGATTGTCTTTTACTAAATCCGTAACATCCTCGAAAATTCAAGTCGAATATATAAAATGACACCTCTGGAATACATTTTTTAAGAACATCATCTACATACAAAACAGGTAGATCTTTTTCATTATAATAGATTTCTCCAAAATTTATTTTCTTTCTTATAGGATATTCATTCTTCAAATAAGCAACTAATTCCTCCTGAGTTTGTGCCAAGCCAATACAGGGAAATAAGATCAGAAATAAATAAATTATCAGATGTTTCATACGGTGTGGTGTTAGTGCTAATATATCTTTTTAGCCTAAATCTAAGTTATTTAAATTTTTTAAAACTATTGTGTTTCCAACTTCCCAATCAACCTCCCTTTCACCACCGTAAAAGCATAATCCTTCGCTTCAGCAAAAGAAAACTCATATTTTCTCTCGATATTTCTCAGATCTTCAGGAAATTTTGCTAAAAGACCATCATAAAAACTATCCAGAAATTCTTTAGAAGGCATTTCGTATTTTATTTTCAGCTGAAAACGTCTGATGATTGCCGTGTCAATAATTTCTGCATGATTGGTGGCACAAAGCAGCAGCGCATTTTCGGGATAATAATCGATTAACTGAATCAGCGTATTCACGAGTCTTCTCATTTCACCCACATCTTTATCATCACTACCGCGAGCTTTTCCGATCTGGTCGAGCTCATCCAAAAAAAGAACAGATCGTTCTCTTGCAGCTTTATCAAAAATCATTTTGATATTTTGAGAAGTTTCCCCGATTCTTGACGAAACGATATTGCTGAGGTTGAGAATAATGATATTTTTGCCCAAAGCATTAGCAATTGCCTTTGCAGTCATAGTTTTTCCGCAACCTGAACTTCCTTCGAGAAGGACTTTATTGTTCACGGGAAGTCCGTATTCCATCAGTTCTTTGGCGTAGGTCTGTTCTTTGATGAGCTGTACAAAATGGTCTTTGTTATGAGGTTCAAGAAAAACATCATCGAGTGTTACTTCTTCTTTGTCCTGAATGATGAGGTTGTACAGATTCATTTTAGCTTTGTTGAAACAGTTTTGTGTTGCAAAGATAATCCTTTAGAATCTTTTTGGTTGATTAAGTTTTTTTAGAATAGCGTTGCTTCTAGTAGATTTTGAAAAAAATAGTGTCAAGAAGTTTTCGATGTAATGGCTGTCGGTGGCTCAATCTTTCTCGATACCTGTTTTATTAATTTAATAACGAAAAACGCCAGAGCTGACGAATTTTTCCAAGAAAATCATCATCCGAGAAATCTATAAAGAAATCTGCCTGCCAATCCTGAGTTTTCATCGCTTGTTTATTTTTGGGCGAATCCCAGTTCGGATACACTCTGAAACCTCGTTTTCCTTCTTTCGATCGAGAGGTAAGAATATGCTTTTGAGTAAGAATATATTTTGGAAAAAAGAAAATTCCGGATTTTTCATCAGACTGACAAGCAATAATGTAAAAATCAAAAGAATCTTCAGAAGTGAAAGGTTCGGTTTGTTTACTTTCAGGATTTCTCTTCCATAAAGTTACAAATTGTCCGATTTTCTTTGGGGTAATTTTAGCCTTTCTGAATTTGATGCTGCGATGATTAAGTTGAAAACTGTGTCCAAGATAATCTTCACATTCAGGATCTGGCTGAAGGTTTGAAATGATTAAGTCGAGCTTAGAAAAAACTGAATTTTGAAGTTGCTCAAGTTCTGTAATCATTTTTTGAGTTTTTTGCGCTCTTTTACTCCGGTTGAGTAAAAGAGCGGGCAGACAGTTAAGACTGCAAACATAAAAATACTAACTGATAAAATTGTTTTATGGGCTACTATTTTTAGTTGATAATTTAGTTGTTTTCTTTTTTTACCGTTGCGATATAAGAAGAAACTAAAACTGCACATGTTGCTACTCCGACGATTGCGATCATAATTTTTGAATTTTTATTTATTTTAATATTTATTGCGAATTCTGTAATGCAATATTACGGCTTTCAAATTGTATAGGCAATACAAATATCATGATGTATATCAGTTTGTTACGGCATTATTAAGCTATTTAAGAGTAACTGTTAATTGAATAATTTTAAAAATTTCATACAAATTGTCTGTAAAATAAATTATTTTATTCGTAAAATAATGTGAATATGTTAATGTATTCGTATTGTGTGTTTAAGACTTGATAATCACAATAAGATAAAAATGCTTTGCATAATAAAAACTAAAGCACCCTAAATTGGTGCTTTATTGATTAAAAATGAATAAAATTTAATAGTATAATTCGTCAGTTATCTGTGGATACAGATCAATACAATTTCTGATCATTTTCACAGAAAAAACTCGTGCGTTTACTTTTTCCGGTGTCTTTCTTTGTAACTTCTTCTCCACAGATGGGACAGCTTTTCTGATGGTAGATTTGGAAATGTTTGCTGAGAACATTGGCTTTTTTCCATTTCTTAAAGTCGAAACCATAGTTTCTTGCTTCTGCGATAATTTCTTTCAGTTTTTTCGGAGGTAGGTTTCCGATCAGAGTTTCCGGATGAATTCCTACTCTGAACAAAGCTTCGTTTTTGATGATATTCCCGACTCCGGAGAAAATATCCTGATTCATCAAGGCATCACAGATCATCATTTTAGGAGCTGCTTTTAAAGTTGCTTCAGTTTTTTCGGAGTTCCATCGGTCACTCATGATATCAGTTTCCCAGTCGATTTTTAAAAGAAAACTTTCATCAATGATTTTCACAACGCAAGTGTAAAAATACATTCCGCCTTCTTTAAATGTAAAGCCCAGACGAAGTGTATCAATATCTTTCCTTTCATGCAGACTGTAAGAACCAAACATCATGAGATGGATTTTGAAAATAATATGATCAAAAATCAGATAGGTTTGTTTCCCGAAGGTTTTGATTTCTCTTAGAATTTCTCCTTTTATTTTTGATGTTTCAGGAAGTTCGCTTCCGCTCACTTCCATTACTTTTTGGCCTGCAAATTTTTGCAGATCTTCTTTCATTAGAATAATTGTTGGACCTTCAGGCATTGTTTTGTTTTCAAGAAAAACTCAAATATTATTCCTTTAAAAGTAAAATTTGAATTAATTTTGGAAAATGATGAATTTGAACCAGATTTTTACCAGTCAGCGTACCGGTAACAATCCAAATACTGTTGCTTCAAGAACGGATTTCCAGAGAGATTTTGACCGGATTATTTTTTCGTCGGCATTTAGAAGATTGCAGAACAAAACTCAGGTTTTTCCTCTTCCCGGAAGTGTATTTGTACATAACCGATTGACGCATTCATTAGAAGTTTCTTCGGTAGGAAGAAGTCTGGGAAGTGTGATAGGAGAATTTATTTCTGAAAATCATCAGAATGAACTCACGGAAGAATCTAACAACTTTTATCAGCTTAATTTAGGAAACGTAATCGCTGCAGCCTGCCTTTGTCATGATGTGGGAAATCCTGCGTTCGGACACTCCGGTGAAGATGCCATTGCGAGCTATTTTGATAAAAATGAAAACGAACTTAAACCTAAATTTTCAACCAAAGAATGGGCAGATCTTGTTAATTTTGAAGGAAACGCCAATGCAATCCGTGTTCTCGCTCATCAACAGCAAGGGAAGGATCTAGGAGGAACCCAGCTTACCTTTACAACTTTAGCAAGTATTGCAAAATATCCCTGTGAAGCTGTCGCAAAGAAAAAAGGAATTATTCACAGGAAAAAATTCGGGTTTTTTCAGAACGAAAAAGAAACTTTTTTAGAAATAGCAAAAGGAGTTAATCTCATTCAGGAAAATGATGAACCTTATATTTTTAAAAGACATCCTTTTGTTTGGTTAGTAGAAGCTGCCGATGATATCTGCTACAATATTATTGATATGGAAGATGCACATCGTTTGGGGATTATTTCAAGTGCAGACTGCGAAAATCTTTTTATGGATCTTATCGAATCTGAAAATAAGGACATCAAAAAAGTGAAAGATAAGCTGGTTGCTATTTCAAATGATAACGAAAGGGTTTCTTACCTGAGAGCTAAAGTTATTAATGCATTGATTAATCAGTCCATAGAAAGTTTTAAAACAAATTTCACTACAATTTTAGAAGGTAATTTAGATAAAGGTTTGCTGGATATTTACCGTGACGGAAATAAAGCACTACAGGAAATTGAATCTTATTCTATCGCTAAAATATACAATCACAAAGCTGTTGTAGAAATAGAAAATGCAGGTTATAATGTTATGTATGAATTGCTTGATCACTTTATTCCATCGGTTTTAAAAGCGAAAGATGACAGGAAATCTTACGATAAAATGGCTTTAAAACTTCTGCCACAACAATTTGTTTACGAAGAAGGGAATGATTACCAGAAAACTTTGGGAGTTATTGATTTTGTATCAGGAATGACCGATAATTATGCTACAGACTTGTATAGAAAAATAAAAGGAATCGATATCGGAATGACGATGTGATTTTTCAACTTTAATTTGATTTTTATTCTAAAAACTTGTATCTTATCACCTAATTCATAAAAAAAACTATATGGTGTATTTAGGTATTTTGGTCTTTTTCGGACTTGTTACATTATTCGCTTCATTCTTTACAGTAAAGCAGGAATCTGCAGCGGTTGTAGAACGATTGGGTAAATTTTTAAAAGTAAGCCACGCCGGTTTGCATTTGAAGATCCCTTTTTTGGATCAGATTTCTAAACGTCTGAATCTTAGAATCCAGCAATTGGATGTCATTATCGATACCAAAACTTTGGATAATGTTTTCATAAAAATGAAAGTTTCTGTGCAATATCAGGTGATCAGAGAAAACGTAAAAGATGCATATTATCGTTTGGAAAATCCTGAAAATCAGATTACATCTTATGTTTTTGATGTGGTGCGTGCGGAAGTTCCAAAAACGAAATTAGACGATGTTTTTGTAAGAAAAGATGATATTGCAGTGGCTGTAAAAAGTGAATTGCAGGAAGCAATGCAAAGTTATGGTTACGATATTATCAAAGCGTTGGTGACAGATATTGATCCGGATGAACAGGTAAAACACGCCATGAACAGGATCAACGCTGCAGAACGTGAAAAAACTGCTGCAGAATACGAATCTGAAGCGCAAAGAATCAGAATTGTTGCGGTTGCAAAAGCTGAAGCCGAATCTAAAAAACTTCAGGGACAAGGGATTGCAGACCAGAGAAGAGAAATCGCAAAAGGTCTTGAAGAGTCTGTAAAAATGCTGAATGCTGCAGGAATCAATGCGCAAGAAGCTTCGGCACTAATTGTTGTAACGCAACATTACGATACTTTACATTCCATCGGAGCCAATAACAGAAGCAATTTGGTGTTATTACCCAATTCTCCACAGGCAGCAAGCTCTATGCTGAATGAATTGGTGGTTTCTATGGCTGCAACGCAGAAAATGGATGAAGTCAATAAGATACAGTTACCCGAACCTCCGAGAAATCACGGGCATTAAGATCATTTGCTGAAAATATAAATCCCTTCAATACATATTGAAAGGGATTTTTTTATTTCTTGATATTAGAACAGTTTCTGAAGCAATGATGAAAATTTTATCGTTTTCTCGTTTGAAATTCTGCATTGTTTTGCATTGAATCTCGACAAATATTGCTGTTAAATGAAAAATTAAGATTAAAGTCTATAGAATATTTTTCATCATATGAAATTTCAAAGGACTTCAAAATTAAGCTTTTTCTTTAGTTCTGAATTTTTGTTTGCCAGTCAATAATTCGAAAAATAGTTTAAAATCTGACATCAGTGACCAAAGCGGATATTTAAAAGTGGCAGGTTTATTTCTCTCGATAAAAGCATGGCTCAGCCACGCAAAACCATATCCAAATATCGGAATGTACCAAAGAAATCTTTCTTTTCCGGTGTAAATGACAAACCCCATGACGAGAAAAACAAACAGAATTCCCAGAAAATGAAAAATTCTTGTTCCTAATTTCTTGTGTTCATCGAGATAAAACTCATAGAACTCTTGGTATGTTTTGATTCTTTCAGGCATGGCAGTATAGTTTAAAGTTCTTAAGAAACTTTAGCAATTATTTCGCCAATTATTTATAGTAATATGATAGTTTGTTCCTGTTTAGATGATTTATTAAAATATTGTGTTACTTTCTTAAATAAATACCACTGTTTTTCTTAGACAAAATGTAGGTTGTCAAAACTTTGTCTTTCATCGTGATAATTAAACGCAAAGCTAAACAAAGACTTAACTTATAAGGTTTTCAAATTAAGATATACAAAGGCGTTCCACTTATATTCGAAAAACAAGGATTGGATATTATATCAATAATTTAAAGTTCCAAGCATAAATGTTTTGGAAGCGTTCAATGCCTGTGAATTTGTAGTTAATTCCTTTACAACACCCTTGTTTTTGATATAGCTGGAATGAATAAAATAAGTGTCTTTATTTTCTCTTGTAATAAAACCCGTATGGAAGTCGAGACCGACAATGTACACCTGGTTTTTATCTTTGTTTAAGAGATAATTGTCTAAATCCTGTCTTTTGCTGAAATATTTGATGTCTTTACAAAGCTTTTTAATCATCACGGAAGAAGCTTGTTGTGCAAGATAAGTTCTGTTGATGTCGAAACCAAAATCAACCAGCGTATTCGTAACAAAATATCCGCAGGCAATGGTGTTTTTCTGAGGTTCTCTCGATGTTCCGTTGAATGACCAAGGTGTACCCATCCAATAATTGGGAACGTCGTAGTTGATAAATTTAAAAAGATAATTTTTCTTTTCTTCCGCAGTCTTTTTATTGATCGACCTTAAAAATTCTTTATAAGGAATCTTCGTTATTTCTGAATTCTGTACGGTTAAATCATTGCCCGATTCAACTTTAGATTTATTGCATCCTATGGTGATTAAACATAGCAGACAGAAAAGATATTTCATCTTTTAATTGGTATTTCTCAGTTTGCTGTTCTGATATCCGTAACAGAAATAAATTACCAAACCTACGGCAAACCATATCCCGAAATAGAACCAGTTTTCGTGGCTCATCCCTGTCAATAAATACAGGCAAGAGCTTAAACCGATTAATGGAATCAGCGATAGATTTTTGATAAAAGTTACCAGACAAAGAATCAGATTAACAATAATAAAAAAGAAAATTGATGCTCTGAATTCGCCTTCTTTGGGATCTTTCCAATCCATTAAGTTTTCAAAAAATGCCGGTTGAAAATAATAAAACCCCACTAAAGCTCCGATGAAAATTACCGGGAAAATAATTTTACCATTGATGTAGGGAAGGTGAAAACGACCTTTGATCTTTTCTTTTGGAGGGAGCATCAAAACACCTGCACAGACCAGCACAAAGGCGAAAATAGTTCCGATACTTGTAAAATCTAAAATAAAACTTTTGTCTGTAAAAAGAATCGGAACGCCAACAACAATACCCGTAACAATCGTTGCGAATGCCGGTGTTTTGAATTTTGGATGCACTTCCTGAAACTTTTTGGGCATTAATCCGTCACGACTCATCGCATACCAGATTCTCGGTTGCCCCATCTGGAATACCAATAAAACTGTGGTAATTGCTACAATCGCTACAAATGAAACCGTCAGTTCCATCCACGCAACATTAGCGTTTGTTTTTTCAAATATAAATGAAAGAGGATCTCCGACTCCGTCGAACTTTCTGTAATCGACCATTCCGGTTAAAACCAAAGTCAGACAGATATAAATAACGGTACACAAAGCCAAAGAAATAATCATTCCTTTTGGTAATGTCTTTTGTGGATCTTTTGTTTCTTCTGAAAGTACACTTAGTGCATCAAAGCCTATATACGCAAAGAAAACTCCTGAAACCGCACTCATCACTCCTGCAAAACCATTCGGCATAAATGATTGAGTCCCTGTCTCGATACTTACAGGTGTCCAGTTATCGGTATTGATGTATGAAAAACCAACCAGAATAACCAAAACGATTACGGCTAATTTTAAAATCACCAAAGAATTGTTGAAGTTTTTACTTTCTTTCACTCCACGATAACACAGCCACGTAATTAACCCATTAATCACCAATGCCGGAATATCGACGATTAGTTTTAAATTTCCCAGTAAAGGTGCAGATGTCCACGCATTAATGAGTTCTTTATTTTCAGAACCGTTTAAGAAAGCTTTTTTCGCTTCGGTATAGCTGCACGTGAGATAATCAGGAATGTGCATTCCGAGACGCTCGATGAAACTTGTAAAATAATCTGACCAGGAGAACGCGACATAGATATTTCCGAATGAATATTCCATAATCAAAGCCCAGCCAATTACCCAGGCTATTAATTCACCAAAACTAGCGTAAGCATACGTGTAAGCAGAGCCCGCTGTAGGAATTCTGCTGGCAAATTCTGCATAACATAGAGCGGTAAAACCACAGGCAAAACCACAAATCAGATAGAGCAGGATAACGCCGGGACCACCTCTGAAAACGGCTTCACCCAAACTGCTGAAACTTCCGGCTCCGATGATGGCGGCAATTCCAAAAAAAACGATATCCCAAGTTCCTAAAACCCGCAAAAGATTGGTGGAAGTATCTGTTGCTGAATAGTTTTTCCTTCTGAAAAGTTGATTCATTTAATAGTTATCTAAAAGTTGAAAAAAACAAATGTAATTATTTCTGATAAATAATTAAGATTTTCTTAATATTTCTTACTAAAAAGTTAATTAGTATTAAAAAATAATCCACATACTAACAATATGTTAAAAGGCTTGTTTTTACAATATCTTTTCGATATTTTCGTTGATAATTTGTGGATAAAATCTGTCTCATTTTTGAAGACCTTTCCATTTTAAAATTTGATGTTAATGAAATCAAAAAAAATACTTTTAGCGGCTGCTGTTTTCTATTTCGGGGTTTCCGAAGCTCAACAGTCTCAATACTTTACCCAAAAAGAAAACTACAGGTTTAATCTTGCTCAAAATCTTTATCAGACCAAAATATACAACGCTTCCCAATACGAATATGCACGACAGTATTTCTACAACCAGAATCTGGAGCAGTCGAGAAAAGAAGCTGCACAGTTTTTTGATAACGTGATAGGAGTGATTCTTCAGAAAAATCATGCGGAAGAAGGTTTGACGGCTTTTATAAAAGAATATCCTAACTCTGCGTATTTTGCCCAGGCAAATTTACCATTGGCAGATTATTATTTGGCTAAAAAAGATTTTAGTACAGCTTTAGAAACTTTAAAAAAAGTAAATCAATATCAGCTGACCAAAGAAGAAAATACACAGTATATTCTGAAATTGGGGTATGCTAAATTTATGATGGGTGATTCTAAAGGGGCGATTGATGCACTGGAAGAAGCTTACAAAACGGCTGAAGAATCTGAAAAAGGCGATGTAGCTTATATGTTAGGACATTTATATTATTCTAACAAGCAGAATGATAAAGCTTTCGAATACTTTGATTCTGTAAAAGATCAGCCGAAATTTTCAAAGCTGGTGCGTCCGTATTATGTTCAGATGCATTACAATGATAAAGATTACGATAAAGCGATCTCAGAAGGAAATGCTTTGTTGAATGAAGATATTTCTGAATCTTACAAAGCGGAAGTTCACAAAATCATCGGTGAATCTTATTTTATGAAGAACGATTATGAATCGGCGTATCCACACTTGAAAGATTATCTGAGTATTCAGCAAAATCCGTCAGAAAATGATCTGTATGAAATGGGATTTGTGGCGGCTCAGCTTAAAAAATATGATGAAGCGGTTTCTTTTTACAACCAATTAATCAACAGCAACTCGGCTTTAGCTCAGAATGCGTATTATCAATTAGGGAATGCTTATTTGGCAGTTGATAAAAAGCAGGAAGCACTTTCAGCATTCCGTTCGTCTTATCAGATGGATTATGATGCAAGTGTGAAACAACTGGCTCACGAACAATACGCAAAATTAGGATACGACATCGGAAACCCGTTTGAAAGTCCGACAACTGTAATTCAAAATTATATAACAGAAAATCCAGGTGGTGCTAAAACTGCAGAAATGAGATCACTTTTGGTGAAATCTTATCTGTATTCCGGCAACTTTAAAGAAACTTTGAATGCTATTGATAAATTACCGAATTCTACACCTGAAACCGACAAAGTAGATCAGGAAGTTTCTTACTTATTGGGAACTGAAGAATTCAACAAAGGTAATTTTGACGAAGCGGAACGATATTTCTTAAGAAGTTTAGAATTTAATATCAATAAAGAATTCAACAGCAGAGCTTTATACTGGTTGGGACAGGTGTATTATCAGAAAGGAAATTATCCTTCTGCGATTGCCCGTTACGAAAAACTTACCAACGAAACCTTCCCTGAGAAACAGCAGTTGCCTTACGATATGGGTTATGCTTATTTTAAATCTAAAAAATTCGATCAGGCAGAAACATATTTCAAACAATATCTGACGAATCCTAAAACTGAATTTAAAAATGATGCAGAACTTCGATTGGCCGATATCTATTATGCCAATAATAATCTGAACGAAGCAATTGCGATCTACGATAAAAATGAGGATTCTACAGATTATACTTTATATCAGAAAGCTTTGGCTTTAGGATTTAAAGATGATCAGGCAGCAAAAATTACCAATTTAAAATCATTGATTTCTAAATATCCGGCATCGGAATATATTGATGATGCGCAATACGAAATTGGTGCAGCTTACGCCGCTCAGGATGATTTTACCAATTCTAATGATTTCTTCGGAAAAGTGATTAAATCTTCTTCAGATAAAGATTTGGTTGCGAATGCATCCATTTACAGAGCGCAGAATTATATTGACCAAAATCAAAGTGATAAAGCGTTATCTGAATTAAGATCTCTTGGCGAACAATATAAAAATACGGCTTACGCACAGAAAATTGTTCAGGCTGCAAAACCTATTTTCACAAAAAATGGTGATGTTTCAGGTTATGCTGATTTTGCAAGAAATATGGGTGTCAACATCGACGCTTCTGAAATCGACGAAATTAATCTGTCAACAGGTAAACAATATTTCACAAAGAAAGATTACAAAAATGCAATTTCTTATTACGAGAAATATTTAATTCAAAATCCAACAGGAGAGGGTCTTTATCAAGCTAAATATGAGTTAGGTGAAAGCTATTATCAGACGAATAATCCTACAAAAGCCTTATTGGTTTTACAGGAAATTGCAAACGTTCAGAATGATTATCAGGATGACGCAGCAACTCGAGTGTCTCAAATTTATATCGCTCAGGGAAATTCTGCCGAAGCTAAGAAGTATCTTGAAAATATTAAGAATTCTTCCAACATCAATGTCAGAAACTTCGCCAATATAGAACTGATGAAAATGTATGCAGAAGAAAAGAATTTCTCCCAAGCTGAAAAATTGGCTGATGAAGTAATTTCAAATAATAAAAACTCTGCTGCAGTAATCGAAACGGCTAAAGTGATCAAGGCGAGAAGTCTGATGAATTCGGGGAAAGATAAAGATGCACAGACCGCTTACACTTCACTTGAAAAATCTTCGAATACTGAAGTTGCAGCAGAAGCACTTTACGCAAAAGCATTCTATCAGAACAAAGGAAAAGCATTTAAATCTTCTAACGAAACCATTTTTAAATTAGCTAACAATTACGCATCAGAAGATTATTGGGGCGCAAAAGCATTGGTTTTGATGGCTAAAAATTATATTGGTCTGAAAGATAATTATCAGGCAAGTTATACTTGTGACCAGATTATTTCAAACTATGCAGATTTCCCTGAAATTGTTGCAGAGGCGAAGGAAGTTAAAAAGCAGATTAAAAAGTAAAATGTACTGTCGTATTCCTGTACAATGAGATTGAAATAAATCACTAATACATTGTACATGAATACATAAATACAACATATATGAACAAGAAAATTCAAATATTATCTATATTATTTTTGGGAATTTCGTCGGTGGCATTTTCTCAGATTAAGGAGGAAAAACTTATTCTTAACAAGAAAAGAGAACCGGAAGTAAAGAAAATTGAGAAGAAGAAAACCTCAGTTGAAATCATAAAAAACTATCCGCCGGAAGAGAAGTCTGCGAATCCTGTGAAATACAATATTACAGATGTTCCTGCGGTTTCAGATTTTAAAACTTCTACCATTCAGGGTGAAGATGTTGCTCCAAAATTTGACGGAACGGCTCAGAACAACTATTTTCAGTTCGGAATGGGAAATTACGGAAAGATTTTAGCAGATGCCAATATTTCTAAAACTCTTGAAAATAAAATAGAAGTAGGAGCAGATGTTCATGTGCTTTCTACCAACGGTTTGAAGAAAGTTTACGCCTGGGATTCTGATCAGAGTTCGGCAACGTTGGGAGCTTTTTTAAATTCTTATGGTGAAAAAGGAAAGATCAATATAAATGCTGAATACGGTTTAGATAATTACAACTACTACGGAATTTACGCATTAACGCCTTCGGAAGATGTAGATTTAAAGCAGAAAGTAAATCAGTTTAAAGTCAATGGATATTATGATTTTTATTCTAATGAAATTTTAAATGATGTAAGAGTAAAATCTTCATTTTTAAGCGATCATTTTGATGCGAAAGAAAATCAGGCTTCCATCCTGGCAAATCTTTCAAAACATGCTGTAGAACTAGGAAAAGGCGGAATTGTTCTGAATGCAGATTTAGGATTAGGCTTAGAGACTGTAAAAACAGATTTTGCCTTATTAAATGAAAATTCTTCAACGTTTTTCAATGCCAATATTGCTCCTAAAGTAACGTTCGCCAAAGGTGAATCTTATGTAATGTTAGGTTCTTCATTTTCCTTTTTAAATGCAAGAAATTCAAATTTAATTTTGGCTGAAGAATTAAAGAACAATAAAACGTACTGGTTTCCACAGGCTGAATTTCAGGTAGCAGCAGCGAAAGAATTTAAATTTTATGGTGGAGTTGACGGAGGTTTAAAACTCAATACTTACAGCGAATTGCTTCAGGAAAATCCGTTTCTGGTTTCAGACCAGATATTAAGACCTACAGAAACACAATATCATTTCTATGCAGGTTTAAGAGGTGATATTGACGAAACTCTTAAGTACGATGTGTCTGCCGGTTTTGGAAAATTGAGGAATATCATGTTTTTCCAGGGGAATAATTTATTTGATAACAGCTTTACTTTAGATCGTCCAGGATATGATTTTGCAAATACTTTTTCTGCGGTTTATGATGACGGAAATGTAAGTGACATCAAAGGAAGTTTACAGTATTTCCCATTAGAAAATCTTATTGTAGATGCTGATGTGAGATTTTTAAAATATGACATAAAGAATTACGAAAATATTTATAATGTTCCGTTAGTAACAGGAAGCATTGGTGCAAAATATACGATGTTTGAGAAAAAACTCTCATTAGGTTTCAAAGGAATTTTCGCAACAGACAGAACCACAAATTCGTATATGCTTGAAGGCGTGGGAAGTCCGTCGTTGATTTTTCAGTCAACTGAAGATACGAATGATAAAGTTGGTGGTTATGCAGATTTAAACTTGTCTGCAGAGTACAAAGTTCACAAAAATTTCAGTATTTTTGCACTTGGAAATAATCTTTTGAGCTCGACATACCAAACGTACAAAGGCTACAAAGTTCTTGGTGCACAAGTTGTGGGAGGTGTAAAGATTACTTTCTAAAATATAGGTGATGAGTAATTGGTAATAAGCAATATTGCATTACTTATCATTGATTACTCATTACTTATAAAAAACGGCTGCGTAGTTCAACTGGATAGAATATCAGATTTCGGCTCTGAGGGTTGGGGGTTCGAATCCCTTCGCGGTCACTAATGTCAATCACTTTCCCACAAAGGGATTGACAGCTTTTTCACTTTTTGGAAGCGTATTAATCGGTAACAAAATTAATGCGCATGAAAAATCTAAATTTCGGATACAAACGCCCCTGTTTTCTTGTGATAAGCCAAATTATAATTAGTTTTTTCAGCTTAATTTTTTCAATTTTTTTAAAATAGTATTACGTAATATTTTATTACATTTACATTAAAATACTAATATTCTATGAAGAAAAAAGTTATACTTGTGCAAGATAATATTGAGATTCTGGAAATAATGGATCAGGTATTAGATGATGCAGGATTTGATGTGATAGGATCGCTCAATACAGATCCTATTGAAAATGTAGAAAGTATTGATCCCGATATTGTGATTGTTGATGATCATATCAAAGGTGAAGTGAAAGGTTCACAGGTGATTAAAGAATTAAAGTCTGATCCTGAAACAGAAAGTATTCCTGCGGTATTAACCAGCACCTCAAGTAGCCTTCCGAAGGATGCCCAGCAATGTAAAGCAGACGATTTTATCGAAAAGCCATTTGGTATTGATGAAATGTTAGAAGTTATAGAAAGAAATGTTGATAAGTAATTTTGAACTTTAAAATAGTATAATTCCCTAAAAAAAGTCCGTTTCAATATAAGTAAAACGGACATTGATTTTTTTATCCATTTTTTTTCTGGGAAAACAATTTTTTTTTGCAGTGAAAAAATTCTTTTATTCCGCTGCATTCAGATTAATCTCTGATACTGCTACTTACTTAAATAGAATACCATAATTTTCTCCTCATCAAAGATTTATTGAAGCAATTTCAGAGCGTCCTTTTAATCTGGTAACTTATAATAAGATGCAAGCACTCTATGATGAAATTTCATAATGTTCCACGTTTTGCACTACTGCAATAATGGCTGCATATCTCACTGCACAAATTCACTTTCTTATAGCACTTTACAGATTTTACTTTTTCACTAAGAGACTTAAAAATATATTCTAAACATGAATTGCTCAGTTTCAATTTGATGCTTGGTGATGGCATCTTTTAGATTAGGTGATGTGATATTCTTTTCCATTTTTACTAACACCTTAAAAAAATTCTCTAAGGTTCTCATCCATATCACTTTTCGGCTTAATTACATCTACTTCTGTATAATCAATCCAAAATTTCCAATAATATTAATGATTATATTATGACCACGGTCATAGGAGATGATTCGTACATTGTTCTATCTTGTTCTCACTAAATTACATTATATGAAATACTTATTATGCTTCAGCCATTTATCATGGAACTTTGTTTATCAGCGACCGCAACATCTTTTGACCCGGTTTTCAAAAGCTTATCAGGTATTTTATTTTGAAGAGCCAAAAATTGGAGATTCCGACAGGTATATTGTCAATGTTCAGGATGGGGTTTATGTGGTAGAACTGTTGGTGACAAGACATGACGAGACTACAAACAGACGAATCCGGAATCTGATCAGCCAGCTGATAAAAGAATATCGTATCGGAAATTACATCAGTTGGTATTATACTCCCATGGCACTGCAGTTTACGGATGAACTGAATCCTGAGACGGTTGTTTACGATTCTATGGATGAATTGTCTGCTTTTAAATTTGCACCGCCACAGCTTTTAGAGTTGGAAGAAAAGTTATTCGAAAAAGCAGATGTGGTATTCACCGGTGGAAACTCTCTTTACCAGGCAAAGAAAAACAAACATGGCAACATTCATGCAATGCCAAGCAGTATTGATAAAGCCCATTTCGGAAAGGCCAGAGCTTTACAGCACGAGCCGGAAGACCAGTCACCCATTGGCTACCCAAGATTAGGCTTCTTCGGAGTGGTTGACGAAAGATTTGATATCGAACTCCTCCGTGAAGTTTCTGCAAAGCGCCCCGACTGGCAGTTTGTGATTATTGGTCCTGTGGTGAAAATTAATCCTGATGATTTACCGGTTGCTTCCAATATTCATTATTTAGGTCCGAAAACGTATTCCGAATTGCCTTTGTACATTGCACATTGGGATATCTCCCTTATTTTATTTGCATTAAATGAATCAACAGAATTTATCAGCCCCACCAAAACTCCTGAATATCTGGCAGCAGGCAAACCTGTGATTTCTACAGCCATCAGAGATGTTGTGAATCCCTATGGCATAGCAGGTCTGGTCAACATCATCGGTGATTCCGAATCTTTCATTTCAGCTGCAGAAAAAATATTTGCCGATACAGAAAAAGACCATTGGCTGAGAAATGTTGATCACTTTCTTGAAAACGATTCCTGGGATCACACTTTTAGTAAAATGAATGCCCTGATCAATGAAGTGACCATGACGGAGGAAACAGTTAAATACAAAAAAGCAAATTAATAACTATGTATGATTTTTTAATAGTAGGCTGCGGTTTTGCCGGAGCCGTGTTGGCAGAGCGTTTAGCTTCAGAAGGAAAGAAAATTTTAATTGTTGATAAGCGAGATCACATTGCAGGAAATGCTTTCGATTACTATAACGAAGACGGCATTCTGATTCATAAATACGGACCTCATATTTTTCATACCAATTCTGAAGATGTGTTTAGATATTTAGGAAAATTTACCGATTGGCGACCTTATGAGCACAGGGTTTTAGGAAGTGTAGACGGTTTATTGGTTCCTATTCCTATTAACCTGACGACGATTAATGATTTGTACGGTAAAAATTTAACTTCAGATGAGGTTACAGACTTTTTAGCCTCAAAAGCTGAGAAACGAAATCCCATTCTCACCTCCGAAGATGTTGTATTAAATGGAGTGGGGAAAGAACTTTACGAGAAATTTTTTAAAGGATATACCAAAAAACAGTGGGATCTTGATCCTTCAGAACTGGATGCTTCGGTTACGGCACGTGTTCCCACCAGAACCAATAAGGATGACCGTTATTTTACGGATACTTTTCAGGCAATGCCTAAAAACGGGTACACTGAGATGTTTAAAAAGATGCTGTCTCACAAAAACATCAGCATCATGCTGCAAACCGATTACCGGGATATTGTTGATGTAATTCCTTTTAAAACTTTGATTTATACAGGTCCGATCGATTCATATTTTGATTATTGCTACGGGAAGCTGCCTTACCGTTCTATCGATTTTAAATTTGAAACCCTGAATCAGGAAAATTACCAGCCCACAGGAACGGTGAATTATCCGACCTCCAATTTATATACAAGAATCACGGAGTTTAAATTTTTAACCGGGCAAAAAAACGAGAAAACCACCATCGTTTACGAATATCCTACAGCCGAGGGAGATCCTTATTATCCGATTCCGCGGAAACAGAATCAGGAAATTTACAATCAGTATAAAAAACTTGCAGAAGATCTTCCTGATGTATTTTTCACAGGCCGTTTGGGAACGTATAAATACTACAACATGGATCAGGTGGTGGCCCAGTCACTGGCACTTTTCAAAAAATTAAAAAGCAGGGAAGAATATGTTCAATAATGATTTTCTGCCTTCCAACATCAATCCTTTTAAAAGTTTTCTGATGGGTGGTTTTGAATGTGCAGATCAGCAGAATGCATTTGGAAACAGGGTAGATTTGTATAAAGCTTCAGGACACGACCGCTATTTGGAAGAAGATTATGACCAGTTAGATTTTTTTGGAATTAAAACCATTCGAGAAGGAATCAGGTGGAGTGCAGTGGAAACTAAACCTTACCAATATGACTGGACGGAAGTAGAACGTTTAATCAATATTTCGCGTGAAAAAGATATTCAGGTGGTTTGGGATATTTGTCATTTCGGATATCCTGATGATATCACGCCGCTTCACCCGATGTTTGCCAGAAGATTTGCGCATTTGTGTCGGGAATTTATTATAAAATACAGAAGCTTGGTTCCTGAAGGTCTTCTGGTTGTAACCCCGATCAATGAAGTCAGTTTTATTTCCTGGTTGGGCGGCGACGTCAGAGGGACTTCTCCATACTGTGTAGGGCAGGGTTGGGAAGTGAAGTATGCCTTGATGAAAGCTTATATTGAAGGGATAGAACGGATGAAAGAAATTGATCCTTGTGTACGGATCATGGTTACAGAACCACTCATCAGTATTGTAAGCAATCATCATGATGTAGTCTCTCTTTTGTCTGCTGAAAAAAAACATTTTGAGCAATTTCAGGTGCACGATATCCTTTCTGGCAAGATGTGCCCGGAACTTAGAGGCAAACCGGAATATTTAGATATTATCGGAGTCAATTATTATTACAACAATCAATGGATTAATGAAACCCATGAATTTTTGCCTTGGACAGAAACGCCTGCGCATCCGCTACACCGTACGCTGCATTCATTAATAGAAACTGTTTTTACAAGATATGGCAGACCTGTTGTTATTTCAGAAACCAGTCATCCCGGAGAAGACAGAGCCAAGTGGATTAAAGCAATCACTAAAGAATGTATTTCTATTTTAAAAACAGGACTTCCTCTTTTGGGTTGCTGTTTTTATCCTATTGTAGACCGGCCGGATTGGGATGATCTGGAAAATTGGCACCACAGTGGAATTTGGGATGTATTTGACCCGCTTTCATTAAAAAGAGAACCTGATTTGCAAAGTGTGGAAGCACTTGTAGAATTTAAAGAACAGCTGAATGCCATTCATGTTTTTAATTAAATAACTTTAGTTCAGTTAATAATATTTATTCAATGTAAAGCCTTCTGATTGTAGAAGGCTTTTTCTTTCGCTGATAAGGTATAAAACTATTGTACTAATTATTTTATCATTGATTATCGAGAATCAGAATCGATGATTTTTTTTAATTTGAATATGAATTATTACTCTACAGAACTTCTGATTACTTCTACATTTTCTTCATGCAACCTTTTCTTTAACCAATTTTTAAATTGAGGTTGATTGATTTCTTTACCGGAATAAACAACAACAAACTGTAATTTTGTACTGTCTGTTGCAGGAAATTGTTCAATTTTACCATAAGATAAATTAGATATTTCCGGATAGAGTATCTGTATTTCTTTTACCAGCGATGAGTCTGAGACTTTGTAAATATCCAGCTCTTGTCTGAGTTTTGAAATGGCAAAATCTTTTTCTGACAGATTGTTGTCAGTTTTATTGATCTCATTTAATATTTCAGACTTTAGATCTGCCGTGTTTTGTCTGATGATTAATTTGGTGTCTTCAAGTCCTTTATTCATCAGCATTTTGTTATAGGATGCTATTTCAGAAGGTGAAAATTTCTTGTTAAGAAAAGCAATATCTATTGTTTTCGGTAGTGTATTATAATTAATTTTTTTATAAATAACAGTATAACCGTTATTTTCGAATTCTTTCTGGATAAAAGACTCAGCAGTTTTTGTGAATTTTTTCTCATTGAGCAGATTATAAGCGAGATAAAAACTTGGAACAATCATCACAACAATTAAAATATATATACTGAATCGGATCCTTTTTTCGTATTTATTATCAACAATATAAGAAGGATATTTTAAATATTTAACGACAAGAAAAGTTGCAATGCAAATGAAAAAGCAATTGATTGTATACAGATAAAAAGCTCCAAAAAAATATGAAAAATTCAACGTAGCAAGACCAAAACCTGCAGTACAAAGAGGAGGCATCAATGCTGTAGCAATCGCAACTCCGGGAATAGGATTGCCTTTCTCTACTCGCGTAATAGCAATAACTCCTACCAAACCTCCAAAGAACGCAATTAAAACATCATAAATATTGGGGGCTGTTCTTGCCAATAACTCAGATTGTACATCCTTAAACGGACTAAGATAAAAGTACAGCGAAGAAACCGTCAAGCTAACAACAGTTGCAATAACGAGATTTTTTATCGATTTCTTTAAAAGCGGAATATTATACGTACCCAATGCAAATCCAGCGCCTACAATAGGACCCATGAGAGGCGAGATCAACATCGCTCCGATGATGACTGCCGTAGAATTTACATTGAGGCCTATAGATGCAATCATAATGGCGCAAGCAAGAATCCAGAGATTCGAGCCTCGGAAAGAAATATTGGAAGTTACATTATCTAAAACCTTATCTTTTCCTTCTTCGCCACTGTGAAGATTGATGAAATTAAAAATACTACTCATAATTGACAGAAATATTGGTTAAAGTATTTAAAAAATAACAATCTGCAAAATCGGTGGCTTATTTAAATGCTGGTTATATTTTAAATCAAAAATTTTGAAGCATCTGATTAAATAAAAATATCCGCCATGATAAACGACAAATACTTGTAATTTAATTGAAATGTGTGTGAATTATTGTAACATAATTACTTATAATATATTATTGTTTGATTTTTTTTTCTGAATTTATAATTTTGGTTAACTATTTGTATAGTAAAATATAACATTCTTTAACAATTAAAAATACGGTTATGAATATTTCTTATTACGATTTTACAAATTTACCGGATCAAGTACAGTACGAAATGGTATTAAGTTTTGGAAGAATGATTGATGAAAGCACGGTGAGCAATTCACGATATGTTCTTTATGAAATTTCAAATTTCACAGTAGAAATCATCTACAGTTTAAGCAAAAATACAATTGCCGGGAAAAATATTTTTCACAACAGAGCCGCATATTCGGCATAATAAACTCTGTTTTTATTTAATAAATTGTTAAAAATTCATTTCCTAGACTTTCTAAATCAATTTTCCACTTTATTCAGTCGGAAAAACTTATGATTTATTCATTATTTCTGACTTATCAAGTTTCTCCTACAAGTTTTTTGCATACTAATCATGTAAGATTTATCTAATAAAAAATTTGTACAATATATAAAAAACTCATTGTTTCTCAATCTCAGCTCACATTGATAATTCTGTCAACTGAAGACAATTTTTAATTGTTTTTTTTTTTTGAATATTAAGATCTATATTCTGTAATAACTGCGGTTTAATAATTCTAACAACCATTAATTATCTATCATTACAATTCTTATTTTTATTAAAATCATCCAAAATATTATTAACATGAAAGAGCAGGATGCTGTAAATTGGTAAAATGTATATTTTTATGAAAATGAAATGAAAGAATAATTTTCTTTAACAAATGAATTTCATTCATATACCTGATTTAATTATGAATTTTCAAAATATATCCAAATTTCTTTACTCACTGCTATTTCTTGCTTTATTTTCGTCTACATTAAAAAGCCAGGATCTTTTCCCGGACGGTACAAAAATCCCAAAATGGTTTAAAGAAAACAAACCGACAGACATCAACAAACTAGGCAAAAAGTATATTCTTACGGAAAATGGTGTGAAGAACGACAGTACAATTCTTCAGACAAAACAACTTCAGGCAATCATAGATTTGGCGGCTAAAAATGGCGGCGGTGTTATCATTGTTCCGAAAGGAACTTTTCTAATCAGTTCAGTTTTCTTCAAACAGGGAACGCATTTGCATCTGGAAAATGGTGCAAGATTAAAAGGAAGCGATGATATCAACGATTTTCCGATTGTGATGACAAGAATGGAAGGTCAGACTGTGAAATATTTTCCGGCTTTGATCAATGCTGATGGTTTGGATGGTTTCACGATTTCCGGAAAAGGCATGCTCGACGGAAACGGACTTAGATTCTGGAAGTCATTCTGAAAAGACGAGAATGGAATCCTAAATGTACAAATATGGATGAAATGAGACCTAGAATTATCTATGTTTCAAATTCTAAAAACGTTCAGTTTGAGGGAATTACCATTAAAAACTCGCCATTCTGGAGCACACATTACTACAAAAGTGATTTTGTAAAATTATTAAACCTAACAATTCTCGCTCCAAAAGAACCTGTAAAAGCACCAAGCACAGATGCCGTTGACATTGATGCGTGCACTAATGTATTGATTAAAAATTGTTACATGTCAGTTAATGACGATGCAATTGCTCTGAAAGGAGGTAAAGGTCCGAAGGCTGACAAAGACTCTAACAACGGAGAAAACAGAAATATCATTATAGAAGACAATACGTTCGGATTTTGCCATTCTGCACTCACTTGCGGAAGTGAATCGATCCATAATTACAATATCATTTTCAGAAACTCAACAGTGAAAGATGCATCGAGATTATTACATCTTAAAATGCGTCCCGACACGCCTCAACACTACGAATATCTTACGGTTGAAAACATCACCGGAAACGTAAAAACTTTCTTGTATGTAAAAGGGTGGAATCAGTTTTTCGATTTGAAAGGAGAAGAAAAACCGAAAACAAGACTGATCAACAATATCGTATTAAAAAATATTGACATCAGTTGTGAAATAGCTTTTGATATTGAAAAATCAGATCTTTACGAATTGACAGATTTCACATTTGAAAACCTGAAAATAAAAGCAGTAAAACCAAAAGAGGAAAACTTAGATGCGATAAAAAATCTGAAGAAGACTAAAGTAAATGTTACCCAGGTCGCTTCTCTCACTCACTCTTACGATAAAAAAGACGATTCTGATATTGCTGCAAAATGACCTGTTTTTCCAAAATATTTGTTCTCCTATGTCTGTGCTCACAGTTACTGCATTCTCAATCTAAGGAAATTCAATTCCTGAGCGGGACAGATTCTGAGCATACCAAAGAATGGAATTTTTGGATCAGTGGAGGGCGGAAATCTAGAAGTTGGGACAAAATTCAGGTGCCTTCACAATGGGAACAGCAGGGATTTGGCTCTTACAACTATGGACGAGATTATGTAACCAACGGAAAGAATTTTAAATTCAATGATGAAGTTGGATTATATAAACACAAATTTTCAGTTCCAGATTCCTGGAAAGGAAAATCCATAAATATTGTTTTCGAAAGTTCAATGACCGATACTGAAGTTAAAATCAACGGAAAATTAGCCGGAGAAATTCATCAGGGAGCTTTCTATGAATTTAAATATGATATTTCAGATAAAATATTATTTGGAAAAGAAAATATTTTAGAAGTTAAAGTTTCCAAAATGTCTGCAGACAAATCGGTCAACAATGCAGAACGTCTGGCTGATTATTGGATTTTAGGAGGAATTTTCAGACCGGTTTATTTAGAAGCCCATCCAAAAGAAAATATACCATCACTATCGATTGATGCAAAAGCAGACGGAACTTTCCTTTCAAATATTCATTTAAAAGGAATCAATTCTGCCAACAATGTAAAAGTCGAAATTTTCGATGCTGAAAATATTCTCATTGGCGAATCTCAGATGACCATTCAAAAAGGAGATACTTTAAAACAGATTCAATTCTCCGTTAAAAATCCAAAACTCTGGACAGCTGAAACGCCGAATCTGTATAAAGCGAAATTCAGTTTAAATAAAAATAGAAAAGCCATCTTTCACACTGATGAAAAATTCGGTTTCCGAACTATTGAAATCCGAAAAGGTGACGGAATCTATATCAACGGAACCAAAATCAAAATGAAAGGCATCAATCGTCACGTTTGGTGGCCTGAAACAGGAAGAGCGGTCAACAGAAAAATCGATTTAATGGACGTTCAGCTCATCAAAGAAATGAACATGAATGCCGTTCGCTGTTCACATTATCCACCGAATAAATCCTTCCTTCAGATGTGCGATTCTTTGGGTTTGTATGTTTTGGACGAACTCGCCGGATGGCAAAAAAAATACAGCACCGGAGTTGGCAAAAATCTGGTGAAAGAAATGGTTACGAGAGATGCAAATCATCCTTCCATTATTTTTTGGAGCAACGGAAATGAAGGAGGGCATAATTTTGATCTCGATAAAGAATTCGGAAAATATGATGTGTCGAATCGTGCCGTTATTCACGCCCATCACAAGCCAGGAAATGCTTTCAACGGAATCGACGGAAATCACTACGAAGATTATAACAGCACCAAAAAAATACTTGAAGGAGAAAATATTTACATGCCGACCGAGTTTCTTCATGCACAGGACGACGGCGGTGGCGGAACTTCTTTAGCCGATTACTGGGAACTTCACTGGAATTCAAAAAAAGGAGCAGGCGGTTTTCTTTGGGCGTTTGCAGATGAAGGTTTGGTAAGAACAGATTTTAATAATCAGATTGATGTAAATGCAATCAATGCTCCAGATGGAGTCGTGGGTCCGCATCGTGAAAAAGAAGGAAGTTTTTACGTCATCCGTGAAATTTACAGTCCGGTAAAAATAGATTTGAAAACTTTACCGAATGATTTTAATGGAACAATTCCTGTAGAAAACCGCTATCATTTTACGAACTTAAATGAATGTCAGTTTGAATGGAAATTGGTAAAATTTAAAACACCATTTTCATCAGAATCTGGTTTTGATATTCTTCAAAAAGGAAAAACAGAATCTCCGAATATTAAACCGACAGAGAAAGGAAATATCACTATAAACCTTCCCGCAAATTGGAAAGAAAATGAAGGTTTACTGTTGACTGCAACTGATTTTTTCGGTAAAGAAATGTACACATGGACTTGGAGAATTGCATCAAATGAAAAATTATCGACACAATTTTCGAAATCATTAATCAAAGAATCACCGGTTTCTGTCATAGAAAATGATTCGTTATTTATTCTAAAATCAGACGAAAAAGAATTTTCATTCGGGAAAAAAGACGGCTTATTAAAATCAGTTATTTTAGATAAAAAAGGCAAAAAAATGACCTTCCGAAATGGACCTGTTTTTGTGAACGGAAAAACCGAATTGTTATCCTTCAAAGCTTTTATGGAAGAAGGAGATGCAGAATTAGAAGCTCGTTTTAAAGACGGAAAAGTAATAGTTTGGAAACTAAATCATAATGGAATTTTAGAATTGAATTATGAGTATTCACTTTCAGGAGATTACCAATTTGCAGGTGTAAGTTTTGATTATCCTGAAAATTATGTTATCAGCACAAAATGGCTCGGAAAAGGCCCGTATCACGTTTGGAAAAACCGTTTGCAGGGACAAACTTATAACGTTTGGCAAAATCTGAGAAACTCAACAAGAACAGGTTTTTCACCTTGGATTTATCCCGAATTTAAAGGCTATTTCGATGATGTTTCATGGTTGCAGCTCAATACAGCAGAAGGAAAAATTACGGTTGGGACAAAAGAAGAAAAAATGTTCGTCAGACTTTTTGATTTTTATGGAATTTACGGTGCTGAAGGTTACCCCAAATTACCGGGTGGAAATGTTTCTTTCCTCGATGCGATTCCGCCATTGGGAACTGTTTTGGCGTTTAATATTAATAACGAAACTTCGACTTTAGGTCCGGAAAGTGAACCAAATCATCTGAACGGAACAATCAAAAGAACATTATATTTCTATTTTGGTCTGCCGGATTT
This sequence comes from Chryseobacterium sp. AC417, assembly GCF_979258215.1. Taxonomy (NCBI): domain Bacteria; kingdom Pseudomonadati; phylum Bacteroidota; class Flavobacteriia; order Flavobacteriales; family Weeksellaceae; genus Chryseobacterium; species Chryseobacterium sp. AC417. The sequence continues at coordinate 2,897,129 of NZ_OZ409845.1, read as the reverse complement.
GGGCGATGAAAACAAACAGTTTACAATGCCAAAAGAAAATATTTTGACTGATTAATAATGCAAAACTGGATAAAATTTTTAGCGCTTTTCTTAGGTTCGTTTTTGTTTGCGCAACAGACGACTTTCAAATTTGATTTTGGTACAGGTAGAACCAAAAACGGGTTTATTCCTATCACTTCAACTTCAAAATTTGATCAGAAAATAGGGTACGGTTTTATGGATGTTTCCGGTCTGAAATCTGTGGATAGAGGTGGAAATGCTTTAACTGGAGATTTTATTACCAGCGATAAACCATTCTATTTCTCAGTCGCAATTCCTGAAGGAAATTATGATATACAATTAAATCTTGGCGATTCTAAAGGAACATCTGAAACAACAGTTCGGGTAGAAAACCGCCGTCTGATGCTGAATGATAACAAAACAAAACAAGGCGAAATTCTCGAAAAACAAATTACAGTTCACGTTAAAGACAGCATTATCAGGAATGAGAACGGAACTCAAATTGGAATTGTAAAACTGAAACCGAGAGAAAGAAAATATCTGCATTGGGATAACCTTTTGACCATCGAATTCAATCACAAAGCTCCGAAAGTGTGTTCGGTCATCATTCAACCCAACAAAAAGGCTAAAACCATTTTTATCACCGGAGATTCTACTGTTGTGGATGCGCAGTATGAACCTTGGGCTTCGTGGGGACAAATGTTGCCCTGTTTTTTTGTTTCAAATGAAGTTGTGATTGCCAATTATGCCGAAAGTGGAGAAACTTTAAAAGCATTTGAAGACCGCCGCCGAATTGATAAAATCTGGAACAAAATAAAACCTGGAGATTATCTCTTCATCCAGTTCGGACACAATGACCAAAAAGCGGGAAACAGTATAAAATCAGGATATCGAAAAAGATTAAAAGAATGGATTTTAAAAGCTAAAGAATTAGGAGTAACTCCTGTTTTGATTACCTCAATGAACCGCAGAGTTTTTGATGAAAATAATAAAATTGTCAATACTTTAGATGATTTTCCTTCTGCGATGCGGGAAATTGCAAAAGAAGAAAATGTATATTTAATCGATTTAAATACATTGAGTAAAACCTTGTTTGAAGCAATGGGACCTGAAGCTGCAAAGAAAGCATTTGTACATTATCCGGCAAACAGCTATCCTAATCAGCCAACCGCTTTGGCAGATGATACGCATTTCAACACCTATGGAGCTTATGAATTAGCGAAATGTGTTATAAAATCTATTGCAGATCAAAATTTGCCTTTGAAGAAATATATTTTGAAAATTGATAAAAATTTTAATCCCGAAAAACCCGATGATGTTGAAAAATTCTACTGGCCTGAAAGTATCTATATGGAAACTTTAAAACCTGATGGAAATTAACAAATAAGAAATGAATATTCAATCGATCATAAAATTAAGTCTAATCTGTTTTGCCTTCGGAAATCTTTCCGCACAAAATCCGTGGCCAAAATCCACCGAAACCACAAAACCCTGGACACGGTGGTGGTGGATGGGAAATGCTGTAGACGAAAAGGGATTAGATAAACAACTAACCATTTTAAATGAAGCAGGTTTCGGAGGTGTGGAAATCGTTCCGATTTATGGCGCAAAAGGTTTCGAAAAACAGTACATCAGTTACCTTTCTCCGGAATGGATGAAAATGCTTCAGTTCACCACAGACAAAGCCAGAAGTCTGAAGATGGGCGTTGATATGTCGGTGGGAACAGGTTGGCCGATTGGCGGACCACAAGTTGAAGAAAAAGATGCTGCTACAAAAATGATTGTTCAGACGTATACGATTTCATCAGGCGAAAAATTTTCAGATAAAATTATACTGAAAGATGAAAAACAGAAGAATTTAAAAACAATAAAACTAGATATTGTAACAGCTTATAATGAGAAAAATGAAGGAGTTGTTATTACTGATAAAGTTAGTAGTGATGGAAGCTTGAATTGGAAACCAACATTTGGGAAATGGACAATCTACGCAGTTTTCGTTGGTAAAACCTTACAGAAAGTAAAACGTGCCGCACCTGGTGGAGAAGGTTATACTTTGGACCATTTTTCGCCGGATGTGACCAAAGATTATCTGAAAACTTTCGATAAGGCTTTTGGAAATTCCAATTACGGAATCCGTTCTTTTTTCAATGACAGTTATGAGGTTTATAATGCCGATTGGACACCGGATTTTAAAAATGAATTTAAGAAAAGACGAGGCTACGATTTAAGTCCGTATATCAAATATTTAGTAAGCAACGAGGAAAATGAAATATCAGAAAGAGTAAAATCCGATTACCGAGAAACCTTAAGCGAATTGATTTTAAATAATTTCACGAAAGATTTTACCAGTTGGGCTCATTCGAAAAACTCAAAAAACACGAATCAGGCGCACGGTTCGCCGGGAAATTTGCTTGATTTGTATGCTGCAGTGGATATTCCTGAATCTGAAACTTTCGGAAGCTCAGTTTTTGATATTCCGGGTCTAAGAAGAGACAGTGCAGATATTCAGAAATCAGATATTCCGGATTTTAATATGCTGAAATTTGCTTCTTCAGCAGCAAACGTGACCGGCAAAAAATTAACTTCTAATGAGACTTTTACCTGGCTGACCGAACATTTCAAAACCTCGTGGTCACAGGCAAAACCGGAGGTGGAGCAGGTTTTTTTATCGGGAATTAACCACGTTTTTTACCACGGAACAACGTATACGCCGACCGATGTGCCTTTTCCGGGCTGGCTGTTTTATGCTTCCGTGAATTTCGTTCCTGACAACAGTTTGTGGCCTCATTTGAAAGGATTAAATTCTTACATCGAACGTACACAATCTGTTTTACAAAGTGGAAAATCAGATAATGAGCTGTTGATGTACTGGCCGATTTACGACCAATGGGCAAGTCCGAAAGGGAAAGATATGACGTTCAAAGTTCATAACGTGGAAAAATGGTTACAACCCACTCCGATGTATGAAAATTTGACGAAGCTTAACAAAATGGGTTATTCTCTGGATATGATTTCCGATAAAATGATTGGAGAATCGATGATGGAAAATCAGAATATTAAGGTATCAAAATCAGGATCTGCATATCAGGTTTTAATCATTCCCGAACTCACTTATTTGCCCGTGTCTACTTTAAAAAATATCTTAGATTTGGCTCAAAACGGAGCATCAGTTATTTTTCAAAATGAGCCGAAAGATATTCCCGGAAATTTTGAAGTGGAGAAAAGAAGAAATCAGTTAAAATCTTTATGGAATCAAATTCAATTTAAAAATCAAGCGGGAAATGTAAAAACAGCAAGTTTCGGAAAAGGAAAAATTATCTTGAGTGCGGATGTTGCAAAAGGCTTAGAATATTTAAAAATTGAAAGAGAAAAACTGACCGACACAGGATTGAAATTTGTGAGAAGACAGTTTGATGGTGGAAAATATTATTACATCGTCAATCACACTTCAAAAGAAATCAGTCAGAATATTCCATTGAATTTTACAGGAAAACAAGTCACTTTGATGAATCCAGAAAATGGAGATTTCGGAATCGCTCAGACTCATAATAATTCGGTTAGAATTCAGCTGAAATCGGGAGAATCTTTAATTATAAAAGCTTCTCAAAATACAGAAACCTTACTTCAAAAATGGAATTACACTGAAAAAACCAAATCACCAATCGTTTTAAACCAAGCTTGGCAACTGAGTTTCAAAGAAGGCGGTCCCGAACTTCCGAAATCCCGAACTTTAGGAAAACTTGAACCTTGGACCAACTTCACAGAAGATGCTTCCACACAAAGTTTTTCAGGAACAGGAGTTTACACAACTACATTAAATGTAAGGAAAAAAAATGCAGACGATTACCTCTTGAAATTTGACAAACTTTACGAAAGCGCAAAAGTCATTGTCAACGGTCAGGAAGCAGGAATTGTCTGGAGCATTCCATTTGAAATCAACATCGGAAAGTATGTAAAGAAAGGCAAAAATACCATTCAAATCGAGGTCTGTAATCTTATGGCGAACAGAATTAGAGATATGGATAAAAAGAAAATACAGTGGAGAAATTACCACGAAATTAACTTTGTAAATATCGATTATAAACCATTTGACGCATCCAATTGGAAAGTACAGCCTTCCGGTTTGGATGGCGAAATTCAATTGGTTCCAATATATTATTCAAAATAAATATTTGAATAAATAATAGTGCAATCGATTAATCAAGCTTAAAAAAGAAGAATTATGATTTTTAAATTGAAATATATTTTAGTTCCGATTCTATTTTCACAAACTCTATTTGCCCAAAGACAAATGGAATATCTGAAGAGAGGAATTGTTGCTATACCTTCAGATTCCGGTGTTTTTGTGAGTTGGCGTTTGCTGGGAACTGAAGCTCAGAATACTCAGTTTGATTTGTATCGTGTTGAAAATAACTCAGCCAAAAAACTCAACACAAAGACGCTGTTGAATGAAACAAGTTTTTTAGATAAAACAGCCGACAAGACAAAGAATTATAGCTACTTCGTAAAATCAAATACTCAAGATAAAACGATTGATATTGATTCTGCGAACTATGTTGCGAATCAAAAACCTTATTTTTCAATTCCGTTAAAAACACCGGCCGGATATATTCCGAATGATGCTTCTGTTGCAGATTTGGACGGAGACGGCGAATACGAAATCATTCTTCATCAGACCGGAAAATCCAAAGACAACAGCCAGAAAGGAATCACAGATCCGCCAATCATTCAGGCTTATAAAATGAATGGAAAGCTTTTGTGGGAAATTAATTTAGGTAAAAATATACGTGAAGGAGCGCATTACACACAGTTTTTAGTGTATGATCTCGACCAGGACGGAAAAGCAGAAATCGTAATGAAAACTGCCGCCGGAAGCAAGGATGGAAAAGGAAAATACATTGGTGATTCGACGAAAAATTACGTCAACGAAAACGGATATATCCTTTCAGGACCAGAATATCTGACGGTTTTTGATGGGCAAACCGGAGCAGAAATTCATACCGTGAATTATGAAGTTCCAAGATTTGCAGGCAGTTTAAATCCAACCGATGAACAAATGACTGCAACCTGGGGCGATGCAAAAGGAAACCGTCTCGACAGATTTTTGGGAGCCGTAGGATATCTGGATGGTAAAACGCCAACTGTGATTATGTCGAGAGGGTATTACACGAGAACCGCAATCGCAGCTTGGGATTATAAAGATAAAAAACTCAGTTTGAGATGGCTTTTTGATACCGAAAGCTCAGAAGAAAATAAACAATACCGTGGGCAGGGAAATCACAATCTTTCTGTCGCAGATGTAGATAACGATGGAAAAGACGAGATTGTTTTTGGTGCAATGACCGTCGATGATGACGGAAAAGTATTAAACAGTACAGGTTTTGGTCACGGTGATGCATTGCACGTTGGAGATCTTGATCCGTCAAATCCAGGATTGGAAGTTTTTGATATTCAGGAAAGGTTTGATGACGCAGGAGCACATTTCAGAGACGGAAAAACCGGGAAAGTTCTGTGGAAATTGCCGTCTTTGATTTACAGTAAAAATGGGAAATATCAAGGACCCGGAAGAGGTTTGTCTTTAAATATTGACCCTCGTTATGACGGTTCAGAATCATGGGCAGCTGGAGCAGGTTTGAAGGGCATTTATGATACTAAAGGAAAAAAAATAAGTGATAAAAATCCGCCTGCCAATATGGGAATTTATTGGGACGGCGATTTTTTAAGTGAAATTTTAGACGGAACATCAGTTTCAAAATGGGATTGGAAGAATGAGAAATCAAAACTCATTTTTGATGCTAAAGATTTCCAGTGTGAATCGAATAACGGAACCAAGAAAAATCCGGCTTTGGTGGCAGATTTATTTGGCGATTGGCGTGAAGAAGTAATGTACAGAACGTCTGATAATCAGGAATTGAGAATTTTTTCTACGACTATTCCTACGCAGCACAGATTGTACACTTTGATGCACAATCCGCAATACAGATTAAGCATTGTTTGGCAGAATGTAGGTTACAATCAGCCTCCACATACGGATTATTATCTGGATGAATCTCTGAAAGAAGTTCCCAAACCGAATATTGTAACAGTGAAACCTTAAAATAAAATTGAAAAATAATAAATTAAAATATATGAAAAGATCACTCATTAAAAATGGTGCTTTTACATTGATCATTGCAGTATTGTCTTCATGTTCTGTTCAGAAACAGACTTATGCAAGTAAGGTTGAGCTCCCCGCTAAAAAAGAAGTTCTGGAAGTTTCCAGACGTGCTAACCAATATTTTATGAACAAATGGCCCGATACAGGCAAAGAAATTGTGGGCAAAAAAGTATGGCCAAGTAATCTCTGGACTCGCGCAGTCTATTATGAAGGATTGATGGCTTTATACAAAGTCGATCCGAGAAAAGAGTATTATGATTACGCAATGTCATGGGCAAATAACCATAAATGGGATTTGATGCGAGGAACATATACCAGAAATGCCGATCACCAAGCTTGCGGACAAACCTACATCGACCTTTATGAAATAGACGGGAAAAAACATCCCGAGAGAATTAAAAATGTAAAAGCCTCGATGGACAGTATGATTGCTACGTCAAAAGTTGATGACTGGTGGTGGATTGATGCACTTCAGATGTCGATGCCTATTTTTACGAAATTGGGCAGAATTACAGGTGAGCAAAAGTATTTCGATAAAAATTATGAAATGTATGCATACACTAAATATAAGCACGGAGGCAACGGCTTGTACAATCCGGTCGACAAGATTTGGTGGAGAGACAAAAGTTTTGTGCCGCCTTATAAAGAACCAAACGGCGAAGATTGTTATTGGAGCAGAGGAAACGGTTGGGTAGTTGCCGCATTGGCAAAAACATTAGAAGATACGCCAAAATCTGATCCTCATTATCAGGAATACTTACAGGATTATAAAGATTTGTTGGCAGCTTTGCTACCAATCCAGAGAGAAGATGGCTTCTGGAATGTAAGTTTGCACGATCCCAATAATTTTGGTGGAAAAGAAATGACAGGAACGGCACTTTTCGTTTACGGAATGGCGTATGGTGTCAACAATGGATTGATCGACAGAGAGACTTACTTGCCGGTTCTGGTAAAAGCCTGGAATGCTATTGCAAAAGATTCTGTACAGCCAAACGGATTTTTGGGTTGGGTACAGGGAACCGGAAAAGAACCAAAAGACGGTCAGCCACTTTCTGTAAGTAAAGAGCCTGATTTTGAAGATTACGGTTTGGGGTGTTTACTACTTGCCGGAAGCGAGGTGTATAAATTGAAGTAATTTCTGTTTAAATTTGAAACCGATATACATGACACTACAAGATGCACAGTTGTCATCATATCAGTAATTTTCAGATTCAACCAATATAAATAAATTATGAATGCATTATTAGGAGTATTATTTCACTTTCTGGGTGGTTTCTCTTCAGGAAGTTTTTACCTGCCTTACAAAAAAGTAAAAGGTTGGTCTTGGGAAACTTATTGGTTGATCGGAGGCGTTTTCTCATGGATTATTGTTCCGCCACTTGCTGCATATCTTACGATTCCTGGTTTTTGGGAAATTATTCAGAATGAAAGTTCATCTATTATAGGACTGACGTTTTTGTTCGGTGCTTTATGGGGAATTGGTGGTTTTACGTATGGTTTAGGCGTTCGATATTTGGGTGTTGCATTAGGAAGCAGCATTATTTTAGGACTTTGTATGGTTTTCGGATCGCTGGTTCCTTCTATTTATTACGAGTTTTCTCCTCAATCGGGAAAAGATAATATCGGTTTAATGATGTCAAGTTCTTGGGGACAGTTTGTTTTGCTGGGACTTTTTGTCTGCGTCATCGGAATCATTATCAGCGGAAAAGCGGGAATGATGAAGGAAAAAGAACTTAAAACCGTTTCTATAGATCCTCACGGTACAGAAGTGAAAACTGAATATAAATTCGGATTGGGTTTGACGGTTTCAATCATTTCCGGAGTTTTGAGTGCGTGTTTTAATTTCGGTTTGGAAGCCGGAAAACCAATGGCAAATGTTGCCAACGAAGCCTGGAAATTAGCCAATCCTAATCAGGGAGAGTTCCTTTTTCAAAATAACGTAACCTATGTTGTGGTACTTTGGGGCGGAATGGCAGTCAATCTCATCGGTTGTCTTTATCTGGCTTTTAAAAATAAATCTTATACCGATTATACGAAAACAAATGTTCCGGTAGTAAAAAATATCATTTTTTGTGCATTGGCAGGAACGATGTGGTATCTTCAGTTTTTCTTCTACGGAATGGGAGAAAGCAAAATGGGGAACGGCGCAAGCTCTTGGATTTTACACATGGCATTTATTATTTTAATTGCCAATCTTTGGGGCGTAGTCATCAAAGAATGGAAAGGCGTTTCCAAAAAAACAATCACAACTATTTCAATGGGAATGTTCGTTTTGCTTATTTCTATTTTGATTGTGGGGTATGGAAATTCTTTGAGATAATTTTATATAAAATATTTCTTCATTATAGTTAAATTTCATATTAATTTTTTAGGACACTGATTTTTCTCAGTGTCTTTTTTTTGGTTAATAATACACAATTTTGTAATCATGATTTTAAGTAAATAAGAGAATACACATTTTGAAGTTGTTGCATATTTTGAATATTAACCAAGATTTATTAATTAAATCGTTAATATTTTCCCATATCGTTAAGGATTTGTATAATTATTTAAGAAAAATTAAGAATTTTATAATGCAGGATATTGCAGGATGCCAAAACTTTCGCAACGCTGTACTTTGGTGACAGAAATAAGTAATGTAAATAAAAATTAATATATGTCTCTAATAATTAAACACAAGAATTTTAAGCCACTTATCGCACCGCTGTTTTTGCTTGCATCTGGCTTTATGTTCGGACAAAAAACAGCAAGTGATAGTGTAAAAACAGATACTAAAGATATCGATGAGGTAGTTATTATCGGTTATGGAAAAGTAAAGAAATCTGATCTTACAGGATCTGTATCATCTGTATCTGCAAAAGATCTTGCGGCAACACCTGCAATGAATGCTTTGCAGGCTTTACAGGGAAGGGCAGCCGGATTAAATATCGTTACCGCAGGTGGAGCTCCGGGAGCTGGTGCAAATGTTACTGTACGTGGTGGTGCTTCTATTACTCAGGGTACAGAGCCTCTTTATATTGTAGATGGTTTTCAGCTGGATAATGCGCTGAATATTATCAACCCCAATGATATTGAAAGTATCGATGTACTGAAAGGTGCTTCTGCAATCGCAATCTACGGAGCGCGTGGTTCAAATGGAATTATTGTAATTAAAACCAAAACAGGTAAAAAAGGAAGAATAACCATCAATTATAACTCTTTCATGGCATTTGATATGCTTTCGAAGAAACTGGATATGATTTCAAACTCTGAGCAATATGTGAAATATCAGTATGAGATGGCACAGCTTCAGGGAAAAACAACTACATGGAGTAATGTTTTCGATAATAGTTTAGGTGTAGATTCTCCTGGCTTTTATACGGGAGCTTTTAACAGGATCAGTAATCGTTACGCATCACAACCTGCATTAGACTGGCAGGAAAAAATGCTTGGCGGAACAGGAATTACTACCAATCATAACGTAAGTGTCTCTGCTGGTAATGAAAAAACACAGGCATTCATCAGCTACAATTACAACAAGCAGGAAGGTTTGTTACAAAATTTCAGTGAGACGAGAAACTCTTTGCGTGCCAACATCAACTCAGAATTATACAAAGGTGTACGTTTAGATTTCAGTTCAATGTTTACGTCAAATTCTACCAATGGTGGAGGTGCGTATTCAGGAATGAAAAAAATATTGCTACAGCCTATTACAGGAGGTACATTATTTACTCAGGATGAATTATTTAATACCCAGACATTTCCTGATTACTCTTCATTAGATTCCGGTTATGATACAGAAAATCCTTATGTCGAAACTGCTGCGTCCACATCAAACAGACGTGCCAGAACATTTTTGGCGAATGTAGGTTTAGAATTTGATTTGTTAAAAAATTTCACATTCAGAACTGCGGGATCTTATAACTGGACGAATAGTAAGTCAACTTCATTTTCAGATAAAAACTCTCGTGCATTTCTTACAGATCCTGTAAATACTGGGATCAACGGTAGTATTGGGAATTCTGAAGCGTACAGATATCAGATTACAAATACATTGACTTATAATACAACTTTAGGTGAAAAACATAAAATTACAGGTTTAATCGGTAATGAAATAATCTATGACGAAAATGAAAGTAGCAGCATGAGACTGATAAGGTTTCCTTCTATTTTAAATTACGGGTTAGATGATATTTCAAATGCTACAGTTGCTGATAAGGATGCAGGTAAATCTAGCAATGCGCTGATTTCATACTTTGCACGTGTAAATTATAACTATGATAATCGCTATTTGTTAACCGGGACTGTTCGTAGAGACGGTTCGTCAAAATTCGGTCCGGATGAAAAATTTGGTGTTTTTCCATCTGTAGCTGCAGCCTGGAGAGTTTCTCAAGAAGGTTTCTGGAAAAATTCTAAAATTGAAAATGTAATTAATGATCTTAAGTTCAGATATGAATTTGGGATCGTAGGGAACAACAGCATACCAAATAATGTATTCAGAACCAATGTTGTTGCAACAGATTATCCTATTAATAATACAATTGGGAATCTAGCTTTGGTAACAAGCAGTGTACTGGGTAACCGTGGTGTGCAGTGGGAAGAGATGAAATCTACTAACTTTGGGGTAGATTTGGCTTTATTTAACAATAGAATCAAGCTGACTTCTGAATGGTATAATAACAATGTAACCGGCATGTTGCTGGAAACTGTACTTCCTGTGTCAACAGGATATTCAAGACAGTTTAAAAATATTGGATCTATGAAGAATACCGGGATGGAATTCACATTAAATTCAGTGAATTTAAGTTCTGAAAACTTCAGATGGTCTACAGATGCCAATATAGGATTTAATAAGTCTAAAGTTTTATCTCTTGATGAAGGGAGAACTTTCCGAAATTTCAATGCAGGAAGCAACAGAGCAGGTATGGTAACATATTATGCAACCGTCGGAGAAGAATTAGGTGATATGTACGGATATGTTTATCAGGGAATTTATACCACAGATGACTTTATCCAGGCTTCAAACGGAACATTAACTTTGAAACCCGGAGTTGTAAAGCCTTCTACAGGAACTCCAAAACCTGGTGATATAAAATTTGCTGCTGATAATGAAGCCGGCGATCAGTTTACAAGAAAATTGGTGAAGATAGGAAACGGAACACCTGATTTTATTGGTGGTTTGAGTAATAATTTCTCTTACAAAGGTTTTGATCTTGCGGTATTTATGAAATTCAGTGTGGGTGGCGATGTTTACAATGCTACAAAGCACAGTATGAGCCCTTATGCTTTATTCCAAAACGTGCCTTCAGAATTTGGCGATAATTATTACCATGTAGTTGACCCGAATACTGGGCAGGCTGCGACAAGTTTGGTAAGGCTAAAAGAACTTAACCCTAATGAGGAATCAAGGCTTTGGAGTTTAGGGACTACCAATTCAAGCTATATTACTTATCCTTCATCATATTATGTAGAAGACGGTTCATATTTAAGAATTGCTATGGTCACTTTGGGATATTCTTTTCCTAAAGAATTTTTAAGCACTGTTAGATTATCTAATGCACGTATTTATGCAACGGTTAATAATCTGGCTACAATCACTGGGTATTCTGGTTTTGATCCGGAAGTATCAGCTGCGAGCGGTGTGACTATTACACCTGGTTATGATAGTTCATCATTTCCAAGATCCAGAAGCTATGTTTTGGGTATCAATCTTACTTTTTAATATTTAAATGTTTCAATCATGAAAAATATATTTAATAAACACAATTTAATAAAGAAGCTAATCATTGTTCCGGCTATTTTGATTGCCGGTTTAAGTATCAATTCTTGTAACCACGATTTTTTAGATCAGCCATCATTTAATTCATCTGATACACAATCTGTATTTACAAATATAGAAACTGCAGATGCTTTCGTTCAGGGTTTATACAGAGGTCTCGTTCCTACTGAAATGTTTTACCAGTTAGGTGCAGGAGATACGGTTACCCATTCATCAGAAGATGGCTCAACCAATAATTCTAAGTACAACATCTGTAATTATCAGTACGATTCAAAAACTCCAAATACGGTAACAGGTATCTATGCTGCAATGTATGCTGTGATAGAAAGAACCAATATTGCTATCGACAGATTACCAGATATGCCAGCAAGCCCAAAACGTGATGCATTAATAGCAGAAGCGAAGGCTATTCGTGCATTTTGCTATTACAATTTGATCAGAGTGTACGGTGATGTACCTGCAATCTGGATTCCTTTAGAAGAAGCAGATCCCAATGATCCCAATACATTTTATCCAAAACGTTCTTCACGTGACGAGATTTATGACAAGGTGATAGGTGATATTCAGGAGTCAATAAATAATATGCCTGCGTCTAACGGAACACCGGAAAGATTAAACAAGCAATCTACCAATGCACTTTTAGCAAAAATTGCTTTGTATGCTGCAGGATATTCACTTCGTTGGCCTCTCAATACTGCTACCCCAGGTACAATGTCTCGTCGTCCGGATAACGCAAGAGTTCAGCAATTGTATCAGATTGCAGATGCGGCTGCGGCTGCAGTTATTAATGCTGGTACCAACAGTTTGGTTCAGGCGCAGGGAGGAAAAAGCGGTTTTGAAGCTTTATGGTTCAATTTCGACAGAAGAAATTTTGCAGCTGTAAACCAGGAAATGCTTTGGCATATCGCTTCTTACGGACCAAATACCAATTCAGCATTTGGGGTGTATGCACATCCGGGTTCAAGAGGAGGTACTTACGGTTCTCGTAAAGCGTTACAGTTTATACTTCCAAGTTATTACCTGTCTTTTAATGCGGCAGATAAGCGCAGAGATGTTGCCACAACTTCTTACAGTATCTATTTTTTAAATACGGGTAGTGCAAGTGATACATGGGTGGATGTAGGTACTACCTATTCTTGTATCATGCCCGGTAAATTCAGAATTTCCTGGTGTGTAGAGCCACAGGCTGCAGATTCACGTAATTTGAATATTCCTATCATCAGATATGCAGATGTATTATTAATGTATGCAGAAACTCAGAATTATTTAAATAATGGACCTACAGCTGCAGGAATCGCTGCTTTAATGCAGGTAAGAAACCGTGCAGGAATTGGCTCGTTACCAATACCAAGTGGTCAACAGGCTTTTGAATCAGCACTTGTTCAGGAACGTAAATGGGAATTTTCTGACGAGTTTATGCTTCGTACAGATTTAATCAGAATGAATCGTCTTGCCAGCGAAATTGATGCTACAAAACAGGCAATGAAAAACTTATCAAACCGTACAGGTCAGTTTGCAACAACACCAATTTACCGTTTGTACAAGTTTCATAAAAATGCACAGGTATATGGAGATCCGTTCTTAGCAATTACGTATATTGATTTAACAAACCCTACGCAAATCGCACAAGTTCAGGCAGTTCCTACCAACTCATCAGGTTATGCTGCTTATCAAACGACTTTGAAAGCTATAGCATTAGCAAACGGACAAACATCAACCACTGATGACAAATGGTATCCTGCGAATATGTTTCAGGCTTACACAAGTACATTCAACGGTAACGCAAGAAAAGCAGTTGGGTTTACAGCAGGATTTAATGTGCTTCAGATTGGAAATATTATCTATACAAAACCAACAGGTTCTTTCGAAAATGGCGGAGTATACCCGAACTGGATAGAAGGTGGAGGTGATGGTCTTTTCTACGGATTTGTACCAAACAAAACAGAATTACTTCCTTTTGCAGCAGCTTCTGCAGGTCATCCAATGATTGATAATCCTAATCTGACCCAGCTTCCAGGTTATTAATCGTAACAATATTTAAATATTTTTTAAACATTAAGAAAGTTGAAGAATTATGGTTTTCGTAATGAATCTTTAAATTTTCTTAATGTTTATATTTTATCAAAACACCATATCATAAATATTAATCAAAATAACTTAATCAGATTGTAGTAGAGATAGATGATTTACAATAATCAAACATTAATTTATCTTTAAATAAAGCATTTAGCAGTATAGAGCGGGATGCTGAAAAAAATTAAACAATCTAAATTTGAGTTAAAATTCAGAAACAAAAGAAAACAAATGGAAAACGTGAAAACATTCAAATACGTAGATTATTTATGGGACGAAACTAAAGCAGCATCTTTTGGAGATGATCAGGTGGCTTTATTTTTATACCGTTCAAATATATTAGGTGCAGATCTTAGAATTACAAATTATGGAGGAGGAAATACAAGTTGCAAAACCATTGAAAAAGATCCTTTAACAAACGAAGAAGTTGAGGTAATGTGGGTAAAAGGTTCAGGTGGCGACATCGGAACTTTGACGAGAAAAGGAATCGCAGGATTATATACAGAAAGGTTAAGAAATCTGAAAAATGTTTACGGAGGTTTATCAGATGAAGATAGAATGGTAGGTTTATTCGATCACTGTATTTTTGATCTGGATAGCAAAGCGCCTTCTATTGATACTCCGCTTCACGGTTTACTTCCATTCAAACATATCGATCACCTTCATCCGGATGCTTTAATTGCCGTTGCAGCAGCGAAAGACAGCGAAGCGATTACGAAAGAAATCTGGGGAGATACAATGGGATGGGTGCCTTGGCAACGTCCTGGCTTTGATTTAGGTTTGCAGTTAGAAAAATGCCTTGCCGACAATCCCGGAATTCGTGGAATTATCTTGGGAAGCCACGGTTTATTCACTTGGGGAGAAACTTCTTACGAATCTTACATGAACAGTCTGGAAGTAATCGAGATGGCTTCTGAATATATCGCTAAAAAAATACAGGAAAACGGACAGGTTTTTGGCGGACAAAAAGTAGAATCTCTTCCGTCTGAAGAGCGTAAAAATAAAGCTGCTCAACTGATGCCTTTGTTAAGAGGTCTGGCTTCATCCGAAAACAGAATGGTTGGTCATTTTACAGACAGCGATGTGGTTTTAGAATTTATTAATAGTAATGATCTTGAGCGTCTTGCGCCACTCGGAACTTCTTGTCCGGATCACTTCTTAAGAACAAAAATTCAGCCTTTGGTGCTGACTTTAGATAAAAATGAAGATTTAAGCGATTCTAAAGCGATTTTGGAGAAACTAAATCCTCTTTTCGAACAATACAGAAAAGAATACAAAGAATATTACGAAACGTGCAAACATCCAAATAGTCCCGCAATGCGTGATCCCAATCCGGTGATCATCATTTATCCGGGAGTTGGAATGTTCAGTTTCTCAAAAGATAAACAAACAACTCGTGTTGCCAACGAATTTTATGTGAATGCCATCAACGTAATGCGTGGTGCAGAAGCTATTTCTGAATACACGTCTTTACCAAGACAGGAAGCTTTCGACATCGAATACTGGTTGCTTGAAGAAGCAAAATTGCAGAGAATGCCGAAAGAAAAACCTCTTTCAAGAAAAATTGCAATCGTAACAGGTGCAGGTGGCGGAATCGGACAGGCAATTGCTGACAAAATGGTTGCGGAAGGTGCGGTAGTTGTTTTCACAGATCTTAATTATGAAGCTGCGGAAGCCGTTACAGCGAGATACAGCAAAGATCAGGCGATCGCAGTTCAGTGTGATGTTACAAATGAAGAAGATATTGCAGATGCTTTCAAAGAAACTGTTTTAGCTTTTGGCGGTGTTGATATTTTGGTTCATTCTGCAGGTTTGGCAATTTCTAAATCTTTGGAAGATACGACCACGAAAGATTGGGATCTTCTTGAAAATGTTTTGGTTAAAGGTCAGTTCCTGATCGCAAAGAATGGAACTGAAATTATGAAAAAACAAAATTTAGGCGGAAATATCGTGAACATTGCCAGTAAAAATGGCTTGGTTGCGGGCCCAAATAATGTAGCTTACGGAACTGCAAAAGCAGCTCAACAGCATATGACGAGATTGTTGGCAGCAGAATTGGCAGCGGATAAAATCAGAGTTAATGTTGTAAATCCTGACGGCGTGATCGTTGGAAGTAAAATCTGGGAAGGTTCTTGGGCAGAAGGCCGTGCTAAAGCCAACGGAATTTCTGTAGAAGAGTTACCGGCATTTTACGCAAAAAGAAATTTATTAAACGAGATTATTCTTCCTGAAGATATTGCAAACGGCGTTTTTGCCTGTGTTGCAATTTTGGATAAAACGACAGGAAACATCATCAACGTAGATGGCGGAATGGCAAATGCGTTCCCAAGATAAATTTAATTGTTTAGAAGATTTTTATTTTAATAAATTGAAGGCTTGCTTCGTGTAAGCTTTTAATTTTAAAATATTAAAAATAAATTATGATTATAAGTAAAGATATTATTGATCAATACAATAAAGCAGGAGTAGAAAACTTTAATACAGATTTCGATTTTCTGCAAAATAAACTGACGAGATCAGGAGCAAATGTTTCTGAGATCGTCAACAAAATTGCCGATTTCCAGGTAGCCATTCCAAGTTGGGCTTTAGGTGCAGGCGGAACTCGTTTCGGAAGATTTTCTTACGGGGGCGAACCGTCAGTTTTAGAACAGAAATTAGATGATGTTGGTCTGCTTCACGCTTTAACTCATTCTGCAGGAGCGGTTTCTCTTCATATTCCTTGGGATATTCCAAGTGATGTGAGTGCTTTAAAAGAAAGTGCAGCTTCTCACGGACTTGTTTTCGATGCAATGAATTCCAATACGTTTCAGGATCAGCCAGATGCAAAACAATCTTATAAATTCGGTTCTTTAAATTCTGTAAATGAAGATTCCAGAGCTTACGCTGTTGAGCACAATAAAGAAGTGATCAGAATCGGAAAAGAATTAGACTCCAAAAGTTTAACCGTTTGGTTGGCAGACGGAGCAAGTTTCCCGGGACAGCTAAATTTCCAGACCGCTTTATCAAACACTGAAAAAAGCTTAAAAGAAATCTACGGAGATATGCCGGAAGACTGGAAATTGTTCATAGAATACAAACCGTACGAGCCGAATTTCTACTCAACAACCATTCAGGATTGGGGAACTTCTTTTATGCTGGCAAATGCCTGTGGAGAAAGAGCTTTCACATTAGTAGATCTTGGTCATCATTTACCGAATACCAATATTGAGCAGATTGTTGCAACCTTAATGTACAAAGGTAAATTAGGTGGTTTCCACTTTAATGATAGTAAATATGGTGACGATGATTTAACGGTGGGTTCTATTAAACCTTACGCTTTATTCTTGATTTTCAACGAGTTGGTGTACGGGATGGAAAACAATCCGAACAATCCTTATCCGGCTTGGATGATTGATGCAAGTCATAACATCAAAGATCCTTTAGAAGACCTACTGCAGTCTCTGGAAGCGATCTTAATTGCTTATGCTCAGGCACTTTTGGTTGATCAGAAAGCTTTAAAAACAGCACAATTAAACAATGATGTTGTTGATGCGCAGGATATTTTACAGAATGCGTACAGAACAGATGTTCGTCCTTTGTTACAGGCTGCAAGATTGCAGACAGGTGCAGCATTAGACCCAATTGCCGCTTACAGAAATCTGAAGGTAAGAGAAACTTTGATTTCAGAAAGAGGCTGGGCGAAAGCAACAGGATTGTAAAATCCGTTTTCAATTGATAATTTCTACTTTCAGGTGCAATTGAGAGTTTAATTATATATCCTTATATAGTACCGTTGAGATCAGAGTGTTCAGTACATTAAGTTTAGGCTTTATTCATTAAGAAATCAGTGGATTTTTCTTAACATTCTTAAAGAGCTGAGCACTTCTTGATGGTTTTAAAATTATTAAATTTAAAGTGATTTTAAACAATTTTTGAAAAAAACTACATGAATATTCTTTTCTAAAAAGTTTAAAATAATAAAGACTAATAACCATTTTATAATCAATCATTAAATTCATTTCAGGAATGTCCAAAAAGAAGGTAACCATCGTATTTGATATCGGGAAAACCAACAAAAAGTTTTTTTTATTTGATAAAAATTACAAAGAAGTTGTGCGTGAATATACCGAATTGCCCCTCACAACGGATGAAGATGGTTATCCTACAGAAGATCTGGTTGCTCTGCAAAACTGGATCAAAGATAACTTTAATGCCATTCTTGAAGACGAAAATTTTGAAGTTAAAGCCATCAATTTTTCCACTTACGGAGCGAGTTTTGTGCATTTGGATCATAAAGGAAATATTCTTACCCCTTTGTACAACTACACAAAGCCGATGGATCAGGAGATTCTTGATTTATTTTACGAAAAACACGGAGATAAATTAAAGATTGCAAGGGAAACAGCGTCTCCGCAAACAGGAATGCTGAACTCTGGTCTGCAATTATTTTGGTTAAAATACAAACAGCCGGAAGTATTCAGAAAAATCCGGTACAGCCTTCACTTACCTCAATACTTATCCTATCTTTTTACAGGAATCTGCGTTTCAGAATTTACTTCAATCGGTTGCCATACCAATTTGTGGGATTACGACAAGGCAGATTATCACGATTGGGTGTATGAGGAGGAAATCGATGCTTTATTAGGTCCCATTGTTCCCACTTCGGCGAGTATCAATACTTCATATAAAAATAAAAAAATCAAGATCGGTGTCGGAATTCACGACAGTTCTTCTGCGCTATTACCGTATATTTTAAGCAAGAAAGAACCTTTTCTATTACTTTCAACAGGAACTTGGAGTATTTCTTTAAATCCCTTTAATGATGAAAGTCTCACAGATGAAGACATCGAAAACAACTGTCTGAATTATATGAGAATTGACGGCAAGCGTGTGAAAGCATCCCGTTTTTTCATGGGAAATGAATACAAAATTCAGGTCGAAAAATTGTGTGCTTACTACGGAAAAGAATACGGTTTCCACAGAGAAGTACAGTTTAATCAGGATTTGTATATGCGTTTAATGAAAAATAAAAATATCTACTTCCGTTTTGAAGGAATTATTTTAAAACGAAAAATGATTACTGCTACAGATTTAAATTCATTCGCAACCTTTGAAGAAGCATACCATCAATTAATGATCGAGTTAATGGATCTGCAGATTCACACGATTACCAATGCCATCGGAAATTCAGATATCAAAAATATTTACATAGACGGCGGATTCACAGATAATGATGTCTTTATGAAACTGATGTCGCACCATTTTCAGCATTACAATGTGATGTCAACACATTCTCCGCTGGGTTCGGCTTTAGGAGCTTCAATGGTTATTTCCAATAAAAAAATAGACGAAACTTTTTTACAGCAGCATTATCAGATGAAAGTGCTTCAGCCGTTAATCCTTAATCTGTAAAGAATATAGTTTTTGGTTGACGGTTGTCAGTTGATGGCACAATCTCAAAACCATTAACCAACAACTATCAACCGACAACCAACAACCAACAACTACTATGTCATTTCCATTCGATACCAATTATGCCTCGCTTGAACTTTTAATAGAAAGAGCAAAGAAAAAAATGCCACAATTCGCATTCGACTACCTGGATGGCGGATGTAACGAAAACATCAACCGAGACAGAAATACAAACGAACTGAGAGAGGTTCTGCTTCGTCCACGTTATCTGAATAATTACAGTGAAGCCAGCATGGAAACTGAATTGTTTGGTGTAAAATATTCTGCACCTTTCGGGATTTCTCCTGTTGGTTTACAAGGATTGATGTGGCCAAATTCACCTGAAATTTTAGCAAAAGCGGCTTTCAAACATAATATTCCATTCATTTTAAGCACAGTTACAACAAGCAGTATCGAAAGAATTGCTGAATTAACCGAAGGAAAAGCTTGGTATCAATTATACCATCCGAGAGAAGAATGGTTGCGTGATGATATTCTTGACCGTTGTGAAGCTTCAGGTTATGATGTTCTGGTGGTTTTGGCAGATGTTCCAACTTTTGGTTACAGAGCAAAAGAAATCAGAAATGGTTTGGCAATGCCACCTCAATTGAATCTGAGAACGGTTTCTCAGGCCTTGGTAAAACCTCAGTGGTGTCTAGAAATGCTCAAACATGGTGTTCCTAGTTTTGCCACGATGGACAAATATATGGACAAAAATATGGGCGTAAAACAGCTCGGACAGTTCATGAATTCTACTTTTTCAGGAAGATTAAATTCTGACAGAATCAAAGCCATCCGTGATAAATGGAAGGGTAAATTGGTCATCAAAGGTGTGGCTTCAGATGAAGACGCTGCAGAATCTGTACGTTTAGGATTCGACGGAATGATCATCTCCAATCACGGCGGAAGACAGCTTGATGCAGGTGAATCTACGATTGCAGTAGTAAAAGAAATCAGCGAAAAATACAAAGGTCAGATCAAAATCATGATGGACAGCGGTGTCAGAACCGGTCCGGATGTTGCCCGTGCTTTAAGCTGTGGCGCAGAATTTACATTCATGGGAAGAACGTTTATGTATGCGGTTGGAGCTCTTGGCGACAAAGGTGGCGATCACATTATCGAAATGCTTAAAATGCAGTTCAGACAGGTGATGGAGCAGGTTTGTTGTGATAAAGTGGAGGAGTTGCAGAATTTTAGAGTGAAGTGATTTATAAGCAGGAAGTTTCACAGCAGGGTGCAAACAATTATTAGATAATATTTATCAATAGGAGCGGGCTTTAGCCCGTTTTTCATTTGGAAGAAATTTGGTTGGCTTTAGCCGAAATTATTATGTGATATAAATTTCATTAAGAATATAATCAGAGTGTGAAGTTCAATCTGATATATTATGCAAACTTTTGTATAATATATCAGTTTCCTCCTAGTATTTCTAAAAATTCATTAGCCTTGTATTTTATTTCATTGATTTTATTTGTGTTCTTATCACTTTCTTTCAACATCCAGTATTTATTTTCGTTCCATTTGAAGGATCTTACACTTCCTGTACCTTCTTGTGTTATAAATCCCCAAAACCATAAATCATCCCATATTTCAATTTCTAGTTCTGTATATTTGTCTTTTAATAATTTATTTATCTTCTTAAAATCCCAGTTATGTCGCTGAATACTATTGAAAATAGCAATTATAACAGCATCAACGGGTAAATTTAATTTATCATTATCATTTAATACCTTTGGAGCATCATCCCAAATTTTTAGAAAATTTGGATACTCTTCGTTGTGCAAATGGAAAATTGATTTAGTAAACAATGCAGATGTTTTGTTTCCCCATCCTTTTTGACTGTTCATACCATTGTATAAACTTTCAAAATTTAATTGTTGATTTGGATTTATTCTATTAATAAAGCTTTCGTAAGAATTTAATGAGTTTAAGTCATCAAAAATGAATTTATAAAATTCAGATAAATTATTGATTTTAGGCTGACTTTGTGTGGAAGCAATATTATATAAAATTGAAATTACTTTTTCCTCTTTTGTTTTATAAGGAAGTATAAAACTCGAATAATATCTTATCTGTAATTCTTTATTATATATTCTGTTATCTTTTAAAAAATTAAAAATATCATTTAGCTTTTCTATCATCTGGAAATCTTGTTTTGGTATGTTGCATAACTCTAAAATATAAGATTTCTGCAGAAAAGTATTAGTACTTAATTGCACATGTAAAACTTACCCAAAACATCGAATAACTTTACAACTAAAAAAATAATTGTTAATCTACTTTTTCTTCTCCGACTTCACCGCCTGTCTCGCCAACAATTTCCAGTCATTTTTCACTTTCGTCCAAACCAGCAAAATATCCAGAGTCACGTCGCCCGGAGCTTTTCCAAGATCAGCAGTTGTCGCAAAAAAATGGTGACGCACGATCGCAGTATTTCCAACGATCTGTACGTTTTGATTGGTAATATCAATCGTCAGAAAATCAGATTTTTTACTGACCAGTTTTTCAACAAATTCTTTGGCATCATCAATATGACCTCCCGAATGTCCGTAAGTCAGTTCCGGTACAATTAATGATTCTAAAGCTAATTTTTCGCCACTGATCATCGCCAGTCTCAGTTTTTCTGCTGCATCTTTTACAGACTGGGTGTCATTTTTTTTTTGTCCGAAAACAGCAATTGCCGCAAAAAAGCTCATGGCAAAAATTAATTTCTTAATCATAATTCTGAAAAAATTTAAGAAAAAATATATAGGTGAATTTTAATTTATCTCTAAAAGAAAGAATCAGTTATCAGTATAATGTAATTTCCAACAACCAACAACCAACAACCAACAACCAACAACCAACAACCAACAACCAAAAACCAACAACCATTACAAAGAATCCCTCTGAATAAATTTAAAAACATTATTCACCGACTCTTTTTTGTTTTTTAAAATCATATAGGCTGCAGATTCTCCCATAGCTTTGAAATCTGTAGTGATTACCGTAATTCCCAGCAATTCTTTCAGAGGAGTTTCGTTGTAGGAAATTATTCCGATGTCTTTGCCCAGCTGAAGGTTTTTTTGTCTGATCTGTTTTACCAAGTTCACCAGATCACGCTCACGGATCGTAATGAAAATATCTTTATCCTGCAGTTCCATGTCGGGATAAATTTCGTCAAGAATTTCATAATCCAGTTTAAAATCTCTGCAAAATTGCTCAAATCCTCGTACAATTCGGAAAGGATAGGGATGTATTGATTTGTCAGGATACACCAGAATGATCTTTTCGTATTTCTTTATTTTGTCTAAACCTTCTTTTAAGGCATTGTAAATATCATGTTCGAAATCCTGGTAAATTGAACCGTATTCTCCAGAAATATTAGGTTTAGTATTGTCCAGTAACAAGAGTTTATTCTTCGGAATTTTTTCAATCATATCTAAAACTTCCTGTGTTGAACTGGTATGTTTAGATTGTTCGTCACGAAAGTGGGGCATGACCACGTAATAATCAAATCCTCCAAGATTTCTCTTCAGAGCATTAATAAAAAGGGTTTCATCACAATGATAAATGTACATTTCTACATTTCCTTTGGTACCGATTGCATTGACGAAATAGTTGTAAATCATCATTTTATACGTACTCGGTTTATTGATCAGAAAGAAAATATTAATGATGTCGTTCTTGTTAACACGGGAAATGTAGTAACCTTTTCCTTTTACCGATTCTATAATTTGTCTTTTTCTGAGCTCTTTATAGGCTTTTTCAACCGTATCTCTGGAGAGAAAACAAGATTCGCTGAGTTCATTAATAGAAGGAATTTTTTCTCCAATTTTGATTTGTCCGCCGTCAATTCCGTTGAGAATAGAATCTACAATCTGTTTGTATTTCGGAACTCTGGAATTTTCGTTGATATTGATTTCTAACGTGTCTGACATGATAGTTGATTAATGGATCTGCTTCCAATTAAAAAAAATCGATTTCCAAAAAATGCTTAATGGTTGATACAAGTTACAAAATTTATGTTAATCTATGCAAACTCGTAAGATTAATATCTGTTTATATTCATTTTTTAATACTTATAAAGATATATGATTACGTTATTATTTGAAAATAAATTAAAAAACATCTGTATTAATTATACTTAAGTTTTTTAAATTATTTCATGATGCTATTGATATAAACTTCAATATTCAGATAATTTTTGCACATTTTATTGGGTTTCAGAGCATCTGAAGCATCTTTTGGATTAAGACCCATTTTCAGTTCAGTTGAATTCGGAATTCCGTCTTTATCGCTGTCTTCAGGGCTTTTAGAAGTTGGGAAATCGCCCAATCCGTTATTAGCAAGCGGAAGATCATTTTCCGTGAAAACGTATAAGCCTTTGGTACCTTTTGAGTTAACTTCTGAAATAATTAAGTTATCGACATCATCCCGATTCGGGAAATTGGCTCCGGCATTTTTAAGAACAAAATCGAAAGCCTCAACCGCAGATAAATCGGGTTTCGAGTAAGGATAATCAAATGGCGCATTCATAAACTGTAACGGCGTTTCTCCGGGATATCCAATTGGGTTATGGGGAACTAAAGTACCATCTAAAACACCGTTTTTATTAGAATCATCATAGTTTCCCGATGCAAATAAAGATAAAGTTTTTGTTCCTCTGCTGAACGGCGTTGTTTGATCTTCATTTAGCGGGCCGGCTACAAAATAGTTGTTGATGATATTCACCTCAGATTTTTGTGCTGAACCGCCCATTATATAACCATCTCCGGAAACTAAATGTCCATTTTTATTTCCTGAGTTTCCAAAATTATAGATAACATTGTTGACGAATTCATTTTTGCCTTTTACTTTCGGATTTCTCGTTTTATTGCTTGCATAAAGAGATTTTATAATACTTACACTGCCATTCGTTTGAATCAAGCCGCCTGCAGAATGGTTATAAAGATGTAAACCTTGAGCAATGATTGAGTTTTGAAGTGTGATACTGTCGGGTTCAATGCCTCGGTGATCCCAATTGATTGAGAAAACTTCATCCATTCCCCACGAGATCGATAGATGATCGAGAATGATATTTTTCCCGTTTGATAATCCTGAAGCATCAGTATTTTTAGAAACTTTATTTTTATTTCCCAATCTGATTCTGAAATATCTTGCAATCGTATTATTGGAACCAGAGAACGAAACTTTTTGCCCATACAGAACAATTCCCTTTCCCGGTGCGGTTTGGCCTGCAATCGTCGTATTTTCCGAAATGGTGATTGCAGATTCCAGATTAATAATGCCGCTTACCGAAAAAACAACAAATCTTCCCGGTTTGCTGACGGCGTCTCTAAAAGAACCTGCACCGCTGTCCTTCAGATTATTTACAGTATAAACTTCAGGTTTTGCTGCACCTCTTGCTCCTTTAGCAAATTTCCCAAAACCTTCTGCTTCCGGAAAAGCCAGAGTCTTTCCCGAATTACAGGCATCGGTATTATTATCTTGTGATTTCTGAGCTTGACAAAATAGTACAAACACTGAACAAAAACACGCGGCGACAATTTTTTTCATATTCAATTATAAAGTAACAATTTATCATCTTATTAAGCTGAAATCATCCTGCACTATGCTGTTATTTTATTAAATGTCAGTATTTTAAAGGTTTAATTTAAAATTTCCTTTTTATTGATATTATTAAAATTTAAATTAAACTTTGAATCGTTTTTTGCAAACTCAGAATGTTCTAAGAATTTCAAAATAATTTATATCAATTGTTTTTGCATAACTTTTTGTAAAGAAAAAATGTAAAACATTATCTAAAAATATTAATTGTTATAAGGTCAAGTTTTCCATATTAAATGCTTCGTAGGAGCAATATGTTTGTAGAATAAATTAAACCAAACAGTTTGAGCTCCGTAGGAGCGGCACATTTATCTCTCCAACACTCCAACACTCCAACCCTCAAACCCTCAAACCCTCCAACAAAAAAGCCTGCCATTTCTGACAGACTCTAACTAATATGAATGTAAAATTTTTAAGGCATTTTCTTAAAACCTTCCGCTTTGATTTTCCATGTTCCATCTTTTGGGAAACCGGGAAATTCACCAGTCGAACTGTCCCAGCCTTCAAGCATCATTGCTACGGCAGCCAATGTTCCGCCATTTCCGGGAAGATAAATTCTCAAACGGCCATCCTGAAAGTTATGTCCGTTTTTCAGATATGTATTGGTTTGAATGTTCATAAACAAAGCATCCAAAGCTTTATTCGGAAGACCTAATCTTGCAGCGTTCATTGCCGTCATCGGGAAATCCCATCCCCAGGTATGTTCCCAGTTCCATCTTTCCCAAACGATATCAAGGGTGTTCTTCATAATTTTTTTATCCAGTTTCGGAGATTCAGGAACCATTCCCAAAGCACCCAAAACAGCAGGGTGATCGGTCATCCATTTCGGAAATGTGAAAGAATCTTTCGCAGATTCGGTTGATAAATAAACTCCATCCTGAACAGGAAGCGGAGCCAATTTATTGATGATATCATCCCATTTTTTATCTCTTGGCTGTCCCAGTCTTTCTTTCCATTCTTGAGCAGTTTTCAGCGCCCAATCCCAATATGCCACCTCATAGGTAGGGTTGTAAGTATCTTTCGCAGGGAAAACTTCCTGAGCCGGAATTACTCCTTTACCCAGATTATATCGGTTTTTTCCTTTGTCGTAAGTGGCAAAATCTGCCATAAAATCTGCTGTCGCAAAAATCAGATCTTTATACTTTTCCAAAACTTTTTTATCCTGATTGCTACGATACAAAAGTTCGGTCATATAAATAAGGTGCGGCTGCTCCCAGATCAAAAATGCGGCAACAGAAGACGGACTTTCATTTCCTTCGTTATCCGACATTTTAATCCAACGAACGCCTTTATAACCTTGTCTTTCGGCTAGTTTTTTTGCTTTGTCAAAGGTTCTGAAATAATAATCCAATTGTTTCTCCAAAATTTCCGGTCTTCCCCACAAAGCGTAATGAACGCCGTGCCACCAATGCATTTCGGTGTGCGGTTTTCCGTACCAGCTGTTGAAAGTCAAACCGGTTTCCTGTGGAGGATTACTTCCACCACACTGAACTTTGGTTAAATATTCTGACAATACAACTCTTCGCTCCAATTCATTGGCTCTCGGATCTGTACTTCCTTCAAAATCAACGGCTGCACCGCTTTCCCAAAAGTTTTTCCAGCCGGAAGTACTTTCCTTTTCAGCATCAGCGAATAATGTTCTGTTTGATTTTGGATTTTTAGCAGAAAACTCAACACTTAATTCTATTGTTTTGTTTTTAGAAGATGGTTCATAAACGAAATAATGTTTTCCCGCTTCACGAAGTTTTCCTTCTGTAAAATTAAATTGAGTATAATAATCGGTGCTTTGCAATGTATGCTGAATCAAGCCTTGCGTGGATTGTGAAGAAACCATTTTCGTTGTATGGTCATTTTCATTTCCATAAAAAGCGGCGTCATCCAAAAACTGTCCGGTCGGAGAAGGGTAGCGTGCAAAAACTTTCAGTTTATTTTGAGAAATCAAACCAGATTCAATCTTTACCCCGATTTTATCTGAATTTTGAAAACTTGCCGTCCAGACTTTTACAGGAATTCCTTCAAAAGTAAATTCACTGGTAATAATTCCTGTCCACAAATCAATTTTTTGACTGATGTTGTTCAGATCCGAAATTTTTGCTTTCTGACCATCTTTCTTAAGCAGTTCAATCCCGATATTTCCCAACTGCAGACGGTGTTGGTTCACACGGTAATATTCAACTGCACCTTTGTTTCTTTCGGGTTCTTTCAGCTGAACACTGTACAGGGCTTTTCTACCGTCATTGTTAAAATCATAAGCTTTTAAAGTTTCCTCGAACTTATAATCTTTAGTGTTTGGAAAGCTGTTCCAGCCCCATTCAGACTGGGTTCCGAGAGAAACGCCTTTCTTATAATATTCAGGGAAAGACTGCATTCCGGTGATGTCTACCGTATATGCAAATTTTCCGTTTCCTACAGTTAAAGTAGAAAGTGTGTCTGCTTTTGTGTTGACGATATTATGACGCTGAACGACTTTTTTTCGATCGATTTTCTGGGCATACATTGAAGAAAATCCCATCAGGAAAATCCCAAGATATATTGTAATTTTTTTCATTTTATCTTAATTTATACTTTATAAACTTGCAACTTAGGCTTCGACAAGTTCAGCCTGAAAATCCTAAATATTATATATTTTACAGTGCTGTCAGACTGAGCTTGTCGAAGTCTTGCGCTGATATTTCTATATTGTTGACTATGAATGCATCAATGATTTTATGATTCATTTAAGCCTCTCCAAATATCATCAAAATTATTTCTCCAACCCTAAAGGGAGTAATTTTGATGAAATTTTCAAAGCATTTTTCCACCTTTAGAGTTTGGGAAAAGAAAAATGTTTTGAAAATTTTATTTAAACAATTCCATACATATTCTTATTTCGATTGTTATTTTCGAATAGTTATCAATAGGAATGGGCTTTAGCCCATTTACTTAACGGTAAATATTCATTGGCTTTAGCCAAAATCTAAACTAAGTTTTGGCTAAAGCCAATAAATAATTATTTTTTCAAGACGGGCTAAAGCCCGTCCCTATTGATTTTAAATTCTATTTCAAAACCGTTGCACTCATCATTCCAATCACAACATCATTGCTCACGGCGGTTAATTGTATCGTTTTTAATTCTTTGTTCGGGTCAATCGGTAAGTCCAAAATAGTTGCAGCACCGCCATCAACTTGTCGGTCTGTAAATCCTTTAATGCTTGAATATTTGCTCAAAGTTCCGCCCTTGTATAATTCTCCCGTCTTCAATTTCACACGATAAGGAATTTTGTCATCCTGAATTTCAAATGCAAAATTATCATCAAACAAATCCTGCTCAATCGGCCACCAGTTGGTTGGGTTTTTCAGTTCTAATTTTGTTGTGGAACCGTCCGCATATTGAACAGTAATTCTCCCATTAATAATTTGAGATTGCATCGGATTCGTAGAACCTGCCATCAGAAAATAAATTTTCTTTCCTTTCCCTGAAATTGGAATTTCAACAGAATCTGAATAATTGTCCCACTGACTCACAAAGGCAATATTTTTATCCATTTTATCAATTAAAAAAGGAATTCCTAAAAAATCAACTTTGCCGTTTTTTCTTTTATTCATCAATCCGCTGTCATCGATTTGTGAATCGATTAACGGATAACACCAATTTCCGATTCCTTGCCAAGGAAGCTGTAGAGTAGGAACTTCCAGTCTTGGCGAAAGGTACTTTTGATTAAAAATATCAGTTACTTTTTCATTGTATTTTGAAGCTAAAGAAATGTTGTTAAATTCACCCTGATTTTCAATTTCCCAATCCGTGACTTCAATATTTTGTTTGATTCCGTTGTAGCTGAGTTCAATAGAATTGGTTCCTTTGCTCAAAATATTAGCCGGAATTTCAATAATTATATTTTGATTTTTTTGAACTGAAAAAGTTTTGTTTAAACCATTAACAGTCAATTTTCCATTAATTGAATTGGATGATTTTGACTTAATCTGCAGCTTTTTATTGATCCATTTTGCCTCCAAAGGAAAACGAATATCAACATTTACAGGTTGCCACCAACTTGTTCCGTTTTGCTCAACCTGAACGAAGAAAGTTCCTTTTCTTTCCTCTTTAACTAAATCAATTTTTTGGTTAACCACCCCGTCTTCGCCCTTTGGTCGAATCCACCACTTCAGAGGAGGGGAATTTTTAATCAATTCCTGCGGATCAAGAACATCTTTAATTTTCTTTTTTGAATCAAAATTCAATTGAAAATTTTCAGAAATATAATTGATATAATCGGTTTGTTCGTTTTTTAATTCTTCTCCGGAATAATTGATTTCAATTTTAAAATCATTTCCTTTCGGAGTTTCAAACTGAACAAAAGGTTGCAGAATAGAATTGGGTTTAATTTTCCAATCCACTTTTTTACCATTTACCTTCACCGATTTAATATTGGAATAATTCACAGGAATCTGCATTTCCAGTGCCACCGGATTTTGATATTTTGATTGAAATAGATACTCCGTTTTTTTCGAAGTTCTGGTAAACTGATATTCCCAGTCCGGAAGTTTCAATTCGGCAAAATTCCAGTCTTTAGGGAAACCGGGTTTGATGCTGATTTTATTTTCCAATAAATTTGGATAAACCCCGAAAAGTCCTTCTGTCAAAGTTCTTGAAGCCACACCAATCGGGTCGGCAAAATCACGATACAATTCACCACGAAAAGCATCGTAATGAGAAAGCTGCTCAAAATTCCCCGGACTGATTCCGTAATACATCGACTCAACGAGATTTCCCTTCCAAAGTTGATAGGCATCTTCAGTTCTTCCGGCTTGCCAATATGCCAAAGCGGTCTGTAAGTTTTCAGCCAAAGCAACATTATTGATCGACCAATCATAAGGTTGCCAGTTGGTTGTAGAAAGTGTGTAATAGTTTTTATCTTTCTCACCATTTACCGTTACCGGAATTTTAGGTGTATAATTATTAATGTATTGTAAGTTCTGATAATCCTCAAATTCATTCAGAATAAATGCATCGGCAACGTGATAAATCGACCAGATTCCCGGTTTGTCGTGAACAATTTGATTACCTAAAGCATCTTTATATTCTGCAAAATAGCCTTTGTCTTTTAGCCAAAGCTGGTTTTTCATTGCCTTTAAAATTGCATCCGCTTCCTGTTCGTAAGGCTGAGGATTTTCGCCAATTATTTTTGCCAGTTTCGCCATTTGACGGTTGGCTCTGTAATTATAAGCCGATGTGTGCGTCACTTTTCCACCCGAATATTGCAGTGCATCACTTGCCCAAATTGCGGCATACGCATCGTACAAATCACCACGTTTGAAATTTCGTTTTTCCCAATCGATATGGCGAACTATTGTCGGCCACATTTTCTTCAGAAATTCTTTGTCTCCGGTGTAATTAAAATGCGAAAACATCTGGTCAAAAAACACCAGATTCATGTCATAATGATGCGGTTTTGTATTGTCATTTGGATTTCTGGAAATATATCCGCTTGAAAAAACCGAAGTTCCCATTTTTTCTTCATGTCGCGCAAGATGTCGCATCGTGTCCATTTCTACTGGTGCAAAATCGGGTTTTAAAACCTGTGAATTGGCATAACTTTCAAAATGTTCTTTCGCCCGGTCGTGCCAACTCAAAGCATCGGCTGTGTAAGCACCACGCCACGCATTCAGTCGCATTCTCCACGCCACTGCGCCGTGAAGAAAGGTCGGGCTTTCCCAAATTCCGTCTGCAGCAACGGCTAAATTGGCTCCGAAATTATTTAAATCTGCATCCGGAGTTTTTAATTGAATTCTTTTCGTTAATGTTAAGCGGGATTTTTCCGCTTCATCAAAAATGTTTTTCAAATCTTCATCTGAAAAGTTTTTATCCGATTTTCCTTTGGCAACCTGAATATAAACCGGGTTTTTTTGTGAAGAATACGAAGCGTAAACAATTGGAGATTGGTCTGTTTTATTTTGAGTAAGCTCAGAAAGTTTTTCTAAAGTTTTAGCATCCGTCAATTGCAAAGAATTGGCATTCGAAAAACTTCCGCTGACGATTTGAGTTTCTTTTTTCTTAGTTAAATAATTGAGCTGAAACTGATTTTTATTTAATTGAAACTGATTGTTCAGACAATATTCAGGTAATAAATAAAATCCCGACTCAGGATCTGCGCCGATGTCGCCGTTTCTGCTGAAAGTCGTTCCGCTTGCACCGCCGTAAATCGCATAGATTTTTGTGGAAGAATCTACATTGGCAGTTTCCATTTTTAAAACCAAACCTTCTTCTTTAGTTTGTGCTAAAACGGTCAGTTTTAAAATTCCAGTTCCAAGAATAGGGTCTTTAATTTCATACAACATAGAACCAGGACGGTAACGGGTTTCAATTTTTTCAGCCTGAATTAATTTTTTAATCGAATTTCCTTTTTGGATCACAAACTGAAGATTGCCGCCCATTCCCGGAAGATAGAGTGCAAATTCCGGTAAATCGCCCGCTTCAACTCTGGAAGCACGATTGTTTCCATACAAAGCACGGTTGAATCTGTACCTTCCGTTGACCAATAAAAAATCACCTTTGTCTTCTTTGTAATGCAGTTCACGCTCATTATTCTGCCAGTGTTTCGACTGGGAGTATGAAAGTGAAAAAGCTGACAAAACCAGAAATCCGGCTAAAATGGATGTTTTTCGCATCTTATTTTTTTAACTCCGTTAAAGGTTGTCCGTTAACGATTACATTTTTTAAAGTCACATTTTTCAAATAATCTACTTTGTAAGGAATCTGTACGCCGGTCATTTTAGCATTGATCATCGTGAAATCGGTTACCGGCGAAGATTCATAAGCATCAGATAGTACGGCATATTTTCCACCTTTTTCTACAGTTAGATTTTCAACCCAGATATTTCTGATGGTCGGAATATGATTTCCCGGCTTTTCATAATGCATATTGAAACGCACTGCAGCTTCTTTATACGCACCTACTTTTGTGTTGTAAAAAAACACATTTTCAATCGTTCCGCCACGGCTTGAACTGGTTTTGATTCTTAAAGCTCTGTCAAGATTTTTGCTGTCCATTACGTTTCCGATGGCATAAATATTTTTTGCACCGCCTGCAATTTCACTACCAATTACAACACCGCCATGACCGTCTTTCATTTCGCAGTTTTCGATGATGTGGTTTTCGGCTGGTTTTCCGATGTCTCTTCCGTCCTCGTCTCTTCCTGATTTGATGGCGATACAGTCATCTCCTGTATCAAAATACGAATCTTTAATCCAAACATTTTTACAGGCTTCAGGGTCGAAACCATCGTTATTTGGTCCGTGGCTGATCACTTTTACTCTTTCAATCAAAACATTTTCACACAAAACAGGATTCAAATTCCACATCGGAGAATTTTTCACCAAAACATCCGCCATATAGAAGTTTTTTGATTTGTAAGGCTGAACGAAATTCGGTCTTAAATACCATCCGTCCCCAAAAATTCTTTCTCTTGCAGGAGTTCTGTTTGCCATATATTCGTGAAGTTTTGCACGGGCAGGATTTTGTCTTCCGGGGCGAGATGCGTTGTAACCATATTTTGTAGCGCCACACCAAAACCACCAATTGTCTAAATCTGAATTTCCATCTAAAGTTCCTTTTCCTGTAACTGCGATATTTTCTTCTTCATAAGCATATATTAGAGATGAATAATTCATACATTCCATTCCTTCCCAACGGGTGAAAACGATAGGGTAGTCTTTGCTGTCCTGACTGAACAGAACAGTAGAACCATCATTTAAATGAAGATTGACATTAGATTCAAGATAGATGGCTCCGGTTAAGAAAACACCATTTGGAACGACCACTCTTCCGCCACCTTCAGCACTGCATTTTTCGATCGCTTTTTTGAAAGCTTCTGTATTTTTTGTTTTTCCGTCACCAACTGCCCCAAAATCTGTAACCAGATAATCAACCTTTCTGAATTTAGGCTTTTTAATTTGTTTTTTTAAAGCTTTAATCTCTTTCAAAGGTTGTTTTGCTGAAGTCCAAGGTTGATATTGAGCCGACAACTTCATTGAAAGGATGAATATGAGAATGAGTACGATATATTTTTTCATATAATGGTAGATTATAATTGTCTGATAAATTCGTTTAGTTATCGCAATCTAAAATAATTGGGATAAAAAATTATCCTGCACTGTCGGTACTTTTATATTTTATTTATTTTAAAAATTTCAAAAATATTTTTTGTAATCGATTGCACAATTTTCAAAGATAGAAAATATAAGGGAATCAACAGAAATGACACTTATTCATTACCAGTATTTTATGTGAAAAATCATCAGGAGTAATCAAGAAAACAGCTCACTAAAAACATTTTTATTCTCTTCATGATAGTCTGTAATACGGTAAAAATGTATATTTGAACGTTATTCGAAACCCCTAAATTTTAAGTATGCCAAGTAATGCTTCCTATAAGCTGATATCAATGACCACTTTCGTTATCGATTATTATTCGAATGAAGGATATGCGGATCTTCAGACACTGAATCTGTTGATCAATTATGCGCAATTCCTGAAAAAAGAGGTTACACTGGGGATGTTTATTGCTATGGATTCTGACGGAAATATTTTAAAAGAACCTAAGAATTACACCACCTGGAAGTCTCTTGCACACAACAGTGAAGATACAGACGAAGACCCGGAAAATTTGAGTTTCGAAGAATATAAACGCTATAAAAAAGCTGAGAAAAACTGTTTTTTTGAAGGGTTTGAAATTGCTTACAACGGCTATTCTGTCGTAAGAATCGTAGCATCCAATAATCCCAATATTGAATTGTCTTTTAATAAAAATGATTTAAAATGTCAGACAATAAAATATGTTGAAGAGCTTACAGTTTTCGAAGACATCTATCTGAGTAAATCCGCTCTAAAGTCCATAGGAATTAAAAAATAAATTTCGCTTCTTCTTAAAATTAATTATTGATTTAAAAATGTTAGCCTCGAATTAAATCTTTAAAGATTTGCTGATCTCCAGAATATCTGCATTTTTGTAATCTGCATAAATATGAGCATGAAAATCATTCAATTTTTTTAATGTTATCAAGAGTTGGTT
Source organism: Chryseobacterium sp. AC417 (assembly GCF_979258215.1). NCBI lineage: Bacteria > Pseudomonadati > Bacteroidota > Flavobacteriia > Flavobacteriales > Weeksellaceae > Chryseobacterium > Chryseobacterium sp. AC417. Next base: position 2,863,074 of record NZ_OZ409845.1, on the reverse strand, counting down.
TTTCTCATTTTCTTTAAGTTTTCCTGATAAGATTTTGGAAGTCCTGTTAACATTTGCTACAGATTCGTGAAATATTTTTTCTCCTTTTTCGGTAAGATTCAGTCGCTTGCTGCGCTTGTCATCTTCATCATTTTTTTCTTCTAAAAATCCTGCCTCCAAAAGTCTTTTGATGATTTGAGTTCCGGTTTGTTTTTCGTGACCGTTTTTTTCAATCAGTTGAATTTTAGTTAAAAAAGGTTCATCTTTTAAACGGTACAAATAAGTAAATTCTTCATTTGCCAGTTCAGGAAAATCTTCCAGACCTTTTCTGATCAATAGTTTTGAATATCTTCCCAACAGAAGAACCTGCTTACAGATTTCGTTTTCTTTAAAAGAAACCTGATGATTTTCATTCTTAAAAAGCTTGGTCGGGCATTCTTCTGAATATTTTTTATCATTCATCCACACACGGAAATCATCCACGTCAGAATTGGGTTTGTAAGCATCAGAATTTTCGAATTCTTTGACTTGTTGCAGGAGATTGATAAAAAAATCGGTTTGCATAGTTTTAATTTAAGGTAAAGATATTGGTTTTGTTTTTTGAAGGCAAATTATAGTTTTACGTTTCCCATTCCGCCATCGATTCCGATGACTTGTCCGGTGATCCACGATGAATTTTCTGATAATAAAAATTCAGCCATTTTTGCAATTTCATCAGCATTTCCTATTCGTTGTAAAGGATGTCTTTTTCCGGATGCTTCACGTTTTTCCGGGCTTGAAAGCAGATTCGAAGCGAGATTGGTGTCGGTAAGAGATGGCGCAATAGCATTGACTCTGATTTTTTGAGCAGATAATTCTGCTGCCAGACTTTTCGTTAAACCTTCAACAGCACTTTTACTTGATGAAACAGAGGTGTGAAAAGGCATTCCCATTTTTGCAGCTACAGAACTAAAAAGAACGACCGATGCACTTTCTGATTTTTTTAAATGAGGTAATAATTTCTGGATTGCTTTTACAGCACCCAAAACATTGATTTCAAAATCATTCTTAAAATCGTCAGCAGAAAGTCTGTTAAAGGGTTTCAGATTAATGCTTCCGGGAGCATACACCAATCCGTCAATTACCTCCGGAAATTTAATTTCATCCAGATTTGCGGAGAGAATATCCATTTGATGAAAGTCAATATTCAATTGTTCAACTTCAGGATTTTGAGTTTTCGAAATACCAATTACATGATGCTTTTCAGATAAAATTTTTGCGGTGGCAAATCCTATTCCTTGTCCGCAACCGATGATGACTATGTTTTTCATTTTAATTGTATTTATTTTTAAAAATCTAAAATTCTATTGATGTATTCGTGGTATTTAATTTACCGTTTTGAAATTTTATTATGAGTTATTGTCCGTTGTCTTGTACATTTAAACCTTTCAATTTCCGGATTTCTTTTCTTCAAATGCTTCTGGCTGACTCCCGAATTCACTCTTTTTCTCCAAAGTCTGAAGCTTGAAGGTTTCAGTTCGGTTCTCATGACTTCAATCACTTCAGATTCACTGATTCCGAATTGAAATTCTATGGCTTCAAAAGGCGTTCGGTCTTCCCAAGCCATTTCGATGATTCGGTCTTTTTGTATTAAATTAAATTCTTTCGTCATTATTTTAAATTTTTAATCGTTTGTCTGGCGATTTTAAAGTGATCGGATCTTTTTTCTTCCGGCATTTTATCCAGAGTTCTGAGCATCATTCCAAGCCTTGGATTTGTTTTAAAAAAATCTCTGTTGTCATTCACAAAATTCCAGAAGAGTGCATCCCATTTTTCGGTCCAGTCGCCATCAGCATAATCGCTCATTTTTTTGATATAATTACTTCCGCTGATGTACGGTTTTGTACTCATTTTTCCGCCATCCGAGAAACTGCTCATCCCATAAACATTCGGTACCATTACCCAGTCGTAAGAATCAATAAATAGTTCCATAAACCATTGATAAACTTCATCAGGATTGAGTGTAAGCAGATTCATAAAGTTGGCCAATAGCATCAGTCGTTCAATATGATGAGCATATCCGGTTTCCAAAACTTTCAGAATTGTGCTGTCTATCGGTTTCATTGTAGTCTTTCCGGTGTAAAAAGATTCGGGAAGCGGGTTATGATGTTTCCAGTAATTTTTATTTCGCTGATAAGTTCCCTGGTACAAATATATTCCTCTCACAAATTCTCTCCAGCCTAAGATTTGACGTACAAATCCTTCCAAAGAATTGATTGGAATTTTATATTCTTCCGCATAATCAATGGCTTCTTTCAAAACATTTTCTGCCGTCAGAAGTCCAATATTTAGTAAAGGCGAAAGTACACTGTGATGCAGAAAATGTTCACGCTCTACAATGCTGTCTTCATAAATGCCAAAGTCAGCAAATCGCAGTTCCAGAAACTGATTGAACCAATTTTCAGCTTCTTCAAAAGTGGCCGGATAAAGCTGATAAGAAGTTATATTTCCATAGTTTTCGCTGAAGTTTTTCTCCGTATATTTTTTAGCTTCTTCGTAATATTTATTGTTTTCCGGAAAATGAATGGGCGGTGCCTGTTTGTTTTTCGGATATTTTTTTCGGTTTTCTGTATCGAAAGTCCATTTTCCACCCATCGGTTTTCCGGCTTTCATCAGAATATTTCGTGAGATTCTTTGCTGCTTGTAAAAATCGGTTTGATGATACGATTTTTTATCTTCAAAATAGTCTTTTAAATCTTCTCTGGTGTTGATGAACAATGGGCTGTCGAGGATTTCCAACTTCAATTTGGTTTTCTTAATTCTCTTTTCAAGCCAATTGTCACAAACTTCCATCATGAGAATTTTATCAAATTTTTCTTTTTCTAAATGTTTAATCAATTTTCGGACATCAGAAAGTGGGGAAGTACTTTCAATATACTCCACCTTGAATTTTGCTTTGGTTAAATATTCCTCATAGAATTTCATGCTCGCACGGTGAAGCGCAATTTTCTGCTTGTGAAATTTGTACTGTCTGAAAAACAAAAATTCTTCCACCAAAAAAACCGGCTGATTTTTATCCAGATCATCCGTGTCTTTGAAAAGCTGGTGCGGAAATATCAATTGTGCCGTCGATGATTTTACTGTAGCCATAAATTCCTGAATTTGTGGTCCGCATCGTATTGTTCTGCCTGTTTTTTTGCATTAAAAGTCCTGCTTCTCGGGTCATTTCCTATGCCTGCGAGATACATCCAGTTTCCGTAATTGCTGTGAACATCATAGTCGATGAGCATTTCCTCAAAATAAGCTGCACCTGTTCTCCAATCCTGCTTTAAGATTTTGCAAAAGTATGAAGCAACATTCTGTCGCCCGCGATTGCTCATCCAGCCTGTATTTTTAATTTCCAGCATATTTGCATTGATGAAGTCAGAATCTGTTTCACCATTTATCCAAAGGTCAATTAAATTTTGGTCAGCTTTAAACTCGTGTTCCAGGTTTAAAATTCCGTATTGATGAAATATCTTATTCCGGAATTGCATTGCAGTATATTTAAAAAAGTCACGCCAAAGCAGTTCAAAAACCAGCCAATAGGTTGATTCATTGCTTCCGTGTTGCGCTTCATATTTTTTAATTTCGTGGTAAACAGATACAGCAGACAAACTTCCGTTTGCTAACCACGCAGAAAATTTGCTGCTGTAATCTTTATCAATTAAACCATTTCTTGTCTCTTTATAACGACTGAGATTTTTAGTTTCAAAAAAATAAGAATTCAATCGTCTTAATCCTTCTGTTTCTCCACCCGAAAATGGAAAAGCTGTGGATTTATGCATTTCAAAATCTTCGAATCCAAATGTTTTTAATGTAACGTTGTCACTTTCTATTTTTAAATCTAAAACTGTTTGTTTATGTATCAACTGTTCAGAATCAAACTCATTTCTTATGCTGAAATCTTTCTCTATTTTTTGCCGGAAAGCCGTAAACAACAGAGGGATTTTCTCTAATTTTTCAGCTACAAAATGAGGTTCAAGCAAAAATTGAGAATACGATTTTATCCACTTTACTTCAGGCAGAATTTGTTTGATTTGATTTTCTAATTCAATTTCTTCCTTCATCCATTCTTTCTGACAGAATATTTTTTGAATCTCAAATTGCTCAGAAATCTGCTCAAAAATATCCTGCGTTTTACCAAGTTTTTTAATAAATGTAATTTTCTTTTGCTTTAAATTATTTTCCAGATCTACAACCGATTCCAGCAAAAATTTCGTTCTGAACTTCCCTATTTTTCTGAAACCAAATTGAGTTGAACCGAAAAAAGTTTCGTCAAAAATATACACTGCAAGAAAAGGTAAATCTTCCTGCATCACTTTGTAAAGCGATTCGTTATCTCTGGTTCTTAAATTATTAACGAACCAGAGGATGTTGATTTTTTGTTTTTCCGGCATCTTTCGCTGCAATATTTAACGTCGTCCCAATTCTTTTTCCATTTTTTCCGCCAATTGAAAGGCAATCCGCAGACTTCACAAATTTTTGAGGGTAAGTCAGCGGGCATTTTATTGAATGAAATTTTTATACTGATTAATCACGATATTTTTGGCTTTCAGATCGTGCATCATATTGTACAATCCGAAGAAAGTTCGGTTCAGATAAATAAAATGTTTCGAACCTCTATTCGTATTCATCCCTTTCATATCGCTGAGTTTCGCATACCGTTGTCCGAGATCTGCAATTTCCTGGAAGAAGGTTTCGTCGGAGAAATCAAAGTTTTCAGCATTAAATGGTCTTGTGAATAATTCTAAAAGTTCATAAAACAATTTGGTGAAAAATTCTTTTTCCTTCTCAGAATCATCGTGACGCAAAATCTCAAGCTGATACAGTTTTTCATTGAAGATTTCAGGATTGTTTAGATTTTCTCTCTTAGCCAGTTCAAAATAAGGCTTGTAAAAATCGCCCGGAATTTCTTTGATACAGCCAAAATCAATCACCAATAATTTTTTATCGTCCGAAATCAGGAAATTTCCCGGATGCGGATCTGCGTGAACCTGCTTCAGTATATGCATTTGATACATATAAAAATTCCACAGCGTTTGTCCGATTTTGTTGAGATCTTCCTGAGAGTTTTCCAGTTTTGTGAATTCTGAAAAATGTTTTCCGTTCATCCAGTCCATCGTGATGATTCTCTCGCACGAAAACTCAGGATAATAATTCGGAAAATCAAGATTGGGAAGATGGCTGCATTTTTCAGAAATTTCCTGACTTCTTTTGAGTTCAAGATCATAATCTGTTTCCTCAAACAGTTTATTTTCCACTTCCTGAAAATACGATTCTGAACCTTCTTTTTTGATGTTGAACATTTTCATCGCAATCGGTTTTACCATTTTCAGATCGCTTGAAATGCTTTCTCTTACACCAGGATATTGAATTTTAACCGCAAAATTTTGATCCCCTTTTTTAGCTTTATGAACCTGGCCAATACTTGCTGCATTTACAGATTCTGTTGTAAATTCATCAAATATTTCTTCAGGATTTTTCCCGAAATATTTTCTGAAAATCTTCTTTACCAAAGCTCCCGAAAGTGGAGGGACGGAAAATTGCGACAGGGAAAATTTCTCAACATAAGCCTGCGGAAGGATATTTTTCTCCATGCTCAACATCTGGGCGACTTTCAGGGCAGAACCTTTCAGTTCTTTTAAAGAGTCGTAAATGTCAGAGGCATTATCTTCATTTAAAGTCTTTAATGCTTCTTCTTCATTTTTGTCTTTCGTGATTTTATTTCCGTAATATTTAATGTAATTAACGCCAACTTTTGCCCCTGCTTTCAGTAAACTGCCCGTTCTTTCTAATTTTCCGGTTGGTATTTTATCGAGTGTTTTCATTTTAACTTTTTCTGAATTTTTCTTTAAATAAAAATTTGCCGAGATCCACAACTTTTCTCAAAGGTTCATTATCCATCAGTTCAAACCCCGTATCGATTGTTTTTTCGATAAAAATGTCTGTCTTTTCAAATGATGGCGAAGTATCTTTTTTCCAAAATTCGACGGCAGAAACCAAATGCAGCCAAAGTGCTTCTTCTCTTGCTTTTTCGTGAAAATTTTTGACGTCATCTTTAGCTTTTTTAATCATTTCCCAATCATTAAAATCTAAGGTTTTGATAAATTCACGATGCGCTTCTTTTAAATGATTTGAAATTTTTGCAGAATGCAATTTGTCATTTCCGAGGATCATCAGAACCAGAGATCTGTTCATCGTCATATTTTCGAAAAAGATAAAATAAACGTTCAGTAGTTTTTCTTTTGAAGTCATCTCATCTGAACTGTTGACTTCCGAAGCTAATTCTACAGATTTATCAAATAAATTGACCAGCATCATTTTTTCAATCTGTTCAAAACTCGAAAAATAATCGTAAAAATCTTTCTCTTCAAATTCATTGTCTTTGGCAAAACGGTAAATGTTTTTCGGTCTTTCACCGTGATTCAAAATGTAATCGCCGTACAATTCAAATATCTTATCTTGTGTAATCAGAATATCTCTTTCCATTATTAAATTTTATTTACAACAAATTTAGTAATTAATTTTACTAATTAAATAAATAAAGTATAAATTTGTACTATATAAATGATTTAAATTATAACTAATGCTCAAAATACAAGCTCAATCTAATATACCGACAGATTTTGGAATGTTTACAGTATATGCATTTTCTGAAAATGAAAATGACTGGAGTCCTCATTTGGTCTGGGTTGCGGAGAAAACTGATTTTAATAAAACGGTAAATGTGCGTTTTCATTCAGAATGCATTACCGGAGAAGTCTTTCATTCCAGAAAATGTGAATGCGGACAACAATTGGATGCAGCAATGAAGTTTATGTCTGAAAATGGCGGGATGATCATCTATCTGCGACAGGAAGGGAGAAATATCGGAATTATCAATAAACTGAAAGCTTACGCACTGCAGGAGCAAGGTTTTGATACCGTAGAAGCCAATCTGAAATTAGGTTTGCCGGCAGACGGAAGAGATTTTGGTGTCGCCATAGAAATTTTGAAAATACTCAATGTTTCTACCGTAAATCTGTTGACCAATAATCCTGAGAAATTGAAATCTCTGGAAAACAGCGGGATTTTATTAAATAAAAGAATTCCTTTGGAAATTGATTCTAACGCGACAAACGAGTCTTATCTCATCAAGAAGAAAGATTATTTCGGACATCTTTTAGAAAAGGTATAGTTTTCTCATTGGGTTCTGAAAAATTTCTGACCAAACATCAAATTCATACATTATGAAAAAAATACTTCTTACAGGAGCTACAGGATACATCGGGAAAAGAATGATCAGTGTGATTACCGAACAAGGCTATAAAGCTGTTTGCTGCAGTCGTGATGTCAGCCGTTTCTCAAAGCCTGCAGGAATTAAAGATGATCTGATAGAAGTCATTGAAGTAGATTTTCTGAAAGAAGAAACTCTGAAGAATATTCCTGATGATATTTCGGGAGCCTATTACCTGATGCACTCAATGAGTTCAAGTGATGATTACGAAGAATCTGAAAAAATATGTGCGCAGAATTTTGTTTCTGCAATCGAGAAAACGCAGTGCGAACATATCATTTATTTGTCCGGTTTGGTTAATCAGAAAGAATTATCAAAACACCTGAATTCAAGATTCAATGTAGAAAAAATTCTGATTGAGTGTAAAGTTCCGGTTACCGTTCTGCGTGCAGGAATTATCATTGGATCGGGGAGTGCTTCATTTGAAATTGTTCGTGACCTCGTGGAAAAGCTTCCGGTGATGGTCACCCCAAAATGGCTTGAAACAAAATGTCAACCCATCGGAATTGCCAATGTTCTGGATTTTTTAATTTTTACCTTATTCAAAAAAGGAACCTATCGCAAAAGTTTTGATATCGGCTGCGATGATGTTTTAACTTATAAAGAAATTCTTTTAGGTTACGCCAAAGTGCGGGGTTTAAAAAGGAGTATTTTCATTTTACCGGTAATGACGCCAAAACTGTCATCTTATTGGCTGTATTTTATTACTTCGACTACGTATAGTTTGGCAAGTTCACTTGTCGGAAGTATGAAAATTGAAGTGGTCTGCAAAAAAGAAAGTTTAGATGAAATTAAAAAAATAACCGGAGTAGAACCATTTTCTTATGAAAAAGCTTTGCAGAGAACGATGGCAAAAATTCAGGCCAATGAAATACGATCCAGCTGGAAAGACAGTTTTATCAGCAGCAGAAACGATTCTTCTCTTAAAGAATATATTGAAGTTCCGCATTTTGGATGCTTCAAAGATATAAGAAGCTATGAATACGATGACCGTGAAAAATGCCTGGACAGGGTTTTTGGTTTGGGTGGTAACAACGGATGGTACGGGCAAAGTCTCTGGAAAATAAGAGGTTATATGGATGTTATGGTTGGTGGTCCGGGACTTAGAAGAGGCAGAACGCATCCTGCACTCCTTCACGAAGGCGATGCACTGGATTTTTGGCGCGTGATTTATGCCAATAGGGAAGAAGGGAAATTAATTTTGTTTGCCGAAATGAAACTTCCCGGAGAAGCGTGGCTGATGTTTAAATTATACAAAGGAAAACTATGGCAGAAAGCGGTTTTCCGACCGAAAGGATTGTTGGGAAGATTATACTGGTATTCGGTTTTGCCATTTCACGGGGTGATCTTTAAAGGGATGGTCAAGAAACTGGCGGTTGGATAGTATTTCGAAAAGAACAATTATTGATATAAAATAAAAGAGCGAATCATACAATTCGCTCTTTCCATGAAATATTTTAAATTCTTTAAGATTCAATAAACTCCAAAAGATCTTTATTAATGGTGGAAGCTTCCGTAGTGGGCATTCCGTGAGGGAAACCCGGATACGTGATCAACTTTCCGTTTTTTAATAATTTAATAGATTTCAAAGCAGCATTTTGATAAGGAACGATCTGATCATCTTCGCCGTGAAGAACCAAAACCGGAATTTCAACCGCCTTTAAATCTTCATGAAAATCAGTTTCGGAAAACGCTTTAATTCCGTCATAATGAGCGACGATACCACCCATCATTCCTTGTCTCCACCAGTTTCTTTGCACGCCTTCTTTTACCTCCGCACCTTCTCTGTTGTATCCGTAAAAAGGAATTGTAAGGTCTATATAAAACTGTTGTCTGTTATTCAAAGTCTGATCCCTGATATTATCAAAAACAGACATCGGAACACCATCCGGATTGCTGCCACTTGCCACCATAATTGGCGGAACAGCACTAATTAAAACTGCTTTTTTTGCTCTTCCGTTCGCATATTTGTTAACATAACGGATTACTTCGCCACCACCCGTTGAGTGACCGATGTGTACAACATCTTTCAGATCCAGAAATTCTACCAATTCTGCAGCATCCGCCGCATATTGTTCAATGGTGTGACCGTAGATATTTTGGCTAGAACGGCCGTGACCTCTTCTGTCATGCGTTACAACTCTGTAACCTTTCTGTAAGAAGAAAATTACCTGTGCGTCCCAATCATCTGATGACAAAGGCCATCCGTGGTGAAACATCAACGTTGGTCCTTCTCCCTGATCTTTGTAAAAAATCTCTGTTCCGTCTTTTAATTGAAGTGTACTCATTGTTTTTTGTTTTTAAATGTTGTGATTAAATATTTGTTTAGAATTTATGTTGGTTTAATTCTTTAGCAAATGTAGTCCAGTGAAATTTATTTCATCTTAACATAAGTTAAAATCTTTTACTTTTTTTTAAATTAAAAATTAATTATTGAATGTTTTTTAGCTTCCATTTGAGCAACGAGTAAATCAGCTGACAGATGAATGACTCATATGCCCATCTTATCAATAATAGCAAAATCAAAAATACAATCGATTGTCTGAAAAATAAAATAAAATTATATATTTGTGACAGATAAAAAGGAAATGGTGTTCTTCCTTACCCAACCGCTTTTAAGAGCTGATGACGCCTGATTAATGGAAAGTTCTATAACTTAATCAGGTAAAATATGTCTAAAAATAAACAAAAATCCGTTAGTAAAAGGTTAGTTTTTCAAATAAAACTTTTTATTAGAAAGTATCCTTCGTTTCCTTATATTATAAAATGGACCTTAATTTGTTCATTTATCGGCGTTTTAATCGGTTCTGCTTCGGCAGGATTTTTACAGTCACTGAATTGGGCGACTGATTTCAGGGAAAATAGTCTGTGGATAATTGCTTTGCTGCCAATAGGCGGTTTTCTTATCGGCTTGCTTTATTATTATTTCGGCAGAGACGTTGAAGCAGGAAACAATGTATTGATTGATACGATTCACGAACCTAAACAGATTATTCCATTCAGAATGGCAGTATTTGTTTATCTCGGCACTATTGCTACGCATTTTTTTGGAGGTTCTGCAGGGCGTGAAGGTACTGCTTTGCAGATGGCAGCATCTATAGCCGACCAGTTCAGTAAACCATTCAGGCTTTCTCCTTCGGAAAGAAAAGTTTTAATGATCGCAGCAGTGGCAGGAGGTTTTGGTTCTGTCTTCGGCACACCTGTAGCCGGAGCTATTTTTGCACTGGAATTTTTTTTAATAGGCCGTATTCGATATAACGCACTTTTTCCTGCAGTCATTACTGCGATCATTGCTGACGTAGTTACCAAACTCTGGCAAACACCACATACGCATTATCACATAAATACAATTCCGGATATTTCTTTTTTGAATATTATGTATGCCCTATTTGCCGGGATATTTTTTGGTCTTTGTGCGAAAACTTTTAACAAAGTAATGCATCAGACAAGTACTCTTTTCAGATCTAAAATTTCGTATCCGCCATTGCGTCCATTTGTGGGTGGAGTCATAATGATGGTCGCAGTATTTACATTGGGAACAACAAAATATATTGGACTGGGTATTCCTACTATCGTTCAGTCTTTTGACCACCAATTACCGGCTTATGATTTTGCAATAAAAATGATTTTAACCATTATAACGCTTTCTGCAGGTTTTAAAGGGGGTGAGGTAACTCCACTTTTCTTTATCGGAGCTACCTTAGGAAATGCTTTAAGTTTATTTATTCCTTTACCGACAGGTCTTTTAGCAGGGATGGGTTTTGTTGCTGTTTTTGCAGGTGCCACCAATACTCCTGTTGCATGTATCATAATGGCTGTTGAACTGTTTGGAGCGGAATGTGGTGTGTATGTTTCCATTGCTTGTGTGATTTCTTATTTGATCTCAGGTCACAATAGCATCTACGGACGGCAAGTAATAGGAGAACCCAAACATGAACGTTTTTCAGACCAGAAAGGAAAACGACTGAATGAACTTTAAAAGACCAATTATTCTTTAATTCAGCACGTTTTGTAGTTTTAAATTTAAAAATTAGGATGTCAATATTAAATAATTCATGTTATGAGTCAAATTTTTTCACCAATGTTAGGCTAGAACCGTCTGAAAACATATATTTGCAGCCTAAATTTATATACACATGAAAGAACTTATTGAAAAAATCAACGCAGAATTTGAAGCATTTGCAACTGAAGCAAACCAACAATCTGAAAAAGGAAACAAAGCAGCGGGTACAAGAGCTCGTAAATCTGCTCTGGAATTGAGCAAATTGTTCAAAGAATTCAGAAAAGTTTCTGTAGAAGAATCTAAAAAATAAGACAGACACAGCCGGCTTGTAAGCCGGCTTTTTTATTGAAGCTGATTAATTCTTGATTGATCCAGCAGTTTTCTAAATTTCCAAACCTGACTTTCTTTTACGGTATAAGTATTACAGATTTTATTATTGATATGCATACTTAAATTCGTTCTAAAACGTGTCTGAGTTCCAAAAGCAATATCTTTCATGGTTTCTTCTGAGAACTCAGGATAAAAATTTGCTATACAAAGAAAATTCCTCTTTAAAGATTTTGAGAATTCCGGATAATCTGCATAATCATCGATTACTTTTATTTTAAATATTTTCTTTCCTAAAGTTGTTCCCCAAAGAGATTCGGTGATACTTCCAAATACCATAACCAAAGGAATCGCACCAATGAAAGAATAAATTACCGGCAGTTGGAAAAGATATAAAAGTAAAAAGAATGCAGTCATATCAATCAACTTTGCAACTTTTCTTTTTGGGTCACTTCCATGAAAATCTGCTTTGTATGGTAAATCATACTCTATTTCATTATAAATGCGCTTTCCTTCGGTATCAAAATTTCGGGTTGCTCTGCGAATTATTTTTCTTTCTTTTAATTCTGAAATTCTCATGGTTTTTTAATTACAGAATCATGCTCAGCTGAATTCTTTTCCTTGCTTCATCTACTTCGGTCACTTTTACCTGAACGTGTTGGTGCAGTTTTACAATTTCGTTTACGTCAGATACGAAACCTTCTTTCAGTTGAGAAATATGAACCAGTCCGCTTTCTTTAATTCCCAAATCTACAAAACATCCGAAAGCCGTAATATTGTTGACGATTCCGGGAAGGATCATTCCGATATTTAAATTTTTAATGCTTTTCACATTCGGATCAAATTCAAAAACTTTTGCTGCTTTTCTAGGATCTAATCCCGGTTTTTCAAGTTCTTTCAGGATATCTTTTATGCCTAAAATACCAATCGTTTCTGTACTATATTTTTCAGGTTGAATTAAATTAATTTTCTCTTTATTGGCAATCAGTTCATCCGTTTTTATGCCTAAATCTTTCGCCATTTTTTCAACAATTCCGTATGCTTCAGGATGCACTGCTGAGTTGTCTAAAGGATTTTTTGCATTGGTTATTCTGATGAAAGCTGCCGCTTGTTGATACGCTTTCTCACCCAGTCTAGGAACTTTTTTCAGCTGTTTCCGATCTTCAAAAGCACCGTTTTCTGCACGGTAATTCACGATGTTTTCTGCCATCTTCTCACCGATTCCGGAAACATAACTCAGAAGCGATTTGCTTGCGGTGTTGAGATTAATTCCGACAGAATTTACGCATTTCATCACGGTAGAATCCAGTTCATTTTTTAATTGAGTTTGGTCTACATCATGTTGATATTGTCCTACGCCGATAGATTTAGCATCTATTTTTACCAATTCAGCCAGCGGATCAGCCAGTCTTCTCCCGATAGACACTGCACCACGAACCGTTACATCAAAACTCGGAAATTCATCCCGCGCAATTTTGCTCGCAGAATATACCGAAGCACCGGCTTCTGAAACTACAAAAACCTGTAAAGGCTTGTCAAATGCAATTTTTTTAATGAAAAATTCAGTCTCACGGCTTGCTGTTCCGTTTCCGATAGAAATCGCCTGAATATGGTAAGCATTCACCATGGAACGGATTTTTTTCATTGCCATTCCGCTTTCGTTTTGCGGAGCATGAGGGTAAATGGTTTCGTTGTGAAGTAAATCTCCTTTTTCGTCTAAGCAAACGATTTTGCAACCACTTTTATAACCCGGGTCAATCGCCAAAATCCTTTTCCCACCCAAAGGCGGAGCCATGAGGAGCTGGCTTAAGTTTTCAGAGAAAATTTCAATGGCTTTTTTATCTGCTTTTTCTTTGGCTTCCTGCAGGGTTTCGTTAGAAATTGCAGGTTCAAGAAGCCTTTTGTAAGAATCTTTTATCGCCAGAGCAATCTGTTCAGAACATTCATTTTTAGATTTAATGATGGCGTTTTCTATAAAATCAATAGCTTCATCTTTATCAATTCCGATATTGGTTTTCACAAAACCTTCACTTTCTGCTCTCATCATTGCCAGAAGTCGGTGAGAAGGAGTTCTGTTTAAACTTTCTTCCCATTCAAAATACTGCGAAAATTTCTGGGCGCCTTCATCATCTTTTTTTGCTTTTATCACTTTGGAAGTGATGATTGCTTTACGCTGAAAGAGGCGGCGGAGATTTTTTCGGACGTACATATTTTCATTAATCCATTCTGCCATGATGTCTCTTGCGCCCTGCAAAGCTTCGTCTTCTGATACTACCTGATCATTGAGATACTTTGAAACCAAATGCTGTAAATCATTTGCGTTCTGACTCATAATGATCTTCGCCAAAGGTTCAAGACCTTTTTCTTTGGCAGCATCAGCTTTTGTTTTTCTGCGTTTTTTAAATGGCAGATACAAATCTTCTAACTCCAGAATATCGAAACTTCCTTCAATTTTATTTTTCAATTCTGCGCTTAAAGCGTTTTGTTCATCGATTGATTTTAAGATACTTTCTTTCCGTTTTACAATTTCTTCAAACTGCTTATTTAATTTAAAAATATTCTCAATCGCAACTTCATCCAAATTTCCCGTAGCATCTTTTCGATAGCGGGAAATAAATGGAATTGTACAATCTTCTGAAAGTAATTTTAAAGTTGAGGTGATGTTTTTTTCGGATATATTGAGAGAAGTTCTGATATATTCAGTAGTGTTCATTCTGCATTTTTAGAAGTGCTAAAATACTGTTTTTTTAAATTATTTAATGATGGATTTTGATTTAAAACAAAAAAACCAACTACAAAATGCAATTGGTTTTTTAAGAATTTTTATCTTGTTATTTTAAAATTTCATAATAGTAGAGTGGAGTATCTTCTTCATCGAATCCTATGATGAGAACTTTGAAAGCTTCTGCATTATCATTGTTATAAAAGTTTACCGTTGTTGGTTCTTTAGGATCGTTTAGCAAATTAGGATTCCAGTATAATGTGCTTCGGGTATCTTTTCCTAAACCGTCTTTTTCAACATTTTCATATATTTCGTTTTTGAAGGGTTCTTCTTTATCATACCCTTTCAGTTTCATTTCTTTTAAAGATTTTGTTTGTCCGTTATCAGGGATTGTTCCGCTGATTCCGCCACGTCTTGTATAAATGGCAACAGCACCATTTCCTCCCCCTGAACTTCCTGCAAAAGAACCTCTGAATACTTTAATCATAGCTACTTCAGCGGCAGAAATCATAGAAAGCTGTGAGGCTTCTGTTCTCATTTCGTCCAAAAAAATTTGTACAGATCCTCCTCGCATTGTGACAGTTGCATTTGCTCCCTGCGAGCTTACCTGAATACCGGGAACTCTTCCCTGCAGCCATTGAAGGATATTGGTTCCGCCAATCATATTATTTTCATTAACAAAGTCGAAAACCATTTCATTGGCACTTTTAAACATTGGGCTGCTTAACTCATCATTCAGCTTTTTGGTTTTATTTCTTTTGTCGACTTTTATTTTAACCTCTTCAATTTCAGTGATTTTTTCGTTAATAAATTTTTCAGATGTCAGATTTGATATTGAATTGGCTATTTTCTCAGGAATTACTTCTCCAGGAATTCGGTCTGTTAATTTCATTCCTGTTTTTGGAAGCTCTTTTCTGTAAGGTACAAAACTGAAATCCGGCTGAAAATATACCTGCGTACTGTTTGCAATTGCCTTGTCGCTGGTATTGAGTTGGTAAGAAAACGTCATGGTATCTTCAAAAACCAAATTATTTAAGCTGAAAAGTCCGGAGGCATCTGTTTTTATCTGATGAAACCTGGTTCCTGAATCTGCCGTTTTAAAAATTAAATTCAAATCTGAGTTCGGAGCTGGTTTTCCCTGTGATAAAACTTTTCCTTTGTAGGAAATATAAGATTCAGGTTTGTTTTTTATGAACGGATAATTTCCTGAAATAATACTGAACCAGTCCAGACGTTTCCATTTTTCAGAAATCAGAAGAGCATCTAAGGCTTCAGGTTTGCTGTTCTTTGTAAAGTATTGTGCGGGTTGGTCGATAGGTGAAGTTAAATCTCCGGTCAGCCAAAGACTGCTGAGAAGACTGTTTTCTTCTTCTGAAGTACTGCTTTCGCTGTCTGTTACTGTTACAGTATACATACTGAGAGTGGCATCTTTCCCTATAGTCAAAGAATTTTTCATCTTTGAATCTGTACTAAAGTTAGTCGTTAGATTTGGTTTTTTAAGATTTAATTTTTGAGGCTGCACAAAGCAAAGACGTTCAGCCACTACATTTTCTTTACTGTCAAAAACAGTAAGTCTTAAAACTCCGTTGATGAGTTTATTGTTAGGGATTGAGGCAGATTGTGTATCAGCAAGTTTAGGTATTAAAGCTTTGTATACCAAAACATTATTAATCGTTCCCAATATTTTATAAGGATGATTTTCTGAAGAAATATTTTTTGTTTTAATGGTGTATTTTACAGCGGCTTCGGTACTTTCAACCTGAAGATGAAGTCCGGATGATGTCGCAGGCGGAAGATCAGTATTGAATTTTTTTCCTTTATCGTCCTGAATTGTCAGCTGATATTTCTTTCCACTTTGAGGATTCAGCGTAAATGAAGCTACATTCTGATCATAACCTGTAAATTTCACCAAAGGAGTTTCAGGATTGGCAGAATCTGTAATATGGCCGTTCCAGTTTTTTGATGCTGAACCATCTGGATGTAATCTAACCGAAAATTTTGTATCAATACCCTCAATAAAAGTTCCGCTTTCAGGATGCACTGTTGCAGACCATGAAGCTTCTGTGTCGGCTACTAATTTTTGGGCAGATGCAGGATTATAAACCTTAACAGACTGAAGATAATTAAAATTTTCACTAAAATTGGTCATCCAGGTTGTATACGCTCTGATGAAATAAACATCTTCCTGTAATGTGGGTGCTAAAGAAAAACTTCCGCTTCCTTCCCCTTTGAGGAGAGGAATCATTTTTTTGTCCATTAACTTCTTATTGCGATCATAAAGTTCTACAAAAAGAGAAGTTGAAATATCTGAACGATTATACCCTTCAAAAACAAAAGACTTAAACCAAAGATTTTCTCCGGCAACATAGTGATCTTTATTAAAAATCAAATGGATTTTTTCCTGTGGATAGTTTTCTTGAAATTGGGTTAAAGCTTCTTCGGCTTTGTTTTGGGTGTAGGCATACGTTGCAACAGATAATGTAAGCACTAAAGCCATTCTTTTAAATAAATAAATACTCATTCTTTATTTGCGTTTTTGAAATGATTTTCAAAAATACATTTTTTTCTTACGGTGTAGAAATAAATACTATTATACATTTTAATTGGCTTTTTAAAAAATTACTCTCCAACAAAATAGATAGGATGTAAGGGTAAATGTTGTTTTTGAGAATCATCCAGTTTGTGATAATAAGATTGCCACAACGAAATAAATCGTTCAAAATCGATAAGCTCTATATGTTCTCTTGAATCTTTCGCTTCCTTAATTGCTGGCTTTGAAAAAGTTCCGGATGTCACAAAAATTCCAACGTCAGTATTTCTTTTTAAAGTTCCTGCTAATTTTTGAATTTCATCACTAGAAACAGCATCATTGGGGCGATGCTTTACTTGAACAATTATTCGGGGTTGGCTCGTTCCTAGCGGATCTGTGTAAGCAATGATATCAATACCTCCATCTGGTCCTCTTTTCGCTACGTCCGAGATATAATATCCCATAACTTTTAGTAACTCTGCAACTAAATCCTGAAAATCATAAGGGTTTTTAGATGTAATGTATCTTCTAATCCCAGTATAGGCTTCATCTTCATATTGACTGATTACAGATTTTTGCACTTGTAAAGCATCTTCATCACTGTCAGTTGATAAATCTTCTTCTAAGCTTTCTGATTTCCTCTTGCCGTCCCATTCTCTATACAATTTTGTTGCAGTGCTCAGTAATCTTTCAGCGCCTAAATCAAGAGCTTTCTCTCCCTCATCAGTAAGTATCCAAGTTCCTTTTTGTTTTCTTAGATAGCCCGCTTTCATACAATCTATTGTGTAGAAATGCAGTATTGATTCCCAGCGGATATATCCTGTTTTTACATATCTGTGGTTCTCGTATTCATCAAAAGAGACTTTTTCCCTAATCTTATCTACTACATCTTTACCACGCATTTCTCCTCCATTTTCTTTTAAAATGGTTAATGCTGCAAAAATGGTTTTCTCGGCTATTTTTTTTGATTTAGATTTGGACATGATTATTTAAAATGATTTATTTAATTTTTTCTAGGATGATTTTTAAAACATGGAAGGCAGCTGCATATACTTTTTGTGCATCACGGTTAGGAACTAATTCTCCATGAAATACTACATTACGCAGTTGATATAAAATTTCTACTAAAGCCCTAACAATTAAATGAGCATAACAAGTTGTATTTGATATATCACGTCTTAAATTAAAATTATCACATTTATAATAGTTTATTGGTGCGCCTTTTAAATCATTTTCAATAATTGATTCGGGGGAAAAGGGAATTAATTCTTGATAATAGATACGAATTTGTGTTTTAACTTGGTCTGATAAAGATTGGTATGCAGGAAAATTTTGCAAATGCTCTAAATTATATTCAGTATGTGAATAATTGAAAATACTTGAACTATTTGACTTTTTTTTAACATTAACCTGTATCTGTGTTACTTGTCCTATTGAAATACCGTCAGTTCTTTTTATAAAATACTTATATAATCCAAATTCTTCATTTTTCTGATTGACAGCATTCTTTACTTTAATTATATTTTCAAAATTTATAACCCCATCTCTTCCCTGAATATTTAATTCACCTGTATGGAAAATTAAAGATGCTAAATAACTCTTAAATTCCATAGATAATGCTGAATCCCCTTCCATTAAAATATTAATAATATTTCTAACAGTGTTTGGATTCTTCTTTATTTCATTGATTTTTTCTCTATCAGTTTTTAATGTTTGAAAATTATTATTGTACCACGCATTAAATGGAATCCAAGCTTTGATATAATGGCCAATATAATCAATATCAGATTGCTCAATCCAGCGATTTATATTTTCTTGGGATACTGTTGCCATATCTAACTATTTTTATTTATATAATCAAATGCAGCGTTTTCGCTTTCTTCTATGGCTATTTCTACAGCACGTTTGGCTGTTTCCAGCAAATGTTCGCTTTTCGCTTTTAGTGCATAACTCTCTTTCGATAATTGTTCAATTTTTGTTTGAACAATTGTGTCAATTTTTGGGATCACAATATTTTGTAAAGAATGATTTGAAATCTTTGGCTGGGCTGTCTGTGTATATTCTTTCTCAATTTGAAGTTGCACTAATTTACTTCTTAATAAAATCTCAAAGTAAGAAAAATTGCAATTTTTATTTTTCAGTCTAAATACTGATGTATTATTAGACGGAAATGAATTTTCTAATTCTTTGGGGATAAGATTAACTTTACCTATAGTATTGCCAATTGTAGCAATTACAAAATCATTTTCCTTAACCTGAGTTTCATTGGTTCGATAGAAATCATCTGAAATAAAAATCATTTGATTCTTTTCTATGGGTTTGTTCAATGATAATTCTTTGATTCTAATATATGCTCTGCTACTATTTTCAACATAAAAACTTTCAGGAATAAAACTTCCATTTTTAAATTCTCCTTCGTTAGCTAAGAATGTAAAACCTTCTTTATATTCTTTGATCAAATTAATTAATTTTTCATACTTTGGCTGATAGTATTCTGCATCGAGGCGACCTGTGGCAAGAAAACTCTCTTTAAATGATTTTATATTTACCGCTTCTGTTGATGGTTGAAAACTTTGCAAACCTATTGTTGCTAATAATAAATTTTCAGCTTGAGCATATTTTTGTTGCGATAAAATCGTGTTATCATAAGCCTCTTTAAAATTACTGGCTATTTTATTTTGTATTCCGAAAGCTATTAATGGAATTTTCACCTCTTTTACCTCTTCAGGATTTACATTTGTTTGATTGATAGATTGTCGTGCTCTTCTTTTAACATCTTTAATTCCATATTTTGTATTTAAAAAAGCAGCTAAATATTCTGGTAATATTTTTTTTTGATCAGGAACGAATCTCACTAAATAAGAAGCGAAAACAAAATCTCTATTGTCACGGTCATTTTTATAATAAATACCCGTTCTTCCAACCCATTCAAACGAATTAGTCCTATTAAATAAAACGTCTCTGCTTTTCAATTTAAAGGTTCTAAGTTCATTTTTTTCAAGATTAGCACCCTTACTTACATCTATATCACACAACATCTTATGAATCTCATTCATTCTATAGATAGGGTATCCACTTCCATCTTCATTCATAGAGATAGAAACACCATATTGAGCATTTTCTAAACAATCCCCAATACGTGCATATTTAAGCTGAGGATTATAATATATTTTTTCGGTCCAAAATTGAGTATCAATTCTTTTATCTTTATTAAATATTACATCTTCTAACTGTATTTCAGTAATTTCCAGCCCCTCCAACAATTCGTTATATCGTTTTTCGTTGAAAGGGCTATTTAAAAAAAAACTTAGTTGTGCCTTTTTACCAAATTCTGTGAAAGCTTCTGCAATACCATCTTGTGTCAGTTGATCGTGATTAAATAAATCATGCTTTACAATCAAATGTCCGTGCGTATCCAAAAGATATTGTTCCATATCTTCGGCTACTTCATCGTAAACGTCTACCGCTACATCTTCAAGTTCTTCATTCTTGGTTTTATGGGCAGATTTGGGGAAATCCTTTTTCTTTACATATAATTTCTCTCCACTATTATCCTTACTCGGTTCTTTCATAGTTGCAAAGAAAATAGGGTAATCTTCTAATTTAGGACAAAGAGCACCAGCATTAGGATCATCATTCCATTTTTGTACTAATAAAACAGAAGTTTTAGTCCCAGTATGCGGTTTAAAAACATTCCCATGCAAACCTACTACTCCTAAAATACGACAGCGGTCCGCTATATACTTTCTAACATCTTTATCTGTACTATTATTAAAACGACCTTGAGGCAGTACAACAGCCATACGTCCTCCTGGTTTTAGGAAATCCAAATTACGTTCGATAAACAAAATATCGCGTCCTACTTTAGTTTGATATTTACCGTCAGGTTTTTTACCCAATTCATATTTTGCTAATATTCTGCTTTCTTTAATATCACCCGCAAATGGGGGATTTGCCATCAGTATATCAAACTGGAAGTCTTGGTTTGAGTTTTTGTTAGCACGAAGGTTTTTTAATTTTTTCCAACCATCATTATAGGTATCAATCCAATCCTCATCCTTCGTATTTTCATCCCAGCGCTCATAATCTAATGTATTTAAATGCAATACATTCGTTTGTCCATCACCTGCAATCAAATTTAACGTTCTGGCAACACGTACTGCTTTTTCATCAAAATCAATAGCAAATACATTATTCACAACATAATCAGTACATTCAGCTGGCTTTTCTTCAGAAGTAAACAAATGGCTTTTCTCTAAACCTTTTTCTTTTAGAATTTGTTCCCAAACATAGAAAATACTGTGTACAGGGAAACCACAACTTCCAGCTGCTGTATCTATTACGGTTTCAGTTTTTTGTGGATTTAGCATACGTACACACATGTCAATCACATATCGAGGTGTAAAATACTGTCCTTTTTCTCCTTTACTACTCTTATTTATTAAGTATTCAAAAGCTTCATCTACAACTTCTAAATTAGAATTGAAAAGCTTCACATCTTGTAAAGACGATACACATACAGACAAATGAGAAGGCGTTAGCATCAGACGAGCATCTTCAGAGAAGACACCAGCCCATTTGTTTTTAGCCTTATCAAAGAGGTTTTGTAATTTTTCTTTTAATTCGCTTTCAGTATCACCATAATTACGGAATTCTAAGTGGCGAGCTTTGTTACGTCCACTTTCCATTTCATCAAACAACTTAGTAAAAATCAATTTGAATAATTCTTCAAAAACATCGACGCCAGCATTTGCTAAAACTTCGTCTTCCATTTCTAAAATCAGATCTTTCAAAGATTTTCTTTCAGTTACTAACTTGTCTTTAGCAACTAAATCATCAATCGTCCAACGATCTTTTAAAATATCCGAGAGTTTTTGGTGAGCAGCTGGCAATTCTGAAATATCTTCAAAATAATTCGGATCTTTACGATGGTAATAAGAAATAGATTCACCGTTACTCCATACACCAATAGGTGCACCTGTAGCATTACAATAAGATTTTAATTGTTCTTTACCATCCTTGAGCTTAGGTTTTTTCAACTCCACCATAATGTAAGGTGAAGTAGTTTTATCCTTATCAAAAATTACAATATCTGCTCTCTTCTTTTCACGTCCAAAAGAAACGGCGTATTCCAACTCCATACGATCTGTTGGGTATCCCAAATCTTCTGTTAATTTTTTTAAATATAATTGTCTTACAGCTTCTTCAGGAGTAAGCTTTATTTCCTTTTTTCGAACAATACAAATGATATAAGGAACTTGTTTTTCTCTCACCTCTTTCATGATAATAGTATTTTCAAAATCTGCTACTTGTTTATCTGAAAATTGAGATAGTTTATAGTTTGAGTCCTTAAGGAATTCGGATAATTTCATGTTAATTTATTTTGTTGAATTCAACAATTCTTTAATATCTATGTTTAATAAGTCGGCAATTTGAGCCATTGTTTCTACTGATGGTTGGATTTCATTGCGACACCATCTTGAAACTGTAGTCTCAGATTTATTCAATTGGCTAGCAAGCCATTTGCTTGTTTTTTGCTTTTCTGCAAGCACTGCTTTAAGTCTATTAATGGGTGTTTCTTGCATAGAAATATACATTTGCTGTAAAGATATAAAAAGACAAATGTTGATTCATCTTTTTAATAAGATATTTCGTAGCTATTAGAATTCGAAAATCAATAATTTTCCATACCATTTGTTGATATACATCGCATATGATTTATTTTTTATAAATATTCCGATACAAAATTTTAGTTATTTTCATAAGCTCCAATTAATAAATAAATTTTTGTTTACTTATTTCCTTTTTGAAAAATTGTTTACATCGATAATCTTATCTTACGGAGAAGCTTATTGATGTTGAAGAAACTACTCATAAAAGATCTTCAATTTCGTACTATAAATTGCATTTTGTCAATGGTACTCTTTTGTACCACATCCTTTTAGTTTACAGCAATTGATCTAATTCTATCAGAGACAAAACCATCTATAAATGAATTATCCATATCGTTATAATTATCTAAAATCATGTGTATATCATTATCTGTGATCGGTATAATCAAACCTCTATGGTCTCTGTAAGTATCCCTACATCTATTAATGAATAAATCTAAATTTGAAATTTCTCGACATAAAAGAAAACCAACTTTCCCTCTATTAGGTGAGAATCTACCGCTTAATTGATCAAGTTCAGGATTCACAGGGTCACTAGAATAATTTTTACACTCAATCATAATGTATTGACAAGGTATTCCCATTGTATTTGATAATCTATAAAATATTCCTTCTCTTGCAGCATTATCAAAAGTAATATCTATCCTTTTTCTTCCTTCATGAATTTCGTTTTCTAAAGTTGGATAAATAAGATGAGGATAAAAGATTACTTCTAATATTCCTTTTATTAATTTATGATAATTACTTGCATTATCTCTACCTGAGGAAATTTGTGATAATTCATTTTTTAGATGCCTTATTAAACTATTAATATTTATATCAGTAATCTCATTATTGGAAAGCGAAGTAGTGATAGTTTCGTTTTTAAAGTTTCTTAGTACATCTGGATTTCGTGAAGAAAAATCAGCTAAAAATTGTTTTGTAAGTGGAAATTCTTCTTTTAAATCTTTTTTGGTGACAAATGGGGTCCCATTTTTTCTTCTATTAACTAACGCCGTGTTTAGCATAATTTGCTCGCTTTGCATGAAATTTAAAACAAAGCTATTATAATATTTTTCGGAGGTGTATGATTTTGAGAAAGAGACAATTCCTTTTGGAACTAATAACATTTTTCTGCCGTCAATTACAAGAATTTTTTCATTTGTTTGATTCCATGACATTGTTTGTCTATCCCAATAAAAACCTGATGGAACATTATTCTGTATAGGAATACCATGATAAATACATTGTTGTTCTGTATATTCTATTAAGTGTTTTGTAATTAAGTTAGTCGTTATATCTGAAAGCCTATCTTTGCCAAAACCTTCAATGAACAATATATTGTCTTGTAAATCTTTAATTAATCCTGTTTGAGCAGCTTCGCTTGCTAGGATTCTTCCATAGATTTCGTCTGAAAAACTGTTGCCAACACCGCGTCCTCTTGGTTCACCGATTGATACCCCTAGGCAAGTAGAATTTGGTTCACTTAAATGTTGAAAAAGTAATCTGGCTTCAGGAAGAGAGTTTTCCTGTATTAAATCAAGAAGTCGTTGGAAATAACTTTTTATTGTTCTATTAGCTTCGATTGACCACTTGTCGTTTCGTT
This sequence comes from Chryseobacterium sp. AC417, assembly GCF_979258215.1. NCBI lineage: Bacteria > Pseudomonadati > Bacteroidota > Flavobacteriia > Flavobacteriales > Weeksellaceae > Chryseobacterium > Chryseobacterium sp. AC417. The sequence goes on along the minus strand of NZ_OZ409845.1, from coordinate 2,838,959 downwards.
GACTCAAAAAAAAAGGATCTAAAAATAATGGTGTATCTCTAATAATATCAATATCGATAAAGTCAAGTTCTGCTTGAGTCTTTCCTAAATTATAAATTTCACTAATCTTCATGTTTTTTTATATTATGTGTGATTGATAAATATATCACATAAAGGAAAAAGCATTAGCAAAATATACTTTTGCAAAACTTTAGCTCAAAATTCAATCAAAAGTAACTAACAGTTTTCCCAATACTAGATTACAAAATTTCTATTATATCTTGTTTATTATTCCCATAAATGACAAATATAAAAACAACTTCAAAATAAAACCTCAGTATTTTCACTGAATTTTTGAGGAGTTTACATTGACTTCTCCATTAAAAACAAAAATACCAACTCTCGTCAGTATTTCTTAATATTTTTTCTTTTAAAGTCCAGCCTTTTCAAAAAATTTAGATATTTAATGTTCTTAGCCTTACAAATTCTCATTAACTTTATTAAGAATAAAAAAAACTTCTATGGCCATAAAATACTACCTCATCATCATCACCCTTATCACATTCTTTGCCTTCGGATGGGATAAGCGGTTGGCTAAAAACGGGAAGCGAAGACTCGCTGAAAGTGTTTTGCTGATCCTCACATTTGTGGGTGGTACTTTTGGAGCCCTGTTTGGGATCACATTTTTTAAACATAAATCCGCAAAAAAAACATTCATCCTCAAATTGATACTGGTGGTCGCTGTACAGTTGGCTCTTATTTTTCTTTTAAAAGAACATTTGACAGATCAGTGATGAGTAAATTCTTTTACTTATTCGGTAGTAAACCTTGTAAAGGTAATTCGCAATGTGCCGATAAGTCTTGACTAGGTTTGTTAGTAATTTGAGTTTGTAAAACACAAATTCTCAATACAATTTTTCTTCAAAATCACTCGAAGAACCGACAGGAAAACAGAAACGGCTTTCTTAAAGATTGGGAAAAACGCTTTAATGAGATTGCTTCGCTGCGCTCGCAATGACCGATAAAAATATCAATTCAAAAACCCACTAGTACCAATTCTCACACAATCCTCACTTCCCAAATACCTCGGATCACCATGCTTCTCAGACCAGAAACCCTCCAAAATATCTTTACTTAGACAACGGTAAACAGCAGTGCCTTTGTAGATTTTTTGCTCATCGCCTTCGTATTGAAAGTTGATTACTAAAATATCATCTTTAAAAAATCCTGTACCGTTTTGTTCGTGGTCACCAATCATCCATTGAGCGAGGATGCGGTTGTTTTCGTCAAGAGAAAGAGTCAGGATTCCGTGATAGGAAATATGATCCGTTTCTTCCTGGTTACTGCCCTGAATAGAGTAGCTGCCTGTCAAATCCTGTACTGTCATTGATTTATTTTTATGGTGAACAAATGTAGAAACTTTTATCCTGCTGAAATCAGGATGAGGTGTTTTTTATGACATTTATTTTTGTTTTAGATTTGCCGTCATGTTGTACCTGCTTTTACTCATCAATCTGATCACTTTCACAACTTTTGCATTGGATAAATGGAAAGCTGTACAACACAAAACAAGAATTTCAGAACGTTCACTTTTTATCATGGCGTTTTTAGGGGGTACTGTTGCAGCCATTTTCGGAATGCTCATTTTCAGACATAAAACCTCAAAAAAAAGTTTTCTCCTCAAAATCGGACTCATCATTTTAATACAGATATTAATCATCATCATTTTCCATAAAACCAAAAACTAAAAACTAAAAACTAAAAACCAAAAACTAACAACTAACAACCAAGAACCAACACCAACAATCATTTAACAAATTTTTATAAGTTCCATTAAGCAGCACGGCATCATATTTTCTTTTAAGTAAGCAATTAACTTAACACCAAAAATATATATTATGTCTAAGAAAATCGCAATTCTCTCCACACATGGTTTTGAAGAAAGTGAATTAAAATCTCCAAAAGAGCATTTAGAACAGCAGGGCTGGACAGCGCATATCATCAGTCCGGAATCCGGGACGATCAAAGCATGGGCAGAAAAAGATTGGGGAAAAGAATATGATGTAGATAAAACTTTGGATGAGGTTTCAGCATCAGATTATGACGCTTTGGTTCTACCGGGCGGAGTGATCAATCCGGATCAGTTGAGAACCAACGAAAAAGCTTTGAGCTTTGTGCAGGATTTCTTTAAACAGCACAAACCCGTTGCTGCTATTTGCCACGGACCGCAGATTTTAATCAATGCAGGTGCTGTTGAAGGCAGAAATTTAACATCCGTAAATTCGATCAGCCAGGATTTAAAAAATGCAGGAGCAGTATGGGAAGACAGTGAAGTAGTGGTAGATAATGGCTTGGTAACAAGCAGAACACCGAAAGATCTTCCTGCCTTTAATGCCAAATTGGTTGAGGAAATTAATGAAGGTCCACATGAGGATCAAAATTTATAGAATTAAATAAATTGTTTTCGAAAAACGTAAAAGACTTGGATATTGTATCTGAGTCTTTTTTCATGAAAATCAATACTTAATTTTTAGTAAAATAGGTTTTACAAGAAATTGATCTGACTTTTTATCAAAGAAATCATTTTCTTAATTGTATTGCAAAAACCCTCTCAACGACTCAAAATTCATGACTCAAAACTTAAAATCCGATAAAACCATCTCATTATGAATTTGTTAATTTTTAAATCTTTTTATGGTTAATTCATTAAAAATCACTAATTTCGCACCCGTAAAAATCATTCATGCAAAACATTAGAAATATTGCGATTATCGCACACGTTGACCACGGTAAGACTACTTTGGTTGATAAGATTATTCATGCTACAAACATTTTCAGAGAAAATCAGGAAAGTGGAGAATTAATAATGGATAATAACGATCTTGAAAGAGAAAGAGGGATTACCATTTTATCAAAAAATATTTCTGTTACTTATAAAGACGTTAAAATCAACGTTATAGATACTCCTGGTCACGCCGATTTTGGTGGTGAAGTAGAGAGAGTTCTTAAAATGGCAGACGGTGTAATCTTGTTGGTAGATGCTTTTGAAGGACCAATGCCACAGACTAGATTCGTATTGCAGAAAGCTTTGGAATTAGGTTTGAGACCTTTAGTTGTTATCAATAAAGTAGATAAGCCAAACTGTCGTCCTGAAGAGGTTCACGATCAGGTATTTGATTTGTTCTTCAACCTTGAAGCTACTGAAGCTCAGTTGGATTTCCCTACATTCTACGGTTCTTCAAAACAAGGCTGGTTCAATACTTCATTGGAGCAGACTGAAGATATTTTCCCATTATTAGACGGTATTTTACAATATGTTCCTGAGCCTAAAGTTGAGGAAGGTAACCTGCAGATGCAGATTGTTTCTCTGGATTTCTCTTCTTTCTTAGGAAGAATCGCAATCGGAAAAGTAATCAGAGGTGAGATCAAAGAATCTCAGTGGATTGGTCTTGCTCAGGCAGACGGAAAAATATTAAAAGGAAAAGTAAAAGAATTATACGTTTTCGAAGGTCTTGGAAAGAAAAAAGTAACTGAAGTAAAAGCTGGAGATATCTGTGCTGTAGTAGGTTTTGATGCGTTCCAGATTGGAGATTCTTTCGTAGATCTTGAAAACCCTGAACCATTGCCAAGAACTTCAATTGATGAGCCTACACTGAACATGACGTTCTCAATTAACAATTCACCGTTCTTCGGTAAAGATGGTAAGTATGTAACTTCAAACCACCTGAAAGAAAGACTGACTAAAGAATTAGAGAAAAACTTAGCATTAAGAGTTGAGCAGACGGGTGATGCAAATACGTTCCTGGTATTCGGTAGAGGTATTCTTCACTTATCGGTTTTAATTGAAACAATGAGAAGAGAAGGATACGAAATGACTATTGGTCAGCCACAGGTTATCTTAAGAGAAATCGACGGAGAAAAATGTGAGCCTTACGAATCTTTGGTTGTTGACGTTCCTGAAGAATATGCTTCTAAAGTGATCGATTTAGCTACTCAGAGAAAAGGTGATCTTCACATTATGGAAACTAAAGGTGAAATGCAGCACATGGAATTCGAAATTCCTTCAAGAGGTTTGATCGGATTGCGTTCTCAGATGTTAACTGCTACTGCTGGTGAAGCTATTATGGCACACCGTTTCACAGAATACAAGCCTTTCAAAGGTGCTATTCCTGGAAGAAGTAACGGGGTACTAATCAGTAAAACTCAAGGTCCTGCTACAGAATATTCTATTGCAAAATTACAGGATAGAGGTAAGTTCTATGTAGATCCGGGCGAGGAAATCTACGCTGGTATGGTGATCGGTGAGCAAAACAAGCCGGGAGATCTGGTAGTAAACATCGTTGAAGCAAAACAGTTGAATAACATGAGAGCTTCAGGTAAAGATAAAGATACCGGTGTTGCACCAAAAATCTTATTCTCACTTGAAGAGTGTATGGAATATATTCAGTCTGATGAAGCAATCGAGGTAACTCCTAACTTCATCCGTATGAGAAAGAAAGTACTTTCTGAAGAAGAAAGAAAAAGAATTGAAAGAGGAGCGAAAGCTTAATTTCATTCTGACAATTATACAAAGCCTCGAATTTTCGGGGCTTTTTCGTTTTAAAATTGTTACGGCTAAATTTTTGCAGGAAATCTGACATGATCAGAATAAAATCATTTTTAATAATCTTATTATCATTCTTCATCATCATTTCTTGTGACGGCTTGAAAATACCTAAAAATATTTTTGAAACTTCTGACCGTACAAAATATGAAAAAAGCTTTTCAGGCGCAGATAGTCTGATAAACAATTGGAAGATCAATTACTCCAATGCCAAAACCACACAACTTAAAATTACAGATGGTTATTCTGTAGATGTTTTGTCGGATAGTATGAATCTGAATGCATTGGGGTATTCTGTTGAACTCAAAAAAGGAGATTTGTTAATTATTGAAACATTTAAAGAAAATACTGAGTCTAAAATTTTTGTTGATATGATCAATGGAAATATAAATACTGATGATTCTCAAAGTGAATTAATTCAGAATAATAAATTCACACGATTGATTAGAAATAATGGTACTCATACCGTTATCATTCAGCCGGAAATCGAATTTAAAGGAAATCTTCAGCTAAAAATTTATACGCAGCCATCTCTTGAATTTCCGGTTGCCGGAAAAGGCAATCGCGATGTACAGAGTTTCTGGGGAGCAAGTCGTGATGGAGGTGGCAGAAGTCATGAAGGTGTAGATATTTTTGCTGCGAAAGGAACCCCGGTTGTTGCTGTTTCAGACGGATTGGTGATACGGACAGATAATAAAGGTTTGGGCGGAAAACAAGTTTGGCTGCGGGATGCAGCTACAGAAAATTCGTATTACTATGCTCATCTTGACAGTATTTTAACTCAAAGTGGAAATAGAGTAAAGACGGGTGATACATTAGGTTTAGTAGGAAATACAGGGAACGCCGCTGGTGGAGCAACTCATTTGCACTTCGGAATTTATACAGGAGGAGCGGTGGACCCATATCCATATATTCGTAAAAGAGAGGTCCCGAAAACACAGAAACAGAAGAAATTTAAATCAATGATGTTGATTAAATCTGGATCAAATCTGCGTGCAGGAGCGGGAACAGAATATGCTATCTTAAAAAATATAGAGAAGAATACAAAGGTTAAGATCATAGCGGTCACAGATAAATGGCTTCATGTAAAAACATCTGACGGCACAGAAGGTTTTGTATTAGAAAACAGGTTAGAACCAAATTAGTTATGATCAATTTTTTTTGATGCTGAGCTTAATTTTTATTATCTTGAATTTTTTTAAATCAAAATTAAATAATCTGTCAAATAATGAAGATTGATAAAATAAAAATAATGCTGTTGTTAGGATTTTTTGCCTCATTCAGCAGTTCGTGTTCTGTACAAAAAAATTCATCCACAGCAAAAAATGCAGGTAAAGAAAACCACTACAAACCAAAAGTAAAAGATTCAATTCTTACGGTAAAACCATCACCAAATATTGTAATCGAAGAAGATTTTAAAGTCAACCTTCCTGCAATCAAAAGAGAATTTCGTGGTGCATGGGTTGCAAGTGTGGCAAATATCAATTGGCCCTCAAGAAATAATTTGTCGGTTGAGCAGCAAAAAGCTGAAGCCATTAGCATGTTGAATATGCTTCAGGATAACAATTTTAATGCGGTGATTTTCCAGGCACGTCCGTCCGCAGATGCTTTATACACAAGTGAATTAGAACCCTGGTCTTATTTTTTAACAGGAAAAACAGGTGAACCACCTTATCCAAACTATGATCCTTTACAGTTTTGGATTGAAGAATCTCACAAACGAGGAATGGAGCTTCATGTTTGGTTAAATCCTTACAGAGCGCACCATTCAAATGGAGGTTCGGTTTCCGGCCAATCGATGGTGAATAAACTTTCGGATCTTACCATTAGATTAAAAAACGGAATGTACTGGTTTGATCCTGCCAATCCGAAAACTCAGGGTCATGTTTCTAATGTTGTGAAAGATTTAGTGAAAAGATATGATCTTGACGCTATTCATTTTGATGATTATTTTTATCCTTATGCCACCTACAACAGAGGTGCAGATTTCCCGGATAACGCAAGCTGGAACACTTATCTTACTTCAGGAGGAACACTTTCCAGAGCAGATTGGAGGAGAGATCAGGTCAATCAATTTGTTGAAAGAATTTATAAAGAAATTCACGCAGAAAAAAACTACGTTCGATTTGGGATCAGTCCGTTTGGCATCTGGAAACCGGGCTTTCCTGAAGGAATTGTAGGTTCATCTCAATATGACGAATTGTATGCTGATGCAAAGTTATGGTTAAATAAAGGTTGGGTAGATTATTTTTCACCACAATTATACTGGCCGATTGAATCTAAGGGACAACCTTTTGCTTCATTATTAAACTGGTGGAAATCTGAAAATACCATGAACCGCCATCTTTGGCCGGGATTAAATACCGTAGAGATTAAAGTTTCTGACCGACCGACAGAAATTAAAAATCAGATTGAATTAACAAGACAAATACTTCCTCAATCCACAGGCGAAATTCACTGGAGCATTGCGGGTTTAACTAAAAACCAAAATATGCTTCCCACTTTAAAAAACGGACCTTACAAAGAAAAAGCACTGACTCCGAAAAGTCCGTGGATAAAAGCAATTCCTTTAGAAAAGCCTACTTTATTTACCAATGATATCGGAAGTTTTATTCAGACAAGCTGGAGCTCAAAAAAAATAGGAAGTATATTTCAGTGGGTTCTTTTCACCCAATACAACGGAGTCTGGGAAACCGAAATTTTAACTTTAGAAATGCTTTCAAAAGAAATTCCCAAAAGCAAAGACGGGAAAATTCTCAATGCCATTGCAATAAAAGCCATCGATCGTTTGGGAAATGAAAGTGATTACATGGCGAAGAAAATAAAGTAGAAGTGGAAAATTGGAGAGTTTGAGGATTTTATCGTTTTGCTTTAAAAAAATTCTTTATGCTAAAAAATAGTATCAGAAGTCAGTTCACTCATTGAGCTGACTTTTACATTTAGACTCACTATAAATTATCTGTTTAAAATAATGATTGATAACTGTTTATGAATCAATCATTTTTAATAATAACTTAAAACTGTCGTCTCGGAATCATTTTTGTATCTGTTATCCTGCAAACACTAATATATACAATTATGAATACAAACAGACTTTCACCAAGACTGGAACAAGCTCTAAGCGACCAGATGAATACCGAAGATTTACAATCAAGAGTTTATTTTTCTTATGGAATTTGGGCTGCTGATAAAGGGTATGGTGGAATTTCAAACTTTCTTTTCCGTCATGCTCAGGAAGAAAGAGATCATGCCGTGAAATTTATGCAGTACGTTCTCAACAGAGGCGGTAAACCGAAAATTACTGAACTTCCCTCGCCAGGTCAAGAACCAACAAGCCTTACCCATTGTTTCGACCTTGTTTTTCAACACGAAGTAGACAATACAACGGCAATATATAACTTAGTCAATATTGCTTTTGAAGAAAAAGACTGGGCTTCTTGGAATTTTCTACAGTGGTTCGTAAAAGAACAAATTGAAGAAGAAACATTTGCCATGAATTTAATTGATAAACTGAAAATTGCAGGTGGAGACAGAGCAAGTGACGAATCTTTATTCACACTGGATAAAACTTTAGAAACGCTTCCGGATGATGCTGAACTGGCACAAGATGCTACCGGTGCAAATCCATAAAAGCACAACGATAAATTATTATTTGTGAAAATCTGTCAATTTACTTGGCAGATTTTTTTATTATGAAATCGCAATGATTGGTAAATATAAACACGGATGAAGATAGAAGATTATATATGATTTTTAAAAACAATAAATATCTACAGATGAAAATCGCCTTAAAATTACTATCTTTGCACACCTTTAATTGTCAGAAGCAAAAAGCCATAAGCCGATTGTCAAAAGCAATTTAAAATATGAAACCGAAAGGTTGCATAACCATAAATTAAAATAAAATTTCGTTATGAAATGTGGAATCGTAGGCTTACCCAATGTAGGTAAATCAACTCTTTTTAACTGCTTAAGCAATGCTAAAGCGCAATCAGCCAATTATCCATTCTGTACAATTGAGCCAAACTTAGGAACGGTTTCCGTACCGGATCAGAGATTATTTGAGCTTGAAAAACTGGTAAATCCTGAAAAAGTTTTGCCGGCTGTTGTAGAGATCGTTGATATTGCAGGTTTGGTAAAAGGAGCGAGCAAAGGTGAAGGTCTGGGAAATCAATTCCTTGCCAACATCAGAGAATGCGAGGCGATTATTCATGTTTTAAGATGTTTTGAAAACGGAAATATTATCCACGTTGAAGGTTCTGTAGATCCGTTGAGAGATAAAGAAATTATCGACATCGAGCTTCAGCTGAAAGATTTGGAAACTGTTGGAAAAGCAGTCGAAAAAGCTAAAAAATTCATCAAATCCGGAAAGAAAGAAGATATTCTTACTTATGAAACTCTTCATAATCTTGAAAAATTTATCGAAGACGGTAAAAATGCAAGAGAATTCCCGATGGATGATTTCGCAGCATCCGTTATAGCAGATGTTCAGTTGTTGACCAACAAACCTGTACTTTACGTTTGTAATGTAGACGAAAATTCTATCAAAAACGGAAACGAATGGATTGCCAAGATCGAAGAGATGGCGCAGAAAGAAAAAGCTGAAGTAGTCGTTTTAGCTGCTCAGATTGAAGCAGATATTAATGAATTGGATACTTTCGAAGAAAGAGAAATTTTCTTGGAAGAATTGGGCTTAACAGAGCCGGGTGTCAATCGTCTGATCAGAAAAGCGTATGATTTATTAAAGCTTCAAACGTATTTTACGGCTGGAGTAAAAGAGGTAAGAGCCTGGACTATCGGACAAGGATGGACGGCGCCTCAAGCTGCAGGTGTCATTCACACCGATTTTGAAAAAGGATTCATCCGTGCAGAAGTAATCAAGTACAACGATTACGTGAATTACGGTACTGAAGCCAAGGTAAAGGAAGCCGGAAAGCTTTCTGTTGAAGGAAAAGAATACATCGTACAGGACGGTGATATTATGCACTTCAGATTTAATGTTTAAAAGTATTAAAAGTTAGTTATAGTATTTTAAAAAGCGCTTCCATGAATTTGGGAGCGTTTTTGCTATATCTAATGAAAAACTGTGATGACTTTAGCACACTTACTATAATTTCAAAACTTCTTCTTACATTTGAATTATACAAATTCCGCATCATGGAAAAAATAGCTCACGCTTCATTAGAAGATTTTTACGGTGAAATGGCAAAAATGCTGGGCAAAGATATGGAAACTATCTTTCCAAAAGGTCTTCACAAAGATATCGGTCATTTTAATGTCTTTGATATTGCTCAAACGATTGCCAATGTTAAGAAAACTTCTGAAATGCCTTACAACAGAAGAAAATATTATAAAATCAGTCTGATCAGAGGAAAAAACAGAGCTGAATATGCTGATAAAGTGATTTCTATCAAAAAGAATGCTTTACTTTTTGCAACACCGAAAGTTCCGTATCATTATGTTCCTGAAGATGAAAATCAGAAGGGAAGTTTTTGTGTATTCACCGATGATTTTTTTAATAAAAACCAATCTCAGAATGTTTTAGAGGAACTTCCCCTCTTTCAACCGGGAGCTTTTCCTGTTTTTGAAATTGATGATGAAATGGCAGATGAAATCGAGATGCTGTTTTCAAAAATCAAAAAAGAAATCGATTCTGATTATGCTTTCAAATATGATTTGATCAGAAATTATGTTTTTGAATTGATTCATTACGGACAAAAATTACAACCCGCCACAAAAACTTCAACCTCTCACAATGCTTCGCTTCGTGTTGTTTCTTTGTTTATCGAATTGCTGGAAAGGCAGTTCCCCATAGAATCTCCCGACCAGAGAATTCAGCTGAAAGTTGCCAAAGATTATGCGGAAAGACTGGCAATTCATGTGAATTATTTAAACAAAAATTTAAAAGAAAGTACAGGAAAAACAACCACCGAATTTATTGCAGACCGCATCGTTCAGGAAGCAAAAATCCTTTTAAAGCAAACCAAATGGAACGTGTCTGAAATTTCATACGCTTTGGGATTTGAAGAGATTGCTCATTTTTCCAATTTTTTTAAACGGAAAACTTCATTTGCACCCTTGGAATTTCGTTCATGATTTGAATTATGCAAATTTCAGATTGATTTAAGCAAATAAATGGATGATCAAATTGCAGAACTTTGTCTCAATAAATATATTAATACAATGAATACAGCAAAAGTAGCATTAATAACAGGCGGAAGCCGTGGATTAGGAAAAAATTCAGCATTGAAAATAGCTGAGAAAGGTCTGGATGTGATCATCACTTACCATAGTAACAAAGACGAAGCTGAAAATGTAGTAAACGAAATAAAAGCTCTGGGAAGAAATGCAGCAGCTTTCCAGTTAGACACAAGAGATATTAAAAGTTTTGAGCCGTTCATTCAAAATGTAACCAGTCATTTAAAAGAAACCAACGGTAATGCAAATATTGATTATCTGATCAACAATGCAGGAACGGCTTTGTATTCACCCATCATGGAAACAACTGAAGAGCAGCTTGATGATATGTTTAATATTCACTTCAAAGGGGTGTTCTTTTTAACCCAAAAATTTTTGCCGTTCATCAATGATGGTGGCGGAATCATTAATATTTCTTCAGGATTAGCCAGATTTGCTTTACCGGGATCATCGGTTTACGGTTCGATGAAAGCCGGGGTTGAAATGCTGACAAAATATATGGCGAAAGAATTAGGTTCCAGAAAAATAAAAGTCAATGTTGTTGCTCCCGGAGCAATTGAAACCGATTTTGGCGGTGGCAGAACGAGAGATGATGAAAACATAAACTCCATGATCGCAGGAAATACAGCTTTAGGCAGAGCGGGTTTACCGGATGACATTGGTGGAGTAGTAGCATTTCTTTGTACAGAAGACGCTCGCTGGATCACCGCACAGAGAATTGAAGCTTCGGGCGGAATGTTTTTTTAAATAAATTATTTTCTCTCACAGATTGAGCAATGAAGTAGATTTTGAAATTAATCTGCATAATCCACTCAATCTGTGAGAGATTTTTTATTACAATTTAGTTAAATTCTCAATTGCTCTTTCCAAAGTTTCCTGCTTTTTGGCAAAGCATAATCTGATCACATTTTCATTCAGTTTATTTTTGTAAAAAGAAGAAAACGGAACTGTTGCAACTTTATGGTTTACTGTTAATACTTTAGCAAAATCAAGATCTGATTGATCTGAAATTTTATTATATCTCAAAGCCTGGAAATAGGTTCCTTCACAATCTAACAGCTCAAATGAAGTTTGAGCTAATCCTTCTCTCAGAAAATCTCTTTTTGTCTGAAAGAATTTATGTAAACCTAAATAATGTTCATCATTTTTCATGTATTCTGCCAATGCCAATTGAATCGGTGTGTTGACAGAAAATACATTGAACTGATGAATTTTTCTAAACTCGTCTGTCAGCGCTTTCGGAGCTGCACAATATCCGATTTTCCAGCCTGTAACATGAAAAAGCTTTCCAAAAGATGCTATTAAAAGACTTCTTTCTTTAAGTTCCGGATATTTACAGATGCTTAAATGTTCTTTTCCGTCAAAAACAATATTTTCGTACACTTCATCGCTTAAGATCAGGATTGAAGTGTTTTTTACGATTTTAATCAATTCCAGAATATCATTTTCTTTTAAAATCTTTCCTGATGGATTGTTTGGATTATTTAAAATGATCATTTTTGTTTTTTCTGAAACCAGATTTTTCACAGCATTCCAATCGATTTCATAATCCGGAGCTTTCATTTCAAAACGTTTCACAACACCTCCAAAAAGTTCAACCGTGGGTTCATAACAATCATACGCAGGTTCGAAAATGATGACTTCATCATCTTTTTTTATAAATGTTGCAATGGTCGTAAAAATAGCCTGAGTTCCACCGGCAGTAATCGTGATTTCTGAATCCGGATGGTAAATCGCCTGATGAGAATTTTCAATTTTTCTTGCAATTTCTTCCTTTAAACCCATCATTCCTCCCATTGGAGCATATTGATTAAACCCTTTTTGAATATAATGATTCACGAAATCCAATAATTCAGAATCAGGCATGAAATCAGGAAAGCCTTGAGATAAATTAATGGCTTCATTTTCGTTTGCCAATTGCGTCATTTGACTGAAAATCGTGGTTCCGACATTTGAAAGTTTAGAAAAAGGAAGGTGTATCATGAACTTGAAATTTTTACTTCATTCGAATGTACATTATTTTTTGAAATTTAATAAGGTGTACTATTAAAATTTGTTTTATAATAGAATTAAAAGTTTGTTTTATATCAAAATAGTAAAAAACGAAGCTAATTATTGGGATATTTTTGTTCTATTTTGTACTTTTGTATGTTTGCTGAAATTACTTATGTCACAAGAAATAAACCCTGTATATTCTGAAGATAACATCAGAACCCTCGATTGGCAGGAGCATATTCGTTTACGTCCCGGTATGTACATCGGGAAGTTGGGCGATGGCTCGTCTGCGGATGACGGTATCTATATTTTGCTGAAGGAAATTCTCGATAACTCGATTGATGAGTTCAGAATGAAATCTGGTAAGAGAATTGAAATAAAAGTTGACGACGGGAAAGTTACGATTCGTGATTTTGGCCGTGGAATTCCTTTGGGAAAAGTAGTTGATGCCGTTTCTAAAATGAATACGGGAGGAAAATACGACAGCAAAGCCTTCAAAAAATCAGTAGGTTTGAATGGTGTAGGAACTAAAGCAGTGAACGCACTTTCAGATTATTTCCGTGTACGCTCTTTCCGTGAAGGGAAGATGAAAATAGCAGAATTCTCAAGAGGAATCATTACCGAAGATCATACCGAAAAAGAAACTTCAGACCGAAACGGAACGGAGATTTCATTTATTCCTGATGCCGATATTTTTCTTCATTTTAAATACAGAAAAGAATATATCGAAAGAATGCTCCGGAATTATTCTTATCTGAATCCGGGATTAAAAATTCTCTTCAATGGTGAAACTTTCTTTTCTGAAAATGGTCTTAAAGACTTATTGGAAGAAGAATTAGAAAGCGATGTGCTTTATCCGATTATTCATTTAAGAGATGAAGATATTGAATTGGCAGTCACACATACCGATAAATCTCAGACGGAAACATATTTTTCTTTTGTTAACGGACAAAATACAACACAGGGCGGAACTCATTTGAATGCTTTCCGTGAAGCGTATGTAAAAACTATTCGTGAGTTTTTTAATAAGAATTTTGACGCTTCAGATATTAGAAAATCTATTGTTGCAGCAATTTCCATCAATGTCGAAGAGCCGGTTTTTGAATCTCAAACGAAAACAAAATTAGGTTCCAACGATATCGGTCCCAATGGTCCTACTGTGAGAATATTCATTATTGATTTCTTAAAAAGTAAGCTAGATAATTTCCTGCATAAAAATCCTGAGATTGCTGAGGCCATTCAAAGGAAAATATTAATCTCAGAAAGAGAAAGAAAAGAGCTTTCAGGAATTCAGAAACTGGCAAGAGAAAGAGCAAAAAAAGTTTCGCTTCATAACAAAAAACTTCGTGATTGCAGACAACATTACAACGATCAGAAAGCCGAAAGAAAAGCTGAAACCCAGATTTTTATTACCGAAGGAGATTCTGCATCTGGCTCTATCACAAAATCAAGAGATGTAGAAACTCAGGCTGTGTTTTCGTTAAAAGGAAAACCACTGAACTGCTATGGTTTAACAAAAAAAGTGGTGTATGAAAATGAAGAATTTAATCTTCTGCAAGCCGCTTTGAATATTGAAGAAAGTCTTGAGGATTTAAGATACAATCAGGTCATTATCGCTACGGATGCCGATGTTGACGGAATGCACATCAGATTATTGATGATTACTTTTTTCCTGCAGTTTTTCCCGGATGTGATTAAAAATGGTCATTTATACATCCTTCAGACTCCGCTATTTAGAGTCAGAAATAAAAAAGAAACGAGATACTGTTATACTGAAGCAGAAAGAGTAAAAGCATTAAATGAGTTGGGCAAAAATCCTGAGATTACACGCTTTAAAGGTTTGGGAGAGATTTCGCCTGATGAATTTAAAAATTTCATTGGAAAAGATATCCGTTTAGAACCTGTAGTTCTTGGGAAAGATCAGACTATCGAGCAGTTGCTTGAGTTTTATATGGGAAAAAATACACCAGACCGACAGGTTTTTATTTTGGAAAATCTGGTTGTGGAAGATACAAATATAGATGTAAAAGAAATAATAAGCGAAGAAAAAGAAATTTAGATAGAATACATAAACACAACAAACACAAACAAACACAAACAAAGATGAGATTAAGTAACCGAACCAAAGTGCCTTTTTATAATTTTTTTAACAGCTTCCTGATAATGATGTTTTTACTGGGTCTTACCCTATTTATATTAGAAAAAAGCAGGTTTGATATTTTAGGAATAGAAAGTTATTTACTGATTATAGTTCCATTTATTTTATTAATATTTTACTACCTCGCAGGTCGGCATATTTTTGAGTATGACAGTGATGGTGAAGTGCTTCATCTCAGAAACCGAAATATCATTCCGTTTTTGAACAAAGATCTCAGCGACGAGTTTCCGAAATATAAATTGATAAGCTATGAGATAATAAATATCTTATTTATCAAAAGATTGTATCTTCATATTTCCAGTAAAAACAATGGTGCTACTATCTTGAAATATGAAATCGCATATTTAACGAAAAAAGAAATCAACGATTTGAAATTTTCACTCAGTAAAGTGATCAAAGAAAATAAAGAAAGAAGACCTTAATGATAGAAGAAAACGCTCACGAAGGCGAAAGCTTAAAAAAAGTTTCAGGACTGTACAAAGACTGGTTTCTGGATTATGCATCTTATGTAATTTTAGATAGAGCCATTCCGTCTGTTTATGATGGTTTCAAACCTGTTCAGCGTAGAATTATGCATTCGATGCGTGAATTGGAAGATGGCCGATACAACAAAGTCGCCAATATCGTCGGAAATACGATGAAATACCATCCTCACGGTGATGCTTCTATTACCGATGCAATGGTAGGAATAGGGCAGAGAGAACTTCTGATCGATACTCAGGGAAACTGGGGAAATATTTACACAGGAGATTCTGCGGCGGCGGCAAGATATATTGAAGCAAGGTTAACTCCTTTCGCTCTGGAAGTAGTTTTTAATCCAAAAACTACGGTATGGTCAAAATCATATGACGGTAGAAATAATGAGCCGGTTGATTTACCGGTGAAATTTCCGTTGCTTCTGGCGCAGGGTGTTGAAGGAATCGGGGTTGGGCTTTCTACAAAAATTCTTCCGCATAATTTCAATGAATTAATTAATGCATCTGTTGCTCATCTAAAAGGGAAAAAATTTGAAATTTTCCCTGATTTTCTTACGGCAGGTTTTCTTGATGTTTCAGAATACAACGACGGGCACAGAGGCGGAAAAGTAAGAGCCAGAGCCAAGATTTCTCAGGTAGACAAGCATACTTTGATGATTTCTGAACTTCCTTTTTCTAAAAATACAGGTGATCTGATTGATTCGATCATTAAAGCCAATGAAAAAGGAAAGATTAAAATTAAAAAAATTGAAGACAATACATCAGATAAAGTTGAAATTCTGATTTATCTTCACAACGAAGTTTCGCCCGACAAAACGATTGATGCTTTGTACGCATTTACCGATTGCCAGGTAACGATCTCGCCAAATGCCTGTGTAATTGTTGGTGATAAACCTATGTTCCTGAATGTTTCCGAAATTTTAAGAATGAATACCGATCATACGGTTTCATTGCTAAAAAAAGAACTGGAAATTGAACTGAATGAATTACAGGAAAGCTGGCATTTTTCTTCATTGGAAAGGATTTTTATCGAAAACAGAATCTATCACGATATTGAAGAAGTAAAAAGCTGGGAAGATGTTTTAACAACTATTGCAAACGGTTTAAAACCTCACACAAAACATCTTTTAAGAGAAGTTACGGAAGAAGATATTCTGAGACTGACAGAAATTAGAATTAAAAGAATTTCCAGATTCGATTTAGATAAATTTAAAGAAAATATTGCATCCCTTGAAGGTAAAATAGAGCAGGTAAGACATCATTTAGCAAACTTAATTGAATATGCAATTGATTATTATCTGAATATTCAGAAAAAATACGGAAAAGGGAGAGAACGAAAAACCGAACTGAGGATTTTTGATACTATAGATGCTTCTAAAGTTGCCGTAGCGAATGAGAAATTCTATGCCAATTTTGAAGAAGGTTTCGTAGGAACTTCATTAAGGAAAGATCAGTTCTTATTTGATTGTTCTGATATTGATGACATCATTACATTCCGAAAAGACGGAAGCATGAAAGTCGTAAAGGTGGAAGCCAAAACATTCATCGGAAAAGACATTCTGCATGTAGCTATCTGGAAGAAAAACGATAAGCGCACAGTCTACAACATGATCTACCGTGAAGGAATGCAAGGTCCTTATTATATGAAACGTTTTTCGGTAACCGGCGTGACGAGAAATACAGATTATCGTTTGGCATCAGATGCAAGAGGTTCAGAAACCCTTTATTTTTCGGCAAATCCTAACGGAGAAGCAGAAACGGTAACGGTTCTTTTAAAACCAAACCCAAGAATCAGAAAAAATAAAATGGATATTGATT
The DNA here is from genome assembly GCF_979258215.1 of Chryseobacterium sp. AC417. NCBI lineage: Bacteria > Pseudomonadati > Bacteroidota > Flavobacteriia > Flavobacteriales > Weeksellaceae > Chryseobacterium > Chryseobacterium sp. AC417. Next base: position 2,821,732 of record NZ_OZ409845.1, on the reverse strand, counting down.
TCTCTGAAATAGGAATCAAAGGTCGTGACTCAAAAGGGAATTTGGTAACGAAGTATTCTGTGAAAAAAGTTGATTTAAAAGAAGAAGGTGTTTCAACTTTGGCACCCCGAAAAATCTGGTTTGATGACACCGTCAGAAGATTGAATGCAGACGTGAGAGGAACTTTACTGGGAAGCTTTAAAGGCGATGATAAAATTTTAACCATCAATTCTCACGGCGAAGCAAAATTAATCAGTTTTGATCTTGGAAACCGTTTTGATGATGAATACATTGTTCTGGAAAAGTGGAGACCGCAACAGCCGATCACCTGTATCTACTATGATGGTGAAAAAGATATGTATTTCATCAAACGGTTTTTGCTTGAAAATACAACTAATCCGCAGACATTTATGCCGTCTGAACATCCCAAGTCTTTCATAGAAAGAATTTTAGTATCAAACGGATCGACTGCTGAAATCATTTTTGCAAAAGATAAAGGTAAAGAGCGTGATCCTGAAACTATAAACATAGACGAATTCATCGGTGTAAAAGGAATTAAAGCCATCGGAAATCAGTTTACAAAATTCAAAGTAAAAACAATCAATATCACAGTTCCCGAACCGGAGGAAGAGGAACCGGAAGTTGATGACGAACCAGATTTTACTCCTTCTGCAGATGATGAAGGTGGTACGATTGGTGATTTGTTTGATGAGGGAAGTATAGAAAATTAAGAAAATATGAATATTGTTATACTCATTATTGCGATTACTTGTATCATTAGCTATTTAGCTTTAAATGATATGAAGATTTTTGAAAAATACAAATTTAATGTGGGAGCAATTCTACATCGAAAAGAATATATAAGACTTTTATCGGCAGGTTTTCTACATGCTGATTTTATGCATTTGATTTTGAATATGTATGTGTTGTATATGTTCAGTACCGCAGTAATATATGATTTCGGGATAATTGGTTTTTTGATTATTTATTTTGCTTCTGTTTTATTAGGGAATTTATTTTCACTATTCATCTACAAATCACAAAATTGGTATTCTGCGATTGGTGCAAGTGGAGGAGTTGCAGGGATTATATTTGCCAGTGTTTCTTTAGATCCGGTCAATACAAAAATCGGAATTATATTTTTACCTCCAGAATTAAGCATTCCTGGATATATTTTTGGGTTCTTATATTTTGGCTATTCAGTTTATAGTATGCTAAAACCTCGAAGTCATGATAATATTGGGCATGCGGCACATCTGGGAGGCGCTTTTTTTGGATTATTATATTCAGTTATTGTTTTTCCAGAACTTGCATTAAGCAATATATTATTTTTGGGCATTATGTCTTTACCTCTTTTGTACTTATCTTACGAGATATTTATCAGAAAAAAAATCGGGTAAAATTTAAAGATTAAAATATAAAAACCAATGAATCATTCATTGGTTTTTATTTTGCTTAAAGTTAGATTTACTTAAAACAGATATTAATCAGCGTCATAAATAAAAGTGGATTTTTTTAAATTGAAATATCAATTCTACAAAAGGTCAATAAAAATAAAAGTCCGCCTCACTGTAAGTGAAGACGGACTCTCGATTAACATGGTAAATGTTTCTGGTTACTTTTTAATAATTGTTTGATTGAAAATTTCCTTCTTGGTTTTAATTTGTATGAAATAAACCCCGTTACTCAAGTTACTCATATCAATCTTAGTGGTGGTTTCGTTTATTTTTTTAACTACTTGTCCCGCAGAATTAGTGATAATCACCTGCTCTGCCAAATTGTTGCCAGGTGTTGCAATAGTAAGTATTGAACTTACAGGATTCGGATAAATAGTCAGTTTTCCTTTGCTATTCTCTTGTGTTCCCAAAGTTCCCGAATTGAAAACTGTTTTAATGTAGAACAAGTTGGCAACACTTCCTTTTGTAATCGTATGTGCTCCTGCTGCAATATTTTGAATAGTAACGAGACCAGCCGACGCAGTGTAACTCACATTATCAAACTTTACGGTTCCTGTGAAGGTAGGATCAAAAACCATCGTTAGCGTCGAAGTCTGCAGAGTGTTATAAGCTATAGAAGTTGCTGATTCTAATTTTAGGCGTTTTGTTAAAGTAAGCCCGTCATAAGTAGCTGATCCGTCTGTTGAGTTGATGTTGGCTGATGTAAAAGTATAGAATGAGCTGCTTAATGCTGATGTTGTGAAATTATGAATTTCATTTCCTTGTGCAGTTCCTGGTGCAATCACGCTGATGGCTCCTGTTCCTGAAACTGGTGTTCCTGCTGAGCCAACAGTATTTACAGTAAAGCTTACATCATCTGTAGGGTTTCCTGAGACTGTCACTGTTTTGTTTGTAGTATTTTTTACAAAGCTGACTCCCAAAGCAGGTAATCCTGTTACTGTTACGTCGGTTGCAGTTCCGCCCCAAGTAAATATCATAGGTGCCATTGCAGTTGCAGTTATTACTGTTTGGTCGTTATTTGCTGGGATCGTTAATGTTTGAGAGCTAACCGGAGGTGAGGTAATTCCTTGTACAGAAACCAACTGCGAAGTATAGTTTTGTAATAGAGCCATTAGTCCTGTATTTACAGAAGATGATGTGTCATCTATTGCATTGTTGAATGTCCAGCTAATATCTCCGCCAGAAACTCTACCTGAAAACTGCATTGTTTTATCTCTTCCCTGCACCGGATTATCAATCACTAAAGAATTGATATATAAAGCCGCATTTGTATCGAAATTATTATAGTTTGCACCTCCCTGAACAGCTGTAATACTGCTGGTTAATACTTCACTTCTATTAGTGGCAACATAAGCATCAAACTGAGTTAGTGCTGATGAACTGTAAGGTACAAAAGCGGTTTGGCCCGTCATGAAATTGTTATGAGCTTTGATCATTCCACCATCTTCATTAGAAAATGTTCCCTGTGAACCTCCGGCAATATCAGTTCCTTGTTTAGAAATCAACATTGGATATTTACAGTTTCTGAAGTAGTTTCCTTCTACAAAAATTGATGATCCTAAAGTTGATCCTACACCATATTTTGAGTTTCCGTCATAATAGTTGTTGTAAACATGTGCAGAAAAATAACGTACACGTGGATGTCTAGAATCTGAATGATCAAACCAGTTGTGGTGATAGGTTATATAAAGGTCAGTTGTAGTTCCTTCACTTAAACCCAAAAGGCAACTCTTTCCGTTATCCCAAAAGTGATTGTAAGAAAATGTTACATAAGTAGATTTTTTTGAATCAAGAGCGCCGTCACCTTTTGCCTGATCGGCATCAGATCCCGGAGCACCATAAAAAAGATCATTATTATGGGCCCATACATAAGAATTGTCTTGTTGAAGACTGAGGTTGTCACCTTCAGACGCGTCTGTCAGCATAAATCCTAAATTCCGAACTTCAATATTGGTCGCAGTTTTTATTCTGATACCCCAACCATTCACCAATGCATCAGATCCTACACCTTCGAAGGTGATAGAGCTTGCTGCAATTTTTTTGTTTTCTATGACGATATCGCCATTCAGCATATAATTAGGATCAGTAACATTTCCAATCATTCTGATGTCTAATGGACGGGTGTCAAATCCTTTTTTGAAGCCATCCAAGATCGTCTGTAAACCTACACACGGATTTGCATTGGCCCCCGTAACATTCATTGAAATAGTATTTTTTGTATCCTGAGTAACATATAAAACTACTGCATTAGCTTTTAGAGTTCCGTCAAGATTATAAGCCCCAGGTATTCTTCCATTGCTATGGGCAAACCCCGATCTGTCATGAGCAGTTACAGTAATAGGTGCAGATACAGTTGCCGGTCCGTCAACATTGGCAGTAACGGGAACCACTTTTATGGTATATACACCTGCACTCAGGCCAAGAACGTCAGCTCTATAGTAGGTGCCGTAATTTCTGATTAATTGGGTATCGATGATTTTATCGGTTAAATTTCCTCCCGTGTAATACACTTTATAGCTATCGGCACCACTTACAGGTGTCCATTTTACATAAGCTGTTTCCATCCAGCCGACCGCTTGGGTAATAGTGACGTTTTGTGCATGCAGGTTTAAAAACCCCATAAACATTACAAAAAGTATAATTATTTTCTTCATAGAATTGATCATTAAAATAGTTTGATAATAGTTTTTAAGAGTGTAATCGATTGCACGTAAATATAGTAATATTTTTAATTTAACAAAATTTGTTATCAAAAATTTATTTTTTGTTGATTTTAATTGGTGTATTAAAATAAATTTAAATTTTTTCTTGCGTATATCGAAATTAGATTTAACTTTATGCAATCGATTGCCTTAACAATAAATTTATATAATAATAACATTAAAAATCTTTAATTATGAAAAACACATTTACTTTATTTATGCTGTTCGGTCTGTTTTTTACGAACCTATTCACCGCCCAAAGCAAAACCTGGGATTTTGGAAACAGTGCTACCTGGCCGGTTTCTTCCGGTTACTCTACAGATACATTATTGGATAATTTAGCGATGATTCCGGGTTCGAGTGTTACCAATCTGGGTGCGGTAGAAGCAAACAGCGCTACGTTTCTTGACGGATATACTGCAACAAAACGTTTCAAACTAAACGGCGGTAGCTGGGATACGGGTGCAACTTCTTTTGTAATGCCCACTAAAAGATACATTTATTTTGCAGTAACAGGCGCATGCACGGTAAAAGTGTGGTTCAAAAGCGGAGGCTCAGGTACAAGAACCTTATATGTCACTAATGGAACCAGCGTTATTGGTTCTTTAGGAAGTGCAAGCTCTTCAGATCCTTTGGTATTAACTGCTAACTATACTGGTGGTGCAGGAATTATTTATGTGGCAGGTGACCAGGCGATGAATATTTACAAAATTGAGGTTTCAAACAATGTAGGCGCAACCACACTTGCAACTTTAGGAACACATGACGGAGTGAAAAAAGCGCAAGCAACAGTTTATACAAAAGGAAATTCTCTATTTGTATCTAACCTAAATAACACAAACACGGAAGTGAAAGTGTATACAGCAACAGGAAGTTTGGTTAAAACTGCAAAATCTAATTCAGAAATGAATTTTGATCTGGAAAGTGGTTTTTACCTCGTGCATTTAAAATCTGCGGCAGGTGAAAAATCTGTAAAAGTTGCTCTGAGATAATTTAAAATAGTAAAAAAAGAGCCTTGTGAAGTGTTTCATAAGGCTCTTTTTAATTTAAGATTTAAATATTATAAAAATTTATTTCTTGTATTCCCTTATTTTATTCCGAAAATAAAACGGTCATTTCCGCTCAGATCTTTGATTAATTCAGTTTTTGAGAAATTTGTTTGATATAAATCCAAGGTTTCCTGACCTAGTTTCTGATTAATTTCTAAGAATAACAATCCGCTTTTGGTTAAATATTTTTTTGAGTCTTCAGCAATTTTTTTGTAGAAAATTAAAGCGTCTGCAGTTGGTGAAAACAGTGCCATTTTAGGCTCAAATTCTTTTACTGAATCTGCAATTTCGTTCTCTTCATCAATTCCGATGTAGGGCGGATTTGAAATAATCACATCATACAATTCGCTCAAATTCAAATTCAGATAATCTGCGTGAATAAATTTGATGTCAAGCTGATGAAATTCTGCGTTTCTTTTGGCAACTTCCAAAGCTTTTTCCGAAAAATCTATGGATGTAATTTCTGCATTCGGAAAATGTTTTTTTAAAACCAAAGGAATCATTCCGCTTCCCGTTCCAATATCCAGGATCTTTAAACCCTGAACATCAAACCCTGAAGTTTGAATTTTACTGATCGCCAATTCAAGCAATTCTTCAGTCTCCGGACGCGGAATCAAAACATTTTCATCCACAAAAAAAACCATCCCATAAAATTCTGTTTCACCTAAAATGTGCTGATATGGCTTTCCTGTTTTTAATTCTAAAATAATATCTTGAAGTAGCTTTTGGTGATCATCTGATATTTCATTTTCGAAAAATATTCTTTGCTGAACAGGATTTAATTCTAAAATTTTCTCAATAAAAACCGAATAGAGAAAGTCACTTTCAGATTCTGTATACAATTCTGAAAGTTCTTTTTTGAAATATTTTTTTAATGCTGAAATTGTCATTTATCTCGTAAAAACCAATTTAACATCCGTTGATTTTTCTTCATCAATCCTGTAGCCTTCATAGTTGAAAGCTTTTACATCATTCAATGTTTTCACATTGTTTTCAGCACAAAATCTTACCATCAAACCTCGTGCATGTTTGGTATAAACAACAATGGTTTTTAGCTTTCCTTCCCTCAATTCATAAAATTCAAAGTCGATAACTTTGTGATTGAGTTTTTTCCGGTCAATCACTTTTCCGTACTCATTACTGGCAAGGTGGAGTAGGATTTCATTTTTTTTCATTTCAGAATTGAGGTGTTCTGTGATTTTATCGCTCCAGAAACTATACAGATTTTTGTATTCATCAAATTCAAATGGTCGTCCCATTTCCAGCCTGTAAAGCATAACCTTATCCGAAGGTCGCAGTAAGCCGTATAATCCGGATATTATTCTGTAGTTTTTCTGTAAATAATCTACAGCTTTTTTATCTAAAGTTTTAGCATCCAGACCCCGGTAAACTTCTCCTGTGAAAGCAAACATTGCAGGAGCAGACTCTTTTGCAGTAGGTTTTGCTTTCCATTTTTGGTTTCGTTCCCAGTTTTCGTCTGCTAATTTTGAAGAAATCTCCATTAGATCAGAAAGATATTTTGGAGATTTAGTTTTTAAAAATGAATGTATAAATGTTGCATCATCAATGAATTTGGGGCTTGTGCTTCTCAACAGATCTGTTGAGATTTCAGTATTCATTAATTTTGCAGGAGATGTTATGATTTTCATACGTTGAATAATGATAGATGTTTAGGATCAATGAAATTCATTGCCATGATGGATATAAAATCTATCAGAAAATGACAGATTATTAATATTTTAATGTTGGAATATTTTTTATAAAATAAAGCAAATATAATCCCAATAAAAAACGGGATAACAACCTGACCAATTGTTCCGTACGTGCTGTGAAGAATTCCGAATAATAACGCAGAAACTACCACTCCCAAAACCGGGCTGTTGTAAATTTTTTCAATTCTTGACTGAATATAAGCTCTCATCAATAATTCTTCAGTCACCGCTGCTGTTAAGCAAGTGAAAATCATCAGCAGATAATTATCTTTAAATAAAATTTTAAATTCCAAAAGCCTTCTGCTAACTTTTTCTTCAGTAAAAAGAATAATAATCGCATTCAGAATTGCTCCGCCAAAAACACAAATTAAATATAAGGAGATTATAGATCCGATATAAAACAATATTGGATATTTTCTGTCTTCCCAAGCGAAGAATGACCTGTTTTCGATAAAAAAATTATAGAATAATATCAAAATCAAAACCAGCCAGAGAGATAATCTGTTGTAGAAAAAAAGTTCTGCTGTTAAGATTTTTGAATTAAAATATAAATTAATTACAGGAATTGAATAAAGCATTGAGAGGATAAGCAATACAAAAGTAAGTACAATCCCGACAGCGTATCTTCCGTTCAGACTCATATCGTAAAATACTTCTAAATTTCTCCTTTCCCCTGTCTTATGATTTCCGGCTCGCCTGATGTCAAGTCAACGATTGTAGAAGCAATATTATCACCATAGCCGGAATCAATGACGATATCAACCAAATGATCATATTTTTCAGCAATCAATTCAGGGTCTGTAGAATATTCGATGATTTCGTCATCATCTTTTATTGATGTGGATGCGATAGGGTGTCCCAATTTTTCAACAATCAATTGCGGAATGGGATGATCCGGTACACGAATTCCGATTGTTTTATGATTTTTGTATGCTAAAGGTAAGCCTTTATTGGCTTCAAGTATAAATGTAAACGGACCAGGAAGATGGCTTTTTAGGAATCGGAAAACAGATGTGTCAATGGGTCTTGTAAAATCCGAAAGATGGCTTAGGTCGTTACATATAATTGAAAATTTTGATTTCTCAAGTTTGAGTTTTTTGATCTGGGCGAGTTTTTCCATCGCTTTAATATCGAAAATATTGCAGCCCAATGCGTATACAGTATCAGACGGATAAATGATCAGTCCGCCATTATTCAGGGTTTTAATAACCTCATTGATAAGGTTTTCCTGTGGATTATCGGGGTAAATTTTCAGTATTTTTGCCATAAAACAAAGATACAAATATTTAAATTATTTTCTGAAAGTACCGTATTTAAAAGAAAAACTTGCAATATTAAAATATATTCGTATATTTGCAATCCAATATCGCGGGATAGAGCAGTAGGTAGCTCGTCGGGCTCATAACCCGGAGGTCATCGGTTCGAGTCCGGTTCCCGCTACTAAGTTAGTGCTTTCGGTAAGCACTCTAAAAATACACCGCGGGATAGAGCAGTAGGTAGCTCGTCGGGCTCATAACCCGGAGGTCATCGGTTCGAGTCCGGTTCCCGCTACTAAGGTAAGTGCTTTCGGTAAGCACTCTAAAAATACACCGCGGGATAGAGCAGTAGGTAGCTCGTCGGGCTCATAACCCGGAGGTCATCGGTTCGAGTCCGGTTCCCGCTACCAACAGGAGAATTACGAAAGTAGTTCTCTTTTTTTTGTCTAAAATTTTAAACAAAAAAATCCCGCTTCTGACAGAAACGGGATTTTTTAATTATTTTACTAAAGTGTCAAAACTTTGAAGCTTATACTCATCAGATTTTAACTGATCGAAATAAGTAGATTTGTTGTTTCCTTTCATCTTTTTTACAGCACCTACAGCTCCCATGAAATCTTTGTCGATTTTGGTTGCAATCTCTGTAGGTTTAAAATCTAATTTTACGCTGTCATCAGCCACTCCTAAGTATCCATTTTTTTTAGTAACATAGGTGATGTAATTTTCATAAATGCCCAATGTATTTCGGAAGTATAACGTATGATAATTCATGCATTTTGTTGCTTTTTTAGATTTGCCCAAAACACAGCTTGCCATATTTCCTTTATAAAGATCAAATTCCTGAGATACTTTGTTGTACTCGTTTCTAAGAGCAACTTTTCCGTTATCTAAAACCGTCGTATTTCCTTGTGCGTCACTTACTTTTTTCAAGTGCTCTAATACGATAGGAACCGTAGCTTCAATTTTAGATTTTGCCTCGGTAACTGAGCCGAAAACTGATGACATCTGAGCTGATGTTAAGCCAAAAATAAACAATAATAAAACAGGTAGTAGATTATATCTTTTCATGAGAAATTTTTAAAGCACTAAAATAAATATATTTTCTCAGTTTAAGCAAGTAGATTTAATTTTATTTAATAAATTTTAACAAGTTTTATGGATTTTACAACTTTAAAGGTAAGTCATATAAGTTAATGATACATAAAACACAGATTTTTGATAATCTTACATATTTTAATGAAATTTATTGTGTTGATAATCAATTTGTTATAGGTATTTATAATTTATCACTAAAAAATTAGTTGTTAGTGTGAATTTAATTTCTACATTTGTATAACTAATTTATTAGTGATATAAGGATTGCTGATAAAATAATGAATAGAAAAATATGAAGATTCAAAATCTAACAAAAGCAGAAGAACAGGTGATGCAGTATTTATGGAAACTAGAAAAAGGTTTTCTAAAAGATGTGCTTGACCTTTTTCAGGAACCGAAACCTCACACCAATACAGTTTCTACGATTTTAAAAGTTTTGAAGGATAAAGAATTTGTTGATTATACTTTATATGGAAGACAGCACGAATATTTTCCTTTGGTTTCTAAAGAGCAATATTCTGGCAAGACGATGAAAAGCCTGGTGAAAAACTACTTTAAAGGTTCTTACAAAAGCGCCGTTTCTTTTTTGGTGGAAAAAAATGAGATGACGGTTGAAGATCTTGAAATGCTATTAAACGAACTCAAAAATAAAGACTGATATGGAAGCACTGATTTTATATTTCGGAAAAGTAATCCTCTGTTCGGGTGTAATGTTTTTGTATTATCAGTTGTCTTTAAAGGACAAGACATTTCATCATTACAACAGATTTTATCTTCTGGCTGCGATGTTGATTTCAATTTTGCTGCCACTCATCAGTATAGAATATTTTACAATAGAGGTGAGCAATGATATCTATTTGCTTATTAATAAATTTCAGAATTTAAATACAGATAAAAACATACACAATGACTACATTTATTTTAGAGTTATTTTTTCAGCTTTGGGATTGGTTTCTTTCTATTTTTTAGGAAAATTAATCTACGGAATTTTTAAAATCAATCAGTTGAAAAGACAGTTTCAAAAGGAAAGTTTTGAAGGTGTTAATTTTTACCAGACCGATCTTTCAGAAGCTCCTTTCTCTTATTTCAGAAACCTTTTCTGGAAGAATTCTATCATCATCAATTCTGATATCGGAAAACAGATTTTAAAGCATGAAATGGTTCATATCGAGCAAAAACACTCATATGATAAGATTCTTATTGAGATCATTACCTCTGTTTTTTGGTTTAATCCTTTTTTTCATATCATCAAGAAAGAAATCAATTTAATTCACGAATATCTGGCTGATAAAAAAGCCGTCAAACAATCGGACACAAAAGCATTTGCGCAGATGCTTTTAGCAAGCCACTTTTCCGGAAACCAGTTGCCTGCAACCAGTCCGTTTCTAAGTTCAAACCTCAAAAAACGACTCAAAATGTTACAAAAACCACAAACCAAATTCGGATATATGCGTAGAATTTTTGCATTACCGGTTTTATTTACTGTTGCTTTCGCCTATATGGTGAATGCGAAAAACAAAGAGATTGCAGAAACCAATATTGAAATTGCCAACGCAGTTTCTGAGATTAAAAAAGATACCATCAGTCCTAAAAATAATATTGATCAGATTGTGGAAAGACAGGAGGCTAAAATTTTGAAAGCTAACGAAAAGTTGAAGATTCAATCTGAAAAACTAAAAACTTTAAGTGAAAAGTCAAAGGAAAAAGCTGAAGAGCTGAAAAAAATTGCTCAGGAAAAAGGTGATAAAAGCTACGAGTTTGAATTAAAAGCCAAAGAACTGAAGCAACTTTCAGGTGAAATGGATAAAATTGTCGATAAAGATCTGGCATACCATCTCGATTTTGAAAGTCTTGAAAATTTGAGATCTAATATCCTTTCTGATCATCCTAAAATAAAATTAGAAAACCTGGAGCTGAGAAGATTTTTTCCTGATGGGGATCAATATAAAATCAGAATGAATAATAATAAGGATATTGAAAAATTATTCGATTCAAAAGAGTTTAGAAATAATTCCGGAATGAGCGAAGAAAAAATAAAAGCTTTAAAGGAAAAATTTAAAAATACTGACTTGAAAGAATTAAGCAAAATCAATCAATTGTATCTCAATGGAAAAGACATGCTTGCAGATAGTAATTTTCCAAAGGTTGAAATTGAATCTTTCTTAAAAGATACTTCAAAACTTTCTAAAAAAGAAATTCGTAAACTTGAAAAATTAGCTAAAGAAAAAGCTGAACTTACCAGAAAACAAGCAGAAATTGCAAGAAAGAAGGCGGAAATTACAAAAGAGCAGATCAAAGTGCAGGGAAATCCGTGGATCATTTCAGTTGATGCTCATGCGAAACCCGATGTTAAAATTATAGGTACAAGAACTTATAGGAATAGTGATAAAAGTAATAAAAATGCTATTGCAATTGCCAAAAGTTATCAAAAAGACGCTTTTAAAAATCTTGTTAAGACCGATTTTAATGAAAATACAAAGATCTACATCAACGGTAAATCTGCTTCTAAAAATGATATGAATGATCTGAATCCGAACGAAATAGCATCAATAAATGTTAACAAATCAAATTCTGATGGGAAAGAAGCTGGGGAAATTCACATCAAAACAAAAGACTAGAAAGCATTTCTAAAAAGATCATATCTAAACAAAATGAAAATATTCATCCTGGCTTTTCTTTTATCTGCAATTTCTATTCAAGCGCAGAATAAACGTTTTACCTATGACTATCAATTTATTCCCGATTCTACGAATATTTCTGATATGAAAAACGAAATGATGAATCTGGATGTTACAGAATTTGGATCAAAATTTTACAGCTACACCGTTTATCATTCAGATTCTGTGATGAAAGTAGATTTAGATAAGCAACTTGCTGCTACGGGTGCGATCAATATTAGATCTGATATGCAAAAAGGTCTGGTTAAATATTCGGTTACAAAAAAATATCCTAAGTATGAAGTTGATCTGCATTCCAGAATTTTAGCAGACAAATATAAAGTTGCAGAAGAAAGACCGTTTGTCTGGAAAATATCTTCTAAAAAACAGAAGATCGGTGAATGGTCTACACAAAAAGCAGAAGCCGATTTTGGTGGTAGGCGTTGGGTTGCATGGTTTACCACTGACATACCCATTCAGGACGGTCCGTATAAATTTCACGGACTTCCCGGCTTAATAGTAAAACTGGAGGACAAAACAAAATCTCATACTTTTACTTTACAGGGAATTAAAAATATGAATGCTATTCCTGAAGATGTCTTTGATGCTCAAGAAATATCAGTCAGTTTAAAACAATACAACAGGTTGTTGAAAGAGTATGAAAATGATCCCACAAAAGGTCTTAAGCAGATTCAAATGGGTGGGATCGTGATGAAAATGATCGACGGACAAAACAATCACATGAAAGATCAGGAAGAACGCATAAAAGCTAAAATGAAAAAAGACAATAACAAAATAGAAATCAATAATAATAAATAGCATGAAAAAAATATTTCTTTCCTTTCTATTAGTAGCAGGACTTGGAGCTTCTGCACAAAACCGTTTTTTCTACGAATATAAATTCATCCCGGATTCTACAGATAAAGCAAAAGTGATCAAAGAAATGATGCTTTTGGATATTGATAAAAATGGTTCCAGTTATTACAGTCATGATAAATTTGTTTCAGATTCTACCTCAAAAGCAGATTTAGAAAAGCAGCTTAAATCAAGCTCAGGCAACATTAGTATCAACAGGACTGAGAAAAGCGGGCAGGTTTCTTATAAAGTAACCAAACAATATCCTGATTTTAAAACCTATCTTTTCACTCGGGTTTCTACAGATAATTACAAAATTTCTGAAGATCAGAAACCGGAATGGAAAATTCTTCAGGAGAAGCAAAAAATCGGAGAATACAACGCTCAAAAAGCTACAACAAGTTTCGGTGGAAGAGAATGGACGGCCTGGTTTTCTACAGATTCTTCCGTTTCAGGACGGACCGTATAAATTCTACGGACTTCCGGGTTTAATTGTAAAATTAGAAGATAAAACGGGTTCTCATTCTATGACTTTGGTCGGTAATAAAACAATTCAGATTTTATCTGAAAAAGAAACCGAACTTCCACAGGGAATCCAGATTTACGGAATGGGAGGAAAAGATATCGAAGTGAACAAAAACCAATTTAAAAAGGTCTGGAAATCTTACGTGAATGATCCCACAAAAAATATGCGTGAAATGATGATGAAAAACTCAGAGTCAAACAAAGTTACTTTCAGAACAAGAACTGCGGACGGAAAGGAAATTTCAGATCCCAATCAGGTTTTCAGAGAAATGGAGAAAAAAACAAAAGAAGGATTTAAAAAGAACAACAACCCCATCGAGCCGGATTTGTATAAATAAAAATTTAATTAAAATTACATCTTTCAGGTTTGTGAAAATTCATTTTGATGAAATTTTACGATACATTCAAAAAAATGCGGGGAAAATTTTTCCCCGCATTTTTAATTTTACTTTTTACCTGTTAGCCATTGGCTTTGAAGTTTCAGTTCAGTTGGTGTAGGATTGGCCTTAAATTGAAGCGTTTCAATCGTCATTTTATCTAAAATCGCTTTTCCTTTAAGATCTATCTTGTCAGTTTTATCACCATTTTTTCTCAGGACCGTTACTGTAACGTTTTGTCCGTCTTTGATGGTTTTAGAATAATTGATAAATTCTTGTACGTTTTGAATATTAATAGTTTTACCATCCAAAGCAACTACCTCATCAGTAATTTTAAATCCGATACTTTTAGCGAATGGTGACAGAGCTGAGCTTTCGTCAAACACAAAAGTATTGTTTTTATCATTATATCCTGTCTGGTTAGGATCTTTTATCATCCAGAAAATTGGCGGCGTTTCCTGCTTGTTGATCTCTACACCAGCCATGTTCAGATATTCTGCGTAAGGTGTTGGCTGGCTTCCTGCAATGTATTTGTTGTAAAAATCTTTCACCTGAGGAAATCCTGTAATCGTTACCAGCTCATCGATTAATTTGTCATCTTTGAAAGGCTTGTTTTCTCCAAATCTTTGAGAAAGTTTTCTGATCATATCACGGTAACCCATTTCGCCGTTTGACAGTTTTCTTAATTCAATATCAAGACACATCGTCAAAAGAGTTCCTTTTTCATAAACGTTTCTGTACTGATCTTTGTACTCATCCAGGAGAATATTTTTACTCATTACCGTAAATGGCATCGTGTCATTGTAGCTTTTTGAGTTTTTGATTTTGTCACTCATTCGCTGCAGAAACTGATCTTTAGTGATCAGACCTTCCTGAATCTGGAATAAATTGGCAAAATATTCCGTTCCGCCTTCATACATCCAAAGATGCTGAGACATTTTAGGATTAGCATAATCGAAATAATGTATTTCTTCAGAATGCGTTTTCAAAGGATTTACTGTATGGAAAAATTCGTGAGAAACTACATCCACAATCGCTTCATCAATCGCTTCTTTGGGCATCATCTCATGAAGCACAACGCTCGTAGATTCATGATGTTCCAAAGCGCCGAAACCTTTGATCTGAGGACCTTCAGTTCCACCAAGATAAAGCATGATGGCGTATTTTTTATTGGTATTCATATCGCCCAGGAATTTTTTCTGAGCAACTACCATTTTTTCTAAATTTTCCTTAAAATCTGCAGCTTTGTATTTTCCTGTCGGAGAATAAACTCCCAAAACCAGGTCCATTCCGCCAGCGTTGAAAGTGATATAATCAGGTTTTGAATACATAAGCGGAGAATCTGTCAGTTTAGCATAGTTGGCTAAAGTGAACGTATCTGTTGACTCAGATTTATCCTGATCTACCAAAGCTGTTGTTCCGTAGAAATCGTTTGGTTTTTGAATAACCAACTGATAAGGAACATCCTGCATATTATCGATGTATCCTACGAAACCGTGAGTATTGATTAAGTACAGTTTGCCTTGCTCAATATCTGTTCCTGAAGGTGAAAATACTGCTTTGTGTTTTCCTGTTTCATTTTCTTCATCGAAACTGTCATTCACCAAATACGAGACTTTAGTTAAAGCCTGCGCATTTTTTAGAGAATAAGTATTGTCACCGACTTTTGTGAAGGCCAATTCTTTTCCTTTGTTGTCTAAAAACTTGATTCCTTCAATGAATCTTCCGTAATCATCCACAGAATATGTTCCCGGAACGGTTTTCGGAAAGTGAAATTTCACATCTCCCGATTTCATTTTCGGAAATTCCAGGGTTACGGCTACTTTATCGTCTTTTACATTCACAAGGTCGATATTAGTTTTGATCGACTGTGCATTTACAAAAGCTGCGGCAAGAATTCCTAAGCTAAGTGCTGTTTTTTTCATTAGGTTTATTTTATAGATAAGTAGTTGATGGAAATTTGCTTTTGTTACAGATTCATTAAAAATTAATTAAAAATTGATATGCAATTAATTTTGAAAATAAAAAGACAAAACTATCCAGAAGTTTTGTCTTAATTATAATTATTGAACTTTTTTATATCGAATGTAATAGTTTTTATTAAACTCAACAGGAGTTCCGTTTTTCAAAGTAGTTTTCTGCCAAGATTCGGTCGGAGAAATCGTCTCATTATTAAATTTAACAGGAAGATTTAGGTTTTTAACTACGTTTGCAAAACGGTATTTCAATTCAGTTCCATTCTGAGAATATTCTAAAACCGGAACGTTTATGGTTCTCAGATATTGATTAAAAACTGTTGAAAAATCAATTCCTGATTTCTCAGAAATGTATTTCTCAATCTGTTCGGTAGTAACGGTTTGATGATAAAAATCTTTATTTAAGCCTCTTAAAATCTGTCTGAATTTCACATCATCATTAATAACTTGGCGCATTGTGTGAATCATGCTTGCACCTTTCGGATACATATCGCCGCTGCCTTCATTTCTCACGCCATATTTTCCAATAATTGGAATATCATTTTCAATATTATTCTGAATTCCCTGAGCATACATATCTGCAGATTTTTTATCCATGTAATTTTCGGTAAAAAGCACTTCAGAATACATCGTAAAACTCTCATGAATCCACATATCCGCTTTGTCTTTTGCTGTGATATTGTTGGCAAACCATTCGTGACCACTTTCGTGAATGATAATGTAATCCCAGTTTAATCCAACTCCGGTTCCTGAGAGATCATTTCCCAAATATCCGTTCACGTATTGATTTCCGTAGGCAATATTACTCTGATGTTCCATTCCTAAATAAGGGGAATCAACCAGTTTATAAGAATCTTCGTAAAAAGGATACGGTCCGAACCAGTATTCAAAGGCTTTAAGCATTGGTTTTACTTGCTGGAATTGTTTTTTTGCTTTATTTAAATTATAATCAAGCACCCAATAATCAAGCTCCAGTTTTCCTTTTTCTCCATTATAAGAATCTTTAAAATTTATATATTTCCCGATATTTGGGATGATAGAATAGGCATTGATAGGGTTTTTTACCTCCCATGTGAAAATATTTTTTCCGTTTTCCGTTTTTTTATCAATTAACTTTCCGTTCCCGATACCCACTAAATCTGATGGAGTAATAATTTTCATCACAATTCCGCTTTCCGGTTCATCAATCCAGATATCCTTTGTGGGAAGCCAAACAGATGCGCCAATCCCTTCATCTGCAACGCTCATCCAGGGATTTCCTTTTTCGTCTTTAGTGAAAACCCAACCGCCATCCCAAGGTGCATTTTTTGCAATCACAGGATTTCCGGAATATGAAATGTCGATGGTATATTTTTCTCCTTTTTTAAATGTTTTATTAGCGGTTACAAATATAAAATCGCCGTCTCTTTTAAAATTATTTTTTGTTGGAAAACTGCATTCAATTTTATCAGCTTTCATAGGATTTTGAAGGTCAATCTGAAAAACAGGGTTTGTAATGTCTTTCAGAATTTCAAAACTGATTTTATTATTTCCCTGAATGCTTTTTTGTTCGAAATTGGGTTCAACAGACAATTCATATTTTTTTACATCCCAAAAATTTCGGAATTCGGTATTAGAACCTTTTAAGGTATCTTGTCTGGTGAACGATTTATTTTTTTCAAAAAATTGTCCGAAAGCTAATCCGGATATCAACAATATCGAACATGAAATTCTTTTCATAATATACTATGTGAAATTTGATGTTACCAAAAATATAAAATTAATATGAATTGTATGAAAAAGTG
Organism: Chryseobacterium sp. AC417; assembly: GCF_979258215.1. Classification (NCBI taxonomy): domain Bacteria; kingdom Pseudomonadati; phylum Bacteroidota; class Flavobacteriia; order Flavobacteriales; family Weeksellaceae; genus Chryseobacterium; species Chryseobacterium sp. AC417. Next base: position 2,804,308 of record NZ_OZ409845.1, on the reverse strand, counting down.
TGCGAAAAATGTAATTTAAAATAGATTTTAGGGTATTTTTTTTACAATTTTAAAGAAAAAAGCGGCGGGAAAATCTTCGATTTTCCCGCCGCTTTTATGATTGTTTTATTTTGCTCTTAACCTTAATTTATTTCGGTACAACAGGCAATTTAGCTTCTCTTTTCTGTACTTTTTTAAATGTATAACCGCACATCAAAATACTTACTTCGTAAAGGAACAACAAAGGTAAAGCTGCCATCATCATACTTAAAACATCGGCTGGAGTAATAATTGCTGCAACCACCATAATCAAAACAATGGCGTGTCTGCGGTATTTTTTCATGAAAGCAGGATTCAGAATTCCGATTGTTGTAAGAAAATAAATAAGTACCGGAAATAAAAATACAACTCCCATTCCCAAAACTACCTGTAGAAATAAAGTAGTATAATCACTTAAATCGTAAAGCGGTATAATAATGTCAGAAATTTTGAAAATAACTCCAAAATTAACGGCGAACGGCAATATCAAAAAGTAACCGCACAAAACTCCCATTATAAACAGAATCCATACTGAATTGATGATGAATATAGAATTTTTTCTTTCGTTAGGATGCAGAGCCGGACCGATGAAACGCCATAACTCCCAAACAATGTAAGGAAAACCAATCACCAAACCGCCAAAAATGGAAACTGCCATCATCACATTAAATTGCTGATACAATCTCTGCACACGCACAGGAAATTCTGCTGGCAAAGTAATGCTGTCTTCACCCAAAATCATTCTCGAAAAGTGATTAACCGCTTTAAAAGTGGGGAAATCATTTCTTGTTGGTCCGAAGAAAACGTGATCCATGATCCAGTTGATATTGAATCCAACTACAAAAGCAGCAATAATGATAGCAATAATTGAACGGATAAGATGACCTCTCAGTTCACCAATATGCCCAAAAAAGGACATTTCTTTACCTTCACTCACAGATTTTTTTTTAATGGTTTCAAATGTAAGAAAAAAAGCGGGGAGTTGGAAGCTGAAAAGCGAAGTTTAGCATCAAACTTAAAGTTAATTAAATTATTAATCTAAATTAAAAATTGCTACAAAAATATCTTACTTCTCTCAATTTCAGAATCCCTTAGTTAATTCCCTCATCTAATAATTTATGAATATCAATAATACCGAAATACTGACCGTGTTCAGTGACGATCAATTGCCCGATATTATTGTCTTTTAAAATTTTCATGGCTTCTTTTGCCAAAGAATCTTTTTCGATAGTTTTAGGATTTCCGGACATGATATCTTTAGCCAGAACTTTAGAAATGTCGTCACCGTTCAATAACATTCTTCTCAAATCGCCGTCTGTAATCACACCAAGAATTTTTTCTTGATTTGTGACAACCGTAATTCCATGGCTTGATGCGCTGATAGAAATGATGACATCTCTTATTGAAGATTCTTCAGAAACCTGTGGTTTTTGGGACGAAACAAACTGCTCAACTCTCGCCGTTAAATTTTTCCCTAAACTTCCACCGGGATGAAATTTTGCAAAATCATTTTCTCTAAAATCATTTAACTCCATTAGACAAATCGCTAAAGCATCACCCAATGCCATTTGTAAAGTGGTAGAACTTGTTGGAGCCAATTTATTAGGACAAGCCTCTAAGTCTACATGAGTATCCAGAATCACATCAGAATATTCTGCCAGTTTGCTTTTCCTGTTTCCGGTCATTCCTATTAGAGCGGAAGAGTAATCTTTAAGATAGGCAACCAAATTAATAATTTCAGGAGAATTTCCTGAATTGGAAATACACAATACAACATCTTGTTTCTGAATAACTCCCAAATCACCATGGATTGCTTCTGAAGCGTGTAAAAATTGAGAAGGGGTTCCTGTGGAATTTAACGTAGCAACGATTTTATTTCCGACATGAGCAGATTTTCCGATTCCTACGACAATTAATTTTCCTTTTGCAGAATTGATGATTTCTACTGCCTTTACAAAGTCATCATCGATTCTGTTTTTTAGTTTTTCTAATTCAGCAATTTCTATGGCTAGCGTACTCTTAGCGATTGAAATAATGTTTGATAACTCCATTTTTCCGGTATAATTTATATCTAAAATATTCCAAAGTGAAACTGCATTATTTAAGAATCTTTAATGCGGGTTTTATTTTTTATAAAACGGTTTACTTTTATTTTCAGTAAAATTGTTATAACTTTGGGTAGGATGCAAATTTAGCAATACAAAATTAGATGAGCGCAAAAAAAGCCAATTTATCAGGCGAGTTAAAGAAATACTTCGGGTTTTCTACTTTTAAAGGTCAGCAGGAGCTTATTATACAAGAACTGTTAGAAGGGAAAGACATATTTGTCTTGATGCCTACCGGAGGCGGAAAATCTTTGTGTTACCAACTTCCCGCCCTTATTTCAGAAGGAACTGCTATTGTGGTTTCCCCATTGATTGCTTTAATGAAAAATCAGGTAGATGCCGTCAACGGTCTTTCATCTGAAAACGGGGTAGCCCATGTTCTTAATTCATCTCTAAACAAAACTCAAACCAAACAGGTATTTGACGATATAAAAAGCGGAAAAACAAAACTTCTCTATGTAGCTCCGGAATCTCTGATAAAGGAAGATTATCTTGAATTTTTCAGAGAAGTGAAAATTTCATTTGTTGCGATTGACGAGGCGCATTGTATTTCCGAATGGGGTCATGATTTCAGACCGGAATACAGAAACTTAAAATCAATTATCGACAAGATTGCAGATGTTCCGGTTATTGCTCTTACAGCAACGGCAACACCGAAAGTTCAGGATGATATTCAGAAAACTCTTGGGATGACGGATGCTTTGGTTTTTAAAGAAAGTTTTAACAGAGCCAATTTATATTATGAAGTCCGTCCAAAAGTGAATGTAGACAAAGAAATTGTAAAGTTTATCAACAAGCACAAAGGAAAATCTGGTATCGTTTATTGTCTCAGCAGAAGAAAAGTGGAAGAGTTTTCCCAGCTTTTACAGGTAAATGGCGTTAACGCACTTCCTTATCACGCTGGTTTAGATCAGAAAGTGAGAGTAACCAATCAGGATAAATTTCTGATGGAAGAAGCGGATGTTATTGTTGCCACTATTGCTTTTGGAATGGGAATTGATAAGCCGGACGTTCGTTTTGTCATTCACTACGATTTTCCCAAATCTCTGGAAAGTTATTACCAGGAGACCGGTCGTGCAGGTCGTGATGGAGGAGAAGGTCACTGTCTCGCATTTTATGACCCGAAAGATATTGAAAAATTAGAAAAATTCTTAGCTCAGAAGCCTGTATCAGAAAGAGAAATAGGATTACAGCTATTAAATGAAGTCGTGGGTTATGCCGAAACTTCAATGAGCCGCAGACAATATATTTTATATTATTTTGGTGAAATTTTTGACCCTGTCACGGGTGAAGGAGCCAATATGTGCGACAATGCATCGAACCCGCCGAAGCTGAAAGATGCAACAAAAGATCTGGAAAAAGTGCTTGAGCTTATTAATGAAACAAAAGAAAAATTCAAATCTAAAGATCTTATTTCCGTTATTGCAGGAAAAGAAAATGCAGTTACAAAGTCTTATAAACTTGAGCAGACTTCATTTTTCGGTTTTGGAAAACATGAGAAAGACAATTACTGGAAAACGATCCTAAGACAGGCAACGGTACAAAATTTTTTACTGAAAGATATTGAGACGTACGGCGTTTTAAAAATTTCTCCAAAAGGTCATGAGATGATCAACGGTAAATTTAAAGAGTCTTTTTTAATTGCCGAAGACCGAGAATTTGATTTATCACAAACCAAAGCAGACAGCGATCAGGTTCAGATGCAGGCAAGCGGATGTTTAGATCAGAATTTGTTTGGTCAGCTTAAAGAATTAAGAAAAAAAGTAGCCAAAAAATACGGAATTCCCCCTTATACGGTTTTTATGGATCCGAGTTTGGAGGATATGACCGTCCAATATCCGATCACCGTTGAAGAAATTGCAAAAATCTATGGAGTCGGAGAAGGAAAGGCTAAAAAATATGGCAAAGAATTCGCAGATTTTATTTCAAAATATGTTGATGACAATCATATAGAACGTACTCAGGATATGGTGCTGAAAAATGTGGCGAATAAATCCAGCCATAAGGTTTTCATTATTCAAAGCACCGACAAAAAAATTGATCTTGAAGATATTGCAAGAGCCAAAAACTTGTCAATGAACGATTTGTTAAAAGAAATGGAACGTATTGTTTACCAAGGCACCAAGCTGAATATCGATTATTATATTGAAGAAAATTTTGATGAAGATATGGTTGATGAGTTCATGGAATTTATGACCGAATCTGAAAGCGACAGCATGAAAGTTCTGCTTGATGAGTTTGGAGACGAACTTTCAGACGAAGAAGTGAGAATGCTGAGAATTAAGTTCATCAGTGATGTTGCCAATTAAAAAATAATTATTAGTGCTGAAGGAATAGATTAGCATTTTTTTACTCATGAAAAAGAAAATTTCTGTCATGTTTATTCTGCCGGATTTAGAAACCGGAGGTGCAGAAAGAATCATTACCACCATTGCAAATCATCTTTCCCGTGATCGGTTTGAGCCTAAGATTTTGCTTTTGCGCAAACAAGGCGGTTATCTCAATGTATTGAAAGATGATATAGAAATTATAGACATTAATACTGAAAGAATAAGACATTCTCTGAAGCCTATTTTAAAAGAAATTTACAGAAGAAAACCGGATATCGTATTTTCCGGATTTGGAGAAGTTAATGCCTATTTATCAATGTTTATTAAGCTTTTTCCGAAGGTTAAATTCATTGCAAGAGAAACGAATGTAGTTTCACAGCACGTTACAAAAAAAGAAATTAAATTTTTCTATAATTTTTATAATAATTACCAGCAGATTATTGCACAAAGCGATGATATGATGAATGATCTGGTTACAAATTTTAAAATTGACCGGTCAAAAATTATTAAAATCAATAATCCTGTTGACTTTGAATTTATTGATGAAAAATTACTTTTTGCCCGAAAACCGGACTGCTTTAAATACAACTACAAAAACGTGGTTGCAATCGGTAATTTATCTGCAAGAAAAGGATTTGATAATTTACTGAAAGTTTTTTCCAGAATTAAAAAACGAAAAAATTATCCTTCATATTTTAGGAGACGGCAGAGACAAAGAAATTCTTCATCAGATGAAAGATTTTTTAGGCTTGAAAAATGTAGTTTTTCATGGAAGACAAGACAATCCTTATCAGTTTTTAAAATATGCAGATCTGTTTATTCTTTCTTCAAGATACGAAGGATTTCCAAACGTTCTGCTTGAAGCCGGAGCGTGCGGAACGTATTCTTTAGCCAATAATTGTCCGGGAGGAATCAATGAAATCATTCAGAATGACATCAACGGAGAAATCGGAAATATTGAAAATCATGAAGATTTTGCTCAGAAAATCAAAACACTTTTATTACAGAATTATGATGAAGAATGGATTATCAATTCTATTAAATCAAGATTTTCAAAAGAGATTATTTTAGACAGATATGAAAAGATTTTGTTGGATTTGATGAAGAGATAATCATTTTTCCTTCATTAAAAAATAGCTTATATTTCCTTACATTTGAGCCTTAAATTCTTTTAAAACCAATTTTCATTCATGAAAAAAATCCCAAAGTTAGGATGTGGCTGCGAACAACCTTCCCAAAGTTCCTCAGACTATAGAACTTCAAAAATAGGAACCGATTCTACAGATAACCGAAATGCAGAAGTAAGCATAATTCAATGCAGACTTTGTCAGAGAATATGGTTGAAATATTCTGTTGAATCTGAAAATTCTCAAAACTTAAACAGATGGTTTAAAGGAATTATTGTAAAAAAAGAAGTTGCAGGAATGAAACCTGAAAACGCAGCAGATTATCTTGAAAATCTTGAATGGTATATTTGCGGAGGAGAATTTTTTGGAAACAAAGAAGTCTTTGGCAAAGGGAAGCTGTTAACAGATATCTAAAATTGATATTAAAAAATGAGTGACGAATTAACAAAAGAATCATTAAAAAGGGAAATATATAAAAAATATAACAGCTACGTTGCGGGAAATTATAATGAAAAATTTATTTGCAGATTAATTATTCAAGAAGGCTATAATCAAGAGGATGTTGAAGAAGTGATGAGGGAGATTAATGCCGAAAAGCAGAAAATTCTAAAAAAGCAAAACAAATACCGGTCTGTTAAAAGTCTCGTTTTATATATATTAGGTACAGTATTGCTTTGTGTAGGTATAGGACTCATAATAATAGGTGGAAGATTAGGATTCGGTTTGATTTTTCTAGCTGTTATTATTTGGATCAATGCAAACAAATAAAATTATGTTGAATGATAGGTAAGTTTAAATGCGATTAGCAACAAACTTCCATCATCCATCACCCAACATTCCGCTCTCAAAAACTTGATAAAACTCACTTTCTCAAGTGGTAATTAATCATTAAATTTGTAATGCTCTAAGAATAGCTAATAATAAATTATAAAAATAAAATGAGTCAATTCGATGTTACCGTAATAGGTTCTGGTCCTGGAGGTTATGTAGCTGCAATTCGCGCTGCGCAATTAGGTTTCAAAACAGCAATTATTGAAAAATATTCAACTTTAGGCGGAACTTGTCTTAACGTTGGATGTATTCCTTCAAAAGCGCTTCTTGACAGTTCTGAGCATTTCGAAAACGCAAAACACAATTTTGAAAACCACGGAATTATCATTAATGAGCCAAAAGCAGATATCGCAAGAATGATTGCGAGAAAAAATGAAGTGGTAGATCAGACAACAAAAGGAATCAACTTTTTGATGGACAAAAACAAGATCACTGTTTTTGAAGGTCTTGGAAGCTTTGAATCTGCTACTCAGGTTAAAGTAACTAAAAACGACGGTTCTACAGAAACGATCGATTCTAAATATACAATCATTGCGACAGGTTCTAAACCTTCATCTCTGCCTTTTATCACTTTAGATAAAGAAAGAGTGATCACTTCTACAGAAGCTTTGAATTTAAAAGAAATTCCTAAGCATTTAGTGGTCATCGGTGGTGGAGTGATTGGTCTGGAATTGGGCTCAGTTTATCTAAGATTAGGAGCTCAGGTTACTGTGGTTGAATTTATGGATAAAATTATTCCTACCATGGATGGAGCTTTAAGCAAAGAATTGACTAAGGTTCTTAAAAAGCAAGGGATGAAGTTCATGCTTTCTACAGCAGTTTCGGCAGTTGAAAGAAATGGAGACACTGTAAAAATTACGGCAAAAGACAAAAAAGGAGAAGAAGTTACGGTAGAAGGTGATTACTGTTTGGTTTCTGTAGGAAGAAGACCTTTTACTGACGGACTTGGATTGGAGAAAGCAGGTGTAGAGCTTGACGAAAGAGGACGAGTGAAAACAAATGACCACTTACAAACTAACGTTGCAAACATTTATGCAATCGGTGATGTAATCAAAGGTGCAATGCTGGCTCATAAAGCTGAAGAAGAAGGCGTTTTCGTTGCTGAAACTTTAGCCGGACAAAAACCTCACATCAATTATAACTTAATTCCTGGAGTAGTTTATACCTGGCCTGAAGTTGCAGGAGTTGGTAAAACTGAAGAGCAGTTAAAAGACGAAGGTGTAGCTTACAAAATCGGAACTTTCCCTATGAGAGCATTAGGAAGAAGCCGTGCAAGTGGTGACATTGACGGTCTTGTAAAAATTATCGCTGATGAAAAAACAGATGAGGTTCTAGGTTTCCACATGATTGGTGCAAGAGCAGCAGATTTAATTGCTGAAGGTGTGATTGCTATGGAATTCCGTGCAAGTGCAGAAGATATCGCAAGAAGTTCTCATGCTCACCCAACTTACGCAGAAGCCATAAAAGAAGCTGCTTTGGATGCTACAGGAAAGAGAGCATTGCATATGTAAGACCATCAACTTAATATAGAAGAGAGGCTTTTGTCTCTCTTTTTTTGTAAAAAAAACCAGATTATCGATGAAATGGTTGTTTTAAAAATTCCTCAAAAGCTTTCAAAATCCAGATATTATTAAAGAAAGGAAAAGCTAATCTCATCTTCAGGTAACTTATTATAAAACTCCAACCCTCCAAATCCTGAAACTCTCCAACTAATTTGCGTACCTTTGCCCATTAAATTTATCATTACATGCAACTCGGAAAAACCCAGACTTTAAAAATTTCAGAAAAAAATAGTTCAGGATGGATGCTTGAATCAGAAACCGGCGAAACCGCTTTTTTGTCTAAAGTTTTCATTCATGAAGAAAAAGAATTGGGTGACGAAATAGAAGTTTTTGTTTATCAGGATGACCACAAACTGAAAGCGACTACAGAAACTCCTTTGGCAGAAGTAGGTGAATTTGCTGTGATGAGCTGTGTGCAAAGTCTTCCAAGTGGAGCGTTTATGGATTGGGGAATTATTAAAGATCTTTTTATTCCGTACAAACAGCAGAAATCAAAAATCCTTGAAGGCAAAAGATATTTGGTTAATCTTTATGTAGATGAAGATTTGGGATTGATTACAGGAACTACGAAATTTAAAAGAAACCCACAATACGAAGATTTACCGCTTAAAAAAGGTGATAAAGTAGAATTGATCATGATGAATGAAAGTGAATTGGGGTGGAATGTGGTGATCAACAAAAAGTATATCGGGCTGATCTATGTTTCAGATGTTTACAAAAAATTATATCCACTTTCTGAAGAGGAAGGATTTATCAAAGCCATCCGGGAAGACGGGAAAATAGATGTTTCGCTTCAGCCGGAAGGTTTTGAAAATATTGATGAGTTCAGACAAAAAATTCTTAACAAACTAGAAGAAAATTTTGGCTTACTTCATTTATCAGACAAATCTTCTCCTGAAGAAATCAAAGATGAACTCCAGATGAGTAAAAAGAATTTCAAAAAAGCACTCGGTGGTTTGTACAAAGATAAAATCATTGATATTTTGGATGATAAGATAAGATTGGTATAAAATAAAAAAGAGCAGAAATTTCTGCTCTTTTATTTTTAGTTCCTGTTTTTGATCAATAGCCAGCCATTATAAACCCTTCCATCTGAAACTTTTATCGTATACCAATAATTTCCTGTGGCGAGTGGAGCAGAGTTGTATTTTCCGTCCCATTCAAATAGTTTCTTAATTAAAATTTTCATAGTAAAATAGATTATGAATATCTAAGTCCCTGTATAAGTCCCTTGTAGCTTTTTCAAAACTTGACCTGTTTTTCCATCCAAAATCACTTGCTCTGTTTTTATCTTCTTTTCCCTGAGTAATTAAATAGGTAATCTCCCAAACTTTTTTGTTATCTGTTTATTCTTTTACAATTAACATATTTGCAAACGGTGTAATTTCTTCATTTTTAACAATTTTCAAACCTGCATCAAAAATTGCTTTTTCCCATTTCTTTTGGCTTAAAAAATGAAATGCTCCAATATTGAAAAAAATAAAATTGGTAATATCTCTAAATTGTTCTGAAACTATTATTAAACCGCCCTTTTTCACAATTCTTTTTGCTTCTTTAAAAAATAAAACTCTTTCTTTATGGCCTAAAATTTCATGAAGAGCTGTAATTGCAAGGATTGCATCTTGAGATTTATCTTCAAAGGGTAATTCGCTTGGAATTATCTTAATTTCTTTTGGATTTGGTGGAAATACTTTCTTAGATGTTATAATTCCTCTGTCTTGTTCGTGTCTGTTCTCAAAAATATCACAAACACTTAAATTCAAATTTGGATATTCATCTTCTAATTGTCTAGACAATGGGTCAAAACTTGCATGAATTAAAACTACATTCTCGATTTTTTCAAAATCTAAAGTCCCTCTTAAATTATTTAACGTGTACAAATCCGACTTATCGTAAAGAATGTACGAAGCTAAAATTGAAGCAATTATATTTATTAGTATTAATGCACTTAAAATTTTCAGCAAAAGACTAAAAGTTGTAGAACTTGTTTGAGTTGAAGCAATTAATAAAAATACTGCAACACAAATCCCTAGCAATATTTTTTGATAATTGAAAAGGATAACAAGTTTAGTTATTTTCATATGTTAGAATTTTTATTTTTAATGAAAATTTTCTCCGCAATTTTTTTATTTAACCAAAAAAGGGGCAACAATAGCATTAACATTATTGACATAGGGAAAAAGAAAATAAACTACATATATGAAAATTATTGCTAATCTGTTATCAATAAAAGTATATCCAATAATAATTATTTTTATGATGATAAAAGTGACAAGTAGTCTAGCAATCGTTTTAATAACATTTTCTTTACTATACCATCTATTTGCAATATAAAATAAAATAGCACTAATGAATAAATTAAAAAATAAAAATAAAAAGTCACCTAAGGAATATGTTGAAAATATATTATTTTGACAAAGAAGATATTTTCTAATAACACGGTCGATAGGCGTGAGTATATTTCTATTCTTTTCATCAAAATCATAAAATGTAACTAACGTTTCAAATACTAAATGATATAAAACGATGCAAGACAATATATTTATTATAAGTAATCTATATTTCATCTTCACTCATTTTTTTATATTGTGGGATGTTTCCTATGTTAGAAACAGGGTTTTTGTAATATTTATCATTGAATTTTTTAAAATTAATTCTATCCATTTCAGCCTGCATTATCGTTGTTGCACCTCCGTTTTTAACTATAAAATCCGATACATTTTTAATTAAGTTTATCCATGTAGAGTCTGCTATCTTTAAATAATCTTTTATTACTAAATTTTTTTGTCTCAAACTTACATTTAATACAGTATTACTTGGCCATATTCTATCAATGGCTCGTGCAAAAAATCGATAATATCCTTCTTCGTCTTTATGAATTCCAAATTGTCTGTGCCCGGAAAATGGCTGCGTACCACTTTCTTCAGTAAAAATAGTAGTAAATATCCAACACATTTGAGATGAGTCACTTTCACTTTCGAGGACGGCACCATGATCACCAATTAAATCCTCTACTGCTCCTCCACCTGCTTCAATAAAAATAATTGTGCCTCCACGCTCATTCTTCCAAGCTTCCAACTGTTTTTTTGCATATGTTGGCTCATCTTCTTTGGGATATGGTTTAAATTCCCAACTACCTGTAATATTTTTATGAAGTGGTTCTATATGAGACTCGAATGGCTTACTGCCCTTAGAGAGAGTTAAAAAGTTTTCTCTAATTTTTTTATATAGCAGCTTAACATCATTCTTAGCAAAATGTGGTAATTCATTAATCCTGACAGAAAAGTAATCCATGTTCACTTCTCTATCCTTTTTTGGCTCTTTTTCTAATGTAATTATAGGCCATATATAACCAATTGAATATTTATTACCATCAAATTCATATAATTTGAAAGAAATAATATTTTGTTTTTCTGTTGATAGGTCTGTCTTTGGAAATTCATCAGTCATTTCTATTTGAAAATATACTGTATCTCCAATTTTCGCATTGGTTATTTTATTATTGCCTGCAAAGTCCGAACTCCACCATCCTTTATCAAAATAATCTCCAGCAGGTGGGGGAGGTGGCGGTGATCCAAAAATAATTTCTTCATCGGAAGTCAAACTAATTTTTCCTCCGCTGTTTATGGTATAATTATCCGTCCAAATAGTATAATCACCTTCTATTTCTTTAGTGAGATTTCCACCTACAATTCTTGTAATTGTTCCTCCTGCCATAATTAATGGAAATTAGATTTTTCGCCACTATTCTTATGAATATTTTTCTGAGCATGAACATTCGTTTTTCCTTCTGTATTTGCTGTATTCTCAGAAGAATTTTCGTTCATCACTTTTGCCTTGCTTTTCCTTTCTCCCTGTGCTACTTCCATAATATTCGCCGCCATCAGAGAATAATCTGCAACCGCATTCTGCATCATCATGGCTCCGGCGAAACTAGAATGGTTGACTACAGCAGTTTCAGAAATGTTTATCCCTGCATTGGATGTAATATTCATGCCTGCCGTAATTGTTACGTTTTCACCCGCCGTAAAACTCATATTCTTTGGCGCATTCACATTAATATTTCCAGCTCCATCAAATACGTATTCCCACTCGGGTCTTCAATGAAAACACTTCCTTCAGCGTCATTCAGAATGATCTTGGTTCCGCTTCGTGTGTGAATCACTTTTTTATCGTTGCCACTTGTATGGTATGAACTCGTTTCACTCCCATTATAATGCGTTCCCATCACAAAAGGTTTTCTGTATTCTGAGATTCGTGGCTTACCAGAACTTCTTCAACAATTTCTGAAATAAAATATCTGTATCAAAAATAAATAGCCTGTTATAATTAATTAAATAACTTCAAATACCTATCATATTTTTCAAGAAAATTGTTTAGACTTTGTTTTCTTTGTCTTTGTTGAATCCAATTAAGCGTAATTCTTTCAAAAAATATGAACAGTGAATCTGAAATATCTTTTCTGTTTATAGAATAATCAAAATAAATTCTCTTTAGATTTTTATGTACAACTTCCGGAATTTCAATTGTATCTAACCATTGATTGAATTTTTTAACTTCTATCGAGAATAAAACTAAATCTTCAGAATCAATATAATCCTTCTTTAAAATATCGACTGCATAGTTTAAAATAAACACAAACTGCTTTCTTACAATTTTTAGATTTTCATATTCCATTTTTACCATTTTATTTTAAATCTTTGCGATTTGAATACTTTTTCTTTTTTATTGCTAGTTGTAATTTCTAACACATCAGGAACTTTTTCCATATTTCTTATAATTTCTGGAAAATCTTTTCGGAACTCTTTATAGGAAGCTATTTTTGCCGAATCCCTAAAATTTTCTATATCTTTATTTACTCCATATTTTTTAAAGACTTTTTTAACATCGTCTTTGTCAATGTAAAGTTTTTCTATATGGGATATTATTGTATTGCTTTCTCCTTTTAATAGATTCCAATGTATCTCGTATTCAATTCTTGTTTTTTTATCTATATTTTCGTAATCTCCTAATGAAGCATGCTTTTTATCAATATAAAATGTAGTTTCAACATAATCAAAATTTGTATTACTATTATTTTTGATATAGAACTCTAATGGAATATCGATCTTTAAACTATCTCTACTTTCCGAATACATATCGGGAGTAATGTAGACAAATTCATTACTGAAACTTTGATTAAACCCTAATCCGTTTTCTTGATTTTTACAAGAGTAAATGCATATGAAAATTAGAAATGAGATAATTATTCTTTTACTATTCATAGTTAATAAATCAACTTTCCATTATCCCATTTTTCTTCTTTAATAACTTTTCCATTTTTATCGTAATACTTCCAAATTCCTTGATATTTACCCTCTAAAAATTCTCCCTCTGCAAAATTATAAGGTATAAGCTTAGGATTATCATCTCCTGAAGTTTGATAGTAAGTAAAAAGTGTTGTTTTACCATCAAGTATATTACAGTTTTTATCTATTTTCCAGCAATATAAACTATCTTCATTTTTTCTAAATCTCCCAAATTTATATAATTGAACAATCTTGGAAGTTTTTGTGTTTGTTGTATATTTTTCATATTTTTTGGTGGGAATACTGGAGATTTATCAATTTTTTGTTGTGCACATGATATAAGAATGAGTAATAATATAGTTATGTATTTTGCTTTCATTTTCATTTTTATTTATTTTCTATTACATTACCATAAAAAGATTTTACATCATTTTGCATCATCTTCCATTGCCATTGAGTATAAATATTTACTTTAGATGAATAATCCATTATATTTAAAGTTGATTTTTCTTTAAATTTATTTATATTCTTTTCTATAAATCAACATCCCATTATCCCAATTTTCTTTTTTTATAACTTTTCCATTCTTATCATAGTATTTCCAGCTACCATCATATTTTCCTTCTAAGAATTCTCCTTCAGCATATAAATATTCTGATACACTTGCATTATCTCCTCTTGCAATACTATGACTATACAATGTAATTTTACAATCAATGACATTGCATTTACCTTCAGCTTCCCAACAATACAAATTATCTTCTTTTTGCTTTAATTCGCCTAAATTTAATACAATATGTCCTTTTTTAATTTTTGTAGGCGGAATACCTTTTGAATTTTATAATTCTTACCTTTCCCGGTTTCGGAGGTTTTTCAAACTTTTGTTGTGCACAAGAATTTATAAAAAAACATACACTCAAATTAACGATGTAAATAATTTCATGTTTATCTATTTTCAGTAACTGAGCCATAGTACGTTTTTAAATCATTTTACAAATTCTCCTACCATTGCACGTCCGCCACTTTTCGGAGAATCAAAATGCCAGAAGATACCTTCTGTTACCAAAAACTGATCTTTGTAAAAACCGACAAGACTTGAAAGAATCGTAAAATCTGTTACATGATGTACTTTCCATGTTTTATCATAGTCATAAGAATAGCGAATCTCAGGTTTGGCTCCTAGTTTACGGTAATCGCAGACAAAGTTTTGGTACCTGTAATTGTCTATATTTTTATCTGTCAAGTCATATAGTTTATTTTCACTTGAGTTATAAACACTAGTACTAAATGTATCGTCTTTATTTACTTTATCATCAACTCCAAAAGTATAACCTTCTTCTTTATACCAAAAATAATCATATTTTCGAGCAAGCTTTTTAATCATATTTTTTGAATCTGTTTTCACATCATATTCTATAATTTCCTGATTTGCCATATAAAGCAATTTGCCATTTCCTGTATTATAGAAATTTATATTCTCTTCTAATAAAAATTTAGGTATTCTATATTCTTCATTTTTATTAAATAAATTAATTAATTTTGAATTTAATCTACTTTTTCTAATAATGTATTTACCATCGAACTTACTATAAGAAATGCTATCAAATTCTGTATACTCATCTACCTTTTTCAGTTCAAACGTTTTGTTGTTCAAAAGTTGTATTTTATAAGTTTTGATTGCTTCTTTGTTACTTGTAAAAGATTCTATAAATGTATAATCTCCTTGAGACTGGATAAAAGTTAAATAATCATCATTTAAATAAATTTCCTTATAACTTTTCCCCTTGTCATTAGATACAAACAACACGGCGATAGTACTCCCTTTTAAATTATCATTAAATTCCCATTCTCTTTTTTCTCCTCCCAATATTATTGTATCATCATAAGAAATAATTATGTTTCTAATAGTAATTGCACTACCAGGATTAAATTGACCTTTTCCAAGCCGCTTTTTATATAAATCAAAAAAATCATATTTTGCTGTCCATTTCATATTATCGTCTTTTGTTTGTTGCGAGCAGGCAAAAAACGACAACAACAAAGTCAACATTGATATTTTCATTATTCTGATCATTTTACAAATTCTCCTACCATTACACGTCCGCCACTTTTCGGAGAATCAAAATGCCAGAAGATACCTTCTGTTACCAAAAACTGATCTTTGTAAAAGCCGACAAGACTTGAAAGAATCGTAAAGTCTGTTACATGGTGTACTTTCCATGTTTTGCCATAGTCATAAGAATAACGAATCTCAGGCTTGGCTCCTAATTTACGGTAATCACAGACAAAGTTTTTATAACGATAGAAATATTTATTTTCGTTAGTTTCTTCATATAACTTGTTTTCATAAATATCATAAATTCCGTACTTATATTTATCTCCTTCTTCTAATATTTTTTTTTGAAGAGTTAGTTGATTATCTAAATAAAAAAAATAATTATATCTATTTTTAAGTGTATTTAAAAGTTTATCTTCTTTTGTTATTGCATTATATTCTCGGATTTCATTACTTTTTTGATAAACGATTTTTCCATCACCTATATGAAAAAAATAGTCTCCAATCTTACTTGTTGGTATCGTATATTCTTCTTTTATATTAAGCAGGTTTATTAATTTAGAGCTATCATTACTTCTATGACTTTCGAGAATATATTTTCCATCAAAATAGCTGTAAAAAACATCTTCTTTATCAGCATAATCCAGCACTTTTTTCAGCTCAAAGGTTTTGTTGTTTAGCAATAAGATCTTATAATACTTTACTGCCAAGCTATCCGCAGTAAAGGCTTCTACTAATGTATAATCGCCTTTGGATTCCATGTACTCTAAATCTTTTTCTCCTGTTTTTATTTCTTGGTAACTTTTCCCTTTGTTATTAGATACAAACAATACAGCTGTGCTACTTTTTTTGGAGGAATCAAATGAATGTTCATCTTTTTTTGCTCCCATAATGATGGTATTCTCATAAGGGATGACTATTTTGTCTAAACTGATTGCACTTCCGGGGTTGAAAGTATTATCATTAACTTTTACCTTATATAAATCAAAAAAATCATATTTTGCTGTCCATTTCATATTATTGTCTTTTGGTTGTTGCGAGCAGGCTGATAGGGATTTTATAATGCATAATGCACCCAGTAAGAATCTGCTTATTTTGTAGAGTAGTTTAATCATGTGTGATGCAGTTTTCTCGTATGAATTTTTCTATGTCTTCCAACAGCATAATATCTACAACTTCATCTTTTATTTTTTTTCCGGCTTCTTTTGCGACTTCCCATCCATCCACTATCACCGAGTTTTCATCCTTACCATAATGGTCAACATTGGTTAGAATCAGTTCTCCATAATTCATATTGCCGGCTACAATGGCTGCCTGCATCCAGGTGCCATACGCCCCTTCGCCAATCCATTCTTTGAAATCTGGAGACAAAGATATCAATGCCAGATCTTTAATGGGTAATGCAGACATTCTTTTAGGATCATAAGCATCGGGATGCGTAGCGAAGGCAAATTCCTGAAAACGTTTGTTGATCAGCTCGATATTTTTGTAATATTTTTGTTTTTTTAATATTATAGCTCCTTTTACACCCTCTTTGCCAGCAGCTATTACTTCTTCTTTGGTCGGTGCAAAGTTTTTATTGAAGGTGCTTTCCATGCTTTCTATGATTTTGTCATATTTCGCCTCGTATCTGTAATAGATTAGCCCTTCTTCCATTAAATTTTGCAGTCTGAATCTTGCATTGTAAAGCCAAGTTTTTCCTTCAGGAGATAATTTTGGATTCAGCACATGTGTAAATCTCACACAATACTTAAAGCCATAGCTGTACCCAACCAAAGGTTTTCCGGCTACGCCCAGTCTGTCTTCTGTTTTTATTCTTGTAACGGTCATCCCAACAGGGTTTTTCATTTCATCATTAAGGGCATAATGATCATAAAATTTTTGGGTATCTTCATTTATCTTTATCATCGGCCCATAATAATAGTCGGGTGGTACATGCCCGCATTTCTCATGTCTCCTCATAAAATCATTGTACCTGTACTGGTAAAACTCGCATCTCCCATAGCCAATACTTTCATAACTCTGTACTACTTTTTTGTCACATGTTTTTACCAAAAGATAGTCTGATTTTTCTTTTGGCAGAGGAATCATGAAATCTTCCTTGTAGGCACACTGAAAAAAAAGCTTTATATCATCATCAATAGCCACTTCTTCTACTCTTTCTAAACCTGGCGACAAAGTAAGTTCAGATATAACGGCTTTGTTATTTTTTACTGAAACAGAGACAATGCGATTGCTATTGCTATTCTTATAATTTACAGTAATAGGGTCATGATATCCATCATCATCGTGATCGTACAATTGAATACTGATTTCAGAATCAAATCCTGATTTTGGATCTTTATCCGTAATATTTTGTGTTTCAATATGGAAGTATACTACATCTCCCAAATTGGCCGTTGTTATTTTTTCACCATTTTTATCTGCCCACCACGCATCTATAAAATATTTGGTTTCATTTCCTTTGTCTTTTGCCGGCTTGCCAATGATTGTTTCTTCTTTTGCTGTGAAGTGACTGAATTGCCCTGCATAGGCTTCAAAATCATCCGTAAAGACAGTCCATCCTTTTTCTATTGCTGTAATATGGTCACCTTCTGTAATTCGTGTAATAGACATAATTAGTGCATTTTAGAATTTTCGCCGCTGTTATTATTAAAAGTCTTTTGAGAGTGGATATCATTATTTTCCTGAGAAACTATTTCCCTTCTTTTTAGAATTTTCTTTTACCTCTTTTGCTTTGGATTCTCTATTTCCTTTCACAAACTCCATCAAACTTCCCATAACGTTTGTCATAAAATTCGTTCCAACAGAAAGATTTTTAAGCATTCCCACACTTTCTGTTTGGTTCATGCCTATTGTATTGTTTTGGTTTTGTCCTACTGTAGTATTCATATTCTGCCCCACATTAATGTTCATATTCTTACAGTTGAATGTCATCGTTTCAGGAGCAGTAACTGTAATATTACTTCCAACAGTATCAAAAATAATTTCGTTACCGCTTTTATCTGTCAAAATAATACTTTCATCTTCTGTAAATTTTAAAATATGACCGCTCCTTGTATGAATTGCTTTGATACTGTTGTCAGAAGTTCCATAACCACTCGTTTCACTCCCATTATAATGCGTTCCCATCACAAAAGGTTTCTCCGCATTTCTGGGATTCGTGGCTTACCAAAACCTCTTCGCCAATCTCCGGGATAAAATGAAAACCTTTGCCTGATCCTGAATGTGGCTGTATCAGTCTGATCCACGGGGTTTTCTGTCCTTTATCTTCCTGCCACGGGAATTGTACCCGAACTCTTCCCATTCCCATCGGGTCGTTGTTATCCATCACTCTTGCAGGCTGCTCTTCACCTTTCGGTACGGCTTCGGTATCGATGTAAGGGGAGGCATTGAATAAATCGGGGATTCCGACAAACTCGTTGTAATAATCACCCGGCTCATAAACGTGCTTGATTTCTATAATGCGGTAGGTTTCCATTGCTTTGCCGTTGATGTCCGAAAGCTGGGTTCTTCCGCCTATTTTCAGTTCGGGAGTTTTACTTCTGCCTTTTACCTGCATCAGGTTCTCCCGCTTTTCTTTTTCCAATCGAACGGCTTCTGCCAATTGTCCTTCTGACCCTTTTTGGATTCCTGTATGGTTGAAGTGCATTTTTGGTTTTTTATTAAAAATGGTTTGGGAAGCAATGACCGCAATTGCCTGAAAAGGACTTTCTTTGAACTCGCTTTGTACACCATTGCTGTGTTTCTCTATTTTGGCTCCGCTCTGCGAGTCATAACAAGTGAAGGTAAATTCCTGTGCCTGCATCCGCATCTCAAATTCAACATCGATCAGGTCCATATTTTCCCTAAGCTTCAAAACAGGCTGTACCTGACCTCCAAAAACCAGTTTTTCACCGTTGTAATATAAATATTCACCGTGACGAATGGCGAGTCTCCGGATAAACTGATAATCAGATTCTTTATATTGAACGGTGTAGGGAAGGGATTTTTTGTTGTAAGCATTCAGGTGATTTGAAGAAATCTCTACCTGTGCTTCCTCTGGATATTCTTCGTTAATTTGCTTGATGATCTGTTCCAGTGTTTTGTCTTCAAAGCTTTGGCAATCCTTACCGCTTTCTAACAAAATGCCTGGTGCAAATCCTGTAATGTGCAAATCTCCGTAACCGCCGCCTTCGTCTTTTTGTTGCGGATTTTCCCGACGATGCCTCTAAAATAATACCGGGATTCGCCAAAACGCCAATAGGTAATTCCTATTTCTTTTCCGAGTAGTTTTCTGGAATTTTCCATCACATACCCTTTGAATGTGTCTAAAGCATCATCCGGAACGGTAATGGTAAAGGTATCGTGGTCATTGGTTTTCTGGTGAAGTTCTACTTCATAGCTGTTTTTTCTCAGAAATTCTTTTCCGTCTATGGTCAAAAGACAATAAACCATGGAGTTGGTTTTGTCGTGAAGCCAGTCTTGAAAAGAACGGCAAGTGCCGAATATAGAGGGGTCGAGGTTTTCGCTTTCCATAAAATGTGTTTTTTGTTGTGTCAAATATAATTAATTATTTTATTCGATGTAGTTTTATTACGGCAATTTCTGAAATATCATAAGTGAGCTCATAAATAAGATGATACAAATCATCAAAATTCTCTTAGTTATTTTGTTTAACAATTTTGTCAAAACAATTGTTTGATCTATATTTGCACAAAATTGTTTAACAATAATGTCAAATCAAACAAAAAAAGATCAAACACAAGAATTAATCAAAGAGACTGCGAAGAATTTGTTTTTCGTGCAGGGGAAATTTAATGCAACAACACAGGAGATCGCAGACGAAGCCGGCGTCAACAGAACGCTCATCAACTATTATTTTCGCTCTCGAGATAACTTGATTCAGATTATTTTTGATGAAGCGCACAGAGTAGAAAAAGAAAAATCTGAATTGATTATGAATTCTGATCTGCCTTTTAAAGAGAAAATATCCAATTTCATAGACGGAAGTTTACAAACAAGTCTTCAATATCCATATCTGGAAACTTATATTGTTTCACAAATCAATAAAGGAAGCTGCCACAAAAAAGATGTGGAAGAAGAAGATCTGAAAAAAATGTATCGAGAGATAGAAATAGAAATGGATTTGGGGAATATAGAAAAAATGGCACCTGTACAGTTTGTACTCAACATGATCTCATTGCTGGTTTTTCCAAGTGCTGTTCGTCCTTTGTTCTTAGAAAATATGATGATCAGTGAAGAGGAATTTGATTTACTCATTGCTGACAGAAAAGAAATCATTATGAATATTCTTTTTAAAAATTAATCAAAGAGTGTTAAAGTATTTATAAAACTGAATCGTCCTTTAGCAATAAAAGCTAAATAATCAAAACTATTAAAAAAAATAAACGAAGTAATATATTATGAATAGAAAACTTGTAACTGCAAAAAAGCTAAAAATTGGGATAGCTGCAGCATTTATGATTTTCGGCTCTACATCTGCCTTTGCCCAGCAAGAGGTATCTTTACAGGAAGCCATCAAACAGGCTTTGCAAAATAAAGCTGAAGCCAAAAAAGCGGCTTTGCAGATCAAAAAAGCCGAATACAAGATTGCCGAAGCGAGAGCGGGTGCATTGCCACAAATTAGTGCTACTGCGGGTTTGACGTATAACCCGATCATTCAGGAATCACTTTTAGAATTCGGTGGAGAAAGAATTCGTGCTCAATTGGGACAGCCATGGAGCTCAAGCGCTGTCGTAACAGTGAATCAGGCTATTTTTGACCAAAGAGTTTTTACAGGTCTTAAAGCTGCGAAATCTACAAGAGAATTTTACGTTCTGAACGCTCAGCTTTCTAATGAGCAGATTATCGAAAATGTGGCAACTGCCTATTATCAGGTTTTTGTGCAGGAAGAAAATCTTAAAACATTAAATGTAAGCTATACGAATACTGAAAAAGTAAGAAACGTAATCAAAAGTTTAGTTGAAAACGGTTTGGCAAAAGGTATTGATCTTGACCGTACCAATGTACAGTTGACCAATATCAGCGCAAGCAGACAACAATTGGTGAACGCTGTTGAGCTATCTAAAAACTCTTTGAAGTTCTACATGGGAATTCCTATTGATACACCAATTGATCTGGAGGAAAAAACAATTGAACCAAAACCTGAATTGATTGCAGGAAATGTAGACTTAGATACAAGAACTGAAGTGAAAGTTTTGCAGAAAAACAGAGAACTTCTGCAATTTAATAAAAAAGCAACAGAAGCTTATTTATATCCTACGGTTGGTTTGCAGGCAAACTACGGTTGGGCCGGTCAGGGTTCTAAATTTCCTTTAGCAAACGGTATCAATAATGGTGTTCTTTGGAGCGATTATTCGGCGATTGGTTTAAATATTAATATTCCGATTTTTACGGGTGGAGCTACGAAATCAAAGATTCAGCAGGCTGAGATTGATATTTTAGATTTAGACCAGGATATTCAGAATACTCAGTTGACTTTAAGCTTAGATTATAAAAATGCCATCACCAATATTGAAAATTCTCTGATCAATATAGAAAGCATGAAAAATAACGTAACCCTGGCTGAAAAAGTTCAGAGAGATACACAGGCTAATTACCAATATGGTTTGGCAACATTGACGGAAGTTTTAGATTCTGAAAATGCTTTAACCGATGCAAAACAAAACTATACAACGGCATTATTAGATTACAAACAGGCTGAAATTAAATTAATTAAAGCTAAAGGCGAACTTAATACTTTACAAAACCCATAATAGAAATGAAATCGCTATGAACTACAGTACAAAAACGTATGAAAATGTGGCGATTGCATTTTACTTTTAAAATAATAAATAACTTCAAATGAAAAAAACTTTAATATATATCATCGTAGCTGCAGTGCTTATTGGTTTAGCAGCCTGGAAAATTACGGACAACAAAAAGAAACAGCAAACCGAGGTAGAAGAAGTAGCGAAGCAGGTTGACAAAATCAATGTGAATGTAGTGACTGTTTCTAGAGAAAATATTAACACAGATTATTCTGCAAACGGAACTTTTATCCCAAAACAGGAATCCAATCAGTCTTCTGAAATTTCAGGACGTATCGTGAGCGTTTTGGTGAAAGAAGGTTCTAGAGTAGGAGCAGGTCAGGTTTTAGCAACCATAAAAAGAGATGCGATTGAAGTAGACGTTACTCAGGCTCGGAACAATCTACAGAATGCAATTGCAGATAATCAGCGTTACGAAAATGCTTTCAAAACAGGAGGTGTTACCAAACAACAGCTAGACAATTCCAGATTACAGTTGAAAAATATGCAGGCTGCAGTAAGAGCTCAAGGTGTAAAAGTAAATGATACAAGCATCAGAGCAGGAATCAGCGGTATTATCAACAAAAAAATGGTAGAACCGGGAATGGTGGTTGCACCGGGAACAGCTTTGTTTGAAATCGTCAATATCAACAGCTTAAAACTTTCAGTTTTGGTAGACGAAAGCCAGATTGGAAGAATTCAATTGGGTCAAAATGTTTCTATCAATGTAAATGTTTTGCCAGAAGAGTCTTTCAGCGGACGAATTACCTTTATCGCTCCAAAAAGTGATGCTTCTTTAAATTTCCCAGTCGAAATCGAAGTTTCAAATAACGGAAAGTTGAAAGCCGGTATGTACGCAACGGCTTTATTTAAAACAAATAACGGCGCTGAAACTCAGAATATGCTGACGGTTCCTGCAGAAGCTTTCGCAAATGGAGTGAGCTCAGGACAAATCTTCATCGTTCAAAATGGTACTGCAAAAATGATTACTGTGAAAACAGGAAAAGTGTATGGTGACAAAGTACAGATCATCAGCGGACTGAACGGTGGCGAGCAGGTAATTACCAGCGGACAGATCAACCTTGATAACGGTTCAAAAATCAACATCGTAAAGTAACAGAAGAATGAAGTTAGCAGAAATATCCATTAAAAGACCGTCCCTTGTTATCGTATTATTTACGATCCTGACGTTGGGAGGTTTATTAAGTTACTCCATGATGGGGTACGAGTTGATTCCGAAATTTGAAACCAATATGGTAACAATTTCTACGGTTTATCCTGGAGCTTCACCTTCTGAGGTGGAAACTTCGGTGACCCGAAAGATTGAAGACGCTGTTGGTTCTTTGGAAAACGTAAAAAAAGTAGAGTCTTCCTCTTATGAGAGTTTATCGGTAATCATGGTTCAGCTGAACACTGGTGCCGATGTAAACTACGCTTTGAATGATGCACAGAGAAAGGTAAATGCTATTTTGGCAGACCTTCCTGAGGATGCAGATCCGCCATCGTTACAGAAATTCTCACTGGATGATTTACCGATCATGACGTTGAGTATTTCAAGTAATAAGTTAAATAATAAAGAACTTTACGATCTATTAGATAAAAAAGTAGAGCCGGTTTTCTCCCGTGTAAACGGTGTTGCTCAGGTTGACCTTGTGGGTGGACAGGAGAGAGAAATTCAGGTGAATTTAGATGAAAAGAAAATGCAGGGTTATGGTGTTGCGATTGCAGACGTACAGCAGGCAATTCTTTCTTCTAACTTAGATTTCCCTACTGGAGCTTTGAAGACGAGAACTTCAAGATCTACCATCAGACTTTCAGGAAAATATAGAGATATTGCTGAAATGAACAGTCTTGTCGTGTCAAACAAAAACGGAGCTCAGGTTCGTCTGTCAGATATTGCAACAGTTTTCGATACTCAAAAAGATATTGAAAAAGTGGCGAGATTTAACCAAAATCCTACTATTTTACTTCAGGTAAAAAAACAGTCTGATGCCAATGCAGTATCAGTTTCTGAAGCAGTAAAGAAGACGATTGAGCAGGTTCAGACCAATTATACAGTTCAGGGATTAAAAGTTGCGATTGTAGATGACAATACAGACTTTACGCTTGAAGCGGCAGACCACGTAATTTTCGATTTATTCTTGGCGATTATTTTGGTTGCTGTAGTAATGCTATTATTCCTTCACAACATCAGAAACGCATTTATTGTAATGGTTTCTATTCCGGTATCGTTGATTGCAACGGTAATTGGAATGTATTTGATGGGATATACTTTAAACCTGATGAGTTTACTGGGACTTTCACTGGTTGTAGGTATTCTTGTGGATGATGCAATTGTGGTATTGGAGAACGTTTACCGTCACATGGAGATGGGAAAAAGCAGAATCCGTGCAGCCTACGACGGAGCTTCAGAAATTGGCTTTACCGTAACAGCAATCACAATGGTAATCGTGGTGGTATTCTTGCCAATTGCGATGAGTTCAGGTTTGGTTTCAGACATCTTGGCGCAGTTCTGTGTCACGGTAGTTATTGCAACATTGTTCTCATTATTGGCATCATTTACCATTATTCCTTGGCTGTCTTCAAGATTTGGAAAATTGGTGCATTTAACAGGGAAAAATCCTTTCGAGAAATTTATTCTTTGGTTTGAAAAGCAATTAGATAAATTCACACAATGGATTACGGGAATTCTGGAATGGGTTTTAAAAACCGGTTTAAGAAGGGTAATGACGGTTGTTCTTACATTTGTACTTCTGATTGTCGTGACAGTGGGATTAATGGGTGGAGGATTTATCGGTGGAGAATTCTTCCCGAAAATGGATAGAGGTCAGTTCCTTGTTCAGATGGAATTACCTAAAGATGCCTCTGTTGAAAAAACAAACCAATTGACTTTACAGGTTGAGAAATACCTGAGAAATGATAAAGATGTAGTCGATATGATTACAACGGTTGGTCAGCAGTCATCAGGTTTTGGTGGAGCGCAGGCAACTTTATACCAATCCGAAATTCAGGTTATTTTAGTTGATAAATCTGAACGTAATGAAAGTACAGATATTAAATCGGCTAAGATTAAAAGAGCTTTAGAAGAAAAATTCACCGGAGTTGAATTTAAAACAGCACCAATCGGATTAATGGGAGCAGATGCTGCGCCAATCGAAATGGTTGTTACCGCTCCTGATAATGCAACAGCAAATAAAGAAGCTAACAGAATTCTTGCTTTGCTTAAAAAAGTTCCGGGATCTGTAGATGCAGAATTATCTTCCGACTCAGGAAATCCTGAAGTGCAGGTGAATATCGACAGAGATAAAATGTCTTCTTTAGGTTTAAATCTTTCAAGTGTAGGTCAGACAATGCAGACTGCATTCTCAGGAAATACAGACGGAAAATTCAGAGCCGGAGAATACGAATATGATATCAACATCCGTTTTGGAGATGCCAACAGACAGTCGATTGATGACGTAAGAAACTTAATGTTCACCAACCCATCAGGCGAGCAAATAAGACTAAGTCAGTTTGCGGATGTGAAAATGGGATCAGGACCAAGTTTGCTGGAGCGTAGAGATAAAACAGCTTCCGTAAAAGTGAAATCTAAAGTGGTAGGACGTGCAATGGCTGATGTCGCCAACGAATGGGCAGACCAGTTTATGACCAACGAAAAAACAAAACCAGCCGGAGTAAATTACCTCTGGAGTGGAGATATGGAAAACCAGACAGAAGGGATGGGTACGTTAGGAATCGCTTTACTGGCGGCTATTGTACTGGTTTATCTGGTGATGGTTTCGCTTTATGATTCGTTTGTGTATCCTTTTGTGGTATTGTTCTCAATTCCTTTGGCATTGATCGGAGTAATGTTGATTCTTGCCATTACAGGAAATACGATTAATATCTTTACAATGTTGGGGATGATCATGCTGATTGGTCTAGTGGCGAAAAATGCGATTATGATTGTCGATTTTGCCAATATGAGAAAAGCTGCCGGCGCAAGTACACATGATGCTTTGATTCAGGCAAACCACGCCCGTCTCCGTCCAATTTTGATGACAACGATTGCGATGATCTTCGGGATGATTCCGATTGCGATTGCAAAAGGAGCAGGAGCGGAGATGAACAACGGATTGGCTTGGGTAATCATAGGTGGTTTAACTTCATCATTATTCCTTACCTTAATTATTGTTCCCACGGTTTATTCACTATTCGACTCACTGTTGAGAAGAATGGGTAAACATGAAACAGTTGATTATGACGCTGAAATGAAAGCCGATTATGAAGAAAAAGAACTGAGTGAAGACGGTTACACCCCGAAACACACAGACTAAGATAATAACCTTAATTAACCTCAAAGCGCATCGATTTATTGATGCGCTTTTTTTGTCATTGCGATGGGCAAAGCGAAGAAGCAATCTCAAAGATAAACAGATCTCTATCATCCCGTATCTAGACACGAATCTTTCTACTATTCTCTAAAAACATTGTTTAGATCCCTCTTTTCGAACGAAAATACATTCATTTAATTTAAATAAACTTTACGCCTACACTTTAAAAATTAAAATTAAAGATCAATAAAAAAAGCTTCCGGAATCAACCGAAAGCTTTCACTTATTTTTATTTGGAAAAATTAGTCTGCCATCACTTCACCAGACTTTCTAAAGATAAAATTTCCATAGATATGTCTTCTTGCAAAGCGGCTTGGAGAATCTGCATTCACCATTTTAATATAGGTATTTCTTGGAACTCCGATGTATTCAAACATTTTCCCGTTCAGATGTTGAACTTTCAAAATCGATTTTTCAAGATAAAAATCCTGAATATTAGATTTCGTGATTGTTTCCGTGTATTCTTCTTTATATTTTTCCTGCGTTTCTGGGTTGATGCTTACCAAAAAGTGATAGGCTTCAATGATAGATTTGCTTTTTTCTTCAGCTGCCAGCTTTCCTTCTTCATCATTTACAAATTTGTCAGGATGTGTATCCTTCATTGTATTTCTGTAAATTGTTTTTAAATCTTTTAAAGTAGCCGTTTTATCAACGCCGAGAAGCTTTCTGTGTTCGCCAACTCTTTTCATATATTTTAACCTTATTTTCGGAATGCAAAATTAAGCTTTTAAATTTAAATAACCGTAAGTTATTCATTATTAATTTATTTGATGAAAACGAGTGAAAATTATTGCAATATATTTATAAATATTAGCAATTAAAAAAAGATTTGCTTCAATTTATCTTTTACCTAAATTAAATTTTATCAAGAATTATATCAAATATTTTACTCCTGATCCAGATAAGTAAGTTTAGCATCTTTTACAAACTCCTCGATGCTCATATTTTTAACTGCTTTAGAATTCGTCAGTTCAAAAAAGTAAATTATAGGATTCGGCAAATTTCTGTTTTTGGTAGTCATTCTAAATCTTTTTACCTTATCGTTAATATTCAAAAAAGGAAGTTCAGAAATTTTTACCGTAATATTATTGACATCAAAAGATGCTTTTGGATCTTTCTGCAGTTTTAAAAATCTTTTTTGCGTTTTATCTGTGGTTTCATCCAGAAACTTCTGCATTTGATAGTCTGTCAGAAGTTGCGGATAGATTAATCTCTGATTTAGAATTGAGTAAGTTATTTTATCTTTATTATCAAAGAAAATTACTTTATTATCAAACAGAACCTGATTTTCTTTTGCGGTGATCTGATCTTCAAATTTTTTATAATTTTTCTTTTTATACTCAAATTTAAAATGTTCTGCAGCACGTTGGTCTTTTGTACTCAATACTTCTTTTTTCTGACCAAAAATAAAGACCGAAAACAATAAATAAAGTATAATAGAAAATTGCAGTTTCATAGTTTTTATGTTTTTAAATAAATCTATAGTAAATTTTTAAGGCGTAAATATTGAAGCAGCATGATGGTTTTTGCATCTTTAATCTCACCCGCATCAATCATTTCAAGAGCTTTGTCAATAGTGATTTCCAAAACTTCAATGTCTTCACCTTCTTCTTCCAGACCACCACCGTTTGTGATTTTCATCTCGCTGGAATATTCAGCAATGAAAAAATGAAGAATTTCTGTAACAGATCCGGGCGACATATATGCTTCAAAAACCTTTTCAACCTTCGCTATTTTATAACCGGTTTCTTCTTCAGTCTCTCTTTTTATGCATTCTTCGGCATTGTGATTATCCAGCAAACCGGCACAGGCCTCAATCAGCATTCCGTCATCATTTCCGTTGATGTAAGTCGGCATACGGAATTGTCTCGTCAAAATTACCGTTTTTGTGGTTATATTGTACAATAAGATCACGGCTCCGTTCCCTCTGTCGTAGGCTTCTCTGCTTTGAGTTTCAGTTGTTCCGTCTTTTTTTAGAATATTGAAAGTGATCTTTTTTAAAGTATACCAATTATCAGATAAAATTTCTGTTTTTTCAATAGATATGTTTGTATTTTGCATAGATTTTACAATCTTGTTTTATATTTTGTTTAAATTTATTTTTTGAGTAAATCTTCCAGCGCATTTTTCAAATCTGGAAACTTAAATCTGAATCCTGTATTTTGAAGTTTTTCTGAAGAAGTTCTTGAGCCTTCAAGCAAAGCTACAGCCAGTTCACCAAAGATTATCTTCATCATAAATCCCGGAATATTGGGCATAAATAGAGGTTTATTTAAAACTTCAGCGATTTCTTTCGTGAAATTTTCATTATCGGTATGTTGAGGTGCAGATGCATTGTAAGCTCCGATCATAGGTGGGTTTTTTATTGCAAATTCATAAACAGAACAAAGATCATCAATATGAATCCACGGAATATACTGTCTTCCGGTTCCGATGGGTGATCCGATTCCGAATTTTACAGGTTCCGCCATCTTTTTTAATGCACCTTCTTTATCTGACAAAACTATAGAAGTTCGTATTTTAACCACTCTCTCTGCAACACCATTTTCCAAAAATTTGTCTGCAGCTTTTTCCCAGAGAATAACGACTTTACTTAAAAAATCATTTCCTTTTTCGTCATCTTCTTTGAAAATTTTTTCTGAAGTTATTGCACCGTAAATTCCTACAGCCGAAGCTGAAATAAACGATTTCAGTTGAATATTTTTCTTTTGTAAAGTTTTTAAAATTAAATCTGCAGAATCAACTCTGCTTGAGATGATTTCTTTTTTTCGCTCATCAGTCCAGCGTTTTTCTGAAATATTGGCTCCGGCAAGATGAATGATATGGCTTACATTTTCAAAAGCCTTCTCATCAATAGTTCCTTTTTGAATATTCCATTCAAACTCATTTTCATGCTTTTTAGTACGGGTTAAAAATCGAAGAGAATACTCGTTTTCAAGTTTTTTTGCTAAAGCTTTTGCGACAGATCCGCTCGCTCCTGTGATGACTACGATTTCTTTCATGTATTGATTTGCCTATGTCTTATTAAATATATATTGAAACAATTTATGCTTTAAAGTGGAGGGTAGAAATTGATTAAAATGAATCAATTAATTTTTAACGATTAAAATATAATCATCATCCAAAAATTTATAACCTTGATCGTACACAAATTTATATTCCGATCCGTTTTTATAAACTTTTATTTGTGTAAAATAATTAAAATCAAATCCTAAGCCATCGAGTTTAGATTTTGTGATTTTGGTTTTTCCCTCAATATTGGTTTCGCTCAAAATTCGATAATTACGGCGGAGTTTGTTATTAACATTCCGCATCAGATTGCTGGAATCTTTATTTTGTTTGTTGTTGTAAGCATTTCTACAGGCGTCATTGCAGAATTTTTTATCTGATCTTCCAATGATTTTTTCACCACATTCCAGGCATTCCATAATAATTAGTTTTTCAAACGGTGATTGTGTTTTTTATGAAGAAGTTTTTTCCATCTATTGCTTGCAGGGTAACTTCTGTTTTTTGTGATATTGTTAAAAAATAAAGCCACCAAAAGTAAAATTAGGCAACCCGATAAAACCGGAGAAAGTACATACCAATATCCTAAATCAGCAATTTTTCCGGGAGAAGTTACGGCAATCAAAGCGGTTGCTCCACCGGGAGGATGAAGTGTTTTAGTATATTGCATTAAAACGATAGAAAAAGCTACTGCCAAAGGTGCAGAAAGCCATACGATATCCGGAACAATCTGATAAATGGTAACTCCTACCAAAGCTGAAAGTACATGACCACCTATAAGATTTCTCGGTTGGGCCAACGGACTTTGAATGGCACCATAAATCAGTACACTTGAGGCTCCGAATGAACCAATTAAGAAAATATTTTCCTGTTCCAACAAATAGTGTGATTGCATAAAAGCAATAATTCCGATTCCGAAAAAAGCACCTAGAAAAGACCAGAAATGTTCTTTATAATCAACCAGGGTTTCTTTATAGATCACATATTTTGATACACGGTAGGTTCTTCTCAGCGTTTTCTTCACAGTTTTTATATTAAAATTTAAAGATACAAATATCCATTTGAAAACGGTTGCTGTTTAACTGTAAAAGAGTTGATTCAAAAAAGAGTAAATCAAAAATTTATATTAAATGAATATTCTTAACTAGAAATATGCTTCGACAAGCTCAGCACGACAATTTTAATTCTAACCGTTTGATTTTATGCGATGTCAGTCTGAGCCTGTCGAACACTTCACCAATTTTTAAACTAAATTTAAACAGTTGATATAATTGTCCGAAATTTTGTCTCTTTTGGTCTTGTCGGGTCTATAATTTACGGTAAAAAAATACTTTTTAATTTTTTATTCTCAAAAAAAAACTTCACTTTTGCGCTATCAATGGGGTGCTGCACAATTGCGGCTGAGATGATACCCGGGAATCTTCCACACCTGATCCGGATAATGCCGGCGTAGGGAATTTGATTTATCATCTCATCATTTAATTTATATAAGTTAATTTGATGCAGGAAATTTTACAACAGACAACCTGGCCGGAATGGTTTGGGGTCTTCTTTTCAATTTTTCAGGTTCTTTTGGCCCGAAAAAACAATTCGAACAATTATCTTTTCGGGATTGCCGGAATTTCACTCACGCTGTATGTGATGATTCAGTCTAAGCTCTACGCAGAGTTTACGCTCAATCTTTACTATTTGGTAATGAGCATTTACGGCTGGATGTATTGGAAGTTTGGAAAGAGAAAATCGGAAACGATGATTTCTGAAACTACCAATCAGGAAAAATTAATCACAGCAGGAATTGTGATTGGAACATTCAGTCTTTTCTGGTTTTTTCTGACGCAATTTACAGATTCTGATGTTCCGATTTTAGATTCATTAGTGAGTGCTTTTGCATGGGCAGGAATGTGGTTGATGGCGAGAAGAAAAATCGAAAACTGGATTTTACTCAATGTCAGCAACATCATTGCAATTCCGTTATTGATTCACAAAGATCTGTATCTGTATGCAGTGTTGACGGCTTTCTTATTCATCGTTGCAATTTCAGGATATATGGAGTGGAGGAAGATCATTAAAAAAAGAGTCGATGCTTACACTTGAAGAAATCAGAGATAAAATGTTGGGAGCTACAGAAGTTTCTCCATCAATAATTGATCAGATTCATCAGGAAAGATTGCTGCAAATTTGGGTTCCGAAAATCTACGGCGGATTAGGTTATCGCCTGAAAGAAGGATTGTCTGTTCTGTTTGATTGGTCCAAAATTGACGGAAGTTTAGGCTGGATGCTTACTTTATGTTCGGGAGCCAATTTTTTTTCAAGAAATTTAAAACTAAATATAGCTAAAGAATTATTCTCTGACCCAAAAACCTGTTTCGGTGGAAGCGGAATGATTGGCGGAACTGCCGAGAAACAAAATGACGGAACTTTTCTGATCAACGGACTTTGGCATTTTGCAACCGGAGCTCCACATTTAAGTCATTTTACTTTAAATGCTGCATTAGCTGAAAACGGAAATCCTTTGCTGGATGAATCGGGTTCTGAAATCATTCGGTCATTTGTTATTTTTAAAGATCAGGCAGAAATTATTCCCAACTGGAAATCGATGGGCATGAAAGCTACAGGAACGTATTCTTTTAAAGTTGAGAATGCAAAAGTTTCGGAAGATTATAGTTTTATTTACGATGAATTTTTCACAGATGATGCGCTTGACAAAATTCCCTTTAGAGTTTTTGCAGATTTGACTTTGCTGGTCAATTATCTTGGGATGGCGAAGCATTTTTCGGAGGAAGCGATTAAAATTCGTCCGCATTTAGATTTGAATTCATTTAATCAAAACATAGAAAAACAAAAAGAAAATGTGATGCATTTTGCCGACGAAATTGAAGATTTACTGAATGATTTTGAATTGATTAATTCTGAAAAACAATCAGAAATTCACAGCTTTGCAAATGGTTTGGTAGAAAAATTATCACATCAGATTTTGGAAATTTATTTTCAATTAGGACTTCGTGCAACGCATACAGATTCTGAAGTTTATCAGGTTTTTTGTGATTATTTTACGGCGACTCAGCATTCTAATTTTAGGAGGGAAGAATATAACTTTTAGGAGTTAAAATAAGATTTACGGGTGCAAGAATATAACTTCCGGAAACGAAATATAGTTTGCGGATGCAAGAATATAACTTACAGTAGCAAGAATATTGTTTACAGGAGCGAGAAAATTGTTTTCGGGGACAAAAATATAACGTACAGGAGCGAGAATGTTGTGAGTGATTGAAGAATATGATAATGAAATATTGATTTAGAATATTAAATCACAGTATAATTTAAATCTAGTAACGTTTTTTGTGGCTTTATGAAGTTGGGGATTTGTAAGCTCTCCATCGCCAATTTTTTAAAACTGCTTGTGCATTCGGTTTTTTATTCTTCGATATATTCACTTGATTTTCCACTCCAATAACATTTTTCACAACGATTTTCTATGAAATTATGTTTATAATTCTCTTGTTGGCTGTAGGTTATTTATTCGTCATAAAAATCACATTTTCTAAACATTATAAACTGTTTTAGTCCTTGGAAGTCACTTTTCAATTTCCAAGATTTTGCATAATCTGTAATGTCAGACAATCCTTCTTCCCAAGGTTCATTATTAAAAAGACATTCACCTATTATTGTTCCATCTGTACGTTTTGAAATATATAGTTTTAACCAATTTATTTTATTTAATGTCAGTTTGTCTTTTAGTTTGTCTTTGATGATTTCAAAAAATGGTTCATTTTCGGGTTGGTCATTCCATTGTCCTTGAAGTGTTAGATTGCCCAATTTTGGATGCCAAAGAACTTCTTTCCCGTTTATGATTGTCGAAAAGTCCAAGTCTGGATTATGGCTATCAGAGAAGCTTTCAATTATTGGTAGAAAAGTGGTGTTAATGTAATTGTCTATTACAGAAGTGACTTTGTCGTGAATATTCGTTCCAATACCAACAATATTTTCTTCAATGCCATTCGGGAAATATTTAGGCTGAATAGTCAAAATCATCAAATGTAAGATGCTGGGATGATTATTTGGATTGTCAATAATAAAAGTAGCAATCTCAATTTCAGAGTTAATGATTAACGCAAGGTATTGCGGATGTTTGTCAACCTGATAGCCTAATGCAATAAGCCTGCTTCTTAATGTTTCAAGTAAGTACGAATTGTTATCAATTGGTTCAGGTTGTTGACTGTCAACTTGCTTGCTTTCAGAAGATTTTTTTTTGAAAAAGTCAAATAGTCCCATTTATTGTTTGTATATAATGTGTGTTAAACTTACAGCCAACTCACAAATATACGAAATACATCAATCAAAAATTATTTAAAAAATTTGTCGTTTTAATTTTTAAGATAAACTCTTAAAAATAGTTTAATAATAATCTTATCCATTTTCAAACGACTACAAACGAATTTAAATAATTTTCAACCGATTAAATTTTCAAACCTGACGAATCTTTGCAACAGAGATTTGAGAAAACAGTGAATGTCTCTTATCTGAATTACTAATCTTAAAAATATAAAGTTATGTCACTAAGAAACAAAGTAACCTTGATCGGTTTTACAGGAAAAGAAGTTGAAACAGTAAACTTTGAAAATGGAGGAATGAAAGTTTCCGTATCACTGGCAACCAACGATCACTACACCAACGCAAAAGGCGAGAAAGTGGAAGAAACGCAATGGCACAGTTTGGTAGCTTTCGGGAAAACTGCTGAAATCTTCCAGAAATATGTTCCCAAAGGAAAGGAGATTGCTGTTGAAGGTAAAATTACGTATAGGTCGTATGACGACAAAGACGGTGTGAAGAGATATATTACCGAAATAAGAGTAGACGAAATTCTGCTTTTGGGAGGAAAATAAATGTTGAATTCTAAAATCACAAATGATGCAAGTAAAAGTTTTAAAAGTAAGAATTGCAGACGAATATCTTCTGCAGGATCAGAAAATGATTGATGATTTTTTAAATAATCATGAAATATTGAAAGTAGAAACCGCTTTTGTTCATGATGAAAACTTTTGGTCTGTTGTTTTATGTTTCAACGAATATCAAAACACAGCAAACAAAAATGTTGTCAAAGATTCTAAAGCAGTAAAATATTCTGCAGAAGACGAAATGCTGAATCCGGACGAAATAATAATTTTGGACGCCTTAAAAACCTGGCGTTCCGAAAAAGCAAAAGAACAGAATCTTCCGTCTTATTTTATTGCTACCAATAAAGAATTGATTTCTGTAGCAAAATATAAACCTGCAAAAAAAGAAGAACTGTTAGATATTAAAGGTTTCGGAAAACATAAGATTGAAAATTATGGTGAGGAGATTTTGGAAATCCTAGAAAGCGTATAAAATAAAAACACTTAAACACAAATGATTAAATGAAAGGTCGGTGAGTAAAATCTCCGGCTTTTTATTCATTTAAAAGTCCTTTCAATTCCTTATTTTTGCAGGAAATTACTCATTATTTATTACATATTACCCATAAAATATGAAGCCAAGCTTAGCCAAAGGAACAAGAGATTTTACATCCATTGAAGTTTCAAGAAGAAAATACATCATCAATATATTACAGAAGAATTTTGAATTATTCGGGTTTCAGCCTTTGGAAACACCGAGTTTTGAAAATCTTACCACTTTGACGGGGAAATATGGAGAAGAAGGAGATCGTTTGATTTTTAAGATTTTGAATTCTGGAGATTATTTTTCTGATCACATCAAGAAAAAAAAACAGAGTATAATAATTTGTTCAAGAAAGGCTATGACAATTTTTTGAATAATTTAGAACATATTGAAAAACCATTTGAATTTAAAACAATCGATGAAAAGCTAGTTAGCATTTTTTTTCATCATTTCGGAAATGTTAATAAAATAGATAAAATATTAATCAAAAAATTAATAAAAGAAGGTGTCCAAAAATCTAAAGATGTTTTTTTGAAAAAAGACTATACTAAGTTTGCCGACGATTTATTATATGAATTTCAAATGTTTTTGCAGCTACAGGTAGATAATGATTCGCAAAAATTGATTTCTCAAATTTCCGAAAAAGCACTTCGTTACGACCTCACTGTTCCCTTTGCAAGATTTGTAGCCATGAATCACGGGAAACTGACTTTCCCATATAAACGTTATCAAATTCAGCCGGTTTGGCGAGCAGATCGTCCACAAAAAGGGAGATTCAGAGAGTTTTATCAGTGTGATGCCGATGTTGTAGGAAGCGAAAGTCTTTGGCAGGAAGTTGATCTGGTACAATTGTATTTGAAATCTTTTGCGGAATTAAAGGTTTCGGTTACCATTCACATCAACAACCGGAAAATCCTTTCTGGTTTGGCAGAATTTGCAGGAATTACGGATAAGCTGATTGACTTCACAGTCGCTTTAGATAAATTAGACAAAATAGGAAAGGATGGAGTCGTGAAGGAACTTTTAGAAAAAAATATTTCTCAGGAATCAATTGATAAATTAGATTTCCTTTTCACGCAGTCGAATGATGCCTTAGAAAATCTTCTTCTGTTAAAAGAAAAATTTGAAGGAAACGAAATTGGATTAAAAGGTGTTGAAGAGCTGGAATTTGTCATCACTCAGTCTGTAAATTTGGGAGTCGATATTCAGAATTTGGTTTTCGATATTACTTTAGCTCGTGGTTTAGATTATTACACGGGAGCAATTTTCGAGGTGAAAGCTGATGAAGCACAAATGGGTTCCATCGGCGGCGGCGGGAGATATGATAATCTTACGGAAGTTTTTGGAGTGAATAATATTCCCGGAATCGGAATTTCTTTCGGTCTTGACCGAATTTATCTTGTGATGGAAGAGTTAAATCTTTTTCCTGAAGACGCTACATCAAACGTAGAATATTTATTCGCCAATTTTGGTGGTGAAGAAACTTTGGAAGCTTTAAAATTGATCATCCGATTAAGAGAAAAAGGAATTTCTGCTGAACTCTATCCTGAAAGTGCAAAAATCAACAAGCAATTTACTTATGCTGAAAAGAAAGGGATTAAAAATCTTGTTTTCTTAGGCGAGGAAGAAATGAAGAACAAAACGGTTACTTTTAAAAATTTAGAAGCAGGTGAACAGAAAACGGTTTCATTGGAGGAGTTTTTAGGATGAAAATTTTGAATCTCGAACGAAAAAAATATTATAGTAATAATCACCTTTTCTTTATTGGAATGGTGATTATTATGTTAATATATGCTTTGTATTCAGATAATAAATATCACAAAACTACTGAAAATGGTGTGAAGAGTTCGCACATTGTTACACGTCAACATTGTAGAAATTATCATAGCTCATCTAGTGTATTAATTAATGTGGATGGAAAAGAATATTCAATAAAACTGAGTTCTGAAGTTTGCGAACAATTTCCCACAAAATCTACAATCGGTGTTTACTATCTTAAAGAATTTGATGAGTATATTTATAAAGTTAACGATTATAATAACAAGTCTAAGATGTTGCTTGCATTTTTGCTAATTTCATTATTTCCTTGGACGTTTTATTCTAATCGTTTTATTTCTAAACATACTGTTAAAAAAAACAAACCAAATGAAAAATTATTTAGAAATTAACAAAAACTCATGGAACGCTAGAGTAGAACCTCATCTGGAGTCAGATTTCTACTTTGTCAATGAATTTCTGAAAGGAAGAACTTCTCTTAATTCTATTGAACTCGAACTTTTAGGCGACCTTAAAGGTAAAAGTATTTTGCATCTTCAGTATCATTTTGGGCAGGATTCTATTTCCCTTTCCAGAATGGGAGCAAAGGTTACCGGGATTGATCTATCTGATAAGGCTATTGATGTGGCAAAAAAATTAGCAGAACAGTGTAGAACAGATACCCAGTTTATCTGCACAGATTTGTATAATCTTCCAAATATTTTAGAAGAAAAATTTGACATCGTTTTTACCAGTTACGGAACGATTGGCTGGTTGCCGGATTTGGATAAATGGGCAGATGTAGTGAGTCATTTTTTAAAGCCTGAAGGAGAATTTGTCATGGCAGAATTTCATCCTGTAGTTTGGATGTACGATGATGATTTTAACGGAGTGGCCTATAATTATTTTAACGAAAAACCGATAGAAACCTCGGAAGGAACATATGCAGATACTTCCGCAGATATTGTTCAGGACTATATCTCATGGAATCATCCTTTGTCTGATGTCCTGCAAAATTTAATCAATAAAAATTTAATACTGGAAAATTTCAGCGAGTTTGACTGGTCACCCTATTCATGTTTCAGGCATGTTGAGGAGTTTGAAAAAGGCAAATGGAGAATCACAAAATTCGGAAACAAAATTCCGTTAGTTTACGCATTAAAAGCAAAAAAGAAGTCATCGTAATGATGACTTCTTTTATATGAATGTAAATAATATTAAAATTTGTTATCTAAAATTAGATATTTGATGCTGTATCTTCAACTTTAGATTTTGTTTCATCAAATTTATTTTGAGCCTGTGAAGCAACATCATTTGCTTTAGTTTTCAAATCATTTCCCCATTTATTAAGGTTGTCTTTCGCACTGTTGATCTTATCCTTTACAGCTTGTTGCTCTTCCGGAGTAGATTTTTTGTATTTCCAATAAGCTAAAGCACCTAATCCTAATAAAGCTAAAATACCGTTTGTCTTATTTCCCATGATTTTTGATTTTAAGTTATATTAAATTGTTATACAACTTACTATGTAAAATACGTGCCAAAAAATTATTAGGATTGATAAATAAATGTTAAAATTTAATTAAACATTTCAAAATTTTCTCCGTCAAAACTTGCAAAAACCATAGTAGGGTAAGAGTCTTGATGATAAATATTTCCTTTTCTATCAATAGCAATCGCACCTGCAAAACCATCTATTGTTTTTAGTTCTGAGAAAGTTTTCTCAAACGCTTCTTTGATATCCATTCCGTCAGTAACTCGGGTTACAATTTTTGTTGCAGTTGCGTTACTCACAATATCTTCTCCAACTCCTGTACAGCTAACCGCACAAAATTCATTGGCATAATTACCTGCTACGGTTGCAGAGTCAGAAATTCTTCCGGGGATTTCAAAACCTTTGCCACCTGTAGAAGTTGCCGCTGCCAATTTACCATCCTTATCTATGGCAACGCAGCCAACTGTCCCTTTTCCGCCGTTGTTTAGTTTTTCTTCGTACTCTTTTCTGCGTTGAGGAATTTCAGTTGAAAAGTTTTTAAAACCATGTTCAGAAGCATAATTTTTTGCACCGCTTCCGCCTAAAACACGATCTTCTTCTTTCATTAAATCTTTAGCTACAAAAATCGGATTTTTCACATCCTGAATGTTGATAACGCCACTCATTTTTTGAGTTTCACCATCCATTATTGCTGCACTCATGCGGATAATACCGTCACTTTGAATTTGTGAGCCGATTCCGGCATTGTACAATTCATCATCTTCCAAAAGTGAAACAGCATAAGCAACAGTTTCAAAAGCTGAATGATATTCTAAATATTGAAATGATTTTTTGGCAATATCTTTTAAAGAACTTTGCTTGGCAGTTTTTACCTCATGGCTCTGGTCGCTTTCAGAGAAAAAACCTCCGTGGATGATGATTTTCATAGAATATAATTGATGGTTGATGGAATATAATTGATAAGAGACAATTGATGATTTATAAAAGAATAAAATCATTTATTAACATCAACTGTTACTCATAATTTACGTTTGCGGGATCGGATTAAATTGAGAATTTTCTATCGTTAATTTTCTTGTTGTTAAATCGTAATGGTCATTCATCGACATTACATGAACTGTCAGATTATCAATAGAAATTGGTTCACCAAGATTGATATTCGTAAGATTGGTGTCTTTAATAAATCTTCCATCAACAATGATTACAAGTCCGGATCCTACAGCAGTCATGGTATCGTTGTAGATGAAAAGTCCGGTATCTTCACCTAAACCAATTCCTAAAGTTCTGGGATTGTTGACTACAGCCTGAAAGAGACGTCCAATCCTTCCACGTTGTACAAAATGAGTATCAACGATAACATTATCGATCAATCCTAAACCTTGTGTCGTTTTTATTTCACCTTTCAATAAAGCTTCAGAACTGCTTCCTTGATAAATCATATTTTCAGAAGCTGCTGCAGCTCCTGCGGAAGTTCCGGAGTAGATAAAGTCCTGCTCCAGATATTTAAGGAGAATAATATCGTGAAATCTCGTGCCTCCGAGAATAGAAGTTAATCGCAGCTGATCGCCACCTGTGAACATAACTACATCTGCTGCATTTGCTCGTGCAACAATAGCGTCAGAATTAGCTTCTTCACGGTTATGAATATCAAGAATGTTTACATTTTTAGCTCCTAAAAATTCAAAAGCTTTTTTATATTCGGCACCTACAATTTGAGGGATCTGTGATGCAGTTGTGATTACTTCAATGATTGAATTTTCTTTGTTTTTAGACTCAGTGATAATTTTTCTTAAAATTCCTCTCTCAAAAAAATTAAGATTTTTTTCAATGTTCTGATCGTAATCGGTTTCGGAGAAACTGCCTTTATTAACAGCACCACCGATAATAATTAATTTTCCAACAGGTTTCATAGCTTGCAAAGTTAGAAAATTATTAATTGTTGCGGAAATATTAAGAGGTTTTTATCGTATTTGCTTTGCTTCTGAATTGATTACGAAATTTAAACTTTTTTAATAAATCTTTAAACAGACTGTGGTTTTTTTTAAGCTTTTACATTATCTTTGATTTTAAAAGATATTTTTTATTAATACAAATTACGTCATTAAAATATGAAAATTGAGAAAATACAAGCTTTAAGGGGTCCTAATATTTGGAGTATTAGAAGAAAGAAGCTGATACAAATGCGTTTGGATCTTGAAGAGTTGGAAAATTTTCCTACCAATAAAATTGAAGGCTTCAGAGAAAGAATAGAAAAACTCATTCCCTCACTTATCACTCACCGGTGTTCTGAAGGTACACATGGAGGTTTTTTTCATCGTGTAGAAACCGGAACCTGGATGGGTCATGTGATTGAACATATTGCTTTAGAAATTCAGACTCTCGCAGGAATGGAAACTGGCTTTGGAAGAACACGGGAAACAAAAACTCCGGGTGTTTATAATGTTGTATTTGATTATATTGAAGAAAATACAGGAATATATGCAGCCGAACAAGCTGTAGAAATTGCCAATGCACTAATAAACGGTGAGGAATATGATATCAATGCGTGCATTCAAAGGTTAAAAGAGATCAGGGAACGTGTTCGTCTGGGACCTTCTACCGGAAGTATTGTACAAGAAGCGGTTTCGAGAAAAATACCATGGATCAGATTGGGCACCAATTCTTTGGTACAATTAGGCTATGGAGTCAATCAACAGAGATTTCAGGCTACAATCACCGGAAATACCAGCTCGATTGCGGTAGATATTGCCTGTAATAAAGAATTGACTAAAAGGATGCTCCACGATGCAGCAATTCCGGTTCCTACAGGTGATTTAGTAATAAATGAAGATCAGCTGCAAAGTGTTATCAATAAAATTGGCTATCCGGTTGTGATTAAACCTCTGGATGGTAATCATGGCAAAGGTTCTTCTATTAATGTGAATGATTGGGAGGTAGCAAAAATTGGTTTAGAACACGCTCAGAAATATTCTAATAAAGTAATTGTTGAAAAATATATTACAGGATATGATTTCAGAGTTTTGGTGATCAACAATAAAATGGTAGCCGCAGCAAGAAGAGTTCCTGCTCATGTGGTTGGTGATGGTGAGATGAATCTTCAGCAATTAATTGATAAAGAAAATCAAGATACCAGGAGAGGATATGGGCACGAAAATGTGCTTACCGAAATAGGCATTGACAAAGATACCACAGAACTGCTTGATAAACTTCATTACACCTTAGAAACGATTCCGCAGAAAGGAGAAGTTGTTTATCTAAAATCAACCGCAAATCTTTCTACAGGCGGAACGTCTATTGATGTTACCGACATGGTGCATCCGGAAAATATCACGATGGCAGAAAGAATTTCTAAAATCATCGGCTTAGATGTCTGCGGAATCGATATCATGGCAGAAAACCTTACCCAGCCTTTAAAAGAAAGTGGTGGGGCCATTATCGAAGTAAATGCTGCTCCTGGTTTCAGAATGCACCTTGCTCCAAGTGAAGGTCTTCCGAGAAACGTAGCTGCGCCTGTGGTAGATATGTTGTATCCTCCAGGGAAACCTTTTACAATTCCGATCATTGCTGTGACGGGAACGAATGGTAAAACAACCACAACAAGATTGATTTCTCATATTGTTAAAAATAATGGATACAGAGTAGGCTTTACAACTTCCGACGGTATTTATATTCAGAATACGATGTTGACGAAAGGAGATACTACAGGTCCTGTTTCTGCAGAATTTATCTTAAAAGATCCAACAGTAGAATTTGCGGTTCTGGAAACAGCAAGAGGAGGAATTCTCCGTTCCGGTTTAGGATTTTCTCAATGTGATATTGGCGTTTTGACTAATATTAAAGAAGATCATTTAGGGTTAAATGATATCCATAATCTTAAAGATTTAACGAAAGTAAAAAGGGTAGTTCTCGATAGCGTAAAGAAAAACGGATGGAGTGTTTTAAATGCTCAGGATGAATATTCGATGCGAATCATCAATGATTTACCTAGCAATGTAGCTATTTTCAGTTTGGATGAGAATAATGAATACATCAAAAAGTTCGCAAAAGAGGGTAAAATAACCTGCGTTTACGAAGAAGGTTTTGTAACGATTAAGAAAGGCGACTGGAAAATCAGAATCGGAAAGGCAAAAGATTTTCCGATCACAATGGAAGGAAAGGCAAAATTCATGATCGATAATGTTTTGGCAGCGAGTTTAGCTTGTTACCTTCAAGGTTTCGGGATTGAAGATATTTCAAATTCTTTGAGAACATTTATCCCGAGTGCGCAACTTACACCAGGAAGATTGAATATTTTTAAATTTAAAAACTTTAAAGTTTTAATAGATTTCGCTCACAATCCTGCAGGATACGAGGCGATTGAAGATTATCTTAAAAATGTTGAATCAACCAAAAAAATTGGTATTATTTCTGGAGTTGGAGATAGAAGGGATGAAGATATCAGACTCTGTGGCAAAATCGCCGGAAGAATGTTTGATCACATTATTATCCGAAACGAAAAGCATCTTCGTGGAAGAACTGAAGAAGAAATCAACGGCTTGATTATCGAAGGAATGCAGACTTCCGGAAGAGATGTAAGCTATGAGACCATTCCTAAAGAAATTGAAGCCCTGAAACACGCCATGGGAATGGCAGAAGAAGGAACCTTCATTACTGCTTTGAGTGATGTTATTTCGAACGCAATTGATCTTGTACAGGAATATCAGGCAAGAGAGTTGCTTGAGGATGGTAAGATTTAGAAATATTTCGGGGGCGGGCTTTAGCCCGCCCCCGAAAATAAAACCTCAGAGATCTCTGAGGTTTTATTGTTTTTATTAATCTACAAAAAACGCGTTAGAACTTCCAATCCAGATCGCATCTTTTTTATTAAAATCTACATTCACCATGGCTGCTTTTGTCATTCTCCCCAAATTTTCCAGAAGAATCGGGCGCTCATCCTGATCTCTCCAAATATAAAGCAGACGGATTTCAGCCTTTGAAAACTCTCCGTTGATGTCTTCAAAAACAGGTTCGTAGGTTACTTTTCTTTGTAAAATATAATTTTCCTTATCCTCAATTGCATCAGTAATTTCTTTTGTAGGGTTTAAATTGACTCCGCTTCCGGCAAATGAAAACAAAGGTTTCAAAACAAAATTTTCAAGATCTTCACCTTCCGGAAATTCATGCAGAAAATAACTTTTCGGAACGAACTGATGATTCAGCATTGGCAACAGGAATTTAGAAATTTTAAAAAACCAGTTGGGGTGTGTAATCCATTTTACATCAGCCTCTTCACGGAAATTAAATTCGAGTTGAAGATTCGGAATTCGATCCAACTCATCAAAAATCACACGGTTGTAAATTCTGTTGATTTGAATTTTTTCACCGTTATTTTCGTAGAATAACTTTTTACCTTCTTTTTTAACTTTCGTAAGACATACTGTTTTTATTCCCAATAATTTTTCTGTGAGAGCAAAATCAATTGAGGTTTTTTGTTTTTCAGGAAAAATTTCCAGGAGAATAACATTTTCAGGATTTTCATCACCAACAATCAAATCTTTAATATAACTACGGAATTCTTCATGAGGTAATTTGCTTCTTATTTCATTTAAAAAAGGATAGACTTCACAATAAGTATCTTCATAAACTTGCTGAAAAGCATACAGAGAAGGAAAAGCCTGCAATTCTATAAGCTGAGGTTCAAT
Organism: Chryseobacterium sp. AC417; assembly: GCF_979258215.1. Taxonomy (NCBI): domain Bacteria; kingdom Pseudomonadati; phylum Bacteroidota; class Flavobacteriia; order Flavobacteriales; family Weeksellaceae; genus Chryseobacterium; species Chryseobacterium sp. AC417. The sequence continues at coordinate 2,760,475 of NZ_OZ409845.1, read as the reverse complement.
TTCACCATTTTCACCTCGGCAAATTCCAAAATCAATGGTAAAAAAATGAGGTTGTGCTGTATCATTGGGAACTTTACAATTTTCGGGAATGGCTTTTTCTAAAGTTCCCGGAGGTAAAGCTTTGATTTGGTCAATTATACTTTCACTCGCATCAATCAGTTTATTTTTGAATTCGTTGGAAAGAAACATTGGACTTTCAGAAAGCCTGAATCCGGGTGTTAAACCGCTTTTTTGCTCAAGAATTTTATTAAAATGCTTGTATTTTTCCTGTGTAAACTCCTGATTAAATTGTTTTCTGTATTTTGGAATCATAATTTTTTCTTTGTGATTTTAAAAAATCGAGCATTTGATGCTCGATTCTTATAATTGGTTTATCTGAATGAAAACTTAAGCCATAGCTTCAGTTTTATTCAAAATGTTTTTTTTTGCAAACCTTAAAAATCTAGGCAAAATCTGAGCTTGTGTCAAAAGAATTTTTTCTTTATCATCCATTCTGTCAATAGTTTCCAGATATTTTTCCATCCCGAAATTTTCGATCATAGCTGCTTTATTCTTTTCGTCTTTCAGATTTTCAATCATCCCTGCAGGATTGGCTTCCGGATGAAACTGGGTGCCAAAAATCTCCTCTGAAAAACGTATTGCCATTACTGCTCTTTCAAAATTGATGTGAGGACGAAATTTTTCAATTGCCACAATTTTCATCCCCAGTTCTTCAAAACGATCAAGATCAGGTTCTATAAACTGGTAAGCTCTGGAATCTACCGCATAAAACGGCTCCGGAAGATTTTTAAATAAAAATTCTTTGTTACCTTCATCAGTCTTATGCATCGGCATTACACCGAAAGAATAAGAATTTCTCTTGCAGATGTTTCCCAGTTTCCAGTGTATACTCGCCAGTTGAAATGAATGGCAGATTAAAAACAAATATTTTTTCGATTCATTTTTTTGATTATGTTCGTAAACCGAATCCAAAAAACGAGAAAATTTTTCTTCCCATTCAAACCCTTCACGATGCGGATTTCCCGGACCTCCAGATGAAATGAAGATGTCAAAATCTTCTACGTTGGGCATTTCATTTTTAAATCTTACATCAAAAATTTCAATGCTTATATTTTCTTCAGACTGCTGCTTGAATGCCTCAGAAATTTCTTTAATATTTTTAAATCCCTGGTTCACATTGTTGTTATTCATGTCAAGCAAAGCAATTCTTACATCTTTCATAACTTCATATTTTATGCAAAGTTATTAAAAATATTATAGAGCAGACTGACTGTGGGTAATGCCGTATTCTGTCTCAGAGATCATGTAATCAACGACTTTCTTAAGATCACCTGTTTCTTTATACGCTGCAAGTTGTCTGTCTGCACCCGTTCCGTTTTCTAATATTGTCCATGCATATTCTACCTCTTTTCTGCATCCTAAATCATCTACTACATCATCAATAAATTCAAGCAATTCTTTTAGCAAATCTGCATAAGGCACCGATTCTTCTTTACCGAAATCAATTAATTGAGAATGAATTCCGTCTCTTGAAGCCCTCCATTTATTTTCATTAAGCAATAATCTTCTGTAACTTCTGAAACTTAAATTCTGCTGGTGAAGTTTATAAATTTTAGCAACCAAACTTTGCATAATTGCAGCCAGACAAACAGTTTCGTCAATTCTCAAAGGCATGTCACAAATTCTGAACTCAATTGTAGGGTAGAAGGGATGTACACGTAAATCCCACCATATTTTTTTAGCATTGTCTATAGTTCCTGTTTTTACAAGAAGATCGACATAGCTGTCAAATTCTGCCAGAGAATTGAAATAACTAGGAATTCCTGTTCTTGGAAATTTCACGAAAATTTCCTGTCTGTAAGATCTGAAGCCAGTATTTCTTCCAATCCAAAAAGGAGAATTCACAGATAATGCATAAACGTGCGGAAGGAAATACCTCATCACATTCTGGATTCTGACCCCTTCTTCACGATTCGGAATACCAATATGAACGTGCAGTCCGAAAATAAGATTTCCACGGGCAACATCACCCATATCATCTACAATCTTGTTATAGCGCTCACCATTTGTAATGGTATTGTGTTCCCAGTTTGAAAAGGGATGCGTTCCTCCCCCGGAAACACGTAGTCCCTGCTCATGAGCGGTATTGATGAGATGCCTTCTCAGATTGGTTAATTCTGCTTGAGCCTCCTGAATGTTCTGGCAAATTCCTGTTTCCATTTCAATCATAGATTCGTGCATTTCGTGCTTTAAGTTTTCACTTAAAACCGCTTTGCCACCTTCAATAATTTTTGAAACATGAGATACCAAATCTCTGCTTTCTAAATCGATGATCTGATATTCTTCTTCTATACCAATAGTAAACTGATGCATTTTTTTTCTGTGTTTTGTTTAGTTTATTTTACTGAATCTTTCACAAAAGTTCCCCAAGAAATATTCTGTTTCCCCGGAACATATTCTTTTGCTTTTTCGATTGCCAATTTTGCAGAATGCTCTACAATCCAGGCAAAGTTTTCTTCACCCACAGAGTTTCTGTCTGCATCCGGTGCAGGATTACAGAAGTCGATTGCGTAAGGAATTCCGTCTCTCACAGCAAATTCTACCGTATTAAAGTCATATCCTAAAGCCTCATTCATTTTTATGGTATAATCATGAATTACTTTTAACAGTTTTTCCAGATCTTTACCTTCTGTCTGATGAGTTGTTGCATATCTTAAATGATGAGGATTTCTAGGTTCGTAAGGCATAATGTGAACATATTTTTTGCCTAAACAGTACACTCTGTAATAATCCTGAAATACAATTTCTTCCTGAACCATCATAACTAACTGCTCGGTTTCAGATAATTTATCCCAAAGATCTTCCGGACTTTCTACTCTGTAAACGCTCTTCCATCCGCCACCGTCGTGGGGTTTCATGTAGGCAGGAAATCCTACATAGTTGAAAATATAATCCCAATCGTGAGGAAATTTCAGGTTTCTGAATGATGTTTCCGAAGTATCAGTAGGTCTTTCGTGTGAAGGCAACAAAACAGTATTTGGTAACGGAATATCTAATTTAGACATTAAAGCATTGTTGAAAAACTTTTCGTCTGCGCTCCACCAAAATGGGTTATTGATAACGTAAGTACCGTTTAATGCTGCATTTTTAAGATAAGCTCTGTAAAAAGGAACGTCCTGAGAAATTCTGTCAATAATTACAGCATATCCATAATCTGCACCTTGTTCCAATTTATCTATAGTTACTGCTTCCGCTATGATTTCTCCTTTTCCCATTTCATTTACTTTATCAATAAATGCCCACGGAAACGTATCTTCCATTCCGAATAAAATTCCTACTTTTTTTGCCATAATTTGTCTTTTTTTAATGGTGTATTATTTATTTATGATTATTTAAAATTTAAGAAAAGAAAGTCCCTATATAATTAGGAAATGCCATTCTCCAGAGTGGCCAGTCGTGATTGATCCATTTTTTTTCATCATACCAGAAATCAATTCCTTTTGAATGGAGAATTTCCGCCATTTCTACATTTTTATCTTTGCAAATATCTTCATCTGAGGTGCTCAAAACAATGTGCATGTGTTTGTATTTCCATGCTTCATCATTTTTTAGAAACTCTCTTGGACAGTTAAAGTAAATAAGTTCGTCAGAGATTCCGTCCATAAAATTTCTTATGCTGAAAGCTCCTGAAAGACAGAATAAATGAGAAACTACATCTGGAAATCTGAATGCAAAATTAGCAGCATGATAACCACCAAAACTAGCTCCTGCTAATGCTACTCGATGAGTGCCGTGAAGTTTTTGAATATAAGGCACAAACTCCTGAATAAGAAATTGCACATATTTTTCATAATTTCTGATTCTTTGTTGTGGTGAAATATTTTCGTCATAAAAACTCCACGCATCAATCGTTTGAATGTTGTATAATTTAACTTTTCCCTGTTCAATAAAATAATTGATGCTGCTGTTCAGATGAAAGTCATGATTTTGAGTATATTGTCCTTGAGAAGTAGGGAACATAATAATAGGGTAACCGAAATGTCCTGTAATTTCTACTTTAAGGCTTATTCCTAATATATTTGAGTAATAATCTGTATGTTCTATATGTGCCATTTTAATTTAATTTTTGAGTTTTTTTAACTAAATGAACTTTATAAATTCGATTCCGCCAACACGTTTATCTTTTAAAATGTCCAGAACAATTGTTCCGAATTTTTTATGTTCTAGAATTACGTTTTCCTGAAATTGCCATTCTGCTCCCAACTTATTTACGTTTGTAGAATCTACGAATTTGTAATAAGCCCTGCTTTCCCAACTTCCGTTTTCGGCTTTTAAATCATTAGTTAGATATAAATTTTGTGGTAAATTTAGTTTTATAAGGTTAATAATTTCTAGAATATCAATTAAATTATTCATAACTAATCATTACGCAGACGGTTTTTCTTTTGGTGGAATAATATTGAGAAGATGTGCATGAATTTTTTCAGCAGCACCATCAAGTCTTTCTATCACTTTGTCAGAATCTGTTGATTTATAAACAATTCCTACATGATAATCAATGGGAAGAAATTTCACCACTTCGTCACACTCAAACTGATTATAATCGGGTTCTTTATCTTTAATCAAAGCCACAATTAATCCTGAATAATAGCCTGTAGGTTTAGCAACTTCATATTTCTTTCCTCTTAAAAGTGCATCTTCTATTTTTGCCCATTCACGCCAGATGTTGATATTACTGGAAGCTTCCACCAAATCAGGAATATGCGCACCTCCGACTCTTGAAGATGTCTCCAGGAAATACCATTTCCCATCTTCTTTCCCACGGATAAATTCTGTGTGAGTGGCACCGTTGAGCAAGCCAAAATTCATAAGAACTTTTGTATTCGCATCATCCAGTGCTTTAAATTCTTCTGAATATCTTCCTAAAGTTTTAGTTCTGAAAACTCCGCCTTCATGAGAAACCTCCATTGGTGGTGCAAGATACTTTGAGGCAGAAGTGAAAACGATTTGTTTATTAAAAGTTAAACTGTCAACGTGATAGACATCGCCCGGTTTAAAACTTTCTAGCAGGAATAAATGACGCTCTTCTCCCAATTTTTCTAAAGCATCCCAAAGTTCTTCTTTAGTTTTTAGCTTTTTGATTCCGGATGCCGAAGCTTCGGAGCGTGGTTTCAAAACCCAAGGAGCAGGAACTTTATTGATGAAATTTTCAACTTCATGATCATTAAAAACAGCAGTGAATTCCGGAACATTGATTCCGGTATCTTTAGCTTTTTGACGCATTGCCAGTTTGTCTCTGAAATAACGGTGAGTGGTCTGTCCCATCCCGGGAATACGGAATGTCTCGCGTATTAATGCAGCTTTTTCAACATCATAATCATCTAATGCGATCACAGCATCGACCTTACGGGTTTTCATCAAGTGTGAAAATCCCTGTACGAGATGATCCAAATTCCAGACAGACGGTTTCATCTCGGGCATATAAAAAACTTCCTCAATGGCTTTCCACGGCCAGTTCTTTTCTTTGAGGTTTTCCGATGTTACCAAAATTACTTTATTTCCGAGTTTTTTCATCTCATCCATAAAGTCGTAGCCTTTGTAATAGCACGAAATGCATACAATAGTTTTCTCCTCCATATAATGTTTTTTTAATTTTAATGAATATTCAAAAATAAAAGCTATTCATTGTTGATGTTTTAATGTTAAAAGTCAACTATTAATGCGTATTTGAAAATCACTAATCAATTATACAGAGAAATTTCGAAATAAACTAATTTTTAATGATAATTTTCAATTAAATCGGCTAATAATTGAACGCCGTAGCCTGTTGCGGCCTTGTCTTTAGCATATCCTACATTTCCAAAAGCGACTCCTGCAATATCGAGGTGTGCCCAGTTGGGATGCGCCTCAATAAATTGTTCTAAAAATTTTGCAGCAACAATACAGTCACCGATAGGTTTCATAGAAATGTTTTTAAAATCGGCAACATCAGATGTAAAATCATCTTTCCAAATGTCCCATAGTGGTAAATTCCAGACTCTCTGGTTCGTTTTATCTCCTGATTTTATCAACAGGTTTTTTAATCTTTCATTATTAGAAAACAGAGCTCCACAAGTGTCTCCAAACATTCTTACCGAACTTCCCGTGAGCGTTGCCAAATCAATAAGAATATCTGTTTTATAGTTTCTAGACAAATAAGAAAGTCCGTCTGCCAAAGTCATTCTTCCTTCAGCATCGGTATTTAAAACTTCGATTGTTTTTCCGTTGTAAGCAGTGATGACATCGCTCGGTAAATAAGCATTTTCTGAAACTGCATTATCTGTAATTGGTAAAATAGCAACGATGTTTACCGGTAATTTCATCTGTGAGGCATAGATTAATGCTCCAATCACTGCCGTTGCTCCGCCCATGTCAGATTTCATGTAGTGCATATTGTCTGAGGCTTTGATGGAAATTCCGCCAGTGTCAAACAACACACATTTGCCCACCAATCCAAAAGTCTTTGCATTTTTTACGGTTGTTTTATATTCTAAAATAGTAAATGCTGCATCATATGCACTACCCTGGTTAACAGAAAGGAACGCTCCTAATCCTAATTCTTCACATTTTTTTCTGTTGAAAACAGTGTACTTCAGCTTATTTTTTTTAGCTAAATTTTTAAGATAAAAATTAATTAAATCAGGTTTTTTAAAATTCGCAGGTTTATTTAGCCAATCCTGACATGCAGTTTGTCCTTCACAGATAGCATCTGTCTTGTTGCTGATGACATCCAGCTTTTTCTGGCTTAAATTTTTAAAATGAAATTCAAATTTTTCGTTCCAGAAAGGATGGCTTTTTTCAAATGGATAGTTATAGGTTCCGAGGAAAAGCCCTTTTATAAATTCTTCAAACTGCTTTTCATTAATGAAATCGGCTAAAATTAAAGTAGAAACAGGTTGAAGGTTTTTTTTCTGAGCCTGAGAAAATTTCATAGCAACCTGTTGAAATTCAAAATTCTGAATATCCGCTTTTCCAAGTCCTATAAAGTAGGTAATTGAATCTTCTTTTGCATCAACGAAAACTTCATTTTTCTTACCTGAAAATAGAAGGGATATATTTTTATTGTAATTTTTATTGTTTTTTGTCCACGATTCTTCTGTGAATAATTCAAAAATTTGTGCGTAGTTTTTATTTATATTATTTAGTAGCTTCATTTTTTAGTTTTTAATTGTTTCCTGATGCGGTGTAACTTCCACCGGATTTTCTGTGTTGTTGTAAAAAAGCCATTCTATGGCTCTCGGAAATTCCTGAGACCAGTAAAATTCGTTGTGAGAGCCTTCGGGATTGATGTTGGTTTTGAATTCAAAATCAAAAAGATTTTTCTTTTCCCATCTTTTCAGATAATTTTCGAAAACCTGTATTCTTTTGACCATTTTCGAGCCTTCCTGTTCTCCGCCGTAAAGATAAATTTTAGTTTTAAAAGGAACTCTGAAACTCATCATAGGGAAATTATTATTCGGTTCTACCCAGAGTGACGGAGAAAAAATTAAGAGTTTTGAATATACTTCCGGATATAAAAATCCGCTGTAGATACTGATTAAAGCACCCAAAGAACTCCCGCCAATTCCTGTGTTATCACGGTCTTTTTTGGTGCGGTAGTGTTCGTCAACAAAAGGTTTTAAGGTGTCGGTAATAAAACGGATGTACTTTTTACCTTCAGAACCGTTCGCAATATTATCATTATCGAAAATGTATTCTTTAATTCTTTCTTCGCTACCGTGCTCTACAGCGATGATGATTACATCTCCGCGACCATATTCTGCCAGTATAGAAAGTTTTTTGTCAATTTCCCAGTTTCCGTAAGGACTTCCTTCATTGAACAAATTTTGTGCATCCTGAAGATAGAGTACAGGGTAATTTTTGTCTGAAACATAATAGTCATAAGGCAAAAGTGCCCAAACCTTACGATGTCTGTCTAATTGTGGGATATAAAATTCGTCAGAGATGATCTCAACAATCGGATAAAATTCTTCTTTAAAAGGTCCCCAATTGTATCTCCACTTTTCAACTTTATGAGAAAATTCTCCTGTAGATTTTGCCACCTTCTTGTTTGGCGTAATGCTTCCATAAAGATCAAGTTCTACATTTTCCCATCCGCCTTTTGTAAATTTAAACTCAATAATTTCAGGGAGAAAATCATCAAATATCTCTATGTAATAATTATTCTGGTCTATCTGTATCAATTGATAGCGAGAATCTTTAGGATTCCATGTGTTGAAATTTCCGGTTATATAGATTGGTCTTTCGTCCGCCTCATCGGTGTAAAGTGTAAACTTCATATTTGTGTTGAAAAGTATGTAATTATATTAACTCATAAATGTATAAAAAATCTTTTTATATACTTGAATTAAAATTAATAAAAAACGCTCTTTAACAAAGGAATTATTTATATATTTGATAGTCATCGATATGTTTTGTGTAAAATGTCTGAATAAAATGATATTCAGCTTTCAGCAATCATTATTTATGATCTTTTGACTGAAAAACATTATGATGAACTCGGTAAAAACCTATTCTCTTTTCACAGATCATGATATTTACCTATTTCGTGAAGGTAAACATTATCGGCTGTACGAAAAATTCGGGGCGCATTCTGTGGAAAAAGACGGAGTGAAAGGCGTGTATTTTTCAGTTTGGGCTCCTAATGCCAAAAAAGTTTCAGTAATTGGGAATTTCAACAACTGGAATCATCAAGATCACATTCTTTTCCCACGATGGGACGGTTCGGGGATTTGGGAAGGCTTTATTGCAGGTCTAACTTGGGGAACTCTGTATAAATATGCTATAGAAAATTTAGGCAAAATTTTAGAAAAAAGCGATCCTTATGCTTTAAGCTGGGAACAGAATTTGCAGGCTGCATCATTAGTTTCAACCAACTGGTATGAATGGGATGACGAAGAATGGCTGGAAAAACGCTGGAAAAACAACAGCTTGGAAGCACCTTTATCTCTTTATGAAATACATTTAGCTTCCTGGTACAGAGATTCAGAACATCCGGAAGATTTTTTAAATTACAGAGAGATTGCTGCAAAATTAATTCCTTATGTCAAATATATGGGTTTTACCCATGTGGAATTTATGCCCGTGATGGAATATCCATATGATCCAAGCTGGGGATATCAGATTACAGGTTTCTTCGCTGCCACTTCACGATTTGGTTCGCCACAGGATTTAATGTTTTTAATTAATGAACTTCACAAAAATGACATCGGAGTAATCCTGGATTGGGTTCCTTCACATTTTCCGGGTGATGCCAATGGTCTACACCGTTTTGACGGAAGTTACTTGTACGAGCATGAAGATCCTAGAAAAGGTTTTCACCCGGATTGGAAATCCTATATTTTCAATTACGGAAGAAATGAAGTTAAATCTTTTTTGATTTCCAATGCCATGTTTTGGCTTGATCGATATCATGCGGATGGGTTGCGTGTAGATGCGGTGACATCTATGCTTCACTTGGATTATTCAAGAAATGAAGGCGAATGGGAACCTAATATTTACGGTGATAACGTCAATCTTGAAGCGAAAGCTTTTTTACAGGAATTTAATACTGCCGTTTATAAAGAATTTGGAAACAGTATCATCACCATTGCAGAAGAAAGTTCAGATTTTCCTTTGCTTACAAAACCTGTTCATGACGGTGGTGTAGGTTTCGGAATGAAATGGATGATGGGCTGGATGCACGATACATTAGATTACTTTAAAGAAGAGCACGAAAGCAGGAAGTATCATCATCATAAGCTTACGTTTGCATCCATGTATATGTTTAATGAAAACTATATGATGCCTTTATCTCACGATGAAGTGGTACACGGAAAAGCGAGCCTGATTTATAAAATGAAAGGTGACGAATGGCAAAAATTTGCCAATCTCAGAGCATTATTTGTATATATGTATACGCATCCCGGAGCAAAATTGCTTTTTATGGGTGATGAGTTCGGGCAAACCTCAGAATGGAATTTTAAACAAAGTCTCAACTGGCATTTGCTTGATTTTCATGTACATAAGGGTCTGCAGAATTTAGTCAAAGCTTTAAATTTTTTGTATAAAGATCAGAAAGCTTTTTATGAAAATCAATTTAATTCAGATGGTTTTGAATGGGTAGAAGCTGATGATACAGATAATTCTGTTTTAATTTATTTAAGAAAAGGAAAGAAAAAAGATGATGTATTGATGGTTATTTTAAATCTTACTCCCAATACATTTGATTATAAAATAGGAGTAAATGCCGGAACAGAATGGGAAGTAATTTTCAATTCTGATGACGAACAATATGGCGGAAGTGGAGTAGTAACTACCATATTTAAAGAAGAAAATGAAGAATGGATGAACCGCCCGAAATCTATTTTCCTAAAGCTGCCGCCACTTGCTGGTTTAGTTTTGAAAATGAAAAAAGATAAGAAATATAAAATTCTAAGAATAAAACAACACAAAAAATAATAATGACAATTTATCACCTTAGTACAGAATGTTATCCCGTTGCCAAAGTAGGAGGTTTGGCTGATGTTGTAGGAGCTTTGCCGAAGTATCAGAACAAGATGAAAGATGTTGACGCCAAAGTGGTGATGCCTTGGTACAATAAATCTTTTGTGTACGACCACGAGTTTGAAGTTGTTTTTGATGGCTTCATTCACCAGGGACAAAATATGCTTCAGGTTCAGGTCATGAAAGAAAAAACCAATACTTTAGGGTTTGAGTTGTTTTTGGTTAAAATTCCCGGACTTTTGGATCGGGAAAATCCCTATGGATATCAGGATGAAAGTTTCCAGTTTTTAGCATTTCAGCACGGCGTTTTGCATTGGCTGACTGCTATGCAGATTCATCCGGATGTTTTACATTGCCACGACTATCATACAGGTCTGGTTCCTTTTATGGTAGAACATTGTCCTGAATTTGAGTTTTTAAAAGGTACAAAAACCATAGGAACCATTCACAATGGTGAATATCAGGGAATGATGCGCTGGGATATGATTCATTTTATGCCTGTATTCGATCATCACAAATGGGGACTTTTAGATTGGAACGGGTTTATCAATCCTCTGGCAAGTATGATCAAGTGTTGTACTTCTTTCACAACAGTTTCAGAAGGGTATTTGGAAGAACTGTTTGTAAGTTTTAAAGGTTTGGAAAGTCTTGTGCGTGACGAGTTTGGAAAAGCCTACGGAATCATCAACGGAATTGATACCGACGTCTGGAACCCCCAAATCGATCCTATGCTCGATTTTAATTATAATGATAAAAATGTACTTAAAATCAAAAAGAAAAACAAAGAAAAACTTTGTAAAGAATATGGTCTGAATCCTGATTTGCCACTTTTTGCTTTCATAGGAAGATTCGCTACAGAAAAAGGAGCAGATTTACTTCCCGAAGTTGTCTGGAGAAGTATCAAGCAAACGTATGGTGCTTTAAACATCATTGTTTTAGGTTCAGGAAATGCTTATATTGAAGATAAATTAAAAGAATTAAATTACGTTTATGCCAATTTTGCAACAGATATTGGATATAAAGAACATTTATCTCATAAAATATACGCTTCGGCAGATTTTTTGTTGATGCCTTCCAGAGTAGAGCCTTGCGGTCTTAATCAAATGTATGCAATGCGCTACGGAACGGTTCCGGTTGTAAGTTATACCGGAGGATTGAGAGATACTGTAAAAGATATTTCTACCGGCGGTTCAGGTTTGAATTTCACTTATCCAGGAGTTGATGACATTATTCATGCTATGATTCGTGGACTTGCGATTTACAATCAAAAAAAGGCTATGGATGACTTGGTGCTTTCCAATATGAAATTTGATTTTGCATGGGAGAAATCAGCAGAAAAATACCTAGCTTTATATAAGAGCTGAAAAAATTAATAAGTCAAAAGAAATTTACTAATAATAAGATAAACCACAAATAAATTTATGAATCCAAATGTTATTTCAATCGTTTTGGGAGGAGGAAGAGGTACAAGGCTTTTCCCGTTAACTTATTCGAGATCAAAACCTGCAGTTCCTATTGCCGGAAAGTACAGATTAGTGGATATTCCTATTTCTAATTGTTTAAATTCAGGACTCAATAAAATCTTGGTTTTAACACAGTTTAATTCAGCCTCTTTAAATTCACACATTAAAAACTCCTATCACTTTGATATTTTCAGCAAAGGATTTGTAGATATTTTAGCTGCAGAGCAAAACGTGGAAAACGAAAGCTGGTTTCAGGGTACAGCAGATGCAGTTCGCCAATCAATGAAACACTTAGAAAAATATGATTATGACTATATCTTAATTCTTTCAGGAGATCAATTGTACCAGATGGACTTCAATGCGATGCTTGATTTTCATATAGAAAATGGCGGCGATGTAACTATAGCGACAATTCCTGTAAATGCAAAAGATGCTACAGGTTTCGGAATTTTAAAATCTGATGAAGAAGGAAATATCACTTCTTTTATAGAAAAACCCAGCTACGAGATGTTAAATGGTTTGCAGTCTGAAGTGTCTGAGAAAAATAAAGCTGCAGGAAAAGAATATTTGGCATCAATGGGAATTTATATATTCACCAAAACGATCTTGAAAAAAATGTTTGAAGATGGTGCAGGTGACGATTTCGGAAAAGACATTATCCCAAGTTCAATAGGGAAATACAGTACTCTAAGTTATCAATATGAAGGGTACTGGACAGATATCGGAACCATAGAATCTTTCTACGAAGCCAATATCGATCTCTGTCAGGATTTCCCTCAGTTTAATCTGTTTTCATCTTCACCGATTTATACAAGAGCCAGAATGCTTCCGCCTTCAAAGATCAACGGATCTTACGTGAGTAAAGCTGTTTTTGGCGATGGGTGTATCATTTTAGCAGATAAAATTGAAAATTCTGTGATCGGAAACAGAACAAGAATCGATAAAGGAAGCACCATCGTCAATTCTTATGTGATGGGAGCAGATTTTTATCAGAAAACAACAGAAATTGTACAGAATGACAGCAAAGGACAACCCAACATGGGAATTGGAAAATACTGTTATATTGAAAAAGCAATTTTAGACAAAAACTGCTACATTGGCGATAACGTAAGAATCATCGGAGGAAGACATCTGAAAGACGGAGATTACGGTACGTATTCTGTACAGGACGGAATTGTCTGCGTGAAAAAAGGAGCAGTATTACAACCCGGAACTCATATCGGATAGTAATTTAAAAACATAACAACAAGAGTGATCAATATATTGGTCACTTTTTTTATTTGTATTACTTTTGTACGATGCGTTTTTTCAAATTTCTAGCCGTTATTATCACTTTGCTTGTGGGAGCTTATGCAGCTTCTATGTATTATTTTGTGGATGAAAGCAAAAGTTTTAAAATAGAAAAAGAAGTAAATTTTCCCTTAGAAAAAGTTTTTAATCAGTTTAATAATCTGCAGAATTTCACAAGATGGAATAATTTCTTCACCCAATCAAAGTCGATTACGATTGATTATTATACGCCGTATGAAGGACAGGGAAGTGCAATCAGTTACAATGATCCTAAAAGTGAAGATGGCGGTGAAATGTTTATTCGCTACGAAAATCCCAATAAAACATTAAGATATCAGCTTTTTGAGGATGAAGATGAAAACCCGACTTTAATTGATGTAAAATTTACCCCGGTTTCTGCAGAAAAGACAAAGATCACATGGTTTGTACATACTCCGAAATTGTCTGTTCTCACAAGAGCTCAGAATTTCTGGACCGAGGATAAATTTACCGATAATATTGATAAAAGTATGGTGAATCTCAAAAATGTTCTTGGAAATAAAGTTTCAAAAGACAATCAGATGGCATCCATAAAATATGACACGCTGATGGTTGAGAAAGAAGAGGCAAGAATGCTTTTGGGAATCAGCGTAAGCACATCTAATAAAAAAGATGCATTGTACAGAAATATTGTGATGAATTACAATAAAGTCTACAACTTTGTCACGATGGATTTAGGCAAAAAAGATGATGAATTGGGTTACCCTATTTTGATTACCGATGCAGATAATTTTAAGGATAATGAAGTTTCTTATTATTTTGGAATTCCTTTGTCTAAAAAAATTGGAGTTAATGATAATAATTTTAGCTTCAGATCGGTGAGTCCTACTCAAAATTATGTGATTTATTATAAAGGAACTTATGCCGGAAGAGTAAAAGCAATTCAACAGCTGATGCAAAAAGCCAAAGCCGACGAAATGCGATATGGAGACATTTATCAGACTTTCATAGAGCAGCCTCTGGAAGGTCAGGACGTCAATATGAAGCTTTCTCTATCTGTTTATAAATAAATATGATACAAATCATTCGTTTATGTTTTTTTTAATAGTTTGAGGCTGTCCCAAGTCGGTTTTTTTTATTAAATTTGAAGATTAATACGTTTAACAAAATTTAATAAAAGATAAACTGTAATAATGGACAGATTTTCATTCCTAAACGCAGCTCATTCTCAGTTAATTGAGGATTTATACCAACAATACTTAAAATATCCGGATTCTTTAGAACCATCATGGAAAGCCTTTTTTCAAGGCTTTGATTTTGCGTTGGAGAACTACAGTGATGACGGCAGCATTCAGGTTGTTCAGAATTCTGTAAATTCTGCACCTGCAGTTCAGCAAATTTCTCAGGCAGCAGCCAATGGTGAAGTTCCGGAGCACATCAAAAAAGAATTTAAGGTGGTAAATCTTATCGAAGCTTACAGAACGAGAGGCCACTTATTTACTAAAACCAACCCTGTCCGCGAAAGAAGGCACTATACTCCAACTTTAGATCTAGAAAATTTTGGTCTGGACAAATCAGATCTGAATACAAAATTCAACTGTGCTGTTGAAACAGGGATGAAAGGTCCTGCAACGCTTCAAGAGTTGATTACTCATCTTGAAAATATCTACTGTGACTCCATTGGTGTAGAATATACGTACATCAATAACGTTCAGGAAAAAGATTATATCAAGCAGTGGCTTCAGGTGAACGAAAACCACCCAAGTCTTTCTGCAAATGAAAAAACTGAGATTTTACTTAAATTAAATCAGGCAGTAGCATTTGAAAACTACCTTCACACAAAATTTGTAGGTCAGAAAAGATTTTCATTAGAAGGTGGTGAATCTTTGATTCCTGCTTTGGATCAATTGATCTCAAGATCTTCACAATTGGGAGTTGATGAGGTTGTTCTGGGGATGGCTCACAGAGGAAGATTGAATGTTTTAACCAATATTTTCGGAAAATCTTACAAACAGATTTTCTCAGAATTTGAAGGAAAAGAATTTGAAGAAGATGTATTTTCAGGTGATGTAAAATATCACTTAGGGTCATCAAAAAAAATAAAAACTGCGTCTGGAGAAGAAGTTGCAATTAACCTTACTCCGAACCCGTCACACTTAGAAACCGTTTCAGCTTTGGTAGAAGGTATTTGCCGTGCTAAAATTGATGACAAATATAAAGGAGATTACACTAAAATTTTACCGATTGTTATTCACGGTGACGGTGCGTTGGCAGGTCAGGGTATTGCTTATGAAGTAGCTCAAATGATGACTTTAGAAGGTTATAAAACAGGTGGAACGGTTCATATCGTTGTTAACAACCAGGTTTCATTTACTACCAACTATGCTGATGCAAGATCTTCTACTTATTGTACGGATATTGCTAAAGTAACAGAATCTCCGGTAATGCATGTAAATGCAGATGACGCAGAAGCTGTAGTGCATGCGATTCATTTTGCTGCTGATTTCAGAGCTAAGTTTGGTAAAGATGTTTATATTGATTTATTAGGGTACAGAAAATATGGTCATAACGAAGGTGATGAGCCAAGATTTACACAGCCTAATTTGTATAAATTAATTTCAAAGCATCAAAATCCAAGAGAAATTTATAAAGAGAAATTGATTCAGGAAAATGTAGTTTCTGATGATGTTCTTAAAAAAATGGAAACTGAGTTCAAAGCACTTTTAGATAAAGACTTTGACGCTTCTAAGGAAATCGAGAAAAATGTGATGGATATTTTCATGGCAGATGACTGGACGAATTTCCCAATCGCAAAAAGAGGAGTTGTTCAGAATGCTGTTGATACTTCATATGACTTAAATAAGCTGAAAGAATTGGCACTCAAAATGTCGACACTTCCTGCGGATAAAAAATTCTTAAATAAAATCACGAGACTCTTTGAAAACAGAATTAAAGCTATTGAAGGAAATTCTCTTGATTGGGCTTTAGGTGAGTGGCTGGCTTATGCTACACTTCTAGTGGAAGGTCACAACATCAGAATTTCTGGTGAAGATGTTGAAAGAGGAACTTTCTCTCACAGACACGCTGTTGTAAAAACTGAAGATACAGAAGAAGAATATGTTCCTTTGAAAGAAGTTTCAGAAAGCAGATTTGATATTTACAATTCTCACCTTTCTGAATATGGAGTTTTAGGATTTGATTATGGTTATGCGATGGCATCTCCAAATACATTGACCATTTGGGAAGCTCAGTTCGGAGATTTTGTAAATGGAGCTCAGATTATCGTTGATCAATATTTAGCAGCTGCAGAAGAAAAATGGAAGATTCAGGATGGTTTGGTGATGTTATTGCCTCACGGTTCGGAAGGACAGGGAGCAGAACATTCTTCAGCGAGATTAGAAAGATTCCTTACACTTTGTGCCAATGAAAATATGGTGGTTGCAAATTGTACTTCACCAGCCAACTATTTCCACTTGTTGAGAAGACAGTTGAAATGGACATTCAGAAAGCCTTTGATTGTGATGAGTCCGAAATCATTGTTAAGACATCCAAAAGTGGTTTCTCCGCTTGAAGATTTCTCAAACAAAGGATTCCAGCCAATCTTAGATGATCCGACTGCAGATCCTGCGAAAGTTGAAAAATTAGTATTGTGTTCAGGTAAATTATATTTCGAATTATTAGCTAAAAAAGAAGAATTGAGTTGTGAGAATGTTGCTTTGGTGAGATTTGAACAGTTATATCCTCTTCAAAATGACGCTATCGAAGCTGTTTTTGCAAAATACGCAAACAAAAAATCAATCGTTTGGGCTCAGGAAGAACCGGAAAACATGGGAGCCTGGTCTTACATTTTAAGAAATTTCAGAGATACAGGAATTCAGGTAATTTCTCCGGTAGCAAGTGGTGCTCCGGCTCCGGGAAGTCACAAAATGTTTGAGAAAAACCAAAACCTGGTGATCAACAGAGTTTTTGACAGAGATGATGCTCCGGCTAAAAGACCTGTTACTGCTTAATATAAAATAATATCCAATTAAAAATAAAAAATACTCAATATGTCAATTTTAGAAATGAAAGTTCCTTCACCGGGCGAATCAATTACAGAAGTTGAAATTGCAACTTGGCTTGTAAAAGATGGTGATTACGTAGAAAAAGATCAACCTATTGCTGAAGTAGATTCAGACAAAGCAACTCTTGAATTGCCTGCAGAACAAAGTGGAATCATTACTTTGAAAGCTGAAGAAGGTGATGTGGTACAGGTAGGTCAGGTAGTTTGTTTAATTGATGTGGATGCTGCAAAACCGGAAGGTGGTGCTGCGCCGGCAACTGAAGCTCCAAAACAGGAAGAAGCACCGAAAGCTGCTGAGCCTGTAAAAGAAGAAGCTCCAAAACCGACTCCTGTTGCTCCTCAATCTTATGCAACTGGTTCTCCATCTCCTGCTGCTAAAAAAATTCTTGATGAAAAAGGAATTGATGCTGCTCAGGTTTCAGGATCTGGTAGAGACGGAAGAATTTCTAAATCTGATGCTGAATTAGCTGCTGTTCCTGCAATGGGCGGAAGTTCATTAACAGCTACAGGTGCAAGATCTACTACAACGACTAAACTTTCAGTTCTTAGAAGAAAGATCGCTCAGAGATTGGTTTCTGTAAAGAACGAAACTGCAATGTTGACGACTTTCAACGAAGTTGATATGTCTGAAATTTTCAGATTGAGAAAACAGTACAAAGAAGAATTTGCTCAGAAACACGGAGTTGGACTTGGTTTCATGTCTTTCTTTACTAAAGCGGTTACGAGAGCGCTTAAATTATATCCGGATGTAAATGCATCTATCGACGGAGATTTCAAAATTAATTACGATTTCTGTGATATTTCAATTGCGGTTTCAGGTCCTAAAGGATTAATGGTTCCCGTATTGAGAAATGCTGAAAACATGTCTTTCAAGGGTGTGGAAGCTAACATCAAAGATCTTGCAGTAAAAGTAAGAGACGGTAAAATTACAGTTGACGAAATGACTGGTGGTACGTTTACGATTACAAACGGTGGTACTTTCGGATCAATGTTGTCTACACCGATTATCAACCCGCCACAATCCGCAATCCTTGGAATGCACAATATCATCCAAAGACCAGTTGCTGTTGACGGACAAGTTGTTATTCGTCCAATGATGTATGTTGCAATGTCTTATGACCACAGAATTATCGACGGAAAAGAATCTGTAGGATTCTTGGTTGCTGTAAAAGAAGGTATCGACAATCCTGTCGAGTTCTTGCTTGGAGGTGATGAGAAAAAAGGTTTAGAACTATAATTGATCAGATCAATAGAAATATTAAATCTCG
This sequence comes from Chryseobacterium sp. AC417, assembly GCF_979258215.1. NCBI lineage: Bacteria > Pseudomonadati > Bacteroidota > Flavobacteriia > Flavobacteriales > Weeksellaceae > Chryseobacterium > Chryseobacterium sp. AC417. The sequence goes on along the minus strand of NZ_OZ409845.1, from coordinate 2,741,888 downwards.
CCTTCCAAAAAAAGGCGAGATTTTTGTATAAGACAATAAAATGCAAAAAATGTATACAAAAATTACTTCGAATATTAAGGTTTCTGTAACGCCTGAATATGATAGCAAAAATTCTTATCCCTCTGAAAACAGATTTGTTTTTAAGTATAATATTGTCATAGAAAATGAAGGAGATTTTACAATAAAAATTCTTAAAAGAAAATGGCTTATCTTCGATGTGGGGTTCGGATTTACTGAAGTGGTAGGAGACGGTGTAATAGGTCTTACTCCGGATGTACATCCCAATGAACAGTTTGCCTATTTTTCAAATGTCATGCTGCGTTCCGGAGTTGGAAATATGAGCGGGAAATATCTTGTTCGAAATGAAGAAACAAATGATAATTTCGAAATTGATATTCCTAAATTTAATCTGCTTTCTGCAGTTTTGATCAATTGATTTTAGAAAATATATAAATTTAATTGAAGCAAGTCATTACAGTTTTTTCAGTTTTGCTTGAAAACTTTCATGAATTTCTTCATTTCTTGTAATCAATAATCTTTCAAAACCTAATAAAGCAATTTTTGCACAGGCTTCTGCATCATCGCCGGCTCTGTGGTGGTTAAATTTAATCTGATGATGTTCTGCTAAGTTTTTCAAACCATATTTTGGCAGATAATTCCATGATTTTTTAGCAACCTGAATACTGCAGAGATAATTTAAATTTGGTTTGAACATTCCGTAGTAATCAAGACAGCTTCTCAAAACTCCCGCATCAAAACTGGCATTATGAGCAATCATTAAAGTGCCATACATCATTTCCTGTACTTCGTACCAAATATCATCAAAAGTAGGAGCATCTTTCACATCACTGGGTAAAATACCGTGTACATCAATATTTCTCTGATTAAAATAAGGAAAACTCGGAGGTTTTATCAGCCATGTTTTGGTTGAAACAATCTGTGAATTTTCTACAATGCAAATTCCTAATTCGCAAGCTGAATGTCTTTCGTGAGTAGCCGTTTCAAAATCTATTGCGCAGAAATCCATTTAAATGCTTAAAGTTTGTTGTTAAATGTTTTAATCTTGAATATTTTAATAAAATGAAAATCTAATTTCTTTTACCGCCTAAAAAATGTTTAAAAATCAGCCATTCAGTTTGATAATACTTTTTGAACTGATTTTTTTGACGAAGTTTCAAAGATCCCGGAATTTGCATATAAAAACCGATATGTCCTCGTAAAACTGCCCAAAGATGAGAAAAACCATTTTTATAAGCAAAATAAAAAGCAGCAGCTCCGTCTAAAATCATTCTGGAAAATAAGATCCAGATTAGATTGGGAAAAGGAAGATTTTTCAGCATCATCGAAAGATTATTTCTGATGTTGAGGAACGTCTTTTGCGGACTTTGTTTATTTAAAGTTCCGCCGCCAACATGATAGACTTTTGATTTTCCGGTGTAATATATTTTTCTGCCAGAATTGATCAATCTCCAGCATAAATCTATTTCTTCCTGATGCGCAAAAAATCTCGCATCAAAGCCGTTTTGCTCCCAAAAATCTTTAGATCTGATAAAAAAACAGCATCCTGAAGCCCAGAAAATTTCAACTTCATCATCATACTGTCCTTCATCTTTTTCTACACTGTCAAAAATTCTTCCTCTGCAATATGGGTAGCCTAAATTATCGATCAAACCACCTCCGGCTCCTGCAAATTCGAAATAATTCTTATTTGAATAGGATAAAATCTTTGGCTGTACAGCTGCAATCTGATCATTCATTTTAAATAAATTTAAAACAGGATCAATCCAATTTACAGTGACTTCTACATCAGAATTTAACAGACAATAATATTCTGCATTTATTTTTTTTAAACCTTCGTTGTACCCACCTGCAAAACCATAGTTTTTATCATTTACAACGATTTTTACTGTAGAAAATTTAGTTTTAATGAAATCTACAGAATCATCATCAGAAAAATTATCTATGACGTAAATTTCAGCATTTTGAGAATGATTGATTACCGATGGAAGAAATTTCTCCAACCAGTTTTTACCGTTCCAATTGAGGATGACAATAGCTAAATTTTCTGACATTGATAATTATAATTTTTCAGAATCAAAAGTTTTGATAGAATCCTGATATTTCCATTTTCTGTGTGACCAAAGATAATTATCAGGTCTTTTTTTGATGGTATTTTCTAATAACTGATGGAATTTTTTGACTACTTCATTGGTTACAAATTTCTCGCCTTCAGGTTGAATTCTATGATAATTGATCTGATAGTGACCTCGTTTTACTTTTTTCATTTCAGAATAAATAAAAACCAGATCCATCCTTGTTGCCAATTTATCATATCCTATAAAAGCCGGTGTTCTCTGATTCAGAAATTCTAATCCGTAATTGACGTGTGATGAATGGGGCGTCTGATCAGCAACAAACAGATAAATAGCATCCCCATTATTTTTATTTCTCAAAATATTCATAATCACCTCGTTGGCTTCCAAAGCGGTGTTTCCAAATTTACTTCTTACCTTTTTCATCTGGTCTTCCCAAAAAGTGCTGTTTACTTTTCTGTAAACCGGATGACAGTGGGTCTGAGGAACTACAGTGGCTAATGTATTCATCCATTCCCAATTAAAAACGTGGCCCGCAAGCAAAATAATATTCTTGCCCTCATCTTTAGCTTCTTTAAATAAATGCTGATTGATATGCTGCATCCGCACTTTAGTCTCAGTTTCTGAAAGGGTGAAAGATTTTATAGTTTCTACCAGATAATCAGAAAAATTCCTGTAAAAGTTTTTTCTTATTTCTGCAATTTCTTCGAATGACTTTTCTGGGAAAGAATTTTTAAGATTCTGAGTGATGATTTTTTTTCGATATCCGACAAAATAATAGTTTAAGAAGAAAATGATGTCCGAAAAAATATATAATATTTTTAGCGGCATTTTAGAAATGAGGTAAAGTATTTTAATCAGAAAATTCATAAAGTCTACAAATTTAGGAATAATAAAATTATGGTTTTATATTTGCTACAAATAAGTATTATTTTTTTAATTTTATAGGATGGAATCGCCAAGATTTGGAGTACAAATACCAATTCATATTACGCAGTTACATATTACCTTAAACAATTATAATCTACACATGAAAAAGATCTCAAAAAATACAGCAATATTGACTTTTCTTACCTTTGGAAGCTTTGCATTTGCTCAAAATATAAAAGCTCCATCAGAGATTAAAAACTCTGACAGTAAAGCTTTGATTGTAAAAACTGATCATGCAGAACTTGAAGCCAAGAAAAAATCTGCCGAGGAAAAAGCCAAATTGCCTAAACCTTATGATCCCAAAGCGAACGCAGAAAGTGATATTGAAAAATTAGTTTCGCAAGCTAAAAAAGAAAAGAAAAACATCATGATCCAGGCCGGAGGAAACTGGTGCATCTGGTGTTTAAGATTCAACCAATATGTGCAGACCACTCCAGAGCTGAAAAAATTGGTGGATGACAATTATGTTTATTATCATTTAAATTATTCTCCGGATAATAAAAACGAAAAAGTTTTCGAGAAATATGGAAATCCCGGTGACAAATTTGGTTATCCTGTATTCATTGTTTTAGATCAGAATGGAAAAATGATCCATGTACAGCAAAGTGATGTTTTGGAAGAAGGAAAAGGATACAGCCTTGAAAAAGTAAAAGAATTTTTCAATACCTGGACTACAAAATCATAAAATAAAAACCGAGAAATTTCTCGGTTTTTATTTTATAAAAGTTTCTTGATCCATTTTATCTTATTTTCAGAGTAGGGTGGATATTTCAAATCTGGTTCTCCCCAAGTTGCCCGGTCAAGAACAGCTTTTTGATGCGAAAAAGTCTCAAAGCCAAATTTCCCATGATAACTTCCCATCCCGGAATTTCCGACTCCTCCAAACGGAAGATTGTAGTTTCCTAAATGCATCACTACATCATTGATACAACCTCCGCCAAATGATAATTTCTGTGTAAACAGATTTTTTTCTTCATCATTGCTCGTGAAAATATATGCTGATAAAGGTTTTTCTAATTCTAAAACTGAATTTAATGCGTGATGGAAACTGGTAAATGAAATTACTGGCAATATAGGCCCGAAAATTTCTTCCTGCATGATATCATCTTCCCAGCTCACATTATTTAAAATAGTGGGTTCAATATGAAGATTATCTTCATTGAAATTTCCTCCAAAATATACTTTCTGCGGATCGATTAATTGAATAAGTCTTTCAAAATTTTTCTTATTGATAATTCTTGTGTATTGCTCAGAATTTGCCTCATATTTAAATTCTGTGATATATTTTCTAAGCATTTCTAAAAACTGTTCTTTTACAGATTCTTCAACCAAAATATAATCTGGAGCAACGCAGGTTTGTCCGGCGTTTAAAAATTTCCCCCAAACGATTCTTTTAGCGGCAACTTCAATATTTGCATCTTTCGTAACGATCACAGGAGATTTTCCACCGAGTTCTAGTGTGACAGGTGTCAAATGTTCTGCAGCTGCTTTGTAAACGATTTTACCAACTTTAGTACTTCCGGTAAAAAATATTTTGTCGAATTTTAATTTTAAAATTTCGGTAGTTTCATCAATACCGCCTTCAAAAACGTGAATATATTCTGAAGGAAAATTTTCATTGATGATTTTTGCCATTGCTTTCATTGTGTTTTCGGCAATTTCACTGGGTTTTAAGATACAGCAATTTCCGGCAGCTATTGATGCGATTAAAGGCGATAACGATAACTGATAAGGGTAATTCCACGCTCCAATGACCAAAGTGCAGCCAAGAGGTTCAGGATAGATTTTACTGGTCGCAATCTGATTAGATAAATTGGTGGTAACTTTCTTCGGTCTTGAAAGTGAGTTTAAATTTTTTAAATAATAACCAATATCTTTTAAAACAAATGAAATCTCTGTAACATACGTTTCAAATTGAGATTTTCCAAAATCTTTATCAATTGCTTCATACAATAAATTTTCATTTTTAATAATTAAATCTCTTAGTTTCTCAAGATACATCTTTCTGAATTTTATGTTCTTGGTTTTTTGAGTTTTAAAAAATTCCCTTTGAGAGTAGAGTATATCTTGGTGATTCATTCTTTATAATTTATAGGTAACAGAGTGTGCTAAAAAATATGCCAAAGTCAATATACAAAAAAACCACTTCTTACGAAGTGGTCTGTATATTAGAGAAAATCTCTGAAAGTCTTAAGCTTCTTCAGCAGGAGTTTCTTCTACTTTAGCTTTAGGAGCCGGTTTAGGAGCCGCAGGTGCAGGAGGTGCATCAGATACAATGTCAAATTCAAAATTGTATTCAACATTTCTGTGTAATCTGATAATTGCAGTTACTTTACCAGTTCTCTTAATCGTGTTTCCTGGGATTTTGATATATTTCTTATCTACTTCAACACCTGCTTTAGCAAGAGCTGCAGAAAGATCTGCATTATTGATAGATCCGAATAGTTTATCACCAGAACCTACTTTTGTAGGAATTGTGATAGAAGTTTTCTTCAACTGATCTACTTTTGCATTAGCAGCAGCGATCAATTTTGCTTCTTCTTCTTTTCTAGCTTCCAGAGTAGCTTCTAAAGTAGCTTTGTTTTTAGGTGTAGCCAAAAGAGCAATACCTTGAGGTAACAAGAAGTTTCTTGCGTAACCTGGCTTTACATTTACTGTATCGAATTCAAGACCTAAATTTTCTACGTCTTTTTTAAGGATAATTTCCATTGTTGTTGTCCGTTTTTTAGTTTTAGAGAAAAGAAAAAAGAAAAAAGAAGAAAGACATTTTGTCTTAAAAATTATTTCTTTTCTTCAATCTAAAAATCGTTAGAATTAATTATTTATTCAGCAACTTAAAAAAAGAGAAAAAGACGGAAAATCTTTTCTCTTTTCTCTTGTTTCTTTTTCTTATTTTAATAAGTCAGCTACATAAGGCATCATTGCAAGGTGTCTTGCTCTTTTGATTGCCGAAGAAACTTTTCTTTGGTATTTTAAAGAAGTACCGGTGTATCTTCTTGGTAAAATTTTACCTTGCTCATTAACGAACTGTAATAAGAAATCAGCGTCTTTGTAATCAACGTGCTTGATTCCGAATTTTTTGAATCTACAGTACTTTTTATCAGTTTTTGTATTAATGTCAAGTGGAGTAAGAAATTTTACTTCAGATTCACCTCCAGCAGAGGCTTGTTTAGCCATATCATCTATTGCCATGTCTTTGTCTTTTTTAAATTTGGGTTAGGTAATTAAGCTCTTGAAGCTTTAAGTTTAGTTCTTCTAGTTACAGCGTACTCTACAGCATGCTTGTCTAGTTTTGTAGTAAGGTAACGAATTACTCTTTCGTCACGTTTGAATGCCAATTCTAAGTCAGCAACTACAGTTCCTTCACCTTTAAACTCGATTAAAGTGTAGAATCCATTCTTTTTTAATTGAATAGGATAAGCTAATTTCTTCAATCCCCAATTTTCTCTAGTGACAATCTCACAGTTTTTTTCTTTGATAAGATCTTCAAATTTTTTCACTGCTTCCTCCACCTGAGCATCAGATAGAACGGGAGTTAAAATGAAAACAGTTTCGTAATTGTTCATAATGTAAATGAATTTGTTAATTATTTCGAGGTGCAAAAATATGAATTATATTTATAATACACAATAAGCCAGCGTTTATATGATGAATTTAATTTGATTTAAACGACCAAAAAAATACGTTTAAAATCATGTTCTGAAGATAAAATGAAATTATAAGTAATTTTCTGTCCCGCAGATCACACAGATTTTCACAGATCTTTTAAATTCTAATAATTACGATAGTAATAAATTTAAGTAAATTAATTTTCAATTTTTATTTTTGAAAATTTGAGAGATCTGTCGGAAATTTATTTAATTCAAAATATTCTTTACTCTTCCTTACTTCTGATTTCTGTAAGAAAATTCATTTTTAAAACATCATACAAAGAATGTCTGCTGACTAAAATTGATAATATCGAAGAAACCATACCCGCCAACATCAGATGAAAAATAAGAGAATGTCTGTCAGTCATTTCCAGAACAATAATTGCTGACGTAAACGGAGCTCTCGTTATTCCCGTTAAAAAAGCAACCATTCCTGCAAGAATAACGACGTTGGTTTCGTTGGGTGTTAAATGTATTGCTCCTGAAATTACCGAACCGATACTTGCTCCCGCCGTTAAAGCCGGAGCGAAAATTCCACCTGCGCCACCAGAGGTGAATGATAATGCAGGACCAAGCATTCTTAATATCGGAACATACCAATCTTCATGTTTATCCTGAGTGAAGAGTACACGCTCCATGATTTCTTTTCCTGAACCTAAAATTTCACGACTGATAAAAAACGATATACAAGCGATTAGTAAAGCACAGCCGATAAGAAATAACACGTTTGCTTTATCAGTTTTCAGTTTTCTTTTTTTCCAGTCATTCATTTTCAGCATGGTTACAGAAAGCTGGCTTGCGAGAATTCCTGCAACTCCTCCTACCAAAATAATCGGAAACATGACCATCAGCGAAACGTCGTTCGTTTTTGGATAACCTAAATATAAATAGGAACCTGCTAAAGTTTGTGCCGTTAAACCTGCAATAATTACCGCCGTAAAAAGTGCGGTTTTAAAGTAATTGATATGCGTTTTTGAAAGTTCTTCAACGGCAAATACAATTCCGCCAAGAGGTGTATTAAATGCTGCTGCCAATCCTGCTGCTGCACCTGTCATAATCATGTTTTTCTTTGAAATTTTTGGCCACCATTCCGGAAGATACTCATTGACCTTTCTGAAGATTGAACCGGCAATTTGTATCGTAGGACCTTCACGCCCTACTGCGCCACCGCCAATGACTAAAACTACGGATGATATAATTTTAAAAACAATGATTTTTAAGCTTAAAAGACTGCGTATTTTTTTATGCTCTTTCGGATTTGCCAGTTCTACTGCTGCCATCACCTGAGGAATTCCGCTGCCTTTTGCGTACGGTGCAAATTCTTTGACCAGCCACCAAGATAAAACAAAACCTATAGGAGCGATGATGAAAATCATCCAGTCGTGCCAGTTGAGAATGAAATGCAATAAATTTTCACCCCAGGCAAATATTTTCGCATACATCACTGCAAAAAAGCCTGTAATCACCGAACCGATCCAAAAGGGTATTGCCTGAAGCAGATTATGTTTCAGATGTTCGTTTCGGATGTTGTCGAAAGATTTTTTAAGACTTGTTCGGAAGTAGATGATTATTCTACGCATACTCCAAATTTAATTTAATTTTTACGAATATTAAAATTTTAATAGTGATTTTGATAAATTAATTTTGAAATTCATAATAACTTCAGTTTAAAATTTTCTGAATTTAATTTCAAATATGAAGTTTAAATAAAAGAAAAATGCACAAAAAAACCTCCGAAAAAAAATCGAAGGTTATATTTAAAAGTATTGGCAATTACTCATTACCAATTACTGATTGCTTATATCTCAGTGTTCAAATCCCAGTTCTGAAGATAATCGTGAACGTGTTTAAGCATCATTCCACCTAAAGAACCGTCTACAACTCTGTGATCGTAAGAGTGAGACATGAACATCAACTGACGAATTGCAATTACATCTCCGTCTTTTGTTTCAAGAACTGCAGGTTTTTTAACGATCGCTCCAATTGCCATAATGGCAACCTGTGGTTGAGGAATGATAGGAGTTCCCATTAAGTTTCCAAAACTTCCTACGTTAGAAATTGTATAAGTTGCTCCCTGAGTGTCTTCTGGTCTTAATTTTTTGTTTCTCGCTCTGTAAGCCAAATCGTTGATCGCTTTTGCTAAACCAGAAAGTGATAACTGGTCAGCATTTTTGATTACAGGAACGATAAGATTTCCATCTGGTAAAGCAGTTGCCATACCGATGTTGATGTTTTTCTTTTTGATGATATTGTCACCATTGATAGAAACATTGATCATCGGGAAATCCTGAATAGCTTTTACAATCGCTTTCACGAAAATCGGCATGAAGGTTAGTTTTTCACCTTCACGTTTTTCGAACATATCTTTGTTCTTAGCTCTCCATTTTACAACGTTGGTTACGTCTGTTTCGATAAAAGAGGTTACGTGTGGAGCAATATGTTTTGCTTTCACCATGTTTTCAGCGATGATTTTTCTCATTCTGTCCATAGGAATGATTTCGTCACCTGCAGCTACAGAAATTGTAGAAGCCGGGGCTGAAGTTGCAGCTGGTGGAGCAGTAGCTGTCTGAACAGGAGCTGCTTGTTGCTGAACGGCTTGCTGAGGCTGGTTTCCTCTGTTGGAAACGTGAGATAAAATATCTTCTTTCGTAATTCTTCCTTCTAAACCGCTACCTTTAATGGTTTTCAGTTCAGTTTCAGAAATGTTTTCCTGTTGAGCAATAGATTTTACAAGTGGAGATAAATAAAGGTCTCCAGAAAATTCTACGTGAGAGGTTGCTGTTGGATTTAAAGGCTCTTCAATCGCTTTAATGGTATCTGCATCGGGAGCTGAAGTTTCTGTTTTAACTTCTTCAGATGCTGTACTTGCGCCTTCTCCTTCAATTTCTAAAATGGCGATGGCTTCACCTATTTTTGCAACTTCGTCTTTCTGTTTTAAGATTTTTACAATTTTCCCCGAAACCGGTGTTGGTACATCCGAATCTACCTTGTCTGTTGCAATTTCTACTACCGAATCATCTTCTTTTACATGATCACCTTCATTGAATAACCATGTGATAATAGTAGCTTCCATCACGCCTTCACCCATAGAAGGAAGCAATAATTTGTATTCTGCCATTTTCTAATTTTAGATTTTGACAAATATATAAAAAAAATCGGTTTTTTTATGAAATAGATAATTTTAGAAAAATTCTATATAAATATTTTCACCTACATTTAATCCGAAAAGGGTTTTTGCACCGTTCTTCTTACTGCCCTTGTAAATGGTGAGTTCAAGTTGTTGACTGTCGTTGAAAATAGCTGCAGATTGCCCGTGATATTCGGTTTCTCTATCCCAATCTGCGACTACTTCGGTATGGCTGGAGTAAATTTTCGATAAACTCAAATTTCTGAACTTTATGGTGAATTTTTCGAAACCTTTTGCTAAAGTTTCAAAGAATTCCTGACTGATATTTGAGATTATGTTTCCGAAATTATCAATATACATTACTTCGCCAATGATCATCTTTTCGGGCTCGTTATAAACCGGTTTTGGAAATAAAAGCTGCTTTACGTCATCAATTTTTCTCCCAATTACTTCAGGAAGTCCACCGTTTGCCAAATGAACTGCAACGGGAACGAAAACATCGGTTGACGTGAAATTGACAACATCATCGAATCTATTGTTAAGGGTGATTTCGTAAATGGCTTCAGGTTTAATGTCAAAAAAAACCAAACTCAGTAATCCATTATCGGCTGCTAAAAAATACGAGCCATCTGCTTTATATAAAATATTTTTTCTCGACTTGTGATAAAAACTGTCAACAGCTACAATGTGAATCGTTCCTTTCGGAAAATAACGATAAGCATTTCTTACAATATATGATGTCTGAATAAGGTTATATGCCTGAATATCATGACTGATATCTATGCTGTTGACTTCAGGGTTTAATGACATGATTTTCCCTTTCATAGCCGAAACTCTGTAATCTAAACGTCCGAAATCTGAGGTGAGGGTAATAATTGACATGAATAATCTAATACAGCTGCAAATTTATCTAAAATAAAAGGAAAGAATTAAATATTGTGGATAAGAATTTGATATAAATCTGAAAAAAAACTTTTAAATTTAAAATCTAATAATAAAAATATTTGCATGTTTGAATTAACGTATGATTTAGAAGGTATTGATTCAAAAAACTTTTACGGAGTTAACAACCAATATTTCAATCTAATAAAATCCAGCTTTCCAACCCTTAAAATTACGGGAAGAGATCATCACATTTTTGCGATGGGTAATCAGGAGGCTCTTGATATATTTAAACTAAAACTGGACGATATTGTCTCATTTATTTCCAAAAATAATTCTATAGGACTTAAAGACGTTGAAAACTTCCTCAACCTGAAAGATGAGAATGAAAAACATTTTGTGTTTGATCAGGACATTATTGTAAAAGGTGTCAACGGTAAAATAATTAAAGCAAAGACAACCAATCTCAAAAAACTCGTCAAAGAAACCGAGAAAAAAGACATGGTCTTTGCCATTGGTCCTGCAGGAACAGGGAAAACTTATACCAGTGTTGCTCTGGCTGCAAGAGCATTAAGAGATAAGGAAGTTAAGAGAATTGTGTTAACAAGACCCGCTGTGGAAGCAGGAGAAAGTCTTGGGTTTTTGCCGGGAGATCTTAAAGAAAAGCTTGACCCGTATTTACAACCCTTGTATGATGCGCTTCGTGATATGATTCCTCATGAGAAACTGGAAGGTTTTATGGAAAAGAAAATCATTGAAGTTGCTCCACTCGCATTTATGAGAGGAAGAACGCTAGATGATGCTTTTGTGATTTTGGATGAAGCTCAAAATACCACTCATGCCCAAATGAAAATGTTTCTGACGAGAATGGGAATGAATGCTAAATTTATCATCACAGGAGATCCCACACAAATTGATTTGCCTCCAAAGCAGCATTCCGGTTTAAAAGAAGCCATGAGAATTCTGAAAGATGTGAAAGAAATTGGTTTCGTTTATTTAACTGAGGAAGATGTAGTGAGACACCCGGTTGTAAAGAAAATTATCCTAGCGTACAATGAAGAAGACAAGAAGGCAAGAGAATAAGTTTTTTTTGGTTTAGATTTTTTTTTTAAAAATATTTGGTCAATCTATAAAAAGTGATATATTTGGGCTCTTAAAATTTGTTAAAACTTTAAACTATGAAAAAATTATTATTGGTTGCTTCGGTGATCTTAATGGGAATTACTGTGAAAGCTCAAGAATTTAGATTCGGACCAAAAGCAGGATATTCCTTGTCAATGTTGAAGAGCGAGAGTGATGGACAGACTTATAAGGCCGATTCCAAATCGACATTCTATGCAGGTGGTTTTGTTGAATATAAATTTAATGACAAATTTGCTGTTCAAGGTGAAGTACTGTATTCACCGCTTGGAGGTAAGCAGGACGAAAGTTATTCAGAAGTTGTAAACGGTGTTTTGGTAACTTCAAGTGCTAAGGCTGATTATAAATTGGGAACGGTACAAATTCCTGTAAGTGCAAAGTATTTTGCTACAGAAAATTTTGCTATAGGACTAGGTCTTAATGTAGGTGTGATAACTACTGCAGAAGTTGAATATGACGTAACAGGTAGTGTTTCAGGAAATGGCGAGTCTGTATCAGCGTCACAGAGTGGTACAGTTGATATTAAAGACAATACCAATACATTAAATTTAGCACCATTTTTAGGAGTTGAGTATACTTTAGAAAATGGTTTGTTTTTCGATGCAAGATATAATTATGGTGTTTCAAACCTTGCTAAAGATTCTGGAGAAGGTAAATTGACAAACAGCTTTTTACAAGTTGGCGTAGGTTTTAAATTCGGTGGAAACTAGAATATAAAACTTTAAAAATTAATATAGAGCAGGGCATATTGTCCTGCTTTTTTTATGATGTGGTATCTTGCGGCATTGCGTTTGCTGTAGAAGTGGATATTTCGATAATCAAACTTTAATTAAATTAAAAATGAAAAAACTACTATTATTAGGAGCATTTGCTTTTTTTGGAGGAGCGGTGCAGGCACAGGAAGGTCTTAAGCTGGGAGGTCATATTGGTGTACCCGTTGGAGATGCAAGCAAATATTCTTCTTTTACATTTGGTGTAGATGGAGCTTATATGTGGAATATTGCTAAAAATTTCGATTTAGGTGTGGCTACAGGTTATTCTCACTTCGTTGGAAAGGATTATGAGTTTAAAGGAGATCGTTATAAGTCTGATGATTTCGGTTTTATACCGATTGCTGTTGCAGGAAAATACAGATTTGCTAAAGCTCCTATTTTCGTAGCGTTAGATTTAGGATATGCAGTTTCTGTGAAAGATGGGGTAGATGGTGGTTTGTATGCTCAGCCGAAGTTCGGCTACCAAATGCCGAAAGCAGAATTGTACATAGGTTTCCAAACAATAGGAAGCAGACGTGATTTTGACAGAGAAAGAATTGAAAATAATTTCGGAGCCATCAATTTCGGGGTTAATTTCTTCTTGAAGTAAATTACATTTAAAACAGGTTATATTAAACTCCAATTGAAAGATTGGAGTTTTTTATTTCAATTCATTAAAAAAAAGATAATTAATTCTCTTAATTGCGATTTTAATCAAAAAAAGTCACTAGCGATGGTGATTTTTATCATGTTAACAAATTTTAATATTAAAAATTACCGTTCTAAATTTGCAGCCAAGAAAGTATAAAATTATTCAAAATGAAAAAATTATTAGTCGCTAGTGCTGTTGCACTTTTCGGTTTATCAAACGCTCAGATTGCTAAAGGAACTACTTATGTTTCTGGTGTAGTAGGTTATTCTTCTGTAGAAAATAATAATAATGATAATAAAGTTGACAACTTTGCAGTTGTTCCAACTGTAGGTTATTTTGTTGCACCAAACTTAGCTGTAGGTTTAGGAGTTGGTTATGCTTCAACTATTGACAAAACAACTTATGAGAATGGTTACGAAAAACAAACTTTATCTGCATTTGTAGTAGAGCCTTTCGTAAGAAAATACTGGACTTTAGGAGATAAATTATATTTCTTCGGTCAATTATCAGTTCCTATGCAGTTTGGTACTGAGAAATATGAAGAAACTGAAAACAACAACTCATTCTCTGAAAAAGTAAAATACAATTCGTTCGGTGTTTCTGTAAAGCCAGGTTTAGATTATTTCTTAAACAAAAACTGGACTATCGAAGCTACAATCGGAGAGTTTGGTTACAATACATCTAAATATGATGTTGAAGGTGCTCAGAACGTAAACAACTTTAACTTCGGATTAAACCTTGCTAACGTAGGTATCGGTGTTAAATATGTATTTGCTAAATAATTGGTAAAAATATAATTGATATAAATCCTGAGATTTTTCTCAGGATTTTTTTTGTTCTAAACTAAAACAATTTGGTCACATATATAAAAAACTCCCAGAAAATTTCTGAGAGTTTATATATTTTTTTAATTCTTAATCTATTTTCCGAACATTCCGCCCATTCCTGGCATATTTGGCATTTTGCTCATCATCTGCATCATTTGTTTTCCTTGTGGACCCTGCATCATCTTCATCATTTTTCCCATTTGGTCAAATTGTTTCATCAGAGCATTCACATCTTCAATCTTTCTTCCAGCACCTTTTGCAATTCTGTTCTTTCTTTGAGTATTGATAATTGAAGGTCTTCTTCTTTCTTCAGGAGTCATTGAGTGAATAATCGCTTCGATGTGTTTAAAGGCATCATCACTGATCTCCACATCTTTAATGGCTTTTCCGACTCCGGGAATCATTCCCATCAAGTCTTTCATATTACCCATCTTTTTGATTTGGTTGATCTGTTTTAAGAAATCATCAAAACCAAATTCGTTTTTAGCAATTTTCTTGTGAAGTTTTTTTGCTTCTTCTTCATCAAATTGTTCCTGAGCTCTTTCAACCAATGAAACAACGTCTCCCATTCCCAAGATTCTGTCTGCCATCCTTTCCGGGTAGAAAAGATCTAAAGCTTCCATTTTTTCTCCGGTCGAGATAAATTTGATTGGCTTTTCAACCACAGAACGAATCGTTAAAGCCGCTCCACCACGAGTATCACCATCTAATTTCGTTAAAACCACACCGTCAAAATTCAAAGCATCATTAAATGCTTTTGCCGTATTCACAGCATCCTGACCTGTCATTGAATCTACAACGAATAGAGTTTCGTTTGGTTTAATAAAATAATGAACCGATTTAATCTCATTCATCATTTGCTCGTCAATCGCCAAACGACCAGCCGTATCTACGATAACTACATCGTGACCGTTTGATTTAGCAAAACTAATCGCATTTTCGGCAATCGTAGAAGGATTGGTTGCGCCTTCTTCTGTATAAACCGGAACACCGATCTGTCCGCCAAGAACTTTCAATTGATCGATTGCAGCGGGACGGTAAACATCACACGCTACCAGCAAAGGTTTTTTGCTTCTTTTAGTTTTTAAATAATTAGCAAGCTTTCCCGAAAAAGTGGTTTTACCAGAACCTTGCAGACCGGCAATCAGAATAACACTTGGTTTCCCCGCAAGATTGATTCCTTCCTGAGAACCACCCATCAAATCTACCAGCTCGTCATGAACAATCTTCGTCATCAACTGTCCCGGAGTAAGCGATGTAAGAACGTTTTCTCCTAAAGCTTTATCCTGAACTCTTTTTGTAAGATCTTTAGCAACTTTGTAATTAACGTCGGCATCTACCAATGCTCTACGGATTTCTTTTACGGTTTCCGCAACATTGATTTCGGTGATTTTTCCACGTCCGGAAAGATTATGAAGTGCTTTGTCTAATTTATCCTGTAAACTATTGAACATATTGATTGTAAATTATAGTGTGCAAAAATAAGGAATTTTTAATAATTAATATATAGTGTGAATAGATTTGTTTTGAATATCAATATAATCTTATTTTTGCAAAATGAATTTTTCAGATAGTTTTATTGTCATATTTTTAATATTGATTTTAAATATTATTGTCTTTATAATATTTAAAAAGTATCTCTATGGGAAGGAAAATGCAGGGATGAAGTTTTTGACAATAAATATCTCAAAAGATTTACTGTGGATCATTATTTCATTATTGATAATAGATAAGACGAAAGACAATTTTTTATTGATAGTAATTTGCTTTATTGTTGCATCAGTCTTTATATATGCACCCGTTATCAGGAAGATTAACAAATCATGATTTTTTTGATGATAAATATCAATTTTTAATATTGGTAGAGTTTAATAAAATCAATATATTTGCACACGATTAAAAAAGAGATATGAACAGAAAAGTTTCTTCATTATTTTTCGCATTTTTATTTGTGTTTTTGAGCAGTTTTGCATCTGCACAGCACGAAACCGAGGGTGAAAAATCAGCTGAAAAAGTAGAGCATGCAGAAGGTGATAAGCCTTTTAATGCTACAAAAATGATCATGGAACACATCAGTGATTCTAACGAATGGCATTTATGGACTACTAAGGATGAAAGTGGAAAAGAAGATCACGTTTCTATCCCATTACCAATCATTATTAAAGATAATGCAGGATGGCATACTTTCTTATCAAAAGATATTGCTCACGGGCATGAGCACGATGGCTACACACTTCATGAAGGACAAGTAGTTTCTACTAAAGGGGTAGAAAAAGCAACTCTTTTTGCAGTGATTTCAGGAAAACAAAAAGCAAATGACGTATTTTTTGATATGTCAATCACAAAGAATACAGCTTCAATGTTTTTATCAGTGATTTTTATGTTGGTTATTTTCTTAGGAATGGCTAAAAATTATAAAAAATCTCAACTTCCAAAAGGAGCAGGTAAATTATTAGAGCCGGTAATCGTGTTTATAAGAGACGAAGTAGCAATCCCAAATATCGGATCGGTAAAATATAAAAGATATATGCCTTATTTATTAACAGCATTTTTCTTTATCTGGTTCAATAACTTATTCGGATTGATTCCTTTCTTCCCGGGTGGAGCTAACTTAACAGGGAATATTGCAATTACCTCAGTATTAGCGATCATTACTTTATTGATTACTTTATTCAGTGCAAACAAAGATTACTGGAAACACATCTTTATGCCACCGGTTCCTTTGTTATTGTACCCGATTATGGTTCCAATCGAAATCATTGGAATCTTCACAAAACCTTTTGCTTTGATGATGCGACTTTTCGCTAACATCACTGCGGGTCACATTATGATCTTAGCGATTATCTCTTTGATCTTTATCTTTAAATCTCCATTCTTAGGATTTGCATCTGTACCATTGGCATTATTTGTTTCTGTATTGGAACTTTTAGTTGCTGCATTACAGGCTTATATCTTCACGGTATTATCAGCATTGTTTATTGGTATTGCAGTTGCAGAACACGATCACGATCATGCACACAATGATGATGACAGTGTAGGTCACGACACAATGGTAGCTTAATTAAACTAAAATAATTTTAACTAAATATTTATTTATTATGGACATCACAACTGGAACAGGATTAATTTACGTAGGTATCGGTTTGGCAGTATTAGGAGTAGGTCTTGGTATTGGTAAAATCGGTGGGCACGCTATGGATGCTATCGCTAGACAACCAGAACAAGCTGGTAAGATTCAAGGAGCAATGCTTATTGCTGCAGGTCTTATTGAAGGTGCTGGTCTTATTGCGATTATCTTTGGTGCTTTCATCAAGTAATTATCCTCAGAAAAAATATTCTTAGCAGTGAAGCGGTTGGCTGCTGCTAAGAATTTTTAAAAAAAGATATCCATAAATTATTACATTAAAAAAAGAATTACAGATATGGGAATTATAGAACCTGGAATTGGACTTTTGTTTTGGATGACGCTTACATTCGTTATCCTGTTATTTATCCTTGCTAAATTTGCTTGGAAACCAATTGTAAATGCAGTAAATGACAGAGAAGCTTCTATCGTTGATGCTTTGAATCAGGCTAAATTGGCTAAAAAAGAAATGGAAGATCTTAAATCTGATAACGAAAGAATTATTCGTGAAGCTAAAATTGAAAGAGATTCTATCCTTAAAGAAGCTAGAGAAATTAAAGACAGAATTGTAGGTGAAGCGAAAGATATTGCTAAAGCTGAAGGTGATAAAATGATCGAATCTGCTAAGCAAACCATCCAGACTGAGAAGAATGCTGCAATGTCAGAAATCAGAACTCAGATTGGTGCATTATCTGTAAATATTGCAGAATCTATCTTGCAGAAAAATTTAGAGAAAACTGAAGCTCAGGACGAGTTGGTTCAAAATTATTTAAACAAATCTAATCTTAACTAAGAATGCTTACATCTAAAGTAGCTAAAAGATACGCACAAGGTTTGCTGGATTTCACAAATGAATCCGGACAGACTGCTGCTGTATTTTCTGAGATGAAAGATGTTAAGAAAGTGATGTCTGAATCTGAGGATTTAAACAAATTTTTCAAGACACCTTACATTGATGCAAAAAAGAAAGAGGACGTTGCAAAAGAGATTTTCAAAGGTTTTTCACCGGTTTCTCAAAATTTGATTACTTTAGTGATCAGACATGGGCGTGAGAATCAACTGAAAAACATTGCTCAGGAATTCATCAATAAGGTTGAAGATATCAATGGAGTACAGAGAATCACTCTTACTACAGCGACTCAGCTTTCTAAAGAAAATATTGATCAGATTTTAAAATCTACAGATTTAGTAAAAGCAGATTCAAACTTTGACTTAAATCTTACCATCAATCCTGATATTTTAGGAGGATATATTTTAAGAGTAGGTGACCAGCAGATCGATGCATCTGTGAAATCTAAGCTTAATAATATAAAAAAAGATTTTCATTTAAATTAAGAAAAAAACAACCATATAATGGCAGAAATAAATCCGGCAGAAGTATCTGCGATCTTAAAACAACAGTTGGCCAACTTCGATACTCAATCAAATGTTGAGGAAGTAGGTACCGTTTTGACCATCGGTGATGGTATTGCTCGTGTATACGGGTTAGAAAATGTACAGTACGGTGAGTTGGTAAAATTTGCTAGTGATGTAGAAGGTATCGTACTAAACTTAGAAGAAGACAACGTAGGGGTGGCTCTTTTAGGTGAAAGTAAATTGGTAAGAGAAGGAGATACAGTAAGAAGAACAAACAGAATCTCTTCTATCAAAGTAGGAGAAGGGATGTTGGGTAGAGTAGTTGATACTCTAGGTAACCCAATCGACGGTAAAGGACCTATCGAAGGTGAATTGTACGAGATGCCATTGGAAAGAAAAGCTCCTGGTGTTATCTACAGACAGCCGGTAACTGAGCCTTTACAGACAGGTATCGTTGCGATTGACTCTATGATTCCTGTAGGAAGAGGTCAGAGAGAATTAATCATTGGTGACAGACAGACAGGTAAAACTACTGTTGCTATTGATACAATCATCAACCAAAAAGAATTTTTTGACGCTGGTCATCCAGTATATTGTATATATGTTGCAATCGGGCAGAAAGCTTCTACAGTAGCTCAAATTGTTAAAACTCTTGCAGATAAAGGAGCTTTAGCATATACTGTAATCGTTGCTGCGAATGCTTCAGATCCGGTTCCAATGCAGGTTTATTCTGCAATGGCAGGTGCTTCTATCGGTGAGTTCTTCAGAGATACTGGTAGACCTGCACTAATCATTTATGATGATTTGTCTAAACAAGCAGTAGCTTACCGTGAGCTTTCTCTACTTTTGAGAAGACCACCGGGACGTGAGGCTTACCCTGGAGATGTTTTTTATCTTCACTCAAGATTATTGGAAAGAGCTGCAAAAGTAATCGCTGATGATACAATTGCAAGTCAAATGAATGATTTACCAGAGTCTTTAAGACCAATCGTAAAAGGTGGAGGTTCATTAACTGCACTTCCAATTATTGAAACTCAGGCGGGTGACGTTTCTGCATATATCCCGACAAACGTAATCTCTATTACAGACGGACAGATTTTCTTGGAAACTGACTTGTTCAACTCAGGGGTTCGTCCTGCAATCAACGTAGGGATCTCGGTATCCAGAGTTGGAGGTAATGCTCAGATTAAATCTATGAAGAAGGTTTCTGGTACTCTTAAATTAGACCAGGCTCAGTATAAAGAATTAGAAGCGTTTGCTAAATTCGGTTCAGACCTTGATGCTTCTACTTTGGCGGTGATCTCTAAAGGTGAAAGAAACGTAGAGTTATTGAAACAGCCGGTAAATTCACCACTTCCTGTAGACACTCAGGTTGCGATGATTTATGCAGGTACAGAGAATTTGATGAGAAACGTTCCTGTTAAAAAAGTAAAAGAATTCCAGATTGAATATATCGCTTTCCTAAGATCTAAGCATCCTGAAACAATGGCTGCTATTAAAGCCGGGAAAATCGATAACGATATCACAGGTGTTCTTAAGCAGGCTGCTAATGATTTAGCTTCTAAATATAATTAATATTTGGTTTTTAGTGTTAAGTGTTTAGTTTTAAAATTTTCTAAAGCTAAACACTAAACGCTAAACACTAAAAACTGTTACAAAATGGCAAACTTAAAAGAAATACGAGGAAGAATCAGTTCAATTTCATCTACGATGCAAATCACACGTGCTATGAAAATGGTTTCGGCAGCGAAACTAAAAAAAGCACAGGACGCCATCGTAATGTTAAGACCGTATTCTGAAAAATTGCAGGAAATTATCCAGAATGTAAATTCTAGCTCAGATCCTGATCAGGTTTCTATTTATGCTCAAAAAAGAGAAGTTAAAAGAGTGCTTTTCATTGCTGTAACCTCAAACAGAGGTTTGGCAGGTGCTTTTAACTCAAATATTGTGAAAGAACTGAATATTCAGTTTCAAAACAATGATCAATACGAAATTGAAGTTCTTACCATTGGTAAAAAAGCATATGATGCTGTGAGAAGAGGACGAACTGTTTTTTCTAATGAAAGCAATGTCTTTGACAAATTAAGTTTTGATGTAGTTTCCAATGTTACAGAATCTGTGATGAGTAGTTTCAGAGAAGGTAAATTTGATGAAGTGTATGTAATTTACAATAAATTCATCAATGCTGCTACGCAAGAAGTGATGACAGAGAAAGTTCTTCCGATTTCTATGGTAGAAACAGAAACTGCTGCTGCAGAAACTCAAACAGAAACAGATTATATTTTTGAACCGGACAGAGCAGAGATTTTAGATAATTTGATTCCAAAATCAATCAAAACTCAGGTTTTCAAAGCAGTGTTAGATTCTGTAGCTTCAGAACACGGAGCCAGAATGACAGCCATGCACAAAGCAACAGACAATGCACAGGAACTAAAGAATGACTTGGTCATTTTCTACAACAAAGCAAGACAGGCGGCTATTACAAACGAGATCTTAGAAATCGTTTCAGGAGCAGAAGCTTTGAAAAATTCGTAATAAATTATTCAAAAAATATTAAAGCATCGATATCTTCGGTGCTTTTTTTGTTAGTATTATTTTGTATATCTTTGTATAATAAATTATAATTTCTAAATGGACTCTGACATAGTCAGGCTTTTACTAGCCTTATTTCTTGTTTTATTAAATGGCTTTTTCGTGGCCGCAGAATTTTCAATCGTTAAAGTTCGTTATTCTCAAATTCAGATTAAAGCTGCCGAAGGCGATTCGATGGCAAAACAAGCTGAGCACATCATCAAACATCTTGATGAGTATCTCTCTGCAACGCAGTTGGGGATTACATTGGCATCTTTAGCATTAGGTTGGGTTGGTGAAAGCGCAATGCATCATGTGATAGACAATTTGTTTCACTCTCTGAATATAAATTTTGCTGAATCTACAGTTACAACAATTTCTATTGTCATCAGTTTCTTGATTATTACGGTAATGCACATTGTTTTTGGTGAATTAATTCCAAAATCTATCGCAATCAGAAAAGCTGAAGCTACAACAATGGCTACAGCAGTTCCTTTGAGAGTTTTTTATACAGTTTTCAAACCATTTATATGGTTGATGAATTTGATGTCAAACGGAGTTTTAAGATTAATGAAAATTCATCCTGCTTCCGAACAGGAAATTCACTCTACAGAAGAACTTCAGCTTTTGGTAAAACAAAGTGCCGACAGCGGTGAAATTGAAGAAGAAAACTACGAAATTATTAAAAATGCATTTGATTTTACAGATCACTCTGCAAAACAAATCATGGTTCCGAGACAGAATATTACGTCGATAGATTTTGCGGATGATTTAAATGAAATCATCAATAAAATCATGGATAGCGGATATTCCAGAATTCCGGTATATGAAAACTCAATCGATAATATTATTGGAGTATTTTACACCAAAGAAATCATCCGGGAATTCGTTAAAAGAAAAGGAGTTCTCAGTCATGAAGACTTGAATGAATTGATGAGAGAATCTTTCTTTGTGGTCGGAAGCAAGAAAATTTCAGATCTTTTGAAGATTTTCCAGCAAAAAAAACAACATTTAGCGATCGTTATTGATGAATTTGGGGGAACTGAAGGAATTATTACACTAGAAGATATTTTAGAGGAGTTGGTAGGTGAGATTCAGGATGAAGAAGATGATGAAGAAAAATTAGTTGACAAAGTGGGACCAAACACTTTTTGGGTAAAAGCTACGCAACCTTTGGATGAAATTAACGAATCTTTGCCTAAGAAATTGACTGTTTCTGAAGAAAGTGAATACAATACCTTAGCAGGCTTTATTTTGCACGCCTTAGAAGATATTCCTGAAGAAAATGAGGAATTTGATTTGGAAAATTATCATTTCAAAATCTTAAAAATGAATAACAAGAGTGTTGAAATGGTAGAATTGATTTATATTGAACCTAACAATATCGTTGATGATATTTTAGACAAATTAGGAGAAGATTAAAATTTTAATACAATGATTTTTTATAATACCATAAAAGATTACGAAGATCCAAAACGTCAGTACGAAGAAGAAGTTCTGGTTTTGGATGAGACCGATGAAGTGTACAAATTGATTTTGCACAACGATGATATCCATACTTTTGATGATGTGATAGAAGCATTAATAGAAATTTGCAAACATGATCTCATACAAGCCGAGCAGTGCACAATGCTTGTTCATTACAAAGGCAAATGCACGGTAAAAACAGGATCAATGGATGTTTTGAAACCCATGCACGAAAAATTAATTTCAAGAAGCTTAACGAGCGAAATCGTATAATAAAAACTCCGGCAATTTTGTCGGAGTTTTTTTTGAATCTAAACTCAATTCTAAATTCTTATTTCTGACATCTCATTTCATCTAAAATAGTATATTTGTACAAACTATATAGAATGCTTGTAATAGGAATTGCGGGAGGAACAGGATCCGGCAAAACTACGGTTGTTGATAAAATCATTCAGCAGCTTGACATTGAAGGGATGAATATTTTGTCTCAAGACAATTATTATCACGATAATCACAATCTTACACTGACAGAAAGGGAAGCGCTGAATTACGATCATCCTAAGTCAATAGATTTTGAACTTATGCTGAAACACGTAAAAGCATTAAAAAACAATGAAGCGATTGATCAGCCTGTTTACAGTTTTGTAACCCATTCCAGAACGGGTGATCACGTTATCGTTGAACCAAAAAATGTATTGGTGGTAGAAGGAATTTTGGTTTTAACGAATAAAGAACTGATAAAAGAATTTGATTTAAAAGTCTTTGTACACGCAGATTCAGATGAAAGACTGATCAGAAGAATCAGAAGAGATACCCAGGAAAGAGGAAGAGATCTGAACGAGGTTTTGCACCGTTATCAGACAACTTTGAAGCCGATGCATCAGGAATTCATCGAACCCTCAAAAAATGAAGCCGATTTGATTATTCCAAATATGAGACAGAATTCTGTGGCAATAGATTTTCTAACGACTGTTATTAAAAATTCACTGAGAAAACACTAGAAAAATGGCCGAAAAAGAATTAATTAAAGAAATCCAACCCAAATCGGAAACAATCAGATTTCTTCAGAAATATGTTTTGAATAAATATGTGATTGCAATATGTCTTTTTCTGGTCTGGATGGTATTCTTCGATAAGACTTCGTTTTTGGTAATCAACGAGCTCAACGGGGAAATTAATAAATATGAAGAGCAACTCGATTATTATAAAACAGAATATGAAAAGAATGATAAATTCTACAAAAAACTGATGAATAATAAATCTGAGAAAGAGAAATACGCCAGAGAAAATTATTTCATGAAAAAACCTAATGAAGAAATTTTCATATTAGTCGTAGACAGCACCAATATCGCCAAGAAATAATATCAAAGTGATTGTGAATAATCATTTAGCCTTGCTGTCAATTTTAAAATAATCTGCGAATAACAATTACGCATTATCTATTACTTATTACCTATGTCAAAAGATACATTTGAAAACTGGGAAAATCTTGTTAAAAAACAACTTAAAACCGAAGATATCTACACCATTCTGAAAAAAGAAAATTTGGAAGGAATTGATGTAAAACCTTTTTATAATTCTGTTGCAAAACCATTGGTTAATCTTCCGAAAGTGGAAGAAAATACACATTTGGTAGCAACGTATCACGAAACTTTAGAAGATGATGTTTTTGCATTTCTACTAAATGAAAATGTTGAAAATCTGGTAGAAAAAACTATTTTTATCAACAACAAAGCTTTGGCAGAACATATCAGTCCAGAAGATAATGACCAGTATTTTTCGCTGATTGATGTTTTTGATGAAAACAATGCGGTGATTGATGATCAGTTGGTGAAAGAATTATTAGCTAAAAATTTCAAAAGATCTATTGGTGTTGATGTTTCAATTCATCAAAACGGTGGTGCTTCTATCGTTCAGCAACTAGGAATTGCTTTGTCAAAAACAAAAGAATTGGTGGAATTGTATGGAGAAGAAATTCTAGAAAAAATTCTATTCAGATTAGCTGTTGGAGGAAATTATTTCTTTGAAATGGCAAAAATCCGTGCATTTAAATTGGTTTTTAATCAACTTTCAAAAGAGTATAATTTAGATGATATTCCATACATTTTTGCGGAAACTTCCTCGAGAAATAAATCGGTTTCAGACAGTGAAAATAATTTGATTCGTTCTACTTTAGAATTGGCTTCGGCAATGATTGGTGGTGCAGATGCTGTTTTTAGTACCAATTATCAAATAGGAAATAACACCGAAAATTCCGAAGAAATTTCATTCAAGCAACAGATTGTTCTTGCTTACGAAAGTATTATCAACGTGTTTGAAGATGCCTCAAACGGAAGTTATTATGTTGAAGACATCACACAGCAAATCGCAGAAAAATCATGGCAGTTCTTTCTAGAAATAGAAGCAACCGGCGGTTATTTGGAATCTTTAAAGCAAGGAATTCTTCAGAAGAAAATCTGTGAACAAGCTATTAACGAGCAGAAGTGGGTTGAAGAAGGAAAAATAAAGCTGATTGGAGTCAATTTATATCCAAAATTGGATGTTAAAAAATCTGTAGAAGAGCTTTATGATGTAAAAGAAATTAAAGCGGTTCGTTGGGCTGAAATGTTTGAATAAAATATAATGAATATGAAAAGAAATTTGCTTCTATTTTTTCTAGTTATCTATTCATGCTGTTTTGCACAATCAGCAGATAGCTTACTTGGAAAATGGTCGGGGAAGGATAGAAGTAATAAAATTGGCGCATTTACATTTTTCCCGGATAATTATGTCGCTGTGGAAATTAATGATATGGTTATTGATGGAAGAAATTATATAATTCCGGCAGGTCCAAATAAAGGCAAAAAAGCTAACGTTAAATATTCTGTAGATTTTTCTGCTAAGCCATATAAGTTAAGTATCAATGCTTTTTATAAGGATCAAAATGATGCTATTGAAGAAAGTCAATTTCTAAATGGTTTAATAGAATTTGTTGGTAAAAATCAATTATTGATACAATTAGATTTTGATAAAGAAAACTTGGAAAAAATAGATCCATCAGCTAAAAGCACTCTTGTTTTAAATAAAGTTGAAAAACTCTAGTAATGAAAGAAAAACTGACTGATCTATTTGAATACACCTATCATTTCAACAATGAAATGATAAAAATTATTTCAGAAAATATTTCAAAAGTTGACGATAAAACAATCAGTTTAATCAATCATACGTTAAACGCACAGCAAGTCTGGAACTCAAGGATTCTAAACGAAAATTCTTTTGAAGTATGGCAAATCAATGATTTGGAAAATTTAATGGAAATTAATCATCAAAATTTTTTAAAAAGCATACAAATTATTGAAACTTCAGATTTAGATCAGAAAATCGAATATCAAAATTCAAAAGGTGTAACGTTTGAGAATACTGTTTTTGAAATCCTTTTTCAGGCGATCAATCATTCAACCTATCACCGAGGACAAATTAATTCCCTCTTAAAGCAAAATGGAATTGAACCTGTTTTAACAGATTATATTTTCTACAAAAGGTAAGTCTGTGAAAATTCCAATTTTAAACAAAGAAATTCAAAATTATATCAATGCAAATCTACATTCAGATCTGCATTCTTTATTATTAAAAAAATCACCGTTTCCTGAAGTTTCTATGCAGGAGATCGTTCAGCAAATTAAAGGCAAACAAGTCGCACAGAAAAAGTTTCCGTTTCTATTAAAAGACGGAATTATTTTCCCACCACAGCTCAGTTTAGAGCAATCTTCATCAGAAAAAACAGCCGTTTATAAATCTAAACTTTTAAAAGGAAAGAAATTTATTGATCTGACGAGCGGTTTTGGAATTGATGCATACTATCTTTCCAAACATTTTGATGAAGTTATTTTGGTCGAACAAAATCCTGAACTTTTACAAATCGTAGAACATAACTGGAATATTTTAAATAAAAAAGCACAGTTTATCAATCAGAAACTTGAAGATTTTCTTCATGACAACAAAGAAAATTTTGATGCCATTTACCTTGATCCTGCGCGTAGAGACAATCAAAAAAATAAAGTCTTTTTACTAGAAGATCTCTCGCCCAATATTCTTGATATTCAGGATACATTGCTTTCTGTTTCTCAACAAGTGGTAATCAAACTCTCACCTTTGATTGATTTGAAATATCTCGTTTCAGTGCTGAAGAACATTTCCAGAATTGATATTATTGCTGTGAAAAATGATGTGAAAGAAATTGTTGTTTCACTTTCTCAGGAAAGCTCAGAAGCTATTCACTGTCATTGCGTTAATCTTGAAAGTGAAGAATCAGAATTTCAATTTCAGTTCGGAGATGAAGAAAATGCAAATGCAGAATATTCTGAGCCAGAAAAATTTATTTATATTCCCAATAATACCGTTTTAAAAGCCGGAATTTTTAATTTAATTTCAGAAAAATTCAGTCTTAAAAAATTACATCCGAATACACATATTTACACCTCAGATATTAGAATGGAAAATTTTCCGGGAAGAATTTTTGAGATGGAAGTTATTGAAGGTAAGCAAATTAAAAAGAAAAGCCAGTTTAATATTATTTCAAAAAATTATCCTTTGAAACCGGAGGGAATTAAGAAAAAATATGGTCTGAAAGATGGCGGAAATGACTATGTTATTTTTACACAATCCAAAAAAGGAAAATTAATATTAAAATCAGTCTGAAAATGTTGCCGAAAAATGCAATATTTCTTACTTTTGGGCAATCAAAAATTTAGAAATGAAAAAACTAATTATATGTTTAGCAATTGCTACGGTAGCAGTAAGCTGTAAAAAAATTCAGGCTGGAGGAAATAAAGCGACTTTGAAGTTGGAAGAAGGGGTAGAAAGATATTCTGACGACGAGCAAACAAGCGGACGTGAAGAAGATCTTGCTGATAAGCATACTGATGCTGCTCATGAAGAACATAAAGTTGATACTCTAAAGACTGACAGTACGAGAGCTCAAAAGTCTCCGGAGGTTACCACTTCAAGATTAGAAAAACCTTCTGTTGAACAACACTAATTATCTCTAAAAAATATAATAATCCTGCACTTGTGTGGGATTTTTTTGTTTTAAATGATCCGCACAGATAAAACCTTGTTTTTGTTTGTTCAGACAGCCCAATTTTTTTAAATTTATCAAAATTAAATAGACAATGCAAGAGACTTTAAATTACATCAACGAAAACAAACAGCGTTTCGTGGATGAATTGTTTGAATTATTAAGAATAGCTTCAATTTCAGCCGATCCGGCTTATAAAAGCGAAGTTTTATTATGTGCAGACAAAGTAGCAGAACATCTTAAAAATGCAGGTGCAGATGAAGTTGAAGTTTGCCAGACAAAAGGCTATCCCATCGTTTTCGGAGAAAAAATCATAAATAAAGATTTACCTACAATTTTAGTATACGGTCATTATGATGTACAACCACCGGATCCTTTAGAATTATGGAGAAAGCCCCCTTTTGAACCTTATATAGAGAAAACCGAAATTCATCCGGAAGGAGCAATTTTTGCAAGAGGTTCTGCAGACGACAAAGGACAGTTTTTTATGCAGATCAAAGCATTTGAGGCGATGATGCACACCAATACATTGCCTTGTAATATTAAATTTATTTTTGAAGGTGAGGAAGAAATCGGTTCCGTAAGTTTAGGTGATTGGGTAAAAGAAAACACGGATAAACTGGCTTGTGACTGTATTTTGATTTCAGACACCCATATTTACAGTAATGAACAACCTACTGTGACTACGGGTTTAAGAGGTTTGAGTTATGTAGAAGTTGAAGTAGAGGGACCAAACAGAGATTTACATTCGGGATTGTATGGCGGAGCTGTTCCAAATCCTATTCATGTTCTTTCCAGAATGATTGCTAAATTGATTGATGAGGACGGACAAATCACCATTGATGGTTTTTATGACAATGTAGAAGATGTTTCAGATGAAGAAAGGGCTGAAATGAATAAGTTGAAAGATAATCCTGAAGAATTCAAAAAATCAATCGGTTTAAGCGGAGTAGAAGGTGAAGCAGGTTACACCACTTTAGAAAGAACTTCCATTCGCCCAACCTTAGATTGTAACGGGATTTGGGGTGGTTATACAGGTGAAGGTGCAAAAACAGTAATTCCTTCTAAAGCCTTTGCGAAAATTTCTATGCGTTTGGTTCCTTATCAGACTCCCAATGAGATTACAGAAAAGTTTACCAAATATTTCGAAAAAATAGCTCCGGATAACGTTAAGGTAAAAGTAACTCCCCATCATGGTGGTATGCCTTACGTTTTACCAAGTGATACAAAAGAATTTTTAGCCGCAAAAAAAGCAATGGAAACTGCTTTTGGAAAAGAAGTTTTACCATACAGAAGTGGCGGAAGCATTCCTATCACCTCAATGTTTGAGCAGGTTCTCGGAGCAAAATCAGTATTAATGGGCTTTGGGCTTGATTCTGATGCAATACATTCACCTAATGAACATTACGGATTATTCAATTTCTACAAAGGAATTGAAAGTATACCTTTATTCTTTGAAAACTATTCAAAATAGCAAATATGAATCCTTAAGAATTTTTTCTTAAGGATTTGTTAATTTTAACACTTTATTTTTCATAGATGTCTCTTAAAGTTATTATATTTACCAAAAATAATTAAATTTAAAAATATGAGAAAAATTCTATCTTCTTTATTGTTGACTTCTGCAACAATGATGATATTCGGACAAGTTTTAGTAAGTGAAAATTTCAGTACACTTACCTCTGGTAATTTAGCAACTGATGTTACAGGCGTTACAGCAGGTCAAAGTGGTTATAAGATTTTTAATGGAACACCAGCAGACTTTCAGATTACAACAATTGATGCTTCACATTCAAATTCTTTACAAATTACAAGTGGTAGTGGATTTAGCTCAACTGCAAACACATTTAATCGTTTTGCGTTTAAAGATATAACACCTGTTACCGCTAGTACTGGAAATAATATATTGAAGGGGTCTGTTGAAATTTATACAGGTCCAGCTACTGGTGCTGGTAGATTTTCTGCGGATTTGTATGACGCAACCAATGGTATTGTTGGAATAGGATATGATTATGCAACAAAAAAGATTGTTGGTAAAGCAAGATTAACATTAATTTCTACAGGTGTTACTTCTTATTTTACAATTACGTTAACTCAATTAAATACTTATCCTGCAAATACATGGGTATCAGTATCATTCACTTATAACAAAACGACAGGTGCATATACTTGGTATACTCCCGAAGGAGCATTTACTTTTACAAATACATTATATAGTCTATCTCCGGGGCTAGATCCTGTAGAGTATGATTTTGTATCTTCAACTTTGACTGGAAATACAATAGCTAATCAGGCATCGGTAGATAACTTTAATTTAATATATACTAATGCTGCGACATTAGGAACGCAAGACACTAAAATAGTCGGAAATGTAGGGATAGCTGTTTATCCCAACCCAACATCAGACATCCTAAACATCAAAACAGAATCTAAAATCAACGCAGTTTCTGTTGTAGATATGACGGGTAGAAAAGTAAATGTAAAATTAGAAGGGAATCAAGTTGATGTAAGAGAACTTCCTGCTGGAAATTATTTAATTAATATTGAAACTAAAGACGGTATTTCTACTGAGAAATTCATTAAGAAATAAATACTGACAAATCTTAGTATACTTAAAACGCTCCAATTGGGGCGTTTTTGTTATTTTAGAGAAAAAAAATAATAGTATTATGATTGAAAATAAAGTCGCATATATTACAGGCGGAACCAAAGGAATAGGTTTCGGTATCGCTGAAATTTTATTAAAAAATGGAATTTCAGTTGCATTTTCAGGAAGAAATAAAGATGATGTAAAAAAAACTGAAACTGAATTACAAAAGTTTTCTCAAAATGTTTTAGGGTTAGTTTCTGATGTCAGAAATTTGGAAAACGAAGAAAAAGCAGTTCAAGATACTATTGAGAAGTTCGGGAGGCTAGATTTTGTGATTGCTAATGCAGGTTTAGGGATTTTTAAGCCTGTGGACGAACTTACTTCCGAGGAATGGGATTCTATGATTGAAACCAATCTTACAGGTGTTTTCCATACTTTAAAAGCTACAGTCAGTGAATTGAAAAAAAGCGAAGGTTATTACATCACCATTTCAAGTTTAGCAGGAGCTAGTTTCTTCGAAAACGGAACGGGTTACAATGCTTCTAAATTTGGAGTAGTAGGCTTTACACAGGCAGCTATGATTGATTTAAGGAAGTATAATATCAAATCAACAGTAATAATGCCGGGCTCGGTGGCTACAAATTTCAACGGAAATACTCCTTCGGAAAAAGATGAATGGAAAATTCAACCGGAAGATATGGGGAATTTAGTGCTTGATATTTTAAAAATGAATCCAAGGGTTTTACCTAGTAAGATTGAGTTTAGGGCTTCAAAACCAAAATCTTAAAACATATAATGCGCTGAATAATAATTATATAAGTATTATGCATGCATAATATATTTTTTATTTATATTTACAAAACTTAACAAACAAAATTTCTTCGGCAATATTTTCAGCTAAGAAATATATACAGACATATAAAAGCTGAAAGCTTATGTCTCTCAAATAAAATAATTTAAACAACATATGAAAATATTAGTTTGCATTAGTAGTGTTCCTGATACTACTTCTAAAATTAACTTTACTGCAGATAAATCTGCTTTCGACAAAAACGGAATTCAGTGGGTGATCAATCCGCTGGATGAATTTGCACTTACAAAAGCGATAAAATTGCAAGAATCTCAAGGTGCAACAGTAACGGTGATGAATGTAGGTGATGCTATTACAGAGCCTGTTATCAGAAAAGCTCTGGCAATTGGAGCGAATGACGCAGTAAGAGTAAATCTTGATCCTAAAGACAGCTATTCTACAGCAAAAGAAATTGCTTCTGTAGCTCAGAATGGTGGTTATGACCTGATTCTTTGTGGTAAAGAATCTATTGATTACAACGGTGGTTCTGTTCCGGGAATGGTTGCTCAGTTATTGAATCAGCCTTTCGTGAATGCCTCTGTTGGTTTAGATGTTAGTGGAAGCGAGGCTACGGCTGTAAGAGAAATTGAAGGTGGTAAAGAAACTATCTCAGTTAAATTGCCTGCAGTAATCGCAGGACAAAAAGGGTTAGTAGACGAGAAAGATTTGATCATCCCAAACATGAGAGGGATTATGTCTGCAAGAACAAAACCTTTGCAGGTTATTGAGCCTACTTCGTCTGAAGTGAAAGTACAGGGAGTTTCTTATGACAGTGTTCCGCCAAGAGCAGCAGTAAAAATAGTTTCTGCAGATAATTTGGATGAGTTGGTAAGACTTCTTCACGAGGAGGCAAAGGTTATCTAATCTTTATAATCATTAAATTTTTTAATCTTTAAAGTTATTTTAAAATGGCAGTATTCGTATACGCAGAAAATATAAACGGAGTTTACAAAAAAGCAGCTTTTGAAGCAGTTTCGTATGCTAAAGCGGTTGCAGATCAAGCGGGAGAAACCGTTACGGCAATCTCTGTAAACCCTACAGATTCTTCAGATTTATTGTATAAATATGGAGCGACAAATGTAATCAACATCAAAGACGAAGGTCTTAAGAATTTCTCGGCAAAAGCATATGCACAGGCTGTAAATGAAATTGCAGACGGAAATATTCTTGTTTTTCCTCATACTACAGATGCTTCTTCAGTAGCTCCAATGTTGGCTGTAATGAAGAATTTTTCTTTAATTACAAACGTTTTGGAAGCACCGGAAAGCCAGTCTCCATTTCAGGTAAAAAGAAAAGCTTTCTCAGGAAAAGGATTTATGCATGCAAAAGCAGAAGGTACCGGAGTAATTCTTACCGTGTCTCAAAATGCTTTCGGTGTTAAAGAAAATACTGTTTCTGGTTCTGAAGAAGTGAAAAATCTTTCAGTGGTTAATGAAGATACTAAAGTGATTTCTCATGAGCAAAGTTCAGGAAAACTAGACCTTAAAGAAGCTGAAGTAGTAGTTTCTGCAGGTAGAGGAATGAAAGGTCCGGAAAACTGGGGAATGGTAGAAGAATTGGCGAATGTTTTAGGCGCTGCTACTGCTTGTTCTAAGCCTGTTTCTGACATCGGATGGAGATCTCACTCAGAACACGTTGGGCAGACTGGTAAAGCTATTTCACCAAATTTATATATTGCAATCGGTATTTCCGGGGCAATTCAGCATTTGGCTGGAGTCAATTCTTCTAAGACTATTGTTGTAATTAATAATGATGCTGAAGCTCCGTTCTTCAAATCAGCTGATTACGGTGTAGTAGGAGATGCTTTCCAAATTATTCCTGCATTAACAGAGAAAATTAAAGCAATTAAGGGATAAAAGAGTGAATTGTGAATAGTCAATTCGTTACGCTTGTCAATTTTTAAATAAATTAATTCACTTGCGAAGCAAAATTCACTATTGCACTTTCACAAGCATAAACAATATAGATAAAAGCTCGGCTTCCGGGCTTTTATTTTTTGTCTAAAAATTAAAACCTACAATAAAAAATTAATTTATATTTGTAGCCATGGATTATAAGCAACTAATCATTCGCGGAATATCGTATAGCCAGACCCAATCGGGAGCGTACGCTTTGTTATTAGAACATGAAGAAACAAACGTTAAATTGCCCGTAGTTATAGGGAATTTTGAAGCACAATCCATTTCGTTAGGCTTAGAAAAAGACATTCATCCGCCGCGTCCTCTTACGCACGATTTATTTACTAAATTTATAGTTTCTGCCAATTTTGAATTGATATCAGTGATCATTTATCAGATCGTTGACGGCGTATTTTTTTCAAACATCAATTTTAAAAACTCGGCAACTGAAGAAGAGTTGATATTAGATGCAAGAACTTCAGATGCCGTTGCAATGGCAGTACGATTTGATGCACCTATTTTTACAACCCAACAAGTATTAAATGAAGCCGGAATTTTACTTGAGTTGGATGATACTTCAAAAGAAGAAGATGTTTTTTCCGAAACTATTGGAGGAGAAGAAGAAGACGATTTGAAGAATGTTTCTATGGAAGAACTGCAGAAATTGTTGGAGGATGCAGTAAAAGAAGAAGATTTTGATACCGCTCTGGAAATTCAGGAAGAGATCAAAAGAAGAAAAAAGAAAATTGATTAAGAAATTTTTACATAAAAGATGAATTTAAAATTACGATTGACCATCCTTAGCTTTCTGCAGTTTTTCGTTTGGGGAGCCTGGCTTATTACATTTGCCAATTATTGGTTCGGAACAATGCATTGGGGAGTAGATCAGTTCGGAATTGTTTTCATGACGTTAGGAATTGCTTCCATCATCATGCCTGCAATTACAGGGATCATTGCTGACCGATGGATGAATGCAGAAAAACTATACGGAATTTTACATTTAGGATATGCTATTTCCTTGGTGTGTTTACCTCTGGTAGATAATCCCACCACCTTTTTTTGGGTGATGCTGGTTGCAATGCTATTTTATATGCCTACCATTTCGCTATCCAACTCTATTGCGTATTATGTTTTGAAAAATAATAATTTCGATGTGGTAAAAGTTTTCCCACCCATAAGAGTTTGGGGAACTTTAGGCTTCATTGCTGCTATGTGGATTACAAATTTGACAGACAATAAAGCATCCGCAAACCAATTTTATATTGCAGCAGCTTTTGCGGTAGTTCTTGCCATTTATTCTTTCACATTACCTGCCTGTAAACCTCAGAGTCTTATTCCTAAAGATGCACCTCTTTCTGAAAAATTAGGATTGAATGCTTTCAAACTTTTTGGTAATTATAAATTGGCTTTATTCTTTGTATTTTCTATGTTTTTGGGTGCTGCATTACAGTTAACCAATATGTATGGAGATGTTTTCTTATCAGATTTTGGTAAAAATCCGGCGTATGCAGATAGCTTTGTTGTGAAAAGATCTACGCTCATCATGTCGATCTCCCAGTTTTCTGAGACTGCATTTATTCTGGCTATTCCGTTTTTCCTAAAAAAATTCGGTATTAAAAAAGTAATGTTGATTTCTATGTTTGCATGGGTTTTACGTTTTGCATTCTTTGCTTATGGTGATCCTTATGGATTTGGATTAGGTTTGATTATTCTTTCGTGCATTGTTTACGGAATGGCATTCGATTTTTTCAATGTTTCAGGTTCACTTTTTGTAGAGACTACTACAGATTATAAGATTCGTTCTTCTGCACAGGGTCTGTTTATGATGATGACCAATGGTTTTGGTGCTATTGTAGGCAGTTTCGGAAGTGGCTGGATTATTTCAAAATTTTTCACTTTAGAAAACGGTGATAAAATGTGGCAGGAAATATGGTTGCTTTTCGCCGTTTATGCATTAATCATTACCATTTTATTTGCAATTTTCTTCAAACATAAGCATGATCCAAATGAAATAGCTACCGTTAATCATTAATTTTATTTGTATTTTTAAACATATTAATCATTGCACTTTTAACCAAGGTGCAATTTTTTTTATTTTTAAGGCAACCATTTTACACATTTGCCGTCTTATATATAGAAACTGATACATGAAGAATTTAGAAGAGAATTTTAAACTTGCCAAAAAACAGGATCGGAGAGCGCAGAAAGCTCTTTACGAGTTGTTTTCAGCTAAAATGCTTTCGGTTGCAAATTCTTATACAAATAACATTCATGATGCAGAAGATATTCTGTTAAATGCTTTTCTGAAGTGTTTTAATAAAATAGGGGATTGTAAAGAATGGAAAAGTTTCCCGTTTTGGCTGAGAAAAATTGTTGTTAATGACTCAATAACCTTCGTCAGGAAAAATAAAAATATCTTGTATTCGGATATTGAAATTGCAGATGACTTTCCGGATGATGAAAGTGATGAGGGCATATCTGAAATCAATATTGAAGAGATATTTTCGAATATGCCTACAGGTTACAAACTGATTTTCAATCTCTACGTATTCGAAGAAAAAAAGCATCAGGAAATTGCTGAAATGATGAATATTTCAGAAGGTACCAGCAAAAGTCAGCTAAGTAAAGCCAAAAAGTGGATTGCCGATTATTTAAAAACCAAAGAAAATGGAAAAAAACATACAGAAACAATTAAAATCTGATTACGAAGACCTCGAAATAAAGCCTTCTGCAGATCTTTGGTCTAGAATTGAAGTAGAACTTGATGGGAAAGTAATTGCTGCTCAGAAAACCACTTTTCAGTGGTGGAAATATGCAGCTGTGGTGATTCTTTTAATTTCTTTCGGTGCTGTTTTTTACTTTGATAACGATGCTGATGATAAAAAAGAATTAACGAAATCTGTTATTAAAGATAAAGCTGAAAAATTGAATAGTATCAATGGAGAATCTATTCCTATAGCTGAAAATTTAGTAAAAGCAGAAACTCACAATGTTGATTCTAGTGTAAATTCAATAAACAAAGAAGAAAATTTAAAGCAAACAATTTCAGCAAACTCACAAAATATTTCTGAACCTATTTTTGTTGAGGAAAAATTGAAAGAAAATGAAAATATTCAAATTTCAATTGCTCAAGAAATCGATAATTCTTTAAATCAAAAACCAACGATTGCCGAACATAAAAAAGTGAATTATACCAATGCAGAACAACTGTTGCTGGGAAGAGAATTAGATAAAACCAGAGAAGAAAATCTAAATGAACAAAGGAAATTTGGTGTATTAGATATTAGAAAAATTAAGGGTCCACATTCATTTAAAATTCTGGGATTTACTGTTTATTCAGATTCTCTTCAAACTAGATAAACTTAAAATTTTAGCAGATAAAAAAACTGTTCTGGAAAACGAACAGAACTCTTGTATTGTTTAAAAATCACATATTAAAAACAAAATAATAAACAACTAGGTATGAAAACAAAATTCATCTCACTTGTCACCGTCCTGCTTTTCTCTTTTGGATTTGCTCAGGAAAACCCATCTATGGATTCTCAAATGAAAATCTATTCAGAAAAGATAGACAGTATCATTACGTCTGAGAAATCTAAAATGAATAGCGAGCTTAATGATCTCGATGAAAGTTTTAAAAACAAAAAAATATCTTCTGAAGAGAAACAAAAACAAAAGGCAGACATCGCTTTGAAATATGAAGGAATAATCAATGACAAGGTTGATAATCAGAAATCTGATCTTGAAAATGCAACTAAAGAAATTGTGAAAAATTCTGTTCTGGGAAAAGCTAATAATGCGATTGGATTTGCACAAAATAACTCCCTATTTAGCTTGAAAGATCCTAAACGGACTAAAAAAGAGCTTTTAAAAACTTCTGATATGAATATTGCGTTGGGTTATATAGATCTCACAAAATCAGCAGCATCATTTGCATTAGGAAGTAAATCTTCTCAGATGAAATTTGGTAAATCAGTTTCGGGCGTAATAGAGTTCAGATTCGCAAGACAATTAGGAGCATTAACTTCCCCAGTGTTTTATCGTTTTGGTTTCGGGTACAGAGGTGATACATTTGTTCCAAAAAATTCTCAAATAGCTGATTTTAATAACAATGAAATTTTTTTAACAGACTTCACCAAAGGTAATTTAAAGAAATCTCGTTTTACCAATCACTATATAATTGCACCGTTGGATTTTGTATTTGTATTAAATCCTAAATACATAGTTGAAAACGGTGAGAAAATGTTAGATAATACCAAAGGAAACTTGAGGGTGACAGCTGGTATATACGGAGGTGTACGTGTTTTAACCCAAAATCAGATTATTTATAAAAATGCTGATGACCACAGAACGGTTGACCGTGAAAATATACCTGGTATGGTTAATAATTTTTTATTTGGAGGAAAAATATCTGTAGGATTTGGTGCGCTTAATGTTTTTGTAAAAAAAGACTTTACTCCGTTTTTTGGTGATGATGTCAAAATAAATAACAAATATGGTTTTCAGATTGGTTTAGAATTACTTTACCTAAATTTCTAATTATACATCTAAATTTTATTTTTATTAATAATTTATTAAATTTTCATTAAATATTTTATTAATCTTAAATACTAATAATCAAATATTTGATTTTAAAACACACTTTTTATAAGTGTGTTTTTTTTCGTACTTTGGCTACAGAAGAATGATATAAAAAAATGAAAAATATACAGTTAATTGGATTGATTTTAGTAGTGGTCGGAAGTTTTCTGCCACTCGTTCACGTTCCGATTATTGGAAACTGGAATTATTGGAAAGTTGATCATTATCTGGCGATTGCCTGTTGGGTTTTCTCTGCCATTGCATTGTTTGGAATTCTTAACAGCCATCCAAAAATAGTTAAGGTTTTTAGTATTTTATTGATCCTACTATTTCTTTTTACTATTTTCGCTACAAAATATCAGGCATTTAGCTACTTCAGTTTTCTCCCTTTTAAATCTTGGACAGAGACTTTAGCATCTACTGTCACCTTACAATGGGGCTGGATTGTCGAGTTTTTGGGAGCCGTCATTTTATTATTTGCAGCTAAGAAAAAAGTATGAAAGCATCCTGTATGGTTCTAATGATATTGCTTTTTTTTACATCTAAAATAAAAGCTCAGGAACATTTCCTCTTGCCGGATAATCCCACAAAATGTCATTTGATGAAAGAGGGAAAATTTGTAAGGGAGGGTTATTCAGCCAAAAAATGGAATTGGGTCATCAAAAAGGATACACAGCGAGAGTATACCAATAACGGTAAAGATTACATCAAATATAAAATTGAATACCGTGATGACTGTACCTATACAATGACAGTAACCGGGAAGTCTGATCTTAAAAATCCTGTCAGAATAGGTGATGTGATTACCAATAAAATTATAGAAACAGATCATCAGTTTATTAAAATTTCATCTCAATATTATAATAAAACAGATGAATTTGTCCTTGAAAAAATAGAATAAAATAAAATTAAAATTTATATAATGAAAGAAGTATTCATTGTTTCCGCAGTAAGAACTCCTATGGGAAGTTTTATGGGAAGCTTATCAACAGTTCCGGCTACAAAATTGGGAGCAACAGCAGTAAAAGGCGCATTAGATAAAATTAATCTTGACCCGAAAAACGTTCAGGAAATCTACATGGGGAATGTTTTACAGGCAGGTGAAGGTCAGGCTCCGGCTCGTCAGGTTGCTTTGGGTGCAGGACTTTCAAACGAAACTCCATCTACAACGATCAATAAAGTTTGTGCTTCAGGGATGAAGGCTGTAACGATGGCTGCACAGGCGATCAAAGCTGGTGATGCAGATGTTATTATTGCAGGTGGTATGGAGAATATGTCTATGGTGCCTCATTATTACAATGCAAGAAATGCAACCAAATTAGGAGACATAAAAATGCAGGACGGTATGGTTTTAGACGGTCTTACAGATGTTTACAACAAAGTTCATATGGGTGTTTGTGCAGAGAAATGTGCTACAGATTACAGTTTTACAAGAGAAGACCAGGACAATTTTGCCATAGAATCTTATAAAAGATCAGCAAAAGCTTGGAGCGAAGGAAAATTTGCTGACGAAATTGTTCCTGTTTCAATTCCGCAAAGAAAAGGAGATCCTGTAATTTTTGCTGAAGATGAAGAATACAAAGCGGTTAATTTTGACAGACTTCCAACTCTTCCTACTGTTTTCAAAAAAGAAGAAGGTACAGTTACGGCAGCGAATGCATCTACTTTAAATGACGGTGCTTCTGCTTTAATTCTTGTTTCGAAAGAGAAAATGGAAGAATTAGGATTAAAGCCATTAGCGAAAATAATTTCTTATGCCGATGCTGCTCATGAGCCTGAAAATTTTACAACAGCACCTTCAAAAGCTTTACCTATTGCTCTGAAAAAAGCTGGTTTAGAAATTTCAAATATTGATTTTTTTGAATTTAATGAAGCATTTTCTGTAGTTGGTTTGGCAAACAATAAAATCTTAGGATTAGATGCTGC
This sequence comes from Chryseobacterium sp. AC417, assembly GCF_979258215.1. Lineage (NCBI taxonomy): Bacteria > Pseudomonadati > Bacteroidota > Flavobacteriia > Flavobacteriales > Weeksellaceae > Chryseobacterium > Chryseobacterium sp. AC417. The sequence goes on along the minus strand of NZ_OZ409845.1, from coordinate 2,702,416 downwards.
TAAAGTAAACGTAAATGGTGGCGCAGTAGCTTTAGGACATCCACTTGGGAGCTCAGGTTCTAGAATCATCGTTACTTTGATCAATGTTTTAAAACAAAATAACGGAAAATACGGTGCTGCAGCAATATGTAACGGTGGCGGAGGAGCTTCTGCTATAGTTATTGAAAATATGTAATGATGTTTTTATGAAAGCTAAATATGCCATTTTTGTATTTTTAACAGGCTTTTTAATCAATTTATTTGGTGCCTGGCTAAAAATTACCCATATTTCGTTAGAACGTTTCAATGGAAATATATGTTTAACGATCGGGTCTGTGATTCAAAGTTTAGGCATATTGCTAATTATTTTTAAAGTTCTTACCTATTCCAAAGTCAAAGACTTTTTAAATAAATAAAAACATTACCATAAATTAATATTTAAAACCATTAAGAATTATTCTTTTTTTAAGCATAATCTTAATGGTTTTTCTATTTTTGTGCAATTAAACCCGAAACATGGAACTTAAAACTCAAAACATAAAAAACAATCCGAAGATTATGAAAGCCTGGGCAGTGTATGACTGGGCCAATTCTGTGTACTCTTTGGTGATAACATCTACCATATTTCCAATTTATTACTCCATTCTTACAACGGCGTACGAAAAAAAGGAATATGTAGCAGAAACAAAAACGTGGATCGATGTTCCGGTAAGACACATGATAACGATTTTCGGGAAAGAATATCAGCCGGATGCAGTGTATGGATATTCATTGACGATATCTTTCTTTATCGTAGTTTTATTGTCTCCGTTCTTATCGTCATTAGCAGATACGATTGGTAATAAAAAATCATTTTTACAGTTTTTCTGTTATTTGGGAGCTACATCTTGTATGGGATTGGCGATGTTCACAGGAATGCATAATGTCTTTCTTGGACTTCTTTTCAGTATCACAGCAAGTGTAGGATTCTGGGGAAGTCTGGTATTCTGATAACTCATTTTTGCCGGATATTGCGTCACGGGATAAACAGGATGCTCTTTCTGCAAAAGGCTATGTTTATGGGTATATAGGTTCTGTAGTCTTAGTGATTTTATGCCTGGTATTAATTAAAGTTTTTGCGAAAGATGATGCACAACAGCTATTGTTTACAAGAATCAGTTTCTTATTAACGGCAGCCTGGTGGTTTGGCTTTTCTCAGTATACTTTCAAACATTTACCTCAATTTGGAGATGTTAAAGAGAAATTACCTAAAGATCTTGTTTTATTAAACTATAAGAATATCTTCAAAAAACATGAAGAGCAGGGTGGCTTCTTTGAAGTATTTAAAGATAACATCAGTTTTTATAAAGACATTGCCAAAGAAAGTTTTTATGAACTTTTCAAAGCCGGAAACTTATTGTTTAAGGATAGAAATTTAAAATTTTTCCTGTCGAGTTTCTTTTTCTACAGCGTCGGGATGCAGACGATTTTCTTGATGGCAACATTATTTGGTAAAAGTGAAATAAATCTGGCTCAGGATAAATTAATCGGAACTCTTCTAATTATTCAGATTGAAGCGATTATCGGAGCGGTCATTTTCTCAAGATTATCCAGAAAAATAGGGAATAGAAACGTTATTTCAATTGCCATCGTTTTATGGATTGTAGCTTGTTTGTGGGCATTTTTCTTGAATAAAGAAAACCCAACGGTAGAATATCAGTTCTACGGTGTTGCTGCAGTGGTAGGCTTGGTAATGGGAGGTCTTCAGGCGATGTCGAGATCCACCTATTCAAAACTTTTGCCGGAAAATTCTATGGAAAATACTACATTCTTCAGCTTTTATGATGTTTTGGAGAAAATAGCGATTATTATAGGAACATTTATTTTTGCAACTTTAATCGAACATTTTAATAATATGCGTATTGCAGCTTTGTCTATGACATTATTTTTTGCTACAGGGTTGATATTAATCCGTTTTTTAAAGTCAAAATAAAATATTAGGTAGAATAAATGAAATGTTATTTTATAATGTATTAGCATAAATGTTTTTATAAAAATTGCCACTCAAATTAAATCTGAGTGGCAATTTTTATTCATCTGGGATTTCTTTTCCTATTCTTTTATAAACTTAAAACTGTATTTTTTATTATCAGGAAGGGTAGTATTTACTATATATACTCCTTTTTGTAAGTATGAAACATTGATTTCTTTAACTTTATTATTAGTACCTTCAATATATCGGCCTTCAGCATTAAAAATCGTATAGCCTTTTATTTCTTTAGACAAAAAAAGTTTATTTTTTGCGGGGTTAGGATAGTAAGAAAAATTATTTGATTGATCTTGAGTATTCTGAACTCCCAAAACAGGAGCTGTTTTGTAAGCAGCTACTATGCACCCGGTTCTCATAAGAGCATGTCTGGAATCAGATGGATCTACAGAACCTATAGACACTCCCATAGCATCACCATTATGAGATTGATCCGGATTAGACCATCTGTTAAGACGAGTGCAGGTAATTCCTACTGACGAACATTCATTTCCATATGACATTATATCTCTCCATCTTTTATTTGCAGGGCTTGCAGCACCAAGTTGTATAGCTACTTTATTGACATAACCGTGATAATGTTCACATGCACGCGTATGGTCAGGTCTGTCTAAATACACATACCAATCATGTCTTAAGCCCATATTATGTCCTATTTCATGAGATAATGAGTAACTTCCAACTACATAATCATAATTGATTGCTGAATAAGCGTTATTTGAACTAAAATTAGTGGGATTTGTACTTATATCTCCTGTTCCAGATCCGTAATTACAAAATATAGACACCAAATCTGCACCGTATTGATTTCTGAGAGTATTTACAGAAGCACTTAAAGTTCCATACTTTATCTCATCTTTATCATCACTCAAATCAGTGAGATCATTATGATTAATTGCCTGAGCATGAACCAGATTATACTGAAGATTATTTATACCCGAATCTACCAAAGATTGATTAAGCAACACAACCTGATTAGCTGTAGCAGCTATTGCGGCAGGTGCTCCTCCATTTATATTGGCTATGGTCTGATTAGAAAATAAAACCATAATATCAATTACTGAATTGGCGCATGGAGATGATGTGCAAATATTTGGATGCACCAGTAGATTTTTATTCAGGTTATTATCTTTTAGCTCCTTAAGATGGGTTTCATCTGCTTTACAAGCTTCATCTTTAAAATAGCTAGCATTAATTTTTGATACTGAAAAAATATCGTCAGCTGTTTTTACAATATGAAATTTTTCTCCTGTACCAAGAATAATGGAGCCATCAATCCAGCCTTTATAATCAGTAAAAACTACGATTCCCTCTTTATCTCCTTCAATAGTATACTTGTAAGTAGTAGTACCTAACCCTAGTTTTGGATTAGAACCATATTTGATATTAATTGACTGTCCGTCAAACAAAGAAATTTGAAGATCTTTATCAAGTGCGAATGGGGTTTGTCTGCAATACTTTAATTTGCTGAACATTCCGTGATTAACGTGCTTCAGTTTTTTACTGCGGTCTAATTTATCTTCTTTTATTTCTTGATCAAAAATAAAGGTTTGAGCCATTAAAGTTGAATTAATAAAGAAAAAAGCTAATAAACATAATAAATTTTTAATTCTCATCATAATTGTGTTTAAATTTATACAAAGCTAATAAAATAATAATAATCTAAAAAGGCTTGGCTTTATAGAATAATTATTTGAACTTCAATATGGTTTGAGCTATATGGTAGAATTAATTTTCTGTTAAAATAAGTTGTAATTGCGGCGTAGATTTTGCTTTTAGTTAGCAGAATATATTAACTTTGCAAAAAAGATTTATTACACAATGACAAACCCTCTATTTTACGCAAAAATCCTTCTCTTCGGAGAATATGGAATAATAGAAGATTCTCAGGGTTTAACACTCCCTTACAGCTTTTATAAAGGGACTTTAAAATTCTCATCTTTAGATTCAGAATTCGAAAAAAAGTCTAATGGTCATATGATCAAATATTCTGAATATTTACAAAATTTAGAACTTCCCGAAGGTTTTGATTTAAATGTTGCTGAATTTCAAAAAGAAATTTCAAAAGGTCTGTTCTTCGACAGTAACATTCCTCAGGGTTACGGTATAGGTAGTTCAGGAGCTTTGGTAGCTGCAATTTTTGAAAGATATTCAATCACAAAATATATTCCCGAATCTGTTTCTAAAGATCAATTGAAAAATCTTAAAAAGGTTTTCGGTTTAATGGAAAGTTATTTTCATGGAAAAAGTTCAGGTATTGACCCTCTGATCTGCTATATGAATCTGCCTATTCTTATCGAAAATAAGGAAAACGTAGATAAAGTTTCGATCCCAAAAAGTGAAGCAGGAAAAGGGGCGATTTTCTTAATTGATTCCGGAAGTATAGGCGAAACCGGACCGATGGTTCAGATTTTCTTCGAAAAAATGAAAACAGAAGGTTTCCGTAAAACTTTGAAAGAAGAATTTATTCGTTACAACAATGCCTGCATAGATTCTTTCCTGAAAAAAGATATGAATCCGTTCTTTAGAAATCTTAAAAAACTGTCTCACTGGGCATATGAACATTTCCGTCCGATGATTCCTGAAAGTATTTTTAATGTGTGGAAAAAAGGACTCGATTCTAATGCATATTATCTCAAACTTTGCGGAAGCGGAGGTGGCGGTTATATTTTAGGTTTTACCAAAGATTACGAAAAAGCTGAAAAAATGTTGGAAGGTTTCCAAAAAGAAGTGATCTACAGATTTTAAAATCACCGGAAATGAATTGTGAAAAAGAAACTTTCCAGGAAGAGAATTTTGTTTCCAAATCTCTGTTTTACAGGCTTTCACAATTTGTCGGTTTTCTTTTAGGAGCAAGATTTTTTGTGGCTCTTTTGCTCACTTTTGCATTATATGTTTCTACATTTTTCTTATTTAATCAGGAAGAATCTTTTAGCAACTTTGTCTTTGATTTTAAAGTTCATGGGATTATTTTTTGTACCGTTCTCTCCATACTTTCCGGGGAATAATCAATCAATTCTACGATTTCGAAAAAGATTATATTGTAAAGCCTTTCAGAATGCGAATTCAAAGGTTTATCAAGCAAAAATATTTTTTGTATGCGTATCTGGCTTTAAGCATTATTTCTTTAGGTGTTGCTAGTTTCATTTCATACAGAGTTCTTATTTTTTTCATTATTTATCAGTTTTTTATGTGGTTTTATAGTCACAAACTGAGTAGAATTCTAATCTTAAATAACCTTACATTCGTCAGTCTTACATTATATCCTTTCTTCGGAATGATGGTTTATTACGAGACTTTTTCGAAAAAGGTCTTGCTGATGGCAATCTTTTTATTTCTGATTCTTTTATGTATTGATATAGTAAAAGATACTTTAACAAAAAGTGTTGACAAAACTTTTGGTTACATTACAATTCCCAATTACTTTCAGAGTAAAATGACTAAAACAATTATCGTTTCTTTATTGATAATTACAATTATTGTTTCGATGAAGCTCATTGCAAAAACCGGAATTTCAGGATTTATGGCATATTATTTTGCTTCTGGATTATTTGTGTTGATTCTATGTATTTATTTACTCTTAAATTCTTCGAAAAAGTCTAAGTTTTTCACGCTCAATATTTTACGTTTTTGGGTTTTTGTAGGTATTATTTCTATGTTGCTGAACGGAATCGAGGGTAAATTGTAGAAATATATTTTAATAACATTCAGGTTATTCTTACATTTGCCAAAATTAAATCTACAAATAAGAATGTCCATTTTTAACGATACTAAAGTCGCATTTGCCGACAAAACAGATGCTCAATTGAGAAAAGCATATTGGATGTTTAAGATGATCGAGCAGCCTGCCTTGACCAATATCGGAACTTCTGTTCTTAATTTCACAGTTCACAATAACTTTCCTTTCGTCAACGGAATTGTAAAAAATACATTATTTGAGCAATTCGTAGGTGGTGAAACGCGTGAAGAAAGCATGAAAGCAGTGAAACAGCTTTTCAAAAGAGGTGTCGGAAGTATTTTTGATTATTCGATTGAAGGCAAAGAAGATGAGGAAACTTTCGATGCAGTTTGTCAGGAAATCAAAGATATTATTAAATTTTCAGTAGGAAATCCGGCAATTCCTTTTATTGTTTTTAAGCCTACTGCTTTCGGAAGAATTGATTTGTATGAAGCTGTCGGAAACAATGCAGAACTAACCTCAAGCCAGAAAGAAGAATGGGCGAGAGTGGTAAAAAGATTTGATGAAGTTTGTAAGCTATGTCATGAGCATGATAAAAAAGTAATGATTGATGCAGAAGAATCTTGGATGCAGAAAGCTGCAGATCAGCTTTGCGAAGAGATGATGGAAAAGTACAATCAGGAAAAACCAATTGTCTGGAACACCATTCAAATGTACAGAACTCACCGGTTGGAGTATATGGAAGCGAATCTTCAGCGGGCAATAGAAAAGAACTATTTCATAGGGTACAAAATTGTTCGTGGTGCCTATATGGAGAAAGAAAGAGCGAGAGCAGCTGAAAAAGGATATCCAGATCCAATTCAGCCTAATAAAGAATCTTCAGACAAGAATTATAACGCAGGAATTGATTTTGTGATGAACCATTTGGATAAAGTTTCAGCGTTTTTCGGAACGCATAATGAAGTATCATCTGAACTGGTTATGGATAAAATGAAAGCTAAAAATCTTGAAAATGGTCATCCTAATATCTATTTCGGTCAACTTTATGGCATGAGTGATAACATTAGTTTTTATCTTTCTGATAAAGGGTATAATGTTGCGAAATACCTTCCTTACGGACCTGTAAAAGACGTTGTACCGTATCTTACGAGAAGAGCAAGAGAAAATACTTCTGTTGCCGGACAAACCGGAAGAGAACTAGGGTTAATCAAAAAAGAATTAGAAAGAAGAAAGAAGTAGTTTATATTAAAAAAAATAAGAGAAACTCCATCATTGATGGAGTTTTTTCTTTTTTAGGATTATTTATAAAAGTAATTGAAATTGTATTTATTATTGATTTATATGATAATACTGTAAAATTATTTGTATTTTGTTAGTAATGTGTTATAATTTTTATAAATTCGTTGTGAACTTAAAATTTATAAAATGAGAAAAAATCTACAAATTGCTATTTTTTTATTAGCAAATCTGGTATTTGCACAAACCTATAACAATGGAGGTTTAAGCACCGGAGCAACGTCAAACAGCGGAACTGCAGCACCTGCAGGTTATACTTGGTCTGAAGCTCAGAATAATACAGGAAACACTACGGAATCGAATACAAGTGCAGGATTTTCGGGAAGTTATGTTTCAGCAACAAATAACTTTTTTTTAGCTGATGATTTTGTTGTTCCGCCTGGTGCAAATGCTTGGCAAATTTCAACAATCGATTTTTTTGCTTATCAGACAGGCTACACAGGTGCCACAAGTCCATTCAATACAGTGAGAGTTAATATCTTCAGTTCAGACCCGTCCGTTGCAGGAGCTGTAAGTGTTTTTGGAGATGATACAACCAACAGATTTTCTTCTAGTGTAGATTCTAATATGTACAGAATATTTAACAGTTTAGTTCCTACTACAGTATCGCCACCGGGTACAACAAGGAAGATATGGAAAGTTACTGCAAACGTTCCAAAAACCCTTACACCAGGTACTTATTGGGTGAAGTTTCAATTGCAAAATGCAACTTCTACTGCCAACTTTTTACCATCGGTTACCATCCCGGGAAGCAGAGGTCTTGCCTCATTTAATGCAAAACAGTTTAACGCTGTAGTTCCGACATCCTGGGTATCTGTTATTGACGACGGTAATCCGATTACTGCACCAGATGTTCCGGTAGATATGCCTTTTATAATAACCTATACATCTGTTTTAGGTACAGATGAAGTGATACAATATGATAACAGAATTCAGGTGTACCCAAACCCTGTCCAAGAATCATTTAAAATAAGCAATCCTGAAAAAATTAAAATTACAAGTATTGAAATTATGGATACTTCGGGAAAATTGGTAAAAATCTTAAAAGCTTCGGAGGAATATAATATTTCTGATCTCCCGAAAGGAAATTACTTTTTAAAAATTATCAGCAATAAATCTACGAAGATTACAAAGCTGCTTAAAAAGTAAGTCGTTTAAAATAAAATTTGAAATCTGATTATTGAATATAATCAGATTTTTTATGGCTCAAAACTTTCGAATTTTCCATTATCATAAAACAAAACAATACGTTTTATCTTATTATTTTGATTTTGAATGACTTCGTCAATGATTTTCTCATTCAACTTTTCTAATGGCTGAGAATCGGATATTTTTTCTGATGCTTTACTTTCATGTGAAATAACAGATTCTCGCCCAGAGAGAATTTCTTCTGTTACCTTTTCTTCGCTTCCAAAATCATTATCATCATTCATCATCGTGAATAGATCGGGAAGTGAAGTAGGTTTAGCTTTTTGTTCAGAATCTTCATTTTCAGAATTAATTTCTGTTTCAGGCAATTCAGATTTCAGCATTTCTCCATCGCCATTCACCAGCCAATCCCACAGAATCTCAGGAAACCTTGATTTTATTTTAATGATAAATTCTAAAGAAGGTTTGTTTCTTCCGGAAGTGATATGCGAAATGGAAGATCGTTGCACATCTATTTCATCTGCAAACTCTGAGGAACTTAGTTTAGAATATTCTATAACCTTTGAAATTCTTTCATTTAAACTCATAAAAATAAGCTTTTAAACCAATTACAAATGTAAATATAAAATTTACAATTGCAAAATACAAAAGTAAACTATTTGCAATTAAATTATATACAAAAGTAAATTAATGTATGCCACTATATTTCAGTTATTTATAAAAATGTGATGAATTTATTTCCTATAAATCATTAATATGAATTTATACATTATAATAGGTAATGAGTTAAAGTATAACTATAGATAAGATCTTTAACAAAATTTTTCTTCATAATATTCATTGAATTAACATTGATATTTGTTAGATCACTTTGTTAAAAATATTTTTCTGGATAATTAACCCTGTAGAGTGGGAGAGATGTTATATGGCTGATTATATGAAGAATTAGAAACTATTTTTATCGTTCATAGTATTCAACAGACATTAATAACGTTAAGTTTCAGCAGAATTTTGGTTTCTTACGGGTATTATATTTAATATTTTAAAAATCATTTAGACTCATTAACCAAACCTTTTTTAGCGATATATATTTAAGAATCTAAAATAATTTTAGACCGTTTACATTTGTATATTGTATTAAATTACCCACATAATCCACATTTTATATGTTTAGCAAAATAACAATCAAATGGGTAAAAAAGTAGTTTTATAGACTTAAAGCATATATTATTTAATCATTTAAATAAACTTCATAAATTATTGAATTTTAAATACTTAAATATCATAAATTAAATTATTAGCAATCCACATTTTAACTAACAGACTTTTTGTCAATTTACATCGTTTAATGAAATTACAAATGTTAATTTTTATTTACTCCTAAAAAATTCTTATTTTTGACTCATGTAAATTTCTTTTCAATGAATTTTGAACATTTGTATATCCAAAATCCCGATTTCCAAAATCGTTATATTTCTCCTGAAAAATTATTTTATTACCTACAGACCAATCTCAGCGATTATATTCAGGAGATAGGACGATCCTATTTAGACAAGCCTATTTACAAATTGAATGTAGGAACTGGGAAGATTAAAGTTTTAGCCTGGTCACAGATGCACGGTAATGAATCGAATGCAACTCATGCGATGCTGGATCTTTTGGTGACTTTAGATAAGCATCCAGAATTAAAGAATGATCTTCTAAGCTTAATCAATTTAGATTTCATTTTTATGTTAAATCCAGATGGCTCAGAAAAATGGACAAGATTGACTGCTGCAGATATTGATTTAAATAGAGATTTTCATAATGAAGCGAGTAAAGAAATCAAATACCTAAAGCAATTGGTTTCTGCAAAAAACTATGATTATGCGCTGAACCTTCATGAGCAACGTACCATTTTTACAACAGACGGAACGCATCCTGCCACACTTTCCTTTTTGGCTCCTTCTGAAAACGAAGAAAGAACGATTACGGAGAACAGAAAAAAATGTATGGCGGTAATTGCTCAGATATATAAAAATTTAAAAGAATTAATCCCTGATCAGATTGGTAGATATTCTGATGAATTTTATCCTACTTCAACCGGCGATAATTTCATCAAAGCAGGAATGCCGACTATTTTATTTGAAGGTGGTCATTTTATTGGTGATTACACAAGAAAGGAAACGAGAAAATATTATACAATTGCTCTGTATTACGCCTTGAAGGCAATCAGTGAATTAAAATCTGACAGTACAGGCTGGGAAAAATATCTGGAAATCCCGGAAAATCAGGAAACACATTACGATATTGTGTACAGAAATGTAAAGTTAAATACCGATCATGAATGTATTCTCGATATTGCCGTTCAGTACAGAGAAATTTTAGAAGAAGGAAATGATGAAATCTCATTTATTCCTTTTGTAGTAGAAGCGGGAGATATTAAGAAAAGAAAAGGTTGGCTGGAAATTGACTGTGAGGGTAAAAAATTTGTGAGCGAAACAAAATATCCTAAATTGGATGCAGAAGTCAATTTTAAAATAGAAGAATAAAAAAAGCGGAACAATTGGTTCCGCTTTTCTTTTAAATTTTATCCAGTATTAGTTAACTACTTTAATTCCGTTCGCTACAAATCTGATTTCTTCTTTTGGCTTTGTGATAGCATCAATCTCAGACTGTGGTTTTTTAGCATCTTCAGCATAATGCTTTTGCTCATCAACAGAGGTAACCTTCTTTTCGGCACTTCCTTCCAAAACCACGTTTTTACCTTCTAAAGCTGTTGGTACAAAAAATCCGTAGTCTTTCATTTTTACGAAAAACTGAGTATCATCTTCAGTCTGAATCGTTAACCAGCAACCTTTCTTGTCACAAACGTCAACTACTTTACCTTTAATCGCAACGTTCTCAACTTTTTTGCTGTCTTTATTTAGTTTTTTAGACAATTTATCTACGCTTATTGCTTTAGATTCTTTTGTAGAAACTACTGAGCCGTAAGTATCACCCACGATTGCATTACCTGCCGGTGGACCAGATTTTTTCTGCTCCTGTGCAAATGTTAATGATGAAACAGTTACAGCGACTAAAAATAGGATGGATTTAAATTTCATTCTTTAATATTTTTCCAAAAGTAATAATAAAATTTGAATTGATAATGAATATTGGCTTGATAAAAAACACTTCATTTCAAATTTCAAAACAAATATGAAAAACAATTGCATAATTATCTATATTTGAAGGGAATATTTGGATATGCAAAAAAAACTAAAACTTTGGGACGCAACAATGCTCGTGATGGGCTCAATGATCGGAAGCGGGATTTTTATCGTAAGTGCCGACATGATGCGAAATCTCGGTTCAGGATACTGGATGATTGTAGTCTGGATTATCACCGGAATCATGACCGTAGCTGCAGCAATCAGCTATGGCGAACTCTCTGCACTGTTTCCTAAAGCGGGCGGACAATACACGTATCTCACAGAAATTTTCGGTAAAAAAATGGGCTTCCTTTACGGTTGGGGATTATTTACTGTAATTCAAACCGGAACGATTGCTGCTGTTGCGATGGCGTTCGGGAAATTTACAGCATATCTCGTTCCGTCGCTCAATGATGCTGCACCAATTTTTCAGAGTGGAGAATTTCAAATCACCTGGATTCAAATTTTAGCGATAGCCATTATTTTACTGCTCACCTACATCAATACACGAGGTGTTGAAAGCGGAAAATTGCTTCAAAATGTATTTACAGGTTCAAAAATATTAGCGTTATTAGGTTTAATTGCGGCAGGCTTTATTTTCGTAGATTTTTCACATTTAGCAGAAAACTTCAGCCTCGGAACTGATGCTTTTAATAATATAGATAAAGATGCAAAAGGTAATTTCCTGAAAACTGGTTGGGAATCGATCGACGGAATGACTTTGATGGGCGGAATCGCTGCTGCAATGGTAGGTTCTGTATTCAGTTCTGTTGCCTGGGAAAGTGTGACATTCGTTTCCGGAGAAATAGAAAATCCGAAGAAAAATGTGGTTAAAGCTATGATCTTGGGAACTTCTGCGGTAATGCTTTTATACATTGCTGTAAATTATGTTTATTTAAATGCCATCGACAGAGATTCCATCGCATTTGCAGCCAATGACAGAGTGGCGGTTTCGGCATCGCAAAACATTTTCGGAAGCGCAGGTACGGTAATCATTGCCATCCTTGTAATGGTTTCTACTTTTGGATGCAATAACGGATTGATTTTAGCGGGTTCACGGGTTTTCCAGACCATGGCAAAAGACGGTTTGTTTTTCAAATCTGCGATCAAGAATAACAAAAATGATGTTCCTTCAAATGCACTCTGGATGCAGGGAATCTGGGCTTCCGTTTTATGTCTGAGCGGACAGTACGGAAATCTTTTAGATATGATTTCATTCGTTATCGTTCTATTTTACATGATTACCGTTTTCGGAGTTATTTATTTAAGAATCAAACAGCCTCATCTCGAAAGACCTTACAAAACCTGGCTTTATCCGGTTACTCCAATCATTTATCTGCTGATAGGAACTATTTTTTGTGTTCTTCTTTTAATTTATAAACAACAATACACTTGGCCGGGATTTTTAATTGTTTTATTAGGACTTCCTGTTTATTATATGATTAACCGGAATAAGAGAACAGACCTATAAGTTTTTAGAAGCTTAATCCCGCTTTCACTACTCGCTTTTTCAGATTTTGTGCGGCGGCAAAGCCGCCACACAAAATCTGAAAAGAGCTCAAACACGCCGTTCAATCGGGGCTAGAAATTCGGTATAAATCAAAATATAGTCATTGCGAGGAGCGAAGCGACGAAGTAATCTTTACATCAAGTAAAAAAGCATTGTAAATAGAACATCATTTTTTCAACTAACCATCTTAAGAATTAAAAACTTTGTGCTCATTTATAAGTGGAACGCCTTTGTATATCTTAAAGACATTTAGTAGTCAAAAAATCTTTGTGAACTTTGCGGCTAAATTAATTTTACCCATTAAGACAGACAATCAATTAAAGTTTCAACAGATTATCATAAATTATTTCCTAAAAATGATTAATTTGGTATTTCATTTTAAATAATGACACCAAAAAAACTAAATAGAGATTAAAATCTATGGATACACCAAATTACAGAATGCCTTTTGTGCCATCTACACTGATGTCTGAAGGAGCAAGCATAGACACCTGCGATATGGGTGAAAGTATTGCCCACAACATCATGTTGCTTATCACAACAAAAAAAGGCGAAAACAGATATGACGAAAATTACGGAAACGATGTTTGGAATCTGGAATTTGATAACGGAGTTACTTCAGCCGTATGGGAAAATGTTTTTGTTAAAAGTCTTAAGAGGCAGATTCTGGATTTTGAGCCCAGAATTGTTCAGCCGCAGGTCGATGCTCATGTCGAAGTAGTAGAGCATAGCTACGACACTAAAGAACACACGGAAATTAAGAAAAAAGTAAGAATAGCCATCAATGCAAAAATGGAGGCTACAGGAGAGCGTTTCAGCTTTTCAACCGAACTTTTTCTTAGCCCGATGTCAATTGATTAATCACCTTCCTTATCACAAAAAATGAATTTAGACCAGAATATATATTCCAAAGAATCTGTAAAAGCAAGAATGCTGCAAAATGCAACCAAAATTTGGGGTCTGAAAAGTCCGCAGTCACTGGATCCTTTTGTTAAACTCTTAATTGATGCTTTCAGTACCGAAGTTTTTAAAGCTAATAATGAAATTCAGACCGTCAATGCGAGAATTTTAGAAAAACTGGCAAAGCTTTTAACACCATCTATTTATACACATCCGATTCCTGCACATGCAATTGCTTTCATTTCTCCTTTTGAATCTTCGGAGGTTTTAATGGAACACAGCGAGTTTTTCTTTAAAAAACAGATGAATTCAACGGTGAAGACTGAATCAGACAAACAACTGAATATTCCTTTTACTCCGGTCGGAAGCATAAGAACCAACAAAGCACAAACTGCCATCATGTTCGTGGGAAATACCTGCTACAGCATTGATGATCGTTTAAATAAAATTCCGATTTCAAGATTCCAGGGAAGACCGTCCGATTACAGAAAAGTAACCATAGGAATTGATGTCTCAAAATATACGCATGAAAAATTCCCAAGATCTCTTGGAATATTTTGTTCTAATCCGGCCTTTGAGCATTTAGATTTTGTCTACAAACTACTTCCTTACATTTCGGTTTCAAGTAACGGAAATCCTCTTTTTGTGAAAGAAGGTTTAACGTATCTAAAAAAAGAGCAGGCGGAAGGATATGAGCAGTTATTTCATGAACAGTCCATTCAGACGAAAATTATTGAAGATATCAAAAGTATTTATCATCATAAATTTATTGAGGTAACCGGACTTTCCAGAGATTTGTTTTCAGAATACGGAAAACTTCCGCAGGATTTGGATTTTCTAAACGGAAAAGAAGAAATTGAAAAATACATCGACGGAAAATCTTTTCTTTGGTTAACTTTTGAGTTTCCGCCACAGTTCTCTGCTGAAATTTTAGATAATTTCACTTTTGTTCTCAATGCTTTCCCTATTTATAATCGTGGCTGGAAAAAAACGGAATACAGTTTAGACATCATGGGAAACAATATTCCGCTGATTACCGAAGAAGGCGAACATTTTCTTTACGTAGATGAAGTTCAGGACGGAGACGGCAGAAAATATACAGAAATTCCTTTTACACCTTCAGATGATTTAAAAAAAGGACTCTATACCGTAAGAAAAGGTGGAATGGAACGCTTTAACAACAGAAATGCTGTTGATATGATTTCAAATGTGCTTGAACTGACCAGAGATGAGATTGCAGCTTTCTCACTGCTAAACCGTGATAATGTAAAAGGAATGCTGAGCGAAATGTCTGACAAGATGAAATCGATGGTGCAGAAAGTTAATAATGCTAAAAGGAATATTAAGCAGGAACTGAATTACGTCATCATGGAACCTGTGGAAAAAACCGATCATACTTATGCTTCTTTCTGGATCACACACTGTACATTTGCCAATCATATGCGTCCAGGAACTGAACTTTTAAATCAACTAAAGTCTCAGTCTTTGGTACTTTTAACGGAAACCATCGGTGGAGCTGAAGAACAGAAAGGTTCAGATAGCATTCAGGCATACAAATATGCGCTGACGACCAGAGATAAAATAATTTCTTTGGAAGACGTAAAAAATTACTGCCGAATGGTACTGAAAGACGAGCTGAAAGATGTCCGTGTAAAAAGAGGAACCATGATCAGCAACAAACCGAAAGAAGGTTTCGTGCGCACTGTTGAAGTAGAAATTATTCCCCAAAATTATTCTTTCTACGGAAGAGTTTATTGGGAAAACATGGCAAACATTCTTCGTAACCAAATTATTTCTAAAGCAATTGACGGAATTGAATATTTGGTCATAATAAATAATGAAGACGTAGATTTTTTTGAAAATTGATTTAAATTAATCTCAAGAAAAAATTCCGAAGAACTTTATATAGAACTAAAGCTTTTCGGAATTTTTAAATTAAATAATCTGATCCATTAAAATCACTTCTCTGCTTTCCAGTAAAGGAACAATCTGCTCTACAACCAAACTCTGGTAATGTTCTGAGTTTTTATGAAATTCTATCGCCGATTCGTTTTCATAACCTTCAAATAGAATCAACGTATTCTGATCGGTCTTGCTCTGATGAATTTTATAAAATAAATTTCCTTTTTCTTCAGAACTTTTTTGGGCGGCTTCTTTCAAAATTCCCAATACCGAATCTAGTTTTCCTTCTTTTACCTGCCATTTTGCATATACGTACACTGCTTGTTTACTCATTTTTTAATTTTAAAGTTAAATTATGAATTTTTAGATTCTAAAACAGAAACTATTTTTTCACCAACACCTTTTGCAGAAGCAGGATTTTGTCCGGTTACAAGATTTCCGTCGGCAATACTGTTTGCAGACCAGGCTTCAGCAGCATGAAAAATTGCACCTTGATCGGTCAATGCAGTCTGCAAGTCAAACGGTACATCAAGTTTTGCATAGTTATCTTCTTCTTCTGTGGTGAAGGAAGTAATGTTTTTACCATTTACCAGATAAGTTCCGTCACTTAATTGTACATTTAAAAGGGAAACCGGACCGTGACAAACAGCTCCTACTACACCATTTCTTTCATACACTTCAGCGATTACTTTTTTTAATTCTGCATTTTCAGGCATATCAACCATTGGAGCCAAACCTCCGGGAATAAATACTGCATCATAATTGCTAATATCAATTTCTGAAAGTTGAGTCGCTTTGTGCATATCTTCCCAACCTTTACCGGTTAAGAATTTTAAATTTTCAGGATCATCGGCTAAATTTAATGCATCTAAAAACGGTGATTCACCTGTCAAACTTGCAAAGTCGATTTGATAACCTGCTTTTTCGAATTCTGCGTAAGGATGTGCGACTTCTGGCAAGAAAGTTCCGGTTCTTTTGTTATTGGGTCCGATTGCGTTTGCGTTCGATACGATGATTAATACTTTTGCTTTCATATTTAAAATTTTAATTGATTTTATTTTGTTTAAATTTCTATAGCAAATGTATGGCGGTTGCAATGCGGAAGAGAAGGAGGGAAGTCACAAAAAAAGTGTGACTGAAATCACACTAATCTTTAAATCTTTAAATCATTTACGATTGTCTTTATCATAATTGAAAACACTTTGTATTTCTTTATTAAGTTAACGCCTTTGTATAACTTAAAAACGGTCAAAATCTCTAATTCTTTGTTTGACTTTGCGTTAAATAAAGAATTATGAAAAATTATAGATATATAATAATTTAAATAAACTATTTGGTATTCGAATAAAGTCTGCTCAATGTTTCTCTGCTCACGCCAAGATATTCCGCAACATATTTTTTAGGAATCTGAAGGATGAAATCAGGATACTGTTTTGAAAATTCTTCGTATCGCTGTTGTGGTGTACTTGATAACAAAATTCTTATTCTTTCCTGTAGAGCGACATATCCGTTGGTGAGTTTTACTCTGAAAAAATGTTCCATTTTGTGAAATTCTGAGGACAATTTTTCTCTGCCTACCAAAGTGAGACAAAGAACTTCTCCATCTGTAAGGCATTCTACAAACATTGTTGAATTCTTTTCTTTAAAAAAGCCTGGGTAGTCGCTCATCCACCAATTTTTTTTTGCAAACTGTACAATATGTTCTTTTCCGTTTTCATCAAGATAAAATACTTTATAAATTCCTTCCAAAACCAAAAACTCAAATTCTACTTTGTCGCCTTCATGAAGCAGAAATTGGTTTTTACGGACGTTTTTCAATGTGAAAAATGTTTTTATATAATCAAATTCCTCATCACTGACGGGAGTTATTTCTTCGATATGCTGTCGTAATCTGTTCATGAATATGAATTAATGCACTGTAAATTTAAATAAATTTGATGAAGATAAAATGAGATGACATAATTGGATTTCTATTTAAAATTTTTAAGAAAGTTATGTCATTATGATAGAAATCAAGACTATTTTTAACTAAAGAAATTCCATAAAATTCCGTAATTTTGCAAATCGTGATTTTCATGTAAGATCACCCCAAATTATGAGCGAACCCAAAGAATATATAGAAGTTTACGGAGCCAGAGAACACAATCTTAAAAACATTGATGTCAAAATTCCGCGTAACGAACTGGTCGTAATTACCGGGCTTTCCGGAAGCGGAAAATCTTCATTGGCTTTCGATACGATTTTCGCCGAAGGTCAGCGCCGCTACATCGAAACATTTTCAGCATACGCACGTCAGTTTTTAGGAGGTCTGGAACGTCCGGATGTGGATAAAATTGAAGGACTGTCTCCCGTAATTGCAATCGAACAGAAAACCACCAACAAAAATCCACGTTCTACGGTTGGAACCGTAACCGAGCTTTATGATTATCTGCGACTATTGTTTGCAAGAGTTTCTGATGCGTATTCATTGTCATCAGGAAAGAAATTGGTGAGCTATACGGAAGATCAGATTCTTGATACCATCAAAGAAAATTACAAAGGCGAAAAGCTGATGTTAATGGCACCGGTTGTCCGTTCAAGAAAAGGTCATTATCACGAATTATTCGTACAGATGGCTAAAAAAGGATACGGACAGGCAAGAATTGATGGCGAATTGCAGGATATTGAATATGATTTAAAACTCGATCGTTACAAAACCCACGATATCGACATCGTGATAGACCGTTGGATCATTGGTGAATCTGCCTCTGAAACTAGAATGGAAAAATCACTGAGAACCTCAATGGAAATGGGTGAAGGTGTAATCGGAATTCAAAAGCTGGGAAGTACAGAAATCGAATATTTCTCAAAAAATTTAATGGATGCTGAAACAGGACATTCATTAGCTTTACCGGAACCGAATACATTTTCTTTCAACTCTCCGAAAGGGAGCTGCCCAAACTGTAAAGGACTAGGAACAATCAAGAAAATCAACACTGATTATTTTGTTGAAAATCCTAAATTGTCGATCAACCAGGGAGGTTTACTGCCTTTAGAAGATATTAAATCCAACAAATGGATCTTAGCACAGATCAAAAGTATTCTTGAAATTTTCGGTTTAGGCATGACGACTCCGTTTAAAGATATTCCGGCAGAAGCGTTGGATTATATGTACAACGGTTGTCATAAAGAATTTAATAAAGACCTGAAATATGCAGGAATTACCAAGAAAATAAAGATCAGTTTTGATGGTTTGATTCCTTTCATGGAAGAAATCATTGATGAGAAAGAATCTTATGAAGGCGTTTTACTGGAAAGACATTTCACGACCGAAGAAACCTGTCCGGATTGTAAAGGAACACGTCTTCAGCCGGGAAGTTTAAGTTTTAAAATCGACGGAAAAAATATTGCTGAAATCAATGGTCTGAGTTTATCAGATTTAAAAGATTGGCTGAGAGATGTAAAAGATAAATTTTCGCCGAAAAATGCTATTATTGCGCATGAAATTTTAAAGGAAATAGAAACCAGACTTCAGTTTTTATTGGATGTCGGTTTAGAATATTTAAGTCTGAGCAGAAGTTCGAAAACCCTTTCCGGAGGAGAATCTCAGAGAATTCGTCTGGCAACGCAGATTGGTTCTCAATTGGTCAATGTTCTCTATATTTTGGATGAACCAAGTATCGGTTTGCATCAGAGAGATAACGAAAGACTGATCAAATCATTAAAAAATCTTCGAGATATCGGAAACTCTGTTTTGGTTGTAGAACACGACAAAGATATGATCATGGAAGCTGATGAGGTTCTGGATATTGGTCCGAGAGCCGGAAAATTCGGTGGAGAAATTCTTTGGCAGGGAAAACCTGCAGATTTACTGAAAGCAGATACTATTACTGCTGATTATATCAACGGAAAAAGAAAAATTGCCATTCCTGAAGTACGAAGAGAGGGAAATGGTAAAAGTATCGTACTAAAAGGTGCTACAGGAAACAATCTTAAAAATGTAACCCTTGATATTCCGTTAGGAAAACTGGTAGTTGTCACAGGAATTTCTGGAAGCGGAAAATCTTCTTTAATCAATGGAACTTTGTATCCAATCCTGAACAAACATTTTTACAGAGCCGTTCAGGAACCTTTACCTTATAAAAAAGTTGAAGGTCTTGACAATATTGATAAAATTGTAGATGTTGACCAGACTCCGATTGGAAGAACGCCACGTTCGAATCCTGCAACCTACACCGGAATGTTTACCGATATCAGGAATTTATTTTCAGAACTGCCGGAATCTAAAATCCGTGGCTACAAACCGGGAAGATTTTCTTTCAACGTAAAAGGTGGAAGATGTGAAACTTGCCAAGGAGGTGGTTTAAAGGTTATCGAAATGAACTTTTTACCCGATGTTTACGTGCATTGTGAAACCTGCAACGGAAAACGTTTCAACAGAGAAACTTTAGAAGTTCGTTACAAGGGAAAATCAATTTCCGATGTATTGGAAATGACGATTGATGAAGCGGTAGATTTCTTCCAGCCAATTCCGAAGATTTTTGCAAGAGTGAAAACTTTACAGGATGTTGGTTTAGGATATATCACCATGGGACAACAGTCGACTACGCTTTCCGGAGGTGAAGCTCAGCGTATCAAACTGGCAACAGAACTGGCAAAAAGACAAACCGGAAATACTTTATATATTCTTGACGAACCGACTACCGGGCTTCATTTTGAAGACGTAAAAATTCTGATGGATGCCATTAATAAATTGGTGGAATTAGGAAACTCATTCATCATCATCGAACACAATATGGATGTCATTAAACTGGCAGATCACATCATTGACGTTGGTCCTGAAGGTGGAAAATACGGTGGTGAAATTATTGCCAAAGGAACTCCGGAAGAGATTATTAAATCGAAGAAGAGTTTGACAGGGAAGTATTTGAAGAAGGAGATGTAATTAATAATCTAAATTTAAAAACATATTTGTCATTCCGTAGGAATCTAACAATATAAAAAGGCTAGACTGATAAAGTTTAGCCTTTTTTATACACAAATAATAGGTTCCAATGTTAATAATTCAATTATTTTAAAATTTAATTGTTTGAATAACAATACTTTATATTTCAATGTTAACCCAATGTTAACTCAATGTGAAGTTTATATGAATATTTTGCATATCTTTGATATAGAAATTATAACAAGTTTAATATCTAATTTAAAATCAAAGACATATGAAAAATAAAATCCAAATATTTGTTGCTTCACTATTTGCATTAGGATTAACAGCAATCATGGGAAATGTAAAAGCCCAGACAACTTCAAACAATACGATTGAGGAAGTTCAGATCAATAAAAATGATGCATTCAATGAGATCAGAAGCTTGTTGATGGATCAGTTTGATTTTACAAATTCAGACTACAAAGAAGGAATTGTAAATTCAGAGGTGAAATTTGATGTTTCCGAAAACGGAAAAATCGTGAATGTACGTTCAAAAGGTGATTGTAAAAATGTGAGTAAAGAAATTGAAAATGTTTTAAGTCATCTTCAGTATAAAATAGATACAGGAAGACTAAATGAAAATATGATTGCCTCTTCTTACGTAATGCCGGTAACCGTTGATATTACACACAGATAATGAGCAATAATTGATAAAACAAAAGATATCCAATTTCCTTAAACTGCTTGAAAAAGCAGTTTTTTTATTTCCGATTATTGTATACATTTGATTTTAAATTTTACAGATCGTGAATCCTATTCTTGATGTGGTCATCCGTTCCCTCTGCGTTTATCTTTTTATGGTAGCTGCAATCCGTTTATTTGGGAAAAACCAACTCTCACAACTGAACGCCGGAGATGTTGTTTTATTACTTTTAATTTCCAATGCAGTACAAAATGCAATGGTGGGTGAGAATACTTCACTTGAGGGCGGATTGATTGCGGCTTTGGTACTTTTTACAGCCAATTTCACAATGAAAAGATTCATGTTTTCCAACAAATCTTTTGCAAGTTTTATGGAAGCTGATCCTGTAATTTTGGTTAAAGACGGTGTTGCAGATCATACGGCTTTGAGAAAAGTGAAGATTAGTTTTGATGAACTCAATGAAGCCATCAGAGAACATGGCGTTGAAAATATTAAAAATGTAAAACTTTCAATTTTGGAAGTCGACGGAAATATCAGTGTTATATCTGAAGATGAAAAAGATAAACAAACACATTATTCCAGAATTAAAAGAAAAAATAAAAGAAAATATCATTAAAAATGAATTACGAAATAAGAGAAATGCTGCCTGAAGATGAAACTCGGGTGATGGAAATTTTTCAGCAGGGCATAGAAAGCGGAATTGCAACTTTCGATACCCAACTTCCCAATGTTGAGGTTTGGAATACAAGCTTCATCAACGATTGCCGATGGGTGTTGGAAAACGAAAGCAGCGAATTAATAGGGTGGTGTGCTTTAAAGCCTGTAAGCAAAAGAGAATGTTTCAAAGGGGTTGCTGAGGTAAGCATTTATTTTGATCAAAATTATGTTGGCAGAGGTTTAGGGACACTTTTGTTGAAAAAGCTGATTTCTGACAGTGAAAACCATGGATTTTGGACTCTCCAATCAAATATTTTTCCTGAAAATGAAGCTTCAATAAAATTTCATTTAAAAAATGGTTTCCGAACCGTAGGAGTTAGAGAAAAAGTGGGTAAACTTCATGGTGAATGGAAGGATCTCGTAATGCTTGAAAGAAGAAGTGAAGTGGTAGTTTGATGAATATTGGTCGTCTATTAAGTTGTTCGCTTTATTTTTTATACTAAAACTCTTTTATCTTTCAATTCAAACTTGGCATTATCATTGCCTGTCTCTGAATGTAAATCTAAAAAAAGGAATATGAAAATTTTAATGAAAGGTTTAGGAATATTTTTAATAATAGCAATGTTAGCATCTTGCATAGCACCGCCTCATCCCAGAAGCAGACCAATGCCGCCGGGACACGCTAAAAAGATTTATGGCGGGAGTGCCAAACACTATGCTCCCGGACAGGTTAAAAAGAGAGGACATCATCACGGAAGACATTAAAAAAATAAAAAAATCCCCAATTATTCTGGGGATTTTTTTATTTAAATTTTAAAACCTTGTCTTTTTCGGGTTAAGAAAAGTATTGAAAATCATTACTTCCTGCCCGAACTTTTTTTCTATAATTTCAGTGATGTTTTTCAGCTCACTTTCCATAAATTCTTCACGTTTTTCTTCGCTGTCAAAAATTAAAAGAAGATTATAGTTTTTGCCGTCTTCAATATACTCGCTGTGCACTTCAGACAAGATATATTTTTCTACATCCATGAGATTTTCGGTCATCAGAATCAGAGTATCATCCACGTAATTCTCCCATTCTCCGATATTGTCTTTGGTACAATGGAAGGTAATGCTCAATACGCTCATATTTTTAGATTTTTTAAGATTATTTGGATAAATAGTTCGACAAAAATCGGTAAAAATTTCGTAAATTAGCCCGTTATTAAATATTCAAAATAAATAGTTTTCGGGTCGTTTTTTAAACATCTGATTATCATTACAATAAAAGTTATATATGCAAAGAGAAGGAGAAAGATTGATTCCTATCAACATTGTTGATGAAATGAAGTCCTCTTATATTGATTATTCAATGTCCGTTATTGTTTCAAGAGCTTTACCGGATGTAAGAGATGGCTTGAAACCTGTTCATAGAAGAGTACTTTACGGGATGTATGGTCTGAACGTTTTTTCAAATAGAAAACACTTAAAATCTGCAAGAATCGTAGGAGACGTTTTAGGTAAATATCACCCACACGGAGATTCTTCTGTGTACGATGCTATGGTAAGAATGGCTCAAACATGGAGTTTGCGCTATCCACAGGTTGACGGACAGGGTAACTTTGGCTCAATGGATGGAGATCCGCCTGCAGCGATGCGTTATACCGAGGCAAGATTAAAGAAAATTTCAGACGAAATATTATCAGATCTTGACAAGGAAACAGTAGACTTTCAAAATAACTTTGATGACAGCTTAACGGAACCTACCGTAATGCCTACAAAAATCCCAAATCTTTTGGTTAATGGTACTTCTGGTATCGCAGTAGGTATGGCGACCAATATGGCACCCCATAATTTAACTGAAGCTGTAGATGCAATTACTGCATATATTGACAACAGAGAAATTACAATTGATGAATTGATGCAGCACATCATCGCTCCCGATTTTCCTACAGGTGGAATTATCTACGGTTACGATGGGGTAAGAGATGCTTTCCACACAGGAAGAGGAAGAGTTGTTCTAAGAGCAAAAGTGAGCTTTGAGGAAGTGCATAACCGTAATGCAATCATTGTAACTGAGATTCCTTATCAGGTAAACAAAGCGGAAATGATTGCCAGAACTGCTGAATTGGTGAAGGATGAAAAAATCCCAGGAATATATGAGATAAGAGATGAATCTGACAGAAACGGGATGCGTATTGTTTATGAATTGAAAAATGATGCAATTCCTAATGTAGTCTTAAACTTACTATACAAATACACCTCGCTACAAACTTCTTTCAGTGTCAACAATATTGCACTGGTACACGGAAGACCCGAACAGCTGAATTTAAAAGATATTATTCACCATTTTGTTGAGCACAGACACGTGGTGATTGTAAGAAGAACAGAGTACGAGCTTAAAAAAGCGAAAGAAAGAGCGCACATTCTTGAAGGTTTCATGAAGGTGATCGGAACTCAGGATTCTTTAGATAAAGCAATTGCAATTATTCGTCACAGTGCCAATCCACAGGCTGCGAAAGAAGGGATTATTCAGGAATTTGATCTGTCTGAAATTCAGGCACAGGCAATTTTGGATCTTCGTTTGGCTCGTTTGACAGGAATGGAGCTTGACAAAATCCGTGATGAATATGAAGCAATTATGAAAGAAATTAATAATTTGGAAGATATTCTGGCAAACGAACCAAGAAGATTCCAGATTATCAAAGATGAATTAATTGAAATTAAAGAAAAATACGGCGACGAAAGAAGAACAGAAATCGATTATTCAGGAGGTGAAATGTCTATCGAAGATATTATTCCGAATGAAGCGGTAGTTCTTACGATTTCTCATGCAGGATATGTAAAGAGAACGTTGCTATCAGAATACAAAATTCAAAGCAGAGGTGGTGTAGGAAATAAAGCTGCTACGACGAGAGATTCAGATTTCTTAGAGTATATTGTTTCTGCGACCAATCACCAATATATGTTGTTTTTTACCGAAAAAGGTAAATGTTATTGGTTAAGAGTATTTGAAATTCCTGAAGGCTCTAAAACTGCAAAAGGAAGAGCGGTACAAAACTTAATCAACATCGAGCCTGATGATAAGATTAAAGCATATATCAGAACCAATAATTTAAAAGATACTGAGTATGTAAACCAAATGAGCGTTGTAATGGTAACCAAAAATGGTACGATTAAGAAAACGTCTCTGGAAGCTTATTCACGTCCTAGAGTAAATGGTGTTAATGCAATTGAGATCAGAGACAACGACATGTTGTTGGGTGCATATTTAACCAATGGGACTTCTGAAATCATGATTGCTACAAAAAACGGTAAATGTATCCGTTTCCCTGAAGCAAAAGTAAGAGAAGTCGGCAGAGGTTCTATCGGAGTTCGCGGAATCAGCATGGAAGATAATGATGAGGCAATTGGTATGATTGTTGTGAACGATTTGGAAAATGATACAGTTCTTGTGGTATCTGAGAAAGGATATGGTAAAAGAACTGCGGTAGAAGATTACCGAATTACCAACAGAGGCGGAAAAGGAGTTATCACTTTAAATATCACCGAGAAAACAGGTAATCTTATTGCTATTCAGAATGTTACGGACGATGATGGTTTGATGATTATCAATAAATCTGGTGTCGCTATCAGAATGAATATGAATGAGATGCGTGTGATGGGTAGAAATACTCAGGGTGTAAAAATGATCAATCTGAAAAAGAATGACGAAATTGCAGCCATTGCAAAGGTAGAAATGGATAAAGATGTAGTGGAAGAAGACGAGCTTTTAGAAGGTACAGAAACTGCAATCATTTCTGAAGATGAAGATGCTTTGGAAATAGAAAATAATTCAGAAAAACCAGATTCAGAAGAATCTAATGAAAGTTCTGAAACTGAAGAGTAAATAAAACAATTAAAATTCTTATTATGAAAAAGCTAATTTTAAGTATAGCAATCATTTCTTCAGCATTTGTTTTTGGACAAAAACAGGATGCTAAAGATGTAAATGCGCAACTACAGGCTTCTAATAAAGCAGCTATGGATGCTTACCAGTCTAAGAACTATGCTGTAGCAGCGCCAAAATTTGTGGAAGTTTATGATTTAATGAAGAGTAGCGGTCAAGATGATAAAGTTTATATGTACTACGCAGGACTAAGCTATGCTTTGGCCAATAATGTTGATGAGGCAATCAAAATTTATACAGATTTGATTAATTCAGGATATACAGGAGTGCAGACCAATTATACAGCAAAAGCGGTAAAAACAGGTGAAGTTACGACACTTGATAAAAATACTTGGGATTTGCTGAAAAAATCTTCTTCTAAAGATTACACCGATTTCAAAACTGAACAGACTAAAAGTGTTGAACCAGATTTATACGAAACTTTGTCTACCTTACTTCTTAATGCAAAAAAGAATGACGAAGCTTTAGCATTAATTGAAAAAGGTTTAGCAAAATATCCTAATAATGCAAAACTAAAGGAATATCAGGGTTCAGCTTTATATGCAACAGGAAACACTGATAAATTTTTAACAAACTTAAAGGAACAATTGGCCAAAAATCCAAATGACGCTACAAATTGGTATAATTTAGGAGTTTTACAGTCAAAAAATCCTGCAACTGAAGCTGATGCAATTGCTTCTTTTCAAAAAGCAATAAGTCTCGCAACAAATAATCCTTCATTAACCAATAATGCTAATCAAAATTTAGTGTATACTTTAATAGGTGATGATGCGAAAGCAGTTGAGCTTATTAATGCATCAAGAAAGTCTAACCCTGATGAAGCTACAAGATTAATAGAAGCGCGAAAAGAAAGATTTAACAAAGCATTGCCTTATGCAGAAAAATGGTATCAGTTAAATCCTGAAAACATAGATTCTGTTACCACTTTGAGAGAAATCTATGTAATTACAAAAAATCAGGCAAAAGCTGCTGAAATGAAAGCAAAACAAATTGAACTTGAAGCTAAGCAGCCAAAACAATAATCAAATTTTTAATAAATATTAAACCGAAGCAATTTTTGTTTCGGTTTTTTTATTGGATATCATTCAGACTTAGTAATGATTAATATTAATTTTGAAAACCATAAAATTCTATTAGTTTTGATAAATAATTTATACAATAATGTAAAGCGTATTTTCAGAATTATCCTAACAAATCAATGTTAAATTTCTCTGTAATTCCGTATATTTGAGAAAAATTTTTACAGAATGATCGAGTGGAAAACCGTCAAAGAATACGAAGATATTACCTATAAAAAATGTAATGGTGTAGCAAGAATCGCCTTCAACAGACCTGAAGTTCGCAATGCTTTCAGGCCAAAAACAACCTCAGAATTATACGATGCTTTTTATGATGCTTACGAAGACTCTTCGATAGGTGTCGTTTTGCTTTCCGGAGAAGGGCCAAGTTCTAAAGATGGAGGTTGGGCTTTTTGCAGTGGTGGTGACCAGAACGCAAGAGGTCAGCAAGGTTACGTAGGTGAAGATGGTAGACATCGTTTAAATATACTGGAAGTTCAGCGTTTGATTCGTTTTATGCCAAAGGCCGTGATAGCAGTTGTTCCGGGTTGGGCAGTTGGTGGCGGTCATTCACTTCATGTGGTGTGTGATTTAACTTTAGCGAGTAAAGAACACGCTATTTTCAAGCAAACTGATGCTGATGTGACGAGTTTTGACGGTGGTTACGGTTCTGCATATTTGGCGAAAATGGTCGGACAGAAAAAAGCCCGTGAAATTTTCTTTTTAGGAAGGAATTATTCTGCGCAGGAAGCTCTGGAAATGGGAATGGTCAATGCTGTAATTCCTCACGAAGAGCTAGAAGATACCGCTTACGAATGGGCTCAGGAAATTTTAGCTAAATCTCCGACTTCGATCAGAATGCTGAAATTTGCCATGAATCTTACAGATGACGGAATGGTTGGGCAACAGATTTTTGCCGGTGAAGCTACACGTTTGGCTTACATGACCGAAGAAGCAAAAGAAGGCAGAAACGCATTTTTAGAAAAAAGAAAACCTGATTTCGGAAAAGATCAGTGGATTTCGTGATCATTCAGTCCTCAAAATTTTCTTTAAATATCATCTCGCAGATCATAGAAGATAAAAATATTAATATTTCTAATATCTGCGAGATATTTACAAAATATGGAACAAAACTTTCAGAATCCTCAGATTTTTGATCTGGAAATTCCTGATTTCAGCGATTTGAAATTAATGGCTGTTTCACCAAAATATCTAAAGATTGTTTTATTGAATCTTGGTTTATTCTCGATTTTTATCATCGGAGCAATTTCGGTGGCTTTTTATTTCCTTTATTCTAGTTTTAATTTAATTCAGATTTGGGCATTCGTTGCAGTTGTTTTTATTCTTATCAGCTTTCTTTTTCTGAATGCGATCATTGGTTTTAAATTTAGAAAATATGCCCTCCGTGAAAAAGATTTGGTGTATCAGCACGGATGGTTGAAGCGAACTTTGATGATCATTCCTTTCAATAGAATTCAGCACATCAAAGTGGAGCAAGGGTGGTTTTCCAAAATATTGAAATTAAAATCTGTGACGGTATATACAGCCGGAGTTAATGGTGGAGATATTTCTATCAGTGGTTTACCGGAAGACATTGCAGAAGGAATCAACAATTTGATTCGTCGAAGTATTTCGCAGGAAAAAACAGAAGATGGAAGAGAATCTTAATTCTTTTTTTCAGCCCCAAAGACAATCCAAAACAGGGATCGTTTTGCTTTTTCTTTACAATGTGGGAATGGTGATCAAAAACTTATGGGTTTTTGTTATCCTTTTTTTTGTAAGAAAAGATAAGATGGAATCTTGGATTATTCTGTCTACAATAGGTTTGGCACTTTTAATTTTAATCGTTTCTGCAGTATTACAGTATTATCATTTTAAATATTATATTGACGAACAAAATGATGAATTTGTTATTCATGAAGGAATCATCAATACTTCTGTTACTAAGATAAAAAAAGAAAATATTCAGGAAGTAAATATTTCGCAACCTTTCATCCATCGCTTTTTCAATATTTATAAATTGGAAATTGATACACCGGGAAGTTCTGATAAAGAAGTGAAGATTTCTGCTTTAACGAAAGAAAATGCTGGAGATCTGAAGAAATATCTTTTGTCGGAAAAACAATTTGAGAAGAAAAGGGAAGAATTTGGTGAAACTTCTGTAAATGAAGAAGTGAAGGATATTCGTTCTTTAAAAATTTCAACATTAAGTATCTTAAAATACGGAATTACAGCTAATTATATTCAAAGTTTTTTTGCTTTAATAAGTTTGATTATTTATGGTTTTTCAGAGCTTACTAATTTTCTCAGAAAGGCAGAATTTGAGACACAGCTAGATTATGATACGGTAGAATCTCAGTTTTTGGCATTTTCTGTTCCTGTCATTTTAGGAATTATTTTAGTTGTCATTATTTTGGGAATTCTTATTAATGCCATCCGTACGATCATCAAATTTTTCAATTTTAAAATTACCGAAAACGATAAAAGTTTTTCTTTCGAATACGGTTTTTTCAATACCAGAAATTCAATTGTAAGCAAGTCTAAAGTTCAGGTGATTACCGAGACTCAAAATTGGATTCAGAAAAAAATGAATGTTTCTTTTGTGAAATTTTTGCAGATAGGAAAAAACGAAGAAGAAAAAAATGTATCTGCAGTTCCGGGAATCAATAAAAATGAAAAAACAAAACTTATTTCAGCAATATACCATGAAGTTCCAAATTTCACAGAGGGTTTAAAGCCAAATTTCAGATTGATCATTGTAAATACTTTTGTATGGATTGCTTTGCCTTTTATTCTTGTATTCATCATTAATAAAGATTTATTGCTAAACTATTGGTTTTTAGTACTAATATATGTAGTCCTGGTAGAATTGATGATTTTGATTTCATTCAGAAATTTAAGATTGTTTTACAATAAAAGATTTATCAGACTTAAATCAGGAATTTGGGACATTGATAACCGAACTTTTGAGATAGAAAAGCTTCAGACTGTGAAAATTTCTCAGTATTTTTGGCAAAAGAAAACAAACTTGGGAAGTATCACTTTTTATACGTCTGCAGGAAATTTTAAAATTGTCGCATTAGATTTTTTTAAACTCAAAAAACTGTTGAATTACTGTGTGTATAAAATTGAAAATTCTAAGAATAATTAAACAAAAAATTTAATGTCAGACTGGATAAAAGCTGCAAGGCTTAGAACGTTACCGCTTTCTCTGAGCGGAATAATCATGGGATCATTCATCGCAAAATGGAGACTTTGGGGAGAAGGTGGAACCTGGGACTGGAAAATTTTTGCTTTGGCATTATTGGTCACTTTACTCTATCAGGTCTTGTCAAATTACGCCAATGATTACGGTGATGGTGTGAAAGGAACAGATGCAAAAAGAATGAATGAAGCAGAATCCAGAAGCTGTAGCATCAGGAAAAATAACAGCAAAGCAGATGAAAAATGCAGTCATTCTTTTTTCAATTTTATCTTTTGTGGCAACCGTTGCACTTTTATATTTGGCTTTCATTCCGGATCATATGAATGAATTTTATATTTTTATTGGTTTGGGTGTTGCGAGTATTTTGGCAGCAATTGGTTATACCGTAGGAAAAAAACCTTATGGTTACATGGGATTAGGAGATATTTTTGTATTTATTTTCTTTGGATTAGTCTCTGTATGCGGAAGTTATTTTCTTTTCACCAAAACGTTTAGTTGGGACATACTTTTACCCGGAGCAGCTGTTGGAATGTTGAGTGTGGCAGTTTTGAACCTCAATAATATGCGCGATATCGAAAGCGACAGGTTATCAGGTAAAAAAAGTTTGGCGCTTAGAATGGGCTTTAAAAATGCAATGATTTACGAAATGATTTTGTTGCAGTTTCCGTTGATCTTAATTCTTATCTTTTTGGGAATAAATGGTTTTATCCAATCACAGAAATATTATGTTTTTATCGTCATGATTCTCATTATTCCTATGGCAAAACTGAGAAGAAAAATAATGGAAGTAAAAGAACCGAGAGAGCTTGATCCTTTTTTAAAACAAGTCGGAATTATCACCTTTATGATGGCTGTTTTTACCGCTATTGGACTCAATTTTTTTAGTTAATATACTCTTGGATCAATACAACAATACAGATTTTTTAAATAAACTCTAAACAAATATAAAATGAAAATACAATACTTAGGACAAAACTGTTTCCTGTTCACATACAAAGACAAAACAATACTTTGTGATCCTTTTTACAATTACAAAAAGGCAGAATCAGGATTTGATATTTCTGCTCAAAAAATTGATTATATTCTTATAACTCATGCTCATGGCGATCATATTGCTGATGTAGAAGAGGTTTTGCAACATTATCCTGAAGCTACAGTGATCGGCCAGCCAGAAATCTGTGCTTACTATAAAAATGCAAAAAATAAGGATGATGTAAACTTAGGAGGATCTGCAAAAATTGATGATCTTAAAATCTCAATGGTTCCTGCTCATCACACAAGCTCATTCCCGGACGGAAGTTATGGTGGAGTTCCTGTAGGATATATTTTCAGACTTCCGGAAGGTAAAAACGTGTATTTGGCAGGGGATACCGGAGTTATGGCAGATATGCAGTTGTTTCCACAGTTATACGGAAATTTAGACTTATCAATTCTTCCGATTGGCGGTCATTATACGATGTACTCCAGAAAAGCAGCTTTTGCAGCTTCGGAATTATTAAAAACTCCAAAAGTTATCGGATGTCATTTTGATACTTTCCCTGCAATTGAGATTGATCATGAGAATGCTTTGAATCAATTTAAAGAGAAAAATGTGGAATTGATACTTCCAAAACTGGGCGAAAGTTTCGATATATAACAAAAAAAAATTAAGAGATTAAGTAATTTAAATCAAATCATCCTAATCTCTTAATTTATAAAAATAAAAAATGGCAAGCTACCTAAATCACACCGCTACGACCAATTACCTTTGCTGCGTTCCCACCCTGGAGGGTTCTCAGGAGCTGGTTGTTTAGGACTTGCCGTTGCAAATATAGGAATTAATTATAAACTTAAAAATATTATTAAAGAAAAAATCTTAGAAAATCTCTTTATTAAAGCTAAATCGCTGAAATTTAGAGTCATATTTTTTAAGAATTTTTCTAAAAATTTGAATTATGACGAAAAGTCCAGTAACCTTAGGAATTTTATTGTATGCAGCTACAATGTTGATCTTTTTTGTAGTTTATTTTCTCTTTTCCGGTGTTGAATATTTTGACACTTCATTGAAAGTCAATGCTTTCGTTCTACCAATTTTTTATGCCTTAGCCGCTTTTTGGTCAGTAAAATCCCGTTGGAACAAATACAGAATGGGTTTTAAAGAAGCATTCAAAAGAGCTTTTGTTCCGATGTTTGTAGGAGGAATTTTATCAATTGTAAGCATTTTTTCTTTCCTAAATTTCATTGATACTGATGCAAAAGATCTTTTGAATTATCAATATGTTCAGAGACAGAAATCAGAATTGGATAAAGAATATCTTTCAGCAAAAAAAATTCTGAAACATCAAAAAGACATCGATGAACTCGAGAAAAAATATCAGGAAGGTCTTCAGAGATTTGATCCTAAAAGAATTAAGGGAAAAGATATGTTAACAGCAAGTCATTTTTCAGGATATTTTGCGGCAATTCTTATATTTTACGTAGTTTTGTCAGTATTTTTCGGGGCATTTTTCAGAAAGAAAACAATGCCTGAAGAAATCATCGAAGAATAATTTTTATTAAAATTAAATGAATTTATCTATAGTTATTCCGTTGCTAAACGAAGAAGAATCTCTCGAAGAGCTTTTTACAAGAATTGATAATGTATGTAAAACCAGTAATTTATCTTACGAAGTTTGGTTTATCGACGACGGGAGTACAGATTTATCGTGGAGCATTATTGAGAATTTAAAAGTTCAGCATCCGCAGATCCACGGAATTAAATTTTCCAAAAATTATGGAAAATCTCAGGCCTTGCATGCGGCTTTTGAAAGAACAAACGGTGATGTCATTATCACAATGGATGCCGACTTACAGGATTTTCCGGAAGAAATTCCTGAACTGTACAGAATGGTGGTTGATGATAATTATGACATCGTTTCCGGCTGGAAGAAGAAACGTTTTGATAATGTAATGACCAAAAATGTTCCTTCAAAACTATTCAATGCAGCGGCAAGAAAAGTTTCAGGAGTGTATTTGCATGACTTCAATTGTGGTTTGAAAGCCTATAAAAAACAGGTCGTAAAATCGATCGATGTATATGGAGATATGCACCGCTATATTCCTGTTTTGGCTGCCAATGCGGGTTTCAGAAGAATTACAGAAAAAGAAGTTCCGCATCAGGCAAGACCTTACGGTACTTCAAAATTCGGAACCGAAAGATTTGTTCGTGGGTTTTTAGATTTGGTAACCCTTTGGTTTGTAAGTCGTTTCGGCGGCAGACCGATGCATTTCTTTGGCGCTGTAGGAACTTTAATGTTTATTGTAGGTTTTCTCTCGGCATTTTGGTTGGGCATTTCCAAATTAATTGACGTGGCAAGAGGAATTTACGGACATCTGATTACCAATAATCCGTGGTTTTTTATTGCATTGACGATGATGCTGATGGGAACTTTACTGTTCATTGCAGGATTTTTGGGTGAAATGATTATCCGAACCAACAGAGAGCATAAGAATTATAATATTGATGAAGTGATATAAAATGAAAAAAGTTATTTTTCTATTAGCATTTTTCGCATTAGTTTCGTGCGGAAAAATTTCTCCGAAAGGCAATTTAGAAAAAAAGGAAATTGATGTCGAAGAATTTGTTAATTTAGATTTAGACGGAAAATTCCGTGTCTTTTATGCGCGCGGACCGAAGAATTTTGTTGAGATTGAAACCTATCCCAATATCGCTGATAATCTGGATGTTGACGTAGATGACAAAACACTTTCTATCAAAGAAGGCAGAGGAACAAAAGGTGTAGATTTCTATAATGTGACTATTTATTCTAAGTATAATCTTGAAAAAGTTTCTCTTTCAGATTCTGTTGAAATGAATATTTCGAGCGAAATTAAAACCGATAATTTTAGACTCAATTTAAAAAATAATGCTACTTTTATGGGTTCAGTGAACACAAGAAGAGCAGAAGTTGAAATGCTGAACAGAAGCCGTGCTAATTTTTTGGGTGAAGCCAAAGATGCCGTTATAAAAATCTCAGATACAGCTAGTTTGATTGCTCCATATTGGAAAATCGAGAATCTAAACATTGATTCTAAAAACGGAAATTATGCAGAAGTTAACGTGAAAGATTCATTGAAAGGAAACATTCAGAATACAGCTAAATTTTTGTATTACAACGATCCAATCAGAGCTTTTAAGGTGGAGAAAACAACTAAGGTTCAGAATAAGAAATTAGATTAGGCTGGAAGTTTGAGGCTGGATGATGGAAGTTAAGTAGGTTTGAAAATTCAAAATAAGTAATCAATACAAATGAAATGAGTTTTAAATTTGAAAAGTTAATTATTTGGCAGAAATCTATGGATTTTGGAGAAAGTATTTATAAAATTACTTTTAAATTTCCTAAAGATGAAGTATATAATTTGACTTCTCAAATTAGAAGAGCCTCTGATTCTATTGCACTTAATATTTCTGAAGGGAGTATATTACAATCTAAATTAGAGTTTAGAAAATTTTTAGGGTATTCAATAAGATCATTAGCCGAAGTAGTTACTTGTCTTTACAAAGCAAAAAACAGAAAATATATTTCGGAAGAAGAATTTAATAAATTATATAATGAAAGCTACAGCTTAATGAATCAAATCATAGCTTTTAGAAATCAAATCAAACAATAATAAACAATAAATAAACGTGAAATTAGAAGTTCGAAGCTGAAAAACTCCCAGCCTCCATCTTCCAACTTCCAGCCAAGAATTTACAAAAATATGACAACATTAGAAAAAGCACAACTTTGGTTGAGTGATACCTTCGATAAAGAAACGAGAGACGCTCTTCAACTATTAATCGAGAGCAATTCTCCAGACTTAGAAGATTCTTTTTACAGAGAATTAGAATTTGGTACAGGAGGAATGCGTGGGATTATGGGTGTTGGAACTAATCGTTTAAATAAGTACACGTTAGGTCAAGCTACACAGGGACTTGCGAATTATATGTTACAGCAATTTCCGGGTGAAAGCATCAGTGTTGCGATTGCTTATGATGTAAGAAATAATTCAAAAGAATTTGGAAAACTAGTTGCGGATGTTTTAACTGCAAACGGAATCAAAGTTCTTTTGTTTAAAAACCACAGACCGACTCCGGAATTATCTTTTACAGTTCGTGACAAGAAATGCAACGGAGGAATTGTTTTGACGGCTTCTCACAATCCGCCAGAATATAACGGTTATAAAGTATATTGGAATGACGGTGCGCAAATCGTTCCGCCACATGATGAAGCGATTATTAATGAAGTATATTCTGTAAAGTTTGAAGAAATCAAATTTGATGGAAATGATGATTTGATCGAATGGATCGGAGAGGAGCAGGATGAAGTTTATATTGATGCTTGTATCGAAAATTCATCGTATCAGAATGTTGAAAAAGGAAATTTGAATATCGTTTTCACTTCAATTCACGGAACAACTTACACAACAGTTCCTCAGGCTTTAGAAAAAGCGGGTTTCAAGAAAATCGATTTGGTGAAGGAACAAATGATTCCAAGTGGAAATTTCCCAACGGTAGATTCTCCCAATCCGGAAGAACCTGCAGCATTGGAAATGGCAATGGACTTAGCTAAAATCACCAACGCAGACATCGTCATCGGAACAGATCCGGATGGTGACCGATTGGGTATTGCAGTTAGAAACCTGGAGGGAGAAATTCAGTTGTTGAATGGAAACCAATGTAATACGATTTTAACATACTATATTTTAGACCAATGGAAAAAGCAGGGTAGAATTACCGGAAAAGAATTTATCGGTTCTACCATTGTAACTTCTGATATCTTCTTTGATATTGCTGAAAAATTCGGTGTCGATTGTAAAGTGGGTTTAACAGGCTTTAAATGGATCGGGAAAATGATTCGTGATTTTGAAGGTCAGGAAAAGTTTGTTTGCGGTGGTGAAGAAAGTTTCGGGTTTATGACAGGAGATTTCGTTCGGGATAAGGATTCTTGCGGAAGTATTGTTTTGGCCTGCGAAATTGCAGCGTGGTGCAAAGCCAACGGAAAAACCATGTACGAATACCTGATTGAGATTTATCAGGAAACCGGAATGTACTATGAAGGATTAATCAATGTGACGAAAAAAGGCAGAGACGGTGCAGAGGAAATTCAGAATATGATGAAAAATTTCCGTGAAAATCCGCCAAAATCATTGTCAGGTTCGCCAGTTGAAGAAGTAAAAGACTTTAAAGAGCAAACGAATTATGTAGTTTCTGAAAATAAAAAACATGTGATGGACGATATTCCAAAATCTAATGTTTTGATTTATTATACACAAGACGGAACAAAAGTTTGCGTAAGACCTTCAGGAACAGAGCCCAAAATTAAGTTCTATGTTTCTGTAAAACAAAATTTAAACTCAAAAGAAGATTTTGAATCAACCCTAAAATCTTTGAAAGAAAAAATAGAAGAAGTAAGAAAAGATCTTCAGTTAAATTAATAAGATTTTAGAAGTTAGGTTTTCTGACATTTTACTGGCATTAAATCTAAATTCTAACCTCTAAATTCTAATTTCTAATAATAAATAAAGTGAAAGTTTCAAAATTAGCGGCGAACCTGATCGGTTCTGAAATTGTAAAAATTGGTAATGAAGTTAATGATTTAAAGGCAAAAGGAGCAGAAATAGCCAACCTTACCATTGGCGACCTGAATTCTAATCTGTATCCGATTCCGGCACAGTTGAAGGAAGAAATTCAGAAAGCATATCAAAATAATTTAACCAATTATCCGCCGGCAAACGGACTTTTATCTTTAAGAAAAGAGGTTTCTAAAGACTTGAAAAGGAGATGGAATCTTGATTATGATGCGAATGATATTTTGATTACAGCAGGTTCCAGACCATTGATTTATGCTGTTTATAAAGTAATCGTTGACGAAGGTGATAAAGTAATTTATCCGACACCATCTTGGAATAACAATCATTATGCGTACTTAACTTCTGCTGATGCTGTTGAAGTAAAAACCACACCTGAAAATAATTTCCTTCCAACTGCAGACGAGCTTAGACCTCACCTGAATGGTGCTGTTTTATTAACACTTTGTTCACCTCTAAACCCGACCGGAACGATGTTTACAGAAGCTCAACTAAGAGAAATCTGTGAAATGGTATTGGAAGAAAACAAAAATAGAGGTGCAGACAAGAAGCCATTGTACCTGATGTACGATCAGATATACTCTAATCTGACTTTCGGTGCAAAACATGTTGATCCTGTATCACTTTTCCCTGAAATGAAAGAATATACCATTTACATTGATGGAATTTCTAAATGTCTGGCTGCAACCGGAGTTCGTGTTGGTTGGGGATTTGGTCCGATGCATATCATCGACAAAATGAAAGCGCTTCTTACCCATGTTGGAGCTTGGGCACCAAAACCTGAGCAGGAAGCAACTGCGAAATTTTATGAAAATGCAGAAAACGTTGATGCTTTTGTAGAAGAATTTAAAGGTAAACTTGAAGCGAGTTTAAAAGTCCTTCACAACGGAATTCAGAATTTGAAAGGCAAAGGCTTGGCGGTAGAAAGTATCGAGCCAATGGGAGCACTTTATCTGACCATCAAATTAAATTACATCGGAAAAACAAAACCCGACGGTTCTGTTATTGAAAATTCATCTGATTTAGTATTTTATTTAATCAATGACGCAGGAGTTGCTTTAGTTCCTTTTTCCGCATTTGGGGAGGATAAAACCGAACCTTGGTTCAGAGCTTCAGTAGGAGGTTTAGATATCAGCGAAATTGAACTGATGATGCCGAAATTGGAGAATGCTTTAAATAATTTGCAATAATCTAAAATAAAAATGCTTCAGCTTTTTTCAGCTAAACGATTTTCTTAAAGTGATTTGGAATTGTTGAGCAGAACTAATCTGAAGCATTTTTTAAGAATAAAAACTTATGAAAATCATCGCTGTCATCCCTGCACGCTACGAAGCCAGCCGTTTTCCCGGAAAGCTGATGCAGATTTTAGGAGAAAAAACAGTTATTGCAACGACATATCAAAATGTTATAGAAACAGGTTTGTTTGATGAAGTTTTTGTAGCAACAGATTCTGAAATTATTTTCAGTGAAATTCAAAATCACGGCGGAAAAGCTGTCATGACAGGGCAACACGAAACGGGAAGTGACCGTATTGCAGAAGCTGTTCAGAATATTGATTGTGATATCGTCATCAATGTTCAGGGAGACGAACCATTTTTAAAATTAGAACCTTTAAAACAGTTAATCGAAGTTTTTAAAGAAGATGAGAATCAGGAAATTTCTTTAGCTTCATTAAAAATACAATTGACTGAAAAGGAAGAGATTGAAAACCCGAATAATGTAAAAGTAATTACTGATAATAACGGTTTTGCATTGTATTTCAGTCGCTCCGTTATTCCTTTTCATCGTGAAATCTCTTATGATGTGAATTATTTTAAGCATATTGGAGTTTACGCTTTCAGAAAACATGCTTTGCTACAGTTTTCAAAATTAGAAATGAAGCCTTTAGAAATTTCAGAAAAAATAGAATGCATCCGTTATTTGGAATATGGCATGAAAATCAAGCTGCTAGAAACCAATTTCATAGGAGTTGGAATCGACACGCCTGAAGATCTTGATAAAGCCAGAAAATTACTATCTAATTAAATTGGTAAACTGCTCAACTGATGCATTGGTAAATAAAAGCTTATATTTGAATTTATAAATTGATTGAATGAAGAAATTACTTTTGGTTTTCGTCCTTATATTTTCGCAATGGTCTTTCGCTCAGACGGCTAAAGAAATTATTGATAAAAACATCGAATTGTCCGGAGGATTAACGAGTTGGAAGCTTTTAAATTCAGTATTACTTCAAGGAAAAGTAATTTTAGGTATAAAAGATGAATATCCTATAAAAATTTATCAGCAACGCCCAAATTTGACCAAAACTGTTCTTACAATTAACGGAAAAGATACTGCAATTGAAGGCTATGACGGCAATAGAGGTTATGCAATGAATTATGCAACCAATAAACTTCAGGTATATTCTGAATATGTTTCAGAAAGTTTTGATAACGATTTTATCGATTGGGAAAATAAAGGTTTTGAAGCAAAATATTTAGGAAAAGAAAAAGTGGGAGACATCTATTGTCACAAAGTTGAACTGACAAAAAATGTGAATAAAAATTTGTATTACTTTGATACCAAATCTTTTATGCTTTTAAAAGAAACCAAAAAAGATGAAACTCTGAATTATTCAGATTATAAAAAAGTAGGTAATCTGATCATGCCTTTCAGAATAGAATCTTCAAGTTCAAAAAAAGATGGTGATTACGTTATTCTTTTAAATAAAGTTGAGATTAATAAAGTATTCCCTGCCAATATTTTTAAGTTTTAGATTTTAACAAATTATAGATATTTATATTATGAAAAAGATTTTTTTAATAATGCTTTCTTTTGTTGCTTTTATCAACAGCTGTGCGCAGAAGAAAACAGAGGTTTCAAAAGCTAAAAGTAAAGAACTCATGGGAAAAACAATTTATGATTACAAAGTTGCAGCCCTAGAAGAAGGTAAAGAAATTAATTTTGGCGATTTTAAAGGAAAGAAAATTCTGATCGTCAACACGGCATCAGAATGTGGTTTTACACCACAATATGCTGATCTTGAGCAGTTATCAAACGAATATAAAGATAAACTTGTTGTTATAGGATTTCCTGCAAACAATTTTGGCGGACAAGAACCTGGATCAGATGTTGAAATCGGAGCTTTTTGTCAGAAGAATTTCGGAGTAACTTTTCCGTTAGCTTCAAAAGTTTCCGTGAAGGGTGATGATACCGCTCCAATCTTTAAGTATCTGACTGAAAAAGAATTAAACGGAGTAAAAGATACCAATATTAAATGGAATTTCACAAAGTTTCTGGTGGATGAAAACGGTAAGTTGGTTGATTCTTTTGTGAGTACAACGAAACCTACTGATGAGGCAATTACAAAATATTTGAAGTAGAAAATATTTCTAATAATAAACAAAAACTCCGCTTAGAAAATGTTCTAAGCGGAGTTTTTGTTTTGAATTCATAATAACTGAAAATCATTCATTGTTTTTTTCAGCAAATGCAAAAATATTCCCAAGTTTTACACTAGAATATCCATTGCTTTTAATCTTTGATGAATTGATCATTGCTTTTGCCAAAATCTCTGTGGGTAAAGGTTTCTGACGTTCAAAAAGTCCGATTTTATTCGCAAATTTGATGATTCTGCTTCCTAAAACTTCACTTGATCTTTCAGAATTTTTTCTTTCAAGCATTCCCGGTTTAAAAATGGTGATTTTATTGAAATGCAAATTTTTGACAGCCACTTCCAATTCTCCTTTCATTTTAGAATAGAAAATTTTAGAATTTGGATTGGCTCCATAAGCAGAAACTAAAATATAATCTTCTACATTATTTTCTTTTGCGGCTTTGGCAAACTGATATTGATAATCGTAATCGACTTTTCTTTGGGCTTCTTTACTTCCGGCATCTTTTAGTGTCGTTCCTAAACATGAAAATGCGACATCACCTTTCACGTCATTTTTCCATTCTTCAGGTTTTTCAAAATTCACAACATGAATTTTTAGTTTTTCGTTCTGAATATTTAAAGGCTTTCTTACAAAAACATCTACTTGCTCAAAATCATTATCATTCAGTAATTGTTTTACCAAATCTTTTCCTGTAGCGCCCGACGCACCAATGACCAAAGCTTTCATAATAATCTTGATTTATGGTTGTTAAAAAATCATGAGATTTCTTTCTTAAATTTACTAAATTTAGACCAAAGTTTAAAATTAATTATTTTACTACAATAAATATTACTCATAAAATGGATGCGAACGAGATTTTAGATTACTGTTTGTCCAAAAAAGGCGTAACGGAAACTTTTCCTTTTGATAATGAAACGCTTGTGATGAAAGTTGGAACAAAAATGTTTTTGTTAATGTCATTAGAAAAACAGCCTTTAACAATCGCAGTAAAAACAGATCCGGAATGGAGCGCAGAACTTCGTGAGCAATATCCGCAGATTACAGGGGCATTTCATATGAATAAAACCCACTGGAATTCTGTTTCTTTAGATGGTCTGAAAAAAGAATTAGTTCTAAAAATGATTGACCATTCTTATGATTTGGTATTTAAATCATTAACAAAAAAAGCTAAAGAGGAAGTTGAGAATTCTTAAAACTGAAATTCTTCGGTCAGCCTTTTATCCTCATCCAGTCTTTCAATTAGTTTTTCAAGACCTTCAAATTTAATTTCCTCATGCAGGAAATTTCTGAATTTTACCGTGATATTTTCATCATAAATATCTCCTTCAAAATCAAGAATATACACTTCAACGGTTAATTTTTCACCATTAACAGTTGGGTTGGTTCCGATGCTCAACATCCCTTTGTATTGTTTTTCGTTCACAAAAACTTCAACAATGTAAGCACCTTTTTTAGGTAAAAGTTTAATAGTATCGGTTTCAATATTGGCAGTAGGATAACCGATTGTTCGGCCTAATTTTTTCCCATGCACAACCGTTCCCGAAATGGAGTAAGTGTAACCCAACATTTCGTTAGCTTCAGTAATTTTTCCTGCTAAAAGAGCATTTCGAACTTTTGTAGAACTGA
This sequence comes from Chryseobacterium sp. AC417, assembly GCF_979258215.1. NCBI lineage: Bacteria > Pseudomonadati > Bacteroidota > Flavobacteriia > Flavobacteriales > Weeksellaceae > Chryseobacterium > Chryseobacterium sp. AC417. The sequence continues at coordinate 2,660,754 of NZ_OZ409845.1, read as the reverse complement.
TATTATTCTCGTGAATATTGATGGCTTCCATTTGCTCAACCTCAAAATCTAATTCTTTAGATAATTTTTGAAGCAACTCAAAATTTCCGCTTTTATTTTTTCCGAAAGAATGGTCGTAGCCAATGATTAAATATTTTACATTTAATTGACCAATCAAGATCTGACGTACAAATTCTTCTCCGGTAAGATTTCTGAATTCGTCATCAAATTCTTTTACAAATAAATTATTGATGCCGTATTTTTCCATTAAAACTTTCTTTTCCTCGATGGTATTAAGAAGTTTTAAATCTTCATTGGGATTAAAAACAAATCTCGGATGCGGCCAAAAAGTAAGTATTGCTGTTTCTAAATCATTCTCAGAACCCACTTTTTTTAACTCGCTGATGATGTATTTGTGACCAAGATGTACACCGTCAAACATACCCAAAGACAATGCTAAAGGCTTTGTGGAGTAGTAATCTTTAAAATTCTTGAAGATATTCAAAACGGAAAAATTTTGACAGCAAATATAAGTATAATGTAACAATGTATCGATATAACAATCTACCAATCTTTTTAGCCGCAAAATGATTGGTAGATTGGTAAACTGTTACATTGGTAAATTATTGAAAAAGCATGATAAAAATCTTTTTTTTAGGAATTGCAGGTTTGTTAAGATTCATTATATTTGCACCAAGAAAAAATTTAGCAATGGCAAACCAAATTAAAGGAAAAATTTCTCAAATTATTGGTCCTGTAATCGACGTAGTTTTTAATAATGTGGAAGCAATTCCCAGTATTTATGATGCGTTAGAGATTATCAAAGGGAACGGTGAAAAAGTAGTCTTAGAGGTAGAACAACATATTGGTGAAGATACTGTAAGATGTATCGCAATGGATGCTACAGACGGTCTTCAAAGAGGGCAGGAAGTAATCGGATACGGAAATCCTATCATGATGCCAATTGGTGAAGCTGTAAACGGAAGACTATTCAACGTTGTTGGGGATGCTATCGACGGGCTTCAAAATATTTCTAAAGAAGGTGGTCTTCCAATTCACAGACCAGCTCCAAAATTTGATCAACTTTCAACTTCTGCAGAAGTTTTATTTACAGGTATTAAAGTAATCGACTTAGTTGAGCCTTACGCAAAAGGAGGTAAAATTGGTTTGTTCGGTGGTGCAGGTGTTGGTAAAACGGTACTGATTCAGGAGTTGATTAACAATATTGCAAAAGGACACGGTGGTCTTTCTGTTTTTGCCGGAGTAGGTGAAAGAACGAGAGAAGGAAATGACCTTTTGAGAGAAATGCTAGAATCAGGTATTATTAAATATGGTGATGATTTCATGCACTCTATGGAAAACGGTGGTTGGGATCTTTCAAAAGTTGACCTTGAGGTAATGAAAGAATCTAAAGCTGCTTTCGTTTTCGGACAAATGAATGAGCCGCCAGGAGCAAGAGCTAGAGTAGCACTATCTGGTCTTACATTGGCTGAGTACTACAGAGACGGTGGAGAAAGCGGACAAGGTAGAGACGTGTTGTTCTTCGTAGATAACATCTTCCGTTTTACACAAGCTGGTTCTGAGGTATCTGCACTTCTTGGTCGTATGCCATCTGCGGTAGGTTACCAACCAACATTGGCATCAGAAATGGGTGCGATGCAGGAAAGAATTACTTCAACTAAAAATGGTTCAATTACTTCAGTACAGGCGGTTTACGTACCTGCGGATGATTTAACTGACCCGGCTCCTGCTACAACGTTTGCTCACTTAGATGCAACAACTGTACTGGATAGAAAAATTGCTTCATTAGGTATTTATCCTGCTGTAGATCCATTGGCTTCAACGTCAAGAATCTTGGCTCCGGAAATTATCGGTGAAGAGCATTATAACTGTGCTCAGAGAGTAAAAGAAATTCTTCAGAGATACAAAGCTCTTCAGGATATTATTGCAATTCTTGGTATGGAAGAACTTTCTGAAGAAGATAAATCTGTAGTGTACCGTGCTAGAAAAGTTCAGAGATTCTTGTCTCAGCCTTTTCACGTTGCAGAACAGTTTACAGGTCTTAAAGGATCGTTGGTAGATATCAAAGATACCATCAAAGGATTCAATATGATTATGGATGGAGAATTGGATCACTTACCGGAAGCTGCTTTCAACCTGAAAGGAACTATCGAAGAAGCGATCGAAGCCGGACAAAAAATGTTAGCTGATAACGCTTAATTAGAAATATAGAGAAAAGAAAAAAGAGAAAAGAAAATTCTTACTCTTTTTTCTTTTCTCTTTACTCTTTAATCTGAGAAAAATGAATATAAAAATTTTAACACCAGAATATGTAGTTTTTGAAGGAGAGGTAAACTCTGTATTGTTGCCTGGTAAAAATGGTGAATTCCACATCATGAAAAATCACGCAGGAATTGTTTCTTCATTGGTTGGAGGTAAAGTAAAATTGTATGCGAATTCTATTAATGAATCGTACGCAAAAAACTTTACTAAAGAAAATGAAAAAGACTCTGTTTTTTCTTATGCTATCAAAAGTGGTGTGATAGAATTTAATCACGATAAAGGAATTATCCTTTGCGAATAATTAAATGAGAAGCTAAATATATTTTCAGGAAAGTGTAACTTTGTTACACTTTTTTTATGCCTTGGAAAATCTGATTTATGCAAAAAAGTTTAATCATATTCTTTGTAGTTATGAGCTGTATATTCAATGCTCAGATTATCAAAACAAAAAGAGGAATTGTAACTCTAGACGGAACTCACGTAGCAAAAATTTCTAATAAATCTAATGAATACACTTTTATGGATTTAAAGGAAACACCCATCTTCACTGTTGAATTTGTTGATAAAAGCGTTGTAGATTCTGTACGTGACAGTTACGTGAAAATCAATAGGATATACAATCGGGAGAAGACATTAGATGCAGATTACATATCACCATCTGCATTTTCGGGAGATGAAAAATCTGCAGTGTACACTTGTATAAAAAGTTTGAAAATTATTGATGAAAGAGGAATCAATATCAAAAATTTAGATGAGCTTTTCAAAAATATGCCTAAACGGAAACTTGATAATAAAACTAAAGAAGCTTATACTACCCGCACAAAAATTGATAAATTAAATATAGAAGTCAATAGCGTTGGAGAAATTTTGAGTAATGGTGTTCCGGTAGGGTATTTTACCAATTTGCCTGTAAGCTTTGGCTCAGATGATCGAATAACAGATAAAACTTTTATTGACATTGAGATTTATGATGCTAAAAGTAAGTATATCGGAAAATATATCACTACAAGAAAACAGATAAAAACTGCTGGTGGAAAATCTTTTACATTATACAGAGAAATGTCCGGCAGAGCTTCCATTCTGAAATTTCCAACCTACAAAGCCATTGCAGAAAGATTGGCAATATTAGATCCTAATTTTATTAAAAAATAAACTTCAAATCATCTAATTCTGACTTTTTTTTGCAATATTCATTTAATTTTATTTCTTCAAATACTAATTATTATTCTTGGAAATTTAGCTTTTGGTTAAATTATTAAAGAGTATTCGCCTATAGTATGACTATATTCAAATCAAAAAATTTAATATTATCTTAAAGTATTAATTAAAATAATGTAAATTAATTGAAGAAATTTTTACATAATTGATTTATTAATAAAAAAAAGTTTTATATTTAATTATGTATTCATATGTAAATTAGCTATTTTATTAATAATTATTCATAGTATTTGGCATATATTTTATATATTTGGTGATAATTAGTTGTTTTTTTAATAAATATCACCTTCTTAATTATATAATATTTGATGTTTTCGGTATCATTTTACAAAATAAAAAAAGTTTGAGAATATAATATTTCATATTCATTATTCAGATCAGCTACTAATATTTTTTTTATTCTTGATAATTATGATATTCATTTTTTATTATTAGTTTTTATGGTGATTTTATAATTAAATATAAGCATAAATAAAAATATAAATAATGAAAAAAGCATTTTACATTTTAACTACATTTTTTACAATTAATACAATATTTGCACAAATAGGAATCAATACTGTAACTCCGGACAACTCCTCTGTATTGGATGTAGTTTCATCTACAAAAGGCTTTTTAGCACCAAGAACTAATCTTACATCATCAACAATGGATCTGGATGGTGCTGTAGGACAGGCTGCAGGTTTATTGATTTACAATAGTGGAACGACTCTTCCTCAAGGATATTATTTTTGGAATGGATCGGAATGGAGAAATATAGATAATTCTACTTCTGTAGCTCCCGCTGTTTCCAGTATAGATTGTACGACAGCAATATTAAGTCCATCTGTGTATACCACTGGAGTGCCTTTTAATGGTATTCTGAAGATTTCATATGCTGGAGGAAATGAAGGAAACTATCCCGCAGGTAGTTCAGTTACAGTGAATGGATTAAGTTTTCAATTACAAGCAGGGAAATTATCTGCCGGAACTGGAGAACTCATATTTAATGTATCAGGAACACCTACCGTTACTTCTCCTACAACTACTACAGTACCTATCAATAGTACCACAGTACCATTTTATACGGGAAGCTGCAGTGCTGCAGTTGGAGGAGAGGATATTGCAGAAATTAAAGTTGCAGCAACTATAGGCCCATTAAGATTAACAAGCGATCCTTCGGTTGGCTATGATAGAACTCTGACTTCACCTGATGGGAAGTTTTCAGTGAGAGTAGTGATTGGCTCAGGAAGTGGCTATGATTTATCAGATTTACAGATAAGAAGTAATTCGGGTACACCAACTATTATGTGGAATGGTGCATCTGAATATGTAACGAACGGTCAAATTGTATATGGTAATAACGGAATGACGTTTCCGGCACAGGGAGTTTGGTATGGAAACAGCGGGGGAAATGGTACAGCTATGACCGGAGGTATTACTAATGCATGGGGAGATCCTGATGTTTATTTTAATTCTCCTGAATTCAGAAGATATACTTGGACCAATACTGACCCAACAGATAAAACAATGTATTCGTTAACATTTATGATGGGAGCTTCAAATTTTGGACCTGCAAATGCAACGAATTGTCCGGGAGGCAGTTGTACTAACACAAAGGCTTTTCTGAAGATTGAGCAGATACGTGCTGCCAACTAAGTTTACAAAAAATTCACATATAACATATAACGAGTGCACCAATCTAATCCTGAAATTGGAAGTATAAGTTAGTTTGTTAAATAATAAAAATATCCCGAAATCAATTTTTTCGGGATTTTTTTATTTTACGCTCATTTTATTATTTCTAAGATAAATTTTTATATCTGAAGGATTCTTAAAGGTGAGTTTGTAAATTTTTCATCAACTGATTTCAATTAATAGACCATATGCTAATTTTTTATCAATACAAATCATAAGCTATAATTTAGTTAAGATATTAAATAAGTAATTTAAATATATTAATTTTTGCCTTTACCAAATTTTTAAGTCTAAAACTATAATCGAGTTCAGGTTACATACTTAAAATAACCCCATTATCTTTCAACTGTTGCATCGGTTTCGAAAACCAGAACAATTCAAAATCTTCAAAGCTATTTTCAAAATCTGTTTTCAATTGCTGCAATGTAATGCGTTTAGAATTTTCTAAAGTGTTTTCCTGTAAAACTTTAATCAACCATTCTGCTTTATCCTGTTCAAAATCTACTTTGATAATATTGGTTTTTAAATGGAATGTCATTCTTGTGTACGCCCAAGAGTTTTGTTTTTTTGTTTTTATGTAATTCTCAGCGATTACGTTTTTCTCCAGAAAAATAATTTTAGAATTAGATTTAAATATGAAATTTTCTTCTTCCAGAAGCGAATCATGAATATAATCTGGATGAATTGTAGTTTTAGGAATTTTAAAATCAAACCAATCCTGTAACGGCAATTCAAAATTAATTCCGTGCATATAGTTGAATAAAGATTTTTTTAAACCAAAACTAAATTTGTTATGATCAATTCCGGTTTTGTCTGTAAAATCAATATCATTGTTGGCGAATAAAATTTCCTGTTTGATAGGAGTAACTCCAAATTCTTCAGGATTCAATCCCACCGGTGAATGAGCGGTCATTGCAAACTGATGCCAAAATGCACTTTGCAAAATTCCCATTTCAAAAAGCTGACGAACCATTTCTAAAGAATCTACCGTTTCCTGAATCGTCTGAGTAGGATAACCATACATCAGATACGCATGAATCATTACTCCGGCTTCTGTGAAATTTCTTGTCACCTGTGCAACCTGTTCTACAGAAATTCCTTTATCAATTAATTTTAATAATCGGTCACTCGCTACTTCAAGTCCGCCCGAAACAGCAATACAACCTGAAAGTTTTAAGAGAAAGCATAAATCTTTGGTGAAACTTTTTTCAAATCTGATATTTGTCCACCAGGTTACCACAAGATTTCTTCGCAAAATTTCCAATGCAACTTCACGCATCAAAGCAGGAGGTGCAGCTTCATCCACAAAGTGAAATCCTGTTTCTCCGGTTGTCTTGATGAGTTCTTCCATTCGGTCAACCAATATTTTGGCTGAAATAGGTTCATAAATTTTAATATAATCTAAAGAAATATCACAGAACGTACATTTCCCCCAATAGCAACCGTGTGCCATCGTCAGTTTGTTCCATCTTCCGTCGCTCCACAAGCTGTGCATCGGGTTGGCAATTTCAATTACAGAAATGTATTGATCTAGTTGTAAGTCAGAATAATCAGGAGTTCCGACTTGTGCCTGCTTATAATCGTGTTTAATGGAATTGTTTTTATAGGTAACTTCTCCATTTTCAATTAAAAAAGTACGTTTGAATTGAGATTCTTCGCTTGATTGAGAACGACAGACATTTTCGTAAACCAATTCAAGCGGAACTTCTCCGTCATCTAAAGTAATAAAATCAAAAAACTCAAAAACTCTTTTGTCTTTTACTTCACGAAGTTCTGTATTTGGAAAACCGCCACCCATGGCTATTTTAATGTTCGGGTAATTTTCTTTGATAAATTTACCTGACCGAAAAGCAGAATATAAATTTCCCGGAAATGGGACAGAAAAACAAACCAGTTTCGGTTGAACAAATTCGAGTTTTTCGTGCAGAATTTTTAAAGTAATATGATCTATGTAAGTTGGCTGATCATTGAGTTTAGCATATAATTCATCAAAAGAATTGGCACTTTTTCCTAATCTTTCTGCATATCTACTGAAACCAAAATCAGAATCAGTTTGTTCAACCATATAATCAGATAAATCTTCTAAATATAATGTAGCCAAGTGTTTAGCTTTGTCCTGTAAACCCATGTTTCCGAATGCAAATTCCATATCATCAAGTTGATTGAAACGGGAAGCTTCAGGAAGAAAATTCATCGAACAAATCTGTCTTGCTAAAGTTGGATTTTTATTTTGTAAAAAAAGAATAACCTGATCGACGGTTTTAATATATTCATCTCGTAAAGCGAAAATTCTTTGAGAGTTTTCAGACGTGCTTTTTAAATCTATATTTTTAGCAAAAATACTTTGGATTCCTTCTTTTGAAAATAACTGCAATATCACTTCAATCCCCAAATCGATTTGATAGCTTGATATGTTTTTGGTATTTAAAAAACCTTTAATATAAGCTGTTGCAGGATATGGCGTATTGAGTTGCGTAAAAGGCGGAGTGATAAGAAGAAGATCTTTCAAAAGATATTTTTTGCAAATTTAAGAGTTTAAGCCCAAAAGCAAGAAAAGTTTTTATATGATTTAATAAAATATATTTTTTTGAATAATAATATTCTAAACTAGTTTGTCATTCCGCAGGAATCTCAACAAAGAAAATTAAAACTTAGATTCCTACGGAATGACAAATATATCGTTGAGAAGATTGTGCAAATAGAAAATAAGTTTCTACTCTTATTCTTCTGATAAAAAACTAAAAAAACCGCTAGATAATTCTAACGGTTCTAATTATATTTAAATGAAAATCAAAATTACATTTGTTTGTACTCGATATTCATTTGTTTTTCCATTTCTGTATAAGCTCCAGATTTTAATTTTTCTTTGATGCCATCAAAAGCAGCTAAAGTTTCATTAATTTCTGAATCTGTATGCGAAGCAGTAGGAATTAATCTCAGCAAAATCATTCCTTTTGGAATTACAGGATATACTACCACTGATGTAAATACACCGTAATTTTCTCTTAAATCCTTCGCTAAAAGTGTTGCTTCAATTGTTGTTCCCTGGATGAAAACCGGTGTCACACAAGTATTCGTGTTACCAAGATTAAAACCTCTTTCTTTCAATCCGTTTTGAAGTTTGTACACATTTTCCCATAATTTATCTTTAATTTCGGGACGTGTTCTTAGCAATTCCAATCTTTTCAGACCTCCGATTACCATTGGCATCGTTAGAGATTTAGCGAAAATCTGAGAACGAAGATTGTATTTTAAAAATCTGATGATCGTTGCATCTCCCGAAAGAAAAGCTCCGAAACCAGCCATTGATTTAGCAAAAGTTGAGAAATAAACATCAATCTGATCCTGACATCCTTGTTCTTCTCCAGCTCCAGCTCCGGTTTTACCCAAAGTTCCGAAACCATGTGCATCATCAACTAAAAGTCTGAAATTGAATTTAGATTTTAAATCACAAATTTCTTTTAGTTTACCCTGCATTCCTCTCATTCCGAAAACACCTTCGGTAATCACTAAGATTCCGCCGCCGTTTTCTTCAGCAACTTTAGTTGCTCTGGCCAGGTTTTTTTCTAAACTCTCAATATCATTATGTTTGAAGGTAAAACTTTTTCCCATGTGAAGACGAACACCATCTACGATACAAGCGTGAGAATCTGCATCATAAACGATAACATCATGTCTTGTAACCAACGCATCGATACAAGAAACCATTCCCTGATAACCGAAATTGAGAAGATAAGCAGCATCTTTTTGTGTAAATTCTGCCAATTCTTTTTCCAATTGCTGGTGTTGCTGAGTTTCTCCGGACATTGCTCTTGCACCCATCGGATAGAACATTCCGAATTCGGCAGCAGCTTTTGCATCAGCTTCCAAAACTTCAGGATGATTACACAATCCCAAATAGTCGTTTGCGCTCCAGAAAATGACATCTTTACCTTGAAATTTCATTCTAGGACCGATTGGACCTTCCAATTTTGGAAATACAAAATATCCCTCTGCATAATCAGCAAACTGACCTAATGGTCCGGGGTTTTGTTTTATTCTTTCAAAAATATCTACCATTGTATTGAGTAAGTTTTATGTAAAAAAGCCTTTTGTAATGTACAAAAAGGCTTGATCTGTTTGATATATTTTTTTTATTTGATGTATTCCGTTTTGAATACTTCATCATAGTTGTGTACACAATTGTTGATGAAACCTTGCTCAGCCATCCACTGGTCACTGTAAACCTTAGTGATATAACGTGATCCGTGATCCGGATAAATCATCACAACGAAATCATTTTCTGTTAAGTCATGAGATTGTGCATATTGAATTAATCCCTGAGTAACAGCTCCGGTTGTATACCCACCCATGATGGCTTCTTTTAAAGCAATCTCACGGGTTCTGTATGCAGACATTTCGTCGTTTACTCTCACAAATTCATCCACTTTATCAAAAAGAAGGGCAGAAGGAATTAAATTTTTTCCCATTCCTTCAATTTGGTAAGGATGTACATCTTCTTTATGAATTTCTCCGGTTTCGTGGTAACTTTTCAAAATAGATCCGTCAGCATCTACACCAATGATTTTAATATTTGGATTTTTCTCTTTTAGAAATTTTGCAGAACCGGATAATGTTCCGCCAGTTCCTGTACATGCAAAAAGATGAGTAATTTTACCTTCTGTCTGTTCCCATATTTCAGGACCAGTTGTCTGGTAATGAGCATCAATATTCAATTCGTTAAAATATTGATTGATATATACAGAATTGGGGGTTTCGGCAGCAACTCTTTTTGCTACTTCATAATATGATCTAGGGTCATTCGCAGGTACATTCGCAGGACATATATATACTGTTGCACCAAGAGCTTTCAGATAAGCAATTTTTTCAGCTTTTGTTTTGTCACTTACCGCAAGAATACATTTGTATCCTTTAATGATGCAAACCATGGCAAGTGAAAAACCTGTATTTCCGGAAGTAGTTTCTACTATTACAGAATCTTCCTTTAATAAACCTTTTTTCTCAGCGCTTTCAATAATATGAAGTGCGATTCTATCTTTTGTGGAATGTCCAGGATTATATGATTCTAACTTGGCATAAACTTTTGCAGGAATTTCTTTAGTTACTGTATTTAGTTTTACTAAAGGGGTGTTCCCAATCAAGCCAAGAATATTATCGTAAACATTACTCATTATTTGTTATTTTTCAAATAAAAATCTGACCGCAAAAATACAAAAAAATAAATAATTTTTAAACTTTTAAGAAATTATAAGTCCTGAAAGTAGAATTATCTGTTTTAAGCGTTTCATAAACAGCCGCAAAACCTTCACAAAAAGCAAGCCAATCTTTTAAATTTTGTTAAAATCAAAATAAAATGAAGTAAAAACCTTATTTTCGCACCAATTGATTTTATACTATGAAAAACTGGACTTTTAGGCAATGGAACACTCTTATCGGATGGGTGGTTTTCGTCATTGCATTTTTCACGTACTTATCAACGATAGAACCCAACTTTAGTTTCTGGGATTGTGGTGAGTACATTTCTTCAGCAGTAAAATTAGAAGTAACACACGCACCGGGAGCAGCTCTTTTTCAGATTGTGGGTGCTGTTGCTGCAATGTTTGCTTTTGGAAATGGTGAAAATTATTCTGTGGTAATCAACGGAATGTCTGCATTATTCAGTGCATTGACAATTCTGTTTTTATTCTGGACGATTACTCATTTTGTGAGAAGACTTCTGAACAAAGATTTTGAAGAAGTTACAAAACATCAGGAAATTGCCATTCTGTTTGCCGGAGTAATAGGATCTCTATGTTTTACCTGGTCAGATACTTTTTGGTTTTCAGCAGTGGAAGGAGAGGTTTATTCTATGGCATCTTTGTTTATTGCACTTTTGGTTTGGCTGATTACCAAATGGGAAAACGAATATAAAGAATCTGATAATGAACGATGGATTATTTTAATCTTCTTTATTGTTGGTCTTTCTGTGGGTGTTCACATGATGTGTATGTTGGCAATTCCGGCAGTTTGCTTAGTATATTATTCAAGAAACTATGAATTTACGTGGAAGAATTTCCTGTGGGCAAATGCCATCACATTAGGAATTTTAATTCTTGTTTTCAAAATTATTTTCCCGGTAATCATGTCATTATTCGGAAAACTTGAAATATTCTTTGTGAATGGAGTAGATCTTCCATTCCATTCAGGAACAATTGCTGGTTTCGTTATTTTGATTGCGATCTGCTATTTCATTTTAAAATATGCGAGACAGGCAAAGAAAAATATTTATCAGACGATTGCTTTGTCGGTAGTGTATATGATGATTGGTTTCTCTTGCTGGATGGTAATTCCTATAAGAGCGAATGCGAATCCGCCAATGAACTTAAATGATCCTGATACTGCGATTGGTATGCTTGATTATTACAACAGAGAACAGTACGGTGACTGGCCTACAATCTATGGTCAAAATTATACTGCATTCCTGGATAACAGTGGAATTCAGAAAAATGAGGACGGAAGTTTTAAAACAGATAAAACTGGAGAAGTTTACGAAAAAGACGAGAAAACAGGTAGGTATTTAAAGACAAGTGACCGTTTTAATTATGTTTTCAGCAAGGATCATGTAAGTTTGATGCCGAGAATGTTTAGCGAAGACAAAGACGTAATGGCAAATTATGTCTCAATGTACGGAGCACCGGATTTTCAGTTTAATTATGCAAATGAAGAGATTGCAGATGATCCTCAGGCTAAAGAAATTTTTGACGAACTGAGAGGTAAATATGAAGATGGAAGCATTACCGCAGCTGATTATTTAAAAGTAAAACCTTATGAATTAATTACCGTTCAGAGACCCTCTTTGGCTCAGAATATGGATTATTTTATCACATTCCAAAATGGGTATTATTTCCTTAGATATTTGATGTGGAATTTTGTAGGAAGACAGAATGATCTTGAAGGACATAATGAAAACACCAACGGAAACTGGATTTCAGGGATTTCATTTATAGATAATACGATCTTAGGAAGCCAAGATGCGCTACCTGCGAAATTTAACAATGAAAGTACGGTAGCATTTTTCTTCCTGCCTTTATTATTGGGAATTGCAGGATGTTACTTCCAGTTTATGAGAGATTTTGGAAGGTTTTACGCCATTTTATCTTTGTTTGTACTCACGAGTGTCGGAATTGTTTTCTACACCGGAATGAAACCTTATGAGCCACGTGAAAGAGATTATGCATTGGTGGGATCTTTCTATGCTTTTGCCATTTGGATAGGTCTCGGAGCCGGAGCAATTCTCTGGTATTTGCAGTCTAAAGTAAAATCAAATGCTGCCAATATTGGCTTTGGAGTTATTTTAATGGCTATTCCTTTAATGATGGGCTTCCAGAATTATAATGTTCATGACAGAAGCGGAAGATATACGGCTTATGATTATTCATATTCAATGCTGAAATCTTTACCAAAAAATGATATTCTTTTTGTGTATGGTGATAATGACACATATCCGGTTTGGGCAATGCAGGAGACTGAAAGATTCCGTGATGATGTGAAAGTTGTGAACTTTACCCTTCTTTCAACACCTTGGAATATCGATCAAGTAAAAAGAAAAACCTACAATGCCAAAGCAATCCCAAGTCAGTTGACGCACGAGGATTACAGAGACGGTGTGAACGACCAGATTTATCTGATGAAAAAAGATGACTGGAAGAATGTTTTATCCAATCTTAAAGAATCAGGAATGCCTGATAATTTATTGAAACCTTTTGAAAAATATGTAGTTCAGGATTCAATGACTTTAAAGGAAGCGATGAATTTTCTTAAAATAAAATCTCCTGAAAAAGATGAAGTTTTGAAAATGATCTTCGGTGAAGAACGTTTTGAGAAATACAATTTCCTTCCAGTAAACAAATTTATTTTGCCGGTCAATAAGCAAAACGCTTTAAAATCAGGAATCATCAACGCTTCAGATATTTCAAATACAGTTGATCAAATTACGATCAATTATAAATCGGGAACTTTATATAAAAATAACCTGATGATGTTTGATATTTTGGCAAATTTCGACTGGAAACGTCCGATAAACTTCTCCTCAGGCGGCGTTTATGACAGTGAAAATATTTTCTTTTTAGACGAATATCTTCAGTTTGACGGTTTTAGCTACAGATTGGTTCCGATTCGTACGCCAAGAAGCAGCGACGGAGAAATGGGCAGAGTAGATGCAAACTCTTTATATAACGTGGTTAAAAATTTCAAATGGGGTAATTTTAAAGACCTGAATGTTCATTTTGATGAAACGGCTACTTCAAATATTATCAGTTACAGAGGTTCTGCTAGTAGAGCAGCAGCAGCACTAGCTTTATCCGGACAGAAAGCAAAAGCTTTAGAAATATTAGATTTAGCGGCTAAAGAAATTCCTGCAGAAAAATACAATGATCCGCGTTCTTTAAGTTCGATGGTTTACGGTTATATCGTTGCCGGACAGGAGCAAAAAGCTTTACAGTTAGCCGAAATATTAAAGAAAGGTATCTTCGAAGAATATGATTATTATTTAAGCTTGACCAAGTCTGAACAAGCATTTGCAGGAAGACAGATGAGATCAAAACCTATGGAATATTCTCTGGTAGTAACTGCCGTTACAGATGCTTACAAAAAAATAGGACAAAACGAAAAAGCTTACGCATATCTGGTGAAATCTATTGAGCCAATTGATAAGAAGTTCAATGCTTTTGTGAAAGATCTTCAGCAAATGGGCAAAGAAAAAGCGATGAAAGAATCTGAAAAAGTACAGAACATTACGCCTTTCTATCAGTATTTATTTGATGTTATGGAACCATTTGATTCTACCTATTCGAAAGAAAAAGAAGATCAGATTACTTCAGCAATCATCAAGGCAACACAGTAAAAAAATCATTTTTTTATACTTTAAAACGGAACTTCGGTTCCGTTTTTTTATTCTTGATATTCAAGAATAATAGGATTATATTTGTGCATCAAAAAAACGCGATGTCCGGAAATACCAGTAAGAATCTTCCCCTGTATGCTGTAATCTTTGCAGTGATTGCAAAACTTTATTTTCTCTTGACACACCACATTCAGGAAGATGCATTTATCACATGGCGGGTTGCTCAAAATTTATTGGATTATGGGGTAATTGGTTTCAATGGTGAAACAAAAATTTCAGCTTCTACAACGCATTTGTACGTTTTTGTTTCTTATTTTTTTAATTTGATTTTCGGAAAAGAAAATTTCATAGAACCGCTTTTGATTCTCAATACGATTCTTTTTACAATTGGAAGTTTATTTCTTTCTCATTTATTATTGAAAACTCCTTGGCATAAAGCAATTTTTATATTTCTGTTCGCACTTTTACCCCCTTCCATCAAAATTTCTATTCTCGGAATGGAGTACGGAATTCTATTTTTCCTCGAAATGTCTTTACTGTACTATAGTTTTAAAAAAGAGAAAAAATGGGCACTGATTGTATTTCCGGTCTTAATTTTATTCACGAGAATTGACACCGTAATTTTCCTTGGTATTGTATTTTTAGTCGATACTTTCTGGAATAAAAAAATAAAATGGAACTATGTTTTAGGTGGAATGTTAGGAGTTTCTGCTGCATTAGCTTTCAACTGGTTTTACTTTGGTGAAATTGTAAATAATACGATTGTTGCTAAAAAGTTAGCGTACGACAGAGTGTACACTTTACAACAGGATTTCGAATATTTCAGATTAAATTACGGAAACTTTTGGGGAATGCTGAAACTTCCAGGTGACTTCAATCCGGTGACTATTGTGATGGTGATTTTTGAATTATTGTGTTTCATTTACTTAATCAGACAAAGAGAAAAAAGAAATTATTTCCTGTGGATTATTTTCCTGTTTGCTTGGGCTAAACAAATTATTTTTCTTTCACAAAAAAGTCTTTTCGACTGGTATTACTGGGTTCCGCAGATCCTGCTTTTCGTTCCTATTTTAATATTTGTTTTAGAACAAAAACTAAAAAGAAACTGGTGGCTATCAGCATTGATTATATTCTATATTTTACCTATGCTGGCTTTCCAAACGATACATTCTGTCGCAACCGGAAATGGTGAATGGAATTACAGACGTTCCATTGGATTATTTCTGAATATGTACGAAAAAGACAAAAAACAATGGATTCTTCTTGAACCAGCGGGCTATGTACCTTATTTTTCAGGGTTGAAAACCATTGATGAAGTTGGGCTGGTTGACAAACAAATTCAGGAAGAAATCAAAAAAGACAAACAGAATTATTGGCTGAATACCGTTAAAAAAAGAAAACCAAAATATCTTTTATCCTATAAAAGTTTATTTGAAGGAAAAGATGGTCTTTATTACAAAACTCATTACAAATTGTTGAATGAATTCAGAATAAAAAATCACTTACAAAGTGATCATAAAATTCTGGAGAAAATCTATAAACTGAAACCTTCGGGTACTGATTATAATTTATATGAAAAGATTAAAAATTAAAAATTAAAAATTAAAAATTAAAAATTAAAAATTAAATTTTACTCTAAAACTCTAAAACTCTAAAACTCTAAAACTCTAAAACTCTAAAACTCTAAAACTCTAAAACTCTAAAACTCTAAAACTCTAAAACTCTAAACCATGAAATACTGTGCTTTCCTCCGCGGCGTCAATGTAAAAGGAACCAACATGAAAATGGCGGAAGTCTGCGAAGTTTTTAAAAACGCAGGAATGAAAGATGTTGTGAATGTTTTAGCCTCTGGTAACATTATTTTCTCATCTGATAAAAAGGTTGAAGATTTGAAGGTTATTCTCGAAAAAGCAATGTCTGAACATTTTAATTATGAAGCTTTTTTGTTTGTAAAATCTCAGGCAGAAATTGAAAATTTTTGGAATTCAAATCCGTTTAATAAAAATGAAGATGTACACGTTTATACTTTTATAGGAAGTAAAGATGTTGAAAATGCTTTGATGAAAGAATATGAAAACGCTGTAAAGTCTGAAAACGAAGACGCAAAAATAATCAACGGAAATTTCTATTGGCAAGTATCGAAAGGAAATACATTAGACTCAACATTCGGGAAAATTTTAGGGAAGAAAAGTATGAAAAATCAGTTTACAAGCAGAAATATCAATACATTTGAGAAAATTTTGAAAAAGTTTTAGAAAATACATTCATGAAAAAAATATTTATTAGTTCACTTGCTACATTTAACTTATTTTGTTACTCACAGAAATTTTCAGATTTAAAATTTGAAACAACTGTTCCAGATGCAGAAAACCATTATATTGTGTTACCTGTGAAAGAGGGAGACAAAACCTATAATCTAGGTTTTATATATTTTGATGAATCCGCAGGTTACACGTTAGATTATGTTGGAGATCTTCATGAAGAAAATGGTTTTTTAAAATTTAAACAAAGAGAAGATGCTAAAACGTCTTCAATGAAGATAAGAATTGAAAATTTAGTTTTTAAAAGTGCTGTAGTTTCAGATGAAATGTTAAGCAAGTTTAATTTACCTACTCAGCCTTATTGGCTAAAAATTTATCTAAGTTCAGCACCGGAAAATGAAAAATTACTAAAAAGATCTAGCTTAATGAATGGTGCTAACTTTCCACAATTAGCTCTTCCAAAACTTTTAGAGTTACATAAAAATAATTTTAAGACTGAAGCGTTATACTTTGAGCTTGCATTTTCATACAATGCATTGGGGAAATTTGCTGATGCTGAAAAGATTTGTACAGAAGCTTTAAAGAGTAAAAAAGCAGGTGATTTAGTTATGAAAGAATATATTTATGCAATGGTACATCAAGAAAAATTAAAAGAAGCTGATGTTTTTCTAACGCAGAATTTATCATCGTTCAAAACTGATAATAACAAAATAGAAGCAATAATAAATATATTAGCTTTAAGTGCTCACAATAATAATTTGTCAATTGCTGAAAAATGGTTAAAAGAGCTAAAGTCTCAACCAAATATTACTCGTTACCAGAAAAACATCAATCAATTAGAGAATATAATAAAAGATAAAAAAAGTAAAATTCAATGATTCAATACTTATACAATATACAACACAAAGATTCAAAAAACTTTTTTTTAATTGCAGGTCCATGCATCATCGAAGGTGAAGATATGGCTTTGAGAATTGCTGAAAAAGTAATTGAACTAACCAATAAATACAATATTCCATATATTTTTAAAGGTAGTTTTAAAAAAGCCAACAGAAGCAGAGTAGATTCTTTTACAACGATTGGCGAAGAAAAATCTCTGGAAATTCTGAAAAAAGTTGGCGAAACCTTTAATATTCCGACCACGACAGATATTCACGAAAATGACCATGCAGCTTTGGCGGCTCAATATGTGGATGTTTTACAGATTCCTGCATTTTTGGTTCGTCAGACAGATTTGTTGATTGCAGCAGCAAAAACAGGAAAATGTGTTTCATTAAAAAAAGGACAGTTTCTTTCTCCGGAATCGATGAAATTTGCCGTTCAGAAAGTGACAGATTCAGACAATCAAAAAGTTGCCATCATTGAAAGAGGAAATTCTTTCGGATATACAGATTTAATCGTTGATTACAGAGGAATTCCTACGATGAGAGAATATGCTCCCGTTATTTTAGATGTGACGCATTCTCTTCAACAGCCGAATCAGAGTTCTGGTGTTACTGGAGGAAGACCAGATTTAATAGAAACCGTTGCCAAAGCAGGAATTGCAGTAGGTGCAGACGGAATCTTCATCGAAACTCATCCTACACCGGAAACTGCTTTATCTGATGGTGCCAACATGCTTCGACTGGATTTATTGGAAGATTTGTTACAAAAATTAACAAGAGTGAGAGAATCCATTTTGTAGTTGTTAAAAAATACTTAATTTTAGAATTCTAAATAATTTCTTTTGAAAAAAATAGTTTTACCACTGAGCCTCATGGTTCCGATGTTAGTATTCTCTCAAAACAAAAAGCGAGATACAACGAGAACAACAGATATTGAGGAAGTAGTTTTCCAGAAAAAAGTAGTGGGAAGTACGAATGACCTTACAACCGTGAAAATATCTGCAAAAGATGCTCAGAATGTGGCAAGCATTTCCGGAGGTATCGAAGGAATTATTAAAACTCTTCCCTCTGTAAACTCAAATACAGAGCTGTCTTCGCAGTATATGGTGCGTGGTGGAAACTATGATGAAAACCTTATTTACATTAATGATATTGAGATTTACAGACCGTTTTTGATTAGGAATTCTCAACAAGAAGGTTTAAGTATCATCAATCCCGATATGGTTTCTACGGTCAATTTTTCTGCCGGAGGTTTTGAACCGAGATATGGTGATAAAATGTCTTCAGCATTGAATATTTATTACCGTGAGCCTGAGAAATTTGAACTTTCTGGTGAGGCAAGTTTAATCGGAGGAAGATTAACCACAGGTTTAGCTTCAAAAAATCAAAAACTGACAGCTTTATTTTCCGGAAGATATAGAAATACAAATCTCGTATTGAATACGTTAAATGAAGATACCGATTTTAACCCTACTTATTATGACTTTCAGACGTATCTGAATTATCATGTGAGTGACAAATTTACGATGTCGTTTATCGGATATTATTCAAAAAATGATTATGATATGGTTCCTAAGGAGCGAAGTGTAGACTTTGGATCTTTGCAGAGACCTATCAATCTTTCAGTTTTTTATAACGGTAAAGAAAATGATCAGTATAAAAATATGATGGGAACGTTCTCTATGAACTATAAACCATCTGATAAGTGGAGATTTACATTAGACAGTTTTGCCTACCAGAATAGAGAAAGAGAGTATTATACAATAGCATCAAAATATATTCTGCAAACTTTTGATCCGATTACAGGAAATCCGATTACTTCTTACGATATTGGAGGACAGATTGAGCATGCACGAAATGATCTTTTTGTAAGAACCTACGGAACGCAGTTCAGAACCCGTTTTTCACCAAATGTGAATACAGATGTTGAAGTGGGTTTTAAATTTGAAAAAGAAAATCTGAGCGACCTTACTAATGAGTATAAATTAGTAGATTCTTCAGGATACAGCATTCCAAGACCGATTGATGACCCAAGATTTCCGGATGCTTCAGAATTAGATTTATTTTACAGCATACAGGGCAATAATCAGATAGAACCAACCAGATTATCTGCATACGCACAATATTCTCAAAAATTCTATTGGGGAGCAAGCAAAGTGTTTGTTAATGCCGGAGCAAGAGTTGCACACTGGAGTTTTAATGATGAAACTATTTTCTCACCAAGAGCTCAGTTTGCGATAAAACCGGACTGGGATACCGATATGTTATTCAGAATTTCCGGGGGAATTTATTATCAGGCTCCTTTTTACAAGGAAATTAAAGATTTAAATGGAAATTTCAATTCTAATATAAAATCTCAGCGCTCAATTCAGGCAATTGTAGCGAATGATTTTGAATTTGAATTCGATAATCGTCCGTTTAAATTGACCACAGAAGCATACTACAAAAAAATGGATAACCTCATTCCTTATTACATGGATAATGTGAGAATCCGTTATTCAGGAAAAAATAATGCTACAGGATATGCGTATGGAATTGATACGAGATTATTTGGTGAATTTGTTCCTGGGGTAGATTCTTGGTTGTCTGCAAGTTATGCCAGAATTTATGAGAATATCGATGGGAGAGGAAATATTCCAAGACCTACCGATCAGAGATTCAGATTTGCCATGTTTTATCAGGATTATATGCCTAAATTTCCATCCATGCGTGTGAATTTAACGTTGACGTATGCAATGGGATTACCAAACGGAGCGCCTGTTTTTACAGATCCTTATCAATATCAAAAAACCTTACCTTCATACAAAAGAGTAGATATTGGTTTGTCTAAAGTTTTCATCGACAGAAAGGACAATAAAAAAACATACGGATTTTGGGGTAATTTTGAGGAACTTATCTTGGGAGTTCAGGTTTTCAATGCCTTTAATATCAATAATACGGTTGCGAATCAATGGATTACAGATGCCAATAGCAGTGTGATGTATCCTGTTCCTGTACGTTTAACGGGTAGATTCTTTAATGTGAAGCTTGAATTCAAAATTAAATAGGAATAAATTTAGAGTTAAAAATAATGAAAAAACATATCATCGTATTTCTGTTGACATTAGTATCTTTTGTTTCAGCAAATGCACAAACAAAATCAAGTCCGCAACTGACAAAACTATACCAAAATTATATTTCAGTAAAATCTGCCCTGGCTTCTGATGATATCAAAAAAACATCCATTGCAGCGGGAGAATTTTTGAAAACATCGAAAACTGTAAATTCAAAAATAATTACAGAAAAGAATTTGATTGTATTACAATCAAATGCAAAAACAATTGCACAGGCAAAAAGTATTGATGCCCAACGAAAATCATTTTATAATCTATCTGACGTAATGATTGGCTTGGCAAAAGAAAATAAATTGTCTGACAAAACAATTTTTGTTCAGTACTGTCCGATGGCAAAAGGGAGCTGGCTAAGCAATGAAAAACAGATTGTCAATCCTTATTACGGAAAATCAATGCTTGATTGCGGTTCTGTGAAGTCTGAAATTAAATAATTTTATCAAGATAAATACATTTGAAAAGAAACTCATTGGGTTTCTTTTTTTTGATTTCAGATTAAAGTAAATTTACTGCGATATATATAAAATAAAAGGTTGATAAGAATTTTTATACCTTTGTTATTCTTATGAAAAAACCTAATCCTCAATCGCACATTCCACCGCCTTGATTTTAGTTTAATAATTTCCCCATATCCATTTTTGGATAATTTACTTTCAAAAAAACTTTTAATCATCTGTTCACAACAATTTAGTGTGGAATATTATATATCTTTTACTTTATGGAAAACATGACAATGAGTTTTCAATCATTAAAAAATATAAACTTCAAAAATGAAATATTAGCAGGATTCACCGTTGCAATGACCATGATTCCTGAGTCATTATCCTTTGCAATATTGGCAGGTTTGCCACCATTAACAGGACTTTACGCAGCTTTTTTAATGGGAATAGTAACAGCTTTTTTAGGAGGCCGTCCCGGAATGGTCTCAGGTGGAGCAGGTGCAACTGTGGTTGTTTTGATTGCATTAGCAGCCACTCATGGTGTAGAATATCTGTTTGCTGCAGTAGTTTTGGCAGGAATGATTCAAATTCTGGTTGGTGTATTAAAACTAGGAAAATTCATTAGATTAATTCCTCAGCCTGTAATGTATGGTTTCCTTAATGGTCTTGCAGTTATTATTTTTATGGCACAGGTTGCCCAGTTTGAAGTAGTAGAAAATGGAGTAACTTCCTTAATGCAAGGCGTTTCACTTTATACAATGCTTGGTTTGACGGGTTTAACGATTGGTATTGTAGTTTTATTTCCAAAAATCACAAAGGCTGTACCCGCTTCTTTGGTTGCGATCATTGTAGTGTTTGCCCTGGTTTACTTTTTAAATATTGAGACTAAAAAAGTGGTTGATATTGCTTCCGTAAGCGGATCTTTACCTAAATTCCATATTCCTATTATTCCTTTTTCGATAGAAACCTTACAGATTATTTTTCCTTATGCTGCAATTATGGCGGGTGTAGGTCTGATAGAATCTCTTTTAACTTTAAATATGGTTGACGAAATTACCAATACCAAAGGAAAATCAAATAAAGAAGCTGTGGCACAGGGAGTTGCTAATATTACCAACGGATTTTTTGGTGGAATGGGTGGCTGCGCAATGGTAGCACAGACTTTAGTCAATATTGATGCCGGAGCCAGAACCAAAATTTCTGCAATTGTGGGAGCGTCAACGATACTTATCATCATTTTGGTAGGAGGTTCTGTGATTGAGCAGATTCCCATGGCGGCACTTGTCGGCGTTATGATGATGGTGGCAATCGGAACATTTCAATGGGCATCATTCAGGATTATTACAAAAATGCCAAAGTCTGATATTTTTGTAGGAATAACGGTCGCTGTGATTACTGTTTTGCTTCATAACTTAGCTTTGGCAGTTTTGATCGGAGTCATTATTTCAGCTCTGGTTTTTGCCTGGGATAGTGCCAAAAGAATTAGAGCCAGAAAATCTATTGACGTTGATGGTCATAAAATTTACGAAATTTACGGACCGCTATTCTTCGGAAGCACAGCTGCGTTTACTGAGAAATTTGACAGTATCAATGATCCGGAAAAAATTATTATTGATTTTAAAGAATCCAGAATTGTAGATATGTCTGCTATAGAAGCTTTGAAAAAAGTCATTGAGAAATATGAAAGTAACAATAAAATGGTCGTTTTAAGACATCTAAGTGCAGACTGTATCATATTACTGCAAAATGCGAGTGGATTTATAGAAGTGAATATTCAAGAAGATCCAACCTACAAAGTTTTGCCGGAATAAAATTTAAATGAATTTACAGCATAAAAAAAAGCGGAGTCTGAAAAATCAAACTCCGCTTAATAATTATTTAAACTAAAATTATTTACCCAAATAAGACTTCAAAATCTTACTTCTGGTGTTGTGTTTTAGTCTTTTGATCGCTTTTTCTTTGATCTGACGAACTCTTTCTCTCGTAAGGTCAAAAGTTTCACCGATTTCTTCCAACGTCATTGGATGTTTACCGTTGAGTCCGAAATATAATCTTACCAAATCTGCCTCTCTCGGCGTCAACGTGTTCAATGCTCTTTCAATTTCGATCTGAAGAGATTCAAGCATCAAATCTTTATCAGGACTTGGAGACTCCCCGGAACGCAATACGTCATACAAGTTAGAATCTTCACCTTCTACCAACGGTGCATCCATCGACAGGTGTCTTCCGGAGTTTTTCATTGATTCTTTGATGTCTTCTTCACTCATGTCAAGAACTTCAGCCAATTCTTCCGGAGAAGGTGGTCTTTCGTTTTCCTGCTCAAGGTGAGCGTATGCTTTATTGATTTTGTTGATAGAACCAATTTTGTTCAGAGGTAATCTTACAATTCTCGACTGTTCAGCCAAAGCCTGTAAAATCGACTGACGAATCCACCATACGGCGTAAGAGATAAATTTAAAACCTCTTGTTTCATCATATCTTTTTGCAGCTTTCATCAATCCTAAATTCCCTTCGTTGATCAAATCGGGAAGAGAAAGACCTTGGTTTTGGTATTGTTTAGAAACTGAAACTACGAAACGAAGGTTGGCCTTGATCAATTTTTCCAGTGCGACTCTATCGCCGGCGCGGATTTTTTGTGCCAAATCTACCTCTTCGTCTGCGGTAATCAATTCTACTTTACCAATTTCCTGCAAATACTTGTCTTAGTGAAGCAGTTTCCCTGTTGGTTACCTGCTTGGTTATTTTTAATTGTCTCATTTATTTTATCTCAGAAATAGAGTTACTATATATTATACGTTTGAAACTATAAAAAGGTTACACTCGTTTTAAGTATTTTTTATTGCGTTAAAACCAGGTCGGATTTTTAGTTGTAAATTATCGCTCTTATTTTTATCAGATAATACAGCGCTCATCAGTTTGGGTAAAGGTTTACAAAAACTTATATTGAGAATTTTGTGATTTAAAGCCCATCTGAAATTCATGGGCTCTCAATACATTTTTCTCCACTTTGCTGCGAAAAAACTTCAAATGAAAGGCATAAAAAAAGTGAAACCGAAGTTTCACTTTATCTATTTAGAATTAAAAATTGACTTTTAAAAATTACGTATTTGAGATTCACTCTTAAAAAAGATCATTCAGCATTTTTGCCAGTCTCAAACCTCCATAAAGTAGTTGTCTTTCCATCGTATCGTTGAACTTATACTGATAATCGTAACCCAGTTTCGATCCGTCTGGTGTCTGCGCATAAATTTTATTGGCAATCTGATGAGAATCAAATAACCAGTTTTCTAATGTTCCTGATTGTATTTTACTTACTTCATCTTTCGTTTTAATATCTAAAAGTTTAGCATACTCTGTGTAGCTGTATTTTTGAGAATCAACCAGTTTTCCGTCCCAGACTGAGTGCAGATTTGTTTTCTCTCCGAAATACGTAACGTTTATTTTGTTTCCGCCTAAATCTTCAGATCTTCCGGTGTGCATAGGCTGAGAAAGATCTCCCATCATATGAATAAGAAAAATTAAAGCTATTTTTCTGTCTTTTTCAGAAGTTTTTTCGTCTTTTATCTGTGCAGATAATGTTTTTATCTGGCTGTAAAGACTTGCTCCCGACTGCGCTTTCAAATTCTGCTCAAATGCTTTTAAATCTGTCTGCGGATCAATGTTTACATAATGCCAAGATGATGTCTGTTTCCAGACTCCTGTGGTATCAGATTTAATAAAATCCGGCCAGTTAGCCCAATAGGCAAGACGCTCCTGACCCATCATTTTTCTTATTTCTCTTTTTGCTTTACCAGATAAGTGGTTTTCTGCAATTTCTGCAATTACCCGGTGACCTGTTAATCCCCATGCATACGAGTATACAGAACTTGCAACCGTTAATAATAGCAGCATTTTAGAATATATACTTTTCATTTTTATGAATAATTTTAGATGCGCAAAGATAAGTAGACTTTTCAAAATCTAATTAAATTCAGGATCTTTTCTTATAAAATGCACGGTTTGTTAAATAAATTTAATCTTCAATTTTAAATTAAAAAAATCTTTCTTTTTACCGATAAAATCTTAATTTTATTACTAAATTGGACTAATAAAATTTTAAATATTTGAGAAAAAATATTTTTCAAGTTTTAAGAGATTTATTGTTTATACTAATCACCACATCACAGAAAACGAATATGTACGACAATAGCATTGTAGATATGCATTATAATAAGCTTCAGACCGATTTTAAAGCTGAAGCTGTTGCAGTGAATCTTCTGAAATACCATAGAGCAGTAAGCAATATTTTTATCGACCGAATCGGGATCAATGACCGTGCTTATCTGAAAGATATTAAAAGTATTTCCAGTCAGTATCTGGGTTTTGACGAAGAAGTTCTAAGTATAAAGACTTACAGGGAAGGGATTTACGACTATTTACCTGAAGGAATTTTTCATCCTCCGTCACTCAATGCTTCAAGAAAAAATGTTGAAAGTGTCGTTAATGAAATCAGAAAGCAAAAAAGGGTAGAAGAAGATGCCAGAAAGTTTTTCAGACCTTTTGAGCTTGAGATTTTCTTTACAGAAATTGGTGCTTTGCTGAAAGAATTTGATTTTGATCTGGCAAGCGAAACAGATTCTCTCCTGAAAGTTTTCTCAGAACTTTGGCCCGTTGTGAAGATGCTCGATAAAAAAAATGCATATATTTTCATTCATATTTTACCATTTTTTCATCAGATACGGGGAGACAAAAAATGGTTTGAACGTTGTATGACCTCATTTTTAAAGGTTCCGGTAGAAATCACTTTTACACCCAATATCATAGACAGAATAGAAGAGGAGGACGATTCTATTTTATTGGGGAATTCAAGATTGGGAGTCACCTATATTCCGAGTGGAAAGCACATGGACGGCGAAAGAAATTGGGTAGTCAATATTGGTCCTATTCCTTATGACGAAATGAAAAAATATATTCCCGGTAGTCCTTTCAGAAAAGTTCTTCAGGCTTTGTATGATTATTGCCTGCCGGTGAATGCGGATATTGAAGAAAATTTTGTTACCGAAAAGAAAGAATACTCATTTATGCTTGAAGATGACGAAAGAAATTCTAACAGGCTTGGTTTCTCAACTTTTCTGTAAAATATTTTATTATATTTACAGTCATCAATCACAATCAATATTAATAGAACTCAATGGAATTTTCATTAGTAAAAGGTGTATTTTTAAGATATATTTTAGTGCCGTTGCTGGCAGTAATTATGATGGGTATTTTAGGTGCTCTCAGAAGAAATCAGCCGGCAATAAAGATTAGAGTAATCATCATTTATATATTGCTGTGCAGCTTATGTCTTGCAATTCCCGGATTTTTCGGTTTTTCGGGAAATCTTTTTAACCCGTACTGGTATTTGATTTCTCAGGCTGTTTACTTAGGTTTTGGTATTATTCATGTCAATCTGATGCATCGTTTTTTCAGAAAACATATTCAATCATTTGGTTTGAGTGTTTTGTTTGAATCCATTCTTTCAATCACCTGTGTTCTTTTGGGATCCTATTTATTTGTTTTGATTTTTGATTGGATCAGCAAAGGGCAGGGTTATCCTGTGATGTCTGCTACAAGTGCTTTGACCTTTTTTGTTCCGATGGTATTTCACTACTGTTATATTCAGTTTATCAGTATTCCTGTTGATATTTATAAAACATGGAGATATTCTCCGGATCAGAAACCGCCTGATTTTGAAGGTGCTGATTTTGACCGATTAATGGTTTTAAATGTCGAATTGAGCAAAAATCTTGAAGATGCTAACCGATTTAGAATAAAAGCTAAAACTCTGCCGACAGGAGTTACTTTCGGTGACTGGTTTTTCCGTGTGGTAGACGATTATAACCATAAAAATCCAAAGTCTGTCATTCATTTATCGAATGCAGAAAGAGAATCTTATTACTGGATATTTTATACAAAGAAATCTTTTTTCAGCTTCAGAAAATATATTGATTTCGATCAGGATATTAGCACCAACAGTATTTCAGAAAACGAAGTGGTCATCTGTAAAAGGGTGATTCAGCATGAAGAAGAAGGAAGAAGATCATCATAACACCAAATTTTAAAAAAGTATTACTATGATACAGCCAATCAAACATTTTGCAATCAACTGGGTTGATGGGATGAAAGTTTCTCAGAGACACCTTAACGATCAGGATAATTTTTTAATAGACACCATCAGAGATGCCAATTCTTTGGCCATTACATCATATAATTACGGTTTACTGCCTATTCCGAACGAATTTACAGATAAAACAGTTTTTGATGTTCATAATACAGCAACCAACGATGTACAGCTGGTTGTCAAACATTGCAGTGCCGTTACTCTTGCCGGATACAGAATTGAACTCAGAGACAGGAGAGTGAGTGTGAAATCTCTTGCCAAATCTATGAACCTTGAGGAAGATAACATTGACGGTGAATATTATATTTTGATTTCTGTAAATCCTTTTGATAAAGTACCTTTCGGGGATATTGATCCGGAAGAAATTCCGCCAAGACATCCGAACGCTCACGCCAATTATCATATCGAATTGTTACCTGTCTCTTCACTGAACAGCAATTATTCCGGTGGAAATTACCTGGTGGTAGGAAAGGTTGATTTTAAAGGAAATATTACTCAGGTTAACACCCATTTTATTCCTCCATGTACCTCTGTACAAAGTCATCCGTCTTTGATAGATTATTACAACGGATATGCAAAATCGATTGGAAATCTTCAACAGTATGCTTTTAAAATTATTCAGAAAGCTTCTCATAAAAATCAGAATACTGCGTTGGCATTGAACGTCAAATCACTGTGTACGGTTTTGGTGAATACTTTTGGTGATATGTATTTCCAGTTCAGAAATGTTATCCCTTATCAACCGCCCGTTTTTCTGATCGAATCTTTTGCAAAACTGGCTTTAAGAATGTACAACGCAACGCAAGTTCTCGTTCCTGCAGAACTGGAGGAAATGTTGAATTACAGCTTAGAATGGAGCGAAATTGCACCTCATACGTTACTCAACCAGTTATCTACTGTAGCAGAAATCAATTACGATCATCACAATTGTGGCGAACCGCTTCTTAATATTCAGCAGATGCTGAAAAGTCTGGAAATTATTTTCTCTAAATTGAGCGAACTGGATTATATCGGTCAGCGAAAAGAAAATATCATCGTCAACGAGCAGGAAGTTTCTTCCAATACCAATCCGAAAAGAGGGTGGAGTGTTCTAGATTAATGATAACCCAATAACAAATCCCGAAAACTCAATATTTTCGGGATTTTTTGTTGTATTAAGCTTGTTTTTTTACTAGAATTTTATCGGTAGCTTTTCTGCTGAGCACTTCACGTTTCCCATCAACCTCAATCGTCACAGATCTGTCAAAATCTTCAATTTTGATGATTTTAATTTTTGTGTTCAGAAGAAGTTTCCTTTCTGTCAAATAGTTTAGAAAAGCATCGTCAGATAATGTTACAGAAGCAAAAACTACATTTTCTCCAACTTTGCAGTCGCTCAGTTTCTGCAGATCCTGAGAAATAATATTTCCGTCTTTATCGGGAATAGGTTCTCCATGAGGATCAAATTTCGGATGATCCAGAATTTCATCCATTTTATCGAAAAATATTTTTGAATGCACGTGTTCCAGCTGCTCTGCAATTTCGTGTACATTTTCCCAGCCAAAATTCATTTTCTTAACCAGAAACATTTCGGTCAGCCTGTGTTTTCTTACAACCAACGCGGCTTCTCTTCTGCCTTTCTCAGTAACTTTCAGCGGTTTATAGCTTTCGTATACAACCCAGTTTTTCTCTGAAAATTTTTTCATCATGTTGTTCACACTCGGCATTTTCACATTCAGAAATTTGCTCAATTCATTGATGGTTACTTTGCCTTCATCGTCAACTAAATGAAATAATGCTTTCAGATAATTTTCTTCTGTTAATGTCGTTTTCAAAATGTTAGATGATTTTCATGACAAATCTAACAAAATATTATGTAAAGTTGAGTCTTGTTATTTTAAGTTTTTTTAATTTTACAGAATGAAATTTTCATTTAAAAACGATTATTCTGAGGGTTGCCATCCTAAAATTCTGGAATCTCTGATGCGCTATAATCTTGATCAGCAAGCCGGTTACGGAGAAGATGAATATTCTTTAAAGGCTAAAGATTTAATCAGAAAAAAATTAGAAAATCCGGATGCTGCGGTTTATTTTGTTTCTGGAGGAACACAGGCAAATCTTATTGTCATTTCTTCAATTTTAAAACCTTATCAGTGTGTAGTTTCTGCATCTACAGGTCATATTCTAAATAATGAAACAGGAGCTATTGAAGCAACCGGACATAAAATTTTAAATGTTGAAACGCAAGACGGAAAATTAAAACCATCAGATATTCAGCCTGTTATAGACAATCACAGAAATATTCCTCACCAGGTGATGCCGAAATTGGTTTATATCTCAAATTCTACAGAGCTTGGAACCATTTATTCTAAAGGAGAAATTGAAGAACTTTCTCAATTCTGCAAAAAAAATAATCTGTATCTTTTTATGGATGGCGCGAGATTGGGACATGCTTTGACATCTGAGGTTAATGATTTATGCTTTAATGATTTAGGAAAGCTTACCGATGTTTTTTATCTTGGAGGAACAAAAAACGGTGCATTGATAGGAGAGGCGATTGTCATTAATAACCCAATTTTACAGGAAGATTTTGCATTTAATATTAAGCAAAAAGGTGCGTTGCTGGCAAAAGGACGACTGTTAGGAATTCAATTTATGGAGTTGTTGCAAAACGATTTGTATTTTAATTTGGCCAATCATGCCAATCAACAGGCAATGAAAATTAAAAAAGCTTTGTCAGATAAAGGTATAGAATTTCTTTCCCAAACATTTACTAATCAGATTTTCCCAATTCTAAACCATAAGTTGATTGAACTTCTATCTGAAAAATTTGAATTTTACATCTGGAAAAATGTGGATGAAAATTATTCGGCAATCAGATTAATCACATCTTGGAATACCAGTGACGAAGCTGTAGATGATTTTATAAAAATTATTAATAAACATTTATAAATAAAAAAAATGCAACTCTTTCAAGTTGCATTTTATGTTTAAAAAATATTATTTCAAAGCTTTTGCGATGACATTGCAGT
Organism: Chryseobacterium sp. AC417; assembly: GCF_979258215.1. NCBI lineage: Bacteria > Pseudomonadati > Bacteroidota > Flavobacteriia > Flavobacteriales > Weeksellaceae > Chryseobacterium > Chryseobacterium sp. AC417. The sequence continues at coordinate 2,630,868 of NZ_OZ409845.1, read as the reverse complement.
CTGCAGTTTCTAGCTTTTGGTCATCTTTATAAGTAATTTTAGATTCATCAGCATATTTCATTTGACCATTATCATCTTTTTGATTACCAATACCTTCAATTAAATTTCCGTTTTTTTGAATAAAGAAAATATCTCTCTTACTGGTTATTCCTTCTGAAGCAAACTCGTAGGTTAATTTCAGGGTATCACCAGATTTAAAGCCGGTTAAATCACCTTTAGAGCTGTCTTTTTCACTGTTTTTATATATCATTTTTCCGGTTACCGTACCCAGATTGTCATCTACACTTACGAAAACACTGTCTTTTCCGGTTACTCCCAAATAGCAGTAAGATTTTGGTCCTAAAGTGTCGATCACAGTTTTTGTGGTATCTGCAGTCGTATCCGAATCGGTCACAGGCGTTTGTGTTTCAACTTTTTTGTTACAGTTCATCAAAATAAGTGATAGCGAACCTAATAAAATGTATTTTTTCATATTATAAATATTTTCTGTTATGTTTAACAATTCTAGTTTAATAGAATAACGTGAATGTACAAATTATTTTGCTTTTCAAATTTCACTTTATGATAAATTTTATTGCCTGTTTATTATATAATTTTCATTTTCTATTCGCTGAGCTTTTGATGGATAATATTTATCTGAATAGATTACTGCTGATCAAAAAATTAACGAAGTTAAATAAGAATTTATACACAAATCATAGCTTACAAACCTAGTTTTATAAGTTTTCAAAAAGTCCTATAATTTATATTATGTTAAATAGGATTTTTTTCTGCATTTGGTATTTTTTCTGAAAAGCATTGTTTCAATGTACCTGAGATGCATATTGACATTTTCAATTCATATTTTTTTATTAGAAATAATTTGACGATAAAATTATTGATGCAAATTCTTTTTAAAAAATTCTTCTAATTTATTAAAAGGAATTACATCAATTTTATCATACAAATCCACATGAACAGCATTTGGAATAATCACTAATTCTTTCGGCTCATTGGCGACTTTAAAAATATCTTCACTGAAATATCTTGAATGTGCATTTTCACCTGCAATCAAAAGCATTGGTCTTGGAGAAATTTCTTTTACGTATGTCAAAATTGGCATATTCATGAATGATAAAGGATTGGTCATCAACCAGGCTCCGTTAGAATTCACAGAATTCGGATGAAAACCACGAGGCGTTCTGTAATAATCGAAATATTCTTTTACAAACTGAGGTTCATCGCCATTCAGTTTTTCGGGTAAGTTTCTCGAACCATTTTCAGGTTTTCCGTTTTCGGCATCTTTCCAGCGTTGTTGGCTTAAAGCTTCCAATGTTTTTGTACGTTGTTCCAAAGTTGTTGCATCATTATAACCTTTTGACATCACTCTCGTCATATCGTATAAGCTTGTTGTGGCAACAGCTTTTACACGTTTATCAATGGCAGTTGCATTCAATGCAAAACCTCCAAATCCACAAATTCCGATGATTCCGATTTTATTTCGATCGACATTTTTTTGAAGTCCTAAAAAATCTACTGCTGCACTAAAATCTTCGGTATTGATTTCCGGTGAGGTCAAATTTCTCGGTTCTCCTCCACTTTCACCTGTATAAGACGGGTCGAATGCAATTGCTGCAAAACCTCGTTCTGCCATTTGATTGGCATACAATCCGGAAGACTGCTCTTTCACAGCTCCGAAAGGTCCGCTGATTGCCAGTGCCGATAATTTTTCAGTTCCTGCGTTTTTGGGAAGGTATAAATCACCAGAAAGTGTAATGCCGTAGCGGTTTTTAAAGCTTACTTTTTGTCGGAAAACTTTATCGCTTAATTTAAATTTATAATTTTCTGAGGTGTTCATTTTTTTTGAATTTGATTTTACATTTTGTGCAAATGATTGTCCCATCACTAGAAACAATATTGCAGTTGCCAATAATTTTTTCATGATATTTTCGATTATTTTTTATCAAATGAATATTGCTGATCTGTCACCGCTTCGTTCCAATTCACAATTCCTTTTTCGGTGTTGGGAACGATATATAGTTGTTGTAAACCTACATCAGCACTTGCTCCGTGCCAATGACGAATATTTGGCGGACATTTTACAATGCTTCCTTTTTTAATGATTTCAATGGGTTTTCCTTCGATCTGATGATAACCAATACCGTCAGTGATAATAGAATTTGTCCTGCAGGATGACTGTGCCAATTGCTTCTTGCTCCGGGTTCAAAATACACATTTCCAACTGCTGTGGTAAAAACCGGATCGCTATCCACCAGACCAATATTATAAGCATTTCCTGTAAATAAGTCGTTTGAGCCTTTTTCACCTTTTGGAAAAATAGCATTTAACTCGTTTTGATCTGTTTTCATATTTTCTTGATTTTTATTGTTACACGATGTAATTGCTGTTAATGCAAATGCAAACAGCAGTGTTTTTTTTAAATTATTTTTCATTGTATATTCATTTAATTATTTTCAAATTTTACCGTTACATTTCCCGTTCCCAAAGCTGTTGCCAGTCCCGAAACATTATCAATCTTTCCTATTTTGGAATAGGTGTAAGAAGTATCGAAACTTTCATAAAACAGAACCAGACAATTGTTGCCATACAGCATCAGATCTCCCGACTGAATATTTCCCACACTGGAAGAATTCGTAGGGAATGTTGTCGGGAAATAGTAGAATTTTTCATTGGCGTTCAGGTCACTCATATTGATGGTGAGTGGAAGCATTGCTTTGAATACCTTGGCTGTTGAATTATCGTAAAGTGTTGCTGTAAAAACAGCCGTTCCGATTGTTATTTTCATTTTTGAAGAGCTTATAGTTATTTGATTTTCGGGGTGTTCCATTTCGTCGTTTTTGCTACAGGCACAAAGATGGAAACACATTAAACTCAGGAAAAAAACACAGATAATTTTCATAATGATGATGTTTAAAATTCAATCTTTTTGATAATTTTTGCCGGGATTCCACCTACAACCGTATTGTCCGGAACGTCTTTTGAAACGACCGCTCCAGCGGCAACCACTGCATTTTCGCCTATGGTAACTCCGGGCAAAATGGTAGCATTGGCTCCGATCCACGCATTTTTTTTAATGTGAATGGATTTACCGGTTATTCCTTTTCTTTGATGCGGATTTAATGGATGATTTTCAGTGATAAGGCTCACTTTCGGACCAATCAAAACATCATCTTCAATGGTAATTCCACCCAATGCCAGAAATGTACAGTCGAAGTTGATAAAGACATTTTTGCCGATGTTAATGTGCTTTCCAAAGTTGATATAAAGCGGCGTGAAAACAGAAACATTGTGAATTTCCTTGTCTAAAATGATGCTCAGTAATTTCGAAACCTCGTCTGGATCTGAAGAATGATTCATCTTTATAAGTAATTCTTTGATTGCGAATGCTTCTTCTTGTAATCGACTGATTTGTGCATCGTCAGGAAGTACCGTTTCGCCATTCAGCAATCGCTCAAAAATGTCTTTTTGAGGTTGATCAGGTATGGAAATATAATTTGAATTTGACATCTTGAATTGATTTTAAAATCAATTACAAAGATAGTATGACCTCAAGACGAGGCAGTAACGAATATCAAACCAAAACTTAAGAAATTCAAACTTCTGTCAAACGAAATGATTTTGGATTGGTACCCGTAATTTTTTTAAAAAAGTTATTGAAATAAGTAGGATAATCAAACCCGAGTGCATAAGCAATTTCCGAAATACTCCAGTCTGTATGCTGCAACAATGCTTTCGCCTCTGTGATTATTCGCTCTGTAATATGTGAAGTTGTAGATTTTCCTGTCACTTCTTTTACAGCTCGATTCAGATAATTGATATGTACATTCAAATGTTGGGCATAATGTTGTGCAGTTCTCAGTTGAAGCGGATTTTGTGTGGTTTCAATCGGAAATTGTCTTTCCAGTAATTCCAGAAAAACGGATGATAATCTGGAAGATGCATTTTTACTTTGCTCAAAATTTTCAGAAGGCTCCATCTTTAGAGATTCGTGAATAATGAGACTGATGTAATTTCTAATCAGCTCATCTTTATACAGATAATTGCTTTCCTGTTCCGCAATCATTTTCTGAAAAATGGTATTGAGAAAATCACGTTGCTTCTCAGTAATTTTCAAAACAGGAGTTCCGCCAATCTTAAAAAATGACGATTGTTGCAGACTCTCAGAACGCTCAGAGTTTTTAAAAAATTCTGCAGAGAAAAGAATGGTATATCCTACATAAGTTGTAGATATGGTTTCCCAGGAATAAGGAATATGAGGATTTCCGAAAAATAGAATTGTCCCTTCCTGTTCGTATGTTTTATCAGAATAATGAATTTTACTTTTCCCTGTTGTAAGACAGATTTTATAAAACTCCTTTCTGCTGTAGGTACGTGTTTCTTTGCTGTCATCTTCAATTTGAAATGCCTTAAAACCCTGAAGTTTCAATTGATTATTAAACTCAGATAAAACTCTTACGACCTTTTCTTTCATTTTGCAAAGTTAAGAAATTCAAACTTCTATTTGTGTTGAAATTGCAGATTAATTAAATGACTTCCGAAATTCTAATGGAGAAATCTCAGTTTTTGATTTAAATAATTTGCTGAAAGACTGAGAATGTTCAAAACCAAGTTCATAAGCAATCTCACTCACAGAAAGAGCAGTTGTTGACAGTTTTTCTTTTGCTTTTTCAATCAGTTTTCTGTGGATGTGCTGCTGCGTGGTTTGTCCGGTTAAAGATTTTAATAAACTCCCTAAATAATTGGTAGAAATATTTAATTTTTCAGCAATAAACTGAGCCGTTGGAAGACCTTTACTTACAACGAGATTGGAGAAATATTCTTCCAAAATAACTTCTACTTTTTCTAAAATCTGGTGATTCCCTTTTTTTCTTGTAATAAACTGTCTTTGATAAAAACGCTCGCAGTAATTGAGTATAACTTCGATTTGTGAGATGATGATATTCTGAGTAAACTGATCAATTCCTGATTGATATTCCTTTTCAATGCCTTTAAAAAGTGAGATCAAAGTTTCCTCTTCTTTTTCAGATAAAAATAAAGCTTCATTCACATCATATCCGAAAAATTTGTACTTGTGAATGGTTTTTGCCAAAGGTGTATTCCAGATAAAATCAGGGTGAAAAGCGAGCAAAAATCCGGATGGTTTTACATCATATTTACTGATCACCATTTTTACGACCTGCCTTGGTGCAATAAAACACATTAAGCCTTCATCAAAATCGTACTGACTCTGCCCATAGTGAAGTTTCCCCTGAATATTTCTTTTAAAACCCATGAAATAGAGATCCTGAATCCAGCTGATTTCAGGCTCATCAATCTGGTATTCTACCAAACCGTAATCTACAAGGCTGATCAACGGATGCTGTGGTTTTGGCAATCCTGAAATTTTATGTAATTCAGAGATTGTATTGATGGTGTATAATTTTCTGTTATTCATAACTTTAAAAATTAAAGGCAACAGCAAGAAACTGTTGCCTTTACAAATTTAATAATCTGTAGATGTACTTAGCGTTTTAAAGTCAGAAATTTCATTTTGTAGTGCATTCAATTTATTCCCGGCAATTTGAAACGCGTCGGAACCTAAAACTAAATGTACCGGTGGTTTTCCATTGCTGCAAGTTCTATCAATGCCAAAGCTGCTTTTTCAGGATCACCCGGCTGATTTCCGTTGATATCTTCTTCGTGAGCAGCCTGAAGCTGTCTTGCTAGAGTATAAGAATCAATTTCATTTTTCGGTGTGCGAAGTGATCCGCCGGTAAGAAAGTCTGTTCTGAAATATCCGGGATAGACTACCGTTGCATTGATTCCGAATTCTTTGATTTCTGCTGCTAAAGCTTCTGTAAAACCTACAACAGCAAACTTGGTTGCACAATAAACACCCCATCCTGCAAAATCTCCCGTCAATCCGCCAATAGAAGCGATGTTAATAATAAATCCGCTATTTTGTTTTCTTAAATAAGACATCGATTTTCTGATCACATTCAGTGAACCGAAAACATTTGCGTCAAAATTCTGACGGCTTTCTTGGTCAGTCAATTCTTCAAGAGTTCCTAATTGCCCATACCCTGCATTATTCACTATTACATCTAATTTTCCGAATTTTTGTATCGTTGCAGAAACTGCAGTTTCTACAGAGTTTTCATTCACTAAATCAACGTCAAGCGGAAGAAACTGACTGTTTTCTTCACTGACGGCTTTTTGAAGATCTGAAATTTTTCTGGATGTTGCCGCCACAGAATGTCCTTCTGCCAATAATCTTTTTACTAAAGTTAAACCTAAACCTTTTGATGCTCCTGTCACGAACCATACTTTTTTTGTTTCCATTTTAATTGTTTTGATTGATTAATTATTACAATGCAAAGTTGGGAAATGTAGAAATTGAAATTGTGACCGAATCAAAGATTGTTGTAGCCAAAACAAAGGTTTATTCTAAATGTTTAATTATCAATTCCGGCTTACTTAAAAATTATTAAAATATTAACATCTATTTATCAATTCATCGTGATTTCTTTATTATTTTTATTCTTAAAAAAATCAGATAAAAGTTTATTTCTTTGAAAGTGCAGAAAGAATAGTTCTAGATGAACTACGAGTACAATGAAGATTTACAATAGCAAAAATTTTAAAATAATTGATGTAAAGACAGTCACAAAACTGTAAAAAAAGAAAGCGATTTTATTACATACAATTACAAAGAAAACATTTTGGTTGTCTAGAAAATCATTTTTTTTTATAATTATTTTTGTTGATGTAAAGTAATAGGCCTGCTTATTCGTCTTTATAGTTAAACGTTTTGACTATGAAAATTCCTGTTATCCACGGATATATCGACCGTAGAATTCAATTTTAGAAGTTCGGATAATACGGAGATTTCAATTGATGCTCACCAAACGGAATCGTTTAATAAAAAATCAATTTTTGAAACTTTAGAAGAAGCATCTGACTTTTTTGAAAAGGGTGATTTGGGATATTCTCCAAACAAAGAACAATTTGAAGGACTACGGCTTACTGTGTATGATTGGGAAGTTAAACCGCTTTATGTTTCCAATGTACAATCCAGTTTTTTTGAAGATGAGAACATATTTCCAAAAGGATCAGTGAAATTTGATAATGCTTTACTGATGAATAATATTGAGCATGAATAGAATACTGAAGCAAATAAATAAAATACCCTAAAAATTAACATTTAAAACCATGAAAAAACTAATTCTAAGCTCACTGATAATGGTGGCAATATCTTGCGGAACTGCAAAAACTATGACTGAAAATACTACCGAGGTTTCTACAGATTCTACCTATGGATTCACCGAAAAAAATCCTGTTAAAGTTGGAGGTGTTGGAAATGGCCCTCTCAATGAGAGAGAATATCTGAATGCTCTCACAGGTCCCAATGGCGAAAAAGTTTCTTTTGACAGACGTGGAAGCTGCTGCGAATTTAAATCTAAAAACAGCCCTTTCGGAATGGGTCTTCTCGATAAGTATGCGGTAACTTATGAAGGCAAAAAAGATACGGTAATTATTTATCTCAATATGTATGACAAAGCAAATTTACAGGCTCCGCTAGGATTTAAGATGAATTAATTGAATTCTTTATCAATGGAAACATTATTCCGCAATGCTAAAGCTTTGCGGAATTTTCTTTTAAAACTAAAGATTATATCATTCTTTGGAACAATTTCTCAAAAATAAATTCTCATTCATATCCCTTTGGTGTAAAAATAGATAGGTTACAGGCATCAACCCCATTCAATCAAAATCATCACGATATGAAATCAGAAAACATTTTAGAAAAAAGAAGCCTGCGCGGTAAAACTGTTGTGGTAACCGGCGGAAGTAGCGGAGTCGGAAAAGCAACTGTAGAAGCATTTGCTCTGGAAGGCTGTAATATCGTAATTGCAGCACGAGGACAACAAGCTTTAGACGAAACTTTACATCTTTGCAACGAACTTGAAGTGAAAGCTATTGCTGTTCCTACTGATGTATCGATCGCTGAAGATGTAGACGATCTTGTTAAAAAATCAATACTTGAATTTGGAAGAATCGACATCTGGGTAAACAATGCAGGCGTTATGGCAAGCGGAAAATTTGAAGAAATCCCGATGTCACTTCACGAGCAGGTTATCAAAACCAATCTTTTCGGATATATGCATGGTGCATACAGCGTGCTTCCGGTTTTCAAGGAACAAAATGCAGGAATTCTTATTAATAACGTGTCCATCGGCGGATTTATGCCTGCACCATACAGCGCAGTGTATTCATCTACCAAATTTGGGATTCGTGGAATGATGGAATGTCTTCAGGGTGAAATTTCAGATTTTACAGACATTCACATTGCCAATATTTACCCGCAAATTCAACGTTCGACAGGAAATGCACATTCTGCAAAGTATTCTGGCCTGGATTTTAAAGTTCCTCCATTTGCAGCCGATCCTCGTGATACAGCTGCAAAAATTGTACAGCTTGCCAAAGATCCGAAAAAAGATCTTTTCCCAGACTTTACATCAAGAGCCTTCAAAACAGTATACGGTGTATTCCCAAAAGCTGTCATCAATACAGCCTCAGCAGGAATGAGACTGATGATGAAACTGAAAAATGGCCAACCAACTTCAGGAAATATTCTGAATCCTTCATCTGAACCTCACCAGATTTATGGTGAAACGATTCTTCCTGTTCCAAGCAAAAAGACGAAATTGGCAATGGTGGCAGGAGTTACCTTAGGATTAGCGTATATGTTTTTCACTTCCAGAAAATCAGAAAATAGAGAGATCTGAAAAATTTTAATAAATGCAGTTTTTCTGATCGTTTTTTTACAAAACTCGATTGCAAACTGATTTTTAATAATTTCTTAATTTTTAATATTAAATTTGTGATCTCAGGTATTCACAAACATTTATGGATTCACAACAACAATTTTTACAAAAATCTGAAGAACTTAAACATTTATTTCTTCCTCACATTTCCACTGACACGGTAATTTTTGGTTTTGATAAAAATGAGCTGAAAGTTCTTCTTGTACAAATGACTTATCGAAAACAATGGCTTTTGCCTGGTGGTTATGTGCAGAAAGATGAAGATGTAGATGATGCGGCAAAAAGAGTTTTGAAAGAAAGAGTGGGAATTTCAGATGTTTATCTTGAAGAGTTTGCTGTTTTCGGCAAAAATCAAAGAAGCGAGTTTTACTTTGAAGATTTTGATGATACACTTTGGCATAAGCAGCGTTTTGTATCTATCGGATATTACGCTTTGTACAATCCGTATAACGCCAATCTTATTGTTGATGAGTTCAGTGATAAATCTGAATGGATTTATCTAAGCCAGCTTCCGGAGATAGAACTGGCAATGGATCATCGAGAGATTATTGAAAAAGCTTTAATGACATTGAGAGAAAGAATTGCTTATAAACCTATTGGTTATAATCTTTTACCTGAAAAATTCACTCTTTCAGAATTACAAAAACTTTACGAAACAATTTTAGGAAAAGAACTGAACAGGGGAAATTTTTACAGAAAAATTAAAAATCTGGAAATTCTTACAAAACTTGATGAGCAGCGTCGCGGTGGAGCTCACAAATCTCCAGACTTATACACTTTCAACGAAGAAAATTATAAAAAAGCTCTTGAAAACGGATTGAATAACTGGTAAGTCTGAATTTAGAAAATACAAGAGATATTCCCAATTCCAATGAGTCAAAAAAAAGAATCACAAATGAAAAAATTTTGTGATTCTTTTTTATTGTAGCATTTTATTTTTCATAAGTTTAAAACTTATGTTTCAGTCTAGTGAATGATTTTATTAAAATTTTTATAGAATAAGTTAAACGGTAACTTCTAATTTTTTTTCTTTCAATTCAAAATCATTTTCCCATTCTTCGAGTAAGCCGAGGATAGGTAATAATGCAAGTCCTTTTTCGGTAAGTCTGTACTCCACTCTCGGTGGCAATTCTTTGAATTCTTCACGGGTTAGCAAACTATCTTCTTCCATTTCTCTCAATTGATCTGTAAGAACTTTTCGCGATATTACAGAAATCCTTGCAGCAATTTCCCCGAACCTTAATGTCCTGTTTTTAATGACCAAAATAATAATGGGCTTCCATTTACTACCCAATGTCGACATTGCCTTACCAAGCGGGCAACTGCAGTGCTTAATCTTTTGTTGTCTCATAATTGGTTACTTTTAGGTTACTGGCATTAGTTACTGCTAAGTTACCAGTATTTTTTGACTTGCTGATATGTTTTTAATCCGGTGATACAAAAGTAAACTATTATTAGTTACTTTGTGTAACAATTAAGAATTTAAACATTAAAATAATTTAAAAATGATTATAGACACATTATTCACTCCGTTTACTTATAAAAATCTGAACCTTAAAAACAGATTGGTAATGGCACCCATGACCAGAGCACAATCTGATAATGGAGTTCCTACAGAGAATATAGTAGATTATTATGCAAGAAGAGCAGCATCAGATGTGGGTTTGATTTTGTCTGAAGGTACCGTTATCAATCGTCCTGCTTCAAAAAACATTCAAAACATTCCGGATTTTTATGGAACTGAAGCTTTGGAGGGATGGAAAAACGTAATTGATGCCGTACATCAAAACGGAGGTAAAATGGGACCTCAGATTTGGCATGTAGGTGACACAAGAAGTTCAGAGTCTTACCCTGAAATCCCGATGGAAAAGGCTTCGACAATGACTTTAGAAGATATTCAGGATACCATTGCCCAATTTGCTTCCTCTGCAAAGTCTGCCAAAGATTTAGGATTTGATTGTCTTGAAATTCATGGAGCTCACGGATATCTGATTGATCAGTTTTTTTGGGAAGTTACCAATACGAGAACAGATGAATACGGCGGAAAAAATATTCAGGAAAGAAGCCGTTTTGCTGTAGATGTAATTAAGGCAATCAGAGCCGCCGTAGGTGAAGACTTCACAATCATTATCCGTCTTTCTCAATGGAAGCAGCAGGATTACAAAAGCAGACTTGCGAATACACCGTCTGAAATGGAAGAATGGCTGTTACCTTTGAAGGAAGCAGGTGTAGATATATTTCATTGTTCGCAGCGTCGTTTCTGGGAACCCGAATTTGAAAGTTCTGACTTAAATTTTGCTGGTTGGGCAAAAAAAATAACAGGTCAGCCAACAATTACAGTTGGATCAGTTGGTTTAAAAGGCGATTTTATGGGTGCATTTGCAGGTGAAGGAAGTGAAAAATCTGATCTTACAGAATTGATGCGCAGATTTGAGCGTCAGGATTTTGATTTGGTGGCTGTAGGACGAGCGTTATTGGCAGATCACCAATGGGTAAGGAAAATAAAAGACGGAAGTACAGAGAAAATTTCTGATTTTTCAGCAGAAAGTCTTGGTGTTTTATATTAATTTGATTTTAATAGTTAGTAAAAGCAGTTTCATTTTTGAAACTGCTTTTTTTATTCAGATAATAAATTTGAATATATTTTTATCATTTTTGTATTACATTAGTTTTGTAAATATTTTTATCATGTTTGACATCTTATTTTTCCATATTCAGAATAAAATAAATCTTACTGAAGAGGAAAAATTTGGTCTCCAGTCTTTTTTCACCATAAAAAAACTTAGAAAAAAACAGTTTTTATTAGAGGAAGGAGATGTTTGCCAACATCTGTCTTTTGTCTGCAAAGGTTTGTTGAAATCTTATTTTGCAGATGAAAAAGGAGGCGAGAATATCAACATGTTTGCATTGGAAGGATGGTGGATCTCAGATTTTAAAAGTTTTATTAATCAGGAACCTGCAGTATTGCATATTGAGGCTGTTGAGGATACAGAATTGTTGATGATCACCTACGAAGATTATGAAAATTTAATGATCAAAATTCCTGTAATGAATCGTTATTTCAGAATTTTATATCAAAACAGTCTTGTAACGAAAGATTACAGATTATTAGTTTCAAACAGTTATTCAGCCGAAGAAAAATATCCTGCAGCTGGCGCAGAGCAATCCTGAAATTGTAAAAAGGGTTCCCCATAATCTCATCGCTTCTTATTTAGGTTTAGCCCCGGAAACAGTCAGTAGAATTCGTAAGAAAATCTTGTTGAAAGGCTGAATTAAAAAGTGATTAATTAAAAAGTTCAAAACTCATGTGTCTGATTTTGGATTGCCCTGAATCATTTAAACTCATGATATAGATCAAGCGTTTTAGATTTTCTCCTTCCTAATTTTGTAAGAGAAATTTTACAATATGGAAAATACTCAAAATATAGCATTGGTCGTTGGAGCTACCGGAATTACAGGAAGCAATCTGGTGAACGAATTAATAGCTCAAGGCTGGATAACTTACGGAATATCCAGAAATACAAACGATAACATTCACGGATTAATTTCAATTAAAGCTGATCTTTTAGATATAGAAAGCTTGAAAGCTGCATTAGAAAAAATCTCTCCGACTCATGTTTTTTTTACAACCTGGATGAGAAATGATACAGAAGAAGAAAATATTCGGGTTAACAGTGCACTAGTAAGAAATTTGCTAAATGTTTTATCTCCGAAAAAATCAGTTCAGCATGTTGCTCTGGTAACCGGATTAAAACACTATTTGGGACCATTCGAAACGTATGCAAAAGAAGGAAAACTTCCCGAAACTCCTTTACGAGAAGAGCAGCCGAGACTTCCACTGCCCAATTTTTATTATGCTCAGGAAGATGAGGTTTATGGTGCTTCAGAAAGAGATGGTTTTACATGGAGTATTCACCGTCCGCATACCGTGATTGGTTATGCAGTTGGTAACGCAATGAATATGGGAACCACTTTGGCAGTTTACGCAAGTATTTGTAAAGAAACAGGCAGAAAATTTATCTGGCCGGGATCTGCTGCACAGTGGAACGGTATTTCTGATGTCACAGATGTTAGAGTTTTAGCAAAACAATTGGTTTGGGCAGCATCAACTGAATCTGCAAAAAACAAAGCATTCAATATCACAAATGGAGATATTTTTCGATGGAAATGGCTTTGGTACAGATTGGCAGATTGGTTTGGTATTGAGGCTATAGGCTTTGAAAAAGAAATAAAACCTCTCGAAAAAGAAATGCAGAACGATGAAGAAATCTGGAAAAAAATTGTTCAGAAGTATGGGCTGAAAGAAGAGGAATTAAACCGATTGTCATCAGCTTGGCATACAGATCTGGATTTGGGAAGACCGCTCGAAGTAATGACAGACATGTCGAACAGCAGAAAAGCAGGATTTTTAGAATATCAAAGCACAGAGAAATCTTTTATTGATTTATTTGAAAAATTAAAAGAAGAAAAAATCATTCCTTAAATATTTTACTTAAAAAGAGTTGTTTTAGACAGCTCTTTTTTTTGATTGATAAAATTTGTTCCTTTGTAAAACAAACCAATTAGTATTTTATGAAAAAATCTGAACTTACACGTCAGAATATCCTTCAGAAAGCATTTGAACTAATCTACAGTCATGGTTATCAGACAACGAGTGTAGATGAAATCATTGCGACTACTCAGGTGACAAAAGGTGCATTTTATTATCATTTCAAAACGAAAGACGAAATGGGTTTGGCGATTCTCAATGAATTAATGATTCCAAGTTTCAAAAGTACTTTTATTGAGCCTTTTCAAAGTGATCAAAATCCTTTGGATACCATTTTTAAGATCATCCATTATTTATTAATGGAAAGTGAAGACTTAAAAGTTGAATATGGCTGCCCAGCCTCCAATTTTACTCAGGAAATGGCTCCATGGAATAGTGAATTTACAAAAGTTTTAAACAGACTTTCTCTGGAATGGGAAAAGGCAATGATGGATGCTGTAGAAAAAGGAAAACTCAATGGTAAAATTAAAGTTGATGTCAATGCCAAAGAAGTCGCCGTTTTCGTAATGTCAGGTTATTGGGGAGTACGTAATTTAGGAAAATTAGAAAATTCAAAGTCAGTTTATCTTATTTATTTAAAGGGACTTAGGAATTATTTGGAAACATTAAAATAATTTTTTGATTAAAAAAAATACTAGTTAGTATGTTTTTGATTTATCTTTGCTGTATAGAATTTTTTAAACAATGTATCAGACGCTTACTTTCCTGCACTCTACTTTTCGATGGTTGATTTTATTGAGTTTATTGTACTCAATTTTCAGAGCTTACAAAGGATATTTATCAAATAAAGCTTTTTCAAAAACAGATAACTCCGTAAGACACTGGTCCGCGACAATTGCTCATATTCAATTGGTTTTAGGAATTACATTATATTCTCAAAGTCCTATTATCAAATACTTTTGGAAGAATGTTGATGATGTTAGAGAGTCGTTTGATCTGCTTTTTTTCGGGTTGATTCACATTTTTCTGATGTTGATTTCAATTATTTTAATAACAATTGGTTCAGCAATTTCCAAAAGAAAAACAAACGATCAGGAGAAGTTTAAAACAATGCTGATTTACTTTTCGATTGCTCTGCTGATTATTTTCATCGCCATTCCGTGGCCCTTTTCACCTTTTGCTAACAGACCTTATTTCAGATAATTATGATTAATTTATTTAAAACTAAAATCGGACGCTTAAGAATCATTGGAATTCTTGAAGGAATTTCATTATTAACATTAATATTCATCGCAGTTCCTTTAAAATATGGATTTAATAACCCTGCTTTTGTAAAAATATTGGGACCAATTCACGGCTCGTTATTTTTGCTGTTTTTATTGATGACCTTAAGTGTGGGTGTCGAACAAAACTGGAAATTCAAAGAAACAACCTGGAAAGTACTTTTGGCATGCATCATTCCGTTCGGAACATTTTATATTGATAAAAAAATACTAAACAAATTATGAAGAATATTTTGATTTTCTGCGGAGTAATCTTGTTGATTTACATTGTTTACAGAGTTTATAAATATCAAAGTTTAGACGATGGTTTAGAAAAATTGATTAAAAACGGTGCCATAATTTTAGATGTAAGAACCAAAAAAGAATTTGAAACCGGACATATCGCTGGTTCACAGAATATTTCTTTAGGAACAATTCGTGAAAGATATATTGAACTTGATCCTGACAAAACTTACATTACAGTTTGTTCCCATGGTTTGAGAAGTGTAAAGGCTGAGCATATTTTAAAGGAAAAAGGCTTTAAAAGAGTTTACAACGGCGGTGCTTGGAGCGATTTGCAGAAAAGTCTGGATTTAAAGTAATTTGGTTAGGTTTTTGAATATTCAGAAACACACTAATCATCAAACTTTTGAAACTCATCACATTCACAAACAAAGGTATTTACTGTCCGCAGGGGAAATTTTATATTGACCCATGGCGACCTGTGGATTTTGCGGTTATTACGCACGGTCACGCCGATCATGCCCGTTGGGGAATGAAAAAATATCTTTGCCATCATTTCACGAAACCCATTTTACATCAAAGAATTTCTCCTGATATCGAATGTCAGACTTTGCAATATGGCGAAGTTTTAGATATTAATGGTGTTAAACTATCGATGCATCCTGCCGGACATATCATTGGTTCGGCTCAGATTCGTTTAGAATATAAAGGTTATGTGAGTGTAGTTTCCGGTGATTATAAAGTTCAGGATGACGGTTTGAGTACCCCATTTGAGTTTGTAAAATGTAATGAATTTGTTACAGAAAGTACTTTTGGACTTCCCATTTACAATTGGCTCGAAGTTCCGGATTTAAATAAAAGACTTCAGAATTGGGTTTTAAGAAATCAGGAAAATCAAAAAACTTCCGTTTTCATCGGCTACTCTTTGGGCAAAGCACAGCGAATTATGAAAGCAGTTGAAGGAATGGGAAAGATCCACGTTCACTACTCGATTGGAAAATTAAATAAAGCCTTTGAAGAAGTCGGTATCGTCCTTCCAGATTATGAAGTTCCGGATTTCAGAGAAAGCATTAAACACGTTGCGGGCGATATCGTTATTGTTCCGCCTGCTTTGGTAGACAGTAATGTTATTAAAAAAATTCCGGATGCGGCAACTGCGATTTGTTCCGGTTGGATGCAGGTACGTGGTGCAAGAAGATGGCGAAGTATGGATGCAGGTTTTCCCATGAGCGACCACGCCGACTGGAAAGGTCTTTTACAAGCCATAAAAGCGACCGAAGCAGAAATCGTTCACGTGACACACGGACAAACCGAAGTTTTCTCAAAATATTTAAATGAAATTGGTATTAAATCTGATGTTGTGGAAACATTGTACGGAGATGATGACGATGAAGTCATTGAAAAGGAAATTATATCAGATAAAAAAGAGGAATAATCATTATTAAGTTAATCTTCAAGGTTTTTGAAACCTTTTAGATTGGAGAGTTCCGTAGGAGGAAAATGTTTGTAGCAATAAGGTAATAATATCTTTGAGCTCCTTAGGAGCAAAGTGTTTGTTGCAATAAGGCAATAATATGTTTGAGCTCCGTAGGAGTGAAATGTTTGTAGCAATAAGGTAATAATATCTTTAAGCTCCGTAGGAGCGGCACTATATCTTATTTTCATTCATCGAATTACTTTTGAGCGGAATTTTAGCAAACTAAAAGCCATTTAAATCTGAAACGTCTGGCAAAAATTGAAAACTGAAGAAGGAAAAGCAGGCAATATAATAGAAAATTAAACAAATGAGACATTTTGCAGAACTCATCAACGCTTTGGAAAGCACCAATAAAACGAATGCTAAAATTGATGCCATCGTCGATTATCTTGAACGTGCGCCGGATGATGATAAATTGTGGTTTATTGCCTTGTTTACAGGCAAAAGACCTAAGCGAAATGTCAATACCAACTATATGAAAGAATGGGCATTGGAGATTATCCAATTGCCGTTTTGGTTGTTTCAGGAAAGTTATTCTTCTGTAGGAGACTTGGGTGAAACGATTTCTTTGATTCTTCCTCCACCAACAGAAAAAATCGAAAAAACATTGTCAGAATGGATGACAGAAATCATCAGGCTTAAAACCAAAACTGAAGCCGAGAAAAAAGAATTCGTTCTCAATTCCTGGAATGGTTTGGATTATACAGAACGTTTGATTTTCAATAAATTATTAGGCGGAAGTTTTAGAATTGGTGTTTCATCAAAGACACTGATTAATTCTTTAACCAAATTTTCCGGACAGGAAGCAAGTACATTGATGCACAGTCTGATGGGAAAATGGCAGCCGGATGAAGTTTCTTTTAATGAACTGATTTCAGCAGAAAATATCAACCCGGACAACTCTAAACCCTACCCTTTTTGCTTGGCTTATCCTTTGGAAAAAGAGTTGGAAGATTTGGGTAAGCCTGAAGAATGGCTGATCGAATATAAATGGGACGGAATTCGTGGACAAATCATCAGACGAAATGATGAAGTTTTTATTTGGTCCCGTGGTGAAGAATTGGTTACCGAACAGTTTCCTGAAATTGCCGAAACCGTTCAAAATATGAAAGGAAATTTTGTTATCGACGGAGAAATATTAGCTGTAAAAGATGGAGATGTTTTAAATTTTAATGAATTACAAAAACGTCTCAACCGTAAAACTTTAACCAAAAAAATGTTGGGTGAAATTCCGATTGAAGTTTTTGCGTATGATATTTTAGAATTGGAAGGAACTGATTTAAGAGAAAAACCCATCTCAGCCAGAAGAGCAATGTTGGAAGAGTTACTGCTGAATGAAGCTCCGGAAAATATTAAAATTTCTCAGGCAATCGAATTCGATGACTGGAATAAATTAGATTTAATCAGAGAAAATTCACGAGAAATCAACAGTGAAGGCCTGATGCTGAAACAGAAAAATTCTCATTATCATTCCGGACGAAAAAAAGGCGATTGGTGGAAATGGAAAATCAGTCCGTTGACGATTGATGCCGTTTTAATCTATGCCCAAAAAGGAAGCGGAAGACGAAGCGCCTACTATACCGATTACAGTTTTGCCGTGAAAAGTGGTGATAAACTGGTTACGATTGCCAAAGCGTATTCCGGATTGACCGACAAAGAAATTATGGAAGTCAGCAAGTTTGTCAATAAAAATGCGATCGAGAAATTTGGTCCGGTTCGTACGGTAAAAGCTGAGTTGGTTTTCGAAATTGCATTTGAAGGAATTGGTTTTAGCAACCGTCACAAAAGCGGTGTTGCACTGCGTTTCCCAAGAATTCTTAGATGGCGAAGAGACAAAACCGTGAATGATATTGATGATATTGAAGAAATTAAGAAATTGATACAGTAACGCTTGGACTCCGATCAGCGTGACAATCCTAATACTAATTGTTTTGAGAGATGTCAGTCTGAGCGGAGTAGAAGACTTTTTTAATAAAAAACAATTTGAGCAACTACGAAAATACCGAAGGCTTTAAAATCATTCAAAACTGGATGATGGAAAAAGGCAATTCCCCATTCAAATTCCAGTTAGACACCTGGAAGAAATTTGGCAGTGGCTACAGCGGTATGGTCATTGCTCCGACAGGTTTCGGGAAAACATTCTCGGTATTTTTAGCTTTAATTTCAGATTTCCTTACGTATCCCGATAAGTACAAAAAAGGTCTGAAAATGATCTGGATTACACCACTCCGTTCACTTTCAAAAGATATTGCCAAAGCAATGCAGGAAGCGATTGACGAGATTGGATTGGATTGGACAGTGGGTGTAAGAAATGGTGACACAGACCCGAAAGTCCGTCAGCAACAGGTCAAAAGTATGCCTGAAATTCTTGTCGTTACTCCTGAAAGTTTGCATTTGCTTTTAGCTCAGAAAAATAATCAGCGGTTCTTTACCAATATGCATTGCGTTGCGGTGGATGAATGGCACGAATTGTTGGGTTCAAAGCGTGGTGTGATGCTCGAATTAGGCATTTCGCAACTCGTTCATTATGTTCCAAAAATAAAGATTTGGGGAATTACTGCAACCATCGGAAATTTGGAAGAAGCAATGGATGTTCTGATTCCTTTCGATATTAAAAAAACAAAAATTACCGCTAAAGAGCAGAAAAAAATAGAAATATTATCGGTTTTTCCGGATGAAGTTGAACTTTTACCTTGGGCAGGACATCTCGGACAAAAATTAGCAGATAAAGTAGTGCCGATTATTCTGGAATCAAAATCGACAATTGTTTTTACGAATACCAGAAGTCAGAGTGAAATGTGGTATCAGCTTTTGCTGAATGCTTATCCTGATTTTGCCGGACAAATCGCTATCCATCACAGTTCGATTGATGCCCATTTGAGAATTTGGATAGAAGAAAACTTAAGCAACGGAAAACTAAAAGCCGTAGTTTCCACATCGTCTTTAGATTTGGGAATTGATTTTAAACCTGTTGATACCGTGATTCAAATTGGTTCTGCGAAAGGGGTTGCAAGATTTCTGCAGCGTGCCGGAAGAAGTGGTCACTCCCCTTTTGAAACCTCAAAAATCTTCTGTGTTCCTACCCATTCATTAGAATTAATTGAAGTTGCTGCGCTGAAGGAAGCCGTAAAACAAAAAGTGATTGAACCTCGTGAACCGCTGGTTTTATGCTTCGATGTTTTGGTTCAGTTTCTGATGACTTTGGCGGTTGGCGATGGTTTTATTCCTGATGAAGTATATGAAAGAATTAAAAAAGTGCACACTTTTCAGGAGATCAGAGATGAAGAATGGGAAGGAATGATTGATTTTCTCACCATTGGCGGAAGCGCATTGAAAAACTACGAAGAATATCATAAGGTTGTCGTGATGGAAGACGGTTTGCACAAAGTAACTTCCAGAAAAATAGCAATGCTTCATAGAATGAATATGGGCGCGATTGTAAGCGATGCGATGCTGAAAGTGAAATTTATTTCCGGCGGCTACATCGGAATGGTGGAAGAATATTTCATTTCAAGATTAAAAAAAGAAGAAAAATTTATTCTGGCCGGGCGGGTTCTGGAGGTTGCAATGATTAAAGATATGACTGTTTTTGTGCGTGCTTCCAAAGGAAAAGCGCAGGCCCCGAGTTATCTGGGCGGAAGATTGCCTTTGAGTTCAAATCTCGGGCGTTTTTTAAGAGAAAAATTATCCGGCGCATTGAATCCAAAAGCTTCTGAGAAAGAACTGAAATTTCTGCATCCACTTTTATCTAGGCAAGAAGAACGTTCTCACATTCCAAAAGAAGATGAGTTTTTGGTTGAATTGATTAAAAATCGTGAAGGCTATCATTTGTTTATGTATCCTTTTGAAGGGCGTTTGGTACACGAAGTAATGGCTGCACTGATTGCTTACCGAATTTCAAAACTGGCTCCGATTTCCTTTTCTATGGCGATGAATGACTATGGTTTTGAGTTATTTAGCGACAAAGAAATTCCGCTGAATGAAGATAATTTGGAGAAAATTTTAACAAGAGAAAATCTGATGGTCGATGTGATTTCTAGTATCAACTCGGCGGAAATGGCAAGACGAAAATTCAGAGACATTGCTGTGATTTCCGGAATGGTCGTACAGAATTTTCCCGGACAACAGCGTTCTAATAAAGCATTGCAAAGTTCTGCCGGTTTAATTTTCAAAGTGTTGGAAGATTACGATCCGAATCATTTCCTTGTGAGACAGGCTTACACAGAGGTTTTCAATATGCAGCTGCAGGAACAACGCTTGGTAGAAGCTTTCAAAAGAATTGAAAAATCTAAGATAATTCTAAAATATTCCAATAAATTTACGCCTTTAAGTTTTCCGATAAAAGTGGATAGTTTGAGACAGACATTGACGAGCGAAAATCTGGATGCGAGAATTCAAAAATTAATTAAACAATCTGGAAGAAACATTAAGGATGAGTGAAAAACTTAACCTTTTCCGATGACTTATTTATGAACATAGCGACAAAAAATATATCCATCTTAAACGATACTTTTACAATTACCAATCAACGTGCTCTCTACTGGGAAAAAGAAAAAGCATTGATTTTTTCAGATCTTCACATCGGTAAAACAGCTCACTTTCGGAAGAACGGAATTGCCTTGGCAAATCATATGATGAAAAATGATCTCGACCGATTATCTTTACTGATTGAATTTTTTCAGCCGGAACAATTTATCATCGTTGGCGATTTACTTCACGCCGGAAACAATTCTGAAGTAGATGAATTTTGCACCTGGAAAAACCAATATTCACACATCAAATTTTGTCTGGTGGAAGGAAATCACGACAGAATTTCAAAAACTCTGGAAAAGAAATTGTGTCTTGATGTAAGAAGTAAATCTGTGGAAATTGATGACATTACCTTTGTTCACGATTTCGACCGTTCGAACCCGAAGTTTCAGATTACAGGACATATTCATCCTGGATTTGTGATTAATTCTCCTGTGAAAAAGATTAAGTTGCCTTGTTTTGCTCAGACTTCCAATCAATTATTATTGCCTGCCTTCAGTGAATTTACAGGATTAGATACAAAAAACATCCCTAAAAAAGGAATGTATTTTGTTTTTACGGATTCTGAAATTTATGAAATTTAGATAATATTAAAGTTTATCAAACCATTTGTAAATATCTACAGATGATTCAATGTTTAATTTTTTTCTGATTCTGTTTTTTCTGTTTTGAATTGCTTTCGGAGTAACATACGTGTACTTTGCAATTTCTTTTGTACTTAGGTTAAGTTTCAGATAAATGCAGAAACTCAATTCAGAATTTTGAAGATTTGGCTGTATTAAAGCTAGTTTATCAAAAAAATCAGGATATAAAACTTTAAATTTACTTAAAAGACGGGGAGAGTTTTCTTTTGCTAATCTTAAAATTTCATCTTCTGCTATATTCTTCATAATAATTACATTAAATTTTCATTAATCTGATAATCATTATACTAAATATTTCTTTCTGACTGAATGATTCAGTTTTTTTAAATGAGAACTATCTGAGCTATATCAAATTAATAATCAAATATATTAGAATTTTTTGCCATTTTTTTATGATCGAAATCACAGAAACCATGAATGTTTAGAAGGTGCTTTATTTAAAATTATTTATCCATTCACAATGATTCCTCCGTTTGGATGTAAAACCTGCTCTTATGATCAGTACCGATTTGTTTTCTAACTGCACGATTTCAACTTTACAAAATTATTTTTATTATCTAAAAGAAAATTTTCCTTTTGTCTATTTTTAAAAAACTATCTTTTTCCATTCTTTTGATAGTTCTGATGACTGTTTCTACACGCAATCCTGTAAGATTTGCAATTTGCTGTCGTGTTAATTGTATCTGAAAAGAAAGAGGAATATCATCACTGTGAAAACTTTTCAAATATTCCAATAGTCCCGTCAATCTTATCACAGGATCATTTGCTGCTAAATTCTGCATCATAATAGATTGATAATACATCCGTTGAGACATACACGAATTTATCTGAACAGAAACTTCGGGATGCTTTTCTATAAGATGCAAAAAATTTGGTTTTGAAACTTTAATGACTTTACATCCGGTAATTGCTTCTGCATTTATCGGATATTTTTTATCGATGAACAGCATAGAATCACCGAAACTCTGACCTTCACCTAAAATATTGTGAATAAATTCTCTCCCTTCATCATCCTGATTATTTTCTTTCACTTTACCTTCCACAATCTGGAAATAATTCATCGGAATATCTCCCTGATTAAAAATTTTCTCTCCTTCCTCGTAAAATTTTATTTCGCCTCCAAAAGATTTTAACAGGTCTTCATCCAACTTTGTGCAGCTGATTGTTTTCATTGTTTTAAGAATAGTTTTTTTGTTGTATTTCTAGACAAATGTATGCCAAATTTCTATATTGATACGCATTGATAATATCCTTTTCGTATTTGTGTTCTATCAGTAAAAAAAGTTAAACTGATTTTGATTTCATCAAATTTAAGACATTATTGATTATGATTAGAATCATAAAGCATGGTTTTATAGATAAAATATATTGTTTTTAAACCTTATTTTGAGATAATTGTAATTATTTTGATTTTTTTGAATAATTTGGTTAGATTTTTGAAGCTGAATCTTTACAGAATCAAATTCTGTAACGCAGAGAAATTACAACTTTCTCTTTTTTATTTAAACCAACACTTAAAATATTAATTATGTCGACAGAAAATCTTATGCATTCAGATGCTATCAAGAAAATTAAGGAGCTTTCAGAAAAAGCCAGAATTTGTATGTTCTCAACTGATCTAGAAACCTTACCCATTACTTCAAGACCAATGTCACTACAGGAAACTGATGAAGCAGGAAATCTTTGGTTCATAAGCAGTGATGCAAGCAACAAAAATTTTGAAATCAAAGACGACCGCAGAGTTCAGCTATTCTTTATGAACAACAGTGATTCTGAATATCTCTCAATCTATGGTGAAGCTACTATTTATAAAGATAAATCTACAATCGAAGAAAAATGGTCTGCAATGGCAAATGCCTGGTTCGATGGTAAAGATGATCCGAATGTATCCATCATAAGAGTTGAACCAAAAGAGAGCTATTATTGGGATACAAAAGCAGGAAAACTGGTGAGTATGCTAAGTTTCGTTGCAGCAGCAGTTACCGGAAATAAGACGGATAATTCTGATGGTGTGGAAGGTAATGCAACTGTTTAAAGTCAAAAAAGTAATATAAACCATGATTTTTGAAGATCAACCGCATGCTGTTCACCAGGAATTGGGCAGCATGCCACACGAAAACTTAAAGTTTATCACCAATATTATCAATTTTACTGGTGATAAATCTTTTATTCTCACCTCTTTGCAAAAAATTCAAAGCAGTACTTTGTGTGAGATTAAAAAGAATACTATTAACAGTTTTATACAGGAATATGCTCT
Source organism: Chryseobacterium sp. AC417 (assembly GCF_979258215.1). Classification (NCBI taxonomy): domain Bacteria; kingdom Pseudomonadati; phylum Bacteroidota; class Flavobacteriia; order Flavobacteriales; family Weeksellaceae; genus Chryseobacterium; species Chryseobacterium sp. AC417. Next base: position 2,607,159 of record NZ_OZ409845.1, on the reverse strand, counting down.
TAACTTTGATGGTTTTGTAGAAAATGATATCTATTCTCATCAAAATGAAAGCGTAAGACTCTGCCCATTAGCTGCAAAAAAGTCTTTTGAAAAAGTAATGCGAGAACAGGAATACCTGAACAGACTCGTGAATATTCTTAATCCTGAATGACTAACGTAATGATCAATCTGGCATAAAATTTTTTCTTGCCAGTTCTTTTCTCACTCTGCTCAGGCTTTCAGGAGTAATTCCTAGGTAAGACGCCACCATCCACTGTGGAACTCTGAGCAATAAATCAGGATACATTTTGATGAATTTTAAATATCTTTCTTCAGCAGTTTCTCCCAATAAAGAGTTGATTCTATCCTGCAAACTCTTTACGTGTTTCTGAAGTACGAGATCATTTTTTTCGATGCTGTTCGGAAATTCTTCCAGAAGTTTATTGAAAAAATCACGAGGTAATATCGAAACTTCAGAATCTTCTACTGCTTCAATATAGTAATTTGATTTTTCACTAAAGTAAAGACTGCTTCGGTCACCAATTAACCAATTTTCCGGTGCAAACTGTATAATGTGTTCTTTGCCGTTCTTATCAATCGAATACATTCTTAAAAGTCCTTTTTCTACAAAAAAAGTATTGCGGCAGACCTCTCCGTACTGTAACAAGAGATCTCCTTTAGAAAATTTTTTGATTTCGTAATAAATACTGCAAAGACTTAGCCTTTCCGCAGGCACTTCAAGCACTTTTGCTAAGTAGGTAGTCATATTACTCATGAGACAATCTGGCTTAAAGTGATATCCTGATGAGATGCGTTGTTGATTTCGTTACCGTTTTCTATGACAATCAATTGTGGACTTTCATGTCTGATACCAAAATCTTCAGCGATTTTGTTTGAAATATTTCTGTGAGCCAAGAGATCTAAAAAATAGAGAGTCGCTCCATGTTCTTCCGCTTCCTCAATTTCTTTTTCAAAGTTTCTCAAAACAGTTTTACTGATAAAACAGCTTGTAGAATGTTTGAAAATTGCAATTTTTCCTGAATGAGATTTTTTTATTGCCTCTTCCAAATCTTTTTCAGATTCAATTAAATTCCAAAAAGATTTGGATTGACTCTCATCCTGTTTTCCGCCAAATATTTTATTTAAAAAGCTCATACATTAAATTGTTTTAAATGATGATTGAGATGTTTATATTCCAAAAATCCCCAATCTTTTTCTTTCATCTTCCCGAATAGTACGTGATCGTCTGGTAAAGTGTGATTTTCGTAAGCCTTAATATATTCATGAAGTGTTTTCAGAAGGCTATTTTTTGCTACCACAAATTCACATTCAAAATTAACGATTAGTTTTTGAAAAGTCGGCATATTTGGAGGAATTCCGTTATTGAAAATCTGAATTTCTTTTTTCGTTAAAATTCCGACTGTACGGATAACAAAATTAGGTTTGGGAATATCTATTTTTTTTAAAGGAATTTTTAAAATAAGCTCGCAATGCGTCAGCATCTGCGCTGCGCTCATACTCCCCCATTTTTTTTGAGAATTTTCTGAAAGCTGAGAAATTCTTTCTATAATTTCGTCAAAATCTTTTCTATTGTGCAGGCTTTTTTTTACCACCCTTTTTCTGTCCTTAAATTTTCAATATGGGCATAGTGGTGGTTGCAATGCCATGCATAAAGTGCTAAATAATATCTTAAATTGTAATCATGATCTTTTTCGGGATGGCGGAAAGTTCTTTCAAACTGTCTGTTGGTCAATGTTTTCAGTAAAACATACCATCTCTGATGAATACCTTTCAACATTCTCATTGCTGGTTTTACCGGGATATTCAAGCTGTCCTGTAGTTCGGCCCATTTGGCTTCCTCATACGGTTTTATGATAGGATTATCTTCAGTTAAAGCCAGTTTAAAACGGATAAAACTGTTTGCATGACTGTCTGCTAAATGATTGACAAGTTGTCTTACTGTCCATCCGCCTTCTCGATATGGTGTGTCCAGTTGTTCGTCGGAAAAATCTTCAATCAGTTTTTTTAATTTTTCAGGAAAATTTTTGATGACTTTGATGTGATTTTCCAGTTCTATGTCACAACTGGTATCGCCTTGCTGAAAATCACCGATTGGAAATTTCTTTAATTCTATAGTGTTCATTATTTCTTTATAATATTTAAAAGCTGGGATAAAATTACGGCGTTTTCGTCTTTCAAATAATAGAGCATTTTATTTTGATACGGATCTAATTTAGAATAAATAATAAAGTAATGATGGTAGTTCTTAATTTCTACATCTTTAAATAATAATTCTTTATTTTTAAATTTAATTCTGTCAGAAAAGAACTCAATGCCACACAAGAAAAAACTCTCATTTTGTTGAATCTTATGTAGATATGTTTCCGTAATATCATCAAGATAATAATTCCACAATTCATCTATAATATCACAAAACAACTGATGTTTTTTGTTTAGCTTTCTTCTGTAAAATAGTTTAAAATTAATCTTTAATTCATTATCAGAATTAGTTTTGATGAAAATCTGATATTCCCTCCCAATATAGAATTCTAAACCTTTAATGAAGTGAATTCCATAACGAATTTCAGTAATATCTTCCTTGTTGATAATGGAAAATGAATCTGCTTTACGATCTTTATTTTCAAACTTTATATAATTTTCATTTAAAATTAATCGTCTTTTTCTGCCGTCAAATAAGCCACGAACAATGGTAAATTCTTTCATAAATTTTCTTTTGTCCAGTGATAATATCTAAACAATTTCTGATTGTAAGTTTTTGTAAAAATATCAAAAAAATCGAGAATATAAATCCGAAAAACTTTCATTATAAATGTTTTGATTGAAAAATTTATACAAAAAAATTCCAAGTCTTTAGATATTGAAGTTTATTAGTTTAATTAATCGTATTAATAACCATGTAAATCAATACCTTCTGTTCTTTGTAAGGTGATTTTTTTACCCATTTTCTTTTGAATCACTCTGAAATGCTGCAATTCATCATCCGTCAGAATATTGATGGCTGTTCCTTTTTCGCCTGCTCTACCGGTTCTGCCGATACGGTGGATGTAATCTAAAGGCGAACGTGGCAATTCGTAATTAATCACACAAGGCAAAGACTCAATATGAATACCACGGCCAATCAAGTCGGTTGCCACCAAAATCTGAGCTCCGTTTACTTTAAATTCTTCAAGATTATTTCTACGGGTACCCTGTGATTTCTGACTGTGAATAGCAACAGCTTTTATTTTGTTTTTCTTCAGCTTTTCGACCAGATTATCTGCTGATTTAGTAGATGAAACAAATATCAGGGCTTTTTCAACTTTCTTTTCTTTAATTAGATAACGCAAAAAAGGACCTTTGTTTTCAGGGGAAACGTGATACGCGACTTGCTCGATATTTTCGATTTCAACCTCGTCTTTTTTAATTTCAATCAATACAGGATTCATTGATAAACGCTGTCTCATTTCAGAAACTTTGTCATCAAGAGTTGCAGAAAATAAAGTGGTCTGTTTCATGACAGGCATCATCCCGAAAAGCTTATTCATCTCTTCACCAAAACCCAACTGAAACATTTTGTCTGCTTCATCAATCACCAAATGCTGAATTCCTGAAATACTCAATGCATTGTGATCAATTAAATCTAATAAACGACCAGGTGTTGCAATAAGAACTTCTACTCCAAACATTCCTTTCATTTGCGGATTGATAGAAACACCGCCGTAAACTGCCATTGTACGTATCTCACGCTTCAGATTTTCTGTAAAAGCTCTGAAAACTTCATCAATCTGAATGGCTAATTCTCGTGTAGGAACCAATATCAAAACCTGTACATTCCTATCTTTTTTTACTTCTGCATTCTGCAATTTTTCTAAAATCGGCATTACAAAACAAGCTGTTTTTCCGGAACCGGTCTGTGCAATTCCTATCAGATCTTTTCCTTTTAAAATAACAGGAATCGCCTGCTCCTGAATGGGAAATGGCTTTAAATAGCCGAGTTTGTTAACAGAATGAATGATATTGTGTGATAATCCTAAAGACTCAAATGACATAAATATTGATTTAATGCAAAGATAAGCTATTGCCATTGGTTATAGTCATCAAATTGTTTTTCACTCATTTTTATGATGACGAATGCCGTTTTGTCCGATATTCTGAACTTGGACAATTATTTGAATGGAATAGTTTAAATTTAGAAAACTAAATAGCTAAATATGAAAAAAGCATTAATAATAGTTGACGTACAAAATGATTTCTGTGAAGGTGGGGCTCTGGCTGTACCTGAAGCAAATGAAATAATTCCTTATATCAATCTTCTGATGGAAGAGAATGAATATGATCAAATTGTACTTACTCAAGATTGGCATCCTGCAAACCATAAAAGTTTTGCCAGCAACAACGGGAAAAAGGTTGGTGAAAGCATTATTTTAAACGGAGTTCCGCAGTTTATGTGGCCGGATCATTGTGTGGAAGGAACTTTCGGAGCAGAATTTCATAAAGATTTAAACAGAGAAAAGGTAACTCATATCATACAGAAAGGGAAAAATACTGAGATAGATGCTTACAGTGGTTTTCAGGATAACAATCATTTTATGAAAACCGGTTTGGATGATTTCTTAAAGTATCATGATATTCAGTTGGTAGAAATTGTTGGTTTAGCGATGGATTACTGTGTGAAATTCACAGCTACGGATTCCGTTGCCAATGGCTATGTAACCTGTCTGCACTTCAACGGAACAAAAGCTGTCAACGTAAAACCGGATAATGGAAAAGATGCTATTTTTGAGATGATTCAGAAAGGAGTTACGGTTTTAGGATAATTCATGAAGTTAAGAGTCTCTTCACTTTAAAACTATAAAACACAAAAGACGCAGAAACCAATTCTGCGTCTTTTTATTTTTTAAATTTCAGGAATGAATTAAACTTATAATTCATCATTCAAAACTTATCATTTTTTAAAGCATTTTCAGAGTATTCACTTCCAAATCTGTAAGGATTCTCCAGTGTCCTCTTTTGATGTTTTTCTTGGTTAATCCTGCAAACATTACTCTGTCTAAAGCTTCCACTTCGTATCCTAATCTTTGGAAAATTCTTCTGATCACACGGTTCCAGCCGATATGAATTTCCATTCCGATTTCATTTCTGGGCTTGCCTTCGATGAATGAAATCTGATCTACCATTGCAATTCCTTCTTCCAGACGAATACCTTCCACAATAAGCTTCATATCTTCATTGGTCAGTTTTTTATCCAAAGTCACATGATAGATTTTTTTAGCATCAAAAGATGGATGTGTAAGTTTCTTGGTCATGTGTCCGTCATTGGTTAAAAGAATAACTCCTGTGGTAGAACGATCCAGTCTTCCAACCGGGAAAACTCTATAGGGAGATGCGTTAGCAACAAGATCCATCACTGTTTTTCTTGCCTTGTCATCTTTTGTTGTAGAAATATAACCTTTTGGCTTGTTAAGAAGTACATAAACAGGTTTTTCAGGTGTGATATTCTGTCCGTCAAAAACCACTTTATCAGTTTTCTCGACTTGATATCCCATTTCATTCACTACCTTTCCATTCACTTCTACCAAACCTTGAGTAATCAACTCATCAGCTTCTCTTCTGCTGCAGATTCCTGAGTTTGCGATGTATTTGTTAAGACGGATTGTATCTTTGTGAACGTCCTTTTCAACCTTCTTAAATCTTCTTTTCTGTACAAAAGATCTTGCTCTGTCGTCATCCCTGTCAGTTTCACTGCCAGGTTTTCTTCCGTATTTTAAGCTTCCTCTTTCGTATTTTCCTCTTACATCTGAGCTGCTTCTCCCTTCACCACCTCTCTTGAAGTTAGTTTGGCCAAAAGACTTTCTCTCTTCGCTTTTATTGGATACAAATGGTTCTTTTTCAGTTTTTGAGTATTTTTTTTCCATTCGACTCTCATAGCTTGTATCAGATCTCCTAGAATCAGGTTTTTTAAAAGGTCTAGAGCTGTCTGTCGCTCTGTCACTTCTGCTGAAGGGCTTTTTCTCAAAGTTTGATGAGCCGTTTTCATTTCTATCTTTTGATTCAAAACTTTTCTCACCCGTTTTTGAAAACGGCTTTTTGAAAGATTTTGAATCTGAAGAATTTCCAGATTTAGGAGAGCGAGGACTGTCCGAATTTCTTGTTGAAGATCTCGGTTTTTTTGGTCTTCCTGAATTATTATTGTCTCTGCTCATTCTAAATATTTTTGCAAAGATAGTAATTTAGTTACGAGTTAGAAATTAAGAATCATAACTTTGTACGATTGTATGCTTATTAATGTCATTAAAATTAAAAAAATGATTACTTTTTTAGACGATAATTTTTCTCAGTTAAACCATTTTCTTACCGAAAATACATTCACGAAAATATTTATTCTCGTAGACGAAAACACTCATGAATATTGTCTTCCTATACTTTTAGGCAATCTGGAAACCGACATCAGCTTTGAAATTCTGGAAATTGAGGCGGGTGAAGAAATGAAGAACATTCAGACAGCCAATCATTTGTGGGAAATTTTAACGGAAATGAAATCTGATCGGAAAGCACTGATGATTAATCTTGGTGGTGGTGTGATTACGGATATGGGTGGTTTCGTGGCTTCTACTTATAAGAGAGGTATTAAGTTCATTAATATCCCTACGACACTTTTATCAATGTGTGACGCATCTATTGGCGGAAAAACAGGAATAGATTTAATGCATTATAAGAATATGGTGGGAACTTTCAGTTTTCCGGAACAGATTTTTGTTTATCCTCAATTTTTAGAAACTCTTCCTTATAAAGAGTTACGAAGTGGCTTTGCAGAAATGCTGAAACACGGATTGATTGCAGACACAATACATTGGGATAATTTGGTCACCATTCAAAAAATAGATGCTGAAAGTTTATTTCCACATATTCAAACTTCGATGGATATTAAGCAGGAAGTTGTAGAGAAAGATTTTCACGAGAAAAATATAAGAAAAACGCTGAACTTCGGTCATACTATCGGTCATGCGGTAGAAAGTTTATGCTTGGAGAAAGGAAATCCTATTCTTCATGGTGAGGCTGTAGCTTTAGGAATGATTTGTGAAACGTATCTTTCATTTCTTGAAGGTTTAATTTCTAAACAAGATTCTGAAAAAATTATTGAGAACATTCAGAGATATTTTCCATTTCTCAATTTGGATGAGTTTAAAGATGATGATTTATTCAATGTATTACTTAATGACAAAAAGAATACTAATACAAAAATCAATTTTTCGTTACTTTCTGAGATCGGTCATTGCGTTTTTGACTATGAATGTACAACAGAAAATATACTGACATCCATTAATTTTTATAAAAATAGGAGTGGGTTTTAGTGAAATTTAAAGAAATACTATTTAATGCATAGTGTTTATTATTGTTCTTTAAATTACTGAAAATCAATGTTTTAATTTTTTATTGTTATTTTACTGATTTCTATCATGTCTGGTTTAGGGTGCAAAATGTAGTTTTGGCAAACAATTTGAAAGATACCACTCGTCAAACTTGAAAAATAGTTTTGACAGAAAATTTAGAAATAAAAATAATAAATATTAAAATTTAAAGTTATGAAAAAGTTAATTTTAGGACTAGCTGTTACAGCAAGTTCACTAGCATTCGCTCAGACAACGACAACAAAAACATCTTCATCAGACATTAGATTTGGTGCTAAAGCTGGGATGAATGTAGCTTCATTGTCAGATGACGCAGGTCTTGAAGATCAAAAATCAAAAATCGGTTTTAATGCAGGTGTTTTCGCAACGATTCCCGTAGCAGCTTCTTTTAGCATTCAGCCAGAGATTTTATATAGCCAATATGGAGCTAAGATTGAAAATACAGACGAATTTACTGCTCTTGGTACTACTACAAGAAATGTAGAGTCTTATTCTACAAATCTTGATTATATTACTGTACCGGTAATGTTCCAATACAATTTTGTACCAAATTTCTATGTTGAAGCAGGTCCGGAATTCGGATTTTTAATCAGTGCAAAAAACAAAGGAGACAGAACCACAACAGTTACCACTGGATCTAATGTTTCTACAAGTTCAGCTAGCTATACAGATGATATTGACAAGGATAACTTAAACACATTCAACTTCGGTGTTGGTATCGGTGCTGGTTATTACTTCACAGATAACATTGGTGTTACTGCAAGATATGTTGCTGGTGTAACAGATGTTGCTAAGGACAGACCAAGCGGTTCTGATGCTGTAAGAAACAATACTTTCCAAGTTGGTTTAGCTTACAAATTCTAAGAATTTAAATAAATCTTATTCAATAAAAAAGGTCAGACTTAATTTTAAGTCTGACCTTTTTATGTTAAATGATTGTTTTAATTAAACAATTCTATTTCTTCTCCTTTCGCTACAGGATATTCTTCTGTAAAACATCCGAAACAATGATTTGAAGATCCTAAAATTGCTTTCAGATTATCTGTACTCAAAAATTCTAAAGAATCTACTCCCAGATAAACTCTCAATTCTTCAGTGGTCATATTGGCAGAGATCAAATCGTCTTTCGATGGTGTGTCAATTCCTAAATAACAAGGTGCAATAATTGGCGGAGATACACTTCTGAAATGTATTTCCTTCACTCCTGCTTCTTTCAAGATTTTAACCAGTCTTTTTGAAGTCGTTCCACGAACGATTGAATCGTCGATAATTACTACTCTTTTACCTTTGATTTCAGATATAATGGGGTTGAGTTTCAAGTTTACTACCCTTTCTCTCATTTCCTGAGTCGGTACAATGAAACTTCTTCCGATGTATCTGTTTTTGATTAAAACCGGACGGAAAGGTATTCCCGAAGCTTTAGAAAAACCAATCGCAGCCGGAACTCCAGAATCTGGTACACCAATCACGATATCTGCATCTACAGGAGCCTGTTCCCAGATTTTCTCCCAGATTTTTCTCTGATTTCGTAAACATTGATATTTTCTAATGTAGAATCGGGTCTTGCAAAGTAAATATATTCAAACGAGCAGATTCTTTGTTTTCCTTTTTCTTCATTCACCATGTAAGAATTCAGTTTTCCAGGCTCATTTTCATTGGTATAAATGATTTCTCCCGGAAGAATATCACGTACATATTGTGCTCCAACCGCATCTAATGCTACAGATTCTGAAGCAACAACATACGTTTTTTCATCTACTGCACCTAAAACCAAAGGTCTGATTCCGTTGAAATCTCTGAAAGCGAAAAATTTATTTCTAGTCATTCCGACCACAGAATATGCACCTTCTATTTTTTCCATGGTTGCTTTGATAGCACCACGTAAACCTAGATCAAGATTTTTTTGGATCAATCTTAAAATAACTTCAGAATCTGAAGTGGCTCTGAAAACTACACCTTCAGCTTCCAATTCATTTTTTAGTTCTCTCGCATTGGTCAAATTACCATTGTGTGCGATAGAAAGAATAATCTGATCGTATTCGTTTTTGGCGAAAAATGGCTGAAAATTATATTTCTTTTTGTCTCCTGCAGTCGTATAACGAGTGTGCCCGATTGCAGAGTTTCCCATAAAAGTTTCAGGATCATTGATCTCTTTATAAACATCCAAAACCAAACCTTCATCTTTCATGTTGGTGATTTTCCCTTCTTTAAGAACAGAAATACCACAAGCTTCCTGACCTCTGTGCTGCAAAGCAAAAAGCCCGAACTGTGAAAGTGAGAACGTATCAAGATCATTATCAGAATACATTCCGAAGATACCACACTCCTCATTGGGAGCATCCAGTCTTTCTTCTTCCTGCGTTCTGAAAAGATTTCTTCCGTAGGTTTGAGTCTCAAACTGTTTTAAATATTCACTTTTATGAATGTCTAAACTTTTCATTTTTATTTTTTCTAAATTAGAAGTTAGATATTAGATGTTAGAAATTAGTCTAAGTTAACTTCAATTATAATTTTAAACTTGTCAATGAATAAATCATTTTCTGTATCTCAGCTAAAAGTTGTTTCAAAGAATTATTTTAGTTCAGAAATAAAATTTAAATCTATTAATAATTGTAATTGAGTTGTAGCTAATATGTTGAGCCAAATACAACCCAAGAAATTAATAAATTCATTTTTATTATTTCTTCCCGCTCCTTATGCAATATTTGAAGGTTTTGAAACTGCACATCTTCTGATTTGAGAAAGCAAACCAAATTTTTTTATTCTTTAATTCTGCAGTAACCAATAAACTTCTTTAACAAAAGTCATTGATTTACTCCAAACTTTAAGATCTTCTATCCTGTGCGATTTCATACTAACCTCTAATATCTAACTTCTAACTTCTCAAACTTACTTATTAAGTAAAGTTTTCAGTCTATTGTAGATCTCAACGTAAGCTTCTGTTACTTCGCCAAGATCTCTTCTGAATCTGTCTTTATCCAGTTTCTTCATCGTGTCTTTGTCCCAAAGTCTGCAAGTATCAGGAGAAATTTCGTCAGCTAGGATGATTTCACCAGTTGAAGTTTTTCCTAATTCGATTTTGAAATCTACCAGAATGATATTCATTTTATCAAAAAGATCGATCAGAATTTCGTTGATATCTGCTGTTAATGCATACATTTCTTTCAATTCTTCGTAAGTCGCTGCTCCTAAGAAAACTGCGTGGTGATCATTGATTAGCGGATCTCCCAATTCGTCTTTTTTGTAGCAGATATCAAAAATGGTAACCGGAGATTTGATTCCTTCTTCAACCCCTAATCTTTGTGCCATACTTCCTGCAGAATAGTTTCTTACCACCATTTCCAAAGGAATAATAGATACTTTTTTTACCAATTGCTCTCTTTCGTCCAATTGCTTAATGAAATGAGTTTTAATTCCTTTTTCATTTAAATATTCAAAAATCAAAGTGGTGATGGCGTTATTCATCTCACCCTTCAGATCAACTGATCCTCTTTTTTGAGCATTAAATGCTGTAGCATCGTCTTTAAAACGTACTACTACCTCATCAGGATTATCGGTAGCAAATACCTGTTTTGCTTTACCTTCATACAACATTTCTTTCTTTTGACTCATAATTTTTACTTTTTTAAAAGGAAATCGCGAATCTACGGCTTCCGTTTTTGTATTAGATTTATATTATTTAATTAAAATTCCTGTTAAAACAGCTATTCCAAAGCTGAGCAATGTGCCAATGAGTACATATTCTGTCAGTTTTCTCTGTTTTGCCTGTGCGAGATCACTGAATCTGAAAACAGATTTTGCTGCAACCATAAATCCTACGCCTTCCCAGTGATTGACTATGATAAAAGTAAAAACTAAAAGGCGTTCTAATATTCCGATATATTTTCCGGCACTCGATAAAGATTCGGTTTGTATGTTACTTTGAGCTTTTGCAACCGGCGTCCATGAGGACAATAAAGTTTTAATGATAATCGACGCTGGAGCCGTTAAAAATAAAACTGCAATTAATATTTTTAAAAAGTTCTGGTCTTTTAAAAACTCAAAATTAAATTCATTAAAATAAAAAGCAATGCCTGCAATCACTGCAATATGCAAAAGCTGATCTATAAAAAACCATCTTCTTTTTGTTTTAATATTTTGAAACTGAAGCTTTGCTGCATCAATAATAAAATGTGAAACTCCTACAGAAACGGCTACCCACCACAACTCAAGATTCCAGAGAAAAATAAAACTTAAAATGGTGTGAATCAGAATGTGAAGGTACAAATATTTGCTCCTCAGTTTTCTGTTTTCTTTATCTGAAACCCAAGAATTTGGCTGAAGAATAAAATCTCCGAGTAAATGCGCCAATATGAGTTGAGTAAATATCATGTTACAGTTCTGAAATTTTCTTTCTAAAGTATTGGTTTGTTTCTACAATAAGCTCGTAGTTGGCACGTTTCAGTCTTTGGCTGATGGATGACTGTGAGATTGCAAATTTTTTGGCAAGATCTTCCTGAGTCATGTCGTTATTCATGATCATTTCGTGGATGATTTCGGCAGTTGCCATCGTCCAGGTATCAAAATCTTTTGAAGACCATTTAAGTAAAATATTGAGATCACGATCCAAAGAATCGTTTGAGGTTTTGATAGAAACAGTATGTCCATCACTTTTAAGATCATTCAATAGTCTCCCGGAATTCACGTAAGCTGTACCGTTGGATTCTGTGATTTTCTCCGATGAGAAATTTTCTTCTCCGATGCCAATTGCAATTCTTACGTCTAAATTTTCCTGACTTCTGATAAGAGATTTGATGGCTAAGAAACGCCAAAAAACGTCATCAATATTGCACTTGAACTGAAATTCGTCTCCTCTGTAGATTTCCCATGTTTGTGGAGCACTTCCCCACTTTTCAAGAAGATTTTTTAGTCTGGTGATCCAAACTTCAGTGTCTGCATGTTGCGAATTAATAATATCACCGGTGATGACCGCTATCATTCTGCAAATATAAGCATAAATACTTATATGTAAAAATTATAAGCAGACCCACTTATAGATATTAATTATTAGTGAATCTGCTCATATCAATATTGATTGAATATCAAAATTATCTTTTTATAAATTGATAGATTTTGTCATCTAATTTCAATAAATAATTTCCTGTTTGTAAATACTGAACAAATATATTTTTCTTGTTTTTAAAAGGGTTTTTCTCAGAATAAATTAGTTTACCGGACCTATCTAAAATTTCGGCAGATTTAATTGGATCTGTATTTCCGGTTACATAAATATTTTCATTGACAGGATTTGGATAAATTTTAAATTCTCTATCGGCTAAAATAATATCCGAAGTGGAAAGTGTTCCCAGATTCTGACAATAATCGCTTGCATAAGAATCCCATTCTGAAATATTAAATGTCGTTGTTGGATTGTTGATTGTACTTTTTCTATATAAAGATACGTTTGACAATGTGGAAGTATTTGATTGTCCCGGTAATCCGATTCCATCTACAGTTGCAAATTTATATCTCAATTCGATGTAATTGCTTCCTGTAAAAGTCATTTGCGGAGCAGCCGTTACAAATTTTGCCTGATTGATTGTATAACATGAAAAATTGGCAGAAGGATTCAAAACAGCAAAAACTTCATTATTCTGAATTGTTCCTTCCAATTCATAAGGATCTACAAAATAATAATTTGATCCGCTGAAAAACTGAATCGACAGTCTGTAATCACTCAAATTAACCGGATGTCCTGTTTTATTAGTAATTTCTAAGGCTTTATTATTTGAGGTTCCTTCCAGATATTTTGAAACAAATAAATCTTTTGCATAAATATCATTTGCTAAAGTTGTTGTAGTAACTATATTGCTGTCGGGAGAAAATAAATATCCGTTATCATAAGCTTTAACCGTAAACTGATAGGCAGTTGATGGCGTTAAATGATCAATACTTATTGAAGTTCCTTTTGTGGAAGCGACTAAAGTTCCGTTCTGATAAATTTTATAACCTATGACATCAGTGCTTGTACTTGGAGACCAGCTTAAGTTCACAAAATATGCACTGTTTTGAGTCACCGTTAAGTTTATCGGAGTTTGCGGGGCAACAGCATCAGAAATTTGTGACCAGATTGCATTGACCCAGGAAGGATTATCAACAAAAGGATTTCTGTTTTTCTGAATGGTATAAACCGCATTGTTCCTGTCAATTTCTTTCTGAGAAACAGGATCCTGTGCGTGCCACTGAAGGAGCATGGTAAGATAAGCAGGATCAAAACCTCTTTCCTCTGTTCCGTCTAAAGGATTGGTGTCAGACGCAGGATTTATATTGTTATTAAAATTAAAAGTTCCCAGTTTTCCTTCATATCTTACTGCGAAATAAAGGATACTTCTGGCTACATCACCTTTAAATTCATTGATGGGTTCGTAAACTCGTCCTGTATAAGTAACCCCAGGAATTGCGCAATTCCCTATTTTTGAAGAATTTGTAAAGGTGTAAAATATTGTAGAACCCACGATTCCATAAGGATAGTTACTTCTCAACTGATTGATTCTTGCATCGGTAGGCAACACGAAAAACAAATCAGAGTACATCGGATAATTGCTGTAAAATGTACTTTGCGGCATCATGTGTTCTCTGTTCCAGCCCTGTCCTTCTGCCGAAGCGCTGCCTATAATATTTGCTGAAGTATATTCATAAGAATCCGCTCCTGTAGGAATTTCAGAATACATATCCAGTAAAATCGTAGTGTTTGAAGCACCATGATCATAATATCTATCCAGATCTGTCTGGTTATAGTAGTTGGTAAGATCACCGTAATTCCAATTGATGTTTTTTTCAGCAATGATATCATGTACTTTAGATTTCAATGCATAACCCGAAAGTCCTGAAGTTCCATTATAATATCCCGCAGGAATCTGAGAAAATGCAAACGATGAAATCAGCAAAAGAGGAAGTAAGAGTTTTTTCATACTTTAAAATTGGTTGCTAAATTAATATTTATTTGTAATTTTAGGAGAATAACTTTATTAATAATATATTAAGTTTAGCATTGTAAAATTCTGATAAATAAAAGATTAGAAAAAAAAATAAAGCAAATGTTAATTTTTCTTAGTATTTCCGCAATTTAAGTATCTTTGGGCATTAACTATTATCTAATATGAATACAGAAACGATCAACAACATCAAAATGATAGCTGAAACAGCAAAAGAATTTGCTGAGAAAAATATCAGACCCAATATTATGGAGTGGGACGAAAGTCAGACTTTTCCGAAAGAATTATTTCATCAATTAGGTGATATGGGTTTTATGGGAATTGTTATTCCTGAGCAATATGGTGGTTCTGGTTTGGGTTATCATGAGTATGTGACCATTTTGGACGAGATTTCTCAGGTTGATCCTTCAATCGGGCTTTCTGTAGCAGCTCACAATTCATTATGTACCAATCATATTTATGAATTCGGAAATGAAGAGCAGAGAAATAAGTGGCTTCCTCAGTTAGCCACCGGAAAAGTAATCGGAGCTTGGGGTTTAACAGAGCATAATACAGGATCTGATTCTGGAGGAATGTCTACAACTGCTGTAAAAGATGGTGATGAGTGGGTTATCAATGGAGCTAAAAACTTTATTACTCATGCAATTTCCGGAGACATTGCTGTGGTAATGACAAGAACCGGAGAAATTGGTGCTAAAAATAATTCTACAGCTTTCGTTCTTGAAAAAGGAATGGCTGGTTTTACTTCAGGTAAAAAAGAAAATAAATTAGGAATGCGTGCTTCAGAAACTGCTGAGCTTATTTTTGATAATGTTCGTGTACCAGATTCTCACCGTTTAGGAGAAGTAGGTGAAGGTTTCAAGCAGGCAATGAAAATATTAGATGGTGGTAGAATTTCTATTGCTGCTCTAAGTTTAGGAACTGCAAGAGGAGCATACAAAGCTGCTCTAAAATATGCTAAAGAAAGACATCAGTTCGGAAAATCTATTGCTACTTTCCAGGCGATCAACTTTATGTTAGCTGATATGGCAACTGAAATTGATGCTGCAGAATTGTTGATTCAAAGAGCTTCAACATTGAAAAATGCCAAGCAAAAAATGACCAAAGAAGGTGCAATGGCAAAATTATACGCTTCTGAAGCTTGTGTAAGAATTTCTAACAACGCAGTACAGATCTTTGGAGGTTATGGTTATACAAAAGACTTCCCTGCTGAGAAATTTTACAGAGATTCAAAATTATGTACCATTGGAGAAGGAACTTCTGAAATTCAGAGATTGGTTATCGGAAGAGATATTACTCAATAATTTTTTAACATCCAAATATATGAATAGCACTTGCATTTTTGTGAGTGCTATTTTTGTTTTATTAATGAACGTTTTATCATTTATTTAATGTGTTGCATAATATTTTAAAGCAATTATCTAAAAATTTCTTAATAAATTTTGTTTTTCATAATATAATTTTTATTAGCTTTGGTATTCCACAATCAAAATGTTATCTATATGAAAAAACAACTATTGGTGATTGGAATGCTGGTATCAGGCATTTCTTTCGCTCAGACTGATAGACTTTGGTCTGAAGGTTCTAAAAAAACCAATTCTGAAATTTTTGAAAACAAAACAAATATTCTCAATCCGAAAGTCTATAAGCTAGATATCAACGGGTTAAAAAGCGTTCTTGCTAAAGCTCCTAAAAGATTGTCTGTAGGAGAAAAATCAGAGATCATCATTTCCTTTCCTAATTCTGACGGGAAATTAGAAAACTTTAAAGTAAGAGAAAATTCAAACTTCGATCCTCAGTTAGCCGCAAAATATCCTGATATTAAATCTTATGTAGGTGAAGGTCTTGATGATCCCAATTCTACAGTTTATTTCAGTATTTCACCATTAGGATTATCTTCAATGGAAATTTACGGAGATAAATCTGCTGTTTTTATCGAGCCTTATGCAAAAGATCTTTCGTCGTATGTTGTGTATAAAAAATCTGACAAAAAAGATAACCTAAGTGCTTTTGAATGTACCGTTATCGATGTTGCTCAAAAAGGAATCACTACATCAACTCTCGCTGCAAGACCAAATGCAGATGATGCCAAATTAAGAACGTTCCGTTTGGCGCTTTCTTCAACTGGAGAATATACAACCTATTTCGGAGGTACAAAAGCTCTAGCTTTAGCAGCAATGAATAACACAATGACTCGTGTAAACGGTGTTTTTGAAAAAGATTTTGCAGCAAGAATGGTTTTGATTGCCAATAATGATGCGGTAATTTATACAAGTGCTTCATCAGATCCTTATTCTGCAGCTGCGCAGATGAACAATTGGAATTCTCAGCTTCAATCTACCTTAACCTCAGTAATCGGTGAAGCCAATTATGATGTCGGGCATTTATTTGGAGCTTCCGGTGGTGGCGGAAATGCCGGTTGTATCGGATGCGTTTGTGTAAATGGTTCCAAAGGCAGCGGTTACACATCTCCATCAGACGGAATTCCATCAGGTGACAATTTTGATATAGATTATGTAGCTCATGAACTAGGACATCAGTTTGGAGGAAATCATACATTCTCTCATGCCAATGAAGGAACAGGTGTCAATATGGAGCCCGGTTCAGGATCAACAATCATGGGTTATGCAGGGATTACCGGACAAGACATCCAGGCTCATTCAGATTCTTTCTTTCATGCAATAAGCATTCAGCAGATTACAAATAATATCAAAGCTAAAACCTGTCCCGTAAGTACTTCAACTGGCAATTCAATTCCTACCGCAGATGCCGGTTTAGATTACACGATTCCGAAAAGCACGCCATTTATGCTTACTGGTACAGGAACAGATGCTAACGGAGATTCTTTAACTTACATCTGGGAACAGGTTGATAACGCTTCATCTTCCCAGACAGGTGCAAGTTCTGCTGCAACTGCTACGAAAGCTACAGGTCCTACATTCAGATCTTTTACACCAACCACAACTCCTGTGAGATATTTTCCGAGAATGGCTTCTGTTTTAGCAGGTGCAACGACAACAGCAGGTGCTGAGATCAATGTGGAAGCACTTTCTTCTGTTGCCAGATCTTTGAATTTCAGATTTACAGTACGTGATAACAGAGCCGGAGGTTCCGGAAATAATTCTGATGATACAAAATTGACTGTAAACTCAACTGCAGGACCTTTCATCATTACTTCTCAAGGTACTTCAACAACATATACAGGCGGAAGTTCTCAAAACGTAACATGGAACGTTGCCGGAACAACTGCAAATGGTGTCAATACTGCCAATGTTGATATTCTTTGGTCAACAAATTCCGGCACCACATGGACTACTTTGTTATCAGGAACTCCTAATGACGGATCTCAGGCTGTGGTTATTCCTAATGTGACGACAACAACAGGAAGAATTATGGTGAAAGGAAGCAATCATATCTTCTTTGATGTGAATAATGCTAATATTTCTGTGAATGCAGGTTCTGGAAGTACAGATACAGTTGCTCCAACAGCTCCTACTCTTTCCGCATCAGGAACTACTTCTACAAGCACCAATCTTTCTTGGTCTGGTGCAACAGATGCAGTAGGTGTAACAGGTTACGATGTTTATCAAGATTCATCATTGATTGGGAATACAGCTTCTACAAATTACACAGTTGCAAGTTTAAGCCCGTCTACGACCTACAGTTTTTCAGTAAGAGCAAAAGATGCTGCCGGAAATATTTCTACTTCAAGTAACTCGGTAAGCGTAACAACACTTGCAGGAAGTACAGTTACTTATTGTACAGCAACTGCAACAAATACTGCGGATGAAAGAATTGGAAACGTGACATTTGGTAGCATCAACAACACTTCAACAGGAACGGCAGGGTACGAAAATTTCACTTCTGTTTCCACCAATGTAACTAGAGGAACAGCAAATGCAATCTCCATCACACCGGTTTGGACATCTACTAAATACAATGAAGCTTATGCAGTCTACATTGATTATAATAAAGACGGTGATTTTACAGATAGCGGAGAATTAGTCTGGACAAAAACAGGTTCGCAAACAACTCCGGTTACAGGGTCAATCATAATTCCTGCAACAGCAGCACTTGGAAGTACAAGAATGAGAGTAATGATGCAATACAATTCTGTTCCTTCATCATCTTGCGGATCTTATACTTACGGGCAGGTTGAAGATTATACTTTGAATATTCTGTCATCAGGAAGAGGTGAAGATTTTAATGTCGAAAATTTAATGACTGACATTAAATTATATCCAAATCCTGTACGAGATATTTTAAATATATCAAACACGAAGTCAGAAGATTATAGAATCTTCGATATGGGTGGAAAACTAATCAGCTCAGGAAAACTCGAAAGAGGCACAGTGAATGTAAGCCAACTTACAACAGGAGCTTACACGATCCAGATTGGAGAAATCTCAAAAAGATTTATCAAAAATTAACCATTGAAAAATTAAACTTGAAAAGGCTGCCAGAAATGGCGGTCTTTTTTTATGAGTAATGAATAATCTGTAATAAGTAATTTTGAAACTAAAAACTAAAAACTAAAAACTAAAAACTAAAAACTAAAAACCGACAACCAACAACAATTTCCCAAAATCACTATATTTGCTTTAAATTTAAAATTTCATGGACAAAATTGACAGTCTGAATCAGGTAGCAGAATTCCACACTACCTTCAAAGCACCCATTCTAGAAACTCCTCAAATTCCTTCTCAGGACAGATGTAATCTAAGAGTTGAGCTTTTGCAGGAAGAATTAAATGAATTGAAACAGGCAATTGAAGATAAAAATTTAGTAGAAATTGCTGATGCATTATGTGATTTGCAGTATGTTTTAAGCGGAGCAGTTTTAGAATTCGGCTTAGGGGATAAATTTGTAGAATTATTCAATGAAGTTCAGCGTTCTAATATGTCTAAAGCTTGTGATAATGAAATTCAGGCAAACGAAACAGTCGAATTTTACAAAGAAAAAGAGGTTGAATCTTTTTACGAAAAATCCGGAGAAAAATTTAATGTATACAGAAAGACAGATCATAAAGTTTTAAAAAACAAATACTACTCTCCTGCCGACCTAAAAACAATTATTGAAAATTAAGATGAGATCAAAGATTCACAAATACAATGAAAAATAATAGAAATATGATTTGTAAAAAATTTATTACCAGAACACTTGCGGTTTCAATCATTGTATTGGGAATTCAGGAATATAGTGCACAGAAAGTTGTTGTCAATCGTGAGGTTGAAACCACCAATGACGGCAAGATGCTTTTAGGACATCAGCTTAAAGATCAGTTTGTAAAAGAACCTTATGCTGAATGGTACACAAAAGAATTCAATGAATATGCTTTGGATCAAAAAGCTGTCGGAGAATTAAAGAAAAACAAAATCAATTCTTACAATCTCATTGTTTTCATGGGAACCTGGTGTGAAGACAGCCACAGAGATTTCCCACGATTAATGAAGATTTTAGAAGAAGTAAAATATCCGGAAGGCAAACTAACAATCATTGCGGTAAATCGTAAAAAAGAATCTCCTACCGGCGACGAATCTAAATATAACATTCAAAAAGTTCCGACCATTATCGTAGAAAAATATGGCAAGGAAATTGGAAGAATTATCGAAATGCCGACTACAGGATATATCGAAAGAGATCTTGTGGAAATTTTAAAGAAAGATGACAAATCGGTGATTAAAGAAATATTTAAAAAAGAAAATTGAGAAATTTAAAACTTGTTATTCCATTTGTTGCAGGAATTCTCCTGATGCTGATTCTGTTTTTCAGTTTCAGATCATGCTTAAACATTACTGAAAAAACCGAAAAATCTGATTACTATATTTTGACCAATCAAATCTCAAAGATGAATAAAATGGTCGTCTTAGAACAGGATTTTTCTGCAATGCAGAAAACTAAATTCGGTTATGAATTTCTAGGAAAAGAAATGACAAGCAATAGCGTTATTACCTACACCAAAACCAATGCGCAGGTTTCCTATGATTTAAATAAAATGAAAATGGAGGTTGATTCGGTGAATAAAAAACTGATTATTACAGATCTCCCGAACGCTGATATCAGAATTACCCCAAGTGTAGAAATTCAATCTTTAGACGATTCTTTTATCAATAGGATTTCAGAAAAGGATATTAAAAATGTGCAGCAAAAGGCAAAACAAACTGCTATTAATTCTGTAGATCAAAATAAGCTGAGAAATGAAGGCAAACAGCAATTATTGGAAAATTTGAATAATATTTTCGTTTTGGCAAAGGCTTTGAACTATACCATAGAAGATAAAACCGGAAAACTCGGTGTTCTTGGACTCTAAAATTCAAAACAATGGACTCAAAAGAAAATAATAAAAACATAGAGCCTGCAAACTCTGCAGAAACTAAAAAACAAAATGAGGATTTCCGTGATTTACCGGCATCTTCAAAAAAACGAAAATCCACCGGATGTAGATAAAGAAGATATCAAAAAATCTTCAGAAAACAAATCCGGAAAACAGATAATACTAAGTGAAAGCTTAGTATTTTTTTGTTTCAGTAATAATGAAAATCATTAATTGAAAATTTCGCTAACGTCAAAATTTAAAATAAATTGTATTTTTTGTGAATTATCGTGCTATGATTTCTCAAAGATGTAAAAAATGCGTATTTTTGCAACTTAAAATTTCTTAGTAAACAATGATAAAAATTACACTTCCAGACAATAGCGTCAGAGAATTTGAGGGAGAAGTCACTCCGTTGGATGTGGCAAAATCGATAAGCGAAGGATTGGCTAGAAATACCATTTCCGCAGTTGTAAACGGCACACAAGTCGAAGTTACCACGCCTATTACCACAGATTCTACCGTACAGCTTTTGACGTGGAATGATGATCTTGGCAAGAAAGCCTTCTGGCATTCTTCTGCCCACCTTTTGGCGCAGGCAATCCTTGATTTTTATCCGAATGCTCAATTAACTATCGGTCCCGCAATAGAAAGCGGATTTTATTACGACGTAGATTTCGGTGACGAAGTTTTGTCTGAAAAAGATTTTGAGAAAATTGAAAAGAAAGTTTTAGAAAATGCTAAAAAAGCTTCTACCTTCTCACTATACC
This sequence comes from Chryseobacterium sp. AC417, assembly GCF_979258215.1. Classification (NCBI taxonomy): domain Bacteria; kingdom Pseudomonadati; phylum Bacteroidota; class Flavobacteriia; order Flavobacteriales; family Weeksellaceae; genus Chryseobacterium; species Chryseobacterium sp. AC417. The sequence continues at coordinate 2,585,714 of NZ_OZ409845.1, read as the reverse complement.
CTGTTTCTAAAGAAGAAGCTTTAAAAAGATATGCAGACAATCCTTATAAAGTAGAATTGATCTCTAATCTTAATGATGGTGAAATCACTTTTGTAACGCATGATAATTTCACAGATCTTTGTCGTGGCGGTCACATTCCAAATACCGGAATTGTAAAAGCAGTAAAGATTTTGAATGCTGCAGGAGCTTATTGGAGAGGAAATGAGAAAAATCCTCAGTTGACAAGAGTTTACGGTATTTCTTTCCCAAAACAGAAAGAACTCACAGAATATCTTGAGTTATTAGAAGAAGCAAAAAGAAGAGATCACAGAAAATTAGGTAAAGAATTAGGGATTTTTGCTTTTTCAGAAAAAGTAGGTGCCGGTTTACCACTTTGGTTGCCAAAAGGTACAGCTTTAAGAAAAAAATTAGAAAATTTCCTTTCTGATGCTCAGAAAAAAGGAGGATACGAATTTGTAATGACACCTCATATCGGTGCAAAAGAATTGTATGTAACTTCCGGTCACTGGGATAAATATGGTGCAGACAGTTTCCAGCCGATCAAAACTCCGAATGAAGGAGAAGAATTTATGCTTAAACCAATGAACTGTCCCCATCACTGTGAAATCTACAAAACTTCACAATGGAGCTATAGAGATTTGCCCAAAAGATATGCAGAATTCGGAACGGTTTACAGGTATGAGCAGAGTGGCGAACTTCACGGCTTGACAAGAGTTCGTGGTTTTACTCAGGATGATGCTCACCTTTTCTGTACTCCCGATCAGTTGATGGATGAGTTTAAAAAAACAATTGATTTGGTTCTTTATGTTTTTGGTTCACTTGGATTTGCAGACTTCACTGCTCAGATTTCGTTAAGAGATCCCGACAACAAAGAAAAATATATCGGTTCTGATGAAAACTGGGAGAAGGCAGAAAATGCAATCGTGACTGCAGCAAAAGAAAAAGGGCTTAATACTGTCACAGAATATGGTGAAGCGGCATTTTACGGACCTAAATTAGATTTCATGGTGAAGGATGCTTTAGGTAGAAAATGGCAGTTGGGAACCATCCAGGTAGATTACAATTTACCGGAAAGATTTGATCTTACTTATATCGGAAGCGATAATGAAAAGCACAGACCGATCATGATCCACAGAGCGCCATTTGGTTCTATGGAACGTTTTATCGCTATATTATTAGAAAATACTGCCGGAGATTTCCCATTATGGTTGAGCCCGGATCAGTTTACCATATTGCCAATCAGTGAAAAATATGTAGATTATGCTAAAAAAGTTTCACAATTTTTAGAAAATCACGATATTAGCGGATTGATTGACGAGCGAAATGAAAAAACGGGTAAAAAAATCCGTGATGCAGAATTAAAAAAGATTCCTTTCATGCTTGTAGTAGGAGAAAATGAAGAAAGAGATGGCACAATTTCTGTACGAAGACGTGGAGAAGGCGATCTTGGAGTAATGAGCATGGATGAATTTGCAGCGTACTTCAAAAAAGAAGCAACAGTATAAAAGTTCTTATAAAATCTTTTATATTATTAAATAGTTATTAACCAATAAAATTATAAAGCGATAGCACAACGATTTAACAACAGAGGCCCACAGAGACGTCCACCACAGGAGGACTTACACATGATAAACGATAAGATCCGTGTACGGGAACTTCGTTTAGTGGGCGATAACGTAGAAGCGGGTATTTTCCCGATTGATAAAGCGAGACAAATTGCCAAAGAACAAGAACTTGATTTGGTCGTGATTTCAGACAAAGCTGAACCTTTCATTGCGAGAATATTAGACTATAAAAAGTTCTTATACGAGCAAAAGAAAAAAACAAAAGAACTTAAAGCAAAACAAATCAAAGTAGTTGTGAAGGAGATCCGTTTTGGACCTCAGACTGACGAGCATGATTATGATTTTAAGAAAAAACATGCTGAAAAGTTTTTGGAAGAAGGTTCAAAATTAAAGACCTACGTATTTTTCAAAGGACGTTCTATTATCTTTAAAGATCAGGGTGAAATTTTACTTCTTAAACTTGCCCAGGAACTTGAGCATGTAGGGAAAGTTGATCAGCTTCCTAAACTTGAAGGAAAGAGAATGATTATGATGATGAGTCCTAAAAAACCGGCTAAATAATTACAGTATAATAATGGGTTTTCATGCTCATTATTATCCATAAACATATAAAAGAGATTTTCTAATGAAAGTCTCTTTTTGTATGATAATTTTTCGTAATTTTGCAAACCAAATATCTGTATGGATATTAACTGAAAGCTAATAGCCAAAAGCTTTTAGGGATAGCTAAAATATTGATAACAAAACATAAAAAAGCAAACAATGCCAAAATTAAAAACGAAATCAGGTGCTAAGAAGCGTTTTAAGCTTACCGGAACTGGTAAGATTAAAAGAAAAGGTGCTTTCAAAAGCCACATCTTGACAAAAAAGGAAACTAAGCAGAAGAGAAATCTTACGCAAACTTCTTATGTTGCAAAAGTGGACGAAAAAAGCGTTAAACGTCAATTAGCAATTAAGTAGTTTTTATAAATCCTTTATTCGGTTTATAAGAATAACAATTCAACATTTTAACCCTGAAACGGTGCACCAAAGAGAAATAAAGTCTGAGAGTTTGAGAATTGTAGAGAAAATCTTTCATCAATTATCATTTATCAATTATTTTTAGTTCCGCCCTTTTCAAAAAAACAATTTAAATTATGCCAAGATCAGTAAATGCCGTAGCTTCTAGAGCTCGCAGAAAAAAATTAATGAAACAAGCTAAAGGTTTTTTCGGTAGAAGAAAGAACGTTTGGACTGTTGCTAAAAACGCGGTACAAAAAGCAATGCAATATGCTTACCGTGGTAGAAAAGAGAAAAAGAGAAACTTCAGATCACTTTGGATCATGCGTATCAATGCAGGAGCTAGAGAACACGGAATGTCTTACTCTCAATTTATGGGAGCTCTTAAAAAGAACAACATTGAATTGAACAGAAAAGTTTTAGCTGATTTAGCGATGAACTATCCTGAAGCATTCAAAGCAGTTGTAGATCAAGTAAAATAATGTAAAATTTTTTGTTATCAATATAAATCCTGAGTTTTTTGCTCGGGATTTTTTTATTATATACATTTGCTTAAATAATTTTAAAGTTTAAATTCCCGTTAAAAGTGAAAAAAATAACTACTCTACTTCTTCTTGCCTTAGCAGTTTGTCAAATTCAGGCACAAAGTTTTATTCAGGCTTATCAGACAAGAGCTAATCAGGTTTCTCAAACCAATATTACAGGTGCTTTGCAGGATTTTGCCAACCTTGGTGTAAAAACTACAGGATCAATCGCCAATACCAATACATTAAACTGGCTCAAAGCCAAGTATCAATCATATGGCTACACTGCAGCTCAAATAACAGAAGACACTTTTACATCTGGAAGCGTTACTTCAAAAAACCTGATCATTACAAAAACAGGAACCTTATATCCAAATACTTACGTTATCATCTGCGGACATTACGATACTATTGCAGGCGCCGGAGTAAGTGATAATGGAAGCGGGACATCTATTCTTTTAGAAGCGGCAAGAATTTTAAAAGATGTGCCAACAGAATATTCGGTGAAATTTATCCATTTTTCAGGTGAAGAGCAAGGTCTTGTAGGAAGCACTCATTATGTGAATAATGTAGTTTTTCAAAATAATGTTCGTCAACTTAATCTTAGGTTGGTGTTCAATATTGACCAGGTTGGCGGACTGCTGGGAAATATCAACAATAATGTTAAATGTGAGAGTGACCAAGCCGGACAATCTGCTAATAATGCACAATCATTAGCTTTTACCCAACAGCTTGCAACTTGCACTACATTATATTCTCCATTGCAAACGACAATGGCAAATGCCTTTGCTTCAGATTATGTTCCTTTCGAATCAAAAGGTGATATCATCACCGGTTTTTACGAAACACAAAGAAGCTTCAACGAACACACGGTCAATGATACCTTTGCAAACGTAGATCCTACCTATGTTTTCAATGTAGGAAAAGCTGCAGTGGGTGCATTACAGCATTTTGCCATTGCATCAACTACAATTTTAGCAACAAGTGAAACTCAAACCGATCAGCTAGAATCTGTAAAAATTTATCCAAATCCTGCTAAAAATATTTTGAATATTGATGTACCGACACCCATCAAAGATTTCAATGTTGAAATTACAGATGTAAGTGGAAAATTAATTTTAAAATCAGAAAACAGTTCAGAAATAAATATTTCAGGGTTAGAAAATGGAGCCTATTTTTGCGTAGTAAAAACAGATAAAGAGAGTGTAACAAGAAAAATAGTTGTCAAAAAGTAAATTTTCTAAAATTCTTTTTTTTCTTTACAGACTATTTATAAAATATTTATTTTTAATAGATTTAAAATAATAATTCCAGGCTTTTGTTTGGAATTATTTTATTGATATATTTGCAAAAATTTTTAGATGAAAAAAATATTTGGTTTTTTAATTTTATCTTTCGGATTAAACTTTTCTTACGCTCAAAGTTTTATACAGGCTTATCAAAACAGAGCGAATCTGGTTACGCAGACCAATATCACTACAAATTTGCAGGAGTTTTCTAATTTTGGTATTAAAACTACAGGTTCTGCAAATAATACAAACGCTTTAAACTGGCTTAAAAATAAATATCTCTCTTACGGATATTCTGCAAGCCAAATAGTTGAAGACCCTTTTTCTTACACATCTGGAGGTAATACAATTAATTCAAAAAATTTAGTCATTACAAAAACAGGTACAGTTTATCCTAATAAATTTGTGATTATCTGTGGACATTTCGATAGTATCAATGGTCCTGGAGTAAATGATAACGGCAGCGGAACATCTATAATTTTAGAAGCGGCAAGAATATTAAAAGATGTACCCACAGAATATTCTATTAAATTTATTCATTTTTCAGGAGAGGAACAAGGTTTGAGAGGAAGCAGCCATTATGCAAATACCGTTGCTTATCAGGGAACAAATCGTGTTCTGGATATAAAATTAGTTTTTAATCTCGATCAGGTAGGTGGTAAAGTAGGTAATAATAACAACACCATTTTTTGTGACGAAGACATGGGCGGAAACCCCAATAATACTTTAGCTTCAGCTGCCGTAACCCAAGAGCTGGTTACACTTACAGGTCTTTATTCACCTTTATTGACAGATATTGACGAAGCAGAAAATACAGATTATATTCCGTTTGAACTGAAAGGTGAATTGATTACCGGTTACTTTGAGAAAATAAGAAGCAATCATCCTCACACATCCAGCGATACTTTTGCCAATACAGATCCTGTATATATTTATAATGTTGGAAAAGCATCAGTAGGTGCTCTTCAGCATTTCGCTGTAGCCACAACCTCAATTTTAGCTACAAATGAAAATTCTGTAAATGAATTAGAAAATCTAACGATTTATCCCAATCCTGCAAAAGATTTCATTCATCTTGAATTACCAAAGAGTGTAAAAGATTTTACTTTCGAATTAACAGACTTAGTTGGTCATACTTTTTTGAAAACGGATAATGAAACTAAAATAAATATCTCCGGAATTGTAAAAGGAGTTTATTTGGGACATATAAAAACAGATCATCATACCGTCGTGAGAAAAGTGATGATCAAATAATATCTTAAGATTAAAAACCTGCAAAATTGCAGGTTTTTTTTATTGATTTCTTTCAAGAAGTATTTTCTCAATTTCAATGAGTGAAAAGTTTTTAGCTTTCAGTAAGATTAAATAGTGGTAGAGCAAATCTGCAGCTTCATTTTTAAACAAATCATCATTATTATCTTTAGCTTCTATCACCAATTCTACAGCTTCCTCTCCTACTTTTTGGGCGATTTTATTGATGCCTTTTTCAAACAAAGAATACGTATAAGATTCTTCTACTTTATCATCAATTCTCTGTGAAATTTTTTCTTCGAGCTCATACAAAAATCCTTTAAAATTCTTTTCACCAAAGCAGCTGAAACTTCCCGTATGGCAAACCGTATCTTTTGGAATCGCCTTAATTAAAATGGTATCCTGATCACAATCTATCTGAATATTTTTTACGGTAAGAAAATTTCCCGACTCCTCACCTTTTGTCCACAATCTGTTTTTTGAGCGGCTGAAAAAAGTAACAATTCCGTCATTTTTTGTTTTATTGAATGCTTCTTCATTCATATAACCCAACATCAAAACCTGTAAAGTTCTGTCATCCTGAATAATTACAGGAACCAATCCGTCTGTTTTATAAAAATCTATTTTCATCGTACGTTTATATTTCTATTTTTTAATTCGTTTTTTAAATCATCAATTCTGATTTCACCAAAATGAAAAATGCTTGCTGCCAAAGCTCCGGTGGCTTTTGTGAGATTAAAAACATTTTCAAAATCTTCAATTTTTCCTGCACCACCTGAAGCAATAACCGGAATATTTACATTTTCCGAAATGAGTTTAGTTAATCTCAAATCAAAACCATTTTTAGTTCCGTCTCCGTTCATTGAGGTTAGAAGAATCTCTCCTGCGCCCGATTCTTCTGTTTTTTTTGCCCAATCCAAAGTTTTTAAATGAGTCAATTCTCTACCGCCTTTCACAAAAACCCAATCAGAATCATCGATGAATTTTGTGTCAATTGCCACAACGATACACTGACTGCCAAATTCTTTTGCCAACTGAGAAATCAGATTCGGATTTTTTACCGCAGAAGAATTGATACTTATTTTATCTGCTCCCGCTTCCAGCAATTTTCTGACATCATCAACAGAAGAAATTCCGCCACCAACGGTAAATGGGATACTCAATTCTTTTGCAATGTTTTTGACCAGTTCTGTAAAAGTTTTGCGTTCTTCAATCGTAGCGGTAATATCTAGAAAAACCAATTCGTCAGCACCTTCATTTTCGTATTTTTTGGCTAATTCAATAGGGTTTCCGGCATTGATCAAACCTTCAAAGTTGATTCCTTTTACAGTTTGTCCGTCCTTAATATCCAGACATGGTATAATTCTTTTTTTAAGCATTCTGAATAAAATTTTGAAGTTGATTCAACGATATTTTTCCTTCGTAAATTGCTTTTCCGATGATTGTTCCGGCACAGCCAATTTCTTTCATAAGATACACATCTTCAATGCAGGAAATTCCGCCGCTTGCGACTAATTGAATAGATGTTCTATTTATTATTTCCAGATATAATTCTTTTGATGCACCTTGCAACATTCCATCTTTTGCAATGTCAGTACAAATCACATTCTGAATTCCTTTTTGTTGAAAATCAAGAATAAAATCGATTACATTTTTATCACTTTCTTCCAGCCAGCCAGCAGTTTTTATTTTCATATCTTCACAATCTGCTCCTAGAATTATTTTATCAGCCCCATATTTTTCAATCAGTTGAAAACAAAATTCAGGATTCTGAACGGCGATACTTCCGATTGTAATCTGTTGTGCACCAGAATTAAAAGCGGTTTCAATATCTTCTTCAGTTTTCAGACCGCCACCAAAATCAATGTGTAATGACGTTTCTTTTGCAATACTTTCCAATACTGTTTGATTCACTATATGTCTTGATTTTGCACCATCCAAATCAACCACATGCAAAAACCGAATTCCGTTAGCTTCAAATTCTTTGGCAACTTCAAGAGGATTTTCATTGTAAATTTTCTTTGTACTGTAATCGCCTTTAGAAAGTCTCACACATTTTCCGTCGATGATATCTATGGCAGGAATTATTTTCATTTTTAATTGTTTATTTTAAATTTTTAAAAAATTTTCAAGTATTTTATTTCCTGTTTTACCTGATTTTTCTGGATGAAATTGAGTTGCAAAGAAATTATCTTTCTGTAATGATGCACTGAAAGGTAAAATATAATTACAAACAGAAGTTGTATTTTCTGATAATTCGCAATAAAAACTGTGAACAAAATACAAATCATTTGCTTCAGAAATTCCCGAAAATAGTGGTGATTTTAAATCTAAAATGGTATTCCAACCCATATGAGGAATAATATTTTTTGCAGGAAATTTCTTTACATCAATGTCGAAAATTCCCATACCTGCCGTATTTCCTTCTTCATTATTTTTACACATCAGCTGCATTCCCAGACAAATACCCAAAACAGGCTGTTTCAAACTTGGAATTAATTGATCTAAACCTTTTTCCTGCAAGAGTTTCATAGTAGATGAAGCTTCACCAACTCCGGGAAAAATAACTTTTTCAGCATTTTTTATCACATCAAAATTATCGGTAATAATAGAATTTGCTCCTAATCTTTCTAATGCATTCTGAACAGAATTCACGTTTCCGCCGTTGTATTTTATAATCGCTATCATTTTATAAGCTTCCTTTTGTAGATGGTAAATTGTAGTTTTGATCGCTCTGATTGACTGCCATTTTTATCGCTTTAGCAAATGCCTTGAAGATAGATTCTATCTTGTGATGCTCATTTTCTCCTTCCGATTTTATATTCAAATTGCATTTCGCAGAATCTGTAAAAGATTTGAAAAAATGCTGAAACATTTCCGTCGGCACATCGCCAATCTTTTCTCTTTTAAAATCAGTATCCCAAACCAACCAGGATCTGCCTCCAAAGTCAATGGCAACCTGGGAAAGACAATCGTCCATAGGAAGTAAAAAACCATATCTTTCAATCCCTTTTTTCTTTCCTAAAGCCTGTAAAACCGCTTCTCCAAAAACAATTCCTGTATCTTCAATCGTATGGTGCTCGTCAACCTGCAAATCGCCATTCACTTTAATTTTCAGATCTAAATTTCCATGCTTTGAAATCTGTTCCAGCATATGATCAAAAAAATGCAGACCTGTTGAAATTTTAGAATTGCCGCTTCCGTCAAGATTTATTTCGACCTCAATTTCTGTTTCATTCGTTTTTCTGAAGACTTTGCCTTTCCTTGGAATTTGTTTTAAATATTGGTAGATTTCACTCCAATCTTTTGTCGTCAGTTCAGCATGTTCATTTTTGAATTCATTGATGAAGATGGCTTTTGAACCTAAATTTTGGGCTAATTGAATATCCGTCAATCGGTCTCCAATCACGTAAGAATTTTCAAGATCATAATTTCCATAAATATATTTTCCCAGCATTCCAACTCCAGGCTTTCTGTTCGGTGAATTTTCATGTTCAAAACTTTGATCAATCAGAATATCATCGAAAATAATCCCTTCATTTTCAAAAGCTTTCAACATTTTTTCTTGAGGCTTATTAAAATCTTCAAAAGGAAAATTTTCAGTTCCTAAACCGTCCTGGTTGGTAATCATGACCAATTCGTAGTCTAATTCTGTCACAATTTTGGATAAATTTTGAAAAACCCTGGGATAAAATTCAAGTTTTTCCAGTGAATCAACTTGAAAATCAAGCGGTGGCTCAATAATCAATGTTCCGTCGCGATCTATGAACAATACTTTTTTCATTTTTAAATATTTTTTAGAGCATTTACTAGAAGTTCATTTTCATCTCGTTTTCCGAGATTTATTCTGATACAATTTGGAATTTGCGGAAATCTTTTGCTTGTCAGAATTTCATGATCTAATAATTTTTGATAAACTTTTTCAGCATTTTTAAATTCAATAAGAAAAAAATTGGCGTCCGTCGGGAAAACTTTTGTGATGCATTCTACATTTCCAAACTGATGTTTTAGCCATTCTCTTTCTTTTAAAATTTCATTTAATTGGGTTTGAAAATCTTCAATTTTTTCCATCTTTTGTAAAACCAAATTCTGGCTCAGAAAATTCACATTATAAGGTGATTTTACTGTATAAATAAGATTGATAATTTCTTCAGATGAAAATGCAATTCCAACTCTTGCTCCTGCCAATCCCCAAGCTTTGGAAAAAGTCTGCAATACAATTAAGTTTGGATAATTCTTAATTAATTCTAAACAAGATTTCTGCTGTGAAAACTCAATGTAGGCTTCATCGACAACTACAATTCCTTTAAAATTTTCGATATAATATTCAATATCTTTAATAGAATTTCCAGTGGGATTATTGGGCGAACAAAGAAATAAAATCTTAGGTTGGTTCTCTTTTATACTGCTTAAAAACTCTTCCTTTATGATTTCAAAATTTTCATTAAGAGTGAGTTGCACAATTCTATTTTCATTAATCGAAGCATAAAATCCATACATCGCAAAAGAGGGATTCATCACCAAAATAGAATCCCGTTTTGGTTCACAAAAAATTTTTATAATTAGATCAATCAATTCATCACTGCCGTTTCCCACTGCAATCTGATTGGCTGAAATCTTTTTAACATTCGCAACTTTTTCCCTTAAACTCTTGTGGGTAGAATCCGGATATCGATTAAATTCACCAAACGGACTTTCGTTAGCATCCATTAATAAAGGATTTTCAAACTGATTTTGATCTCTGAAACTGACGTATGGTTTCAGTTCCAATATGTTTTTTCGGACTAAATTCTGTATATCTTCTGTGGTCATACTGATTGTTTTAATCTAATGGATACTGCATTTTTGTGTGCTAAAAGACCTTCTGCTTCCGCCATGAGTTCTATGGTTTTTCCTAAATTCTGTAAACCTTCTCTCGATAAATTCTGAAATGTAATTTTCTTCACAAAACTGTCTAAAGACACTCCGCTGTAATTTTTGGCAAAACCATTTGTTGGCAGTGTATGATTAGTTCCACTAGCGTAATCTCCTGCACTTTCGCAGGAATAATTTCCGAGAAAAACAGAACCTGCATTTTGAATTTGATCAAGGTGATTTTCAAAGTTTTCAATAGCCAAAATCAAATGTTCCGGCGCATATAAATTGCTGAATTCTAAGGCTTCATCAATTGAATTCAACAAAATAAAGTGACTGTTATTCAAAGATTCCTGAGCAAATTCATTTCTAGGCAGTTCTTTGATTTGCTTTTTGACTTCCTCAATGGTTTCCTTTAAAACTTTCAAATCTGTTGCAATAAAAATCACCTGGCTGTCACTTCCATGTTCAGCCTGAGACAAAAGATCTGCTGCACAAAATTCAGAAATTGCATTTTCGTCAGCAATAACCAGAACTTCACTAGGTCCTGCAGGCATATCTATGGCAATGCCAAAATTTTGAGCATAATCTTTTGCCGCAACCACAAACTGATTTCCCGGGCCGAAAATTTTATATACATTCGGAACAGACTCTGTCCCCAAAGTCATGGCTGCAATAGCCTGAGCTCCACCAATTTTAAATATTTCAGAAATTCCGCAAAGCTTTGCTGTATACAAAATCGAAGGATCAATGTTTCCATTTTTATCCGGTGGTGTACACAAAATTATTTCTTTGCAGCCAGCCAGTTTTGCAGGAATTGCCAACATTAAAACTGTTGAAAATAAAGGGGCGGTTCCTCCGGGAATGTAAATTCCTACTTTTTCTATAGCACGGTTTTCTCTCCAGCAGATGACGCCTTTTGTAGTTTCTATTTTCTGAATTTCAGTTACCTGAGAAGCGTGAAATTTTGTGATATTTTCTTTGGCAGTCTGAATGGCTAGTTTTAAATCTTCCGAAATACAATCTGCAGCTTTGTCTATTTCATTTAAACTTACCGACAGTTCATTAATCTTTGCAGAATCAAACTTTTCTGCATATTTTATTAAAGCCTGATCTCCAAATCTTTCTCACTTCTTCGAAAATTTCTTTGATTATTTCTGAAATTTCCTGCTTTTTGAAACCCGGTCTTTTTGTAAGTTCAGACCAAGTTATTTTTTCTGGATTTTTATAAATATTCATCTTAAATAACCATTTTATCAATTGGAATTATGAGTATATCCTGTGCACCGTTTTCTCTCAATTCATCAATTACTTCCCAAAAACGTTCTTCATCAATCACTGAATGAAGACTGCTCCAACCTTCTTCAGCTAAAGGAATGACCGTAGGGCTTTTTAAAACCGGAAGTACATTTGTAACAGCTTTAATCTTTTCATTAGGAACATTCATCAAAATATATTTGGAGTTTTTAGCTTTCAAAACAGCTTTAATTCTGAATAGAAATTTTTCGAGAATGACTTCCTTTTCATTGTTCAGCTCTGGATTTTTGGCAAGAACAGCTTCAGATTTAAGAATCGTTAATGTTTCTCTTAAACCATTTTTAAACAGCGTGCTTCCTGAACTCACAATATCACAAATTCCATCTGCCAATCCGATATTGGGGGCAATTTCTACAGAACCCGAAATCACATGAATTTCTGCAGAGACTTTATTTTTATCTAAAAAATCTTTTAAAGTATTCGGATAAGAAGTTGCTATTTTTTTACCTTGAAAATATTCCAGCTGATCTGTATTGACATCTTTTGGAACAGCCAGAGAAACCCGGCATTTGGAAAAACCAAGTTTGTGGATTACTGAAATGTTTTTTTTCTTTTCTGCCAAAAGATTTTCACCCACTATGGCAATATCGACCACTCCATCTTCCAGATACTGAGGGATATCGGAATTTCTGAGGAACATAATTTCCATGGGAAAATTGTCTACCGATATTTTCAGCTGGTCTTTTCCGTTGTTGATAGAAATCCCGCAATCTTTCAGAAGCTGCAGAGATTCTTCATACAATCGACCGCTTTTTTGAATTGCAATTTTTATTGTACTCATTTCACTTTTGTTGTGTCTGAGTATTAACTGGAATCATTGTAAAATTTCTGAAGAGAAATCTGGAAACAAAAAAACCGTCTGTATACTCAGACGGTTTAATTTTTATAATATTATTTTAACACAAATATCAATCAATTCCGTCTTAGCAGAGATGATGATAATGATGAAGTGTTAAAAAATTCGGTTTCATTTTTGAAATATTGTGTGACAAATGTAGGGCTAATTTTTAAACTGCCAAATAATTTCTGAATAATTCAGAATAATTTTTGATAAAAATTAATGAGTTTATGAGCAATTGATACATCATTAAACTTCTGAACGAACTCAAAACCCTTATCAGAACGTCGTTTTCTTTCTGATTCGCTTTCCCAGAGAAATTTTATTTTTGACTGTAAATCTAAATAACTTTTAGGATCGATGTAAACAGAATCAGCACCACCTGCTTCAGAAAGACAACTTGTGTTACTTGTAATCGTTACAGTTTTTGAGAATAATGCCTCAATTACCGGAATTCCAAAGCCTTCAAAAAAGCTTGGGTAGACAAAAATATCGGCAAGCTTGTAAATCGCTGCCAATTCATCCATAGAAACCCCTTCTAAAAAATGAACTTGTTTTTCCATTTTATTTTTTTGGATGAGATCCTGAATTTTCTTGAAATATTTTGTTTTTCTTCCAACTACAACTAAAGGAATCTCGGTTTTATCAATTGCTTTTACAATGTTTAAAAGGTTTTTACGCTCTTCAATTGTTCCTACATTCAGGATAAATCTTTCTGGTAAATTGAATTTTTTTTTGGTTTTTTGAATGAATTCCTGTGATTGTTTATCTTTAAATGTATGATGGCAACCTTGATAAATGACTTCAATTTTGTTTTCAGGAACTTTTAAATAATGAATGATATCCTGCTTGGTCTGTTCTGAAATGGCAATAATTTTATCAGCCGTTTCAGCTGCTTTTTTAAACTTCCAAAAGTGAATTTTGCGGTCAAAGAAAGAATAATATTGTGGATAACGCATGAAAATCAAATCATGAATGGTCACCACTTTTTTGATGGGAGTTTTGTCCCATTTTAAAGGTAATTCGCCAGATAATCCGTGAAAAATATCGGCATTTTGCGATTGCGCATCTTTTCCCATTTTAAACTGACGTGAGAATTTTCCTTTTGAAGATCCTATAAAATGAACATTATTTTGTTCCAGAATTTCTTTTCCTCGATCAGATTTATTTTTATTAACAAGAAGATATTCGTTTTCCGGAAAATATTGTGATAAAATTCTCACCAAATCTCTCGAGTAATTTCCTAAACCCGAAGTATTGTGAAAGAAACGCTTTGCATCAAATGCTATCTTCATGACTCTTCACTGGGCTTAATGATATCCTGAGAATGCTGTTTTTTCTTCCAGTGTTCAGATTTTTTTCCATAAAGAAAAATTCGTCCCAGTTTATACTTAAATTTAAGATGCCCTTTAAAATCTGTTCCTAAAAGACGGTAAGGTGTATTGGGATCCTGTTTTAAAACCTCATTTATGGCTTCTGTAAAAACTCGTGGTCCCGTAGTACTGTGCACGTCGTTTGGATATCTGTGTGTGTTAATATTATCAACAACTTTCTCTAATGTTAGTTTTAAAAAAGGGTGATTTTTATCTGATATAAGCGCCCATTGACAATATAATCCAGGATTACCTTCATGGCTTATTACAGCGGTATCATCATGTCTTAAGAAATTATCAAACGGAGTTTTTACATAGGAATCTATATCTATGTATATTCCCCCATATTTATATAAAACAGCATATCGGAAAAAATCTGCTTTGGCAGCACCAATGGTCAAGCTTTTATAGGCTCTTAAATATTCTGGACTGTATTCTTTTTCAAAAAACTCCAGGATTTTTTCATCATCATAAAAATGATAAATCCACTCGGGGTTTTTCTTTTTCATTCTCCCAATATAAAACCTCGTGATCCAAGGAAGATCAGAGGTTTTAAATGTTTGAAATATATTTTTTGGAATTGCCATTATTACAATTTAAACCGCAACATTATTCTCTCTCAAAGCATCATTCAATGATGTCTTTTTATCTGTAGATTCTTTTCTCTGACCAATGATCAAAGCACAAGGAACCTGAAATTCTCCTGCCGGATATTGTTTTGTATAACTTCCAGGAATTACAACAGAACGTGCAGGAACTCTACCTTTTATTTCGATAGGAGTTTCACCGGTAACGTCAATAATTTTAGTTGATGCTGTTAATACGACATTTGCTCCCAAAACTGCTTCTTTTTCAACGTGAACACCTTCTACAACGATACATCTTGAACCAATAAAACAATCATCTTCAATGATAACCGGGGCTGCCTGAAGAGGTTCTAAAACACCACCAATTCCTACACCACCGCTTAAGTGAACGTTTTTACCAATCTGTGCACAACTTCCAACAGTTGCCCAAGTGTCAACCATCGTTCCTGAATCTACATAAGCACCAATGTTTACATAAGAAGGCATCAAAATAACGCCAGATGCGATGAAAGAACCTTCTCTAGCAACAGCATGAGGAACAACTCTTACCCCTTTTTCAGCATAATTTCTTTTCAACGGCATTTTATCATGAAACTCAAAAGGGCCTACTTCAATAGTTTCCATTTTCTGGATCGGGAAGTACATTACTACTGCTTTTTTTACCCATTCATTTACCTGCCATCCGTTTTCTGTAGGTTCAGCAACACGAAGTTTGCCTGAATCTAAAAGAGAAATAACTTCTCTGATAGTTGCTTTGCTGTCTTCGTTTTGTAATAATTCTCTATGATCCCAGATATTTTCAATAGTTTGTTGTAACGACATTTTTTTAGTTTAAATCAGTTTAATAAATATGTTTTCAAATATACAAAAAGTTGAGCAAAAGCCTTTGAAAGTTGCAATTCTGAAAGCAAATTTATTTTAAAATAGAATGAATTTAATTACAAAACTCTCTGGGCATGAAGGTAAGTTTTGTTCCAGTATTTTTCGTTGAGTGATGAAATGATAACACCTTTTGATGTGGAAGCGTGAATGAATTTTACTTCGCCATTATTTTCAATGGTATGAACAATTCCTACATGAGAAACTTTGCTTCCACCAGCTGTTGCAAAAAATAAAAGATCACCCGGTTTAGCATCTTTTATATTAATATTATTACCTGTATTGGCTTGGTCAGCTGATCGTCTTGGCAGTTTTAAACCATTTTCATCAAATACTTTTGTTGTTAATCCTGAACAGTCAAAACCGGAAGAAGTATTTCCTCCGAATTTATAAGGTGATCCCAGATAATTTTCAGCATCTTTTAAAATACTTTTCATTGAGCCAGAAATTTTGCCGTCAAACTTAGAGTCCAATTTCCTCAGATTTTCTGGTTTTGAAACTGCTTTCGCAGATGAATTCTTTGAGTTTGTTACATTTTTTGAACTTCCACACGATACAATTAAAGTCGAAATTATCAAAATTGCAGTTTGCTTTAAAACCGATCTGTATTTTACTGATTTGGGACTCATTCCTGTAGATTTTATTAACCCTGTAATTAATAGAGCAAATATAAATAATAAATTTTAATTATGTAATAACTATACTACAACTATACAATAATTATATGTTAAAATTATAAATCTATAAAATTATTAGTATATTTGAAATTTATTTATATAAATGGCAACGTACGAAAGCTTCATAAAACTTAACGGAACTGTAGGGGATTTAGTTTTTTATAATCTGAATGGCAAAAATGTCGTTCGTAAAAAGAGTGGGTTTAATAAAAATGCTTTTAAGAAAAGTCCGTCTTATGAAAAAGTTCGTCAAAACAGTTCAGAATTTGGTCATTGCTCTAAAATCGGAAAAATTATCAGACAATGTCTGGAGATTTATATTAAAGAATGTGACGATGCCCTACTCTATCAGAAGTTTGCCAAGCTGATGACTGAAATTAAAGATTTGGATCTAATTTCAGAAAAAGGAAAAAGAACTGTAAAGAATGGAATAATTTCTGAACCAGGAAAACAGATGCTGAAAAATTTTCAATTTGGAACTATTCAAAATCTTGAAAATGCTGTGTCTATTTCTACCGGTTTGTGGGATTACAGTTTGGTTTTGGATAAAAGCATCAATGTTGATGAAATAACCTTAGAGACTTTATATATTGATTTTGAGGAATATCAGTCAAATCATTTAAGTGAAACTATATCCGTAGAAAAAACGCTGAACGAATATGTATTTCAAAAACAATTTATTGAGGAAGTGCAGATTCATTTTGTAGTTTTAAAGAAAGACCGTAAAATTATCCAAATGGGATTTGTTTAGAAAGCAAAAAAAACCTGTAAACGAAAGCTTACAGGTTTTTAGATTTTATAATTTAAAATATTATTTATTTTTTTCTCCGATCCAAGCGCCACTTCTTGGTGGAGTCGGTACTGCGTTGGTCCAGTTTCCGCTTCCTTTTTTATCACGAGCTAAGGTTCCTAAAAATTGACCGTCTGCAGGCAAGCCCAAGTCTGCAGTAAGTTGTCCGGAAGCGTCTAAACGCCCTGAGATATTATAATTTTCATTATTATCATCAGAATGCATTGTTCCTGTTACCTTACCATCGCTTGCTACTACAAAATTCCATGATCCTTTATCATTTCCGCTGTAAGTTCCGGACCAAGTTCCGATGTAATCGTAAATTGTTTCGTCATCAGCAGTACATCCAATTAATAAAAAAGTTGTCACTAAAAGTAAAAAAAGTTTCTTCATAGCTTTTTATATGGTTTGATAAAGTTTTGTTTTTGTGGAGAATATGGGGATCGAACCCACCACCTTTAGACTGCCAGTCTAACGCTCTAGCCAGATGAGCTAATTCCCCTTAATCTTAGTGCTTTTCACACGAAGCGGTACAAAAGTAAGTAATTAAACCATAATTGCAAATATTTTGTTAAATTTTATTTAAGAAGAATAATTATTATATGAATAATTATCATCCATTGGTAAAAATCGCTTAGAAAAACACAAAAAGCGTATCCTGTTATGGCATACGCTTAATAATTTATGATAGCTGAATTATTTCCAACCTCCACCTAAAGCTCTGTATAAATCTACTGCCGCTTTCATTTTACTGTATTGTGCATTAGAAATATTCAGTTCCGCGTTCAATGAATTTACATTGGCATTCAACACCTCAAGATAGTTTGCCATACCGTAATTCACCAATTCCTGAGAGTATTCTACAGAGTTTTTGTAGGCATTCAATTCTTTTGTTTTTAAATCAATGAAAGAATCCTGAACAGAAAATACTCTGATTGCGTCAGAAACTTCTTTTCCTGCAGTAAGAACGGTTTTTCTAAAGTTTAAATAAGCCGTTTCTTTATTCGCTAAACTTACCTCATAATTGGTTTTGATCTGTCTTCTGTTTAAGATAGGTTGAGCCAATCCTCCAACTACACTGGCAAATAGGGAATTAACACTGAAAAGGTGATCGATATCCACAGATTGTACTCCGCTGCTGCCAGTAAGCCTTAGAGTTGGGTAGAATTGTGCTTTCGCTGAATTTGTCAGTTCAAAGGCATTCATCAGATTAAATTCGGCCTGCATCACGTCCGGTCGGTTGGCCAGTAAGTTTGCAGGATACCCTAAAGCAAAGTTTTCAGGAAGTTTTTGACTGTCTAAAGTTGATCTCTCAATTGCTTGAGATGGCTCACCCATTAGAAGACTCATTGTATTTTCTAACTGCTGAATCTGTGTATCGATATCAATGAGTAAAGACTGTGCATTGTAAACCAACGCCTCACTTTGTTGTACTGCAACTTCTGTCAGAATTCCGGCAACCTTTAAAGCCTTTGTGGTTTCAAGATTATTTTCACGGATTTTTATCGTTTCCTGAATGATCTTTTTTTGATCATCTAAAGTTAATAACTGATAATAACTTGAAGCAATAGAAGATACCAAATCACTTTTTACCGCATGATGAGCAGCTACATTTCCCAGGTAATTTGCCAGCTGAGCTTTTTCCTGAGATTTTAATTTTCCCCACAAATCGGCTTCCCAGGCAATACTCCCGGTAATATCAAACTGATTGACATATCTTCTTTCCCCAATGATCTGTCCGAATTGCGTATTTAATGACTGAGTCTGAAAAGTGTAACCCGGTCCCACCGTTAAAGTCGGTTGATAGGCAGCTTTACTCTGTCTTAAATAGGCTTCTGCAGAATTAATATTCTGCAATGCAATTCTTATGTCTAAATTATTTTCTAAAGCTTTAGAAATATGTTTCTGAAGAATAGGATCGGTAAATATTTCTCTCCAGGAAACATTTGCCGTGCTGATGCTATCTTGAGGAAGCATATCGGTTCGGAACAATTTTTCATCTACAACTGTTGTGGGTCTTTCGTACTCTTTTCTTACGTGGCACGATGAGATCACAACTGCGGTAAGTACTGAAAAAGCCGTTCCTTTTATTATTGATAATTTTCTCATTATTTTAATTTCTTATTCAGCTAAATTGATGTCTTTTGGTTTGATCGGTTTTATTTTCTCTTGCAAAGTCTGGAAAACCACATACAAAACAGGAATTACAAATACTCCTAAGATGGTACCTATCAATAATCCGATTGAAGCACCTGTCGCAATTGATCTGTTACCTACTGCACCAATTCCGCTGGCTAAAACTAAAGGTAATAAACCGAAAATAAAGGCTAATGAAGTCATCAAAATCGGTCGCAATCTGGCCTTGGCTGCGTTGATGGCAGATTCTACAATGGTTTCACCGTGATGTCTTCTCTGGACAGCAAATTCGATAATTAGAATCGCATTTTTAGCCAATAAACCTACCAACATAATTAATGCAATCTGGAAGTAGATATTATTCTCAAGTCCCATTATTTTCTGTCCGAAATAAGCTCCCATCACTCCCAAAGGAAGTGAAATAACTACCACTAAAGGCAGAATGTAACTTTCGTACTGAGCAGAAAGAATGAAATAAACGAACACCAAACTCAAAGCGAAAATCATTAAAGTCTGAGATCCTGAACTCAACTCCTCTCTGGTAAGACCTGTAAATTCAACGTCATAATTCTGATCCAGTGTTTCTTTTGCCACTTGCTGTACAGCAGTGATCGCATCACCCGAACTGAAGCCTGCTTTGTTGGCTCCGGTAATTTTCACTGAAGTAAATAAGTTGTAACGACCTACAGATTGAGGACCATATGTTTTCGTTAATGTCACAAATTGTGAAATGGGTGACATTTCTCCTGAACTTGTTTTAACGTAGTATTGATTTAGATTTTCTGCACTCGCTCTGTCTTCCGGTAGTGACTGTATCATTACTCTGAACTGCTTTCCGTACTTTGTAAAATCAGCACCATAAATTCCACCGATATA
This sequence comes from Chryseobacterium sp. AC417, assembly GCF_979258215.1. Taxonomy (NCBI): domain Bacteria; kingdom Pseudomonadati; phylum Bacteroidota; class Flavobacteriia; order Flavobacteriales; family Weeksellaceae; genus Chryseobacterium; species Chryseobacterium sp. AC417. Next base: position 2,565,759 of record NZ_OZ409845.1, on the reverse strand, counting down.
TCCCTGCATCGTTGCCAAAATATCGTTCACAGAGACACCTTTTTGTTTTGCCAACGGAACATTGATTTCCATCATGTACTGCGGATATTTTGTATTGAATGAAGTCTGAGCGAATTCAATTTCCGGTCGCTGCATCAGGTTCCCAATAAATTCATTGGTTTTTGCATCAAGCTGAGCAAAATCTCCTCCCGATTTATCCAAAAGTACCATCTCAAAACCTGCACTGTTACCAAATCCCGGTACACTTGGCGGCTGGAAGAATACAACTTTGGCATCCGGAACTTTTCCAGCAAGACCAAATAATCTTTTGGTAATTTCTTCTGATGATAAGCCATCCCCTTTTCTATCGTCAAAAGGTTTTAATTTAACAAAAGCAAGTCCGTTATTACTTCCATTACCAGATAATAATCCTCTACCTGTAGAAATGGTCACATTCTGAATTCCGGGGATTTTCAGTGCGTCTTTCTGCAAAGTTTTAAGAACATTGTACGTTCTTTCCATTGACGCTCCCGGCGGAAGCTGTACATCCGTAAAGATGATACCTCTATCTTCTGTAGGTACAAAACCTTTCTTCATACTTCCGTTTGCCCAATAGATGATTCCTCCCGTGACAATCAGAATTACTAAAGTCACCCATTTATGTTTAATCAAGAAATTAAACCCTCTACCATATCTGTCTGTTGCTGTTTTGAAGCCGATATTGAATTTATAAAAGAATTTCTGAATAAAATTTTTGTTCTTATAATCCTGGTGATGATCTTCATGTGGTTTTAAGAATAATGAACATAAAACAGGACTCAACGTTAATGCATTCACCGCAGAAATGATGATCGCAATAATTAATGTAATCCCAAACTGCTGATAAAATACTCCTGTCGGACCTGTAATAAAAGTTACGGGAATAAATACCGCCGCCATTACCAAAGTAATAGAGATAATTGCGCCCGTGATCTCATCCATTGCTTCAACAGTTGCTTTTTTAGCATCTGAAATTCCGTTTTCCATCTTGGCATGTACAGCTTCAACGACGACGATTGCATCATCTACCACAATACCAATTGCCAGTACCAATGCAAAAAGTGTTAAAAGGTTTAATGAATATCCAAATAGATTTAGGAAAAAGAAAGTACCCACAATAGAAACAGGAACCGCAATTGCAGGAATCAAGGTTGATCTGAAATCCTGTAAGAAGATATACACTACAATAAAAACCAATATAAACGCTTCAATCAAAGTATGAATTACTTTTTCGATGGATGCGTCCAAAAATTCGTTGGTATCAAAGTTAAATGTATATTTTACACCTTCAGGGTATGAACTTTCATTTTCTTTAAGCTGTGTCTTTATGTTTTCAATAATCTCCTGAGCATTCGATCCGGGAGTTTGAAAAACCCCCATACTGATCGATGGATTATCTCCGTTTTCACCAACTCCAAAATAAGAAAGACCTCCTAACTCGACTTTTGCGACATCTTTCAGCATTAAATTCTGTCCGTCCGGAAGAGATTTAATAATGATATCATCATACTGCTCTTTCTCACTGAATTTTCCGACATATTTAATAATATATTCGAAAGAACTTCCGCTGTTCTGTCCTAAAGAACCAGCAGCAGCTTCTCTACTCTGATCATTAATGGCGGCTGTAACTTCAGTGGGAGTAATTCCATAAGCTGCCAGTTTAGCAGGATCCAGCCAAACTCTCATGGAATAGTTTTTACCCCCAAAAACATTGGCTTCACCTACTCCATTAATTCTCTGAAGATTTGGGATAACATTGATATTCAAAAAGTTCTGAAGATAAACGTCGTCAATATTTTTGTTTTCAGAATAAAAAGATAAATACATCAACGCACTGGTCTGCTGTTTCTGCGTTACGACTCCTGCACGGGTAACTTCACTCGGAAGCAACGGACTTGCTCTTGAAACTCTATTCTGAACGTTTACGGCTGCAATATCTGCATCAACGCCCTGTTTAAAGAAAACCTGAATCTGAGCCGAACCATCATTACCAGCTGAGGAGGTAATATAATCCATCCCTTCTACCCCGTTGATCTGTTCTTCCAGAGGAATAACGACACTCTTCATTACGGTTTCAGCGTTGGCTCCAGAGTAATTCGCTCTTACACTCACCGTTGCAGGTGCAATGTCCGGATATTGAGTAACCGGAAGTGCTGTAAGCCCCAAAACCCCAAGAATAAGGATCATTATGGAGATTACGGTCGATAAAACCGGTCTGTTAATAAAGTTCTTTATCATTAGAATTTCGGTTTTACTGATTGTACTAAACTATCCATGCTGATTTTTTTAGGCTTTACGGCTGTACCTGGTTTTATATTTCCGGTTCCGGCGGCAATAATTACTTCACCTTTTTTGATGCCAGATTTTATCAAAGCTAAATTGTCTATTCTTTCGATTACTTCCACAACTGTATTTCTGGCAGTGTCTTTTTCAACCTTATAAACATACACAATACCTTGTTGTTCGTAAGTTGCGCTTTCAGGAACGACTAAAACATTATCATAAGCTTTAGGAAATCTTATAGTTCCGCTGTTTCCGTTGCTTAAAAGTTTCTGTGCATTTTTGAAAGCCACTCTGAACTGAATAGTTCCTGTTGTAGCATCTATTGAACCTGTAATGGTTTCTATTCTTCCTTTTTCAGGATATAAGCTTCCATTGGCCAATTGCAACTCTACCATCGGAAGATTTTTGATTTTTTCTGGAAGAGTTGATCCGACAGATTTTTCAAGAAAATCAAAATATTCTTTTTCATTCATTGAAAAATAGGCGAAAACTTCTGAAGTATCTGAAATTGTAGTTAAAGCCGTCTGATCTGTTGGACCGACTAAGCTTCCTACTTTTAAAGGTAATTTACCGATTACACCAGAAATCGGTGCACGAATAATCGAATAATCAACGTTTGCTGCTGCTCCTTTGTAATTGGCATTTGCCTGCTGTCTTGCTGCGATCGCCTGCTGAACCTGAGCCTGAGCCTGTGAAAGATTTGCCTGGGCTGTCTGAAGCTGAATGTTACTGATGATATTTTTTGCAACCAAAGGTTTCAGTTTGTTGACTTCAACCTGAGCTGCATTTACTGCTGCCTGAGCTGCTGCAATGTTTGATTGAGCTGCGCCAACTCCTGCTTTCGCTGCTGCCGCAGTTTCATTTAAAGTATTGGTTTCCAGACGAAATAAAGGCTGACCTTTTGTTACATACTGTCCTTCGTCTACTAAAACCTGTGTGATATAACCTGATATTTTCGCTCTCACATCATTGTTTACTCTACCTTCAATGCTCGCAGGGAAGGTATCATACCCTACTATATTTTTATTTTCTACCGAAATTACGGGATATGTTTTTGGACCATCCTGTACGGGAGCTTCTTTTTTGCAGGCTGTCAAAGAAAATGCAGCTACAGAAAGTAGTATAAGCTTGTTTGTCATTTTTATAGTTTATTAAGAGATTCCTGAATATTTACGATGTTTTTGTTTAAAAGAGATTTGTAGACTTCCATTTTATCTTCAAAATCTTTGTCATCTACTTTCCTGAATTTTCTGAATTTTCGCAGATCTTCTATCAAGTTGAGCTCATCCTGCATTTTTTGAACAATTTTTTCAAATCTAATTTTCTTGTATTCGCTATTTGTGTAAAAATACCGTTTTCTTTCATCAATTTTATTTACATCAATAATGAGCTGAGCATTAAGCAACAATTTGATATTGGTAGAAACTGAACTTTTACTCGCCGCAAAAACGTCAACAAATTCATCAAAAGTAATTCCTACCTTTTCAAAATCGAAAATAAGGTAGGAATAGATTTTAGAAGCCAATGGAGGAAGATTAAACATCGTGCTGCAAAACTTTACAGAATTCTGAAAAATCTTCTCATCAATTTCTATACTTTTTTTCATCATATAAAATTTTAAGCAAATATAGAACTTAGTTCGGAACTAAACGAACAAACTCAATAGAGTTTATGAATATATAGTTTCTAAAAGAATCAATTGAAACAGATTTAACCTTTTTGTCTTTCTAAATCAATATTTTCTCAAAAGCTTTTCTCATACCGCCAGCAAGAAATACTTCGCCACAATAAATATAGCCTTTGGTCTCAAGAATCTTTAGCATTGCCAAGTTATCATAATTGGTATCAACTTTAATGCTCGAAACATTTTCTGACTTTACAAAATCTTCAATACAGTCAAAAAGTTTTTTCACTAAACCTTGTCCTGCAAAGCTTTCTGATACCGCAACTCTATGAATTACAACAAATTCACCATTGGTTAACCATGCTCCGTCAATCGTACTGTATGCAGGTTCATCATTGAAAATCAATGCAACATATACCGCAATTTTATCATCAACGGTTAATACATATCCAAAGTTTTTTGAAATATCATGTTCAATTGTCTGCTCATTTGGATAACCGTTTTGCCATTGCGTACTGCCGTCTATTCTTCTTCTTTCGATTGACTGCTGTATGATTTCCCAAATTCTTTCCTTGTCTAAAATTTCAGCCTTTCGGAATTCTGTTTTATTTTCCTGAATCATAAGTTTGATTTTTATGATATTTTGAAGTTAACTATTTTATAATTTTATTTGAAATGATTTATTTTTCAAATTCTATCAAATGGTTTTTTAAAACTTAACATAAAAAACCGAAAACTAATTGTATTAATTTTCGGTTTCGAAGTAGTAAAATTTAAAATTATGAAATTGTTTTTTATTGATTCTGGTTTTGCTGAAGATACGCATCAATCACATCAAATGCTTTCTTCTCATCTTCTAAGTTTACCATCACCTTCAACGAAGTCGCTGTGGGCGTTGTAGTGAAAGTAAGATAACTATTCTCTACGTCATTGGTAATCTGCGCTTCTTCTAACTTAGACTTGATCAATTGAATTTCTGAAGGTTTATCGCTTTCAAAAACTGATACTCTTGTGTTGCGTTCCATATAATATACATTTTGAGTAACTAAATATAGGACGTTTTTTCAAGAATTCCAAATTTTGAAGTTTTAAATTTTATTAATATTGTTTTCGATTTTATCTATGGCAATCTGTATTTCTTCTTTTGTTACATTCAAATGAGGTCTGAAACGGATTGACTGGTCGCCGCATGATAAAATGATTAATCCGTCATCAAATAAGATTTCTCTCAGTTGATTTCTCTGTTCCTGAGAAGGCAAATCAATCGCACACATCAATCCTCTTCCTCTTGCATTAGAAATTTTTTCAGGATATTTTTGAGCTAAATTTTGTAAACCTTCTAATAAATATTCACCAACGATTTTAGCATTTTCAACTAAATTCTCATTTTCAATAACTTCCATTACCAATTGGAAACGCAGCATATCAATAAAATTACCACCAAAAGTAGAATTGATTCTTGAGCTTTCTCTGAAAACATTGTCAGGAACTTCATCAAACTTTTCTCTGTTTGCCAATACTCCGCAAACCTGAGTTTTTTTACCGAATGCAATAATATCCGGTCTTACGCTGAAATGTTCAAAAGACCACATTTTTCCTGTAATTCCGATCCCGGTTTGTACTTCGTCGAAAATTAATAAAATCTCATGTTCATCGCAAAGGTTTCTCAATTCAACGAAAAATTCATCTCTAAAATGATTGTCTCCACCTTCAGCCTGAATCGGCTCAATGATAATGCAGGCAACTCTGTCAGGATGTGATAAAATCGCTTCACCGATGTTGAGTAATGCTAATCTTTCATTGTTAATCGTTTCCTCAAGGTTTTCTTCAGTAATCGGGAACGTGAGTTTCGGATTTAGAATTCTCGGCCATTCAAACATCGGAAAATATTGATACTTTCTCGGATCTGAAGTGTTGGTCAAACTCAAAGTATAACCACTTCTACCATGAAATGCCTGTCTGAAATGGATGCAGATCCCGGCTTCAATATCAAGACCTTTATCAAAATTCTTTCTTGTTTTCCAATCGAAACAGGCTTTCATTGCATTTTCAACACCCATTGTTCCTCCTTCAATAAAGAAAGCATACTGCAATTCTTCCGGCATTACAACTCTTTCAAAAGTCTCTAAAAACTGAGCATATTCTTTAGAATATACGTCTGCTAAAGTAGGCTTATTGATTGCCATTTTGCCTAACCATCCGGATCTTTCAACAAGATAAGGATGATTGTAACCGATAGAAGCAGAACCGAACATCGAAAACATATCCAGATAATTCTTACCCGTAATTGAATCATGAATCCACGAGCCGTGAGAATTTTCAATATCCATTACAAAGTCAAATCCGTCTGCCAGAACGTGTTTTCCTACGATTTCTTTTACTTTATTTATTTTTGTTAGTGTGTGTTCCATATTTTTAAATGAGTAATTGGTAATAAGCAATGATTAATTTTAATATCAAACTTTACTTAGAGTTGTTTATAAATCAAATTTAATTCCCTGAGCTAAAGGAAGACTTGCTGTATAATTAATAGTGTTAGTTTGCCTTCTCATATAATATTTCCAAACATCAGAGCCAGATTCTCTACCACCACCGGTTTCTTTTTCACCACCAAAAGCTCCGCCAATTTCAGCACCCGAAGTCCCGATGTTGACGTTGGCAATTCCACAATCAGATCCGGCCTGAGAAAGGAATAATTCTGCTTCTCTCAAATTCTGCGTCATAATTGCTGAGGACAATCCCTGAGGAACATCATTCTGAATTGCGATTGCTTCCTCTAAAGTTTTGTATTTGATTAAATATAAAATCGGTGCAAAAGTCTCGTGCTGTACGATTTCGAAAGAATTTTCAACTTCAGCGATACAAGGTTTTACGTAGCATCCTGATTCATAATCTTTGCCTTTTAGAATTCCGCCTTCTACAACAAATTTCCCACCTTCCTGAATACAGTTTTCAATGGCCAATTCGTATTGATTCACTGCATGAACGTCGATAAGCGGTCCTACATGCATATTTTCATCTAAAGGATTTCCTATTTTTAATTGTCCGTAAGCTTTTACCAAACGGTTTTTCACTTCATCATATACATCTTCATGAATAATCAGTCTTCTGGTGGAAGTACATCTTTGTCCGGCAGTTCCCACCGCTCCAAAGACCGCTCCGATGATAGACATATCCAGATCTGCATCTTTAGAAATGATAATTGCATTGTTTCCGCCCAATTCCAGGATTGATTTACCGAATCTTTCAGCCACTTTAGAAGAAACCATTCTTCCTACTTTGGTTGAACCTGTAAATGATATTAATGATACTCTTTTATCATCAACCAATAACTGTCCGATCTCGTGATCTGCTACCAAAACGCTTGAAATACCTTCTGGAAGATTATTTTCTTTTAAAACTTCCATCATGATATTCTGACAGGCAATTGCGCAGAAAGGAGTTTTTTCTGACGGTTTCCAGATCGTAACGTTTCCGCAAATCCAAGCCAAAGCAGTGTTCCAGGCCCAAACGGCAACCGGAAAGTTGAAAGCAGTAATCACACCCACAATTCCCAACGGATGATATTGCTCGTACATTCTGTGACCCGGTCTTTCTGAATGCATGGTGTACCCGTGAAGCTGTCTTGAAAGTCCGACTGCAAAATCACAGATGTCGATCATTTCCTGAACTTCACCAAGACCTTCCTGCAAAGATTTTCCCATTTCATAAGAAACGAGTTTACCCAAATCATCTTTATATTCTCTTAATTTCTGACCCAATTGTCTTACAAACTCTCCTCTTTTGGGAGCCGGAATCATTCTGAATTCTTTGAAAGCCTGCTGTGCAGTTTCTATTACTTTGTCGTAATCTTTTTCTGCTGCAGTCTTTATTTTTCCGATTAATCTTCCGTCTGACGGCGAATAACTTTCAATAGTTTTCCCGGAAGCGAAAAATTTACCTCCCATAGAAGTTCCTTTATTTTCAGCTTTTATTCCGAGATTTTTTAAAGATTTTTCAATTCCAAAATCTTTGATTTTTTTTGACATAAATGTTACTTTTCGTTTTGCCTAAGATAAAAATAATTATGGTACTGGTGAAATTTTTATGATTTAAACTTGTTTTTATTTGGAATGAATCTAAATATATTTACCTTTGTGATATAATTTGCAAACTTTCAGAAATGGAAATCAATAAATCTGTGCAAGAACTTGAGGAAGAGAAAACATCAAAATGGAAAAAGATGCTGAAGAAATTTGGAATTGGCGGAATTATCTTTTTTACAGTGAAAGGAATTATCACTTCTACACTGATTTATTTTCTTGGGAAAAATTTCTGGACGATTATTAGTAACTATTTTTCCGGAATTTTTCAATAAAAAAAGCAAAGAAACGATCTCTGCTTTTAGTTATAAGTTCTGAATTATGAATGATAAGTTTTCATAATGTTTTTCTCTGAGTTATTAAATTTGACAATAAAAAACTCCCGAAAAATTAATTTTCAGGAGTTTGTAATTTATATATTAATATCTATTTTTTCTTTAAAGCTGAAAATCTGATATAAGAAATCACAGATAGAATAAGCATTGAAGCCAGGCCTATATAAACCCAAGCAGGAACAGGAACCGGATCACCTGCTGCGTAAGAATGCAGTCCGCTTAAGTAATAATTGACCCCAAAATACGTCATCACCATTGAGCAAAACGCAAACATTGTTGCAACGTGGAATGCCCATCTGCTTCTCAAGCCAGGAACCAATCTCATGTGTAAAACAAAAGCATACACCATAATCGAGATGAATGCCCAGGTTTCTTTTGGATCCCAGCTCCAGTATCTTCCCCAAGATTCATTGGCCCAGATTCCACCTAAAAAGTTTCCTACGGTAAGAGCAAAAAGACCTATCGTTAAAGACATTTCAGAAACAATTGCCAGTTCTTTTAACGTTGTGTCGTTATGAATTTTAAAAATATTTTTATCTGAAATGATATAAAACACGAGTGAAATTACCGCAATAATCATCGATAAACCAAAGAAGCCATAACTCGAGGTAATAATGGCAACGTGTACAATCAGCCAATATGATTTCAAAACAGGAACCAATGGGGTGATCTGTGGATCAAGAGACGAACCACCGTGAGCAAAGCCCATCATAATTACAGCAACCATAAATCCTGCTGCAGGAATAAGTGCATTCGAATTTCTGTATAAAGCTAAACCTGCTGAAATTCCGACCCAGGAAATGAAGATAATTGCTTCATAGCCGTTACTCCAAGGTGCGTGACCGGAAATATACCATCTTGCAACCAATCCCAAAAAGTGAAAGAAATAACCAATTGAACCAATAATAATGATCGCTTTGATAATTTTACTCAACATTTTTCTAGGCTTAAATAAATCTACAAACCCTAAGATTAGTAATAAACTTCCTACAATTGTGTAGAAAATTAAAAGCTTAAAATTAAGATTCACTTCATTCATGAAAACCTCAAGATTAACTTTGCTTTCTGAAGGAACAACACTTTTTCCCCACTTCTGCTGGTATTCTGATAGTTTTGCTAATTCTGTATCTGCTTTAGCCCAGTTTCCTGTTTTCTCAGCCTGTAAAGCTTCTGCGAAATATGGTCCCATTACTTGCTGAGATTCCATATCCGGTTCCATTTTTTGGTCAAGCCAAGAATGCCAAGTATGATTCGGATCGTTTTTCACGGGAACAATTCTCATAAACTGTCCGCTGAAAAACTCATTAAAAATCTGTACCTTTTCGTTTATTTTAATAACCTGTTTGTCGTATTCAGACTGCTCGCCCGGTTTTTTACGGAAGGCCGTATTGTAATCTTCATCTAAAATGTACGTCAGGTTACCATTAGCATCTGCCGGGAAAAGATTCATTAAAGAAGTATAACCATCCTCGTCAGCTTTTGTTTTTTTCAAAAGCTCTTTTCCTCCTTTTGAATCAATTTTAATCAACGGAACCATTGTCCAGCTTGGTGTGTCTGTATTAACTGATAAAAACCATTGATTAGCGGTAAGATATTTCCCATCAGTTCCTCGGAAAGCATCTTTTTTATAAAGCTTTCTTAAAACGTCTAAAGCCTGCGTATTAATCGGAACAATTCTACCTTCATAATTCTGAACCAAAAGGTATCCAAATTTATCTGCATGTTCTTTACTGATTTTATTTCTTGCAATGATCTCGTCTGGAGAAATCATTTTCATTTTCGTCAAAGGTGCAGCTATTGAATTCTGCTGTATACTTTTTTCTGGCTGACTTGCTTGCGGAGCTGGGTCATGTGTGTGACCATCGCCTTCTATATGTACGTGCTCTCTGCTTCCGTCTGAAGTCCCGTGAGTTTCTATTTTTTGAGCATTGAATCCAAAACTTAAAAATAACAATAAAACCGCTGCTGCTCTTTTTTTGTTGACGTCTTTCAGCATCTTATTTAATTTCCAGAAGTGCGTTCCTTTCCAGAAGAACATCACGAACATTCCTCCGAATAAAAATGCATATCCTATATAAGAAATCAAAGTTCCCCAGAAATCATGGTTTACAGATAAAACGGTTCCCATTCTGTCCGGTGAAAAACTAGACTGGAAAAAACGGTAACCTTTGTAATTTAAAACGTTATTCATATAAATTTTATAAGGAGTCTGCTTTCCTTCATCTATAATTTTCACATGACTTTCGTAAGCACTCGGAGATGAACTTCCAGGATACGTTTCCATCACGAAATCATCTAGTTTTATAGCAAAAGGTGTGTTGTAAATTTTCGGACCAAAGCCTACCATAATATTCAGACCATCTATCGTTACCTGCTTGTAAGCGTTTGGATTTCCTCTTTCTACCGATAAATCAACGATTTGTTTTGTTTTTGGGCCGTGAAGTTCGATGGTCATTACGTCAGGAACATTTTGGTCTTTCTTTCTGTCACCTTCGAAAGCCATTAATTTACCTTTTCTGAGTCCTTCAGGTACCACCAGTTTTAATTCGTTAATGGTATATAAACTTCTCAAAACCAAAGGCTGGAACTGATCTTTTACAGTGGTTCCGGTAGCCTGAGTTGCCATCGTCATAAAATTGGCATCAACAGGAGTTTTAATTAAAATCTGTCCGTTTTCTTTTTTGAATTCAACTGCACCGTCAATAGCTCTGTTGAACGTTACCAAAGTTCCGTTGATTGATTTTGTTTCGCCTGGTTTGATATAAATATTTTGTCTTCCTGTCTCAGCTGTAGAAACTAAATGAAGATATTCTGCTCCGTTTGGATCGGCAATTAAGCTGTCTTTTTTTCTCTGAACATAGTCTAACGTCTTCACTTTAATGTCTTTTCCATGGAAATCATAGGTCGCATTAAAGTTTTTGTGCAAAGGAGACATTAGGTAAGGAACATCCTGATAATCCAGTATATCGCCTTTATTTTCAATCTGAATTTTAAAGAAATGTTTGTCAGTTACAATTTCATTGGAAGTTTCTCCTTCTCTTATGACCATTTGACCTTCAAAACTGATATATCTCGTAATGGCACCACCCATAAAAATTAAAATAAAAGAAAGGTGGAAAACCAAAACCGGCCATTTTTCTCTTTTCCAAAGACGATACCTTGCAATGTTTCCGATGAAGTTTAAAATAAGAAGAACCATAATTAGCTCAAACCATTTAGCTTCATAGATTAATGCTTTCGCTGTGGGCGTTCCATAGTCGTTTTCTAAGAATGTTGCATACGCCATAGAAAATGCGTAAACCAGCAATAGAACTGCCGTTGTTCTGGTTGAAATAAGAATATCCTGGATCTTCTTCATGATTTTTTTTACTTGACATGCAAAAATAAGGATGATAAAACGAAAGGCAGATAAAAAAAGCTGTTTTTTGTCATTTGAACGTCGTAATACTGTTATTTTGAATGATTCTTAATAGTTTTTAATTCATTGTTGAAAATCTAAAATATCTGTGAATCAGTGTAGAAGTAAAGACTCTGTTTTGATGAAAAAAAAAAGCCACAATATCAAAAAAACACTAAATTTGCCGAGATTGACATTATGGAAAAGAAAACACAAAAACCACAAACCAATTCGCCTGAAAAAGGCAATCTTTTATCAAAACCACGCATATTCTTCGGATTGACGTTCATCGTTTTTTCCGGGGTTCTGGCTTTATCTTTCATTTCATATTTAATGAATTGGAAATCAGACCAGAGCCAGGCAGGAACCATGCTAGATAAAAGCATACAGTCTTCTAATATTTTCGGAAAACTGGGTGACTGGCTGGGCAATATTTTTATATTTGAAAGCATTGGTGTTGCATCATTCATTGTAGCATTTCTTTTTCTGGTTTTTGGGACGATGATTCTGAAGAAAAAAATCTTTAAACCCTGGATGACTTTTGGGCATTCTCTATTCTTTATCTGTTGGCTTCCTGTTCTTTTTGGAGCTATTACTAAAGGTCAGGGAAAAGCCGGAGTTTTAAGCGGAGTTTACGGTTACCAAATTATGGATTCTTTGAACGCAATCATCGGAAGTGTGGGTCTTTGGTTAGTTTTGGTCGTAAGTATTGCGTTGTATTTTATTCTGGAATTTAATCTAAGACCAAGTTCGATCAAAGCAAAATTTGAGGAGATCAATGAAAATACAATTGGCAGAGTAAAATCGATGATGCCAAATTCCAGTGAAAATTTTGAAGCTGATGAAGAACTGGAAAAAGAAGTTAAGGATCCTGCTTCAAATGTTACAGTAACTGATCTTTCTGAAAACATTAAAGAAACAGTAAAATCTGTAAAAGTTTCCAATGAAAACCAGACTTCATTAAATTTGGAAACTATTGTAACGCCTAATCAGACTTCATTTGATGAAAAAAAGGATTTTTCTCAATCTTTGAATCTAGATTTAAATAAAAAACCTGTAATTCCTGTTGCAAAACCTGAAGATGCATTCGATCTAAAGCCTGCATCAACGTCAACTGACGGAATTAAATTTAATGTAGAAGTAGCTCCGGCTGTAGAGATTCTAACGGATTCTGAAATGCAGTCAAATGATTTGGTCGAAAAGCATGGTCTGTATGATCACCGTTTGGATCTGGCAAAATTCCAGATGCCTACCTTAGATTTGCTGAAAGATTATGGAAATGAAGAAATTTCAGTTAATAAAGAAGAGTTAGAAGAAAATAAAAATAAGATTGTTGGATTACTGAAGAACTTCAACGTTGGAATTGCTGAGATCAAAGCGACCATCGGACCGACAGTTACTTTGTATGAAATCGTACCGGAAGCAGGAATCAGGGTTTCTGCAATCAAAAAGCTGCAGGATGATATTGCTTTGAACCTTTCTGCTTTAGGAATCAGAATTATTGCGCCAATGCCGGGAAAAGGAACAATAGGAATAGAAGTTCCGAGAAAAAATCCTACCATGGTATCAATGCGTTCGGTAATTGCTTCACAGAAATTCCAGACTACCGATATGGATCTTCCTGTTGTATTTGGGAAAACGATTTCTAATGAAGTCTTCATGGCAGATTTATCAAAAATGCCTCACCTTTTGATGGCTGGTTCTACTGGTCAGGGAAAATCGGTTGGTATCAATGCCATCTTAACTTCCCTACTCTACAAGAAGCATCCGAGCGAATTGAAATTTGTGATGGTTGATCCTAAAAAAGTAGAACTTTCGTTATACTCAAAAATCGAGAGACATTATCTGGCTAAACTTCCGGATTCTGATGATGCAATTATCACCGATACTCATAAGGTGATCAACACTTTAAACTCTCTTTGTGTAGAGATGGATCAACGTTATGATTTGCTGAAAAATGCTTTCTGTAAAAATTTAAAGGAATATAATAAAAAATTCAGTGAAAGAAAATTAAATCCTGATAACGGACACCGTTATTTGCCTTACATCGTTTTAGTAGTCGACGAATTTGCAGATTTGATTATGACTGCAGGAAAAGAAGTTGAGCTTCCTATCGCAAGATTGGCACAATTGGCAAGAGCGGTGGGAATTCACCTGATTGTTGCAACACAAAGACCTTCTGTAAACGTAATTACGGGTATGATTAAGGCCAATTTCCCTGCAAGAGCAGCATTCAGAGTAATTTCAAGTGTCGATTCCAGAACAATCCTGGATTCTCCGGGGGCGGATCAGTTGATTGGAAAAGGAGATATGTTGTATTTTAATGGGAACGAAATTTTGAGACTGCAATGTGCATTCATTGATACGCCCGAAGTTGAAAGACTTGCAGAATTTATTGGCGAACAAAAAGGATATGCTTCTGCATTTATGCTTCCTGAATATGTGAATGAAGAGGCAACAAGTACAGTAGGAGCTTTTGATCCCAATGAAAAAGATGCTTTATTTGATGATGCTGCCAGAATAATCGTTTCGACTCAGCAAGGTTCTACTTCAATGCTTCAGAGACAGTTGAAATTGGGATATAACAGAGCCGGAAGAATTATGGATCAGCTTGAAGCAAGCGGTATCGTTGGCGGATTTAACGGAGCAAAGGCAAGAGAAGTTCTGATCAGTGATCTTCATTCTTTGGAACAATTTTTGGAAGATTTACGAAGTTAAAAATCAGGTACACTTTAAATTTTAACTTTTGATCATTGAAAGTGTCTAAGTAGTAGAAATGTTAGAAATAAAAACATGAAAAAAATAATTTCAAAAATAGTTTTCGGAAGTTTTGTAATAGGAAGTATTTCTTTCGTTCAGGCTCAAAAAATTGACGCCAAAGCGAAGAAAATTTTAGATGATGTAACTGCTAATTACAAATCTAAAAAGAACTCTTATTTTAAATTTGCTTTTGGAACTGGTGTAAACGGTACAGTTAGCAAAAATGAACCCGGAATTTATTACACAGCAGGAGATAAATACAAGCTGAAAATCATGGAAACCGAACAGATTTTCGATGGCAGTAAGATTTATAATATCAATACTGAAGATAAGGAAGTAACTGTAGCAAAGCCAAACGGAAGTTCTACTATGTTCTCTCCTATCAATTATCTGACGTCATACAGAAATGATTACAACGTTACATACAGTGGTAAAAAAACTATTGAAGGTGTGAGCGCAGATTTCATCACATTAACTCCTGTGAAAGCAAACGGATTAAAATCTATCTATATTTATATTGATGGTGCAAAAAAGCAGATGTTAAAACTAGAGCAACACGGAAACAACAAAGATATTGCGGTGATTTCGATAAAAGAATATAAAGAAAACCAGCAACTAGACCCCAATATGTTTGTATTTGATAAGAATAAATTCAAAAATTATTTGGTTACAGAATTATAATTCTAAATATATATTAAAATTTAAAGTCACAAAGGAAACTTTGTGGCTTTTTCATTAATTTTGGCAAATGTTTAAAATATTAGACCGATATATCATTAAGACCTTTTTTGGTCCGTTCTTTTTTATATTCAGTGTATTGTTTTTCATTTTTATTGTAAACATTGTCTGGATTCAGCTTGGGCAGTTTATGGGAAAAGGTCTTACTACAATGCAGATCATGAAGCTTCTCTTTTATTTGGGAGTGAATGTGGTGAGTATGGTTTTACCTTTGACGATACTTTTAGCAAGTATTATGTCTTTCGGGGAATTTGGGGAACGCTATGAATTAGCTGCCATGAAAGCTGCCGGTATTTCTTTAACGAGAGTCATGATCCCACTTTTGGGAGTCGTTTCCGTAATGGCAATTCTCCTCTATTTCTTTTCGAGTAACATTATTCCTGATTTTCAGAGGAAGGCAAAAAATATGCTTTTCAATATTGCACAGACAAAACCTGCTCTGAATTTTACGCCCGGACAATTTATTGATCAATTACCTGGATATATGGTAAAATTTGATAAGATTGAAGGTGAAGAAGGCCGTGATCTGGAAGGAGTTTTTATTCATAAAAAAGCAAGCACCCTCGAAAACCAACAAACAATAACAGCGCAAAAAGGAAGATTTGCGTTGGCTAAGAATAAAAATTATCAACAGCTTATCCTTTATAACGGTTATATTTTTGAAGACAGTTATGCGGGAAAATCTGAAAATGTAAGATTAAAACAACCAGATCAAGCTATAAAATTCGACACACTTGTTACCCATTTCGATATTAGTGAAATCATTAATAAAGCCATCGAACAAGAAAAAATCACTGAAGATTACCGCTTTCAGAATTTTAATGAATTGTTTACAGACATCGATAGAACAAAAAAAGATAATATAAAATTAACCACCAATATTGGAAATGAAGTTTTATCTCAAACCAGTTCCGTCGTTAGTTACATGGATAAAAATAAATCAAAAGCTCCTGTAAAAGCTCAGTATAAATTAGATACCATCAAGATTGATAAAAAGCTTGAAATGATTTACAATGCTCACAGCAGATTGGATAATTTGAAAACTACACTCGATAGTAAAAACCAGGAACTTAATCCCAGTATCAAATATTTCAATAAAGTGGTGATTTATCAGCAGAGAATGATTACGTATTCATTTACGTGTATTATCTTCTTTATGATTGGTGCAAGTTTGGGATCTATTATTAGAAAAGGTGGAATGGGTGTTCCTGTGATTGTTGCAATCGTTATTTTTATTATATTTTATGTCATCAATGTCGGTTTTGAAAACGTTGCATGGTCAGGAAAGATGAGTCCTTATCTGGCAGCCTGGCTCCCCAACATGATTTTATTTCCTTTCGGAGTTTTGATGACCTATAAAGCATTGACAGATTCTCAATTATTCGATTCTGAAAAATATAAAGTATTCTTTAAACCAATTACTAAACTTTTTATAAAAGATAAAGAACATAAAAGATATCAGTAAAAAAAATCCGGAGTTTATCTTCGGATTTTTTGTTTTAAAACTGATGAAATAATTTAACGATTAAACGAAATACTTCTGAGAATTAAATCAGTACATGATAAAACATCAAACTTTCAAAAAAAAATCTCATATTTATAAAAATTAATTTAAATAAAATTCTAATGAAAAAAGTTTTATTGTTTGGCTTATTCAGTTTGATCACTTCGAGCGTTTACGCACAGGAAGAAAATACAGATTACGAATTAAAAGCCAATGAAAAATACGGTTATATAATCGATAAAAACGGAAAGAAAACTGAAGGAATTGTAAGATTGGCAGGAGATGATATGAATCCGTGGGTCAATCAGAAAAAAGTAAAATTTGTTGCTACATCAGATATTGACAAATCTAAAAAAAAGAGGCAAAAGTTTAAAACAATGGATTCTGACGACGTAAAAGAATATGTTGCCTATGATGACAGCGATAATGAACGGCATTTTGAAGTGGTAAAATACACCAATACCAAAGAAGGTTTTAATACAGCAACCGGTGGATTAAGCGGCAATATCAAAGCGTTTAATAACCTTACCAAAAGCAATCAGTTTGCAGAAGTGGTAACAGATGGTAAAATAAAAGTATATAAATTATATGGTTACCCAACCACATTTTCTGCCGGACAAAGCCAAATTGACAAGGCTGATCAGGAAACCGAAAGAATGAGAAAAAACCCATCTTATATTTTTACAAAAAAAGGAAGCAAACTTAAAGAACTGACTTTAAAAGAATCAAAAATCATTGTCGCAGATTGTCCTTACGTAAAAGATAAAATAGCAAGTGGCTCTTACGCCTCACTAAAAAATGATGAGAAAAAGAGATCAGGTTTGGGTAAATTGATTAAAAGTCAAATTGACGATGTAATGTCAAATGTTCCTCAGATTATTGATGAAGTAATTTTAGACTATAATGAAAACTGTAAATAGATATATCATGAAAAAAGCACTGCTCATTTCAGCTTTATTGTTAAGCATTTTTAGTTTTGCTCAACAACTGGATAAAGAAGCTTACGTTAAAAAAGAAAGCATTAATGGCAAACTAGATTTCACGAAAATGATCGAAGAAAAATACCGTGATGCTCCTTCTATCCGTTTCGGTAACATACTCTATGATAAAAAAGATTTTGCAATTGTACTTTGGGCCGCAAATGTAAGAATAGTAGGTATTGAATCTTTTGATCAGGCTGTGAAAATATGGGAAGAAATAAATAAAAGAAGTTTGACAGAACCTGAAAAAAAGGCTTTGAAATCGGGATTTGAGGCAAAATTTTAAGTTAAAAACTGAGTTGCACAATTATTGTTTGATAAGTTATCAAACTTTATTAAAATGAAAAATTTTCTTACAATTTTCTGTCTGCTTATTATTTTATCCTGTAAAAAAGAAAACGAACAAAAAACTCTTCAAGGTTCTAATACAACAGATAGTGTACAATTAAAACCGAATGATTCTCCAGATTTGCAAAATGATTTAAGCACAGTTGAAGGAATAAAAAGGGAATACAATATCTTAAATTCAAAATTATTGGCAAAGAAATTAGATTCTACGAGTTTTGAATACGAATGCGAGGAAAGATCAGGAAAAGTAGTTTATTATTCTGAAAACGGAACTTTGAAAGTCATCAAGCATTTCACTGCAGACAGTCATTATTCTTCTTTACAAAACTATTTTATTGATAAAAACCAGCCATTTTTTATATTTAAAGATGATACCGTTTGGAATTTCGATGGCGGCACTCCCGAAAAACCTGAAACGAAAGATGAAGTAACGCAGCAAAGAATGTATTTTTCTAACAACAAAATTATTAAATGTTTAGAAAAGAAATTTACTTTAAAATCAAGTTCTGCAAAGAATCCGAATCCTGAAAATATCCCAAATTCAGAAAGTAAAAACTGTTCAGTAGAAGAAGTGCATAAGACTTACGCATCGCTTCTGAAACATAAAGGCAGAAGAAATAATATCACTTGTCTTTAAGACAAAAAAGTGGCTTCGAAAATATTTCAAAGCCACTTTTTTTATTATTATTTTAAACTGAAAATTATACTTTCATAATTTCAGCTTCTTTTGTTTTAAGATGATCATCACACAATTTTACATGCTTGTCAGTAAGTACCTGAATTTCTTCTTCAACACCTTTTATTGCATCTTCGGAAACACCTTCCAGTTTTTTCAGTTCTTTAATACCGTTTTGTCTGGCGTTTCTTACAACAATTTTCGTGTCTTCAGTTTCTCCTTTAGCCTGCTTAGCCAATTCTCTCCTTCTTTCTTCAGTTAAAGGCGGAACATTAAGAATAATATTTTCACCATTATTAGAAGGTGCAAAACCTAAATTTGAATTGATAATTGCTTTTTCTATCGCTCCAATCGCAGTTCTGTCCCAAGGTTGAATAGAGATTGTCATTGCATCAGGTACAGATACATTGGCAACCTGATTAAGAGGAGTCGGAGCACCATAATATTCTACCATCACATCCTGAACCATATTTGTAGACGCACGTCCTGCTCTGATTCTTTGAAATGCATGATCCAAGTGCTTGATAGCTGCTTCCATATCATGTTTTACAGATTCTACAATAAGATCTAATTCTTCCATTATATAATAAAAATTTGATAAGTTACACATGTTAAAGTAATAGGTAATTGGCAATCAGCAATTTCAATGCCTTTTATCTTTTTACTTTCTAGATATTTACTAAAGTTCCTACAGATTCTCCTTCTACAATTTTCACCAGATTACCATCTTTGTTCATGTCAAAAACGATGATTGGCAATTTATTTTCGTGGCTTAGAGTAAAAGCAGTCATATCCATCACTTTAAGATTTTTCTCAAAAACTTCATCAAAAGATAATGAATTGTATTTTACTGCATTTTCATTTTTCTCAGGATCGCTGTCGTAGATTCCGTCTACTCTTGTTCCTTTTAAAATAACGTCAGCTCCAATTTCGATAGCTCGCAAAGTTGCTGCAGTATCTGTTGTGAAATAAGGATTACCGGTTCCTGCACCGAAGATCACTACTCTACCCTTTTCAAGATGTCTCACCGCTCTTCTTTTGATGAAAGGTTCGGCTACTTTATTCATTTCTATAGCAGATTGCAGTCTTGTTTTGATTCCTGCATCTTCCAAAGCGCCTTGTAATGCCATCCCGTTGATTACGGTTGCAAGCATTCCCATATAATCTCCCTGCACTCTGTCCATTCCTGCTGCAGCTCCGGCAACACCACGGAAAATATTTCCTCCTCCAATGACGATAGCAATTTCGCAACCTAAGTCTACTACCTTTTTAATTTCTTCAGCATACTCCATCAGTCTTTCAGGATCGATACCGTACTGTCTGTTCCCCATCAATGCCTCACCACTCAGTTTTAGAAGGATTCTTTTATATTTCATCTTTAAATTTATAATAGTTTTTGAGAATTAATTTCCTCAGAAATTAACTTTGCAAATATAATCATTAAAAATATTGAAAAAAGAAAAATATTTAATAGTAAATAATGAAGTAAATATTTTGATAAGTACGAAAAAGGATTATTTTTGCATTAATTAATTACTGATTTGAAGAAAGTTCTAATTTTTTCACTATTTCTTTCGGGAATTGTTTCATTTGCACAAACTGGAACAAACGTATATCCGTTTCTGAACATTCCGGTTTCTGCAAGACAGGCTGCTTTAGGGGGCGACGCAATTACAATGAGAGATCATGACGTTTCGTTTGCTATTGCCAATCCATCTTTGTTGAATAAGGAATCTGACAAGCAACTTTCTGTGAACGCAACCGCATATCTTGCAGATTCAAAATATGGAACCATAGCTTTTGCAAAAGATCTTGATAATGGTCACATGGTAACCGTAAATGCACGTTACATGAGCTACGGAAACATCCCGAGAACGGATGACAGTGGTTTTGAAATGGGAGAATTTTCCGCTTCAGATGTTGCAATCGGTGGTGGGTATGCTTACCAGTTTGAAGAAGACTGGACGATCGGTGGAGGATTGAATTTTATCACTTCAAAAATTGACACCTACACTTCTTCTGCGGTGGCAGGAACCTTAGGTGTTACTTATCATCCAAAACAAAGTAAAGAAGTTGTTGCTGTAGTTTTAAGAAATTTCGGATATCAGTTTAAATCATTCAACGGCGAAAGAGAAAACCTTCCTTTCAGAATAGATTTAGGATATACCAAGATTTTAAAAGCTTTTCCTTTAGCGATTACCATAACAGCTCATGATCTGCAGGAATTTGATATTTCATCAGAATTAAATGTAAACGGACAGGAAGTAAACGTTGGCAGAAAAATCGCCGATCACTTTTCTTTAGGTGCAGAGCTTTTTCCTGAAAAAAGTTTCAACTTCAGATTGGGGTATAATGTAAGACGCGGAAATGAATTAGCTGTAGCAGACCAGAGAAATTTCTCCGGGCTTTCTGCAGGTTTCGGACTTAAAGTTTCAAGATTCCGTATCGATTATGCACATGTAAGGTATCATAATTCTTCAAATGTGAACCAAATCGGTATATCTGTAGATCTAAGCGGTCGCCAAGGAGAATAATTTCATACATAAAACTTAAAATTTTAAGATTAAATCTTTAGAATTTCTTGGATTTTCAGAAAAATTTTTGAAATTTGTAGTATGAAAAAACCAGTGATAGCGATTGACGGATTCTCATCTACAGGAAAAAGTTCTATCTCAAAAATTATTGCAGATATATTGGGAATCGTGCATCTTGATACAGGAGCACTTTATCGTGGTATAACCTGGTTTGCTTTGCAAAACTGTCTGAATGAAGATCAAACAATCAATTTAGGGCAGCTTTTTAATTCTTTTCCTTCAATCGACCTTGAATTTATAAATGACGATGGTGAATTGGTTCTTTTCCTAAACCATATCAACATTTCAAAAGAAATCCGTTCCAACGAAGTTTCAAACAATGTAAGTTTTATCGCCAAACAAAAAGAAGTAAGAGATTTTTTACTTGAATCCCAACGCAATTTGGCAGAAAAAGGTGGCATCATCATGGATGGCAGAGATATTGGCACAATTGTACTGCCAAACGCAGATTTTAAATTTTTCCTGACAGCGAGTATCGAAGAAAGAACCAGGAGAAGGTATAAGGAATTACTAAGCTTGGGAATAGATACTGATGAACAAAAGGTAATGGAAAACCTTATCGCAAGAGATAAAATTGACAGTGAGCGCGAGATTGCGCCATTAAAACGTGCCGAAGATGCAATTGTGATTGATAATACCCTTCTCACCAAAAAGGAGACAATAGAAAGCATATTGTCACATATAAAAAATTAATAATATTTATAGGACAAAATTACCATTTGGTACATAAATTGTAACCTTTAGGATATAAATATTTATTAACTATTAAAAAACAAAAAATGTCTAGAAAAGAGAACAATACAGCAGGTATTTTAGCAGGACTTTTAGCAGGCGCTGCAGCCGGAGTAATCTTAGGAATGTTATATGCTCCTGAAGAAGGTAAAGAAACAAGAAAAAAGATTAAAACAAAAGCTAACGATTTAAAAGAAGAAGCTAAAAATAAATACGGAGAAGTTTCTGAAAAAGTAAAAGATCAGTATGGAAATATCTCTTCTACTTTCAAAGAAACAGCAAGTAACGTAGCCCACACTGTAAAAGATGGTTACGATAAATATAAAGATCAGATAGTATCTAAAACTACAGACATCGTAAAGGATGTAGAAACTGGTTTGAACGATCTTAAGAGATAAATAGACCTTAATTTAAATAATAAAAGGAACTTTGACCAAATTAAAGTTCCTTTTTTTGTAACTTTTAAATATAAACAATGATAGAAACTTTAAAAGAATACGCATCAAAGAGGATAGATCTGTTAAAACTTCAGGCGACAGAAAAATCTTCACTTTCGGCAGGAATTATTGCTTATCTGGTTGTATTATTAGTAGCTTTTACTTTTTTCATAATCCTTTTTAATTTTGGAGTTGCATTTCTTATCGGTAAGGCTCTCAATAATACTTCGTACGGCTTTTTAATCGTGGCAGCATTTTATTTGCTGGTTACAATTTTAGTTATTACCTTTAAAAAGAGCATTGTAAATGTTATCGCAAACAAAGTAATAGAATTTTTAAATCACTAAATATGAGCAGAAATTACAGCAGTTTGGAAGAACTGAGGAGAAAGAAAAAACTTTTGCAAAATGAAGTTCAGGATCTGGAAGGCTTATTGACATTTAAAAATACAAAAGAAAGTTTAAGTGCTTTTACCAACGGACTGAGCGATCAATATTTAAAAGAAAAAATAGATGAAGACGGCGAAGAAACTACGGTTATCAGAAAAGATGTTATTGCAAAACAACTGACTTCAGAAGTAAAAGATTTGTTTTTTAGTAGAAATACAGCAATGGGAATTGCAGGAAGCGCCTTAAAAGGAGATGCTATTGATACTGTTGTAAAAATTGCGATCACTGCATTTGTTGCGAATTATGCAAAGAAAAACATGGTCAGCTCAAACTGGAAAAAGAAAATTTTAGGAGCGGTATTAATTTACGTAGCTCCAATGGCTTTAAAATTTGTAAGGACAAAATTAGAGGCCTATCAGAAAACAAAAAGTGTATCCAGCATGGAGCAACTTATATGAGTTTGTAGAGTTTTAGAATTGGAATTTAGTTTTAAAATACACTAAACTTTCCTACTCTAAAACTCTATCACTCTCCCACATTGAAAAGTTGTCCTAAAATGATTCCGGCTGCCATAGAGACATTCAGGCTTTCTGTAGATTTGATTTTTCCGAATCTCGGGATTGAAATTTTCTTTTGAAGCAATTTTTCTGTTGTGTCACGCATTCCGTTACCTTCGTTTCCTAAAATTAAATTGAGTTTTTTAGGTTTTTCAAATGAATAGATATTTTCTCCATCCATATCTGTTCCTACATTTGTATTTTCAGTTTCAGATAAATACTCAAACAGATTGCAATAAGCAATATTCACTCTTGTGAAAGAACCCATACTTGCCTGTATTACTTTTGGATTGTAAAAATCTACCGTATCATCACTGCAAATAATCTGCTCAATCCCAAACCAGTCTGCCAAACGAATAATTGTTCCTAAATTTCCGGGATCCTGAATTCCATCTAAAACCAATTGAATATTCTGATCATCATATTTTTGTTGTTCATTCAGAACGCAAACTGCAACAGAATCTTTTGGATGTTGTAAAAAACTTATTTTTTTAAGTTCATTCTCAGTGATTTGATGAATGTTTGTTTCCTTTAAACCTAAATTTTCAGGATTCGTAGAAAATATTTCTTTAATTTTAAACTTAGAATTGGGAAGTTCGGAAATGATTTTATTCCCTTCAACCAAAAACAAATTGTATTTTTGCCTGAACTTCTTTTTATCTAAAGATTGTAAAACTTTTATTGTATGAGCTGTAAGCATTTTAAGAATTCTCCTCAAAAATATTATAAAATTCTATCATTTGCAACTGTTGTGGTTGTACTCTATGCATGCAGTACAACCAAGAAAGTACCGGAAGGTGAATTTTTACTCACCAAAAACAATTTTAATTTTGAAGATAAGAAAGAATTTTTTGATGATGAGCTGAAGAATTATGTTCAGCAGAAGCCCAATAAAAAACAATTTCTTTTCATGCCGCTCAGTCTATGGTTTCACAATGCAGCAGATCCGAAATATGATACAATCTTTAGCGAATACATGACCTACCCGAGTGAAATGAGAAATCAGAAACTCAGGGATTCACTCTTTGTAAAATACAATATGCCGGAGAGCGTTGGGAAAAGTTTATTGTGGGACAGAATTCTTCATAATTGGGGAACGCCACCTGTAATTCTGGATCAGACAAGGACAGAGAAAAGTGCACAATCTATTGAAAAAAGAATGACTTACAGAGGTTTCTGGGATTCTGAAGTTAAGTTTAAGCATGATCTAGATTCCACTGCAAAGAAAGCTGCAGTTACCTATTTTATTACTCATAACAGCCCTACAAACATCAAAGAATATTATTACAACATTCCTGATGCCGGAATTAAAAGTATATATCAGCAAAACATCAATGAAACTCTTGTAAAATCTGGAAAAGTTCTGGATCAAACAGTTCTTGAAAAAGAGGTAACCAGAATAAACGACCTCATGCGAAGAAATGGTTACTATAAATTCAATAATGCCAATGACGAAGTTTATTTTGTTGCAGATTCTTTAAAGAATAGAAAAAATATTCCGCTGACCCTAGAAATTCACAAAGATTCTGCAGATTCTCCTTATAAAGTGGCCACTATAGGAAATATTGATGTTGCAATCGTTGATGAGCCGCGTGATTTTGGCAGAAAAACAGTTAAAGACAGTCTAAGAAGAGTTAGGTTTCATAAGATGAACGACGATTACAAAACCAATTCTATCTGGAGAGCCATCATCATTGATAATAAATCTGTCTATGATCAGAATAAACTCGATTTAACAAAAAGAAACCTTATTGCAATGAACAATTTCAGTATTCTGAAAGCAAAAGATTCTTTAAGACAAGGAGGTGCAATAAAGCCTAATGACAGTATCATCGATGTATTGTACCTATTAAAACCTCTCCCAAAATATGAGCTGAAAGTGGGTACAGATATTAACTATTCTCAATTGCTGAATCTCGGAATTTCTCCGTCTGTAGATCTCACCACAAGGAATGTTTTTAGGGGTGCAGAAAACCTTTCAACAAGTCTTTCCGGAACATTTGGTTCCATCCGAAATCCTAAAAATCTGGATAGAAGAATTTTGGCCTACGAAATTTCTGCTCAGGCATCTTTGAGTTTCCCGCGTTTGTTGCTGCCTTTTAATTATTACAAATTGATTCCTAAAAGATATACACCAACATCTTCAATAGTATTGGGTACATCTATTCAGAATAATATCGGTTTGGGAAGAGTTAATTTTAATACAGGATTAAATTACTTTGCCAACGTCAATGATCAGTCATCACATAGATTAACATTGTTTAATACACTCTTCAGTTTAACTAAAAATAAAGACAGTTACTATGATTTCTTTATCAACGATGATAATATTCGTAAAGAAATATTTGCAGATTATTTTAGTTTTAATCCGCAGGTACAGCAACAGTTTAATTCCGGAGCTTTGACCAGAGATCAGGTTTCTGAGCAGATTATACAGGATGCAAGTTATGTGGGAACGCTCGATAAAGACAGAGCTGATCGATTGGTTGCTTTTTTGGGGACACTTATCAACAAAGACAGACAGACGCAGGATGTAATCATCTCATCTTTCATTTATAATTTTATCTATAACGAAATCGGAAAAAAAGATTATCCTAATGCATTTTATTTTAACGGTAAAATGGAAGTTGCGGGTAATATTCCGAGTTTATTTAATCAGAAAAGAGAAGATGACGGAGGTGTCTTGAGAAACCCTGAACGTACAATTTTCGGAATTCCTTATGCGCAGTTTGTGAAATTCGATTTTGATGTAAGAAAATATTTTAAATTCAATGGAAATCAGACGTTAGTTCTCCGTCAATTTATCGGTTTAGGAATTCCATACGGTAATTCTTCTTCAATGCCATTTGTAAGATCATATTTTAATGGCGGATCTAATGATATTCGTGCTTGGGTTGCATTTGGAGGTCTGGGTCCCGGAGGTTCTCAGGTGGATGAAAGAGTGAGAACTTATTTGATGGGAAATGTGAAGCTCACAACCAATTTAGAATATAGAATTCCTTTTAATGATATGTATGAAGGCGCAATATTTACGGATGTTGGGAATGTCTGGAATACTGAAAACAATGGTTTTGGTGATCAGTTTAAATTTAACAGATTCATTCGTGAAATGGGTGTGGGAAGTGGTTTTGGGCTGAGAGTAAATGTCGCTTATATCACGTTGAGAGTAGATTTGGCATATAAACTTTATGATCCTAATAAACCTGATGGAGAAAAATGGAGATTCAGCCAGTTTCAACCTCTAAAACCTACATTAAATATTGCGTTCGGATATCCTTTTTAATCAGGAGAAATTCCCAGCAAAAAATAAACTACAGCAATCACTCTGGCAAGTATTTCTCTGGATTGATTTCTGTAGAAACTCTGTGGTTTATTGACATCCTGGGCATCAAATCCTAAAGCATTCATATTATTATTTCTTGCAAAAAATAACGCTCGAAGATTGTGAAAACCCTGCGAAACGATAATCACATTTTTCATTTTATAAACGTCTTTGCAGCGCAAAATACTTTTGTAGGTATTGAAACCTTTAGGATCTTCAATGATTATATCTTCAGGCACACCTTCCTGATACACCAGATAATTTTTCATGGCAGCCGGTTCATCATAGCCTTTGCTTTTTTCACCACTTACAATGATTTTTTTAATCTTTCCATGATGGTAAAGCAATGCTGTAGCATCCATCCTTTTTGTAAAGTAAGGGTTGGAAACACCAGATCTCATCCTCGGCGAAGTTCCTAAAACCAAAGCTATTTCTCTTGGCGGAATTTTTGAAATTTTATTGTACGTTCTTCCGTTTGTCAAACCAAAAACCCAGACATTAGAAAGGCAGATCAAAAGAAAAACCAGTTCTATTGATGAAATAATAAGCTTAAATATGTTTCGGATCATTCTCAACTGAAATCAAAGTTAAGCTTTATTTTCTTAGTTTTTGCGATCGACATACAGGCAAGAATTTTGCCTTGCGCTTCTTCTTTTTCGGTAAGATATTCGTTTTCTAACAGCTCCACTTCTCCTTCTTCCAAAGTACATTCACAGCTTCCACATATTCCTGATTTGCAGGAATAAGGAACGGGAAATTTTTGTGTTAAAAGTTGCTGAAGAATCTTCTCACGATTATCTGATAATACCGTTTGATAATTATTCCCCAGCATTTTAAAATCTACCTGTACATTTTCAATTAACGGAAATTCTTGTTCCACAGGATAAATATCATCATTGAACTCTTCGAACAATTCAAAATGTATATTTTTTTTGGGAATTCCATGATGATAACATGCATTTGCAAGCGTTTTGATCATTTCTCCTTTTCCGCAAATTAAAACCTCGTCTACGGCATCCCAAATCGTAGATTCTTCGTCTGTATCATCCAGATGAAGAATCTGATTGATAATTAAATTCAATTTTTTTGCGTCTAATCTTCCGTAGAAAAAATGATCTGCAGTTTTTTCCTGAGAATAAAAATAGAAAATTTGCAACCTATGATGATGTTCTTGGGCAAGTTTGTCCAGAAGTTCACGATAAATGATCTCTTCAGAATTTTTATTTCCAAAAAATAAGAACAATCTTGTGCGGGGCTCGTTGTAAAGAATATTTTTAAAATGGCTGATTATAGGCGTAATCCCAATTCCGGCAGCAAAACCAATGATGGTACGGAATTCACTCGGTTTGGAAACCAATGTAAATCTACCGCTGGGTTCACTGATAAGCAATTCATCACCAATTTGATAATTTTCGTACAATTGTGAAGTGGCGCCATTCAATGAATTTATTTTTATCCCTAAAGCAATTTTTTTCTCGTACGGAGCCGATGTCATCGAATAATCATTGATCACTTCATCACCATTGGAAATGAATTTGATACTTACAAACTGCCCTGCCTCAAACTTAAATTTCTCTTTCAGATTCTCAGGAACTTCAAGCTCCATCGAAAAACTATTTTTGGTCAGGTCTTCCTTTTTAACTATTTTTAGGCGGTGAAACTGCGTCAGTTTACCTTTATAGATTTGTTGTTCCATACTTCAATTCAAAAATAAATAAAAAATAATTATGAATTTGCTGCTGATGTAATTTTATTAATTATAAAACCGGTAAGAATCAGCAATCGTATATTTCACTGTAATAAAAGAAGATTTATCTATGAAAAAAATATTTTTATCAACCCTTTTAGCTGCTACTCTTTTCAGCTGTAAAAAAGAAGCCGAAAAAACGGAAGAAAATACAGTTGTCAACGATTCGATTTCAAATGTAACTCCGGAGTCCCTTCCTGCAGCCATTACTTTGAAAACTTTAAATCCTAAACAGACAACAGATTTTTTACAGACTAAAAATGATACTCTGTATGTAACCAATTTCTTTGCAACCTGGTGTGGCCCGTGTGTAAGAGAAATTCCGCATTTCAAAGATAAAATTGCAGAATTAAAAGATCAGCCTGTAAAAATCACTTTTATAAGTTTAGATACCAAAGAGGTCTGGAATACTGAGATTCCTAAATTTGTTGATAAACAAGGCATCAGAAATAATACAATTCTTTTGGATGGCGGTTTGTTAGACGAGACTTTTTTTAAGAATAATTTTAAAAATTGGGATGGCGGTGCAATTCCTTTTACTTATATGAGGAAAGGAGATAAAACTGATGAATATTTAGGAATGATGACCTCAGAATTACTCAATTCAAAAATCAATTCATTTATCAAATAATTCTATTTGGAATTATCTTCATCATGTCTAAAAAATTTAAAATCCTGTGTTTAATATTCATCATCGCAATTGTATTTACAGCGGTTATCAATCTGAACACAGGATTTTTACATTTAAATTTTCAGGATTTTTTTCTGACTTCTGAAAACGGGCAGATTGCTGAGATTCGTGTTAATCGAGTTTTGGTCATGCTTTTGGCAGGAATTTCAATTCCTACTTCCGGATTTCTGATGCAGGAGTATTTTCAGAACCCACTTGCCGGACCGGATATCTTAGGAATCACTTCGGTTGCGAGTTTATCTGTTGCTTTTTACATTTTCTTTTCACACAGCATTTTGCTTCCCGAATTTTTGCAGAATAGTTTTTTGAGTTTATCTGCAATTATAGGAAGTTTACTTTTGATGCTCGTTTTGCTGTCATTATCTAATAAATTTCAGGATAAATCGTATTTGATTATTTTTGGATTTTTGGTTTCAGCATTTGCAGGAGCACTCGTTTCTTTATTGCAGTTTTATGCAGAAAATCAAAGTCTGAAAAATTATATATTATGGTCTTTTGGAGCCAATAATATGGTGTCCCGAAGTCAGATTATTGTGTTGTCTATTCTGGTTTTAACGGGATTAATATTCTGTTTTAAAACGATTAAGCCATTAATTGGAAATTCTCTGGGAACTTCATATGCGAAGAGTTTGGGAGTTAACTCAAACAATCTGAAGTTATTGATTATTGCTACTTCATCATTGCTTTCGGCTTCAATAACAGCATTTTTAGGGCCCGTTTTATTTATCGGAATTATTGTTCCCCACTTCTGCAGACTCATTTACAACCCCGCAAAATTATGGCAGCAGTGGATTCTGAATATGTTTTTAGGAATGCTTATCATGTTACTATTTTCTATTGCCGCAGAAAAATCTCAAATTCCATTGAATGTAATCAGTTCCGTCTTTGGAATTCCTGTAATTTTGATGATGCTTTTGAGGCAAAATAAAGTGTAAGATGAGAATAAGAATATCACAAAAATTTTTAATGATTACTAATATAATTTTATTTTTATTTAATAACAATGCACCTACAAATTAACCAAGCCAACATCGGTTATGACAAATCTTTAATTTCAAATGTCGAAGCCACTTTGAAATTAGGAGATGTATGTCTGCTCATTGGTAATAATGGTGTAGGAAAAACAACCTTAATTAAATCAATACTTCATCAAAATCCTCTATTGCAAGGAGAAATTTTAATTGATAGTAAAAATATAAAAGATTTATCTGTTAAAGAAATTGCTGAAAATATTGCAATTGTTTTTTCAAAGGCTGTGATTCCGCAGAATTATACAGTTGAAGATTTGATTTCTTTAGGAAAATATATTTATTATCCCTATTATTTTGAACTAAAAAATGAAGACAGGAAAGAAGTTGCTGATATTATTGATGAGTTAGATTTAATACAATATAAAAATACGTTGCTCCAAAATCTGTCAGATGGAAATCTTCAGAAAGCATTCATCGGAAGAGCTTTAACGCAGAATTCTGCAATCATCATTCTTGACGAGCCCACGACTCATTTGGACGAGAAAAATAAATTAATTATTCTTAAAACGCTGAGAAAACTAGCAAAAGAACAAAATAAATTAATTTTGTTTTCTTCTCACGATTGGCGATTGGCAAAAGAATTTGCGGATAAAATTTGGTACATTAAAGATCAAAAACTTTTTTCCGGCTTGGTTGAAGATGTTTTACTACAACATCATGAGCTCACCAATGTTTCACTCTTTCAAGTGAATGAAGGTTTTGCAGCACCAAAGATTTCAGCACCTGAAGTACAAAAAGAAATGCTTTACTCATTACTTCAGAAAAATTTTGAAAAAGACCTCTCAAACTTAAATTTTAAATTTGTTGGAACATTTTGGGAGATTTCTCATAATGATAAAGTATATCAATGCGAATCTTTTGAAAATATACTTAAATTAATCTCAAACATTCACTAATTCTCATTTTTTATTAAAATATCTACATACTATGCATGCATAGTATTATGCTTGTCATACATTTTAATTAGCTGTAAATCATATTGTTAACAAATTTTAATGTTAATAAATACTATGCATGCATAATATTTACTAAATTTGATAAAACCGATTAGCAAAAAATATGATGGATAATAATAAAGAAAAAACAGAAAATGTTGATCTCATTTTAAAACAGACTTGGTTGGCTGTTTCTAAAATGTACACAGAGCTTGCTCAAGAACACGATTCTACTGCTGTACAGGCCTTAACATTATTAAAAATTGATCCGAAAGAAGGTACCAGAAGTACCAATTTAGGTCCAAAAATGGCAATCGAGCCCACCTCACTTACAAGAATCATCAAACTACTCGAAGACAACGGATATATCTATAAAGAAAAAACTACTACTGACAAAAGAGAAGTCATTATTAAACTTACAGATAAAGGATTAAGTTCTCGAAATATGTCTAAAGAAGTCGTGGTCAATTTCAACAAAAAGGTGATGGAAAAAATAGCTCCTGAAAAGCTGGAGATGTTTAAAGAAGTGATGACAGAAATTATGAAAATTGCAACTGATATTAATAATAGAAAATAAATCAAATGAAAAGACGAATCAAACACGTAACGGTCTTAGGTTCAGGAATCATGGGAAGCGGTATTGCTGCACATTTTGCCAATATTGGTGTGCAGGTTTCGTTGCTCGATATTGTTCCGTTTGAATTGAATGAAACCGAACAGAAAAAAGGTTTGACCAAAGAAGACAAAGCCGTTCGTAACAGAATTGCTTCAGAAAACTTTGAAAAACTTAAGAAATCAAGTCCGGCACTACTCTATTCTCCAAAATTTGCTGAAAGAATTAAAGTAGGAAATTTTGATGATGATCTACAGAAAATAAAAGACACTGACTGGATTATTGAAGTTGTAGTGGAAAAATTGGACATTAAAAAATCGGTTTACGAAAAAATCGAGCAGTTCAGAAAACCCGGAACTTTGGTCTCTTCCAATACTTCAGGAATACCTATTCATTTTCTGATCGAAGGAAGAAGCGATGATTTTAAGAAACATTTTGCAGGGACACATTTCTTTAATCCGGTGAGATATTTGCCACTTTTAGAGATAATTCCAACGCCGGAAACTGATCCTGAAATTGCCGATTTCTATATGAATTACGGTGCAAAATTTTTAGGTAAAACAACCGTTTTAGCAAAAGATACTCCCGCATTTATCGCCAATAGAATCGGAGTTTTCTCAATGATGGATTTGCTTCACAATGTTCAGAAATTAGGTTTAAATGTTTCTGATGTAGATAAATTGACAGGTCCTGTTATTGGTCGTCCAAAATCTGCAACTTTCAGAACTGCCGATGTTGTAGGACTTGATACTTTGGTAATGGTTGCAAACGGTGTTCGTCAAAGCGGTGCAGAAGCGAATGATTTCAACAATGTTTTCGCCCTTCCTGATTATATTCAGAAAATGGTAGACAACAAATGGTTAGGATCAAAAACAGAACAAGGTTTCTATAAAAAAGTAAAAGGAGCAGATGGAAAATCTGAAATTCACGGATTAAATCTGGATACTTTAGAATACGAACTTCAGGGCAAATCTTCATTCCCTACTTTAGAATTAACGAAAAATATCGACAAACCAATTGACCGTTTTAAAGTCTTAATTGGAGGAAAAGATAAAGCTGGAGAATTATACAGAAAATCTTTAGGGGCATTATTCGCTTATGTTTCTCACAAAGTTCCGGAAATTTCTGATGAAGTGTACAAAATCGATGATGCGATGAGAGCCGGTTTCGGTTGGGAAAACGGTCCTTTCGAAATTTGGGATGCAGTTGGAGTTCAAAAAGGAATCGAATTAGCCACAGAAGCTGGTTACCAAGTTTCTGACTGGGTGAAGAATGTAGAATCTTTCTATAAAGTAAACGAGGACGGACAAAGCATTTTCTTCGACAAAAATTCAGGAAATTATAATAATATTCCGGGTCAGGAATCATTTATTATTTTAGATAATATCAGAAAAAACAAAACGCTTTGGAGCAATTCAGGTTCTTCTATTGAAGATTTAGGTGATGGAATTATCAATTTTGAAATCCGCTCTAAAATGAATTCTTTGGGAGGTGAAGTTTTAGATGGTTTAAACAGAGCCATTGATTTAGCTGAAAAAGAATACGATGGTTTGGTTATCGGAAATCAAGGAACAAACTTCTCTGTGGGAGCCAATTTAGCCATGATTTTAATGATGGCAATCGAAAAGGATTGGGATGATCTGAATATGGCAATTGCTTATTTCCAGAAATCGATGATGAGAGTTCGCTATTCATCAATTCCTGTTGTCGTTGCGCCTCACGGAATGACACTGGGTGGTGGATGCGAAATGACCATGCACGCAGACCGAGTTGTCGCAGCAGCAGAGACTTATATCGGATTAGTTGAAACAGGAGTTGGTGTAATTCCTGGTGGTGGCGGAACAAAAGAATTTGCCTTGAGAACTTCAAGAGAATTCCATAGCGATGACGTGAAAAACAACAGACTTCGTGAAGCTTTCATGAATATTGCGATGGGAAAAGTTGCCACTTCAGCTTACGAAGCTTACGATATGGGAATTCTTGAAAAAGGGAAAGATGTGGTAGTAGTTGACAAAAAACGTCAGATTATGACCGCAAAAATGATGGCGAAAAGTTTAGCAGAACACGGTTACACACAACCGATCGAACAAACTGTAAAGGTTCTTGGAAAAGATGCTTTGGGAATGTTCTACGTTGGAACCGACCAAATGTTAACCGGGAATTTTATCTCAAAGCATGACAAATTAATCGCAGATAAATTAGCTAACGTTTTGGTAGGTGGAAATCTTTCTGAGCCAACAGTGGTAACCGAACAATATCTCTTGAATCTTGAAAGAGAAACCTTCCTTCAACTATGTGGTGAAAGAAAAACTTTGGAGAGAATTCAGTTTATGTTGCAAAAAGGGAAACCGTTAAGAAATTAGATTTTATGTAGAATGTAAAAAGTATTAATGTACTCACTATGCACAATTTTAGAGACTTAGAAGTTTGGTCAAAATCGATGAAACTTTGTAAAATATTTTACACGGCTTCAAATAATTTTCCTAAAGATGAAATGTTTGGATTGACTTCTCAATCAAGAAAAAGTTTATATTCAATTCCATCTAATATTGCTGAAGGTGCAGGTCGAGATACAAATGCTCAGTTTTCACATTTTTTGAATATTGCATTAGGTTCTTCATTTGAATTTGAAACACAAATCTTAATTGCTAATGATTTAGGTTTCTTTAAAAATGATGATTTTAATGGTATCCATTCAGAGATAAAACACATCCAAAATATGTTGGCAAAATTGAAGCAAAAATTTAATACTCAAGCATTTTAACTCATAAATACATTTTACACAAATACATTAATACAACAAAATGAAACAAGCATATATCATAAAAGGGTTTAGAACTGCCGTTGGAAAAGCGCCAAAAGGTAGTTTAAGATTTACAAGACCCGACGTAATGGCGGCAACAGTTATCGAAAAACTGATGGCAGCCGTTCCGCAGTTGGATAAAAACAGAATCGACGATTTAATCGTTGGAAATGCAATGCCGGAAGCTGAACAAGGCTTAAATGTGGCGCGTTTAATTTCTTTAATGGGATTACAAACCGACAAAGTTCCCGGTGTTACTGTGAACAGATATTGCGCTTCCGGAAGTGAGGCAATTGCGATTGCATCGGCGAAAATTCAGGCAGGAATGGCAGATTGTATCATCGCAGGTGGTACAGAATCTATGTCTTACATTCCAATGGGTGGTTACAAACCGGTTCCTGAAACAGAAATTGCAAAGTCAAATCCCGATTATTATTGGGGAATGGGTTATACGGCAGAAGAAGTTGCAAAACAATTCAACATTTCTCGTGAAGAACAAGACCAGTTTGCTTTTGAGTCTCACATGAAAGCTTTAAAAGCGAATGAAGAAGGAAGATTTGCTAATCAGATCGTTTCAATCCCGGTTGAATATAATTTTTTGGATGAGAACCAGAAAATGCAAACCAAAAAATTCGATTTTTCTGTAGATGAAGGACCGAGAAAAGATACATCGATTGAAGGTTTGACAAAATTAAAACCAGTCTTTGCAAACGGAGGGTCGGTTACCGCAGGAAACTCATCTCAAATGAGTGACGGAGCTGCTTTCGTAATTGTGATGTCGGAAGAGATGGTCAAGGAATTAGGTTTGGAACCGGAAGCAAGATTAGTGGCATATGCAGCAGCAGGATTGGAGCCAAGAATTATGGGAATGGGACCAATTTATGCCATTCCAAAAGCATTAAAGCAGGCTGGTTTAGAATTAAAAGACATCGAATTGATCGAATTGAATGAAGCCTTTGCTTCTCAATCGGTTGCAATTAAAAAAGAATTAAACTTAAATCCTGATATTCTTAACGTCAACGGCGGCGCAATTGCTCTCGGTCACCCACTTGGCTGCACAGGAACAAAATTAACCGTTCAGTTGCTTGACGAAATGAGAAAACGCGGAAACAAATATGGAATGGTTTCTATGTGTGTAGGAACAGGACAAGGAGCGGCTTCAATCTTTGAGTTATTGTAGATAAAAGAACAAAGAATAAAGAGTAAAGACCAGATGAAGCATAATTTTAAGAATTTAAATATTTGGAAGCTTTCAATAGAATTAGCAAACGAAATTTATATTCTTACAGATAGTTTTCCAAAAAACGAAGAATTTGGACTTAAATCTCAGATTAGAAGATGTTCAGTTTCCATCGCTTCTAATATTGCTGAAGGTTCAAGCAGAACTTCTAACAAAGATTTTAATCGTTTTTTAGAAATCAGTCTTGGCTCTCTTTATGAATTGCAAACTCAAATAATAATTTCTTCAAACAGAAATTATTTTGAGAAATCTAAACTTGAAAATATAGAAATTAAAATCACAGAATTGCAGAGAATGATTTCTGGCTTCCAAAAAACCTTAAAGTTGTAAGTCTTTATTCTTTTCTCTTTATTCTTCAATCTAAAAAAAAACAAAACAATGAGTGATACACTTAATAAATCATTAAAAGGAGGAGAATTCTTAATCAAAGAAACTCCTGCAAAAGAAATCTTCACTTTAGAGGAACTGTCAGAAGAACAAAAAATGCTTCGTGATTCTGCAAAAGAATTTATCGATAGAGAAGTCATTCCTCAAAAAGAAAGATTTGAGCATAAAGATTATGCTTTAACAGAGGAGAAGATGCGTCAGTTGGGTGAGATGGGACTTCTTGGAGTTGCCGTTCCCGAAGAATACGGCGGTCTTGGAATGGGCTTTGTGAACACCATGTTGGCTTGCGATTATTGTTCGGGAGCAAATGGATCATTAGCAACAGCTTACGGAGCTCACACAGGAATCGGAACACTTCCTATCCTACTCTACGGAACTGAGGAGCAAAAGCAAAAATATCTTCCGGATCTGGCGACAGGAACTAAATTTGGAGCATATTGTTTGACTGAACCAGATGCAGGTTCTGACGCAAATTCAGGAAAAACAAAAGCAAAATTGTCTGAAGATGGAAAACATTATATCATCAACGGACAAAAAATGTGGATTTCAAATGCAGGTTTTGCAGAGATTTTCATTGTTTTTGCTAAAATTGACGACGATAAAAACATTACAGGCTTCATTGTTGAAAAAGAAGGAACTGAAGGACTTTCTTTTGGTGAAGAGGAGCATAAGTTAGGAATCCGTTCGTCTTCTACAAGACAGGTATTCTTTAATGATATGAAAGTTCCTGCTGAAAATCTTTTAGGTGAAAGAAACAACGGTTTCAAAATCGCTCTGAATGCTTTGAATGTGGGCAGAATTAAATTAGCTGCTGCAAACCTTGACGGACAAAGAAGAATTTTAAATCATTCCCTGCAATATTCAAATGAAAGAAAGCAGTTTGGAGTTTCTATTTCGACTTTCGGAGCTATCAGAAAAAAAATAGCGGAAATGGCGACCGGAATTTTCGTATCTGAAGCAGGTTCATACAGAGCCGCAAAAGATGTAGAAGATAAAATTGCAGAATTGGTTGCAGGTGGAATGAATCACCAACAAGCAGAATTGAAAGGTGTTGAAGAATTTGCGGTGGAAGCTTCTATTCTGAAAGTTTTCGTTTCAGATCTTACACAACATACTGCCGATGAAGGAATTCAGATCTATGGCGGAATGGGATTCTCGGAAGATATGCCGATGGAAGCAGCCTGGAGAGATTCTAGAATTGGAAGAATCTATGAAGGAACCAACGAGATCAACCGTTTACTTTCTGTTGGAATGTTAATCAAAAAAGCGATGAAAGGCGAATTGGATTTACTTTCTCCTGCAATGGCGATTTCTAAAGAATTAATGGGAATCCCAAGTTTTGAAGTTCCTGATTATTCTGAATTGATGAGTGAAGAAAAGTCGATTTTGGCAAATCTCAAAAAAGTATTTTTAATGGTTGCCGGAGCAGCTCTTCAGAAATTCATGATGGATATTGAGAAACAACAACATTTATTGTTGAATGCTTCAGAAATTTTAAATCAGATTTATTTAGCAGAATCTGCGGTCTTAAGAGCTGAAAAACATTTTTCTGCAGAGTCTGTTGAAGTTGCCATGGCACAGCTTAATCTTTATAAAGCAGTAGAAAAAATCATTGTTGCTGCCAAAGAAGGAATTATTTCTTTCGCAGAAGGCGACGAACAGAGAATGATGCTTTCGGGATTGAGAAGGTTTACAAAATACACCAACAACCCTAATGTAGTTGCTTTAACTGAAAAAGTTGCTGCTCATTATATTGCAAAAGGATCTTATTAGTCTTTTACATATAATTTAATTCCAAAACGTCTCATTTTTTGAGACGTTTTGTATTATAATGAATATTATTTATTATTTTTGTTAAAAAATCAATATTAATTCTTTTAAAAACTACTTACAATGAAAAAAAATTTATTAATCTTTGGAATTCTTTTAAATGTTTTCTCCCTCTCAAATGCCCAAGATTTTTGTGCGACTGATGAAATACAAAAAAGATTAGAATCTAAAAATCCCTCGCTTATAAAAGAGAGAGAAGATGCCGAAAAAAAAATGCTTTCTCTGGATATTAAAAATTTTTTAAGTTCAAGAAAAATTAAAACAGATGTATCTGGAAAATATGTGGGGCCAATTTATACAATACCTGTGGTCGTTCATATTATAGTTCCCAATGGTGAAGCTCTTGGCAGTGAGTTTAATCCATCAGATGCACAAATTCAAACATGGATCAATAATACAAATGCAATATTTGCAACTACCAAGGGTGGAATCTTCTCTGCTGAAGGGGTTGGAAATAATGACGGTACAGTTATTCCTTTCCAACTTGTTTTAGCTAAAAGAAAGAAAGATTGCACTGCGACAACAGGGATAGTAAGATATGATGGCAGCTCTTTGGCAAACTACGCTACTTATGGTGTTAATATAAATAATAATACGGGGGTATCAAGGGATCAGATTACAAGTTTAGCACCTCACTGGTCAGAATCATCATATTATAACATATATGTTGTTAAAGGATTTGACGGAAATTTCGCTTACACAGCAAAGAATGGTTTTGCAGGTTTCCCCAACTCTGCTAATTCAGATTATCATGCTTTTATGAAAAGCGGCTTAGTCACTGGAACCAGTGATTTTAGTTTAGGAATTTTGCCCCATGAAATGGGACATTCATTAGGATTACTGCATACTTTTAGTGGCAATGGAACTGTGTGTTCAACTAACAATAATTGTGATATTGATAATGATAAAGTTTGTGATACTTCTCCTAACACTGCTTATCTAAATCCTCTTCCTGATAATACTATGATTAACCCATGTACCAACCAGGTGTATGATGGCATACAGTACAATATGATGAGCTATAATAGCAGTAGAAAATTTACTACGGGGCAAAGAGATAGAGCGCTTGTACAGTTTTTAGCATATAGAGAAAATCTCACTCAATCTTTAGGAGCCACTGATATTGTGACTAATCCTGGAATTGGCGGCTTATCAGCTACCAGCTGTACAATAGCAAATCCCAATAATAGTATTAATTATGGTAAAGGTCCAAGACTGGTTAAATTAGGAACGATAAATAATATAAGTGGCGGTAGAGATTCAGGCAATGATATTTATTATACTGACTATTCTATTGAAAATTGTATTAACCCCGGAGCATATACTGATCTTACAATAGGACAAAGTTATACACTCCAGGTAAATATTAAAGGCAATCCTCAATACATCCAGGCTTGGATAGACTATAACAATAATGGTTCTTTTGAAGCATCTGAATTGGTTGCAACATCATTAACACAGGTTCCTACACCTAATGGCTTTGCAAGTGATGCTGTATGGATGTCCCAAATAACACCTCCTGCTACTGCTACACTTAATACCCCGCTACGATTTAGAGTAAGAGCCAGCGGAGAAACAGGAGCTTGTACAACACCTTCTCAAGGACAGGTGGAAGACTATACGGTCATTCTTAAACAATCATCTGTTTTAAAAACTTATGAAAAGGTAGCAAACAATAAATTTGTTATTACCTATTCTAAAGATGAAAACAAATTGATAAGCAATAAGGTAATTGGCGATTATAAAATCTATGATATGTCCGGTAAACTGATGCAGTATGGAAACAGTAGGTCAAAAGAAATTAATCTTAATTTTAACTTACAAGGGACATACATTATTTCTAACGATAAATACAATACTAAATTTAATAAATAACGACAACATTATTTAAACCAAAACGTCTCATTTTTGAGGCGTTTTTTTTATGCTGTCTAATATCTAAAGAATCTTCTGATTATTTATTGTACTTATCTATCTTTTGACCACTATACAAATCAGTGGGAAAATTCATTATTCTGCTTTCTTATTTTGTAAATATAAAAGCCGTCTCAATTGAGACGGCTTTATGATATAAATGCTTATCTATTTCTTATTTACCAAGTTTGAAATTCTTAGAAATCCCTACATTAATAGATTTACCAAAAGAAAAATCGAATGTACTTGTTTTTAGATCAGAATTCTTATCGTTTAAATTGTTGTATCCAATACCTCCGATATTAAAGTTGAGTCCGAAACTATTCTTAAAATTAATGAATAGAGCGGGTGTAAACTGTACATATATCCCGTTAGCTTTAGTAACAATATCCTGATCCAGCAATGTCTGTGTAGTTTTCTGACCTTGATATCCAACCCCTAAGTCGCCATATATGGCAAAAGTTTCATTAAAAGGTTGGGCATACCTTACAAATGCTCCTATTTTATCGGTATTTTTTTTATAAACATCCGATATTTTATCGCTTCCCCAAAAAGAATTAATACCAGCAGTCCAATGGTCTGCAAACTGATACCCTATTGTCGGCGAAAATTCGAACTTATTTGAAGTATTTGAATCATTGAGATCATTAGTATCCTTGGTAGAGCTATATGCTATATTACCTCCAACTAATAATGTGTTTTTTTGGGCACTTACCAACCCGAAAAGGGCAACAGCCCCAGTCAAAATCAATTTTTTCATAAATGTGTTTTTAATTTAAGCGACAAATTTAAATAATTTTATATTGATGAGGAATATTTTTTTATGATTTTAATCATGTTTTAATGAGGCTTTCTTTCACTTATAGTTAAAATAATTACTGCCTGTTATTTTTTTACTGTTTTCGGTTTATCTTCAAAAAGCAATAACTCAATTACTTAATTAAAATATAAAAGGCAAACGTAAATATTCTGCAAAATAATATTAAAAAAATGTCTCAGATTTTAAGGCATTTTCTATTTTTGTATTCTACTTTAGATACAATGACAAAAGAAGAACTTCTACATAAAGCGATAAAAATTGCAGATAAAGCACACAAAGGTCAAAAAGACAAATATCATGCTCCATACATCGCTCATGTAATGCGTGTGATGGAATATGGGAAAACGATGGACGAAAAAATTGTAGGAGTTTTGCACGATGTAGTAGAAGACAATCCACAGGATTTCAGTATAGATTATCTACGTGATGAGGGGTTTCCCGAATACATTCTTTATGCGATCAGCTGTCTTACAAAATATGATCCTGATGAATTATATGATGACTTTGTAAAACGAACAGAAAGATCTCCACTTTCTGTTGCAGTAAAGCTTAATGATCTGCGGGATAATATGGATCTAAGAAGAGTAAACCGTGAGCTTACATCAAAAGATATTCAGAGATTCAATAAATATTTAAAAGCTTACCGATATTTATCAGAGAAATATTAATCTGCTCCCGGGAAATGATATGTTTTCGTTTCCTCACCTTTTGCTCCGTCAATATTGATGTTGAGAGCTAAGTAAACAAAGTGCACGTTTTTATTTCCTTTTGCATCAAATTCTCTTTGCCAGAGATAACCGCTCACAATACCGAATGTTTCGTCAGCCTGATATCCAAAACCACCATATAATCTGTTTCGGGCAAATGTAGGCTTCATAGGTGTTACAAAGAAAACTTCATCGTAAACATTGGCAAATAAAGTTCCTGGCTCTATTTTTTTGGCATTTAAAGGCACTGAAATATTCAATCGGTAACGATAACGCATTCTATCAGAATTTTTACCGGTTTTGGGTTCATAAAACCATGATTTCTCTGCTCTGAAACGATTTTCGAATTTTACAATTCCTTTTCTGAAATCAATGACATCCTGTAACCACACTCTGAACTCTTCTTTATCAATTGCGTGATTTTTGTATGTTGCATATCTTCCTAAACCAACAAATGGTTTGTGATTTTTAGTCAAATTATATCCTAAACCACCTTTGATTTCGTAATAATCGGGATAAGTGTATTCTTCGATACCTCTCATTTGACCTTCTGCATATAAGAAAAATTTCGGATGGAATTTATAAGTCACAGTCAATGCATTGAAAGAAGAAATATGCTCCTGAGCATTAAAAAAAGCTGCCATCAAAACTAAACCAAGACTTGTAATAAACTTCATCCGAAAAATTTTTGCAAAAATAAACGAATTAACAGTACCGTAATATTAAGTTTACTTAATATTAATATTGTAAGTAAATCCTAGGTGAAACCATCTTTGTGGCATCGGTAAACCAAAAGTTTCTGTATAATCCGAATTAGTCACATTATTCACTAAAATATATACAGAAAAATCATTTTTATTAAAGCTCAGTTTCTCATCCAGAAGATGGTAGCTTCCTAAATTTACACGATCGTTGTATCTGTAAACCAATTCATTGGTAAAGTAAGTAAGAAATTTAGTCTGTAATTTGGTGACAACCTGATGTTTTAGATTATCAAGCACATATCTTGAGACAAATTGATTTTGTTGCTTAAATTCTGTATCTAAATAAGTATATCCAAAAGAATATTTCAACCATGATGTTAGTTGATGATTAATTTCCAATTCCACACCTTTTGTATCTATCGCTCCAACATTTTGTGCGTACCAGATTGGGTCTTGTAACGAGTTTTTCACCCAGTCAATAGCATTTTTTGAATTTCTCATGAAACCACTCGCTTTAATGAGAATTCCATTTCTTTGAAATTGATATCCAAGTTCTGCCGAGACAGCATTTTCAGGAACTAAATTTTCATTACCCTTCTCTGTTTTACTGGTGTAATATAAATCTGTAAACGTCGGAACTCTATGAACTTTGGAGATGTTTCCGTAAATTTTATGGTTTGAATTAAAATCAAATCCCACATCTAACCCCGGATAAAAGAAGTTTCCTTCGTTAGAATAATTTGCCCAGGAAATTCCCGGTGTAATATTCAATTTTTGATCTAAAAGAGAAAAGTGATGTTCAAAAAAGACCTGAGAAACAAATCT
Source organism: Chryseobacterium sp. AC417 (assembly GCF_979258215.1). Classification (NCBI taxonomy): domain Bacteria; kingdom Pseudomonadati; phylum Bacteroidota; class Flavobacteriia; order Flavobacteriales; family Weeksellaceae; genus Chryseobacterium; species Chryseobacterium sp. AC417. Next base: position 2,522,736 of record NZ_OZ409845.1, on the reverse strand, counting down.
TTCTCTCTGTCCCAAATTATTACTTGCCAGAAACTCTTTCCTCAGCTCAACTCCTAAACCTGTTGTTCCCAAGCTTGAAGTATAGCTGGAATTTACTTCTCCGCCTACGTTATTCCCGATATGCATATTTCTGTAAATCTCAGGCTTTTCTCTGTTAAACAGATACATATCTTGCCCTCTTCGCCAGTAAACATTGGAGTTGAATTTAAATTTCCCAAAACTTTGCTGATGAGCCAGACTTACAATAGAAGCCTGAAGCTCTTCATACTGTTCAGTGGCATTGGGTGAAGAATAAAAGCCGTTTGCTCCAAATTTTTTCTCAGAAAACCCTGCTTGCAATCGTATGTTTCCACCTTTAATTTTTAATTGATTCTGATAGAAAACATTTCTTATTTCAAAATCCGTGTTATGTCTGTAACCTTGTGAAGAATTCGAGTTGGCCTGTAATAAATTTGAAAACTTTTCATTTCCAAAATTGGCATTTAGTCCTAATCCATAGGTTTCATAATCGCCCGCTTCCGCTCTTATCTTCACTCTTTTACCGGGATTGGCTTTCGTAATAATATTGATTGCTCCTGCAAAAGCATTCTGCCCGAAACGTCTTGCTGCAGGACCCTTGATGATTTCTATTCTCTCAACATCTTCCAGATCTACAGGTATATTCAGTGAGTTATGACCGGTTTGAGAGTCATTCATTCTTATCCCATTAAGAAGCAAAAGAACCTGTTCAAAAGAACTTCCACGAAAGCCAATATCACTCTGTACCCCATTTGCTCCTCTCCTTCTGATATCCATTCCCGGAATCTGCTGAAGAATTTCATCGATGCTGGTTGAGGGTGAATTTAAAATATCTGCTTTTGTAATCACAGAAATATTTTGATTGGCATTTTTATAAGGTGTTGAAATAAATTTCCCCTGAATTTCCAGAGAATCAATTGCTGAAATTTTTTCCTGTGCATTGACTAAATTCCCAAGAAATAAAATGGCTACTAATCTTTTAATCATATTGATGAGTTTCTCGTATTATCAAAAGCCAAAAGTACACGAGTTCTGCGAAAATCAGAAATGATTCTTATCATAAAAAAAGACACAGAAATCTGTGTCTTTTTTGAGGGGCAATACGGGAAAATTTTATCTTTTGTTCATCAAATATGTAATAAAGTGTTTAAACAATGTTTTCATATTTTTAAGATTTTATGGTATATGCAATTTACGTATAATTCAAACATAAAACAATATGTTAGAACAAAATGCATTTACTTTTTTTAAAATATTTCTGACAGAATTGATAATTAAGGAATTAAATTTTAACATGGTCAAAAAAAATGTTAACAAAGTGAATTATTGTTTCAAATTTTAACAGATCTGCTGAAAAATATTTTGAATTCTTGATGCATAAAAGTCATATGACATTCAAAATCGCATTAAAATTACTTCAAAAATTACAATTTAAAATTCGTATTTTTGTTAGTCTTAATTTTACTATGACTCCACTTACAGAAATAGATATAAAAAAGCAGGTTTTCGTTAAAAACGCACATCTTAACAACCTGAAACACATCGATGTATTAATTCCTAAGAATAAATTGATTGTCATTACAGGAGTTTCCGGAAGCGGAAAATCTTCTTTGGCTTTCGACACCATTTATGCTGAAGGACAAAGACGTTATGTAGAAAGTTTGAGCTCTTACGCCCGTCAGTTTTTAGGCAAGCTTGAAAAGCCAAAAGTTGATGACATCAAAGGTTTAGCACCATCGATTGCGATTCAGCAAAAAGTAATCTCCTCCAATCCTCGTTCTACTGTAGGAACTTCTACGGAAATCTACGATTACATGAAGCTGCTTTTTGCAAGAATCGGGCGAACTTTTTCTCCGGTTTCTGGCGAGGAAGTGAAAAAAGATTCGGTTTCAGATGTTATTGACTACATTAAATCGGCAAAAAAAGAGACCACATTTCTACTGACAGTTCCTTTGCAATATGATATTGAAAATTTTACAGAAAATTTAAATATTCTAAAACTTGCAGGATTTACGAGACTTGAAGTTAACGGAAACGTTGCAGGTATTGAAGATCTGGAAAGCTTTGGCTTTATACCTTCAAAAGAAATGATCATTAATCTTGTTATTGACCGCTTTTCATATGAAGACGATGAGAGTTTTCTTCAGCGTTTGGCAGATTCAATTCAAATGGCTTTTTATGAAGGTCGGGGATATTGTTCATTGAAAAATATACAGACCGCAGAAAAGAAAGATTTCTCTAATAAATTTGAAATTGACGGACTTGAATTTCTTGAGCCGAATGTTCATTTTTTCAGTTTTAATAATCCTTATGGTGCTTGTCCGACCTGTGAAGGTTATGGAAAAGTGATAGGAATTGACGAAGATTTAGTCATTCCTAATAAGGCGCTATCTGTTTTTGAAGATGCTGTTGCATCATGGAGAGGCGAAACGATGAGCGAATGGAAAAAAGATTTCATTAAAAAAGCCAAAGAATTCCCAATTCATAAGCCTTATCATCAATTAACGAAAGAGCAGAAAAATTATCTCTGGAAAGGTGACGGCAGCAAAACGTTCCCCTCTTTGAATAATTTCTTCAATATGCTGGAGGAAAATCTGTATAAAATCCAATACCGTGTCATGTTGTCCCGTTATCGTGGAAAAACGCTTTGCCCTACCTGTGAAGGTCTGCGTTTGCGTGAAGAGACCACTTGGGTAAAAATAGACGGTCTCAATATTCAATCAATGATTGAGCTTCCTCTGGATGAATTGTCACCGATGATCAGCAACCTGCACCTTTCTCAGCACGACAAAGACATTGCCAAAAGATTATTATACGAAATTACCACCCGACTTGATTTTTTACTGAAAGTAGGTTTAGGATACTTATCAATTAACAGAACTTCAAATACACTTTCGGGAGGTGAAAGTCAGAGGATTAACCTTGCAACAAGTTTAGGAAGTTCTTTGGTGGGTTCTATCTATATTTTAGATGAACCGTCAATTGGATTACACTCTCGCGACACTGAAAATTTAATCGTAGTTTTAAAAAATCTTCGGGATCTGGAAATACCGTAATTGTTGTAGAACATGATGAAGATGTAATGCGTGCCGCCGATTATATTATCGATATCGGTCCGGAAGCAGGTTATCTCGGTGGTGAATTGGTTTTTGCAGGCGATTATAAAGAATTAAAGGATGCAGATACGCTGACTTCAAAATATTTAACAGGAAGATTGGAAATTAAAGTTCCTGAAAAACGCAGAAAAGCTAAAGAATTTATTCACATAAAAGGTGCAAGAACCAATAATCTTAAAAATATTGATGTTGATGTTCCTTTAGAAAGTCTGGTTGTTATATCAGGAGTTTCAGGGAGTGGAAAATCTACTTTGATGAAGGAAATCCTGACCAATGAGATTCAGATTCAGTTGGGAATGGGCGGAAAAAAAGGTGATTATGATTCTGTGGAATTTCCAAAAAAACTGGTGAAAAATATTGAATTAATTGATCAAAATCCAATAGGAAAATCATCACGTTCAAACCCTGTCACGTATTTGAAAGCATATGATGATATCAGAGATCTGTATTCGAAACAGAAGGTTTCGAAAATGATGGGTTATAAGCCAAAGCATTTCTCATTTAATGTCGACGGCGGAAGATGTGACGAATGTAAAGGTGAAGGCGTGATCAATGTTTCGATGCAGTTTATGGCGGATATTGAACTTGAATGTGAAGTTTGCAAAGGAACCCGCTTTAAAAATGAAATTCTTGAAGTGAGATTTGACGAAAAAAACATTTCAGATATTCTTCACATGACACTTGATGAAGCATTGGCATTTTTCAGAGAAAATAAAGAAGATAAAATCGCAACAAAACTGACTCCGCTTCAGGAAGTTGGTTTGGGATATTTGCAACTCGGACAAAGCTCTTCTACCCTTTCCGGCGGTGAAGCGCAACGTGTGAAACTTGCATCATTCCTGGTAAAAGGTGTGACGACTGATAAAACTTTATTCATTTTTGATGAGCCTTCCACCGGATTACATTTCCATGATATTCAGAAATTATTAAAATCTCTTCAGGCATTAATTGAATTAGGACATTCTGTGATTGTCATTGAACATCAACCCGATATCATGAAATCTGCAGATCACATCATCGACATAGGCCCCGAAGCCGGAAAACATGGCGGAGAAGTAGTTTTTGCAGGTACTCCGGAAGATTTAGCCAAGAATAAGAAGTCGCACACGGCAAAGTATATTGCTGAGAAGTTGTAAGTCTATTCTATGAAAATTTTCTTTTTCATACTGATAACTTTAATTATTTCATCCTGTAAAAATGATGATAAGAAAAGTATTGAGGAGAAAGTTTTCATCGTTTCTAAATTTAATAATGATATTGAAAAACGTGTTCAGGAATCACTTGTTAAAAATTCTGAAATATCGATTATTAAACAACCAAAATTGTATGATTATCCTAAAGGAATATTTAATTTTATTTTTTTGAAAGATGGTTCCGTCTTGTACTATCAAGAAGAATTATTTACAATAATGTGTGGAAATGGATTAGAAAACTTAAAACCTATTAAAAGAACATTGTCCAAAGACAGTTTACGAAAAATTCAGTTTAGAGAAATTTTGAATTTTGTAAAAGAAAAAACTGTAGATAAAGAATTGAAAAATAATTGGGTTAGTTTAAATCATTTATCTTTTTCATTTGAGAATGATACGATTAAGAATTTTGATGTTTATAAATTGTTGCAAGATATCGACAGTTTAGGTTATCATTCTTATAATGTTAGAAGGATAGCACCTTTGAAAGTGAAGCTATTACATATAAACATCAATAGAACCTTATCCACAAAAAAATGTGGATAACCTGTTAATTTTAACATTAAATTCATTTTGTATATTAAAAATATCCTTACATTTACTATGTAATAAAACTGAAATGAAATCAATTTTTGCTCTCTTCGTTTTCGGAATTGCAATTAAATTTGAAATAAATTTAAAGCACAGCATCGTCGGCTGTGCTTTTTTGTTGTTGTCTAATTAAAAAAAAAATGAGATTATCTACTGGATCCGCCTCTAAAGGGCGGATTCTTTTATTGATATCATTCTCTGGTCAATTGGTCAAGTTTCTTCAGCAAAGTTGGCATTCTATAAGCGCCGTGCATTTGCTGTATTGTCGGTTTTACTTCATCTACATCAATTCCCAATGCAGTAATAAATAAAGGAGTTTTGCTTTCTCCCCGAAAAACTTCTCTCCGCTTTGAATCTGGCGATGAAAATTCATTCTTCGCAATTCCGATGATTGGAATTTTTTTATGAAGTTCTTCATAAAGATAACCTCCTAAACCGATTTTCCCGTCATCATTTAATGTAACGTAACCATCTACAATGATGATGTCGTTGTATTCTAATTCAATCTTTTTCAAAAGACTTAAAATGCAGGGAAGTTCTCTTCTGTAAAATTCACCACTTTTATAATCTGAACTGATTTTAGTTTTTTCGGTGAAAATTTTTGTTTCTTTTTCAGAGGTCCAGTCTTCAAATGAAATACAGACGGTTTTTGCAGAATCTTCGTAATAATAAGTATCAAAAGCGTAAATCATCAGTGATTATTTATTAAAAAATTCTCCAAAATGCCATAAAATCCCTGAAGGATCATGAAGAAAGCACTCTTTTCCCCACTCCATTATTTTCACGGGACTTAATTTTACACCCTCATATTTTTCATTTAGATTTAATGATAAAAGTTCATGATAATATTCATCAGTATTTTCCACTTCGATGAAGATCATGGTGTTCTCTATCCATTCTTTTGAATAATAATCCTGCAGATAAAAGGCGATTTCCTGTTTTTTAAATACTGAAAAGTTATGTTCAAGAATCACTTCTTCAAAACCTAAATCTCTGTAAAACGCTCTGCTCACTTCAAAATTTTCAGCTCCTATAAAAGGTCGGATTGATTTTATATTCTGTTTCATTTTTTTAATATTTGTTTTTTCCAGTTATCTAAAGTCATTTCAAATTTAATTTCTTTGCCGTGCATTCCGACATCTTCCCAGCCGGATTTCCTGTAAAATGTTTCTGCTCTCGTGTTGGGTGAGGTTCCGAGCCATAGCGTTTCCATACTTTTTGAGAAATACCAATCGACCATCACATCATGAAGTTTTCTTCCAATTCCTTGTTTTTCAAAATCAGGATGAATAAACAATGCCCAAATGTTATTATCCTTTACATCTGCAATTGAAAATCCTACAATCTCATTATCTATTTCACAAACCCAGCCCTTTCCTCTATTCGTCAGATATTCTTCACAGTCTTTATCCGAAACAAGTTTGGGATCAGATAATGTATTTTCTTTTACAGAATTTCTTACGATTTGTATTTGTGCAATATCCTCAATCTTAGCTTCTCTAATATTCATTTGAAATTTCAATTTAAAAAACCTACAAGAATTTTCTTATAGGTTTAATGTTAATATCTAACATGACTTATTTTCTGTCAACCACTATTCTTGCTTCTCTGTTAGCTAATTCCCAAGCTGTCGCAAAGACTAGTTGTGTTCTCTTCTGCAACATCGAATAATCAATTTTCTCGACATCATCAGTAGGTTTGTGATAATCTTCGTGAATTCCGTCAAAGTAAAACGCTACCGGAATATTGTTTTTAGCAAAATTATAATGATCTGATCTGTAATACAATCTCTGTGGATCTTTCGGATCGTCATATTTGTAATTTAGTTCCAGATTAACTGTTTGTTTATTGGCAGCTTCATTGATGACTTTTAATTCTGAGCTTAACATTTCAGACCCTATCACATAAACATAATTTTTACCTCTGTTTTCAGGATCATCACGACCGATCATATCAATGTTTAAATCTACAACCGTATTTGCCAATGGAAATACAGGATTATCGGAATAATATTCTGAACCGAAAAGTCCGTGCTCTTCGCCCGTCACATGAAGAAACAAAATGGATCTTTTCGGTCCGTTTCCTGCTTTTTTTGCGCTTTGAAAAGCTTTTGCAAGCTCCATTACAGCTACCGTTCCACTTCCGTCATCGTCTGCTCCATTGAATACGACACCATTTTGGGTACCTACGTGATCATAATGTGCAGAAATCACTACTATTTCTTCAGGTTTTTCGCTTCCTTCAATAAATGCCAGAATATTTTCTGAATCCGGTAAATTTTCGCCACCTCTTTTTTTCATATAATCGGCAGGAACTTTCTGATAATAAGAACCTAAAGTCTTCGGAAAAGAAACACCGATACTTTTGTAATAATTGATCATATAATCACCCGCTCTCTTCTGACCAGGACTTCCTGTATCTCTGCCTTCCATATTGTCCGCTGCAATTACATAAAGATTTTTCTTTAAATCTTCCAGCTTAATGTTTTGATAGGCAGCTTGAAAAGCCTTGTCATTTTTAAGTGAAATTGAAGTTACAGAAGTTTGAGTAGTCTGATGAGTAGAACTTACTTTTGATGCTCCGCAACTTGCCAGAACCACCAAAGAAAATATCGGAAAAAGAATTTTTTTCATATGCAGATTTTATTTTAAGATCATAGGTTATTGCCTTTTTATATCAGTGTTTGTGGATCAAAACCAACCATGGCAATTTCATTCGTAAATTATTTCTTTAAAAATAATAAAAATAATTTAACTTTAGATCAGAATCAATATTTATAAATTTGATAACCACGATGAAAAAAAATTACGGATTTAATGATTTTAAATTTTTTACTGAAATGTCTGAGCTCGCTTCGAGACATCATAGTTATGATTTATCATTAGGTCTTCCCGATTTCGAGATCGATCCGCGTCTGCGCCATTACCTCAAAGAATCTGCGGATATCATCAGTCACAGCTACGAATCACTAGCCGGAAATTCTCTTCTGATTGATAATATATTAAAATTCAACATCAAAAGAACCAACAGTTTATTGCTGAAAAAAGAAGAAGTGAATATTGTCCCGTGTTCTACTTTTGCTTTATATACTTCTTTGAAATCGATACTGGATTTTGGGGATGAAGTGATTGTCATTCAGCCATCATATTACACTTATGCGCCATCTATTGTATTGAATGGCGGAATTCCTGTGTATTATGATCTTGATAATGATTTTGCCATCAATTGGGAAAAACTTCAAAACTGTATATCTGATAAAACTAAAGCAATCATCATTAATTCTCCTCAAAATCCTACTGGGAAAATGTGGACTGCTTCAGATTGGGAACAGTTGTACCAGCTGATTAAAAATCATGACATTTATCTCATTTCAGAAGAAATTTATGATATTTACTGTTACGATGAAGTTGAACATTACAGTCCTTTTTTGCATCCTGAACTCAAAAAAAGAACATTCTCCATTTTCTCTTTTGGTAAAATGTTTCATTCTACAGGCTGGAAAGTAAGTTATCTTTTAGCTTCGGAAGAACTACTAGAAAATTTCAGAAGTCATCAGCAATATATTTCTTACAGTTCAAATGCTCCTTGTCAATACGCTATAGCAAAATATTTAGAAGTTTTTGATCCTTCAGACAACCAAAAAATCATGCAGAATAAAAGAGATATTTTTAACGAAATGATTAAAGAAACTCCGCTGCTGGTTGAACAAAAATCTGAAGGCAGCTTTTTTCAACTGGTCAATTTCAGAAGTGTTTCTAAAACGATGACTGATGTTGAGTTTTCTAAATGGCTGACTGTTGAGAAGAAAGTTTCCTGCTTACCCCTTTCTGCATTTTATCAATCGAAGGAAGATTCAGATTACATTCGATTTAGTTTTGCTAAAAAAGACGATGTGATTATTCAGGCGATGGAGCATTTGAGAAAGAATTTGTGAACGTACCCACAGATCACGCAGATTTTCACATATAAAAAACACCGCATATAAATTGCGGTGTTTCATTTTATTTATTTGATTTTCATTAGAAAGACAAAACTCTCACATCAATCCTTCTGTTTTTTGCCATGCATTCATCTGTGTCATTTGCAGGACAAACAGGATATTGCGAACCATAACCTTCTGCTTCTACTCTATCTGCTGCGATTCCCAATTCTAATAATTTAAGTTTTGTTGTTTGTGCTCTCAGATTAGATAATTGTTTGTTAGCTTCCTCACTTCCTGAATTATCTGTGTAGCCACCTAATTTTATTTTCAGATTAGGATATTCATTTAATATTTCAGCTAAATTCATCAATTGATTTTCGGATCCTGCTTTCAGATCACTTGAACCTGCTTCAAAATACAAGTTTTCAATCGTATACCACGAATTTGGATCTAAAACTTTCTGATCTTTTCTATTGATATTATCATACATCGCAAAAAGCTGACTTTGGTTTCCTAAAGAAATTGTTTTACCTCCCTTCAGTTTAATCTCTTGCGGAGTTCCTGTATTGTAAACAAAATCACCGTTTTCATTAAGCTGACCCATCACTTCTGCAGGAACAACTACAGGGGTTGCACCTGCTGTGTTTTGATTGACCGAAACTCCTGCCATTCTTGTAAGGCTTTCGATTTTTGCCTGACGGTTAGCGTCAATTTTATCTTTATGCATTACCGCTAAAGTGGGTGCAATCACCAATGAAACAATTGACATAAGTTTAATCAAAATATTCATCGACGGTCCTGAAGTATCTTTGAAAGGATCTCCCACAGTATCTCCGGTTACCGAAGCTTTATGAGGTTCTGAACCTTTGTAATATGTTTCGCCATTAATTTTAGCACCTTTTTCAAAAGACTTTTTGGCATTATCCCAAGCTCCGCCGGCGTTATTCTGGAACATTCCCATTAAAACTCCACAAACAGTTGCCCCCGCTAAAAATCCACCTAAAACTTCAGGCCCGAAGATGAAACCTACCAATAGTGGTGAAATGATTGCAATCGCACCGGGAAGCATCATTTTTCTGATGGAGGCGTCCGTAGAAATCGCAACACATTTTTCGTATTCCGGTTCTGCTTTGCCTTCTAAAATCCCAGGGATTTCTCTGAATTGTCTTCTGACTTCTTCCACCATCGCCATTGCAGCTTGTCCAACTGCTGTAATTGCCAACGATGAAAAGATAAAAGGAATCATCCCTCCTACAAATAATCCTGCAAGAACATCTGCTCTGTAAATATCAATCCCATCAATTCCTGCAATTCCTACAAAGGCTGCAAATAATGCTAAAGCCGTCAAAGCTGCTGAAGCAATTGCAAATCCTTTTCCTGTTGCTGCAGTAGTATTTCCTACGGCATCTAAAATATCTGTTTTTTCACGAACTTCTTTTGGTAATTCACTCATTTCTGCGATTCCTCCCGCATTATCTGCAATAGGTCCGAAAGCATCAATGGCCAACTGCATTGCTGTAGTCGCCATCATTCCTGCTGCGGCGATAGCAACTCCATACAATCCTGCACAGAGATAAGAACCGTAGATTCCTCCTGCTAAAACAATGATTGGTAAAAATGTAGATTCCATACCAACGGAAAGTCCTCCGATGATATTGGTTGCATGACCTGTGGAAGATTGTTTTACAATACTTTTAACCGGTCTTTTTCCCATTGCTGTATAATATTCTGTGATGATACTCATCAAAGTACCTACAACCAAACCTACCATGATGGCTCCGAAAACTCCCATTTTTGTAAATTCCAATCCACGTAAAACCATCGTTTCCGGTAACAGGTAATTAACCAAAAAATATGAAGATATTGCTGTAATGACGATACTTCCCCAGTTACCAAGATTCAAAGCATTCTGAACACTTGAAGTAGAAGATTCTTCATCGTCATTTATTTTTACAAATAAAGTTCCGATCATTGAAAAAATAATTCCTGTTCCGGCGATGAGCATCGGTAAAAGAATGGGTGCAAAACCACCAAATGAATCATCAGACATGGTCTCACGACCTAAAACCATTGTTGCTAAAACTGTTGCGACATAAGAACCGAACAAATCGGCACCCATCCCGGCAACATCACCTACATTATCCCCAACATTGTCTGCAATAGTTGCGGGGTTTCTTGGATCATCTTCAGGAATTCCTGCTTCTACTTTACCCACCAAATCAGCTCCTACGTCTGCTGCTTTTGTGTAAATTCCACCACCAACTCGTGCAAAAAGAGCGATTGATTCCGCACCCAAAGAAAATCCGGTAAGAATTTCAATCGTTCTTTCCATTTCATGAGAATCAACCATTGCATCCGGAGCAAAGATCTGTTTAATAATTAAATACAAAGCTCCTAAACCTAAAACAGCCAGCCCTGCAACGCCCATTCCCATTACAGAACCTCCGGCAAAAGAAACTTTCAATGCTTTGGAAAGTGAAGTTCTTGCAGCTTCTGCAGTTCTTACATTGGCTTTCGTGGCGATTTTCATTCCGATAAATCCTGCCAATGCAGAAAACACGGCTCCAATTACAAAAGCAATACTGATGCTCCAGTGAGAATTTTCATTAGTGGTTCCCATGATCGCCAGAAGTACGGCAACAATGACAACGAAATAAGTTAAGATTTTGTATTCAGCTTTCAGGAACGCCATGGCTCCGTCCGCGATGTGTCCGCTTATAACTTTCATTCTTTCATTTCCTGCGTTTTGCTTGGTCACCCAGTTGCTTTGCAGAAATGTGTAGAGTAATGCGATAACACCAAAAATAGGTACTAAATAGAATAAGTTCATAGTTTAATATTTTTTTGATAATAGTTTAATAAATATACCAAATTATTCTATTCATAAATTTAAAAATTTTGAAAAGTCTTTAAAATTTTACACTAAGCTATAATTTGTAGAGAAATTTTATGCTTCCAGAGTATGTAAATTGTCAATATTTTATTGAAATTTAAAACGAAAAAAGAGCAAATGATCACTCATTTACTCTTTTAGATTGTATGATTTTGAGAATTTTATCCTCCGAATTTGCTAGCGTAATCATTTTGTGAAGCAACAATCACTTTTCTTGCGTGATCAGCTCCGTAAACTTCCTGAATTCTACATTTTGCAGGCTCATCCGGAAGATTTTTATACGTTAAGAAGTAATGCATTAATCTTTTAACTTCAGCTTCAGGAAGCTCAGAAATATCTCTGAAATGTCCGAAAGCATGGTCACTTACCATTACCGCAACGATTTTATCATCTGCTTCACCATCGTCAATCATTTTAAAACCACCGATTGGAATAGCTTCCATCAACAATCCTCCAGAATGAATATTATGAGAACTCAAAACACAAATATCCAAAGGATCATGATCTCCCATTGTAACGTCGTCTGCTCCGCTTTCTACAGCTAATTTCATAACTTCATCGTTACAATATGTTCTTGGAACAAAACCGTACAATGCCGGGATGATATTAGAGAATTTCTGAGGTCTGTCTACCTTCAAATATCCTGTAGCTTTATCAATTTCGTATTTAATAGTATCTGAAGGAACAATTTCCACGAAAACGTTAACAACTTCTGGCGCATCTTCTCCCGCAGAAATCCCATGCCATGGATGTGCTTTAAAATTTGGAATCATTATTTATATTTATTTTTATAGTTTAAGCAATTATTAAAATTTCTCTTCGTAAATCTTCGATGGTTGCAACAATATAATCGTCTCCATTTATATAATTCATGATGAACACGGTTTTGAATTCATCAAGATTAGGATTATTATTGAGACTTTCGTAGGTTTTGTGGAGCAAATCGATGATGGCATTTTTAGAATCTACAATATTCTGCCATGAGTTTTTTGTTAAATACAATTGTTGAGATGAGTTGTACTCAAATTCGTCATTGATGGTTTTCTCTGTTAAGAATATAAATTCGTGAGCAGCAAGATTTTTATCAAATTTCTGAATAAGATTTGAAGGTTTCATTCGTTCTAAAAAAAGCGTCATTCTTTCGTAAGAATGCGTTTTGTTTTCAGAATTTGATTTTACAGAAAGTAATTTGATTTCCTGATTTTTTAAATTAATATAAGTGTAGACAAACTGTCTCAGCAAAACCAAAAAAGGAATTGCTACAATCAATGCAAAAGCATACGGTAAATAATCTGAAAAATCTGTCATAATTTGAGGAAGCAAAATTACTAAATATTTGTTATTTAATCATTATTTTAACAAGTTTTAATAAAAGCTTTTATACTAAAGGTTTACGAGTAAAATAAATCATTAAATTAGATAAATTTTCATCGAAATTTAAAGTATTTTTACCAATCGGAACAGCAAAATATCCTAAAATGCCTCTTAAAAATTATCTCTCAAAAATTTTTTTCACCTCAAAAATAACTCAGAATATTAAATCGTGGATTTCTCTTATTGTAAATTCAAAAAGATACAGTACAAAATTTAAGAAAAATATATTGGATCTGAACAATGATGAAACATTTGTTTATCATTTAAAAGCAGGAAAGAAAAACTTTGATTTTTACATGAGAACTTTTAAAGGAGATATTGATATTTTCTACGAAGTTTTCTGGAAAAAAACATATTCAGAATATCTTTCGCTCTTAAAAGAAGAACCGCAGATAATTGTTGATCTTGGAGCGCATATTGGGGTGACTTCTATTTATTTGTCTCTGAAATATCCAAGTGCAAAAATATATTCTGTCGAAGCTTCGCGTGAAAATTTTGAACTGCTTAAAACCAATACGAAATCATTCAATAACATACTATGCATCAACGCTGCAGCTTATTTTGAGGACGGATTTGTGAATTTCAGCAATGATGAACTTTCTTATAATCAGAAAATATCAGACAAAGGAATTTCAACTGAAGCTATTTCTATTAAAAGCTTGAGACAGAAATACAATATTAGCCAGATCGATCTGATGAAAATAGATATTGAAGGCGGAGAAACCGAACTTTTAAGTAAACAAAATTCATGGCTGTCGAGCGTGGAGAATATTATTATAGAAATTCATCATCCTTATTCAGAGCAAGATTTACATGAGGATTTAGAACCTTTTGGTTTTAAAATTAAAAGCGCAGAAAACTCGGTATTGATGGCAGCTAAAGTTTAATTATTAAAGCTTTAAAAACATTTTGACAAGATCTTTTTTTGAATTTCTAATGACAGGATACGTCTTTAATGTTGGACGAAAACCTGTGAAGAACTCTTCTATCGAGGGAATTTCGCTTCCTTCAAAATCAAATATTTTAGAACCAATGTTTCTGGAAATAATATAATCTATCAAAACAGCTGATCCCGATAGTTTGATGTAATTTTTATCATTAAAAGTACCCAGCAAAGCAACTGTATTTTGATCTGAATATAATGCCAATGCATTAATTATTTCCGATTTATAGATGAAAACGTTTATTTTTAAAAAATTTGCTTTCTCCAAATCAGAGAATATCTTTAGAAATTTCTTTTTATCATTTTTATTTTTTGCACCGATGAAATTTTCTGCTATAAACTTTTCAGCTTGTCTGAATTTGATTTCTTTAATCTCCGAATGAGCAATGACTTCATCATCAAGTCTGAGTTTTCTTTTCCTTTTGGGCGAATATCTCTGTTTTACAGCTTCATAATTTTCAGGATGTATCAAATAATTTTTTCTTGTTTTCAATTTTTGAGTGAACTGATTGACATCGTTGAATGCATAATACCAGATTTTGTATTTTTTTTTAATAAAATCTAAAAAAAGATCATTGATCTGAATACTATCTTTTTCAGAAAAAATTCCAAGTTGCTGACAAAGTTTTGGATGAATTACCAATTTCAAACTCATTTTTCTAACGTAAGGAATGGGCATCACCGCTTCATAATCATTATAAACCAGTAGTTCCCATTGCTTGCCTGAAGTAATATCGAGAAAATCTTTTGCAGCAGAATATTTGCTTTGTTCAGAATTTTCTAAACATTTTGAGTATTTATCAAAATTTATTTCGTTGTATTTTAATCTTCTGATCATAATATGTTTTCGTCTGCAAAACTTAAATAAGAATTTTGAGTAATGATAAGATGGTCGAGCAGTTGAATACTCATTACTTTTCCCGCTTCTCTGATGTTTTTTGTGATCGCAATATCTTCAGAACTTGGTTTTAAATTACCTGAAGGATGATTGTGAGAAATGATAATTCCCGTAGCAAAATGTTCTAATGCTGTTTTAAAAACAATTCGGATATCCACAATCGACTGATTGATCCCTCCTTGCGTAAGCTGGGCAATATGAATAACCTTGTTACTCTGATTGAGAAAAACCGCCCAAAATTCTTCCGTTCTAAGATCAGACAAATGAAGTTTCAGGATTTGATAAGCGTCATTGCTGCTTGAGATTTGAGGTTTTTCCGGAATTTCCTGTCCCGCTCTTCTTCGTCCGATTTCCAGAGCCGCAGCAATTGAAATTGCTTTCACTTCACCAACACCTTTGAATTTTGTTAAATCTTTTATCGTCAGCAAACTCAACTGATGCCAATTATTATTGACCGATGCCAGAATTTTTCTTGCCAATTCCACAGCTGTCTCATCTCTGCTGCCGCTTCCCATAATAATTGCCAAAAGTTCAGAATCAGAAAGTGAATTTTTACCTTTCAGTAAAAACTTTTCTCTGGGTCTGTCATCTTCGGCAAGAAATTTTATGGACATGATCTAATGAGTATTAGTTTCTAGGCTTAGTAAAATGCATACAAAATAATCGGTTTCTTTGACTGGTCGATATATTTTGCAGTTTGATCAAATGCCATTTTGGAAAGCATGGGACATCCCAAACTTAAACAAGCTAGTGTTTCTGATTCTTTATTGGGAATGCAATCAAAAGAATGGAGGATAATAGCGCGCTGCATTGCATTGCTGTTGCTAGAATCAAGACCTTGCAATCTGTAAGATTTGCCAAACTTGCCAACGTAGCTTTCCCTGATCTCATATTTTCCCAAAGATGATTGATAAGAGCCCTCCACATTAGAAAATTTCAGCTTATCAGATTTTGCAACAACAGAACCTGAACCGTGAGAGACGATCGCTTTCTGTAAAATCTTATTGTTTTTCAGATCATAGACAAAGTATCTGTATTTTCCTGAATGCGTTTTAAAATTGATAAATACAGCAATATTCTGATTGTAATTTTTTTCTTTTACAAATTCTCTGATTTCTGAAATTTTAGATACAGGCAAAGCCAATTGACTCTGCTGAGACTGGGTTTTGGAACATGAAATAATAAAAAGAAATAGTAAAATAAAGTGTTTCATCAGAAATTGTGTTCAAATTTTAAAAATTTAGATATTTATAAAAGTCAAGAGTAGCTCTATTCTATAATCATTCCGTCTTTCATGACGAGTTTTCTGTCTGTGATTTCCGCCAAATTTGGATTGTGCGTTACAATGACAAAAGTCTGATTGTATTTATCTCTTAAATCAAAAAATAATCTGTGAAGATCGTCTGCGTTTTTTGAATCCAGATTTCCTGTCGGTTCATCTGCGTAAATAATTTTTGGTGAATTTATCAAAGCTCTTGCCACCGCTACTCTTTGTGCTTCACCACCGGAGAGCTGATTGGGTTTATGATGCAATCTTTGTCCGATTTTCAAATCTTCAAACAGATCATGGGCTTTTTCGATGGCTTCTTTTTCATTGGCTCCTGCAATTTTTGTAGGAATTAAAACATTTTCTAAAGCTGTAAACTCCGGAAGAAGCTGATGAAACTGAAACACAAAACCAATATTCTGATTTCTGAATTTTGAAATCTGCTTATCGCTCATATTGATAAAAGATTCGCCGTTCAGAGTAATTTCTGTATGATAATTTTTAGGATTCGTCGGGCTGTCCAGCGTTCCTAGAATCTGCAAAAGAGTAGATTTTCCCGCTCCCGATTCTCCAACAATAGAAACAACTTCACCGGTTTTGATGTGAAGATCAACCCCTTTTAAAACTTCCAGATTTCCATAAGATTTATGGATATTACTTGCTTTAATCATGTTTCAAAAATAGTGATTTTTTTTTGCTTTTGGCTTCTGAATTATACTATTAGTATTGTAGATTTTGAAAAATATATTATGCTTTTTTAATAATAATTCTGAAAGTTGTACCCTTTCCTATTTCAGTTTGTGAAATTTTAATATCGCCGTTATGATACTCCTGCACTACTCTTTTTGCCAATGACAAGCCTAATCCCCAACCACGTTTTTTTGTAGAATATCCTGGTTTGAAAGCATTTTGAGCTTGATATTTTGTCATTCCGCTGCCATTGTCTTTTACTTCAACCAAAATATTTTTGTTGCGTTCAAAAACCGACATCTGCAAAGTCCCTTGTCCTTTCATAGCATCAACGGCATTTTTAACTAAATTTTCGATGACCCAACTCATCAGAATTCTGTTATGAGGAACAAGAATATTGTAAGTGGGAAGCAAAAGTGTAAAGTCGATTTTTTTTGAAATTCTTGTTTTCAGGTAATCATAATTTTCACGAATTGTTTCATTAAAATTCTTGTCATTCAATTCAGGAACTGAACCGATTTTAGAGAATCTTTCGGAGATGGTTCGCAATCTCTCAATATCTTTTTCGATTTCCTGAACGCCGTCCGAATCAGGATTATCAAGCTTCATAATTTCCATCCAACCCATCATTGAAGATAATGGTGTCCCAATTTGATGTGCGGTTTCTTTTGCCAAACCAGCCCAAAGATAGCCTTCATCAGTTTTTTTGACCGTTCTTAAAAACCAGAATGAGAAAAGGAAATAACACAACACAAAAAAACCAAGCAAAAAAGGAAAATATTGCAGATTATTAAGCATTTCTGAATTGTCATAATATACAAACTGATTATTTCCACCCTGCACTATTATTTCTATCGCAGGGTATTTTTTTGCCATTCCTTTTGCTAATGCAATTATTTCGCTGGAATCATCACCAATCTCTTTTGGTAAATGTTTGTATTCTATAATCTGATCATTTTTATCTAAAATAATCACAGGAATTGTAGTGTTGGAACTGTAAATTGCAAGAAGGAGCTCCTGAACTTCTAAACTCGGGGTAATATCCTGCTGAAATTTTATAGCTTTAACCAAAATATCAACCCTTTTCACCTCTTCTTTTCTTAAGTAATTGACAACCATTGTAGAAGCAATTACAATAGCGACGACTACCAAAGTCATCAGAGAAAAAATAAACCAGTTGTTGAATCTGGAAAAAATGGATCTTTTTTTCAATTGAATTTATTTTAAAACATTTAAAATTTTTTGCAACTCGGTACTTCCGCTTCCCTGATAATTGTTGATGATAATTGCGTAAACGTATTTTTTTCCATCTTTGGAAGTGTGATAACCTGCATAAGATTTTGTATCTCTCATCGTTCCGCTTTTCATCTTCATGCCGTTGTCCTGAGTAGGAAAACCATCATAATAACTTTCAAACCAAGATTGTTTTCTGGCATATATTAATGCCTGAACTTCTGCTTTTGCAGAAACATAATTTTGAGGTGAAAGACCGCTTCCGTCAGCGAAATTAATCATATTAGAATTAATTCCTTTTGATTTCCAGAATTCTTTAAGATAGGCAACTCCGCTTTTGAAACTAGGGTTTCCTTTTTTTTCTTTACCTAAAGTTTTAATTAAGTTTTCGCCATACAAATTCACAGATTTTCTCAGAAACCAATAGATAATTTTATCTAAAGTCGGAGATTCGTAGGTAAGAATACTATTGTTTTTAGGAAATTCCGGTGCTGTTTTCCCATCTAATTCTAGTTGAGAATTTGTCACTACTTTTCCTGAAAAATCAATTCCTGAATCTTTCAGCCATTTTTGAACTTCCATACCCAGCTGTAATGGCGGATTGGGAACAGAACCAGAAACAGTGGTTACCTTTCCTGCAGGCAAACTTCCGTTGATTAAAGCCACATCCGAATGTGGAGCTGTAAAAATCAAGCTTTGGTCTGAACTTCCTGCTGCTTTCAGATCATTGAGCCATTTGACATTAGCCAACGGATATGAAAAACTTTTAATATCTGTTCCGTTGATGTTGATATCAAACTGATTTTCACGCCAGTTTACGCCCCAAACTCCGGCTCCGTAATAATTTCCCAGATCATCCCAAGGCCAGCCTCCGGGAATCGTCTGATAGTCAAAATAAGAATCATCAATAATTAAATCGCCTGAAATCTTTGTAATTCCTGATTTTTTGATGGATTCTAAAAGCTTTTGCTTAAAATTTTCCGGCTTGTAACTCTCATATCTCCAGCTTCCTAAAGTCGGGTCTCCATTTGAAGTAATAAAAAAATTTCCACTTAAATTTCCTCCGGAGATTGTTCCCGAGTAGCCTGCATTTGTTTTGTAAGTATAATTTTTACCTAAAGTTTCTAAGGCAGCAGCAGCTGTAAAAATTTTTTGCGTTGAGGCTGTCGAAAGCCCTTTACTTCCCTGAAATTCATAAATTAAATTTCCGCTCTCATCAGAAACATAGAATGACAGATTCGATGAAACTGCTGTTGGGGAGTTCATCAGATTTTTTGTTGCTTCATCCAGCTTTTGGCTGATATTTTGTGCAAAAAAAACTTGTGTTGAAACTGCAAATATTGAAAACGATTTTTTCATTTCAGAAATACTTATTCAAATATAAAAATTAAGAATACAAACTAAAGCTGACTGCCTGATTCAATTTCATAAGGTTCTTTTCCTTTCTCAAAAATCCTTGTGAGTTCACTGCCTTCGACAGAAATTGTGTCGCCAATTTTTCTAATCCAGTTTCCCTCTCTTAAACCAACAACTTTGATATCGTTTTGAGTTAAAAATTCTTTAATTCTCGTTTCTCTTGTCTCGCCATTATGTTTCAATTCAGGATTTGGATCTAAATAATGTGGGTTGATATTAAAAGGAACCAATCCCATACAATCAAAACTTGACGGATAAACAATAGGCATATCGTTGGTGGTTTTCATGTTTTGTCCACCAATGTTACTTCCGGCACTGCATCCCAGATAAGGTTTTCCGTTCTCTACATTTTGCTTTAGAATATTCATCAAATTTTCTTCATGCAAGGTTTTAACGAGCAGAAACGTATTTCCTCCACCTGTAAAATAGCCTTCTGCCTGATTTAAAGCTTCATTTTTATCGTTAAATTCATGTAAACCTTTTACTTTGATGTTTATGGTTGCAAAAAAAGAACGTACTTTCTCCGTATACTCCTCATGAGAAATTCCTCCGGGTCTTGCGAATGGAATGAAAACAATTTCATCAATTCCCTGATATAATTTAATTAACTCTTCCTTTAAATATTCCAGATAATTTCCACCAAAAATTGTGGAAGTTGAAGCTAATATGATGTTCATTTAATACAATTTTAAATTCCTGACAGAAAATCTGTAATTGAGATTTCCATTACCAGCAAATATACTTAAAACTGATAATTCATAGCCGATAATCGGTCACTCAATTACAAAGTATTCGTTATCTTTGCGGGAATAAATCTATCGAACAAAATGAAATTTTTTATTGACACTGCAAATTTAGAGCAAATTAAAGAAGCCAAAGACCTTGGAATTTTGGATGGTGTAACAACCAACCCGTCATTGATGGCGAAAGAAGGAATTCGCGGAGCTGAAGCAATCAAAGATCATTACAAAGCAATCTGTGAAATCGTAGACGGAGATATTTCTGCGGAAGTGCTTTCTACAACTTATGAAGAAATGATCAAAGAAGGTGATGAATTGGCGGCGATTCACCCAAACATTGTAGTGAAAATTCCAATGATAAAAGACGGGATCAAAGCTTTAAAATATTTTTCTGATAAAGGAATTAAAACTAACTGTACGTTGATTTTTTCTGCCGGGCAGGCTCTTTTGGCTGCGAAAGCTGGTGCGAGTTACGTTTCTCCATTCTTAGGGAGATTAGATGATATTTCTACAGACGGATTAAATTTAATCCAGGAAATTCGTTTGATCTTCGACAATTATATGTACGAAACTGAAATTTTGGCTGCGTCAATTCGTCATTCGATGCACATCATCGATTGTGCTAAAATTGGTGCAGATGTAATTACTTCTCCTCTTCCTCCGATTTTGAGTCTATTGAAACATCCTTTAACAGAAAGCGGTTTGGCTCAGTTTGTTGCAGATTCTCAGAAACTAGCATAAATTTTAAACTTAAATATGAACGCCCGAAACTAAAGTTTCGGGCGTTTTTTATTGTAATAATTCGAATTCCAGGAGATTATTATTTTAGCATTATTTTTTTTTAACTATTTTGGAAAATTATGATTGAAATACAAATAAAATTTAACAAAAAAAACCTCTCGAAATGAGAGGTTTGAGTATTATATAGAAAGAAAATTACAATAACAAAGTTAATGGACTTTCTAAATATGTTTTTAAAGTTTGTAAGAATTGAGCTCCTGTAGCACCATCAACCACTCTGTGATCGCAAGCTAAAGAAAGTTTCATGATGTTTCCTACAACAATCTGTCCGTCTTTTACAATTGGTTTCTCCACAATTGCGCCTACTGAAAGAATTGCAGAGTTCGGTTGATTGATGATACTCGTGAAAGTTTCAATTCCGAACATTCCTAAGTTTGAAATAGAGAATGTAGATCCTTCCATTTCGTTTGCTTTAAGACCTTTAGATTTTGCTCTTCCGGCCATATCTTTTACAGCAGCAGAAAATCTGGGTGTAATTCATCTGATCTGTATTCTTAAGAACCGGAACTACCAATCCGTCAGGAATCGCAACCGCCACACCAACGTTGATGTTTCCTCTGTGAATCACTTTATCTCCTGCCCAGCTTGAATTCACTTGAGGATGTTTTCTTAAAGCAACTGCTGTCGCCTTAATAATCATGTCGTTGAATGAAATCTTAGTATCTGGTAATGAGTTGATTTCTTTTCTTGCTTCGATCGCTTTATCCATGTTGATCTCCACCATCAGATAATAATGAGGAGCAGAGAATTTACTTTCAGCAAGACGTTTTGCAATAATAGTTCTTACAGGCGAATTTGGTGTCTCTGTATCTTCGCCTTGAACAAAACTCAACGCAACCTGAGCTGCAGCATTGCTTTGTGTAGGAGCAGATTCGGTTTTTTGTGAAGGCTGATAATTTTCAATATCTTTTTTCACAATTCTTCCGTTTTCACCAGATCCCTGAAGACTGTTGATATCAACACCTTTATCCTGAGCCATTTTTTTAGCTAAAGGCGAAATTGCTACTCTATCTGAAGATGAAGTATTTACAGTTTGTGCAACCGATTTCTCTTCTGTCTTCGTTTCAGATTTTTGTTCGGTAGGTTTATCCTCAGATTTAGTTGTAGGTTTTGCAGCTCCAATACCTGAAACATCAGTTCCTTCAGGACCAATAATCGCCAAAACAGTATCAACTGGTGCAGCACCGCCTTCTTCAACACCTTGTTTCAAAAGGATTCCGTTAAATTCAGATTCAAAATCTTGAACGGCTTTATCTGTTTCGATCTCAGCGAGAAGATCTCCTTCTTTTACTGTATCTCCAACGTTTTTGTGCCATTTTGCAACTTTACCTTCTGTCATTGTATCAGAAAGTCTTGGCATTGTAATCACTTCCACTCCTGCAGGAACTTCGGCTGAAGTTTCTTCAACATTTGTAGATTCATTTTCAGTTTTAGTTTCTTCCTGTGATTTTTTTTCTTCAGAAGCTCCTTCTGATGTTGTTGGGTTTCCTCCCTTTAATGCAGAAATATCCTCACCTTCCTGACCTATAATTGCTAAAACAGAATCTACTGCCGCAGCAGCACCTTCTTCAACTCCAACAAATAAAAGCGTTCCTTCAATTTCAGATTCAAAATCCTGAACAGCTTTATCTGTTTCAATTTCAGCTAAAATATCTCCTTCTTTTACTTTATCTCCTACTTTTTTATGCCATTTTGCCACTTTACCTTCCGTCATCGTATCGGAAAGACGTGGCATTGTAATAACTTCTGCCATAATCTATATTGATTTGAGATTCGAGATTCGAGATTTGAGATTAGACATCCCAAATTCAAAAAATCAAATTAATTATTATTTTTTAGTTTTCTAATTTGTCTAAGAATGGATAATCTTCCTGAGCGTAAACATACTCATAGATTTTTTCTGCAGTCGGGTATGGAGAATTTTCCATAAACTCGATGCATTCTTCTACAAATTCTCTTGATTTATTGTCTGTAGCTTCCAATTCTTCTTCTGTCGCCCAGTTGTTTTCTAAGATTCTCGCTTTGATCAATTCAATAGGATCATCTTTTTTGGCAATAGCAACTTCATCCTTAGATCTGTATGGTTCTGCATCAGACATCGAGTGACCTCTGAAACGGTAGGTTCTGGCTTCGATAAATGTCGGTCCGTCACCTCTTCTTGCTCTTTCAATTGCTTCGTAAGCAGCTTCAGCCACTTTTTCAGGATCCATTGCATCTACAGCAAGGCAAGGCATTTCGTACCCTAAACCTAATTTGTAAATATCTTCGTGATTAGCAGTTCTTTTCACAGAAGTTCCCATTGCATATTGATTGTTTTCAACCACAAATACTACAGGAAGTTTCCAGTTCATTGCCATATTGAAGGTTTCGTGAAGAGAACCCTGTCTTGCAGCTCCGTCTCCGAAGAAACAAATGTTTACTGCTTTTCTGTCAAAGAATTTATCTGCAAAAGCAATACCTGCGCCCAAAGGAATTTGTCCTCCTACAATACCGTGACCTCCATAGAAACGGTGTTCTTTACTGAAAATGTGCATAGATCCTCCCATACCTCCGGAAGTACCTGTAGCTTTGCCACAAAGTTCTGCCATGATTCTTTTTGGGTCTACTCCCATTGCCATTGGATGAATATGACATCTGTAAGCAGTGATCATGCTGTCTTTAGTTAAATCCATTGCATGAGTAAAACCAGCCGGAATAGCTTCCTGACCGTTGTACAAATGTAAAAAACCTCTGATTTTTTGTTTTAAATAAAGAGAACGGCATTTGTCTTCAAACCTTCTCCACATTGTCATATCTTCATACCACTTCAGGTATACCTCTTTAGAAAATTCTTTCATGTGCTAGCTTCTTGCTTATTTATTATGAAATAGTTGAGCAAAAATATAAAAAAAACTTTGTTTTTATTATATACATACCAATTGTTTTTTTAGTTATAATGTTATATTTACATCACAAACTTCAATATGGAAGAAAAAAAGACCTCATTATTACAAACTGTTTCAAGAATTATTTCAGATTTTTTTAATCCGCTGGTTTCTCTGTTTATTTATTTTGTGTATTTCAGTATTCAGAATTACACTTTTAAAGATGCGCTAACACACTTTTTACCCATTTTGCTGATAACCATTCTTCCTGTCATTTTATGGATTGTTTGGAACGTAAAAACCGGTCGTTACACAAATATGGATGTATCCAATCGTGTTCAGAGAAAAAGCCTGTATATCTTCATTGCTGTTTGTATTATCTCTTACCTGACATTCAATTATATAAAAAACGGATTTATAGATTTTGTAATGTTGTTTATTCTGATCCTTTTATTCGCTTTACAATTTAGTAATTTATATATCAAAAGCTCGATGCACACTGCCTTCAATGTATTTGTAGCTGCTTTATTCTTTGCATTTGATATAAAAATCGGATTTGTGTGGTTAGTGATTGCAATCTTGGTAGGAATTACAAGAGTTATTCTGAAAAGACATACTGTAAAAGAAGTATTTATGGGAGCCGGTATCGCTGTTTTGGTTTCTTTTATTTATCTTTATTGCAACAATAAGTATCAACGCAACGATTTGCCAACTGAAGTGATTCCTATGGAAACAACGATTAAATAAGCATTTTATAAAAATACTTATATCTTATAATTTTAAACTCAAATATGAAAATAAATCATCTTACATCAGCAGAAGAAAATTTAATGAAGCTTTTTTGGGATCTCAATTCCTTTTATCTTAAAGATGTTATGGATAAGCATTCTGAGCCAAAACCGCATCAGAATACGGTTTCTACTTACTTAAAAATACTGGTTGAAAAAGGTTATTTATCTACGGAAAAAGAAGGGAGAATTTTTAAGTACAGCGTTGGTATTCCGTTCGATGATTATAAAAAATTCTTACTGAAAGAACTTACACAAGATTTCTTCAACAATTCTGGAAAAGAAATTTTAGAATTTTTGTTTAAAGAAAATCTGGTTTCAAAGGATGATTTCCAAGAATATTTTGAAACTGAAACGAAACCTGTAAAAGTAAAATCTCCGACATTGCAACTAGCTGAAGAAATTTTAAATTCGAAGAAAGATAAAAAAGGAAAGGATAAGAAAAAGAAGAAGAAAAAAGATTAGAAAAATAAAGTATTACCCTTGCTCGTAATGCTTTGTCTCATCAATCAATAATTGCATTATCTCTGCGTTTCAGAGCTCCAGACAGGAGAATTGTTATTGTTATAAATTACAAGATTTCCATCATCCTGAATCTTTAATTTTCTAGCATCTTTATTAGATGTATTTGTTGACCAGATTGCTTTTTCATAAGAATCGTACACTACCAAATTTCCATCATTCTGAAATTCTGCTCTCCCTCCTTTGTTATCTGTCGCTGAGCTCCAGATAGGATTACCATTTTTATTCGCCAGAACAAGATTACCGTCATTTTGAAAAGATAAATTATAGAAACGGTTTGAAGAATATAGCTTTAAACTTCTACGAAATACATATCCTGGATTAATAGAAGAAGTATCTCTAAAACCAGAATTACCTCCGTTATTACCGGGCTTTCTATTAGATGACCATAATGGGTTTGATCTATTATAAATAACGAGATTCCCATCATCTTGCATAGTCAATCTGTCTGCACGTCTTGCATTCGTATTTGTGCTGTAGACAACTGCATCACTTTGACTATAGACTACCAAATTACCATCGTCCTGGAAAACCGCTCTACTCCCTTTTCCAGCAGTATTTGAACTCCACATAGAAACATCATTTCTTTTATATACAACCAGATTACCATCGTTCTGAAAAATCAAATAATATTGATTATTCCCTGACCAATACCTTTTGTTTTGTTCGAGGTTTTGACCGTTGTAGATATTTTGTGCAATGCTTAAACCACTAAGCAACATTAAGAGTATGAATAAATATTTCTTCATTTTGATTCAATTTATTTTATCCGAATATTCAATACTTACACCAAATCCAGTTTTTATTTATTTTTATACTTCATAATTTTTACAATAAATAAAGACATAAAAAAAGCGGCTAAAAAGCCGCTTCAATTTTTTACCAACGACTTCCGCCGCCGCCGTTACCTCCACGGTTGTTGTTGTTTCCGTAACCACCTCCAGAGTTGTTACCTCCTCCACGGTTGTTACCATAACTTCCACCTCCGCTTCTGTTATTATCAAAACTTCTTCTTGGTTTTTCTTCTCTTGGCTTAGCCTCAGACACGTTAAGAATCTTACCGTTAAGTTCTTTTTGATTAAGCGCTTCGATAGCTTGAGCTCCTTCTTCGTCACCCATTTCTACGAAACCGAAACCTCTAGAACGACCAGTTTCTCTGTCTGTAACAATTTTAGCTGATGATACATCGCCAAATTCTGCGAATAAATCGTGCAACTCATATTCTTTAGTTGCGTAATTGATGTTTGAAACAAAAATGTTCATTGTAAAAAAAAAATTAAAAATTAATATAAATTCTGGTATAAAAGAAAAGCAACATAATAATGAACATGATATTGATTCCTAATATAAACGCTTGCAAGATACAATTAAATTAAATATATCAAAACATTTTTTGAAGTATTTCATCGATTATATCAAATTTAACATTCAATTAATAAAATACCTGTATAAATCAAGTCATTTCGATCGTAAACCGCCATTTAAAGATCAAAACAATCAGGTAATTCAGCTATAAAAAACATCGACAAAGTCTTTAATATGGCTATAATTTCCATTAAATTCAATTATTCAGTTTTAAACCTTAAATTTGTATTTTTAATCATCTATAATATGAATTATCATACCAGAAAATGGGTAAAACCTGAGGACTTGAATCCCAACCAATCTCTTTTCGGAGGAAAACTTCTGCAATGGATTGATGAGGAAGCTGCCCTATATGCTGTCATTCAGCTTGAAAATAAAAAGGTGGTCACCAAATATATATCAGAGATTAATTTCGTAAGTTCTGCAAAACAAGGTGATATCATCGAAATTGGTATTGAGGTTTCGGCTTTCGGATCAACTTCACTTACTTTAAAATGTGCTGTACGAAATAAAATGACCCACCAAACCATCATTACCGTTGAAAAAATCGTAATGGTAAATCTTGATGAAGACGGAAATCCTAAGCCACACGGTAAAACAAAAGTAGAATTTGTAAAAGACAGACTGAGCAATCCGTTATGAAAATTTCAGTAAAAAATATGGTTTGTGACCGCTGTATTTCTGCTGTGGCAAATATTTTTGAAAAAGAGGAAATTACAATAAAAGCTATCACATTAGGTGAAGTTGAGACCGAGTCTGAAATTCCAGAAAATCAACTTTTTGATATTGAGAAAAGGCTTGAAGAAATTGGCTTTGAAAGAATTAAAGATTCTGCACATCAAATGATTGAGAAAATTAAAAACCTGATTGTTTTAAAGGTTGGAAGATTAGATACTGACGAAAACTTTATATTGTCTAATTTTCTTAGCGATGCACTTCACAAAGATTATAGTGCCCTATCAAAGGTCTTTTCACAAAACGAAAATATTACCTTAGAACAATATTACATTCTTCAGAAAATAGAAAAAGTAAAAGAACTGCTTTTCAATAACGATTTTACTCTGACCGAAATTGCAGGACATATGGGCTACAAAAGTGTGCAGCATCTCTCATCCCAATTTAAAACTACTACAGGCCACACTCCTACTGAGTTTAAAAAACTTAAAGTCTTGGACAGAAAACCTCTGGATCAAGTGTGAGAGTTTTAGAGTTTTAGAGTTTTAGAGTTTTAGAGTTTTAGAGTTTTAGAGTTTTAGAGTTTAAAATTAATTTTAAATTTTAGATTTTCATAATCCTTAAACTTTCTTTCACTCCGGTTCTAGCTCTCTCTCTCTCTAACACAAAAACGCCCAAATTCTATAACTATTATCCTTAAATTTATAACAGTCTTCTATATTCATTTTGGAAATTTGTTGAATAAATTTAAAAATCATGCAACAGCAGTTTAAAATATTAGGAATGACCTGTTCAGGTTGTCAGAAGAAAATTTCAGAAAAACTTAATAGTCTGGAAAATATAAAAGCTGATGTCAATTTAGAAAGCAACACAGCAACCCTCAATTCTGATAAAGAAATTAATTTAGAAAAATTAAACACAGCTTTAGAAGAAATAGGAAATTACAAATTGGAAGATCCCAATCATCCCGAAAAAACTTTTCTAAAACCACAAGATAGAGTTTCCCCATCCTCGGTTTACTATTGCCCAATGGAATGTGAAGGCGAAAAAGTATATTTTAAACATGGTGAAAGATGCCCGATTTGCCATATGTTTTTAGTTCCTATTGAGGAAAAACTGGCAAAAGACCCGAACTTCAAAAC
The DNA here is from genome assembly GCF_979258215.1 of Chryseobacterium sp. AC417. Lineage (NCBI taxonomy): Bacteria > Pseudomonadati > Bacteroidota > Flavobacteriia > Flavobacteriales > Weeksellaceae > Chryseobacterium > Chryseobacterium sp. AC417. The sequence goes on along the minus strand of NZ_OZ409845.1, from coordinate 2,494,288 downwards.
TGCTTTTTCCAAAACCAATTTACCCGAAAATTTTAAAGATCATATCGGTGATTATTACTGTCCAATGTTCTGCGAAGGCGATAAAATTTATGATGAAAAAAGCGATTGCCCGGTTTGCCACATGCATCTTGAAGAGATCACAGAAGATCTAGTTAAAAATTCCGTTTCAAATCATTTACATGTTCATCAACATCATGAAGCTCCAAAAGTTACTGATGACATGGCGGGAAAATATTATTGCCCAATGTTTTGTGAGGGAGATAAAACGTATGATTCCAATGTTGGTTGCCCGGTCTGCGGAATGGATCTCGTAAAATATCCCGATAAAAATGGCAATAGCGAAGAAGATGAAACATTCAATATTTTAAAGAGAAAATTCATCACTTCATTAGCATTCACAATTCCTGTTTTCATTTTGTCAATGGGCGGAATGTTGATCGACTTTCCTTTTTCACATCAAATTCAAGGTTATATTGAACTTATTTTAACAATTCCAGTTCTTTTCTATTCCGGATGGTTTTTGATGAAAAGAGGTTTTATTTCATTCAAAACCTGGAACTTAAATATGTTTAGTCTGATTGCTTTAGGTGTTTCAGCTGCGTTTTTGTTTAGCATTATTGCTTTGCTTTTCCCGGATATAGTTCCTCACGAAATTCGAGGTCACAGTCATGAAAGTCCATTGTATTTTGAAGCGGTTTGCGTGATTATTACTTTAGTGATCCTAGGTCAGCTTATGGAAGCTGCTGCTCACAAAAGAACAGGAAATGCCATCAAAGAACTGATGAATCTTTCTCCGGATGAGGCCAATTTAATGATAGATGGTGAGGAAAAAAAAGTTCCATTATCCGAAATAAAAATTGGGGATTTATTAAAAGTAAAACCGGGCGAAAAAATTCCTGTCGACGGAAAAATTACGGAAGGAAATTCTGTGGTTGACGAAAGTATGATCACCGGCGAACCCATTCCTGTTGAAAAAAAACTGGATGATAAGGTAAGTTCAGGAACCATCAACGGAAACCAGGTTTTCATTATGAAAGCTGAAAAAGTGGGCGACGAAACTTTGCTTTCAAAAATCATTAAAATGGTGAACGACGCAAGCCGAAGCCGTGCTCCGATTCAGAAACTAACTGATAAAGTGGCAAAAGTTTTTGTTCCGACTGTTATTTTTGTTGCGGTAGTTACATTTATTTTATGGCAAGTTTTTGGTCCTGAAGGTAAAAAAAGTCTGTTTGCTTTTGTAAATGCAGTTGCCGTTCTTATCGTGGCGTGTCCGTGTGCTTTAGGACTTGCAACACCGATGTCTTTAATGGTGGGAATCGGAAAAGGTGCGAAGAACGGTATTTTAATTAAGAATGCCGAAGCACTTGAACAAATGAATAAAGTAAACGTTCTAATTACCGATAAAACAGGGACTTTAACCGAAGGCAAACCTTCTCTTGAAGCTATTGAAACTGTAAGTAATGATCAAAATCTAATTTTAAAACTAGCCTATTCACTAAGCCAAAATTCTGAACATCCATTATCCAATGCAGTCATTAAAAAAGCTAAAGAAAAAAATATTTCTGCTGAAAAAGTAAGTCAGTTTGAGAACATTTCCGGAAAAGGTCTAAAAGGAATCATCAACGGAAAAACAGTTTATCTCGGTAATGAAAATGTTCTGACTTCAAATCAAATTCAAATTCCTGAAATTTTAAAACAGAAAGCCATTGAAACCCAATCAAAAGCGCACACCATTTCTTATGTTGCACAGGAAAATGAAGTCTTAGGATTTTTAAGCTTTACCGACAAAATTAAAGAAAGCTCAAAAAGAGCAGTTGAATTATTGATGAATGACGGAATTGATGTCGTTATGATGACAGGCGACAATGAAGACACGGCAAAAGCCGTTGCAGATGCATTGGGAATTAAACACTTTAAAGCAAATTGTCTTCCTGAGGATAAATTAAATGAAGTAAAAAAACTGCAGCAAGAAGGAAAAATCGTAGCCATGACCGGTGACGGAATTAACGACTCCCCTGCTTTGGCACAAGCAAACATAGGAATTGCAATGGGAACAGGTACCGATATTGCCATTGAAACTGCTGAAATAACTTTATTAAAAGGAGATCTTATGGGCGTTGCCAAAGCCAAAATTCTGAGCGAAAAACTTCTAAAAAACATTAAAGAAAATCTGTTCTTTGCATTTATTTATAATGTTCTGGGAATACCGATTGCGGCAGGATTGTTGTATCCGTTTTTTGGAATTTTGCTATCTCCGATGATTGCAGCTGCAGCAATGAGCATCAGTTCATTATCGGTAATTTTAAATTCATTAAGATTAAATTCTGTGGATTTAAATATTAAATAAAACTTGAGCCATCTAAAAAAGATAATATTTCACAGCTTTTACCAAACTTAAAATGTTAAAATCTAACATGAAAAAAGAAAATCTCTACATTGGCTGTTCCGGCTTTTACAACAATGATTGGAAAGGTTCGCTGTATCCTGAAGATGCAAAAAGTAAAGACTTTCTTATACTGTATTCTCAACAATTCAATGCGGTAGAAATTAACTCAACTTTTTATAGAAAACCTACCGCAAAAACACTTCAAAAATGGTTTAATGAAACTCCGGATGATTTTAAGTTTTTTATTAAAATACCAAAGGCTATTTCACATGATAAAAGACTTGAAAACTGCAAAGAAGAAATCAGTGATTTCTGTGATCATATTCATAGCCATCTAAAGGAAAAACTTTCCGGTTTTTTATACCAGTTTCCGCCATCTTTTAAAAACACCGATCAACATTTGACACTTATTTTGGAGAATATTGATTTTGATTTTTTAAATGTTATCGAATTTCGTCATGAATCGTGGTGGAATGATGAAATTTTTAAGACATTGACAGACAACAAAATTATTTTTTCCGGCGTAAGCTTCCCGGGAAACCTTCCGGAAGAAGTGATTCTCAATTCTGAGGATTTTCTTTATTACAGACTTCACGGAAAACCCATTCTGTATAAATCAGAATATTCAGATGAATTTTTAAATGATTTTGCTGATAAAATCAAAATTTCAGATAGAAAAACATTTATATTTTTCAATAATACCTGGGGAATATCTGCTATTAAAAACGGTTTACATCTTCAAGAAGTATTGTCTAAATAATTATTATTAAGATTTAATTACATCATCAATTTTTTCACAAATATTGGTATTAAATTTGCTAATTGTACAAATAGAATTTAACATTTTTTAACAATTTAATATCCGCCATTTTTTATGAAAAAAACCTTTGCGGAAAAGTCTTTTAACGGGACTTTTCTGGGGATGATTGCAGTAATAAGCGCAACATCAATTTTCTTTACGAGTTGTAATCAGAAAAAAGACATGAAAGAATCTGAAAAGATCATCTCTAAAGAGCCTCCCGTCGCAAAGCAGAATTTAAAATCAAATGATGAAGATATTATTTCAGACAAAAGAGTAATTTATCTCACTTTTGATGACGGTCCCAATCGTGGAACTGAAAATCTTCTTAAAATCCTTCAAAAAAGAAATGTTTGCGCAACCGCATTTTTAGTAGGACAACATGCTAATGGCAGCAAAAAACAAAAAGACGACCTTGAATCTTTGAGGAGAGACAGGTTGATAGAATTAGCCAATCACAGTCACACCCATGCTCATAACAGATACACAGATTTCTACAAGAATCCTGCGGCTGTAATTCATGATTTTGATACGGCAAAAGACAGTTTAAAATTGCTGAATAAAATAGCAAGAACTCCGGGAAGAAATATCTGGAGACTTAATAACATTACAAGTACCGACATCAAAACTTCAAACGAAGCTGCGAATGTATTAAAAACAGCAGGCTATAAAATAATTGGTTGGGATTTAGAATGGAAGCCCACCCATAAAATGCAACTCAAAGATAATCATCAGGCAATGCTCAAAAAAGTGGACAGTATATTTTTCAATGACTTAGAAAAAACTTCAAGACATTTGGTATTTCTCACGCATGACCAGTATCTTACAGATGCAAATTCTGTTAACGAACTTGATCTATTTATTGAAAAACTACAGAAAACCAATCGTTTCGTATTCAGGAAAATTTCAGAATATCCAAGAATCAATGAAGTTCTGAATTAAATCTAATCTTCAACAGATTTCACAGATGATTGCGTGTAATTAAAAATATAAAACATCTGTGAAAATCTGTGGGATCTGTGGGATGATTTTTTCATAAATTTCTCTTCTCAAAGTATTCCAGAATTTAATAGTTTTTCTTTTCGAAATTTCAGAAATTTGCATCCATGAATATTCAGGAAAATTACAACATAATAAAAAATCAGCTTCCGTCGACAGTTGAATTGGTAGCGGTTTCTAAAACACATCCTGTTTCAGCGATTCAGGAAGTATATGATTTGGGACAGAAAGTTTTTGGTGAAAACAAGGTTCAGGAATTGATTGAAAAATACCCTGTACTTCCAAAAGATATTCAGTGGCATTTGATCGGGCATCTTCAGACCAATAAAGTAAAATACATTGCAGAATTTATTGACACCATTCAAAGTGTTGATTCTGAAAAACTTTTAAACGAAATCAATAAAGAAGCAGGAAAGCACAACCGAAAAATCAAAGTTCTGCTTCAGGTAAAAATTGCCGAGGAACAAACTAAATTCGGTTTGGAAATAGAAGAAACGGTGGACTTATTCCAAAAATTTATTTCCGGTGAATTTCCAAACGTAAAGATTACAGGATTAATGGGAATGGCAACGTTCACTGATGATCAAAATCAGGTGAGATCGGAATTTAAAAAATTAAAAAGTCTTTTTGATGATTTAAGTCAGACTCAAAAATTAGAAACCCTTTCAATGGGAATGAGTGACGACTTTCCTCTTGCATTAGAGTGTGGAGCCAATTCTGTACGCGTTGGTTCAGCAATTTTCGGACGAAGAGATTATTCTATATAATATATTTGGGAATGGTTTTTGATGCAAATCACGCAAAATTTACCTAAATTTGCAACTATGCTAAAAATACTGATAGTAGAAGACGAAAAAGCAATATCCGGAGTGCTTCACAGCATTCTTTCGGACGAACTTGCTGATTATGAATTTGTAATTGCCGAGGATGGTCTTGAAGGTTACAAACAAATCGAAAAAGAAGATTTTGCTCTCGTGATTTCTGATATTAAGATGCCCAAAATGTCTGGTACAGAACTTCTTAAACAAAGTTTAGCATTAAAACCTGAAACCACTTTTATCATGATTTCCGGTCATGCAGATATTGATTCTGCGGTGGCTTGCCTGAGAGACGGTGCCTATGATTTCATATCTAAACCAATTGACATTAACCGTTTGATTACCAGCGTAAAAAATGCTTTGGTGAAAGAGACATTAAAAAAAGAAAATAAAAGCCTGCAGACTGAAAATAAAACGCTTAAGAAAAAAGTAAGCAAAAAATACCAGATGATCGGTGAATCTGCTCCGCTAAAGAAAATTCAGGAGATGATTGAAAAAGTGGCAGTTTCTGACGCCAGAGTTTTGATTACAGGTCCTAATGGTGCGGGTAAAGAATTGGTTGCTCATGCGATTCATAATTTAAGCGAGAGATCAAGAGGTCCAATGGTAGAGGTAAATTGTGCTGCAATCCCTTCCGAACTGATAGAATCTGAACTTTTTGGTCATGTAAAAGGATCTTTTACCGGTGCCATTAAAGATAAGCAGGGTAAATTTGAACAGGCTAACTGCGGAACCATTTTCTTAGATGAAATCGGTGATATGAGTTTAATTGCTCAGGCTAAAGTTTTAAGAGCTTTACAGGAAAGCAAAGTTTCTCCGGTAGGAAGCGATAAAGAAATAAAAGTTGATGTAAGAGTGCTTGCAGCAACCAACAAAAATATGGCAGTTGAGATTGAAGCAGGAAGATTCAGAGAAGATTTGTATCACAGATTGTCTGTTATCGAGATCTACGTTCCGCCTTTGGATGAGAGAAAAGAAGACATCAAGCTGTTGGTCGATCACTTTTCAGGATTGATCTCTGACGAACACGGTACTGCTCTGAAAAAATTTGACGACTCTGCGATTGATGCGTTAAAAGCCCTTTCATGGACAGGAAATATAAGAGAGCTGAGAAATGTTGTGGAGAGATTAATTATTCTTGGAGGAACAACGGTTTCCGAAAAGGATGTTGCAAGTTTTGTGAGAAAATAATTTAATTATTAATTAAAATATAAAATAAAAATTTGCAGTAACTATACTGCAAATTTTTTTTGTCATCAATTATGAGTTTTTTAAATAAAAATTACACGAAAGAAGCCCTTGCATTGGCACTTCCGGTCATGCTTACACAAGTCGGCCAGGTTTCTGTTAACCTCTTCGACAACATTATTGTAGGGAAATTATTGGGTGCAGATGCGTTGGCGTCTGTTTCTTTGGGGAATGCAGTATTTTTCTCCATGTTTGTTTTGGCACTGGGTTTTTCTTTTGCCATTCCGCCATTGGTTTCTGAAGCGCACTCTCAGAATGATCATAAAACCATCAATTCAGTTTTCAGCCATGGTTTTGTGATCAATATGACTGTGGGAGTTATTCTGATGCTGGTCTTATTTTTAGGATTACCGCTACTCTATCATTCGGGTCAGCCTGCGAAAATCATTCCTGATACGGTAGATTTTTTATGGATTATGGCGATCAGCATTGTTCCTTTTATGGCATTTCAGACTTTGAGAGAGGTTTCCGAAGGATTATCATATACGATTGGAGTTACAAAAGCAACGATTATCGCCAACGTGATCAATATCGTTTTGAATTATGTTTTGATCAAAGGACTGTGGATCTTCCCTGAAATGGGCGTAAAAGGTTCGGCTTTGGCAAGTTTGATCGCACGAATTTTCATGGTGGTTTTTCTTTATTTTGTTTTAATGAAAGAACCGAAAACCAGAATATACGTCAAAGAATTTTCGTTAAAAATGCAGGTTTTCTCTAAGAATATGTTTGAAAAAATGATACGATTAGGTTTTCCTACCGCTTTGCAGATGTTCTTTGAGGTTACTGCTTTTGCAGGAGCAGCATTTATCTGTGGATTAATTTCGGCTCACGATATCGCTTCTCATCAGATTGCATTGAGCATGGCATCTTTTACTTTTAACTTATGTATAGGTTTCAGTGTAGCATCTACGGTGATGATCGGTAGAAAACTGGGCGAACAAAACTTTGTGGAATTAAGAAAAATAGGCATCAACAATTTAAAAATCGCATTTCTCTTTATGTGTATTTGTGGAATCATTTTCATCTTAGGACGAAATATTCTCCCTACATTTTTCACAAAACCGGAAGAAGTTGAAGTCATTATGCTGGCTTCAAAACTCATGATTATCGCAGCGCTATTCCAGCTTTCAGACGGCATTCAGGTGACTGCTTTGGGAATGTTGAGAGGTTTACAGGATGTGAAAATCCCTTCGATCATTACATTTATTGCGTATTGGCTGATTACAATTCCGTTAGGATATTTTCTCTGTGTAACTTTAAAAATGGGCGCTTTCGGAATGTGGATTGCGCTTGGATTGGGATTAACGATTTCAGCATTTATGTTGGTGAAACGTTTTCTCGATATGTCTGCGAGAAGAATTAAACAGGATTCATCCATTTAACTTAATTGGAATACATGGAAAATATAATCATTAAAAAAGTCAGTCTGAATAACATCAAAGAACTTCAGACCATTGCAGAACAAACCTTCTTCGATACCTTCTCCCCTCACAACACGGAAGAAAATATGGCGGAATACATGAAGGAAGGTTTTACGGTTAAGAAACTTACTGCTGAAATTCAAAACGAAGGTTCAGAATTTTTCTTTGCGCTTTCAGAAGGTAAGGTGATTGGCTATTTAAAAGTAAATGTCGGCAATGCACAAACAGAGTTACAGGACAGTGATGCTTTAGAAATCGAAAGAATCTATGTTTCAAAAGATTTTCACGGTAAAAAGGTCGGACAAATTCTTTACGACAAAGCTTTAGAAATTGCCAAAGAACAAAATGCCAGGTACGTTTGGCTGGGCGTTTGGGAAGAAAACCCAAGAGCCATACAGTTTTATAAGAAAAATGGTTTTGTGGAATTTGACAAGCATATTTTTAAGTTTGGAAACGAAAAGCAGACGGATATTATGATGAAATTTGTATTGTAATAAATCATTTTTGATAGTAATAAATATAATTGGCAAGACATCAATAATAAAACTGCAGGAATTTCTGAGGTTTATTATTGTGGTGTAAAAATTTTAAGATTAATCTTTTCTATACCATCTATATAACTTTCAGTTTTATATCCATTTCTATAATTTGTTGAAAAACTTTCGATTAAGTAATTATAATTACCGTCTAATTTTTCTTTCAAGCTAGCAATAAGTTTTTGACTAATATTGTCACTCAAATCTAAATAGTAAAATCTTAGTAAGTCTTTGTCTAAAGGCTTAAGATTAACAATTATTTCTAAATTAGTCCTTTTATCTTTTTTAGTTGGGTAACATTTTATAAAATATTTATTCTCACCTATTTTCTCAACAACAATATGATCTATTGATTTATTATCAGAATATTTAACTTCTCTTGTTGCAGTAAAACTGTAGATACTTTTATTAGAAAGCTTAGAATGCAGAAAATCGTGAGCATTATAGTTTTTTGTATCAATCTTATCTATCAACACACCTGTATTATCTTTCCTTATATGCATCTCATAATTAGGATTATCAGAATTTAAAATATATTGTCCCGTAGTTATTTTTGCTGCTCCTTTCGGATTGATATTTCTAATTTTTAAATTGTAATCGAAATTATAGGATTGAGCGTTCATGCTCAATCCTATAAGTAATATCAATGTTGTTATAATGTTATTTCTCATAATCAATGTTTTTCCATAATTGTTTTAATAATTTATACCCACAAATTAATGTAATTACATATGATATAAAATATATGTAAAAAGAATTATCTAATGGCAGACTTTTATAAATAAAGATTGCTCTTAAATCATATTGATATACTATAATACCCAATACCGACCCTAATAAAACAACAAAAAATATATTTCTAGAATTTTTTAAATAATATGATATCAGTATATAAGTAATGAAAAAGCAGCTAATACAAAACAAGTTATAAGGTTCAAAAATGTGACTTATTATACGAAATAAATACAAAATCAAATACTGGAAATTATATTGTACTATGCAAATTAAAACACTTGATAATATCGAAAATATTAATAGTATCAATATAAAAAACAAAAAGTTAAAAACGGTGTAAAACTTTAGTGACATCCTAATGCTGTTAATGGTTTAATTCCTTTTAGATAATCTTTTATAAATATGTAACTTGGTGTATAATCCACACCAGGAATAATTGAAGAGTTACCATTTTTATTATTCACAAATGTAGAAACTTTTTGCTGCATATTTTGCCACATGGTTTTAGCTTCTGAATACCCAAAATTCTCAACAGTATATTGTAACGCATTATTAGATACTTTTGTGGTAAATCTATCTACACCTCTAGTATATATAATCATATTTCCTGCAGCATCAACGAAATAACCAAATAATCTATTCCCACTTACAGGATGTTCTCCATCCCAAGGTGACTTAACCGTTGTGAAAATCCATGCTTGAGAATTAAAACCACTACAAACAACAGTCCCATTATCAGCTGGAATTTTTATTGTAATTAAAGAACCAACTGGATTATTAGAATACCAAAGTTGAGTGTCATCAATCCCATATTGGGGTTCAACAACTGGATAAAAGTTGCCGTGATTAATATCTGTAAAGTTATTTATGTTTTTTCGAAAGTAATCGAAAAATTCTGCATGAGTATATTTCACCCTGGTGATTTTTCAGGCATATTAGTGATTTTAACCGGGTAAACATCCATATTTACTGTAAATGATTTAGAGTAGTCTAAATTTTGAATAACTGCGCTACTAAACCAACCTGTGTTATCATTAACTTGAAATATTTTATTTATAACAGATTGCGGAATAGGATGGTTAGCCAATTCTTCCCAATCTGGTAGTTGTGAACAAGGAATATTGATCAAAAAATTTGGATTTTGGGTCAACGCATTATCTAAATCTTTTAGTCTTTGAAATATTTGTTCTGGATTTAATGTATCAGGATTTTCTTGTAAAAAGTTGTGTGCAAATGTTAACATTGGTTTAAATGTTGCCCAAGTTGTATTAGTATTAACTGCTTTAAATTGCAATGCCCAAGTTATAAAATTCTTTGCTTGCTGACTTCCAGCTTGAGAAGTGTAGTAAGTGTTGAGTCCGAATAAAAATTCTTGGTTTGATTGGTTGTTTATTACCTGTTTCAAATTCATCGGCAATGTATTGATGTAAGAAATAAATCCTGCATTTAGAATATGTGTATTTCTAAAATCTTCCCAAGATACAAACCTGTTTTGGTCAAAAAAACTTACAGCCCAAGATGCAATCTGACCATTTTCCGGTGAAGGGTTATCGAGTAAAAACTTGAAAAGCTCATACACTCTGATGCTGTAATCAGTCACTTCTGCATTAGGCACATTAGGAGTATTCTGGTTATACGTCGCAAGATCATTGAACATTTGATCGTTATTAGAAAAATGCTGTAATCTTGTATTGAGTTCAGATAAATCTCCATTGATATCAGTAACATTAGCAGGGATCCATTGTCTTACGATCTGCAAAAGAAGTTCATGACCAGGCGAAGTTAAATAATCTCCATATAGAAATGTAGAGTTAGTAAGCAATGCGTTCAATTGTTCGTCAAAAACATAACCTCCACTTAAACTTCCGCTTCCGTTGCTTCCTGGATTTCCTATTGTTGCCGGTCCAAATTCATGTGGACAGCTTACTACAATCGTGACTTCAAAGTGAGCGTCGTTCGTCATTCCTGGATCGCAAGTCTGACCAACATGATGACCATTTCCATTTGAACATAGTACTTCTGTTGTGATAATATCAACATCACATTCTCCCGATGTTTTATTTGATACATTTTGACCAGGTTTATTCTGTGATGATAAATTTTGTGCAACGCCATTTAGATAGTTTGTTGCAGAAACATAGGACATATCTTCATCATAAACTTCAATAGAACCAGTAAGATTTTTCAAAACATCTTCTGTTTTATAAGCAGGAGGATTGTTTGGAATTATCTTCAAATATCTTGTTGTTTCAACATTTGAGGGTGATATCAAGATTTGTTGAATCAGATAATATGGTTTTTGGGAAGAATAAGAGTTAATAGGTAAAGTATAAGTAGTAATTCCTGTTGTTGCATTTTCAAATTTTCTGTATAAAATATTGTTTGAGTTTATATCAAAAGATGTTTTACCTGCTTTAGAATTATTTAAGCTGCTTTGAAATTTGCTAAAGCTTTTGACTTCTTTTCTAACGGTATTAATAGAAATAAGCTTGGAAGAAATAGATTTCTGAGTCTGTGTAAATTTTGGAGTGTTTTCCTGCATAGAATCTAATTCGTTTCTACAACTTAGGACTAAAAATGCCAATGCCAGAAACATCAGGGAACTGAGTTTTTTCATTTGTGTTTGTTTTTAATTATTTAATACTACAATATTAAACATTTTCTGAAATCATTACACAACTTTTTCGGAAAAAATATTACTTTTGCACTAATAATTACAATTTTTAGTTATGGATACCATGGAAGTTATCATCGAAAAAATAAAAGAATACCGCAAGAAGAAAGGCTTTTCACACGAGAATATGGCAGAGGAACTGCACATCAGCCAGGCAGCCTATAGCAAAATAGAAAAGAACGAAACCAAACTTACTGTTGATCGATTATATCAGATTGCTGAAATTCTGGAAGCTCCGGTTTATGAATTATTGGATGCAAATCCAAATAACATTTATAATCAGCAAAATTTCTATGATGCTTCTGTAGGTTATCAGGATATTCAAAATCTGTATCAGGAAAATAAAGATAAAACAGAAAAGATAGAATCTCTGTACGAAGAGAGACTGAAAGACAAGGATAAGATGATCCAACAATTGCAGGAGATTATCAGCGTATTAAAAAAGTAAACAAAAACCTCGTTCAGATTGAGCGAGGTTTTGTTTAGTTTAAGCATTTCTAAGATAATTTTTATTTAGGAAATGAAGATACCCTGTATAATCATTAAATCATACCATCTTTTCCTTAAAGTCTTTCAAAGCTTTGTTCAGGCTTCTGACGGTAGTTCCCAGATAAGCCGCCATGTCTTTTTTTGAAATCTTCATTTCTTTCGCTTTAAGTTCGAGAAGTTGAGATAAAGTATGTTCTGTTGAATGAAGCTGCTGATAAGATGATCGGTTTGAAGTATTGACAATACGCTCAGCGAAAACATCAAGCAATAAATTGTTTAAATCAATATTGCTTTTAATCAATGACTGAAAGTACGGGATCGTCATTGAAAAAACTGTAACTTCTGTGATAGCTTCAATACTGCAAATACACGGAACATTCTTCATCACCTCTATTTCGCCGACAATCTCTCCTTTTCCAAGAAATTCCACGATGTATTCCTGATCATTTTTTTCTGTGAAAAAGCATTTTGTAATTCCACTTTTGATAAGCATTATCTTAGTAGAAACTTCGTTTTGGGTCAATATTTTTTCTCCTTTTTCAAAAGAATCTACAATGATATTACCTTTGTTCTCCTGATTATTATATATTTTTTCTAAATAATCTAAAAATGGTTGGTTTGTTTTTAACATAACTTTTTTTTGAGAAAGATAACCTTTCGGAATCTAATATTTGTAGTGAATTTTGTCCTTGAAAATTACAAAAACTAACGTGAACATAATGTGAATTATTCTCACATATCTTCCATAAAAAAACTCGTTCTTTCGAACGAGTTTCAGTCATTATTTTTTCAGACATTTCTCCAGAAACTGATCCTGTTCCCAAAGAAGGTGAAGAATGTTTTCTTTTGCAGCATAACCATGAGATTCTTTTGGTAAAAGAACCATTTTCACAGGAGCTCCCAAATTTTTCAAAGCCTGAAAATATCTTTCGGTCTGTAAAGTAAATGTTCCCGGGTTGTTGTCTGCATCACCGTGAATCAGCAGCAATGGTGTTTTCATCTTATCTGCATTCATAAATGGTGACATCGTATTGTAAATTTCAGGAACATCCCAATAATTTCTCTGTTCGCTTCTGGAAACCAAAAGGTGTCAAAGTTCTGTTGTAGGCTCCACTCCTTGCAATTCCGCAGGCATAATCTTTAGAATGTGTCAAAAGATTGGCAGTCATAAATGCACCGTACGAATGTCCGCCAACAGCCACTTTATTTCTGTCAATATATCCCAACTGATCTACTGCATCAATGGCAGCTTTTCCGTTGGCAACCAACTGTGGAATGAAGGTGTCGTTCGGTTCTGTTTTTCCTTCACCGATGATCGGAAATGCGGCATCATCAAGCACGGCATACCCTTTGGCTGTCCAGTACACAAACGAACCGTAATATGGGAAAGTAAAGTCGTTCGGGTTTTGCGTATTCTGACCTGCCGTGTTTTTATCTTTATATTCTGTAGGATATGCCCAGATCAATAACGGAAGTTTTTCTTTTTTCGCTTTTCTGTCATAGTTCGCTGGTAAATAAAGTGTTCCTGTTAAAGTAACACCATCATTTCTTTTATAAGTAATTACTTCTTTGTAAACATCTTTGATGCTTTCAAAAGGATTCGCAAAATTGGTTATCGCTTCAGTTTTATTGTTTTTAATATTTTTCTTGAAATAATTCGGGTACTGACTTGCAGACTGCTGAATCATTAATACCTCTCCTTTTACAGGATTGATGATATCGATTATTTCTTCTTTGGCACCTTTGAGATTAGACGTGTAGAGTCTTTTCTTTTTAAAGATTTCATGTCCATTTCATCTATGAATGGATGTTGACCTTCTTTGGTAAATCCGGCACCGATGAGATAAGCTTTATCATTTTTCATATCTAAAACATATCTTCCGAAATTATTTTTTGTGGTATTAAAAATTCCCGGATCGCTGTAAACGTCCTGGTAATTTCTATCTTCTATGATCTGCGATTTTCCGTCATTTAAATTTACCAGATAAGATTTTGTATTTCGGGTATCATACCAACCTTCGGAAACGATTGCGTAATGATTATTCGTCCAGCTTGTTCCTTCATAACGCTGTTTAGTTTTGAAGAACGACCTCGGCTGTGCAGTAAACGGTGCTTCCCAGGTGAAAACTTCATCTCTGAAATCCACTGTTTTCGACTGATCTCCTCCATCCAGTGCTTCAGCATAAACTAAAGTGGCAGGCTGATCGGCTCTCCAGCTCATATCTCTTTTCCCGGTGCGTACTGATGAAAATCCTTTCGGCATAATTTCATTTAACGGAATTTCGTTCACAACTTTTACCGTATTTCCTTTAGCATCATAAACCGTTGTGGTCATAGGAAATCTGCTCAAAGGAACGATGTATGAAAAAGGTTTTTTAACAGTGGTCAACATCAGATAATTTCCGTCTGGAGAATAGCTGATTCCGCTATATAAATCCTGATCTTTTATCTTTTTTAAATTTCCGTTTAAATCAACATTGTATAATTCAGACGCCGTAAGGATTTCAAAATTCTTTTCATCCTGCGGATTTTTAAGCAAATCCTGATACGTTCTGTTCTGAGAAACTTTTCCGTCAGCTGTAGAAACAATAGGACCAGTAGGAAGATCTTTTGAAGAATCTGTTAATCTACCTCTGTTTTCGGGAAGAACTTTAATCAGGAAACTCTGAGAATCTTTTATCCAGGTGTAAGGATTTCCTAAATTGGCATTCAGATTATCTTTAGTCATCTTTTTTGCTGTTGCGGTTTCAAGATCAACAACCCAAAGTTCAACTCCTTTATCGGTAGTGTTTGTGAAAGCTAATTTTTTCTCATCAGGTGAAAAGGAAGTATTGGTAATTTTAGGATTTGCCGGCAGACCTTTTACCTGAATTTCCATTTTATCATTCATCTTTCTCACTTTCAGATTGTAAGAATATGATGTCGAACTTGAAATATTTGTTACCGGATTGATTCTCAAACCACCCAGTTTCATTTCCTGTTGATTAAGATCATCCAACGTTTTGTAGGTCGGACGGTATACAAAAACAACCCAGTCTTTTTTGGAATTGGTTAAAACACTTGGTGGTCTGTCATAATCTGCGAGCTTTAAAATTTCTGCAGAAGGCTTTTGGTAAGAAATATTTTCCTGTGCTTCGTAAAAATTGAGAAACGCCAATAAACAGATGGTTAATTTGATCTTCATTATCTTTTTGATTTGATACGAATTTAATGAAAAGTATTTAACCACAAAAGGGACGATGTTATACAAAACAAAATACTCTCAGAAAATAATTGATTTGACCATTCACCAGACATTTAATCAAAAAAAAAAGCGGCAAATAAATTACCGCTTTGTATATTTAAAAATAAAGTTTACCATTCTGATGCCCTTCTTCTCTTTTCTATCATATGATCTATGGAGAACTTTCCTGCCCCGAATGTGATGATAAGTGCATACACTGAAAGATACAATAAACTCATTTCTCTTTTATCAAAAGGGTCTTAACCATTAACTACGAATGCTGCAATTCCCATCGTGAACAGTAAAAATCCGCCTGCAATTCTGGTGAAAAGACCTAAGATAATGAAAATTGAACAGACAAACTCTGCAAATACAGTCAGTATTAGCGAAATCTTTGGCCCCAATCCTATGAAATCATAGAACTGAATTTCGCCTCCATTCAATAATTGCTGAAGTTTCGGAAAACCGTGAGAAAGCATGGCAAAACCTACAAATAATCTCACAATACACAAAACGATGTCTATAATGATGGGATTAGTTTTTGAATTTAAGTAGCCCATTAAATTAAAAATTTAGTTTAAAGATAATAAAATCTTTTGATACAACGATGTATATTGACTTTTTAGTCTATCTGTACCCAAAATTCTTCAGATCTCTGTCGTTCTTTCTCCAGTCTTTTTTCACTTTTACAAACAGATTTAAATGTATTTTTTTAGAAAAAAACTTCTCCAGATCTATTCTTGCTTCTGTTCCTACTTTTTTGATAGCTTCTCCTTTATGTCCGATAATGATTCCTTTTTGGGTATCTCTTTCCACATAAATGATTGAATCAATAAAGATAATTCCTTCGTTTTCTTTGAACATTTCAGTCACAACTTCTACAGAATAGGGAATTTCTTTGTCATAATTCAAAAGAATTTTCTCACGAATCGCTTCGTTTACAAAAAATCTTTCCGGCTTATCGGTGTACATATCTTTATCGTAGTACGCCGGACTTTCCGGTAACATAGATTTTAATTTTGGTAAAATAATATCTGTGTTGAAAGCCTTTAATGCAGAAATAGGAAGAATCTCGGCTTTAGGAATTCTTTCGTGCCATTCAGTAGCTATTTTTTCAAGACCTTCCTGATTAGTCTGATCAATTTTATTTAATAATAATAAAACCGGAACCGGGATTTTGTTTAATTTTTCAATTAAAAATTCTGATTGTTCAGATTTATCCGTAACATCTACAATGAAAAGAAAAACGTCTGCATCCTGTAAAGAATCTTTCAC
The DNA here is from genome assembly GCF_979258215.1 of Chryseobacterium sp. AC417. Taxonomy (NCBI): domain Bacteria; kingdom Pseudomonadati; phylum Bacteroidota; class Flavobacteriia; order Flavobacteriales; family Weeksellaceae; genus Chryseobacterium; species Chryseobacterium sp. AC417. The sequence goes on along the minus strand of NZ_OZ409845.1, from coordinate 2,477,685 downwards.
AAAATCCATCATTTTTTCCTGTAAACCGTATTTTGGATCTAAAACTCCCGGAGTATCAGAAAATACGATCTGTAAATCTTCTTCATTATAAATTCCAAAAATTCTATGTCTGGTTGTCTGTGCCTTTTGGGTAACAATTGCCAGTTTCTCACCCATTAATTCATTCAAAAGGGTTGATTTTCCGGCGTTTGGCTTTCCAACAATATTTACAAATCCTGCTTTATGCATATAAAAAAATTAAGTCGCTTTTATTACGATTTGCAAAGTTAGTAAAACAAAAATTGACTTTCTTCAATATTACATTTAAAAGACATAATTTTACCGTTTAGGATAAATTTTAAAGATTATTTGGTTATGAATTGGATTATTTTAATTATTGCAGGACTGTTTGAAGTGGGCTTCGCTTCTTGTTTAGGAAAAGTAAAAGAAACCTCAGGAACGACAATGCATCTTTGGTTTGGAGGATTTTTAGTTTGTCTTACTATCAGTATGCTTTTATTAATTAAAGCAACACAAACACTTCCTATAGGAACAGCTTATGCCGTCTGGACGGGAATTGGTGCTGTAGGAACCGTTCTAATGGGTATTCTTGTTTTTAAAGACCCTGTAAGTTTCTGGCGAATGTTCTTTATCTGTACATTGATTGGTTCTGTTATCGGTCTGAAAGCTGTTTCTCATTAATTTTTAAAATAAAAAACGTATCAATTAAATTTAACACATATCACCATATGTAGATTCTTTTTATTTAATATCTTTAAATAAAATTTTCCATGAAAAAATCTCTATTCATTTTAACCTTTTTGAGTCATCTTGCTTTTGCACAAAGTGCTGAACTTTTTAACAACAGCTGGTACATTTCGCAAATAATCACTAATGGTCAAAGCGTAACCACTCCTGCAATGAATTTTAGTACTCCGGCTTCAACCTTTTTGCAAAATGGCTCCGAATACATTTTTACTTCCAAATATTTTAATACGGCAACATCGAATATTACTTTTTCGCCAACACTCAGCAATTTCACAAAAAATGCCGGAGGATGTACATTGGCTGATTATTGGGGAACAAATATGACTGCTGTACAAGGTTTTGACCAAAAGAACTGCGACTTTTATATTGGGAATCCGTCTGTACCTGTTCCGGCAGGAACATTATACAATTATCAAATTATAAACAACGGAACATCTAAAACATTGATTATTACAAACCCGACAACGGGAACGCAAATATTTTACAACAATTCGATACTTGGTACAAAAGAAGATGTGCTGAAAAAGAATTTCAAAATATTCCCAAATCCTTCAAAAGATTTTTTGACTGTTGAAAATATTGAAAGAAATTTGAATCTCAAGATCTATGAAACTTCAGGAAAACTGGTTTATGAAACTCTGACTTCGGGAAAATCAATCAAGATCGATGTAAGTCATTTTCAGAAAGGCCAGTATATTCTGATGATTGAAAATTTAAAACCTGAGTTTTTTATAAAAGATTAATTTACAATTTTGCTCAAACAAAAACGTCTTCAAAATTGAAGACGTTTTTTTATTTTTTATAAACAACAGGTAAAATTTCGTTGTGATTGAGTCCGTATTTTAAAATTTCAGCGTCGCTGAACTGTTTTGAGTAGAAATTAGGTTCGGTTTCGAAACCCGCTTTTCTCAGACGGTCAAAATAATCCATTCCGTACCAGCGAACGTGATCGTACTGGCCGAAATGTTTCTGACGTTCTTTCGGATCTTTTATGGTAAAATCTTCATAGGTTTTCTCCAAAGAATTTTTCATCGGCACCTGAATAATTCCCCATCCTCCTGGTTTCAAAACACGATACAACTCGCTCATTGCTTTTGCATCATCTTCAATATGTTCTAACACATGATTACAGAAAACCACATCAAAACTTTCGTTCTCAAAAGGCAAATCTAAAATATCAGCTTTCACATCTACAATCGGCGAATACAAATCTGCCGAAATGTAATTGAGATTGCTCATTCTTTTAAACTTTCTAAGAAATTCCTGTTCAGGAGCAATGTGCAGAACTTTAGCATTTTTAATGAAAAAATCGGTTTCGTTCTGAAGATACAACCACATTTGGCGGTGTCTCTCTAAGCTTAAAGTTCCCGGTGATAAAGCGTTTTCCCTTTGTTTTCCGTAACCGTACGGTAGAAATTTTCGGTAAGACCTTCCATCAATCGGGTCGAAAAACTGATCTCCTTTAAAAAACTGGTAAATTAAAGGACGCGCCCAAACACTCATCTGAATGAGCATCGGACGAGGAATTTTATTTAGTAAAAGCTTAGTAATTTTTTTCACTTTTTATTTTATAAAAAGCTGCGAAGCAGCGATATGTTGGTAATTATTGATGATGTTCTGTCCAACATATCAGCGCTTTGCGCCTTATTATTTTGTTAATTGCAATATTTTTTATCTACACTTTATGGCTTCATCCTTTCAAAGCATCTAAAAATCAAATTGAAATGGCTTTTCATCATCACTTTCAATGCCTAAAGCTTCGTTAACATACTTGAATGTAGAAAGTAAAAGAGGTTTACCGTTTACAACCGCAACATCATGTTCAAAATGTGCCGAAGTAAGATTATCTAAGGTAGTTACCGTCCAACCATCATTGTGAAATTTCACTTTTTCAGTTCCCATATTGACCATTGGCTCGATGGCAATCGTTAGACCATCTTTAATGATTTTACCACTGCCCTGTCTTCCGTAGTTGGGAACGTTGGGTTCTTCGTGCATTTTTCTTCCTAAACCATGACCTACCAATTCTCTTACTACGCCATAACCTTGCTTCTCACAATGTGACTGGATAGCATGAGAAATATCTCCGATTCTTTTTCCTCTCACACATTGTTCAATGCCTTTGTACAAAGATTCTTTAGTAACCTTGAGTAGTTTTTTGATCTGAGGTTTTACTTCACCAATCTCAAAAGTATAAGCGTGATCGCCTACGAAACCATTCAAAATAGCTCCGCAATCAACAGAAAGCACATCACCTTCTTTAATTTCTTCTTTATTCGGGAAACCATGCACAACTTGCTCATTGGGTGAAATACATAATGAATACGGAAAACCTCCGTATCCTAAAAATGCCGGTTCTGCGCCATGATCTTTGATAAAATCGTGAGCTAATTTATCTAAATATAAAGTAGTAATCCCAGGTTTGATTTCTTTCGCCAACATTCCTAATGTTCTGGAAACCAGCTGAGCACTTTCTCTCATAAGACGAATTTCGTCTATTGTTTTTAATTGAATCATTGTTTTGTTTAGATATTAGAACTTAGATGTTAAAATTAAATTAAAAAGTTTCTTGCTTTTTTTTCATAACATCTAATATTTTCTGATTAAAATTTTAAAATTAAAAGCTGACTTAAAAAATTAACTTCTAATGTCTTACATCTAACTTCTAATTTTTTTAATCTACCAGAATAAACCTTTTTTCTTTTCTTTTTTTAGTTTTGAATAGGCTAAAACTTCTTTGCCTTCAACACGGAACTCAATTCTATCGTTAATAATATTATAGATTTCTCCCCATCCCGGAAAACCACCCAAATTTCTGTCATCAATAAACCAATCTGCATCAAGTTTTCTGGATTGAGTTTCGCTGTCAAAAACTTCTCCCTCAAAACTAGAATTAATTGCATAAAACTCAATTCCGTTTTTTTTACAGAATTCTACCGCTTCATCAAGGGTTTTGCCGTGTCTGTATGTCCAGAGTATCAATCTGTAACCTTGAGCCTGCAATTTTTTTAAAGTTTCAAATGCGAAAATTTTTGTCTTTCCTATTCCGGGATATGCATCGTCAACGATTGTTCCGTCAAAATCTACTGCAATTTTTTTATTACTAATCATTTTGTTCTTTTTAGCCTGGCAAAGATAATAAATAAAAAAAGAGTGTCGAAAAAACATCCGACACTCTGAATTATAATTTACTATTAAATTGAAATTTTATTGCTTTACCCAGCTAAACTCAAATTGTAAATCCGGAGTAGAAACTCTGTCTGTGATTTTTTGTAATCTTGAAGGAAGTTTCATTAAATATTCCTGAGCCTTTTCTGCTTTTTCTGTAAGACCTGTTACGTGTTCGATTTTCCATTCATCTAACAAATCTTTCATGATATTGATATAATCCTGACCTGTATAAACCATACATCTTTGCGCTGCATCTGAAAAATGTCCCCAAAGCTCACCCGCTTTTTGACCAGACTGTCTCATCATGTGTGCAGGCATCACAATTTTTTTACGCATCATATCCTCAAATGCCAAGATCATTTCTGAAGGATCGAGTTCTAGAATCTTTGCTACAAAGTGCTTATATGCTTTGGCGTGTCTTGCTTCATCTGCTGCAATTACTGCACACATTTTAGCCAGTTTTGTATTGCCCGATTGTTTTGCTAAAGTACCTACTCTTCTGTGAGAAATATTGGTCGCCGTTTCCTGAAAGCTTGTATAGACGAAGTTTCTGTAAGGATCCATACTTGTACCGATATCAAAACCATCACTGATTAAGTATTGTGTAGTGATCTCAACTTGTCTCATGTTCACTCTTCCACAGAGATAAAGATATTTGTTCAGTAAATCTCCGTGTCTGTTTTCTTCACCCGTCCAAGATCTGATCCAGTTTGCCCAGCCAACTCTATTGTCTTCCTGATTGATGCCATCAACACCCATTAACCAAGATTCATAAGATGGTAAAGCTTCCTCAGTGATACAATCACCAATCAATGTTACGAACAAATCGTAGGGCATTTCTCTGGCGAATGTCTGAATTTCATCCAGATCGTATTTGAAATCATCACTAGAAGGATCCGGAAGAAAATCTGACGGCTGCCAGATTTTTTCAATTGGAGTTAAAAATCTTTCAAGAAAAGAACCTACTTCCTTTTCCAAAATACCCATTACCTCTTTCCTTACGAGCTTGTTGTACATTTTGATACGTTTATGAATTGCAAATATATTAATATTTTACTATTTGTAGCATATCGTTCTATGCTTGTCATAATAGGTGTGACATAAATCATACCGTTATTTGAATAAAACAATAGTATTTGTATAATAATATTTTAATTATTAGCTGGTTAGGATTTCGCCTGTCATGATTGCAGGAATTTCAACACCCATTACCGAAAGAATTGTAGGAGCCATATCGCCTAGTTTTCCGGGTTTTAAATTCCACTGGCGGTCTTTATCCATCACAATTAACGGAACTAAATTGGTTGAATGCTGTGTATTTGGTGATCCGTCTGCATTGATCATCACATCAGAATTTCCGTGGTCGGCTAGAATAAATACAGCATAACCGTGCTCATACGCCGTGGTTGCAACTTTTTCGATGCACTGATCTACCGTTTCAGCTGCTTTCACAGCTGCTTCAAAAACTCCTGTATGACCCACCATATCCGTATTGGCAAAATTCAAACAGATAAAATCAGCCGTTTCGTTTTGTAATTCAGGAAGAATGGCATTCGTGATTTCGTAAGCAGACATTTCAGGTTTTAAATCGTAGGTCGGAACGTCTTTCGGACTAGGACACAACAATCTTCTTTCACCCTCAAACTGTTCTTCACGACCGCCAGAAAAGAAAAAAGTAACGTGCGGATATTTTTCTGTTTCAGCAATTCTGATTTGGCTTTTTCCATTTCTTTCAAGAATTTCGCCCATCGTCTCTCTTAATACATCTTCATCAAAAACCACTTTTACATTCTCGTACGTTTTGTCATAATTGGTCAAAGTAACATAATGAAGATTTAGTTTTCGCATGAAATATTCGGGCATATCATGCTGACAAAGAACCTCAGTAATTTCTCTGCCTCTGTCTGTTCGGAAATTGAAGCAAATCACCACATCATTATCCACAATTTTTCCTACCGGAACTTCGTTTCCAATCTGTGTATCTTTTACTAAAATAATGGGTTTGATAAACTCATCGGTAACTCCTTCATTGTAAGAATTCTGAATCACAGATGCTGCATCCATAGTTCTTTGTCCGATTCCGCTCACCATTGCGTCATACGCCAGTTTTACACGTTCCCAACGTCTGTCTCTGTCCATTGCAAAATATCTTCCGATTACCGTTGCCAATGCTCCGGTGGTTGTTCTCATGTGATCCTGAAGTTCCTCAACAAAACCTAATCCGGAATGAGGATCGCAATCTCTACCATCTGTAAATGCATGAACGTAGACGTTTTCGTGCAAACCAAATTCACTTGCAGCAGTTAATAATCCTTTTAAATGATTGATATGTGAATGTACTCCGCCATTGGAAACCAATCCGATGAAATGAACATTTTTATTCTCTGTTTTAGCATAAGCGAAAGCTTCCTGAATGACTTCTTCATGACCCAAAGTTCCATTCTCAACAGCCATATTGAGTTTTACCAGATTTTGATAAACTACTCTTCCGGCACCCAAATTCATGTGTCCTACTTCCGAGTTTCCCATTTGTCCTAACGGAAGACCTACCGCAAGACCGCTTGCTTCTAATGTTGTGTGTGGATATTTTTGATAACAGCTATCTATAAATGGTGTGTTTGCCTGAGCTAATGCAGAAACTTCAGGGTTTTGACCTAAACCCCATCCGTCAAGTATTGCCAGTATTGCTTTTTTTGACATTCTAAATTTATTTTTTACAAACAAATTTATTGATTTAGAAATGAATTGAAGAATTTGAAAGACTTAAATTTTAATTAAAAAACTTCTTCTTTGTCAAACAAATATTTTATTAATTTTGCGGTATGGATTTACGTGACCAACTTAAAAACCTTTTTCCTGAACACGAAGAGCAGGATTTTCAGATGCCCCAAGAAGAATTTAAACAGAATGAACCGCTGGTTTGTAAGTTTGAAAAGAAAGGAAGAAACGGAAAGCCTGTAACGATTGTAGAAGGTTGGGAAGGCAGTGAGGATGATTTAAAGAAAATTTCAAAGAAAATAAAAACCACATTGGGAATCGGTGGTTCTGAAAAAGACGGAACCATTATCATTCAAGGGGATAACCGGGATAAAATAATGGATATTTTAAAGAATATGGGGTTTAAAACAAAAAGAGTCGGCGGATAATCCTAAAAATAGATCTGCGTTTGAGGCATTAATTTTTTCAACTTTTCTACAGTTGATTTTTCGATAGGATTTCCTTTAAGAATTAATGTTCTAAGATTTTTCAGTTCCTGAAATTCTTTTGGAAGATGTGTGAGTTGATTATTTGCCAGATTCATGCTGACAACATCCTTTAAACCTTTTACTTTTGGCGAAATTTCTTTCAGATGATTATCGCTCGCATTCAAAAATTCCAGATTTTCAGATTTGAATAAATCATCAGGAAGTCTTACCAGCATATTTTGTTGAAGTTCTACATATTTTAATTTCTTAGGAAACTTCACTTTCGTAAGATCATTGATTTGGTTTGATGCAAGATTTAAATAGCTTAAGTTTTTAATCTTATTTAAATCCTGAGCAACAAAACTGATTTGATTGCTACTGAGATTTATCTCTTCCAAAGTTGGAATTTCTATTAAAGCTTCAGGGAAAACATTCAGATTATTGGCATCAAAATGAACTGTTTTTAGTTTCTGAAGTTTTGTGAGATTATGATTTATGGTTGTTAAACTGTTCAAATTCATTGAAAAAACCTTCAAGTTTTTCAGTTCACCAATATCGTTTGGGATAAATTTTATACTGTTAGAATTCATATTTAGAATTTCTAAATCTTTTAGTTCAAAAATTCCGGCTTCCATTTTTTCTAAATTGTTCGCCATGAGATTTAGAAAAAAAAGAGACTTCATCTTTGTAAGATCAGAAGGTATATTAAATAGTGCCTTTTCTCTGAAACTCATGCTGTAAACCGGTTTATCACTTTTCAAAGCATCTTCCATATTGGTAAATGTAGGATACTTTATGGGGTCGATTTGTGCTTTTATTGTACCAACAGATAAGAAAGTGAAGATTAAAATCAGTTTTTCCATTTAACAAAAATCTATTATAAAATTTATTTTAGGTGAGTTTACAAAAACAAAAAGCCACCGGCAAAGAAACTGCCGGCAGCTGAGAAAGAAAATCAGTAATTATTTTTTAAGAATTTTCATGGTTTTTTGGAATCCTTCAGCCTCAATGTTTAACATTAAAACTCTTGAAACCTGAAGTTGATTTGTAAAATCTAATTCTAAAGATGTATTGCTGCCAGTAAATTTCTTGCTGTAAACAATTTTACCATCCATAGTGTATGCTGTAATTTCAAGATTTTTCAAAGCTTTTGGCGAGTTGATTTTCACTATTCCTGATGTAGGATTAGGAGAAACGGTAACTTCAGTTTCTTTAATTATTTCTGTTGTACCTAAAACTGCTGAAGAGCCTAAAAACTGTTGTAAGGCAACCACCATTGTAGCAGATTTTCCTTTATAATCAATCACGTTTCCGGTAGCATCAATATCTGTATCGATTGTAGAATTTGGATGTTGAATAGAGAAGAAACCGAATTTATGATCTGGTGTAAATGTAAGACCAGTTGGCTCAGAACCTGCAGGCATAGATGCGAATAATCTTACTTTAGGATTTGCAGCAGTATGATCCGGAGCAATTACCCAGATATAGTTTTTACCACCATCCTGAAGTACCCAAAGATTTCCCAGCTCATCAAAAGTTAAGTTATCATTTCCGTCACCCCAGAATTCAGTTTTCATACCTTGAGCTGTATTGAAAGAATATTGTGTCGTATCTCCACCTACGAAAACTTCTACCTGAGAAGCGGTCGTCCCATTATCCAGTAAACGGTAAACTTTGTTTAGACCTTTAGCTGCAAAATAAACTTTTCCATCTAGTGGGCTGATTTCAATATCTTCAACACCGTTGAATGCAGTACCGCCTAAAGATAATGCAAGTGCTTGTGTATTGTTTTGGTCAGCTTTTAATTTATTCGGAACCTGAACCCAGTTTGCCGTAGTTCCTGTAGGATTACCACCAGAAAGAGGTTGATTCAGCTGTAAAACATACAAGTTTCCTGATGTCAAATTGTTTGGAGTGTCCATCACATATTTGTACACTAAGTTTGTACCTCCATCTTCACCGAAGTAAGCTATCGTTCCTGCATTGTTGACCACCACATTTTCATGGTTCATCTTACCCATTTGCCAAAGCTTATCCTGAGTTCCTAATGGATTGTGAGACATTACCTGTGCAGTAGCAGGATTAATTTCTACCAACCATCCGTAGTCATGGTTTCCATCCGCATTAGTGTCGTTTCCTGTTACAGATTCTTCCGCAGTAACAACTGTTCCCCAAGGTGTAACTCCACCAGAACAGTTTCTGATAGTCTGAACCAAACTTGTTGCAGAGAAACTTACTCCTCTAGATTTGGTTAACGCCCAAAGTTTAGTAGTTGCATTGTAATTGATCTCTGCCATCGTCACTCCACCAGGACTGGTTTCATGATTTACAGAAAGATATCCGTTTGTACTGCTTGCAGTTTTTGGTACGTAACCTGTAAAATCATTTTGACCTCCTACAAGACCGCCACCTTCTGTGTAAGCATCACCTTCTTTTAAGATTAATTGAAATCTGTGTTCAGAAGGAATAATTAATTTTGAAGTCTGTGAAGTAGGTACGATTGACGTAAAACAGCTGATGTGTGTGCCTGTACAAGTGGTAGTTATCGGAGGCGTTACAACGGGTGTAGTTTTAAGATACGCATCAATTGTTAAATCTGAGCTCGTTGCACTTCTATTGTGCAACTGGATTGAAATTCTGTTATTACCCTGTACAAATTTGTTTTTAAGAATTGAAAAAACATTGAAAGTTGTCTCAGCAGAACCATCAACTATAGTGCTGGAAAAATCACCGTGAGAAACCACACCTGCAGGCATATTGTCTCTTATCACTTCTACCCCGTTCAGATAAACGATAATACCGTCATCTCTTCTTACACCAAATTCCATTGTATCGGTAAGATCAGCTAAGTTTACCGTAAAATCTTTTGTAAGATAAGCAGTATCTATTCCTGTAACGAAAGATGTTGTTACAGGATCACCATAACCCAAAGGTCCATTTCCGGACGGCCATGCCGATGTATCGTAGTTGGCATCTTTCCATGTGCTGACAAGAGCTACGTCGTTGTCATTGTATTTCCAAGACGAACCTTGACCAAAAATCGTTGTTTGTGCTTGAAATGCAGTGCTCATCATGAATGCGAGAGCTGCAATTGAGAATAGTTTTGTTTTCACTTTTAATACTTTTATTTTTACATTGCAAAACTATAAGATTGCGGTGAGCCCTCTGTTAAAAAGGTTTTAATTAAACCTTGCCGAATATTAATAAATCTCGAATCTAATGTTACGGGGATTAACTTATTGTTAAATATTTTGAAAAAGTGAATGCTGTTTTATTCTACTTACCTTTTGCTTTACTGATGTCGGTCAAAGAATTTAGAAATGCTATAATCTGTTTAATTTCTGCATCTGTTAAATTCAATTGATCGGCAGGTAATGTTTGATTATTTATTTTTAATCCCAAACCTTCTGCTCCGCCTTCATTGTAAAAATCCATCACCTCTTCTAAAGTTGTAAATGCGCCATTGTGGAAATAAGGTTTTGTTAAGGCAATATTTCTTACCGTCATGGTTTTGAATGAATTTTCATAAATCCATGAGTTTTCTTTTTTTACATTGCTTTTTATTCTTCCCTGATCAGAATCAATTTCCAAAGGAGAAATTGTAATAGGTTTTTTAGTAACTCCCAGGACTTCAGATTCATTTTCATTAAAAAACGGCGGAACCAATCCTGAAAAGTGAGGCGCAAAATGACAGGTCGCACAATTGGCTTTTCCCATAAAGAGATTAAATCCTTTTTTAGCATCGTCAGAAATTTCTTTCTCGTTTCTCATAAAACGGTCAAAATCACTATCGAAAGAATATAAAGATGCAACGTAAGAACTTAATGCCTTTGAAAAGCTTTGCTTATCGACCTCTCCGTTTTTAAATGCTTTTCTGAAAGCTTTTTTGTACTCAGGTTTGGTTTTTAATTTTTTAATGATGCTTTCGTAGCTTGTATTAAATTCCTCATTGTTGTAAATAACGTGTTCAGCTTGCTGTTCCAGATAGAAAGCTCGCATATCATAGAAAAATCTTTTGGCAAAAACTGCGTTATACAGCGATGGTGAATTTCTGAGAACCGTTTTTCCTTCTACATTGCTTAAAGATTTTGCTTTAAGATCCGTAAAAGCATTTTCCGGAAGATGACAGGATGCACAACTCATTTTTCCGTTTTCGCTGAGGTTCTGATCATAAAAAATCTCTTTCCCCAAAGCTCTAAGATCATCATTATCTTCTGAACCTTTTAAAATCGTATAAAAATAAGGATCTAAAAAATCACTGCTGAAAAAGTTTTTGTTAGCAACATTCCAACCCGAAAATTCTTTGAGATCATCTGAATTTCCGTCCCAGTTTCCTAATTCTTCATAGAGAGGCTGCAAATATTTTTTGTAAAATTCAATTCTGTCAAAGGTTTCAAAATCTTTATTTTTTGACAAATAATCTGTGCTTTCAGACAATAACTGATTCGCTTTTTGTGTGTGGTAATTTTTGAAATATAAGTCGTCCTGAATGTATTTTTTAATTCCATTAAGCGCAAAAGATGTTTCCTCGGAGATATTCAACGATCCGGGTGTATCAAAGCCTGTTAATCCTAAAGTATAAATTCTGATCAACTCAATCCTTAAAGGCAGCGTCTTATTATTTCCTTTGCTCAGGCCATTGGTTACTGAACTCAGGTAAAAATTATTGTAATTATTGTAAAGATAATCTGTGATTTCTATGATTTTATCTTTCTGCTCTGTGATTTCATCAGAAAAAATCAATTCATCCAAAACCTGCAAACCTTCCGGCGGAAGTGTGTAAGCAGAAGTTCCGGCAGCTTCAATTCTGAATAACGGAGCCGCATTGATGTGTGTTTTAGAAAATTCGGGATAATGATAAGCGATGAAAAATTCTATTTCCTTATAAGAATTTCTGGTATTTCTTAGTGATTTCTGAAGCTGTTCTGTATTGATTTTATCTTCTTTAAAGAGATAAACGTCTGTTTTTAACTTTTCAAGATGATTTTTAAAATTGAATAAACCCTGCTCTACGAAAGTTTTTTGGGTTTCTGATCCTTTATCAGTGGGATTGAATGACATTGCAACGATTCCGAAGAAAAATACAATGATAAGTATGGGAAAGAATCTTGTAAAATTTTTCATCTGCAAAACTATCACCTCAACGTTACCGCAGTTTTAACGAAAAATTAAATAATGTTTATATTTTGCTTCATTTAATTTTCGTTAATTTTAAATTCCTAAAAAGTAAATTACAGATTACAAAATCAAACGATACAAAAACATTTTATGCTAAATAAACTTACAGCTTCAGAGCTTATACTGAATGAAGACGGAAGCGTGTACCATTTAAATCTCTTACCGGAAGATATTGCCGAGAAAATAATCCTGGTGGGAGATCCCGATCGTGTACCGAAAGTCTCGAAATATTTTGACAAGATAGAAATTAAAAAAAATAAAAGAGAATTTTACACACACACCGGAACCTTGCGTGGCGAAAGAATTTCTGTAATGTCCACAGGAATCGGAACAGAGAATATTGATATTGTGATGAATGAGCTCGATGCTTTGGTGAATATTGATCTTCAGAAAAAAGAATTCAAAACCGAACACAAATCTCTGAAGCTTTTCAGAATGGGAACTTGCGGAAGTGTAAATCCTTATGTACAGGTAGATAATATGTTGGTTACGCAAAATGTCGTAGGTCTTGACGGACTGATGAATTTTTATCAGGATTACAGCTTTGAAAATGAATTTTCTAAGAATTTCTTAGAAAAATTTCCATACGAAAAAATCAAACCAATGCTTTATTTCTCCGAATGGTCAGAAGACTCAGGTGAAGTTTTTAAAGATGCAAAATACTTCGGAAATACAGCCACTTTCCCGGGTTTTTATGCGCCTCAGGGAAGAGAACTTCGCTTAAAAGCACTTGATGACCAATTTCTTGAAACTTTAAATGAACTCGGAATTACCAATTTTGAAATGGAAACTTCCGCCATTTATGCATTTTCAAAACTTTTGGGTCATCAGGCGATTACCGTCAACAATGTGATTGCCAACAGAAGACGGGGCGAATTTTCCACTAACCATCACCAGTCTGAGAAGAATTTGATTGAATGGGTTTTGGAGAGGGTGATTTAAAAATAAAAAAAGGATTTCAAAGTTTGAAATCCTTTTTTATTGCAATTTAATTCTGACAGTTTTTTTCATATTCTTTTACGATGCCTATATAAAATTGTGCTTCATAAAAAAATAATTTCTCACCTACATAATTTAACCTCTCTTCTTTACTCAGATCGAGTTCACGCGATTTTTTCTTTACTTCTTTTCTGTAACTGATAGCGTCTTCTCTTATTTTCTTTTCAAATTCCTTATCATTCATTTTTTTACGAAAATCTTCAAGGTATTTAGTAAACTCAGGACATTCTTTTCCTGCCGCTTTAAAAGCATTCACGAAATTATCATAGCTTCTTTTCGTATTAAAAAGTTTAATATCTAAAGGTGTTACAGCAAAATTTTCTTCATTATTTTTCAGATAAAATGTAGAATAGGCATACTCGCAGTTGATGAAATTTTTGTTTCCATTTAAAGGAGCACGAGACACATCCTGACAAATAAAATTTGCTTCACCATAAATACTGATTTTACCATCATAGACTTGCGGCATATAAAGTACCTGTTTGGTGTCTTTTAATACATTATTCCTGTCAAACATTCTTATTGAAAGACGTTCATAGGCTCCTATTTCGTCTTGGTTTTTGTCCAGAAATTTTAAAAATACAATATCCTTAGAATTTATTTTTTCTGTAGGTCCGTTTTCAGAGATTTTGTATTCAATCTTTACATTAGAATTTTGGTTTCCGCCAAAAACCTGTTTAAAATTGCTTAATCCGGGAAGAGTGATGCGCTTAAAAAGAACCTTCATTTTAGTTCCGTCACTTTTTGTAATTTCCACAGGAGCATATTCACTGTTTTTCTTATCTGTTTTTTGGGAATAAACTATTGTAGTAAAAGACAATAGAATTGCAGCAATATAATTTTTCATGGGCATTAATAAATTGGTTATTTTATTTTTTTACGAACATATAAAATTTATCTTTATTTTTAATAACAATTTTGATCATTTTAAGATTTATTTCTAAAGCTAATTTTGTCAAGATAATATAAATATACAATTTGGACAATCATTTTAAAATTGAAAAAACAGACCATACAATCTATCTGACAACAAGTGTAAAACCTAAGTTTTATGCTTACATACTATTGGTAATTACATTAGGAGTTCTCGTATTACCATTCATCTTTATCGGTTTTAGCTCTCCAGATTCAATCATGGTAAGTTTAACTGTTGTTATCCTATGGTTTTTATTTCCTCTTAAATATGCTTGGTGGAATGTATTCGGAACTGAAATACTAATCATCAATAATAAATCAATCAGTTATAAATATGATTTCGGATTTATACAAAGCCGACTTATATCTAAGCCATATAAAGATTTGACCATATATCTTCAAAATTTAATTATTACCGATGATAATTATTTTGGTAAAGTATATTTTTTTGAAGAAGACGATAAGACAGGTTTGAAAAAAGTTTTGCATCAAACCTCTATATATATTTCAAATGAACAATATGATCAATTGGTAGTGGAAATTTCAAAAATAGAGATATTAAACGAGTATATATATTTAAACTAGTAATAAAACATTATGAAAACTTTAACAACGCTTTTTTTTCTTTAGGAATAGTTCTTGTTTATTCTAAAATATATAACACTTAAATACTATATTATTATGGACAATCAAGATTATAACAAAGCAGAAAGAGCAGTTGACAACACTGAAGATTCATTAAGAAATACTGCAAGTGATGCAAAATGGAAAGTAAGTGATTTAGCTGACAGAGCAAGAGATTATATCAATGAAAAAAGAAATAATGACCAGGAAGCTACACAGGAAGACTGGCTAGACAGAGTGAAAGCTAATGCTTCAGATACTTGGGAAGACATTAAGGACGGAGCGAGCGATGCATGGGAAAAGACAAAAGATGCTGCTGAAGATGTGAAAGCAGAATGGAACAAGAAAACGAATTAGAAAATTCAGTCTTTTATATATATTCAAAAGAAAACGGAACCTTTTTATAAAGGCTCCGTTTTTTATTATGTTCTAAACACAATTATTCCTACATTTGTAAATATTAAACATTAAAAAATTATGTCATACGGTTTACTTAAAGGGAAGAAAGGAATTATTTTTGGAGCCCTTAATGAACAATCTATCGCATGGAAAGTTGCAGAAAGATGTCATGAAGAAGGTGCAGAATTTATATTATCTAACGCTCCTATCGCTTTGAGAATGGGAGAATTAAATGGTTTAGCAGAAAAAACAGGCTCTGAAGTAATAGGTGCAGATGCAACTTCTACAGAAGATCTTGGAAAGCTTTTGGATGCCGCAATAGCAAAATTTGGTAAAATAGATTTTATCCTTCACTCGATAGGGATGTCCGTAAATGTAAGAAAAGGGAAACATTATACAGAAATGAATTACGACTGGACAGAAAAAGGTTGGGATATCTCAGCAGTTTCTTTCCATAAAGTAATGCGCATGGCTTGGGAAAAAGACTGTATGAATGAGTGGGGAAGTATTTTAGCACTTACCTATATCGCAGCTCAAAGAACATTCCCTGATTATAATGATATGTCTGACAATAAAGCATATTTAGAAAGTATTGCAAGAACTTTCGGATACTATTGGGGAGAGAGAAAAGTACGTGTAAATACTGTTTCTCAGTCTCCTACTGTAACTACCGCAGGAAGCGGAGTGAAAGGTTTCGGAGGTTTCTTAGGATATGCTGAAGATATGTCCCCACTAGGAAATGCATCAGCTCTTGAGTGTGCAGATTATTGTGTAACGTTATTCTCAGACCTTACCAAGAAAGTAACCATGCAGAATCTATTCCACGACGGAGGATTTAGCAACACGGGTGTTACTCAAAAAGTTATCAGCAAATATGATCTTGAATAAATAATTAATACTGATTATTATTTTAAAATATAAACCCAAAGTGAAAATTCACTTTGGGTTTTTTATGTTCGGATGCCAAAGTATTTTAATTTTTTTTGAAAAACTAATTTTTATGTGATTTATTTTTCTATTTTTGAAAAGAAAACACAAACACATGAAACAAAATATTTTACAAAAGGTTAACCCTTTATCAGCCTCTCCTCTATCAGATTACTTCATGTATTCTATATGTAATTTCAATTTCATTTAAAAATTAATTCAAAATGAAATTATTCCTGCTACACCATATTGTAAAAAAAGGAGAAACATTGGAGCAGATCGCAGCCCTCTACAATGTTCCGAGTGTGGAAATACTGAAATATTACCATTATCAGCATATTCCCAAAAACAGCAATCATTTAGGTCATACCCTGTTTGAAGGACAGGAAATTTTCGTACCCGAGAGTCAGGATATCGAAGATATCTTAGCAGAACGGAAACAGGCTGCAGAAAAGTAGACGAGAACAATCCCATTTATTAATAAAGAATAGTGTTCTCCTTCCCGATTTCTCAGAAATTAACCAGACCTACACGGTTAAAATTACAGATCTCAATAACGGTAATATAGAAAATGAAACAGAATTTGATATTGGCATACACTATCTTGGAAAAGATGAACAGCAGTATATTTTCAGGTTGACTAAAAAAACAGTCTTCGTTAATGGAGAAATCCCTGATATGAAAACATATGAATTGGCAATGGACTGTTCTTCTGTACTCTCTACTGTAGAGCTAGGGATAGATAATAACGGAATAATAGAAAACATTTACAATTACAGACAAATTTTAAATACATGGAAAGAAAACAGACAGCGTCTTCTTCAAAAGTATAAGGATCAAAACTCACGTCAATATATTGATCAGGTGGATATGAGAATAGAAGACAGAGAATTATTGCTCAACGATCTGAATAAAGAGCTGTTTATACAATGTTACTTCTCCCCTTACTTTAAAACATTTTCTGATGGAAAATCAGAAAATACTTCCAGATTTTTACAATACCGGATTTTGTATAAAAACCGTTATGAAATCAACTTACAAGATAATATCCATATCAGTCAGTTCTCCCAATCCATTGATCCCAGAAACCAGGAAGAGATTATCCGTTATCTGAAAAATCTTTTGGAAGATTCTGAAGATCATGAATTGCCTGAGTCTGAAATATCTGCGAATTTTTACCTTGATCAACAAAATAGGTCTCTGCAGAAAGCAGATATAAAAATAGATTTATATCTCTATAACACTCAGGAAACAAAACAATTACAGATCGAAAGAAAATAAATTTACCCATTGAATGAACACAAAAAAATACACAAATGAAAGAATATGAAGTCAAAAAAGGTGACACCCTTTTTAATCTTGCCGAAAAACTGGGAGTGCCAAGTGCTTACGCCCTACAATCATTTCACAACTTCAAAGGTCCCATTGATAGAGGAATCGGACCCGATATTCAACCGGGAATGATTCTCACGATCCCCGAACCTCATGAAGTAGAAATCATAAATAAAAATATTGCTGAAGTGGAAAATAAAAATTCAGAAACTTCTTCCGGAAAATCTCCAGAGAATTCTGAACAGCAAGAAGAAGAAGAAGAAGAAGAAGAATCAAAAGAAAAAGCTGCGGGAGAACACGAAGGAAAACTTTTCGTTGCCCAAAAAGGAAAAGCCGTTTGTGATAAAGGAACACAGTTTCCACAGTTTAAAGTAAGCAGTCACAAAAAACACTATATCAATGATCAAGAAGGTACGGAAGATTATCTTGCGGTAACGGAAAATGACCTGCAGTTTAATCCTCCAACTGTTCCCTTCGGAAACTGCTCTGTAAAAAACGGACAGCCCTGCACTTTTGCCCCTGCCGGAAAATGGAAAAAGTTTTATGAAGGCGTAAAAATGATGGATCATGCCTTACTCACCGAGATCTCCGAACTGCAATGCTCCGTCGGCGGAAAAATAAAGGTGATGGACCACGGACAGAAAGCTCAGCTCAGCATACATAATTTCAGGAATGCCGATGCAAAAGTGCACAGTTATATTAATCCTTTGGTGGATCATGGAGGAGTTTATTGATGAGATGGACGGAGAACAATTTTATATTTAAAACTTACTGCTTATGTCACAATTAGTAATCATAGGAGATAAAAATCCAGAAACAGGAAAGGAAACAAAATATTCTCTTTCTCTTGCCGGTCTTGGTGGGTTATCCAATAACATCAGTATTTTTAATCCCATTTCAGAAATTCCACAATGGCAGATTCTCGTTCTGGAAAATGGAAAATGGCGCAAAACATCTGAAAATACCAAGCAGGGCGAAAGTGTATCTTATACCTTCAAACAAAGTAGTCTTTCCAGGCAAGGAATAAAAATTGTCGTTACAAAAGGAAACGACAGAGGAGAATTAATTATTAAAACAAAGAAAGCCGGACAAGCGAAAATTCTGAAAGTAGATCTTCTGGATGCGAATTATCATAAGGTCACAAAACCTTTGCACTATTTTGACACGCTGATTGCAAAAGCTCAGTGCACAGATATGGAAGGTGAAAAGCTTCATTTCACCCTTTGGGAAGATGATGCCTTAAAAGAGGGACACAACAAAATGAATGAGATCAATAAAATAAATCCGATCCCGATTTCTGCAACGGTAAAAAGAGGTAAGGCAGAGGCAAGGTTCAATATGGCTTTTTATACTCAGGCTTCAATGATTGCCAATATGCAATTAGCCAAAGGTGATAAAAGCGAAGGCAAAAACCATGAATATTACGTAACGGCAGATTATTACGGGAAACTTGAAGCCAGTAATAATGTAAATATTAAAGCAGCTTCTTCTTTGACACCGGTAAGTATGGAAGATATTCTAAAAAGGATAGAAGCAGATAAATTACAAAAACAGAAAGATACCCAAAAGCCAAAAGTAAACAAACGACCTACTCCACCGCCACCTGCGCCTAAAAAGGACACTTATAAAACTCCCGTAACTCCAAAGGCAAAAACTAAAGCTGCGGATCCAAAAGGGAAAATTATAGGTGTTGAATTTGTAGATTTTATGGGGAAACCTTATAAAAACATGAAGTTTGGAACAAATGTCATAGCCAAAATTGTTTCCAAAAACATGAAAGGAAAAACCATAAAACTGAACATATGGGAAGATGATATTTCTGATCAATTGGTTTATGAGCATAATTATATTTTAAGTGGCGATGAAAGCTATGCTACGCTTAATCTTACCAATGATATGCGAACAAAAGGTGATGATTTTAAAGAAGGCAGTGAACAGGAATATTTTTTAGAGATAGAATATGCGGGACAAAGTGTAGATTCTGAGGTGATTAATGTAAATGATTCTGCACCAAAGATTAAAGTGGAAAGTGGGGTGAGTACTTCGGGAGTTGGGAGAAAGAAGAGAGAAGAGAAAAAAGAGGAAAAAAAGTCTAATGAAAAATGTTCGTGTAATAATAATATCACAATAGAAGAATTAAAAAAATATTGCTCCTTATGCAAAAGTAACTAATATTGATAAATATTTTGATGGCTTTAATATAACTTTTAAAAAATTCAATATTAAAACTTGTCTGCAAAAGATACATTTTTTGTCACAAGTAATTCATGAATCAGGAAGTTTTCAGATATAATGTTGAACAAGGAAATTCTGAATATTTAGCGAAATATGGAGGGTGGCATGGAAGAGGATTAATACAGCTTACAACAAAACCAAATTATTTGGCATTTGAAAGAGCAATTGGAGATGATGTAACTTCTTCAACTTTAGCAAGAGATAAGGTGACAAAATCTCCATATGCAGTATATTCAGCTGGTTGGTTCTGGGATAAGCGTGCTATACTCAATACTCATGCTGAAAGTAATGATTTTATTTATATTACTTATAGGGTAAATGGTGGGTTTAATCATATAGATGATAGACTAGAAAATGTAAAAAGAGGTTTTAAAATATTATATTCAAACTGTGTTAATAATGATGGAAAAACGACAGAATATAAATTTAAAAGTAGTAAGGCTTATGAAGATAAAAAAGCATCATTTGCATGGGGGCTTTGGCATGATCCAAAATTTAGCAAAGACGGATGTAGAAAAAGTAAGCAACTAGCATTAGAAGGATATAAAAGATTCGTAGAAATGACTGCTGAAGCAGATTCAACAACTAATTATTATAGTATACAAAAGCTTATATATTTTTCAGATTTAGTGTATACAAAAACCGTAGCCGGAAAGGTTAAAAAATTTGTAAATATTAGAAAAGCATCGTTAAAAAGAATAAAAGAATTAGAAAATGAATAGATATATGATCTCTATGATTGTTCTTTTACAATTCATCTATTGTAAAAAGACAGAACCTCAAAAAGTTTTAAATTCAAACAATAAAGAAATATCCATACAGAATATTTCTCAAAAAAATATCACAGATACAATACATGGTTATTTTAACAACGATAATATAATAGACTATATTGAAATAAATACTAAACCGTTTGAGGAAAAAGAGCTTTGTATTTATTTAGGATCTGATCAAAACCAATTTAAAAAAATAAAATCAATCACAATTACTAATGACTATTTTAGCGAAGTTGAAAATCCTATTGAGAATTTTTTTGTCTCAAATGGTAAAGTTGGAGAAATAATAATTGGATCTTCTTGTTGTGGAAATTTTAAAACAACAGAAACATATAATTATAAATACTTAAATAATAATTGGTTTTTATATAAAACATTAGTTTCTACTGTCGACGATGATTTTATACCAATAATAAATCTGAATCTAAATGATTTATCTGAAAGTATTAACAGTGAAAAATTAGCAAATAATAAATTAGTTTATTCTAAAGAAATAGAGGATTCAAAATCTCAAAATCTCAATCTTTTCAATGAAAAACTTAATTTATTTAAAAAAAATTATCTCAATAAAACAATTAAAAACATAAATGGAATTGATCTAGATAGCATAACTGAATTATTATATTTTTTTCCTCTTCAAGAAAAAAACTTGAATAATTATAATGATTTAGCTTTTTATAACATGTATACAAAAGATGGTCCCATTGGTTCAATATTTTTGTTAAAAGAAATCGTCAATAAATTTCCAGATCGTGTAGTCTCTTATATCAATCTTGGGGATGCTTATTGGGAGTTCGATAATCAACAAAAAGCAAGAGAAGCATATCAAAAATATATTGATTTGATGAAAATTCAACACAAAGATTTAAATAAAATTCCTAAACATGTTTATGAAAGAATTAAATAAAATTTTAAAATCAAAAATTAAAAAAATATTTTTCTTTATAGTAAATATAGCAATTATTAATATTTCTTGTCAGAAAAAAAATATCAATAATAATTATTCAAAACCGACTATAGATACATTATATGAGCAACCTAAACTATTATATTTTGACGGCGATAATATAAAAGATAAAATAGCAATTTATGAAAAAAATAGTACTGAACTTTTAAACTTTGTACTTACTATTTATTTATCATCATTGAATAAAACTGTTGAAATACCTTTGTCAAATAACAGTATTTTATATAATAACATTGAAGCAGATTATTATTTAAGCGATCCTATCATCAAAAATAAAGTAATAGAAATTCGGGTGGAATATGCTGAACGACCAACAAAACCTAACATTTCTGGCGAGAAAAAAAATCTAATAGAAAATATTAAATTTAGATTCAATCCTAAAAATAAAAAAATACAAATAATTGGTTATGATTTAAGCTATTTAAAAGTCGATAGAAAAAAATATATAAAGTCATTTAATTTTATCACAGGAAAGTATTATGCTTCTTCCTATATAGATAATGATAAAAAAACTACATCTGGTTTGGCACTAGAACTTCAAGATATATATACAGAAAATTGGAATGCTAGTTTTTTGAATAAACTTATTCTATATGGAAGTGAAATTGAGTAAATTTTAAATTAAAAAATGAAAGATAAGCAAAGGTGATGATTTTAAAGAGGGCAGTGAACAGGAATATTTTTTAGAGATAGAATAGCGAAGAACATCTGCTGCTGCATTAAGAGGTAATCAAGTACATTTACATTTTGAAGTACGTACCACTAGAGAAAGAACAGGAGGAAGGGTCGATCCTTTTACTCACATTTCTGAACTAAATGAAGAAGTAATTAAAAATCCTAAAAAAGAAAATCAACCGTGATAAAGAATATAACTTATACATTTACTATTTCTCTTTTACTATTTACAGTTGGCTGTAAGGGACAAAAAGAAGAGAAAAAAGCAAGTAAAAATAGACTAGAAATTAGAAAAGATTCTAAAAAATTATCAAATGATATTTATATAGGTAAAGAATTTTTTTCAGGCGACGAAATAAATAATTATGACTTTATTAATACCAATAAGACTCCTAAAGATAGCATTTTTTATAGTATTTATCAAGATAAATATAGTAAAAGATATGTTTTTTCATTAGAAAAATTATTAAAAAATGACGATGTTGAGAAATATAAAATAATAGATACTCTTAATATTAAAAATAAAATATTAATAGATAAATTAAAAATAGAAAAACAAATATCTAACAATACACTTAATTTAATATATCAAAAAGAAATACTAAAGTCATGGAAATTTAATAACAAAAAATTCAAAAAAACATTTTGGCAAGGTAATTATTCAGTCAATATTGACTATGGGAAATTAGATGAATTTTCAGAAATGTCCATTAATTATGATATTGAAATTATAAACTATAAGTGTACATTTTCGGGATTAGGATATAAAACATTTTTCTCAGATCAATGTATTGTCGAAGAAAATAATAATAATCTTATATTAAAATATGAAAAAACAATTGCTGGAGATGAACTTTCAAATCATTCTACAATGGATACCCTTGGCATTTTAATATCAAAAAACAATAAATATTATATAAAAAGTCCAATCATAGCAGATAAAAATTGGAATTATAACGTAGAAATATTGCTTAAAAAAAATTAAAGTAAGAAGAATAATTTTATTTAGTGACCTCAGCAGACAAATCCCGAAACAGGAAAGGAAACAAAATATTCTCTTTCTCTTGCCGGTCTTGCTGGGTTATCCAATAACATCAGTGTTTTTAATCCTATTTCAGAAATTCCGCAATGGCAGATCTTCGTTCTGGAAAACGGAAAATGGCGCAAAACATCTGAAAATACCAAGCAGGGCGAAAGTGTATCTTATACCTTCAAACAAAGTAGTCTTTCCAGGCAAGGAATAAAAATTGTCGTTACAAAAGGAAACGACAGAGAATTAATTATTAAAACAAAAAAGGCCGGACAGCCGAAAATTCTGAAAGTAGATCTTCTGGATGCGAATTATCATAAGGTCACAAAACCCTTGCATTATTTCGACACCCTGATTGCAAAAGCTCAGTGCACAGATATGGAAGGTGAAAAGCTTCATTTTACCCTTTGGGAAGATGATGCCTTAAAAGAGGGACACAACAAAATGAATGAGATCAATAAAATAAATCCGATCCCAATTTCTGCAACCGTAAAAAGAGGTAAGGCAGAAGCAAGGTTCAATATGGCTTTTTATACTCAGGCTTCAATGATTGCCAATATGCAATTGGCCAAAGGTGATAAAAGCGAAGGCAAAAACCATGAATATTACGTAACGGCAGATTATTACGGGAAACTTGAAGCCAGTAATAATGTTAATATTAAAGCAGCTTCTTCTTTGACACCGGTAAGAATGGAAGATATTCTAAAAAAGATAGAAGCAGATCAATTACAAAAGCAGAAAGATACCCAAAAACCAAAAGTAAACAAGCGACCTACTCCACCGCCACCTGCGCCTAAAAAGGACACTTATAAAATACCAGTAACTCCAAAGGCAAAAACTAAAGCTGCTGATCCAAAAGGAAAAATTATAAGTGTTGAGTTTGTAGATTTTATGGGAAAACCTTATAAAAACATGAAGTTTGGAACAAATGTTAAAGTCAAAATTGTTTCTAAAAACATGAAAGGAAAAACCATAAAACTGAACATATGGGAAGATGATATTTCTGATCAGTTGGTTTATGAGCATAATTATATTTTAAGTGGCGATGAAAGCTATGCTACGCTTAATCTTACCAATGATATGCGTACAGAAGGTGATGATTTTAAAGAAGGCAGTGAACAGGAATATTTTTTAGAGATAGAATATGCGGGACAAAGTGTAGATTCTGAGGTTGTTAATGTTAATGATTCAGCACCAAAGATTAAAGTGGAAAGTGGGGTGAGTACTTCGGGAGTTGGGAGAAAGAAGAGAGAGGAGAAAAAAGAGGAAAAAGAATGTAAATGTTGTAGAATTGATGAAGAATACTTCTTTGCAAATTATCAAAAAGAATTTCCAAAACGTGATAAAAAAGGTAATTTATTGCCTATCAAAGAAAATCTTAAAAAAAGTCTTATAAAAGTGTTTAAAGGTATTAGAGAATATTATTCTAAGGAAGAAAAAGATTGTGATATTAGAAAAATTTCTTATATGCTAGCCACAGCAAAACATGAAACTGCACACACATTTAATCCGATAAAAGAATATGGAGGTAAGAGTTATATTGAAGGAATGTATGATCCTGTTTTGGGGAAAAATGAAAAACGCAGAAATATGGCATTGAACAATGAAAATACAGAACAAGGTGATGGAGTGAAATATTGCGGAAGAGGTTTTGTACAACTTACTTGGAAAAAAAATTATAGAAAAATGGGCGAAAAATTCGCTGTGGATTTAATCAATTCTCCGGAAAAAGCTTTAGAACACGATCTCGCAATTAAAATAATGATATATGGGAGCGAAGAAGGCTCATTTACAGGAAAATCACTAAATGATTTTATAAATTCCAATCAAACCGATTTTTACAATGCAAGAAGAGTAATAAATGGAACTGATAAAGCAACTACCATTCAAGAATATGCAGAAAAAATTGAAAAATGTTTAAAAATAAAAAAATGCAAAGATTAAAAACCCTCATATTAATTATACTTTCACTTCAAGCTTGTAATGGAAGTGGACAGATTAAAGAAAAGTCAGATGAGGTTGAAATGGATTCAGAATATACTATTCAATTGATTAATGAAAATTTAATGATAAAATCCGCTGACTCAGTAATAATTTATAATAGTAATAAGCTTATTAGGAATTATGATTTGCTCAACACTTTTTTTTATAAGGGTGAAAGTAATGATTTTTTCCTTTTGTATCAAAATGATGCAAGTACTGTTAAAACACAAATTACTTATCATTTATTTATTAGTAAAAAGGATTTATATTTAATAAGCAAAGAACAAGTTACTCTAAATAAAAGTAATATTTCTATATCAAAAAATTATACAGTTCCAGTAAAAGTAACCAATATGGATTATGAAACATTGGACGAAAAAAATATTATTATGAATAATAAAAGTTCTATTCTTTCAGAAACCAAACTGAAAAACAATGTTTTTTTTCATAATAAGAACGCTTTTGATTTGATATTTAATTATAAACATAATAATTTTTTTATTGACTATCCTGTAAACTTATTCAAAATTGGAACCATCAATTTTCAAGATATAGAGAACAGTAATGACATAGCGTATTATTTAGGAGAAGCTAAAATTTATGATGAAGCAATTTTTATTTTAGAAAACATTATAAAAAAAGAACCCATGCGAGTTGTAGCTTATCTAAATTTAGCAGATGCTTATTGGGGAGTTGAAAATAAGAGCCAAGCCAAAAAAACTTATCAAAAATATATTGATTTGATGAAAATTCAACACAAAGATTTAAATAAAATCCCTAAACATGTTTATGAAAGAATTAAATAAAATTTTAAAATCAAACATGAAGGATATTGCAAGTCCAATAAAGCGCAACTCGTTCTTGAAATAAAAATAGTAGAAGAAAAATGAAACAAATAAATTTATTGTTACTTTCCTTATTATTTAGTTTTGGTAGTTGCCAAAAAAAAGAAGCTACTAATAATAACAAACAAAAAATTGACTTAAAAAATTATTTAAAAATTACAGTAGACAAGGATATAAATCTGTTAATTGGTGAATTAGCCTCTGTCAATGAAAATATTAATGAAGATTTTAAAATTGTAAAAAAAGTTGACACTATATACCTCTCAAAACTATTTTTAGAATCAGATAATATTGATGGTAAGAAACTAATATTAGAAAGTAATCACAATTTTAACATAACTACTAAATATGATGTTGGATATAATTTTTCCGGTGATGAAAAAAAATCAAATTATTTGCCAATAAATTATGTCATACAACAAGATATTTATTCCGATTTAATTATTCCATCTTTTGAAAAAATACACAATGATGACGAATTTAAAAAGTTCGAGAAATTAAACAAACAAAAGATATATGAGGAATCATACAATACTTTCTTAGAATATTATGGAAGTAAGCCTCAAAACGAATTAAAGTCTTGCTGTCTTTCTGATTTTAAAAATTATCAAATCATAAAAAATATGAATCCTAAAAATATTTATCAATTAGATTTGGAAAAAGACTTAATTACGTATCCCAATTATAGATCTATCATTATAAATTTAAAAGACCTTAACACAAATAAAAATTATGTAATTAAGTTTATAAAAGAAGAAAGTAAATTACAAGACGAATCAAATACCATAAATAATACTTTAAATAGTACTCAATTTTCAAGCTGGGAAGGGATTTATTGGCTATATCCATATAATCTTGATAGCCAAAAAATAGGTAATTATTATATAAACATTTCTAATCAAAATAGAGAATTTGGTTTTAGTGGTGATGGTGAATTTAATTATAAAATAAATATCAAAATAGTTGATAATAATAAACTCTATATTTTTAATTCAAATAGCCAATCATCAAAGCCTCTAGCTATTATTTATAAAAATCAAGATAAATACTATTTAAAAAGTGGTCTTATTAAAATTGAACGCTCTGATTTAAAAGAAACACAAAATGGTTACCCTATAAATTGGGCAAGGTCAAGTGATGAGATATCAGATTTCCAATAATAATGCATAGATTAAAAATAGATTCCAATAATCTATATACTATTCCTTGTAATAGATTGAAACTTATAATAATATAATGTTATGAAAAAATCATTGCTATTAAAAATTACATTAATACTTTCATTAGTATTTAATAATTTCAAGTCACAAAAAAATAATTTGGAATATCAAAATGATAACATAATACAAAATCTAGGTATTGGGTTACTTCAAGTTGTGAATTCAAATGAAAAAATTAAACTATATACTGATAATAATTTTACTAAAATAAAAGAAATTAAAATAGGAAGAAATTTTATTCCTATTTTAAATAAACCTGACTATGGTATTCTATTTTTTGTATGTGCTGAAAAAAAATCTAATTATTATAAAATTATTATTTCAAAAAATGATTTTGCATACATAAAATCTTCCCAAAACTTTATATACTACACTTGGGAAAACTTTTTAAAGGATCAGGTTTCAGGCATTGAAAATAAAACTCCAAAAAGTAATCCACCGAGAAGTTTAATAAATGGCAAGCCTGTAAATATGAATTGGAGGAATGACGATGAAATCGAAATTGTTAAAGTTCAAAATTATTGGATTCAAATAAAAAATATTACTCAAAATAAATTATTTTGGATTAAATGGAGAGATGAAAAAGAATTGAAAGTATATTTAAACTTATTAATATAAAACAAATGAAAACAATATTTTCGACATTTATTCTAATTTGTTTTTTAAATTGTGAAAAGACAATCAATTTTAAAATAAAAAAAACAAATGATAAAACAGAAAAAAAAATTAATAGTCCTATTCAAATAAAGCAAAATTATTCATTTTCCTTTTCTGTACTAGAAAAAGATTCTAATAATAAGCCTATAAAGTTGAATATTAAAATTAAACAAAATGATAAAATAATTCAGGAAATAAAATATAAGCCAGGCTTTTGGTCATATAATGATTTTAATCCTATAAATTATTTTAATACAGAATTAAAATTCCAAGAGGGTGTAGAAAACTATCATAATTTTATTACGGCAGACTTTAATTTTGATAATTTGGAAGATTTTGCGATACTTTACGATTCTGGAGGAAATGGAGGTCCGGTATATTCATATTATCTTCAAAATAGAAAAGGGGAATTTAAACAACTTCAAAATTTTCCACTTAATGAAGGATTCTTTCCTAAAGAAATTAATAAAAAAGATAATACTTTGACTCTTGTTGGACCAATTGGCTGCTGTAAAATAGAAACAACTGTTTTCCAATTAAAAAATAATAAGTGGAATATTATTTTATCTAAACAAGAAAACATGAGTAAAGAATAATTCCAAAGACAAGATCTTAAACTTTGAATTTGTAAACTTTGTTCAGTAATCAATTCCCACCGTACAATTTGAAGTTTCTTTTTATGCCAAAGTAAGATCAAATTGTACGGTGGGAAAAACCATAAAACTACATATATGGGAAGATGATATTTCTGATCAATTGGTTTATGAGCATAATTATATTTTAAGTGGCGATGAAAGCTATGCTACGCTTAATCTTACCAATGATATGCGCAAAAAAAAGGTGGCGTCTTAAAGAAACAGTATTTCTTAGAAACTAGAATGCGCAAAGCAAACTCTAGATTAACTAGGCACTCCAAAGCAGTATCGGCGGCACCTTTGGTGCCGCCGATACTTAATAAAAATGTTAATATGATGTTATAAAATTACGGTCTTTATAGAGTGCGCAGGTGCTTTTATATTTTAGCTCATCCAAATGGCAGGTTATGTTCTGCGACCTTTCGGAAGTTTAGCAAGAAACTCAATTGTTCTGTATTGAAAAGAAATTTTCCTTTGGTTAAAAAAAAACAGAAGGGATTACGCTCGTTTTGAAAAAACTAATCATGTTATTTTTCCCAATTAATTCTTTTTGTCTCAACATTTTGAGAATCGGTTCCCACCATAATGTCAAATTCTCCGGATTCCCAGTCATAATTTAATGAGTCGTCATAGAATTTTAAGTTCTCCGGAGTTAAATTGAATTTGATGGTTTTAGTTTCTCCCTTTTTTATAAATACTTTTTGAAAAGCTTTCAATTCTTTCACAGGTCTCACCACTTTTCCTGCCCAATCTCTGATGTACAATTGCACCACTTCTTCCCCATCGTAATTTCCAGTATTAGAAACATTTACACTGATATTTAAAGTCTGATTACCTTTAAGACTGGTCGAACTCAGATTCATGTCCGAGTATTTGAACTGAGTGTAACTTAAACCATAACCAAATGGAAATTTGGGATCATTATCCAGATCAATGTAAGCTGAAACATAGTTTCTGTCTGTCTTATTTTTCGCCGGTCTTCCGGTGTTGTAATGATTGTAATAAATTGGAATCTGTCCTTCTGCTCTTGGGAATGTCATTGGCAATTTTCCACCCGGATTAACTGCTCCAAAAAGAACATCGGCAATAGAATTCCCTGCTTCAGTTCCCAACCACCAAGTGTAAACAATCGTAGAAATATTGTCTGCTGCCCAGTCGAAAACCAAAGGTCTTCCTGCATTGATCATCAGAACAATCGGCTTTCCTGTTTTTGCAATTTCTTTCAACAGATCTTCCTGAACGCCTGAAAAATGAAGGTTACTTCTGCTTTTCGCTTCACCACTCATGGCATGACCCTCGCCTAAAGTCATGATCACAATATCAGCTTTTTTTGCCGTTTCGATGGCTTCAGCAAACATAGATTTGTCCTGATCATCAATATTCGCACCTTTTGCATATAATAAAGTTGAATTGTTATCCAATTGATTTTTAATTCCATCAAACTGAGTGACGATTCTTTGATCATCATCTTTAAAGGCAACTGACCAAAAGCCATGATTCGCAACAGTTTCTTTTCCGAAAGGCCCAATCAGAGCAACCGTTTTAGTGGTTTTTGAAAGCGGAAGAATATTTTTTTCATTCTTCAGTAAAACAATACTTTTTGAACCAAATTCTCTTCCGAATTTCCTGTTTTCCCGATTGTTAAGTTGCTCTTTCTGTCTTTTTTCACTGCTGAACCGATAAGGGTCATCGAATAATCCCATCTCGAATTTTTTAACCAAAATTCTTCTTGCGGCATCATCGATTAATTTAGGATCAACCTTTCCTTCTTTCACTAATTTAGGAAGTTCAGCCATATACGCACGACTTTCCATATCCATATCACTTCCGGCAATGATTGCTTTTTCGGCAGCTTCTCTGTTGTCTTTTGCATAACCATGAGGAACCATTTCACCGATACTTCCCCAATCTGAAACCACAAAACCCTGATAGTTCCATTGACTTTTTAAAAGATCTCTTAAAATATATTTGTTAGCCGTTGCGGGAATTCCATTGATATCGTTAAATGAATTCATAAAAGTAGCAACACCAGCTTCTGCAGCCGCTTTGAAAGGTGGCAAATAGGTCTCATGGAGCTGTCTCATACTCATGTCGACAGAGTTGTAATCTCTCCCGCCTACTGCTGCTCCGTACGCTGCAAAATGTTTAGCACAAGCCATTATTGCATCAAGATTCCCTAAACCTTTTCCCTGAAAACCTTTAATTCTTGCTAAACCGATTTGTGTTCCCAGATACGTCTCTTCACCAGAACCCTCCATCACTCTACCCCATCTCGGATCTCTCGCAATATCTACCATGGGCGCAAAAGTCCAGTGAATTCCGTACGCAGATGCTTCGGTTGCAGCAATTCTTTCGGATTTTTCAATTAATCCTAAATCCCAACTTGCAGCCTGACCCAAATTAACCGGAAATGTTGTTCTGTAACCATGAATCACGTCCTGTCCGAACAATAAAGGAATTTTTAACCTTGATTGTAAAGCTAATTCCTGAAATTTTCTGGTTTCTTCTGCTCCTGCTACATTAAGCATTGATCCCACTTTTCCTTGTTTTATTTCATTCAAAACATTTGCAGAATTGGAATTTTGCGGACCCGTTGCATATTCAAAACCACTGTATTGAACGAGCTGTCCAACCTTTTCTTCTAAAGTCATTTTAGATAATAACTCAGAAACTTTTTGGTCAATGGTCTTTTGTCCGAAAGAATTGAACCCAAATATTGTAAATGCAAGTATGAAATAAAGTTTTTTCATTTTTTAATTGATTTTTAAGCTGCTCAGTAAATTTAAAGACAAAGTGTACAAAGTTTTTAAAAAACTTACTGCTTTTAGGTTACAAGTTGCTGTCTCACTTATAAAGTCTACAATTATTTTATGACAAATTAAGTATACTAATTTAAAAAATATAAGTTGCAACCGAACTTGCCGAAATATTTATTGGCACTGCTTTGCTGTTGTATTTAATATTGAAATTTTCATCAGTTTTGCTGTAATTCTGAACAATTAAAACCGTTTTTCCTTTTGGAGTTTTGAATGCAACTGTTGAAAGTTTGTCGGTCTGTGTAGAAGAGATTCTTTGAGAATTTGCAGGAACAAATTTTGAAGCATGGGCAATGATATAATACGCAACATTTCTTGTGAAATTCTCTCTGTCTGAAACCGTTATTGCACCCTTGCATTCTGTACAACCTCCGTCTGTGTGAGGTTCGAATTTGGGATCATTGGCTAAGTTCCATTCCAGTGCAATTTTGCTCCAGTTTCTCATAGATCCGATGATTACGTTTTTGGTATGCCAGTTTAAATCTTCATTAAACGTACCTTTTGCACCCGTCCATTGTTCTGTAAAATATAAGTTTTTATCTGGAAAAGCATTGTGAACAGTACTCAAAGATGAAATATCACCTTCATATAAATGAAAAGCTGAACCGTCGATATATTGATTGGCTTCAGCATCATTCAAAATATTGATGGCATATTCAGGCTTATTACAATTGTGATCGTAAACAACAATTTTAGTTTTAATCTGATTAGATTTAAAAGCAGGTCCTAAACTTTGTTTAATGAAATCTCTCTGATGATCAGAAATCATGAGCAAACTCGGATTATTTCCCGGGTGCAATGGTTCATTTTGAGGAGTGATTGCATAAATAGTGATCCCTTCTTTCTGCATTCCCTGAATATACTTTACGAAATATTTTGCGTAAACATCGTAATATTCCGGTTTTAAACTTCCACCAATTGATTGATTATTATCTTTCATCCAAACTGGTGGCGACCAAGGTGCTGCAATGATTTTTATTTTCGGATTGATTGCTAAAATTTCTTTTAACATCGCAATCAAATCTTTATCTCTTGCCAAACTAAATTTTGAAAGTGAGAGATCGGTTTGTCCTTCCGGTAAATCATCGTAAGAAAAGACTTCGCTGTCCAAATCTGATGCTCCGATGCTTAATCTTAAATAACTAATGGAGACAGAATTTTCATCTTTCCCGAAAAGTTCGTGCAACAAAGCTTTTCTTTTTGAGGGAGAAAGACGATTAATCACTTCAACACTTCCTCCGGTTAATGTAAAACCAAAACCATCAATATATTGAAACTTTTGAGTGTCATCAATTTCAATATATTGAACGTTATTGGAATTATTTACAAAACTAATAGAATTTTGCTGTTGTAATTTTACGCTTTCATCACCTTTCGTTAGCCAAATGTGAACTTTATTTTCAGTATTTGAAAAAGTTTTGCATGATGATAAAGAAAAAAGTACCACACCGCCGAATAGCAGTGCAGTACTCTTTAAAAAGAAACTATATGATTTTTTAAACTTCATGTTAGTTATAACCCGGGTTTTGTTTTAAAGCAGTTCCTGTAAGTTCAGTTAAAGGGATTGGTAAAATTTCATTTTTACCGGCTGTAAAACCTCTGGATCCTAAAACTGCTGGTGCATCTCCCCATCGCACCAAATCAAACCAACGGTGTCCTTCACCAATAAATTCTCTTCTTCTTTCATCTTTAATCGCCTGAATAGATACAGGCACAGACGCTAAACCTACTCTGGCTCTCACTGCATCAAGTAATGCCTGAGCTCTTGCTCCACTTCCGTTTAATGCTTCTGCTTCCATTAAATAGGTGTCTGCAAGCCTTATTAAAATATAATTTTTTCGATAATTTAATTCACCTGCACCGGGAAGTGTGGTTACTTCATTTTTCGTTGGCATATATTTTTTTAAGAAATATCCAGAATCCATATATGCCGGAGAATAATCAATATATTCTTGTTGCTTTAAAGATTTGGCATTAAAAATACTTGCATCCAATCGAGGATCACCCTGCATAAAATTAAATAGATTTTCTGTGATGGGATTGAACGCCCAACCTGCAATATAATCAGGAGCTGCAACGTTTTTTCTATTGTATGATCTTATTGCTGTCATAATACAAATAGAATTGCCTTCATCAGCACCTTGTCCCCAAAAACTCCAGTCAGAATTTCCCAAATTCGTATGATTGACCTCGATGATTGATTCTGTGGTGAATTTATTTTCAGTATTCCAAAGTGTTGCAAAATTTGCTACCAATTTGTATCCATATTGACTAGTACTGCCGGGAGTTCCGTTTACATCTGCAAACTGAGCTGCTGCTTCACTTTTTTTATTCTGATACAAATATATCTTACCAAGCAATGCTTTCGCCGCACCCTGCGTCATACGTCCTTTCTGGTCAGCAGATGCTACAACAGGAAGATTAGGAATTGCACTTAGTAAATCAGCTTCCATTTGCGCATAAACTGCAGTTGGAGCTGCCTGTGGAACATTATAATAATCATCCGTAGCCTTGAATGGTTCCAGGATAAGCGGAATGTTTTTGAACATCTTTAAAAGTTCAAAATAATACAATGCTCTTAATGTTTTTGATTCTGCAACAAATCTATTTTTTGTAGCATCACTCATATCAGCAAGCGGAACTTTCTGGATTAAAACATTTGTTCTTGAAATTCCCTGATAATAATCTCGCCAATAAGTTGCAGGCATCACTGTAGAGTTTATCGTATAGTTTGACAGACCTTGTATTCCTGCGCCATCTGTAGAGCTTCCACCTCCGGCGTAAAAATCATCTGAACCTGCATTGAAAAAAGTAACCATATTTTCAAAGCCTCCTGCATATTTTCTCATCCCGTCATAAGCTCCTACGAGAGCGAAAAAACATTCTTTTTCATTTCTGAAAAAATTTTCTGTTTCGAAAGCACCTTCATATTCTACATCTTCGATATTGCTATTGGTACACGCAGTATTGGTAAATGCCACTCCTAATAGAAGTGAGGCAGCAAAAGTTATTTTATAAAAATTATTTTTCATTTTATTATTATTTAGAAAGTGATATTTGCTCCAAAAAGAAAAGATCTTGCCTGTGGATAAAAAGCTCTGTCGATACCAAAACTGTCTCCGGCTGCGATCTCAGGATCATAACCTGTATATTTTGTAAAAGTAAAAAGGTTTTCTGCCGTCAAATAAAAACGAACCTTACTTGCTCCAAAATTTTCTGTGACATTCTGCGGTAAAGTATATCCTATCTGAACCAATTTTAGTCTTACGTAATCGCCTTTTTGCAGATAATAGTTTGACATTCTGGAATAATTTTTATTAGCATCATCCCTGGTCAAACGCGGATTATCGTTGGTTGATCCCTCACCTGTCCATCTATCAAGAATTGTGGTTTGATAATTGGCATCAAGCATATCTAATCTCCTCAGACCCTGAAAAATTTTATTTCCTGCCACACCTTGAGCAAAAGCCATAAAATCCCAGTTTTTGTAATTTATATTTGCAGTTAAGCCAAACGTGTATTTAGGAATTGAACTACCTAAATTTACCTTATCTAAATCGCTAATTTGACCATCTCCATTAGAATCTGCCCAAATGAAGTCTCCCGGTTTAGCATTAGGTAAAATTTTCTGTCCATTACCAGTCACGTAAGAATCAATTTGAGCTTGATTTTGAAATACTCCTAATGTCTGAAAACCGTAAAAAGAATTGTAAGCATCGCCTACCTGAATTCTTTGAATAGGTCCCATTGATTGGAAACCTGGACCGTCAAGATATTCTTTTCCTCTCTCTAAGCTTGTAACAGTATTTTTTAAGTATGCAAAGTTACCGTTAAAAGAAACTCCAAAATCTTCCCAGTTTTTCTTATATCCCAATTCTACTTCAACCCCTTCGTTTTCCATATCTCCAATATTGGCAGTCGGAGCATTTGTAACTCCTACGTAGCCAGGAATAAAAATCTCTCTGAGGATATCTGAAGTCTTTTTCTTATAATAATCTACAGTTAGATTAAAATTATTAAATAACTTCATATCTGCAGCGATGTTCAACTGAGATGTGGTTTCCCATTTTAGATTTGGATTTTCTAGCGTATTGGGTATGTATCCCGGATAAATAACTTCTTGACCTGAAGCATTAATAAATGTATAGTTGGCTCCAGAAACGTAGAAACTAGCAAACTTAAAATCACCAATTCCGTCATTTCCTAATACACCATATCCACCTCTAAGCTTTAAAGTATTTACAACAGAATTTTGTGGCCAAAAAGTCTCATTATTAACATTCCACCCTACTGAAAAAGCCGGGAAAGTACCCCAATGATTATTTGCTCCAAATTTTGAAGAACCGTCTCTTCTAACTGTCCCAGTGAACAAATACTTGTTATCATAATCATATATAACTCTTCCAAAATATGAAGTTTTATGAGTATTTATATAATCCCATGCATTGGTATTTCGTTTATTTGGCGCAACAAAAAAGTTAAACGATGCATCCTGCCAATTATTAACCGGAAGATCAGTATGAGTAACAGTTTGCCCGAATCCAATATTATATTCGTAATAGCCGTTTCCTAGTAATGCGTTGATACTGTGCTTGCCGAATTTATTTTGATAATTAATTGTATTTTCAGAACTCCACTCAAACTTTTGCTGCGTAGTTCTGCTCAGACTGTTTACACTTAAATTGGTGTAGTTCGGATTCAGATAAAATAATGGTGTGAAATTTTTGCTTCCCCAATAAGCTTTCTTACCGTTTAATGATGGTTTAAAAGTGAAATTTTTCAAAAACTTCACTTCTGCATATACATTTGCCACAAAATCATCAGACCAACTTTTATTTCCTTGTTGTGTATATTTAAATGCCATTGGGTTTGACATTTCCTGATTTACATAGTGTGATATACCATAAGGATTTCCATTTGGATCTCTGATTATGTATGGATTCGAATAATCATTCGGAAATGGTTGTGATGCAATATTATCCACAAGTACAGGCGTTGTTGGATCTAAATTTACGGCTGAGCTAAGCGGTCCGCCAAATTCACCATTAGCATTGATCCCCTGGTTTTTTATATTGGTATAGGCAAAAGTTTGACCTAATGTTAACCAATCTGTTACTTTGTGCGTAGAATTGAGACGGCCTGTAAGTCTTTTATAAAAAGATATATCGCTGAGTACAATACCTGTTTGATCAAAATAACCAAATGAAGCATAAAAAGTAGACTTGTCACTTCCTCCATTTATACTTACTTCATGATTTGATCTTGTTGCATTATTAAAAATTACATCCTGCCAATCGGTTCCTGTGCCTAAACTTGCAGGATCACTGTAGCGTGGTGCTTTGCCGTCATTAATGAAACCTTCATTAATAATTGATGCATATTGACTTGCATTCAGCAAGTCAAGTTTTTTTGCAGCACTTCCAAAACCATAAAAACCGTTATAAGATAAATTGAGTTTACCTTTTCTGCCTTTTTTAGTGGTAACAAGAATAACTCCTCTTGCTGCTGAAACTCCATAGATAGCTGATGATGCTCCGTCTTTCAGCACTTCAATACTTTCTATATCTGATTGGTTAAGCCAGCCAATTCCGTCTACGACTATACCATCTACAACCCATAGCGGATCATTGCTTGATGAGTAGCTGGTTATCCCTCTTACACGAATCGTTGCAGCTGAGCCTGGCTGACCAGAATTTGTAATTACATTTACCCCTGCAGCACGACCTTGCAAAACCTGCTCTGGTCTTCCGGCTGGGATATCTTCAATGTCTGAAGCCTTGATACTTGATATCGCTCCGGTTACATTACTCTTCTTCTGAGTACCGTAACCGATCATTACTACCTCCTCGATCTTTTGTTCTTTTTGAACAGTATCCGTAGGTGTAGTTTGTGCAGTGAAATTTGCAGTGAAATACAGTACCGCAATTGCCCCTAAACTTCTTGATATTTTTACATTCATATACAGTTAGTTTTTTAATTCTCAAATTGAGACAATAAAAATATATTTTTTTTTGAATAATTAACATTTATTTAATAATTATTTTAATATTTCCACTATTTTTGGGGTCTCAAAGACATAAAGAGATGGTCATATTTAGTTAAAATTCACAAAAAACTTATGAAAAATTTCCCCAAATGAGTGTTAAGCATCCGAATATTTCTCTTCCGCTGAAGCTTACCTTCCTTGTTTTCTCTATGGTTTTAAACTGTATGGGAATTGTAATTTTGCAACTTTCTGAACAGAAAATAACCTATGATAAGCTGGGATTTTTAGAGTCGTTTAAAGATCTGCCAATTGCTATATTTTCACTTTTTGCAGTCAACTTCATCAGCAGATTCGGGACAAAAAAATCATTGATATTTGCTTTAATAATGGTAGGAATTTGTTCATTATTTTTACCTTTTGTTGAAATGTTCTGGTTTTTTAAATTATGGTTTGCAATTATCGGAACCTGTTTTGCGATTGGAAAAATATGTGTCTATGGAATTATCAGAAATAATATGACCGAAGAAAAATCATTAGCCAAAACCATGAACAGCGTAGAAGCATCATTCATGATTGGTATTTTTGCAGTGAACACAGGTTTTGGTTGGCTTATTTCCAGTCAGTACGGTGCATACTGGAAGTTTGGATTCATGTCTATTTCTTTAATTTCTTTTTACACAGCATACCTGTTTATTAAATCTAAAATTATTGAACCCGAAAGCAAAAGCAACAGAATCTTCCCCGATTTATCAGGTTTTGGAAAAACGCCTTTTATTTTGTTTTTTGCCGTGAGTTTTTTCATCATTTTCATAGAACAAAGTTTTAATTCCTGGCTTCCGGCATTTTACAAAGACCACTTGAAAGTCAATTCATTTTTCGCACTTCAGGCTTCCTCATTTTTAGCATTATTTTCTTTTACAGGAAGAACAATCACTTCCAAGATTATTCAGAGATTTCCTTTATCCGGATATTTTATGACCTGTGTGTTTCTGATCATATTTTTACTGATCATTATTTCGACAATTCAGTTTTACTTTGTAGAAAATGCGAAAGTTCTGTTATTTCTTTTTCCGGTCATCGGTTTGTTCTTATCCCCTCTATATCCGGTAATTAACTCAAAAATGATTGCGAAAATTGATAAAGATAAAATCAATACTTTTACTTCTCTCATAGTAATTGTATCTTCAGTAAGCAGTTCAATCAACTCCATAACTATTTCATTATTATTTAGAAATCAAATACTTACCTATTATTCATTATATATTTTAGGAGCAGTGATTATGGTATCTGTATTGGCATATTGTTATTTTAAACTTAGTATTCATAAAATTTAAAAAATAATTTTATTTTTACTGCATGAAAACTGACCATAACAGAAACATAGAAACCTTAAAACAACTTGTAGAGAGCAAAGACTTTATCCCAAACCTCTCGGTAGATTGTACAATTTTTGGTTTTCATGATAATATTCTTAAAGTTTTGTTGCTTAAATATCATGATCTCGATTTATGGTCGCTTCCTGGTGGTTTCGTTTTTATTGATGAAGATCTCAGAGAAGCTGCAGATCGTGTTTTATACGAAAGAACCCATTTAAAGGGTCTTTTTCTGGAGCAGTTTCATACATTTGGAAGATTAAATCGTACAGAAAATAACGTTCACAAAACTTTAATTAAAAATAAAGGTCTTGACGTTCCAAAAGATCACTGGATTCTTCAGAGATTCATCACCGTAGGATATTGCAGTCTGATTGATTTTTCATTAGCTAACACATTTCCTGATGCTTTTAACGAAACCTGTGCCTGGTTTGAAGTGGGCAAACTTCCAAATATGGCATTTGATCATGACAGAGTAATTACAGAAGGTCTTGAATATTTGCGTAAAAACATTGATACTCAGATCGCTGCGAGCAATCTTTTGCCAGAGAAATTTACCATGAAAGATTTACAATCGCTTTATGAAACAATCTTGGGCGAAAAATTCAGACGCAATAATTTTCAGCGTAAAATACTGAGCATGAATTCACTGGAAAGAATGGAAAAACTATTCGATGGTTCTGCCAACAAAGCGCCTTACCTCTACAAATTTATTAAAAAGTAGTGTTTGATATTTTTCTTAAAAAATTTTTCCCAGACAATCTGAAAAGTATTATTTTTAGGAAAATTAAATTACATGTCATATTATCCTCTTACAAGCATTCCCGATTATTTCGGAATCGATGCTTTACTTACCGAAGAACACAAGCTTATCCGTCAGTCTGTAAGAGATTGGGTAGAAAGTTTTGTCATGCCCAATATTGATGAGGCTGCTCAAAATCATACCGATTTACCAAACTTGATGAAAGAATTGGGTAAAATCGGAGCTTTAGGACCTTATATTCCTGAAGAATATGGCGGTTCCGGACTTGATCAGATTTCTTACGGTTTGATTATGCAGGAATTGGAAAGAGGAGATTCTGCCGTACGTTCTGCAGCTTCGGTACAGAGTTCACTGGTTATGTTTCCTATCAACGAATTTGGTTCTGAAGAACAAAAAAGAAAATATTTACCCAAATTAGCTTCCGGCGAAATGATTGGTTCTTTCGGGTTGACCGAACCTAATCATGGTTCAGATCCTAGTTCTATGGAGTCTCAGTTTAAAGATATGGGAGATCATTATCTTCTGAATGGTGCCAAAATGTGGATTACCAATTCGCCTCTTTGCGATATTGCTGTGATTTGGGCTAAAAATGAAGATGGAAAAGTTCAGGGGCTGATTGTTGAAAGAGATATGGAAGGATTTACTACCCCAGAAACTCATAATAAATGGAGCTTACGAGCTTCTAAAACAGGTGAATTGGTTTTTAATAATGTAAAAGTTCCTAAAGAAAACCTACTTCCGGGAGTTACAGGATTAAAAGGACCATTATCTTGTTTAAATTCTGCTCGATATGGAATTTCCTGGGGCGTAATTGGTGCTGCGATTGATTGCTATTGTACAGCAGTTCAGTATTCTAAGGAAAGAAAACAATTTGGTAAACCTATCGGTGCATTTCAGCTACAGCAGAAAAAACTGGCTGAATTTTTAACTGAAATTACAAAAGCTCAATTGCTTTGCCTTCAATTAGGAACATTGAAAAATGACCACAAAGCAACACCGGCTCAAATTTCTATGGCAAAAAGAAACAATGTAAAAATGGCGATTGACATTGCAAGAGAATCTCGTCAGATTCTTGGCGGAATGGGAATCATGGGTGAATTCCCGATGATGAGACACGCTGCAAACTTAGAGTCAGTGATTACCTACGAAGGAACACATGATGTTCATCTACTGATTACAGGTTTAGATATTACAGGCTTTAATGCTTTTTAAATAAATGAAAGTCCGGTGTATAACCGGACTTTTTTAATAATTATACATTTTTATTTTTTCGGTAAAACTGATTTCCGGATTTAGAATTTGCATGATCAGACTTTTTACCGATTGCATCGCATCATCGAGATTTCCCTGAGCAAATTCTAAAGAGGCAACACCTTTTTTGGCATCGGCAAAACTCCAGATTCCCGTTTCAATCGGGAAGCCCCAAAATTCCGGCAAACTTTGAACGACATATTGATAAATACAAAGCTGTAAAGCCTGTTTTCGATCATCTTTATGAAAGTAATTTTCCATATTTTCAGCGTCGATTTTAACCGTTAAATTTTTGATTTTTGCCGTTTTATAATCAATAATTCTTACAGTTCCGTTCAGTCGGTCAATTCGGTCTATAAATCCGAAGAAAGAAACTTTGTCTTTTTTAGTTTCATCCAAATAGAAATCTACATTTTCAAATCTTCTTTCAATATCAATGATTTCTAAAGAACTGCCTTGTTTTATTAATTCCAGATCCTGATTCAAAATATTTTCAACTACTTTTTTTGCAATAGCTTTATGAATGAAATTCATTCCTTTATTATAAAATTCAGGTTGGTGTTTTAGCTTTTCAATAGCGATATTTATATATTCATCTATTTGTTGAATTGATTTTTCTAAATCTTTTGTTTTTAATACTTTACCTTTAATAACTTCATATATCTCTTGAAGAGTGTAATGTACAAGATTTCCATAATTTCTTATGGAGAGTTCTTCTTCTATTTCGTCCGTTTCTGAAGTATTTAAAATTTTAGATATATAAAAATCGATCGGATTATAGAGGTAACTCGTGAGGTGAGAAGCAGAAACTCTTTCTTTCCACTTTTCCAGCTGTTCCATGACGATTGCTGTTTTTGCAATTTCGATGGGCTGACTAGAAATTGGTTCAGAGGTATTTTCCACAATCAAATGTTCGATATCGTGATTGCTTTCCATTTCAATTTGTGTGATGAAACGACTTTTTTCACCCGTATTTATACCAGAACTTAAAGCATTGAAAAGCAAATGAACATTCTTCGCATCCTGAATCAAACGATAAAAATGGTATGCGTAAATACTGTCATTTTCTAAAAAAGTGTGCAGATCAAAATGTTTTCTGATATCAAAAGGAATGTAAGTATTTTGTGAGTTTCCCAAAGGCAATTTACCTTCGTTTACAGAAAGCAAAATCACGTTTTCGAAGTTGAGCAAACGTGTTTCCAGAAGGCCCATAACCTGAAGTCCTTTCAACGGCTCACCCTGAAAATCGATACTTTCTGTATTGATGTGCTGATTGATCAGAATCTCTAAAGTATCCATTTTTATTTCAAAACCATAAGGTGTAATTTGGTTTTTTATAATCTTAAATGCATTTTCGAAGTGAGACACGTTTTCATACTGTATATCATCGAGTTGCATCCATTTGATTTGCTGACAGTATTCAATTAAAATATCTAAAAAGTGATAACCGGAATTTGCTTTTTGAAGAAGATTAAAATAGGACAGATCATTCAATAATTCGTACAGAAGATTTGACGAAATGTAGACGATATTTCTTTCTTCAATATTAGATTTAAATTCATTGATGACCTTTTCATCACCGTCCGTTTTAGGAAGTTCTTCGAGAATCGGAAAGATGTCCCGGTAATAATAGGAAGATTTATTTTTTTCTAATTGTTTCTGAAGATAAAAAAGCTGTTTAACCGCATTTGAAAAGGAAAGATTTTTCAAAGGAAAACCCATCGTAATATTCAGGTTTTCAACGTCATGCATCACATCCAAACTTGCAGGCAAAAGATTTTCATCCAGAAGAACAACCGCAGTATTTGTAAATGTTTTATTGTCAATATCTTTGAAAAGATCGGGAAGAACTTTCGTTTGCGTAACATTTCCTGAAACTTCGTAGATTTTAATATTTTTCGGTTGATTAAAATCATTTTCAATCCAGTGAAAAGATCTGCTGTCATTGAATTCTTTCCACATTTTATGATTTCGGAGAAACTTTCCTGCTTCCTGCCTTTCATCATCAAAATAGTAATGATCTGCCTGGAAAAAACATTGTGCTTTATCCCATTGCAAGAGGTTTCTGACTAATTTTTCTTCAACCGGCGTGAAAGCATTAAATCCACAAAAAACAAACTGCTTATCCGTATTTTTTGTAAAATCCACGATTTTTGCCTTCGCAGATTCATGAATCATTCCCGGAGTTGCCCAGTTTCTGTCTTTTAATTTTTGTTTTAAAACGGGGAGAAAAATATTCATATTTCTCCAGAAATTCAGAAACTTTTTTCTGGGAACTTCTTCTTCATCACCCAAATCCTGAGCCCAGTCTTTGATTCTTTCTTCATCAAACATATATTGCAACACTGCTGTATCACTTTCTGAAAATTTCAGAATATCATCCCAGTCTTTTTGAAGTGTAGGAAACCACTTTAAAAATTCGGCAAAATCATCGTTGGGAATCAAATTTAGACTTTTGTAAACATCAAATGCAAAAAGCCATAAAGCGATCCCTTGAATAATCTGTTGATCAACAATATCAACGATCAGTTCTTCAATCGTAACAAAATTTGGAAGAAATCCGGAATAATTATTCTCTTCTAAAATCTGCCTGATAAAAACAATAGGTCTTTTACCGGGCAAAACAATATTAAACTGAGATAAATCTGCACTTTGCGACAGTAATTCATCAATGATTTTATTGAGAAATTTCAACGCTTTTGATAGTTTTTTAATTGTTCCAGATCATTCGAAATCAAAGCATCATATTCGGCTTGTTTTTCTTTATTCATGCCATGTTCCGTAACTCCGTCGTACAGTACCTGAAAATTTCTGTAATCTTTAACGATCCGATTGTATATTGTCTGAAAATACTTATCGTAATCTTTTGTGGTCTTTATTTTTTCAGCAACTTCTTTTCTGATTTTTCTGGCATAAATCTCTGCAATATCAAAATGTTTCTGCTCATGGTTCAGAATATAGTCATTAATTCTTTTGTCGTCCTTCCAGGATTTATCTTCATTGAAAATGGTTTCAACGGTTACTTTCGCTGCACCTTTCGGATCTGAAGATTTTACTACAGAATAAGCCCAACCGCAATGCGTATAAGCAACAATATCTTTTCCGTGCTGGCTATTAATTTTACTTTTAAAATTACTCCAGACCAACTTACCATCTTCCTTCCACTCTATTCGCTGACTCCATAAGCAATTGGAAATCAATAGAAAAACTATTAGCGCATATTTCATTATTCTACAACAATTGTTTTGGTAATCCAGGTATTATCACCATTCCAAAATTTAAAAGTATATGTTCCTGTTTGCTGCGGACTAAAATTAATCTGATTGGCAGAAACATAGTTGGCTTCTGTGCAGGATCCGTTCGTATGATATTGATATGCAGTTACCTCTCTGGAAAAATTACCGGAATGAATATAATCATATCCGTAAAATCCCTGACATTTTGAAGCATACTTAGAATAAGTTCTGATGCTTTGAACACTCATAACAGACATCGTATCATTAACAATTTTTACACTGTCAATTTTAATTTTATCTGCAAATTCAATAGTTTCGTAATCATCATCATCTTTACATGAAGTGAAAATTGCGGGAAGAGTGACGATCAGAAAACTCAATTTTAAGATAGATTTCATGCCTTTGAATTTAGAAATTAAAATAAAATTTGTAAACAATATTAATTATCAATGCTAATTTACGAATTAAAATTACCTTTTGATAAATAAACTACTTTTTTAGTATCAAAAAATTCTTCATCAAAATAATTTTTTAAATTAAAAAGTTCACATTTTAATCCGGCTAACTCTTCAGCTAAATCTCCGCCTTTTAAATACAGTACACCATTGTGTTTTGTATTCAATTGTTCTTTCTCAAATTTTCCTTTCAGCCATCTCAGGAATTCCGGCATTTGCGTCACAGCACGACTTACTACAAAATGGAATTTCTCCTTCACTTTTTCTGCTCTTCCGTGTATGGCGGTTACGTTTGTTAAACCAACACCTTCTGCAACAGCATTCACCACTGTAATTTTTTTACCGATAGAATCTATCAGCGTAAATTGTGCTTCAGGGAACAAAATCGCCAAAGGAATCCCCGGGAAACCTCCG
The DNA here is from genome assembly GCF_979258215.1 of Chryseobacterium sp. AC417. NCBI lineage: Bacteria > Pseudomonadati > Bacteroidota > Flavobacteriia > Flavobacteriales > Weeksellaceae > Chryseobacterium > Chryseobacterium sp. AC417. Next base: position 2,432,891 of record NZ_OZ409845.1, on the reverse strand, counting down.
CCAGTTCCAATATCCAAAACTTTAGTTCCGGGAGCGAATCCCATGATTTTAGCAACCCCTAAAGAGTGTAAAATATGTTTCTCATAAAGTGATTCCATATCTTTTCTGGAAATTACATTGATTTTCTCATTCCACTCACCATAAAGGCTTTCTAATTTTGAAAACTGCTCGATTTGTTTTTCGGAAAGTTCCGGGAAATATTTCTGGATTAACGCTACTGACATACGATTGAATATAAATAGCAAAAATAAGTTTTATTTCATAGCAAGAATAATGTTTTTGAGAGATTATGGTAATCACTTGATTTTCAAAATTGTTCGTTCAAAAAAAACACAATAAGCTCAAACTTCATCCACATAAAGTTTTTTATCTATATTTGTTAAAACGACAAAAAGAATACATGAATAAACTTTCAGACCGAGTAAACAGGTTAGGATACTCACAGACTTTCGTCATGTCAAATAAGGCTAGAGAAATGAAAGCCAGCGGAATTGACGTTATTTCTTTAACATTGGGCGAACCCGATTTTGATGTTCCGGACAATATAAAACAGGCAGCTTTTGATGCCATCAATGAAAATTACAGCCACTACTCTCCCGTTCCGGGATTTTTAGAACTCCGACAGGCAATTTCAGATAAATTAAAAAGAGACAATCAATTAGATTATAAACCAACACAAATCTGTGTTTCAAACGGTGCAAAACAGGCAATCATCAATGTTTTGGCAGCAATCATCAATGACGGTGATGAAGTGATACTTCCTACTCCATATTGGGTAAGCTATGATGAAATGGTGAAAATGATGGGCGGAAATTCTGTTATGCTTCCTACTTCGTATGTAACTGATTTTAAAATCACTGCCGAACAATTAGAAGAAGCAATTAATGATAAAACCAAAGCTGTCCTTTTCAGTTCGCCGTGTAATCCTTCCGGAGGATATTATACCTATGATGAATTGAAGTCTTTGGCAAAAGTGATTGCAAAATACCCTCATGTAACTGTAATTTCAGATGAAATTTACGAATACATCAACTATGAAACCCGATCGACTTCAATTGCTCAGTTTCCGGAAGTGTACGAACAAACCGCAGTAATCAACGGAATGTCTAAAGCCTTTGCGATGACAGGCTGGAGAATAGGCTATTCTGCGTGTCCCGAATGGCTGGCAAAAGCGTGTGAAAAAATTCAGGGGCAAATGACAAGCGGTGCAAATACAGTTGCCCAAAGAGCTTCGATTGTCGCTTTAAAAACAGATCCTTCTGAATACAGATACATGATTGATGCTTTTGAGCAAAGAAGAAATGTTATGTTTGATTTAATAAAAGAAATTCCAGGATTTAAGGTTCTTTTACCAAAAGCTGCATTCTATTTCTTCCCGGACATTTCATATTACATAGGGAAAACTTTAAATGGAATCGAAATTAAAGATGCTGATGATTTTGCCATGTTTATTTTAGAAAATGCCCATGTAGGATGTGTTGGCGGAGTTTCTTTCGGAAGTCCTGAATGTATCAGGTTTTCTTACGCAGCTTCAGAAGACGACTTGCGTGAAGCGATGAGAAGAATTAAAGAATTACTAATGAACGTATAAAAAATAAAAAGTTCTTCCTGAGGAAGAACTTTTTTAGTTTAATCTCAAAGAGAACCACCTTCTACAGGTATTTCCGGTACGATAATATAGCATTCTTCATTAATTGCGACACAAACATCAGCTTCGGGACAGTAATACCTTCCAGGAGGACACTTTGAAGTAACTGCTGCTCCTTTAATTGTTTTCAGTTCTTTTCTTGACAGACTTTTTAAATTTTTCATAATAATAGTATTTGGTTGTTTATAAAATTTTTCAGTTCTATTTTCTAAAATTAATAAATAATTTTTATTAATTTTAATTTATTTTTTTCATAATCAACATATTATAAAAGAAATTTTCACAAAAAAAGTAAAGGAAACTTTTTATAGAGATTATTTTATACAACAGGAACTGTGTGAATTTGATTTTAAATCATATCACAAGGATGACAGTTCATACCCTTTCTTTATTTCAGAAATTACCGTAATAAAACTACATCGAATACAATAATTAATTATATTTGACACAATAAAAACACTTTTTATGGAAAGCGAAAACCTCGATCCCTCTATATTCGGCACTTGCCGTTCTTTTCAAGACTGGCTTCACGACAAAACCAACTCCATGGTTTATTGTCTTTTGACCATAGACGGAAAAGAATTTCTGAGAAAAAACAGCTATGAAGTAGAACTTCACCAGAAAACCAATGACCACGATACCTTTACCATTACCGTTCCGGATGATGCTTTAGACACATTCAAAGGGTATGTGATGGAAAATTCCAGAAAACTACTCGGAAAAGAAATAGGAATTACCTATTGGCGTTTTGGCGAATCCCGGTATTATTTTAGAGGCATCATCGGAAAAATCCGCAACAAAAAAGACGAAGGCGGCGGTTACGGAGATTTGCACATTACAGGATTTGCACCAGGCATTTTGTTAGAAAGCGGTAAGGATTGCCAAAGCTTTGAAGACAAAACACTGGAACAGATCATCAAGCAAATTAACGAAGAATATCCAGAGGAAGCACAGGTAGAGATTTCTTCAAATCACCTGAATGCTTACAACAAAAAATCCCTTCCCTACACCGTTCAATATAAAGAATCTGATTATCAGTTTATCCGGAGACTCGCCATTCGTCACGGTGAATATTTATATTACAACGGTGAAAAACTGGTCTTCGGAGGTCAGGTACAGCCTGTTTTGAAGCTTAGGGAAAATATGGACCTGATCGATGTTGAATTTGAGATGCGGATGCAGGCACAGGAATTTACCTTCACTTGTTATGACTCGCAGAGCGGAGCCAAAATAGAGAAACACAGCAATGGTGTACAAAGCGAGTTCAAAGAAAGTCCTTTTCAGGCAATTGCGGTCATTGCTTCCCAAACCATTTTTAATAAAAAACCAAAAATGCACTTCAACCATACAGGAATCCAAAAAGGGTCAGAAGGACAATTGGCAGAAGCCGTTCGATTGGAAAAAGAAAAGCGGGAGAACCTGATGCAGGTAAAAGGCAGAAGTAAAACTCCCGAACTGAAAATAGGCGGGAGAACCCAGCTTTCGGACATCAACGGCAAAGCAATGGAAACTTACCGCATTATAGAAATCAAGCACGTTTATGAGCCGGGTGATTATTACAACGAGTTTGTCGGAATCCCCGATTTATTCAATGCTTCCCCTTACATCGATACCGAAGCCGTACCGAAAGGTGAAGAGCAGCCTGCAAGAGTGATGGATAACAACGACCCGATGGGAATGGGAAGAGTTCGGGTACAATTCCCGTGGCAGGAAGATAAAGGACAGAAAACCCCGTGGATCAGACTGATACAGCCACATTCAGGATCAGGCAAAGGTTTTCATTTTATCCCGGAGATTGGTGAGGAAGTTCTGGTAAGTCACGAATCCCAGAATGCAGAAAAACCTTTTGTGATGGGAACGCATTATAATGGGAGTGAAACGAGTTCGTACCACACTTCTGGAAACGACAAGAAAGTTATACACACACGAAGCGGAACTAAAATTATTCTGAATGACGCTGAAGGAAGTGTTTTTATAGAAGATCCTAGCGGAAATACGTATCTAATGGATGGAGCTGGAAATATTAATGTGAATGCACCAAAGAATATGAGTTTTACGGCGGGTGAAAACGTAACAATTACGGCAGGCATGAATATTACATCCAATGCAGGGATGAACATTTCTGAAACTGCTGGAGTAAACCATTCTAGTTTTGCCGGAGCCATGATGATGCAGAATGCGGTTGCAGATTATTCTCTAATGGCGGCTAATATTATGGAAGTGGCACAGGGAGAAAGGAAATCAAAAGCAAAAGAAGTTACAGATCAATCCCAAGAAAAGAAAGTTATTTCAGAAAAGAAAAATGAAGTGCATACAAAAGGAACTTTTGACAATAACAGTGGAGAAAAATCTAAAATGCATTAATTATGGCAGGAGGAAAAATAACTCGCATTATTGGTGGAACCAATAGTATAGAGTGTGAAACCTGGAAGGTTTATACGGATCAATTTTCAGTCTTTGGAGAAAAAGGAAGTCATTTTACGGCAGATGAAGGAATTATTATCGGAGAACCGAAGGAAGCTCCTCTTTCCTATCGTTATTTTGAAAAAGGTTGGTGGACTGATAAAGATGATAAAGAAATAAAGGAAGCACAAATAGGAGATCGGGTAAAATTTCATTTGAAAATGAAGAACATAAAATCTCCTAAAGGAAAAAAAATTAATCTTGAATTAAGAGAATGGGATGATTTTAATTTTCTAATGTATATTTTGGCACTTACAAACAAAGAACTTATAGGGCATGATAATACTAAAGGATATGAAACGATAAACATCATAACCAACACACCGGATGGTAATCAAATATTAACCGACTGGGAGCTTAATGAAAACTCTGAAATAACAGTAAGTTTACTGCTGGATGATGATAGTTTATCAAAAATGGTTGCCAATGATGATGCAAGAGATATAGAATTATACTTTCGTTGCAGATACATTGATGAAAATAATCAACCTGAAATTGCTGAATTTCCAGATGAATCATGGAATTATTTAAAAGTAAAACCAAAACCTGTAGTTGAGCCTATCATTTTTGTGCATGCTTCAAAAGAACATTTATTACCGGCAATTTACTCTTCAGCGGATGGAAGTCCTTGGTATATTTCAGCTTTTAAAAACGCAATGTATACCATAAAGATAGATGGTTTAATGAAACCATACGACCTGGCTGGAAAAAAAGAACTGACTTTTTTTGAGAAAAATGCTTACAACATTGCCATAAGAAATTTAGAGAAAAAGAATTTTTTTACCACAATAAAAAAAGGGTCTACTTCCGAATATTACTATTATGATATTTCTGAAATAGACAATATGTTTGAGAAAGAGATTAAAAGAGCGGTAAATGTAAGTGCCGAAGCTTCGACAGATGTACCAAAGGGATTAAATGCCATCACATATGAATCCGGAAAAAGTTCAGCCAAAATAATAAAAACGGTGGGCGAAGTTGCGGGTCTTTTTGGAGTTCTTTCGGATTTGGCAGCTCTATTGCGCGGTGTGGCAGATCACAAGATACCTCCACCGTCTATTATTCCGCCTTTTATAACAATGGAGGTTGAAAAATATCTTAATGAAATGTATGAAGACTTAAGAGATTTGTGGAAAAAAGATTTGATGAAGGCTATTGATGGAGGAAAAGGAGGTGTTATTAAATTTCTTGAAGAAAACAGTTATAGTGATGGTATAAAAGTTCGAAATTTAGGATTTAAAGTAATAGATATGACAGAAGATGGGTTAAAGAAAATTTTAAATAAGGAAATATCTTGTATCAACAATAAAAACGACAGAAATTCGCCTCAAATATTAGAGTCTTTATCAAATATTGGTAATGGCAGCCATGATGCTGGGATTTTAGTTCAATCAGTTGAAGAAAATGATAAGTATAATAGAATAACAACATTTCATTATATTCATGCCATATTTGTTAATAATTTAAAGGTCTGAAGCATGATCAAAAACATTTTATATATTATATTATTATTGCCATTATTTTATTCTTGTCAGAAAAAATACAGCAATGCTCCATATGATAAGAGTGAAGAAAAAATGAGAGTAATGCCCGATACTATAAAAGTTTTATTACTTGACAGTTTATGGCAAAAAAGAGATTCTATAACTTATTTACGGTTTAAAAATATTGAGCAATTAGTGTTATCAGAAACAGATTCAATCCCAAGATGGATTATAAAATTTGAAAAATTAAAAATACTATATGTAAGTAATTATCAAAAAAAAATCAAAACAATTCCAGAGAATATTGGAAAATTAAAGAATCTAGAACAGATAGATTTACCTAGAAATAATATATCGCATATTCCTATGTCATTATTTACTTTGATAAATCTTAAAAGGCTAAACTTAGAAGGAAATCGTATAGTAAATCTTCCATCACAAATAAAAAATTTAAAAAAAATCACAATTTTATCACTTGAATATAACCCTATTGCTATGTTGCCAAATGAAATATGTAGTCTAGATTCATTAAAAGTTCTTCCAATTGGAAACACTAATATTATTGAACTGCCCAATTGCTTAAATAGTCTAAGTCATATAGAAAGAATATATATAACAAATACTAAAATAATATACATTCATCCAAATATTTTAGAAAATAGAAATTTAAAAGATATAACTGCAAAAGGGTTAAAACTTAAAAACTACAAAGAAGTAAAATCTATCTGCGAAAAAAGAAACATTGATTTTTATTATGATGAAGAATAATTTAAAGAGCTGGTATTTTCGGTGTTCTTTCAGATTTAACTGCTCTATTACCAGGTGTGGCGGATCATCAAATTCCAATGCCATCTTTTGTTCCGCCTTTTATAACAATGGAAGTTGATCGAATGATGAAAGAAAACGATGAGTTTATCATTGAAAATTGGAATATAGATCTTGAAAAAGCAATTAGAGAAGGTAAAGATTTTACTAAATTCTTTTTAGAAGATAATGATATCAATCGAAGCAAAAACTTAGGTTTCAAAATTATTGAAATGTCAGAAGAAGGGATCAAAAAAGTTTTAAATAAAGAAATTGATGCTATTAATGATCAAACAAATTCTGATTCTCCAAAAATGTTAGAATCATTATGTAATATAGGAGAAGGTAACCGAGACTCAGGTTTTTTAATTCAATCAATGGAAAGTTTAGACAAATATAACAGACTAACGGTTTTCCATTATATTCATGCCATATTTGTAAATGATTTAAAAATTTAATAATGAAGTTTTTGCAATACATATTTTTTATATTTCCACTACCTATATCATGTCAACAATATAATAAACAGCCCTATGACAAATCTGAAGAAACTTTAAGAGCGTTTCCTACTTCTACCACTCAAATTATTTTTGATAGTCTTTGGAAAAAGAGAGATTCGCTCACATATTTAAGACTTGAAAACGTTCGTAGTATATATCTTTCAGATACTGATTCTATTCCAATTTGGATTTCAAATTTTCAGCAATTAAAAAGTATCCAATCTTTTTCTGGAAGTAAAAAGATAACTGATATTCCGGAAGAGATTGGAAAAATTGTTAATTTAACTCATATTGAGCTCCCAAATAATAGTATCACTAAAATACCACAATCTTTATATAGCTTAAAAAAATTGGAAAGGCTAAACTTGAGTGATAATGATATTAAAAATATTGATGTACAAATAGGAAATTTAAAAACTCTAAAAATTGTTTTCCTCTCAAACAATCATTTTTTATTAAATCTTCCTAAAGAAATCTGTAACCTTTCAGATTTAGTTAGTTTACCCATTAATGACACGAGTATATCAAATCTCCCTAAGTGTTTGAAAAACATGAAAAATCTTGAAAGGATTAATATTTCTAATACAAAAATATCCTATTTTCCTATCGAAATTTTATCAGCTTCAAAATTGAAAACAGTTCATGCGAAAGGACTAAAGCTTACAAATTACAAAGAAGTAAAAGCTATTTGTGAAAAAAGAAACATTACTTTTTATTATGATGAAGATAGGTTTTAATCTAATTGATATTTCAAACGAACTGTTTAAAAAATATCTAATATGATAAAAAGTCGCTTGATTTTGAAACCTATTTGATGAACGAAAGCCAAGGTGAAGAGGATGCCGTCTTGAATGACAAAGGAAAACAGTAAATTCTAAATTGATAGTATCATTAATATTATTCAGTAATTGCAATGCAGAACCATAAAAAAACAGATCTTAAAACACTAACCTACCAAGCGCCTGTCGTGTTGGTGTGTTATAAGTTTCAGTCATATTTGCTGTATAATTCGGAGACCAGTGCATACCTGTATTTAGATCCCCATGGTGGGATCTGCTTTTCCGATGACCGGGGAAACCATTTTGTGTGTGGTGCAATGATTACAAAAATCAAAACTGATTGCGAAAACATTGATTCTGGAACTTGGGCAGTCAGTGTATGTAAAAAGTTTGGGATTCTATTATCATACCCTGCTCTGGAGTGAAGTGTACCAAAAAGCCGCCGAGTATTTCACTATTTTTTCGGAATAAAGGCACACTGAATGAAAAAGATTGATTTAGAATGAAGAAAAAACTTTTCCACTTTAATAGGAGATAGAAGTTCTTGATCTGCAGGTGCAACAGATTTATTTAAGTATGCAAATTAATAAAATTATAAGTGGGTATTTTGCCCACTCTCCTGCTTAAATTTGAAAGACTATCTGTATAAGTTTTTCATTTAGTTGACACATAAAAAAAATAATTTGTAACACGTTTATCTATAAATATTTAGAATCAATTTAATGTATTTTCAGAGAATCTAAATAATTAAGATGCTTTCAGCATGATGAACTCCACATTCAATATATAAAATCAGCAAATAATTATAGATTTTATTTATCGATATGAATAATTCCAATAGATAAAAATTGTATATTTGCACCATTAAATTATAAATCAAAAATTAGAAAATTATGTCTTTAGTAGGTAAAAAATTTCCAAACGTAACGATTGATGCAATGTCTGAAATGGGTGATGATCTTAAAATCAACATCTTTGAAGAAACTACAAAAAACCAACAAAAAGTGATTTTGTTTTGGTATCCAAAAGATTTTACTTTCGTTTGCCCGACTGAGCTTCATGCTTTTCAAGAGGCTTTAGGTGAATTCGAAAAAGAAACACGAAAGTAATCGGTGCTTCTTGTGATACAAACGAAGTACACTTTGCGTGGTTAAACGTTTCAAAAGACAACGGGGGTATTGAAGGAGTTACTTATCCGCTTTTAGCTGATACTCACAGACAATTGGCAAACTTATTAGATATTGTTGATCAGGATCTGGAATTTGACGAAGAAGGAAATGAGTATTTCACAGGTTCAAATGTAACATACAGAGCAACTTATTTAATCGATGAGACCGGAAAAGTATTCCACGAGTCTGTAAACGATATGCCTTTGGGAAGAAACGTAAAAGAATATTTAAGATTAATCGATGCTTACACACACGTTCAGAAGCACGGTGAAGTTTGCCCTGCAAACTGGGAAGAAGGAAAAGATGCGATGAAAGCTGACAGAACTTCTACTGCTGAATATTTAGCAAAAAATTAATGAATTAATTTCAATCTAACAATGTAGCAATCTAGCAGTATACCAATTTTAAAATCTCTTTTTTAATTGGTACATTGATAAATTATTTGATTGCTACATTGTTTATTTTTTTCTTTAAAAAATAAACTTATGTATACTGAATTAACAGAAGATACGCTGCAAAATATTGTGAGCGACAATGAAAAAGTAGTGGTACAATACGGAGCAACATGGTGCGGAAACTGCAGAATTATGAAGCCTAAATTCAAAAAACTGGCTTCGGAAAATGATGCAATCCCTTTTTTGTATGTAGATGCTGAAAAACTTCCTGAAAGCAGAAAATTAGCTAAAGTTGACAATCTACCAACCTTTGCTATCTTTAAAAACGGCGAATTGGTGAATCAGGTTCAATCTAATCAGGCGGAAAGTTTAATTAACTTATTCAATGAATTATAATATGAATTCGTAATTCTGCGAATCCATATAAAAAATAAAATCACACATGAAATTACCTGTAATCAGACAATTTTATCAGAATCAGACCCCTGAAAATTTGGAAAAAACTTTAGAGGTTTTAGAAAGTTTCAGTGAGTTCAGAGGAACAAGCGAAGAAGATCTAAATGTTGCCGGAGAATTGATTACCAACATCTGCGGAGCTTTAGAAGTTCACGCCAATGTACAAAATGGTATGAGCGAAAAAGATGCTTTAAACTCTTTTGCTCAAAAGGTTTTAGGATCAATCGACAAATAATAAAATTCTAAGAGTTCATATTCTTAAAACAAAAAAATCCTGATGCATAATACATCAGGATTTTTTGTTTAGTGTATTGAATTTAACTCTTTCTGTTTAAAACATTTAAAATCAGCGGGAGAAAATTTTTAATTTTACTTAGTTTGTTTGTAAGGTTTCACGCCTAATATTTTTCCATCTTCCTGAAAAACTGCGGTGATAATTTCTTTTGGGTCAGACTTAGATTTATCATCAGAATATTTATACTGAATCATAGGATAATTTTCACCATTCATCAAAGATTTGTATCCTGTTTTATAAATTTCCGTTTTTCTCGTAAAATCAATTTGCTCCAAAAGCTTTTGATAAACTTTTTCTGTAAATGATGGTTTGGCTTTTTCAGAAAGCAGACTTTCCACTTTACCTTTATCGGAAACTTTTAAAGCTGAGATAAACTGCTCAAATTGTCCGTTAAAAAGTTCTTTCTGACTTTTACTGAGCTCTAATTTCTGCTCAGTTGTTCTATTATCTTTTACTACTACTGCTTTTTTTACCTTCTGTGAAAAACACAGCTGGAACGCTAAAAAAGAAAGTATGATTAATATCTTGTTCATATCATTGATTTTGGTTGACAGGTAAATTTAATGATAATTATTAAATAACTTCCAAAAATCTCATTGTATCTACATTATCAGCGTACGTATCAAGTCCCGGATTCTGCGCTTCGCCGAAATGTATCGTTTCAATTCCCAAGTCGTTTTTACCAACCACACATTGAATATTTTCTTCATTTTCACTGATGAAATTTTTCACTTCATCCAAAGAAGAATATCTGCTGAAATGAATTACAGACAACGGACTGAACAATTTTTCGTCTTCTTTCAGCATGACAAAATTATTATCCCAGAATTGATCCTGATTCAACAGATAAACGGCTCTGTTATAATCATAATTATTGGCATATTTATTATGATTAATGATTTCTTTAAAATCAATAAAACTTTCAAAAACCCTGTCAATAATAAAATTTTCCGGAATAAAAAGTCTCGTCACATTTCTGCAGCCTAACCCAAAATACTGGAAAATATCCTGAGCCAAAAGTTTTAATTCCGCTTCTGTTTCATCACCCTTTATCACGGCAACCGAAGTTCTGTTTTTTCTGATAATACTTAAATGGTTTTTAAAGTAATATTCTAAATATCTCGCCGTATTATTGCTTCCTGTAGCTATTACGGCATCAAAGTCGGTCAGTCTTTCAACAAACTCATATTCAATTTCATGATCAGAAAATTCTTTCCATTTTTTTAATAAAAAAGGCATCATCTGTTTGTCTTTTGAAGATAATTTAATCAGTGGAATATGATTGCTCAAAACCACCGAAATAACATCATGCCATCCGACTAAAGGAATATTTCCGGCAAGAATTAATCCTACCCTTTTTGTCGTTTTTGAAGGAGAATAATTGTTTAACCAGGAATTAAGATTTTCCTCATTTAACAAATCTGCCCATTGCTTCAATGCAAATCTTTGATTTTCTACGGTAAACCACGGATTTTCGATTTCAGATTTTTTAATGACTGATTCAAATTCAGAATCATTTTCATTAAAATCGTCATTATTTTCTGACAAATAGCTTTTTATATAATCACTTAATTTAATAAGTCCTAAAACTTGTTTTTCGATATTCATAATTACTGTAAAAGTGGGGAATATTTTGTAATTTTGTGCAAATTTAAAAAAAATTAGCGATGGCTATTAAAATAACTGATGAATGCATCAATTGCGGCGCTTGCGAACCGGAGTGTCCGAATAATGCAATCTATGAAGGAGCGGTAGACTGGAAAGCTTCCGAAGGTACAGAATTAAAAGGTACTGTGACATTACCATCAGGATTAACTGTTGATGCAGATGCACCACAAGAACCTGTAAATGATGATGTGTATTTCATTGTAACAGACAAATGCACAGAGTGTAAAGGCTTCCATGAAGAGCCACAGTGTGCAGCAGTTTGCCCGGTAGATTGCTGTGTTCCGGATGAAGATCATGTAGAGTCTGAAGAAACTTTGCTTAATAAAAAAGCATTTTTACACGGTGAATAAAATACGCCGTCTCATTTTTGTTGAGACGGTTTTTTTTTCTTTATATTTAAATTAATTCAAATACTGAATAGCAGATTGAGAAATCAGCACAATCCCAATAAACAAAAAGTAAAATTATGAGCAAAAAGCACAATTTCAGCGCAGGACCATGTATCTTACCTCAGGAAGTTTTCGAAAAATCAGCAGAAGCGATTTTAGATTTTAACGGTATCGGATTATCTCTTCTTGAAATTTCGCACAGAAGCAAAGATTTTGTTGCGGTGATGGATGAAGCTCGGGCAATCGTAAAAAGATTGATGAATTTGGGTGACGATTATGAAGTTTTGTATTCAGGAGGTGGCGCAAGTCTTCAGTTTGCGATGATTCCTTACAATTTGATGAAGGTTGGCGGAAAAGCGGCTTATCTTGATACGGGAACTTGGGCTGCAGGAGCTGTAAAAGAAGCAAAAAAAGTAGGAACAGTAGATGTTGTAGGTTCTTCAAAAGAAGAAAACTACTCTTTTATCCCAAAAGATTATACGGTAGGTTCAGAATACGATTATTTCCACTGTACTTCAAACAACACAATCTACGGAACTCAGATGAAATCTTTCCCTGAAGTGGATACTTTGATGATTTGCGATATGAGTTCTGATATTTTTTCAAGACAATTAGATTTTTCAAAATTTGATTTAATCTACGCCGGAGCTCAGAAAAACATGGGACCTGCAGGAGTAACTTTAGTGGTAATCAAAAAAGAAATTTTAGGAAAAACAGGCAGAGAAAATATGTTTTCGATCTTAGATTATTCTGAGCATATTTCTAAAGAATCAATGTACAATACTCCACCGGTTTTCCCTGTATATGCATCTTTACTTACATTACAACATTTAGAAAACAATGGAGGAATTGCCGCTGCTGAAGCAAGAAACGAAGCAAAAGCAAAACTTTTATATAATGAAATTGATACCAACCCGATGTTTGAAACATTTTGTGTTGAAGAAGACCGTTCGTTGATGAATGTTTCATTTAAATTAATTGACGACAGCAAAAAAGAAGAATTTGATGCTGCATGGAAAGCTGCAGGAATCAGCGGATTGAACGGTCACAGAAGTTTAGGGGGATACAGAGCAAGTATGTACAACGCCTTACCTCTTGAAAGCGTGCAGGTTTTGGTGGATGTGATGAAGTCAATAAAATAACTTAAATTAGGCAACACAAAAAAATAAAAAGATTAAGAGATTTTTAGATTTAAATGAAAGACAAAATTGTCTGAATCTAATTTCTAAAATCTAAACATCTAAAATAACAATATGAAAGTCTTAGCTAACGACGGAATTTCCAAAGCAGGTGAGCTTGCTTTAAAAGAAGCAGGAATCGAAGTGCTCGATAACAGAGTTGCGCAGGATCACGTTATCAGTTTCATTAATGAAAATAACGTTGACGTTCTTTTGGTGAGAAGTGCTACCAAAGTAAGACAGGAATTAATTGATGCTTGTCCGAGTTTGAAAATTATCGGAAGAGGCGGCATCGGCATGGATAATATTGATGTTGAATATGCCATTGAAAAAGGTCTTTACGTAATCAACACGCCCAATGCATCATCGAGATCAGTGGCTGAGCTGGTTTTTGCGCATTTCTTTTCTTTAGCAAGATTCTTACATGAATCCAACCGATTAATGCCGTTGGAAGGAGATACGAATTTCAATGCTTTGAAAAAATCTTTCAACAACGCGTATGAACTTTCTGGTAAAACTTTGGGAGTTATCGGATTTGGAAGTATTGGTCAGGAAGTGGTGAAGATGGGAATTTCTTTGGGAATGAAAGTTAAAGTTCTGACAAGAAAACCAAAGACCAAGACAATCAGTTTAAGTTTTTTTGACGGACAAACCGTTGATTTTGAAGTTACATCAACCAACGATTCTGATGCTTTCTACAAAGACACTGATTTTATCAGCATCAACACTCCGAAAACAAATGAATATGTAATAGATACACCTCAATTTGAAAAAATGGAAGATGGTGTATTTATCGTAAATACTGCAAGAGGTGGTGTCATCAACGAAGTAACCTTAATCAATAACATCGAATCAGGAAAAGTTGCAGGAGCTGCACTCGATGTTTTTGAAACCGAACCGACTCCCGAGCTGATTTTATTAATGAATCCAAACCTGTCTCTTACACCCCATCTTGGCGGAAATACCCTTGATGCTCAGGAAAAAATAGGTGTTGAGCTTGCCGAACAGATTATTGAGATTAAAAAGAAACTATAAATTATATATGCCAGTTTTTAAACCTTTCCGTGGAATAAGACCTCATAAAGATCATGAGGCTACATTTCCTACTCATCCTTTAGATAATTTCACTCAGGCTGAAATCACTGAAAAAGCTCAAAAAGAGAAAACTTACATCAATATGATAAAACCCTATGTTGTAAGTAAATCTAAAGATGTCGACCGGAATTTAAGGAAAATACGTTCAACTTTTGAAGAACTGATGGATGATAAAACACTCGTTCAGGACAGTTCGTCATATTATCTGTATGAGCAAATTTATCCTAACAAGCAGGTTTTCAGAGGACTTCTCGGTTTAACGAACATAGAAGATTTCTGGGCAGGTAAAATAAAACGTCACGAAAGTACAATTCCTCAGCGAAAAGAGAAGCTGGCTCATTATTTAGATAAAGTAAACCTTCAGGCAGAACCTGTATTGCTCACTTATCCATCCAATTCTAAGATAGAATTACTGATGAATCATGAGGAGAAGAACGTTCCGATTTTCAATCATGTAGATTCAGTGGGAATCAGACACAAAATCTGGAGAATAGATAACCGTTTAAAACTTCAGCAGTTCAAAGAAGTGATTGATCAGATCGATTCTTTCTACATTGCAGACGGTCACCACAGAATTGGTTCCACAGCAATTCACGCAAAACGTTTGAAAGATAAAAACAAAAAACATAATGGTACAGAAGCGTATAATTTTGTCTACAGCTTCATAGTTTCCAACCAATCCATAAAAATTCATGATTACAACAGAATCGTGAAAAGCATCGGAGATCTTTCCACTGAAGAATTCCTTAAAAGACTTGAAAAATATTTTTTAATTCACGAAAAAGAAGAAACTCCATACTATCCGTCACAGAAATTCCATATTTCTATGTACATTGATGGCAAATTCTACTCTCTTCATGTGAAACACGACCTTCGTTCACAGGAGATGTCTTTAGATAATCTTGATCACCATCTTTTAGATAAATATATCATTAAAGATATTTTAAAAATTGAAGATTCAGACAGTTCAGATCAGATCACTTACAGCAAGGGAACTTCAAATATTGACGGAATCAAGCTTTTGAAAGAAAAAGTGGATAACGGTGAAGGCAAAGTAGGTTTTGGCGTTTATCCTGTAAGTTTTAATGACATGATTAAAATTTCTGATTTAAAACTTCGTATGCCTCCAAAATGTACATTCATCGAACCAAAATTGGTTACTGCATTATTAATGTACGATATGAAACAATAAAAAGCTTTCTTCTTTTTGCAAAAAAATAATTCAATATTAAAAATCCTCAAAATTACTCTTCTGCAAAAGAAAATAATTTTGGGGATTTTTTTAATGTTAGTATTTAATCTAAAACTTTTGTTGTCTTTGCTAAAGTGATTCCTTTACGAACTTAAAATATTTAGTAAAAACTCTTTGCGCCTTGTATTAAATTGAATATTAATAAAAACCAATATTTATAAGAGTTAGTGAATTTTTCTTTATTTTTATGCACCGAAAGAAAAAGGTCAGTAAAAATGAAAAAACTCTTACTCATCATACTTCCACTCTTTTTGAGTGGATTTTTATTTTCTCAAAAGAAGCCTGTCAGAAAACCGAAACCAATTCCGAAATTTAATTATATAGAAGAATTTAAAAAAATTTCTGATGAGATAATGACCAACGGAACGGCGTATGATAATCTCGGCGAACTGACGAAAGGTGTTGGTGCACGTTTCAGTGCAACTCCCGGTTATGCAAAAGCAGCCGAATGGGCAGAGAAAAACCTTAAAGAAGCAGGTGCAGAAAACATCTGGAAACAGGAAGTAAGAGTTCCTGTCTGGATCAGGGGCAGAGAATCATTACAGATCAAAGCCGGAAACGGAGAATGGAAAAACATCAGAATGCTGTCGTTCGGAAATTCTGAAGGTACCGGCGGAAAAGATATGATTTACGATATTCTTTTGGTGAATGATGTACAGGAATTAGTGAATCTGACAAGTGCGCAGGTAAAAGATAAAATTATTTATGTCAATTATCCTATCGATCAGAAAATCATCAGCACCGTAGATTCTTACCTGATTGCTGCTAAATCTAAACTACTTTCAGCTTCTGTCATCGGAAAAAAAGGAGCGAGAGGTTTGATTATAAGATCATTAACAACTGCTTCAGACGATATTCCTCATGCAAAACAGATTTATTACGAGCCTGATGATAAGGTAAAAATTCCTGCCGTTACAATTGGTGTGAGATCTGCGGACGAGCTGGAAAAACTTCTGAAAAAACAAACTGTAAAAGCAAAACTCAATATGACCGCCGAATCAAAAGGCGAAACCATCAACCATAATATCATTGGAGAAATTCCTGGTAAGAAAGATGCTAAAGTCATTGTTTTGGGAGCGCAGCTCGATTCTTGGGATTTTGCGGAAGGTGCTCATGATGACGGTTCGGGAGTGGTGCAGTGTCTGGAAGTTTTAAGAACCTTCAAGGCATTAGGTTACGATAATAATCACACCATAAGAGTTGTGCTATACGCCAACAGCGAAAACGGTGGACAAGGGAGAGAAATCTATGCCGCCCAAGTAAAAAAGAAAGAGGAAAAACATATTCTTGCCTTCGGTTCAGATTCCGGTGGGTATTCTCCGAGAGGGTTTTCTCTTGATATGTCTCCCCAAAGACGACGCCTGATTTTCCCCTGGAAAGAATATTTTCTACCTTACGGAGTGTATGATTTTGATCAAACTGATGCCATTCAGGATATTGCTCCACTTAAAAAACTGGACATCCCGTTAATGGAAATGGTGGTAGATACCCAAAGATATTTTGACTATCATCACTCTGAGAAAGATACTTTCGATAAAGTGAACAAAAGAGAATTGCTTTTAGGAGCGGTTGTGATGACACAGATGGTTTTTATGATTGATAAGAATTGGTAGATCAAAAAGTATTCATGCTTATAGAATTTAGTTTACACCAGATTCTCAATGCGATTTCTTTAAAATCTTCTCGAATTGAAAGCATTTAAAATTAATATTAATTCAAAAATTCCTTTTTATCCATCGTAAAATCTAAAATTTTGCCGTCACGTTTTACTTTTATATTGATCTGATTTCCGGCTCTCTCTACCCTGTTCAGTAAATATTGACAAGACAGATCCTGATTTAAATTTTCAAAACTGGTGTCATTAATGCTTAAAATTTCATCGTCAACCTTTACCGGAATATCATTTCCCTGAAACACCAGAACCACTTTAGCTTTATAATCAATAAAACGGTAAGCAAATCCGAAAGACTCCATTTTTGCAGGAGTATTTTTGATCCGGTGGAGATAAATTTTATTATTCTGCCAATCGATGATGAACTGGAATTTTTTCAGAAATTCATTCCCCAGCAAACTGGAATTTCCGGTCATTACAATTTCGTTTTTAAATTTTTCGCCGCCCAATACTAATTCTTCAGCTCTGAAATTATAAGAAGATTGAGGTTTTCCGGTACCGAATGCTCCCACAGAATTCACCCCGTACATTTCTACAGATTGTACTTTTCCGTTTTTGGGATCGTAGTAGTGATCGCCAATTTTAATAGATCCTGTAAATCCGGTATCGAAAGTGAAATTGATCTTTTGATCTAAAACCAGTCCTTCGATGATGGGAGTTTTCTGAGGTCTTACCGTAAAATTAAATACCGTTTCGTAACCCTTTGTAGAAAACAGATTAAGATCTTTTGTAGCCTCAAGAAGATTTTCAGAATAATTGAATCTCCAGAATAATTTTGCCATCTGACTTGCTCCTACGATGCCGTCTATCTTTAAACAGCCAAATTCAGGACCTTCAAGATCGATTACTACTGCCCCTATATCTTTGAAAACAATCTGATCAATCGTCATTTCAGGAAGTATTGTAAAAATCTGCTCCTGCTTGTTTTTCTGTGAATCTCTTACTTTGCTGGAGTGTTTCTTTTTAAGATTCAGTTCGTTATACACAGCGTGGGAAATAACGGTGGGCGCACCTGTATCGAACAGAAACTGATAATATTTTCCGTTGATGAAAACTTTCACTAAAGGCAATTCGTTGGCAAAAGTCAGATTAATTTTTTCAATAGGATTTGTAAGCACTGCTTCCCCACTTTCAAAAAACTTTTTCCCCTGTGCAGATAACGCTGTAATACAGAATATAAAAAACAAGAATAGACTTTTCTTCATAGCGGTAATTTGTACTAAAATAGTGAAATATTTGATACTATTCTTTATTAATATGCTGTGAGATTTTTTAAAAATGTATATGGTTACCTCGGAATGAGAATTTTATAATTTCTTTTTGCTGCTTCGAAAAGACATAGTAATAATGAAATCTTCCTACTTTAGAAAAATTTTTTTGTTACTTTATAGAGGCAATAGATCTATTATTAATATATTCTAGCCATTAAATATTGAGGAAATTATTCCTCTATGTTGTGTTGGTAAAGATAACTGGAAATAATGATTTAGAGAAGATTCAAATGATAACTGCCCTCTAAAGGGCGTTTTTTCGACTAAAAAAATTACTTAAGTCTTGATAATTTATATTTGATTTCGCTAATGAATTCATTTGTTAAGTTTCTAGCTCCTCTCAAATTATATATTAGTTCTTCAAGTTGTTTATCCAATTTTCTTTTAGAAACATTAAGATTAGCTTGTAAATTTGGTAAAGTTTTTACTGTATCATGAAATCCAGACATCCCATCAATAGCTAAAGGCATACTTTCTGAAAGAGACTCAGTTGCTTCTAATGTAGATGTTAAATTTTCAATGTACTGATGTTTATCTAAACTTTCCATGCTATTTATGTACTTCAATCCTATATCAATAGCATCTTTAAAATTATTATAAAATATTGAGTTCTCAACCTTTATTCTATTGGAATATTCATCCATTAATCTAGAAATCCTCTTAAACAATTCAATAATCACTAATTTATTTGGATTTGGATAATTTGTTATTCTTTCTATTTCATCAGCTTTTTTTGAGAATTCGGTTCCAATATCTGTTGTACTTTCACTTATGTTAGAAAGTGCATTAGTTGCATTCATGAGCAAAGTTTCAAATTCAATCAAATAATCAAAAAGACCAAAATCATCCTCTAAAATAACTTGTTCATCTTCATCAAGAACAGTATCAATTTGGTTTTCATCGAAAATCATATTATCCAAATTAAATTGATTAATTTTTAAGTCATCAATTCGTTTTGGTAAATGCATCCTTAACTTTGTTTTAAGTTCATCAGTATCATTAAAAGAATTGTAAAAGACGTTATTTTCTTTCAAAACTTCTTTAAACTTTTTGATCTTTAATAATTCTTCAACATTAATATCATCCAAACTAAGAGGAGCTTTATTTTTAAAGTAGAATAAAATTTGAATATTCTCATTATTATCAAATCTTTTAATAGCATTAAGAAATTCTTCTTCAGTTCCAGAATTTGCAGCATTCGTTTTAGTACCAAATTTTTGCCAAATTATTCCTATAAATATATCATAATCATAGCCGATATCTTTACTAATTAAATCCTGTGTGTAAGTATTGGTGACACCGGGTGCAGAATGTGTTTCCCATTTTAATAATTCAAGAATTATATTATCTCGATTTCCAAAAGTTATATTTAATTCTTTAATTACATTCTCAATTTCTATTCTCTCCTCCTGCAAATCACTAGGTGATCCTAAAAAAATTGAATATTTCGTTATATTTTTTGCCATAAATTTTATTTTTTTCAAATATATACCGTTTTTCTTATTGCTTTTTATGGGAATCCATAATCTGATGCTATCTTGAAATAAAATATTATAAAATTAATGTTAAATTTTAAATCTTATCCAAAACCTTCTTCGGCAGCAGCTTCACCAGCTGTGATTTGAACTCCTTGTCTGCAAACACAAGCTTCCATGCTTTTTTATCTTTACTTATCGCACAGGCTTTCATTGGAGCATTGATGATGTAAGAACCTTCATTGGCTATATATTTTATGTTGGCTTTACCGTATTTTGAAGTAAGCATCTCTCCTATTTTCTTTCTCATAGGCTCATCCATAGATCCTACATTTGCCTTTAGTTTCAGGTAATAATTGGTTATTGAAAAATATTCACCATTGATGAGTTCAGGGGTTTCAATATTCCCAAACTTTAGATCCTGCACATCGATTTTTACAAAAGGATTGTTGTAAGTCATATTCAGAAGCTGCGACATTTGATCTTTGGGAATGATGGTAAAATATTTGGGATAAATAGTGTTCATCGCCTGATCAATATTTTTAGATTTGATGCTGTTGGCAAAATAAGTGAGTGTCTTCTTGATTGCCAAACCATCGGGAGTTGCATTAGCCTGAGCAAAGGAAAAAAGAGAGAAAAGTACCAGTAAAAGGGTGAAAAATTTTAATTTCATGATGATAAATTGTAATTGAAGTTGATATAATTGTCTCTTCGGAGAACTTTTTCAAATATATGTAAAATTCTGAGGTTCGTTCTCATAAAATCTTCTCCTGCAATTCAATATTTTACCACAGCGCATCCGATTTATATCAGTAATTTTGCACCGAAGAATTACTAAGTATGAAAACATTATTACATTATTTAAAACCTCATAAATGGTTGCTGATCTTATCTTTGGTTTTGGCAACGATCAATCAGGTTTTTTCTTTATTCGGACCTGCGATTACCGGAAATATATTGGATCAGCTGGTAACGCATCCCAATTTTTTTGATAAAGAAAAACAGATGTCCAGAACATTGGATGAATATTTATACGGAACCGATCTTTATCATGGAGCATTTTATTTTCTTGGCTTATTAATAGGAACTGCAATGGTGAGCAGAATTGCCAAAGCTTTTCAGGATTATGTAGTGAACGTCATTACCCAAAAATTTGGGGCAAACATTTTCACAGACGGTTTGCAGCATTCTATGGCATTGCCTTATCAGGAATTTGAAGATCAGAGAAGTGGCGAAACGCTTTCTATTTTGACGAAAGTAAGAGAAGATTCTGTGAAATTTATCACCAATTTCATCAATATATTTTTCGGAATTCTGGTGAGCATTATTTTCGTTTCGGTATATGCCATTCGTTTGCACTGGTCGATTATGCCGGTATATGTGGTGGGAATTTTCCTGATTGCATTCATTACCAATTTATTAAGTAAAAGAATTAAAAACATCCAGAAAACCATCGTAACAGAAACTACAGGTTTGGCAGGAAGCACAACCGAAAGTCTTCGTAATATCGAAATTGTAAAAAGTTTAGGTTTAACAAAACAGGAAGTAAAACGTCTTAATAATAACACGTACAAAATTCTCGGACTTGAATTAAAGAAGGTGAAAAGCATTCGTTCTTTAAGTTTTATTCAGGGGACGATGGTGAATTTCCTGCAACAGTTGATTACTCTTACTCTTTTATATTTAATTTTCAGAAACATTGTGACACCCGGACAGTATTTATCATTGATGTTTTACGGGTTCTTTATTTTCGGACCGATGCAGGAAATCGGGAACATCATTATCTCATATCGTGAAGCGGAAGCATCGCTGCATAATTTTGATAATTTAATGAAAAAACCTGTGGAAGAAAAGCCTCAGACTCCAAAACAGATTGGTGCTGTAGAAAAACTGGCTTTTGATCATGTGTCTTTCAAACATCAGACTGCATCTTACAAAGCATTAAACGATATTTCGTTTGAGGTAAAAAACGGAGAAACGATTGCATTTGTGGGACCGAGTGGTTCAGGGAAAAGTACATTGGTTAAGCTATTAGTGGGATTATACCGTCCTAAAGAAGGTTCTATTTTTTATAATGGAATCAATGGAAAAGAATTCGACTTTGATGAATTGAGAAATCAGATAGGTTTTGTCACTCAGGATACCCAGCTTTTTGCAGGAACGATTAAAGAAAACCTTTTGTTTGTAAACCCAAATGCGACAGACGAAGAGTTAGATTTAGCGCTAAAAAAATCAAGTGCAACGGCATTGATAGAAAGAGCAGAAAAAGGAATTGAAACCGTTATTGGTGAAGGCGGACTGAAACTAAGTGGGGGTGAAAAACAAAGAATAGCCATTCCAAGAGCATTATTGAGAAAACCTAACCTGTTGATTTTTGATGAAGCGACTTCAGCTTTAGACAGCATTACCGAAGAAGAAATTACCACAACCATCAAAGAAATTTCTGAAGAAAAAGAACAGATCACCGTATTGATTGCCCACCGATTAAGCACCATCATGCATGCAGACCGAATTTATGTTTTGGAACGCGGTAAAGTGATAGAAACGGGATCGCACGAAAATCTTCTGGATTTAAAAGGATTGTATTATGCGATGTGGAGACAGCAGATTGGTGAAAGAAAGGTGATTAAACCTATTAGTTAAGCTGGTATGATACTTAAAAAATTGATTACCACCGTAATTATTCTTATTGTCATTTCTATTGATGGTCAGGATAAAACATTTTCTAAACTTCAGTTTGATAAAGTGATCATTTATGATTTCATCGGAGGGAAAGGAGCAGAAAGTATGTACATCATTGATGAAGACGGTAATGTATCGAAGACTGCAAAAAAGAAAGTTACATTAGATAAGGAAACAGTAAAAATCCTGAATGCAAAACTTGACGATAAGAAATCTTATGGAGCGGGAACTGCTGCCTGCTTTGATCCTCATCTTGGTATTGTTTACTATTTGAAAAATAAACCTGTTGCCCATATTTCAGTATGTATGGATTGTAACAGGTTACATTCCAACAAAGATATATTAGCTCAAAAGCAAGGAAAAACAGGAAGCGGAACAGATTCTTATTATCTATTGGATGGGATGAGTACATCATTCAGAAATTTCCTTAATGGATTGTTGAAAAAACACAATTTTTCACACCAAATAAAATAGTAGTATTTTTATCAAAATCAAAAAAGCCATCTCTCACGAGACGGCTTTCTTATTTTTATCTTAATTCGACTAAGGAACTTTCACCAATTCCACATCGAAGATCAACCATGCATTTGCTGGGATAACTCCTCCTGCACCTCTTTCTCCGTAAGCCATTGCCGGCGGAATCAAAAGTGTAGCAGTTTCACCTTCTTTCAACAAAAGAATTCCTTCGTCCCAACCTTTGATTACTCTTCCGGTTCCTACAGGAAACTCAAGGGGCTCACCTCTTTTGAATGAAGAATCAAACTCAGTTCCGTCTACTAATTTCCCTGCATAATGTACAGAAATATTATCACCTGCTTTTGGTGCTTTTCCTTCAGTCTTTTTTGTGATTTTATAGAACAAACCAGATTCAGTCACCTGCATTCCTGCTTTTGCATCTTCAACCATCTTCAGCTGATTAGCTTTAAATTCTTCTTCTTTCTTTTTCTTTTCAGCTTCTTCTTTAACTAAAAATTCTTTATTTTTTTCTGCAATTTTAGCTTTACCTTCCGTGAAAGTTTTTGCAGCATCATATCCTTTGTATTCGTCTCCTTTGCTGAAAATACTTACTTTTTCAAGTACGATATCCGTTTTAGGTTTATCCTGAGCTCCTTTTTCAACATTAGCAATTGCGTCAATTACATCGTCTCCTTTTACAACTTCCCCGAAGATGGTGTGTCTACCGTCTAACCAAGGAGTAGCAATTTCGGTGATGAAGAACTGAGAACCATTGGTATTTGGTCCGGAGTTAGCCATTGATAAAATACCTTTTCCTGTATGTTTAAGGTCGTTTTTTTCGTCTTCGAATTTATATCCGGGATCTCCTGTTCCTGTACCTTTAGGATCACCTCCCTGAATCATGAAATCTTTGATCACTCTGTGAAAGATTGTTCCGTCGTAAAAAGGAACACCTTTCGCTTTAGATTTGTTATCAATTTTACCTTCTGCCAGACCAACAAAGTTAGCCACAGTAACCGGTGATTTTTTGTCTTCAAACTTTACAATCAGGTTACCTTTTGTAGTTTGTAGATTGGCATAAAGTCCGTCTTTAAGCCCTTCGTAAGTTTCTTTGTCTACGTTCATTTTCTTATAAATTGGTGTACAACTTAGCAGCGATGCACTTGCAGCTGCCAGAATTATATTTTTGTTAAACAATTTCATTTTATAGAACTTTTAATTTTATAATTAAAGGAATATCGTTATCTATTTTATTTTCGTCACCGTAAGTTCCGTAAGCCAATGATGATGGTACAAGAAGCGTTACTTCTTCGCCGTCATTCATATATCTTAAAGCATTTTCTACTGCTTTCAATTCATCAAAACGTCCGAATACCGCATTATTTCTGCTGATTGACTGGTCATAAATTTTAGTCTGATCAAAATCATAGAGATCATACGAATAGGAAATCGGTGAATTATCCGGTCTTCTCTGTCTTTTGTCGAAATTTTCTACCGTTGTCCAGTAATTAAGCTGAGTAGGATAAAATTTAATCTCCTGACTATTCACCCAATCCTGAATCTGCTGTCTTTCTAGAGCATTCAGATTTTTCATTCGGTTTCTGGAAACGTCGAGATCATTCTGGCTCAATACTCCACCTACAGGAGGATGAACCTGTGGTGCATTTCTTTTACAACTTAAAAGTCCTAAAGCAGATATGAGAAGTATTTTTTTCATAAAACTTTTGCGAAAATACGCATTTCAAAGGATATAAAAAAACAAAAAAAGCCAAGAAGAAATCCTGGCTTTATATAATAATTAATTATTCGGAATTAAGCTGTTTCTAAAACATCTTTTTCAACCAGTACTCTCCATCCGAATGAATCTTCACTTACATTATTCTGCAAGTTAACCAAATCATTTTTCAATAGTGCTGCATAACTTTCTTCATCAGAAAGTGTTGGAAGCTGCAATTTTTCTCCACGGTGTCCTAAGGCTTTAAATACAGTAGTCACAACAGCTGTACCTACACCCCAAACTTCTTTCAAAGTTCCGTTTTTGTGGGCTTCTACCACAGCTTTCACTGCGATAGGTTCAATTTTCATGTCAAGACCTCTCTTGTTTGCAAGCTGGATAAAGCTGTCTCTGGTAACACCATCTAAAATTTTCTCAGAAGTTGGCGGCGTATAAATAGTATCGTTGATTCTCACGAAAACATTCATTGTTCCGCTTTCCTCAAAATATTCGTGTGTTGCATCGTCTGTCCAGATAATCTGATCATATCCTTCTTCCATTGCTAATTGCGTTGGGTAAAAAGATGCTGCATAGTTACCTGCTGCTTTTGCAGATCCTACTCCACCACTTGCCGCTCTAGAATAGTGATCAGAAATTTTCACTGATACAGGTTCAGAATAGTAGCTTTTTGCCGGTGTAGCAACAATGGCAAACATATATTTATTGGCTACTCTGGCTTTCAGGGCTTCTTCTGTAGCAAAAATTAAAGGTCTGATATATAAAGACATTCCGTCTCCCTGCGGAATCCATTCTCTATCGATATTTACCAATGCTTTAAGTCCATCCAAAAACATTTCTTCGGTAACTTCCGGCATTGCAAGACGCTTTGCAGATTTATTGATACGTTCAAAATTCTTTTCGGGCCTGAAAAGGAAAACCTGTCCGTCATTGTCTTTGTAAGCCTTCATGCCTTCAAAACAAGCCTGTCCGTAATTTACTCCCATCATCGCTGGTGTAAATAATAAAGGACCGTAAGGAACCAATTTCACATCGCCCCATTTACCGTTTTCATATTCACAGATGATCATATGATCACTGAAAGTATTTCCGAACGAAAAATTATTGGGATCGAAAGTAGAAATTCTAGAGTTTTCTGTTTTTTGAATTATCATTTCTTAAAATTTTTATGATGTTCCACAAATTTAACATAATTTTCCAAATATAAAAATTTTGAAGTAAATTTGAAAAAAAATACCTTGAAAAGAGAAGTCAGAACTACAAATGATGGTAGTAAAACACTATTTATCAGCTATTTAGACGAAAATTACCATTCACATCATGGTGCCTTACAGGAAGCAGAACACGTCTTTATCAATAATGGATTTATATTAATAAATGATTACGAAATTAACATTTTAGAACTCGGATTTGGAACAGGTTTAAATGTTTTGGTAACTATTAATGAATATTTAAAAACTGACAAAAATCATGTAGTCAATTATTTTACGCTCGAAAAATATCCCATAAATGAATCTGAAATAGAAAATTTAGCCTACTTCGACCATTTTGATAACCCAGAATTAAAAAATATTTATCAAAAAATTCATCAAACTGAATGGGATAAATCCGTTGAAATTATTAAAGGTTTTAATCTGAAAAAAATTGAATGTGATTTTTTTGAGCTGAAAAATATCGATTTACCCAAGATTAACCTTGTTTATTTCGATTGCTTTGGTGCAAGAGTGCAGCCGGATCTTTGGGAAAAGCCACTGTTTGAAATAGTTTCCGACAAAATGAGCACAAACGGACTGTTAACAACATACTCATCAAAGGGCAGTGTAAGAAGAATACTGAAAGAACTTAATTTTAATGTAGAAAAAAAACAAGGTCCTCCCGGAAAAAGAGAAATGATCAATGCTATAAAGTTATGAGTTATGAGTTAGAAGTTAGAGGTTAGAGGTTGTAATAATTGAAATAGTGTATAAACTTGTAGACTCATAATTGATAAGTCTTAATTTCTAACTTTTTTCCCTATTTTAGCTTTACAAAATAGTACATATGATTGACAAAATAAACGTGAGAGTTTATGCTTGTGCTGTAAAAGATAATAAAGTTTTGACTTTGTTTGAAGAGTATGCAGGACAGCCGTTATTAAAATTTCCTGGTGGCGGACTAGAATTTGGAGAAGGTTTAACAGCATGTCTTCATCGTGAATTTGATGAAGAACTTAATGTGAAAATTGATATTTTAGAGCATCTATATACTCAGGAAAATTTTTTAGTTTCTCGGTTCAGAGAAAATGAACAGCTTCTTACAATATATTATCTGGTAAAAATTGTGAATGAAGAAGACTTCCTTATTCTTGATCCCTGCATAGAAAAAACAGAATGGCTTCCTATCAATACTGAAATAAATCCTTTTACTCTCCCTGTAGACAAAATTGTTTTTGAAAAATTAAAAGAAAAATTCCTGTAAAAATTAACTTTACAGGAATTATTTTTATTTAGAAATTCTGAAATCTTTCGCACCCGGATAAGGCTGCAAATAACCTGAATTCCAGTTGGATTGTAATAATGATTCCAGAAACTCATCTGTTCTGTTTTTATGAGGATTGTATTGATCTTTCAAATCAATATCTGCCATTTTTCCTTTCACATTCCACCAAAATGCGCTCCATCCGCCACGCATTTCTTTAATGATTTCAAAGACATTCTTTCCTGTGGCTCTGTTCATTAATTTTGCAAAAACCTGCCCTTCGGTTGTAGTTAAATCTTTTAATTGCTTTTCATATTGATCTGCAAGCATATTCTGACGGTCTTTTACATATTTTCTTTTTGCTGCGGTATCCATCACGGTCATTTCAACCTGAATATCTTTATATTGCTCCAAAGCAGTTAAAAATAAAGGATATACTCTGTATAATTTTTTATTGAGAAAATAATAATAATTTTTATCCAGTTGATTGTTAAATCTCGGTTTATTTAACAAAACCAATTCATCCATCACGACCACGGTTTCGCCATTGATTTCGTAGATTTTGGCTTTTTGTCTTTCGTCGTAATAATATCGATTTCCAAATTCATCAATTTTCAATTGATCTTGAGGATATTGACTTAAAGGCTTCGCAATAATAGAATCTCCCTGCTGTCCGAATGTAGCAACTCCAAAAAAGAATAGAAAAAGAAAGGTGAATTTATGAAATTTCATTATTTTTACACGTATTATAACAAAATTTAACTACAAAAATCATTCCTTAAATATGAAATTTGAGAAGAAATCTTTGAAATTTTTAGAGAAATATTTAAATACTTCGTCACCAACCGGATACGAACACAAAGGTCAGGAGGTATGGATGAATTACATCACACCCTACGTTGATAAAATTGAGGTTGATCACTACGGAACCTGCTATGGAATCATCAATCCGGAAGCTGAATTTAAAGTTGTGATTGAAGCTCATGCTGATGAAATTTCATGGTATGTTAACTATATTACAGATGACGGATTAATCTATGTGATCAGAAATGGAGGTTCAGACCAAACTATTGCGCCTTCTAAAATTGTCCATATTCACGGAGAAAAAGGAATAGTAAAAGGAGTTTTCGGATGGCCTGCAATTCATACAAGAGGAGCCAACCAAGATGAACCTACACCAAAAATTGAAAACATTTTCATCGATTGCGGAGCAATTACTAAAAAAGAAGTTGAAGAATTGGGAATTTTCGTCGGATGTATGATTACTTATCCCGATGAGTTTTTTGAAATGAATGACCGTTATTTTGTCTGCAGAGCTTTAGATAACAGAATCGGAGGTTTTATGATTGCCGAAGTTGCCAGACTTTTAAAAGAGAATAAAAAACAACTTCCATTTGGTTTATATATTACCAATTCTGTACAGGAAGAAGTGGGTCTGTATGGTGCAGATATGATTGCCGACACCATCAAACCAAACATTGCAATCGTCACCGATGTTACCCATGATACAACCACTCCGATGATCGAGAAGAAAAAAGAAGGCGACCAAAAATGTGGTGACGGTCCTGTAGTTTTTTTCGCACCGAGTGTTCACCATGTGATCAGAGAATTGATTATCGACACTGCCAAAAAGAAAGAAATTCCTTTTCAAAGAGCTGCAGCAAGCAGAGCGACAGGGACAGACACTGATGCGTTTGCGCATTCGAACGGAGGTGTACCAAGTGCATTGATTTCATTGCCTTTAAGATACATGCATACGACAGTTGAAATGGTTTCAAAAGAAGATGTAGGAAATGTCATTCAGTTAATTTATGAGACGCTTCTTAACATCACTCCTGAAATGAAACTGAAGTATCATTAAGCAATTTATTGTACTGTTTAAAAACATAGAATGCTAATCGAAAAATACACTTCGAACTGGATTAAAGATTTTGAGAAAATAAAGCGTGAAATAACTAAAGGATTAGACGGAATTGAATATCGCATAGAGCACGTTGGAAGTACTTCTGTTAAAAATTTAGACGCTAAACCAATAATTGATATTGACCTGATTTATACCGAACAAACAGATTGGGATAAAATAAAATCTTGTTTAGAATCAATCGGATATTATCACAACGGGAATCAAGGAATTACTGACCGTGATGTCTTTAAAAGAAACGGAAAATACTCCAATAATGTTTTAGATACCATAAAACACCATCTTTATCTTTGCCCAATTAACAGCAAAGCATTAGAAAGGCATATTTTGTTTCGGAATTTTTTGAAAAAGAACGACTGGGCTAGACTAGAATATCAGCAATTAAAGTACGAAATGGCAGAAAAATCAAATCAAGACAGAAAGAAATATGCAGAAATGAAAGAACAGTATATTAATGATTTTATTGATATAATAATACAAAGAGAAAAAGATAACCTGAAGTCTTGAATCTTATCTCAATAATTTATTGAATTTAATTAAAAAATAAAAATGAAAACTAAGCTCATCGCTCCATCCCTATTATCCGCAGACTTTGGGAATCTGCAAAGAGACATTGAGATGCTGAACAATTCTCAAGCCGACTGGTTACACGTTGATGTGATGGACGGCAGATTTGTGCCCAACATTTCTTTTGGCTTTCCGGTTATGAAAACAATTCAGCAGCACGCAAAAAAATTCGTAGATGTACATTTAATGATTGTAGAGCCGGAAAAATATGTTGAAGAATTTATAGAATATGGTGCTGATCTGGTTTCTGTACATTATGAAGCCTGTGTACATCTACACAGAACAATTAATTTAATTCAAAGTAAAGGGGCAAAAGCCGGTGTTGTTTTAAATCCTTCAACTCCTGTTTTAATGCTTGAGGATATCATTGCAGATGTTGATCTGGTACTATTGATGAGTGTGAACCCAGGATTCGGTGGACAGAAATTCATCGAAAACACGTATAAAAAAATCGCAGAAACTAAAGATTTAATTCTGAGCAATAATTCTACTGCACTTATACAAATTGACGGTGGTGTAAATCTGGACAATGCTTCCAGATTATTCGAAGCAGGAGCAGATGTATTGGTCGCAGGAAATGCAGTTTTCTCAGCTGAAAGTCCAGAAAAAACGATCGAACTTCTAAAAATGTAAATCAAAAAAGCAGCTCATTAAAGCTGCTCTTTGTTCTCATATAAAGAGAAAGTATGATGGTTATTAGTTTCTATAACGATGATTAATGATATTTTTATTCTTTATTTATCTTTTGTAAAGATGGAGATTTTTATCAGACGAAAACATCCGTAAAAACACGGATTTTTTCAACATATACTGATTATGAATTTTAGAAAATAATTGTATCATATTATTTTTACATTATTCACAATATTTTAATAATTATTTATTTTAATTATAATGATGAATGAACAAAAAATTGAGAATAAATCAATTTGTTTTTTATGACTAAATGTCACAAAAAATGGAAGTATTTGATTATAACAAAAAAATCCGGAATAATTTCCGGATTTTTTATTGACAAGAGTTTTTGGTTAAAAAATCTCTCTCCCTGAAAAGTGGAATTGTGCTTCAATAAGAGCATTTTCATCAGAATCAGATCCATGAACTGCGTTCTCTCCAATGCTTCTGGCAAACATTTTTCTGATTGTTCCTTCAGCAGCATCAGCAGGATTTGTAGAACCAATTAAAGTTCTGAAATCTTCCACAGCGTTATCTTTTTCCAAAACTGCAGCAACGATTGGTCCTGAGCTCATGAAATCAACCAATTCTCCATAGAAAGGTCTTTCAGCATGCACTTCATAGAATTTTTTGGCGTCAGCAACTGTAAGTTGAGTTAATTTTAAAGCTTTAATTTTGAAACCTCCTTCAGAAATTTTTCCTAAAATAGCACCGATATGTCCATCAGCAACTGCATCAGGCTTAATCATAGTGAATGTAATGTTAGACATAAATGTATATTTTTTTAATGGCACAAAACTACAAAAAATATCTAAATATAATTTTAATTTAATTTTAACACAAAATAACTTTTATTAAGAAAATTTACCATACATTTTGGCACATAAATTGCAATTAATAATTCGATTCTCATGTTTAATTTGAGTTTTCATGGTTATTAGTTTTTACCCAGCTTCGGCTGGGTTTTTTTATTTGTAAATTTTTGTATATAAATTTACGAATTTCACAATAATAAACAGGGAAATTTAAATTAAGATAAGCGAACTCTTTTATTCTAAATTAATAGAACAATTTGTATTGTAATTTAAAAGTGAGATATTTTTAATTCTGAGAGTTTTCTTCCGCTTCATCCATCAGTTTGATGTAGGTAGAATAGCGTGAATGTTGAATTTCTCCTGTCTCCAGAGAATTCAGAACGGCACACTTCGGTTCATTAATGTGCATACAATTATGAAACTTACATTCTTTTCTCTTTCTGAAAATTTCCGGGAAATAATGTTGTACCTCTTCTTTTTCAATATCAATCATTGCAAATTCTCTCACACCCGGAGTATCAATCACATTTCCGCCGAAATGCCAAAAGTGCATCTGTGCAAAAGTTGTCGTATGTTTTCCTTTGAGATGAGTATCTGAAATTTCTGAAGTCCTAAGATTTAAATCAGGTTGCAGCGCATTGACCAAAGTAGATTTCCCGCACCCGGAATGCCCGAAAAATACTGAAGTCTGATTCTTTACAAGTTCCTGAAGATCATTCAGATTTAATTTTGAATAGGAAGAAATTTCAAGGCTGTCATAACCGATTTCCTGATAAAGAAACTGAATATCTTTCACCACCTCAATTTCTTCGTCATTTAAGACATCCATTTTATTGAAAAGAATAAGTGGCTTTATATTATAGGCTTCACAACAGGCAAGAAAACGATCCAGAAAACCAAATGAAGTTTCAGGATGCTTCAAAGTAAAAATGAAGCAGGCAATATCAATATTTGATGCGATGATATGTGCTTCTTTTGAAAGATTGACCGCTTTTCTGATGAGATAATTTTTGCGTGGATCAATTTTGGTAATCCATGCTACATCATCCTGCTCAAGCTGAAATTCTACATAATCACCTACAGCAAGAGGATTGGTAAGCCTTGTTTTAATCAGCTTGAATTTTCCACGAATTCGTGCTTCGAAAATCTTATCGGTTTCCATTTCTAAAACCTGATACCAGCTTCCTGTAGATTTAATGATTTTTCCTTTCATATATATGACTGCAAATATAAGAAATTAGGATTTAGGTAACAGGATTTAGTTTAAGCTATTCATTAGATTTTTCAAAGCCAAATCCTATTACCATTTCCAGTTTCTTTACATTCTGTCAATCATAATATTGTTTTGTTTTTCAATAGATTCTTCATGAATTGCCTTAAAAACTTTTTCTATAAAATCCTGAGACATTCCTGTTTCTCTGGCTTTTTGAATTGCATATTCTGTAATCACTTTCCAGCGTTCCGGTTGGAAGATTGCGATATCGTTTTCTTTCTTTAGCTTGCCGATTTGTTCTGAGATCTTCATTCTCTGCGAAAGCAATTCTATCATTTGAAAATCAAGATCTGAAATCAACGTCCGGTGTCTTCCCATTTCGTCATCAAAACCTGCGATCCCGGAATTTCTTATTTTTAAGTTTGAAATTAAATCAGCCAGAACTTCCGGTGTAATCTGTTGGGAAGCATCGCTCCAGGCTTCATCAGGATTGGAGTGCGATTCTATAATTGCTCCCTGGTAACCAACATTTAATGCTTCCTGAGTGATATCTGCCAAGCCGGTTCTGTTTCCGCAAATGTGAGAAGGATCGATCAGCATGGGAATGTTCGGAAATTGACTTTTAAAATCTAAAGCAATCTGCCAATTCGGGTTATTTCTGTACTTTGTTTTTTGGTATGTAGAAAAACCACGATGAATTACCCCCAGATTTTTAATATCCTGACCCAAAAGTCTTTCTAAAGCACCAATCCATAACGCTAAATCTGGATTTACAGGATTTTTAACTAAAACTGTTTTTTCAGTTCCTTTTAAAGCTTCAGCAATTTCCTGAACCGTAAAAGGATTTACTGTAGAACGTGCGCCAATCCAGAGAATATCAACATCCGCTTCCAAAGCTGCTGAAACGTGATGCGCATTGGCTACTTCCGTGGCCGTCTTAAAACCGTATTCCTGCTTTACTTTTTTTAACCAGTTTAAACCAATTACTCCAACTCCTTCAAAACCATTGGGTTTTGTACGAGGCTTCCAGATTCCTGCACGGAAAATAGGTACCTGAGCATTGGTATCTTTTATTCTTTTGGCTGTCTCCAGCATTTGAGCTTCGCTTTCTGCGCTACAAGGTCCCGCAATGATCATTGGTTGCGAAAACTCATTAATCCAGTCGTTTTTTAAATCTATTAAGTTCATTTTAAAGTGTTTTTTTATTTAAATATTATATTCAATGAATAAGCATTATAAAGTTTATTTATAATTCTTTTCAAAAAAATCCGGTACAAAATTGCAGTGAAATTGGAAATGGAAAATGATTGATTTTCCAGTATTTTTTGAGAAAGAAATTCAGTTAACTATACCAATAAAACAGATAATAATTTCTGAAATTTCTATAATAAATAGTTTCAAAACTAAAATAGCTGCTAAAATGATTAGCAGGTACAAAATTAAACAGATATGGGAACAATAGTTTTACCACGTTGACTGTCAGAATTTTTTGTTTAGTTTTAAATTAAATTTAGACTTGTAAAAATCGTATTTTCTACAAATCACTTGGCAAATATATAAAATTATGTCAAATCAAACTTCATTAAATCATCAAGATCTTTTAAAAGTGGATTAATTTCGACAAATTTCTCAAATTTTTTCTTGGTTGTAAGTACTTCCTGTTTCAAATTTTGAGGATCGTGCTTAAAATTAAACACAATTGCATGATTATTTACTTTATGCTTAAAATGATTAAAAAACTCAATACTTATTTTGTCAAATTCAACTTTTGCAGATTCTGAAGGATACTGAATCTGAATCAGTTTTTCATCAATCTTTTCCAGTTTGAAAGATTTGATAGCATTGAATATAACAGGATCTTTGGCGCGAAGCTGCATCAATAAAAGATTCCATTCTGACTGAAGATCAGTTTCTGTAAAATGATGCTCTTGCAAATGCTCATTAACTACAGTTAGCTTTTCCTCAACTTCCTGCTTTTCTTCTTTATTTATAAAAGAATTAATGCTGAAACCTGATGAAACTTTTGGTCTTGATAATGGTTTTGAAGCGGTTTTAATTGTAAGTTCTTGAGGTGGCTGATGTTCAGTAACCTCAGATTTCGCTGCTATTTCTTCTTTTTTTTCTACTCCTTTTGATGGCAGTATAATCTCCTGTTTCTCATGAAGAAATGGAGCTAATATTATGAACTTTTTTTTTTAGCAATATCTCCAGAAGCAGTAAGAGAAGCCAATTGCATTAAGGCAATCTCTACTGTAAGTCGGGGATTTTTAGAGTTTTTATAATTGATATCTGCATGATTGCAAATTTCAATTCCGTCTATCAATTGCTGAGCATTCCAGTTTTTTGCCTGCTCTACAAATTTTGTTTTGGTATGTTCTCCCACTTCAATCAAATCAATAGTTGAAGCATTTTGAGCCATCATTAAATCTCTGAAATGATTTCCTAAACCTGCAATGAAAATATGCGGATCAAAACCTCTCTTTACAATTTCATTAAAAGCAAAAAGAACTTCGGGAATTTTATTTTCTTTTGCAAAATCTATGATCTTCAGATATTGATCGTAATCTAAAATATTGAGAACTTCGGCTGCTTTAGCAAGTGTAATATTTTTCTGTGAAAATGTTGATAGTCTATCAAATATTGAAAGTGCATCTCTTAATGCGCCGTCTGCTTTTTGGGCAATTAAATACAGAGCATCATCTTCATATCTGATATTTTCTTTTGCTGCAATACCTTTTAAATGCTCCTGAATATCGAGAATTGTAATTCTTTTAAAATCATAAATCTGACAACGTGACAAAATAGTAGGAATAATCTTATGCTTCTCTGTCGTAGCGAGGATAAAAATTGCATGAGCAGGCGGTTCTTCCAAAGTTTTAAGAAAAGCATTGAACGCCGCCGATGAAAGCAT
This sequence comes from Chryseobacterium sp. AC417, assembly GCF_979258215.1. NCBI lineage: Bacteria > Pseudomonadati > Bacteroidota > Flavobacteriia > Flavobacteriales > Weeksellaceae > Chryseobacterium > Chryseobacterium sp. AC417. Next base: position 2,397,469 of record NZ_OZ409845.1, on the reverse strand, counting down.
GTGAACTTCATCGATAATATACACTTTATACTGACCGACCTGTGGCGCAAAACGCACCTGATCAATCAGTTCACGAATATCATCAACCGAGTTATTGGAAGCTGCATCTAATTCATAAATATTATATGCAAAACCATCTTCTGAGACCGAACCGTCTTTTTCGTTAATTTTTCTCGCTAAGATTCTCGCACATGTAGTTTTTCCTACTCCACGAGGGCCACAGAAAAGCAATGCTTGTGCTAACTGATTTTCTTCAATTGCATGCTCTAAGGTATCTGTAATGTGAGATTGACCAACAACGGTGTCAAACTGTTGAGGCCGGTATTTCCTTGCAGATACGATGAAATTTTCCATAGCCCAAAAGTAAGAAATATTGTTCTAATCTGAAAATATAAATTTTCAAATAATGGCTGATATAAAGCTGGATTATAAGAAAATAATTATTTTTTCTGATATGCGAAATCGATAATATCTACAATGGCTTTTTCAATTTTCTTTCTTCCGTCTTCAGACTTTGTATCTATTCCGCAGAAAGTCGTTCCGTTGTATGCAGTATACAAATTAAGATGGTAAATACCTGCAACGAGCAAAGCTGTGATTGCTCTGTATTCTTCAGACTTGTCACCAAAATGGGGATCTGTAATATTTGTAAATAAGCCCTCTCCTACTTCTTCACGCTGTTCGAAGAGTTTTTTAAGAACCGCCCTGTTTTCTGAAAGCTCCCAAACTATAATTTTCTGAAGTTCTTTGTTTTTTCTCAGGCTTTCATACTGATTAAGCAATGCCATTTTAGACATTTCTTTTCCACCGTCGGAAACATCAACTTTCATCTCTTTTTCATCTACTCTGCTCCAGTAATCTTGGGATCTGATATACTCATCTATAAGCTTATCAGTGCTTCCGAAGTATTCATAAATTAATTTTTTGTCGAAACCGGCAACGGCTGCGATCTTACTTACCATTAATCCTGAATACCCTTTGGTTTTCAAAATTTTACCCACTGCATTCAGCAGTTTTTGTTTGGTTTTTTCCTTATCCCTAATCGGGCCTTGTACAACTTTTCTAGGCATCGTCTATTATTTAATATTGCAATTAGCAGTCAATTATTTGTTATTTTTAAAAAAAATGAGACTTAGAAAATTTTCTAAAATCAGCATTTATTACAGATTAAAAATTATCCATTTCAAAAATCAGAAGGAAGGCTCAAAAGATTTCCCGTATTTTTGAAAAGACTAATAATAAGTACGATATTAATATTGATTTGGATTTGGCTAAACTTAAACGCTTAATTAATAAAATAAAAAGCTTTATGATGAAAATGATACAATAATAAACAGTTATTGAAAAACAGTTATCATAAATTATATCCAATGATTTAATTTCAAAAGTGAATACAAATAAACGTATAAATCACTGGATAACTTAAAATTATTTTTTTTCAGACACTAAAATTATACCAATTAAAGTTAGCAATTCAACTGATATGTTTTTAATTTTTTATATTAAATCATTACTTTATTTAAAAAACCACTTAAGCATTTCATTTACTGATGATTACCACACAACATAATGAGTTTAATTATCAAAATAATTTAAAATTATTTTTACCAATAAAAATTTATTCTTCCAAATTGTTCGATTATAACTCAATTATATTAAATCAATCCATCAATATTTTAATTATTTGTTATAAACTAATAAATATTTAATCATCATAATAATTCTAATCATAAATTTTAAGAATTAGATCTGTCTAATTTGTTTCATACATTTTAGAAATCATTTTTCAAATAAAAATATTTTGGAATTATTTTTGATAATAACTAATTCACAAATATACTAATTTAATTATTAATTTGTATATTTATGCACTAAATTTTAAAGATGGATTTTGACTTAATAAAAGATACTATTGCTTTAGTAGAAGAGTTTAATTCTTCTAATAAAACGCTAACTTATCCGAAAACTATCGATGGATTCAAGAATTGGGTTATTGATCAGGAAATTGACAAAAACCCGATGGTAAAGGATGAGCCAGACTGGGAAGGTAAAGAAAATGGCAGAACTGTTGAAAGTGCAATTAGTACCCTATTTGTTCATCTAAACCGATATGCAAAAATGTATTCAAAATCTGCAATTTTAGATTCTGATTTTTCTACACAGGAAGATTTTATTTATCTGATTAATCTAAAGACTTTCGGAACGATGTCAAAAATCGATTTAATCAGAAAAAACATCCATGATAAATCTGTCGGTAATCTTATCATTTCAAGATTGATGAAACAAGAATGGATTGAGCAAAATGACTCACCTGAAGATAAAAGAATGAAATTAATTCACATCACAGAAAAAGGATTGTCTGTATTAGACAATCAGATGAAAAAGATTCGTCAGGCTACACAGATCGTTTCCGGTAATCTCAATCATACAGAAAAAATGGATTTGATCCGTATTCTTAATAAATTAGAACAATTTCATCATCCCATTTACACCCAAAATATTGACAGCAAAAATCTTATAGACACGGTTTATAAAGAATTTTCATTTGATTAAAACGAATATGAAAAAAATAGCAATTATAGGATCAGGATTTTCAGGTTTATCTGCAGCGGCTTACTCTGCACAGAAGGGTCATGAAGTGCACATATTCGAAAAAAACAGCAGTTTAGGCGGAAGAGCCAGAAAATTTACTACCGATAACGGTTATGTTTTTGATATGGGGCCGAGTTGGTATTGGATGCCGGATATTATTGAAAATTTCTTTAATGATTTTAATAAAAAAAGTTCAGATTTCTTTGAGTTGATTCCTTTGAATCCACAATTTGAAATGGTTTTTTCAGATGGGACAATGCAGATCCCACATGATTACAACGAGATGAAAAGCCTTTTTGAAAAAACCGAAAAAGGTGCCGGACAAAAACTAGATGAGTTCATGAATGATGCGCAATACAAATATGAAGTCGGTATGAAAGATTTTGTCAACAAACCATGCAATTCCTGGTTTGAATTTGTTTCTCCGAAAATTGCAAAAAGTGCGCTGAAATTAGATTTGCTTTCTAACTTTCACAAATTTGTCAGAAAATACTTCAAAGATCCAAAACTCATAATGCTGATGGAGTTTCCGGTGATTTTTTTGGGAGCAGCTCCGAAAGACATTCCTGCGTTATACAGTCTAATGAATTACGGAGGATACAAGTTGGGAACATGGTATCCGATGGGAGGTTTCTCAAAAATTATTGATGCGATGGTAAATGTTGCTCAACAACAAGGTGTACAGTTTCACTTAAACTCAAACATTGATTCCATAAAAATTACTGATCATAAAGCAACTTCTGTTTCTGTCAATGATTCTGAAATTGAATTCGACACGGTGATTGCGTCATCAGATTATCACCACACAGAAAACAGTTTACTTCCAAAAGAATATAGAAATTACACGGAAGATTACTGGAAAAAAAGAATTTTTGCACCATCATGTCTTATCTATTACTTAGGATTTAAAGAAAAAATCCCAAATCTAAAGCATCATACTCTTTTCTTTGAAAACGATCTGGATCTTCATACAAATGAAATTTACGACGATAAAAAATGGCCTACAAAACCACTTTTTTATGTATGTTGCCCATCCAAAACCGATCCTAACGTTGCGCCTGAAAATTGTGAGAATGTGTTTTTGCTCATGCCGGTTGCGACAGGATTGGAAGACAGTGAGGAAGTAAGAGAAAATTATTTTAACGAAATGATTCTCAGACTTGAAAAGCATACCAATACTTCTAATATATTATCTAAATTAGACTACAAAAAAAGTTATTGCATTAAAGATTTTAAAGAAGATTATAATGCCTATGAAGGAAATGCGTACGGTTTGGCAAATACCTTATCACAGACTGCAGTTTTAAAACCATCATTGAGAAATAAAAAAGTCAGCAATTTATTCTATACAGGACAGCTTACGGTTCCCGGACCAGGCGTTCCGCCATCCATTATTTCAGGAAAAATTGCCGCTATCGAAGCAACTAAATAAACTAAGATTACTATGAAAAAACTATTTGACGATTTATCTTACAAAATCAGTAAACAGACCACCAAACAGTACAGCACAAGTTTTTCATTGGGAATTTTGGCTTTATCACCGAAAATAAGAGATTCAATCTATGCTATCTACGGATATGTACGCTTGGCCGACGAAATTGTAGACAGCTTTCATGATTATGATCGTGCTACTCTTCTTGCACGCTTCAAAGAACAAACAAATCAGGCATTAGAAGAAAAAATATCATTAAATCCTATTTTACAGTGTTTTCAGGAGACCATTCACAGATATGAAATCGACGTACAATTGATTAATCAATTCCTGAAAAGCATGGAAATGGATCTTCAGAAAATCGATTACAATTCAGATTTGTATAAAGAATATATTTTGGGATCGGCAGAAGTTGTAGGATTAATGTGTCTTCATATTTTTGTAGATGGAGATAAACAGCAATATGAAATTCTGAAACCTTCTGCGATGAAACTCGGTTCGGCCTTTCAAAAAGTGAATTTTCTGCGTGACCTGAAAGATGATTATCAGGTCTTGGGACGTACTTATTTTCCGGATGTTGATATTACTTATTTTGACAATATTGTGAAGTCTCATATAGAAAATGATATTCAGCAGGAATTCAAAGAAGCGCTGGAAGGGATTAAAAATTTACCCAATTCATCGAGATTTGGAGTTTATCTGGCTTACAGATATTACATTTCACTGTTCAGAAAAATTAAAAGAACACCGGCTAAAAAAATTATCAACCAAAGAATAAGAATTTCTAACGGGAGAAAATTTTCACTGATGATGAGCTGCTATGTACAGTACAAAATTTCTCTTTTATAAAATTCAAAAATTTATTTTAAAAAAATATAATGGTACACCAACTTAAACGTGAACAACAACTCAACTGTGATATAGAAACTGCCTGGAAATTCTTTTCTTCAGCCAATAATCTTTCAAAGATCACTCCGAAAGATATGAACTTTGTCGTTCGGACTCAATTGGAAAACGATGAAATCTACGAGGGAATGATCATTGATTATTATGTTTCACCACTTTTAGGAATTAAGATGGATTGGCAGACAGAAATCACTCAGGTAAACGGTAACCGTAGTTTCACAGATTACCAAAAGAAAGGTCCTTACAAACTTTGGAATCATTTTCATGAATTTATACCCAATGAAAAAGGAGTTTTGATAAGAGACACGGTAGATTACGAACTTCCTATGGGATTTTTAGGAGAAATTGCACACAGCGTTTTTGTAAAAAATAAATTAGAACATATTTTCAGTTATCGTTTTAATATTCTGGAAAAAATGTTTAATTCTAAAAAAGATTAACAATGAATTTTTTAATAGTATTTGCTACATTTTTTATCATGGAAGGTATAACCTGGATGGTACACAAATATGTCATGCATGGCTTTTTATGGAGTCTTCACCGTGATCATCATGACCATAGCAACGAAGGTGAACTAGAGAGAAACGATTATTTTTTCGCAATTTTCGCAATTCCAACTATTGCATTGATGTACTATGGAACGGTGAATAATTTTAATTTTTATTTTTACATTGCCGTCGGGATTACCTTATACGGAATGGCCTATTTCTTTGTTCACGATATTTTTATACACCAGCGTTTTAAGTTTTTAAGAGACACGCAAAACCCGTATCTGTTAGCAATAAGACGTGCTCATAAGCAGCATCATAAGCACACTGGGAAAGAAATGGGAGAATGTTTCGGATTTCTTTGGGTTCCTGTGAAATATTTTAAGATGTATTTTAATAAAAATAAAAAATAATGATGTGGCATTACACATATCTTGCAATCAACTTTTTCACGGTAATTATCTGTTTTTTGTTTTCATTTCATCCGAAAATAAAATTTCATAAACATTTTAAAGCATTTATGATGGCTTCTGTTTTGGTTGCTGTAGTTTTTATTGTTTGGGATGTGTGGTTTACAAAAATGGGAGTCTGGTGGTTTAATGACAGATATTTGATTGGCAGCAGACTTTTCGGATTGCCGATAGAAGAACTCATGTTTTTTATCTGTATTCCGTTTTCATGTGTGTTTACCTATTTTTGTTTAGACAAGTTTTTCAAACTCGACTGGAATGTCAATTTTGAGCGAATTTTCGTTATAATATTCATTATTGTTTTATTATTTCTTGCCGTTTATTTTAGACAGAAAATTTATCCTTTCGTCACATTTTTCAGCACGGCAATCAGCCTTTTCGTACTTTATTTTATTTTAAAAATAAATTGGCTCGGGAAAGCTTCCCTTATTTACCTGATTTTGATGCCCGGATTTCTTGCAGTCAACGGAATTCTCACCGGAAGCGGATTAGACTCACCGATCGTCAATTATAATCCTGAAAAAATTATCGGCATCCGTATTTTTACCATCCCGATTGAAGATACAATATACGGCTACGAAATGATTCTTTGGAATTTATTTTTTTTTAAGAAGTTTAAAAAGAAGGAAATTATTGAGAATGAAGAGTAATTTCACCACAAATTGACAAAAATCTGAAAACGTATTCAAATTACATTTATTTACATACCACATAATTAATGCGAGGCATAGTATTTGCAACTATTTAAGTCAACTCACTTATACCACAAATATTATGAACGTTACAGATTTAAAAATTAAAAATCTGGTAGATTATAGAGGCCAGATTTTCACTATTACAGAAATTTTTCAGAATGAAAGCAACGAATATTCTGTAAAGATTGAAAATGACTATCAATGTTTGGCTGTACCAGCAGATTCTATTCAGCCTATTACCATCAATGAAGATTGGCTTGAAAAATTTGGTTTTGCAAAAACATACAGCTCTGATCACAGAATACGATACGAAAGACCAGAATCGTTTATCAAGTATGATATTGATTTAAGTTCAAAAAAGATTGTTGAAGGACTGAAAATTTATGGAAATACAATCAAATGTAAATATATCCATGAATTTCAAAATATCTTTTCTTCACTATTCGGAAAAGAAACATGTGTTTCTATGAAAAACTTGTTCAATAAAGAAGCAGTAGCTTAGAACCACAATCAAATTTTATATATCTTTCAAGAAAAATCTCTAACTTCGGTTAGAGATTTTTTATTTTATCTAATTTATTCTTTTCTTATTTATCGCAGGTATCCAGTTTTCTCTGCCACAGTTTTTACATTTTCCGGCTGAGCCTGTTTCTTTATTTTCAGTATACCCACAGAAAGTACAAGAATAGTACCCTGCATCATTAATATAATTTATATGATGATCTAGAGAATTTGGCATAATTGATAATCCGAAACGCACTTCCTGATCAGCAAGAAAAAAAACACTTATATCGCCGGAGATTTCTTCAATTGCCGTTTCTATCTGCCCAAGATGAGAGACTCCTTTTAATCTTAATTCTGAAAAAAACTCATCACTTCCCAAATTTTCTTTTTTAAAATTCTCAGTTAAAAATACACCATCCTTTATCAGGCAGATTGGTTTTCCTTCTAACAGAATTTCGATTTTTTTGAATCTTCCGATACAATATGTTAACAGACTATAAAACAAAATGATCACTGTAAAAACTGCAAGAGATGAAGCAATGCCCACATCTTTATAAAACATAGGATCACCTGCTGCAGAACCTAAACCGATAATCACCACCAATTCAAAAATCGATAATTGCTTAACCCCTCTTTTACCTAAAACACGAAGTCCGAATACGATTGTAAAAAACATGATGACTGTTCGCAAAACAATTTCTGGAAGAAAAATCCATTCTTCGGTACCCATCAAAAATTCTTTCAAATCCAGGCTTAATAATACGGAGAGATTCATAAACAGTAATTTAAAACTAAGATTTCAAATAGTAAGCCACATACAGATTTACACATAAAAAACCTTCGAATCTGACTATACAAATTCGAAGGTTTTTAATTGGATTTGCCAATATTTGAGTTTAAGGGGGGCTTTTGGGGCCTTTTTCTAAAAATCTTTATTATTTTATATCAAAATAATTTCCGTATTTGCTTTGTTTGATTTTAGTCATAAAATCATCAAATGCAGGATAACGTATTCCTGTTGCAATATCAATTACAATTTTATTCAGATTGGGTTTCAGTCGCAATTTTATCTGATCAAAGCTTTTATTATCAACTTCAGACAAAAAATTTTTGATCTCATTAAAGTTGACTGCATTTTCATTAACAGATTTTTTAGAATTTCGAAACGGCATATCGTCTACAAAAAATTTTATTCGTTCCATAAGATTTAGATTTGATGGTTGATGCTAAGTTAATGATATCTAATTGAGAAAAATATGATTCCGATCACATTATCAGAATAATAGAAGTTTAAATTAAAGCTTTTTTAATCCTTATCAATTGGTTTTTTATGATTACTCATAAAAAAACTGGTCTGACTTTTGAGTCATTACCTCAAAATATTATTATGAATCTTCAAAATATCTCACGACTCGCACTTGGTACTATGCTTATCACTGCAGGAATTGCACATCTCTCTTTTGCGAGAAAAGAATTTCAAGCTCAGGTTCCTGATTTTGTTCCTTTGGAAAAAGATGATACGGTGATATATTCAGGTATTGCAGAAATTTCTCTCGGTATTGGTATTATTGCAACTCCTGAAAAGTACCGTTCAGGTTTAGGTAAATTTACAGCTGCATTTTTTACTGCTGTTTTCCCGGGAAATATTTCTCAATATAAAAACAGAAGAGATGCCTTTGGCTTAAACACTGACAGCAAGAGATTTGCAAGACTATTTATGCAACCCATTCTTGTAGCCTGGGCTTTAAAATCAATGAAATAGTAGTTTCCGTAACCAATTTTTCAAAATAAATTTCTTTCAAAAAAATTTAGAATTAAATAATGAAGAATGATTATTTTTGTTAAAATTAAAAGACGAAATGAAGAACGCAGTAAGTTGGGTTTTGGTAGCATTTTTAGCCATCACATTGCTTAATAACTGTCTGCAAAACAATACTCACAAAGACATCAAAGAAAAGCAATCTTTTATTGATCAGCTAAGATTTGCTTATTCTTCCGGGGACACAACAAAATGGCCAAAACCAGTAATTGATGCTTCCGTATCTTCATTTTCAGAAATTGGTCATTTACCACAAGTTGAGTTTCCTAAAGACAATCTTTATTCTGAAGACAAAGCTCTGTTGGGAAGGGTTCTCTTTTATGATCCGAGGCTTTCTAGCTCTAACCAAATCGCCTGTGCATCTTGTCATGATCCAGAATTGGGATGGACGGATAACAGAAGATTTTCTTTCGGTCACGACAGACAATTAGGTTCCCGAAACGCAATGACGATTATGAATGTCGCTTATGCTAGCTCTCTTTTCTGGGACGGACGCGCAAAATCACTTGAAGATCAGGCGAAAATGCCTATTGAAGACATGAGAGAGATGTATGAGCATATTGATATTGCCACAGACAAAATTGTAAAGATAAAAAGATATGAAATTCTTTTTGAAAAAGCATTCGGCGACAAAAAAATCACCAAAGACCGTATTTCGAAAGCCATTGCTACTTTTGAACGAACAGTGATAAGTCCGCCAAGCAGATTTGATCGGTTTATAGACGGAGAAAGAGATGCTTTAACCAATGATGAAGTGATGGGTCTTCACCTTTTCCGGACAAAAGCACAGTGTATGAACTGTCACAATTCAGGATATTTTTCTAACAATCTTTTTGAAAATGACGGAACTTCTTTATTAGGTTCAGACGAGGAAGATTTAGGACAATATCTGATCACTAAAAAACAGACAGATGTTGGAAAGTTCAGAGTTCCAACATTAAGAGAAGTTACCAAAACCGGACCCTGGATGCACGATGGTTCATTCAATACTTTAACTGAAGTAATCGAATTTTACAGCAAAGGAAATCCGGAATCATCAAAACATCGTTCCACTGTACATGAAAATATCTCATTACATTCTGAAAAATCTGATATGCTGAAACTTTTAGAATTGACAAAAGAGGAGATTATGCAGCTTGAAGCATTTCTCGGAACTCTGAGTACACCTGTAATAAGACCGAAACCACCTGTGCTTCCGAAATAATTTTTAAACAAAAATGCCTTTAAATAATTTAAAGGCAAAAAAAATTAATTGAGTTTAAATTAAAAAAACTGATCCGGAGTTATCGGTAAATTCCTGAAACGTTTACCCGTTGCATTATAGATTGCATTTGCGATTGCTGGTGCAGCACCTATAATTCCTACTTCACCCAGACCTTTTGCACCGCTAGGATTCAGGTTTAAATCCGGTTTGTTGATAAACGCAACTTCTATGATTGGTGCATCTGCGTTTACCGGAAAATGGTAACCAGCCAGATCATTGGCGACTAGGCTTCCCAGTTTTTCATCGAGAGATATTTTTTCCATCAGAGCCATCCCTATTCCACCTACAGCGGCTCCTGAAATTTGGTTGGCAGCAGGTTTTTCGTTAATTATTTTGCCACCGTCTACAACGACAACCATTTTATCTACGACTACTTTTCCGGTTTTTGTATTTACTTTTACTTTACAGAAATGTGCAGCTGATGAACAAAAAGAAAATTTATTTTTTTCATCTCCCGGACCGGAAGTTGCTTCAACTTCAATTACATTGATATTATTTTTTGTGAAAATATCCTGATACGAAACAAAATTCTCACCTTCTTTCTGAAATGAAACGCCGGAATCTGAAAGGATGATGTCTTTTACAATTGCATCTTTAAACTTTTTATTAAAATCTGAAGCATATTCTGCCAACTTTAATTTTAGAGCATCGCTTACTGCAACTACTGCTCCACTGATGGAAGATAATCCTGTACTACCGCCCTGACTTCCTGCAGGTGGCAAATCAGAATTCCCTAATTCGATTTTTATTTTATTTTTAGAAATACCGGAAGTTTCATGCATGATGTTCATCATTCCGGTTCCTGTCCCGGTTCCGATATCGGTCATTGCAGTTTGCAGAACTATATTTCCATCTTTGGTCATTTTGATTCCTGCTCCGGCTTTATTTCGCCCCGCATTCCACATTCCTACAGCCATTCCGTAACCTATCTTCCAGTCTCCTTCTGTTGTTACTCCTGTTGTGGGTTTTCGTAAATTCCAACTGATCATTTTAGCCCCTTTTTCGATGGCTTCTTTCAGAAAATTAGTTGACCAGGGCAAACCTGTTTCCGGATTTTTTTCTAAAGCTAAATTTTTATATCTCAATTCTACAGGATCCATTTTCAACTGATAACTTAGCTCATCCAAAGCACTTTCTACTGCAAAATCGCCCGTACAATCGCCTGGACCACGCATCCAGGTTGGTGCACTGAGATTTAAAGGAACCACTGCATTTTCAGTTTTGAGATTGTCAAACTGATAGATTAAGCGGGTAACTCTCGTGATTCCATCGCTGAACTGATCATACATTGCGCAGCCGTTTTTTGCCTGATGCAAAACTCCTGTAATCTTACCATCCTGATTGGCACCTAATTTTATTCTCTGCCAAGACGCAGGTCTGTAACCCACAGAATGAAACATTTGTGGACGGGTCAACATTAATTTGACGGGTCTTTTCACCTGTTTTGCCGCCATAACCGCAGCTAAAGCATGAGGCCAGACTTTTAGGCCGGAACCGAAACCACCCCCAACAAATTCGCTGATGACCTGAATATTGTCAACAGGAATTCCGAATAAACCTGCAAAAGTTTTTTGCACGCTGTTTACTCCCTGATTTTTATCGTGTAATCTTAATTTATCTTCTGCATACCAATCTGCTATTGTTGCGTGCATTTCCATCGGATTGTGAACTTCCGCAGCGATATTGTATTGTTGATCCACTGAAAATGGCGAGTTGCTCCAGCTTTTTTCATCGCCTCTTTCTTTTCCGGCAGATTTTAATTCAACTCTATTTTTAGCCGTATTAAAATCAACTTCAAAAGGTGAAATTGTATATTCCACTTTAACCAAAGATGCAGCATAAGTGGCTTCCTCAAGGGTTTCAGCAATAACCACAGCAATCGGCTGTCCTTTAAAAAATATTTTATCCGTATGAAAAACGGGCAATCCGAATTTTGATTCTTTTATTTTAGCTTCATCCGCAAATCCCGGAACTGAAGGTTTCTTTAAGTGTGAAATAATATCTATTAAACCATCTGCTTGTTTTGCAAGATCTGTATTGATAGACTTGATTGTTCCTGATGCGACATCACTCGTCACCAAAACTCCATAACAAAGATTGTCTACTTTGTATTCGGCAGCATATTTCCCCTGTCCTTTTACCTTTGCAATTGCTTCAACCCTACCTTCGGCAGGAATTACAAAATCAGTTTCATCGTCAAAAAATCCCATGTTTTTAATTTTTAAAATTGTTATAAATAAAACTGTTTATAAATTGGAAGCATTTTGTAAAGCCAGTTCGATAGCTCCTTTCAGCATCGGAACTTTATAACCGTTGTGAGCCAAGGGTTTTACTTTTTCAGCGGCGATTTCTGAGGCTTTTTTAAATACGTCTTCAGATGCATTTTTACCTTTTAGATATTCTTCTGCTTCGTACCATCTCCATGGTTTGTGAGCGACTCCGCCTGAAGCTAATCTTGCTGATTTAATCGTATTCCCATCCATTTCCAGAGCTGATGCTACAGAAATCATCGCAAAAGCGTACGAAGTTCTTTCACGCAATTTCACATAAGCATATTTTTTATGGAATTCATTTTTAGGAACTTCAATATGAGTAATGACGGCATTTTGTGGTAAGTTATTGTCTAACCATGGTGTATTTTCCGGCAATTTGTGGAAGTCTTTGAATGGAATTACAAGCTTTTCGTTTTTAGAATCAAGCGCATGAACATTAGCATCCAACGCACTCAAAGAAATACATAAATCTGAAGGATGTACGGCAACGCACTGGTCGCTGTAACCTACGATTGCACTCATTTTATTGTCACCTTTCAATGCACTGCACCCACTTCCTTTTTTTCTTTTATTGCAGGGTGTGGTGACGTCATAAAAATATGGACATCTGGTTCTCTGCAACAAATTTCCGGCGGTGCTTGCCATGTTTCTGATTTGAGGAGATGCTCCTGCAAGAACAGTTTTGGAAATCAGCGGATAGTTTTTCAGCAAATCAGAATTTGTAGTCAGATTAGTATTTCGAACCATCGCACCAATATTAACCGACTTTTCAGACAACTTAATTTCGGTAGACAATGCACCGGAAACATCAACCATTCCGTCCGGTTGTGCTATGTTTTTTTTGAGAAGATCAACGATATTTGTTCCGCCTGCTACAAAATCTCTGTTTGAAATTTTTAATTTTAAAGCTTCAGCAGAAGTTTTTGCTTTTTCGAATGTAAATGGTTTCATAACGCTGCAACTTTTTGTATAGATTCAACAATTCCGTTGTATGCACCACAACGACAGAGATTTCCGCTCATGAATTCTTTAATTTCTTCCACAGAATTGGTATGACCTTCTTTTACACAAGCCACTGCAGACATGATCTGTCCGGGAGTACAATAACCACATTGAAATCCGTCACAATCAATAAACGCTTTCTGCATAGGATGAAGCTGATCACCAGATGACAAACCTTCAATGGTAGTCACTTCTTTTCCGGGAACCATTGCTGCCAAAGTAAGGCAACTTAATGCTCTTTCACCATCAATATGAACGGTACAGGCACCACATTGCCCGTGATCACAGCCTTTTTTTGTTCCGGTAAGATTGAGGTTTTCACGCAGAACATCCAGAAGTGTTGAACGGCTGTCTGTTTTAATGTCATATATTTTTTTATTGACAGAAATTTTTATGGGCAAAACACTTTTTTTCGGAAGAATAAAGTCTTTTACATCCTGATAAAAAGCTTTTACAGAGGTAGGAATAGAAGCAAATATTGCTACAATTGCCGTACTTTTCAGAAAGGATCTCCTGCTTTGATTTGTTTCAGACATATCTGATATTTTTTTTGAAAAGGGGGAATGATTTAATTTGAAATACTAATTGAATAACTTATTCAATTATATCAAATATAATGAAAACTTTATGCAAAAGTTATTAACTGTATTTGAATAAAGATAAAACAACCGCAATTTATAATCGAAATAAATTAAGAATAAATAAAAATCCGACAAAAATAATATCTGTCGGATTAAATTTTAAGTTGTTATCAAGTTTATTGAATTACATGGCTTCTTCTGCTGATGGTATGTGCAGAAAAATATCCTAAAGCTCCGTTGCTGATATTGCTTGGCGGGTTAGAAGGAGTTATTCCTCCACCGGGACCTCCACCGTCTATAATTTCCAGTAGAGACGTAAAATAGGTGTAAACATTGGTATCAATACACTGCATTTCAACAAAAATGGTATCTCCTACCTTTGTTTTTTCGTTGGTACCATCTTCATCATCATTAGGTAGTAACAAAGGTCTTTGGTTTACTAATCCGTTATTGACATTGTCTGAAAATGCTTCAAATGTTTTGCCCGAATTATTTACCCGGTAACTAAAGAGGTATCTGTTTCCCAAAAATACCGGATCTGTAAAAACTGGCAAAAGCGTGTACGACAATTCACCAGCCACCATGAATGAATCCTGTTGCAGATCCTCTAGCAAAACGGGTTCAGGCATCGTACTTTTTGCTGTATATTCTTTTCCTTCAGCGGTAACTTTTAAGGTATAAGTTCTTCCCGGAACTGTAGTGAAATTTATTGTTTCATAAACACCTCCACCAACATGGTTTAAAGTTTCGGTTTGCCCGCTATTATCACTCAATATCACAACGGCATTGCTTACAATTGGATAAGAATTGGCTGCCGTAAAAGCTACAGATTTTGTTATTTTCACGAAATGCGGTCCGGGTTGATCTGTAATATTTCCTTCAATAACGATGTTTCCGCTTCGATCTTCAAGATCGAGATCAATTTCTTTTTCGCAACTTATGAATAGAAACAGCGATATGATTATTAAAAATATATTTTTCATATGTATTTATATTGTTTTTCAAAGGTCATGTGTTATCGCCTATTTGAGGGAGCTTTTGTTTCCTGATTGTGGCGATTTCATCGAACTAAAATTTGAAATTATAGGTTATATTCGGAACAAATTTAAAGAGAGAAGTCTGCAATGCACGGGTTGTTCCGGGTTTGTCAGGATTATCTTCAAAGGTAATTGTGTAAGCATTTTCTCTTCCATAAAGATTATAAATCCCGAATGACCAGGAACTCTGAAAACGTTTGTTTTTACCAGGCTCATATGTTGCGCTCAGATCCATTCTGTGATAAGCAGGCATTCTGTCTGCATTCCTGTTGCTGTATTGGAAAATAGTCTGATCCTGCAACTCATATTTTCCTGTTGGGAAAGTTACGGCATTTCCTGTACTGTACACAAAAAGCCCCGAAAAAGACCATTTTGGATTCAGCTCATACGTTGCTACGACTGATAAATCGTGGGTCTTGTCCTGTCTTGCGTTGTACCAATTGTTATCATTGATGCCGTTTATTTTTCTTTCGGTTTTTGATAAAGTATAAGAAATCCAGCCTGTCAGTTTACCGCTTTTCTTTTTTGCAATCAATTCAAAACCGTAAGCTCTGCCTTTTCCAAATAACAACTCTCCTTCCACATCTGCTGCTGCATCAAAAGTAATTTCTGCTCCATTTTTAAAATCAATCTGATTTTGCATTGATTTGTAATAAATTTCTGCATTCAATTCATAATTATTATTGTTGAAATTTCTACTGTACCCTGCGCTGACCTGATCCGCTATTTCAGGTTTTACGGTATAGCTACTGCCAATCCATTGGTCAGTAGGATTTCCGCTGCTGCTGTTGCTCAATAAATGAAGATTCTGAGTATTTCTAGCATACCCTCCTTTGATACTGCTTACTTCATTAATTCTGTAGTTGGCTGTAATTCGTGGCTCAAGATTAACGTAGGTTTTTCCTAATTTTCCTTTTTCTAAAAATTGACTGCCTGTTAAAACTCCGTTTTCATAAATATTAAAGTTATCTCCGCCTAAAACGCTGAACATTGATAATCTTAGACCATAATTAACCGCCAGTTTTTCTGTGGCTTTAAAATCATCATTGATGTACAGTGCATTTTCCCAGGAATATCTGGAATTTCTAGGAAAACTGCTTACACTCGTTCCCGAAGCACTGCTCGGAGTAATGGTGTGATAAATAGACTGTAAACCAAAACGGACAGAATGTTTGTTCCCTGCAAACCATGTGAAATCCTGCTTCAGATTCCAATCCTGGATTTGTGAGTCTAATCCAAATACATTGTCGTTGCTCGAAAGACTTACTTTATAATCGTAATTGCTGTAAATAAATGAAGTGTTGGAGAATAATTTGCTATTGATGATGCTGTTCCAACGTACGGTTGCAGTTGTATTTCCCCAATCTGTCGCAAATGTATTTCCAAGACCTAAAACGTCTCTTCCAAAATACCCCGAAACATACAAACGGTTGTTTTCATTAATCTGATAATTGGCTTTTAAATTTAAATCATAAAAGTAAAGCTTGCTGTCTTTAAAATCATCCGTTGCTTTTAGAAAAACATCGGCATAAGTTCTTCTTCCAGAAACGATGAATGAAGATTTCTCTTTCTGAATAGGTCCTTCCACGCTTAACCGGCTGCTGATCAAACCAATTCCTCCATTGACGTTGTAATCTTTGTTGTTACCGTCTTTCATTTTAACATCCATTACCGACGAAAGTCGGCCACCATACTGAGCCGGACTGTTTCCTTTGATAATGCTTGCATCTTTCAAGGCATCACTGTTGAATGTGCTGAAAAATCCTAATAAATGCGATGCGTTGTAAACCGGAGCTTCATCTAATAAAATTAAATTCTGATCGGTTGCACCACCACGCACGCTAAATCCGCTGCTGCCTTCGCCATTGCTTTTGATCCCCGGAAGCAACTGAATGGTTTTTAATACATCTTTCTCACCAAACAAAACGGGAAGCTTCTCAATGCTTTTTATGCTTAAAGTTTCGGTTCCCATTTGAGCTGAAGTCAGGTTTTTATCTTTTTTAACTGCTGAAACGATGACTTCGTCAATCTGTGTAGTTTTCTCTTTTTCCTGACTAAGAATAAGATCAAGTTTTACGTTTTGGTCGAGCTGTACAGTCTGTCTGTAATTTTCGTAACCTCCGTAAGCGACAGCAATGGTATAACTTCCTGGTGGAAGAGAAAGTGAATAAAAACCGTATTCGTTAGCTGTGATATTGATTGCGGGATCTTCCACCACTTTTATTGTTGCTCCGATTACGAGTTCGCCATTCTTTCCGTCTCTGACCGTTCCGCTGATCGTTTTCCGTTCCTGAGCAAAAGCCGTAATGCTGAAAACCGACAGCCCGATTGTGGTAAAAATTCTAGAATAGATTGCTTGCATTCTTTAATGTTTATTAAGAAAATAGTTTTTAAATCTAAATGTAAAGATAAGCTTTAATTGAATGGATCTAAAAGTCAATAAACGGATAATGGTGTTTTAAATTGTATGAAATTTTGTTCATGACAAATTCTCACTTGTAGGAGTGAGGATTTAATGATGTACAATAAAATCTTTGCTTTACTAATTTTTAATGTATTTCGCCACTTTCTCTTCCAAATCATCAAGATTGAAAGGTTTTGCTACATAATCGTCTGCCTGTGCACTTTTGGCCAAAGCCACAATATCATTATTGGCTGTTACATAAATTACAGGAATATTTTTGTATTCTTCATGGTTTTTTAAAAGCCTGGTTGCCTCTACTCCACCAATATTCGGAATCCAGTTATCCATCAAAATGACATCCGGACGAAACTGTGACACTTTCTGTATGATGTCGTGCGACGTTTCTGAGATCTCTACTTCGTAACCGCCTTCTTCGAAAATGATGCTGATTACCTCAAGAATCACTTTATCATCATCAAAAATCAAAATTTTCTTCTTGTTCATATTTTTTAGTTAATTTATTTAAATTATTATATTGAATGTAGCCGATTGATTAGATCTGCTAACTTTCCCGGTTCGATCAGGAGATCGTAATCTACTTTCTCCATTGCCTGCTTCGGCATATAATTTACTTCTGCAGTTTCAGGATTCTGAATCCATACTTTTCCTTTATTTTTTTTTATATATTTTAAACCTTCCACTCCGTCTGCATTGGCTCCCGAAAGTAAAACTCCGATCAGGTTTTCGCCAAAAGTTTCTGCTGCAGATTTGAAAGTGACATCAATTGACGGTCTCGAATAATTCATCTTCTCTGAGCTGTCGAGCGATACAGTATTTTTATTTTCAAACAACAGATGATAATCTGAGGGAACTATATAAATCGTATTCTTAAGGATATCTGCTTTATCTTCTATCTCTATGACTTTCTTTGCGGTAAATTGCTGCAGCAAAGTGGGCAATATACTTGTAGAATAAGCTTTTCTATGAACAACAACCAAAATCGGAAAATTCATATTTTCGTCGAGATTTTTAATCATATCCATAATGACCTGCAGACTTCCTGCTGATCCTCCGATAACGATTAACTCTGTTCTGGCCGTTTGCTCTTCCATTATTGTAGAATTAATTATGATCTACTTTTTTCCAAATTTTCTGATTCTCGACCTGATGATAAAATTTATCTAAATTGGAAAACCGCAAGGTCTCTTTTGAACCTAAAGCGAGATATCCTAAGTTTTCTAAACTGGCATCAAAAAGATTGAAAACCCGCTCCTGCAAAGCTTTTTCGAAATAAATTAAAACATTTCTGCAGATAATCAACTGGAAACTGTTGAATGAGCTGTCTGAAACCAGATTATGAGTCGATAAAATCAGTTTTTCTTTCAAGCTTTTATCAAATCTTACGCTGTCATAATTTGCAGTATAATAATCTGAAAAATCTTCTTTCCCGCCAGAAAGCATGTAATTTTCTGAATAAATTTTCATCTGATGGATCGGAAAAACACCCGATCTTGCGGTTTCCAGAACCGACGGATTGATGTCTGTACCGTAAATTAAACATTTATGATAGAGATTGGCTTCTTTCAATAAAATTGCGATCGAATATGCTTCTTCACCCGTTGAACATCCTGCAACCCAAATCCTTATCAAAGGATAAGTTCCCAACTGAGGTAAAATTTCTTCTCTCAATTTCTTGAAAAAATGAGGATCTCTGAACATTTCTGTAACATTCACCGTAATTTCTTCAATAAAATGTTTGAGATAATCTGGATCATTGATGATGGTGTATCGCAATTCTGCAAAACTTGTAAAACGGTCGATCATACAAATACGATTAATTCTGCGTTTAAAAGATGCTCTGCTGTACAAAGAAAAATCATATCCGTACAGATCGTACACATCTTTGATCAGAAATTCAATTTCCTCGTCTTTTACGATACTCGGTTCCAGCATTTATGAAATTTTTTCAATGGCAGTTAATAATTGGTCTACATCAATGGGCTTTTTCACATAATCCTGCGCTCCTGCATCAAGGCATTTCTGACGGTCTTCTTCCATTGCCTGTGCAGTCACCGCAATCACAGGAATATGTTTGATGGAAGGCGTCTGACGAATCAATTTCACCGCTTCATAGCCGTCCATTTCCGGCATCATCATATCCATCAATACCAAATCTATATCTGGATTTTTCTCTAAAATCTGAATTGCTTCTTTGGCCATAGTACAACTCACTATGTCGAAACCACGGGCTTTTAACGTAAGTTTCAGAGCAAATATATTACGCAGATCATCATCTACTATCAAAATTTTCTTTTGCATGCCAGAATCTGTAATTTAACTTTCATATAACCAAACACGTAGCAGAGACAACAGCTGATCCATATCCACAGGTTTTGTGATATAATCTGAAGCTCCTGCCTGAATACATTTGTCACGGTCACCAATCATTGATTTTGCCGTTACCGCAATAATGGGAAGTCTTTTAAACTTCGGCATTTTTCTGATTTCCTGTATGGTTTCGTAGCCATCCATTTCGGGCATCATCATATCCATCAATACCACGTCGATATCCGGATGTATTTTTATCTGTTCTAATGCCTGAACTCCGTCCATCGCCAAAACAACTTCAACTTTGTATTTTTCCAAAGCTTTCGTTAAAGAAAAAATATTACGAACATCATCATCGGTAATCAGAATTTTTTTACCGCTCAAAACTTCTGTTAATGAGCCTAAAGTTTTGTTTATAATGGTTTCCACCGAACTGTTTTTCTCTTCAACCAAATGTAAAAACAATCCTACTTCATCTAAAATCCGCTGATAAGAATGAGCCGTTTTCACAACAATAGAATCGGCATATTGCTTTATTTTCAATTCTTCTGAAGTAGACAAATTACGTTCTGTGAAAATAATAATCGGGAGATTTTCCAGACCTTCATACGTTTTAATGGACTCAATAATTTTATACCCATTTCTTCGGTCGGGTCCGATGTCTAAAATAACACAGTCTACTTTATCCGTTTTGAAGGCTCTTACACTGTCTTCAAGATTATCTTCTACGGATAACGAGATATTAAAATTACTCAGGAAATATGACAGCGCACTTGCATGTTTGGCATTTTCTTCAACAATAAGAACCTTTTGCGGGGATTTTTTAAGAGCATCTTCAATTTTCCTGAAAACTTCATTCATCTGTTCCAGGGCAACCGGTTTGTCGATAAAATCGATAGCACCTTTCATCAGACTCTCTTTTTTAACGTGTAAAGAAGACATCATGTGCACCGGAACAGGCTTGGTCTGAGGATTAGATTTTAGTTCTTTCATTACTTTCCAGCCATCTTTTACAGGTAACTGTACATCTAATAAAATTGCCAAAGGACTGTATTGGAGAGCGGCAGACAAAGCCTGATCTCCTCTTACTACAACAACGCCCTTGTAGTTTTGCATTCTGGCATATTTCAGCAATGCTTTGGCGAAATTCGTATCGTCTTCAACAATTAGAATTACTTTATCGTCTTTTGAGATGCTTTCTCTGTCGTCTTCTACATCATCAGGAATTTCAAGATGATTAAATGCTGATGTTATATTATTGTCTTCATAATCGATGATGTTTTTGATCTCTTCAAGATCTTCAACAATGACATCAACTAAATTCTGATCGGAATTCACATTCGAATTTGGCTGCAATCCTTTCAGTTTTTCACTCATCGGTATGATTAAACTGAACTCACTTCCTTCATTAACTTTACTATTTAAATCTAAATAACCTCCTAATAATTTTGCAATTTCACGGCTGATTGACAATCCCAAACCTGTTCCGCCAAACTTACGCTGCGTAGATCCGTCAGCTTGCTGGAAGGCTTCAAAAATAATTTTCTGCTTATCTTCCGGAATACCAATTCCGGTGTCTTTCACAGAGAATACGATAAAGTCTTTGTTTTTCTGATCTTTTTTAATATTTAATTCTACACTTCCTTCTTTGGTAAATTTCAAAGCATTTGACAGAAGATTTCTCAAAACCTGATCAAGACGAAGGCGGTCAGTTTCAAAGCTTTTAGCCAAATCTTTTTCAATATTGATATTAAAATTGACTCCTTTTTCTTTAACTAACGGGTTCATTAGATTTTTTAAATCTTTCACCACTTCATCAATCACAACATTCTGATATTCAAGAGACATTTTACCCGATTCTATTTTAGCTAAATCTAAAATTTCATCAATCAAGGTTAATAAACTGCTTCCCGAACTTTGAATAACTTTTGCAGATTCAATCTGATCTTCATTTAAGTTTTCGTCAGGGTTTTCTGCCATAAGACGTGAAAGAAGCAGGATTGAATTCAATGGTGTTCTCAATTCATGCGACATATTTGCTAAAAATTCAGATTTGTACTGCGTACTGAGAGCCAATTCTTCTGCCTTTCTCTGAATTTCAATATTTCTTTCGGCAATCAAATGATTTTTTTCCTCCAATAATTTAGAACGTTCTTCCAATTCCGTATTGGTCTGCATGAGTTCTTCCTGCTGCACTTTCAGTTCTTCTTCAGAAGCCTGCAGTTTTTGAGTTTGTGCCTCAAGTTCTGTATTCAGATTTTCCAATTCAGCATGCTGAACCTGTAATTCTTCTGACTGAGCCTGAGTTTCTTCCAACAAACGCTGTTCTTTTTCACGAGCTTTTGCTGCACGCAAAGTAATGGCAATATTTCTTGAACTTTCTACAAAATAATCAATTCTGTTCTGCTCAAAATTTTCATTTGAACTCACTTCCAGAACACCGACAGTTTGGCGGTCTGACATGATAGGAACTAATAGAATTGCATTAATCTTCAACTTACTGCTTGCAAAAGTAACTGCAAAATCATTTTCATCTAAATCATTATATGCTTTCGCTTTTTTCTGAACAAAAACCTGCCCAACCATACCTTCTCCCAACTCGAAGGTCTGTTTCATATTGCTTTCTAAACCAAAAGAACTGCTGAGCTTCAGCTTATTGTCATCAATTAAATAAATCGCACCATTCACACAGTTTCCGTATTCAATGATTTGACTGAGAGAATCGGTGGTCACCTGTTTTACAGATTTATTTCCTACCAAAATATCATTGAGTAATACAAGACCTTTCTGTCGCCAGTCGTCTTTATTGATCTTATCAAAAGAAATCTGAAGAGAATCTGTCATATGATTCAGAGAATCTACCAAATCGCCCAAGTCACCTTCATAATCATCTACCACTCTTTGGCTGTAATCACCATTTGAAACCCGGTTGGCAACCTGCTGAATAACATTCACACGTTTAGAAATTTCTAGATCTTTTGCTCTTAATTGTTTTTCCAGCTTATCTCTTCGGATCAGATCATTTCTTAATTTAATGTAGAAAAAAATGGTCACCACCATTGCTGCCAAAGATGAAAAAATAATGAATAAAACAGTCGTATTAGATGATTTATTAAGATCTTTACTTTTTTTCTCAAGCTGGTTTTCTTCAAATTTTACAAATTCTTCAACAAGCCTACGGCATTTATCCATAGAGAATTTGCTCATCGAGATTTGCTCCTGAGTCATTGCAATGCCTTTCCTCCTGTTTTCAACAAAAAGTTTTAAATTGGTGATATTGACATTTACGTTTTGCTCTAAATCTTTCAGGCGGGCAAGCTGAGAAGGTTCAGTAATATCCAGAGATTTTGCTCTATCAATCGATTTAGAATACTCTACAATACTTCTCTTGTACGGATCTAAAAAGTTTTCCTGACCCGTTAACTGATAACCGCGGTTACCGGTTTCTGCATCAAGCAATGCGATCAACACATCTTTTACAGCGGTCATTGATCGTCTGCTTTTGGAAACGCTTTCCCGATGCTCCATCTGGTTTTGGATGCTTAAGTATGATGCGACCGAACTCGCAATTAAAACCAGTAAAGAAAATCCGATTCCAAACTGGAGATTCCTTATTACTTTTTTCGGCATAAAATTAATTTAAAGGTAATGTGAAATAAAACGTAGAACCTTCATCTGTTTTGCTGGATAAACCGATGGTTCCGTGGTGTTGCTTGATGATTTCCGAACAGATGTACAACCCGATTCCCATCCCCTGAAACTGTACCGATGATTCTTCAACACGGTAAAATTTACGAAAAACAGCATCCTGCTTAATTTCAGGAATCCCTATCCCGAAATCTGTGACGCTTACTTTTACTTCATCCTCATCTACAAATGTAGTGACGATGACATGATTATTTTCCGGGGAATATTTGATGGCATTGGTTAAAAAATTAATCAAAACCTGCTCAATACGAATTGCATCTAAAGGAATGAGTTGATTGATCTTCCCGATATGACGGTCTATTTTTACATTGGGATCGTCGTTGGTTTGAAGAATAGTATCAATAGTGCTGTTAATTAATTTTTCTAAATCTGTTGGCTTTTTATTGATTTTCAGTTTTCCGTTATCAATTTTAGAAACATCCAGCAGATCTGTAATCAGCGTATTTAATTTTTCGATTTGACTGAGTGCTTTTGTTACAAAAACAGCTTCTGTACTTTCGTTATGGGCTTTCAGTTTGCGATCCAGCAATTGCATATACGCTTTGATGCTGGTAAGAGGAGTTTTGAGTTCATGACTTGCAATGCTCAGAAATTCATCTTTTTCTTTTTCCACTTTTTTCTGGTCATCGATATCTGTAAAAGTTCCTACCCAATTTTTTATTTTTTCGTCCTGATAAATCGGTGACATTCTCAGCAGATGATATCTGAATTCTCCTGAATCAATATTTTTTATTTCTGGCTTCCAATTCCAGTGCTTTCCCTTTATTTCTGCATCTTTCAAACTCCTCAAGAATATTTTGATCATCAAAATGCGCTTCGGGAAATTCATGATCTGAAGATGAATATTCGTACCATTTTCTGTTGACAAAATTGACAATTCCTTCTTCATTTACAGTAAATGCAATTTGTGGTAACGCTTCAAGCATGAGATGAAAATGATCAATCTCAGACTTCATCGTCACCTGCGCTTCTCTTCTTCCTCTGACCTCAAGCTCCAAAATCTGCTGTGTCTTTTTCATTGCAAGATTATTTTCCTGCAGATTGTAAAAAGTTTTCACTTTGAGCATCAGAATTTCAGGATCTATGGGCTTTGTCACATAATCAATTCCACCAGAATTGTAACCTCGGGTGATAAACCTCTTGTCGGTATTAACGGCTGATAAAAAAATAATCGGAATCTCTTTGGTTTTGCTGTATCCTGCAAAAGTCTCAGCAACTTCAAAACCATCCATTCCCGGCATCTGAACATCAAGAATGATCAATGCGTAGTTATTTTTTAGTGCTTTGCCCAGAGCTTCTTCACCAGAATTTGCCGTATCTACCGGAAAATCTTTAGACTCCAATAATTTTTTTAACGAATAAATATTGTTCTGGTTGTCATCAACAATTAAGATCATAAAGCGTAAAATAATCTGATATCAGGTTCATATTTGGATAAACATCAAAAATACTTACAAATTTTCAAAAATCACAGGATTATTTTAGGAATATTCAACTTATAAATCAATACAAAAGAAAATAAATAATAAATATTATTTTAATCTTAAACAATCAATAATTTAATCATTTTCATTTTTAAAATACCACAATCTATGTCAACTTAATACTTACAATTGAAATGAATACAGTTTAGATAACATTAAAATCAATATCTGGTCACTTCAATTGTATTTTTGGCATAATTTGTTCTTTAAGTAAAATATAAAAATATAAAAATATAAAAATGAATTATACAGAAGCCTTAAAACACAAAGAAGAATCGATTGCAACTGCTGACGAATCTATCTTAAAACTTTACCATATTACCATCGCACCCGCCAATACCGATGACAGCTATAAGTATATTGAAGATTTTATGAAAAATCCGGAAAAATTTGACGATGAGAGCTGTAAAAAATATTGCAAAGATGATTTATATGAAGTGGTAAGCTTTAAAAAAGAAAAAGAATAATGATATTCTATTATGAATGATGATCATATTTCATTTTATTGATCACCGGATTGGCATACATTGCCAAAAACCCTTCCCTCAAAATATGATCTGATACATCAATGCGCATTTCGAGCCTTCTTTCAAAAAGCTGTTTCTCCTTTTCAGTGTATTTGTGTGCAAACTGGTCTGTTTTCTGAAGCAAATCGTAGGCAATGTAATTGGTAGGCCACAAATAATAATTCTGAATTATACAATCATCTATTATTTGTGCGACAGCCTGCAACTGCCTATTTCTGTGATTAAATTCGGTAAAGACATGATCAAACTCTGATTCTAAAACATCGCATGCATGAAGATGGATGCGTTTTTTCTGTCCCAAAACCCCGCTCATCATGGTATTAAAATCTTCATCCTTTGTTTTAACATACGTTGTATCATGATGTTTTGCCAAAAGCTGAGGCATTTTTAAAACGTCTGTAGGATCATATTCGTAGGAAATTGAAAGAGGAACAATTCTTAAGTTTTTAAAAAACTCTTTTAAAGGAATTTCTTCGGCTGCCATTGCAAGCATTTTCAGGATTCCCTGTTGTGTTGCATCATTTCCGTCTTTTGTACGACCTTCTCTTTGCGCAATCCAAACTGAACGATTGTCTGACAAAAGCTGGCAAATATATTCTGAAAGAAGTTTAGAACTTTTGAGCTGCTCACGCAACGGCAAACCTCTTTGTACCAAAAAATTACGGTTAAGCTTTGCCAATTTGTGCAGGAAGGTCTGCTGAACAAGATTATCTCCTATCGCAGAAGAAGTCATGATATGACCATTTTCCAGCAAAATCAGATTCAGCAACGAGGTATCTAAAACAATATCTCTATGATTGGAGATAAAAAGATAGGAAGTATTTTTATCCAGCTTATCAAATCCAGAATGCGTTAAACCCTGAGAACTGATTTCTAATATTTTTCTGATGGTTTGCGAAATAAAATTTGTCTGAAAATCTTTTATTGACGATGTTTCTTTTAACTGAGATGACCAAATTTCCTCATCAGTATCCGGAAAGGTAAAGCCCATCAATGCTTTCATCATAGGATGACGAACTATAGATTGCACCGCATTATTGACTTCTGCATCATCATAAGACCTTATCTCATCAAACTTCGACATGTAATTTTTTGATTTTCTTAAACAATCTGCAAAAGAACAAAAAAAATAATAAAATCACAGCATTATGTTAACAAGAGATTTATATGCTATGAATATGTAAATAATTAAATTTTTATTTAAAAAATATCAAATATTCATCATTTTTCAATGTAAGTTTTCAATATGCAAATATTTCATTATATTTATTCATAATTGAATACTGATAAACATATTTATACTAATTGGAATACGTTTTGTTTAACTAACTTAATCTCAACAAAAAAATTGATGAAACAAAACGAGCCCGTTAAGAAATCTAACCGAAAAAAATGGTTTATTTCTATAGCATTAGGAATTTTGGCGTTAATAATTGCTTTTCCCTTTGCTCTGAATTTTTACCTTCAAAGAAAATTGCCTGATTTAGTAAATGAAAAAACACCTTATAAATTACAGCTGAAAAACTTTGATTTAAGTTTAATATCCGGACATTTTTCTGCAACCGATCTTAAGATTTCGACTAAAAATCCTAATGATAAAAAAATTACACAGATTGACGGTAATATAAAAAAAGTTGAGCTGACAGACTTCAGTATCTGGAAAGCTGTTTTCAACAAATCTTATCATGCCGATCAGTTTCTGCTTACAGATTCTAAGGTGAAAATTCGTTTGGCTCCCAAGTCTGAAAAGGAGAAAAAAGCGACAAAAAAAACGGATCTCCATATCAATAATATAGTGCTGAGTAATGTATTTGCCGACATTGTAAATGCTGAAGGAAAACCCGTTTTTACTGGTAAAGACATCAATATCAGATTAAAAGATATTGAACAGAATGACAACGAAGCAAAAATTCCATTGGCATTTAAAGAATTTAAAATTGATGCCAACGATGTTCATATCGGAGTGAATGAATTTTACCAGATCAATGCAGAAAAAATAACTGCTGCCAATAAAACTTTAGATCTCAGAAAATTTCACCTTCAGCCTATTCAGAAAGCAGAAAAATACAATGCAAAGAATGTTTTTGATTTTGCATCTGAACGTCTTGTGGCAAAAGATTTTAACATCAGCAAAGATTCTTTGATCGTTTCTGATATTATTTTTACAAGTCCTGATCTGAAAGTAACTTCAACAGGGAAAAATACAGTTGAACAAAATAAAAATCCTAAAGAAGTTGAAATGAAAATCGGGTTGAAAAACATCGACTTTCAGAAAGGTAAAATTGCAGTAATGCAAGCTAACAAAGAGAAAACGGCGTCTGTTGATAATTTCAATTTTAAGCTTACCGATATTGTGTTTGATAAAAATACCGTAAAAGAAAAATTTCCTTTCAGATTTACCAACCATGATATTGAGGCGGACCATATTTATTTTAAAGCCAGCAATCTGCAGGCGTTGAAAATTCAAAAAATATCTTCTAGAAATTCAAACATTATTATTGAAAAATTTCAAATGATTGCTTTGGGAAAAAGCGCTCATAAAGATTTATTCAACGTGACTACGGATGAAATTAAAATCAATAATAATAAAACAAAATACATCGGGCAAAAACTGAATATTCAATTTGACGGTTTGGAAATCAAAACTCCAGATATTAAAGTAATTTCTGCAACTCAAAAATCGAAACAGAAAAAAGAAAAATCTGAAACTCCGGAATTCAACGCTCAACTAGGTTTTATTAAAATTTCAAATGGTAAAATTTCACAAACAAGTTTAGGAAAAGAAAAATTATCCGTTGGTAAATTTGATATTCAGCTAAATAATATTGTTTCAAATAATGAACAATTGAAAAAAGATTTGCCAATCAATTTCTCAAGTCATCTTATAGCTGCTCAGAAAGTCTTTTTAGATGCAGGCAAATATTACACACTAAAGGTTGGTCATCTGAAAAATTCAGGAAAACAGACTGAAATTAAAGATTTACAGTATCTTCCTAAATATTCGAGAGCAGGATTCAGCAAAGTGATTGCTAAAGAGAGTGATTTGTATACGATTACCGTTAAAAAAATAGGAATCACAGATTTTAATTCAAAACTATTTAAGAATCAACAAATTGACATTAGTAAAGTCGACATTGATGGCTTACAGTGTAATATTTATCACGATTTGGCACCACCCGATGATACGGATGCGAGATATCTTTTCAGCAAAAAACTCCGAGGGATGAAGATGCCGATGTTTGTAAAAAATGTTGCTATCAAAAATTCAGGTTTAGAATATGAAGAAAATGCCGAAAAAAGTAATATTCCTGGGAAGCTTACATTTGACAAATTCGGAATTGACATCACAAATGTGAACAACGGAAAAATCAAAGGCCGACCTACTGTGATTAATGCTGATGCAAGGTTTGCTTTTTATGAAAAAGCTGATACTCAAGTGAATTGGAAATTTGATGTGATGAATCTTGAGGATAAATTCACCATCAACGGAAAAATTCTGAAGTTGCCTGCAGACAATGTCAATCTTTTTGTAAGACCTTATTTGAATGTAACATTAGACGGAAATATTGATTACCTTAAATTTGATTATTATGGAAGCAATGCCGGTATTGCAGGAAATTTCTATTTTAAGTACGATGAAATGTATGTGAATTTTCTGAATAAAGAAGGTAACGAAAGAAAGCTACTTTCAAAAGTTGCCAACTGGTTTGTAAAAAATGAATCTACCGGAGAACCTGATCACGTCGTTATTGAGAAAAAGAGAGAAGCCGACAAAAGTTTTTTCAGTATGCTTTGGCAGGGAATTATGGAGGGATTAAAAAAATATCTGATATAACCTCCATCAAAAATATTAAAAAAAACTATCTTAATTCATGTTAAGATAGTTTTTTATGGTTGTAAGAACTCCAAATTTATTATTGCTTGAAGCTTCATATTTTGCGGCTTCTTTCACAGAAGGATGCGCATTTTCCATTGCGTAAGAATATTCTGCTTTTTTGAGCATTTCGATATCATTCATATAATCACCGAAAACCATCGTCTGCTGAGGAGTAATGTTCAGGGTTTTCTGTAGTTTTTCAAGTGCATTTCCTTTGTTGATGTTTTTATTCATAATATCCAGCCAATTTTTACCCGAAACTACCACCTCAAGATTATACTTCTCAAACTGTTTTAAGACTGGATATAAATTTTCCTCAGAACCTTCCGGATGATATACCGCGATTTTGAAAATACTGTCATCCAAAGTTTCTGTAAGATCGTTTACTTTCTGATTTCCAGTATAAAACTGCGCAATATAGTCTACAAAATCCTGATTTTTTACTTCGTAATAGGCTTTTTTCTTCCCTGATATCACGGCTGTCGCATCGGAAATTTCTCTTATCGTTTTAATGATTTCTTCAACATATTGTTCTTCAAGTTTATCTGCGAACAATTCTTTGTTTTTATAAATCATGTAGCCCCCGTTTTCAGCAATGAAAGCCATTTCGTTTTCTATTTCTCCGAAATATTTGGTAATGCCCGACATCTGTCTTCCGCTTGCAGGTACAAATAATATATTTCTTCTTTTCAGTTCTTCATAAATTGCAGGAAATTCGGGACTTACTTCATGTTTAGAATTGAGGAATGTTCCATCCATATCCGTCACTATAAGCTTAATATCTTTCATAAATTATTTAAATTCTTTCGGAAAAATCACTCTTTAAACATCAAATTTAATAGATAATAACTGAGTTATCATCCTAAAAATCAAAGATAACAATGTTTATCTTCATTAAAATATTAAATTAATTCATTCTTAAGATAATCCTTCCATCTAGAATATGCTTCTGTATACTGCTCTTTTTTGTCGTGTTCCGGTTCTATTACCGAAATTTTTTCAAGTGATGCAAATGCTTCGGAAGAGTCTGAATAGAAACCGATCCCCATACCTGCTGCTCTGGCTGCTCCTACTGCGCCATCTGTATCATATAATTCGATTACTGCACCACTCACACTTGCCAATGATTGTCTGAATAAAGAACTTAAGAACATATTGGCATTACCGGCACGGATGACGTTGATATCCATCCCGATCCCTCTCATAATATTCATACCATATTCGTAAGAGAAAACAATAGCTTCCTGTGCAGCCCGGAGCACGTCACCTTTTGAATGAATATTAAAATTAATCCCATGAATTGAACATTGTGTATCTTTATTTTCTAAAACCCGTTCTGCACCATTACCAAACGGAATAATGCTTAAACCCTTGGAACCAATCGGTGAAAGTGAAGCAAGCTCATTCATATCGCCGTAAGAAGAAAGTGACGTTGCAAAATTATGCTTCAACCAAGAATTTAATATTCCTGTCCCGTTGATGCACAGCAATACGCCTAATCTCATCTGTTCTTCGCTATGGTTAACATGCGCAAACGTATTAACTCTGGATAGCTTATCGTAATCAAGCTGATCTAAAACTCCGTAGACAACTCCTGAAGTACCCGCAGTGGAAGCAATTTCTCCTGGATTAAAAACATTTAACGATAATGCATTATTTGGCTGATCTCCTGCTCTGTAAGAGATCGGTGTGCCTTCTTTCAGACCTAATTCGTTGGCTGCTGCAGCTGAAACCGTTGATTGAATACAAAAAGTAGGAACAATTTCCGGGAAGAAACTTTCTGGTATTCCAAAGTACTGAATGACATCCTGTGAGATGCAATTATTTTTAAAATCCCAAAAGATACCTTCAGATAAACCCTCAACAGTAATGCCTATTTCTCCAGACAGCTTCATGGCGATATAATCTCCCGGAAGCATTATTTTATCAATTTTTTCAAAAATTTCGGGTTCATTATCTTTTACCCATGCTAATTTTGATGCTGTAAAATTTCCCGGAGAATTGAGCAGATGAGAAAGACATTTTTCAGCTCCAATTTGTTTGAAAGCTTTTTCTCCATATACTACCGCCCTGCTGTCACACCAAATGATTGATGGTCTCAGGAGATTCTGATCTTTATCTACCAGTATCAATCCGTGCATTTGCCAGGTAATCCCGATTCCTTTTATATCTTCTGCATCTATTCCTGCGTGGTGCATAACAGATTCATGGGCAAGTTTCAGATTGGTCCACCAGTCAGCAGGATTTTGCTCTGCCCATCCAGGTTGAGACGCTATGATCTTCATCTCTTTTTTCGGAGAAAAATCTGAGGCAATTACTTTGCCACTGGATGCTTCAATGAGACAGACTTTCACAGAAGAACTTCCTATATCGTACCCTAATAAATACATAAACGAAACGGTTTATTTGATTAATTTTGAATTATTTTTCTTGAAAACTTTGGCATCAAACTTATAATATCTTGCTGCCCGATGTGAAACGTTCTTTTCAATCTCATCCAATGGGATGATGTAGCTGAAAGAAGAAACTTTTTTATGAAAATTTTTAATATCAATTTTCTTTTCGCTCAAAGCACAGTAGAGTTGATAAAGCTGTCTGATTGTAAATTTTTTTGGCAGAAGCTCAAAAATAATGGAGAAATCGATCTCAATCCACTTTCTGATTTCTATGAGCGATTCTGCGATAATCTTGTTATGATCAAACGGCAGAGACGGTATTTTATCAATGGGATACCAATCTACGTTGCTGTATTTGTTGCTGTTAATTTTATGATCTATTTTGCAAAGAGAGAGATAAGCTACAGTAATGATTCTATCAATATTATGTTTATATTCTTTGCCCATCCATTGTATATCACTTTGGTTACTTGCCCGCAAAGGATCTGCATAACATTTAAACTGCTTTAAGACCATCTTTTTTATTCCTGTAAGCTCGTGAAGCACCCTGTTTGCCGCATCGTCAACATCTTCATTATTAAAGATCAGGCTTCCTGGTAATCTTTTCTTCATTTCAGCCTGAGAATCATCAAAATGATGCTGAACCAATAATATATTTAATTTATTCTCGGGATCAAATCCAAAGACAACACAGTCAACAGAAACGAAAGTATGTATAAAATCCGGATTCATATTATAGTAACATTTTGCAACATTACAAATATAAAAATTCAATTGGTAAAAAAATGGAAAATTATGTTATCAATTAAATATCAGTCTATTACAAGCTGATTTTTAACAATTAATAAAGTATATATTATATGATAAGCTTATCGTAATTTTAAAGAAAACTTTATGACAAATCTCTAACTTTAAATCGATTATGTATTTAAAAAACACGACATAAAATGTATAATGCCGTACAAGTAAATATGATAACAAAGTACATTGAATAATACTTTATTTTATTCGAAAAAAAATAAAATATCAATTTTTGATACCGAAAAACCTAAATTATCTCGTTGTTTTCTCAAATTGCAGTACCAAAGACAAGATTAAATGGTTTGAATTTTAGTTCCCAAACTTTTTTGTATTGACTTTTTTCTCTTTCACTCTAATAATAAAATCCGGCAAAACCGTTATTTTTCCGGCTGCAACTTTTATTTTTTGGCTTTTCACTTCACAAAAAGTATTTGTAGGTAAAGAATTTTCGTTTAATGTCACTGTGTATTCTCCGGTAGGCAGAAAAGAATTAAAATCCCCTTCTTCGTTTGTGTAAAATTTTTGAATAACCTGCTCTTCTTTTAAAACACTGAATGAAATTGCTGAACCTCGGCGTTCAAACTCTACCGCTTTTTTTATATTGTAATCAAACGATACTTTCCCCTTGACTGAACCATTCTGATGCAGTGGAACACTAAGGTTGTACGTATAGCGATCTACATTAAATTCTAACTCATCATAATACCATCCCTGCTGGATAAATTGCTTTAAAAGATATTTTCCAAACGGTACACTTCTGTTATGAGGCTTCACCTGTATTATTGGTCTTTAATGCAATGCTATTGATATTGAGAATATATTCATCCGCAGGCTTTTCACCATCATCATAAAGATTATTTCCGTTGCTATCATAAAAAGCAAATGCCTTGATGACTGATTTTTTAGACGGATCCAAAACATTTTTCCGCAAATTCAAACTCACTCCTACTTCAAAAGTCATGATATTCGTCTTGATATTTCCTGAAGAATAATTGTACCAGGAAGAATTTAAAAAAGCACTGAAATTTTTACCGTTGTATTTTGAATTGATAAATGCCGAGGGC
Source organism: Chryseobacterium sp. AC417 (assembly GCF_979258215.1). Lineage (NCBI taxonomy): Bacteria > Pseudomonadati > Bacteroidota > Flavobacteriia > Flavobacteriales > Weeksellaceae > Chryseobacterium > Chryseobacterium sp. AC417. The sequence goes on along the minus strand of NZ_OZ409845.1, from coordinate 2,363,817 downwards.
GACTCACCATAAACGGTATCATTGATGTAAGAAACTCCGGCACTAAAGGTAATTTTATCCTTTATAAAGTTGTCGTTATAGAAAAATGAGAATGTTGTTTTTTTATAATTAAATTCTCCGAGAAATGCAGAAAATGCGTATTCGGATAAATAGTAACTTCCGGACTGATAAATTGAGTTCACATTAAACTTTTTAAAACTGTAATTCGCATTGAGTTTCATCTGAAATTGTTTGCTTTCAGACATAGGATATTCTACCAATCCTGTCTCAACTCCCAACACAATGGTCTGTCTTGTCGGAGCGTTCACCCAGGACAATTGTTCTATAATACGATGTGCTGTTATGTGCTTAATCCCTCTATCGTCTAAGTTGCCCAAAAAAGTGTTATAGCTGTTTGAGCTTTCATCTTGGTATTGATACAATAAACTCAGAGTAAAATCTTTGAGTTTGGGAAATCTGTTACCTATTTCCAGCCTTTTGTTTTGCGAAAGCTGCTCTCTGTTAAAAAAATAAAATTTTGGTGAAAAATCTGATATAGTAAAATTTGCATGAAGATTCTGTTCTTTTATCTGCGTCGTAATATTCTGCTGTATCAGCATACTTCCTCTTCTGTTTCCGGGATAATAATCAGAACTGTAAAAATAATTTCCGTTGAGATAAAAATTACTAAACTTACCCGAATAATTAGATTCTGCAGAAAATGAAGGTTTACTGAAATTTTTAGATTCGTAAGAACTTATTCCTGCATTAAGCTTTGCATTCAGCCTCCATAACTCGTTAAAGTTATAATTTGCTTCAGTTCCCAAAACGCTGTGTTTTACTTTTTCAAAGGGATCATAGCGGTAAATATATGTTGCTGAAATATTACGTGAGCTGTTGTTAGACTGTAAAGTTCCTTTGGTAAAAAAGCCGTATCCGTTTTTGAGCCAGCTGTTTTTCTCTGTGAGATTAAAATTCTGATCTACAAAACCTACTTCAAGCTTTTGATGTTTAGAAAATGTGTAACTGTATTCTACTCCTCTTCCGACAAGCGTCATATCAAGGAGTTTATTTACGCTTCCTACGATATATTCACTTCCTCCCTGACGAAACACAACATTGGTATTGGTAACTAAAGGATCTTTTTGGCTATTCAAAAAAGCTATATTTCCTCTCATAAAAACATATCCTGCAGATAAATTGACTCCGCCAGAGCCTATAATCTGAAAAATATCTACATCTTTTCCTACTTTTCTGTAACTTGTTGTGATTTGATTTTTAGTTTCTTCAACAAAATTATATAAATCCGGATTCTGATACTTTTGGTTGCTCGATATATTTTGTACTCCTATCGTGGTGGAACCAAATATTTCTTTATCCGGATTTCGGAAACCGGAAATGCTAACAATAAAATTAGACTGTCTTGCTAAGCTTTTTGAAGGTAAATGGGTAAAGATGAAAACAGAATCTTTTTTAGGTAAAATCACTGCATTCTGCTCAAAAAATATATTGGAATCTGAAGGATCGGGAAATTTGCATACTAAAGTTATATCCTGATCGACGTTTCCGGTGTTTGCAACTCTTATTTTAACCGTTATAGGTTCTTGATCTGAAGATCTGTAAATTGTAGTTGACAAAGGATTGATGAGAAGACTTGCATCTATCTCAATCATGTGTTCAGTATTTTTCTGGGCAATTAAAATATCTGCCTGATTGAATAATTTTGTAGTGATAACCGAAGTTCCCGCTACAGCACCTTCATCAATGATGATTTTTACAGGGATGTATCTGATCTCATTTGGAGCCAACTCAATCTGCAGATCTTCTCCATTGATATTTTTGAATCCTTTCGGAGACACAAACTGTAGCTTACCTTTGAAAGTTTCTGGTTTTAAATTCTTGACCGTAACCACTAAATTCATCAACCGTGATTTTTGTGAAGTCAAATTATTTTCGACATCAAGAACAACATTAGAATCAATGTTTTGAGCATAAAAAAAACTGTTTAAGCAAAAAAAGAAAACAAGGCTGAATAACAGTTTAGATTTGAAAAAATACATTACAGATTTTATTGTGGTACAATTTCATATTGCAAAGTGGTAGAATAGTCTTCAGGTTTGGCATTGATCAGACGCTCATCCTGCGGAGCCGTAAAATACTTAATATCATAGCTGTAAGATGTGTATTGCGAAGTGGTTGCCTGGGCTAAAGTCTGATTGGTAACACTCAATGTAACAGGAAATACTGTCTGGCTGCCGGTATTGAGAGGTGATAAAACAAGATGAATTACTCCTACAGGAATTGTATTTCCGTTTGCTGAGATCAGCTCATTTTGAAGAGACCTTACTCTGATCTGATAATTACTATTGCTCGTCACAGCAAGCCCGTTGGAATACGTTACACTTGTACCGTTGTTATAATCCTGCATACTTTTGAATTCCAAAATACCATTAGCTGCGTTCATATTGATTTTTAATGACATTTCTTCAGCGGCAGGCGGCGTACCGGTAATGCTGCCTATCTGAAACTGAAAGGTATGACTCATTTTCCCAAGAACGGAATTATTCTGATCGTAGGCTGTAAATTCTATTGGTGCAGTAAATTTCGTCCAGGCAGGAAAACTTCCCAGATATGAGCCGCCAATAACCGTAATGGCAAATTTCAACTGAAGATTATAGTAACCATTCGGCTGAGCCGGCATATTATATAAAGGAGCGTTGGATTGAGGAACTAAAAAAACTTCGTTATTGTTTTGCAATATTACATTTAAAGGAACTCCTATTTGTGAAACTAAAGGAATAGGATTCGGGTAAGACTGCCCTGTAGATGAGATGGGCTGAAAAGCTATTTTGTTTGCAGGAATGGTAAACTGACCGTTGGCGGAGGTAATGTTTTGTTTTAATCTTGCAGAGAGCCTCCAATTAGATATGTTTAAATTTCCGTTTGCAGCAAAAGTAACCGTGTAGGCATCAGGATTTGTATTTCCGTTATAAGAATCAATCTGCATGTAACTGTTCGTCCAGGATGTAAAAGAAATCTGAGCCTGAGTTACAGCACCAATGAATAAGAATATAAAAATAAATAGTTTATTCATAATTGAAATTTAATTCGGCAATCTCCAAAGCTGAAGAATCACCATAATCAATCATCACAGAAGCACTATAAGAACCTTTAGCCAGTGTTTTTACGATTGGTAAATTTACTTTTCGGGAATCACCTGCTAATGTATAAAATATAATATCTTCCACAGAAAATTTTTCTCCGGTAGTAGTATTAATAATCTCTGTTGAGATTTTTCCGTCTACCCAAATTGCTGACTGATTTTGAAATTGCAGAGCCAAACTATTTTTAGATTGATCAAACTTCAGATTTTCAATTTCTATTTTTTTGATAACAGCATCTGTGGATTTATGAAAAATCTTTATTCCCGAACGGATGCTTACTTTTATATTTGCACCCTTGGTATCAACATCGTCTACAGGATTCATCTGACTCACGTAAAGCAATGCAGTATGTGAAGAAAGATTATCTTTTGCAACACCGGGAACGGTAAGGGTAACATCCAGTTCCTTTCTTTCGCCGGGAGCGAGTGAAAAATAATTATCTGTTTTTTTTACGGAAACCCAGCTTGCACAAGAGTTTTTCAAACTATTTGCAGGGTGCATGATGTTTTCTCCTACTCCATCATACTCCCAGTCTCCAAGACTCACGGCAAGATCTAAAGAATTTTTGGCGCTTACATTGGTGATGGTTATTTTCTGTGTGTCGCTGCTTCCCGCAGAAGTATCAAAATAAATTCTTGGCGGAGATACAGAAATACCGGTCTGTGCACTCAATTGTATGGCTAAAAAATAAAATAATAACGAAATTTTATTCATAGGAAACGGTTAAAAAATAAAAAAAGTGCCACAGTTATCGTGACACTTCATAATTTGGATCAGATAATTCTTACTGACTTACGATTGTATAGGTAAGCTCTGTAGTATATACTGTAGGATCTTGACCTGCAATATAATTATCTAAATATGCATTGGCACCAGAACCTTTATACTCGATGCTGATTTTTTTGTTTACTCCACCATTTGTAGATGTTACCAATGTAGATTCGTTGGCAGACAATTGTACGTTTTGAGAATATTGAGCTCCTGTTACCGCTTCAGAACCAGCAGTTGCTTTAATCTGAATAGTGTTTGCCTGAATATTTTTACCTCCGTTTTGCATTGCTGCGTTGGCACTTTTTACTTTTACCTGAAAACCTCCAGTACTGAAGACATTCAAATGATCTGCGTTTACTGAAGTAACACCATTTGCATAGTCATCTTTAGTTACGTAATCTAGGTTAACAATTTTTTGAGCATTGTTTACAACTAGTGTTTGAATTGGCTTAAGACGTACGTTAAGTGTTACATTTTGAGCGCTTAATGTTGTGAAGCCCAATATTGCTATGGAGCTAAGAATGAATTGTTTCATTTAAAAAATGTTGTTATTGTTTCTACTAAGTTTCTGGCTGCAAAATTACTCAGTTTTGAACAGAAGCAATTGTAAAAAAACACATATATTTTGTGAAAATTAACAAACGTGTAAAAGTCAGTTAATATTAGAAAATTATATGATTAACATCCATAAAACCAAAACAATAAACATATTATATTAAGAAACAGTTACGAAAACCAAATAATTAATAAAATGAAAATTATGGACTATTTTATTTAATATCATAATTTGCAATAAACTATTCATAGCATAGCTTTTATTTAAAAAAATATCTAAATTTTATTGGAATAATTTGAATTCAAATAAAAAAAACGGGCATTCTGTAAGATTATTACAATTTTACAATTCTCTACACCAACATCAATCTCATTTCTGATGGTTTTTTGCCTGTATGCTTTTTTACGAAATTGCTAAAATTGCCTTCATCATTGAATCCCATTTCATAAGCTATTTCAGAAAGTGTAGAATTTGAATATTTTATTGCTTTTTCGCATTCGAGCTTTATTTTTTCAATAATAATTTGCTTGGCAGATTTCCCATATACATACTCAGTCATTTCAGTCAGTCGTCTTGGAGATATTTTAAGCTCATCTGCATAATACGAAACTTTTTTGGCATGCTTAAAATCTCGCTGAAGCAAAATCTTAAATCTGTTAACATGCGAGACAAACATTAATCTTTCATCATTTTCCGCCTGCGGGCAGCCAATGTGCAAAAAGGCATCCAATATTAGCGCTTCTATAGCATTATGAGCTGCAGAAATATAAAGGCTTTCGTTTCTATCTTTAAAATTCGATAATCTATCGATTAACATAATGTGATTGTATTCGATATTTCCAAAATAGGGCGCAATGAAAATTTCTGACTGATAATTGAAAAAAACCTGAGAGTTTAAGAAGATACTGTCTTTGGTAGACCGGTCATAAAAATCTGACGAAAAAGCAATCACATAAACCTCATTATTCCGTACATCGCCAAACTCGACATCCTTCTGAGGACCTATAAAAACAGAATTACCTGCCTGTACATCATACATCTTGTCTGCTACTTTAATTCTGAAATCACCGGTTACTATAAAAATACAGTAATAATCTAAAGTATTAAATTCTCTCTGATAATTATTTCGTTTAAGAATATCACTTAGCAGATTGATGCTAAAGCCTATTTTATGAAGCTGATTTGTTATTGTGTACATTAAATCTTTGGTCCTTAAAATGGTTATATTACAAAAATACAATAAATAATACATTATAAACAACCAAGTAGCAACATAATTAAATTTATTACTCATTTTAAATAGATATATTATAATATAAATATTACAAATACAATTTATGTTGCAAAGCCACGAACTAGATTATGATAATTTATTCCTCATAAAACATCACTCAAAAATGATTAAAATAAAATTGATTTTAAAAAACCAAACAGTACAAAAATATATTTTATTAAATAAAATTAATAAATGAATCATGTTAAATTATAATGTGGTAAATTTTAATAACCCTGAGATCTGCTATACTCTACTGGGATAAATTTTAGGAAAGATATATAGTAAAAGGTATGATAATGCTGCTAAAAAAGGAAATGCAATATCTGAGGTAGCACTGATAAAAGAAATATTTATTACAAAGTTAAAAAGGAGAAACAGGAATGGGAATAAACATCAATACCGACAATGGAGACACAATTTGTCATCTGCAATTAAATTATAATCTGGTCACTAAACAAAAAAAGCAGATAAATAATTATCTGCTCTATATCACGATTGAAGATTAGTATCTTCAGAAGTTAAGCTACTCTAACGTTAACTGCGTTAACACCTTTTTTACCATTTTCTAAGTCATAAGTAACAACATCGTTTTCACGAATGTTATCTACTAAACCTGAAGTGTGTACGAAAATGTCCTGACCACCATCTGTTGGTGTAATAAAACCAAATCCTTTGGTATCGTTAAAGAATTTTACTGTTCCTTGTTGCATTGTATATGTATTAATTAATGAATATTCTAATTTTTCTTGGATCATTAAAATCCGTTTGCTTTGATATTTAAATCAAAACGATAATAATTTATTTGTGTAAAATATGGATGAATTTAATTTAAGAGTTTAAAATCTTAAAAGGTAGTACACCTAAGTCTTAGTAACAAAATTGAACGTCTTCTTGTGAATGCTGATATAAAAGTAAACTTAAATTTCAGAAGATACAGATATCTGCCTTATTATTCGACAAATGTAAAACAAATATTTTAATAAACAACTATTTAATTAAAAAAACTTTGAAATTTTCAAAAAAATCTAATGATGGATTATATATACTGCATATTCATTCAAATATTTCTATAAGTATATGGATTGGCTTTGTTTTTGCCAAGCTATGGGTATGAAAACAATTTTTATCGTGGAAGATGAGACAGGCATCAGAGATGCATTACAATTGCTCTTATCATTTGAAGATTATGATGTACGCTCTTTTGCAAGCGTAAAAGCATTTAATGAACGAGACGCATCTGCATTGCCTGATGCTTTTATTCTCGATGTCATGCTACCGGATGGATTAGGAACCGATCTCTGCAATCAATTGAAAGAAAATCCGGAAACTTCTAAGATCCCTGTCATTATTATCAGCGCTCATGCTAAAGCAGACAACGTTATTAATGTATGTAATGCAGATGAATTTATACCGAAACCTTTTGATATAGATGATGTTCTTCTTAAAATAAAAAAATTAACTGATTAAGTTCGATTTTTATATGTATTAAGTTCATTTTCTTATAACTATAATTTTATTGCCAAGAGTTTTTAATAAAACCTGAGCCAATATTTTCAAATTTTATTTTTAATGGCTATAAAATTATCAATTCTAAAATATCCAAAAAAAGATAAAAAAGTTATTGAAATTAATTCAATATTTGATAATCAAAAATAAAATACTATTTTTGATTATTTTTTTGTAATTTTTTTTATTTTAATTAGAAACAACAAATGATTTGAATGAGATTACTAAATTATTACTTATTTAACCGGACATGTTTTAAAACATAATTTTTAAAAAAAAGAATTATTATATTTCTGCCTTTAAATAAAAGGTCAAAAACCAGTATACAATCATTTTTAGTACAAACAATTTATGAATTATAAACTTGAGCTCCACAAACAGGAACCTCACTCAAAGATAATATTTAACACCATTTTATTCGATTCGTTTAAAGTTAATATCATCGAACGATACATGGGAAAAATGAATTTCAATCCAAAATTGATTGAGGTTTTGATAAAAGTAAGAACCTTAGATGATCAACTCATTAAGAAAAGGGACGGTAATATAAGAGTACGTTTGAAGGGAGATGATTTTAATATATACGAGCAGTTGGTAAAAACATTAAGCTCATATGATTATAAAAACAGATTAATAAACAGAGAAGCTTCCGAACAGGATTTTGTCCATTTTATTTTGAGGTTAATCATATCTAATTATGAATTATATTGAAGAATTTTATCAGCTTAAAAATTAATTTTTAAATATTAAGCAATTAAAATTTCATTAAGTCTGAGAGGCAAATCAAATTTCTGATCTTATTTATATGCTCAGAAATGATGAAAACAAAAAGTCCGTATACACAAATAATGTGATACGGACTTTTAAATTATTCTGATATATGTTACAGCTTTATTTTAAAGCGGCTTTCACTTTTTCAGATTCCATTAAATGATGTTCTAATGTAGGAAGAGTTTTCTGAGCAAAAGTTTTCACTGAATTGTCAGAACCTTCTGAAGCTTCTTTCTTGAAGGCTGCGATATCTTTTTTATGATCTTCTACCATAAGATTTGCGTACATCTTATCAAACTCACTGCCTTTTTTCGCTTTCAAATCATCATGCATCTTTTGTTGATCAGCATCTAATGAAGTTGGGAGTGTATAATTTACAGATGATGCCCATTTTTTTAATTCTTCATTTGCTTTTCCGTGATCTTTTACCATCATTGCACCCAATGATTTCACTGAAGCATTTGTACCATTAGTGGCTGCAAGCTCACCCATCATGACTTCCATCATACCGCCTTTTGCTGCGGCATCAACAAATTTTTTGTCCTGATCGTTCAAAGTATTTTCGGTAACACCAGAATTAGATACTGTCGCAGAATCATTACGCGTCATCGGAGAATCGGCAGGTAAAGACATATCTGCAGAATCTGCTGAGTTATCAACTGCCGTAGTTTCTTTCTTGTTACAAGCTGCTAAAGCAAAAACTGCCAACATAGTTAAGATTGAATTTTTCATAAAAATTTGATTTGGTTAATTATATGGAGCTGTATTTTTCTCACTCCGCACAAACTGTAACAATTTGTTTGCCAAAAATTTAATAATAAAGACATTATGTTTCAAATAGTATGTAATGTATCCACAGATTCGCCTTATCAATTTAAAAGTGAGTGTAATGTCGAATCAATCATTTCAAAAAATGAAAATCCCCCTGAAAAATGAAATTTCAGAAGGATGTAATAAAAATATAATGTATATACATTTACATTTTAAAATATAATTTTTAGTCTGTAGTTTTTTCCAGACTTTGAAATTTGTTATATGAAGATTTCAGTTGCTCTAGTTGGTCTGCAACTACAACAGTACTTTGAGGACACAATTTATCACTTTGTAATGCTTCCTGATAAGCTGCAATCGCTGACTTTTCTCCGAATACAACATTCTCTAAAGTTGCTTCAGGATTATCTCCCGCAAAAGCATTTTTAACATCAATCCATGTTCTATGGATTGCTCCTGCTGTGGTTGATGTATCATCAGGCTCTCCTCCACGCTCAGTAATCAGCTCGATGAGGTCAGATTTCATTTCTTGGGATTCTCTTACCATCTGTTCATAATCGCTTTTCAGAGGTGAGTGTGTTTCCCACACTTTATCTTCTACTTTACTGAATCCTTGAATTCTGTCATTGGTGATGTTTAATAAATCGTTTAAAACTGATATCGTTTTAGTACTGTCCATAATAATATTTTTAAGTTAGTATGGTGTTGTATTTACAACTGTCATACCATCATTTGAATTTTCTGATCATTTTATCTCATTTTCTTTAAATGTTTTTTGTGAAAGCAATTCAATACCAATAAGGCAATTTACAAGAGTACTCTTTGATACAAGATCAGATTTTAAACAAAAAAAATCCCGGATTAACGGGATTTTAATTTTTCATATTACATTTATTTTATATTTACTGGAACTGATATTTTATCCCAATCCATAGTAAATCCATTGCTGTTTACTTTATAAACCAACGTTTCCTGTTTTGCCTGTAAAGTTTTTGTTTTAACATCAACACGCAGAGCATCTTTAGCTTCTTCGTATTTATAAGCGCCCCATTGTTTGGGTTCTTTGTTAAAAATCGCAGTCCAGGTTCCGCTTTCTTTAGGAATTAAGAAAAAGCTATATTTACCTGCAGGCAGTTTTTTACCTTCAACGGTAATATCTTTATCTGTTTCGAAAGTAGTTGCGTCATTTGCACCCGCACGCCACACTTTGTTGTAAGGAACTAGTTCGCCCCAAACTTTACGCTCTTTTACAGAAGGACTGTTGTAGGCGATAGTAATGGTTGCCTCGTTAATTTTTCCCGTTGCAGTAGCTGCAGGACTGGCAGGTTTTTTAGCCTCCTGTGCAAATGCATTAACTGACATCGTCATTGTAGCAAAAACTACAGCAACAGTTTTAATCATTGTTTTCATAAAATTTTTGTTTGTTTGTTCGTTTACGAATTTACTGCTTTCGGTTTATAAAACAGTAATCCTAATGTTGAAAATATAATAACTGCCGCTGCCCCGATTACATTAAGCCATAGGAAAGAAACAATATCGAATTGATAAACGGCAATCACTGTAATTTCTGATAAAATCGCTGAAATAAATACATTCTTTCCATTGATTTTTTTATAGTAAAAAGCGACAAGAAAAATCCCTAATATTGGACCGTAGAAAAGAGAGCCCAGTATATTCACTGCTTCAATAAGAGAACCCATCTGAGTGGCAAACATGGCTACACCGATTGAGAAGATACCCCAGGCTAAAGTGTGCAGCCGACTGTACTTCAATTCGGTTGCATCGTCGGGAATTTCTTTTTTAAATATCAAATGAACATCTTTTAAGGAACATGCGGCAAGAGAATTCAGCGCTGCAGAAATTGAACCCCAGCTGGCGAGAAAAATGACGGCAAAAAGTAAACCGATCATCCCTACAGGTAAGGTATTTTTTACGAAATACAGAAAAATATAATTGGTATCCGTTTTCTCCGCATTATAGTTTGAATGATTGATCGCTTCCTCTACCCTGCCGTGAAGTGCTTTCACCTGAGTTTGTGTGTTTTTAAAATCCTCAATTTTATTATTAAGTTGCGGAGAATGAGTTTCCTTTAAGTTTAAAATTTCTTTCGATTCTGAATTAAATTTGGACTGCAAATCCTGATGTTCTTTTTCAAAAACCGCAGCCTGTTCAGGCTTTGTTTCCTTTAAATATTGATAAGACCGTTCGTTAAAATAAATTGGAGCCGGCTTTAGAGAAAAGAAAGCAAAAAGCAAAGCACCGATCAGGAGAATAGCAAATTGCATCGGAATTTTAACCAGTCCGTTCAACAGCAAGCCCATCTTAGCATTCGTATTGTCTTTCGCCGTAATATATCTCCCGACCTGGCTTTGGTCAGTTCCGAAATAAGAAAGTGCCAGGAAAAAACCGCCAATCAATCCGCTCCAGATATTGTATTTATCTTTCCAGTCAAATTCTGTGGTGATTACATTAAGCTTTCCTGATTTCCCTGCCAGATAAAGTGCATCCTTAAAACCAATTCCATTCGGCATATTTTGAATAAGCAGATAACCTGCAAAAGCCATGGTTCCCAGAATGATAAGAAACTGTATTTTTTGAGTATGAGCGATCGCTTTTGCACCGCCTACATAGGTGTAAATCAACAGAATACCACCTGTCAAAACATTGGTTAAATAAATATCCCAGTTTAAAACACTTGATAAGATGATACTCGGAGCGTAAATGCTGATTCCCGTAGATAAGCCTCTGGAAAAAAGAAAAAGGAGTGAAGTGAGCACCCTTGTTTTTTTATCAAAACGGTTTTCCAGATATTCATAGGCGGTGTAAACATTTAATCGCTGAAAAATCGGGATAAAAGTAATGCAGATCACAATCATCGCCAATGGCAGACCAAAATAATACTGAACGAAACGCATACCGTCTGTATAAGCCTGTCCCGGTGCTGAAAGAAAAGTAATCGCACTTGCCTGAGTAGCCATAATACCTATCAGCACAATGTACCAAGGCATTTTATTATCTGCTTTCAGGTAGGTTTCGTTGCTTTTTTGACCACGACCGATCACTACGCCGTAAACAACCACTGCAACAAGTGTAACAATAAGAACGGTCCAATCTATCGTACTCATGCCCAGAATTTAGTAAATAAATAATAAAATGCGATCTGCAATACTAATGCAACCGCCAATAGTATGTACCAGGTATTCCAGTTTTTAAGTTGTTTGTTCATCAGTTTTTCTGTGCAGATAAAAAGTTTAAAAATAAACGTGCCGCACCCACATTTCCTGCGGGCAACTGTCTGAAAAATGCCAACGGTGTGTAAATAAAATTACCTTTCCCGTATTTGGCATATAAAGTTGATCCCTGCAGAGGCTTTTCATCTGTATCGTGAATTTCAAAAAGCGGTTCATACGCTGCATCCCATTGATCAGGAAAATAGGCGCCACGCTCCTGAACCCAACCATTAAAATCATCAGCAGTAATTTTGTTCGGAAAATTCAGTAATTGATGATTTGGATTTAAAAACGTAACCTCAGCATTTTCTTCGGTAACCCGCTTATTCGCAATGCTGAAATTGTACATTCCCAATTGATCAACGGTTGTATCCTGATTGGTGTTATATTGCATCACCAGATTACCCCCGGCTTTTACATAAGACCATAAAAAAGGCATCCAGCGACCCAGCTTTTTCTCTGTGTTGTTGGCACGAACACCCAATACGATAGCATCATATTGCGACAGCTTATTTTGACTTCCATTTGCAGATTCATCTAATTTGCCATAAAAATCTTCATCTTTCAAGACATCCACCTGAATCCCTGCAATACGCAGGAACTCAGGAATAAAATCGCCTGCACCTTGTATATAACCCACTTTTTTAACCTTTGCCTGAATATCGCCCTTCATTACAGTTACCGTTGCAGGTGCAAAATATTGTAAGGAAGATAAATGCGGATACTGAATTAATATCTGTTTTTTATTATAAGTCATTCCATCTACAAGATAATTGGCATCCAGTTGTAACTGATTCGATTTTATTGAGGAAAGTTTAGTTTTTGGAATGACATAATCAACAGTAAAATATTTTCCATTGATCGATTTTAAATCACCACCTCCAAGTCTTTCTCCATTAAACATCAGGTTTACTTTACCATTGTTGAACTGTTTATCGGAATTCACCTTAAAATTTAGGCTTATATTCAAATCTTCATTTTCTTTAACTAAATAAAGCGGTTGAGTAAATTTCAGTTCCAAGGCTGGAATAATTCTTAAAGCTTCAACCACATCGCCACGCACGGGGTCTAATTTCTTGAAAGATAAAGGAAGTTTAACCTGAAACTTTTCCGAACCAATTTTTAAATCAAGTAAAACGTTCAGTGGTGATTCTGCATCCGGTAAACCGATTAAAGTATCATTGGGAACAGAGAAAGTTGCTGCATTCGTGGGAGATTTTGCCAACCAGTAAGGTTCTGTAAGCGCAGCATCAGCAGGAATCTGAATATCATGCTGAATGGTAATTAAAGAATCTTTTGAGAGTTTTCTGTTGAAATTTTCTAACTGATTTAGCCATTTTACATTTTCTAAAACGACAGGATTTTCAGCTCGTGAAATCAAATTTAATTTGAAATTGTAATGGTCTCCGGCAACAGCTTCAGCCTGATTGATCACTACTTCACCCATGAAGCCTGCACAACTTAAAATAATATTATCGAGAAATTTAATTTTATCCTTTTTTAAATCTGAATCTTTCAATGCCATCACTTTTTTTCTTAAAACAAGCAAAGCAGGCAAGCTCAGGTCAGGTTGATTAAAGTTGAAAGCGGAAATAATTTTATCCAAAGATTGGTCGATATCAGGATTTCCTTTTGCGGTCCATGTTTTAACAACTCCGTCAAAAAGTGATGCGTTGGCAGGCTCGCCAACAACATGGGAAAAATATTCAGTTTTGATCCCGGCTACAGACTGCGTTCCCGCACCCTGGCTTTTATGTAAACTTCTGCTTAATCCTGCCAGTTCACCATACCCCATCCCCAGTTGCGCATCATATTGCCCAACGGTAATTTTCATTTGATTTTCGGCAGTCGTATTGACCGAACCAAAGCGGAAAGTATTCCATAATAAGCGTTTTGGTTGCCATACATTGACATATTTTAGTTGATTGGGAAAAGCAGTTTTATCGCCCGCCAGCTTAAAAGCTTTTTCAGCAATCACAGCCGAAGCTGCATGTTGTCCGTGACCTGCAGCAGAAGTTGGCGGAAAACGACATATGATCACATCAGGACGGAATTTACGGATGACCCAAACTACATCTGCTGTAATGACATCTGCATCCCATTGTTTAAAGGTGTCGGTGGTATTTTTAGAGAATCCGAAATCAATCGCACGGGTAAAAAACTGTTGGGCGCCGTCTAACTTTCTTGCTTCTAAAAGCTCATGCGTTCTGATTAAACCCAATGCAACACCCTGCTCTGTGCCTAATAAATTCTGACCGCCATCACCTCTTGTTAAAGACAAATAGCCCGTTTCTACGTTTTGGTCGTTGATTAACCATGAGAGTAATCCTGTATTTTCATCATCGGGATGAGCAGCCAAATATAAAACTTTAGGAATATGTTTAAGGGTTTTGAGGTCACGGTAAATTTCAGATGATTTTGAAGGCCGAACCTGTTGGGCCGAACAAAAACCCATATAAAAGCCAAGAATAAATACAATGATTACTTTTTTGAACATTTGAATTTGCTTTGCGAGGCAAATATAAGTAAATCGTTCTTCTTTCAACCATACAGCCAAAACCAAATACTTAAACTTCTAATTCGCTGTTTCTAATTCTTTTTTGCATAATTTTTTTTAAATTGTTTCTAAGGCTGATTTTAATTTTTAAGTATAAAATTCCAGGCCGCCGTTCTATTAAAAGCAGTTCAATGGGTATTGTTGAAGTAAGATTTTTCAAGCATTTTTAAACTCACAAAAATGTAACAATAAATGATCAGAATCGAGGATCTGACAGAAAAAAGAACTGGATAAGCTTCACATTTTTTGAGAAAAAATTCTTATATTGAACTTAATAAAACCACATCATAATGACAGCCAACAAAAACAATTTCTTTAAGAGAAACGGTCTCAGCATCGTAATTGTTATTTTATTCCTACTGTTTCTCAGCTTTCAGTTTTTTACAGGGTGGTACGTAAAAAATGATGAACTTTCAGAAGATCATTTGCCTACTCTTACTTACCTGCAGTATCTAAAAAGCCCACATTTTATACAGGCCACTTTCGAGAATTGGGAAAGTGAATTTCTTCAGATGGGAATGTATGTGCTCTTTACAGTTTTCTTACGACAAAGAGGATCTGCCGAATCCAAATCTATTACAGAAACTGAAGATGTTGACAAAGAACCGGTTGCTCATCAAAATGCACCTTGGCCTGTTAAAAAAGGAGGTATTATCTTATCAATTTATGAACATTCGCTTTCTATTGCATTCGGGATTTTATTTTTGCTAAGCTTTATTTTTCATTTTATCGGAAGTTTCAACAATTATAATGAAGAGCAGATCTTAAAGCATATGCCCACTGTGACACGAAATGAATATTTTCTTAATTCTCAGTTCTGGTTTGAATCATTTCAGAATTGGCAGAGTGAATTTCTTGCTGTTGCATCTATTGTTTTATTATCAATATGGTTAAGAGAAAAAGGATCGCCCCAGTCAAAGCCTGTGGATAAACCTTATGATGAAAATTAAACGTAAATCTTTAGATGGCACTATGAATATCTATAATCGGATTAACATCACAGCTAAATTATTTATGACAAGATTGACCCTGTTTCCAAACACCTACTATTGATAAAGTATCTGTAATATTTTCAGTAGGATCGCCTTTTACTAAAAGTAAATCAGCTCTCATACCTTCTGCAATAATACCTCTATCATCTAAACTGAATCTTTTTGAAGTGACTGACGTTGCCGACCTTAAAGCATCAATAGGAGTTAAGCCTGCTTTAACCAAAAGCTGCATTTCGTGATGAACACTTACTCCATGAGCAAGACCTCCAAGATGTGCCATTGGTACGGATACGTCTGTACCCACCAAGATATCAACTCCTGCATCAAATAAATCTTTTACATTATGGAAATTATCCTGCATGTTACCTGACGGGAAAGTATTGAAACATGAGCACATGGTCATTTTCCAATCTTCGTCCAGCTTTGTTTCTACTCTTTCGTCTTGAGCAATATGACAAGCTGAGTTCCCAATTATAGATGAATTCAGGACCAGGCAAGGCGTAACAAAAATACCTTTATCTGCAATAGATTTAATAAGATCCGGAGTCCAGTCAGGTCTGTCTATAAATAAGTGAGCGAGTCCATCCACGCCAACCTCAACCGCTGTTTTTGCAGCTTCAGCAGTTAATACGTGCGCAATTGCAATTTTACCTAATTTATGAGCTTCATCTACTGCCGCTTTCAGCACTTCAGGTCTTATCATTGGTAAACCTGGCGCATTCATAACAGTTCCTTCCTCAATCATTATTTTGAAATAATCGGCTCCGTTTTCCATTTGTTGATTTACAAATTGCACTGCACCCTCAATGGTTGTAACATCTGACTTAACCTCATCATCTTTGTTGCTCTCTTCGAAAGAAGTTATAAAATCCTGTTTTTCCTGCTCTGTCATTTTCTCCATCTTTTTCAAAATAAAACTTGGTATGCCGTCTTCTTTAGGAATTAGTTCGTCAGGATGTCCTCCCGGAGCTGTGAGAGCCATTCCTGATGAACGGACATCAGCAACATTCCTCCAATCTTTTATCTGCATTTCACGACCTTTTTTTGTCATACCGCCTTGCATTTCCAATTCAGTAGTTATTCCGAATTTCAATGCGTGTGCAAGTGAATCTTCTGAGGTATGCACATGAGCATCAATTAATCCTGGAAGTAAAGTAGTCCCTGTACCATCAATGATCTCAGTATCATTTGCAGAAAAAAAACCATCATTCATTTCTAACTGCTGCGGTGTAAAATCCAATATTTTTAAAATTTTTCCATCTTCAAATAATACAGTTTTAATACCCAATACTCTAGTTCCATCAAATACATTTGTATTGATGATCGCTGTTTTTTTACTTTTTGTCATTTCTTTTGAGGTTTAAAAATTTATAATACAAAGATAATTTCAAATTAACAGGCATAATACCTATATTTGACAACATAATAGCTGTAAATGGTCAAATATGGTAGAGCTACAATTAAAAAAAGAAGCAAGCTTTTTACAAATTTTCGCCAACATATTGGGTTCCGAGGTTAAAAATGGAATTTTGGAGATACCAAAAGATAAAGGAGCCGGTTATTTAAGAGGTTTCCGACTGGCTAATTCTATTGATATGATTGTAAGTGCTTATGCATTTAATGATGATATTGTGGCTAAAAGATTTGGGAATCAGAGTACACTGAATAAAGTTATTTTTTCATACAATAATATTTTCCCTGACTTGAATTCCACAATAAAGTCTACAACAAATGATTTACCCACTATCCAAATTGTAAAAGGTAAACTGAATTTTGAAACCTTTCATCCTGCTAAAACTAAGATCAAATCTATATTTATCGGAATTGAGACTGGCCGCTTATTAAGCTTTTTAGACTCGAATAATGATAATGAAATTTTAAGAAATTTAATCGATAGCGAACAAACAATTTTGTTTGAAGAATTGGTTTCGCCCAACATCCAGAAGGTCGCTTTAGAAATTTTGGAATCAGACATTCCTGATTCTTTAAGTGACTTCTACTTTAGAATAAAAGCAGAAGAATTAATATGTCTGACCCTAAAAGAGCTTTTAAAAAGAGGACATTATAAAATGTATGCGCTTAATGAAAATGATGTTAAAAAGATTTATCATGTCAGAGACAAAATTTTGAGCGAGTTAAATAAAGCACCTGTCATTAAGGATTTTGCGAATATAAGTGGAATGAGCGAGTCTAAGTTCAAAAGATTATTCAAACAGATATTTGGAGATAGTTTCTTTAGCTATTACCAAAAGTTTAGACTAAGAGAAGCGGCAGTTCTGTTAAAAGAAAACAAAATGACCGTATCAGAAGTCGGCTACAGTTTAGGGTTTTCTAATTTAAGTCATTTTGCAAAAGTTTTTGAGGAACATTATGGTATCAAACCAAAATCGTTTCAGAAAAAGCAGGTTACTTAAACTATTACTTTTTTTCTTTTTTTCAGATCCCTAATAAAAATAGTTGTTTAGTAATGTGCTCCAAGCCGGATTTATTGTCTTTCAGGATAATCTTTAAGTTTTTCCTTCATAGTTAGAAAGTAAAAAAGAGGGCTTGCAATGAAATTTTATGTTGCACACCCTCTGAAAAAGTTTGAAGTTACTTTTATTAGCGTTTTCTTAGTCCTAAACAAATTATGATGATCACAACAAACAATCCCACGATATACCACCACGAGAAACTTGTATTAACTTCGAAACCTGATACCAGGTTAATATTGAGCAGCGTATAATGTGAATTTTGCATTATTAATCTTTTTTTGATACCGTATTTTCTTCTTTCAAAACAACAAGAGGCTTTCCTTTTTGTACTATATAAGTTGCTAGCTCAGATGCTTTTTCCTTACCGACATTTTTAGCTGAGTGGTTTTTTCCTGCAGGAATAAAAAGCACTTCTCCGGCTTTAAGCACTACAGGTTGCTCTCCCTCAATTACATATTCTAATGAACCTTGTAAGACATTAATAATTTCCTCTCCTGGGTGCAAGTGCATTCCGAAAGCTTTTCCTGGCTCAAAATCAACGCGAACCTGAATGGCTTCGTAACCTGAGGCACTAAGATCGTGTCGCTGAAGTTCAGTACGTTTAATTCCTGCTGTTTGTGCCATTAACTTATTAGGGATCATACAGAAGATAAAACCTGAAATTGCCAGCGCATTGGATAAAAAATTTTTAGATGTTTTCATAATATTATTATAAGTTAAAAGAATCATTTTTACTTGAACCTTATTTTCGTCTTCATTGCAACTATGATGAGGTAATAAATTAGGATATATTATTAGTTAAACCTGATGATTCATTCGAATTACAAAACAAAAATAGGGCTTCTATAATACTGATAATTGTATAAAACGGTCATTTTTATTATTGGCGAGTTCTGTTGGAATTACTCCGGCGAATTTTTTAACATTTCGAATAAAATGGGGCTGGTCTGAGAAATTCTGCTCAGGATATAAAATTCCGTTTTTCAAATGATTAAACGAAGCTTTAAATCGCAGAATATTACAATATGTTTTTAAAGGCATTCCGAAATGATGGTTAAAATAGCGATTGATTTGCCTGCTATTCCATGAAACTGCTTTAGATAAATCTTCAACGGAAGAAGTACCGCAAGACGAATATATCAGCTTAAAGAGTTGCCTTCTTCTATTATCAATTTTCACATCTGCCTGTTGTTTTATTCTAGAAGTAGCTTTGGCACAAAACGAATCAAAATCTGTGATGTCATCTTCAAAAATATCTAAAAATCCATTGGTCAAAAGTTTAGACTTATTGAGAAGACCGGAAATTGTCTCATTTAATAAATATTCAACGGCTAGAAGATTAAGACTTATAGCAAAAATTTTTGCTTTGGCTTTTAGGATTTTGGTTGCTGGTTGATCCTCCAGTCCCATTAAGATTACCTGAAACGGTTCCGAAGCAGAACAATAGAAAAACACATCTATTCTTCCATCTGGAATGACAATAATTTCTTTCTCTTCATCAGAAGGATTCTCAAGAAACCAAAAACTTTCCACAAACTCGGAAATATCTTTATCTGGTTTTTGTATTTTATACTTGTCAGCCAATAGTCTTAATTTTAAAATTAGAATTAGACATCATTTTTCACAAACCGTTCAGCATCAACGGTTGAGTAAGTAAATATAATTAAAATAACTTACATCTTCGAAATCACAAATTGCTGTGAATCTGAAGTTAACAAGACAGATAATTAACTAACAAATCACTTTTTTTTATAGGATCCAAGGAGAAAAAATTTCCCTGTTCATTTAAACGATGCACAATATCTTCTAACCGACATATTGAATCTTGCTCTGTTGTTCACAAGTCATGTATTGTATTTTTTCCTTGAGATAATGGTACCTGTTTTTGTTGCACTTACATTCAAAAATCAGTACCTATATCTGAATATGCAATATG
The DNA here is from genome assembly GCF_979258215.1 of Chryseobacterium sp. AC417. Lineage (NCBI taxonomy): Bacteria > Pseudomonadati > Bacteroidota > Flavobacteriia > Flavobacteriales > Weeksellaceae > Chryseobacterium > Chryseobacterium sp. AC417. Next base: position 2,343,834 of record NZ_OZ409845.1, on the reverse strand, counting down.
ATTTCTGCAGAAAAAGAATTTATGGCATTTAGTGTGAAATAATTTGTAATTTCGGATAAATATTAAAAATTCTTGCTTCATAATAAATAAGCTTTCAAATATAAAGAATTAACAACATTTTTAATAGCTAAAAATAAATCCTCGATTTATGGATAAATATCCGATGCCCTCCAACGAGAACGAACGGATCAATAAACTGAAGTTTTTTGACCTTTTGAATTTAAAAAAAGATCCCCAGTTAGATATTTTTGCTGAAGCAGCATGCTTAATTACAGACTGTCCTGCCTCTCTTATCGGTATGATGGAAAGTGAAACACAGGTCATCCAAAGCTGCATAGGGCTCGCTTTTGATTCCGTAGACAGAAGAAGCACTTTATGCCAATACAGTATTGCAAGCGGAGAGGTTGTCGTTATTGAAGACACATTATCAGATGAAAGATCATCGGAAAATCCCTTAATACTGGAAGGTGGTATCCGTTTTTACGCAGGAATCCCTCTAATAGATGATGAAGGTTTTGCATTAGGAACTTTGTGTGTTATTGACTTTAAGCCTAAAACATTAAGTGAGAAGCAACTAAATGTCCTTCAAAAAATTGGAAGTGCTGTCACAAATCTGTTAATTGGAAAAAGAAAAAACATTGAAGCCGAATACTTTCAGCAGATCTTCAACATTTCCAACAATCTAATATGTGTCCTGGATAACAATTTGATAATCAAAGATATTAATCCGGCTTTTGAAAATATTTTTAAGAGTAGTAAAATTGAAACTGCTGGTAAAAATTTATTAGATATCGTAGGTGAAGACTATATTGAATTACAGTCGCTGGTTAAAAATCTGTCTGATAGTGAGGAGGAAATTAAATTTTCAACATCAACAAAAATTGAGGATGTATCAATTACGGTAGAATGGTATTTAAAGCAGAATCAAAAAAAATCTGAGATTTTCTGCTTCGGAATTAATATTACCCAACAGATCGAAGAAAAACAAAAACTTGAAAGCTCAGAACGTCGCTTCAGAAGCTTTTTCGAAAATGCAATCGGATTGATGAGCATGCATGACATGGAAGGGAACATCCTTGCTGTGAATGAAAAAGGAAGAAAGACACTTCAATATTCTGCAGAAGAAGTTAAAGGATTGAATTTAAAAGATCTCGTTCCTGAAAAAAACTGGCCACTACTTGCAATGTATCTTGAAAAAATCCACAATACTCAGGAAGATCTCGGAACCATGATCCTAAAATCTAAGGAAGGAGAAGAAATGGTCTGGATGTATCATAATCTTGTAGAAACGGATAAAGAAGGAATGCCATATGTTGTAAGTACAGCTTTGAATGTTACAGAAAGAATGTCTCTCGAAAAAGATTTGCTGTACACTAAGAAGATGTTAGAACAGACGAGTGCAGTAGCTCAAGTAGGAGGTTGGGAAGTCAATCTTAAGGCCAATACTGTTTTTTGGTCACAATCTACTAAGGAAATACATAAAGTAGACAAGACATTTCAGCCTGATTTTGAAAATGCAATAGGATTTTATAGTGAAGAAAGCAGAAAAAAAGTAGAAATATTATTTGATAGAGCTGTACAGAATGGGATACCTTATGATGAAGAGTTACGCCTCAAACGTAATGATGGAGTTATGATATGGGTAAGGGTAAAAGGAATTCCTGAGTTTGATGATGGTGTATGTACAAGAGTGTACGGAATTATCCAGGATATCGATAAATTCAAAAACATCTACCTCGAATTGGCTACAAAAGAGGCTATGCTTCAGTCATTTGTCACCTATGTACCTACTGCGGTGGCGATGTTTGATAAAGATCTCAACTATCTGTCAATAAGCAGCAGCTGGAAAAATGAGTTCCAGATGCATGATGCAGAACTTATAGGAAAAAATATGTTTACTGTCTCGCCCAATGTGCCGGAGGATAGAAAGAGAATATACAGAGATGCGCTGGCTGGTAAAGCTTACGTAAATAAAGATATGACTTTGGAAGTTCCTCATAAAGAAGGATTACAACATTATAATATAGTGGTAAGTCCCTGGTATCTTTCAGATAAAGTTATGGGTGGCGTTATTGTTTCAGCACAAAACATTACGGAGTCGGTACGAACCAATGAAGAGCTTAAAAATGCAAAGCAGATGGCAGATATTGCCAATAAAACCAAGTCTGAATTTTTAGCCAATATGAGCCATGAGATAAGAACTCCGTTAAACGGCGTCATTGGTTTTTCTGATCTATTGCTTCAAACTCCATTAAATGAAGTACAAACACAGTATCTTAATTATATTAATGAGTCTGGTGAAAATCTTCTGAATATCATTAATGACATCCTTGATTTCTCTAAAATTGAATCAGGAAAAATGGAGCTTTTGATAGAGAAAGCCAATGTTTATGATATGGTAAGCCAGGTTATCAATGCAGTTCTATATCAGTCTCAGAAAAAAAATATCGAACTCCTTTTAAATATCGAACCGGGATTGCCAGATACAATTTGGCTTGATGAAACACGATTGAAGCAGATTTTAATCAATCTTCTTGGGAATGCTGTGAAATTTACGGAACACGGTGAGATAGAGCTTAAAGTAGAAAAACTGAATTCAGACGATAAAAATATAAAACTGCGATTCTCAGTTAGAGATACCGGAATCGGTATTCCAATAGACAAACAGCAGCATATCTTTGATGCATTCACTCAGGAAAACAGTTCTATCAGCAAACGTTATGGCGGAACAGGGCTCGGACTTACCATTTCAAATAACATTTTGAAATACATGGGAAGCAATCTTACTTTAGTAAGCGAACTTGAAAAAGGTTCTGTTTTCTATTTTGATATTGAGATTCCTTATGAAGTTTCTGATCAGGACGAAGATGAAACACTGAAAATCAACAAAGTTCTTATTGTTGATGATAATGAGGCAAACAGGCTTATTCTTCAGCATATGCTTGCTTATAAAAATATAGATTCTAAATTAGCCGCCAACGGAATGGAAGCTCTTCAAATGCTTTTAGCAGGAGAGCGTTTTGATATTATTTTGATAGATTACCATATGCCAATTATATCAGGTTTGGAAACAATCGAAAAAATAAAGCAGCTATTTAATGAACAAAATGAGGTCTCCCCTCTCGTTATTCTTCACACATCTTCTGAGGAACATGACGTTATTAATTCATTCAGAAAGGAAGAAAGCTCCTATTTTCTGCTAAAGCCTATTAAATCTGAAGAATTGTACAAGACGTTACGACGTGCGGTTAAAAGTTCAGAAAAAGATTTGGCTGTTGCTAAACCGCTGCAGAAAGAAGAACATTTACTCATGCCTTCTCCAAATGTTTTGCTTGTCGATGACAATCCTGTTAATATGGTTCTGAATAATAAAATGATGAAATCATTAATTCCTGATGTAAAGCTAACAGAAGCAACTGATGGATTGCAGGCACTGGAACATTGTCGTGATCAGCTTTTTGACATAGTATTAATGGATGTACAGATGCCCGTAATGGACGGAATCGAAGCTACAAAGCAAATCAGGTTATTGCCAGAATACACCACAGTTCCTATTATTGGCGTGACGGCAGGAAACGTTTTAGGTGAAAAAGAAAAATGTCTGAGTTCGGGAATGGATGACTTCTTACCCAAGCCTCTTAGACAAAATAATCTTTTGGAAATGCTGAAAAAATATATTGGCACTGGCGTTCAAGAATTATCGGAAAACCTACCACAACCTGAGACGTATCTGGATATGAATCTTCTGAATGAGCAGATGGGTGATGATGATGATTTTAAAGTCATGTTTTTAAACTTAGTGATCCAGGAGCTTGAGCAGGCTAAAGAAAAAATGCAATTACGGATAAGAGAAAGGAATTCTGAAGAGCTTAAGAAGATTCTTCATAAGCTAAGAGGAACTGCCGGTACTGCCGGCTTGATTAAACTTATGGAACAAACTGCCAATTGGGAGAAATCCATTGAAGAAAACATCGATTATAGTCCTATGGAGCACGATATAATACATGAAATAACGGTAGGATTACAATTAATCAGAAATTTAATTCAATAAAAACATAAGACTATGGTAATTCTAGTTGCTGAAGACGATGAGCTTATATTAAAAACGATAGAGCACAAATTATTGAAAGAAGGACACAAGGTAATTTTGAGCCGTAATGGCAAAGAAGCTATTGAAACCCTGAAAAATGAAAGTGTAGATATTGCGATTACAGATATTATGATGCCTTTTGCATCAGGAATTGAAATTCTATCTGCAATACAATCAATGGGTAAAAAAATACCTGTAATTATACTTTCAAGTATGGGACAGGAAGAGGTCGTATTAAATGCTTTTGATCTGGGAGCAGCAGATTTTATTGTAAAGCCATTCAGTCCTAACGAATTGATGTTAAGAATAAAAAGATTTTCTACAAAATAAAGACATGAGATGCTAGATTCTGTACACTTTATTTTTCTGGTTTTTTTGGGAATGCTGTCATTGGTACTCTTGCTGATTATTATAGTCATCATTTATGGTATTTATCAGTATAGATTTTCTGTCCGTACTTTTGAATGGTCTGAAATAATCAATAAAAAAATTACAAAAGTGATTGTGTATGAGGAAGATGAAGAGTCTGCCGATCATAATTTTGACGAGGCAAATAAAAACCCTCTGTTTAGAAATCTTTTTTTACAAAAACTGGTTGATTCTGAAAAGAAATTTTCCGGAGCTGCCAAAGAGAAAATTAAACATCTTTTTGAACATTATAAACTTCAGGATGATGCCTTTAAAAAATTAAACCAAAAAAAACCTCATCTGATTACAGGCGGAATACAGGAACTTACTGCTATGAATGTAGAAGACAGCCTTCCGGAAATCTCCAAATTTCTTACCCATTCTTCGCCACAGGTTTATCAGGAAGCTCAATATGCTTTGGTGAATTTTAAAGGTTTTGAAGGATTACATTATTTAGACACTATTGAATCCGTAATATCAGAATGGCAACAGTTACGACTGCTCGGTTCAATAGCTCACATTCCCGAAAATTCTGATGGCCTGATAAATGGCTGGCTTAAAAGCCCGAACACATCTGTAATAATTTTCACGCTTAAATTAATCAGGAAATTCCAGATACTTTCGGTTTACTCCATTGTTACCGAACTTATGGCACATTCTTCCACAGAAGTAAGAGTAGAAACAGTACAGACTTTGCTATCTCTGGAGAATTTTTCAACGATTACTTATCTTATTGAAGCTTATCCTGATCAGCCAATCGAAGTTCAGTTTGAAATTCTTAAAGCAATTAGAAGTTCAGGAGATAAAAGCTGTATCGATTTCCTGAAAGAGCAACTGCTTCATACCACCGAATCTTCTCTAAAAGTCTACGCTGCCGAAGTTCTTTTTTCAATGGGGCAACAGGAATTTTTGGAACAGATCGCTCATGATGAAACTTCTTCAGAAGAATTAATAAGAATAATAAAACACGCATCGCAGGAAAAAATATGACAGAATTCTCACATATCATTTACGAAGTTGTTATATGGCTGTTTTTGCTTTATGGTATAGCTGTTACGACTATATATGGATGGATAGGAACATATGCATTGGGAGCCGTATTAAGATACAAAAAAGAAAATACCTTTACAGATTACAGTATTATCGCAGCCAATCCCAACGCTCCTACGTTTAGTATTATTGCTCCGGCTTACAACGAAGGAATGACCATTGTAGAAAATGTGCGTTCTCTTTTATCTCTTTATTATCATAACCTGGAAATTATTATTGTAAATGATGGAAGTAAAGATGATTCTGTACAAAAACTGATTGAAGCTTATGATCTGGAATCTATCGCTTATTTCATACAGGGAAAAATAGAGACCAACAAGGTAAGAGGGGTTTATAAAAGTAAAAATCCGGCTTTCAAAAAGTTGATTGTTGTAGATAAAGAAAACGGTGGTAAAGCAGATGCACTGAATGTTGGTGTTAATATTTCTTCCGGCCAATATCTTGTCTGTATAGATGTAGACTGTATTTTGGAGCAGGATGCAATTCTGAAACTGGCAAAGCCTTTTCTGGAACAGAAAGATAAAAAGTTTATCGCATGTGGCGGAGTAATCCGTCTGGCGAACAATTGCGTTATTGAAGACGGTAAAGTCATCAGTGTCAATATGCCGAGAACTCTTCTGGGAAGAACTCAGGCATTAGAATATATCAGAGCTTTCGTCCTCGGGCGAATGGCTTGGTCACGCGCTTCGGGACTCATTTTAATCTCTGGAGCCTTTGGTGTTTTTGACCGGAAAATTGTGCTGGCCTGCGGTGGATATGATAAAAAGACCGTAGGAGAAGACATGGAATTGGTAGTCCGTATGCGAATGTATATGGAAGAAAGAAACGAACCCTATGAAGTTCTTACCATTCCTGATCCTTTGTGCTGGACTGAAGTTCCTGAATCAAAAGACATCCTTAAAAAGCAAAGGAACAGATGGATGCGCGGAACAATCGAGACTCTCTGGAAGCATAAAAAGGTCATGTTCAATCCAAAATATGGAAAGCTTGGTATGATCAGCCTTCCCTACTGGTTCTTTTTTGAACTGCTGGGTCCGTTGGTAGAATTTTCGGGATACATTATTTTTATTATTTTTCTATTGTTGGGCATTATCAGTTGGCCGTTTTTCACTGTTCTGTTTGCTTTGGTAATTTCCATGGGATTTTTGTATTCTATCTATGCGATACTTGTTGATCTTGTGAGTTACCAGGTTTATACCAAAAGAAAAGACTTTTTTGCTCTTATTGCAACTGCATTTTCCGAACCGTTCTATTTTCATCCTATCGTTGTAAAGGCGGGTGTTAACGGGTTTATCGATTACTTCAGAAATTCTCACGGTTGGGGAGAAATGACGAGACAAGGGTTTAATCAAAGTACAAAAAATTTACCTTTAAAAGAAAGGATTTTAGTGATCCTTAAAACAGGACTTAAGCAGTGGGGAATTCTCGCTGTAGTATTTTTGATTCTCTTTTTTATAGGAATAGGTGCAGAATCGCTTTGGTACTGGTATTCTTTTCCTTCCATAGACACATCGCAGATAATCGGTCACCTGTTTTTTGAAAATCTTTTATTTGCCTTAAAGCTTATATCAGTGATGGGCATTATTTATCTTATTTTGTCATTCATCAAAAAAAGCTGGGCAAAAACTCTCACCACTGCAGTATTTCTCACAGCGGCAGTTACGCATTATATCTTGTTTCTTTATTTTTCAGAAACGCATAATCTTCTTGGAGCGGAGGTTTTCTATTACAGCAAAGACGAAATAAAACAGACTTTACAGGCAAGCGGAATGCTTAACTACAAAAATTTTGCGTTAATGGGCATTTTGATTGTATTGGTACTTATTCCTTTGTGGATGATGGGGAAAAGAGCACTCAAATCAATCTACACTGGTCTCACATTATTGATCATCGGATTGCTGGCTTTCCTTGTTCCTTCATTTATGTTAGACACGAATGCGTTGAACAATTCCAATGAATTTAATAAAGACGCTTCAAAAAGCAAATGGGTTTACTTTTTTAATTCTAATGAAGATAATTTCATTAGCGATCATCCTGAAATCGTTGCACTTTGGGGTGGCAGCCACAAGTTTCAGGTCACTTCTGAAATGCTGGATGAAAATTTTCCTTTTTGGAGAAAAGAAACTACGCCCGACTTTTTAGGTCAATATCTCACAAAATCTGAGAAAGTACCTAACTTAATTTTTGTTGTGATGGAAGGCTTCGGACATGCTTATACTTCTCCTAAAGGATATGTCGGTAACTTCACCCCTTTCCTGGATTCATTATCACAAAAAAGTCTCTATTGGGAAAACAGTTTGAGTTCGGCAGGAAGAACATTTGGAGCATTGCCTTCATTGACGGGTTCTCTTCCTTTTGGCAAGAACGGGTTTTTAGAAATCAAAAAAACTCCACAAAATTTTAATTTATATAACGTACTTAAAGCAAACGGTTTTGAAACAGGTTTTTATTATGGCGGGCACATCCAGTTCGACCGGTATCGTGAGTTTTTGAAATACAGTAAAGTAGATCATATTGTTGATGAAGACTTATTCAGCAAGCCTTATAGAAAGCTTCCCGCAAACAATGGAGAAAGCTGGGGATATGAAGATCAGGCAGTTTTTGATAAAATGCTTGAGGTTCAGACTCTGAGCAATCGACCATATTTTAACATGATACTTACTTTATCAACCCATAATCCGTTCTTGATAAACAATAGAAATTATTACGAAAAGCAGTATAACAGCAAGTTGCAGTCTAAGATTCTGAATCCTCAGCAGAAAAAGTGGGCGATGCAACATAAGAAAGAATTGATTTCTGTTCTGAATGCTGATGATGCTTTAAAGAAATTCTTTTCAGATTACAGTAAGCGTCCAGACTTCGCAAACACAATTTTTGTAATTACCGGTGACCACAGCATGCCTGAGATTATCTTACAATCTAAAATTGATAGATTTCATGTCCCGCTCATGGTATATTCACCATTACTCAAAACGTCTAAAAAATTTAATAAAATTGTTAGCCATTTTGATCTTGCACCTTCTTTATTGTCTTATTACAGAAATAACTATAGCGTGCGTACACCTTCCACGGTTGCCTGGCTGGGAAGAGGGCTTTCTGTAGGTTCAGAGACTGTAACTTCAGGTATTCCTATGATGCAAAGCAAAAACCTTCTGACCGATTTTGTTTTTGAAAATTATTATCTTCATGACGGACAGCTGTTTATCACAAAAAATTTGGAAGAGAGCATCAATAACGATGATGCAGAATTGCAAAAACTAACTGTAAGATTCCAACAATTTAAAACAATGAATTCCCGCTTCTATAATTCTAAAAAAATAATGCCAGATTCGGTAATCGTTAATTTTATGAAAAAAACAAAATAAGATTTTCTTAGAATAAATCTTCTACAACCTGTTTCCTCCTCTACCCATTTCAACACTTCGGAAACCTGAAAAAAAAATTTTTGATTATAAATCACAAAAAAAGTTTATTGAAAAGTATTTCCAATAAACTTTTTTTTGAGTTACAAAATGAATTTTTGTCTGTTATTTTAACGATTAAATTTTAAAATTTTCGTGTGTATCCTATTGTAACATCAAACTGATTGCCTTTAACATTCGGAAGATATTCCTGATTATAATACATTGCTCCCACAGAAAATAAATTTCTGTAGACCGAAAAATTATATGAAGCCCCTATTTTGAAAGTCTTCAGTTTAAAGGTTTCATTTTCCAAAAGATTATTACGGCTTTCTTCCGGGCTAATTCCTGTTCCTATCTGAAAAGCAAAATAATCTTGGCTGCTTTTCGTATAGTATCGTACAGTTGCGGTATACGAATGTGATATATTTTTATTGTTCGGAGTAATGTAGGTTCTTAAATTAAACCAATAATTCTTATAATACTTCCCTACTGATGCGGTATACAACCAGATATTATTGGTAAAATAAAGTTGTCTGTATCCTATTTCGGCTTCAAAGCTTTTTGGTAAATTGGCATTCAGAGAAACTCCCGTCCGGTATTTCGGAAAAATGCCAACATCCTCAGAATATCCTGCGCCTACATATAAATAAAATGTTTTAGACAATCTTGGGTAGGCTTCAAATTCTATCTGTGTGCCGTTTTGTGCAAATTTGTTGGCATAATTCCCTCTCAGGATTACTGATCCGAGCGAAGTGACTCTTTTATAACTTACTCCTACAATGTGCCAATCATCACCGAATTGCTTGTCAAAATGTGAATAATTATAGGTGATTCCTATTTCATTTTTTGAAGAAAAATCATTTATTCTCACAGCAAGAGCTCTTGCCTCTGTATTTTTAGGATTGATTAATAGAAGATTTGCGATGGCTTTTTGTGCTTCGGCATACTCATTCATTCCAAAATAGACTTTTGCTTTCAACAGCCATAAGGCTTCAGACGAAGGATGATTAGCCAATCCCTCATCAATTATCTTGATGGCATCTGTATTTTGATCATTCCAATATTCAAGCGAAGCATATGCTACAAAATAGTCTTCATCCTTAATTCCTTTCTTTTGCAGATCTTCAAATACTTCTCTAGCAGAAACAATATCTTTGTTCCACGTATAAAGTCTTGCTAAAAATATAGAAATATCAGTGTAATCGGGAGATATTTTCAGTGCTTCTTTTGCAAGAGAAATAGACGAATTATAATCTTTTTGTTCAAAAGCTGTTGTCCGTGCTTTTGAAAACAACTCATCAGCTGTGGGACTTTGCTGTGCTGTAACTGCAAAGGGAATCCATAGCAATAACAATAAGGATTGACATCTTTTCATGGAAGATTATAATTAATTATATGATATAAGACAAATATATTGAACTTTTTCATAGTAAACCAAACTAATATTATCTATCAGATAATAAGGGAGATTCCGGATTAATTAAGTGGATGTGTTTACTATGCTTTGTGAAACAAACTACTGATATAATTATCTATCTTGATCATTCAACAAGACTTTCGGTAGGTTAACCAGCAGAGAGAGGATTTTTGTAACTTCTTCTCGTCCTTTTGTTGATAATCTTATAGGAAGAATATTTGTAAGCAAAAAGCATTAGGATATTAAAACTTATTTTGAGTTTTTTTACTTATTAGGCATATTCTAAGCATTAAAACTTTGTCCTATCCCCATCAATCTAACTCTTTCCAACCATTCATAAATCATCGAAGAATTATATTTCAGATTACCATTTTCATCCTTTTCTTTTTCCAAAGCTATTGCCATCAACGCATATTCATTTTCTAATGAAGTTGAAAAAATTCCTTGATCATCAGTATTTATAGAAACAGAAAGCTGAGGACAATTTTTAAGCTTTTCATGATCTAGTTCTAGTCCTAAATTAAAAAATTTGGTAATTGGATGTTTTGCGTATTTCTTGAAGGTTCCAATAAGATAATTTGATGTTGGATTTGTTTCAATAGCTATATTTTTATTCTTTAATTCATGCATCATGTTGAACTGTACTGCTTCAACCAATTCAATATAAGCATGAGATATTTCAAACTGTTTGATTTGCGCACCTGCTTGTTTGATTTTTGAATTAAAATGATACTGCTGATTCAGGCACTTAATATCAATATTGTTTCGAATATTTTTATTTCTCGGGTATTCTTCATTAATACGACATCTTTCCCAATAAGTAAAATTAGATTTTGTGTAAATATCTTCCTTAAGATTATCTAAATATAAATAGGGATCATCACCTCTCAGTTTCCAGGCATCAAAATAAATTGTATGATGAATATATTTTTGTTGTAGTAGACTGCCCTCATCAAAATGACCAGTATATAATTCATAAAATAAATTCTCATAAAGCTTTTCAAGTCTGTTAACTTCATTTCTATGAATTCCAATTCCAAATTTTCTTATTTTAGCTAATAGCCACACTATATTATCCAAAACAATTTGTTTTGGTAACATCAGTTTCAATTGTTTGAAATTATAATATTCTTTTACATCAATACCTAGTGCTAATGCATGTCCAATTCGATCTCCTTGCGTTAAATTTAAAAATCTGATACATTCATCAATTGATCGTAGACCATCAACTAAATCATAAAAATCCTCTCCCGCATGATAAGTTGCGTAAATCTTCGGTTCTTCCAATTTATCTTTCAAATGATTAAATTGTCCCTTTAGTTTATGATTCTTTAAATATCTAAATCCTTGCGCAAAAACTTCAGGACTAGCTTTGAATTCACTAGAAGCAGCGTCTATTCCACGAATTAAATCTGACACTTCTGAGTAGCTTTCTCGCAGTTGACTTATGGCTATCGATTGCTTTCTAACCTCTAATCTTAAGTCATGATGTCGACATAGTATTTCCTGTGATAAGTCAGAATATTCTCTTGTATCTCCTTTTTTAATGTAATGTATGGTATAAAATATTTTGTGCTTCTTTAAATCAAAACGACTATTATCGGGTAATGAATGGCTCAATTGCTTTGATAATATTACTTGATTATCTAACGCTTTGCTATATCCTTCTAAACTTGATTTTAATTTTATTACATCATCTTTTGGAGCAACCCTTAATTCAAAAGAACTAATTTCACTATGTGACTTGGTATCATGCACCGCTAAATTCATAAAAGCAGTATGATAAATAGAATCATCAGGTAAGAAAAACTCTTTTCTATCCTGATACATAGAGAAATTACCAAATCCTACTTTATCATTGACCTGAATGAGCTCGGCTCTAAACTGAGCTTTAATTAATAAATAGGCATGAAATAAATAAATATATGATTGGAAATCTCTATCTCCTGAATAAATCAACTTAAAACAGTCATAAAGCAGTTTTCTCTCACCATAGAATACATATGATTTTTCAAGATTTTGTAAATGAATATTTTTAGGAATTGCATAATCAATAACTTCTATGTTTCCTTTAAATTCAAATTGATGTCCAACATCATACCTTAAAACTTCAATATTATTCGAAATTTCATGTGCATTCATTAACAGATCAAAAGATTCAAAAGCATTACTTTCTTGAGAGAGATCAACACTAAACTTTTTACCTCCGTGAATTTTATTAATTAATCTAAATAATTCATATCGTATATAAGCAGCTTTATAGACGAGTATCTTAAGCTCTTTTTTTGAACTTTGGGAAGCATTGGATGTTTTGGTTAACAGACTTATTTCTTTTTTTAGGTCATCAAATCCTTTTTCGAAAGAAGTTGGATGATTCATTATGTTAATCCAACTTAAATCGAAAACGGGGCCCGAACCTTTTAAATGAAAATGATTTTCTGCCAAACCTTTTTTAAGTAACTGATGAAGTCTCTTATTGTCAGAAAATGCGGTTGGTCTCCAAGCGAAAAAATCTCTTCTTCGTTGAGATCTGTTATCCAAACTAGCAAAAAGAGAAGTGGTAAGTATATCTTCTCCGATGTAGTAAGACAAGTCTCTCCATTTAAGTAAATGTTCGTATACAACAAATGGTTCTAAATCTTGCTCAATTAAAACTTTTGAAGTAAAATGATTAAGAATATGGAAATAATTTTTATTTTTTTCTTTATTAACATCATAAAACCAATCAGAATCAAGCTTTTTATAAACATTTTGAATTTCATCAACTGAGTAATTTGAAAAAGTTCTAAAACCTTTTTCTAAGAAATTATGTTCATTTATATAATCGTTTGCGTCTTTTTCAGATAAAATAAAATCAGAACAATAATCTGCGAATAATAAGCGTATGGATTTTCGAAGATTATCCATTTATTATAAAGTTTTTAAATAATTTCTTAATTCAATAATAGCACTGTTTTTAATGGACACATTCTTTGAATTTATTTTATGCTGGAAAGACCTTATAACTTGAGTAATCTGATTAGTATTCTCTAATTTATCTAAAGCTTCTAATTCCTTATAATAAAGAGCACTTGTAAAAGTAGACCTGCTAATTTTATTTGAAATTCTATTTAAGAAATATCTTACCTCTTCAGATAATTTTTTATCACCACTTATATTTTCTGGTTCATCAAAAATACTATTTATGATTTCAATCAATTTTGTACTTATTTCATAATCAGACTGAACTGATGAAAGAATATTATGCTTTTCATTTAGTTCTTTAACGATTGTAGATTTATATTCAACTTTTGTAAAATAATTGATTAAAACCTTTACAATTGGAAATTGTATAAAATCAACAACAATTCCATTAATATTATATTTTTTTTCAATTTTATCAAGTGAATAAATAGTACCGTAGACAAATAAAAGACATAAATCATCCAAATATGTTGGAGGAAGTGTCTTCTTGACTTCTTTATTTCTAAATTTTTTTAGATCGTTAAATATAGTCGATACAAAAGATGGATTATATAGATTTCTTATAAATTTTGATTTATTTAAAACCATGAAAGATTTTGTTGAATAAAAAAAGTTTCTTTATCATATTTTAAAATTTTAGAAAGGATATCAATATTAAATAAATTGTGAAAGATTGCAAATGGACTGAACACACCTTTTTCATAACCAGTCACAAAGATATCTTCATCCTCATCAAATCTGTACGACGCATATCCTGTGCCTAAATATAGTAGAAATAGACTTAAAAAAAACTTATCATCATTAATTTCTAAACCTTCTAAGCGTTCAGCTGGAAAATCAATTCTACTTCGTGATTTCTTTCCTTCTTCTTTAGGTAATACATCATTAAAGTAATTTATAAATCCATACTTAGTAATTGGAAGATATATCGGTTGGTCGTCACTAAATAGTAATATCTTAATTGTATAATATGCTTTAAAATAATCTAAAAATTTAATAGTATCGTAATCATCAATTTTAGTTTTTTTCTCAATTTCCTGTAAAAGATAATATATATCTCCAAATGAAATTACGTTTTGTAAATTTGAAAAAGAAATTCTCTCTAAAAGATTCACCCTACGTCGAGGGGTTGCTTCGAGTTTAAAATATTTTTCATATAACGAATATATTCTTTTGAATACAATTAAGTTAAACCATTGATAAGGCGTGTTTTCAAATTCTTGAAATACTTCTTTTTTGACATTTTTTATATATATCTCGTCAATTATATAATTTTTAATACTTGTTAAAGAATTCCCATCTGAAAATGTACCTATAAAAGCTTGAGTTTCTCTAATTGTTTCAGGCAAAATAATACTAGTACCAAATAAATTTTCTAGAAATAAAATGGATTTTTTCTCAAAAATTAGTTTTATTAATGACGTATTAAAATCTAATTTTTCACTACTAAATAATATTTTTTTTTCGTCATATAATTCGACATCAATATCTTTTAATTTCTGAACATCAGGCAAATAAATCCTTCTGTTAAATGGTATTAATTTAGCTGTATATCTATTAGTTTTATCTTCTATATGGTTCTTAATTCCTAACTTTTCAAATTGAATTGAAATTGCTTCATTGAGCTGCTCAATTTTACAAGATATTAAAAGTATAACTTTAGGCTGTATTAAAAATTGTCTTATATCCTCTAGCATCTTATAAGCATTTTCTATATTTACATCAAAATCATCAATTGCAATAATTAAAAACTTTTTTTTTATCAAAATATTCCAAATAATACTCAACTAGATTATCAAAATCTTCTTTTAAATTGCTGCTTATCGCTAGTTTACTTTAGGGCCTCGATAGAGTCTTTTTTAAATATATCTCTTCGATTCAGAATTTATGATTTGTAAATTTTGAAAAGTTTTCTGAAAATGCTGTATTAGTTCTCTTTTATGAGTTTGATCAATTTTGCAATCTTTTTCATTTATTCCATTCTGAAATTTTCTAAACATTTTTGCTAAAATAATCTCAAAAAGACTTTCGCCCCCTCTGAATAATGAAGGATCAATAATTTCAATTTCTGCAAAAGTTTTATCTATTAAATATTGCTCAGGATCATTTTTTCTTTCAAAAAAAATTTTATTATTGTCACATTCTTTATTGACTAAAGCATCACGGAATGAAATCATTGAAGACGACTTTCCTTTCCCCCTTTCTCCTGTAAAAGCAACAATATTATTAAAATCATCGTATTTTGAATCTTTGTGAGAATCATAATGTCTAACTATTTCAATAACATTTTTTAATGCTTCCTTATAAACTTCACTAAAAATTGAATCTTCAAATTGCTTTCCTTCTTCAATTTTTATCTTGTACTCATCGTTTAAATTTATTTTTAATAAAGCTTTATCGCTCATTTTTATTAGTTTTTAATTGGTTATTTTATGTTTTTTTAAATTCCTACGACGCCACCCCATCAATAAAAACCTCAACAAAATCCTGAACTTTTTGAATAATTCTTTTTCCGATATTATTTCGTTCCGTAAGTTTTGGTTTTATTTCTAAGAGTTTTAGAGCGTCGCTCATTTTTGGTATTTTGGAAGTAAATAGAAAACTGTCAATCGTTTCTTGAAATTTTTCTTTATTAAGAGATTCTTCTTCTGCAATTTTCTCAAAAGCATTAGTTCTTTCTTTGTTCCAGAAATTATCAAATTCATCACTTACAGCATCGCCATCCGGAATATGTGGCAAGTTCTCGTCTATGAATTTTTCAATTAATTCTTTTTTGCTTCTTAATTGGGCGTCGCCGGATAGGATTTCACGAATTTCTTTTATTTTCGCTTCTCGTTTAATTCCTTTTATATCTGCAATATTTGCTAATAGTGAAAGTATATAGCTCACATTGATTTCATCACGGTGGATGAGCTCTAATTCAAAATCAACATCATCTAAAATACTGACTTTGTCACCACCTTCTTTCTTTCCCTTAATTCCAGTCCAGATATCAAGATATTTACTTTTATATCCATCAAACTCAAATTCTGTCATCTCTAATTGCTCAAAACCAAAATCTGTAAATGACTTTAAGACATTCAGAATACGCATCAATTCACGGAAGGCTGTAACAAATTCAAACTTTTCCTGTTCGGTTTGATAAGAATCAACACTTTGAATTTCGGGCGCAACAAATTTTAATTTTTCTAAAGAATTTTTGAAAAGTTCAATATAATCTTCAATGGGTTGGATAATTATTTCCTGTATAGCTTCTTTATTAGAAAATAAAGTCACTGCATCATCTGTCGCAGATTTTAAATTGCGAAAACAAACGATATTTCCCTGCGATTTTTTCTCTCCGATGATTCTGTTGGTTCTAGAAAATGCCTGAATCAATCCGTGGTATTTCAGATTTTTATCAACAAATAAGGTATTGAGTTGTGGACTGTCAAATCCTGTCAAAAACATATTGACCACAATAATCAAATCAACTTCTTTGTTTCTGACTCTTTTCGCAATGTCATTATAATAATTATAAAAAGTCTGGCTGTCTTTGGTAGAAAAATTGGTTCCGAACATTTCGTTGTAATGAGCAATATATCTGTCCAAAATATTTCGGCTGTGATTAAAACCGTATTCTGCACTTGGTTCTGCAACCATTCCAAAAACCTCCTCCTCTTCTGAATGAATCCCGTCTGCATCTTTTGAATCCTCATTGCTATTATAACTAAAGATGGTTGCGATTTTCAAATCGTGTTTTCCCTCTTCTTTCTTCTTTTGGAAAAGGTCATAATATTTCTGCAAAACATCTATGCTACTCACACAGAACATTGCATTGAATGTTTTCTGATGGGTTTTTCTATCGTGTTCGGTTATAATATAATCGGTGATTTTCTCTAGACGTTTTGGACTTGCAAGCAACTCTTGAGTATCAATAGCTTCAACTTCCATATCTATGTACGTATTACTACCTTCTTTTTCTTTGTATCTGCCAACATATTCTACAGAGAATTTCAAAACATTTTCATCTCTGATAGCATCTGTAATCACGTATTTATGCAGACATTCTTTGAAAAGCATATTGGTCGTTGCAGCAATTCCATCTATTGTACCAACTGAATTCACTTCCGAAATCGGCGTTCCGGTAAAGCCAATCATCTGTGCTTTTTGGAAATATTTCTTAATATTTTGATGCGTTTCTCCGAACTGACTTCTATGGCATTCATCAAAAATGAATACGACTTTTTTGTCTTTTAAACGGTCTATTTTTCTACCGTGCTTTTCTTTGGTAATAGCAGTATTTAGCTTTTGTAAAGTTGTAACAATCAGTTTTGTATTATCAGAAAGTTGCTTTACGAGATGTGCCGTATTTTCCGTAGCATCTACACTATCCTTTTCAAAAGCATCAAATTCCTTCTGTGTTTGATAATCTAAATCTTTCCTATCCACTACAAAAACAACTTTCTCCACTTTAGGAATTTCTTTCAAAATCTGACTTGCTTTGAAAGAAGTCAATGTTTTCCCCGAACCCGTTGTATGCCAAATAAATCCATTGTTATCGGTATTTCTAACTCTGTCAACGATTTTTTCTACCGCATAATATTGGTACGGTCGAAGAACCATTAAAATTTTATACGTTTGATTCAGCACGATATATTTCGTAATCATCTTGGCAATGTGACAAGGCTCTAGAAATGCCTGTGCAAAA
This sequence comes from Chryseobacterium sp. AC417, assembly GCF_979258215.1. Lineage (NCBI taxonomy): Bacteria > Pseudomonadati > Bacteroidota > Flavobacteriia > Flavobacteriales > Weeksellaceae > Chryseobacterium > Chryseobacterium sp. AC417. Next base: position 2,325,811 of record NZ_OZ409845.1, on the reverse strand, counting down.
TCTTCAAGTTGTGTGATATTATTATTGTGCTCGTCTGACCAGAAGAAAGTTTGTTTGAAACTCTGCTTGGCGTTATTGGAATAATACTTTGTATTCACTCCGTTGCTAATAACAAACAACTGAACATAGTTGAATAAACCTTTTCCGGAATTAAAGGACTGATGATGATAACGGTTGATTTGGTTGAAAGCTTCTTTCATTTCCAAACCACGGCGTTTGAGCTCTATCTGAACCAAAGGCAAACCGTTGACTAGAATCGTGACATCGTAGCGATTTTTATAATCTCCTTCCTGAGAAATTTGATTTGTAACCTGGAATTGATTCTGACACCAGCTTTCCTGATTGATGAATTCAATCCATTCCGAATTCCCGTCATCTTTGGTAAACTGAAATCGGTCACGCAATATTTTAGCTTTTTCAAAAACATTTCCTTTGGCAAGATGATTTAGAATCTTTTCAAATTCTTTATTGGAAAATTGTTTTTTATTATGAATTTCGAGCTGGGTTTTCAGGTTGATAATCAAATCTGCTTCATTGCAAATCCTGACTGGCTTATGACCTAACTGCTGTAATTGTTCTACTAATTTTTGTTCAAGAATATATTCGGGCTGGCTGGACATTTTTGCGTTTACGAGTTTTTTGGTTAAAAAACATTGTCAGAGTTTGAAACTCTGACAATGTTGTTAATAGTTTTATCAAATCTAACAAAAAATTTCATAACTAAAACTATTTAAGTGCTTTAAACATTTGATCTATTGCTTTTTTCTTCTGTTCTAGATTTGGATGCACATAAAGATTCAATGTTGTACTGATATTAGAATGTCCCAGCAGCACACTCACAGTTTTGTAATCACATTTGCTTTCAATACATCGGGTTGCAAAACTATGACGCAATCCGTGAAATTTAATTTCCGGGATTTCCAGTTGTTTCATCAGATTTTTATAATAGCTCCGGTAAGTTCTTGGCTCAGTTGGTTTAGCATCATTTGTCAAGACAAAAAACAAAGGATTCACAATCTTTTTAAAAGGCTTCAACATTCGCAAAAGGTCTCTGCTCATTGGAACTTCACGTATTGAGTTCTTGGTTTTTGGTGTATCGAGAAGCAATTCTGTTCTGCGTTTGCCATCTTCGATAATGTAGATTCGCTGAATGGTTTTTCTGATGTTGATAATCCCGTTATCCGTATCAATATCTTCCCAAGTGAGTGCGCAGATTTCTCCAATTCTCATTCCTGAACAAAGACAAATGTAAACGCCTAGATTCCGGAATGTAAAATGCTCCTGAATATAATTCATTACTTTTTTCTGATGGGCTCTGGTCAGAACTTCGATGCTCTGATTTTCCCGAACTGTTGGATATTGAATATCAAATGGCGTGTATTGAATCCACTTATACTTTGCCCCAAATTTCATTACCATTTTCAAAACGATAAGAACATCTTTGATGCTTTTCTGGCTCAATCCCTGTTCCAATTTTTGAAAAACAAATTGCTGAACTTCCTCTTCTTCTATACTACTAACTTCCGCAAATTTGGGTAACAAATGGTTCTCCAGCAAAAGCACATAAGCCGAAAAGCTAGATTTCTTCACATAGAGTTGTTTGTCCTTTTTCCATAGTTCCACGATTTGAGCAAATGTTTTTTTTGTCGTCATAATTTTCTTTTGATTTTTAAATTATTATTAAAAATCAAAAAAGGTATGAATAAAGGATTTGAGAAGAAAATTCTGTGGAATTTAAGATTGGAAATCATTAATCTTTAGTTTTCCAAATTTGCGATTTCCGGGGTTTGATTTAGAAAAAAATTCTTATAAAAAATACATTTTTAAAGATATTTTCCTTTTTTCAACGGGTAAAAATATTAAACAAAATGAAGCATCTCCTGAATTTGAAACTTTTTGTGTCAGATATGGGGAGTTATACCATATGTATAATGAGGTTATTACAGAAGTGTTTAATAAAACTAACCTTGATAAATCTGAATTGCATTTTAGTAAAGGAGATGAGATTTTGCTTCCCTCAGCAGGTGAAGACCCTCTTGATATTGGATTAGCCTCCGCTCTAACAGTTGCGAACGTAGCTATAGGTCGCACAATAAATATATTAAAACCGATAAATTCTGATGTTTATTCTCAGATCTACGTATCCTATTACATCAATCATAAATTAAGAAGGAAAATTTCCAATTTAGCCAAAGGCTCAAGTATTAGTAATGTATATAATTCGGATTTAAAAACATTAGAAATAATACTTCCTAATCTTGATGAGCAAAAAAGAACATCAAATTTTTTATTATTGCTTAACGATAGAATTTCAACTCAAAAGAAAATAATTGATAATTTAATGTATTTAATGTTAGGTTTTCGTGAGAAGATCTTTTCTAATAAAATTAGATTTAAAGATGAAGATGGAAATGATTTCGTTGATTGGGAAACATTAAATTTAGGAACTGTTTTAATTAAAAATTCCAATAAAAATAAGGACTTAAAATATCTAAATGTTCAAAGTGTTAGTAATAAATATGGTTTCATAAATCAGGATGAGGTTTTCCAAGATAGACGAGTTGCAAGTGTGAATACCTCAAATTATTATGTTATTGAAAAAGGACATTTTGCTTATAACCCGTCAAGAATTGACGTTGGTTCTTTAGCCTATAAATCTGACGATAACGTGTCAATAATCAGTCCTTTATATATAAGCTTTAAAGCCGATAACAATTTGCTAAATGATGATTTTTTATTAAGCTGGTTTTTTACTTTAGAATTTAATTTTCAAATGAGTAATTCTTTTGAAGGTAGTGTGAGAAATACATTAAGTTATGAAAGTTTAAGTAAAATGAAAATTAAATTTCCCTCCATTAAGGAACAAACTAAAATCGCTAACTTTTTATCATCCATTGGTGACAAAATTAGATTAGAGAAAGAAATTTTACAAAAATTAGAACTTCAAAAAAAGTATTTACTCGTTAATTTGTTTGTGTAAAACGGAAACTTTTCAAGGTTTTAAATCTTGAAAAACTAATTATATAAAAAGATTTGCCAAAAGGTATTTTTTTTGGGTTTCGTATTGCGCTAAAATTTTCTTTTCTGTTTCGATTTTTTCATCAATGGATGATAGGAAATTTGCAATTTGGGTCTGTTCTTCAAAATCATTTGACACTAAAAGATTTAAATTTTTTAAATCCTTTAGTTGGATATTAGGAAGACCTGAACCCACTCGAAGAATTCATAATTTTTGATTCATTATATTTAAGTAGATGATAAAAGTATTTTTTAGAAGCATTCTTATTTACGATGATTTTATAGCAATGCCCACCTAACCAAAATTTTGTACTCATAAAATTTATGTATCCACAAGAATTACCACCTTCACTTATAGTAATTGTATTTTCTTCAGAGTTAAATTTCTCAGTAAAACCCGAAAAACTTATTCCGCCATTTAAACAAGGATATGAACCAGCATCATTTAAATCATCTTTATTTAATTGTTCACCCTTTTTTATTTCAAATAAATCTCTAATTTTTTTTATTTCCCAATTAGAAAAATCAATTTCATTTACAGTTCGGAATTTTAATTTTTGAGAAAATATTTTATCACGTGAAGATTTAATTAAAGATTTTAGTTCCTTTAATATTTTCTTTTGTGATACGATACGCTTATCTATCAGAGAAAGAAATGAGGTTATTTTGTCCTGTTCTTCCAGCTTAGGAAATTTTATTTCAATACCTTTTATGATTCCCCCACTTAAATTCTCTTGACCACCTTGATTACTTAAATCTCTTATCTCATCATACCTTTTAGAAAGATTTTGGAAAGCAAAAAGTGAATTAAGAATATTTTCGTTTGTTGTAATTGCTCCGCACGCTTGATTTGTAGTGGCTTCAATATTTAACATTGCAATTTTACCTCGCGTTTTCCCCTGTCCGTACATTGCCATTAGTAGAGTGCCAATAGGAAATAATTTTGCAGAAGAATTTTTAAGACCTTCCTCAGTAATATATTCCTCTGATTTTTCTATAATATTGAAATCGATTAGTGAGGTCGATATCCAAGGGATTTTTCCATTCCAAAACATTGAATTTGCTCTGTTTGGTGTTCCTCCTGATGAAATAGTAGCAATCTCACCTAATTTATTCACTTCCCACTCCTGTTCAAACCCCGGAAATCGCAAATTTGGAAAATTTCTGATACTTTTATTTTTTTCTGTCATCTTGATAATTTATTGTTACTGCTATAAAAATTAAGGATATTCTAAAGTCAAAAAAAAATTAACTTACTAATCCCAATTCTTTTAAATAAACTTCAATTTGACTGTCGAGTTCCACACGTTTGGCTTCCAAAACTTTGATTTCTGCCATTACCGCTTGGATGTCAATTTCTTCTTCTTCCTCAAAAGTATCTACATAACGAGGGATATTCAGGTTGTAATCATTGTCTGCAATTTCCTGCAAAGTAGCGAGATGAGAGAATTTCTCTTCCGTTTTTCTCTCTTGATACATATCAACAATTTTATTGATATGTTTTGGGAGCAATACATTTTGATTTTTTTGCTTTTCAAATTCTTTGCTGGCATCCACGAACAGAACATCTTCATCTTGCTCTCGGCATTTCTTGAAAACCAATATACAAGTAGGAATGCTTGTGCCAAAGAAAATATTGGCAGGTAAACCGATTACAGCATCCAGATAATTTTTCTCTTTAATAAGATATTTACGAATAACCAATTCAGCCGCACCACGGAACAAAACACCGTGTGGCATCACAACTGCCATAATTCCGTTCTCATCCAAATGATGAATCATATGTTGGATAAAAGCGAAATCAGCTTTGGAAGCCGGAGCTAATTTTCCATATTGTGAGAAACGCTCGTCTAACAATAAAAGTTCATTGCTACTCCAGTTCGCAGAAAAGGGCGGATTGGCAACAATAGCATCAAAAGTTTTATCAAGGTGTTGGGGTTTCTCAAGCGTATCCTCCTGCTTGATATCGAAATTACTATAATTGACACCGTGTAGAATCATATTCATTCGCGCCAAGTTATAAGTGGTTCGGTTCATTTCCTGACCGTAGAAATCACTTACTTTTGCTTCACGGGCAACACGAAGGAGCAAAGAACCACTTCCGCAAGTTGGATCATATACGGATCTTAACTGGGATTTTCTGCTGGTAACGATTCTAGCTAAAATGGTAGAAACCTGCTGAGGCGTGTAGAATTCACCTGCTTTCTTACCTGCACCACTGGCAAATTGTGAAATGAGATATTCATAAGCGTCGCCTAGAACATCGGCATTGGTATCAGAAAGATTGAAATCTATATCATCCAGATGATACAACACTTTGGAAATAAGAGTATTTTTCTCGTCTTCGGTTTTTCCTAACTTAGAAGATGTTAAATCCAAATCTTCAAAAAGATTATCAAAATCATCTTCACTATCAGTACCTAAAGTGGACTGCTCAATATTAGTAAGAATCTTTGAAAGTTCTGCAAGGATAAAATTTGATTTACCTTCTTCTTTTTGATGACCTTTTTTAGCAATATTACTGAAAAGTTCTGATGGTTTTAAGAAATATCCTAAATCTTCAACAACCTCTTCATAAATTGCCTGAACGATTTCTTTTCCTTCTTCAGTATTTTCATCAACATCATTATAGTCGATGTCTTCTCCTGAATCTAATAAAATTTTATTGGCTGTAAAATGAATCTTCTCGGACAGATATTTATAGAAAATAAATCCTAAAATATAATCCCGAAATTCGTCGGCATCCATTTTCCCTCTTAAAGTATTGGCAATATTCCAAAGTTGCTGCTGCAACTGACGTCTTTGTTCTTCTGACATTTAGTATCATTAATGTTAACCCTCAAAGATAAAAAATGTTAGATGCATACAATGCTAAAATAGCTAAAAATTATAAAATTGATATTGAAAAATAACTGTCATAATTATATCCATCAAAATGTCGCAGAATAACCTCTGTTATTAATTAACACTTGAGAAATTCAGAAGAAATTAAGGCAACTTTGTTTGTCGACCCTTTGGTAAAAAGTGATTTAGCTTGGATTTATAACAAAATCGTGAACGTTTTTAATTTAGCAAAGATTAAATGATGTTTTCTAGCTGAAACTAGCTCTAAACTCTATTGGGCTTTGACTGGTTTTAGCTTTAAATAAGCGACTGAAAGATTGTGAATATTCAAACCCTAATTCATAAGCTATTTCTGAAATCGATAAATCAGAAGTTGATAATTTCTCTTTTGCTTTTTCAATGATCTTGTTTTGGATGTGTTGTTGTGCATTTTGACCTGTTAAGGAGCGCAACATATCACTCAAATAGCTTGGCGAAAGATGGAGTCTCCCGGAAAGATGCTGAACTGTCGGAATTCCTTGGATTGCCAGATTTTCATCTTTAAAAGCTTCTTCCAGAATTTTCTCCATTTTTTGTAAAAGGTCGTTATTTATTTGTTTTCGGGTTATAAATTGTCTCTTGTAAAATCGATTGCTGTAATTGAGCAAAGTTTCTATTTGTGAGATCATTACGTCCTGACTGAAATCATCAATTCTGCTTTGTAATTCTTCATCAATATTTTTGAAAATAGAAATAATAATATTTTTTTCTTTCTCTGAAAGATGCAACGCTTCGTCGGCAGAATAACCGAAAAAGCCATATTGCTTTATTTTATTTGCTAAAGGATAAGTCAATAAAAAATCGGGATGAATTAATAAAGTATAACCAGAATGATCACCGTTATTATCGCTATTTGCAGTAACCTGATTAGGCGATACAAAGAACAATCCGCCCTCATCAAAATCATAATAATGTTGCCCGTATTTTAACTGCCCGGTAAGATTTGATTTATAAGAGATCTTATAAAATACTGAAGTTCGCAGGTCTGCTATGTTGCTGTAATCTATTTTTCTATTGGTGTTGTCGAAAAAACTAATCAACGGGTGCAAGGGTTTAGGTAACCCAAGCACCCGATGCAATTCTGTAAGTGAATGGTAATGGTAAGGAATATTTTTGTCCTTTTTCATCTCATAAATTTAGTGATTTTCTACCACGGAATTTCGCCGGTGTCCGTATTTATATCTTCAGAGAAAAATTTACCTGTCGGTCCGTCTTCGCCAATGATGGCATATTTTACAATTCTGTTACCGGCATCTTCAACAGAACCTTGCCCCAAATTATGATTAAAATCTGTCTTGGTAGAACCTGGGCTAACAGCATTTACCTTAAAAGGCAAATCCTTCAATTCATATGCAAGCACAATTGTGTACATATTTAAGGCTGATTTTGAAGATTGATATACCGAACCTTTGAAGTGGTAATGAATATAATTTGGGTCGCTGTGTAAAGTGAGCGAACCTTGGCTGGAACTTACATTGACGATTCTGGGTGCTGATGAATTTCGTAATAAATCTAAAAATGCCTGCGTAACTCTTATCACGCCATAAACATTTACCTCATAGACTTTCTTGTAAACATTTACATCCGTTTCTGTTGCAGTATGCATGACAGGTTTGCCATCTTTAAATTCTATTCCATTGATACCGGCATTATTGATCAGTACATCCAGTACCTGTGTTTTCTTGCCCAATTCAATCCGGGCATTGTTTACCGAATGCTGATTGGTAACGTCTATTTCTAACAATTCAACATTTTTCAGCCCTTCATTTTTTAATTTTTCGACAGCTTCTTGACCATTATTTAAATCTCTGCTACCCAGATAAACATAGTACCCTTTTTGTAACAACTGTTTTGCTACCTCGAAACCAATGCCTTTATTCGCTCCTGTAATTAATGCGTTTTTCATTTTTTTAATTTTAAATGTTTGAAAAACAAAGGTCACTATATCTAAAATACTGTTTGTAACACAACTGAGGTTTCTTATAACAAAATCGTGGAATGTTTTTAGTTTAGCAAAATTCGGATGATGTTTATTAATTGAAACTAGCTCTAAATTCTAGCGGGCTTTGACTGGTTTTATCTTTAAACAGTTTGCTGAACGATTGCATATGCTCAAAACCTAATTCATAAGCAATTTCACTTATCGTTAAATCCGTAGTTGACAATTTTTCCTTTGCTTTTTCAATCAGTTTCTCGTGAATGTGCTGTTGCGTATTTAAGCCTGTCAGTGTTTTGAGTAAAGTACGCAGATAGGTTGGCGAAACATTTAAATGGCCTGAAATGTATTGGACGGTTGGCAATCCCTTTGAAACCAAATCATTACTGTTGAAATAATCTGAAAGCAGTACTTCTAGACGGTCGAGGATTTGATGGTTCGTTTTCTTGCGGGTAATAAATTGTCTCTGGTAAAACCGTTCCGAATAATTCAACAAAGTTTCTACATGGGAAATGATGATATCTTGGCTAAATTGGTCGATGTATGTTTGATATTCGTTTTTGATGTTTTCAGCGATACCATTTATCATTGTTTCTTCTTTATCCGATAAAAACAAGGCTTCATTGGCAGTGTAGCCAAAAAAATCGTATTGTTTTATTTTTTTAGCCAGAGAAGTATTCCATAAAAAATCAGGATGGATAAACAACATCCAGCCGTCTATATTTTCCGGAATATGATCACTTTCTCCACGTAAAATTTGTCCGGGCGATAAAAATGCCATCACTCCTTCATCAAAATCATATTGTTGCTGTCCGTAAAGTAATTTATTGCAACCTCTTTTTAAAGTAATTACATATAAATCAAATAGTACGGCAAAAATTCCTGTATCCTTTTTTTGTTTGGATAGATCAATGAGTTCAATCAAGGGGTGATGTGGTTTGGTCAAACCCATTATTTGGTGTAATTCAGAAATGGTTTTTATTCGGATTGGTTTTTCCATAATGCAGATTTTGATTAATTTTTTAAAAACGGATATTTCAACCAAATCAACACCAAAGGCATCATTAAAAACGGAATTTCCATCAATACCATTTTAAAATTCCCAACGTTCATCGCCAATGCCATAATTATTAATATAGAAATAGCATTGAGCATATTACCTAAGAAAAATGTTCTGGGGATAAGCAATAATACACCAATTAATAATGTAACCCCACCGAAAATGGGAATCATTGTTTCGGTAATGCCTAATTCGCCCATCATTTTCATCGCTTCGGGATTTTTTTTGTAATTAAATGTGTCCCAACCGTGTTTGAATGCCAGAAAAACCGACACTCCCAACAACACTAAAGAAATTATACTTTTTACCATCGTTTTGTTTTAAAAACTTACGTTACTAATTTATTGAATTCTTTTAAATTTCATCGAAATACTAAAACTCAACCTTTGCTAACTCTTGTGATACTTCCCATAATTTTTTAGCAACTTCTTTATCATTTGCCTGTTCAGGGATTTTTGCGATAGATGGAAAGCCACGGGTCTCGCTCATTTTGTCAGGTCCATAGTACAATCCGCCTTTAGCTTCCGGCGAAGTGGCTGCAAATAAAGTGGGCAATGCTCCTTGTGACTGTGGCTGAAATAAAAACGGAAAAAATCTTCGCATAATTCCAGGAAAACTCCATTTTCCGGTACCATTTATCAATAGATTGGTTCGGGAAACACCCGGATGTGAAGCAATACTTGTAATGCCCCAACCATGCTTTTCACTTTGTCGCTGAAGTTCCAAAGTAAACATTAAGTTTGCAATTTTTGATTGGCTATATACTTTCCCCGGAATATACGAAGATCTTGACTGAAGGTCATCAAAATTAATTTGCCCGTTACGATTAGCTACGCTGGAAACGGTAACAACACGAGCATTAGGTGCTTTACGAAGCAAAGGAAGTAATTGTGCTGTCAATGCAAAGTGACCCATATGATTGGTACCGAATTGCAATTCAAAGCCATCGGCAGTTTCTAATCGTTTTGGTGGTGTCATTACGCCGGCATTGTTGATGAGCAGATGGATGGCTTCGTCTCTTGCAATCATTCTTGAAGCAAAAGCTTTTATTGAGGATAGATCTGCAAGGTCTATTTTTTCAAAACTCACTTTTGCCGTTGGATTAATCTGATGAATCTTAGCAATTGATTCAGCGCCTTTGTGAGGGTTACGTCCCATTACAATCACGTTCCAACCCGCAGAAGATAATGCCAATGCATCTTCGTAACCAATACCTTCTGTACTACCTGTGATTACAGCTAAACCGTTATTTCTTTGAGGAATATTTGAAGCTGTCCAATTTTTAATATTGTTTCCCATTTTCTCTTTTTTGACTGAAACAAAGTTGCTGCAACTTCAGATAACAGATTTAGCCAAAACGACTTTTGATGTAATCAAAAAAAAACCAAGCATTAAACTTTGTATGCTAAACACTGCAAGGCTAGTGACTACCGAATTCTTATATCTGTTGGCCAAACCAGTAACACCCCTTACTTGGGTCAATCTATCGGAAGCAAATTCTTTTTCATACATCGTCTGGATTTCTTCTTTAGACAGAAAAATAGATGTTCTACAGCTTTGAGCTTTATATCCTTGACTCTTATCAGACTCTGTGACACAAGCAGGACTTCTGGAGAAAGTAAAGCGCTCATGCATAACCTTCCAATACTTCATGTAATATACTAGTACCTTTAACCTTACCCATCATAGTTTCTAATTTGCCTAAAAAAATAGTGATTAACGGTATTATTTGCATGAACTTTACCGCCATATTTATAACTTCCTCCATATGCTCCACCTTGATGTAATACCAAACCATCACTATTATCCATTCTCAAATCGCTATCTGTTTGTAACATTACAATATGATTTTCGTCAACATTAGCAGCGTAACCTATTTCCTGTAAAAATGCTATAAACGCTTCCGACTCATAAGCGGTATAGCCGGATTCTGCGTACACAACTCCCAGTTCATAAACATCCGATAACGCATAATGAAACCATCAAGATATTCGGTGGATGAAGCATGCATTGATCCACTTGAGGATGAACACAAAGCAGCGTTTTTAAAATCATTGACAGGATGCTTACAAAACAAAAATTTCAATTTTTTTGCTAAAAATTTAGCCGCTTTATAAAACAACAAAAAACCTCGCATTTTGTGAGGTTTTGTTTATCTGCGCCAAGTTATAAACTTTGCGCAGCAGGGGTTAATTTAAACTTTTTTATTGAACAATTTAATGTATCAAGTTTATAATATCCTATCTCTTTTTTATTTCCAAGAATAGGCTCTCTTTTATTAAATGAGATTTTATTGTTTGTTAATTTATAACATTTGGAAATTTTTTTTTCATTATCGGTATATAAAAAAATTGTATCCTTATCCAATATCTGACATCCTTTAAAATTTGAGGCAACAAGAACTTCTTGGTACTTTACTATTTCGCATATATGCTCGCCATGATCTGTAAATAAGCTTACTATGTATACACCTGGTTTCTTCGATTCTTTTCTATCTTCCTTTATTTCTTTCAGAATATTTTCATTAATTGATATTTCTTTAAAAGAGTTTTTCTCTTTACAAGAAAACATTAATAGAAAAAATACTAAGCAATATTTGTACATAATATAATTATTTATCGGTGAACATTATCTTGTTTTTGATTAGGAACCCAAAACCTTTCATGATCGTATTTGATAATATTAGGATGCTTTTGTGTTGGTATGAAAATCCAAGCACTTTCAGGCATTATATCTTTATTATTTTCAAAAACACTTCGATCTCCTCCTTCGTTTGGCTTAATAGTTCCATTTGGATTAAATCCTGAAGGTCGGCTAGAAGCATCATAGTGAGAATCTTTCATTAGAAAGCCTAAAGGATGACTATGCCCAGTTTCTAACCAAGTGTATCCATCTTTTTTTACATAGTTTTCTGCAATCCCATGATTAGTAACATCTCCTATACGGTGTTGAGAAGTAATTAAATATAATGTGGTATCTCCAAATAAACCGTCTTTGTGCAATTTGTCGTAATGCCATTCTTTATTTGTGACCGATGCAAGAAAATAGTAATAGTTTTTAATTTGCTTTGAAGAGATATCAGGATTTTCTAAAGTTATAGTTGTTTCTGTAGGGTGATACCCAATGTATGGAGCCCATTCTACATTTTGTCTAAAGCTTTTAGAAAATTCCTTACTAACTTTAATTGATTTTGAACCGTTTTCATTATAATATCTATCAAATTTATCTTTAGTAGTTCTAATTAACTCTCTTCTGCCATCTTTATATACTCGATAATCATCTTTAGGCGCTCTACCATCAGGATCAAAAAACTTAATCGGGTTATTAAATACATAATTATAAGGGCTATGTCTTGTCATCTTCTCCGCCAGGGGATCAACCACACCCCATCTTCCAATATCGGGCATATAGAATCTTGCGCCGTAATCATACATGCCCGTCTCTTGTAACTCCTTTCCGTTGTACTTATAATTGTAATTTCCATTTCCACTTCCATTCCCAACATTATAATCTTTGAGTTTTAAACCAAAAGGATAGTAATTATTTTCTTCAACAATTTCTGCTGTGTCATTAATATTTTTGGAATAGCTTACCCTAACATTTCCTAAATGGTCAATATAATTATAAATATACTTATTTTTTACAAAATCAAAATAACCTTCCGCCGTCAGTACAAATTGAAGCACTAGAGGGGTAGAAACCAAAAATCCTGTCGAAGAATACTGAAACCCATCTAAATAACTAGTAGAACTAATATCTGTTTGGGTTGCATATGATTTCGCTAATTTTACACCATCCGCTCTATAAGTATATTGTGTGATATTTGATCTTTTACTACTCTGATTTGCCTTTATACTGGACGGAAGATTTAGAATATTATAATTAATTTCATTGATTACCTTATCTAAATGTTGAGTCATATTTCCGTTAAGATCATATTGAAAAATGTTTCCTAATGCATTATATCCTGATCCGTTATTAATGATACCTGATGGAAGTGTGATTTGAGATAACCTATTGCTTGCCCCATTATTTTCATAATTGTAAATTAAATCATCAATTTTATTAGCAATTGTACCTGATGGCGGCATATCGAACCTTTGCAAGGTTACTATATTACCGTTTAAATCATAAGTCAGCTTTTCAGTGAAATAATCATTATTTATGATTGTAGCATTTACATCTGAATATGCCCCTTCTAAAAGCCTGTTAAGCATGTCATACTTGTAATTATATCTTCTTTTATTGTCATTAGGGGTTGTAGCTGTTTTCCAGTCAATCTCCGAAATGTTCCCGTTAAATCTCCCCCCCGAAAGACTGGTATCCTCAGGGTTATTGTATTTAATCTCATACCCAAACAGTTTCCCGTTAATTAAATTCGCAGGATCATTGATCTTCGTCATCCAGCCACGGATGTTATACGCATAATCAATGCTTTGCAAGGGTGTTGCCGCATTGGTTCCGCCTACTTTTTTGTTTTGTAACTGCGACAATTCATTGTAGGTATTCTGCGCTAGAATCTCTTCCGCATTGTTATCTACTTTATGTTTGTGAACCAGCAGTCTGTTTTGGTTATCATACGTAAAAGTTTCTGCGATCACTTTTTCAGTATCCGAGTCCAGCCTTTTGTGTCTTGTTACTACCTGCAATGGAGTTCCTGCAAAATCAAGCTCAGATTCTGTTTTGGTATAGCCTCCGAGATGGTTGATAGAATGAGATCCTATCGGTCTTCCTTTTTGGTCATACCAAGTGTAGTTTTTTGTCCAGTTATCATCTTCAATATTTTTCACATAAGAAGCAGTAGGAAAACTTTTGGTACTGATATTTGAATTTTGAGCATCCTGCGGCAGTACGTTCTGTCCTAATACTTGGGCAGGTAGTGCGGGACTTCCTGTAGGATAAGTGTCGTAGTAATTAACGGATAATACGGTTTCTATATTGAAGAAATATCCATTACTGTAATAAATCTGCATTCCGTTTTTAGTAAAACCTCCTGCATCTCTGTTTTCTGTAATCACCAAATTTCCTGCCTGATTCTGCATACTTTCTCTGCTTCCACCCGGTAAGATGCCCGTGTAAATTACTCTGCCAAGCGTATCATATTTGGTGATGAGCCATTTACCCTGCTGGTTTAAGTTCGCATCCTGTGTCATAATAAGTCTGTCAGCTTTATCATACACCATATATTCCCAGCCTTTTCCAGGAAGCTTCTTTTCTACCAATCGGTTTCTGCCGTCATATTTATATTGGTAACAGAGATCATTCAATAAGGTTTCTGTGATTGCATTGTGTACCGCCTTGGGGGGAATGACGTACGCTAACTGATTGTATTCATTGTAAACATAGTAGGTATCAACATTATTGAGTCCGTCAGTTTTTCTCACCAATAACGTTTGTCCTTGTCCGTTTTTAAATTCAATAGTTATGTTCCCGTCTTCATCAGTTATAATGTTTTTGTACAATTGGTTAGGAGGGAAAGTGACAGCACTTGACAGGCTTAAAACAGATGATGTGCTGTTATTAACCCAACTTGTCGTTGTCTCAAATTTGTATACTTCACCACTGTAATTGGTTTCATATCCGAACTGTACCGGCTTATTCGTCCAGGCATTACCTACATGGATTTGTTGCTGAATCCTGTCTAATGGTGAGTTTTCTAAGATTTTCTCAGAATAGATTTTCTCAGAACCATAAGAGGCAGGCTGAGAAGCATAATCCAATGGTGCTGTAAATATGCTGCCATTGGCAGTGAAAGTCTGAGTCACAGGAAGGTAATCTCTCACCTGTCTTCCGAAACCGTCATATTCGATATGCGTAACAACATCCCTTCCCAGAGGAGAAGCTTTAATATTAACGACTTGTTTGGGCCTGCCCAAACCGTCTAAATACTGAACGGTTTCTACACTCTTTGGACTCGAAGCGGTAGGATCCGTTAAATATGTTTTGGTATAGACATAGTTTTCATTAGTACTGAGATTGAGGGTCTGTGCATGGGAGATCCCCACTACAAACAAAGTACTGATTGGAATGATTATTTTTTTCATGGTTTCGTTTAATGTTTGTAGTTGTATTTGAATTCCTTTAACAGCTTGCCGTCAATGTCCTTAATATTTGCCAGCCTGTTGGCAGAATCATAGGTATATATTTCTCTGATGCCAGAAGGTGGAGTCACAGTCGTTACTCCAATCAAAGGATCGTAAGTATAGGTCGAAATCTGAGCTTCTGTCAAGGCTGAATTCTTTCTGAAGGCATCCAAAGCATCCAATAAAGCAGGTTCATTCGACGAATTCGAAGCGTCAAGATCAGAGGCTGCAATAATTGCTGACGCCAAACTGTTTGCTGTAGAATACGGAACACCGGTAACCTTCGCAATCGGCTGAGTCCCGTTATATCCCCAGATAATCGAGGTCGGTATACCTTCCCTCGTTGTGTACTGCAATAAATTCCCCTTGCTGTCGTATTGGTCGTAGGTTAAATCGGTAGAAGAAGTATTTTGAAAATCAAATGACAAAGCTGAACTTGGGAACAGGTTTGCAGGATGGTCATATTTTGTTTCTGTTTTTCCGATTATTTTACCAGAGTCTGCAGAACTCTGTTTTTGAAGGACAGAAGTTTCTAGAGGAACAGCGATCATATTGGCATTGATCAGGCGCGTGTTGCCTTTCTCATGAGCATACTGGTAATTGGTTTCTGTGATCTTTGAATCTGAATGAATAGTCACCTGTTTAATAGGATAATCTCTTGTGTTATATTGATATAACTTTGTTGTTTTCAAAGTCTTTTGATTGGCAAAATATTCGATAATTTCTTCCAAATCTAAATTTGCTTTACCCACTACTTCGTATTTAATGTAAGGACTTATAAAATTATAAGGATCAATAGATAAATAATTTTTATAATAGTGATAAAGATTATCATACCATTGACAAAAATTATCTAAATCCAAACATGGCATATTTAATAAGCTTAAAAATTGATCGTAACCAGTAAAAACACTACCATACAAGAAATCGCCCAAGCCATTATTGTTGTTATAATAAAAACCTATACCTGCAACAACAGTAGATTCATAATTATCATAAGTAAGTTTTTGTTCTTGTAATAAAATATTGTTATTACTAAAACTTTTTTTATTAAGTAAATTACCTCTTAGATAATCATGATTTAATGTTGGTAAAAAAGGAGGCATTATGGATACAGTAGAGCTATTCGGCTGATCTATCGGACTTGTATACTGATATACCTCTTTGCCTTTATCAAGCTGTGAAACTTCAACAAACTGGTAGCCAATATCTCCACCTTTAGTCTTTTGTACATTAAGGAAATTTCTGTTAGAATAATGAACTAAATCATTTTGAAAATTATCATGTGATATAAGATTTGGATAGTATGGATCTCGATATGCAACATTTGTCTGATATGCTTCAGTATAATTTAACAAAGGTTTTGGGAAAACGAGTGCTCCGCTACTTTTCTTTACATCATTGATATCTTGATATTTATAATGGAGAGTTTTATCCGACAATGTATTACTTAAAGATGTGTAATATTTCAATGTTTTCACCCTAATTCCTCCGCCTTGTAAATATTTAAAATTATTCTGATTCTTCTTTTTATAATATGTATTGAAGTTTACATTAAATGACATGCTGCCAGCATTTAAATCAGCGGTAACCATCTGGAAATAATATTCTCCAGGACTTAGCATTTTAGAATATTCTGTCGGGTAAGGATCATTAGCACTAGAAAAGGCGGTCCCAACAGCACCAACTTCAATATAATTGCTTCCTTCCTTTCTTAAAACCCTCATATTCCAAGCATATTGGTTTATGCTTGATGTATCAAAGTAGGTTGCAAACATTGATTCTTCAGATAATGTGAATGCATATTTCATGCTTTGATTAAAATTATTGAAAACAACTGAGTTATTAAATGTGTCCCAGTTTAATTCATTTTCATTAAAATCACTTATTTCACTCGGAAGGCTCTCCGGTCTGTGAGTATAAGTGTTTACTTCATACTCTATTTCTATATTACCTGCCGTCGGAATTTTCATTGATTTTAACTGTCCTGCCCTAACGCATTCATCGGAGTAATCTTGAGTCGCATAAATGTATTTTTTACATTTCACAAATCTCCATTCATCTTCTACAGTCTCTAATGGATAATTGTAATAATTTAAATCATAATCAAAAAGGTTCGAGTTATTTTGGATGTTGATTTTAGCTACATTTCTTAGCCGTAGACGCTGCACACTATTCGTTGCCAGCTCATAATCATAAGTGAATTTATATCGATCAATAAGATGAGATGTCGAGTAAACTTTTATTTCGTCAAGTGTTGCTAAATTTTGAAGTGTAGAATTTCCGCTTCCGTAATAATTGCTGTCACTTCTACCATAAATGTAAGAGAATTCTATTTTCCCGTGGCCTGATATATTTATTTCTTTTAACTGCTTTGTTTTAGTTTTGATTCCAATAGAAGAAATTTCCATCACCTTAGGCAAATATGGATCAAATTGGCTATTTATAATGGGTAACACATGATTCAAATTACCATTCGAATGTTTATACGTTCTGCTAACCTGGTTTTGGTTAACAATTGCTATTTCCTTTTCTTCACCGTATAATAAATTTACAAATGTATAATTGTTGTAGTTTTCCATTTTGCTCAAATGATAACTACTGTTAAATTCTGCTGAGTTATGACTTGCAGAAGTATACTGACCTCCAAAAAACCCTTGAGAATCGCTAAAATTAAATGTACTTGATTTCTCAGTTACATCAAAAAGAAAATTATTACCAAACTCATCTGTAATTGTGAATGATATTGGTTCAAAACTATTATGATTACAAACTATCCTTAGATTATTTTTATCGAGCTTATTTACGACTAATTGATCAATAACTTTTTTAACAATAAATCTTCCTGTATAACCCAGAAAAGAATATTGATAAATATCATAATCGGTATCAAATGTATTCTGATAAAGACTTTCGTATAATAGCCTTTTTAAATTCCGATCGTCGGTAACCGTAGGCTGAATTCCATTCAAAACAATATCAAGATACTTTCTCGCATAATTTTTGGGTATTTCACTTGAAGAATCGTCAATGTATATTCCTAATTTTTTCCGTGAATTATAACTACTTATTGGCCAGTCGGTTATTGTATATGTTACTTTTTCGTCGGGCAAACCGATTACAGTTCTGGAAATGGTACCTCCTGCAAATAAACTCCAACCAATACCTAATTCACCAGCTTTCTCTTCCGGCTTCAGATTATTTGAGTGGTACTTGATGTTAACATTTAAAGAAACATTTTTCAATCCTGTATTTAAATTTGCTATTGGAATGGAAATATCGGGTATCCCTGTATAGTTACTCACCGGAACTTCTTCAAATTTCATCAGATTATTTACAGATGGAGCTGGAGGAATTATATTGGGTGTGTGACTCCCCTGCTCCTGTCCAAAAACAATATTTAAAATCGAAAATGTTAAAATTGTAGATAATAGTGAATTTTTCATTTTGTCTATTTCTTAATCAATTTAGCGTTCGCAGTTTTATTCGTATCCGTTTTTATCGTCACCAAATAAGCTCCCTGAATTAGATTCTGCGTATTGATCTTCGTGATTTTGTTTTTGGTTTTTAGTGTTTGGAGCTGTCTTCCGCCCATGTCATAAATCGTGATATCTGCTTCTTTAAAATCAAGCCCAATCTCCACATAACAGTAATCCGAAACAGGATTCGGATAGATTTTAATATCCTGCTTTTCAATCAACTGATCAAGCTGTTTATCGCCCAACTTAACGATCTTCCAGTTTTCCTTTCCTAATTCTTCAGCACTGGTTCCTGCTAAAATAATTGAGCCGTCTCTGTTTAATTTGATGTCAGACAAACGTTCTTCCTTTTTTCTAGATTCTCCCTTTACGTGCTTTCTCCACTGTTCGCTGCCTTCAGAATTTAAATACAACATCCAGAAGGTTTCGTCATCGGTTTCAATTCTGCCTTCTGCCTGTGTATAACCACCGAGTAAAATTCCCTGAGTTAAATCTTTATTCTTTGCTCTTTCATCTTTCCTCTGAATCACATTCATCCCCATCAAAACATCCCTGTTTTTAAAATTGTAGGATTTTTGCCACAGTTCTTCACCTCGGTCATTTAAAGAAATCAACCAGATGTCGGTTCCTTCTTCAATTCCTGTTGTCTTATTTCCTGATCTTTCTGATCTTGATTCTCCGCCAACGATAAATCCTGTAGAAGTCATTGCCAAAGTCCGCAAATGGTCATCACTTTTACCTCCAAAGTTCTTTTCCCATTCTACTTTTCCTTCTTTATTCAGCTTTACAATCCAAAAATCACCTTCTCCGAAGTTTTCGGTTTTCTTGGAACCGCCAACAGTACTTCTTGAGTAAATTCCGAGCAAAGCACCGCCATCCAAAGTAGGAATCATTTTTTCCACTTCATCCAGTCCCTTGCCGCCTAAAATGATTTGTGACAATTCTTTTCCGTTTTTATCCAGTCTTGAGATCACTACATCTTTCGATCCGTGACCTTTTGGAGCATTCTGAACATTTCCTGCAACAAAAAATCCGAAATCTGTAGTTTGGATCACTGCTTTCGCTTCTTCATCCTGAGCCGATCCTAAAGTTTTCTGCCATAGCTCGTCTCCGAATTCGTTGATTCTGATGAGCCAGATGTCGCTGCCGCCTTTTGCATTGTCTTTTTTGTCTAATCCTGCGTTGGAGTACGAAGTTCCTGCCAGTAAAAAACCGCCTTCCTGTGTGGCAACCGTTGCAGAAAGAAAGTCATGGTTTTGTCCCGATAAATATTTTTCCCAGACTTCCTCACCCTGCTGGTTGAGCTTTACCAAATGAAAATCGTAACCGTTATTCTGTTTGTTTTCGGAAGTCAGTTTTTTTGCCTGAATGGAACTTCCTGTAATGAGATATTGCTGATCGATCGTTGTGGTCACCTGAGAAAGAAAATCCTGAGTGGAGGATTTGATGTCTTTCTGCCATACCACATCCTGAGCATAGAATATTGCAGCAGCGCACATAAGGAATGCACTCGTGTAGAGCTTTTTCATGATTTGAGTTTTTATTGTTTATAATTGTATTTAAATTCTTTTATAATCTTTCCGGTAGAATTATTTTCTCTGATTTCTTTTAACCTGTTGAAAGGATCATAAATGTATATTTCCCTGATTCCTGATGGTGGCGTAATACTGGTTACTCCAATCATTTGGTCATAGGTGTACGTTGTGATACGATAAGATGATAAAGTCGTATCTTTTCGGAAAGTATCTAAAACATTGATTAAAGACTGATCAGTAGCAGATGTCTCAAATTGTGCATCATTATTTGACTGATTGACAATCGTATTAATAAGTGATGTGGATATATCAGACCATTGTGCTCCTGCTATTTTTGCAATTGGCTGCATATCATTGTAACCCCATATAATAGACACCGGTATGCCATCCTTTGTAGTGTATTGCAATAGATTTCCCTGAGCATCATATCGGTCATAGGTACCTTCAACGGTAGACACATTTTGATTCTGTAGATCCAATGATAGAACTGAACTTGGAAAATGATGGGTAGGATCATCATATTTACTTTCAGATTTTGATACAATCTTTCCATTATCCAGCAAATCAGCTTTTTTCAACACTGAACTCTCCAGAGGAATGCCAATAATATTTGCATTAATCAATTTTGCATTTGATTTCTCATGTGCATAACTATAAGTAATTTCCTTAATACTGCTGTCTGCAGATATTTCAGTCTTTTTTGACACATAATCTCGTTGATTATAAGTTGTTTTAATAGTTTTTTCCAGAGAATGAGTCCCTAAATATTCGATTTCCTTATTTTCTTTTATTCCACTAAATCCGTATTTTTCAAATGAGTTAAGAATTAGCGACGAAGACAAAGGATTGGTTCCGCATTCAGATGAAGGGTAAGGCTGAGCATTGAGATTACTCATATAAGAATTATAAGATCCCACTCGGGATGACCATGGTCCGTTTTGCAAATAACAACCTCCACTATTATTATATATCTTATAATTCAAGCTAGCTGTGTAATCATGTATCTCATACTGGTTATCTGTATTTCTCAGTAAAACGTTATTAAGACCAATAACTTTACTGTTTATTAACAAACCTATTTTATAATCCTGATGATGGAATTTGTAAGCAGGATAAAAGATATCGTCATAGGTAATATCGGGATAATCTGAGTACACGGAAAATGTGTTTTCTATTTTACCTTTATTATCTGATACTTTTACAAATTTATAATTAACATAGCTTCCCTTAATGGCATTTACAGAAGAATGACCAAGTTCACTAACACTCAAATACTGCGTGGTCTGCGGAACGATTGAATATCCGATAAAATTACTGCCATATACCTGTGACCATTTATATGCATGAACTTTTGTAAAAACAGGAGTATTGATAATCTCTCCACTGGATTTTTTAATGTTAAGTGGATCAGTATAATCATAATTTTTAGAATATAGATCATTACCATCACTTATCTTTATTTCCTTTATTCTTAGTCCGCCGCCATATAAGTACTGTATATTATCCTGAAGCGTATAATAATAAGTATTTACGTGATACTGAACAGGATTGAACTGGATATCTCCATTGCCGGTTATCGATATTCTGTAATATCCTTTTCCATAAAAGCTGATCTGTTTACTATTAGCATTGTCCAGTGTGACATATTGTTTTGATCGGGGCTGTATTGTATTGGACGAATTTTCTTCAGAAGCATTGTCTATTTCACTCTGAAGAATCCAGTTGGGATGACTAGGATTTGATGGTGTGAAGATAATGGGTGTTATCGTAAGGCTCTTAGCAGCAATATCTGATGTACTTTGATTCTGCGACGCTGAAAAATTAAGAACAATTCTTTGTGCATTTTTAATGTAAATAAATGAGCTCCCATCCGGCGTGGAAATCCCATTAAAAATAGTTTGAGAAAAATAAGAACTGGCTGGTGTCCTGTTTTCAGCAACATCATATATGAGGTTGGGATTGCTCAACTCTTTTGTATATCGGTTCGATTCAAATAAAAACTCTTTGTATCCACCGGTTGGTAAAATCATCTTTTTAAGAACGCCGGAAGTCACGAAATCTTTGTCGGCCCACTTATTTTCAGAACTTACATTTTTACCATCAATAATCAGATCCGTATTGGTTTTGTTATTAAAATATCCCCAGTAATCATAATGATCAGTTAGGATCGATGGCAACATTTCCGGTGATTCATATTCAAAAGAGTATTTATAAGCCTGTACATTATCTTTGTTTTTGATATATAAATCTTTTAAGAATCTGCGTCCACTGTAGGTGGTAAGATAATTGAAATCTATTTTTTTAATCGTACTTCCCGAAAGTGTTTTGATTGAAATTGACTCAACCTTCCCGCTCACTACGTTAAAATCGATACTCCCCTTATTGATCATATTGATTTTCGTCAATGCAAGACCTGCGGTATTCTGGATCGTAGTAGTTGAGTACCTTGGCAGCAAGCTTCTATGATTACAAAATTGCGGAGTACAGTTTTCTGCAGTATTTGCGTCATCTTCTAAAATTTGTCCACCGGATCCCAGATCCCCGATATTCATATCATCCAGTCGCAGATTTACTTCTTCTGATTTTGCAGGTGGCGGAACTTCTGTGGATGCATCATAAGAAAACTGGCATAATGTTACATTTTCTGGAGTCTGAATCTCGCTTAAGTACCAGGTTACATAAGGCGGAGGCAAAAGAGTGCTTTCCATAGGAGTATATGGCATACATGAATGCATATTCTCGTAAGTAAGCACCTTTGTAACAGTTCGTCCATCTATGACTTTCTTATCAAATAGATATTTATAACCTAAATCATCGGTTATCGTAATTCTTGAAATTCTGCCGGCATCATTTTGATTTCTTTCATAGAATATTTTATAATTTCCCTCTCTGCCGATATAAACACCGGTTCCATTCTTATTTAATTTAAAGCTGCCCGAATGATTCATAAAGCTGAAGTGGAATACATCATATTCAATATCTTCGGTTCCAAATTTAGAATCATACATGTATTTTATCGTTTGGTCATGAGATAAACCATATTGAGATAAAGCATTTTCAAAACCATTATCTAAAATACCGTACATCGGCTTATCATCCGGCAAGCCATTAACTTCCCTAGTTACAACACCAAAGTTAGTAAGGTTCCAACCCTGCCCTACCAGACCAGACATTTCTTTAATTCTGATCCCGGAAGGATGATATTTGATATTCAGGTTGATACTGATATTTTTGTCTAGCCCAACAGAATATAAATTTTCAGATATGTCGGGTATTCCTGTATTCAGATCAACGGGATTAATATCAAATTTCAAAAGAGAATAGGCTTCCGGTGTTAACGGTAAGGAGGCAGAATTTTGACCGTTAAAAACAGGTGTCAAAGGACCTCCGGGTTGAGAATGTAAAAAACATATTGTGCATACAAGAAATACACCCATGCAAAGTTTTTTCATGATTTGGTTATTAAGATTTGTTGCTAATTTAACTTTTTTTTAACACATATCACAATAGCTTGAACAAAATTGATAAATATGTGATATTTTCTTAACGCAAAGCTAAACTGACATGGCGTCAAAACTTGACGTGTTTAAAATAATAGGAAGAGATTTTTTAAAAATTATGTAATAAGACGACTAAGCATGCAGAAGTTCAAATCTGAACAGGTTATTTTATGATTTAAATACAGAGTACCCCAATAAAAACGGAACTCCAAAAAATAAGACTTATTCAACAGCTCAAAGAAGAAGAGGAAGAAGAAGAAGACAAGCAAACCATTTTCAGACTCATGGAAAAATGCTTACCACAAAAAAAATAAATATTTCTTTAATAAAAAATGTAGCTGCGCTATAAACACAAAAAACCTCGCATTTTGCGAGGTTTTTTTGTGTTTATAATGTTCTTATTTTCCGTGAGTATATTTAATAACTTTCTTAGTTTTAATATTTACCTCTGCATAAGCAACACCTCCTAATCTATTCTTTGGTAGGGTTCCCTGAACCATCCAAAGACTATCATTTTTCTTTTCTGCAACAAATGATTTTTGTTCATTTACTGATTTACCATAAATCTCTATCCATTTTTCACCCGCAAGCGAAATTGCAACATTTGAGTCTGAACTCTGATCTTCTTTTTGGTTTAATTTTCCATTCTTGCAACAAGATAGTAAAATTGTGGATATTATTAAAAAGTAATGTCTCATAATTAATTAATTTTTGTAAGTCCTGATCTATCCAATTATTCTTAATTCGATGTTATATTGACAATAACTTCATAATTAGACTTCAAATGTAGATTCTTAAATCAAATTTTTTATGGGAATCCGTAATGTAGAAATTTATAAATACTGAAAAGAAAAACCTCAAAATCCAGCAATGGTCTTTCAGTATATAGAAGAGGATATCTATTAATTAAATTTTGTGCAATTTTTTTTCTAAAACATAGAAAAGCTAAGACTGGCGGATGTTTTAGAATTGGGTTGCTCCAATTCCGCAAAATGCGTCAAGAATTATCCCAGCCAACGATTCCCACGGAACATCTCTTCAATCTAATAGCGGTATTGAGAATTATGAAGGTAAAAAATGACTTGTTATAAAATCGCCAACAGAACTCCCTGTTAGCATACTTCTTATTTCTGGCAGTTTATACCGTTTCAATAAAAACTTCGTACGTTTTCAGATCTTGTTTTTCTACATCCGAAGAACTATCAATATACTCCTGCAAACCTCTCGCTGTTTCCTGTCTTATATCCCCTGAGTTAAAAAAAAAGAATATTCCGAACTGATGATAAAAATCTGGATCACTTTAATGATAAGGTACTTTGGAGTTTTATTTAAACTTCACAATATCTGAAAGAATAATCAATAAAATATTTATTCTGATAATTTGCATGCAAACGTTTAATCGCTAACTTTACATTACTCTGAATTAATCTTTTATCCCATGAAAAAAATGATTCTGTTTATTGTACTGACTTTTATATTAACAGCCTGTGGTGAAGATTGTTATAATTCTCCTCAACCGGTCGTGTTTGAATTTGTTGATATTGATGGCGAAAATCTGATAACAAATGGAACACTGCATCCATTCTCGGTCACTGACGAAAATCAAGTTGTGATACAGCTGACGAAAACTGATGACGGAAAAGTCATTTTAGAAAATGTAGGTACCTATGACGGTACAAAGAATTACACTTTTTATTCTGCAGTTAAAATTTTTGATTTTTCAATACAGTCGTCTGAATTTAATAGTGGCTGTAATGGTTACCAGATTAATAAATTAACATTTAAAGGGGTGGGTATAGATGTAACGGACGAAAAAGGACACTATAGAATTACTCTGAAATAGTACTACTTACAAATCTAAATGTTCCCTGAATTTTAACAGACAACCTATTATAAAAAGAAAAAACTAATTCTACATTTAGTCCCAATAAGTCATATCTGAATGATCGAGGCAGATTTAATTTGGTCAATAATAACTGAGTGATGCGTTGGATATTTTAACTGGATATCTATTCCCTGATACTGGAATCCATATGACAGCCATGGTGAATATTACTTTAAAATGATCATGAAAAAATCAAATGTATAAAATGATCTGAAAATTAAAAGCAAAATAACGAAAAATCTAGCTTTATGAAAATCGCAACCTACAATGTCAATGGAGTGAATGGCAGATTGCCTGTCTTACTCAGATGGCTGAAAGAATCTAAGCCTGATATCGTGTGTTTACAAGAACTTAAATGTCCTCATGATAAATTCCCAATAACTGAGATTAATAAAGCAGGGTATGATGCGATTTGGAAAGGGCAGAAAAGCTGGAATGGTGTTGCCATTCTTTCAAAAAATCATAAGATACAGGAAGTTCAAAATACTTTGCCTGGTGATGATGATGATTTTCAGAGCAGATACATTGAAGCGATCATTGATAAAAAAGTAATATGCTGCATTTATCTTCCCAATGGAAATCCTTATCCGGGGCCAAAATTTGATTATAAACTTTCATGGATCAAAAGGTTAAAAAAAAGAACTAATCAACTCATAAAGATGGATCTCCCTGCCATACTTATAGGTGATTTTAATATTATCCCCACTGAATTAGATGTTTACAAACCGGAAAAATGGACTAATAATGCGCTTTTCACAAAGGAAATGAGAAAAACATTTCGTGATTTTGAAAAAAGCGGCTGGACTGATTCTTTAAGACAAATCTATCCCGACGAGCAGATTTTTACATTTTGGGATTATCTCTATCATTCATACGATAGAAATGCAGGCATGAGATTAGATCATATTCTCTTAAGCCCTTATTTAATGTCTGAACTTATAGACGCTGGGGTAGATAAACATGTACGGGGGTGGGAAAAAAGCAGTGACCACGCACCTACCTGGATAGAGTTAAAGTAAATTTTCATTTGAAGATGATATCAGGAGAAAATATCAATTTGCAAATCATTGATCATTTTGGTTAAATTGTTTTATCAAATGAATAATCTTCAACTGGTGATTACAATAAAAACTACACATTTCTATCTTTTCTAGCACGGAACTATTATAGTACCTCATAGATGTCTACACCGAAGATGTTGTAATTTATTGGTTCAAATACTTATTGATATTAAAAAAAATCATAACATTCCCATTAAAATCAGTACTATCAATTGATAGCTGTAAAATATGGTTAATAATTATTCAACAACATGCAAAAGAAAACAAAAAGCCACTTCAAAATGAAGTGACTTTTATAACAATGTTATTTTTAGCTGGTTTTAGCTGTCTGCTCTCCAATAAGACCAAACAGTTCCATTGTAAACACAAAACAGTTTTTTAACCGTGTCGTAAACAAGCATTCCCGGTGCAGGGCTTTTGATCGTGTTAGCGGGGTCTGCCACCAATGGCGGAATCATCGCTTTATTAGTATCTGCCAACACAAGAATTCCCGGAGTATTATCCGTAAAAACACCTCCAATCTGCATTTTTGCAGTGGTCTGCTCTACAGCCGGGCTTGCCTGGATGGGTGCTGCAACTACAGCATTCGTTCCTATTGCAGGTAATTCATTGGTTCGTACCGTAAGGTCAATCCACGTTCCGTTATTTCTTGAAAGTTTAACTCTGCTGTCGTTTCGATCAAAAATAAGAGCTCCTCCTTTCGCATTGGCAGTCGGGTTTAAACTTACATTAGCTGCAGCCGAAACCCACGGCAATATCAAACCTTTATTACCGGTCCCAAATTCTAAAGAGACACCAGCCTGAGTAGTTGTTTTTCCGATTGCGACTTGTGCAGAATATGTGGCTGCACATGACAGGCTTAAAAATATTGAATATATAAATTTCATTTTTTTAATTTTTAATATTAATTTTCTTCAGGACAAGACTGTGTGTTAAAACACTTCCACCCTGTTCTTGTACCATCTATATTTATTTTCATACAGTTGTTGGTCGTATCATAGAAGGTCATTCCTACTATCGGAAGGGCTATAACAGGAGAAGTTAATGCTGCATTTACAGGCTCACCTGCAATAACAGCACCGGCAGTAGTGGCTGCAACAGGCATTCGATTCATCACAAATGCTTTTGTATTGGCTTCAAGAACTGTCCAACCATTATTCCTGATCATCGGCCAGTTTGTATTATTTGCTCCTGCCCTGTTAAATGCGGTAATACCGTGCTTCGTAGCATTATCAGTTCCTAAAGTTGTTGTTGGATTTCTGTAGCATTTACAGTCATTAAGTCCTGAATTTTGGGAATTTCCAACAGCCTGACCTACTCCTGTAACAGGAGAAGCACCTGTATTATCTGCTACACCCGCAACACCGCCTGTATTATTGACCGCATTATTTACCAGTAAAGGAACACCGTTTGCAGCAGGAACGGTACTGATAACCTGAGCAGGAGTTCCCGCAGTTGTTCCGTTTGCTAAAACTTTTATCTGACCAGAGTGGGTAGGTGAAGTCAAAGGATTAACCATAGAATATGTAACATTTTCTGAACCTTCTATTGCATCCGGACAACCGTCCCCGTCTGAATCTGTATCAAATTGATTCGAAACTAAATCATTATCCGGGTCACAAAAACCATTTTTCAATCCGTTTCCATTGCCTGTAATATAGGTTGCACCTACAACAGCTTGACTCAGTATTACACTATTCGCACCAGTTCTATTCCAGGTTATCGTATTTAAAACGTTACCATTATAAAGTTCCAGTTGAAATAATGGTCCGTTTGACGCTTTGCTTCCATATATACTCACACTTCCATTCTTCTGAATTATAATTCTGATGAGGGGATTAGTAGCGTTACCGGTCATACTATAAATTTGTGGAACCGAACCAATACCATATCTGTCACCTCCCACGAACCTTATATTATCTACCTGATCTGACTGGAACTGAATTTCACTGGTCGCTAAATTCACTCCGTTTATATTTAAGTTGAATGAATTATCTAAAGTATAGACATCAAATACAAATCCTAAATCTGCAGCAGGTGCTGAAAATGAAACAGTTGTACCATTTGAAGTATTGTATGGCTGATTTACTACTGATTCCGTACATTCGAAAAGGTCCAAGATTCCGTCATTATCAGAATCCAGATCTACACTGTCGACTAATCCGTCACTATCTGTATCTGGCTCTATCGTCGCTAGTATAGTACAGGTTGTTGTACTTCCGTTCAGGTCAACGGTAAGAGTTCTTGATCCGGCACCGCCTGTCCCATTATATGTAAGAGGAACATCAATAAATGTAGTTGCCGTAGTTACAGAAGCAGAGAAAGAAGGATTGGTGAAATCTGTTCCGGTAACATTAATCACATAGTTTCCGGGTGAATAGATATTTGAAACAGGAATACGTAGAGTTCTGGTGGAAGAACTCCCTGCCGTATACGGAGTCGTTCCTTGCAATGCTATTGAATTACAATTAAAAGTAAATGGTACAAAATAATCAACAGAAGCCAAGTCAAGATTGTTGGTTCCAAATCCAGTTCCTGTATATGTTGCCAAATAATTTGATGCTCCGGTAGAAATATTGATACGGTAAATTAAAGCCTCACTTGCTCCACCTGCAGTATTACCAGCAGCAACAAATACGAACCCATTTAAATATGCACTTCCTCTTACGTTGCCAACATCTATAGTTGTACTTGTGCCTACAGTAGCATTTCTTACGCCTACAGGACCCGTAATTGCCGCAACCTGAGTTGCAGTAGCTGCCGAAACAGCTCCGTTAATTGCTATTTTATAGAGATATCTTGTGTATGTTGTTCCATTAAGATTCTCCAAAATAGTATAAACGTTATTCTGATAATCATAAAACGTATCACTTGCAAATACAGTAGAATTATTACCTCCAGTTCCATTCCAAATTGCATCACCGGTAACAGGTATTGCTGCAGATACGGTAGGATATACCCTGTAGAGATTTTTACCACTGAAGCCAAAAACCTGTCCAAAATTAGTTCCTAAAACATTGTTGGTACCTAATCCACCGATTCCCGCCGGAAGTGTATTCCCAGTAGCAGTTCCATTCTTAAGAACATTAGCACCATTAGCATTACTTGAATGAATAATTACCAAAGGCTGATTTGCAACCGTTGTATCATATCCTACAGCTAGGTTACTGATATCGATCCCATTATTTGCATTAAAGTATGAAGGTGTTGTAATTCCGGCAGGCAAAGTTGTCTGCACTGTAGATGGCGTGGTACCTGTAATATCATAAACACGCCCTGTTCCCTGTGCAGAAAAATACAGAGAACCTCCACTTTGAGCCAAGGCGAACGTTATATTAGTAACAGTTAACAATAACGCCAAAAATATTTTATTTTTCATATAAAAGTATTAGAATAATTTATCTCAAGAATATGAGATAGGTAATAATAGAAATTAAAAAAACTTATTGATACTCATACTCATGGAGGTGGTCTTGCAGAAAATACCTGTGAGAAACAAAAATCTAAAGATTTGTTATTATAACAACTGAATTTTTGGGAATGCAAAAAATATAAAGCATTCTTAAGAGAATAATGACTTTCTTCAAAATAAATTTTAGAATCAACCTGGCTGTCTGTGCATAAACTTATGTAATTTTTATTACCGCCTCGTGTTGTTGAAATATGATTTGCTGACGGGTAACTTTTAAAAACATCTGTGCGAAAACTTTCTGTTCTAAGTTTATATTCTGCTATTTGTTTTTGTATTTTTCTTATAAGATTTTCTTTCTTCTCATCCTCTGTATTTTTTAGCTGCAATGAAAGACTTTTGGGTACATTGACAGATTTTATAGGTGATATTACCAGATATTTTTTTTCTAAAACATGGGTAATTGAAACCTGCGATCTACTGATAACGATATTTCCCTGCTCGATCTGTTGATTAAAAGCATCGTCTTCAGAATATATCAGTGCATTGTTTTGTAAAAAAATAAAATGATACTGAACACTTTCTTTTTCCGGAATATGCTGAGCATAAATGAATGGGTTTGAAAAAAGAATAAAAATGAAATATAGGAATCTTGCTAAACTACCAAATTTAATAGCAGAATTTGCTTGTCTTGTAGACGTGATAAAAAAAAGAATAAGACTTCTCAATTTGTATTTATTCTGATTGATAATTAATATCATCAATGTTATCGGTTAACTATAATTAAATAAATGTCTGTACTGGAACTTTATCATTGAACTTAAGACGTTATTGAAAGTACTCTGCAGAATGCTTGGCAGCCATCTTACATATTATGTTAAGATACAGAGCGATGATGACTGGTATAAATAAACTCCCTTTCTTCACTCGATTCATAATTTATATCATATTTTTTTTCAACGAATGCTATTGTCTTAACTATACTTCTGATCTGAGATTCTGTAAACCATTGAAGTGAAAGATTGATTGTTTTTGGAGCCGCACTTCCACTGTCAATCGAAATTGATATGTAGTAGATATACAAAAATCTGCTGACTGTATAATCTGTAATGTAGGAAGCAGGTATTTCAACATAGGGGCGCACATAACCTTTTGTGAATAAAGGATACTTTCTGAACGTCATGCACTCACCGGAAAATTCGTAAACTCTATATTTGACGGTAACGGCAAAAATAATTAACAAGAAAGCTGCAGTTATAAGGATCAGCTTTATTGTAAAACTGGATATAAAAATTGTTGCTGTAATCAGGATAAAAAACAATGACAGGGTCGCAAACCTAATAGTATTAATATAGCTTTTATTAGTAATTTTCACAGTATTATATTTTGGGTGGTATTAAAAAGGTCATCAGTTATAAATAAATAACTGTGACCCGAAGATATATTGAGTATTGTGTTGTATTTGAAAAGCAGAGCAAAAATAGATCTATAGAAAATTTCTCACAACGTATCTAACGGCCCTTTTCGGGAAAACAGATCATCTGATATGGTCTGAATATAAAAAAATCTGACATAAAATCCAGATTATGAAAATGTTTAAAATAATTCGCTATTGCATGAAAATAAATTACAACTAACCTATTATCAAAATGGTATAGCACTTGATATCATTAAATGATTGTCCGTTTTCACGAATTGGTCACAGAATTCCTTGGAAGCATCTTAAGTTACCATTACTTTTGTAACACATAAGAAATATGGTACTGATTCATTGAAATATCAATACACGTATTGAAAAACAATGTTTAAAGAAATTGATAAATCAAATTATCTAAAAGTATAGCTGAAAAGCTATTTTTTTTCATCATTTGTGTTTTTAGCCTTCTCTACATGAGAGGGCTTTTTTTAATAATATTAAAATTAAATTATAACATAGGCTCAAAAAAGATATTATAATTCCCTTAGATCTGAAAATTGTATTTTTGACGATTTAAATACATAATAAGAAAATCTTATGAAATTGCAATTGTCTTACGTTCTTATTTCACTGTTATTATGTGCCACTCTGCAAGCACAAAATCTGGACGATTACAACCGTATTTATACAAGAACTTTTCTAGAAACATCACAAAAAGATTTTGATAAGGCTTTACAAGTTGCTGATTCGCTGTATCAAATATCAGAATCGCCCAAACTTAAGGCAAAAAGCCTTATGCTTTCTGCTACCCTTCTGCAACAATCGGGAGATCTGAAAAAAGCAGTGGACTTTGCCCTGAAAGCTGAAAAGGTTGTTCTCAATTCTGAAGACTATCTATGGCAGGCTAAGATCAACGGTTTTCTTTCGACTCAATATAGAAATCTCCGGTTATTTGAAAAATCTAAAAAGTATATTGAAAAATCAGAAAGAAGTATTGATAAGCTGAATGATCAAAGAGTAATCAACAATATGAGAGGTTTTGTAATGCAGGAAAAGGCATATTATGAAATTGACTTAAAAAACTATACACAGGCCATCGGTTTTATTAAGCAGTCGCAAAAGTATTTTGACCTGTCTGAAAACAAGGAAGCTTTTCTTACCGCTAGCAATTTGCAATTAGAGGGTCTTTGCCATTATGAGTTAACCGATTATGCTAAAGCTCTTGATTGCTACCGCAGCGCAAAGGAAATTCTTGACAGGATGCCCGATAACTTTTTAAAAGGCTTAGTGTATAACGGGCTTGCAAAAGTATATATAGGTATGCATGACTGGAAAATGGCAAAAGAATATCTTACAAAAGCAGAAAATATTTCTGAGCAATCTAACCACATCAATTTAAAAAGGGAGATATACAGCACTTCACAGCAATATTATCTTGCAATAAAAGACATAAAAAAATTTGAAGAGATTACTGCTAAAAAAGACTCTGCTGTAGAAAAAATAGTTAAGAATAATACTGCTTTTATCAATAAGGAAATTTCTGAGCTGGAAAAGAAAAATACAGTTACAGAGAAAAAAAACTCAAGAAAGACCTTTTACATATTTATTATCGCAGGATTATTCGTAATTGTGTTGATCATGGTGATAATCCGCAAAAAACAACATAACGAGAAGCTTAAAGTAGCAAGAGAGCGCTTTGATGATGTACAGCAAAGCTTTTCAGAACTGAAAACCCAGATTGAGACCAAGGAAATTGCTGAGGCTGAACGAATAGCAATTACGATCAATAATTCTGAACAACAGCCCATGATGTCAGCCGCCACAGAACAGAAAATTCTTGCAAAACTTGAAAAGTTTGAAAAAACAACATTATATACCCGGAACACTATATCACTTCCCTATTTAGCAACGTACTGTGGAACAAACACAAAGTATCTATCTTATGTTATCAATAATTTTAAGCAAAAGGATTTTAACAATTACATCAATGAACTTCGCATCAACTACATCATCGCAAAGATCAGATCAGAACCTAAATACCTAAAGTATAAAGTAGCAAGTTTAGCCGAGGAAGCTGGCTTTTCATCACAAAGCAAATTTGCCAATGCATTTAAAAAAGTTATTGATATTTCACCTTCTCAATTTCTTCACAATCAAAAGCACAGTGATCAACAATGATTCTATACTTGTTAATTATCAAGTGGTGCATATTTGTAATCCGTAAGATGGAATTACATCAGTATAAAGCGAATATTACGATATAAAAGGTAATCCATTTTCAGTCATATGAACCTATATTTATTTGTTATCATACTTAGAAAAGCGTAGCATTGCTTCAGCATTCGGGATATTTTATTGTTAGTTGTTTAAAAATTTGAGCCATCGTTCAATTTTGTATAAATCTATTTATATCCTGAAAGAAATTGGGGCGCACTAAGACACAGATCTATTTATGATGACAGGAAAGTTAAAAAAAATTGAATTTTACCTCAATAAATATTTGAATATGCCAAAGGAAATGGTATTAAAAGATTTAAAAATTCACTGTAATGAGTATGAGGATATTATGTTTTATAATCGTAATAGATGTAAATTCCTTATAAATGATGAAATTATTTTTTTTGTCAAGAATAATAGGATTTACAATATTTGCATTACTGAATATATTTTAGGTATTCCATTAACCATTATATTTTATCATCAGGATCAAGATTTTACCTATACGATAATTGGGCTAAAAAATAAAAAAATAAAAACATACTAAACTTGAGGATGTGAAATCTTAATCCACTCTAACAAAAGCTGGAAATGATAATATTCTTGTTGAAAATTCTCTAGTTTATTAAATGGCATTACAAAAGGCCGGTGTGCATGCGGAATACCATTTCTACTTTTTAGGAAAAATTAATTAGTCTACTATTTGAATTCACCTTTAAAGATGAATTCAAATAGTAGACTACAATGAGGATCCAGTTTCAAAGATAGCTTGATTATGAATACAGTTTAGATTTATTGAAATATCTGGGTCAATTTAGATCATCCATAATAACAGCATACTATTCATATTTAGTAAAATCAACCGCAAAAATGCATCGATTAACCTGACTTCCATTCTGTGCTCCGGCATTAGGTTCATACTCCGTCAAACTCCAAAGATAACCATATTGAGATTCGTAGTAAAGGGATTCGGCTCCATACGGCCATCGGTAACGTACAGTATCATCTGCTCCGTCGGTATAGCGTGCTAATCTGGCATTGGAACCGTAAGAATTGCTTGGCGATCCGGTACAAGAAAGCCATGTTCTGTTCCCTTTTCGGAAAACTCCCTGTATTCCATGAGCGTGATTATCTGTAAAAAGACTATTCTTTGGGGCTACTGCGACAATTCCTGTATTTTGAAGTGTCCCATTTGTGCCAACGGGAAAACCAAAAACTTTGGGAACAATTGTTGCATCAGAACTGCCTGCATAGTATTGCCCTGTCCAGAACTGAGTGCCTTCGTCATTGACCTGAATGGTGGAGAAAGGATTACCATTATTGATCTTTTGATATCCTACTTGAGGCAATATATACCGATAATTGAAGGCGAATAAATTCCCATTGGCATCTTTACCGCATTTTTCATTGGTCGTGTCACCTGTACTTACCTCAATTATTTTATTCAAATCAAATACCCGAACACCTAAATTCGTGCTGCTGAGATATATTTTACCGTTAAAATAGGCAATTCCCCCTGCATGTACGTTCAATGGAGCGTACGAACCATATTGCGAATAGGTTGATGTATTTGCAGGAATATCGGGCTGCACCAGCAGAATATGACGATAGGTAAGATACGTACTCGAACTCGGACTGATATCAATCAGAGTAATGCGGGAACCTTTATACACAGCAGCATCCTTTGCGTACCAGCTTACCAACAGATAACGAATACCATCTTTTGCAAATCCTGCAATCCCTTGAGGTCTCCAGATCGATGTCGTTTCATCATCGGTATTCCAACGGATTCCTCTTACTCTGTTTTCTTCGGGAATATTAAATCCATAGACTTCAGTATAAGCATTTCCTCCTACAGCCTGACGGTTTTTATTGATCTGAGATGGGTTTAGAAAACCAAAGCCAGAATTGATGTAGCTACTTGTGTCCACATAAGAATTAACACTTACGTCTGTGGCTGCTCTATCGACATTGAGTTCTGAAGACAGTTCTTCGTCCATCGAAACTGAAGCAAATTCATTGTTCTGGCATCCGATACTCGTTACGGCAAGCATAAGCATCCATCCAAGGAGTCGTGGTTTTTGAATCATAATTAATTTGATGTTTTTAGTTTTTTAATTTTTGCTAAACTATCTGATTGTCGTTTTATATAGATGACGTCAGCATTAATTATGGATTAAATTTATGATTCTTGACTACGATGGCGATTTATTCAAAAAGTGTACATCTCATTGATACTATCGTGACCAGTTTTTTTATAAACTACTCAAAGTGAATTTATTGTTCACAGTCTATAAAATGAAATAAGTGGTCTCTGTTAGCTCTATTTTATTTAATTTTTTAAATAATTTAAACACTAGATTTTCTCATCCTTACAAAACAATACACCAAAAATTGATTACTTGATAAGTTAAGAGCCTTTTTTTGTAAATTTAAAAAATATTAACCATCAAATCACTCAACATGAACCTCGACCCTATTTACCAGGCCATAAAGAACTGGAAGACGCTGGTAGATTCCTATCAGAAAGGAAACTTAGAAAGCATGAAGCAGCTTCTAGAATTTTTAAACCAAGGCTCACATTTCTCCACGGAAGCCTCTGTAATCAAAGAATGGACAAAACGTCTGGGAAACACTTCAAACCCATCTATACATGTGTATGCAGGTATTGATGATAACGTATTCAAATTATATTTAATAGACTCCGAAAGTGATGCTCAGGAAGATTTCAGTTTTATCACAACAAAAGAACTGAACCGTAAGCCACCGATCAGCGTACCTGACATTCAGCTAAGTTCCGGCCCTCCTATTTCTTCAGAATCTGCAATTTACCGTAACTTCATTTTCAATATGTATTGCAGTACATGGATGGCAGCACAAAAAACAGATTTTTTCCGTATCATCACAATCCCTTTTGATGATTTTCAAAGAATGTCGCTTGAGGAGGATCAGTCATGTATCTCATTCTTTGGAATTACAAATGAAAAATCAAATTCTACCAATATCAATGGCTACCATATAGAATTGATCACCATAAAAGATGTCAAAATTAACAGCATGAGCAAAACCGCTGAAAACTATTCTACGCCACGCCCGCCATTTACTGCCTCAGATCCAAGCTCAAATTATAAATTATTACTAAAGAGTGATGCTTACCTATAACCAGCTGTCGTTTTACCTACAGTTTGTCATTAATGCTACACTGCTTGTAGGATTTGCGCTCCTTATGTGGAGAAAACACTCCAAAAAGCTTTTATTTATCTTCTTTTTGGGTGAGCTGATAGCAGAATTGCCTGATCTTATTTTTCGGCTCATCAAAGTAAATACAGCGAACATGTTTATTTATCCATTCAGCCAAAGCTTTTGTTTACTAATGATGACCGAGATTTACAGCAAATATTTTTTTAAAATTCCTTTTTTTGTAAAATGTATCATTTATTTTTTTGCGGGATTTTCACTCCTATTAAATTTCACCCACAGACAAGGTATAGAATCAATCACTTTTTATCAAAATATTATTACCGATATTGTGATCTGTAGTTTTGCAGCAGTGTATTTTATGCATGTATTCAAGAATCCGGGAATTGACAAAGCTTTACTTACTGCAAATATTTTTATTTTTTTATTTTTCTCAATTGAAAGTATTGTTTCAACAACGTTTAACTTTCTTATCAGTCATCATTTGCAGTGGGTAGCGCCCGTTTGGCTCTTTCGTGGTGTATTATTATGGTTCTTATATATTACTTTTATTAACTTAGGATGGAAAACGGGCGAAGTGAGGACGTAATTATCTTATGGATCTGGATTGGTATCGGATTATTACTCTTAACTACCACCTTTGTTACTATTCTGATTCTTGGCTATATCAAAAACATCAAAAAAAATAAGCGGAAAGCAGCCTCGTTAATTGATAGAATACAGACAAGATACGGTGAAGACACCCTATATCTCCAGGAGAAAGATAGGGAAAGGCTTGCTAAGGAAATTCATGACAATATCATATCCCGGCTGAACATCTTACGGCTGAATGTTAATTACAGAGATATGACTGAACTTCATACAGATTTAAAAAAATCCATGCAGATTATACGGGAATTCTCCCATCAGCTGACTCCTCCAGATCTTAGTGAGATAGAACTGGCAGATTTGATCTCCGATTACCTTGAAGAAGTGAAGACAAGTATTTGTGTCGAATATTATCCATTGGTTTCGCAGAAAAAAAGCATCAGTAATCCGGTAAAATTAAACACCTTCAGAATATTTCAGGAATTGATTAATAATATATTAAAACATGCCAATGCTACGCTTATCACCGTTTCGCTAAGAATTTCGAAAAATTATATGATTCTGATAGTGTATGATAATGGCAGCGGTTTTAGCCTTGAACAAAAAGCAGCAGGAATCGGACTGCGTAATATTCAATTAAGAGCCAAACAAATAGGGGCTGCTTATAAATATAAATCCGGACCACGACAAGGTACACAATTCATTATCCTTGCAAATATTTAATACATCTAAAATGGAACACTCTAAAATTAAGGTAGGCATCGTGGACGATGATCTTTTATTTGTGCAACTTTTAACAAACTATATCAATACTACCAAAGATTATTATGTTGTAATGACCTCAACCAGCGGCAATCATTTCCTGAATGAAACTGATACCAGCTTACCGCAAATTCTCCTGCTGGATCTACGAATGGCTAATGGTGACGGACTTGAGGTAATGTCTGTCTTGGCTCAAAGAAACACAGAAACCAAGATCATTGTATTGTCAAGCTTTTACAGAAGGTCATTTATGGGACAAATGCTAAAAATGGGGGCACATGCTTTTTTGCCTAAAGAGATTGATCTTGACGATTTGTTAAAGGTAATGAATGCCGTACATTATCACGGGCACTATTTTTCGAATGAGCAGGTAGAGTTGATGAGAAGTCAGCTCTCTAACAAGCTTCCCGAATTTCATTCATTCTCTAAGGATGATCTCACAGAACGTGAAATTGAGGTTCTGAGGCTGGTCTGTTTACAGTTAAACACTAAAGAAATTGCAGATACCCTTTGCATTTCCCCGAAAACAGTAGAGACTCACAAAACAAATCTGATGATTAAAACCTCTGTGAAAAATAGTGCAGGACTGGTAATTTATGCTGTACAAAATGATATTGTAAATGCACATGAAATTGTTTTGTTGGATAAATAATTATTCTCTTTCAGAATAGTCAGAAAATTTTTTTACACTATGGTCTATGCGTGAAAGATTCTGTAATTCCCTAAATTTAGCAGCGGCGGCTTTTGCCATAGAAGGAAATAACCTGGTTCCAACGATCTGATTAATCCATTTAAAATTATTATATCCGCCCCCCCTGATTTCAGTGTAGACAAAACCGTTAATTTCCACAAATCTGAACTCCAAATACCCGCCGCTGAATAAATGCCCTGACTCAGCTACATTGGTCATCGTCAATTCCAGATCATTGTGTGTCGTACGTACCGGCCCACCAATCCCCGCTGTAGTAAGCCCTCCCTGAGGTCTTGCTCCAAAAATTCTATTTCCTTCTCCTATAAGAGAAAATGGGACTGACCTTGTTACGGAAGCCTTTGAATATTCATAAAGCAAACGGGCATTAAATTGTGGGCTGGCTTCTCCTGCCAAAACTCTGAAATTAAATTTATGTTCACCATAATTAACGCTCCAACCCAACCGCTTCCCTAGGATACGAAAAGGGATGAAAGGCGGAAATCCCCTCCATGTAGGTGGATAAATTTTTTCGTTAATAGCACGAATTGTAGGGGCATACCTCTCTATCCTTAAAAAGTGTTTGTAAAAAGGGGCAACACGATCCCAGCGAGCCCGGAGATTGCGTGGATGCCGTAATAAAAATGCTGTGATTAATTCTCTCATATTAAATGATTTAATTTGTTATAATTTGTGTAATCTAAAAATCAGGGAGAATGGTAATCTCCTCCCTGAAAAGATCCTGAAAGCATACTTAAGAGGGATTCATCATCCTGGCAATTGAAATAGCATCTGCTACCGTATCAAGGCTATAAATCTGCATGACGCCTTGTGCAGTAGCAGCCTGTCCTAAAATATTCTGATGATTCTGATTGTTCACCGCATTTTCAAACATGAGCCCCGTGGAATGGGCAGCGGTTTGATATACATTTGCTAAAGCCATTGCAGGAGCCTCTGCAACTACTTTCACGTTAGTCTGTGTTACAGCGTCTGTGATTTGTTGGTTTACGAATGCCATAATTAATTTTTTTTAAAGTTTGGTTTAAAAGTAACCGGATTGATCTCCGGTTACTAATCATCTGTACTATTTATACTATCGGATTATTAACCGGGATTCAACATTTTTGCAATAGAAATAGCATCTGCTACCGTATCGAAGCTATAAATCTGCATAACTCCCTGTGTGGTGGCCGCCTGTCCTAAAATATTCTGTTGATTCTGATTATTTACCGCATTTTCGAACATAAGCCCTGTAGAATGGGCAGCTGTTTGATATACATTTCCTAAAGCCATTGCAGGAGCTTCTGCAACTACTTTAACATTAGTTTGTGTTACTGCGTCAGTAATTTGTTCATTTACGAATGCCATATTAATTTTTTTTTGAAGGTTTAAGTAACCGGATTATCCGGTTATGTAATTAAATTTTGATTTGGTTTTAAAGCAACCGGGTTGATTTCCGGTTGCCAATATTTGTTGCCTGAACTACCTGATTATGGATTAGGATTCAGCATTCTTGCAATTGAGATAGCATCTGCTACCGTATCCACACTGTAAATTTGCATTACTCCCTGAGTTGTAGCTGCCTGTCCTAAGATGTTTTGCTGATTCTGGTTATTAACTGAATTTTCAAACATAAGTCCTGTTGAATGGGCTGCGGTCTGGTATACATTACCGATAGCTATTGCCGGAGCTTCTGCTACTACTTTTACATTGGTTTGCGTTACTGCATCTGTGACTTGTTGATTTACGATTGACATAATTAAAATTGTTTAGAGTTTAAATAAACCGGATTTTCCGGTTGTTTTTTTAGATTTTTTTTGTTTTAAAAGATACCGGATTGGTTTCCGGCTGCTGGAAATACCGTGCTTTCAACTACCCGATTACGGATTAGGATTTAGCATTCTGGCGATCGACATCGCGTCAGCTACTGTATCTACGCTGTAGATTTGCATTACTCCCTGAGTAGTTGCTGCCTGTCCCAGGATGTTCTGTTGATTTTGATTGTTCACTGCATTTTCGAACATAAGTCCCGTAGAATGAGCCGCTGTTTGGTATACGTTACCTAGAGCCATTGCAGGTGCTTCTCCTACAACTTTTACGTTGGATTGCGTTACTGCATCTGTGATTTGTGTGTTCACTGTCATAATGTAAATGTTTTTTTGAGATTGATCTCGGTTAATGATTATTTGATTGTTAAACTAGTTTTCATATTAATTGAAATATCATAAAGACTTTATCTGATATTGAAGGTGATATTTCATTTAAAACACATTTCTTATTTCTTTTATAATTAAAAGTCGAAACGGCTTTTTCTAAAAATCTTGAGCTCTTTTTTTAATTTTACAGAACTCATTTTTTTAATCCCCATTGCAGAACTACTCAATCCGATGAGCGAATCTCTCTGCTGATTCAAGACTGAATGTTGATACATTAATCCCGTCGAATGCGAATTGACCTGCATTAATATGGCGGAAGGTACCGTAGAAGACATTCCTACAACTTCAGCGTTGATTTCATTTTGTTTGTCTGTCATATTATATTTTTTGAGGTTGTACTTTTATCTGCGCATATTCGCAAATTTTGCCTGAAGCTGGCTCATTCTTTTTGCCACCTTCATCTCTTTCATTTTGAAAGATTCCTGAAGGCTTTTTAAGCGGTCTCCACTATCCATCGGAAGAAGACCTCCTTGCAATGCAGTTTCCTGAGATTCCTGCTGCTGTGACTGCTGCTGTTTTACCCCTTCTTCCAGTTTTTCGAGCAGAGGTGATAAATAAATGAAAATTTCTTTAATCGCTTTTTCCTTTATGTAAGCGATAATTTCTTCTTCATGGCTGATCACAAACGGCATTATCGTTTCTTTTTCCACGGCTTCAGGTTTGATGGGCTCTACATCTATGATGATTGGATGAGTATGAGCCACACGTTTATGAGGTTTTAATCTCTGGTATATTATTCTGCGCATATATTTGACTTTTTATATATAAATTCTTAAAGGCAGATTTTCAGGAATTGATATGTTTTAAAGCAAATAACCGATGAAAGCTTCTGCAGCAGTCCAGTCTCTGTTAAGATCTTTAATGACATTACTTCCAATGATTTCCAGCAGCATGGATCCAGAGATAGCGTTGGCAGACATCAGTTCTTTCAGTTGGTCATTAGGAAGATTCAATAAATATTCATCGGGAATAATTGGTAATTTTCCTGTATTGGTGGGGTTTTCATTGATAATGATGTCTAAGATTTCCTGAAAATAATGGGCAACTAATTTTGATCCCTGAAATTCCAATTCTCTTTTTAACTCGACAATTAAACCCTGGGTGACCAGATCTGATATCGCACTAACATCCACATCATGAACTGAATACAAGGCCTCCCCTGTATTGGATGAGGTGATCGTAATATCAGTTTTCACAATACATTTCGCTTTTTCAAGATTTACTGTAAGAAGCTTAGAGTCAATTTCAGGCTCAGTAATGTCACTCAGGCTGCTAAGTGGGAGAATTCTCACATTGCAGAAAAAAGTCTGCTGCTCTTCCAGTTTAATCATGATCACCACAATCCCTGTAGATTTTCTTTTAGGTTCGATCACGAATGACTGGTAGTTATTGTACCTCTTCCCTTTATTGGTACAGATCACATGTCTTATAATGGGCTGGATGTTGACATCTGCTGTAGCAAGGGAAAAGGTAACACGGTCACTGTTGTTTTCCGGCTTTTTTACACTAAAATATTCGGTATCACTTTCTCTGGTAAGATAAAGGCTTTCGTTCACTTCCTTTAGAGAGCTTAAGTTTAAAATTTTTGCCGGTTTTGTTTCGTTTGAATAATTCATATTTTATTTTTTTTAAGTTTGTTCATT
Source organism: Chryseobacterium sp. AC417 (assembly GCF_979258215.1). Taxonomy (NCBI): domain Bacteria; kingdom Pseudomonadati; phylum Bacteroidota; class Flavobacteriia; order Flavobacteriales; family Weeksellaceae; genus Chryseobacterium; species Chryseobacterium sp. AC417. The sequence goes on along the minus strand of NZ_OZ409845.1, from coordinate 2,283,233 downwards.
ATTTTTGTGAATAGTGTTTGTTTTGGAGCCTCGCTCATATGCACTTCGATAGGCTTCGAGGCTTCCTGTAAGTTTGTTCTATCAATTGTATCTGTCGGTTTTTCCGTTTTCAGATCATTGTCTTCCGTGATCGGAATTCCTTCTTCAGCATTATCCTTCTGTTGGGAAACCTCTTCGGTTACTCGTTTTTTTTTTCGTTGTCCTCGGTAGTTTTGAGATCATCAGATCGGGCGTTTGCATTCTGCACAACTGTCGGATTATCCGTATTAAGAACCGCAGGATGATACATGGTACTAGAGATTTTCGCCTTTGCATCGGCATAATCACTTACAATGTTAAATAAATCCCGTATCATTTCATTTCCTTGTAGATGATTATAATTTTCGGCGGAAAGGTTATCCCCTGGTGGAGGTTTGTTTTCACTCCATGTTCCGTAAGTCAGTAAATTATTGGCTAGTCTGCTTATTGCAATAAGCCCAAGCTGTTCAAAACTTTTTAGAAAAGACTGTAAATCCTGAACCATCATTCCTGTAGACTGCTCAATCATCAGTTTTGCAATGCCTCCTAATGGATCGGCTGCAGGCGGCGATAATACTTCGGCATTGATGAACTGTACCGATTTTTGTGTAGTAGTCATTGCATCGGCTTCCTGAGGCTCTGCTGTTTCACTTTTATTCTCGTCCATTTTCTAAGTTTTATTTATCCTTTTAAAATCTTAATAGCATCTGCAACAATTGCCGGATTGAGCTGATTTAAATTATGCTGATTGGTTACCGAGTTCTGAATGGAGATTCCACTGGCATGCGTCGCCATCTGATAAAGCATACTCATCGCCTGCGCCGGAGACTCCCCAAGTACGGTTACATTGGTTTGTGTAACTGCATCTGTCGTCTGATTATTCACTGTATCTGCCATAATATTTTTTTTGGTTATTAATTTATTTTTGCATGTCGCAGACTATCAAATTCTAAGTCGCTAATCTTGTTACCTTTTCGGCCTCCAACATATTGGTTTATCCCTTTTGTCTGATACAAATTTCTCCAATCGGAACAACAAAATAGTCGGGGAAAAAACTGAATTTTAGAAAATCAGGGAATTCTCTGATCCTTTAATATTTGAAATACTTGGTAAAAAATTATTTTAATCTGAAACCTTCAATATTTCTGCAGATACCTCCTAGAAGTGCAGATAAATTTGATTTTCAACAATGGTAACATCAGATGAGCGGAAAAAAAAGAAATTATGTTTAATTGTTGTATAAAGGTTTTAAATTTGATTTCATAAATTATCAAGGAATGGAAAGAGTGACCCAATTTATATTAATCCTGCTCATCAGCATTATGTGTACACAGAAAGGATATGCCCAAAAAGCAGCCTCAAGTCAGGAAACAACCAAGTATTTGATTGAAGACTGTGTCAAGCCATTTGACATGAGTAAGGCTACAAAAACAAAATCAGGTTATCAGTATTGGTTTGCCGACAAAAAAAATACTGAAGAAAACACCTTGAAAATGAGCATCGTAGAACCTGGAAAATCGACACACCCACCCCATCGCCATCCTGAAGAAGAATTTTTTTATATACTGGAAGGAACAGCCACTTTTTATCTCGACGGTAAAACAGTGGAAGCATATCAAAATACAAGTTTGTACTGTCCGCCAAATGCTGAACATGGTATAAGTAATGCGGGAAACAGCAATTTGAAGTATTTGGTTATTAAAAAGGATTTACGTTAGAATAATTATCGAGCCTATGTATGGGCGATTTACTATTAAGAAAGAAATGAAACTTTAATCACTGTAAATACAAGAATTAAAACACTGTAGCTGCACAGTCAAGGGATCATATTTTCTGCCATAACATCCACAATTCTCCAAAATTTCCTGTGTGGTTTTTAATGTCAGTGTGCCCAAGCATTTTGCTCACGCTTTCAATCGGAACACCATTAGAAAGTGTAACAGTTGTTGCAAATGTATGTCTTGCAGTATGGAATGTCAGATAATTTTAACTTCTTCAGTTCACAAGATGTTCAAATACTGAATAAGTCAGCTAGACCACTTCTAAAGTACTTGTCCATCGAGTTTTTTGAAAAATTCGGTTACCCAGAATTCTAGATATTTATGGTAACCGAATTAGACCCTTTCGTTTTACGCATAAATGAATAGTTTTGATATTAATGAATACAAAAAACCCTTGCTAATCATTTAATTAACAAGGGTTTGTTTAAATTTAGTATCTCTACCAGCGGAGAGAGAGGGATTCGAACCCCCGGACCTGTTACAGTCAATAGTTTTCAAGACTATCGCAATCGACCACTCTGCCATCTCTCCATTAACTTCGATTGTATCGTTGTTTTTGGTGGTGCAAATATAATATGTTTTTAAATTCTGACAAAATGATTTTAACAAAAAATTGAAATTTATTAATAAAACACTAAAAATCAGCAACATTAGATTAAAGATTTGTTATATAAAAAGTAAGTTATTTGTCAATCAATATTTTTATTTGCGTAAGCTTCAAAATAAAAGCGCACCTTATTCAGGTGCGCTTGTGTATACAAATTGTAGTATTTAATGCAATTCTGCTAAATATTTTTCGGCATCCATTGCTGCCATACAACCGCTTCCCGCAGCTGTAATTGCCTGTCTATAAATGTGATCCTGAACGTCTCCAGCTGCAAAAACACCCGGAAGATTAGTTCTGGTCGAACCTTTTTCTGTTGCGATGTATCCGTTTTCATCTAAATCAATCTGACCAACAAAAATATCTGTGTTTGGTTTGTGACCGATTGCTATAAAAATTCCATGAACATCTACTGTTGATTTTTCCTGTGTCTGGTTATTGATGACAACTGCTCTTTCAACCAAATTATTTTCACCTTCAATACCAATCAATTCGTGATGGAATTTCACTTCAATATTCGGTGTATTTTCCACTCTGTGAATCATTGCTTTCGAAGCTCTGAATTCACCTTTTCTCACCAACATCGTCACTTTATTAACCAATTTCGCAAGATAAGTTGCCTCTTCAGCAGCTGTATCTCCTGCTCCTACTACCACAACGTCTTTTCCTCTGTAGAAAAAACCATCACAGGTTGCACATGCGGAAACTCCTCCTCCATTGTATTTTTTTTCGTCATCTAAACCTAAATATTTTGCAGTAGCACCGGTAGAAATAATTACCGTTTTTGCGAAAATCTCTTTATTTCCTGCATATAATTTATGAACACCGCCAACTTCTTTAGAAAACTCGGCTTTAGTAATCATCTCATAAAGAACTTTTGTATCGAATCTTTCTGCTTGTTTCTGCAAATCCATCATCATTTCAGGACCTGTGATTCCTGCAGGATAACCAGGGAAATTATCAACTTCTGTTGTAGTCGTTAATTGTCCTCCCGGCTCAAGACCTGTATATAACTGTGGTTTTAAGTCTGCTCTGGCTGCATAAATTGCTGCTGTAAAACCAGAAGGTCCAGATCCTACAATTACACAATCTAAAATATTTTCTTCCATAATTCCCTTTTCAAAAAGATTTAATTTTTAAGACGACAAAGTTCGTAATTTTTAATATTTAATTAAAGAAAAATTAATGATAGTTTTCAATATTTAATATGTGAATAGTCAATGGTTGCCGATTAATTGTTTTATGTTCATTGATATAAGAATATAGACAAATCAACGATCAATCTAATTACACCTTCATTTTAATCTTATCCACATTGATAACTTTATACACCAATTCTTTGATCAGTTCGGCTTCGCTCATATTAACTGCACCCAGTCCTTTCCCTTTCATGTCATACTCTCTTAAAATAGAAATCACTCTGGTAGAATGCTTTAGCGGATACAATCTTGCTGCTTCGGCATAATCTTTCAAAAAGTAAGGATTTACGCCCATTTGCGATGCAATCACTTGTGGTGATTGACCTATCATTGTATTGTAAATGATCACATTAGAAAAATAATTGTACAAACTGGAAAGCAACATCACAAACGGATTATTTTTAGGATTTTTACCCATAAAATGAGCAATTTTGAATGCTGCATTCGCATTTTTTGTCCCTAAAGCTTTCTGAAGTTCAAAAACATTGAACTCTTTGCTAATACCTATGTGATTTTCAACGATAGTTCCATCTAAGATCTGGTCATCTTTCAGAATGATCTTTAACTTTCCTAATTCATTTGAAATTCTGGAAAGGTCATTCCCAAGATATTCTGCAAGAAGATGAGAAATATTCGGGGCTGTTTTTATTTTAAGTCTGATACATTCATCGGCAATCCATTTTGGGAGATTGTGGTCTTTTAGAGATTCGCTCAAAAAAAGAGCATTTATTTTCGTTAAAGTTTTGGTGACTTTTTTTCTGCTGTCTAACTTTTTATGTTTGTGTGCAAAAACCAAAACTGTAGAAGGAACCGGGTTTTCAACATACGTTTCTAAAGCTCGGCTTTCTTCGTCATTAAACTTCAAATCCTGCGCTTCTTTTACGATAATCACCTGTTTGTCACCCATCATCGGAAACTGTCTTGACAAAGAAAGAACTTCCTGATACGTTGTGTCTTTTCCGTAAGTCACAGTTTGATTGAAGGCTTTTTCGTCCTCTTCCAAAAAGTCGTGTTCAAGAGCTTTTACAGCAACATCAATAAAGTAAGGTTCTTCTCCGTGGAAAAAATAAATCGGGAGAACTTCTTTATTTTTAATATTTTTGAGGATTAAATCTAATTCTTTCATCGTAATAAATGGAACTTCCCAAACTGAATTTTCAGGAAACTTTTGATTTTAAATTCAAGAAAGACAAAGATAAGTTTTTTATCTATGATCTGGTACGCAAAACTTACCTTTTGCTAACGCCTGAAGAGTGGGTAAGACAGCATTGGATTCATTATTATCTTACGGTAAAATCATATTCTGTATCGGCTTTGATTACCGAGAAAAAGATCGTTCTGAATGGTTTAACCAAAAGGATTGATCTTCTCGTCACTGAAAAAGCACAACCAAAAATTCTGATAGAATGTAAGGCTCCTCAAATAAAATTAACCGAAAAAACTTTTGAACAAACCGCACGGTACAATTCAATAATTGGAGCAAAAGAAATTGTGCTGACCAATGGATTTCAGCATATCAATGCATCTTATGAAAATGGAGAATATCAGTTTTATAAACCTTAAAAGATTTTATACCATTTTATTAATCTCATTGTAAGTTATTTTTGTTAATTTAGATCAAGGTTTAATTCCAATTGTTAATTGGGCACATTGTTTGTCATTCCGTAGGAATCCAGATATGAATCTTTTAATGTTATACTCTAATAATTTTGTTTAGATTCCTACGGAATGACAAAATTAATTTTGATTTGACGATTGAAATTTGAATACGAACAAAATTCTAGCCCCGATTGCAGCGGAAATCCTTTTTTTGAAAAAAAAAGATTGTAGCGGAAAGCGGGAAACAGCTCCTGAAAAAATTAAATTAATAGATATGATAAAATCGATTTTCATTACCGCAACATTGCTTGCTTCAGCAACCGTTTTCAGCCAAAATCTTAAAAAAGTTTCTTATCAGGACGGTTCACAAAAACTCAAAGGTCTGGTTACTTCAAATGCAGGAAAAAAACTTCCCGGAGTTTTGATTCTTCCCGCCTGGAAAGGAATTGACGAGGAAGCAAAAACTGCTGCCGCAGATTTAGAAAAGCAAGGTTATATTGCTTTTATTGCTGATATATATGGTGAAGGAAATATCCCGACCGATAATGCTTCTGCAGGAAAAACTGCTGGGTTTTACAAAAAAGATTATGTGGCTTACCAGAAAAGAATTTCTCTGGCGCTGGAACAATTGAAGAAAAACGGAGCTATTCCTGAGAAGATTGCCGTTATAGGATATTGCTTTGGCGGAACCGGAGCATTGGAATCTGCAAGAGGAAAACTACCCGTTGTGGGTGTGGTTTCGATTCATGGAAGTATCGGGAAAGATCAATCACGACCGAATGAAGCTATATCAACTAAAATTTTAGTGGAAAATCCTGCAGATGATAAGGGCGTTACGCCGGAAGATTATAACAATCTGGTTAAAGAAATGAATGAAGGCAAAGCTGATTGGCAAATCATCACTTATGCGAATTCAAAACACACTTTTACCGACCCGAAATCTGCAGATTATAATCCCGTAATGGCAAAAAGAGCCTGGAATCATACTTTGATGTTTTTGAAAGAAATTTTGAAATAATTCAATTTGACACAATCAAAAAATAACCTCAATGATCTGAGGTTATTTTTTTATATTTCGGTTGTCTCATTACAATTAGAACACCACCAATATTCTTTTTGTTTATCTTTCAACTTCGTTTTTGTTTTCTTTTCGCAATTTTCACATATACATTCGTCGGCTTCATTTTCTTTAGCTTCATAATCACAGTTAAAACAGCTCCAACTCGTCATATTAGACTTGTCATTCATAAACCATGTAAATGAATTTTGTTTGCATTCAGGACAAATTTGTAACGCCATATTTAAAAGATTTCTTGTTCTCTATTTACCAATTCCATTGAAAAAGCAGGTAGGCAAATCGCAATATATTCACAAGGTTCTGAGAACGGATTGCTGTACCTCACTCTTGCTCCTTTTTCGATTAAAATGCTTTGACCTTTCTCTAAAACTATAATTTCACCGTCAATTTCAAATTGCTTTTTTCCTGAGATAACCAGGGTAAACTCATCAAACTCGGGAGTCTGATGCGGCTCGCTCCAATCCGGAGGGGCAACCATGTGAGCAATCGAAATATTAGGGTTATTTGTAGAATTTCCCCAATGTTCTTCAATTAATTTTCCATCAGTTGTCGGAACTAAAAACGGGGATTTTTGAATTTTATATTTTTTCATATGAATGATTCTTTTTAATTTCATAGACAAAATTGGTTCTTGCAGGCTCACCAAAATAAGCAACTTCTTCTTCGGCAATTTTTTGTCCGCCCAATCTTTCCAAAGCGATTTGTGAACGCAAATTCTCTTTGCCAATATGGAAATAAACTTTCTCTGTAAACTGAAAAATATAATCAATCATCAGCTTTTTAATTTGAGGATTGATGCCTTTTCCCCAAGAATTTGTTCCGTAAAATGTATATCCGATAAAAATGCTGTTTTTAGATTTATCAAAATCATAAAAGCGGGTACTTCCTAAAATATCTCCTGAAGATTTTTCAATAATTTTAAAAGCGCCCCGACTTTCCATCGCACCTTTGAAAAAATTTTCAAAAACTTCTCTTTTATAACGGTCTTTATTCGGATGCTGTTCCCAGACTTTAGGATCGGAAGCGACTTCATACAATAACTCAAAATCCCCTTGCTGTAAGGGGATTAATTGATATGTTTCATTTTCTAAAACAGGTTGAATAGAAAAGTTCATGGGGTATAATTTTGAATCTTAGCTTTTTGCTTTTGCAGCGTCAGATTCTATTTTTTTAATTTCTTTTAATTTCTCTGCGATTTTTGTTACCGCTTCCGGTTTTGCAGGTTTTAAAGGAACTTCTGCCTGAGCCATATCCCATTTGATGACCAGATTTCCTGAATTTTCATCTGTCGGGTTGATGGTAATTTCAAACCATTCTTGTTTATCAGCTAATTTATTAACCGGAACAGTGACGTCTACTACATCGTTTTTAGCATCATAAGTGTAAGCACCCCATTGCTGAAAATCTTTATTTAGAATGACTTTCCAGTCTTTTTCTGTTGGCACGATAAATAAACCGTAAGTTCCTGCCGGAACAACTTTTCCGCCAAAATTTACAGACTGTCCGAATGTAATTTTCGTTGAAGAGTTTGCTCCCGCTCTCCAAACCTGACCGTAAGGAACTAATTCTCCGAAGATTTTTCTTCCTTTCACACCCGGCCTTCCGTAATCGATGCTTATTTTTGACATTGAAAACTGCTGCTCAACTTTCTGACGCGGGCTTGCTGCCGGTACCGAATAATCCTGTGCAAAACCGAAAGCCGAAACTGATATGCAAACTGCAAATAATATTTTTTTCACTTTTTTTTAATTTTGATAAAATTACGAAATCGAAGTTATAAATTATCGGCTGATCTTGATAAATTTTGTTAAAGTATGTTTTAAATAAAATAAAAAGCCTCACAATAAAACTTATGAGGCTGTATGTGTAATTATTCAGGTCTGGCTTTCCATTTCATGAGAATTGCTGTGTAAAAATAGGTAAAAATGAAACCACAGATTAGTATGATATAACTTAAACCTAATCCTAAAACATCAACAGTTGTTTCGCAATAACTCTGAATGTTTCTGCAAGCTTCCTTTTCATGAATTGTAATTATTACAAAAATAAGAGCTAAGAAAAGTACAAAGGCATTCAATGAAATATTCATAAAAATTGAAATGACAAGCTTGCTAAAATTTTTCATCCATAAAACAGGTATTGCCAATATAATTAAAGAAAGAATTAAGGCTAAATAAGAAACGAAAAATTCAAATCCTTCCGACGTAGAAACTGAATATAAAACCGTCACCAAAACAACCGCTAAAGTCAAAAGTCCCGCAGAAATGATACTGAATAATAATGATTTTAAACCTGTAATTCTGAAACTAAGAATAAATGTTGAGAGAAAAAAAGCAAGCCAAAGATAAATATGGATATTTTCAGAAAAGAAATCATAAGATTTTACATCATCTACACTTGTTAAAAAATCTTTCAGATTGTCTGTATAATAGTAATAATCTGTGATATTCTTTTTAAAATAATCTTCGGGGGAAATTTGTTTGTCTATTTCCGGGTTTAGCTCTCTGATGTGTATTGAATCATCCACAATTACTCCATTTACAACTGCGGCAGCGTTATCATCAACAGTTTCTGTTACTATATAATCTCCTTCGTTATTAAGTGGTCTGTTATTGACATCATATTTTTCACCTTTTAAAGGTTTATATTTTTTTATAAAATAATGAACATTAAAATCCTGCGGTGCATAAACCATTTTTGTCCATTGCTTGACATCAAGATTATTTTCGATCCCGAATTTATTGGATATTGCTAAAAATTGTGAAAGAAGTTTTTCAATTTCCGCCGAATTATTTTTATCTAAAAGTTCAGCAGTTTTTCTATTGATTTCGGCTCTTTTTCTTTTAAACTCAATATTATTAATGTTTTGATTATATAAACTGTAATCCTCTAAAAATGCTTGACCATCAGATTTATAATCATAAAAAACATCTGAAAAATTATAGAAACTCATCTGAGTACTTCTTAAATAGGAAGAAACATCCACAACATCTCTTTTAAAGTAAAATGTTTCTGATTTATAACCATTTTTAAAAGAAAAAACAGCTTCTTTCTTTTGAGAATTTTCAGGCTCTGGTGTAAGGAAATTCTTATAGAGATCTTTTTGATAAGATGTTTTTGAGTATAAAGAATTGAATTGATAAACTCTGTCGTAAAAAACAAAATATTTCTTCGTACGGTCTATTTTTTTGATGTCTGTTTCGCAATACAAATCGTAGAAAGGTTTTGGTGAAAGACGATTGTCTAAAGTATACAATTCTAAATTCTGACTTAAAAAAGCATTTCCACGATTGATGATTTGGATATTTTCTTTCATCTCAGAATCAGGATATTTATTATCAATAAACATCTTAAAACCAACCATGTATGAGAAATAAAAAGTAGTGCAGACAAAAATAATCACAAAATACTGAAAAAATTGTGAAAAAAGCTTTGCTTTCGACTGAGGATAAAAGTTCTTGAATGCATTGTTTTTAAACATTATAATGAGCCATCCTACAATCATCAAAATAGAAATTATGATATGTACCAAAATAATCCCGTCACGGTAATAATCGTCTTTAACATTTGATGTCTGAAGAGAAACAGGATTGATATGTGAGATAAAACCAGTGATGAAAAACAAAATATGAATGATGAATCCCGCCAAAAGCATCCAAACGATTTTGGTGTTCCAGATAGTAGGATATTTTTCAAGCAGAAATTGATTGAATTTATTTATTTTTTGCATTTTAATTTGAATTAAAGAAGATTAATTAACGAAAAATCTTCTCGTAGAAGATGAAATATTTCTGATATACACCAAGTCTGTTTTTGCCTGTCCCAAAGTTGCAATAACCTGATGAAATTCGGTATCCGAAGAGAAATAGGCAACATAAACACCACCGTTGAAATTAAGTTTTTCCAAACTAAAATCTTTGAAAATCTCAAGAAGATGTTCTCTGGATTCCGGAGTATCAATTTCGATAATCAAATTTCCATTTTCTGTGTTATCAAGTTTCAGAATTATCTTTGTACTTTCCGTTTTTCAGGAAAATAACTTTATCCGAAACTTTCTCTACTTCGTATAATTGTTGTGAACTCAGAATCAAAGCAATAGGATTGTTGACAGAGTTTGCAATTGATTTTAAATCTTCCAGAATAACCTGTTGAGCCAAAACATCAAGATTTGCTAAAGGTTCGTCTAAAAGTAAAATTTCGGGTTTTCTTAAAAGTGTTCTGGCTAATTCGAAACGCATTTTATAGCCGGAAGATAATTCATTCCATTTCAGATGTTTATAATTCCAAAGCCCGAGACGGGCAATCATCATCAAAGTACGAAGTTCATTCTCTTCAGGATTTACACCATAATTTGCAAGTACAAATTTCAAGTTATCTTTCAGACTTCCGTACCATTTTTCGGTACGTTGAGGAATGTAAACCAGCTTTGTACAAAGATCATAATCATCTTTCGGTTCGATATTAAAAGAATAACTCAGATCGCCTTCATTAAATGAAATTTCCTTTGCCAGAATCCTTAAAAGTGAGGTTTTACCGTTGCCGTTTTCACCAACTAAACCGTAAACCTGACCTTTCTTGATTTCCATAGAAACGGGACCGAGTGAAAATCGGTTGCTTCCGTATGATTTTATAATATTTTTTGCCCTGAGTACAGATTTTTCAGCAGAATGCTCCTGAACTTGATTTTTTTCTATTTTCTGAAGAAGAATTAAGGATTTTTCAATAAAATCATCTATTGTATGATTACTGGTTTCTTTCCAATCGGTTAACTCAATGGCTTCTTTGTAAATTTCCATATTCTGAGTATCGATTGCACAGTCGAGCAATTTCCTGAAACCCAAAACAGTATCTTTATTTTCAAAAAAGTGGTAGACTTCAGTTACTCTTTGCTGATGTTTCGTCATTCTGTTTTTTTTAATTTCTGTTTGTAGATTTTAAAGATAAATATTATATGTATTTATTTTAATTTTTAGCTAAAAAAAAGATAAAAATTTCACATTAATTTGATTTAAAAGATAAAAATAAGAGATTACATTCCCATCATCATGGCCATATAATAATTTTATTTTTTAGAGTTAGTTGTTCAATATATTTTCAGATTTTCCAAATATTGTGACCAAGCACCTGAACAACCTTCATAGCATTCAAATTTTGGAACTAAACCATCATGAGTAAAATCAATTATTAAATGGTTGTTTTCTTTAGAAATGTTGAAACTGATTTTGGTTCCCGTCCACTCATTAGTCTCTTTTAAAAAAGATAAATTGCTGTCAACAACTTCCCAAACTATTTTTTCATTGGGAATAAATTCCACTAATTTTTGAACGGAATTGTGCGCTCCATTTCCGGCACTGAAAGTAAATACATCATCCAGTTTTTCATAATTTCCGGTAATGATCTCGTTGTGTAAACCAATCCACCATTTTTTTGGATTCATTACAATATTGAAAACTTCTTCTGCCGATCGGGAAGTTGAAAATGTATATGAGAAATTTTGTGTTGACATTTTTAATCATTTTATTAAAATCTAAATTATACAATTTTTCTTATCCATTGATCATAAAAAAAAACGCACCTTAAAAAGATGCGTTTTGTAATATATTCTTAATCTGAAAGCTACATTGCCTCCATTTTAAATGTCATGCTTTCAATCACTTTCAGGATTGCTTCAACAGTATCCATTGATGTTAAACAAGGTACACCGTTTTCTACACTCATTCTTCTGATCTGGAAACCGTCTCTTTCAGACTGTTTTCCTTTGGTCATGGTATTGACAACATACTGAACTTTTCCTTTCTGAATCAGGTCGATAAGATTGACACTCTCCTCTCCTATTTTGTACCCGATTTTACAAGGGATTCCTTGTTCTTCAAAGAATTTTGCTGTTCCTTCGGTTGCCCAGATTCTGAAACCAACTTCATGAAACCTCGCTGCCAAATCTGCCGCTTCCTGCTTGTGTTTATCTGCTACCGTAAACAAGATTGAACCGTGCATCGGAACTTTTCTTCCTGCTGCAACCAATCCTTTATATAAAGCTTTTTCCAAAGTGGTGTCTTTCCCCATCACTTCTCCTGTAGATTTCATTTCCGGACCTAAAGAGATATCCACTTTCGTTAGTTTTGAGAAAGAGAATACAGGAACTTTCACGAAAACGCCTTCTTTATTTGGAACCAGTCCGTTTTGGTAACCTAAATCTTTCAGTTTCTGACCTAGAATTGCTTTTGTCGCCAAGTTTGCCATCGGAACATCGGTAATTTTAGATAAGAAAGGAACCGTTCTTGATGAACGCGGATTCACTTCAATCACATATACATTTCCTTCAAAAAGAACGTATTGAATATTCATTAAACCAATCACATTCAACCCTTTAGCCAATCTTTCGGTATAATCTACCAACGTTTTGATTTCTTCCGGAGAAACATTCTGTGGAGGATATACCGCAATTGAGTCACCAGAGTGAACTCCAGCTCTTTCAATATGCTCCATAATTCCCGGAATAATTACCGTTTCGCCGTCGCAGATTGCGTCGACCTCCACTTCTCTTCCGGTAATATAACGGTCGACCAATACAGGCTGATCAGGACTCGCATCTACCGCAAATTCCATATAGTGAGCCAATTCTGATTCAGTGTATACAATTTCCATTGCTCTGCCTCCCAAAACGTAACTTGGACGAACCAAAACCGGATAACCAATTTCGTTTGCAATCACAATGGCTTCTTCTTTTGAAGTCGAAGTTTTTCCTAAAGGCTGGGGAATTCCCATTTCCTGAAGGGCTTTTTCGAACTTATCTCTGTTTTCAGCTCTGTCAAGATCTTCAAGTGAAGTTCCTGAAGATTTTCACTCCATAAGCTGCTAATTTATCTGCTAAGTTGATTGCGGTCTGACCTCCAAACTGCACCACAACTCCCATTGGTTTTTCAAGGTCGATGATGCTCATTACATCTTCTTCCGTCAAAGGTTCGAAGTATAATTTATCTGAAATCGAGAAGTCTGTAGAAACAGTTTCCGGGTTATTGTTGATGATAATCGCTTCGTAACCCATTTCTTTGATTGCCCAAACCGAGTGAACCGTTGCGTAATCAAACTCAACTCCCTGTCCGATTCTGATGGGTCCTGAACCCAAAACGATGATTTTTTCTTTATCGGTAACTACAGATTCATTTTCCTCTTCGTATGTTCCGTAGAAATATGGGGTTTCAGATTCAAATTCTGCAGCGCAGGTGTCTACCATTTTATAGACAGGCACAATTCCGTTTTCTTTTCTGAAATTATATACTTCTCGCTGTGTAGATTCCCACAGATGAGCAATATTCTGATCTGAGAAACCTAGTTTTTTAGACTGAATAAGAATTTCTTTATCAAATCTGTTGGCTGCAATTATTTTTTCGAAATCAATGAGCTTCTTTAATTTCCAGATGAAGAATTTATCAATTTTACTCCATTCTACAATTTGTTCCCAATCATAGCCTCTTCTTAAGGCATCACAGATGATAAACAATCTTTCGTCATCACAAACTCTGATTCTTCTTTCGATATCTTCGTCTGTTAAAGCTGCAGCCTGTTTTGTTTTTAAACCTAAATGTCTTAAGCCTGTTTCGAGAGAACGTACTGCTTTCTGTAAAGATTCTTCGAAGTTTCTTCCGATCGCCATTACTTCACCTGTTGCTTTCATCTGAGTAGACAATCTTCTGTCTGCAGTCTCAAATTTATCGAAAGGGAATCTTGGGAATTTTGTTACCACATAGTCCAAAGCCGGCTCGAAGCAAGCGTAAGTTTTACCTGTAACCGGATTCATTATTTCATCTAAAGTCAATCCTACAGCAATTTTTGCAGCAATTTTCGCAATCGGGTAACCTGTTGCCTTACTCGCCAAAGCCGATGAGCGGGAAACTCTCGGATTTACTTCGATGATATAATAATCAAATGAATCTGGGTCTAAAGCCAACTGCACGTTACAACCGCCTTCAATTCCTAATGCTCTGATGATTTTCAGTGAAGCATTTCTCAACATCTGATATTCTCTGTCGGAAAGTGTCTGAGAAGGTGCTACAACGATTGAGTCACCGGTGTGAACTCCCACGGGATCTATATTTTCCATGTTACAAACCACAATTGCGTTGTCATTTGCATCACGCATTACTTCGTATTCTATTTCTTTGAAACCTGCGATTGATCTTTCGATCAAGCATTGTGTAACCGGGCTGTATTTTAAACCTAGTTCAGCAATTTCTTTTAATTCGATTTCGTCTGCAGCAATTCCGCCACCTGTTCCGCCCATTGTGAAGGCAGGACGAACAATCACCGGATAACCGATTTCTTCAGCAAAACGAAGTGCTCCTTCTACTGTGTTTACAATATCAGATTCAGGAACGGGCTCATTTAATTCTCTCATCAATTCACGGAACAAATCTCTGTCTTCCGCTCTGTTGATGGCTGAAAGTGTAGTTCCTAACACCTCAACTTTACATTCTTCAAGAATCCCTGAATTTTCCAATTCTACCGCCATGTTCAGACCTGTTTGTCCGCCAAGAGTCGGTAAAAGTGCATCCGGACGTTCTTTTCTGATAATGTGACTTACAAACTGAAGTGAAATCGGCTCGATGTAAACTTTATCAGCGATTTCAACATCCGTCATAATCGTTGCAGGATTTGAGTTGATCAAAATCACCTTGTAACCCTCCTCTCTCAGGGAAAGACAAGCCTGCGTTCCTGCGTAATCAAATTCTGCTGCCTGACCGATGATAATTGGTCCGGAACCGATTACTAAAATTGTTTTTATATCTGTACGTTTTGCCATTTTCTTTTTTTTAGATACTAGATGTCAGATTTCAGATTTCAGACTTCCAATATTGTGTTTACTTTTTTAGATTAGATTTAAATGAATAAATCATTCGTTGAATTTCATTTAGATTTGATATTAAACTGTTGACTTTTTCTGCATTTAATAAATTGAGCTCTCTAGTTAAGATCAATTGAGTTTGTAACTCAAAAGAAGAAGCATTTGCAATTCCAAGAAAATGGTAAAATTCTCTGTCATTGTTCCTTCCTGCTCCTTCCGCAATATTTGACGGAATTGAAACTGCAGATCTTTTAATCTGAGAAATCAAACCAAATTTTTCATCTTTTGGCAATTCAGCACAAATTATATAAACTTCTTTTGCAAGTCCTATTGATTTCTGCCAAAAAATTAATTTCTCAAAATTGTGCATGTAAAGTCTGTTATCTGATGTCTAATATCTGAAATCTAAATTATTTTTTAAAATCTTCCATCAACGTGATGAAATCATCAAATAAGTAGTTCGCATCTTCAGGACCCGGGCTTGCTTCCGGGTGATATTGTACGGAGAAACAAGGGTGAATTTTGTGTTTCAGACCTTCGTTTGTTCTGTCGTTCAATGCGATGTGTGTTTCAATTAAATCTGTTCCTTTTAAACTTTCCTGATCAACAGCATAACCGTGGTTTTGAGAAGTAATTGCCACTTTATTTTTTTCTAAATCTAAAACCGGGTGATTTCCTCCTCTGTGTCCGAATTTTAACTTGAACGTTTTAGCTCCGCAAGCCAACCCGATCAATTGGTGTCCGAGACAAATTCCGAAGATGGGAACTTTTCCTAATAATCCGCGGATCATGTCTAAAGCATGTTGGTTATCTTCAGGATCTCCGGGACCGTTGGACAGCATGATTCCATCCGGATCCATCAGTAAAATATCTTCTGCCGTAGTGTCTTGCGAAACCACGATTATGTCGCAGTTTCTTTGAGATAATTCTCTGATTATTCCTAATTTAGAACCAAAATCTACAAGCACAACTTTAAGTCCTCTTCCAGGATTTGCATAAGAAGTTTTCGTAGAAACCTGCTCCACCTGATTAGTTGGAAAGGTCGTTGATTTTAATTCTTCAACAGTGGTATTTTCGTCTGCATCTGCATTAACGATTTTTCCCTTTACCACTCCTGAATTACGAAGAATTCTGGTCAGTCTTCTGGTATCAATCCCTGAAATACCCGAAAGATTTTTCTTTTTAAACAATTCCTGTAATGTAATCTGAGTACGGAAATTGGAAGGCAAATCGCAAATTTCTTTTACAATAAGACCTTTGATTGCAGGTTCTATGCTTTCGTAGTCATCACGGTTGATCCCGTAATTTCCGATCAGCGGATAGGTCATGCAAACAATCTGACCGCAGTAAGATGGGTCAGAAATCAATTCCTGATATCCCGTCATTCCGGTATTGAAAACCACCTCACCTGCTGTTTCCAATTCTGCTCCGAAACCTTCTCCATGAAATACTTCACCGGACTCCAGTATTAATTTTTTCTTCATTTTAACTTTTTATCTTTATTTCTATTTTATCTTTTTTAAATCATCCTTTATTTGATGATCTTATTTTTAACCACCCCGTCAAAAATTCTTTGAATTTTTGCCACCCCTCCAAAGGAGGGGAATTTTAGAGCCATTTATTTATGAACTTTTACTGGCTTTTAAACCTTTAGTTTTTTACTTGAAAGAAAACCCTTTCTCTTCCAAAGCATTTTTCAGGATTGCCATTCTTGCGAAAACACCGTTCTGCATTTGTTTGAAAATTCTTGAGCGTTCGCATTCCACCAAATCAGTATCGATTTCAACTCCTCTGTTGATGGGAGCGGGATGCATGATGATGGCTTCCTTTTTCATGTTTTTTTCTCTGCCCTTCGTCAACCCATATTTTCTATGGTATTCCGAAGCTGAGAAACTCATTTTTGCATCGTGTCTCTCGTGCTGAATTCTTAACAGCATCAATACATCCACATCTTTAATCATTTCATCAACAGAAAGATAAGTTCCGTTAATTAAAGCTCCTTCGTCAAACCATTGTTCCGGTCCGGAGAAATAAACTTTCGCTCCCAATCTTCTTAATGCTTCTGCATTAGAATTGGCAACCCGGCTGTGTTTTACATCTCCTACAATTCCTACTTTTAACCCTTCAAAAGTCCCGAATTCTTGATAAATCGTCATCAGATCCAGCATACATTGGGATGGATGATTTCCCGTTCCGTCTCCACCGTTGATCACAGGAATCGTTATATTTTTTAAATCATCAAAATATCTGTCTTTTTTGTCTCTGATTACCACCAGATTTACCCCTAAACTTTCAATTGTTTTTACCGTGTCATATAAACTTTCACCCTTATTGACAGAACTGTTTGAAGCATCAAACGGAACCACCTGCAAACCCAATTTTCTTTCGGCAATATCAAAGCTTGTTTTGGTTCTTGTACTGTCTTCAAAGAAAAGATTTGAGCAAAAAACTTCTCCTTCAATTTTAGCAGTTTTTCCATTCGCAAAAGCCATCGCTTCTGCCAGTATACTGTTGATTCTCTCGGTGCTTAGTTCTGTAATCGTAAACATAATATCTTAAATTTTTTACAAAAAAAAAGCGAAGAAAATATCTTCGCTTAAAATAAATAAATATCGTAAAGGACGTCTACGCCCGGTAATTCTAATGATATAAATACTGTGTTATTCATTAGGTGCAAAGGTATAACATTTGGTTAACATGGCAAAGTGAAATTTTAAAAAAATTAAAAAACTTCAATCACCTGGTAATTCTCATTTATTCTTAATATTTTTGTTAGAATTCAAAAACAAGTTTATGGACGCAAAAGACAGGATGATTCTCAGCATAATTCAGGAGGACTCTACTTTCTCGGTGAAAGAAATTTCAGAGAAAATAGGCTTGACCTTTACTCCGACCTATGAACGTATCAAACAGTTGGAAAAACAGGGAGTTATTGAGAAATATGTCGGTCTTCTGAATCGTGAAAAACTGGGTTTGAATATTGTTGTTTACTGCAACGTTCGCCTGAAAGAACAATCCAAAAAAGTGTTGGAAACGTTCGAGAAAAATATCATGCAGCATGATGAAGTTCAGGAAATTACCAGTCTTTCCGGCGAATATGACTATATGCTGAAAATCATTGCCAAAGACATTAATTCTTATAATGAATTTACCGTCAATGTCATTTCAAATATTCCCAGTATCGGGCAGTATCACAGTTCGATTGTGCTTCATGAGGTGAAGAAGTCTACTAAGTTTAAGATTGATTTGGGGTAAGATGAAATCAATAATAGGAATACTAATAGCAATTACTTTTTTGGTCTCATGTCGTGACTCCCGATGGAAAATAGAGAAGAAAAATCAATTTCTCATCGATAATAAAATTGATACAACAAAATACAAAACTGTCGCAGAACTTTATCTTGATGGACAAATCTCTAAAATAATAACTTCTGATAGCACAAACAACCATAATTATCTGCATTTTTATTCCCCATTACTCTTTGATAATAAATATGTTTATGTTGAGAAAAATCATTCTTCAGACAAAGACAAAAATGTAATCGTAAAATTAGATTCTACTGGAAATATTATTGATTCAATCATAATAAATAAATATTCCACAATCATTAATAATTTTATAATTGAAAAAGATTCATATATCAGTTGGTTTGTGGATAACAACAAGGAAATCAAAAAGCTTGAAAATATTAATTATTTTTCGAAATCGGACACAACAAAATTAAAAGTGCTAATTAAAACATTTGAAAATGATGATGTTAAGTTTTATTCAAAATCAAAATATTCTTCAAACGACAATATCGATACTTGTAATTTTATTATTTCTTTTAAAAATAATAAGCTTCGGAAATTCAATTATTCAAAAAATATTCAACCTGAATATTTCTTAGATATTGATAACAATACCACTTTTGATTTTTCAGATAAATTTAAAGAACTTCCTGTAGCAACTTCCAACGATTTTCTTAAAGTTGATAATTTTTTTGCAAAAACTTCTGAAACATATATCAAAGGAAATAAACCAAACTTCAATTTGTATCTAAATGGAGGTGGTATGAATCCCTGCAATCGCTTTACAGGAAAATGTTTTATAACTCTGTCACCATCAGGAATAAAATTAAAAAGTACTAATCAATCCGTTTGTGACGATAAGAAAGCTCAAGAATTCTCTGACTTTAGAGCTTTTTTAGATAAATCGGTAAACTTTATTATGATCATTGATTACGATGATAAACTTAATTCAGTTTTGTATATTTTAAAAAATAAAATACAGTAAGAGAATGTTATGATGATACAATTACTAACCCAATAATTTGTTTTTCAACTTATTAAACTGATATTCAATTTTATCCAGACAAAGATTTCCAATGCTTCCCTGATGAGTATGATTTAAATTTTTAATTTCAAAATCAAACTCATTATTTTCAATCTCCTGCCCTACTTTCACATACGCATCACGGAATGAGCTTCCGTTTTTCACTTCTTCATTAATTTTCTCTACACTGAAAAGATATTGATACTTTTCATCTTCCAGAATTCCATCTTTCACCTGAATATTGGGTAATGTATAGCTTAAAATCTCCAAACACTCTTTCAGAGAATCGATTGCTGGAAAAAGAATTTCCTTCGTCAGCTGCATATCTCGGTGATAACCTGAAGGAAGATTATTGGTCAGCAAAATAAATTCATTCGGCAACGACTGAATTCTGTTGCAGCGCGCACGAACCAGCTCAAAAATATCCGGATTTTTCTTGTGCGGCATGATGCTGCTTCCTGTCGTAAACTCTTTAGGAAAGCTTATAAAATCAAAGTTCTGACTTAAATACAAACAAACATCATACGCAAATTTCCCTAACGTTCCTGCCAAAGTAGCCATTGCCATCGACAACATTTTCTCTGATTTTCCTCGTGTCATCTGAGCATATACCGAATTATAATTCATCGACTGGAAACCTAAATTATAAGTCGTACTCTCACGGTCGATCGGGAAAGAAGAACCATAACCTGCCGCGGAACCCAGTGGATTTTTATTAATTATATTCTTCACTGAAAACAGCATTTCAACATCATCCAACAATGCTTCTGCATAAGCTCCAAACCACAAACCAAATGATGAAGGCATTGCAATTTGTAAATGGGTATACCCCGGAAGAAGGACATTTTTATGCTGCTCTGCCAGTTTAATTAATATTTGAAAAAACTCGTCTGTCAACACTGTGATTTCACGAATTTCATCTAACAAATACAGTTTAATATCCAGCAAAACCTGATCATTTCTTGAACGAGCCGTGTGAATTTTCTTTCCTGTATCACCTAATTTTTCAATTAAAACAGATTCTATCTGTGAATGAATATCTTCCGCATTTTTATCCATTGTGAAAATTCCGTTCTCGATTTCTTCTAAAATTTCCGCTAAAACAATTAACATCTGCTGTGATTCTTCACTGGAAATAATACCGACTTTTGCCAACATTGTACAGTGCGCCATTGATCCTTTGACATCGTATTTTGCCAAACGTTCATCAAAGTCAAGATCTTTCCCGACTGTAAATTTGTTGACTACTATATTAGTGGCGTTGTCGTCTTTTTGCCATATTTTTTTCATAATTCTCTTTTTAGATATTAGATATTAGAAGTTAGATTTTAGATTTAGATTTAGATTTAGATTTAGATATAGATTTAGATATAGATATAGTTACAAAGAAGTATTACTCTCTAACTTCTAGTTTCTAAAATCTAACTTCTTTCTTTATAAAACCTTTTCAAGCATCTTGATATAAATCTCAATTCCCTCTTCTATTTCCTTTATATAGATGTATTCATCCGCAGTGTGAGAGCGTTTGCTGTCGCCGGGACCGAGTTTTACCGATGTACAAGGAATGATTGCCTGATCGGATGAAGTTGGTGAACCGTAAGTTGTCCTCCCGATTTCCATACCTGCCTCTACAAACGGATGATCAACTTCGATTTTTGAAGAATTTAATCTGAAAGACCTCGCCGTTAAGGTTGATTTCATCTTTGACTGGATAATTTCAAATGCTTCTTCATTAGAATATTCATCGGTAACCCGAACATCCAAAGTGAAAGTGCATGATTCCGGAACGACATTATGCTGAACTCCGGCGTGAATTTCCGACAGCGTAACTTTAACTTCACCCAAATAATCCGAAACTTTTGGAAATTTAAAGCTTAAAATTTGCTGCAAATCTTCCATACATTTTACAATCGAGTTATCGTCATTCGGATGAGCTGCGTGAGAGGGAGTTCCTTTTATTTCCCCGTCAATGACCAGCAATCCTTTTTCTGCGATCGCTAAATTCATTTGCGTTGGTTCTCCAACAATAGCGAGTTCGATATTCGGCAGTTGGGGAAATAAAGCTTCAATACCATCAAAACCTGAAATCTCTTCCTCGGCTGTCAAAGCAATCACTATATTATATTGTAAATCTTTCTGAGCATAAAAATGCAAAAAAACCTGCGCCATAGATACCAAAGAAGCTCCTGCATCATTACTTCCCAGTCCGAATAATTTTCCGTCTTTTTCAATCGCTAAAAACGGATCTAACGTATACGCTTTATTTGGTTTTACGGTGTCATGATGGGTATTCAGCAAAATTGACGGTTTGAAAACATCAAAATTTTTATTGACTGCCCAGATGTTATTTTTAAAACGTTTGGCAGGAATTTGGTGCTTTTTGAAAAAGTTTTCAATTTCTACTGACGTATTATATTCATCTTTGCTGAATGACGGAATCTCAATCAGTTTTTTCAACAAATACACTGCGTTATTCAGTAATTCTTCTTTACTATAAACAGATTTCAGTTCCTGCATGATGGTGTTCTGTATGGTTTTTCAGTTGGGTTTCTTTGATTAAAAAAACCTTATTTACACTATTTTTCACAGCTTCAAGAGCGTTTTCCAGTTTGGGTAAAATTCCTTTGTGTAATTTTCCTTCATTTTTTAATGTTGAAAATTCTCCTTCAGAAATATTTTTGATAACAGATTCAGGATTGTTTACATCTTCCAAAACGCCTTCTTTATCAAAACAGTACAATAATTCTACATCATATTTTGAAGACAAAGCCTGAGCAATAACCGAAGCAATCGTATCTGCATTGGTATTGAAAAGATTTCCTTTTTTGTCGTGCGTAATAGCGGAAAAAACCGGAACCAGATTAAGTTTAATGAATTTTGAGATTAATTTCTTGTTCACGTTTTTCTTTTCAATATCTCCTACAAATCCGAAATCTATTTCTGCGTGTTCTCTTTTTTTGGCTTTAATTAAATTGGCATCAGCTCCCGAAAATCCTATTGCTTTACATTTTTTCTGCTGAAGTTTTGCCACAATATTTTTGTTGATTCCTCCCGCATAGACCATCGCCACAATATCCAAAGTCTCTTTATCTGTGATTCTTCGTCCGTTGATCATTTTTTGTTCAACACCCAATTTATCAGCCAATGTTGTAGCTAATTTTCCGCCTCCATGAACAAGGATTTTCTTGTCTTTAATTTCAGAAAACTGCTCGAGAAATTCATTCAATAATTCTTCATCATCAATTAAAGCACCTCCTATTTTTATAACGAAAAGCTTTTCCTTCATTATTTTATTTTGAATTCAATTCATCTAAAATTTCAGAGAAAACCGATTGAGCCGAGAAAATTCGATTTTTTGCCTGTTGATAAATAATAGAATTTTTACCATCCATCACCTCATCACTTAACTCTACATTACGACGAACCGGAAGGCAGTGCATTACTTTTGCGTTATTAGTCTTTTCCAATTTTTCATTCGTCAGCATCCAGCTTTCTTTCACTTCAGGCATTGCTGCGTAATCATCAAATGATGACCAGTTTTTCACATAAATAAAATCTGCATCTTTCAACGCTTCATCCTGATTATGAACCACTTTTACATCTTTCGTGAAATTTTTATCCAAATCATAGCCTTCAGGATTAGCAATCACTAACTCAACATCCATTTCCTGCATCCATTCTGCGAAAGAATTTCCCACTGCATGAGCGATCGGTTTGATGTGGGGCGCCCAAGTTAAAACCACTTTCGGCTTGCGTTCTTCTTTCCAGTTTTCGGTAATCGTGATACAATCTGCCAAACTTTGCAGAGGATGACGGGTAGCCGATTCCAAAGAGATCACCGGAACTTTTGCATGTTGCTCGAACTGGCTTAAAATACTTTCGTTAACATCATCTTCCTTGCTTTTCATTCCTGCAAAACAACGAACTGCGATGATATCGCAATATTGATTTAATACTTCAATGGCATCTTTGATATGTTCTACGGTATCGCCATTCATGACGGCTCCGTCTGCGAATTCTAAGTTCCAGGCTTCCTGAGCTGCGTTTAACGTCAAAACATTTAAACCTAAATTTTGTGCTGCAATCTGACTGCTTAAACGTGTTCTCAAACTTGAATTTAAAAATACAAGTCCAATTGTTTTTCCTTTTCCTTTCTCAGTTTCCGAAAGAGGATTTTCTTTAATCTGTAACGCTTTTTTTATGATTTCCTGTAAGTTTTCAATATCGCTTACAGAGGTGAATTTTTTCATTGGGTAATTTTATTTTTCAATGACAAACGGAATATCCATTTCATTTTGAATTGATTTTAAAGATTTTCTAAAACAGTTTTCAAAGCACCGATGAATAGGTCGGTTTCTTCCTTTTTAATGTTAAGCGCCGGAAGAATCCTCAACACAGCCTTATCATTGGAATTTCCTGTGAAAATTTGATGATTGTACAATAGGTTGTTCCTCACTTCCGAGCAATCCCTGTCGAGTTCAATTCCAATCATCAGGCCTTTCCTTCGGATAGTTTTAATATGTGGAAGATCTTTAATTTTATTTTCAATATACTCGCCCATTTTTTGAGCATTTTCGATGAGATTCTCATCTTTCATGACATCTAAAACCGCAATCGCAGCGACACAAGCTAAGTGATTTCCGCCAAAAGTGGTACCCAGCAAACCATTACTCGCCTGAAACTTAGGGTGAATCAAAACTCCGCCGATTGGGAAACCGTTCCCCATTCCTTTTGCGGTTGTGATAATATCTGCTTCAATTCCAAATTCCTGATGAGCGAAGAAATATCCGCTTCTTCCATATCCTGACTGAACCTCATCTAAAATCAAAACTGTATCATGTTTTTCACACAATTCTTTAATTTTAGTTAAAAATTCAATCGTTGGAATCATAATTCCACCTACTCCTTGGATTCCTTCGATAATTACAGATGAAATTTCACTTCCTTGTTTTTCGAAAATTGTTTCAAGTTGTTCGATATTATTAAATTCAGACTTGATGAATCTTTCATCATAATTTACCGGAGCCACAATTTTCGGATTGTCGGTCACGGAAACTGCCGCAGAAGTTCTGCCATGAAATGAACCGGAGAAATACAACACTTTGCTTTTTCCGTTTTGAAACGAAGCTAATTTTAAAGCATTTTCATTCGCTTCAGCACCTGAATTACATAAAAACAAATTGTAATCTTCTAAATCTGAAAGTTTGCCTAGTTTTTCAGCCAATTCAGTTTGTAAATCATTCTGAACCGAGTTTGAATAAAAAGATATTTTATCTAATTGGTTTTTCAATTGAGTCTGATAATGCGGATGGTTGTGCCCTATAGAAATTACTGCGTGACCTCCGTAAAAATCGAGATATTTTTCTCCTTTATCGTCCCAAAGAAATGATCCATGAGCTTTTACCGGATTGATGTTGAATAATGGATATACGTTGAATAAATTCATCTTTTGGTTGATGGTTTTTGGTTGATAGTTGCCAGTTTTTGAATAGCTATCTTATTTTCTATTAATTTCTTTTGTCTTGAAACAAAAGAAACAAAAGTTCAAGACTTGGAAACTCCGGCTTAAATTTTAAATAATTTCCTAAAATTTCTAAACTCGGGCGGAAGGCAAATTTTGTTTCTTAAAGATTTTTTTGGACGCCACTCAAACAGGAGAAATTTTTTAACGGAAATTCTTTAAAATTTCTTAACGCCTCCGTTTCCTAAGTCGGTTTTACTTTGAGTTTAAAATTCACGATTGATTTATTGAAAATTGACATTAAAACGCCATAGGCTTTAAATTCAATCCTGAATTTTCTTCCCAACCCATCGCAATATTCATATTCTGAACTGCCTGTCCGGAAGCTCCTTTCAACAAATTGTCAATCGCTGAATGAATAACTGCAACATTTCCACTCTTTTCTATATGAATCACACAGCGATTGGTATTGACAACCTGTTTTAAATCAATTGCTTTCTCGCTTACCTTTACAAAAGGTGCATCTGCATAAAAATCCCTAAACAATTGATTGATCTCTGAAAGTTCTACATCTGTTTTCACCGTTGAACTCGTAAAAATTCCTCTCGCAAAATCTCCTCTCCATGGAACAAAATTTAGACTGATTTCATTCATATTAAAAGAAACTAGCTGTTGTAAAATCTCATCTACATGTTGATGGGTCAAAGTTTTATACGCTGAGATATTATCGTTTCTCCAGGTAAAATGCGTAGTCGGCTGTAAAGACTGACCTGCTCCTGTTGAGCCCGTAATACCTGTTGTATAAATTTCATTCAACAAACCTTTTTCAGCTAATGGAAGTAGAGCCAATTGAATCGCCGTTGCAAAACATCCGGGATTGGCAATACTTTTTGAACCTAAAAGTTGTTTTTTATTGATTTCAGGCAAACCGTAGATAAAATTTCTGTTTCCTAAGTTTCCATCTAAACGGAAATCATTTCCTAAATCGATTATTAACGTTTCACCTTTTACAGCATTTTGAGTCAGCCAGTTTTGGCTTTCTTTGTGAGGAAGACATAAAAACAAAATATCTACATCTTCCGGCTGATCGGTCAAAACCATTTCACAAACCGTCGTTAAATCCGGGTACAAATTTGAAATCTTTGTCCCCGAATTTGAACGACTATATAAAAAACTCAATGACACATTGGGATGAAAAGCCAGAAGCCGAACCAGTTCGCTTCCCGTGTAACCGTTGGCGCCGATAATTCCTACTGTCTTCATATCTCTTCTCCGTTAATCTGGTGATATATATTTAAGGAATTGCTTACAATTTTGGTATACCCTTTCACATCTTCACCTGTCCATGCTCTGTTTGCTTCGCCGTAACTCCCGAATTTATCGGACATTAAATCATGTTTAGATTCAATACCATTTAATATAAATCTGTAGGGATGAAGCGTTACAA
Source organism: Chryseobacterium sp. AC417 (assembly GCF_979258215.1). Classification (NCBI taxonomy): domain Bacteria; kingdom Pseudomonadati; phylum Bacteroidota; class Flavobacteriia; order Flavobacteriales; family Weeksellaceae; genus Chryseobacterium; species Chryseobacterium sp. AC417. Next base: position 2,256,889 of record NZ_OZ409845.1, on the reverse strand, counting down.
ATACTTTTCCGCTTACTGTTTTCTGAGAATCATCTAAGAAGGACTCGATATTTCTCATCACAGGATCTAAGAAAAGTGCTTCGTGAAGCCAGTTTCCATACCAATCAGACAATTGAGATTTCATCATCTGCTGATATTTTGAAAGGGTATGTTTTTCCAATAAATGATGTGCTTTGATGATCACAGATGCTGCTGCCGCTTCAAACCCTACTCTTCCTTTGATCCCGACAATCGTATCTCCCACATGGATGTCACGACCAATTCCGTAAACAGAAGCCAGTTCTTCAATCTTTTGAATAGCATAAACAGAATGTTCAAAATTCTCTCCATTTACGGCTATAACTTCTCCATTTTTAAATTCAATATCCAGTTCTGACGGCTGAGTTTCTTTAATTTGTGAAGGAAAAGCTTCTTCGGGCAAATAATTTCTTGAAGTTAATGTTTCTTTTCCCCCGACTGAAGTTCCCCAAAGTCCTTTATTCACAGAATATTGTGCTTTTTGAAACTCCATTTCGTACCCGTGATTTTTTAAAAATTCGATTTCATCTTCACGAGACAAAGACAGATCACGAATTGGTGTAATAATTTCTACATTCGGGCACATTACCTGAAAAATCAAGTCGAAACGAACCTGATCATTTCCAGCACCTGTACTTCCGTGAGCAATCGCATCAGCTTCAATTTCAATGGCATATTTTGCAATTTCCTGCGCCTGAATCGTACGTTCAGCACTTACAGACAATGGATACGTATTGTTTTTCAAGACATTACCAAAAATCAAATACTTAACACAAGAATTGTAATAATCTTCCTGAGCATCAATGCACCTGTATTCTTTCACGCCCAGATTAAAAGCTTTTTTTTCCAGTTGTTTTTCCTCTTCTTTAGAAAAACCTCCGGTATTTACGGTGACTGCATACACTTCATATCCCAGTGTTTCACTCAGGTATTTGGCGCAGTAAGAGGTGTCCAGACCTCCACTAAATGCTAAGATTACTTTCTTGCTCATTGTTATATTGATTTTCGGGTTGATTATTCTCAATACCGTTTACTTTATTATCAGGAACGAAAAGCATTGCTGTACAAAGACAATTTTTTCGTTCTTTTTTTATTAGAATTTCATAATTCACACAGCTTTTACAACCGTTCCAGAATTCTTCATCTTGCGTGAGTTCAGAATAAATTACGGGTTTATAACCTAAATCACTGTTAATTTTCATCACGGCAAGACCTGTCGTTAATCCGAAAATTTTGGCATTCGGATATTTATCTCTGGATAATTGGAAAACTTTATCCTTAATTAAAGTTGCAGCTCCTCTCTCCCTGAATTTTGGGGAAACTATTAATCCTGAATTGGCAACAAATTGACCATGTGACCAGGTTTCTATGTAGCAGAATCCTACCCACTTCCCATCTTCAGTGGCAACTACAGCATTGCCTTCTGAAATCTTTTTGCTTAAATATTCTATAGAACGTTTTGCAATTCCGGTCCCTCGTCGCTGTGCAGAGTCATACATTTCCTGCTGTATTTCACACACATACATTAAATGTTCGAATGAGGAAACTTGTATTTCCATTTATTATCTGAATTTTTTGGCAAATTTAAAGCATAATTACTTTAAAAACCAAATTAAAAAGATAATATTATTGTTTTAAAACATATTTAAAGATAATATATCTTATTTATTAAATTTTATTTTGCTAAATTATTATATATTTGCTAAAATACTATATATGGAAAATATTTGTCCGAAATGTAAGAGTGAAAAAGTAGTTAAAAGCGGAATTATTAACGATAAGCAAAGATTCCATTGTAAAGATTGCAAATACTATTTCACTGTCAAAAAATTAGGCAAAAAGATTGATGATTATTATGTAACAAAAGCCCTTCAACTTTACCTTGAAGGTTTGAGTTTCCGAGAAATAGAAAGGATTATAGGCGTTTCTCATGTAACCATCAGTTCCTGGATTAAAAAGTACAATATCACAAGACCTCCCCATTCTGAATTTCATCCTGTTTATAAAATTTTAAAACAAAATGAGCTGATTGACTATATTTCTAAAGAAGAAAACATCAAAGATTCTGGATTAATCATTACTCAATTTGCAGATAAATACATGTTGATCAAATGGGAAAGATTTAAAAAATGAGATATTAAAGTTATGAGTTATTAATTATAAGTTTTGAGTTTTTTTGCATAAATAAAATTAATAAATAATTGTAAATTAAAACATTATGAAAATAAATTGATTAAAATTTCAACATTTTAAGAACTCATAATTCATCACTAAAAACTTATAACTATATTATAACCATTAATATATATTAAATTTTTATAACTAAATTATTAATTCCAATTTGGCTTTCACAAAATAACAGCCAAAAAATTAATAATTTATGAAGAAAATATTAAGTTTTATTGGATTAGCTTTAATAAGCAGTTCTGTATATGCTCAAGGTTCTCCTGATTATGGAAATGGTTTAAAAATCAACATTAATCCTGAAGGAGATAAGTATGTGCGATTTATTTTATGGGATCAGTTCTGGATCAGGAATACAGATATGAACCCGGGAAGTATGCTTGGCGGCGAACCCACTGACAATACATGGAACTTAGGAAACCGAAGAGCACGTATTTTAGCTTATGCTCAGATCACCAAGCGTTACATGATTTTAACACATTTCGGGATCAACAATCAGACTTTCATCAACGGTGGCGGATCGGGAACTACAGGAACAGGAGGCTACGGAAATGGTAAAAAGCCGCAGCTTTTCTTCCATGATGCTTGGAACGAATATGCCGTTATATTGCCCGGAGAAGCAGGAAAATTCAGTCTGACTTTAGGAGGCGGACTTCATTATTACATGGGACTTTCACGTATGACAATGGGTTCAACGCTCAACTTTTTAACTTTAGATTCTCCGATTTTCAGTTGGCCTTTGATAGATAATTCTGATCAGTTTGCAAGGCAGATGGGCGTTTTCGCCAAAGGTAAATACGGAAAATTTGAATACCGAATGAGTTTAAACAAACCATTTGCAACAGATTTAGCTCCAGCCAACACGCTAGTTCCAGGAAATGAAGTTGCTGTGGATAACAACGGAAATCCGAACTGGTCTAAAGCAGGTTATTTTGAATACCAATTTTTAGATACAGAATCTAATCTTCTTCCTTTCAAAGTGGGTTCTTACTTAGGAACCAAAAAAGTTTTTAATCTTGGCGCAGGTTTTTACCATCAAAAGGAAGGAACCAGAACCTCAGTAAATTCAAATATTGAAAAACATAATATTACTTTACTTTCTGTAGATGCTTTTGCAGATATACCATTGGGTGAGGCAAAAAATAAAATGGCAGTTTCTGCTTACGCGGGTTTTTACAACTATAATTTCGGACCCAATTATGTCAGAAATTTAGGAATTATGAACATTGCAGCGAACGATCCAAATTTTGCTGGGCAAAGAGCTTTGGCTGGTCCCGGAAATCTTCAGCCGATGATCGGAACCGGAAATGTGGTTTATGCGCAAGCTGGTTTGTTACTGCCGAATCAGGCAGAGAAACCAAAAATCAGAATTCAGCCTTTTGCAGCTTACACATATAAAGATTTTGAAGCATTTGACAGACCTTCTTCGCAATTTGATGTAGGAGCCAACTGGTTTTTAGATGGTCATCATGCAAAAATTACTACACAATATTCTACAAGACCGGTTTACACAAGCCCGACTGAAAGCCCGTCTTCTAAAGGAGAATTTATTGTACAGCTTCAGATTTATCTATAAAAATTAATTTCCATAATAATAATTTAAACAAAAAAATCTAGTGATATGAGCGAACAACACCACGATGCTTACGAGAATATGACAGATAAGCAAAAAAACCGCACCATCTGGAGCGTCATCACTGCATCGTCTCTCGGAACTTTGATAGAATGGTATGATTTCTATATTTTCGGAAGTTTGGCAGTCGTTTTAGCGACAAAATTCTTTCCGGCAGACAATCCAACAGCAGCATTTTTGTCTACACTGGCAACTTTTGCAGCGGGATTTGTAGTAAGACCTTTCGGAGCTTTATTCTTCGGAAGATTGGGAGATATTATCGGAAGAAAATATACTTTTCTGGTAACTTTATTAATCATGGGATTCTCCACCTTCTTAATTGGATGTATTCCGGGATACGAAACTATTGGGTTTATGGCTCCTGTTTTAGTTTTAATTTTAAGACTTTTACAAGGTTTGGCTTTAGGTGGAGAATATGGCGGAGCAGCAACTTATGTTGCAGAATACGCACAGCCACACAGAAGAGGTTACTGGACCTCATGGATTCAGACTACTGCAACGGCAGGACTTTTCATTTCATTAATTGTTATTTTAATTACAAAAAATACACTTTCCGCTGAAGAATTTGATTCTTGGGGATGGCGAGTTCCTTTCTGGATTTCCATTTTAATGGTAGGAGTTTCTTATTTCATCAGAAAAAACATGAAAGAATCTCCACTTTTTGCAAAAGCTAAGAGTGAAGGAAAAACTTCAAAAAATCCTTTAAAAGAAAGTTTCGGGAATAAATTCAACTTCAAATTTGTCTTGCTGGCGTTATTCGGAGCAGCAATGGGACAAGGAGTAATCTGGTACACAGGACAGTTTTATGCAATGAGTTTTCTGCAGAAAGTAATGAATATTAACTCGATGCAGGTCGATTATCTAATGGCAACTGCATTATTGATGGGAACCCCTTTCTTCGTGTTTTTCGGTTGGCTTTCAGACAAAATTGGTCGAAAATCGATTATGATGACCGGAATGCTGGTGGCAATTTTAGCTTACAGACCCATCTACGACAGCATGTATAAAAGTGTGAACATAGAAGCGAAAACTGTGGCGAATGACGGCATCAAAGAAACCAGAGTGGCGGCAATTCACAAAACTATCGCATCAGACAGTGTGATTACATTCCACAAAGAAACCGCTTTTACAGACGGAACCTTAATGAAGAAAGACAGTATTGTTCATTGGTCAGCTGCAGGTCCGGTAATGAAAGACGGAAAAGCAGAAGAACCAAAAGTTTCAACAGCAATTACTTTGAACGATGACACAAGATGGTATTTGGTATTTCTGGTGTTTATTCAGGTGATTTTTGTAACGATGGTTTACGGTCCGATTGCCGCATTTTTAGTTGAAATGTTCCCTGTGAAAATACGTTACACCTCAATGTCTTTACCGTATCACATTGGTAATGGAGTTTTTGGAGGATTGCTCCCTGCAGTTGCCACTTATCTCGTGACTTCCGGAAAAGATGCAGGACACCCGACGTGGTACCTGGAAGGACTTTGGTACCCGATTGGTGTCGCTGCAGTCTGTTTAATCATCGGATTGATTTATCTTAAAAATAAGAACAACAATATACACGATTAATAGGTATAATCACTTAAAAATTTATTAATTTTAAATCTACTAAAATGAACGGATTAAAAAAAATATTAGGCATTGTATGGATTTTGGTCGCCTTAATCGTTGCCTACTTCGGAATTACAGTGATGGGCGTTCCTAAAATCACTTCAGGAAAACAGGAAGATCTGGTATTCGGTATTATCATACTTTTTGTATTGGTACCGATTGTAACCGGCGGTCTTGCAATCTTCGGATACTATTCTCTGATTGGAGAATACTCCGATGACAAATAATTATAAATAATATTTGATAATTGATGAATAATTTTGTTCATCAATTATCTTTTATAGAACTAACGTATTTAATTAAATTTTGAGCATGTTGTAAGTTAAAATTTGTATTACTTTTATCAGTGAAACGCCTTTGTTTACTTTAAAAACATCAAATATTTTAATCAAAATCTTTGTCTAACCTTGCGTTAAATTAAACGCAAAACTAAAAGAAGCAGAAAACTGCTAGAGTTTCAAAATAAACAATGGCACTTCGTTTAACAAAGAAATACAAGGATTTGGATTCAGTTAATTTATTCAGATACATAAAACAAAGATATTAGAGTAAATGAGCACAAAACATTCGAACCAATCAATTGTCATTCATCATCTATGAAAAAGCGTCACGAGCAAAAACTGATTATTCTGAGCATAGGTTTACTTATCGCTTTCAGCATCCCTGTTTCATTGCTTTTCAACAGTGAAAAAGAGGTTTTTGGCTACCCGATGATTTTGATTTATCTGTTCTCAGTCTGGATGATTTCCATCATTATTTCTTTTGTAATCATAAAAAAACATGATGAGTAGTTTCGCATTATTTATCGTTGTGCTGATTTACCTTGCACTTTTATTCTTAGTTGCTCATTTGGCAGAGAAGAAAAAGAGTAAAATCTGGATCAATAACCCCTACATCTATGCATTGTCTCTTGCCGTGTACTGCACCGCATGGACGTATTATGGAAGCATTGGCGTTGCAGCGACAAGCGGGCTCAATTATTTACCGATTTACATTGGCCCCATCATGGTTATCCCGGCTTGGATTTACATCAATACCCGAATCGTAAGAATCTCAAGAGTCAATAAAATAAGCAGTTTAGCAGATTTTATTTCATTAAGATATGGAAACAGCAGAAGCTTCAGCGCTATTATCACATTGGTTTGTCTTTTTGCGATTATTCCTTATATCGGATTGCAGATTAAAGCAATTTCAGAGACTTTTCATTTGGTCACAGAAACTAAAATTTCTCAAAATATTCTGACGGATAGCGGAACTTTTGTAGTTATTTTAATTGCATTATTCTCATCCTATTACGGAACAAAATATGTAGATGCTTCCGAAAAACGGTTAGGAATTATTTCAGCCATTGCGTTGGAAAGTTTTCTAAAATTATTCTTCATCATCATTCTTGGGTTATTTGTTATTTATTATGCTTTCGACGGATTTTCAGATTTGTATCAAAAGGCAAGTAAATTCCCGGATTTTAAAGCAAAAAACACTTTTAACGGAATTGAAGGAGCTATGAACTGGATGGTTCTTTGTATGATTTCCGGGACGGCGATTTGTATTTTGCCGAGACAGTTTCACACTGCAATTGTAGAAAACAGACAGGAAAAACACATCAAAACAGCCATTTGGTTTTTTCCGCTTTATCTTTTGATTTTTACAATTTTCATCTTTCCGATTGCTTGGGGCGGAAGATTGATTTTTGCCGGACAAAACGTAAATCCCGAGTTTTACTCTATTCTGATTCCGCAGCATTTTGATAATACTCTGATCACGGTTTTGGTATTTTTAGGAGGCTTAAGTTCGTGCATTTCGATGATTATTATTTCAGCAATCACATTATCGATTATGCTGTCAAACAATTTGATTATTCCTTACGGTTTGTTAGGAAAATTTAAAGCTGAAAATGAAATTCAAAATACAAGAAACATTACCAATATCCGTAAATTCTCAATATTTGGGCTGATCATTTTGGCTTTCGGATTCTATAAATATTTTATTTTAAAAACCTCATTAGATTCTGTAGGATTGATTTCATTTGTCATCATTGCTCAGCTTGCTCCTGCTTTTTTTGGAGCGATATTTTGGCGAAGAGGAAGCTACAAAGGCGCAGTAACAGGATTAATAGCAGGATTAATGATCTGTTATTTCGGATTGATCATTCCACAGTATTATTTCTCATACAATTCAGAATTGAAAGGTATTTTGAGAGAGATGTATGATACTTTTCAGTTTTTTGATATTTATTTTTTAAACAGAATTCCTGAAATTTTCTTTTGGTCGATTTTAGTAAATACGGGTTTGTTTACCATACTTTCTGTAAGTATGAAAGGAAATTATCGGGAAAGAAACTTTGCCGAACTGTATGTCGATATCGATAAATACATTCAAAATCATGAAAACGCATTTATCTGGAGAGGAACGGCTTATGTTTCTGACATTCAGAATATTCTGGAGCGATTTTTAGGCAAGAAGAAAACTGAACAGGCCATGCGGATTTTCAATATCAAATACAACATTGATTCGCAAACAGAAACTGCCGATTCTAGGTTTATCAAATTTTCTGAAAACCTTTTGGCAGGAAGAATTGGCACTGCATCTGCAAAAATTTTGATTGAAGGAGTAACCCAAGAAGATAAAATATCTTTAAAGGAAGTTTTAAATATTCTGGAAGAATCTAAAGAAAATATTACGCTCAATAAAAAACTCACCGAGAAATCTGAAGAATTGAAACAGCTTTCCAACGACTTGAGTGAAGCCAACGAAAATTTAATCGTAAAAGACCGTCAGAAAGATGATTTCTGGATTCTGTGGCGCACGAATTGAGAACCCCGATTACTGCCATTCGTTCGGCAGGAGAAATTTTAGCTGATGATGACGATATACCTTTAGAGATAAAAAAGGAATTTTTAAACAATATCATTACAGAATCTGACCGTTTGAGCGAAATTATTAATGACATTTTATACCTTGACAAGCTTCAGCACGGAGAAATAGCTTTACATATTCAGGAAAACAACATTCTGGAAACCTACAAAAAAGCGTTAAATCCTATCCTGCATTTGATTCAGCAGAAATATATTCATATTAGTGAAGTTGATTTGCTTCAAACTTATCAATTTGAATATGATGAAGCAAGAATGATTCAGCTGTTTCAGAATATTTTGGGAAATGCCTTAAAATTCACTGATGAACAGGGCACAATTCAGACTAAATTTTCAGAGAAAGACAGTTTTTTAATTATAAAAATATTCAACACCGGAAAACATATTCCCGAAGAAGATCTGGAAATGATTTTCGATAAATTTTATCAGGTTAAAAATCAAAATATCAGAAAACCTACAGGAAGCGGTCTCGGACTTGCCATCTCAAAAAGAATTGTAGAAGCCCAAGAAGGACATATAAAGGCAGAAAACAGCGGACTAGGTGTGACATTTACGATAACTTTGCCCGGAAAAATAAATGAAGTTGAACCTTAACGAAGAAAATCATGAAAAAAATATTGATTGCTGATGACGAACACAAAATATTAATGTCACTGGAATACAGTTTCAGGAAAATTGGTTACGAAGTTTTCATTGCCAGAGACGGAACTGAAGTTTTGGAATTTTTAAAAACCATTGTTCCTGATGTTATTTTATTGGATATTATGATGCCGAATCTTGATGGATACAGCACTTTGGAAGAAATTAAAAAAAATGAAGCCTTAAGCAACACAAAAGTTCTTTTTCTCAGTGCCAAAAACAACCCGAAAGATATTGAAAAAGGCCTGGAAATGGGCGCTGATGCGTATGTGACTAAACCTTATTCGATTAAAAAACTGATTCAGCAGATTGAAGAATTACTTAATCTTTAAACAACAACATCAGTCATAAATTGCGAGAATGAATATTGTTGTGCACACAAAATGAGTGTCATCAATTTTAATAAAACAAAAAAATAATTAATATCAATTCTAAAAAGAAAAAGTATGAGAAATTACGTGATAGAAGATTTACCGCACTACTTTGAAGAGTATAAAAAATCAATAAAAAATCCGAAAAAATTCTGGGATAAAGTAGCCGACCAAAATTTTGTATGGTACCAAAGATGGAGCAAAGTGGTAAAATATGATATGAATGAGGCAAAAATCACATGGTTTAAAGATGCTAAATTAAATATTACCAAAAACTGTCTCGACAGACATTTATCGGTACGAGGAGAAAAAACGGCAATTATCTGGGAACCCAACGATCCGAAAGAAGAAGTACAGCACATTTCCTACAATGATCTTTATGAAAGAGTAAACAAAACAGCAAACATATTGAGAGACATGGGAATTGAGAAAGGTGACAGAGTCTGCATCTATCTTCCCATGATTCCGGAACTGGCGGTTACGATGTTGGCGTGTGCAAAACTAGGGGCAGTTCACTCGGTTATCTTTGCCGGATTTTCTGCTTCTGCAGTTGTTTCAAGAGTGAATGACTGTGGGGCTAAAATGATCATCACTTCAGATGGCAGTTACAGAGGAAGTAAAGTTTTAGATTTAAAAAGCATTATCGATGAAGCGTTAGAAAAATGTCCTACTGTTGAGAAAGCTTTGGTGGTTAAAAGAACCAACAACCAGGTTAAAATGAAAGAAGGCAGAGATTTCTGGATGAATGATCTTTACGAAAAAGCTTCAGCTGATTTCGTCACTGTGATTATGGATGCCGAAGACCCTTTGTTTATTCTTTATACATCAGGTTCTACAGGAAAACCAAAAGGAATGCTTCATACTTCCGCAGGTTATATGGTGTATTCGGCGTACACTTTTAAAAATGTATTCAATTATCAGGAAAACGATATTTACTGGTGCACTGCAGATATCGGCTGGATTACAGGGCATTCGTACATTTTGTACGGACCTTTATTGAATGGTGCAACAACCGTTATTTTTGAAGGAATTCCAACCTATCCCGAACCCGACAGATTCTGGGAAGTTATTGAAAAACATAAAGTTACCCAATTCTATACTGCACCGACTGCCATTCGGTCTTTAGCCAAGGAAAGTTCAGAATGGGTAGACAAACATGATTTAAGTTCACTAAGGGTAATAGGATCAGTTGGAGAACCCATCAATGATGAAGCTTGGCATTGGTTTAACGATCATGTTGGGAGAAAAAAATGCCCTATTGTTGATACTTGGTGGCAAACTGAAACCGGTGGAATAATGATTTCTCCCATTCCGTTTGTAACTCCTACAAAACCGACGTACGCAACACTACCCTTACCGGGAATTCAACCGGTTTTAATGGACGATAAACGCAACGAAATTACAGGAAATCAGGTAACAGGAAATCTCTGCATCCGTTTTCCCTGGCCGGGAATTGCCCGTACAATCTGGGGAGATCATCAAAGATATAAAGAAACTTATTTCTCCGCATTTCCGGGAAAATATTTCACTGGCGACGGTGCTTTGAGAGATGAAGTGGGTTATTACAGAATTACAGGTCGTGTGGATGATGTAGTGATTGTTTCCGGACATAATTTAGGAACTGCACCGATCGAGGACAGCATCAACGAACATCCTGCTGTAGCAGAATCTGCGATTGTAGGTTTCCCTCATGATATCAAAGGAAGTGCTTTGTATGGTTTTGTGATCCTGAAAGACAGCGGTGCAGATCGTCAGAAAGATAATTTAAAGAAAGAAATTAACCAATTGATTTCAGATCAGATCGGTCCGATTGCAAAATTAGATAAAATTCAGTTTGTTTCCGGACTTCCGAAAACCCGTTCAGGAAAAATCATGCGTAGAATTTTAAGAAAAATAGCAGAAGGAGATTTTAGTAATTTTGGTGATACTTCTACCCTTTTGAACCCTGAAATTGTTGAAGAAATTATGAATGAAAGACTAGCTTAACCTCTAACTTCAATATTTTTAACTCTGTGCTTTTACCGTGCAGAGTTTTTTATTTTAAGGCTAAAAATATGACCTAAAAAAATAGAATTTAATAAAATAGACTATATCTTAATTTTTATTAAATATTTATAGATAAAACAATATAAGTTAAATTTATTTGAATTTTTAATAATTATATTAAATAATTCACTATCTTTATAGAACAAAAATAGATGATTATGTCAAACATTTTAGCAGGAATATTCGAAAAACATAGTGACTATAAAAGATTAGAAAACGAATTGGAATCTTCCGGTTTTGAGAACTCTGATTACATCGTTTATCTTACAGAAGATCACCATCATTCCAAATACATGGCAAGTGTAGAAGTAAAGGATAATGACAGGACAAAAGTGGCTCAGAATATATTTCATGAAAACTCTGTAGTGAAAACATATATATTCGAAAACATGAATATCGGACAGGCTTCATACGGCACCATCAAAAAATACATCGACGCAAGATCTAAAGCTGAGATTCACAGCAGTCCGGATGTGAGGATTAAAGTGCAACATGACGGAATGAATTCTGAAGTAAAAGTTTAAAAACCAACTAAAGACTTATAACCATGATCCGCAGAATTTATTTCTGCGGATTTTTCGTTTGAGGAATTGACAAATAGCTTTATTTTTCGTATTTTCGTTTAAATAAAGCCTTTTACACAGATGAGTTACAATTTGGAACAGGAGAATAAAGAAATCTCAGCAAGGTATAAAGACCTGATATCTAACACATACAGAACTTTGGATGAAGAGAATAACAAACTCATCCGAAAGGCTTTTGATATTGCGCTTGATGCACACAAAGATCAGAGGAGAAAAACCGGTGAACCGTACATTTATCACCCTATCGCTGTTGCAAAGATCGTAGCAAAGGAAATAGGTTTGGGAGCTACATCAATTGCCTGCGCATTGCTGCATGATGTTATAGAAGATTCGGATTATACGTATGAAGATTTAAAAAAGATTTTTGGAGAAAGAATCGCAGTGATTGTGAATGGATTAACTAAAATATCCATCATGAATCATCAGAATATTTCTGTACAATCAGAAAATTACAGAAAGCTTTTGTTAACTCTTTCTGAAGATTTTCGTGTGATTTTAATAAAAATTGCCGATCGTCTTCACAACATGAGAACACTGGAAAGTATGGCACCGGACAAGCAGAAAAAAATTGCTTCCGAGACGGTTTACATCTATGCTCCAATGGCGCACCGTTTAGGTCTGTACAACATTAAATCTGAGCTCGAAGATCTTTCTTTAAAATATAATAGTCCGGATGTTTTTAATGAAATTTCCCAAAAACTGGAACTCGCAAAAGAGAGCCGAGAACGTTATATTGAAGAATTTAAAAAAGAAGTTTCTGAAAGATTAACCGAAGAAGGACTGAATGTAACGATCAAAGGTCGTGCAAAAGCAATTTCTTCTATCTACAGAAAAATGCTGAAACAGGGTGTCTCTTTCGAAGAAGTTTTTGATAATTATGCGATAAGAATCATTTATAAATCAGATGCCAAGAATGAAAAATTTCTTGCCTGGAAAATTTACTCTATCGTAACCGATGTTTACCACAGTAATCCTTCAAGAATGCGTGACTGGATCACACAGCCTCGTTCTACAGGTTACGAAAGTCTGCACCTGACGGTTCTCGGCCCGGACAGAAAGTGGATTGAAGTTCAGATTCGTTCAGAACGGATGGATGATATTGCCGAAAAAGGTGTTGCTGCACACTATAAATACAAAGAAGGTTATAAGCAAAGCAACGATGACCGAAATTTTGAAAAATGGGTCACCGAAATCCGTGATGTACTAGAACAGCAACAAAATCTTTCTACTTCTGAGCTTTTAGATAATATTAAACTCAATTTATATTCAAAAGAAGTTTTTGTCTTTACGCCGAAAGGTGAAATTAAAATTTTACCAACCAATGCAACAGCCTTAGATTTTGCTTTTTCCGTACATTCAGATCTGGGAATGAAATGTTTGGGAGCAAAAATCAACGGAAAACTGGTTCCGATTTCTTATGTTTTACAAAATGGTGATCAGGTTGATATTTTATCCTCTCAAAATCAGAAACCTAAGTTTGACTGGCTAGATTTTGTGGTTACATCCAAAGCCAAATCAAAAATAAAAGGATATTTAAATTCCGAGAAAAATTCTTTTGTTGACGAAGGAAAAGAGATTTTGCAAAGAAAACTGAGACATGCAAAGATTAATTTCAATGATGAAGAGATCAACAAACTTCAGAAGTTTTTTAATTTGAAGACATCTCAGGAATTGTTTTTAAAATTCCAGACTAATGAGCTGGATGCAAGCAGCTTAAGAAAATATATTGAGAGTAAGAATGTATTCAACAATTTACTTTCAAGATTTAAGCGTACCCCGAATAAAACTCAGCATTATGTAGAGCCGAAAGAAATCAATCTTGATATGATTGTCTTTGGGAAAGATGAAGAAAAACTGAATTACAGCTATGCAAAATGCTGTACGGTAATTCCGGGTGATAAGATTTTCGGCTTTATCACCATTTCAGAAGGGATAAAAGTTCACAGTGATCACTGCCCGAATGCAATTAACCTGAGAGCGCAGTACGACTACAGAGTGATTCCTGCGAAATGGGTCAATGAAGAAAGTTTCAAAAACCGTATCAAAATTGAAATTGAAGGGCTTGACAGAATGGGAATGATCAATGACATTACAACCGTCATCAGCGGTGCAATGGGTATGGATATGAAAAGTATGTCGATTGAGTCTAACGACGGAGTATTTACCGGAAACATCAATTTAGAAGTTAAAAACAGAAATCAGCTGGATGAAACATTCAAAAAATTAAAAAATATAGATGGTGTTTCTAAAGTGATAAGAATTTAAAAATGAAATTAAGCGTTTACTTTAAAAAGTTTTTCGAGAGCAGCCAGTCATCAGGAATTTTACTGATTATATGTGTAGGATTGGCTTTGGGAATTGCCAACTCTTCTATGGCAGAGAATTTTCAAAATTTTTTAGATCAGGAAATTGGCACTGCTCTTTTTCATCTGAAATACCCTGTCAGCATCTGGATCAACGATGGATTGATGGCGATTTTCTTTCTCTTGGTAGGACTTGAAATTAAACGAGAAGTTGTAGAAGGTGAGCTTTCATCTTTTAAAAATGCTTCACTCCCGATCTTTGCAGCAATTGGCGGAATGATCATTCCTGCACTTATTTTTACCGCTTTTAATCACGGAACAAGATATGGTAACGGCTGGGGAATTCCGATGGCGACAGATATTGCATTTTCACTGGCAATTATTTCAATGCTTGGTAAAAGAGTGCCCAATTCAATCAAAATATTTCTGGCTGCGTTAGCGATTGTAGATGATCTGGGTGCAATTCTTGTAATTGCGATCTTTTATACGGAACAGATTCACTGGACGTATATTTTCCTTTCTTTAGGAGTTTCACTTTTATTGTTTTTACTTAACTATTTTAAAGTAACAAAAATTATCTTTTATCTTATTCCCGGAATATTGCTCTGGTATTTTCTGCATCATTCGGGAATTCATGCGACGATTGCAGGGGTTGTTCTTGCATTTTCTATCCCTACAAATATTTCCACAACAGAAATTTCACCATTAGAAAAACTCGAGCACCAGCTTCACTTTCCGGTAAGCTTTCTGATTATGCCTGTTTTTGCATTGACGAATACCAATATTACCTTTACCAATGGGATGGTTGACGGATTATTCGGTGGTTTGGGAATGGGAATTATTTGCGGTCTGGTAGTTGGAAAGCTGGTAGGAATCAATTTATTTTCCTGGATTGCCATTCGATTTAAGATCAGTTCACTGCCTCATAACTCTTCCTGGACGCAGATGTTGGGGGTAGGACTTTTAGCGGGAATCGGCTTCACGATGTCGATTTTCATTGCATTGCTGTCGTTCAAAGGTCAGATTCAGATTCAGGATGAGGCTAAGTTTGCGATTTTAATTGCTTCATTCATCGCTGCAATTTCTGGTTATATTGTTCTAAACTTAAGTTCTAAAAAAATAGAAGAAGCTGAAGAAGAAGATTGATTTATTTTAAAATATTTAAATAAAAAACAGATCAGTTTTTAAGATTTATTTTTGTTTGTCTTTTCTCCACTATTGATACTGCGGGTATGATTTTCATCACATTCAAGGCTTGGCTCTTCGCTTTTTGATTGATAATGATCGGCTTCTTTTTTGATTTCATCAGACAGAAGTTTTTCAACTCTCAGTTTTCTCAGAGCCATATTCAGTTCGTTTCCGAAAAGAAGAAGATACACATTCACATTCACCCAGATCATCAATAAAATCATACTTCCGATAGAGCCATACAAAACGTTATATCTTGCCACATTTTTCACATAAAGCGTAAACAGATACGTTGTAAGAATAAACAATACAGTAGTAAGAATAGCACCCGGAACCGCCTGTCTGAATCTGATAATCTTCACCGTTCCCAGCCAGTAAAACATGGCCAGCAAAAGGAAAAAAAATATAGGAAAAGATACGAAACCAATGATTTTTGAAAGGTTATTAACGAGCCAGGAAATATTGTATTTCGGTGTAAAAAGCTTAAGTACAACCTCAGAATAATAGACCCCGAAAAGTCCTAAAAATACGATCGTTACAAAACCAATCGTAATAAAAAACGACAGAATAAATTCTTTTACATCCGGAAGTTTTTCTTTAGAATTTTCGTTAAAACCATTGATGATAGAAAATGTTCCGTTGGTTGCAAAAACCAAAGCAATAAGAATTGTTAAATTACTGATTCCTTTCATATTGGGAATGATGCTGTCTTCAATATATCCTCTTACATCACTTTCTATATTTGAAGGAAAAATATTGTGCATTAAAACTTCAAAAATATAGAACTGAAGCTTGTCATAATGCGGCATGTAAGGAATCACTGACAGTAAAAACAGGATGAAAGGAAAAAGACTAAGCGTAAAACTCCAGGAGATTGCTGCTGCTTTTTTACCGATCTTACCTTTAAAAACACCTGCAAAATAAATTTGAAACAACTGCCAAAGCGATATTCCCAAAAGTGGAATATGTATATCATCAAAAAAATCTTGAACCTTCAAAAGAAAACCCGGAACCTTAATACCCATTTTTTTATTAAAAAAACTTTAATTAAAGCAAAGATATAAAAAACATAGAAACAAGACAGATGATTAAGTCTTGCAAACCTTAGCATAAAAAATTGGGTTATGACTGAAATCATACCTGTAAAACCAAAACTGTTATATATTTAAAATGTTGTAAGTATAATTCTTAGAACCTTGTTCAATACCACAAAATAGCATTAAGATTATTAATCACAAAAAATAAAAATATGTATAAAAAAATAATAGCAGGTTTGGGTGGAGCGATTGCCCTGAATATTCTGCACGAAACCATCAGAAAAAATTTTGACAACGTTCCTGAAATCAATCTTTTAGGAGAAGAAGCTCTTTTGAAGCTCACTGATAAAACTTCAATTAATTTCTCAGGAGAAAATAGTTTATATGCTACAACATTGGTGGGTGATATTGTAAGCAATGGGATTTATTATGCTACCACTGCAACAAAAAACAATCTGACTTCCGGTTTACTGGCCGGTGCAGGAGCTATATTGTTGCCCAATAAAATGGGTCTTAATGAAGAACCTGTTGCCGGAAATAACAAAAAGAAAGTGATGACCGTAGGGTATTATATTTTTGGTGCGTTAGTTACAAAATTGATTTATGACAAAATTAAATAAGTATAACCATGATCGATAGGTCATGTAAAATTATTACACGGCACATTTCTTAAAAAAAAACAAATGATGCATGATTGTACGATAGCAACCACTAATCACAAAAATAATTATTATGAATAGGGACGGAAACACAACGAGTTTTTGGCAGTCTACAACAACTGCTGACAAAAATCAAGTAAAAAAAGAAACTGATTCCAAACATTTTGACACAATCATTGTCGGAGCCGGAATTACAGGGGTGACTCTAGCGAAAGAGCTTCAAAACAGAGGAAAAAAATGTCTCATTCTTGAGAAAGCAAATGCAGGTTTCGGAACGACAGGCGGAACAACGGCACATATCAATAATTTTTTTGATTCTTCTTATGATGAGGTCATTTCCAATTTTGGTAATGACGGAGCTAAAACACTTGCCGACGCAGCAAAGGAGACTGTAAAGTATATCAAGTCTAATATTATCAAATATCATATCTCCTGTGAATATTCTGAGTGCAGTAACTTTTTATTCAGCGCAGAAGAGAATCAAAATGACCAGTTAAAAAAGATTTTTGACGCCCATCAGGAAGTGGGTATTGAAACTATTAAAGCGTATAACATTCCCTTTTCATTGCCTTTCGAAAATGCAATTGAGATAAAGGGACAGGCACAATTTCACCCTTTAAGATACATCAACAAATTGCTGAAGGAATTTGAAAAAGAAGGCGGAACGTTATTAACTGAAACTCAGGTCACAGATTTTGAAAATAAAGATGGAAAGATAAAAGTCTTCATCCAACAGGATGATGAGTTTACCAGTGATAATCTGGTTTGGGCAACTCACATTCCGCCTGGCAATAATCGTTTTAGTGTATTATTATCTCCTTACAGAAGTTACGCTCTTACCGCAAGACTATATAATCCTGTTACACAAATGGCTCAAACGGCAGATTTGTATGACCCTTATCATTATCTGCGATATCATAAATCCGGTGACGAATATTTTCTCATTGCAGGAGGATTTGATCATATGACCGGAAATGAAGAAGATACGGAAAAACATTTTACAGATCTGATAGCCTATGTTGATGAACATTTTAAATATAAAGAAATTGTTGCAAAATGGTCTTCTCAATACTATGTTCCTGCAGACGGATTAGCGTATATTGGACAAATGCCCGGAGAAACAAACATTTATATATCAACCGGATATAATGGAAACGGAATGACTTTCGGATCTATGGCATCTCTAATAATTCCGGATTTAATGGAAGGCAAAACCACGCCGCTTTCTGATTTACTTTCGCCGGGAAGAATAAAACCGGTTGCGAGTGCAAAAAATGTAGCATCGGAAATATTGAATGCATCGACTCATTTTGTAAAAGATAAATTTTCTGCAGAAAAAATGAAAGATCTTGATACAATTTCTATAGGAGAAGGTAAAATAATAAAACATGAGGGGCAGACTTTTGCAGCATATCGGGATCATAAATTCGAACTTCATCTTCTGAGTCCGGTGTGCCCTCATATGGGTTGCAGTGTGGTCTGGAATCCTTCTGAAGTTACATGGGATTGCCCGTGTCACGGTTCGCGGTTTAGTATCGAAGGTAAGTTGATGAACGGACCCGCCATGTCTGATCTTAAAAAAACAGAAAATCAATAATTAAAATTACATCAAGATAATTTACTACCGAAGCCCCTGAATACAGTCAGAAGGCTTCGGTTTTTATGTGATGAAGATATACATAAAGTTGTATGACTACAATATTCTATACTATGAGTCTACTCATATAATTGTTGATCTTAAATAACTATTTTTACAATAATATTATTGATGATTAAATTTATTTATGAAAACACGAATAATTTTGAATTGTTTATAGTTGTAGTTATAGTTTTTATTTGAGTTTATATGAGAAGGAGAGCAAAACATCACGTTTTGCTCTCTTTTTTTAAAATTTTGCTGAGAATTCTACCTCATATGATTCAAACCATATGTATCCGTTTTTTCTTTAGTTAAATTTGTTAACACATAGAAATATGTTTAATGTTGTTTCATCACTTATGTTTATCCATCTCTTCGGAGATGGTTTTTTTTTCACCGGTTTCGTAGTAAAATACGACTACACATTTTTACTATGACTTAAATCATAATGAATGGCAAAGTCTTCTTCTAAATTTACTAAAACTCAATAAAAAGTGTTATGGTCAGTAAATGTTTTCAAATTATATCAGGTTAATCTGCATCATTAATAAAACAAAAAAAATTAAATCTACATCAATCAATTCTAAAATATATACAAAATTATGCTCATCAATAATGAATTATTATTTAAATATAATGCCGAAACTACACATATCGACACCCTTCAGACAATTTTTCATGAAGGTGATCAGCCAAAATACTATTACCAGATTATCAACGGAAGAATAAAATTAAATCATTGGGATGAAGACGGAAAAGAAATCATACAAAGTATTTTGGTCCCAGGACAAAGCGTTTGTGAACTTTTACTTTTTATTGATGAAAAATATCCTGTGAATGCAGAAACCTTGTCCCCATGTGAAATTATAAAAATCTCAAAAGAGAATTTCTTTAAGCTCATATCAGAGAATATGGATATTTCTTTAGACATCAACAGGTTTTTATCTGAAAGATTATTCCACAAGTTTGTAATGATGCAAAACAACCTCTCACTAAAACCAGATGTACGGTTGTTGGGAGTACTTGATTATTTTAAAAGCTACAGCAATAACAAGGAAAAATACTCATTTGAAATTTATCTTACCCGAAAACAATTGGCATCAATTACAGGTCTGAGGATTGAGACGGTGATCAGAACCATTAAAAAAATGGAAAAAGAGAACATACTGAAACTTGAAAACAGTAAAATTTTTTATTAGTTTTCCTTAATATTCTATCTTTTACTAAACATCAAATTTACTTTAATATTTACAAATATGAATATATCTGACACAGAAGATAAAGAATTTCGCGGAGGACAGGGACAAGTGGTAGAACCCGAGACTTATCGGGACTCAATTGGTACAATGGAGCAGTCAGGAAAAAGAAAATGGGTTTTCCCCAAAAAACCCAAAGGACGTTTTACCAACTATAGAAATATCGTGGCCTATACCCTTCTGACATTCTATTTTACCATGCCATTTGTTACAGTCAACGGAAATCCTTTCTTACAATTTGATCTTATCAACCGGCAGTTTTTTATTGCAGGAAAATCTTTTTATCCTCAAGACTTTTTTCTCCTCACATTAGGGGCAATCGTATCATTGATCTGTATTATTATATTTACCATTGCATTCGGAAGAATTTTTTGTGGTTGGATCTGTCCTCAGACTATATTTCTTGAAAATGTTTTCAGAAAAATAGAATACGCTATAGAAGGCGACCGTAACAGGCAGATGAAGCTTGACCGTCAAGAATGGAACACTGAAAAAATATGGAAAAGAGGTTTAAAATGGACAATTTACGCCATACTCTCATTAATTTTCACCCACTTTATGTTTATGTATGTTGTAGGATATAAGGAGGTCATCAGAATTGTAACAGAAGGTCCATTTGAGCATCCCACCAATTTTATTGCCATGATTCTGTTAACTGCTGCATTTTACTTTGTATTTGCATGGTTCAGAGAACAGGTCTGCACATTGGTTTGTCCATACGGACGTCTTCAGGGAGTTTTGATCGACAAAGAGACTATTAATGTATTCTATGACTTCAACAGAGGTGAAAACCGCGCAAAATGGAGAAAAGGTGAAGATCGCCGAGCTGCCGGAAAAGGTGACTGTATCGACTGTTACCAATGTGTGGTAGTGTGTCCCACCGGAATTGATATCCGCGATGGGCAGCAATTAGAATGTGTGAATTGTACTGCATGCATCGATGCTTGTGATGAGGTTATGGATAAAGTTGGTTTGCCAAGAGGTTTGATCCGCTATGCAACTGAAAACGAAATTGAGACGCAATCTCCAACCAGATTCACAACCAGAATGAGGAGCTTTGTAATAATCCTTGTTGCATTACAGCTTTTCTTAGGCTTTATGTTTTACAACCGTGGAGATTTGGAAGTAAAATTCATTAAACCCGCAGGAAGTACTTTTTTTGTAAGAAATGGAAATATCACCAACACTTATACTTATACTTTTCTCAATAAAACCAATGAGAATAAAAAAGTAACTATTAAAGTTTTGGAACCTGCCAATGGTGAGATTACTTACAGTGCCGCAAGCACAATCGCTGTACCACGTGATAAAATTACAAAAGGCTCTATCAACATCAGCTTTCCCGAGAAGGAAATAAAATTATCAAAACAAAATATCAATATCGGGGTATATGATGAAAAAGGCAACCTGCTAGATTCTTATGATACTTATTTTGAAGGACCTTTTAAATTACAGTTTTAATACAATAAGGTAATTAAAAAATAAAAATAGTCAACAGTAAATCTGTTGACTATTTTTTCAATAGTTGAACTCGGGGATGCCTGAAAGGTTATTTAATTCTCAATATTTTGAAATATTTTTTAATTTTAATCATTGACAATAACTTAATTTTAAGGATATAGTTGAATTTTAACTGATCATTTTCTAAAAAATATCTTTTGCTTAGTAAAATATTTACAACATAATGTATTATGATTCAAAACATAAAAATAAGTCACACATCGGTACTATATTTGTAAGATATTTATTACACCACCATAAAATATTTAATATGTCTATTAAAGAAGAAATCCTGCACTCCATTGGAGCGACAGAGCAAGATTATAATCCTGGCGATTATATTTTCCACGAAAACGGCAGCCCTCAGTTTTACTACCAGGTAGTAACCGGTGAAGTGAAACTGAATAATTATAACAGTGAGGGCAAAGAATTCATTCAAAACATTTTAACCTCACAAGATGCATTTGGAGAGTCTATGCTTTTTACGGAAAAGGCGTATCCTATGAACGCTATTGCTTTGACTCCCTGTACTATTATTAAAGTTTGCAAGACTACCCTGCTCAATTATTTAGATTTAAATCCTGATATCTATTTAGATGTCTGCAGATCTCTTTCAGAACGTCTTCACCGCAAATTTGTTCTGATGCAGAAAATATCCTGCCACAGTGCAGCTGAAAGATTAAAAGAAGTGATGCAGTTGATGAAGCAAGAGCAGAAGAACAGTAAGGCACCCTTTACATACGAATTGCCCATTACCAGACAACAGTTAGCTTCTTTAACAGGTCTGTGTCTTGAAACCACCATCAGAACGATAAAAAAAATGGAAAAGGAAAAAATTCTTTGTATTAAGAACCGAAAAATTCTATTTTAGCATTGTTGATGATGTGACGACAGTTATTCAGCAGATGTAAACTGTCATTCACTATTCCTTTTCACAACGTCAATATATCTTCAATACTGAATAGTTTTTAATGCCATCGTCTGCATTATAATGATGGCATCATCTGGAACAGTGTTCGATGTACCTGTCAATATTGCAGTCAGATCTTCTGTTTCAGGATCAGCTTTCAGTTTTTTTTAATCTTTGATCCTTTTATTTTCCGGGAATATGATCATCAACAATTTCCTTTTAATAAAAAATTTTTCCATTGATGATCTCTACCAAATTTTCATATTCCATTACTTTAACTGCCCGTATAACGGTTTCAACTCTTAAACCTGACAGTGAGGCTAACTGCTGTCTCGTGTAGGGCACTTCATATCGTGATGTTTTAGGAAGTTTCTGTAAACATTTAAGATAATCCATCACCGCAATAATCTTTTCACTCGGATCTCCGAATGCAATTTTATTCATCAACACCATTTTGTAGTTTACAAAATCACACGTGTTTTGATAAAGTTTAATTACTACTTCAGGGTGCATCTTTAAAAGATCATTAAATTGACTTCTGTCTAGTACATAGATGATGCAGTGGGTTAATGCTATTGCATTAATAGTATATGGGTCATTTGAAAATAAAAATGTTTCGCCTACAGGATCTCCCGGATTTATAAAATTATGTATAAATTCATTTTTTCCATTTTTATTGCTAGTGATTTTTAGATTTCCGCTATTAACCTGAAAATAGCTTGCTGAAATATCATCTACCGAAAACAGATGTTCGTTTTTCTTAAGAGTTAATAATTTAGCTCCGTAAGATTTAAGTACTTTTTCATTAATAATCATAATTAGTACTTTATTTGATGTTGTATTTGTGGAAATTACTGCACAAATACATATCAGATTTCTATGTAATTATAGTGTAGTCTAAATTACTATTTATGTATTTGCTCTACTATGACCTTAGTCACGTCTTTAAATATAAAGTGTGATTAAAAATAAATGTGCATTTAAAATGATAGTAAGGATTCTAAATTATAAACATCCGGATCTAAAATTGTGACAATATAGCGGTAAATCAGAAAGACATTTTGGATTTATTTACAGAATTCGATGGTCTTCATCCAGATATTTTCTCTCTTCAGAATCAATAACTTCCTGACAGAAAGCCATGTCTGAACAGCCTAAGAACAACACTGTGAAAAAGTAAAATTTCATCTTAAATCTGGTGATCTTGTAAAAATACATATTTTAAAATAATTTCCTGATTTTTTAATTATAAGTATCTTTGAACTTTCTTTTTAAAGCTTATCAATGCGCATCAATCTACTTTGTATAGGGAAAACAGACGATAAAGAAATCAATTCTCTGATCAGCTATTATCTTACCCGGCTTCCAAAACATTGGAATTTTGAAATTATCGAAATTCCCGACATCAAAAATGCTAAAAATCTTTCACCGGATCTTTTGAAAAAAGAAGAGGCTAAATTATTTCAAAATCATATTGATAAAAATGACTGGGTTGCCATTTTAGACGAAAAAGGGAAGCAGTTTACCAGCAGAGAATTTGCTCAGAAAATTGATAACTGGATGAATTCTTCTGTAAAAAAAATTCATATTCTGATTGGTGGTGCTTACGGTTTTTCAGACGAAATTTATGAAAGAGCCAACGAAAAAATGTCACTTTCTAAAATGACATTTACACACCAGATGATCCGGTTATTTATTGTTGAGCAGTTGTATCGTGCAGACCAGATTTTGCAAGGAAAACCCTATCATAATGATTAAAAAACGTTTAACTAAACCTCCTTTAGGCTGATTTGTCTTTTTGCCTCTCCTA
Source organism: Chryseobacterium sp. AC417 (assembly GCF_979258215.1). NCBI lineage: Bacteria > Pseudomonadati > Bacteroidota > Flavobacteriia > Flavobacteriales > Weeksellaceae > Chryseobacterium > Chryseobacterium sp. AC417. The sequence continues at coordinate 2,232,628 of NZ_OZ409845.1, read as the reverse complement.
CCACGAAAGCCACAGAATTGGCAATATTAAAACTCCGGATCAGTTTCGACATCGGAATGGTTAAATGATTTTCAAATAAATTCAATACATCTTTGCTCAATCCTACACTTTCTTTCCCGAAAACCAGCCAGTCACCATCTTGGAAATCAGTTTCCAAATACGATTTTTCAGCATGAGAACTCATCAGAAAAACACGTGACGGATGCGGAATAACTTTCATCCAATCTTCCACATTTTCATACTCAGTTACATCCAGATGTACCCAATAATCTAAACCGGAACGTTTCAGGTTTTTATCGTCAATGACAAATCCGAACGGATGAATAAGATGCAATTTACTTTCTGTACCTACACATAATCTTCCGATATTGCCTGTGTTATTGGGTATTTCCGGTTCTACCAGAACAATGTTTAACATGAATGAATTTTAAGTTATTTTAAAAGAAACTGATATTTATTTTTTGCCACACTTAGCATACTGCTCCGTTAAGGCTGCTTTTTCGTATCCTGTAGCAACCGCTTTATCCAAACTTGCGCACGCTTCTTTGTCTTTTGCAGATTCAAACAAAATCAATGCTTTAGTGACATAAGATTGAGAAAATTTGGGATCGATTGAGATCGCTTTATTAACATCTGCCAATGCTTCTTTGTATTTTTTCAGTTTTAAATAAACATCAGCTCTGCCGTTATACAATAGAGATTCCGGTTTTTCTGAAAGCAGTTTATTATAATCCTGCAAAGAACCTTCGAGATTGCCGTTTCTTTTCTTCAGATTGGCTAAACCTGTTCGTGCAAAAATATTGTCGGGTGCAAAACTTAAGATTTGATTGAGGTCTTTTTCTGCTAAATCTTTTTTGCCCAAATTTTCATAAACTTTTGCTCTGGTCAGATACATTTCTGCATTTTGATCATCTGCTACCAAACCTTTATTGAGGTATTCCAAAGCTTTGGTTTTGCTGCCTTTCTGATAATGCAGAGACCCTAAATTTGCATACACCGAGGCAGAGAGCGGATTAGATTTTAAAGCAGATTCATATGATTTAAATGCCGCCGGAGTTTTTCCTAATCTTCGTTGTGCCGTACCCAGATTATTGTAATATTCAGATTGATATTTCTGAATCTTTTCAGACATTGCTAATTTTGCATATTGCTCTTCAGCACATTTGTAATCTGCTTTTTGCATGCACTCTTCTGCAATCTTTTTATCCTGAGCATTGAAAAAATTAAGCGCAGTAAACGCTAAAGTAAGAATGAGTAGATGTTTTTTCATTTTATATAGTTTGTTTGTTGATGACTTTTTTTGCGAGCATAGAAAATACCGCTCCCAATAAAATTCCAACAAACGCCCCCACCAAAATATCTATCGGGAAATGAACTCCTAAATAAATGCGGCTGTATGATACTACCACTGCCCATACAAATATAACATAAGGAAACCACTTAAGTTTATCTTTTAACAAAAAACTGAGGTAACTTGCTAAGAAGAAAGTATTTGAAGCATGAGCCGAATAAAAACCAAATTTTCCGCCACATTTTACAGATCTCATCAGTGATTGTAAACTTGGGTCATGACAAGGTCTTAATCTGGCAACTCCATATTTGAAAATTCCAGATACCTGATCAGAAATCGTAACACCGATTGCGATGAAAATGAGAATGTAAAGAAAAGATTTAAGCTTAAAATTTTTATAGAGAAAATAGCAGAAAATGATGTAAAGCGGCACCCAGATCCATGTTCCGGAGATCATCATCCAAAATTGGTCAAAAGGGGTATCTCCTAAATTGTTGAGGTACAGAAAAGCCTTTTTATCTTCAAGAATGATTTCTTCCATTATGATCTGCTTACAGGCCCTTCGTAAGTTTCGTCATCTGAAGGTTTTAATTTTAGCGTATTATCAACCAACGGTTCACCAACAATATCATTCTGAATATTTTTCACAGGATCAAAATCTTTGGCAGCATCTTTTACTTTTTCTATCTCACGTTTGATCTCAGAAACAGGATTATCTGTTTCCTTCAGAATTTCGGTTTTGATATCTTCTACTGCGCCACGCATTTTTCGTACTCCGGATCCCAGATCACGGGCAATCTGAGGAAGCTTATCCGGTCCGAATAAAACTACAATCGCAATGGCGATCAATGCCATTTCTCCAATGCTTAATTCCATGAGGCTAAATTACAAAAGAAATATGAATCTTAATGTTCAAATTTTAAGATTTAAGAAAATATTAAGCTTTATAATTATTCTTTCTTGAGAACGTCAATGTCTTTCATAAGCTGTTCTATATCAGTCTGTAAAGTTCCGTTGTATATACCTCTTATTTTTTTATTCCGGTCTGCGAGAATAATGTGTTCTGTATGAAGAAATTTTGTGCTGTCACTCGTAAATCCCAAATCTTCTTCTGCAAAATAAGATTGCCTTGCCAATTTGTATATTTCACTCTTTTTTCCACTCAAAAAATGCCAGTTCGGATTGCTGATTTTATTTTTCATCTTAAAATCTTTAAGCTTTTGAGGTGTATCAATCCACGGAGTTACAGAGAAAGAAAGCAAAACAATATCTTTATTTTTCTGATATTTTTTGTCAACAATGCTCAAATTTTTGATCATTACCGGACAAATACTTCCGCATGATGTAAAAATAAAACTTGCAACGTGTATTTTCTTATCTACTGTCTTATCAGTAATCGTTTTTTGATCTTGATCTGTAAACGAAAATGGAGCAATCATATGAGGAATTTCTTTTAACGCCTCCTTATCTGATAAAAAATGAGGTTCAAAATCCGGGGTATTATAATAAGGAATAGTGCTTTCCTCTCTGCAGGAAATCAACATTAAAATAAAAATAAAACTACTTCTGAAAAATACTGTCTTTAACATTTACGCAATTTTTAGTTCCAAGTAAACCATATCTTTTGCCATCTTTCATGACATAATTTGATCTTATTTTTCCGTTATCATAGAATTGTTTTTGGCTCCCTTCTTCGTATCCTAAATTATAATGCATTTGTTTTACAAGTCTTCCATCTCTATTCCATTCCTTAAATTCACCATGATTTTCACCTTTGAGAAAAGATGCTGATAATTTTGGCTTACCGTCTTCCCACCACTCATTTAGAGTTTTAACTTTAGTTCCGTTATCAAAATAGCGTCGTTGCATCAGTTTGCCATTCGGAAAAAACCTTTTCCACTCAGAATCTTCTTTTCCTTTATGAAAACCCATTACCTCGGCTGTATCTTTTGTATTGGGATAAAATGAATACACAATTCCTGTGAACAACTGGCCATTATTTACAGCCAAGCCATTTTTATTTTCTAAATGGAGCTCGGTGAAATTGTAATATCTTATTTTTTCTTTTTCAGGTGAATTACAAGATAACAGAAACGATACAATACTAATTGCTGACAGTACCCGCAGTGCCATAAAATCCGTTTCCGTTAATATAAGGATCTGTACTTGTGATGTGATAATGATAAATTCCGTTCGGATAATCTGCTGTTACACTTGTATGACCATGATATGCATCTAAAGAACCATTGGCAACCACAGAGCCATTTTCTTCAGGTCCGTAGACAGGAAAACCATCCAATAAAAAACCTAGCAAGGCTGATTTTGAAGTTTTTACAGTTGTAAGATATTTTGGCTCAACATGATAATGATAGTCTCCACCTTGTGCAGGATGTCCCCAATATTGATCAAAAGATGCGATTTCTCCGGTAAGTGGCTGATTAGGTCCCGCATATTGGTTGAAGAAAGGCACACCATTTAACGAAACTCCTATCGGACCTAAAGGTGTTACAGCATGAGTAGAAGCCATTACAGGATTTATAGGAATTTTGAATGTATAATTTTTGATAGAAACAGAATTTGGATTTTTTGAAAACGTATAACCACCGAAAGTTGTTCCTGAGAAATTCTCATACAAACTATTACTTACAGCATAATAAACGCTTTTATGATCAGGAGCGCCAGTTGTTTTTATATAGACATAAGTCCCGTCTGAAGTAATGCTTGTTGCACCATAAATTTTGCTGTAAATGGTAGGAACAGGAGACGTATTATTATTATTTCCTTCCTGAGTTACTTCATCACTGCTGCAGTTTAGAAATATTGTTGATACAAGAAATGCAAGTACCATTCTGCTAATTTTCATATTTATGTTATTTTAATCAAAAATATGAAAATTTAACAATACATTAAATAAATAATTTTGAAATTATTAAATTATCAATTTTAAGATTTCTTCTTCTGAAAAGCATAATAAGTTGCAATTACACTTATGGTCATTAAGATAAACGCTAAAAAGAACGGCGCACCCGAAAATTTAAAAGGTGCTTCCTCATGCGTGAAAAAATAAAATAAGTTGGTCATCATCGGAGGTCCAATAATAGCAGTTGCACTCATTAAGCTCGTTAAAGCTCCCTGAAGTTCACCTTGTTCGTTTGCGGGAACACTTTTGGTAATCACAGATTGTAAAGCTGGTCCGCAGATTCCGCCCAAACAATACGGTATTAAAAATACAAACATCATCCATCCTTCTGTGGCAAAGGCAAACAACAACATTCCTAATGCATATAAAGCTAAACCATAATAAATACTTTTTTGCTCGCCCAATTTCGGAGTCGTCCACCGAATTAACAATCCCTGAACTAAACCAACTAAAAGCCCTACAACACCGAGAGAAATCCCGACCATTCTTTCTGTCCAGTCAAATTCATACATTGTAAAGAAACTCCAGTTGCTTTGAACGGCATGACCTGCAATATAAATTAAAATTAAAGCGACAATCAGACCTGAAATTTCAGGGTGTTTTCCTAAAAATTTGAAAGAACCGACAGGGTTTGCACGTTTCCAGCTATATTCTCTTCTTTTATCTTTGTCTAAACTTTCCGGGAGAATGAAATAACCGTAAAGAAAATTTAATAAACATAAAACTGCCGCTGCATAAAACGGAACTCTTGCCCCATAATGTCCTAAAACTCCGCCAATCACAGGACCAATGATAAATCCAAGACCGAAAGCAGCACCAATTAAACCGAAGTTTTTAGCCCGGTCTTCATCAGTTGAAATATCTGCAATGTAAGCACTTGCTGTTGTTACACTTGCGCCGGTAATTCCTGCAATGATTCTCCCTGCAAAAAGCCAGATAATTGTTGGTGACAATGCTAAAAGAATATAGTCAACTGCAAAACCGAAAAGTGAGATTAAAATAATAGGTCGACGTCCGAATTTATCACTTAAATTTCCGACAATGGGAGAAAAAATAAATTGGGTAAAGGCATAGGCAAAACCTAACCAGCCACCATACTTTGCAGCTTCACTGATATCAGCATGAATAAGCTCTTTAATCAATGCCGGAACCACCGGAATGATAATTCCCCACCCTGTAATATCGATTAACAGAGTGATGAAAATAAAGCTCATGGCGGCTTTCTTTTTCGATTTTTCCATAATGGTGCAAAAGTAAGGAAATATTGGGAAAATTTGGGATTCAAAAAATCAATGTCTAAAATTTAATAGTCAACATTTTGTGTAAATTAAATGGAGCTTTAGCAAAAATTTAAGCAAAAAAAAGAGCCTTTCGGATGAAAGGCTCTTTTCTTATTTAGTGTAGTTTAAATTTATTTTGAAGCAAGAACTTCTTTGCTTGAAGATGATCTTCCATGTACATCTTCTTCTTTTCCTGATTTAAGAAAATCATAAGCGATTGCCGATGCAATAAATATGGATGAATACGTACCGAAGGCAATACCTATCAACATTGCAAACATAAACCCTCTCAAATTATCACCACCGAAGATGAAAATTGCTAAAATTACAAGGATTGTAGTGAATGAAGTATTGAATGTTCTGCCTAAAGTACTTGAGATAGAATCATCAAATAATCCTGATAACGTAAGTGCTTTTTTCTCTCTTAAATATTCTCTGATTCTGTCAAAGATAATTACGGTATCATTAATTGAATATCCTAAAACCGTCAAAATAGCAGCAACAAAATCCTGATTGATTTCCATGTTGAAAGGCATAATTCTGTGAAGTAAAGAATACGCACCCAAAATAATTACTGCATCATGGAATAACGCTGCCACTGCTCCCAAAGAGAACTGCCATTTTCTGAATCTTACAAGAATATAGATAAAGATACCTGCTAAAGCCGCTACAACAGCAAGAATACCGTGAGTTTTGATATCGTCTGCAACTGTAGGTCCTACTTTTTCAGATGATACAATACCTGCGTGATCTTTTTCTGCTGATTTAAAATCCTGAATCGTTAAATTAGAAGGTAAATTTGATTTTAAACCTTCATATAATTTTTGTTCAACAGTTTGGTCAGCTTTTAAAGATTCGTCATCAATTAAATAATCTGTAGAGATTTTTAACTGCTTGTCGTTACCAAAAGTTTTTGCTTCTACAGAAGAGTTTTTACCATCTGTCGTTGAGAATACTTTCGTTAAATTTTTCTCAATATCTTCTGCTTTTACATCTTTATCAAATCTTACCACATAGTTTCTACCACCTGTAAAATCGATTCCGTATTTGAACCCATTAATAGCAATAGAAGCAACACAGATCACTGTTAAAATTCCTGAAATGATATATGCATATTTTCTTTTCCCGATGAAATCGATCCATGTATTTCTGAATAAATTTTTAGTTGGAGCTGTCCAAACCGATAAAGATTTCCCTTTGTTTAGTCTGTTGAAAATCATTACTCTTGAAAGCAATACAGATGTAAACAAAGTCATTAAGATACCGATACCTAAAGTAATGGCAAATCCTTTGATAGGACCTGTTCCGAAGAAGAATAATACCGCTGCAGTCAATAAAGTCGTTAAGTGACCATCAATAATAGCACTTAATGCATGTTTGAAACCATCTTTGTATGCCTCAAGAATACTTTTCCCTGCGAATAATTCTTCTTTTGTTCTTTCGTAGATAATAACATTGGTATCCACCGCCATTGCCATCGTCAGTACAATACCTGCAATACCCGGAAGCGTTAATGTAAAGTCTCCGGAATCCATAATTCCGAAAATATAGAATAAGTTGATAATCATTGCGATTACAGCATACACACCTGCACCACCGTAATAGAAAATGATATAAACAATGATAATTAAAAATGCAATTGCAAATGAGATAACTCCTGCATCAATAGATTCCTGACCTAATGAAGGACCTACTTGTGTAGCCTGTACCACTTTTGCTCCAGCCGGTAATTTACCTGCTCCCAAAACATCCACCAATTCTTTAGCTTCCTCTTGTGAGAAGTTACCAGAGATTTGAGTTCTACCATTTGGAATAGCGTTTACAACATTAGGTGCAGTATATACTCTGTTATCTAAAGTTACTGCAACCGGTTTCCCGACATTTTTCTCTGTCAAAGTCTTCCAGTCTTTCGCTCCTTTAGAATCCATCTGCATATCTACCACAACTTTCCCAAGATTATCGTAACTGATATTTGCAGTTTCTACAGCACCATCTACAGGAGCTTTTTGGCTGATGTTACTTTTAATTGCATATAGAACCAAAGCATCAGGACTTGTAGATTCAGGCTTATAACCCCACATAAATTGGGTATATCTTAAATTTGACGGTCTTGCAGCAATTGCAATATCAGAATTTAATAATTTAATAATTCCTGCAGTATCGCTAAGCTTTACGTTACCTACACCATTTGATCTCAAAGAATTCAGTTGAAGATTTTCAACCAATCTTACAGTCTTATTGTTATTTAATGAATCATTTTTAGTATTGATGATCGTCTGAAGTTTCTCAAAATATGGAAGAACTTCAGGAATTTGCTGTATTTCCCAAAACTGAAGTTTTGCAGAAGTCTGAAGCATTTTTTTCACCTTGTCGATGTCTTTCATACCAGGCATTTCCACAGAAATTCTTGCAGTACCCGGAACTCTCTGTACGTTTGGCTGAATAGCTCCAAGCTTATCAATTCTTGTTCTGATTACTTCAAATGCAGTACCTACAGAAAGATCAATTCTTTTCTTAATGATGCTTTGTACCTGCTCATCTGTCGTATTAAATTTAATCTCTGAAAGATTGGTATTCCCGAAAATCTCAGGATCTGCAAGTTTAAGATTCGCTCCTTTAGCTTTGTTTACAGCATCGAACTGTACAAAAAAATTGTCGATATAAGATCTTGTAGAGTTTTTCTGAGCTTCATCTGTTTTATTTAAAGCTTCAATCAGGATAGGATTGGTGGAATAATTGGTTAAATCATTCACCAAATCTCTCTTGGTTGATCTCCAAAAGAACGTTGATCCCACCTTTAAGGTCAAGACCCAGTTTCATTTCTTTGTCTTTCGCTTTTGTGTAATAAAGTTCCGTAAAACCTAGATTAAGTGTATCATCCTTAGAAAGTCTTGCGATTTCTTTCTGATACTTTTCCGGATTGTCTCCTGCAATAGCAGTTGCCTGCCTTTCAATCTTGCTGGCGTACCATGTTGGTAATAGCTCATTTAAGCAAATTAACCCTAGTACAATAGCAACAATTGTAATAAGTCCTTTTCCTTGCATTTTGTTATAACTACGTTAAATTAAGTCGGCAAATATAATGATTTTATTGATATTTTATGAATTTTTAAGAACAGAAATCGTTTATTTTCAGACATATCTGTTTTCTTCCAACTTTATAGATTTAATATTTTTTTAAATAATTTATAATGAATTTTCAAATCTCATTTGGTATGAAATTTTCATTGAACATAATACACTAAATATCAAAATATTATGAAAAAACTATTACTGTCTGCAGCACTACTCGCTGCATTACCTTTCTGCTCACAAAATATTACGCTTACAGAATTTGCCACAGGACTTTCAAATCCTGTAGAGATCACACATGCTAATGACGCCCGTTTATTTGTTGTACAACAGAACGGTATCATTAAAATCATTCAACCTAACGGAACTGTGAATGCAGCTGATTTTCTGAATATAAGTTCAAAAGTAACTTTCGGAGGTGAAAGAGGTCTTTTGGGACTGGCTTTTCATCCTCAATATGCTACAAATGGATATTTTTTTGTGTATTACAATAATACAGCAGGTAATATTGTGGTTGCAAGATACACGGTAAATTCTACAAACCCGAATGTCGCAAATGATACTACAGAAAAGATCATTCTTAATATTCCCAAACCTTTTGATAATCATAACGGAGGAAGTATGCATTTTGCACCAGACGGAAATTTATGGGTTGTAACCGGAGACGGTGGCAGCGGCGGAGACCCCAACAATAACGGACAGAATAAAAACTCGCTGCTTGGGAAAATGCTTCGGATTGATATAAACTCTACAGGACCATACAATATTCCGGTAGGAAATCCTTTTATAGGAGTTGACGGAGCAGATGAAATTTGGTCTTACGGTCTGAGAAACGCATGGAAATTTTCTTTTGATCAAACTACAGGAAATGCTATGATCGCCGATGTAGGTCAGGGAGCCATTGAAGAAATCAATAAAATGCCAATTGCGACAGCAGGTTTAAATTACGGATGGCGCTGCTACGAGGGAAACAGCACGTACAATACAGCCGGTTGCGCACCTTCATCATCAATGACATTCCCAGCTGCGGTCTATGATCATTCAGGAGGAAAATGCTCCATAACAGGAGGTTACGTATACAGAGGAACAGCTTACCCGAGCCTTCAGGGAAAATATTTCTTTGCCGATTTTTGCTCTAAGCAGATTGGTACTTTAGATGCAAGCAATATGATCACATGGTCTCTTGCTTTTGTGGATAACAGTTTTTCGACCTTCGGCGAAGACAGTTCAAAAGAATTATACATTGCTGCCGTCAATAACGGAAAAATATTTAAAATTACCTCTTCTACGCTAGGTACGCAGGAAAGTAGTTTTAATGAAATAAAAATTCATCCGAACCCGGCACACGAAAAAGTTTTTGTAGAAGGATTAAAAATGCTAAATGCCAAAGTAGAATTGATCAGCACAGAAGGTAAAAAAGTGATAGACAGTATACAACTAGATAGTGAAAACAGTTTTGACGTTACCGGAATCACTCCCGGAGTTTATTATATTAACATTAAATCAGGAGATTTTAAAGAATATACTCAAAAGTTAATCATCAAATAAATTTCTGTAAATATTCAGTTATCGAGCCTCAAATTCTTCTTGGGGCTTTTTGTATATAACAAAACCAAAATGACAAATGGAATGAGAATACCTATTCGTTTAATCAGTGAAAATCTTTCAGTCTCATGATCAAACAACGGATTTGGGAAAATAGTGATTAAAATGAAAGACAATATAAAAAGTATCATGTAAACATTAAATAATCTTTCTTTAGAAATTTCCTTCTGATATTCTGAACTCAAAACCCAAAATCCAAGAAACAGAATCATAAAAGGAAATGCCCAGATTCTATAGGTATCCCACGCAATTGAATGCAGAAGCAACGGAATTAAAGTACAAATTCCCAACGAAACCAATATGAATAATTTAACCTTGCGAAACTTTTCATATGTCAAAAACATCATAAAAAGAATAGGAATTCCGTATAAAACAGAACATTTCGAAATAAAAATTCTTTGAAAAAAATGAGGACTTTCTTCTTTAAGGTAATACGTAAATTCATTGGTATATGCATACGAAACAGACTGGGCAACTTCTGTACTGATGAATTTAATATTCTTTAAATAAGTGAAAATTGTATGAAAAGATGCGACATCATTTTCTTCCTGATAAAAAACAATAGAAAGTGTTGAAATTAAAGGCAATAACAGTAAAATCACCATCTTCTTTATCAATCTTTTTTTGTTCTCAAATTCTACAACCACTAAAGTAAAAAAACAAATAGGAATCGTGATGAAAAAAGCGATTTCATGTATGAATAAAGCAATCGTAATGATAATTGATGACAGAAAAAAAAATCTCTTTCTGATACAATAAATGATCAAAAAAGTCATCAAAAAAATAAGATGGTCTAAATAACCAATAAGATGTGCAGAAAAAACCACATACTGTGATAGAAAAAAAAGCACATAAAACATGAAATCTATTGTGAGTCCGGCTTTAAAAAAATCAGTATTTTTTATAGCAATAACGAACATCACAGAATAAAGACAAAGTAAGATAACAGCCGATAAAACCAGAATACTGAATTCATTTTTATCAAAAAAGAATCCGAATATTTCTCCTGCAAGACCTCTTTTGATAAACCCGAAACGGTAATCGAGCATCCAGTGTGCTTCTGACCATTCATTCGGAAGTCTAATTGTTTTTAAAACACTGAAAATAAGTGCATACAAATAGATGAGAATGAGAAGAAGCCTGCGATTCATAAGCTATATTGTCATAGAAAAAATTCTGGTCTCCGGTTTATTCCTCATCATTCTGAGATCAAAAACCATTGCTACATTTCTGGTAAAAGCCCTGCCCTTTTCGGTAATCTTTATCTCATTGCCATTGATTTCAACTAACTCATCTTTTTCCATTTCTTTCAGCATTTCGAAAGCATTTTCAAGTTCAGGAAAGGAATTATTGATATCAAAAGTAGTTTCAAGCTGACACATTAAATTCAGAATATGTCTTCTTACAATCAGATCTTCCTCATTCAGAATATGACCTTTCACCACAGGAATAACGCCCTCTTCCACAGTTAGCTGATATTCTTCCACGGTTTTTACATTCTGGGCAAAAGCATACCAGGAATCTGAAATCGCAGACATACCCAAACCTACCATCAATTGGGTATTGCTTGAGGTATATCCCATAAAATTCCGGTGAAGTTTTTTCTGAATTAAAGATTGGTAAAGGTCATCATGCTCCAGAGAAAAGTGATCCATCCCGACTTCGATATAGCCCAATTTTTCTAAAAGTGTTTTCCCATCTTCGTACAGGCGGCGTTTTTCTTCACCACTCGGCAGATCATTTTCATCAAAACCTCTTTGCCCAACACCTTTTATCCACGGTACATGAGCGTATGAATAGAATGCCAGACGATCTGGTTTCAGTTCCATCGTTTTTCTGATGGTATGTTCCATCGCTTCCCAGCTTTGATGCGGAAGACCAAAGACCAAGTCATGACTGATACCTGTATACCCTATTTCCCTTGCAATTTCGGTAACTTCTTTTACTTTTTCGAAGGGCTGAATCCTGTTGATGGCTTTCTGCACTTTGGGGTCATAATCCTGAACTCCAAAACTTGCTCTCCTGAATCCTAGATCATACAAAGTCTGTAAATGTTCCCGGGTCGTATTATTGGGATGTCCTTCAAAAGAAAATTCAGGATGTTCGGCAATTTCAACAGTAGAGAAAATACCTTCCAGTAAAGTTTTTAAATTTTGCGGAGAGAAAAAAGTGGGTGTTCCGCCTCCCAGATGAAGTTCTTTTAATTTCGGCTTTTCATTAAAAAGCTGAAGATAAAGATTCCATTCTTTCAACACACTTTCCAGATAAGGTATTTCTACGCTGTGCTGTTTCGTGATTCGTTTGTGACAAGCACAAAATGTACATAATGCCTCACAAAAAGGCAAATGAATATAGATTGATATTCCTTCTTTCGAATTGGTTTCTTTGAAAGACCTTACGACTGTCTCCTTCCATTTTTCAGGCGAAAAAGTGCTTTCGTCCCAATATGGAACGGTAGGATAAGATGTATAACGAGGTCCCGGAATATTGTATTTATCAATTAAAGAGTTCATTCAGAAAATTTAAATAAGATTAAATCCTTGAAGGATTTTGAACTGCAAAATTAACCATTACAGTTGACTTTTTCCTTATGAATTATGTTAGGTATTATTTTTATAATGAATCTAAATACGACGGTTTGAAATTCATTTTTATAATCCGGTCTTTTCCTGCGAAAACTACTGTATTTTTGTCTATCCATTCACAGACATAAAGACCTTTTTCATTAGAGATTTTCCGCCATGTTTTCCCGAAATCTGAGGAATAACTGATGTGCTGATCTCCAACTGCGATCATTTCTTTTCCTTTTGATCCCATTTTTATTTTAACACAGGTTGTATATCCTGCATTTTTTCCTGATGCCTGAATTTGCCAGGTTTCTCCGCCATCATTAGTTGTTGCAATATTGTTGATGTTGTCATCCTGTTTTGTATAATCTCCGCCAACTGCAATGCCGAATTGATCATCTGAGAAATCAATTGAATAAATTCCTTGTGATGATATTCCCTGGACGAAAGGAGTATTAAAAGCTTCTAATTTGTCATTCTTTAGATTTAGTCTTAAAACCCTTGAAGAATTTCCTCCGGTTGCGATCCAAAGATAATTTTGTCCTCCTGAAATATTGGTATTACTTGCTGCAAAAGCTGCCTCACCTACATTCAATTTTAAATGTGAAAAGTTTTTAGTTTCGAATTTTCCTTTGTTCAAACTGAATTGCAGTAGTTTTAGTTTCAAATCTGCTGAAGGATCTGAAAAAGCATACCATTTATTTTTATTAAAATACAGAGCATCATAAAAAGCAGTTTTTGCTGTATCCTTATAAACTATGTTATGTTTAAGGCTCTTTTTATCAATTTTGAAAAACTGCGCGGGACTTTCAATATTGATTGCGAAAAATGAATTTTGATCCTGCGCCAAAGTTCTGAACTGCAAATTCTTTTCGGAAAGCTTTATTTGCTTCTGATTTTGAGGATTTTTAAAATCTACATATCCGAATTTAGAATCTGTTCCGCTGTACCAGACTTTCCATCCCAGATTTCAATCGCTCTGATGCTTATTTTATCGTTCAGCAAAGTTTCAAAACTTACATTTTGGGCAAAGAGAAGAGTTCCCAAGAATAGAAGTAACAATGGAAATGTTTTTTTCATAGTATCAAATTTAATCAAAAAAAAATTCCGCATGAAGCGGAATTTAAATTTATTCTTTATTATCGATATTAATATCAACGTCTTCCAAAGGTTGTTGTTCAGCCTTGAAAGTTTCTCCGTAACCACCATTTTGCAGTTTAGAATTTCTCTTACTGTAAAGGAAGTAGATGATAAACCCAATAACTAACCATCCGAAAGAGTACATTTGTGCTTCTTTGCTTAAATTAAAAATAAGATAGATGTTGATTGTAATTCCTAAACAAGCAATTAATGGCAATGCAGGAACTCTGAAGCTTCTTACCAAGTTGGGTTCTTTCACTCTTAAAACCCAAACCGCCACACAAACCATGGTGAAAGCGAATAAAGTTCCGAAACTTGTCATGTGAGCCAATTCATTGATTGGAGTAAGCGATGCAACGATTGCAATCACTGTACCAAGGATCATCAGATTTTTTCTAGGAACACCCGTTGCAACATTTACTTTTGAAAATGTAGCAGGAATAAGACCATCTTTAGACATTCCCAGGAAAATTCTGGACTGTCCCATGATCATTACCATCAAAACAGAAATCAAACCTACCGTAGCAGCAATCGTAATGATATAACCTGCCCAAGCCTGACCTGCGATATCAAATGCGTAAGCAACAGGAGCTTTAATAGCATCAGGATATTTTCCTAAAGGATTAAAATCAGTATAATGCATCATACCTGTAAGAACAAGCGATACCAAAATATATAAAATTGTACAGATAACCAAAGAAGTGATAATGGCAAAAGGCACATCTTTTTTAGGATTGATCGCCTCACCGGCTTGCGTAGATACTGCATCAAAACCTACATAAGCAAAGAAAATAGCTGATGCACCGGCAACAATACCACCATAACCATAAGCCTTGTGGGAAACTCCGTTTTCTGTAATCGTTGTAGCATCAGGGATAAAAGGAGTCCAGTTTGCTGTATCGATAAAGAATAGTCCGGCAATAATTACAAAAATAATGGCAGAAACCTTTAAAATTACAATAAAGTTATTTGCTTTAGCAGCACCTTTTGTTCCTCTTAGCAAAATCCAGATAACAAATAAAACGATTACTAATGCAGGAAGGTTAAGGAAAAGTTTGAAATCAAATAATTCCGGAGCAGCATTGAAGTTAGTGATCGTTTCTTGAAAACCCAATAATTTATCTGCAGGAAGTTTTCCTTCTGCGAGTTGTTTTGTAGCTTCTCCGAAGGCTTTATGAGCAGTTCCCGGATCTGTAGTCATCCAATACGGTAAGTGCAGACCAAACATCTTGAGGAGTTTTGCAAAATATCCCGACCAGGAAACGGCGACCGTCATAGATCCCATTGCGTACTCTAAAATCAAACCCCAACCGATGATCCATGCGAAAATCTCTCCTACCGTACCATAAGCATACGCATAAGCAGAACCTTCTACAGGTAATATTGAGGCAAACTCTGCATAGCATAACGCTGCAAATACACAGGCAATACCAGCAATTACAAAAGATAGTGCCAAAGCAGGTCCTGCGTTATAATACGCACCGGTACCCGTTAAAACAAAAATTCCTCCTCCGATAATAGCTCCGATTCCGATGGCAGTAAGGCTCCATTTTCCCAAAACACGTTTGAGCTCGCTCTTCTGTATATCGGCTTCGTAAGCACTCATTGGCTTTTTAGCCCAAATTTTAGACATAGTTTTTAATTTAATTAAAGATTTACGAAAATATAAAAATTTTAATGATATTAACATTTATTAATAAAATTTCATGATTTAATTTGAATAAAAAAATATAAAAAACTGATTTTCACTTGTATTAAACATTTACTGAACATTAATTTTTTGTTTATTTTTGGTGATATGAATTTGTACAATCTCTTTCTTAAACCCTATGAAACCTATACAAGTTCTTCAGATCTTTCTTGAAGCAGCAGGAACTTTTTTCGGAATTTTAAGTGTTTATTTTTCAGTGAAAAAAAATATCTGGGTTTATCCTACCGGGATTATTTCTACGATCATTTATGTTTACATTCTTTTTAATTTCGGACTTCTGGGAGATTGTATGATTAATGTTTATTACACCTCAATGAGTATTTACGGATGGGTGTTGTGGTCGAAGAATTCTGAAGATCACATTCATGTGGAAGTTTCCTGGGCTTCAAAAAAAGAATGGATTTTTGCGGGCTTCCTTTTTATTCTGAGTATCATTGCTGTTACTGTTTTATATTATTATAAACCTTACATCGATAACAGAACAAAAGTTTATATAGAAAAAAGAAGCTCGTCTCAAAGACCTGCAAGCGGTTTCAGAGATACACCGACTAATAACGGTAATTATACAAATCCCAGAACCAATAGCAATACTAATCCCAGATCAAACAACGGATTCAGAAATCAAGGTAATACTAATAGCGGACAAAGACCGCAACAACAAAGTACACCAAGGTCAAACAGTAACGGGGGTTTCAGAAATACAACTCCGAGTACCCAAACCACTCCGCCTGCAACACCTCAGAGAAACGACCAAAATAACTCTACAAGATCAGGTGGAGGATTCAGATAATAATTATTCTAAATAACAAAACGAACAGCATCAGCTGTTCGTTTTTCCGTTTTAAATACAGTAATTTTGCATGTCAGTTTTTAGACAAATAAAATATGGAATTTTATAAATATCAGGGAACAGGAAACGACTTTGTAATGATTGATAACAGAGATCTGCAGTTTCCTAAAAACAAAAAAATCATTGAAAAATTATGCGACAGACGTTTCGGGATCGGAGCTGACGGACTCATTTTATTGGAAAACGATGAACAATATGACTTCAAAATGGTCTACTATAATTCTGACGGCGGAGAAAGCTCCATGTGCGGAAACGGCGGAAGATGTTTGGTAGCATTTGCTTTCTTTCTTGATATTTTTGAAAATAAATGTACGTTCATTGCCACTGACGGTGAACATGAAGCTGAAACTCATAACGGAATTGTGAAGCTGAAAATGATAGATGTTGAAAACATCATTAATGACGGAAATGATTCAGTTTTGAATACGGGTTCACCGCATTATGTAAAATATGTAGAAGATATTGCCAATTTTAATGTATTTGCAGAAGGAAACAGCATAAGAAATTCTGAAAAATATCAGGAAAAAGGCATCAACGTCAATTTTGTTGAAAATATTTCTAATGATGAGATTTTTGTAAGAACCTATGAACGAGGTGTTGAGGACGAAACTTTCAGTTGCGGAACAGGAGTTACCGCTTCTGCTTTAACTTTTCTTCAAAAAAACAATCTAACTTCTATAAAAGTTAAAACCTTGGGTGGAGATCTTAAAGTGTATGCTGAAAAAAACGGAAATTCTTTCCGTAATATTTGGCTGGAAGGTCCCGCAAAACAAGTTTTCAGAGGTAAGATTGATCTGCTTTAAAAAAAACTTAAACTTTTAACCTACTTATCTATAATGAAAAAAGTTATTCTCATTATCATCCTCTTTGTTCTTGCTTTGGCAGGATTTTTTGGTTTTAAATTTTATAAAAAATATTACGGAAACAACATTCAGAAAAACGGATTTGTTTTGATTCCTCACGGAGCAAATTTTAACCAGATTTTAGATTCTATTACTCCATATATTAATAATAAAGAATCTTTTGTTGAAGTGGCAAAAGATAAAAATATGGATCAGTATTTTAAACCGGGACGTTACCGTTTTGAGAAAGGGGCAAGCAACACTGCTCTTGTCAATATGATCAAAGCAGGAAATCAGACAGAAAATTCTTTCAGAATCGGAGACTTCGGAGATGTTTATCAGATGGTTGGTAAAGTTTCTAGAAAAACTGAACTTGATTCTTTAAGATTTGTAAATGATTTAAATAAAATTGCTTCAGAAAAAGGCTACAATAATGCTGAAGATCTTAAAAAATATTTTTTCATCGACACCTATAATTTTTTCTGGACGGTAACCCCAAAAGAATTTTTCAAAAAATTTGAAGATCAATACAATGAATTCTGGACCGCCGACAGAAAATCAAAAGAACAGAAATCAGGCTTATCAAGAGAGCAGGTTTATTCTTTAGCTGCAATTGTTTATAAAGAATCCGGAGGAAAGCCCGATGAAATGAAAACTATTGCAGGATTATATTTAAACCGTTTCAGAAAAGGAATGAAGCTTCAGTCTGATCCTACTGTAATATATGCAATTAACAAGCAAACCAACTTTAAAGAACCCATCAAGAGAGTTTTTTACAAGCATCTGAAAACTCCGTCGCCGTACAACACATACGCTAATGCAGGAATTCCGCCGGGACCTATCTGTGTGGTTGATAAAATTTCTGTGGATGCAGTTTTGGATGCAGAAAAAAACTCATATATTTTTATGTGTGCAGACCCAGCAAGAATGGGTTACCACAAATTTACAGCAAGTGCAGAAGAGCATGTAATCAACGCTAAAGCGTATCAGGATTGGCTGAACTCAAAAAATATCAAATAATATAAATATTTAACTAAAATTTAACAATTTAATAATTAACAAAACGTAGATAAAGGCGACTTATTTATTAAATAATAATAAACTATCATGAAAATACAGAAATTATACATTTAATAATTTCATAATTATAAATGTATTTTTCATGATTTCATCTAAAGAATATCTTATGAATCAGACGGAAATTATCAGCATTTTTACAAAGAAAACTCTAGGACTTACCTTTGTATTATCTGCAGCAGCTTTTGCTTTCGGGCAGGAAAAAGTGGGCGTAACCGGAACCATTGTAGACAAGAGTAATCAACCTGTACCTTACGCTTCGGTTACTTTCGGCCATAAACAGAATAAACTCTTCAGTGATGCTACACTGACTGATGAAAAAGGACAGTACACCCTAGAATTGACTCCCGGAAATTATGATATTTCAGTTGAAGCAATCGATTACAAAAAAACTGTTACCAACAAACAGATTTCGGCAGCAGGAAATATTGGTGCCTTATCAATAGAACCTGAAGGATCTGCAACTAATGGCAAGACTCAGGAAATCCAGGGAGTAACGATAACCGTTGCAACAAAACCTTATAAAGTAGAGCTGGATAAAAGAACCTACGATCCGTCACAAGATATTGTAAGTAAAGGGGGAAATCTTCAGGACGTACTTTCAAATGTACCTTCAGTTTCTGTAGATACAGACGGTACGGTTTCTATGAGAGGAAGCTCAAACGTTCGTTTTTTAATTAATGGAAAACCTTCTGCCCTTCTGGGAATTGATGATGGAGCAAATGCTTTACAGAGTATTCCTGCAGACCAGATTGAAAGAATTGAAGTGATTACCAACCCTTCTTCAAAATTTGAAGCAAGCGGAACAGCGGGTATTTTAAATATTATTTTGAAGAAATCTAAAAAAACAGGTTTTAACGGTAGTATTATCGGAACTTTGGGATATCTGCCTCAAACTAACTTAAACACCAATTTGAGCTGGAGAAAAGGAAACTTAACTTGGTTTCTGAATGGTGGCGGCGGATATCGTGAATCTAAGAATACAAACAGAAATAATGCAAGATTCTTTAATGCCGTTTTAGACAATGACAGAACTTCGACCGATCAGGAGTCTATAACAGATAACAACAACAGTAATTATAATGCTTCTACAGGTATCGTATATGATATTTCTGATAAAACATCAGTTAATGCATCAGCTACTGTAAGAACTTTTGAAAGTGAAAACATAGGCACAATTACGTATGATTACCGTTTCTTAAAAGATCCGAATTCTTTCATGAAGAGGGTAAATACAGGATCTAACGACAATCTTGCTTTCCAGAGTGATTTTGGTATTGATCATAAATTTGATGATAAAGGGCAAAACCTATCGTTATCTGCAAGCTTACAAAGTAACAGATCATATAATGATACTTTTGTAGATCAGACTCAAAATAATGTTTTTGAATTGCAGAATTCAATCAATCAGAATACAAAAAACAAAACATTGGTAGGTAAAGCTGACTATGAGCTTCCGATTGGTGAAAATTCTAAAATAGAAGCGGGTTACAGATTAGATATCAATCAAAATATTTACGACAATGATGTTTTAGAAAGATATTCTCCAGCTCCAGAATCTAATTTTCATTTTTTAAATGTTTACACGTATAATGCCTATTACAGAGAAATTTTCAATGCAGGATATGTTCAGTTCAGAAGTAAAATCGGTAAAGTAGGATATCAATTAGGATTGAGAAATGAGAATTCTCAAATTGATATTAAATATTCAAACCTAGATTATTACACACAGGATATTAATAGCAAAAAAACTTACAATAATTTATTTCCATCGGTATTCTTAAGCTACGAGATCGCAAAAGACAATCAGTTTTTAGTGAATTACTCCAGAAGAATCGACAGACCGAGATCTTTCTTCTTGATTCCAAACCCGAGTTATACAGATAACCAGAATATCTTTGAAGGTAACATTGATTTAAATCCATCTTATGTAGATTCTTATGAATTTGGTTACAGTATTTCGAAAGGTAAATTTACGATCAACCCTACCCTTTATTACAGACATTCTACCGATGATGTAAAAATGCTGGTCTATTCTGATAATGGAATTTTTAAAACCAAACCTATCAATCTGGGATCAGATGATCGTTATGGTTTAGACTTAAACTTTAATTGGGATGCAACAAAATGGTTGAAATTCTTAGGGAACGTCGATCTATTTGGATATAAAACAACAGGTATTTTCTCTGATCCTTCTGTTGTGAGTACCCCTTTATCTTTTGAAGGAACAGGTTTTTCTACCAGAGCAAGACTGACGTCGACATTTAAGATTGACAAAACATTCAGTTTCCAGCTACAGGGCTTCTACAGAGGTGCTCAGAAAACAGAAAACCAAACCAGAAACGATATGTATGCATTGAATTTTGGAGCTTCAAAAACAATTTGGGATGGCAACGGAACAGTGAGTTTCAACATTCAGGATATCTTCAATACGCGTGCTATGAGAAGCACCACCAATACTGCTGAATTTAGCAGAGAATCTTATATGCAATGGCAGCCAAGACAGTTTGCGGTTTCTTTGACCTACAGATTTAAACAAGGTGAAAAAATAGAGCAGCCGAAGAGAAAGAAAGACGTAAATGCTAATGCTACAGGAGACGACCAGCAAGGTCCGATGTAATTAAAATTAATGGACATAAAAAATCCCGAAAATTATTTTCGGGATTTTTTTTATTTTAGTTTTGCCATTTCGGCTTCGTAAATTCTTTTCCTTAAGTCGCTGGATGAAAAGCGGTGATCTCTTTTGTTATAAAAAATTTCGATTCCTTTTTCTTCACAGTATTTTTTCCCAGTGAAATCTCTGTCCATATAATCATCACCGATGATTCTGACGTCAATCACGAAGGATTTTAAAATATCTTCAAGATCTTCCTCTGTATAATAAGGAATTATTTCGTCAACTGCATTCACCGCTTTTAGCTGAATATAGCGCTCAACAATGGTTTGAGTCGGTCTATTTTTATTCGGTCGATCATGAGAAGGATCAATTTGCAGTCCTACAATCAGATAGTCACAAACGGTTTTGGCTTCTTCCAACATTTTAATGTGACCTGCATGTAATAAATCAAATGAGGAAAATGTAATGCCTATTTTATCTGTCTTCATATATAATATAGTTGATTTGTTTAAAATTAATTTGTTCTGGATTCTAAATACTTCTGCCAATCCCATACCGTTTTTAATGCTTCCTCTAAAGAAGTTTCAGATTTCCAGCTCAATTCTTTCTCTGCTTTATCTGCATTAGCATAAGCAACGGTAATATCACCTTCTCTCCTATCACAAATCTGATAAGGTACAGCAACATTATTAGCAGATTCGAAAGCATTAACCACTTCCAAAACTGATGATCCTTTTCCGGTTCCCAAATTGTAAACATCAATAACAGTTTCGCCTGAATTTTTATTGATTAAACTTTTCAGGGCTGCAACGTGAGCTTTTGCCAAATCTACAACATAGATATAATCACGAATTGCAGTACCGTCTTCTGTAGGGTAATCATTTCCCCAAATGCTCAGTTTTTCACGAATTCCGGCTGCTGTCTGCATCACATAAGGCACAAGATTATTCGGAACTCCAATAGGTAATTCGCCTAACAATGATGACGGATGCGCTCCTATGGGATTAAAATATCTTAAAAGACATATTTTACTTTTATAAGCCTGAGCAAAATCTTTTAGAATTTCCTCACCCATCTGTTTGGTTTTACCGTAAACGCTTTCAGGCATTTTCAACGGAGTATTTTCGTCAATCGGCATTGTGTCTGCTTGTCCGTAAACAGTACAGGACGAACTGAAAATAAAGTTTGAGATTTCTCTTGCTTTAAATTCCTGCAGAATATTGATTAATGAAAACAAATTATTTTCATAATAATCAATAGGTTTTTCCTGACTTTCACCAACTGCTTTAAATGCAGCAAAATTGATACAGCCTTCAATATTGTGCGCATCAAAAACCTGATGCAAAAGTTCTTTTCTTTTTAAATCAAAAGGATAAAACAGAGGTCTTTTCCCTGTAATTTCCTCGATATTATTTAAAATAAATTTTTCCGAATTGGATAAGTCATCTACAATAACTACTTCATAGTTATTATTGATCAGTTCAACCACAGTGTGAGAACCGATGTATCCTAGTCCGCCTGTTACAAGTATTGCCATGTTTATTTATGTTTTTTTATTTATTGGGTTCCAATTTCATCCAATTCAGACCAAGCATTACTTTCCCTTTTCCTATTATTAAAATATATTAAAACAGAAAAACCTAACATAAATGAAAAAGATATACTTAAAGAAATGAATTTTAGTAAAAAACTGTTATGTTCGGAAAAGTGAAAAATACAATCAAAAATATTTAATATTATAGCAAAAGAAAATAAGATATTAAGATACACTAATGTCTTTTTTAGTCTTGTAAAAAGAACTATTAAAGCACAAATGTAAGTCACAAAATAAACCGAATATAATATTAGTTCCTGATTTTTATTTTCAGCTTTAAGATTATCATCCGTAAAATTATTTATTAAGTAAAGACTTAAAATCGTAAGCGATAATAAAAATATGCAAAAAATTAAATTTGCAAAATATAGCCTTTTACTATTAAAAATGTATTTTTTCATTTTATCCCATAAACTCCAACACCGCATCCGTAATGTACTTCAACTGCTCTTCATCTAATTCTGTATGCATCGGAAGTGAAATTACCTGATCCAAAAGTTTGTCTGTGTTTACAAAATCTGCATCGTTACTTTCCTGATAATATGCTTTTTGTTTTCTTAAAGCCACGGGATAATAAATCATTGCAGGAACTTCTTTTCCAGTTAAGAATTTTTGCAAATCATTACGTTTTCCGTTCAGGATTCTTAAAGTGTACTGGTGGAAAACATGGGTTGAATATTCTGCTCTTTTCGGAGTTAAAATATTTGCATTTTCGGCAAAAGCTTCGTCATAATAATCTGCTGCTTTTCTTCTTGCATCATTATAAGAATCCAGATTCGGAAGTTTTTTTCTTAAAATAGCTGCCTGAATACTGTCTAGTCTTGAATTTACCCCCACTTCGTCATGATAATATCTTTCGTACATTCCGTGGTTGACGATTCCTCTTAAACGGTGAGCTAACGCATCGTTGTTGGTAAAAATCGCTCCACCGTCACCGTAACAACCTAAATTTTTAGACGGAAAAAAAGACGTTGTCCCAACTGTTGACATGGTTCCGGCATAACTGACTTTTCCATCTGAAAATGTAAACTGAGAACCAATTGCCTGCGCATTGTCTTCGATAACAAACAGATTATGTTCTTCAGCAATCTTTAAAATCTCTTCCATATTCGCACATTGTCCGAAAATATGAACAGGGATAATCGCTTTTGTTTTTGGAGTAATTGCTTTTCTGATCTGATCTGTTGAAATCGTAAATGTATCATAATCCACATCTACCAAAACAGATTTCAATTTAAGCAAATGAATAACTTCTACGGTTGCCGCAAAAGTGAAATCAGCTGTGATCACCTCATCACCTTCCTGCAGATCTAGACCCATCAAAGCGATTTGCAAAGCATCTGTTCCGTTTGCACAAGGGATCACGTGCTTTACATCAAGATAGGTTTCCATTTCATTCTGGAAAGATTTTACTTCAGGACCATTGATGAAAGCTGCAGAATCCAACACATTAAGAACCGCATTATCTACATCATTTTTTATTTTGTAATACTGACTTTGCAAGTCAACCATCTGTATTTTTTTCATACGTAGTTATTTATTATTTCTATGTTATTGAGATCGCTTCAGTTTTTAATGATAATTAAACTGATTCATTGTCGCAATTTCACAGACAAATATTTCCGTAAAAATAAGGAATTTAAAATCCTACCGAAAATTTTATTGAATTTTGTTTTATCTTTATACAAAATAAAGAGATGAAAAAACTTTTACTATTTTGTTTTTTAATAGGTTACAGCTTAAGTTCAGCACAGAGCGAACTGGTTTTTATCTATTTTAATGACAAGCCCAATAAAGCCGCATTCTATGCCAATCCGTTATCAGAATTAACGCAGAAAGCACTCAACAGAAGAACCGCATTAGGAATTCCTCTGAACGATCAGGACGCACCCATTGAACAGGCATTTATACAAAATATTCAGAATTTAGGATTTACGGTTACCGATTATTCGAAATGGCTGAACGGAGTTGCCGTAATGGCCAACCAGGCTCAGGTTAATTTAATAAAGGCACAGCCATTCGTGCAGTCTGTAGAAAGTTTCGCTAAAAATTCTTCTTTAGTTTTAAAGACCCAAAAATTTAATAAATGGGAAAGTTTTGAACAAAGCCAAAAGATTTTAACAACATTTGATTACGGTTCTGGTTCTGCACAAATTGACCAAATTAACTTAAGACCTCTTCATCTTGCCGGTTATACAGGAACCGGTGTGACAATCGCTGTGATTGATACCGGTTTTCCGACTGTCAATACAGGTTCCGCATTTTCAAGATTATGGACGAATAATAAGATTAAAGGCGGTTACGATTTTGTTATGAAGAACACAAATATTTATGAGCCATCCCTGAATAATCATGGCACTGTTGTTTTAGGAGCGATTGGCGGATATATTCAAAACAGTTTTGTTGGTTCTGCTCCGGATGCAGACTTTTATTTGTATCGAAGTGAAAATGCGACGATAGAAATCCCTGAAGAAGAATTATATTGGATTGAAGCTGCGGAAGAAGCTGACAGAAAAGGCGTGGACGTTATAACTACATCTTTAGGCTACAACATTTTTGACGATCCCAAATACAGTTATACGTATGCTCAAATGAACGGAACGACTTCTTTCATAGCAAGAGCAAGTCAAATTGCCGTAAGCAAAGGAATTTTTGTTTTAATTGCTGCCGGGAACTCAGGAGAACAATCATGGCATTACATTACTACTCCAGGTGATAACGCACAGGTTTTCACTATTGGTTCTGTAGATTCTGCAGGATTTTCATCAGGGTTTTCATCATACGGACCCAATTCTGCCGGAATTATTAAACCAGATGCAAGTGCAAGAGGAACCGCAGCCGCAACGGTAAATAATAATTCAACAACATCTGTCTCAGGAACTTCCATCGCCACTCCAATTGCTGCAGGCGGAGTTGCATGCTTAATTCAGGCGTTCCCCGCGATGAACAGAAATACAATGAGAATGCAATTAAGACAGACAGCTTCTCTGTTCCCTACTCATACCGATCAAATGGGTTATGGAATTTTAAATTTCGGGAACTTATACAATTCCGTTCTGAATACTTCTGAATTAGTAAAAAGAGAAAAAATTGCCATCTTTCCAAATCCAGTGCGATCTATTTTAAACATTGCTACTGAAGGTGATGTTTCCTCTCTTGAAATTTATGACAATCTTGGAAGGTTTATTTTAAAATCAGATAAAAAATCAATCAATGTTCAGGATTTTGCAAAGGGAACATATTACTTGAAAATTCAGGTTAAGGATAAGGTTTATTATGAGAAGTTTTTGAAAGAATAAACGAGATAAATTACAAATAAAGCCTTCCAATCGGAAGGCTTTATTTATAGCTAAAAAGTGAATCACTTATGCCGAATTCCTGCTCGCATTAATATTCCCAAAAAGTGATCTTGTCACCAGTTTTTCATAAGCCTCTTTATTACCTTCCCCTTTCTGAATTTTCATTAAAGCATATTGCTGAATACTCAATAAAGGAAGTACAATTTTCTCCCGAATTTTAACTGATTTTCTTGATAAAGGATCTTCTTCCTGAAGCATTTTAAATCCTGTTAATTCAAGCATAATATCTTTTGAAAGATTATACTCGCTGAAGAGCACATTCCAGAATTCACCAAATTTAGGATTGTTTTTAATATAATACGTCAATGGGAAATAAGATTTATTCATACTCATCATCGAGTTTAAAACTAAAGTTTTAAAGAAATCTGAACCTCTGTATAATTCTCTCACTTCATCAAATCTTCCCTCTTCTTTTAATTGTTGCATCGCAAAACCAAAACCAAAGAACCCCGGAACATTTTGTTTTAACTGAGACCAGGATCCCACAAATGGTATTGCTCTCAAATCTTCAAACTTCAACTCATTTCCGCCACCTCGTTTAGACGGTCGGCTTCCAATATTGGTTTTCCCGTAATATTCAAGTGTACTCATTTCCTGTAGATAGGGCACAAACATCGGGTGCGCTTTTAGATCTGAATATTTTTTATAACTGATATTTGCTAATTCAAGAATTAATGCTCTTTCTTTTTCCGTTAAATCTTTTTTAGAATTTTTAAACACATCATTTTCAACTCCGGCAGTCAGTAATTGTTCAAAATTGTATTTTGCCTGTTCTTTATTTCCAAAAATGCTGGTGATTGTTTGCCCCTGAATCGTTAGCTCAATTTTATTATTGGCAATTGTTTTCCCTTGAGAAGCATAGAAATCATGAGTTTTCCCGCCACCTCTCGCAGGAGGACCTCCTCTACCGTCAAAAAAGACAACTTTTATTCCGTTTTGTTCTGATAATTTTGTGAGAACTTCCTTTGCTTTATAAATTTCCCAGTTCGCCTTCAGATAACCTCCGTCTTTGGTTCCGTCTGAAAAGCCAAGCATGATCGTCTGTTGATTTCCTCGTCTTTCAAGATGCTTTTGATATGTTGGGTTTTGGTACAATTCGGTCATCACGCTTTCTGCATTATCAAGACCTTCCATGGTTTCAAAAAGCGGAACAATATCCATATTGATTTCATCATCTTTATATCCTGAAATTTTGAAAAACGCATAAACATTCATGACATCTTTCACGGCATCAGAATTGGAAATAATATATCGGTTCATCCCCCTGTTTCCGTTGGCAAACTGAATATCTTTTATCTGAGCGACATTGATTAAAGTATCTTTCACAATATCATCAAAATCATCGGCATTTATTTTTTCCGAAACCTGAATTAATTGATTAAATTTCTCTTCGTTGCTCGCTTCAGATTCACCGAATTTAGATTGATAAACATCATCAATTACCTGCTGATGAATTCTGCTGTCCTGTCTTATATCTAAAGTCGCAAAGTGAGTTCCGAAGATCTTCACACGGTCTTTGAAATTTTCAAGCTGATCAAGAAACAGAGAATTGTGTTGTTCAACCAATATTTTTTCAGCTTCATGTAATCTTCTGAGAATATCTTCAGCGGTAATTCTTTCATTTCTAAAAATCGCAGTGTACAATTCGGCGCTCAATAATCCCAAAACTTCTGAAACTCCTCTGAAACTCAATCTTCTTCTTACATCTTTTAAATTTCCGTAGTACGATTTTAAAATAGCAGAACGCAGTTCTTCAGAAACTCTTTTTGTTACATCAGCTGTTACAAAAGGATTTCCGTCTCTGTCTCCACCCGGCCAAAAACCAAGCTGAATCAAATCTTCATGCAAATGAAAATGTCCGTTACCAAAAGTCTTTTTGATTGTTGTAAACAGTTCGCCAATGCTATCATAATATACATATCTCAGATAATGAATGATGCTCAAGGCTTCATCAATCGGGGTTGGCTTTTCTTTGTTAACAAAAGGTGTTTTACCTAATTGCTGTAAAAGCATATCAATATTGGTAATCGAATCATCGGTGATTGATTTTCTCAAATCATGTAAAATTCTCTGCACAGAACTTGGGTAAAACTGTGTAGGGTGAGCTGTAAAAACTACTTTTACCGTAAAATCTCTCAATTTTTCTCGTACTTTCTCCAGTTTATGATCCTGTAAAGAGCGTTCAAAAAGATTAGTAACGGTTCCGCTGTCGCTTTCAGAATGTAAATTTGGAAAAGCAGCATCTTCAATACTATCAAACAAAACCACCTGTCTTTCAATATACTGAATAATTTTAAACAGCAACTCCAGTTTTTGTTCTTCTGTTTTTAAATCGGTGTGATTGGTGAAGAATTCTTCTACAATATCTTCCGGCGTTTTCCCTGCCTGATAACCTTCTTTGCTTTCTTCATAAAGAAATGGAAGTAACATCCCGATATTGGTCATTTTGTCATAAGGCAGGCTCATAAATAATGAATTGTAGATCTGAAATTTATTTTCTACAATTTGCCTGAATTTTTCTGCGCGCTGGTCGTGTCTCATATAACAAATGTAATAGATTTTAAATGTATTTTGGATAAATTAACTTTAAATTATCCTGATTTTAACAAAAAAAAATATCAATACAATCGATTACAATCATCAGAACATCTAATCAAAATTACGATTTGGAAAAAACTGAATATTCTGAAGCAGAGAAAATCAATTTCAATATTATGATGTTAATATTAATCATTAAAACTTAGGTAGAAATCCACTATATATGATTTATATCATAAATAATTACTTTATGTGAATATATCCATAGATTAAAACGTTTATTATAAGATATTTAAAAAAAATTAAAGATTAAAATAATCTACACATAGGGAATTGTTATAGAGAATAGCACAATATTTGTTTACTGTTTCTTAATAATTTTTAAGAATGCAAAAGAAAATACTTTCAGATCAAAGTCTTGAAGAGCTTAAAGTCAATAAGAAAAAATATAATACCCGAATGATCATTCATACAGTAATCCTCCTTATTCTTACAGGAGTTGCTGTATATTTTACGATGACAGAAAGTTTTACAGTCTACACATTTCTTCCAATCCTTTACATTCCTTTCTTCATCTTCGCCCTACTCAAACTGAAAAGAATAAATGACGAAATTAAAGTGAGAGAGAGACATATTTTTCTTCAGAAAAAAAATAATAATTTCTAATCACTGAAAAACACAATAGTTTTCATAAAATTCAATCATACAAACTTTAAACTTCTAAGCATTAAAATATCGTCAATCAATCCGTAAATTTGGCTTTAAATAAATTCAGAACAATGCTTAATTTCGAGTTAAAAAATCCAACTAAAATACTTTTCGGTAAAGGCGAGATCGCTAAAATTTCAAAAGAAGTGCCGCAAGATGCAAAGGTTTTGATGGTTTATGGTGGCGGAAGCATCAAAACCAATGGCGTTTATGATCAGGTAAAAGATGCCTTAAAAAACCATGATGTTGAAGAGTTTGGTGGTGTTCCTGCCAATCCTGAGTGTGAAGTTTTAGTAAAAGCTTTGCAATTGATCAAAGAAAACAACATTACCTATTTACTCGCCGTAGGAGGTGGTTCTGTAATTGATGGTGTGAAATTTTTATCAGCAGCAGCCAATTACGATGGTGAAGCCTGGGAAATTTTGACAAAACCGGTAAGAACTTTAGAGGGTGAAGGAATGCCTTTCGGAACTATCCTCACCTTACCTGCAACCGGCTCAGAAATGAATTCGGGATACGTGATCTCCAGAAGAGAGACCAAAGAAAAATTATCATCCGGCGGTCCCGGCTTGTTTCCTCAGTTTTCGGTTTTAGATCCTGAAGTCATACAATCAATTCCAAAAAAACAAATCGCAAACGGAATAGCCGATGCTTACACGCATGTTTTAGAACAATACATGACATCTCCATCTTCAGCTGATCTGCAGGAAAGAATTGCAGAAAGCATTTTGATCAGCTTGCAAGAAACAGCGCCCAAAGTAATGGCCGACAATTTTGATTATAATGCTGCCGGAAACTTCATGTGGTGTTGCACCATGGCTTTAAATGGCTTAATACAAAAAGGTGTAATGACCGATTGGGCAGTTCACGCTATGGGACATGAGCTTACTGCTTACTACGGAATCGATCATGCAAGAACACTAGCTGTGATTGCGCCTTCTCATTACCGTTATAATTTTGAAACTAAAAAAGAGAAACTGGCTCAATATGCAGAAAGAGTATGGAAAATTACTGAAGGAAGCTTAGAAGAAAAAGCAGAAGCAGCCATCAAAAAGATGGAAGAATTTTTCCATAGTTTAGGAATTCAAACAAAACTTTCAGATTATACGGAAGATTACCAAAATACGGCAGAACGTATTGAAAAGACCTTTAAAGAAAGAAATTGGCAAGGTTTGGGCGAATATAAAAATCTTACACCTCAAGATGTTTACAAGATCGTAGAAATGAGTTATTAAATAGAATGATATGATTGATAGCTCAAAGTCTTTGAAATTTTTAAGATCAATAACTGCTGATTTCATCCTTCATGCTCAAGAATTATCTTTTTTACAAACATTAGTTTAAAAAACCTTTATTTCATTATAAATATTTCAAATTTATTTATATTTTAGCATATTATTAAATTTGTGAAAATGAAAAAATATTTGCTTTTATTTGCCTTTTCGGCCTTGGCGCTGAGTTCTTGTGAAGATGATGATATTCAAAACTATGAATTGGATATGCTAAAAGGTGAATGGAAGATGACAAAACAGGAAGTAATTTCCGGTGCAGACAACAAAACTGTAATTTCTACTGATGTTCCTACAGGATGCAGTGCAAAAAGCATCACCGAATTCAGAATCGATTATTATGCTGCATACACTGCAGTTACCGGTATAGGAGCAAGCTGTACAAGCAGCAAAACAGAAGGTAAATATTCTTACGATTCAGAAAAGAAAGAACTAGTCATTCAGTATGACAATGATTTGCCAAGAATGTATAAAGTTATTATCCTGAGCAGTACAGAAATGCGATTTATGACAATGTTTGACAATATTGACCAAGACGGAGATCAGGTCATTGATTTTACGTATTTAAATTACGTCAGATAAATTAACAGACTCCCGAACATTTCGGGAGTTTTTTTATTCTATTTATTTCCCAGAAATAAAATTAACAAAACAATGAAGAAGATTTTATCAGCATTTTTATTGCTTACATTTACTATTATTTTTTCACAAGAAAAAAAACCAATGTTCTGGCAGGAAATTCAGGATTTCAATACATTAAATTCAGAATATACACCTCCAAAAAACGCCATTCTATTAATTGGAAGTTCTTCTTTCACAAAATGGCAAGACGTTTCAGAGTATTTTCCGGGAAAAACAATTATTAACAGAGGCTTTGGAGGATCACGGTTGACAGATTTGAATTATTATTCCGAAGATTTATTAAATCCCTACCAGCCAAAACAAATTATCATCTATTGTGGCGAAAATGATTTTGCTGATGATGCTAAATTGAAAGCTGATGTTGTCGTTGACAGATTTAAAACCTTTTACACCAAGATAAGAGCAAAATTTCCTCAAATTCAAATTGATTTTATTTCAATAAAATATTCTCCCAGTCGAGAAAGCCTTTGGCCGCAGATGAAAGAAGCCAATAAAAAGATTGCCCAATTTATGAAAGAGGAAAAAAATGCAGATTTTATAGACATCACAAAAGTAATGAATGATGCCAGTGGAAAGGTAAGAAAAGATCTTTTTGTGGAAGATATGCTGCACATGACTCCAAAAGGTTATCAGCTTTGGGCAAAAGTGATGAAACCTTATATGAAATAAAACTATAAAAATTAAATTACGAGCAAGAGTTTCGAGCTGTATTTGTAGATTGTATTTAAAATTTAATCTAAACATTTGATGTTGATCATTGGGAATCATCAATCCATCCTGAATTTCTTACGATTCCATTCAAAATGATGATGAATTATATTTTTAAAAATGATTAAAAAACAAAAAGCGATTCCAAAATTTGAAATCGCTTTTATTTTTATTTCTTTCTCTTTGATTTAGAGATTGCTTTCTGTTGTGATCTGTTGGCTCCGAATTTTTTAGGTTCTTTTCTTTTTGACGGTCCGCCCCAGTTTTCCTTTTTGTTTTTATCTTTCTTTTCGTGAAATGCTCCTCCACCATCGTATAATTTGGCTTGTGCAGGATTCTTCATCAGAATTACATCTTCTTCAGAGGCAATCTTTTTAGGATTGATCTTAACTTCAGCAGGAAAATCGATGTATCTTAATTCTTTATCCATCAATAATTCAATATCAAGTACCAAAGTTTCTTCTTTTTTAGCAACAAATGTGATGGCTTTACCGTCTTTATCTGCTCTACCTGTTCTACCTATTCTGTGAATGTACTGTTCAGGAACTTCCGGAGTTTCGAAATTGATTACATGTGTAATGTTTGAAATATCCAAACCTCTCGCCATAACGTCAGTCGTGATCAAACCTCTGATTTCTTCTTTTTCAAAGCTTTTCATGGCTTTCAATCTGTAGTTTTGAGATTTGTTGGAGTGAATTACATCAAATTCTTCCGGGAAAAGCTCATCTATTTTGGTAAGCAATAAATCTGCGTTCTTCTTATTGTTTGTGAAAATCAAAACTTTAGACATATCTTCATTGTTTTTCAACAAATGTTCAAGCAAATTGATTTTTGTATTAAAGTTCTCAACTTTGTAAGCCGTCTGATCAATTTTCTCAAGCGGCGTTCCAGATTTTGCTAACGAAATTTCTATTGGTCCTGCAAAATACTGATCCAACATTTCGTCTACCGCTTCTGTCATGGTTGCAGAAAAAAGAATATTCTGTCTTTTTTCTCTCATCATCTCAAAAATGTGCGTCAACTGTGGTCTGAAACCCAGATTCAGCATTTCGTCAAACTCATCAATGATTAGCTTCTGAACTTCTCTTAACGAGATTGCATTATCAATGGCTAAATCCATAATTCTACCCGGAGTTCCTACCAAAATATCGCAACCGTCATTAAATAAAAGCTTTTGCGTATTGATATTTTTTCCACCATAAATTCCAATTACTCTTGCAGTGATGTTTTCTGTCAGTTTTTCTACGATTTCTGTAACCTGAACCACCAATTCTCTTGTTGGAACCAAAACAACAACTGTAGGATTTCCTGTTTTATTGTATTTCCAGGTCTTCAAAACCGGCAAAAGATAAGCTAAGGTTTTACCTGTTCCCGTTTGTGCAATTCCCATCACATCTCTTCCGGACAGGATAGGTCCGATACTTTTCTCCTGAATTGGAGTAGGCTCAAATAAATTTAAATCTGCTAAAACATCAAGAACTTTTACCGGAAGGTCAAAGTCTGCAAAAGTGAGTTTTTCCATTTTGCAAAGATAGGCAATTAATTCGATTGACTTTTATGGTTGAAAAATTGATGTTTGATGCTTCTTCAATCGAATTTCAATAAGAATATTTCTCATTCCAAGGAGTCTAGACAAATATTTCAGCTATGTGAAGATTCCTTAAGAATGACACATTGAATAGCTATTTAATCTTACTATCTGCACAAAACTATTTCCTTGTAATTCTCAATAAAAGAACAACTATCAGAAAAACAGAAAATAAAAATCCTAAAACCGCAATCAGAGACATTTCCCCTATTCTGGGTCCGGATTCTGAAACAAAAACGATTGCTGTAGCGATAATATTTGCGCCTAAAATCATTGCTAAGATTAAATTGACAATGCTTGATTTGATCAGCTGATTGGTTTTTTCAATATTTTTAATTTCGCTGGAAATGGTAAATTTATCATCGTCCAACTTCTGCAAAACAGAACGGAGTTCTTTTGGAATTTCATCTAAGTTATCGGTGAAATTCATCATTTTGTCCATTCCTGACTGGAGAATTTTTTTTGGACTGATTTTTTTCTTCAGTATTTTTTTGGTGTAAGGATGAAGACTTTTTACAATATCAAGATCAGGATTGATGGTTCTTCCTACACCTTCTATCAAACCAATTCCTTTGAATAAAAGATAAAAATAATCCGGCATGTACAATCTGTTTTCTTTCAAAACATCTTTCATTTTATTCATAATTACCTGCGGATCAATATCTTTTAAGGAAGTACTGTGAACAAAACTTACAACTTCCTGCACATCATTTTCAAATCTTTTTTCATCAGGAATTTCGTAGCTGACAGCCATCTTCTTGAGGTAACGAACTATTTTATTGGAATTTTTTGCCACAAAAGCAACGATTAAACTTTCAAGAATTTCTTTATCGTTAGGCTGAATTTTTCCTACCGCACCAAAATCAATAAAAACAACTTTTCCGTCTCTCTTTACCAGAATATTTCCGGCGTGCGGATCTGCGTGGAAAAAACCGTAATCTAATATCTGGGAAACAAAAAGTCTTAAACCTTCTTCGGAAACAACAACCGGATCGATGTTATGTTTTAATAATTCATCTTTGTCAGTAACTTTAATTCCGTCAATAAATTCCATACACAGAACATTATTGTTGGAAAATTCATCATAAATGACCGGAACATAAGTTTCTTTATTGTTCTTAAAATTTAAAGCAAATTGTTTGATATTATTTCTTTCATTCACTAATGAAACTTCTTCCAGTAAAGACTTTTCAAAGGTTGTGATGGCTTGTTTTAAGTTAAGTTTCGAACCAATTTCAGAATAGGTTGAAATGAGTTTTACCAAATCTTTGATGAGCAACAAGTCATCTTCAATTACACTGAGAACATCAGGCTTTTTTATTTTCAAAATAACTTCTTCACCAGAAATTAAAGTGGCTCTGTACACCTGTGCAATCGAAGCTGTTGCTAAAGGTTTGGTAATAATTTCAGAAAAACAGTCTTGAAGTGAAATATTAAATTCATTTTCAAGAATTTCTTTAACATTCATATCAACTACTTCTACCCGATCCTGAAGTTTTTGTAGCTCCTGAATTAATTCCGGTGGAAGCAGATCTTCACGATTGCTGAATGTCTGTCCGAGTTTCACAAACGTAGGTCCCAATTCTTCCAAAACTAATCGAATTCTTTCGTATACGGTTCCTTTTGAAATAATTTCATCAGATTGGGTAGAACTTTCTTCAGGTTTTTTGCCCATTCTGGCAATCATATCTTTAAATCCGTATTTGCTTAAAACGGATATGAGCCGGGCAGATCTTTTCAGCTTTCGCTGCTGTTTGTCAAACATAATTTTGAAGATGAATTGAATTGCAAAGTACGGTCAAAAATTATTCCTATTGAATAGTACACTGGAAATATCCAGATATTTTTATATCACTTTAAAACCTGTCAAGACCAATAATAAAATATTAATCCCCAAAATTACCCAAGAAAAGCCGGCTAGGTTCAGAAATACTTTTCAGCTGATCGATGATTTTCACTTTAATAATTTCAGTAAAATTTACGTTCTCGTCTTTGAAATCAATTTCGTTCAGGTCAATTTTTTAAAACCAAAAGTGATGATTTTCTTCAGCCATTTATTTTGTTTTGAATCTCTTATTTCCTGCAAAATTCTCAACTGTAACTTAGTTTTGTCTACACCTTGTGTGAACAATTCCGGTTGATGCTCTCTTACTTTTAAAAGTATTTTATCAATAATAGGAAACAACAAATTTTCGCCTTTATCGGAAATCAGACGGTTGATCGTTTTAAAAATGACGTATTTATTTCCCATTGAAAATAGTAAAAACGGACTGGCTATCATACTCAATAACGTCAAACCAAAAGCAAATGGTCGTTGAATGAAAAGTACAACAATGGCAGCTTCGCCATCTGAATGAACGGATCCGCTGCCATTTGAATAGGTCTGTCGGATCACGATTATTATTGTCGCCACACAGAGAATTGCTATGGAGAATTGTGCGATTAGGTTTATTTTTAAAAAGCTCAGGGTTGCACTTCCGAAAAGCTTTGCAAAATATTTGAAATCTTCATTAATGAAACTTTTCTGTTTTTCTTTAATCATCATGTGTGTGAATTTTGTTATTTAAAAATAAGAATAATTGTACACATTAAAACAATTTTTAAAGAAATTATTCATTAAAAACATATTCATCATAATGTCCTAAAAATTTCACATTACAGCCTAAAGCAATAATCTCGTCGATGGCATTTTGAGACAGTACATTATGCCACTCACTTGCGACATTAATAAAGAAAAAGTAATTTCCCAAACCGGTTTTCAAGGTTCGGCTTTCGATTTTTGAGAGATTCATTCTTCTCCAGGCAAAAACGGAAAGTACCTGATGAAGACCTCCTGCATGATCTTCGGGAAGTGTAATAATAAGAGATGTTTTTTCAGAAATTTGTGGCAAATTAAGTTGTACACTTTCTTTCTTTTTTGAAATCACGATAAACTTGGTGTGATTCTGTTCAAAATCCTGAATATTTTCATGAATGATTTTTAAACCATACAACTTTGCTGAATATCGGTTGGCAACTGCCGCCCATTTCTCACTTGGATTTTCCGAAACTAATTTTGCGGCTGCGGCTGTTGAACTGTAATCCTGTGACTGAATATTTTTATAATGGTCATATCTGAAATGAAAAGTCTGCGCTAAAGCCTGCGGATGTGAAATTATCTTTTCAAATGTTTCATTATCCGGATGAATCATCAGATGATGTGCAATTGGCATTACGAGTTCAGTTTCGATAAATACATCAAAATCATAGAGATAATCGAGCGTCATTGAAACCGTGCCTTCAATAGAATTTTCTAAAGGAACTACTGCCTTATCTACTTCATTATTTTTCACAGCATTGAAACAATCTAAAATACTGGATTGTGGAATTAATTCTTCATTTGGAAAAATCTGAGATGTTGCCAATTGAGTGAAACTTGCCTGTGGACCGAGGTACGCTATCTTCATTGAACAAATGTAGAAAATTTAGATAGAATTAATTTTTACTAAACGTTGATTTTTTGTATATATACGTTTCATTTTTTAATTTACCATCTTCTTTCTGATCAATTTCTATGTATACATCTTCGGAAATAGGTTTACCTCTATTTTTTATAATATCAAATTTAAGATAAACCAAACTATTCTCAATTTTCTTTATACAAAATTGGTATTCATCCTTATCATAATATTTATCGATTTCATCGTCATCATGAGCCATTTTAACCTTAGATATTTTACCTTTCTCTCCAATGGTTATGACATATTTATCAGAACAACTAAAATTTTTATCATTTTTAAAATTAACTTTGCTAAGAGGTTTAAAAATAATATCAGAGAT
Organism: Chryseobacterium sp. AC417; assembly: GCF_979258215.1. Classification (NCBI taxonomy): domain Bacteria; kingdom Pseudomonadati; phylum Bacteroidota; class Flavobacteriia; order Flavobacteriales; family Weeksellaceae; genus Chryseobacterium; species Chryseobacterium sp. AC417. The sequence goes on along the minus strand of NZ_OZ409845.1, from coordinate 2,195,411 downwards.
TTTATTTTTGTGTAATCTCTTGTAACCACCTTTTACTTTCTCATAATTATCTACATCATAATCCTTTATCAAATTTCCTTTGCTAAAATCAAGTACTTTTTCATGTCTGAAAATTATTAGAAAAAAAATATTTTCCCGTAATACATTGTTTTTATTAAATTTTTTGGTAAAATTTATACTACCTGAAAACCAATCCATTAAAACTTTTCCACTAATTACTTTATCTCCAAAAATTTCCTTCATTCTCGATAAAGATTCATTACTTAACAATTCCTTTTTATTTCTTAAACCACCACAATCAATTATTCCTGATAAATATAATTTGCTATCAATAATTTCATAAACTGCTTGATAACCTCTCCAACAGCTTAATGGCATTGCTTCTTGATTTTTAAAGCTTACATTTTCAAAATTATCTTTACTATATGTTTTTTTAAGATAATTCTCAATCAATAAATTGTATGTTGAAATTGTATCATTTTTATAAATAATTATATCGGGTATTTGGGGACTAGCAAAACTTTTCAGAGACAGCAATAACAGTATTGTAAAAATAAATTTATTAAACTTTTTCATCTTACGATTTTAGGTGACAAATTACCTTTTATGCTTTAAAAGAATTCTACAAATATAAAGTAATTATAAACTGCCTATCAAACAAGTTTTGTTTATGACCTGCAATATAACGACGAAAGTATTAATAAGCTTTTAAAAAATATATGCTGTCTGCCATTGATACAGCGGGATATAATCAATTAATTACAATAAAATGTACACCTTATATCTATCAATAATGTAAAATCACTTCAAACAAAAACCAGCCTCGAAAAGCTGGTTTATATTCAATTTAAATCAAGATTACTCCCACTCAATTGTTGCTGGTGGTTTGCTTGAAATATCGTAAGCTACTCTGTTGATTCCTCTTACTTCGTTGATAATTCTGCTAGAAACAGTATCTAAAAAATCATAAGGAAGTCTGCTCCAGGTTGCCGTCATAAAATCGATGGTGTTGGCAGAACGAACTACTGCTGTGTATTCATACGTTCTTTCATCACCCATAACTCCGACAGATTTTACCGGAAGAAGAACTACAAATGCCTGAGAAACTTTCTCATACAAATCATTTTTGTATAATTCTTCGATGAAAATATCATCAGCTTCCTGAAGGATTTTTACTTTTTCAGCATCAACCTCACCCAAAATCCTGATTCCCAAACCTGGACCAGGGAAAGGATGTCTGTGCACCAAATGATGAGGAATACCCAATTCTTCACCCACTTTTCTTACTTCGTCTTTGAACAGTTCTCTTAATGGCTCAAGAAGTTCAAATTCCATTTCTTCAGGAAGTCCGCCAACATTGTGATGAGATTTAATTACCGCTGAAGGTCCGTTTACAGACTGGCTTTCGATCACATCTGGATAAATGGTTCCCTGAGCTAAGAATTTCGCCCCTTCAATTTTATGAGATTCCTCATCAAAAACATGAATAAATTCGTTTCCGATGATTTTTCTTTTTTGTTCGGGATCGTTGATTCCTGCTAATTTTGATAAAAATCTTTCTTTAGCATCAACCAGTTTGATGTTCATATGGAAATGTTCTCCATAATTTTCCATTACTTTTACGTCTTCGTCTTTTCTCAACAATCCTGTGTCTACGAAGATGCACTGCAGCTGATCACCGATTGCTTTATGAATCAAAACGGCAGCTACCGAAGAATCTACTCCTCCTGAAAGACCAAGGATCACTTTGTTGTCACCTACTCTTTCTTTGATTTCTGCTACTGTTTTTTCGATATAATTGGTCAGCTTCCAGTTTTTTTCTGCATCACAGATTGAGAACACAAAATTCTCCAGCATTTTTCCGCCTTCTTCTGTGTGAGAAACTTCAGGATGAAACTGTACGCAATAGATTTTTTTGTCTTCATTAGAAATCGAAGCGATTACACCAGATTTTGCATTTAGTTCAAAACCTACAGGCAATTTTCCTACTTCGTCAAAGTGACTCATCCATACTACTGAATTTTGCGTCACGCCTTTTAACAGAGAAGATTCTTTGATAATATCCAGATGAGCTTTTCCATACTCACCTTTTTCACCTTTATTTACTTTTCCGCCTAAAAGATGTGCGGTTAACTGCATTCCGTAGCAAATTCCTAAAACAGGAATTCCCTGTTCGTACAATTCTTTTTCAACCAAATGGGCATTTTCTGCATTCACAGAGCTTGGTCCACCTGAAAGAATAATTCCTTTTGGCTGTTTTTCTAAAATTGTTGATAATGGCGTATTGAATGGTAAAATTTCAGAATATACCCCCATCTCACGGATTCTTCTTCCGATAAGCTGGTTGTATTGAGATCCGAAATCTAATATGATAATACCGTTGTGCATTTTTTAAATGATGAATTATGAGTTATAAATTATGAGTTAATTTTTGGTTGTTAAAACATTGTGTCAATCTAAAAGTAAACTCAAATATTTTTAATGAAATTTAATATAATTTTGGCTAAAGCCAATTCTATCTTTAAACTTTTTAATTCGGGCTAAAGCCCGATCTTATTGATGAAATCTTTACAAAAAAAGACTTGGAGAATTTCCAAATCTTTTTTATGATTTTATTAAAATTTCCCGATGTCTTCTCTGTAGAAACTGTAATCGAAGTGAACGTGAAGTGCATCTTCATATACTTTCTTTCTTGCCTCGTCATAGGTAGCGCCGGTTGCAACTACATTCATCACCCGTCCTCCATTAGAAACTATTTTGTCGCCTTTCTTAACAGCTCCTGCACATAATATCTGACTGTGCTTAGCTTTTTCAATTCCGGTAATTTCAAAACCTGTTTCGATATTTCCAGGGTAACCTCCGGAACACATTACCAGACATACAGCTTTTTCGTCTTTAAATTTAAGATTCAATTCTTTGCCGTCCATACAGTCATTGATCACATCCAGAATATTGTTTTCCATCAATGCCATTAAAACCTGAGTTTCAGGATCTCCGAATCTCATGTTGTATTCTAACAGGTAAGTTCCGTTTTTAGTCACCATCAATCCGAAGAAAATGATTCCTTTAAAACTGAAACCTTCTGCCTTAAGACCTTTAAGAGTAGGTTCTAAAATATTTTTTTCAAAGTCAGCTGTATGTACTGCAGTAAATTCCGGGCTTGGTGCTACAGAACCCATTCCACCAGTGTTTGGTCCTTTGTCACCGTTTCCAGCTTTTTTATAATCTTTTGCAGCAATGCAAGGGAATATTTTGTCACCGTTTGAGAAAGCAATAATTGATGCTTCAAAACCTTGTAAAAATTCTTCGATAACCAAACGAATACCTGCATCACCATGAATTCTTCTGATCATAAAATCGTGGATTGTAGCTTCAGCTTCTTCGCGGGTATCACAAATAACAACTCCTTTTCCGCCTGCTAAACCACTTGCTTTAATCACTAAAGGATAATCCTGGGTCTGTACGTAAGCTTTCGCTTCGTTATAAGAATCAAAAACTACTGCTTTTGCTGTTTTGATATCATAGGTCTGCATAAACTTCTTAGAGAACGCTTTACTTCCTTCCAGACTTGCCACTTTTTGGTTCGGACCGAAAACTTTAAGATCGTGTTTCTTAAATTCATCCTTTAAACCAGCTACTAAAGGAGCTTCAGGACCTACAATCGTAAGATCTACTTTTTCTTTTATGGCGAAATCTCTTAATTCTTTAATCTCTAATAAATGAACATTCTGCCCGAATGAATCTGTAGATGCGTTTCCGTTAGCAAAAAACATTTTGGTAACTCTGTTGTCTTTATGAAGTTTCGCTGCTAATGCAGATTCTCTTCCACCTTCACCTATGATTAATATTCTCATACTTTAGTTATTTCTAGTCTAGTTTACAAATATATAATTTGAATGTTATAAATACAATCTTAAAACGCTATTTTAATTCAATTTTAATGAAAGAAATGTCTTACACCCGTGAACATCATTGGAATGTTGTGTTCGTTAGCAGCATCAATACTTTCCTGATCTTTTACGCTTCCACCAGGTTGAATAATCGCCGTAATACCTTCCTGAGCGCAGAAATCTACCACATCACGGAAAGGGAAAAATGCATCAGAAGCTAAAACAAGATCTCCTGTGAATTTTTCTTTTGCTCTTTCGATTGCCTGTTGCGTTGCCCAGATTCTGTTAACCTGTCCGCCACCAATTCCGAAAGCCTGGATGCCGTTTGAAACAACAATTGCATTTGATTTCACATATTTTACCACTCTCTGAGAGAATAATAAAGCTTTTTTCTGCTCTTCCGTTGGTTGAGTTTCAGTAACAACTTTAATATCATCTGAGAAAATACTATCGTTATCCTGAACCAAGATTCCACCATCAACTTTCACCCAAGTCTGCTTATCTGAAACCGAATTAACGATTTTTATAATTCTTAAATTTTTCTTTTTTCTTAAAACTTCCAAAGCATCCTCATCAAATTCCGGAGCCATGACAATTTCAAGGAAAGTTTTGTTTAATTCTTCAGCGGTTGCAGAATCAATTTTAAAGTTGGCAGCTACAATTCCACCAAAAATAGAAACCGGGTCACATTCGAATGTTTTCTTATATGTTTCTAAAGCTGAAGTTCCGATTGCCACTCCACAAGGTGTAGAATGTTTTACAGCACAACAAGCCATTTCTTCTTTAAATTCAGTTACCACTTTCCAGCAAAGATCCATATCACGAAGGTTGTTGAATGATAATTCTTTCCCTCCCAACTGTTCGAAATCTTTCATTGCACCGTTTTCAAAAGTTGAAACGTAGTACGCTGCAGTCTGATGTGGGTTTTCTCCGTATCTTAGGTCTGAAACTTTCTTGTAAGAAGCACTTAAATACGTAGGATAATCTTCTTCTAAAAGCATTCTTGAGATCGCCGCATCGTAGGCTGAAGTAAGGTTAAATACTTTTCCGGCTAATCTTTTACGGGTTTCGATGAACGTGTCACCTTTTTGCTCCATTTCGATCTTTACTTTTTCGTAATCTTCAACGTCAGTGATTACCGTTACAGAATCGAAATTTTTGGCCGCTGAACGAAGCATTGAAGGACCTCCGATATCGATGAATTCAACTTTTTCGTGTAATGAAATGTCTTTGTTTACATTTTCAAAAAACGGATACAAATTCACTATCACCATGTCGATCAAACCGATATTATGTTCCTGGACAGTTTTCATGTGCTCTTCGTTTGAACGAACCGCCAATAAACCGCCGTGAACTTTCGGGTGTAAAGTTTTTACCCTTCCGTCAAGCATTTCAGGAAAATCGGTTACCTCATCGATCTGGATTGGATTTAAACCAGCGTCTTTCAAATGTTTGAATGTCCCTCCTGTAGAAATCAATTCATAATTCTGGGATTCTAAAAACTGTGCGAATTCTGTTAATCCACTTTTGTCAGAAACACTGATCAAAACTCTCTTGCTCATAGATTTTTTCATTTTTTTTAAGATCAAACCGCAAAAAATTGCGGTTTTTCACTCATTTTACCTGCCCTTTCGAGGCTTTTCACTTTTTACTTTTTACAGTTATTTCAAACTGTAGACCGGTTCTTTCACCTCCGATCTCTTACTTTTACTTAGATTTTTTACTTTTTCGAAATATTCTTTAATCAATCTAAGTGTGTCTTTTATTTTTTATTAAGAAACGCTTCGACAGGCTCAGCATGACCTTTATAGTACTCATCTTAATTTTGTAGCGTTGTCAGGTTGAATGTTTTAAACCACCCCGTCAAAAATTCTTTGAATTTTTGCCACCCCTCCAAAGGAGGGGAATTTTTATATCTCTAATACTAATTGTAGCTTTTCGGCTTCGTCAGGCTGAGCTTGTCGAAGCCTTTTATCACTAATTTCCTAATACTTTGTTTATTGCTATTGGAAAAATTTCATATTCGATTTTATGAACTTTTTCTGCTAACGTTTCGGGCGTGTCATTTTCTGTGACCTCGAAAGATTTTTGGAGAATTGCTTCTCCTTCATCGATTCCTACCGTTACAAAATGTACGGTTGCTCCACTTTCTTTTTCTTTTGCTTCAATTACGGCATGATGAACGTGATGTCCCCACATCCCTTTTCCGCCGTATTTTGGAAGTAAAGCCGGGTGAATGTTAATGATTTTCCCTGCCCAGCTCTCAACAAATTCAGGTTTGAGGATGGATAAAAATCCTGCCAATACGATTAAGTCTGTATTTTCGGGAATGATTTTACCCAACTCACTGCTGAAGTTTTTTCCTCTCGGAATCAACACTCTTTGTATGTTGTGGTTTTTTGCTCTTTCGAGTCCGTAACATTCTCTGTCGGCAACAACCAAAGATATTTTTGCATTTCTGGATTTCCCCGTTATCAATGGTATCAATAATTCTCTGAAGATTGCTTCCTGAACCTGAAACAAGTATAACTAAGTTTTTCATTAATATTAGATAATAGATTTCAGATACTAGATTTCAGACTAAAAGTCTGTCGTCTGATATCTAAAATCTGATGTCTTTTTAGAATTTCAAATCTATTTTTTCGCTTCCTTCTGTGATTTCTCCGATTTCGTAAGCGTCATCTAGAAGATGAAGCACTTTCTCAGCGTGTTCCGGATCAACTACAATGATCATTCCTACCCCCATATTGAAGGTTCCGAACATCTCTTCACGAGCAATATCTCCTCTTTTTTCTAATTCTAACATCACGCTTGGAATCTGAATTTTTGATGCCTCGATGGAAGCACACAATCCTTCTCCGATAATTCTTGGAATGTTTTCGTATAAACCACCACCTGTGATGTGGGCAATTCCTGAAACTTCCACTTCTTCAATCACTTTGTGAATATCTTTGTAATATAATCTTGTAGGCACTAAAAGTGTTTCGTACAAAGGCTTCCCTTCAAATTCTTCTTCAAAATTCGGGAATATTTTTCTTACCAGAGAAAATCCGTTTGAGTGGAATCCTGAACTTGGCAATGCAATAATTTTGTCTCCTGTTTTGATTTTTGAACCGTCGATAATCTGGTCTTTTTCAACGATTCCTACGCAGAAACCTGCAACGTCATAATCTCCTGGCTGATACATTCCCGGCATTTCGGCAGTTTCACCACCAATCAATGCACAGTTGTTGTCTTTACAGGCTTTTACCATTCCTAAAACGATTTCTGCAGCAATTTCGGAATCTAATTTTCCGCAAGCTAAATAATCCAGAAAAAACAATGGTTTTGCGCCGTGACACAGGATGTCGTTGGCACACATTGCGAAACAGTCTACGCCAATAGAATCGTATCTTTTTGAATCTAAAGCAACTTTAAGTTTTGTTCCTACTCCGTCAGTTCCTGAAACCAAAACAGGGTTTTTGTATCCTCCGATTTCATAAAAAGCACCGAAGCTTCCCAAATGATTCAATACATTGGAGTTGTGCGTTTCGCCCACCGCTTTTTTGATTTTATCAACGGTTTTGTAACCTTCTTCTTTGTCTACACCTGCAGATTTGTACGTATTGCTCATTATTATTTAGATTTTTAGATGCTAGATTTCAGATTACAGACTGACATCTTTTATCTTTTATATTAACTTTTAATTTGATTTAAAGAAAATAAAAAAGCCGACAATCTTGGTAGATTATCGGCTGATGTTTTATCTGAGAGTTTCAGAGTCCACAGTTTTTCCGTTATTTGAAAAACATTCTTTGAAAGTGGACTGAATCTTCATCTATTTTCTTTTTGCAAAGATATTAATTTTATGTTAATATTCAAATGCTATTTTTCTAAGATTATTTCAACTGCCGAAATCTTGTTTACTTTCTCACGTAACTCATTGTCTTTTTCTACGTTAGAAATTTTTTGATTTTCTTTATCAAATTGATCATTGAAAAAAGGAAGCGTAAAAGTGTCTACAATATTCCCGCCATGTAAAGGGAAACGTTTTTCTGCCGCTTCTAAAACTCCTAAACCACCTCTTGCGCCGGGAGCTGTAGCCATTAGCAGCATAGGTTTTTCGTTCCAAACTGCTCTTTGTTTGATTCTTGAAGCCCAGTCGAATACGTTTTTGAAAGCTGTAGAATACGTTCCGTTGTGCTCAGATAAAGAAACTAAAAGTACATCTGCACTGTCAATTTTTGATGCAAAATCAATGGCTTCCTGTGGAACTCCGCTTTCAACTTCTCTTTGATGTTTGTAGATTGGCATTTCAAAATCGTTCATATCTACGATTTCTATTTCTGCGTTGTCGAATAACGTTGTAGCATATGTTACCAATTGCCTGTTGATTGATGTGTCTGAATTGCTTCCTGCTATAGCTAGAATTTTCATTTATATATTGTTTTAAATTTAATTATTAAGTTAGATGCATTTAAACCACGCCGTCAAAATTCTTTGAATTTCGCCACCCCTCCAGAGAAGGGGAAATTTTGTGCTGCAAAAATATTATTATTTATTTTAAATATGCCGGTAAATCCATTGGAACTTCCATTAAAAGGATCTCGGTGTCTTCAACTGCTTCGATGTTAAAACTTTGGGTATCCCAAATTCCTAAACCGTCTTTTTCGCTTAAAATTCTATCTCCTACTTTTGCGCTTCCTTTTAGTACAAATACATAAACGCCGTTTCCTTTTTTGTTGATAGTATAGTTTTTTCCATTTCCTTGCGTGAAATTTGCTAAATTGAACCATGCATCCTGATGAATCCAAACGCCATCGTCATTTTTATCGGGTGATAAAATCTGTTGGAAACCGTTGATTTTTTCACCGTCTTTAATGCTTTTCTGATCGTATCTAGGTTCTACATTTTCTTCTCTCGGAAAAACCCATATTTGTAAAAATTTTACGGCTTCATCTTTATTTTGGTTGTATTCGCTGTGCATTACACCAGTTCCTGCGCTCATCACCTGAATTTCACCTTTTCTTATAACGGCAGTAGTTCCCATAGAATCTTTATGTTCTAAGTTTCCTTCCAACGGAATGGAAATGATTTCCATGTTTTTGTGCGGGTGTGTTCCGAAACCCATCCCTTGAGAAACGGTATCGTCATTTAAAACCCGCAACACTCCGAAGTTTGATCTTTCTCTATTTTGGTAACCTGCGAAACTGAAAGTATGGTAAGAATTTAACCAACCGTGATCTGCGTGACCTCTTGAATCTGCTTTGTGATATACTGTTTTCATTGTAATTTTTTTTGATTATTTATAGTACAAATGTACATACAGTATGATTGTAAAATGTTGATGTAAGGTAAGAAGTAATTTTAAGTGTTAATTGTGAATTATCAATTTTCTTTGAAGTGAATTTTTAAAATATTAAAATTTTAAGAGTATTAAATTTTGGGCTAAAGCCAGCCATCTTTAAATTAACAAAGCGGACTAAAGTCCGCTCCTATTGAAACAATTATTGAAATAATTTTGAATTTTAATTAAAATAATTTCTAATTTCTAATTTCTAATTTCTAATTTCTAATTAAACTAAAAATGTACCTGCTGGATTTCTTCTTCAATTGCTTCTTGTTTTGAATCGTCAGTTTTAATAAAAATCAATGTGAGAACAGAACCTAACAGCATACAGATACCTCCTACCACAACATATCCCATCGCATAGCTACCAAAAGCGCTTTTTACAATCGGTCCTCCAAAAAGTCCGTTAATGATTTGTGGAATTACAATGAAGAAATTGAAAATGCCCATAAAAACACCCATTTTTCTTTGAGGAATTGCATTAATCAGCATAGCATAAGGCATAGCAAGAATACTTGCCCATGCAAAACCAAGTCCTATCATCGAAATCCATAAAAGCGAAGTATCTTTAATAAAGTACATCGAAATAATACCCAATCCACCACAAAAAAGAGCTAATGCGTGCGTCTGTTTTTTACCGATCTTTTTGGCAAGTGGCGTTAATAAAAATGCAAATGGAATTGCCCAAAGATTGTACATCCCAAATAATTTACCTGTAAGATCGCCCACTTTGTTGAACTCAACCGAATGTGTGTCTTCCGGAGAAAGTCCGAAATGATGTGTTGCCAATGCACTTGTCGTGAAAACCCACATTGTAAACAAAGCAAACCAGGAAAAGAACTGAACAATACCCAGTTTTTTCATCAAAACAGGAATGTTAGCAAAATCCCTAAAAATATCTATGAATTTAGATGGCTGTTCAATAATGTCATTTGTACCTTCAAAACCCGCAAACTCTTTAGGAGAATATTCTTTTGTAGTAATAATTGTATAAATGATTGTCAATAAAAGAATTCCGGCACCGCAATAAAATGCATAAATCACATTATCGGCAACGAAACCTTCTTTTGCTACATTTGAAACGCCTAATTTCGTCAACCAATCCGGTAAATAAGATCCAATAACAGCGCCTATTCCTATTAAAATTGTCTGAATAGAAAATCCTAAAGTTCCCTGATGTTTTGGCAGCATATCACCAACCAAAGCCCGGAAAGGTTCCATAGCAATATTGATTGAAGCATCCATCATTGCTAAAAAAATCACTGCCAACAGCAATACATTTGCCGCCATCATCTGCGTTGCCGAAGCTGCATTCGGAAGCAAAACTAAACCTATTGCACAAAGAATAGCACCTATTAAAAAATACGGTTTCCTTCTCCCCAAAAAACCCCAGGTATTGTCTCCCAGATGACCAATAATGGGCTGAACAATCAATCCTGTAACCGGTGCAACCAGCCAAAACCAAGATAATTGATGAACATCTGCGCCAAAATTCCCAAGAATGCGACTGGCATTACCGTTCTGAAGACCAAATGCCATCTGGATTCCCAGAAATCCCATGCTCATGTTGATGATCTGAGCCATGGACAGATTTGGTTTTGTTTTTTTTGTCATTGTGTTTTATTTTTAGTTTTTAGTTTTTAATTTTTCTATCAAAGCATCTTCTATGATGGTTTTTTCTGCAACCACTTTATCTGCAATATCATTCGGAATTGTCATAGAAAGTACATACTGTTTTATTTTCCATTGATTACCCATTTTTTCTAAAACGCCACTTCCCCGACAGATTTTCATCTGGGTGTCTAAAATTTCATCAAACCAAGCATATTTTCCGTCTTTACTGAACGAAATATTTCTTTGCAGAGAAGTGAAATTCCATGCTTTTCCTTTGTCAAAATGTGGTTTTGAATAATCCATGAATTGCTTTTTGTTCCAAATTTCGGTAGCATCGGTTCCGATAAAGGTAGATTCTTCGGCAAATAATGCAAAATAGTTTTTGAAATCGGCTTTGGCTGCAAACTCATTGAGTTGATTGAGCACGGTTTCTATATTTTTCTTTTGAACATTTTCGTAGAAACCTTTTTGTTGGGCAGAAAGTGTTGATGAAAAACCGAAAAGCAATATAATAACTCCAATGAAAGTTAATTTTTTCATATTATTTATTTTTTATCTCAAAGAAAAGCTGTGAAGAGATTATTTTAATTCTACAATTAAAGATGTTTTTGCCGGAATTGTAAGACTTTTATTTATCATCAATTCTTTTCCTGAAAGTACATCTTTACCTTTTTTGAAGTCCTTTAAACTTTCAGCAAATCGTTGTAAATCTAAAGTCTGTTCCTTTTCATTATTATTTAAAACTACCATCACACTTTCTTTTTCGTTGTACCTGAAATAAACATAAACATCGTTTTCCGGGATATAATGTTTGGTTTTTCCGGTATGAATTACGGTAGTATTTTTACGCCAGTTTAAGATTTTTTGGCTGAAATCATAAAACTCTTTTTGCTCTTTGGTTTGTGTGGAAGGATTGAAAGCGTTTTGTTTATCCGATTTCCAACCGCCAGGAAAATCTCTGCGAATATCTGCATCACCACCTGTTTTTTTGTCGCCACGCATTCCAACTTCAGAGCCGTAGTACAATTGCGGAATTCCCCGAACTGTAGAAATAAGGGTTAAAGCCATTTTGTAAGTTTCAGGATTTCCGTTGAACATTTCGTTCCAGCGTTCGGTATCGTGATTTTCGAAAAAAACGAGAATATTATTGATGTCGGGATATAAAAAATCGCTGGTAAAAACATTGTACAATTTATTCATTCCTGCGTCCCAGGATTCTTTTTCAGTCAAAGCTTTTGGTAATTCGGAATACAGCATAAAATCCATTACCGAGGGTAAATTGGAATTATAATTTGCTGCTTCGCCAATTTTTGAATCTTTTTGCCACGCAGAAATATGAGCCGCAGAATATAACCATGCTTCCCCAACTATATTGAAATTGGGATATTCATCAGTGATCGCTTTTGCCCATTTTGCCATTGCTTCCTTGTCGTTGTACGGATAGGTATCGACACGATAACCATCCAGATCAGCAAATTCTATCCACCAAATGGCGTTCTGTGTTAAATATTTTAAAACAAACGGATTTTTTTGATTGATATCGGGCATTGTCGTATCAAACCAACCGTCGAGCGCAAGTTTTTTGTCGATTTCTGCAACATTGGTATCGAACTGTGAGGTGGTTTTATAATTAGATCGTTTAAAACCTTTTTCGCTGTCGGGAAACTGATGAATCCAGTCTTTCATCGGTAAATCTTTAATGAGCCAGTGTGAAATCCCCCAATGATTGGTAACATAGTCCATCACCAATTTCATGTTATTTTTCTTAAGTTTTTGTGAGAGCTCAAGGTATTCTTGATTGGTACCGTAACGCGCATCTATTTTGTACAAATCGGTTTGTGCATACCCGTGATAACTGTAAGCTTTCTCATTATCTTCGCAAACCGGTGTGAGCCAAAGTGTTGTTACACCAAGGTTTTTAAGATAATCAATATTGTTAATAATCCCCCGCAAATCTCCGCCATGTCTCCCGTTGGGTAAAGTTCTGTTGGCTTTTTCAATAAGTTCAGGTTGAGAATCGTTGGAAGGATCGCCATTGGAAAATCTGTCGGGCATGATGAGATACATCACATCTTTTGAAGTGTAAGATGCTCTGTTGGCAGAATTTGGGTTTCGCTCCCTTAACTCATAATTGTAAGAATCTATGATTTTATTCTGATTCTTTATATTGATTTTGAATTTTGAAACCTTTATTTCATTAGTATTGACAGTGATGAAAACGTAATTCGGGTTTTCTACTTTTTCTAATTTTTTGATGGAAATGCCGTCTGAAAGTACAATCTCATTTTTAGAAACATCTTTTCCGTACACCAAAATTTGAAGTTCAGGACTTTTCATTCCTTTCCACCAAAAAGCGGGTTCAACTTTTTGAATCTGCAAAAAAAAGTTCTGAAATACAAAAACTAATGTGAGTAAAATTATTTTTTTCATAAGAATAATATTGAAAAAAAACATTGATTAAATAAACTTTGTCAAAGATTGTACTTTGACAAAGTTGTAATAAATATAGACTTTCTTAGCCCCGATCGAAACGGCATCCTTTTTTGTTTTGGGCAAAAGCCCGGAACAAAAAAGATATAGTGGAGAGCGGGAAACAGCTTCTGAAAAAAAGATTTAAAATCTACCCAGTTTTTCGCTTCGCTCAAAATCTATCCCTTCAGAGAAGGTAATTTTTATTTTACAGGTTTGATCGAGATCGCAAAACCACCACTTCTAACCATCTTGAAAGGTATTTTTGACTTGCTTGTAATCTGTTTTTTATAAATATTGTAGCTTTGAGGATTATCAATGTAATCTGCATCTTTTCCGTCCTCATACACTACAGCTTCATACTTTTTACCTTTATCCAAGAAAGAAAAATCTACCGTATACTCGCGTTTGTTTTCATCGGTAATTCCACCTACAAACCAGTTTTGCGTTCCTTTAGCTTTTCTTGCCGTGACCACGTATTCTCCAGGCTCTGCGGACAAAATTTTGGTGTCATCCCAATCTGCAGCTACATCTTTGATAAACTGAAAAGCATCCATGTGCTTTTTATAATTTTCAGGTAAATCTGCAGCCATCTGAAGTGGCATATACATGGTTACATACAAAGCCAATTGTTTTACTAAAGTCGTTTTCACAAAACGTTTGTCACCAGGGAAATAGTAGTCTAATTTTGTCTGAAAAATCCCAGGTGTGTAATCCATAGAGCCTCCCATCCATCTTGTAAAAGGAAGAATAGTCTGATGATCGGGATTGTTTCCTCCAAAAGCATCGTATTCTGTTCCACGAGCAGCCTCTGCAGAAATGTAGTTTGGATAGGTACGGCTTTCTCCTGTAGGGCGAACTGACTCGTGAGAGTTGACCATCACTTTATATTCATTTGCTTTTTCTGCAATTCTGTAGTAGTGGTTGATCATCCATTGAGAATAATGATGTTCCCCTCTCGGAATTATATCTCCTACATACCCTGTTTTTACAGATTTGTAACCGTATTTATTCATCAACTGGAAAGCCTTGTCTGCCCATCTTTCGTAGTTCGTTGCAGAACCTGAGGTTTCGTGGTGCATGATCAGATCAATTCCTTTTGAATGAGCGTAGTCATTCAGCATTTTGATATCAAAATCCGGATATGGCGTGATAAAATCAAAAACATACTCTTTTGAACGACCGAACCAATCTTCCCAGCCAACATTCCAGCCTTCAATTAACAGTCCCTGAAAACCGTTTTCAGATGCAAAGTCGATGTAATCTTTTACTTTGGTATTGTTGGCACCGTGGTTTCCGTTTGGTGTTAATTTTGAAAAATCTGTCTGACCCAACCTTACGTTTGATTCTGGCTGACCATAAGCCCACTGAGATTTTCCGATGATCATTTCCCACCAAACTCCCATGTATTTTGTAGGCTTAATGTATGAAGTATCAGTATATTTTGTAGGTTCGTTTAGGTTAAAAATCATTTTAGAATCCATCACATCTTCTGCTTTCGGAGCAACGATGATGGTTCTCCAGGGCGTTACTATCGGAGTCTGCATATATCCTTTTGCGCCTTGTCTGTCGGCCGTAAGGTGAGTTTTAAATTTAAAATTCTGAGCATCTACTTCAAGATGAGAAGCAGGATAATCTAAAACTGCAGCTTCGGCAACATTGATGTATAAAGGTTCTTTTCCTTCTTTTTTCAGCATTAAAGGAGACTGAACTGCATTTTTAATTAAAGTCTGTGAAGCGTTTGCATCAGCTGCTTTTGCCCATCTTCCCGGAATTTCAGAAATTTTTGTTTCCTGATATTGGTATTCCTGTGAATCGTAATCTGCGACCATCCACCAGGCTTTCATATCTGAAGGAAAGTCGATTTCAGAATCTTCTTCACGAATAACGAAATAGTTTAGATTTTTCTGCTGTGGAAATTCATATCTAAATCCTAATCCATCATTGAACAATCTGAATTTTACAATAATACTTCTGTCAGTAGCTGACTGATTAAGCGTTACCGCCAATTCGTTGTAATGATTAATATAATTTTTCTTTTCACCTAAAACCGGTTGCCAGGTTTCGTTTTTTGAATCTGTTTTCTCATCAATTTTTGTAAAACCGCTATTTAAGTCAAATTTAGCATCTTCTGGTTTTGCAATTTCTGAAGCAAACTTAATAGATGAATCTTTAAAGATTCTCAATCCCAGTTTTGAATCTTCAACAACTGTTTTGCCGTTAAATTTCAGATTGTAATAGGGAACGCCTTGCTTCAACTGGAAATCCATTTCAAATTTTCCATCCGGCGATTTTAAAGACTGTGCATTTGCACCTCCAAACATCATAGAGAGCAAAAATGCTCCGATTGTCATTTTCTTCATATTGAATATTATAAGTTTTAAAAATATAAAAACTGTTACTTTTTAGCAACAGTTTTTATGTAAAACATCTTGAAATAAAATTATAGTTTTACGGCTGTATAAACTAAGTTTACTTCATCAAAAGTAATTTTATAAGTTCCTGCAATACCAATGGCAATATTTGCACCACCAGCATCTAGAGACCCATTATTTCCATCATCTCCAAAGTTGGTTCCCCAATCATTGTTGAGTCTGAATTTGATTTCTCCTACTGTTAAAGCAACAGTAACTTCCCATTTTTCTGTATTACTATTCCAAACTAAATCGGTATCTGGATCACTCCAACCGTTTGGTGTTGCAGAACCAATAACTCCCCAAGAATAAGGTGCTAAAGTAAATTTGTTAGTATTAATATTTACAGTTAACTTTTGACTTCCAGCATTTACTGCTTTCAAGTTATTGCTACCTCCATCATATATGATATCTACGTTATTATTAGTACCATAACTATGATCCCAATTTTTCATTGGTGTAATTTTAAATTCAGAGTTTGCTGTAGTAAAATTAATATAACCTATGTAAATTCCGTTGCTTGTAGCAGATTTTAAAGCTTGAGCTGTCGGTGGATCCCAACCTTGATATGCACCCGGAGCGTACATGTACGAAACCAAAGCATAAGGATTTACAGAAATTTTCTGTACAGCCGAATAGACAGGTACTCCCTTTCCTACAGTAGTTTTTAATCTAACATCAATATCAGAAGCAATCCCGGTTGGTAATCCAAGGCTTAACATTAAGGCATTAAATTCTATTACAGTATAGGATTTAGATAATACGCCATTGCTTAATCCGGCTTCTTTTGGCAAAGCAAAATTAGTTCCTGAAACTGCAAATTGCAAGACATTGGTAATTTCTACTTCGGGTGTGTAATCTGCAGGGGTAATGGTAAAAGTAACTGCGTTGCTGTTAGCATTTGCACTAGATAATGATAAAGTGGTTGCACTTGCTTTAAGTGTTGGCTCGGATTTTAAAGATAAAATCGCCTGATCTTCATCTTTTTCGCAAGACCAAATCATTGTTATAGCAATGGCAGCGAAAATAAATTTTATAATATTTTTCATTATTTTAAGTTTAATAATTAATAACCTGGATTTTGAGTTAAATTAGAATTAATATTTAAATATTTATTCGGAATAGGGAATAAAACTCTTGTAGAAGCTATAGAAGATCCATTTTGGACTCCTCCTTTCCATTGCCAAGTATAGCCAGATACGTAATGATTTAATCTAATCAAATCTTGTCTTCTTGTGCCTTCCCAATACAATTCTTTAGCTCTTTCGTTCAAAATAAACATTTCTTTAGCGTCTGTTGAAGTAAGAGCATTGAGGTCAGACATTGCAATGTTTGTAACACCACCTCTTGTTCTTAAAGTATTGATATACCCTAAAGCAGTAGCTATACTACCTTTTCCATTAACAATTGCTAATTCTGCGTACATTAAATAAGCATCTCCCATTCTGAATAAAG
The DNA here is from genome assembly GCF_979258215.1 of Chryseobacterium sp. AC417. Classification (NCBI taxonomy): domain Bacteria; kingdom Pseudomonadati; phylum Bacteroidota; class Flavobacteriia; order Flavobacteriales; family Weeksellaceae; genus Chryseobacterium; species Chryseobacterium sp. AC417. The sequence continues at coordinate 2,178,240 of NZ_OZ409845.1, read as the reverse complement.
CAAAATCTGCATCCGTAAAAGTACCATCACTTCCACCTGCACCGCTAGCTGTTTTGTTAGAAAACTTAATCAATTTTACACCTTCCTCAAATTTTGCATAATCTGAAATAGATGCAGGATCTGTACTTCCTGCTACTTTCATTACTCTGGCATCTGTTCCTGTAGATTGAATAAATTCCTGGCGAGTTCTAAAACCTGCCCAGCCTGCATCTACTCCCAATAGAGCTCCCACTGCATTGGTACAACTTGCATGAATTAAAAAAGTAGTTCCTCCGTAAGTTTTTGTTTTAATACCATCGAAAGTAATAGGAAAAATAGCTTCGTCTTGGGCACCGTTTAGATTGTTATCTGCCTTAAATAAATTAGCATAAGGTATTGTTGCCACTTTATATGGTGAACCAATTACTTTCGTGATTTCTGTTAAAGCTTCTGTACTTCTGTCAACACCAGTATATACTTTGGAATTTTGGTATAGTTTGGCTTTTAACATCCAAGCAGCAGCTTTATCTGCTCTACCATACTCATTGGTTTTTGCAGCTGCTAAATCTCCATCTATCTCATTCAACTCTTCTAATAAATAGTTGAAAACATATTCTCTCGATTGTACTGATGGTTTTACCCCAGAACCAATAATATCACTTTCTGTTGCAAAAGGAATTCTACCATAAATATCTATTGCATGATAGTAAGATAAAGCTCTTAAAAATCTTGCTTCTGCACGGAAAGTTTTAATTTGGGTTTTTAAATCCGCTGAAACTCCTCTAGTTGATAATTTCTCATCGGTAGTTTCTCTTAAAAACTCATTGACTAAGCCAATCTGGAAAAATATTCTTGCAAAAAAAGCTTCATTGAATTTATTATCTGCGTTCCAAGTATTGAAGTTTAAATCTCTAATTCCTGGATTATCAGATTCTCCCCAAGCAATAATTGCCTCATCAGTTGTTAATTCTTGTAATTGCCAATATCCTCTGATATATTGTGAAAAACCTTCGTTGGGTCCTCCATCTGCTTCTAGTCCTAAATCTGAATTTCCATTAGGAGAAGTCTGTCCTGTAACCGCTAAACCAGCGTAAATTTTTGCTAAAAACTGCTTATAAGATTCTGGATTGGAATAGAATTGTTCTGATGTATATAATTCATCATCATTTACTTTAACATCCAAATCATTGATACAAGAAGTTGCTGATATAAGAAATACACTTGCAATAGCCAGATTTCTTAATTTTATTATATTTAATTTCATTTTTTCTAAAGTTTAAAAGTTTGCGTTAATCCCTAAAGTAAACATTCTTGCTCTTGGATATATAGAACCATCTCTTCCTTCATTAAATACCTCTGGATCTAAGTTTTTATACTTAGTGATAATAAGTACATTATTAACACCTGTATAAAATCTTATGGAGCCATTATTTTTTAATAAATTATCAAAGGTATATCCTAAGGTTACATTGTCTAATTTTACGAAACTTCCGTTTTTTACATAATAATCAGATTCTTTATTGGTAAATCTAAAATTTGTATTGCTAAAATCTACAGGAGCATTATTAATAGTTCCATCTACAGTATTGTAAATATTTCCCAATTGAGCTCTGTCTGCAGAGATTTGATCATATACATAATTTCCTACACTTGCTCTCCAAGCCATAGAGAAGTCAATATGTTTTCCAAAAGTTGCATTGGTCATAAAGCCCATTGTCACATCTGCTTGTGGTTTTTTATAGATGTACTTATCTGCAGAAGTTATTACACCATCATTATTTCTATCGACATAAGCACCTTCAATTGGCTTACCATTGCTGTCATATACCTGTTGGAAAACATTAAATACATAAGGAGAATAGCCCGTTTTAAATGTTTGTATAAAAGCACCTAAGCCAACACCTCCTTTATCAATATTATCTAACTCTAATTCTTTAATATTAATATTATTATAGGTTGCGTTATAATTGAAATTTAGGGTGAAATTTTCTTTTTTCACAGCTTTTATATCCAATCCCAATTCTATCCCTTTTGATTGTAATCTACCAATATTTTTAGGACCAATAATTCTTAAATTTTCTAAAGGACCTTCCGGAACAATAGATAATAAATCTTCTGTATCTGCTAAATAAAAATCTAATGTTCCTGTCACTCTATTCTTAGCAAATCCAAAATCTAACCCTAGGTTATATTTTATACTTTCTTCCCATTTCAAGTTTTCATTATATCCGTTGGCTTTTGCAATCTGATAAAATGTATTTCCAAATTGATAAAATAATGTTGAAGAAACATTATATGTCTTAAAGTAGTCATATCTGAAATCTCCAATATCTTGATTTCCTATTTTACCGATACTCGCTCTTAATTTAAGATCAGATAATGTAGAATTTCCTTTTAAAAAACTTTCTTCTGAAATTCTCCAGGCAGCAGCTACACCTCCAAAATCTCCCCACCTATTTGCTTTGCTAAAACGGGAAGAACCATCTCTTCTATAATTTACAGTAAGTAAATATTTATTTGCGAAACCTAAATTTAATCTACCAAAAAAAGCTTGTAAATTAAGATCTGGTTTAGAATCTGGATTATAAAAATTATTAACAGGATCTAAAGTGTATAAAAATGTATTACCACTTGAAAAACTTGTTTTATGGTAATTCTGATATTCATAACCTCCCATCACATCAAAATTGAATTGACCGAAAGTTTTAGCGTAATTCAATTGAATGTTGGCATTTTTGTTCAATAGACTTTCACCGGAGAAAGATTCTGACCCATAATAAGCAAAAGTATTGGCAACAGAATAATATCCGTTTCTGGAATTCTTATTTGTTGTTACGTGCCCGTCTAATTCTTTACTATCCAAACCTGCATTAGCAATCAATCTTAATTCTGGTAAAAAATGGAATTTATATTCCATGTTTACATTTCCAAAAAATCTTTTGAAATTTTGTATATCACTCTTATTTCTTAATTGTGCTACAGGATTTGAAACTCCATTGGGATTGTAAGTTCCTGTTGTAGGATTGAAATTACCTCCGCTATTTTCATAATAACCATCTCCGTAGATAGAATTGTCATCATAAACAGATTGAGTAGGGTTCATAGAAAGTGCATTACCAATAGCTCCTTCATCGGCATTATTTTTAAAAGTATAAGAATAAGTACCAGTAATATTAAATTTTAGATGATCATCAAAAAAACTAGGGCTGATTGCAATATTTCCTGTCGTTCTTTGGAAACCAGATGTAATTAATAAACCGCTATTTTCTAAATGATCTACAGAGAAACGGGTTGGTATTTTACCAAACAAACTTCCGGAAACCGAGGCATTAATGTCATTCGTTACGGATGTTTTAAAAATCTCGTCTTGCCAATCAGTATTAGCAGTGCCTAACTGAGCTACTTTATCTGGAACATATTGATTAATTAACGCTCTAAACTCATCACCATTATACACTTTAATTTTTTTAGCTAAAGTATTAACGGTTGTAAAAGCATTTAATGAAACTCTTAATCTTTTACCTCCTTTTTTTGTTGTAATTAATATAACTCCATTAGATCCTCTAGATCCATAGATTGCAGTAGAAGCCGCATCTTTTAATATAGAAAAAGATTCTATATCATTTGGGTTAATAGTAGATAAAGATACTCCATCTAAAGGCAAGCCATCTACAACCAACAAAGGTTCGTTACTTGCATTTAAAGAAGAACCACCTCTTACTCTAATAATCGGTTCACTACCAGGTGTTCCAGATTGGGTGATGACCACACCAGCAGCGCGGCCATTAATAAGCCCTTCTGCAGTTGCTACAGCACCCTTATTGAAATCAGCTGTCGAGAGAGAGGTAATAGAACCCGTCAAATCAGTTTTCTTCTGTTTTCCATAACCAATCAAAACCACTTCCTCAATAGTTTTTTCCTTAGTTGCAGAGTCTGCAGTTTGTGCATACATCATTGAACTAGCCAATAAAAATGCCGGTGCAATTTTTAATACTGTTGTAAAATTTTTCACAAATATTGTTTTTATATAGTTTTTTATCCTTATTAAAACTGCAAATGCAGTGTTGCAATATAAATAAAAATTATAATTATATTAATTTTACATTAAATTAAGTTAATTTTTTATAAATTAAAGCGACTATTTTAACTAAAAAATTAATATTCAGTTAATTATATAAAATTATTCATAGCATAGTATTGGTTTTGCATCCATTAATATTTAAACGAACGTTTAACTAATTATCTGTTAAATGTAATTAAAATGTGCTAATCGCAATCAGAATGTTATTATAAAAGACGTATAAACAAAATATCTTTATCTTTGCAGACCTAAAACTATACTATAAATGTCAAACAGAAAGATGATTACGGCAGCTTTGCCATACGCAAACGGACCAGTTCATATTGGGCATTTGGCGGGAGTGTATATTCCTGCAGATGTTTATGCAAGATTTCAAAGAAGATCAGGAAAAGATGTTGCTTTTATCTGCGGATCAGATGAGCACGGAATTCCTATCACTATACGAGCTAAAAAAGAAGGAGTAACCCCACAGGATATTGTCGATAAATACCACGAAATCATTAAAAAATCTTTTTCAGATTTAGGGATTTCATTTGATGAATATTCGAGAACAACTTCAAAAAAACACCACGATACCAGTCAGGATTTCTTCAAAGTGCTTTATGAAAAAGGCAAATTCACGGAAGAGGTCTCTGAACAATATTTTGACGAACAGGCAAACGAATTCCTAGCCGACCGCTACATCGTAGGAACTTGCCCCAATTGTGGAAACGAAAACGCTTACGGAGATCAGTGCGAGAGATGTGGTTCTACCCTTTCGCCGTCTGAACTGATCAATCCAAAATCGATGCTGAGCGGGAATGTTCCTATTTTAAAAGACACCAAAAACTGGTATTTACCTTTAAATGATTACGAAGATTTCTTAAATGAATGGATTATTGAAGGACATAAAGACGACTGGAAACCCAATGTTTACGGTCAGGTAAAATCTTGGTTAACAGACGGTTTAAAACCTCGAGCAATGACCAGAGATCTGAATTGGGGAGTTCCTGTTCCGCTGCCGGATGCTGAAGGTAAAGTGCTTTACGTTTGGTTTGATGCGCCTATCGGATATATTTCTTTCACTCAAGAATGGGCAGAGAAAAACGGAAAAAACTGGAAAGATTACTGGCAAAGCGAAGAAAGTGATCTGGTTCATTTTATCGGAAAAGATAATATTGTATTCCACTGTATTATTTTCCCTGCGATGATGAAGGCTCACGGAGATTACATTATGCCTAAAAATGTTCCTGCTTTTGAATTTTTAAATCTAGAAAACGATAAAATTTCAACTTCAAGAAACTGGGCAGTCTGGGCACACGAATATGTAGAAGAATTTCCGGGTCAGCAGGATGTTTTGCGTTATGCACTTCTTTCTTCCGCTCCTGAAACGAAAGACAACAATTTTACCTGGAAGGATTTCCAGAACCAAAAACAATTCAGAATTGGTTGGAATTTTTGGAAACTTCATCAACAGAGTTGCTGTTTTAATCCATAAATACTATGATGGAGTTGTTCCTCAAGGTGATGTAAATGCTCCGGAATTACAGGAAATCAATAAATCAGCAAAAGAAATTTCAGCTTTCTTAGAAAATTACGAATTCAGAAATTCTTTGACAGCATTGATGAATTTAGCACGTTTCGGAAACCAGTATCTTCAGGCAGAAGAACCTTGGAAAACGATCAAAGACAATCCTGAAAAAGCGGCACAATCGTTATTTGTCGGAGCTCAGATTGCAGTTGGTTTAGCACAGTTGTGTGAGCCTTTTATGCCCTTCAGTTCAGAAAAATTACTGAATATGTTTAATGTTCAAAAAACAAGCTGGAGCGATGTTGAAACTAAAAATGTTCTCATTGAAACAGGACATCAAATAAACGAATCATCTCTTCTGTTCTCAAAAATTGAAGACGATGTGATTGATTTTCAAATCCAGAAATTAGAAAATACAAAGCAAAGCAATAAAAAAACAAATCCTAACGCCAAACCAATGAAAGACGAGATACAATTTGATGATTTTACAAAAATCGATCTGAGAACAGCAACCATTCTTGAAGCTGAAAAAGTAGAAAAAGCTGATAAATTATTAAAACTGACTGTAGATACAGGTGTTGATGTAAGAACCGTAGTTTCTGGAATTGCAGAAAGCTTTACCGCAGAAGAAGTAATCGGAAAGCAGGTGATGATTTTATTAAATCTTGCTCCCAGAAAAATCAGAGGAATAGAATCTCAGGGAATGTTGCTTTTAACAACAAAAGCTGACGGAAAATTATCTTTTGTAACGCCGGATGAAACGGTAGAAAACGGTATTGAAATAGGATAATTTTTATATATTTGCACCATTAAAATAAATTATTAAATGAAAAAATTATTATTAGTTGCAATTGCTGTATTTAGTGCTTATTCTTGTTCAAATGACTCTGATTCTGATTCAAATAACGAAGCCACAATTGTAGGGGTTTGGAAACCAATTAAGATGAGAATTGTATCAGGAAGTAATAATACTGTTCTTTTTAACACTAATGTCGATGACTGTGAAAAAAAATCTATTTACGATTTTAAATCAAATGGAACTGCCTCTGTTACTCTATATGAGCTTAATTCTGGCGCCTGTCTGAATATAGGAACTGAAACTCTTCCTTATTCTTATGATTCAGCTTCAAAAATTTTAACTTATGATGGTGAGTCAATTCCAGTTGTAAATTTAACAAAAGATACATTCGAACTCATAGATATCGATTACAATGACGATTATAATAATGATGGTGTGATGGATAAAGCAATTTATACACTTGTAAAATAGTTGCGCAGACTAAAAACAATGAAATTAAAACCTTAAATTAATTTTAAATTTAGATTCGTTTTAAATCATGTTTTTAAATTATTGACTGTGCTTAATCAAGGTTTAGTTTTCTTAGTCAGTTTTGCCAAAAAAGAATCTTCATACTGTAAGATCAATTCAATACTAAAGCCGTTGTTTTCAGCGGCTTTTTTTAAGGTGTTAAAATCAAGATACAGCCATTTGATCGGATCTTCAGATTCACCTTTGTAGTGAACGATATAATCCAGTTCACCATAATATCCACCTGCCGGAATCAATACTCCGCCATCCTCGTCCTGATCAAACATATACAAAATATCGGTGCTGTCAATCAGGATTTGTCCGTTTTTGTTTAATAACGAATGGAGCTTTTGAAGATAGATATCAATCACATTCAGGCTTTGGAAAATCCCTGTTCCGTTCATCAACAGAAGAATGGTGTCGAAAGTTTCTCCCGAAAATTCAAGCATATTCTGAGCAACCGTTTTCTTAATTCCTCTCAACTGACAAACTTCAATTGATTTTGGAGAAATATCTAAAGCTGTAACATCCAGATTTCTTTCATTCTGAAGATAAAGAGAATGCGAACCAGCTCCGGCTCCGATATCGAGAACTTTTCCCTGAGATAATTTCAAAGCTTTTTGTTCAATATTGTTCATCTCTTCAAAGTCTCTGAAAAGATATTCTACCGGAAGCTCATCGAGTTCGGAAATTGAAGTTTCAGTCTGCAGATCTTCAGGATTTTCATTTTTAAAATAATCCCATATTGCGCGTCCCATTAAGTCTTTCATGCTGAATTTTATAGGACAAAGATAGAATTTCAAAAATAAAAATTAAAAACTAATCATAATAAAAACGTCAATTTTATAATTCTTAGACAATTTAAATGTTGTTATCTTTGCAGTAAAGATGTTATATTGATCACTATAAAAGATACGATAGAAATATTATTCGGTATTAAAATCAGTAATAAAACAAATTGGATAATAAATCTTTCTGTGCTATTTTTTGTAATCCTATGTTTTTTTTTCATTCCTAAATATGTAGAACAAAGAGGAAAAATCATTTCTGAAAAGTGGTACAAAGTAGAATTTTCAGGAATTATTGATAGTCTAAGCATTGACAATTCTAATCGTACTTCGATTTATTTTTCAGATGGTCATAAGACGCATAATTTTAGTAGTAGATATTTTTATATATTTAAGAAAAATGATTCATTGTTTAAAAATAAAAATAATGATATGGTATACTATAAACGTAACAACAAAATTATAAAGCTTGACTGAATCTTAACAAATTTCAATTAACTCCTATCACCATCATCCAAATTTTCTATTTCTAAATATACTCCACTCCTGCAAAATTTCCCTAACTTGTCTATTCAAAAAACGAGATTCATCTCATGACAGATAAACAATTTAATTTTCAACAGGGTTTTACATTCAGCAAACATATTCCGGAAGAAATTTCCCATTTTGACCGGGTTTTTGATGTGTTCAAAGATTTGCTGACCCACACTTCCGGCGATATTGAGGAAGCTTTTGAGTGGCTCGATATGCTTGATAAAGAATACGATATTTTCACCGACGAATATTCACTTGAAGATTTTGAAGAAGACCTCCGAAAACGAGGCTACATCAAAAAAGAAGACGATTCTGAAGATGGAAATACCGGAACAGGAAAAGGTAAAAACATTCTGACTGCTAAACTGGAAGCTGCTTTACGCGAATTTGCATTAGACCAAATTTTCGGAAAGCTGAAAAAAAGCGGCATTGGAAATCACAGAACCAACAAAACCGGAGTTGGTGATGAACGTGATGGCGAAAATCGAAACTTTCAATATGGTGACGATCTTTCGACCGTAAATATGACTGAAAGCCTGAAAAACGCACAAATAAACAACGGAATTGCAGACCTCCGAATGACGGAAGACGACCTCATCGTAGAAGAAACCAAGCACAAAGCACAAATGAGCACGGTTCTGATGATCGACATCAGTCACTCGATGATTTTGTATGGTGAAGACAGAATCACACCTGCCAAAAAAGTTGCTATGGCTTTGGTGGAACTCATCAAGCGAAAATACCCCAAAGATTCCATTGACATTATTGTTTTCGGGAACGAAGCCTGGCCGATTAAAATTAAAGACCTTCCCTATTTACAGGTCGGTCCGTATCACACCAATACGGTTGCAGGACTGGAATTGGCGATGGATATTCTCCGCAGAAAAAGAAATACCAATAAGCAGATTTTTATGATTACCGACGGAAAACCGAGTTGTATTCAGTTACCCAATGGAGAATTTTATATGAACAGCAATGGTCTGGATGAAATGATTGTTGGACAGTGTCTCAACAGAGCCGCTCAGGCAAGAAAGCTGAAAATCCCGATCACCACTTTTATGATTGCGCAGGATCCTTATCTCCGACAATTTGTAAATGCTTTTACTGCTCAAAATAAAGGAAAAGCTTTTCTTACAGGACTTTCAGGTTTAGGACAAATGATTTTTGAGGATTACGAAAAAAATAGAATTAAGAGAATTTAAAAGATTAAAATGAAAAACGATACTACATTTAAAGAATTAAAACAATCAGGATATACCGATAAAACAATCAGTCAGGAAATTCAGGCAAATTTGATTGCAAAGATTAAAGCCAAAGAGCCTGTATTTGAAGGACTTTGGGGTTATGAAGATTCTGTGGTTCCACAATTGAAAAAAGCGATTTTGGCAGGTCATCACATCAATTTATTGGGTTTACGCGGACAGGCAAAAACAAGAATTGCAAGAAGCATGGTGAATCTTTTGGATGAATATATGCCGATTGTAAAAGGTTCTGAAATTAATGACAGTCCGTTTCAGCCGATTTCAAAATTTGCAAGAGATTTAATTGCAGAACTGGGCGACGAAACTCCTATTTCCTGGGTTCACCGTTCCAACCGTTTTTTTGAAAAACTGGCGACTCCAGATGTGAATGTTGCGGATTTAATTGGTGACATTGACCCGATTAAAGCTGCCACTTTAAAACTTCCCTACTCTGACGAAAGAGTTTTACATTACGGCATGATTCCGAGAGCCAACCGTTCGATATTTGTACTGAATGAACTTCCCGATTTGCAGGCGAGAATTCAGGTTTCTTTATTTAATATTTTGCAGGAAGGCGATATTCAAATCCGTGGATTTCAATTGAGAATGCCTTTGGATATTCAGTTTGTGTTTACAGCAAATCCGGAAGATTACACCAATCGTGGAAGCATCGTAACACCATTGAAAGACAGAATCGGGTCGCAGATTTTCACACATTATCCGAAAACTATTGCGCTTGCAAGACAAATTACAGAGCAGGAAGCGGCAATTTCAAATGAAGATCAATCTCAAATTCAGATTCCGAATTTAGCAAAAGACCTTTTGGAAGAAGTGGCTTTTGCAGCTCGAGAAAGTGAATATGTAGATGCGAAAAGTGGCGTAAGTGCAAGATTGACAATCAGTGCGATGGAGAATTTAGTCGCAGCAGCAAAATTGCGTTTAATAGAATCTGATACCTCTAAAACAACCGTTCGTTTGCTTGATTTTATGTCGATCATTCCATCAATTACAGGAAAAATCGAGTTAGTGTATGAAGGTGAACAGGAAGGTGCAGATTATGTTGCCAGAATATTAATTGACAAAGCGGTGATGGTGCAGTTTGAAAGTATATTTCCAAGAATTTCAAAATTAGAAAAAGAAGGTATTAAAACACCTTATACTGATCTGATTAAGTGGTTTAATAAAAATCATCTTGAGCTTAATTACACAGATTCTGATGAAGAATTTTACAGCAAACTCAACAGCATTACCCCTTTGGTAGATCTTGTGGAAGAAAACGCTTCAGAATTAAGTATGGAAGACCAAAACTTCTGCAAAGAATTGGTTCTTTGGGCATTAACGATTAGCAAAAAATTAGATAAATCTGAAAATTCTAATGCGTATACTTTCGATTCTGCGGGAATCGGACAGTTTTTGAAAAATTAGAATTTGATTACATATGATATAGCCTAACAGTTTTAAATCTGTTAGGCTTTTTTAAGCTATTCTTCTAATGCATACACGGCAAAACTTGCCAGCCAATGATCTCCACCATAATTCCCTTGAAACAACAACGGCAAACCATTCAATAAAAATTTATCTGCAGTCTTTTGAAATGATTTTTTTAAAGGATGATTCTCAGGTAATGATTTTGCAATTCCTTTCATACACCAGGCTTTTGAAAAAGATAAACCTACTAAATGAACGGTTTGGTAATCGCTTAAATCACTCACCACCGGGATTTTTTCGATATTTTCTAAGCTTCGTTTTTCGTAGAAATTGTCCAACCATTTTACAAATTCTTTCTGAGGGAGCACTCTTCGCATTAAATCTGCAATTTCAAGACTTGGAGAGAAGAAATCTGAACCGTCCGGCTCAAGATAGGCAGGTGTTTTCGTATTGTTTAAATAAAAATATTTTGACTTTTCAATAAGTTGTTTTTCAAAATCCTGATCACCTTTCGCCCTTGCCCAATCCAACGCAAAAACCATGGCAAATGCTGTATTTGGATGTACACCGGTTCGGTTCGGATAGGTTTGTTTAGGCAAATAGGTTTTCCATGAAGCAAGAATTTTGTCGGTCAAAGGTTTTAAATTCTGATGCCATAGTTTTGCTTTAGGATGATTCCAGGTCATCAGTTCTTCATCTAATTTCAGTAACCAGGCCCAACCGTAAGTTCGCTCAAAAGTGGTTGTTAATTGATATTTCGTAAAGTAATCTGCCTCCACTTCAAGATTTTCTTTTTTGAATGAATTGTCTAAAATATTTTCGATGTCTTTTGCAACCGACAAATCGGGTTTTGTTTTTAGCAGACGAACCAACATCCAATGTCCATGTACTGAGCTATGCCAATCAAAACAACCGTAAAAGCTGGGATGCAGATCTTTCGGGCTTAATGTAACTTCATTCGCAGTATTAATAATATGTGCAGTTTTATTAGGATATTCCTGATTAATGCAATGCAATGGTTTTTCTGATAGTTTGATCGCCATCTCATCCGTCAGTTTCGGAGTTTCCTGGGCGAAAATTAAAGATGTAGAAAAGATAAATACCAATAGACTTGTTTTCATTGTATAAAAATATCAATTATTAGGGTAATGGCAATACTCATCTTACAAAGAAAGCTCAGAAACCTGGAAACTTTCAACATTTTTTAAGCTGAATTAAAATTTGAATAACAAATATCTTTTACAGTATCATTTATTCGGAATAATTTGTACATTAGCAGCAAAAATTACTACACAAATGAAATTTTTAGGTTTAATATTTTTACTTTCTTTTGCAATTACGAATGCACAAACAAATTATAAATATTTAGCATCTGATAAAACAGGTGAAAAATGGTACTATAATTTTGATAAAAAAAAAGCTAATGGTTTTTTTACCTGGCTAAAAATTGAGCATATAGAACAAAAAAAATCGTCAAAAAAAATATCAACGGAATATTATATTGAAGTTAAATGCAACAATCGTATGATGTCTGATGAAATTGTAAGAATTAACTGGGAAGATTCTAAACCAGAAATCTATAAAAAGAATTATCCTTTTCAGAAAATTCCTGAACGTCATTTTGTGATGAATCTTGTTAAAAAATATTGTAAATAAAAAATCCGGGTATCAATTGATACTCGGATCCTTTTTATTGAATTAAAAATTCTAAGCGTTAAAATGCGACTTTACAGTTTCTAAAACCTGCTCGTCAGACATTTGCTGTGATGTTTCTAAAGTAATCTTTAGATCTTTAAATTGAGCAGTATCATGAAGATAATGTTTTAATTCTTCCTGAATATTTCCCGGACCTGTAATCAAAACTTCCTGAGAATTTGTAAGAAGATGTTCAACTTCCTTAAAAAACTTAATTTTATTAGTTTGCTCAGCATTGTTTCCTGCATTTTCACTTGAGTTGCCATGTTGGATCGTCGCTTTTACCGGACTGCAAAGAAAAAATTTAAATGCATTTTGAGCATCATGATTTTTTACTACCACTGCCTTGTGAGAATCGATCCAAAGACCTGCTAATTTTTTATCAGACATAATTTATTATTTAATGTTACTCCGTATACTCTCAATAATGATGCAAACGATGTGTTAATGGGTGTTAAATTATTAAATAACAATTAATTCTGTCTGTTCAAGAATCCGTTAAGCAAATTTTATTACTTTTTTCAGTTTTTAGATTTCGGTTATTTACCTATCACAAAAACAGCCGGAACTTTATGAAGCTCAGGTTTCTGTTTCTGCCAATCTTTGATGCTTAACGTTTTTATAAATTCATGTTCAGAATCGTTAATGTTGGCAGCAATGCAAAGTTTTGTACTTGGCGAAAGAAATTTACACAAATCCTCGAAAAGCGCATTGTTTCTATACGGAGTTTCCATAAAAATTTGGGTAAAACCAGTTTTTTGAAGTTCACTTTCCAGATGTTGAATTCTTTTTTTCTTTTCTCCTTTTTCGATAGGAAGGTAGCCGTTGAATGTAAATTCCTGACCGTTGAATCCGCTTGAAATCAGTGCTAAAATAATTGAAGAAGGTCCTGAAATGGGAATAACCCTTATCTTTTTTTCATGACACCATTTTACAATAAGATTACCGGGATCAGCGATGCACGGAAGTCCGGCTTCTGATAATAATCCAAAATCCTGACCATTCAGCATTCTGTCTTGCGCCTCTTTTATATCTGAATTTTCTGTGTATTTATCTAAAAGGAATAGCTTCAGATCTGACTGCTTTTTTTCGGGTGCAAAAAATTTAATAACCTTTCTCGCGGTCTTTTCATTTTCAACAAAGAAAAAATCAGTTTGCATTATGTATTCTGTAATCACAGGAGAAAAGTGAGTAATGGGAGTATTTTCTGAAAGGTAAGCCGGAAGAAGGAAAAGCATTTTAGTAATTTAAGAGTTAAAAAATTATGAGTTTTGAATTTTTAAGATCAAAAGTTTTTTAGCGATTTCTTCACACGCTTCATCAAGCTGATGATAGACTTTTTCAAATCCGTCTAATTCACTCCAATATGGATCCGGAACTTCTTGCGGAAGACATTTCAAATCTGCAGCTTCCATCAAAAGAGAAATTTTTCTTTTCTGCCCATCATTTTGGGCAAGTGAGATGACGTCCTTAAGATTACTCTTATCCATACAGAATATTTTATCAAAATCATCCAGATCCTGAACGGTAATTGGTCTTGAACACTGGTCAGAAATATCGATGCCGTATTTTTCTGCTATCTTAATGGATCTTTTATCGGGAGTTCCACCTTGATGCATATCAATAGTTCCGGCAGAATCAACAAAGAAATTTTCGGGAAGTTTTGATTTCATTATTCCTTCAGCAAGCGGACTTCTGCAAATATTACCCAAACAAACCATCAGTATCTTCATTGAATAAAAATTTAGTAGTAAAAATAATTTAGACTGACAAAATTAAATAAAAAATGGAGAACAAAACTATTCTCCATTTTTCAGTTATATTTTGACTAAGATCAATGCTTGATCTTCTCTGTCAGTTCTTTTACGTATTTCTTAACTTCTTTATCTATTTTAGAAACGTCTTTTATTGTATCGCAAGCATACATTACCGTTGAGTGATCTTTACCACCCATTTCTTCACCAATTTTGGTAAACGTTGCGTTGGTAAACTCTTTAGCAAAATACATCGCTAATTGTCTTGGTAAGGCGATTTCTCGTTTTCTCGTTTTAGATAAAAGCTGCTCTCTTTTGATGCCGAAATATTCACAAACCACTTCCTGAATGTAAGGAATGTTGATGACTTTTTTCTGATTGGCAGCAATTTTATTAATGGTTTCTTTTAATAATTCAAGACTCAGATCAGACTTATAAATCGTAGAATAAGCAATTACTGAATTGATAACTCCGATCAGTTCTCTAACGTTGGTTTTAGCTTCTGCCGCTAAAAAATCTAACATATCGTCTGTTAAAACAATACCGTCTCTGCTTAATTTATCAACGATGATTCTTTTACGGGTATCCAGATCCGGAGATTTGATCTCTGCAGAAAGTCCCCATTTGAAACGGGAAACGATTCTGTCCTGAATATCCATAATATCAACAGGTGCTTTATCTGAAGTCAGGATAATCTGCTTTCCGTTTTGATGCAAATAATCAAAAATATGGAAGAAGCTATCCTGAGTCGCCGATTTACCGGATAAAAACTGAATATCATCAATTATCAAAACATCTACCATTTGGTAAAAGTTGGCAAATTCTGTCTGTTTATGAGCTTTTGCAGCAGAAATAAACTGCTGGATAAATTTTTCTGAGGAAAGATAAAGAACTACTTTGTCAGGAAACTGGCTTTTCACTTCCAGACCAACAGCTTGTCCTAAATGGGTTTTTCCGACACCATAACCTCCATACAAAAACAATGGGTTGAATGCTGTAGATCCCGGTCTTTTTGCAATTGATCTCGCAACCGTAGACGCAAATTTATTACTTTCTCCTTCTACATAATTATCAAATGAAAAATCAGCTTTCAGGTTAGAGTCAATATTTACTTTTTTAATTCCGGGAACTACAAACGGATTAACGATGTTTGAAGAGAAACCTTGTGGCATTGTTTCCTGCATTTTTGGGGTAGGAACAGTTTTGCCTTTCATATTCATGGTAACAGGTTTTTCTAAACCGCTTGGTTTATTTTCCATTACAGAATACCAAAGTTTAACACCTTTACCGATGTTTTTCTTCAGGGCAGCAGAAAGTAGTGAAAGATAGTTATCTTCAATATATTCTTTGTAAAAATCACTCGGTACCATCAGCGTAAGATTATTATCAACCAATGAAATTGGCTGTACTTTATCAAACAGTAAGTCGAAAGATTTTTCGAGTTTTTTAAGGTCAGAATTGTCTTCAGCAGCATTAAGGTTATCTCGCATAAACTGAAGGCATTTCTGCCAGATCATCATTAAATTTTCGTCCATTTTTATGCTGATTAATTCTGAGATTAGTAGTTTTTATTCGGAAGACAAAGGTGTCATTTTTTAATTTTAAAAAAAAATATTGCAGGTATTGATTATTAAAAAATATATTTGTATGTTTAAATTATAACTTAACATGATACACACAACCCACACTATACGAGTACGTTATGCAGAAACAGACCCTATGAAGTACGTATATTACGGCAACTATGCTGCATATTTTGAATTGGGAAGAGTCGAACTTTTCAGGAGCATAGGAATATCATATGACGAGATAGAAAAGCTTGGAATCTGGCTTCCGGTTTCTGATTACAATATTAAGTATTTAAAACCAGCTTTATACGATCAAAAATTAGAAATTCATACATATATAAAAAAAATTCCCGGCGTAAGAATAGAATTTGAATACGAAATTTATAACGAAGAAAAAATAAAAATCACAGAAGCCCGCACTACCCTTTTCTTTTTAAATGCTGAAACAAACAAAGTCATCAAATGCCCTGACTTTTTAATGAAACTTATCGAAGAAAACTGGAAAGAAGATTAAAATTAAAAGTTTATTTCAAAAAATTCACACTATGATTTTTACGAAACCCTATTCCTCAAATTCTTATATTTGGTGACAAATCTAATCTATGAGTTCTGTTTTTGCTATAGTCGTAATATTGATAGTGCTTCTGATACTTGTATATCATCAACTGAATAGACGCATCGAGATTTTAGAAAAAAAAATTGCAGATTTATCTAAAGAAATTTCTTCAAGTGAAGAAGTTAAGAATGAAGGAATTCTTACAGAACCTGTTCGTTTTGCTAATCAGATTCAAGATCCAAATAAAGTTGTAACCGATTTTAAAGAATCAGAACCTCAAAAAGACTGGCTTGCTCCCGTTTTTGATTTTTTGAAACAAAATGCTTTAACCATAATCGGAATTTTCACATTGGTTTTAGGAATCGGATATTTTGTAAAATATGCCATCGACAAAAACTGGATCGGAGTAACTTCACGAGCAGGAATCGGATTCATCACTGGTATATTAATCATAGGAATAGGACATTTTTTAAGAAAAAACTATACGGTTTTCTCATCAATAATTACAGGCGGCGGTGTAGCTGTACTCTATTTTACAACCACCATTGCGTTTCGTGAATACGAGATTTTTTCACAGAGCACAGCATTTCTGATTACTTGCCTGATAACCATTCTGTCCATTGCTCTTTCTTACTATTATAAAAGTGAGATTCTACTCATCTTCTCTCTGTTTGGTGGATTTTTAGCGCCGTTGATGATCAGTACCGGACAAAGCAATTATGTTTTTCTGTTTACCTATCTTTCGGTTTTGAATATCGGAATGTTAATTGTCGCTTATCTTAAACACTGGAAAAGTATTGGCTGGATCTCTTTTATTTTTACCTCAATTTATCTTTTCTCATGGACTTTGGAACAGCCTGCATTGGCAAGTATTCCTTTTTACATTATTACTTATCTTTTGTTTTATGCATTTGCACTTCAGAATTACATCAAAAAAAATACTTTAGAATCACTTGATATTCTGATGCTTATTTTGACCAATTTCTCAGGAGTTGCAGGTTTGGTTTATATTTTTAATGAGATGCAGATGTTTCCTGCATCAGTATTTCCTCTTGCTTTTGCAATTATTAATTCTGTCGGATGGTACAGAGAATATCAAAAGAAAAATTTCAGCACTAATTATTCGGTTTTCATAAGCATCACCATTAGTTTGATCACTTTAGCCTTTGCGCTTGAGCTTAAAACACATCTTATAACCAGTGTTTGGGCAATCGAAGCAAGTCTGCTTCTCTACATTTGGAAAAAAACAAACCATAAGATATTCAAAGTTTTCTTCTATGTCCTGTTTCCGTTGGTGATTTTATCTCAAATGATAACCTGGGCAAGATATTTTGATTCAGATTCTTTGAATATTATTGTAAATCCTGTTTTTATTACAAGCCTGGTTGTCATTGGAAGTTGTTTTATGAATTTATTTTTATTGAAAAAAAATTCTGAAGAAGAAAATTCCGGACCGGAGTTTTATGAAAGTGTTTTTAAAATATTATGTATTTCGGTAATCTATTTTTCAGTTTTGTTTGAAATCATTTACCATATTTCAGATGAGAGCTTGGTTTTCGTCATGACTATCAGTTTCTTATTTACGTTGTTTTATTTATTTATACTCATTCTTTCTGGTAAGAAAATCAGCATTGGTAAAGATTTCCAGAAAGGAATGATCTATCTTTTTCTATTGCTTCTGTTGATACATATTTCTACATCGCAGGTTGCATCAGAAATTATCACTAAGAAAATAAATTCGGAGTTTTTCTTTGTTCATTTGCTGTATATTTTTCCATTGGTTTATCTAATCTTAAAAATAATTCCAAAATCAGATTTTATAAAAAATCGCTTTTCATATTGGTTGGTTTCTTTCATTATTGTTTTGGCTTTCAGTCTGGAATTATTTCGTACTTATTTATTGATGAATACATATCGATCAGATGAAATGTATCTCCTTGAGAATCATTTCAGCATATTATATTTACCCATTGTATGGGCTGTTTTGGCGTGTTCATTTATTTATTTCGGATTGAAAAAAGAAATTCCGGAGTTCAATAAAATCGGCTTTAGCTTACTAGGAATCATGATTTTAAAACTATACTTTTACGATGTATGGCAAATGGATAATGTCTCAAGAATAATCGCATTTATCATTCTTGGAATTATTTTACTGCTAAGTTCTTTCATGTTCCAGCGGTTTAAAAATATACTAAAAAACTTAGTGGATAAAGGAGATGAAGCTCCTCACAAAAATCAATAGAAATACCACTAAAACCTATTATCTGTTACTGTTTTTTAAATTATTTAAAATTTTCTATTGACAATTTGTAAAAAATAAGTATATTTAACACGTTTTTAATACTTCAGTTTAAAAATGAAATCGCTGATCGATAAGCTTGAATAAAATCATTTTAAAAGTTAGCGTTTTTATATAACTTAAAAATAAAATTTACCTTTATGAAAAAAATCCTCTACTCTTTATTAATCTTTGCTTCAGCAACTTTATTTGCTCAAAAAAATCCTACTGTGAAATTTGCAATCTGTAACGATGCGGTTGGTACTGTAGCAATGTTTGAAGGAAAAAAAGAAGCTATTCAAAGTGTAAATGTCTTTAAGCCTAAAGCAAATCTTCCTCAAAGCCTGAAAAAATATGATTATTTAGCTGAAAACGGTTTGGCTGAAGTAAAATTTAAAAAAGATTTCGGAACTCTGGATATCATGTCTTTAGCTAATTTTAATGCTCAAAGCGGACTTCCAAAAGATACACCTGTATTCATTGAGGGATATGAATTCAAAAACACAGAAACCAATATATATGCAGATATGATTGCAGATATAAAAGTAGATACTGTAGATGGTAGAAAATCTTTGGTAATTACAACAGTAAAGAAATAAATATTTAAATAATATTGTCAAAACGGATATTCAGATTGAGTATCCGTTTTTTTAGTATTTATTTTGCCATTTTTTCTTAAGCTCTTCAGATATTTTTTTCTCAGTGGCATTACTTCCGGGCTCATAAAATTTCGCATCTTTTATTTCTTCCGGCAAAAAATCCTGACTTACAAAATTACCTTCATAAGAGTGAGCATATTTATATTCTTTACCGTAATCGAGATCCTTCATCAATTTCGTAGGTGCATTTCTTAGATGTAACGGTACCGGTAAATTTCCTGTTTTTCTCACAAAAGCCAATGCATCATTAATGGCTGTATAAGCAGAATTGCTTTTTGGAGAAACCGCCAAATAAATAGCAGTTTCACTCAATAAAATCCGTGCTTCGGGATTTCCGATCACGTTGATCGCCTGAAAACAGTTATTCGCTATGACCAAAGCATTAGGGTTTGCCAAACCAATATCTTCTGATGCCAAAATAAGCATTCTGCGGGCAATAAATTTAATATCTTCGCCACCTGCAATCATTCTCGCCAACCAATAGACTGCTCCATTCGGGTCTCCTCCACGCATAGATTTAATGAATGCCGAAATAATATCATAATGTTGTTCCCCGTTCTTATCATAGAGTGCCATTGTTTCCTGAAGAACTTCCATCACATCCTCATCAGAAATTTCTTTTGTATCAGAATTGATAAACTGACTTAGCACCAACTCAACAGAATTGATCAGTTTTCTTCCGTCACCACCAGAATACTGAATAAATGCCTGCTTTTCTTTAATTTTGAAATCAGTTTTTTCGTCCTTATTAAATCTTTCAAGAGCAATATCAATCAGTTCTTCTAGCTTTTCGTGCGTTAAAGCTTTTAAAATATAAACCTGACTTCTTGAAAGCAATGCCGAAACCACTTCAAAACTAGGATTTTCTGTGGTTGCACCAATCAAGACAATCCATCCTTTTTCTACCGCATGAAGCAATGAATCTTGCTGAGATTTATTGAAACGGTGAATCTCATCGATAAAAAGAATTGGAGATTTTCCGGAAAAGAGATTTTGTTTTTTGGCTTCTTCAATCACATCCCGCACATCTTTTACACCCGACGAAACAGCCGAAAGCTTATAAAATTTTCTTCCTGATTTTTCAGAAATTATTTCAGCCAGCGTTGTTTTACCTGTTCCCGGAGGCCCCCACAAAATGAGAGAATTCAGGGTGTCATTCTCCAGCATTTTCCGTATTGTCCCTTTTTCGCCCGTAAGATGTTCCTGTCCCAGGACTTCGTCTAAGGCTTTAGGTCTTAATCTTTCGGCTAATGGAGTATTTTGGCTCAAAATTTTATGATTTGATTTAAATAAAATTAATTTTAAAAAATGTTCAGGTTCTCAATAAACAGAATGTATTTCAGTTAAGAAAAATTAAATTTGACAAACACATTAATCTAATCAACAAACACCTATTTAAGACTCTGAAACTTCTAACAAATTTAAACTAATTTTCAATTTTTTAGCCTATTTTTGCATTGTTTTGAAACTTACATTCAATAAAATCATTACTTCACCTTTGGTAATTTTGGTCAGATTTTACCAATGGTTTATCTCACCTTTACTTCCAAAAAACTGTCGATATGAGCCAACTTGTTCGCATTATATGGTAGAATCTCTGCAGACACATGGTATTTTTAAAGGTTTGTGGCTTGGTATAAAAAGAATTGCTAAGTGTCATCCCTGGGGCGGAAGCGGCTATGATCCTGTTCCTCCAAAAAAATAAAGATTTTTTATTAAACGACTTATAAATACATTAAAAATGAGTACTTTTTTCTTCAGAATTTACCTTTTTGCCTTTGCCTTAATGGCTCAGAGTTTTTTTTCGCAAGATAATCAAGACAGTTTATCAGACGGAATTTTAAAGATAAATTCAACAAAAATTCCTGTCAAAATATACACTAATTCTGAAGTAGGAAATCTGAACAGTTTTGCAAATCTTAAAACGACGAATAACACATTAGTGATTCTCAATAAGTCGAATTTGGAAACCTCACATTTCGAGTACAGCTTAAATATATTAAATAAGTTTAAAGACACAAATTATCAGTTTTTTGACAAGGATTTTAAATTAGTTGAAAATATTAAAATAACCGAAGATAATATTGAAACATTAAAATATGCTGTAAAATCTTCAAACCCGATTCAATCATCTGACACCGTTCAGCTTGAAACTCCTTTTAAAATTTGGGATCCTTCTACAGGAATTCATTTGGGACCGATAACTCTGCATTATTACAGTTTGATGTTTATTTTCGCATTCGGAATCGGTTATTTCCTGATGACCAAAATGTATACGATAGACGGTGTAGATACAAAATATGTTGAACCTTTCTTTACATGGACTTTAATCGGGACGATACTTGGAGCAAGACTGGGTCACGTTATTTTTTATCAGCCAGAATTATTCAAAGAAGATTTCTGGAGTGTCTTTTTACCGATAAGCACCAAAAACGGAATCAAATTCACAGGATTTGCCGGATTGGCAAGTCACGGAGCTACCCTTGC
Organism: Chryseobacterium sp. AC417; assembly: GCF_979258215.1. Taxonomy (NCBI): domain Bacteria; kingdom Pseudomonadati; phylum Bacteroidota; class Flavobacteriia; order Flavobacteriales; family Weeksellaceae; genus Chryseobacterium; species Chryseobacterium sp. AC417. The sequence goes on along the minus strand of NZ_OZ409845.1, from coordinate 2,156,373 downwards.
GGTGATTGTTACAACGCTCTATTATTCATACAAAATTGTGAAGAAACATCCGCTTTGGGTATTTGACAGATTAGGAATTGTAGTAGCAATCGGCGGAGCATTTGTAAGAATGGGTAACTTTTTTAATTCTGAAATCATCGGAAAACCGGTTGATCCTACATCACCATTTGCACTTTTATTTCCACAGCAAAGTGGTGAATACGGAGTAACAGTTCCGCGTTATCCTACTCAATTGTTTGAAGCTGCAGGTTACGTAACTTTATTCGTTATTCTCTGGGTTTTATATAGAAAAACAGACAAAAAATATCAGCAGGGATGGTTATTTGGTTTGTTCTTTTTCGTACTCTGGGCAATCAGATTCTTTGTAGAATTCTTAAAAGAACCTCAAGGTCATGAAGTGATATCATTCGGAGGATTAAATACCGGACAGATTCTTTCTATTCCATTTATGATAGCAGGTTTGGTCATTATGGTTTATTCTAAAAAAAATAAAATCGCTCCGGAAACCGACAAAACTTTTTAAAATATTAAAAATAAAATACCGAAAGTCACAACTCTGTTGTGGCTTTTTTGTTAAGTTCCAAAAATACATTTCCAAGTTCATCAATAACATCTGTCGGAAGCATTGCTTCTTTTGAGAATTTTTCAGCGGCAAGATCTGCAGCTTTCCCATGAAGCCATACTCCCAGAATACACGCATTTTCCGGAGAATATTTTTGAGCTAAAAGTGATGTAATAATTCCGGTCAAAACATCTCCGCTTCCGCCTTTTGCCAAACCTGCGTTTCCGGTGATATTATAATACACTTTTCCTTCGGGCGTAATAATCTGTGTGTGATGATCTTTCAAAACAATAAAAACTTGCAGTTCTACGGCTTTTCTTCTAGCCAATTCTAATCGTTCAAACGAATCTTCAGTTGAACCAAAAAGTCTTTCAAACTCTTTAGGATGTGGTGTAATAATTGAATTTTCAGGAATTAAATTAATATTTTCTTTGTTTTTAGAAATAATATTTAAAGCATCTGCGTCTAAAATCAAAGGATTTGCAGTCTGTTTCAAAAAATTCACTAATGCTTTTTCCGTTAAAAAAACGGTTCCTAAACCGGGACCAATTCCATAAACCGAATCACTCTGAATTTCGATTTGTTCTATATGTTTTTCTCCTCCTGAAATAAACATGGCTTCGGGACAAGTGGTCTGCAATATTTCATAGCCGCAGTTTGGAGAAAGCACAAACGTAAGTCCGGCTCCAGTTTTCAGGGCTGATTGGGTTGCTAAAACTGCTGCGCCCATTTTACCATAGCTTCCGGCGACGATTATTGCTTTACCAAAAGTTCCTTTGTGGGTAAAATCGCTTCTCGGTTGGAAAATTTTCTGTACCATTTCCTCATCAGTCACAAAATAATCTACGGGTATGTTTTGTATAAATTCCTTGTCTAAACCAATGTCTAAAACAGTGATTTTACCGACGAATTTTCCGGTTTCAGGATGAAGAAAACTTCGTTTCCAGAATTGAAAGCTCAACGTGTAATCAGCTTTAAAAACAATTTGGTCATCATCTGAAATTTTGTCAGAAAACAATCCTGATGGAACGTCAATAGATATTTTAATCTGATTTAATGTATTTAGCTTCTCGATTAATTCAGCATAAACTCCATCCAATTTTCTTGATAATCCTGTTCCGAAAAGCGCATCGATAATTATTGTTTGTTGAAATTGAAATTGATCTGTTTCTTTAAAATCATGAATGGAAATTCCTAAAAATTCTTTTAATCTATCAAAATTAATTTTGGCATCTTCAGAAAAATTTTCATTCGATTCATTAATAAATACATCAACATCAAATCCCTTTAAATACAGCATTCTTGCAACAGCAAAACCGTCTCCGCCGTTGTTTCCGTTCCCACAGAAGATTACAAATTTTGTGTGATTTTTACAGTTCAGAAAAATCCAATTTGTACAAGCTAATGCAGCTCTTTCCATTAGTAAAATAGAAGAAACAGGTTCATTTTTTATGGTAAATTCATCTGCCGATTTGATTTTTTCTGCTGTGAGAATTTTCATGAGAATGTTTTATTTAAATTTAAGGATAATTAATTGAAATGCTCGCTCAAAAAAATTCTGAAAATTTGCAAGATTACTGTTAATAAATTATAATTTTGTTTTAAACATTAAAAAAAATATAAATTATGGGATTTGTAAAAGAATTTAAAGACTTCGCATTTAAAGGAAATGTGGTTGATCTGGCTGTCGGTGTCATCATCGGTGCTGCATTCAGTGCCATTGTAAAATCATTTGTTGATGATATTGTTACGCCATTATTACTCAATCCGGCATTAGAAAAAGCGAACGTAAAAAATATTGCGGAACTTTCCTGGAATGGGGTAAAATATGGTAACTTTTTATCTTCTATAATAAGCTTCCTAATCGTAGCGTTTGTATTGTTTATGATGATTAAAGGAATTAACAGATTGAACAGAAAAGAAGAAGAAGTGCCTGTTCCTGCAGGACCTACCGAAGATCAGAAATTGTTAACGGAAATCAGAGATTTGCTAAAAAGCAAAAACAATTTATAAAAACAAACTCGCCGCAAATAAATTTGCGGCGAGTTTTATTTATCTAAGGAAATTCTTCTTAATGAATCTGTAAAATGCTTGAGATCTGCTCTGCCAGAGAAAGACCGATTCTGTCTTGTGCTTCCAAAGTTGAGGCTCCTGTATGTGGGGTCAAAGAAATTCTAGAATGATTTAAAATTTCTTTTGAAGGTGTTGGTTCGTTGATGAAAACATCAAGACCTGCAAACTTCACTTTTCCTGAATCTAAAGCTTCAATCAAAGCTGCTTCGTCAATCACCCCACCTCTGGAGCAGTTCACAATTGCCACACCATTTTTCATGATTTCAAATTCGTTTTTACCAATCATATAACCTTCTTTCTGAGCAGGAACATGAAGCGTAATAAAATCTGAGTGTTTTAAAACCTCCTGTAAAGGTTCAGTTTCAATATCTACATTGATGAACTGATTGTTGTAGAATTTTACCTTAATACTTGCTTTGCCAACGTTATTATCTGCGGCAATCACCCTCATTCCCAGACCTAGTGCAATTCTCGCAACTTCTTGCCCGATCCTTCCCATCCCAACAATTCCGATGGTTTTTCCTCTTAATTCAATACCTGCAGCGTAAGCTTTTTTAAGACCTGCAAATTCTGTATCACCGACTAATGGCATTTTTCTGTTTGAATCCTGAAGAAATCTAGCTCCTGAAAATAAATGTGCAAAAACCAATTCAGCAACTGATTCTGATGAAGCTGACGGGGTATTGATGACATGTATTCCTTTTCCTCTTGCATAATCTACATCAATATTATCCATTCCTACTCCACCTCTTCCGATGATTTCGATAGACGGACAGTTATCAATCAACTCTTTTCTTACCTGTGTTGCACTTCTTACCAAAATTGTACGGATTTTGTGCTCATTAATGTAATCAATCAAAGATTCCTGTGGAACTTTTGTCGTAATCACCTCAAATCCTTTTTCCGTTAATGCATCAATCCCAGATTGGTCTAAACCATCATTTGCTAAAACTTTCATCATACTATTATATATTAAAAGTGAAAGATTTAAAAAACTAAAAAAATCGAAGTTATTTAAACTTTATTTGTTTAATTATTAAATCTTCAATTAGATTTTAATCTTTAAAAACCTCAATGGTTACCTGTTTCTCAATCAAATCTGTGAATTTCCCTTTGTATCTCGTTGCCTTTACCAAGTGATTATCAATCCAGTGATAATTGCCGCCTCTTGGTTTTCCGCACAACACACTGTGATATTTGAAACCATGCTTGTCTAACCAATCGATGGTAATCTGTTTCAGGTTTTCGGTTCTTGAAGTGAAAAAGCAGATCTGGTGGCCATCATCATACCATCTGTTTATTGTTTCCAAAGCATCCGGATAAGGTTCACAAGTGACCATTCTTTCAGGTTCCTCGTTCGGGACATCATCTGTAATTGTTCCGTCAATATCAATAAGATAATTCTTAACTCCGTCTTTCAGAATCGGACTTATATGCTCAATATAATCTAGCTCCATCGTTTATTTTTTTAAAGCGCAAAGTTACACATTTTGTAGAATAGGCTTATGTTAATCTTAGTTTATGTTAAAATTTTAACAATAAAAATAATTTTAAATAACTAAAAATCATTATTCTCTTGCATTTTTCACAAAATTAGCAGCAAAAAATTATTTGGATAAATGCCAATATTTCATAAATATTAAAAAATTTAAACAAATATTTTACGAAATGATGATTTAAACTTAAATTTGTAGGAATGGAAGAATATGTAGTTTTAGTAAATCCTGAAGACCAAGTTTTGGGTTTAATGGAAAAACAGCAGGCGCATATCAATGGTTTACTTCACCGTGCATTTTCTATTTTTTTATTTAATGACAAAGGTGAAATGCTGTTGCAAAAGCGTGCTTCAGAAAAATATCATTCTCCCAACCAATGGACCAATGCAGTTTGCTCTCATCCTCGTGACGGAGAAACTTATCTTGAAGGCGCAAAAAGAAGACTGAAAGAAGAATTAGGAATTGAAGCTGAGCTTGCAGAAAAATTTAATTTTATCTATAAAGCAGATGTGGGCGGCGGACTTTGGGAGCATGAACTTGATTATGTTTTTACAGGAACATACAATGAAGAATTTAATTTGAATAAAAACGAAGTGGAAGAAGTTCGGTATATTTCAATTAAAAATTTAGATAAAGAAATTACTGAATATCCTCAACAATTTACAGAATGGTTTAAAATCATACTAGAAGAATATAAACACAATTTTTAACACAACTAATGAAAAAAACAGTATTTCTATTTACTTTCTTATTTTTTTTAAGTGTTTTTGCCCAAAAAGCAGACACCGAAATTTTTGAAAGTGAAAATTATTCGATTACAATGCCCAATACATGGAAAGCAACCAATGATGAAGGTATAGTTAATATTTTCCCGACCAATCAGATTGGTGCCATTACCATCTCTGAATATCATGATTTAGAACTTCCAAAAGAAGAAACTAAAAAATTCATTCTTGCGCTCTACAATTCAGCGGATGAAGAGAATAAAATAAAAAGCGGAAATGGAAGGAAAGGATATACAGAATATTTTTACGAATACTTTGATGAAAATGAAAATCTTTTCTGGATCACCAAAGTATTTCAAAAAAGCAAAGATCTTTACATTGTAAGCATTAATTGCCAGCAAAAATATTGGAATGGAAATTATATGAAGGTTTTTAACGAAACTTTTGACAGTTTTAAAATAAAAAAGTAAGAATAAAAATGAACAAAACAGCATTGTATGACAAGCACGTTTCTTTGGGAGCGAAAATAGTACCTTTTGCAGGATTTGATATGCCTGTACAGTATTCCGGAGTGACGGAAGAGCATTTTGCCGTGAGAGAAAAAGCGGGATTATTTGACGTGTCTCACATGGGGCAGTTTTTCATTGAAGGTGCAGGTTCTAAAGAACTTTTGCAATTTGTAACCACCAACAATGTAGATGCTCTTGAGAACGGAAAAGCTCAATATTCTTGTCTTCCTAACGAAGATGGCGGAATCGTAGATGACCTTATCGTTTACAAAATGGAAGATGACAAATATTTTGTGGTCGTAAATGCTTCAAACATAGAAAAAGACTGGAATCACATTTCAAAATACAATACTTTCGGAGCGAAGATGACGAATGCCTCAGACGAGATGTCTCTTTTGGCGGTTCAAGGTCCGAAAGCGACTGAAATTCTTCAAAAATTAACTGAAACCAATCTATCTGAAATCCCTTATTATCACTTTACTGTAGGAAGTGTTGCAGGTATAAGTGATGTAATTATTTCAAACACAGGTTACACAGGAAGCGGTGGTTTTGAAATTTATTTTAAAAACGAAAATGCAGAATTACTTTGGGATGATATTCTGAAAGCCGGAGAAAGCGAAGGAATGATTCCTTGTGGATTGGCTGCCAGAGACACTTTGAGACTTGAAAAAGGTTTCTGTCTGTACGGAATGGACATTGATGATACAACCTCTCCTATCGAAGCAGGATTGGGCTGGATTACAAAGTTTGATAAAGATTTTGTATCTAAAGAAATTTTCGCAAAACAAAAAGAAGAAGGTGTTACCAGAAAATTAGTTGGTTTTGAACTGACTGATAAAGGAGTTCCAAGACATGATTACCCGGTGGTAGATGCAGAAGGAAATGTAATTGGAAAAGTTACTTCCGGAACACAGTCTCCCATGAAGAAAATAGGTCTGGGAATCGCTTATGTAGATAAGCCACATTTCAAACTAGGATCAGAAATTTTTATTCAGGTTAGAAATAAAAATATTCCTGCGAAAGTGGTGAAAATGCCATTCGTTTAGTTTTTTGCAGTTGGCTTTCGCTTTACTATATTAAAAAACCACAGAATAATCTGTGGTTTTTACTTTTTGACAAGAATAGGAAATTTAGTTATTTCCGTTAAAATGTGCTCTTAAATTTTCAATGTTTTTCTTATCATTTCCTATGAAAATCTCTGTATCGGTAAGAAAAACAGGACGCTTCAAAAAAGTATAATGATCTAATAACAATTCTTTGAAATCATCTTCTCCCATTGTTTTCAAATCAAGCTCTCTCAATTTGATCTGTGTTGATTTTTTACTGAACAAATCCTCGTAAGAATTGGTGATTTTATGCATCGCTTCCACTTCTTCCTGGGTAATAGGCTCTTTTTTTATTTCACGCATTTCCCAATCTCTCAGATCAAATTTTGCTAAAATTTTTCTGCACGTGTCGCAACTATTAAGATAAAATACTTTCTTCATCTATATATATATTAATTATTTTTTAAATTATACGTTCTAAATTCTATATTATTACAAGATACCACTTTTAGTTGGAAAAACAGCTATTTAATTTCACTTTCTGATAATTAATGAATATCTTTATTAAAATTTATAAAATATGGACAACAAACCTGTTACTTTTCAATTTATTTCAGAGCCTTCAGACGTAAATTATGGAGGAAATGTACATGGTGGAAGTGTTATGAAATGGATTGACCAAGCAGGATATGCATGTGCTACAACATGGAGTGGAAATTATTCTGTAACCGTTTATGTAGGCGGAATTCGTTTTTACGAGCCTATAAAAATCGGAGAAATTGTACAGGTAGAAGCAAAAGTGATCTATACAGGCTCTTCAAGTATGCATATTTCAATTAATGTTTTCTCCAGAAACCTTAAGCAGCCCACTTTTGATAAGAAAACTCATTGCATTATCGTATTTGTTGCCGTAGATGAAAACGGCAAGAAACTTCCTGTACCAAAGTGGATTCCCGAAACTGACGAAGAAAAGCAGCAGGAATTATACGCCAAACGTCTGATGGAATTGAGAACGCAGATTGAAGACGAAATGAAACCTTTTATTAAATAAGAATCATGCAGAGAAGTGATTTTTTAAAAATTTCATCTTTAGGTTTTCTGGGATTCTATTCTTGCGGAATATCACATTCAATGACAAAAAATAAGCGTTTGGCCATCCAACTTTATACGATAAGAGATGCTATCTCAAAAAATCTTGAGCGGTCATTTGAAAAATTAGCAAGTTTAGGTTTTAAAGATGTAGAAATCTATGGTTATGACGGGACTTTTTTCGGTAAAAATAAAAATGAATTTCAGTAAATTTTAAATAATACAGGTTTAAAAGTAATCAGCTCTCATCACCAAACCGGAGTTATAGGAAAAGGATTGGGAACTTTAGTTAATAATTGGGAAAGAACTGTAGAAGATTTGGATTTTATAGGATCAAAATATATGGTTTGCTCTTATTTGGTTTCGGATGAAAGAACTACTGAAAACTACAGAAACTTACCTGAACTGTTGAATCGATCAGCAGAAATTACAAATAAATCTAAAATTCAGTTTGCATATCACAATCATGATTTTGAGTTTAAAAAAATGGATCATGATACATTGATTTATGATTTTATTTTAGAAAACACTTCCTCAGATTTAGTCAAAATGGAGCTTGACCTTTATTGGATTTCAAAAGCAGGATATGATCCTTTGGCTTATTTTGAAAAGTATCCGGGCAGATTTCCTTTGTGGCATGTAAAAGATATGCAGAAAGGAACGGAAAATTTCTCAGAAGTCGGAAATGGAACTATTGATTTTAAAAGAATTTTTGAAGCCAGAAAAAAAGCAGGTCTGGAATATTGGTTTGTGGAACAAGATTCTAGTAATAAAGATATTTTTGAAAGTATTTCGATAAGTAAAAAATATATCGATCAGAACGATTTTTTCTTTAAATAATAATCTCTTATAAAACAAAAGGTCTTCCATCTGGAAGACCTTTCTATTTTCAAAGTTTTATAATTTCTTAACAAGTAATTATCTGTGGACAACCTATGTACTGGCTGCAATATTTAGGTCCTGTTACAGCACCTGTACAACTGCATCCGCACAATGATAAATCTGGTGTGCCGATTTTTCCTACACCTCCAACGATGTCTTTTAGATCAGAACTTTTTAATTTCTTAGCGTTTTTTAAAATTTCATTTAACATAATAATTTGGTTTTAAGTTGAAAAATATGAAGATCTTAATTTATACTGCAAAATCATCGCAGGTATACACTTGTGGACAGGCAATGTAAGTTGGGCAATATTTTGGTCCTGTAACGGAACCTGAACAACTACATCCGCAAAGCGATAAATCTGGAGTACCAGTGTTTCCGGCACCTCCTACAATCTCTTTCAGATCAGAACTTTTTAATTTCTTAGCATTTTTTAAAATTTCATTTAACATAGTAATTTGGTTTTAAGTTAATATTCAAATATAATAATTTTAACAATATTAAATTATAATTATTTGATTTATTATAATAACGTTCATAATAAACGAATAGTATAGCACTATTTAATTTTTATTAATTAAAGTATCGTTTAGCTACATCATTGATTAAGGCTAATAGAATTAAAAAATCCTTTCAAATTTCTCTGAAAGGATTACTATTGATAAGCATGAAAATTATCTTGCGATATTTACTGCTCTTGTTTCTCTGATTACCGTAACTCTTACTTGTCCGGGATACGTTAATTCATTCTGAATTTTCTCTGAAATATCATATGAAAGTTGGGAAGCGATTTCGTCGTTTACTTTACCACTTTCTACCATTACTCTTAATTCTCTACCCGCCTGAATTGCATATGCGCTAGATACTCCTTCAAAGCTTAATGCAGCAGCTTCAAGATCTTTCAGACGTTGGATGTAAGATTCTAAAACCTGACGTCTTGCTCCCGGTCTTGCTCCGGAAATTGCATCAGCAACCTGAATGATTGGTGATAAAAGTGAAGTCATTTCTACTTCGTCATGGTGAGCTCCAATTGCGTTGATAACTTCCGGATTTTCACCATATTTCTCTGCCCATTGCATTCCTAATAAAGCGTGAGGAAGTTCAGATTCTTGTTCAGGAACTTTACCTATATCATGTAAAAGACCTGCTCTTTTAGCCATTTTTACGTTTAATCCTAATTCTGCAGCCATAGTTGCAGCGATGTTTGCCACCTCTCTTGAGTGCTGTAATAAGTTTTGTCCGTAAGATGAACGGTATTTCATTCTACCAACAATTTTCACCAACTCGGGGTGTAAACCGTGAATTCCAAGATCTATAATGGTTCTTTTACCTACCTCGATGATCTCTTCTTCAATCATCTTTTTTGTTTTCTCTACAACTTCTTCAATTCTCGCAGGGTGAATTCTTCCGTCTGTAACCAATCTGTGTAGTGATAATCTTGCGATTTCTCTTCTTACAGGATCGAAACATGAAAGGAGAATAGCTTCCGGAGTATCATCTACAATGATTTCTACACCAGTCATCGCTTCCAAAGCACGGATATTTCTACCCTCTCTACCGATAATTCTACCTTTTACTTCGTCTGATTCAATATTAAATACAGAAACTGAATTTTCAATTGCCTGCTCAGTTCCAATTCTTTGGATGGTCTGAATAACAATTTTTCTCGCCTCACTCTTAGCATTCAGCTGAGCTTCTTCCATAATGCTTTGAACGTGCGCCTGAGCTCTCGTTTTAGCTTCAGCTTTCATAGTTTCTACCAATTCTGCTTTGGCTTCATCAGCGGTATAGTTTGAAATTTTCTCCAGCATTTCAACTTTTCTTGCCGTTGCTAAATCAAGTTCCTGTTGTTTCTTTTCTAAAACTTCTGTTTTTTTAGCATAATCAGCAATCTGTCTGTCAAGATCTTTCTCTAATTTTCCAGCTTTGCTAAGCTCATCATTTAGTTTGTTTTCTTTGTCTTTGACTCTCTTTTCGCCTTCCTGCATCTTTTTTTCGCGAACCTGAATATCTGCATCGTGCTGAGATTTCAGTTCAAGAAATTTTTCTTTAGCCTGAAGATTCTTTTCTTTTTTGATAGTTTCTGCCTGTACACTGGCTTTATCTAAAAGTATTTCGGCATTTTTCTTTGCATCATCTACAATAAATTTAGCTTTGGTATTGAGTGAACTTTTTGAGAAAAACATTCCTGCAGCTGCACCAACTATTAAGCAAATAATGCCGACTATTATGGCTGTTGTCATATATATATTGAGTTTTAATTGTCTAAATTTAAAATAAAAAAACCTACAATAATCCAGTGATTTAGAGTAAACTCCTGATCTCCACGATTTGATCTGATTCCTTCTCTCTGTAATCTGCGTAGTGCAGCACGCCATTGAAAAGACTTTCGAACATTAATTGTTTAGTGTTGAGTTTACCTTAATGTGTTAGAATTACTGTAGGCAGGTTTTTGCGGAAAATTTATTTTCCGGCATCATTCAACGTTTGATTGATTTTCATTAATCTCTCGTTGGTTGATTTTATATTTTTTTCGTTGTTCAGAGCTACAACTTCTGCGTTGGTTCCCAATTTCAGGGCACACATTGCTAAAGCATCCTGTTTATCTCTTACATCGAAATTTTGTTCAAAATCTTTAATCATATTTTCAATCTGCTTCCCCACTTTACGCAGAGTTTCCTCCTCTGCTGCGGGTACATTCAGTGGATATACTCTTCCTGCAATGTTGATGGTTATTCTCCTTACCTCCATTATAATCCGCTGTTTTGAAGCTGTGCAATACAAAAGTCTACTTCTTTTACCAGTCTGTTGATATGGTTTTTCATGAGTCTGTTGTGTTCAGGATTTCCTGATATTGCCGAATACAATTTTATCGTTTTCTGTTCTTCTGCTAATACCTGATTTTTTTTTCTCTCTTCATCATATTTCTTCTTCAAATCTTCATGCTCTTGATTTAGTTCTGATAACTTTTCTGAAAGATTCTGATGACTTTTATGAAGATTCAAAATCTTTTTTTCCAGTTCCGAAAAATTATTTTCTAATTCTTGAAGCATTTCAGGTTTCTAATATTCTAACTAATAGCAAAAATATGAAAATAAAAAGACTAACAAAAATAAAAGACTCTATATTTTGACTTAAAACAAAAAAAGGAGATGCCAAAGCACCTCCTTTTTATATTAATTTTTTATTATATTATTCAAATTTCAATACAAACATGATCGCTCTTGTCTGTAAGGTAGAAACTGCTGCAGACCAGTAAGGTGGTGTTGTAGCGTTGTCGGCAACCATTTCGTTGTTCATAAAGAATGTTCCTCTGATCGCAGGGGTCAGTTTAAATTTATTGAAATAAAACTGAATTCCCATCTCTGCAGACCATGCAAAATTGTGCGTTGTAGATCTGAAAACCTGTTGTAAGTTATCATCTTCAGAATCTGAATTAGACTGTAAATTAACGATATAATTCACACCGGCTGCAACGTAAGGTCTTGAGTTGTACCATCTTTCACCATGAAATTCTAATAAAACAGGAACATCTACCAATGTAGATTTTATTTCTCTTACTCTGTCTTTTTCAGTTAAAGTAACAGGTATAAATGGTGGATTTTGAGGATTTCCATTCTGAAAAATATCGTTCGATTGGGTATTAAAAATCAACTGTCTCTGAGCAAACTGCAAACCTGGTTCTAATCTTACATCTAAATAATCATTTAGTCTGAATTTTGCAATCAGACCTGCACCAAAACTGGTACTGGATTCAGATCTCACAAGGTTTTGATTATTATTCATACCATATCTTGGGTTAAGAACAATACGATAGTCTAGTAAATTGCCATTCAGATAAAAACCCCAGCTGAATTTCTGCTGGTCAAAATCTTCCAGCTTATCCATCCTGTTACGAGTTCTAAATTGAGCGTCTGCAAAAGTTGCAATACTAACTGAGGCTAAAACCAGAGCTTTTAATAGAAATTTATTCATAGGTTACTTTGTTGCTTTATAAATTGTGGCTATACCTAAACTTAATTTTTTATATTCTACTTTTTTAAATCCTGTATCTAAAAGGATTTGTCTCATCTTTTCACCAAACGGAAAAGCATTTACAGAATCCGGAAGATAAGTATACGCCCTGTTGTCTTTAGAAACCAATCTTCCGATTGCCGGTAATATATTTTTGAAATAAAACATATAAAACGGTGCTAAAAAACCCTCTACTTTAGAAAATTCAAGTATGTAAACACTCTTGTTTTCTTTCACCACTCTTCTTAGTTCTGCCAAACCTTTTGTAAGGTTTTCAAAATTTCTTACTCCAAATGCAACGGAAACAGCATCAAATCTATTGTCCTCGAAAAGTAAATTTTCTGCATCACCTTTTTGCATAGAAATTTTGCCGTCTAATTTAAGTTTTTTTATTTTAATAACGCCAACATTTAACATTTGTTGCGATAAATCTAAACCAATTACCTGAGCATTTGTGCCTTTCTCTACAGCAATTGCGAGATCACCTGTCCCGGTAGCTACATCAAGAACTTCCTGAGGAGCCTCTTCCTTCATCATCCTTACCAATGTATTTCTCCACAGCACATCTATTTTCATAGACAGAGCATGGTTTAGCAAATCGTATTTCGGTGCTATATTGTCGAACATTTCCTCTACCTGGCTTTTTTTCGTAGCCTCAGAGTTGTAGGGTGTTACTTTGTTGATATCGTTTGTCAAAACTTGTAATATTCTTTATAATAATTAAGGTAATCTTGCTTTCTGAAAATCTTTGACCGGGATTCTACTTTGTCAATATTTTTTATTAATTGATCATAATCTTCATCTACATTATAATAAAAATCTTCTGTGTACAACTTATTGAAGTGTTTTGCACCTCCAAAATAAGGTTTTCCGTCGATGATTGTTTTATCCAACGCCAAAAGTAATGAATCTTTTTTAAGATTGTACCCATAATATTGACGATTAACATAATAATCCTTGTGAGCGATGTTAATAAGACCTCTTATTTTATTAACTTCAAATGCAGAATCATACAGTAACTTCTTATTCTGATCAAAAACTTTTATAGTATTTTTCCCCATTTTGAGATCAACATTAACATATTGTCCACCCGAAACAATGCCTTCCGAACCATTATTAATCTTATAATAATAGGTATCTGGTGTAGGATTATCTACAAGGTAGTAATTTTTTTTGGCTAAAAAAAAGAAGTAAACTCCAAAAGCAAGTACAAAGACTGCCACAGCAATTAATAACCCTTTAAGGGCCGGATTGTTTTTCATAGATTCTAGAGAACTATTTTTGCAAATTTAATAATATTTTTAATTCTTTCTTATTAATATTAATTATTAACTTTGCATCTTTATAAAATCATTTAAACGAATGCCGAATACGATTATTATTGGTTCTGGATCTTACATTCCCAACAGAGTTATTGGTAGAGATTATTTTCTAAATTCTGAATTTTATACCGATGAAGGCGACAAAATAGACAAGCCAAACGAAGAAATCATCTCAAAATTTGTAGAAATCACAGAAATTGAAAACAGAAGATACATCGAAGACGATACTTCCAGCTCCAAAATCGGCTATGAAGCAGCCAAAATAGCACTATCAGATGCTAAAATAGATGGTGAAAATTTAGATTACATCATATATGCAAGTAATTTTGGGGAAGTTGGAGTAAACGGAGCTGCCAACTTTATGCCGAACATGGCAGCAAGAGTTAAAAATCATTTGGGCATCAAGAACAGAAAATGTATCACCTATGATATGATTTTCGGTTGTCCGGGTTGGGTGGAAGCAATGATTCTCGCAGACCATTTTATCAAAGCAGGTGTTGCAAAAACTATTTTGGTGGTAGGTTCAGAAACCTTAAGCCGTGTTACAGATCCTTACGACAGAAATAAAATGATTTTCGCAGATGGCGCAGGTGCGGTTGTTGTACAAGCTACAGACCAGGAAAATGTAGGTATTATTTCTCACAACACCATTTGCGACAATGGTATTGAATTAGAATATCTAAGAAACGGCGCATCAATCAATCAAAATTTTGACGAAAAGAAACTGTATATCAGAATGATGGGCAGAAAAATCTACGAATACGCCCTGAAAAACGTTCCTATAGCAATTAAAGAAACCATTGACAATGCAGGATTATCTATCAATGACATTGATAAAGTTCTGATTCATCAGGCAAATGCAAAAATGGATTACGCCATGATCGACAGACTTCATAAACTTTATGACATCAAAGAATACGACCATGCTGTTTCACCAATGACGATTCAGGAGTTTGGGAATTCTTCTGTAGCAACAATTCCTACCATGTTTGATCTAATCATTAAAGGAAAAATGGATGGTCATACGTTTAAAGAAAAAGGGAACATTGTGATGACTTCGGTAGGTGCCGGAATGAATATCAATGCGATCGTTTATAAATTTCCTTAAGACTTAAATTAATTTAAAATATTAAAAGCACAAAGGAGTTTCTTTTGTGCTTTTTTAAAACTTATTATGCAAAAAAATATTTTAATCATTGCTGCAATCTTCCTCTTTCTTGAGGTCTATATTTATCAGGCAATCAGAACATTAACTGATAATCTATGGTTAAGAATTGCTTATTGGGTCATCACTTTGTCGGTCTACGGAGTTTTTGCATACGAACTTTCTCATTTCCAGAGGTCAAACAGAGATGCGAACAGACCCCACCTGATGATCAGCCTGTTTTTAATTTTTATCTTACCTAAAATTTTCATCGTATTACTTCTCTTAATTGATGATATTTTCAGAACAGGTGCTTATTTTGTTGGATTTTTAAAGCCTGACGAAAACTTTTTTCCCGAAAGAAGAAAATTTTTAAGTTTAGTGGGATTGGGTTTAAGCGGTGTGCTTTCCGGTTTGTTTATTGACGGAATTACTTTCGGAAAATACCGACATAAGGTAAGAAGAGTTAAAGTAAAAATTAAAAATCTTCCCCAAAGTTTTAAAGGATATAAAATCATTCAGATCTCAGACGTTCACAGCGGAAGTTTCGCTGACCCTAGTAAACTGGAACACGCAATTGATCTCATCAATGAGCAAAACCCTGATTTGGTATTATTTACGGGTGATATGGTGAATAATGTTTCTGAAGAATTCAAACCATTTATTCCTCTTTTTTCTAAAATTAAAGCAAAAGATGGGAAGTTCGCAGTCTTAGGAAATCATGATTACGGTGATTACGTGACTTGGGATTCACCCGTTGCCAAAAAACTAAATCTCGATCAATTAATTGAATACGAAAGACAGGCAGGTTTTGAAATGTTGATGAATGAAAACCGTGCGATCGACAGAAACGGAGAAAAACTATACATTTTAGGCGTAGAAAACTGGGGACTGAAACCTTTTCCACAATTTGGAAAAATCGATAAAGCTTTAGAAAACGTTCCGCAAAACGCTGCAAAAATATTAATGAGCCATGACCCTACTCATTTCGATAATGTGGTTAAAAAACACCCCGCTGACATTAGTTTAACACTTTCCGGTCATACGCACGGAATGCAGTTTGGATTGGACTTGAAAAACATCAAATGGTCACCTGTACAATATCGCTATCCAAAATGGGCAGATCTATATGAGAGCGAAGGAAAACTATTGTATGTAAACCGCGGTTTTGGGGTTTTAGGTTACCCAGGAAGAGTTGGGGTTTTACCGGAAATTACTTTGTTGGAACTATCTTAAATCCGATTCAGTACTTGTTGTATTGGGATTATAAAAAATTCAAGATTAAAAGTTGTTGCTTTAAACTTTTAATCTTGGATTTTGGATTTTGAATTAAAAAATATAATCTTTCATTCTAGAAGTCGCCAACTCCTTTTCATTAATCCAGGTTAGAAAATCTTCTAATTTGTCTTCCATTTTTTTACCGCAGTTGTAACTTCTGTAAAAAGGAACTTTAAACTGATGTTTTTTCACATCGGTAAATTGCCACGATTCTAGATAAACCAACACGAAATCATCATTCTTTAAAGTTTCAAAAACCATATTCTGGTAATACTTCATAGGCAAAACCTGAAATACAAAATCATTATAAGGAAGCTGGCTGTATGGTGAGATACTTTCCGGAACAATACTGATTCCGTTATCTTCAGTGATTTCAGAATTTCTTTTAAGACGTTTAAAAGGAAACAAAATATCAGCGTTATCAATATTTGAAATATAATTGAATCCCATTAATTTCAAATCAGATTCGGCAGCTTTAAACTCTTTCTGGCGAATGCCTTTAATCTGTTTTTCCAGAAAATCTTCTGCACTCTTTTTGGCTTCTTCAATTTGTAAAGCTGAAGAGTTTTTATTGTAAAAAGCAATTTCATGCCCTCGAACAGAAATTGCTTTTATCAAATTTTTAATTCTTTCTACAATAGAAATTTCGATAAAGAAACTTGCCTTTATTTCATGAAGATCTAAAATTCTTAAAACAGATTTTGTATTAGCTTCTGTGATCACCAACCTTTCATCATCTGAAATCTGAATACCGTTTTTGGTTTCAGATTCAATATTTATTAAATTAAAGGTCAGTAAAATCATTTAAACTAAATTTTATATAAAAATTATAAAATACTATTAATCAATAGTTAAAATACGTTTTAATTAAAGTAAAATCTATATAGATATTACTTACCTAATTTAACTTTAAGATTCTTAATCATATCTTGAGACATTTCAGAAATTCCGAAATCGTAAGTAAGTCCCCAATCTTTTTTGGCTATAGAATCGTCAATAGAAGAAGGCCATGAATCTGCAATTGCCTGTCTGAAATCTGGCTTATAATCAATTTCAAACTCAGGAATTACTTTCTTAATTTCAGCTGCAAGTTCTTTTGGAGTGAAAGACATTCCGCCTAAATTATAAGATGAACGAACGGTTACCTTTTCTTTTGGAGCTTCCATTAATTTCAAAGTTGCATTAATGGCATCTTCCATATACAACATCGGCATTGCCGTATCTTCCGAGATGAAGCTTGTATATTTCCCCTCTTCCACTGCTTCGTAAAAAATCTCTACAGCATAATCAGTTGTTCCTCCACCTGCAGGAGTTTTCCACGAGATCAATCCGGGATATCTTATGCTTCTTACATCAACTCCATATTTGTCAAAATAATACTCACACCATTTTTCTCCTGCCATTTTTGAAATTCCGTACACTGTTGTAGGATTTAAAACAACATCCTGAGCAACATCATTTTTAGGAATTCCTTTACCGAAAACAGCGATAGAGCTTGGCCAGAAAATCTTCTGAAGCAAACCTTCTTTCGCCATTTCACAAAAATGAAGAAGAGGTTCAAGATTCAGTTTCCATGCAAAAACAGGCTGTTTTTCTGATGTTCCTGAAAGAAGTGACGCTAAGTGATAAACCGTTGTGATTTCGTAATCTTTGATAACCTGTCTCACCAATTGTGTATTGGTAACATCCATTCTTTCGTAATAACCGGCAGAGGTCATTCCGTTTTGGTATCTGTCAAGCCCTGAAGCAACCACATTTTCGGCTCCGTGGATTTCTACAAGTCTGTTCGTAAGCTCGGTCCCGATTTGACCTAAAGCTCCTGTAATCAATATTTTTTCCGTGAAGGACTCCATTTTTTATTTATTATTAGATGAATAGAAGCAAAAATAAAGATTTTGAATACTATAAGAAAACAAAATTGTAAATTCGGGTATAATATTTATCATGAAAAAAGTTTTATTCGTCTTATTCATTGTCTCACAGTCAGTTTCAGCACAGTTTACTGACTTCAACATCGTAAAAGAAGTAAAGGTGAAAAACAAAGGGGTTGTTGTTTCGGCACACCCTTTAGCAAGTGAAGCCGGAGCAAAAATCCTGAAAATGGGAGGAAATGCATTTGATGCGATTATTGCCACACAATATGCTCTTGCGGTTGTTTACCCTCAAGCCGGAAACATTGGCGGTGGCGGGTTTTTGGTTGGTGTAAAAAACAATGGAGAAAAATTCAGTCTGGATTATCGTGAAACGGCTCCGAAAAAAGCTTCAAGAGATATGTATCTGGATAAGAAAGGAAACGCCAATACCGATTTATCTCAAAACGGCAGATTAGCGGTAGGAATTCCGGGAAGTGTTGCCGGTTTTTTTGCAACTTTAAAATATGGAAAGCTTCCTATGGAGAAATTGATTCAGCCGGCAATTGATCTGGCAGAAAAAGGCTTTGCCATTACTGAACAGGAAGCCAATTTATTAAATTCAAATAAACAAAACTTCCAGACACATAATCAGTCTTCTCTGGTTTTCGTAAATGTTAAGCTTTGGAAATCAGGTGATTTACTTATTCAGAAAGAATTGGCAGAAACTTTAAAACTGATTCAGAAATTGGGCTTAAAAGGTTTCTACGAAGGAAAAACTGCCGAACTTTTAGTTGCTGAAATGAAAAAAGGAAACGGAATCATTACTTTGGAGGACTTAAAAAACTACAAAGTTGCCGAAAGGAAGCCTTTAGAATTTAATTATAAAGGAAATCAGGTTGTATCAATGCCTTTGCCATCAAGCGGTGGAATTCTATTAGCACAGATGCTGAAAATGTCCGGTTTTGAAAATTTAGAAAAATATCAGCAAAATTCTACAGAAGCCGTCCAGATTATGGTTGAAGCTGAAAGAAGAGCTTATGCCGATCGTGCAGAATATATGGGTGATCCTGACTTCATCCAAGATAAAACTTCTTATTTGATTTCTGATGAATATCTTAAAAAGCGCTGGAAAAGTTTCAGTTTTAACAAAGCGACACCAAGTTCTGAAGTCGGGAAAATCATCAGACAACCAAAAGAATCTACAGAAACTACACATATTTCGATTATAGATAAAGACGGTAACGCAGCTGCGGTAACTACTACTTTAAATGGTTTGTATGGCAGTAAAGTCGTTGTTTCGGGTGCTGGATTTTTCCTGAATAACGAAATGGATGATTTCTCGGTAAAGCCGGGCGTTCCCAATATGTTTGGAGCCGTTGGCGGTGAGGCAAATTCTATCCAACCGAATAAAAGGATGCTTTCATCAATGACTCCTACGATTGTTTTAAAAAATGAGAAACCCTACATGGTTGTGGGAACTCCCGGCGGAACAACGATTCCAACTTCTGTCTATCAGTCGATTGTAAATGTAGTAGATTTTAAACTGAATGCAAATCTCTCTGTTAATTCTCCGAAATTTCATCATCAATGGTTACCTGAAATGGTTGCTTTCGAGAAAAACTTTCCCGAAACTACAATTAAAGATTTGGAAAAAATTGGTTATAAAGCTGAAAGATGGGGACAGATCGGCAGAACAGAAATAATCTTGATTGATGATCAGGGAAATATTCATGCAGTTGCTGACGGACGTGGTGACGATTCTGTGGCGGTGGAATGATGGTATTATTAACTCTTTAAAATTTAATAAAGAAATTAAACTTTTACCTGAGAAAATTCAGAATATAAAACTTATTTTATTACTTTTCAACATCAATACATAAATCTTTTGAAAACAAAAAAAATATACCAGCAGCTTTACTTTCAGGTAATTATTGCCATCATTGCAGGGATTCTTTTAGGGAAATTTTATCCAGAACTGGGTGAAAAAATGAAACCTTTGGGAGATGGTTTTATCAAGCTCGTAAAAATGATCATTGCTCCGGTTATTTTCATTACACTGACTTTGGGAATAGCCCACATGACAGACCTTAAAAAAGTTGGAAGAATTGCCGTAAAAGCAATGATTTATTTTTTCACTTTCTCTACTTTAGCTCTAATCATCGGATTAATTGTCGGAAATCTCTTACAGCCAGGTTCGGGATTAAATATTGATCCGGCGAGTCTCTCGGGTGACTTTTCGCAATATCAACAGAAAGCACATGATACAACGTTGACAGGTTTTATCATGAATATCATTCCTGAGACACTGTTTAGTCCGCTGGTTGGTGATAACATCCTTCAGGTACTTTTAGTAGCCATTCTGATGGGAGTTGCATTGGTTTTAACCAAAGAAAAAAGCCAAAGAATTACCGATTTTCTACAGGATCTGGCAACTCCTGTTTTCAAAATTGTTCATATGCTCATGAAACTGGCACCTATCGGAGCGTTTGGAGCAATGGCTTTCACTATAGGAAAATATGGTTTGGCATCTGTTTTAAATTTAATTTTTCTGGTTGGTACTTTTTACATCACTTCTATTTTATTTGTTGTTTTAGTTTTAGGTTCTGTTGCTTGGTATAATGGTTTTAGTATTTTTAAACTGATGTATTATCTGAAGGAAGAACTTCTTCTGGTATTGGGAACAAGCTCATCAGAATCTGCCCTTCCGGGAATTATGGATAAACTTGAAAAAGCAGGATGTTCAAAAGCAATAGTAGGTTTGGTAGTACCTACCGGATATTCTTTCAATCTGGACGGAACTAATATTTACATGACGCTCGCTTCACTTTTCATCGCACAAGCTTTAAATATTGATCTCTCTTTAGAAAAACAATTGATGCTTCTTTTAGTAGCCATGCTAAGCTCTAAAGGCGCAGCCGGAGTTACAGGAGCAGGCTTTGTCACGTTAGCAGCAACCTTGGCGGTAGTCCCCGAAATTCCAATAGCGGGAATGACTTTAATTTTAGGTATTGATAAATTTATGAGTGAATGTCGTGCACTTACCAATGTTGTCGGAAATTCAGTAGCAACCGTAGTTGTAGCCAATTGGGAAAAGCAATTAGACAAAAAACAGCTGCAATATTGTCTGGATCATCCTAATAAAATTGAAGAAAAACTTGAGGTTTAATTTTAAAATCACGGAAAGATTGAGATAATCATTTCAGGTTTTTATTCAGGGCACTGATGACAAAATCTCCTCATAAAAATTAAATAATATTTGAAAAAAATCTACATTGGAATAGGAATTAATTTTTTTTTATTAAATTTGTACTACATTATCATTTAATAATGGTAATTTTTTTTTCATCATTTGTGTTTTTAAGCCTTCTTCATTGAAGGCTTTTTTGTTTTAATATTATGATTCCTTACTAAAAACTACATTTGAAAAATATCAAACAAATCTATCACATTTATTTAAAGCATGCAGGATGTATGTTGATAAGTATTTTATCCAATTTGCTAAGAGGAAACAAATTATTCATTAAAAATAATCAAAACATTAAATTAGAATTGTAAGGCTGGAAGGCTGTACTTTGATGTGAATCGGAGATTTTATTTTATTGAATTCCCCGTCAAGATGCCAGTTTTTTGTATTGACCTTAAATTCAATTTCAGACACAGGAAAGATAGGTAATGTATTCATCTTCTTTGAGTTTCTTCGTAAACATTCTAAAAGCAAATAATGGCGAATACGTAAGTGGAAATTTTTTCACCAAAACCATATCAACCAAACCATCACTTTTACTCGCCATCGGTGCAATGTAAGCATGGTTACCAAACTGGCGTGTGTTTGCGATATTGATCATCAAATATTTACCATTATATTGCTGATACTTTTCATCAAAAAATTTCAATTTAATCGGCTTGTAGCTAAAAAATGTTTTGAGTGAAACCTTTATGTAATTTTTAAAACCACGATTGGTCTTTTCAAATTCTTTTACCACTTTTCCATCGAATCCTGTTCCGGATACATTGATAGAAAGTCTATCATTAACGGTGAATGTATCAATTTTTCTGGATTTCTTTTGCTTTAATTTTTCTAATAATTCATCTAAATTTTTACTGAACTGTGTTTCATTAGAAAAACCATTTCCCGATCCGGCAGGAAAAATAGCTAAGATTTTATCTGTGTTGATAAGATTTTGTGCAACGGTAGAAATTGTTCCGTCGCCTCCTATTGCTACAAAAACATCAATATGGAGAAAATGTAGCTGAATAAATTCCTGAGTTCCGAGAATCGATTCTGAAATATAGTATAACGGATTTTCAACTTTATTTTTCAGCTCATTGAGAAATGGCTGATAATTCTTTTTCGCTGAAAAAGGATTGATGATAAAGGCTACTTTTTCCATTGTGACAAAAGTAAAAAATGCTTCCTGATTTGGAAGCATTAATATTAGTTAATTTTCATTCTTTCTTTAAATTGGGGAGTCAAAGTTTCTTTTAACTCCTCCCACGAGACAGGGATTATTATATCTCCGGCAGCAAAAGCCGCAATTTCGTAAGGACTGTAATGGAAATACAGATTTTTTTCGTCAAAATAAAAATTATCATTTGCCGGAATTGACTCCAACAAAAGCATATCTGAATTTTTTACCGCACCTTCAGAATCAGTTGTTCCACTTGGGATGTTGTTAATATTCTTCATCAAAAGTGCTTCTAATCTGGCTTTTGGCATTGTCGTAATGTCTTTCAGTTGAACTTTTTTATTGGTTTTTAAATCAAAAATCCGTTCAACAAAACCATAATTTTCATGTGCTCCACCTTCGTATGATGAAAATAAATATTCAATCTGAAGAAAATCATTGGCATGAGATTTCAGTTTCATAGAAGCAGTTGTATTCCAGGTCTGTGGATATTGGATATCATTAATCCATTCAGTACTTTTACTTTTCACCGACTCAAAATATTCATTTTTATCATTATTTAAAAAAGTCTGTAATCCGTTTTTTGAAAAGTCTGCAATTCCTTTTTTGTCATAATAGATACTGTCTAAAAGCGATTTGTCTTCAATATTTGGAAAAACAAGCATTTTGGCGTCATATTTTACTGAAAGTTTATCATTCACTTTTACAGAATCACTAATTTTTACCGAATCTATTACAAATTTCTGAGGAGATTTGTCTTTTGTTTCTGCTTCAAAATTTTTCGAATCTGTTTTCTTACACGATGTAAAGACAAAAAGGATTGAAAGTAATGCAGCTGCGATATTTTTTTTCATAAATTTTATTTCTGCTTACAATGCAAAAACCATTCAAAAAGATGAATGGTTTTTAAATATTTTGAAAAAAATGTGACGCATTATTTTTTAATTAAACTCATCACCTGATTTTCACTGTCTGAAATTACTTTCCAGATTTGTTTAAAAGCAGGATAATATTCTTTCGGATAATCTGAGCTTTCAATTTTAAATTCCGAAACCGTCAAAATTTTATTTCCTTTTCTTTCCACAAGATAAGAATAGCTGATTTCTTTGTCTTCTGTAACAATTTTTTTGCTTTTAGGTAATTCTGCAATATCATAACCTTCAGGAATTTCTATTTCCACAACTTTCGTCTTATAAATTGGCGAAATAAAATCGATCATGTATTTTCTTTCCTCCTGCTGATCAAAATCGTTGCTAGTCTGATGTAAAAACAACAGCGGATTAATGATTTTTCTCTTACCTAAATTATCAATCATATTGTTAGATGTAAACTTCATTGTTGATCTGAATTCGCCATTATCCAAAACCCTTGAACTGATATTAGAAAAATCTACTGAAAAATTTTCTTTGTACTGTTTTGAGTATTTTTCTGGATTTTCGTCATAACTTTCCTGAGCATTTAAGGCTAACAAACCTTCATCCTGATCTTGATATTCTCCTGTAACCGTACCATCAGCATCAATTTTTGCTTTTGTAGTATGAAAAGAATAGCTTGGTTTAATATTATTTAAAGAGATCACTTCAGCTTTATCATCTCTTAACAAAACTCCGTTGTTATTCCATACTCTGCCGGGAAGTATTCCTTCTTTCGACTGTTTTGAAGTGGCATCAAAAAGGTAAATATTCTTATCAATTTCTACAGCTGCAATTACGTAATTAAAGTTACCTACGTTTGGAAAAGTAAGATTTACATGACCATTTCCTACAGTAGAAATTAAAATAGGATAAGATTTTATGCCCTGACTTCTCATCATATTGATCAACATCAGATTAAGATCACCTGTATTTCCTGTTTTGGTTTTCGCAAGTTCTTTAAGACCGCTTTCTGTATAAAAACCTGTCGTGTGGTTCCATGTGAAAGTATTTTTTACGAAATCAAAAATTGAATTTGCTTTTTTCAGTTCGTCTTTTTCCTCAGAAATATTTTTTGGAAGCAAATCTTTTAGAACTTTATCTTTCTTATACTGCAAGCCAAATTCTTCATCTTCCCAAAGCTTTTTCTAATATCTTCCCAAGTTGAAGCATATATGTCTTCAAACCATTATTGAAGAATGTAGAATGCAGCTCTGCTCTTATTTTGGTTCTGTAGTTATCATTATTCTTAACAAATTTTTCAGTTTTAAATGCCTTTACATTTTCATATGCGAACCTGTATGTTTTCAATAATCTGCCCATATAAAGACTCTTCACCTACTTTCTGATGCTTAGGCTTTAAACTACCAGTGAAATCAAATATGGTACGACATATTTGTGGGAGAATCGAGTATATATTCTGTGTACATCGAAGGTGTGTCTACTTCGATATAGATCATAGGAAGCTCATACATAAAAGGTGATGACACTTCATACTGATATTCAATCACCGATCCGTTTTTTATATTAGGAAAAGCAAACTTTGTAATGGTAACATACTTATTTTCCTTCGATTTGAATTTAGAACTTTTATCAACTTTAGTTTCTGCAATTTTACCGTCTTCAAGATTGTAAACATAAGCTTTCACAGAATTTAATATTTCGCGGCTATTAGAATTATTTTCTCGTAAGGGAATATCAAGATTCAGCCAGTCTTCAGATTTATCTTTGTCGTAAATTTTTACCCGATAGGCGTATTTTTTTATAAGTACCCCATTATAAGGATCTACCCGATAATGTACGGATCTGTAAAGAATTTCTGCAGGGGCTTTTTCATCAATTGCAGATTTTGTTTTATTCAAATCTTCAATGCTGAACTTAGGCATTTTTAAGAATTCATGTTTTTGTGCAAAAATCACTGTGTTCATCATGACTACACAAAATAATAAAAGACACTTCTTCATCTTACGATTTTTTGGATATTAGTATTTTTGAATTGTCAGCACCCATTATTTTTTTTCTGAAACTGACATATTCATTATATTTTTCTTTAGAGTAAATTCCTTTTTTTATACTTATATTTCTTTTGACAATAATTTTATCTTCTTTTTTTTCAAACGA
Organism: Chryseobacterium sp. AC417; assembly: GCF_979258215.1. Lineage (NCBI taxonomy): Bacteria > Pseudomonadati > Bacteroidota > Flavobacteriia > Flavobacteriales > Weeksellaceae > Chryseobacterium > Chryseobacterium sp. AC417. The sequence continues at coordinate 2,130,942 of NZ_OZ409845.1, read as the reverse complement.
AATAATATATGTACCGAAATCTGATGTCAGAAGTCCGTTTTGAGGCATTTCTTCTACTACATAATTTGCCGGAATTTGATATATAATCTCGTAATCGTCTTCGTAAGAAAACCTGTTTTCAAATGGCAACAGACGGTTTTCATCCTCATGAAAAAAACCTGTGGTATAAATAGGTACAGCTCTGAAGATATAACTGTCACCCATCATTTTAGAATAATTGGAAGCTTTAAAATTTAAATCGAAATCTATTGAAGCCAAATCTTTATTGTTAACAAAATTATTTACTTCAACATTTTCAAAATTCAGACTTGAAAATTTAGATTTCATTGCTTCGTTTTTATCTTTCTGTGAAAGTGAAACATAAGATAAATTAAAATCATATTGATTACCAGTGTACGTAAACTTCCCTTTTCCAGAGATTGTTTTATCCGGATTGATCTGAATATTCAGAACCTGTTTTTCTTTACTTTGCTGTGAAGTGTATGATGGAGTTTCCATAATATCAATTCCTGTAGATTTTACAGCCAAAACATTTCTGTCTGTGGTACTGTAACTTAAATGATTAAAAGCGATATCCTGAGAAGTATTTTCTAACCAAATATTTCCTTTCTCGGTAGGAATTACCAAAATCACATGATTACCTGCCATTTTAGGAAAGTCGACATCAAAACTTATCGGTGAAGTATTTGAGTTGATAATGGCATAATAAGAAGGAATCCCAGCTTCATCCAAAAGAGTTTTCATATAATTACTCAAACCTTTGCAATCTCCATAGCCTTTTTTCTGAACTTCATCCGGCATCATGGGTTGCCAACCGCCAATTCCTAATGCTACAAAAATGTACCGGGTTTTACTCTGCATGTACTGAAAGATTTTTTTCACTTTATCTTCCGTACTTCCTGAAAGATTGAGTGCAGCAATTTCAGATTTGATCTGCGGTGTCGAAACAGAAACAGGTGTTAAAAGATTTTGATAATACCAAAGTCCGAAATCTTTCCATGAAGTTATGTTACCTTTTTTACCCACTAAATTAAACTGATCCAAAGAGAAACTTACTTTTGGTAAAATCTTCTGCGGATTAGGAACTAATTCTACTTGATCAATTGCGGGAACATTCTGATAGGAATACGTTTTCTCGTTTCCGCTATCATTAACCGTTGCTACCGTATATTTGTAAGGCGATTCGTAAGTTTTAGTACGTAAATTAATTCCTGATTTATTGATAATCTTAAAACTGCTTTTTTCTAAAGAAATGTTGTACGAATTAAAAGGCACAAAATCAGGAAGAAAAACAGTGTTTTGATCTTTCTGGTCATAGCTAAACTCTACGGTATAAGGAAAAGATATCGGTGTAAAAGGCAGAACCATCACTCTGCTGTCTGAGTAAAAAGTACCTTGAGAATTCGCCGCCATATCTGTAAAGTCACTTTTGGAATAACTTTTCAGCTTAGCACCTTTTTCATCAAAGACTGTTACTTTCACATTTGAAACAACATCTCCTTTCTCATAAAAAATCTTAGGAATAGAAAAACTGATTGCATCTTTGTTTAAAATCGTAATTACAGATAAATTTCTGTAGACGATCTCATCAATTTTATTTATTTCTACAATAGTACTTTCATTTCTGATAACAGCACTGGCATTTTTCTTCAAATTTGCGCCAATTTCTGAGACAGGATAACTTTGTGCAAAATAAATAGATGCCAAAGAGAAAGCACCTAAACAAAGGATTTTCACCATGAATATTAATTTTTTACAAAAATATAAAAAATCTTAATAAAATGTTAAAATATTATCTATAATATGAGAAATATTATTTTATAGATAAAAAAAAGACTTCATTTTTATGAAGTCTTTAAAATATTTTATATAAAAACGATTAAACGTCGATCTTCGCATATTTTGCATTCTTTTCGATAAATTCTCTTCTTGGCGGAACCTCATCTCCCATCAACATTGAGAAAACAGAATCTGCTTCAACCGCATTATCGATGGTTACCTGTTTCAGAATTCTGTGATCAGGGTTTAATGTTGTTTCCCAAAGCTGTTCAGGATTCATTTCCCCAAGCCCCTTATAACGCTGAACTTCAACACCTTTCCCATCTGGAGCCATTTCTAAAGTAAATTCTTCACGCTCTTTTTCGTTGTAAGCATATACTTTTTTATTTCCTTTTTTTAGTAAATATAACGGTGGTTGAGCGATATAAATGTATCCGTTCTCAATCAATTCTTTCATAAATCTAAAGAAGAAAGTAAGAATCAAAGTAGAAATGTGAGAACCGTCGATATCCGCATCGGTCATAATCACTACTTTATGATATCTTAGCTTAGCCATATTCAAGGCTTTGCTGTCTTCCTCAGTTCCTACGGAAACACCTAAAGCGGTATAAATATTTTTAATTTCTTCGTTATCGTACACTTTGTGGAGCATTGATTTCTCAACATTCAGAATCTTACCTCTTAACGGAAGAATTGCCTGAAAATGTCTGTCTCTACCCTGCTTTGCAGTTCCACCTGCCGAATCTCCCTCTACTAAGAATAATTCAGATTCTGCAGGATCTTTAGATGAACAGTCAGAAAGTTTCCCTGGTAAACCGGAACCTCCCATTGGAGATTTTCTCTGAACCATTTCACGAGCTTTTTTCGCAGCCTGTCTAGCTTTTGCAGCTAAAACGACTTTCTGAACGATAATTTTAGCTTCGTTTGGATTTTCTTCTAAGAAGTTGGTCAACATTTCACCAACGATCTTATCAACCGCACCTGAAACTTCAGAGTTTCCTAATTTCGTTTTAGTCTGACCTTCAAATTGAGGCTCCATCACTTTTACAGAAATCACCGCAGTTAAACCTTCACGGAAATCGTCACCGGTAATTTCTACTTTTTCTTTAGCAGGAATTCCTAAATCGTCAGCATATTTTTTCAGGGTTCTCGTTAAAGCACGTCTGAAACCTGCTAAGTGAGTCCCCCCTTCATGGGTATTGATATTATTGACGTAAGAGTGAAGATTTTCGTTAAACGAGGTATTGTAACGCATTGCTACTTCCACAGGAATGTCATCTCTTTCACCTTCCATGAAAATTACGTTTTCCATGATAGATTCTCTGTTTCCGTCGATATATTCTACAAATTCTTTTAAACCACCTTCAGAATGGAACACTTCAAAAGCAAAAGATCCGTCATCATTAGGTTCTCTTTCATCTACAAGTGTGATCGTAATTCCTTTGTTCAAAAAAGAAAGTTCACGCATTCTTGCTGCAAGTGTATCATAGTTGTAAACCAGCTCCTGAAAAATAGTTCCGTCGGGCTGAAAGAAAACTTCAGTTCCTCTTTCATCAGTAGTTCCTATCTCGGCAACATCTGCCAATGCTTTTCCTTCAGAATATTTTTGCTGGTATAATTTACCGTCACGACTTACTGTTGCGATCAGTAAAGTTGAAAGTGCATTCACACAAGAAACACCCACTCCGTGAAGACCTCCCGATACTTTATAAGAATCTTTATCAAATTTTCCTCCGGCTCCGATTTTTGTCATTACAACCTCTAAAGCCGATTTTTGTTCTTTTTCGTGAAGATCAACAGGAATTCCTCTACCATTATCTTTTACAGAGATACTTTCTCCCTTATGTATTGTTACTAAAATAGTATCACAGTATCCTGCTAAAGCTTCATCAATAGAGTTATCTACTACTTCATAAACCAAATGATGAAGACCTCTCACTCCTACATCTCCAATGTACATTGATGGTCTTAATCGAACGTGTTCCATGCCTTCTAATGCCTGGATACTACTAGCTGTATATTGTTTTTGACTCATATTATTGATTGCTCTTTCTAAATTTAAATATATTTTTTAATTTATAATTATAATTGAATGTATTCTCTTTTTTCTTAAAATGTATTTGCACTTCCATTCTGTCTGGATAAAGAAAAAGTTCAATATCTTTAATCTCGTTTTTTTTCACTCCTATCTCTCCTACTTCTTGTTTACCTGTAAGAGTGTTCTGATAGTTGCTTATAAATTTAAAGTCTGAAGACATACTGTCTATAAATGGGGTGATTTTAAATATAAAAACATACGTTTTTAATTTAAAATCATAAGTCAAATTATGTTCAATCTTATTGATATAAAAAGAGATATCTGATTTATCATTTTTATTTTTTTCATAAAAGAATTGATTTGGGAGTTCCAGTTTCAAATCTCTTTGAGGAATAGCAATACTTCCTCTCGGAAGAATGTATTCATTAGTCACATCTTCCACACTATTATTCCAAATGCCACTAAAAAAATCATTTAGATTCTTTCTGGTTTTATCTTCATCAGAAGTTGCTAAATATGCTTTATAAGGTGCAAAATTACAATCGGAATTTGGCATTTTGCTATTAATTTCCTTGCATAATCTTCTCATCAATCCTGGAGATTCACTATCAAAATTTTCATCAATGTGAATATTATTAGCCTTATTAACATCTCTGATAAACTGTACAGAATTATCAATTTTACTGCTAAAATTAGCTACTTTCATGTTGAAAAAATGAGCTAAAAGCTGCTCATCAGTGATATTACCAAAAAACTTCATATAAAAGAAGTTAGTCGTATTATTACGTGGATTATAAGTTTGAAAATCTACAGTTCCTTTAGGTGCCTTCCAGGTACTATTAGCCCTTACTGATACCGTAGAAATAGACTTTCCCATCATTTTACTATTCATTTGTGGCACAATCACAAATCCGGTACCAAGAAAATCATATATTTTATTTTCAAAGAAAACTAAATCTAAAGAATTGAAACTTCCACCATTGCCATCTGAATGCTGAAGATTTTTAAAAAAAATTTCTTTTGAATTTTTTTTTTGTTCATTAATAAAAAAACTATAATCAGAAGGAAGATTAATTATTTCTTCTTCCTGCATATAAATACGATTTAACCCATTCATAAACTGAGCATAAGAAAATGTAGCAAAAAAAAGAAAAAGGGCTGAAACAACCTTCCTGTTTAATAATTCAATATAGGATTTTTTAAACACCTTATTTATATAAAAATTCTTACAAATATCGTGATTTTTTTCGACTTATGAAAGTAATTTACCTCTTAAAATGTCCGAATTTATCCTAAAATTTGAATGATCGTTCAACAAAAAAACAATAAAGTTACAATGCAGATTTGAATTAATTGTAATGTTTTAAATCATATAATGTTACCATCATTTTATCCGTAACTTTAAGCTGGAAAAATTAAAACTATGGACGATTTTTTGGCTGCACGTGCACAAATGGCGCTTTCTTTGGGTTTTCATATCATTTTTGCCTGTGTCGGAATGGTAATGCCTTTTCTGATGGCTTTTGCTCATTGGAAATATCTCAAAACAGGAAATGAAATTTACAAAGGTCTTACCAAAGCATGGAGCAAAGGCGTAGCTATTCTATTCGCAACCGGAGCTGTTTCAGGAACGATGCTTTCATTTGAATTAGGACTACTTTGGCCGGGATTTATGAAGCACGCAGGACCTATATTCGGAATGCCGTTTTCTCTTGAAGGAACAGCATTTTTTATTGAAGCCATTGCTATTGGATTTTTCCTGTATGGTTGGGATAAATTCAATAAATGGTTTCACTGGTTTTGCGGATTTTTAGTGGGTTTAAGCGGTTTAGCTTCCGGAATATTGGTGGTAGCAGCCAATGCATGGATGAATTCACCCACAGGTTTTGATTATATTAATGGAGAATACGTGAATATTGATCCAATCAAAGCAATGTTTAATGAAGCTTGGTTTCCGCAGGCTTTACACATGACGGTTGCCGCTTTTTGTGCGACGGGATTTGCCGTTGCAGGCGTTCATGCATTTTTAATTATGAAAAAAAAGAATGTAGAATTTCATACCAAGGCGTTTAGAATTGCGGCAGCCTTTGCAATGATTGGTGCTTTTGGTGCTCCTCTAAGTGGTGATGTCGCAGCAAAATCTGTTGCTGAAAGACAGCCGATAAAATTAGCCACAATGGAAGCTCATTTTGAAACTGAAAAAGGTGCTGCTTTCGTCATTGGCGGAATTCCGGATGAAAAAAAAGGGGAAATTAAATATGCTGTAAAAATTCCGAAACTTTTAAGTTTTTTGGCAACAAATGATTTTAATGCTGAAGTAAAAGGCCTGAATGATTTTTCGAAAGATTTGTGGCCCCCTGTAGCAGTTGTACATTATGCCTTTCAGTTGATGATTTTCTTTGGAGTAGTGATGATTTGCATTGGAAGTCTGTACCTTTACGCTTTCTTTTTTAAAAAAGACTGGCTGAGTAGAAAATGGCTTTTAAAAACTTTCCTTTTTGCTACGCCTTTTGGGTATATTGCTTTGGAAGCGGGCTGGACCGTTACAGAAGTTGGGCGACAACCCTGGATTATTTACGGAATTATGAAGACAGTCGACGCTGTTACTCCAATGCCCGGAATTCAATACTCATTTTATTTTTTTACAGCAATTTTTATTTCATTATCATTAATTATTATATTCCTCCTGAGAAGACAAATTCAAATGGTTCCTAAACTCTACGACCCTACCGATGCGCAGTTTAACCCTAAAAACAAAAAGTTATGATTTACGTTGTTATTGGATTTCTATGGCTTTCCGTATGTCTTTATGTAATTTTAGGCGGTGCCGATTTCGGAGCAGGAATTGTAGAATTAATTTCTAAAAAGAAAGCAAGAAAATATACCGAAAAAATAATGTACGACTCGATTGCACCCGTTTGGGAAGCCAATCATATGTGGCTGATTATTGCCATTGTAATTCTCTTTGTGGCATTTCCCGAAATATATACCACAATGTCTACTTATCTTCATATTCCATTGGTATTGATGCTTTTAGGAATTATTGCAAGAGGAACCGCATTCACGTTCAGAAATTATGATGCCGTAAAAGATGACTGGCAGTTTTTATACACGCAAATCTTCTATTATGCGAGTCTTCTTACCCCTTTTTTCTTGGGATTAATAGCAGCTGCAACGGTTTCACAATCTATCAATCCTGATGCTACGACATTTTCAGAGCTTATACATCTTCAGTTGGCTCAATTGGTTCGGCGTTGCTGTAGGATTGTTTGTGGTAGCACTTTGCGCTTATTTAGCATCCATATTTTCTTTAAGAGAAATAAGTGACCGGTTTGAGCTCAATTTGATGATTGAAAAATCTCACCAAACAATGATTTTTGTTGTTATTACAGGATTATTAGTTTTCTTAGCTGCATACCTTTCGGGCATTCCATTGGTAAGATGGGTGTTTTCAAAACCATTGGGAGTTATGGCAATCACTTTTGCAACGTTTGCTTTAGGTTTAATTTTAAAGGCAATGCATGATAGAAAATTTCTACCGGTAAGAGCTTTAGCTGGATTTCAGATCATCATGATTTTGGTTGCGGCAACGTATCAGCACAATCCGAATATTATCTTACTAGGAAACGGCGAGCATCTATCTCTTCTGGAACATGTTGCAGCTCCAAAGACAATTACAGCTTTAGCCTGGGCACTAATGCTGGGTTCTGTATTTATTTTGCCGTTTTTATTTTATCTGATGTTTTCATTCACAAAAGCTAAAAATAGATCTTAAATGTTATTTTTTAATTAAAACTAATTCAACTCTCCTATTTTTTATTCGGTCGCCTTCTGTAATTTCGGGATAAACAACGGGATTGAGATGACCGAGTCCTTTTACTGTAATTCGATCGAGATGAATTCCCTGCTTTATTAAGAATTCTTTTATGGCATTGGCTCTCGTCCATGAAAGATTAAAAGTTTTTAAATCGATATCTTCACCATCAAAATTATCGTAATCGCAACAAATATGACCCTGCAGTTCAACCTCCAGGTTAGGATTTTCTTTTAAAATTTTAGAAAGTTTCGACAAATTGGCGTTACCTATTGGAATCCAAACATGACGTCCGCCAACAAAACTCACATCAGGAAGTGAAAAAGTATCTTTCACTTTCATCATTGCAATCTTTGCACTGAGAAAACTAGGATACATTTTTCTTGAAATTTTCTCTCCGGGAGCAAATGCTTTTTCAATAAATATATCTACCCTTCTGTTTTTTTTCCTCAGTTCTTCCGTACTGTTGTCATTGATTTGTTTTTCTATTCCCAATCCTACTGAACTTCCTAATTTGATATTGCTTCCGATTTTCTTTTTTAAATATTCACTGACTGATGCTGCACGGTTTTCTGATAATTTTTTATTGAGTTCTACATTTCCTGTAGGATCACAATTTCCAAAAATTCTGAAGGTAAAATTTGATTGTAATTCAGACAAACTATCAAGTCTTATTTTAGATTCCTGATTGAGTTCGTAACTGTTGGTTTTAAAATAAACGGAAGTAAGCATTTGTGCATCAAATGTTACGGTAATGAGAAACATAAAAAAGAGTATGAAGGTTTTCATCAGCTTTTTCTTAACAACGAGAAATACTTAATTATAGTTTATATCAAAGAAAAATCCTGAAGCTTTTTCAGGATTTTATTATTTACTTTCAGTTAAGTTTAAACCAACTTCATCAAAACAACATCTTCAATTTTCTCCACCTTAACCAAATTATGTTTCGTTAAAATTTTAGAAGCTTTATCCCATTTTTTACCTGAAAATTTGCTTAAATTCTTCACATCATTTAATGGCATCTGCTCACCGGATTTTAAAATTTCTAAGATCAATTTTTCGTCTTCTCCCAATTCGATTTGAGCAACGGTCTTTTCCGGTCTCATTTGAGGGAAGAATAAAACTTCCTGAATAGACGGATTATTCGTTAAAAACATAATCAGTCTGTCCATACCGATTCCTAAACCTGACGTTGGCGGCATTCCATATTCTAAGGCTCTTAAGAAGTCTTCGTCAATAAATCCTGTTGCTTCATCATCGCCTTTTTCAGCTAATTTTAATTGCTCTTCGAAACGCTCTCTCTGGTCGATCGGATCATTTAATTCTGAATAAGCATTCGCAATTTCTTTTCCGCAAACCATTAATTCAAAACGCTCCGTTAAACCTTCTTTGCTTCTGTGTTTCTTAGTCAAAGGAGACATTTCGATCGGATAATCGGTAATAAACGTAGGCTGAATGAAGTTTCCTTCACACTTTTCACCAAAAATTTCGTCGATTAACTTTCCTTTACCCATCGTTGCGTTCACGTCAATTCCGATAGATTTTGCAAAATCGAACAATTCCTGCTCAGATTTTCCTGTAATATCGAAACCTGTATATTTGATAATGGCATCTGTCATCGAAACTCTTGGATATGGAGCTTTCCAACTAATGGTATGTTCGCCAAAAGTTGATTCTGAATTTCCGTTCACAGAAGTTGCACAGAATTCCAGTAATTTTTCTGTAAAATCCATCATCCAGTTGTAGTCTTTGTAGGCTACATAAATTTCCATTGCAGTAAATTCCGGGTTGTGAGTTCTGTCCATCCCTTCATTTCTGAAGTTTTTCGAGAATTCGTAAACACCGTCAAAACCACCTACAATCAATCTTTTCAGATACAATTCGTTTGCAATTCTTAGATATAATGGAATATCCAAAGCATTGTGATGGGTAATAAACGGTCTTGCAGCAGCTCCACCGGGGATCGATTGTAAAATTGGAGTTTCAACTTCAAAATAACCTGCGTCATTGAAGAAAGTTCTCATGGCATTGAACAGTTTTGTTCTTTTCACGAAAATTTCTTTCACCTGCGGATTTACTGTCAAATCAACATAACGTTGTCTATATCGCATTTCAGGATCGTTGAAAGCGTCATGCACGATTCCGTTTTCATCAGTTTTTGCCTGAGGAAGCGGTCGTAATGCTTTGGTAAGCAAGGTAAAGTTTTTCACCAAAACGGTCATTTCTCCAACCTGAGTTGTGAATAGACTGCCTTCAATCCCGATAATATCACCGATGTCTAAAAGGTGTTTGTAAACATCATTGTATAAAGTTTTATCATCTCCTGTACAGATTTCGTCTCTGTTGAAGTACACCTGAATTTTGCCCGTAGAATCCTGCAATTCAGCAAAAGAAGCTTTCCCCTGAATCCTGCGGGACATTAATCTCCCCGCTATCTTCACCTGTTTACTTTCAGAAAAGTCCTGTTTTATAGATTCTGTAGTATCTGTAATAACATATTCTTCCGCTGGGAATGCATTGATTCCCATTTCAACAAGCTTATTCAGCTTTTCTCTTCTAATGATTTCCTGTTCTGATAATTGCATTTTTCTATATTTCAATAACGGGCAAAGATAACTGTTTTTGTAGGTTCGAGTCAAACAAAATATTTTAGCTGTAAAAAAATTCTTCATTCAGCCACAATGTATAGTTACAGAAATCTTTTTGCCTGTATTGTGACTTTTTTAAAGAGAATCAGAATATTTCATTTGCTTACATTATGAATAAAATAAACCAAATTATTCAAAAAAAGTAATTTTAAATTTAATATTTTACATTAAAATTAAATATTTAATGTAAAATCCAATTTTTTAAAATTATTAATCTATCTTTGTTAGAATACAAATGAAAAATACTATGAAAAAAAAAATTATTATTTTGTCTTCCTTGATAGGTTTAGGCATACACATTAACGCACAAGTAGGGATCAACACATCAATTCCTCAAGCAACTGTTGATATTACAGGTAAGCCTGATGAACCAGCCGTATTAGACGGATTATTAGTTCCAAGATTAACTGGAAATCAGTTAAGAGCTAAAATTTACACTGACCAGCAAAATGGTGCAATTGTCTATGTAACAGCAGCAGATACTGCTCCCGATGGGCAAACCATAGACGTAAAATCTGTAGGATATTACAGCTATAATTATTCTTTAAACAAATGGGTACCGTTTCAATTAGGTGAAGATTGGAATCTTACGGGCAATTCAGGAACAACAGCGGGAACTAATTTCCTCGGTACTCTGGACGATCAGGATCTTGTTTTTAAAAGAAATAATATCGAAGCTGGCTGGCTAAGCACTAATAATACTGCGTTTGGTGTTGGATCATTACCTACTACAGCATCAGGTTCCGGAAACGTAGCACTGGGAAACAACTCTTTAAGTAATATGGTTACTGGTGTACAAAATGTCGGTATAGGCTTTAATGCAGGAAAAGGCATTAGTGGCGGATCCAATAATATTGCCATTGGTGGTAACGCATTAGCCAGTGCTTTATCTGCTACGGTACAAAGAAATATAGCTATTGGAGATGGTGCTTTGAGTAGCACTACCGGTAATAACAATGTAGTTATAGGAACAAATTCAGGAGCAGCTATATCATCGGGAGGAAATAATACAATTCTAGGAAACGGTTCAGCTACCACCCTTACTACCGGAAGTAATAATATTGCTTTAGGAAATAATATATCGCTTCAGACCGCTACAGCAAGTAATCAAATGAACATTGGCAACATTATTTTTGGTACGGGAATGAATGGCTCTCTTGCTGCACCCGCAGGAAATATAGGTATTAACCAGCCTGCTCCGGCAAGAAGATTAGATGTAAATGCCGCTATAGCTGCTTCTCCGGCTCCAATACGAGTAACCAACTTGCAGCCGGTTGCTGTAGGAAGCCCTTCTACCAGTACTGTACCTTTAGTAATGGATACCGCTACCGGTGATATTTACAGAGGAAAATCTTCAGAATTATTAATCTCAAGCACAAATGTTATTCCTAATGCAACGCCAGTACAATTAAATGCAGCCGGTACCATTTTAGCAGTAGGATCAGCTACCGGTTCACTTTATAACACTACTTTTACACTTACCCGTCCTGCATTGGTTTCTATATCTTATTCTCTTTCCTTAGCAATTACCACAAATACAGGGGTAGTAACTTCTGATGGAACTCCTAGGCTATCAATCACTTGGGCAAAAATATCAGATGCTACAGGTGTCACAACCATACAGGATGGCTTAGGATATTCTTCAGTTTCACATACAAACGCTACTTCATCTAGTCCGAACTTAAATAGTCCATATTATAATTCATCTAGTTCTTATATAAATCTTCCTGCAGGAACATACCGTATAGATCTTATGGGACTAGTTGGCTGTTCAGGCTCTCAAACTGTAAGGGCAACATACGGTGCTAATAATGATAATCTCTTTATCAAAGTTGATTATAACTAATTGATAGTAAAACAGGTCTTACAATTTTTGTAAGGCCTTTTATATTTTTAAATCATCCAAATATTTAATTTTACACGAACCAATTTTTCCGATCTTTTTGAGAAACAAAAGTCCAAATCAAAATCCTGCTTACTTTTTGACCTTGAGACATTTCAATGATTCTTATTTCAATTGCCTTGGATTTCTTTAAAAGTGAAGTCAGTTTGTATAGATTTTCTTTTTTTGAAACTAAACATGTAAACCACAGAATCTGAGAAGAATACAAAACACTTTCTTCAATCATTTTTGAAATAAACGTAAGCTCACCGCCTTCGCACCAAAGTTCAGATTGTTGTCCACCAAAATTGAGGATAGGTTTTTGAGCTTTAGATTTTTTAAGATTTTTTGTTTTCCTGAGATTTCCTTTCATGGCAGATTCTTCAGAATCGTGGAAAGGCGGATTGCACATCGAGAAGGTGAATCTGTCGTCAGAACCAAGAATATTTTTGAAAATAAAATTGGAATCAGGCTGAAATTTTAGCTGAATATTTGAGGAAAAATCCTGATTTATATCTAAAATATTTTGAGCATTCTCCAGAGATTTTTGATTGATATCTGTTCCCAACATTTTCCAACCGTAAGACTGATGTGCAATTAATGGATAAACCAGGTTGGCTCCTGTTCCGATATCCAGACCTTTTACCGACAAACCTTTCGGAATATCTATAAAATTTTCTGCCAATAAATCTGCAATGTAATGAATATAATCTGCACGTCCGGGAATTGGCGGACAGAGATTTTCATCTGGAATATCCCAGTTTTTAACTTGATAAAAATACTCCAATAAGGCTTTATTAAGTAATTTTACCGCTTTTGGGATGCTGAAATTGATGGTTAAATTTCCGTAAGTGTTATTAAAAACATAGTGTTTCAGTTCCGGCACACAGGAAATCAATTGTTCAAAATCATAAGGATTTCGGTGAAGATTTCTTGTGTGCAGTCCTGATTTTTCGGTGGTCATCAATTATTTTTTGAGACTTAAAATATATTCCACCATTTTTTTTGCATCATCTTTTGAAATCTGCGGATGAGGCTGCATAGCAACTTCTCCCCAAACTCCGCTTCCTCCGTCAATAATTTTTGAAGCAAGCATTTCGATATCCTTTTCAGAATATTTTCCTGCAATTTCTTTGTACGAAGGACCAATCATTCGCTCATCGGCGTTATGACAAGACATACAATCAGACGCTTCTATAAGGCTTTGCCCTGAAACATTAGTCACAACAGGAGTGGAAATATCTAACGAAGACTGTATTTCTGAATTTTCTTTTTTAGAACAAGAAATAATAAGCAGGCTTACAAATCCGGTCAAAATAAGTTTTTTCATTATTTAGTCGCCGTAGAATCTGTAGATGGTGATGAAGCAGGAACTGCAGTAGCCGGAGCTGTATCGGTTTTAGCTGTAGAATCACTTACTACAGTTGGAGCTGCAGGTTCTTCCAGCATAATGTTGCTGTCCTGTAAAGATTTGTCAGTTTTTTTTGAACAGCTTACTGCAAACAGACTTCCGATAAATGCGATTGCTAATACTTTTTTCATATATAGATTTTTAGATTAATTGTTTCTTGAAATCGCCTAAAGATTTCATTTTTTATTTGGTCACAAAAATATAAAAATAAAGTTTCAAATAAGAGCGTTCTTATTCTTTTTTAAATCGTAATTATTTTTTCAGTTTTTTGTTTCTGATCTGAAAAAAAGTTTTACATTTGTCACATGAATAATTCAGTTAACAAATTTTGGTGGTGGCACTCAAACTCCTCGTCGAGTCTGATGCTATTGTCTTGTTGTTAATTACAGCCAGAATCTTATAGAAAAACATACAGAGACTTTGACGATTGCGTTGAAGTCTTTTTTTTGTCGATTATTTACAAAAATTATCAAATGTTTCATAACAAAATCCATATTAAAACCACATCAAGAAAATCATTGGGCGATCTGCAGACTCCGATGAATATTTACCTGCAGATCAGGGATAAATTTCGTGATACTATTCTTCTAGAAAGCTCAGACACGAAGAATCTTGACAATAACTTCTCTTTTATTGCCATCAATGCCATTGCAGGAATTGAGATTAAGAATCTTCATGAATTTGAAGTGAAATTCCCAAATGAAAATCCTGAGAAAAAATCTTTAGAAAACATACAAGTGACCAATTTATTGAATGATTTTTCAAAAGTTTTTGTTTGCGAAAAAACACATGATGCAATAGAAGAGACTGCACAAAGTCTTTTCGGATATACGAGTTTTGAAGCCGTTCCGCTTTTTGAAAATATTCAGTTTAAACCTCAGAGCAAAGAGGTGGAAATTCCGATTCTGCGTTACAGATTGTATCAATATGTTATTGCAATTAATCATTTTAACGATGAAATGCATTTGATAGAAAATCAGATTGAAGGCATAAAATCTGAATTGAGATTGCTGGAAGATTTAATTAAGAATAAAAACACACTCGTTTACCCATTCGAAAAAGAAGGTTCAGAAACATCAAATCTTACGGATGAAGAATATTTGGAATTGGTAAACAAAGCACAAAAACACTGCAAAAGAGGTGATGTTTTTCAATTGGTTCTCAGCAGAAGATTTGAACAGAAATTTAAAGGAGACGAATTCAATGTGTATCGTGCCTTAAGAAATATCAATCCATCACCTTATCTCTTCTTTTTTGATTACGGAAATTACAAATTATTTGGTTCAAGTCCTGAAAGTCAATTAATTATTAAAAACAATACAGCTACTATTCACCCAATTGCAGGAACTTTCAAAAGAAGCGGAGATTTTGATATCGACTTACAATCTGCTGAAGCTTTAAAAAAAGACCCGAAAGAAAATGCAGAACATACGATGTTGGTAGATTTGGCCCGGAATGATTTAGGGAAAATAGGAAAAAATGTAACGGTAACCAAGCTGAAAGAAATTCAGCTTTTCTCCCACGTTATTCACATGGTCAGCGAAGTAACTGCCGAATTGGAAGAAAACACAAATCCTTTTGATATAGTTTCTGCTACTTTTCCACAAGGAACTTTAAGCGGAGCACCAAAATACAAAGCTCTTCAACTTATCAACGAATACGAAAAAGATTCTCGTGGATATTATGGTGGCTGCATCGGGATGGTTGGTTTAAATGGCGACTGTAATCAGGCAATTATGATCCGAACATTCTTAAGTAAAAACAATACTTTATTTTATCAGGCAGGAGCAGGATTGGTTGCAAAATCAATTCCTGAAAACGAATTGGAAGAAGTAAATAATAAATTGAACGCTTTGAAAAGAGCGGTAGAGAAGGCGGAAAGATTGGTTTAAAACTTTTATGGCGACAAATTTCCGTCTTCCGCTCCCACTCTTTTGCTGCGCAAAAGGAGTTCCGCTCAAGCCGGGTCGCAAATTTGCCCGAACTTTAAATACTAAATAATAATACAAATGAATCAAAATATAGAAATGACAACTGATATAGATCAACCAACAACCAAAATATTGGTCTTCGATAACTACGATAGCTTCACCTACAATCTCGTTCAAATGATTGAAAAAATCACCAAACAAAAAGTAGATGTTTACCGAAACGATGAAATTTCCTTAGAAGAAATCGAAAAATATGACAAAATCATTCTTTCTCCAGGTCCGGGAATTCCCGAGGAAGCCGGAATTTTATTAGAGGTAATAAAAAAATATGCTCCCACTAAAAGTATTTTGGGAGTTTGTCTTGGTCAACAGGCAATTGCAGAAGCTTTTGGAGGAAGCTTAATTAATCTGACAGAAATATTTCACGGAGTGGCAACCTCTTCAACCACCACAAGAGAAAACGTACAATTATTCAAAGATTTACCCAAAGAAATTGAAGTTGGAAGATACCACAGCTGGGCCGTAAACCCGGAAAACTTTCCTGCAGAATTGGAAATTACAGCAACTGATCACGATGGAATGATCATGGCTTTGCAGCATAGAAGTTATGACGTTCACGGAGTTCAGTTTCATCCTGAAAGTATTTTAACACCTGATGGAAACCAGATTATTAAGAATTTTTTAAATAGTTGATTGATTTGGCTGATTGGTGACAGAAATTTATTTTATACCAATCTAGCTAAAAACCAACAACTAAATACCTACTCTATGAAAGAAATCCTAGAATACCTTTTCAATCATCATACTTTGTCGAAATCGGAAGCAAAGGCGATTATGATTGAGATTGCTCAAAATAAATTCAATGCGACTGAAGTGACAGCTTTTATCAGTATTTTCCTGATGCGAAATATTACTTTAGAAGAACTCGAAGGTTTCAGACAGGCATTATTAAGCATGGCTGTACCTGTAGATATAGAAGAAAAAAACACCATCGATATTGTCGGAACGGGCGGTGACGGAAAAAACACCATCAATATTTCGACTTTAGCGAGCTTTATCGTTGCCGGAACCGGACAAAAAGTTACCAAGCATGGAAATTACGGTGCTTCAGCGATTACAGGATCATCCAATGTTTTGGAAGCTTTAGGTTATCAGTTCAAAAAAACTTCTGAAGAACTCAATCAGGATTTAGAAAAAGCAAACATTTGTTTTCTCCACGCTCCTTATTTTCATCCGGCACTGCAATCTGTTGGAGCTTTAAGAAAATCTCTTGGTTTACGAACCTTTTTCAATCTTTTGGGTCCCTTGGTGAACCCTGCAAAACCTCAATTCTCTGTAATCGGAGTTTACAATTTAGAGATTGCAAGAATTTATCAGTATGTACTTCAGAAAGACAGTCGCGACTTCATTCTCGTGCATGGATTAGACGGATACGACGAAATCAGTCTTACCGGCGACACCAAAATCATCACTAAAAGCGGTGAAGAAATATATACTTCAGAAGATTTAGGGTTTAACCCGGTTGATTCACAAAACATTTTGGGAGGTTCTACCATTGAAGAATCTGCTCAGATTTTCAGAACTATATTAGAAGGAAAAGGCTCTGCAGATCAAAATGCTGTTGTTTTGGCGAATGCAGCAACGGCTTTATTTCACACAAACAATTGGGGTTCTTACCAGGATTGTATTTCACTTGCAAAGGAAAGCCTGGAGAGTGGAAAAGCTTTGAATAGTTTAAAGTTATTAGTTAATGGTTGATAATTTTAATTGGCAGTTTATGGCGACAATTTCCGCCCTTCGTTCCCGCTTTTTTTATGTCATTGCGAACAAAATGAAGCAATCTCTCATCAATATTATCCAATCGCAATGCCAGGAAAAAGAGCTCCACTCAGGTCGGGTCGCAATTTAGTCATCAACAGACAATTTAGTTCAGGATTTACAAAAAATATTAAAAACACTTTCAAAATATCAAAAGCAAAATGAACATTTTAGATACAATAACGGAAAGAAAAAAACTAGAAATTGAAAATTCAAAATCTAAAATTTCTGTTGAGCAGTTGAAAGATTCAGAATTTTTTAACAGAACAACCTTATCATTGAAAGAAACACTGAATTCAAAATCCGGAATTATTGCCGAATTTAAGAGACAGTCTCCAAGCAAAGGAATTATTAATGACAAAGTTCCTCCCGTAGAAGTTGTTTCAGCGTATGAGAATTTCGGAGCGAGTGCAGTTTCTATTTTAACTGACAGCCATTTTTTTGGAGGAAGTTTTGATGATATTTTAAATGTGAGAAATAAAATCAATATTCCTATTCTGCGAAAAGATTTTATTATGGATGAATATCAGTTGTATGAGGCAAAATCAATCGGAGCAGATCTTATTCTATTGATTGCGGCCTGTCTTTCACCCGATCAGGTTTCTGAATTTACAGAGCTTGCACACCATCTGGGTTTAGAAGTTTTACTGGAAATTCATACCGAGGAAGAACTTCAACACATCAATAAAAATATTGACTTTGTAGGCATCAACAACAGAAACCTGAAAGACTTCAAAGTTGATTTACAACATTCTGTTAACCTTAAAAATCAGCTTCCTGAGAATATTTTATCCATTGCAGAAAGCGGAATTTACAATGAAAAAGATTTTAAATTTCTGAAAGAGAAAGGCTTTGACGGGTTTTTAATGGGAGAATATTTCATGAAAAACACAAACCCCGGAAATAAGTTCTCTGAATTTGTTTCTAATGTATCAATTAAATCATGACCGAAAACCAACAACAACCAACAAATAGCCAACATTTTAAAATCAAAGTCTGCGGATTAACAAAACTGGATCAGATTCAGGAATTGATTGCTATGAACACTGATTATTTAGGCTTTATTTTCTATGAAAAATCACCAAGATTTGTTTTAAATCATTTGAATTTAAAGGAAATTTCTGAAATCAATCATCAAGGGAAAGTTGGGGTTTTTGTAAATGAAAGTATTGAAAAAATAGTTGACATTTCAGAAAAAGCAGGTTTAAATATCATCCAGCTTCACGGTGACGAAAATGAAGATTTTATTTATGATTTAAGAAAAAAGCTAAAAGCACAAATTAAAATCATTAAAGTAATCAGAGTTGGAAATCAAAACTCGAATGAATTACAAAAAACCATCAACCAAAAACCATCAACCATTGACTACCTACTTTTCGACACCGATTCAAAAGCTTTTGGCGGAACCGGAAAAACTTTCGACTGGCATTTATTAAATAAATTGGAAATTCCATTTCTTTATTTTCTAAGCGGCGGAATTTCTTTGGAAAACTTTGATCATACGAATGATTTAAATCAAAAGCCATTTGCTATTGATGTCAACTCAAAATTTGAAGTCGAACCCGGAATCAAAGATGTAGAAAAAATAAAAAAATTATATGAAAAATTATAAAAATCCAGATCAAAACGGATATTATGGAGAATTCGGAGGTGCTTTTATCCCGGAAATGCTCTATCCGAATGTGGAAGAATTGCAGAAAAATTATATTGAAATCATAGAATCCGAAGAATTTCAAAATGAATATCAGGATTTACTGAAAAATTATGTCGGCCGAGCGACTCCACTCTATTTTTCGAAAAATTTGAGCGAAAAATATAAGACTAAAATCTATTTAAAAAGAGAAGACCTGAATCATACCGGAGCGCATAAAATCAATAATGCACTGGGACAGGTTTTATTGGCAAAACGTCTCGGAAAGCATAGAATTATTGCTGAAACCGGAGCCGGACAACATGGTGTTGCAACCGCAACTGCCTGTGCTTTGCTGGGTCTGGAATGCATCGTTTATATGGGAGAAGTTGATATCGCAAGACAGGCTCCCAATGTTGGAAGAATGAAAATGCTGGGTGCAACTGTTATCCCCGCAACTTCAGGTTCTAAAACTTTGAAAGATGCTGTGAATGAAGCATTAAGAGATTGGATTAATAATTCAACGACAACACATTACGTCATCGGAAGCGTGGTTGGACCACATCCTTTTCCTGATCTGGTAGCGAGATTTCAAAGTGTTATTTCAAAAGAAATTAAAGAACAGCTTCACGAACAAATTGGAAGAGAAAATCCGGATTATGTCATAGCATGCGTTGGCGGTGGAAGCAATGCTGCAGGTGCTTTTTATCATTTTGTTGAGGAAGAAAATGTAAAAATTATTGCCGCAGAAGCGGGCGGTTTTGGAATTAATTCTGGGAAATCTGCTGCAACTACTTTTCTGGGAACTTTAGGTGTTTTGCACGGAAGCAAAAGTCTGGTGATGCAGACTAATGACGGGCAGGTTATTGAGCCACACTCTATCTCCGCAGGTCTTGATTATCCGGGAATAGGACCTTTTCATGCTCATTTATTTCAGGAAAATCGTGCAGAATTTTTCAGTATTGATGATGATGAAGCGTTGCAATCGGCTTTTGAGCTCACAAAACTCGAAGGAATTATTCCTGCTTTAGAAAGTGCTCATGCTTTAGCGGTTTTAACTAAAAAGAACTTTCATGAAAATGATATTGTTGTCATCTGTCTGAGCGGGCGTGGCGATAAGGATATGGAAACGTATTTAAAGATGCTGGAAGATGGAAGTCAGAAGGCGGAAGTTTAATTCCATTAAAAAATAGAATTTTTCAACCTAAATTTAATTAATTATGTATTCACACAACATCAAACTTCCAGCATCCAGCTTCCAAATTAAAAAACTTCTCAATATCTATTTCACAGCAGGAATTCCACAATTGGATGATACAGCTGAAATTGTAAAACTTATCCAAAATGCCGGGGCAGATATGATGGAAATCGGGATGCCTTATTCTGATCCTGTTGCCGACGGTCCGGTTATTCAAAAAGCTCATGAACTGGCTTTGAAAAACGGAATGACTATTGAAAAACTTTTTTCGCAATTAAAATCCATTAAAAATGATATCAGAATTCCCGTGATTCTGATGGGCTATATCAATCCTGTTTTAAGTTTCGGGTTTGAAAATTTCTGCAGAGAATGTTCTGAAAGCGGAGTTTCAGGATTAATTATTCCTGATCTCCCACCCATTGAGTTTGAAAAAAATTATCAGAAAATTTTAGAGAAATACAATCTCAATTTTACTTTTCTGATCACTCCTGAAACTTCGGATGAGAGAATTCTGTATTTAGATTCTTTAAGTTCAGGATTTTTGTATGCAGTCAGTTCGTCTTCTACAACAGGGAGTGAGAATACTGTTTTAAAAAACGAAGAATATCTATCAAGAATTGCATCACTTCCAATAAAAAATCCTGTAATGATCGGTTTCGGAATTAAATCTAAAGAAGATTTTGAAAATGTTACTGAAAAAGCAGATGGTGGAATCATCGGAACAGCCTTTGTCAATATTTTACTGAATGATAAAGAATGGAAGATAAATGCCATAGATTTTATTCATTCTATAAAAAATTAAAATTCACTAAATTTGTCTGTTAATAAAAGGCATGAACACACATCAAAATAAAGTCGTTGCATTTGAAGATTTAGGCATCAAAGATTATCAGTCTTCCTGGGATTATCAGGAAAAACTGATGAAAGGCATTATTGATACTAAAATCAAAAACCGGGATTTATCCCCTGAAAATCATTTGACAACTTCAAACCATTTTCTTTTGGTAGAGCATCCTCACGTTTACACTTTGGGAAAAAGCGGTCATGAAGAAAATATGCTTGCCGGAATTGATAAACTCAAGGAAATTGATGCAACTTTTGTAAAAGTAAATCGTGGCGGAGATATAACGTATCATGGCTTCGGACAAATCGTGGGGTATCCGATTTTAGATCTTGAAAATTTCTTCACTGATATTCATTTATATATGCGAAATCTTGAAGAAGTTATTATCAGAACGATGGCAGAATTTGGTTTAAATGGTGAACGTTCACCGGGAGAAACGGGAGTCTGCGCTTGATGTAGGAAAACCGTATGCCAGAAAAATCTGTGCAATGGGTGTAAAAGCTTCTCGTTGGGTCACTTTGCATGGTTTTGCATTCAATGTTAATACCGATATGCGTTATTTTGAATATATTATTCCTTGCGGAATTAAAGACAAACAGGTGACTTCTTTGAAAAGAGAACTGGAAAGAGAATTGACTTCTGAAGAAGTTGAAGATATTAAATTGAAGATCAGAAAGCATTTTGCGGATGTTTTTGGAGCGGAATTGGTGAATAAATAATTACATACAGTTTTGAGTTACGGTCATATACAATTTGAACCTGGTATTGAAAGAAAAATCAAATTATTAATCTTTGCTTTTTTTTTGGTGATTATTGGTTTTTTAGTTATTCGAGAATATTTTCATGGTGATGATATTACTAAAAATATTTTATTAAATATAGAAAGAAACACCTCAGTAATTGATATTTATAATAATAAAGAACAACACAACTTCCCTTATGTTAAATACTCAAATGGAACCGGTAAAATTTTAGAATTTTCTTATCAAATAGGAGATTCCATTTCCAAAAACAAAGGTGATTCTATAGAATATATATTTAGAAATGATACAATAATTCAAAATAATTTACTTGAGAATTACAGAAATAATCAATAGTATTTTCTACGATTGGATTTAGTTTTGAGCAGAAAAATAGTCGTGAAATTTCAAGCATTTAAATTCTCATTACCTCCTTACAGAATCACTTCTCTTATAAGCATCCACTTTTATATACTCAACATTTATTTCCTTCTCTTTTTTATCTGAAATTAAAATCCCGAAAAGATGGTCAATCTCATGCTGGAAAATAACGGCGGTGAAACCTTCTACGATTTCTGAGTATTTTTGCCCTTTCAAATCAACATATTCCAACTGAATGATTTTGCTTCTGTAAAATTCACCTCTGAATTCAGGAATTGAAAGATCACCTTCCGAGCCGAGATTCTGTAATTCAGATTTCCAGGTAATCACCGGATTGATAAAATACTCTAATGGTTCGCCTTCTTTATCAAAACGCTGCACCCAGATTACTTTTCTGTTGATCCCAACTTGTGGTGCGGCAATTCCTACTCCGCCATCTGTTGAAAGAAGAGATTCTTTCATTCTTGCAACCAAAATTGATGTGTTTGGATCTAAAGGATCGATTTCTGTTGATTGACCTAATAAAGTGGAATGCTGATGAGTATCTGTCGTTTGAAAGATGGGTAATAAGGTTTTAATATTGCCTTGATTGATCAGAGATATTTCAGTGGTAGTCAATTTCTGAGCATTTACAAACCCGACAAAAAGCATGAACAGAAAGGATAGTTTTTTCATTTTATTCTTGAATCTTAAACAAATATAAAGATGTTTTTATGTTTTGGCTAAAGCCTATTGATGTATTTCTTTTAAAAGCGGGCTAAAGCCCGCTCCTATTTATATACTTTTAATAAGTCTTCGTCATATCCGCTGGAATGATCAGATTAAAATCGGTTGGAATATAATCCTTTTCAGGAAGTTTCAACTCAGGATCTTCTGATTCAAATACAGAGATAACTGCCATTTTAAGATTCGGAGTTTTCTGTTTGATATACCAGTAAATTCCGCCAAATTCTTTGCTATGAAAATTTCCGTTGTAATGGATGAATATTTTTCCTGCTTCCCTATTTTTCAAGATAGATTCTGCCATTGTTGCATCTTTTATTGCCTGTGCAGAGATGAAATTCATCACTTTTGTTCCTTCAGCATGCTCACCCATCATCTTTTTCATTTCAGGATAACCGGGAGTGTCTAACGTAACTTTAACAGGAAGCTGGGCAATGTAAGTTTTTTCTTTTTGGCTTAAGTTATTCAAGGATTCGAGACCTTCTTTTGCGGTTTTAGAAGCATATTTTCTCGGAACATTGGTTGCGAGAAATTTCAGTTTTTTGTCTTTAGCAAAATCTAGCAATGGCTTATAATCTGTGGTAAAATTATTCCATAAACGAGCAGAATCCTTCAGGGTTTTAGCATCAAATTTTCCACTTAAATAATTGTTTAATTGAGATTGATTATCTCTTTCAAACATTTCGGCGCCTAAAATAATCTGTCCGTTTTTCTTTTCAAATAATGCCTCGGTGATCTTTAATTGAAGCCAGTGATTGATTGAGCTGTTATGATTTTCTCCAAAGAAAACGACATCATATTTTGCTAATTCTTTAACTAATTTATCGGTTTTTATTTTATTTCCTTTTTGAGTATAAAACTGAAAAGATTTTAAATTCTGAGCATTTATTGAACAAAAGCAGATCAGTAATAAAGCTGAAATGACGTTTTTCATTTTTAAGTCTTTTTTCATTTGCAAAGATAGTTGGTTCATTTGAAGTGTTTAAATCTTTCTCTTTTGGCAAGCAGATTTGTCTTATGTCAGGAGATTTCTTCACATCTGATATTTTTTATTTTATAAAATCGTACAATGCAGTCCAAAATTTGTCATACACTTCGATGTGCGGAAGATGACCAACATTTTCTAACTCTAGCAATTTTGATCCTGCGATTTGCTGCTGTGTTTTCTTTCCCAATTGCTGATATTGTCCCATTGTTGGCTGAATCTCTTTTGGAGCGCGGTCTTTTCCGATTGCAGTTCGATCTCTTGTTCCTATAATAAGTAACGTGGGAGTTTTTATATTTTTAAATTCGTAAACGACAGGCTGATTAAAGATGATATCGCTCGTCAAGGCAGCATTCCAGGCGACTTGTGGGTAATCTTTATGCAGCGTCCAACCCGCAATAATATCCAGCCAAGGTTGATATTCTTCTTTCCATTTGTTGTCGTAATAAAATGTTAGCTGGTACTTTTTGTAGGATTCTGCGGTATTTTTAAGTTCAGATTGATACGCTTCATCTACGGTTTGATATTTTGCCAAAGTTTTGTAGTCTTCAAGGCCTATAGGATTTTCAAGAATCAATTTTTCAACAGTTTCAGGATACATTAAGGTAAATCTTACGGCAACCATTCCGCCCATTGAATGTCCTAAAACAATCACTTTTTCAATTTTTAAATCATCTAAAATAGCTTTCGTATTGCTTGCCAATTGTGCAAATGAGAACTGATAACTTTGAGGTTTAGAAGATTTCCCAAAACCAATCTGATCCGGAATAATAACTCTGAAACCTTTATCTGAAAGATCTTCTGCTGTTTTTTTCCAATATGCACCGTTAAAATTCTTCCCATGAAGAAGCATGATGGTATTTCCATTTGATTTTTTGGGTTTTACATCCATGTAAGCCATTTTCAGGTTCTGTTTTTGCGAATTAAAATCTTTAAAATGAACCTCAAAAGGATATTGGTAATTGGTAAGCATTGCATCCAGAGGTTTTATCTGAGAAAAAACCGATACCGGTGCCATTGAAAACATCATTACAACCACTGCATTTTTAAAATATTTCATGAAAATTTATTTTAGAACTTAAATTTAAAAAAACCGTTTCAAAAGAAACAGTTTTTAGGATTATTTATAATTTAATTATAAGTTCTAAGAAAATTCTGACACCATATTTTGATTTTTTGATGGCAGATTCATCAAAACAATAGCAAACAGTATTAAAATAATTCCCAACCATTGAATGAGCACAACCTCTTCACCGAGTAGAACATAAGCCATGGTAACTGAAACCGGAAGTTCTAATGATGAAATGATGCTTCCCAAACCCAAACCGGTATTCGGAAATCCAAGATTAAATAAAATTGGTGGAATAACGGTTCCGAAAAGGGCTAAAATAAATCCGTATGTCCAGAATATAGAATAATCGAATGATCGGATGTGCTGCGTATTTTCGGTAAAATTTAAATAAAATGATTTCAAATCCTCAAAATACATGGGGCCAATCTGTGAAAAAAATAAAAATAACAGAACAATAACCGAACCTCCGGAAAGCATAATAATACTTTTTCTGAGAACCGGTAATCCAGTCGCTAATTTGTTGGACGTAAACATCGTCATCGTGAAAGAAGCCGCTGCAAGCAATCCCCAAAAGATGCCGTGCCAATCGATTTTCACTTCTAAATTAATGAGATTGGTTGCTAAAACAGTACCCAGTAAAACGATGCAAACTGAAACTACTTTTCTGAGATTGGGTAATTTTTTAGCTAAAAAACTTTCCACAACCACACTGAACCACACAGATTGCATCAACAGAACAATAGCAATCGACACATTGATATACTGAACCGAAATATAATAAAACAGGCTTGTGCAGCCTAAAGAAGTTCCTGCCAAAAGCAACATTTTAAACTCTTTCGAAGTGGGTGATGACAACGTTGTTTTTGAAGTGATGGTCTGTATAAAATTTAAGATCAAAAGACCTACAAATCCCATAACAAACTGTGCAGTAGTAACCTCTGATGTAGTAAACCCATCTTTGTAAGACATTTTTACAAAAGTTGCCAACATCCCGTAAATACTCGCTCCTACCCCAACAAACAAAACTCCTTTTAAAATATTTTTCTTCTCCATAACCATTTTTTCGGCCGGCAAAGTTACAATTTAAAAATTTGTTTCATTGAGTTTCAATATTAAATAAAAATCACTCCAGAATTTCTGAAGTGACTGTAATATTTTTTCAATTATTATTTTTTAACTATTATTTTCGAAGAAATATCTATTCCTATACCCTGTAATTTTACAACATACACTCCATTTTCAAAATCTTTTGTAGAAACCGGAATTCTGGAGTCGGGCGAAGATCTGTTTTCTGATAACACCAATTTTCCCGACATATCATAAACCTGAACATGAACTTTTCCTATTGTATTATCTTTTAAATAAATAAAAAATTCATCCTTCGCAGGATTGGGATAGATGGCTATAAGACTTTTATCAATTGGGATATTTGAATTACCATCCATACAATCTTTCGGGATTGAAAAGTCTTCTTTTTGATCATTAATATTCATTTTATTTCCGGCCAGAGCATTCAGACCTAAACCTCTTCTGGCAAAAGTTTTCCAGATCATACATCTGTTTTCCCCTTTAGTGGTAAGCATTTCGGCAGATAATACGGCATTACGCCCATCTATAAATGTAGGATTACATACCTGTAATTTTAAGGCATCTGTAACCAACTGTAAAATGCGTGAGCTTCCGCTATTCATATCAGATGTAACATCAGAAGCATATCCGTACTTAGCAGCATACTGCCAATGCAAATCCCATAACATCGTTGCCCACACAAAACCGATTCTGTGTACATCGGGAACGATTTCAGAATCTTCTTCAATCTCCATCCCGTTTGTATCTCCGTACGTGTAATCATTAACAGAAAAATCTGGTGAATATTTTGCGGATCTTAATCCTGCACCGTTTGTTGACTGCCCGCTTGCATACGTTCCTATACTCCTCGGCACAGCTGCATTATCATTAGGACTGTTGGTAAGCATCAGTGCAAAAAAATCTGACCAGCCTTCCCCCATTTGTTCTTTACTTTGATTTTTGGAAAGGCATGAAAATCCGTTCCCTGTCAATCGGTTAGAGATACCATGACCATACTCATGAGTAATAATACCATTATCAAAACTTCCGTCTGGAGTTATTGCAGTTGCAGGATCACTTTTTAAAGTTGCATTTACAGCTACCGAATTATTTAATTGAGTTTTAATATATTCTCCTTCGTCATTTGTAATTAAAACTGAAGGTATCGTTATCGTCGCATCTGTTCCTCCCATTGAAGACGGAAAATTAACTGCGCTGGAATTGTTATAAATGATTGCAGCAATTGCACCTGCATTCTGAGCATTTTTTACTTTAACTGTGAATGTGCAGTTCGTACCGCCACCTCTTTCTATGAGTCCGATTTTTCCGGTTAAAGAATTTGCTGTTAATGGAGAACAGGCATCAATCACATTTGCTAAAACAACATCTCCCGTGACGCCCGTTCCATTAAGCGAAGGTCCAAACTGGGCAGCATTTGCCTGAGGAATACGTGGAATTGCTGATAAAGGAGCGTTATAAAAAAAATATCTGTTGGCTGTAGACCAAAGAAACATCTGCATCAGCGGTTTACTACCATCTGAAGGTGTTGTAAAGTTGGCGTTATTCAAACCTCCGCCATCTTGTGATTCGGCGATTACATAATCGTTTCCTGCACCACCTTTTCCGAAATTGTTCTGTTGAAAATTTCTTGCAGATTCTGTAAATCCAAAGCGATAAAATATGTCGTGAACTTTATTACTGATATAAAAAAGATTGGTAATTGCTGAATTTTGGTTAGATGAAGGAGTTCCGTTGATTGAAAAAGGAAAATTAAAATTCCTATTTGCGCCACCATCGGGAGAATATCCCGGTTCGTCTTTATCTTTAGTATCCTCATAAGCGTAAACATTATTCCCTCTTGTTATGGTATATTTTGTATTCCCTGTCGAATGCCATCCTTCCGGAGAAGAGCTCAATATCCAAGGGTTTGTAAGAACTGACCGGTTACCGAAAGTAGGTGCTTCTATCGGGAGTGGAAATACATTATAAGAGGCATTATCTGGCGCAAATACATTTGATGATTTATGTTTTACATTTTGAGATTTTGTAAAATATTCATTTGAATGATCGTGGCCATAAGCTCCTGCGTGAAAATTGCATGATAAACTGAGATTTTCTTTGTTTAGAATTTCTCCTGTGTTAGCATCGATTAAAATATTCCATGAGTTTTGTGATTTTGGTTCCCGAAGAAAAAAATGATGGGCAAGTCTTAAATTAGAATCAACTTCCACAAATGTCAGGTTGTGTTTTACAAATTTTTTATGATCAGGCTCTAAAGCATCCCTGTCAATAATCTGAAATGTTGAAATTTCGTTTTTTCCTAAAGCTAAAGCAATTTTTTCCAGGGCGTATTTTTGGCTGAAAAATGCCGTGTTTGATGTAGAAACTTGATAGTTTTTTATAAATGTATCTGAAAAATATGAAATTTCTCCGTTCTTTATTACCGCTGTTCCTACTGCATTGTAAATAGGATATCCTTTAAATTTTTGTTGAATTTTCACAATCTCACCTTTCAAAGATGTTGATTGATCTATATTATCAATTTCAAAATCTGTAAGACCGTCTTTTTTAAAATCCTGAATTTGTTTTGTGAGAATATAGTTTGTAATCAATCTTTTTTGTTGCTGTGAAAGCATAGAATGAGAAAACAAAACAAATAGCAACATCAGCATTTGAATACTCTGAGTTTTTATTTTATCAATAAAATTACAATTCATGATTTCATTTATTAATACTTTATAAAAATAGGAACATTTTGGTAAATTATCAATAAATAATCAAATAAAAGTAGAAGTAAGAAAAAAAAGCTGTCTCACTTTGAGACAGCTTTTTAAATTAATTTTAAAGACCATTATTTTTTAATCAGCAATTTTGAGGTGGTATCAATTCCAAGACCCTTCACATTTACAAGGTAAGTTCCATTGATCAATTGATCGGTTGAAATTGACTTTTTAGAGTCTGGCGAAATTTTGTTTTCTGTAGAAATCAGTTTTCCCGACATATCATAAATCTCAACATTTACTTTTCCTAAAGTGTTTTTAGGGAAATTAATGAAAAATTCGTTTTTAGCAGGATTCGGATAAATCGAAATTCCATTGTCCTTCACGGAGTTTACTTCATCCGTAGACAATACACAATCACCAGGCACTGTAAAATCTTCTATTTGATCATTAATATTGGCTTTAACTCCTGCTGAAGCATTTACACCTAAACCTCTTTTTGCAAAAGTTCTCCAGATCATACATCTGTCTGCACCTCCCGTAGTTGCTAGTTCAGCCGCCAAAATTGCTTGTCTTCCATCAATAAATGTAGGATTACAAGGTTGAAGTTTCAGCGCATTAGTCACCAACTGTAAAACTCTTGCGCTTCCGCTGGCTGCATTTGCAGTTACATCAGAAGCATATCCGTATTTAGCAACATACTGCCAATGCAGATCCCATAATGTAGATGCCCAAATAAACCCTATTGAATGTACATTCGGGACAATTGCTGTTCCGTTGTTATATTCCATACCGTTGGTGTCGCCATAAGTATAACTATTGATTGCAAAATCCGGGGAATATTTTGCAGGTCTGATTCCCGTACTTGTAGACGACTGTCCTGCTGCATAGGTTCCCATACCTCTAGGCACGGAAGCATCATCTCCCGGTTTGTTTGTTAACATTATGGCAAAGAAGTCTGACCAACCTTCACCCATCTGTTCTTTACTTTGAGAAGAGACAAGACAGGTTGATCCGTTTCCGGTTAATCTATTTGAAATACCATGACCGTATTCATGAATAACAATACCATTGTCAAAACTTCCATCCGGAGTAATTGCAAGAGCAGGATCATCTTTAAGAGTTACATTTACTGTAGTATTTGCAGAAAGCTGGTTTTTAATAAACTCTCCTTCAGTATTGCTAATCAAAACTGAAGGTATCGTGAGGGTCGCATCAGTGCCTGACATTCCCCCAACTGCTGCGGATGTTGGTAAATTATAAATTATAGCAGCAATCGCCCCTGCATTTTGTGCATTTTTTACTTTAACTACAAAATCACAGGTGCCTCTTTCAATGAGACCAATTTTCCCTGTAAGTGAGCCTGCTGGTATTGCAGTACATCCGTCTAGCACGGAGGATAACTGAACATTCCCTGTTATACCTGTTGCGTCTAAAGGATTACCAAACTGCGCAACTCCTGCAGCTGGCTCTCTCAGAACAGCCTGTGATGGTGCATTATAAAAAAATGTTCTGTTAACAGCTGACCATAAATACATTTGCATTCTTGGTTTACTTCCGTCTGCAGGAGTGGCAAAATTAGCATTATTTAATCCTCCTCCATCTTGAGATTCTGCATTTACATAATCATTTCCAACCCCACCCAATCCGAAATTAGTCTGTTGAAAATTTCTTGAAGTTTCTGTAAAGCCAAATTTGTAAAAAATATCATGTATCTTATTATTTAAATAAAATAAGTTAGTAATTGCTGCCTCCTGGTTAGTAAAAGGATCGGCATATATATTAAAAGGAAAATTAAAATTTCTTGCTACACCTCCTTGGGCAACTGCACCTACAGTATTGGCGGCACTGGAATCTTCATAGGCATATACATTATTACCTCTTGTATAAGTATATCTTGTCACTCCGTCATAATGCCATCCTTCTGGTGAAGAAGCTACAATCCAAGGATTTGTAACTACTGATCTTGATCCGAATGTTGGAGCTTCTATGGGTAATGGAAAGACATTATAAGAAGCATTATCAGGAGCTAAAAGTGAGACTGACTGATTAGATGATTCATTTAATGGACCAACAAACTGTTTTTCATCAATATTTGAATGATCATGAGAATAGGCATCATGATGAAAACTACAAGACAAGTTTAAATTTGTTTTAGTAATAATCTGCCCTGAATGAGCATCTACCAAAACTTCCCAATAATTTGATGATTTAGGTTCCTGAAAAGTAAATTGATAAGCAAGTTTTAAATCATTCTGATCCTCAACATATATCAGTCTCTGCTTAGCAACATTTTCATGTACTGGCTCGGCATCCATGATATTCAAAATAGGATAGTTTCTAAGCTCAGTATTTCCTAAATCAGCAATAATATTTTCAAAAGCGGCATTTTTATTAATAACTGCAAGACTCGAATTTGAATTATTATAATTCTTTAAAAAATTATCATTAAAGTATACGATTTTACCATTTTTAATTAAAGCAGTACCTACAGAATTATGAATTGGCAAACCATTATATATTTGCTGAAATTTTACAATATCCCCATTAAGTGATTGGGATGTATCTACATTATCAATTATAAAATTAGCCAAATCAGATTTTTTATATTCTCTGATATGATTCATTGAAATATAATCTTTAATAAGGGTCTGTTTGTCTTGTGAAAACAGATTGGAAGATGGAAAAATTGTATAAACAGCAAATAAGAGGGGTAAAGTTATTTTTTTCATTTTTGTTATTTAAGTATAAAACTACAAAAAATATTCAATCAAAAAATATTTTTAATGAAAATATGATAAATTTAACTAAAATTTAAACCAATATCAATAATTATCATTCATTAAATAGTGAATTAATATTAATTTATATTTAAAAATTTAATTTTTAGGTGATTGAATTTTACTTATGATATGTCATATCACAAAAAGCCACTCTCACGAGTGGCTTCATATGTATAAAAATGGTTTGAGATTATTTACCTCCTTCCATTTTTCTTTTCAATTCTGCTAATACATCAATATCACCTAGAGTTGATCTTTCTTCGTTGTTAGAAGAAGATGAAGTGTTACTGTTGTTATTATTAGATCTGTTGTTATTGTTAGAAGCTTCTCTTGCATTCTTTTTCTCTTCATCTCTGAAGATACCTGTATGAGAAACTACTACTCTCTTGAATTCTTTGTTAAATTCGATTACTTTGAACTGAGCATCTTCACCTTTTTTGATTTTAGATCCATCTTCTTTCTCTAATAATCTTGAAGGGCAGAAAGCTTCTACTTCAGCATCTTCGAATTGTACAGAAGCACCTTTATCGTGTACTTCTACAGCTTTACCAGCGTGTACAGTTCCTTCAGCATATTTAGTTTCAAATTTATCCCATGGGTTTTCTGTCAATTGTTTGTGACCTAGAGATAATCTTCTAGCCTGGATGTCTAGTTCAAGAACTACAACATTCAATTTATCACCTACTGCACAGAATTCTGATGGATGCTTGATTTTCTTAGTCCAAGAAAGGTCTGAGATATAGATTAATCCGTCGATACCTTCTTCCAATTCTACGAATACACCGAAGTTTGTAAAGTTTCTTACAGTTCCAACGTGCTCAGAGCTTACCGGATATTTAGCTTCGATATTTTCCCAAGGATCTTTAGATAATTGTTTCATACCTAGAGAGATTTTTCTGTCTTCTCTATCAAGAGTAAGTACTTCAGCTTCCACTTCGTCACCTACTTTTACGAAATCTCCTGCGCTTCTCAAATGAGTAGACCAAGACATTTCAGAAACGTGAATTAATCCTTCTACACCTGGAGCGATCTCTACGAATGCACCATAGTCAGCAAGAACTACTACTTTTCCTTTTACTTTATCACCCACTTTCATGTCAGCAGAAAGAGCATCCCAAGGATGAGCTTCTAATTGCTTCATACCCAATTGGATTCTTGTTTTCTCATCATCAAAGTCTAGGATAACCACTTTCACAGTTTGTCCGTCTTCTAAGATTTCAGATGGATGGTTCACTCTAGACCAAGAAAGGTCTGTAATGTGGATCAATCCGTCTACACCACCAAGATCTACGAATACACCGTAAGAAGTAATATTCTTAACAGTACCTTCAAGAACCTGACCTTTTTCAAGCTGTGCGATGATTTCTTTTTTCTGACCTTCGATATCTGCTTCAATCAATGCTTTGTGAGATACTACTACGTTTTTAAACTCAGGGTTGATTTTCACAACTTTGAATTCCATAGTTTTACCTACGAACTGATCGTAATCTTTAATTGGCTTAACGTCGATTTGAGAACCTGGTAAGAATGCTTCGATACCGTGTACGTCAACGATCATACCGCCTTTAGTTCTAGATTTTACAAAACCGTTAACGATTTCTCCAGTTTCGTGAAGCTCGTTTACTCTATCCCAAGCTTTAAGCGTTCTAGCTTTTCTGTGAGATAACTGTAATTGACCAGTTTTGTCTTCTCTTCTGTCTACCATTACTTCAACATCATCACCTACTTTAAGGCCCGGGTTGTAACGGAATTCGTTAAGAGAAATAACACCTTCAGATTTGAAATCGATGTCTACAATAGCTTCTTTGTCTGTCAATCTTACAACTTTACCAGTGATAACGTCGTTATCATTTAAACTGCTAAGAGATCCGTTGTAGATTTCTTCAAGATCGCTTTTTTCTTTTCTAGCATCTGCATCAAGACCAGATTCGAAAGAATCCCAGTCAAATTGTTCCGGTGCTACGTTTTGGTTAATAATAACCTCTGCTGAATTTGTCTCTTTTGACATTTTCTAATAAAATTTGTATTCCAATTCTTACAGACTTTGGCTTTGCTGTGAATCCTGAAAAATATGGAAGATGTTAATTGTT
This sequence comes from Chryseobacterium sp. AC417, assembly GCF_979258215.1. NCBI lineage: Bacteria > Pseudomonadati > Bacteroidota > Flavobacteriia > Flavobacteriales > Weeksellaceae > Chryseobacterium > Chryseobacterium sp. AC417. The sequence goes on along the minus strand of NZ_OZ409845.1, from coordinate 2,097,387 downwards.
AATATTTTACTTCGCCTAAAGTACGTTCACAAAAGTGAGTGCAAAAGTACGACTTTTTTTAATTACAGCAATAGTTTTAACATCAATATTAAATATAATTAGTGAACAGTATTTCAAAGCATTACAATAAAAAACGGATGGCAAAATGCACATCCGTTAAAAAAAACACAAACATGATAAAAAAATTCTTCTAATTCTAAATATTAAAATTCACTTTAAAAAGAAGATGGTAAAAAACTAACTAATCCTATCCCTACCTAATCTTATTTTAACAAAGAAAATAGCAGACATTAAAAAGCTGCTATTAATGATTATTCTTTCTCATCATTACATTAGTGTTTATAAAAATCACTAATATGAAAACAAATATATGAAATATTTAATTAAAAAAGCCAAATCACTAAAAAATAATTATTTGAAAAATGTTTATTTTTTATAATTACTCATACGTTTTAGATGAGCCATCCAGCATAGCATTGAGTTCAGATAACTCATCAGCAGTTAAATCTCTCCATTTGCCTAAAGGAACATCTAATTTGATGTTCATGATTCTTATACGCTTCAGTTTTTTCACCTCATAGCCTAAAAATTCACACATCCGTCTGATCTGTCTATTCAGACCCTGAGTCAGAACAATACGGAAAGTCATGTCATCAATTCTTTCTACTTCACATTTTTTGGTGACTGTATCTAAAATCGGTACGCCATTCCGCATTTTTTCTAAAAATTTTGAGTTCAGAGGCTTGTCTACTCTTACTAGATATTCCTTTTCGTGGTTGTTCTTTCCCCTAAGAATTTTATTAACGATATCGCCGTCATTGGTGAGCAGAATAAGACCTTCACTCGGTTTATCAAGCCTGCCGATTGGGAAAATTCTCTTAGGATGGTTGATGTATTCAATAATATTATCAATCTCACGTTTGGTATCTGTGGTACAAACGATCCCTACAGGTTTATTAAAAGCTATATAAATTGGAGCTTCTTCGCTTTCACGAATAGGTTTTCCGTCTACTTCCACAACGTCTTCGTCAGAAACTTTGGTTCCCAGTTCCGGAACTATGCCATTTATTTTTATTCTTCCTTCTTCCAAAAGCTTATCTGCTGCCCGTCTTGAGCAAAAGCCTACTTCTGAGAGATATTTATTGATACGTGTCTTTTCCATTATTCTATTCCTTCTATTGTATAATTTTTATTACTGAAAATGGTAATTCCATAGCTTAAGCCTACAAAAACGGTACTCGAATTGCCCAATCGGAAGCCTTCTAAAACCAAACCTCCTTCCTGGCTCAGTCTTTTTGAGTAGGCAACCTGAAGACCAGCTTTCAGACTCCAAAATATAGAATTTGAAATAACCGACTTATTTATTTGTGCACCATAAGTTACATCTATAAAAAATGCTTCATCACCGGGATTAAAAATAAACTTAGGCTGAACGAGCCAATACATTAAATGAAAATTCGGATCGATATAACTATACTTTAAACCTGTACCGATTGCAAAGTTAGGAAGAAATTGGTAACCACCTACTGCAGAAATTCCGTAAGTAAAATCGTTGGGAAGATACGGCGCCACGTTTTGTTGATAGTCATAAGAATCTTTATTTTGATTTTCTTTAATCTTGTTTCCTAAATTATATCCTACATTCAAATTTGGATTAAAATAAAAATCCATTTTAGGTTTTTCAGAAGAATTAACTTGCGAAAAAACTTTAAATGAAATCAGTAAAAATAATGTTAAAAATAAATTTCTAATCATAAATTTTCAAATCTGTATTCGTTTTCTAAAAAATCTACTGTTGCATCTTCAATCTTATAATCGCCGATTTTAGTGCGCCTTAATTGAGTTAAATAAGCACCAACTTGTAATTCCTGACCAATATCGTGAGCCAGACTGCGAATGTAAGTTCCTTTTGAACAACCAACGGTAAAACTTATCAAAGGAAAATTAATTTCTATATTTTCAATATATGTGATTGTCGTTTTTCTTGATTTCATTTCAACTTCCTGTCCTGCTCTTGCCATATCATAAGCTCTTTTTCCGTCAATTTTAATGGCGGAAAAAATAGGAGGTTTCTGTTCTATTTCACCCAAAAATTTATCTAAAGCTTTTTTCACATCGTTTTCTGTGATGTGCGAAATATCCTGTTGAAGAATTTCAGGTTTTTCGGTATCGTAAGATTCTGTCTGAACACCGATTTTGATTTCTGTCCAGTATTCTTTTGGTGCATCCTGTATTTCAGGAATTTTTTTTGTGAATTTTCCTGTGCAGACAATTAATAAACCTGTTGCTCTCGGATCTAAAGTTCCTGCATGACCGATTTTAAATTTTTTCGGAAGACCAAACTCGTTTTTGAGTTTGTATTTCATTTTATTCACCGCCTGGAAAGAAGTCCAGTCCAGAGGTTTGTCTAAAAGAAGAATCTGACCTTCGAGAAGTTGTTCTGCTGTCATTTTTTTTTATGGGTAATTGGTAATGAGTAATGAATAATTTAGCAAAAGTATAGACTAGCAGATGTAATTAATTTTCAGATAAATAATCATAGGTTAAAACCCTTGTATTTCTATAGATGTAATAGATTGTTGAACTTTTTTTCTTTGATAAAGAATCATCTAATTTAATTAATCTGTAAAATCTCTCGTCAATATTTACTTTTTCACCATCAGAAAATATCATATAAGGTATATTTCTATTGGTAGAGTCAATACCTTTTTTAATAATAAAAGATTCTTTTTCAAAATCAAGAATTCTATGCAAGGCTGCTAGTTGTAATTGGCTTTCATCAGAATCTCTGTTACACTTTTGCAATACAAATCCGAACATAACAGCTCCTATTAGAACATAAATTACAAAGTATCTTGTATCTGTAATTATTTTCTCAACTATTTTATGATCAGGATCGAATTTGCTCATGCAAAGAACTAATTATTTAAACCAATAAAAATAAATCAGTAAAGCGATTCCCACAATAATTCTATACCAACCCCAAGGTTTGAAACCATACTTGTTCAGAACTCCGATGAATGCTCTGATTGCGATAAGTGCTGTGATAAATGCTACAATATTCCCAACGATGAATATCATGATGTGATCTTGAGATTCAAGAATCATTTCGTAACCTTTCATTGGATTTCCGGTTTCCTTTCCCCACGTTTTTACAAAAACTGAATATACGGTAACCGCCAACATAGTGGGAACTGCCAGGAAAAATGAAAACTCTGCTGCAGCTTTTCTGGTCAATCCTTGTGTCATCCCTCCAATAATTGAGGCTGCACTTCTGCTGGTTCCCGGCATCATGGCGAGACATTGCCAAAAACCGATGATTACTGCTTTTTTTATTGATAATTCTTTCTCATCATGAATAACAGGATTTTTAAACCATTTATCTGCAAATAAAAGAACGACACCACCCAAAACTAACACTGAAGAAATTGCGATTTGATTTCCCAAAACCGCTTCAATTTTATCATCAAAAATATACCCTAAAACCAACGCAGGAATTACTGCGAAACCTAATTTAAAGTAAAACTGAAGATTTTTCAGGTCGAAAAACTTTTTCCAATAAGCAACGACTACCGATAAAATGGCTCCAAACTGAATGGAAACCTGAAACATTTTTAAAAATTCGGTTTCTTCTAAGCCCATCAGATTTGCGGCAAAACCCATGTGAGCTGTTGACGAGATAGGTAAATATTCTGTAAGTCCTTCTACAATCGCAATGATGATTGCTTTGATTAAATCCATAATTTATGAGTAATGGGTAATTGATGATTAATATTGCTTTCAGCGTTTTTAATTTACACAAAAAGTCAATTGCACAGCAACCGACTTTTGTGATTAAATCTTTTTATCTGATTTTTTATTTCTTTCTTTTTAGAATTGCATAAATTTCTATTACAAAACCGATCACGATCAATAAAGGTGCAATTCTGATTCTTCTGATCGAAAAAATGTCATCATTCCATACATTCGGATCTAATTTTCCGTCAACGGTGTTTGCATCTGGTCCCATCATTAAAAGAAAACCGATAACGATGCAGGCTAAACCAATCAGCATCCATTTGTAATTTTGCTGCCCGAAGTAGAATGTTTGCTCTTTTGCAACTTCTGTATCCGTACCAAAATCTGATGCGGAAAATTTATGTGTCTTTTTGCCCATTTTTTAAGAATAATATAAATCGTCAACATTCGATCTTAAGAATCTCCATGTTGCAATGATTGTGCTTAATACTGTGATGAAAATACCAACTCCGAATACCAAAAGAACTAACCAGAAATATTGGTTGGTATCTTGTACGAAAGGAGTTTTTATAGTGGTTGTAAAGTAATACCAAAGTCCAGACAAAGCTATAAGAGCTAATACTGCACCCAATAAACCAAGAATTAATGCTTCTTTGATGAACGGCGTTAAGATAAATCTTCTTTTCGCTCCTACCAACTGCATGGTTTTGATGATAAATCTTTTTGAGAATACTTTTAGTCTGATCGAATTATTAATTAAAACAATCGCAAGCACTAAAAACAAGACACAAAATGCCAAAATCCATTTTAGAATTTTATTTAATTTATCGTATATCTTTTGAGAATCTGAATCGTTTTTTACGTCGATAATTCCGGGAACTGATTTGATTTGAGTTAAGACTGCTCCAATTTTAGTTGAATCTGTATACTCCGGTTTTAAGGCTACTTCCACAGAAGCAGGATAAATATCTTCATCAAAAAGTGCTTCTGTATCGATCCCTAAACTTTTTTTGGCTTCGGCTGTAGCCATTTTTTTAGAAATATATTTCGTGCGCTTTACAGACTCCATCGCCTTGATAACTTCTACTGCAACTGCTTCCTGTTTTGCTATTTTTGCAGAATCTTTATCGTCATAATTTTCGTCAAAGTACGCATTTACAACCAGTTGCTCTTTAAGATAATCAGAATATTTCTGTGCATTGATTAGAATCAAACCCATTAATCCCAATAAAAATAACACTAAGGCAATACTTATTACTACAGTAATATTGCTAGACCGAAGCCTTTTCTTATTAAACTCTTCTACAGATTTCGCCATTAATATTAAAATTTTTGGCTAAAATAGAAAAATTCTACCGAAATTTGGAACGAATAAGAGAAAATCATTGTTAACGAAATCATAAATAAACTTTGAGTGTAAGAGCAAAAAAACATCTGGGTCAACACTTTTTGACCGATGAGAACATCGCAAAAAATATTGTAGAAGGCTTAAGCTACGAAAACTACAACAACGTTATGGAAGTAGGACCAGGAATGGGCGTGCTCACCAAATATCTTTTAGAAAAAGAACAAACTATTTATCTGGCAGAAATTGATACTGAATCAATCGATTATCTTAAAAAAAATTACTCAAAAGCTACCGAAGAAATTTTTGTAGGAGATTTTCTGAAACAGGATTTTAATTTTATTAATAATGAACAAATTGCCATAATAGGTAATTTTCCATATAATATTTCTTCTCAAATTCTCTTTAAAATTATCGATTATTATCAACTCGTTCCTGAGATGGTAGGTATGTTTCAGAAAGAAGTTGCAGAGAGAACCGCTGCAGTTCCGAGAACGAAAGATTACGGAATTTTATCTGTTCTTGTGCAGGCTTATTATGATGTTACCTATTTGTTTACCGTTCATGAAAATGTTTTTAATCCACCACCTAAAGTAAAGTCAGGGGTTATTAGACTGACCAGAAATCCGAAGGAAGGTTTGGCAGGAAATGAAGTGCTTTTCAAACAAATCGTTAAAGCTGGTTTTGGCCAGAGAAGAAAAAAGCTTTCAAACTCATGGAAAGTTCTCAATATTCCGGAAGCATTAACTAATCACGAATTTTTAGATAAAAGAGCAGAAGAATTAAGTGTTGCGGATTTTATACATATCACACAACTCTGGAAAGAAAATATGTAATTTTCTTTTCAAAATAAAAAACAGCCTTTCAAATCTTGAAAGGCTGTTTTTTATTTAATATGAATTGAATATTATTCTCTGTTTTTCAACATGATCCAACCAGATCTGCCCATCTGCACTTTTGATTTTTTATATTCAAAGTTGAATTTATACCAATAAGTAGCAGTTGGTAATCTTTTTCCGCTGATCGTACCATCCCAGATAGGTCTTTCTTTTGAAAATCTGAAAATTTCCACTCCATATCTGTCATAGATTGACCCTGTGAAATTATTGAAGTCTCTTAGGTTAGTAAGATCTAAAACATCATTCACACCATCCTGATTTGGAGTAATCACATTGTTGATTTCAAGTGTAAAGAATTCTATCGCACCAACGCAAGTTGTTTCCTTTATTCTTACCTGAACATTGTATGTCGTATTGTCTACAAGATTGGTAAAAATATTTGAGTCTTGCCAGTCAATCCCGTTCAAAGAATATTCTAATGTTCCGAAAATATTATTGATCGAAGGATTTGTCGCAATCGCTGTTAAAGTACCATTTTCATAGCTTAGATTAGTGAAGAACGGTGAAGATGCACCGAATACTTTTACGGTAAACAATTTATCACAGATACCATTACTGATTTTCACTGTATAAATTCCTAATTGTGTAGCTGTAATAGTTTGAGTAGTTGCACCCGTATTCCACAAATAAGTATAATTGGTTCCTGCACCCGCATCGAGAAGGATGGTATCTCCTATACACATTTCTACATCAAGCAAAGGTGACGTGATTTCCGGTACAACCTCAACCACTACTTTTGCAGGAATTAGAGATTTACATCCTTTAGCTCCAATGGCATAAACGGTAAATGTTGTTGTCTGATAAACTGGAATTGTCTGAGTATTCCCGTTTCCGGTAAAATTATCCCATAAATAAGTAACACCACCTGTCGCAGTAAGTGTTACCACTTCACCCGGACAAACACGTACTCTTGTTGTAGAAACCTGAGCTATTGGGGTAACTTCTCTTGCTAAAGTAAGCTTGATGGTTTTACTACAAAAACCGCCGTCAGAAACTACAACATATAAAATTTGACCGTCTGTACCGTTATAATTGGCAACGTTGGTAATAAAATTGTTATTTTGAGCAGTTGCATCAGCTTGATTTGCATAAAATCTGAAAGTTGCATTTGGTGTTGGACTAATCAGGGGTTTTGCGTTATTTAAGTCAAAAGTTGTAATATCTGGTGTGCTGCACAACAAGAAGCTTGCATCTTGTGCTAACGGAGTCGTTCCACCGTTGATTTTTATCGTTGCAGTTCCAGGACAAGGATTACCGGGAACGGTTACTTCGATCGTATAATTTCCAGGTTGTATTGCGGTAACAACATTTGATGTTGCTCCTGGAATCGGGTTCCCATTGAAAAACCACTGATACAATAAATTAGGATCATTCACAGAAGCAGTAATGACTTGTGGTACATTATCACATACATTAATCTCTGCTGGTAATTGTGCTCCCGAAGGATCTAAGAGCTCAACACCAATGTTGAAAGAACCTCCTTCAAGAAAAACAGCAGAATCATAACTTCTATCACTTGCATCAGCGATGGCCATCTTAAAATGATAAGCCTGTCCGGGAATAACTGTTGCTGTTGCAGTAAGAGGAATTGTTCGTCCGCCAAAGTTTGTTTCTATATTGGCATTATTATATCCTGCAAAAAATGTAGGATTTGCAGCTCCACAAGAAAGTGTAGCACCATTGTCCTGAAGAGCAGGATGTATATTTGTTACACTTACAGGACCTGCACCCGCTGGTAATACAGCCATATTAACATAAGGAGCAGTACTTCCCACCGGTCTCAGCAATAATGCAAAAGCATCAGAAAAACTACAAGGGAAACCTCCTGTATACTCTTCTGAAGCAAAAAGATAATTAAATTTTATCTGGCTTGTTGTAGGTACAAAGTCGAATTCCAGTATTACAACATCATTCAATGTTCCTTGTGGATTGGTTGCAGCGACAAGATCCGGATCGCTCCCGGTCGTCAATTGATCACTTAAATTTCCAAACGCACTGTTACCTGCTTTATTAACATATCCTGTTGACAAGACAATACCATCTTTAAAAGGAAAATTGGTAGTACCCTTATGAAAGTATCCCCAAGATCGGTTGGTATTCGTCACTGGTAAATTAGGGTTTACCGTAACATTAGAAACATTAGGTGTTATACATGTATTTGTTCCTGATGAAATCAAAACATCTTTAACTAATTGTAAAGGTGAAAATGCAGATTCAGGATATGCGGCCGTATTTACGTCAATGTAAACACCTGCTTTTTTTGATTCAGCCGAAATTTTTTCTTTCTGCGGTATCCTGGGTTTTAATGTTTGTGAATAAACACTTGCATAGGTTAAAAATAATGAAAACAACAGTAGATATCTCTTCATAATAATTTTGTTTTAACAAATTTAGCTTTTTTTTAAATAAATTTCATAAATATGTCGAATTTTTAACATAAAAAAAGTCTCACAAATTGGAGACTTTTATATTTAGTTTCTATTTTTAAGTAAAATCCATCCAGATTTTAACTCTAATTTCTTACTTGCAGGGTTTTCCCATTGAACTCTATACCAATAAGTGGCAGTTGGAAGATTGATTGTTTTTAAAGATCCATTCCAAATTACATTTGATTTGTCTGCTTTAAATAATTCTGCACCATATCTGTCAAAGATCGAAGCTGCAAAGTTTTTATAATTGCTAACTCCAGAAAAATCAATATAGTCATTGATCCCGTCACTGTTTGGAGTGATTGCATTACTCATTACAAAGGTAAAGTATTGCAGCATGTTACCACATTTTGCATCTTTAATTCTCACCATCAGATTATAATTGGTGTTATTTAAAACATTGTAAAAAATATTAGAAGCCTGCCAAGTATTACCTCCATCAATAGAATATTCTAACGATCCGTTTGAAGGATTTGTAGCAGAGATCGTCAATACATTATTCTCAAAAACCACGTTGGTAAATTGAGGAAGATCAGGATTAATAAGCTGTGCCGTAAATAATTTTGAACATGTTCCGTTACTGATTGTTACTGAATAAGAACCAGGGATATTTGTTGTAATTGTTTGTGTGGTCGCACCATTACTCCACAGATATGTATAATTGGGTCCTGCACCTGCATCTAAAGTTCCATTATCACCTGCACAGGCATAAACATCTTGTAATGTCGAAACAATTGCGGGCACTACCTCAATAGTTATTGTTGCGGGAGTGTTTGAAACACATCCGTTTCCACCCAATGCAAATACTGAATAAGTTGTAGTGACAGCAGGTGATACAACTTGAGTGTTACCATTTCCGGGAAGACCCACCCAATTATATGTGAAACCTCCACTGGCTGTAAGAGTTACAGATTCACCTGCACATATTTTACTTTTAGAAGCAGCAATTATTGCGATTGGAGGACCTACAACAATTGTAATTGAAGCAGGATTAGCAGAGATACAGCCATTTGCTCCTACAGCAAAGACTGTGTAAATTGTATTATTCGTTGGAGAGACAGTTTGAGTAGGACCATTTCCAGTAAGACCATTACCCCAGTTGTAAGTAACTCCCCCAGAAGCTGTTAATGTAACAGACTCACCTGGACAGATCTGCTGAAAAGTTGAAGTAAGGTTAGCTACCGGTAAAACTTTATCCTGAATAACTGTAACGCTTGCAGTAAATGTACATGTTAAATTTTGGGGTTGTGTGATATTGGTGACGGTCAGGGTATATGTTCCTGCTGCATTTACTACAGGATTAAGAGTATTTCCGCCAGACACAATATTACCACCACCTGTTGTTGTCCATGCGATTGTTGATCCTACCGGAATTACTGAAGCAGAAGCATTCAGAGTAACCTGAGCAGTTGTACACGTGATGGTTTGAGGGGCAGCAATGGTTAAAGTCGTAACTGCTGTCGTTAATAATTGTAGTGTTACCACATACTTACATCCTCCGTTGCTTACTAAAACATAAATCGTTTGATTTCCAGCACTTGGAAATGCAGTTGGTGTTGTGATATTGCTGGTGTTACCTGCATTAGCATCAGCTTGATTTACATAATAGGTAAATGTTATTCCTGCAGATGTACTTATCAGAGGTTGCGCAGAAGTAAGATCGTATGTTATATTTCCTTGTTGAAAGCATTTTATAAGACTTGCATTTTGAGCTGTAAAAGGTTGTGAAACTTCAATTGTAACAGAGGCAGCAGTTGTTGAAATACAACCGTTCGATCCTACAGCGGTCACTGTATATGTGGTGGTTGCAGTAGGTGATACTGTCTGAGTTGCGCCATTACCAGGAAGACCTCCACCCCAATTATAAGTGGCTCCACCAGAAGCGGTAAGGATCACTGATTCACCTGAACAAATTAATATTTTGCTCGCTGTAAGTCCGGTTGCAGGTGGTGCGCTGTCCCCTACAACAGTTACATTTCCTACGCCAGTACAAGTTACGTTCCCGGCAAATGTATTTGAAATAGTCAAAGTATAAGTTCCTGCTGCGCTTACAACAGGGTTTAAGGTTGTACCTCCGGAAACGATATTCCCACCTGTCGTCGTCCATGCAAATGTAGAACCTGCAGGATATACAGATGCAGAAGCATTTAATGTTACTTGAGTATTAGTACACGTCAACGCTGCCGGTGTTGCAATTACAGCTGTAATTTCTGCCGCCTTTACCAATTGAAGTTGTGCAACTTTAGAACAGAAACCATTTTTCACTAAAACATAAATAGTTTGATTTCCTGCACTTGAAAAAGTGGTAGGAGCCGGAATTGTATTTGTATTTCCTGCATTAGCATCTGCCTGATTTAAATAAAATGAAAATGTAGCACCAGGAGTTGTACTTATAGAATTCTGAGCAGATGTAAGATTAAAAGTAGCATTTCCAGCTGTATAGCAGCTGGTCAAGGTAGCATTTTGTACTGTAGGTGAGGTTCCTCCAACAATTGTAACGGTAGCTTTTCCCGGACAGGAATTTCCAGGAATCAGCACTTCAACAGAATAAACACCTGGCTGTGTTGCAGTATATGATGCACCTGTAGCTCCCGGTATTGCTGTTGTTCCTAAAAACCATTGATATGTAGCATTGGGAATCTGAACTGATGCTGTGAAAGTCTGTGGTGCATTATCGCATACATTAATTGAAGCTGGAAGCTGAACCCCAGCTGGTCCTAAAATCTGAACACCTATATCAAATGATCCTGCCTCAAGAAAGACACCAGAATCAAATGCTGCATCCTGATAATCTGCCAAAACCATCTTGAAATGGTATGTTTGACCAGGAATTACAGTTGCAGTTGCGGTAAGAGGAATTGTACGTCCGCTAAAATTTGTTTCAATAGCTGCGTTATTATAACCTGCAAAGTAACTTGCATTAGAAGGTCCGCAAACAAGCGGAGAACCATCAAATTCATTAGCGGGATGAATATTGGTAACACTTACAGGTCCTGCCCCACCAGGCAATACTGCCAAATTGGTATAGGTAGGATCACCTACTTTTTTAAGCAACAACGCAAAGCCATCACCGATGGTACACGGATAATTATTTTCATATTCTTCTGAAGCAAAAAGATATCTGAATTTCACTTCTGTAGAACTAGGAATAAAATCAAATTCTATATATGTAGCGTCTTTTAAGTTAGTATTTGATATTCCTAAGGCTGTCGCCAAATCAATATCGCCTTGTGTAGGAACGCCATCACTCAGTTCGGTTGCCTGATAAGTATTCCCTGCTTTTCTGGCATGTCCCGTCGTTAGTAAAATACCTTTTGCAAAAGGAAAACTTGTGGTACCTCTGTTAAAAAAGCCCCAGGTTCTTGCCTGATTACTTACTGCCAAATTGGGTGATACAACTACATTGCTCACATTTGCTGTGGAACAAGTAGAGCCGCCTGCAATGAGAACATCTGTTACCAATTGGGTAATGCTGTATGAAGATTCAGGATAGGTTGCAGTATTCACATCTATAAAAGCTCCTGCTTTCATAGATTGTGCTGATGCCTTATGAATAGTTTTACCTTTTTCTCTAGTCTGAGAAAATGTAAAATTTCCAACAAGAACTAATAATAAAGACAAAAATATACTTCCTGTACTTTTATTTAACATTTTGCATTATTTTTAACAAAAATACTATTTTTTTTGATTAAAATTTAATTCAGAAATATTTATCTTATTATTAACATAATCTTATGAAACATAATATATTAAAGCTAATTCTATTCAAATAAAAAAAAGACCGAACATCAGTCGGTCTTTTTTTATCATGTTATAAGTTGTTATTCAAAATTTTTCAACAAAATCCATCCTGTTTTTACAGTAAGTTTTTTACTCGCTGGATCTTCAAAAGTTACCTGATACCAATAAGAGGATGTAGGTAATTTTTTTCCTTGGAAATAACCATCCCAAAAAGGTCTTATTTTTTCAGCTTTGAAAACTGCTTTACCGTAACGATCAGATATTACAGCCTGGAAATCTTTCAAATCGCTAATTCCTCTAAAATCTATCATATCGTTTACATTATCACCATTCGGAGTGATTACATTTTTCATTATAAATGTAAAATACTCTAATGTTCCGACACAACTTGTATTTTTTACCCTAACTCTAATAGGCACAATTACATTTTTACCAACGTTTGTAAATACATTGGATGACTGCCAAGTTACTCCATTATCAATAGAATATTCTAACTGTCCGTTACTAGGATTACTTGCTGTAATTACCATCGTTCCGCTTTCACTATACTCAACATTAATGATTTCCGGAATGATTGCCAAAAGAACTTGAGTCGTAAAAATTTTAATACAAACTCCATTACTTATTGTTACTGTATATGGTCCCGGTGTACCTACAGATATTGTCTGCGTTGTTTCACCAGTGCTCCAAGAATATGTATAATTCGGTCCTGCTCCTGCATCAAGGGTGATTCTGTCTCCGACACATATAAATCCACCTGTAAGATTAGAGGTAATTGCCGGAACTACTTCTACAACAACTGATATCGGCTGCAAAGATTTACATCCTTGTGCACCAATTGCATACACTGTGTAAGTGGTATTTTGTGTAGGTGAGACTGTACGTACTGCACCAGTACCTGCAAAACCTTCCCACTGGTAAGTAACTCCACCAGAAGCTGTAAGAGTTACAGATTCACCAGAACATATTTTTAGTTTTGATGCTGTGAGAGCCGCAATTGGTGTAGCTTCTTTGCGTAATGTTAAAGTAACCACTTTACTACAAAAAATTCCATTGGAAACTAAAACGTGTAAAACCTGACCATCAGCACCATTATAAATTTCCGGAGATGTTATGAAATTGTTATTTTGAGCAACTGCATCTGCCTGATTCACATAAAATTTAAACACCGCACCTGGAGTCGTACTGATAGATGGTTTTGCTAAATTAAGATCAAATGTTGAGACACTTGGTGTTGTACAAAGTTTAAGCGTAGCATTTTGCGCAACAGGAGTTGTACCACCTATGATGGTTACTTTTGCCTCTCCAGGACAGTTGCCACCCGGAACTGTAACTTTTACTGTGTAAATTCCCGGTGTTGTAGCCGTATATTGAATATTGGTAGCTCCCGGAATTGCTACTCCATCTTTAAACCACTGAAACGTCATACCCGGACTTGCAGCCACCTGTGCTTGTAAAACCTGTGGTGTATTGTCACATACATTCAGAGTTTCAGGAACTGGATTTCCTGCACCATCAACAATACTGATACCAATATCAAAAGAACCCGCCTCTAAAAAGACGGCAGAATCATAACTTCCGTCTCTTGCATCAGCTAATACCATTTTGATGTGATACGATTGCCCAGGAACAACAGTTGCTTCTGCTGTTAATGGGATTGTTCTCCCGTAATAATTAATTTGATTGGGTGGTAAAGAACCGAAATATTGCCCATTAATAGGACCACAAGAAAAAAGTGGGTTTTGAGGAACAATATTTGTAGCCGAAACAGGCCCGGCTCCTCCCGGTAAAACTGCTAAATTTGTATACGTAGAACCTGCCGTATTAGGTTTTAACAATAAAGCGAATGCATCATCATAATTTGAACAAGGGAATCCACCTGTATATTCTTCTGAAGCAAAAATATAATTAAACTTCATTAGAGAACTGGACGGAACGAAATCAAATTCTAAAATTACTGCATCAAAAAGGTTTTGTGTGGTTCCTATAGCCGCAACTAAGTCAGGATCAGAAGCCGTTCCGGTGCTTCCGCCAAGAACATTTGTAACTGCCGTGTTTCCTGCCTCTCTTGCATAACCTGTAGTTAAAACGATTCCTTCATTAAAAGGAAATGCTGATGTTGATTTATTAAAGTAACCCCAAAAACGATCATTATCTGTAATGGGTTGACTAGGACTAATAGAAACATTGGAAATATTGGGTGTTCCGCATCCTGCAGAACTTCCTACAAGTACGTCAGTAACAAGCTGTGTGGGAGTGAAATTACTTTGTGGATAAGGTGCAACATTCACATCTATATAATCACCAGCTTTGGCATTCATAGGAATGTTTTTCTTTGCGTTGGGTCTTCTTCCTTTCTGTGCATAAGAAAATATGCTTAAAAAGAATAGCAGAACAAAACTAATCTTAAAGTAATTTTTTAATCGATAATTTAACATTTTATTATTGTTTGCTCAAAAATAATAAAAATAATCTTAATTGATTAAAGTTTAACCTACAGATTTTTAAATTAATAACAAATTGTTAATATGATTTATGATCATTAAAATCATCACATCAATTTTAGAAACTAGTCTTTCTTCATCTGATCAATCATATTCTGAAGCTCGTTTATTTTATCTTTCAGTAATTTGATTTCGTTTCTATTGGTACTTACATTGTTTTTCAAAATAGCATTTTTAGCTCTTTCTATATGCTCTTCGTCATCCTCATCTTCATTGATTTCTTCAATATCTTCCTGAATATCTTCAATATCTTCTGTGATCTCTTCAATATCTTCACTGATCTCTTCAAGGTCTTCCTGAATATCTTCAATGTCTTCACTTATTTCTTCAATATCTTCCTGAATGTCCTCAATTTTTTCACGACTTTTATTCACTGACATCTGAATGAGAATGGAAAGATAAATTGCTTCCAAAGAAAGCACTGTCGTCAATACCAACAGCATTTTATCAAAATCAACGACACCAAAAGCAGGCAGCAAAAATGAAGTGGTAAATAGTAACGTATGAATGATGAGAGACGGTATAGAACCAATCCATGAAGTGATTCCGTCTGCCATTTTTTCAAGAAATTCTATTTTCTCGTGTGATGTTTTCATTATTTTTTGTTTAAAATAATTCTTTTGTAACTCCTAATCCGAATAATGCAAAATCATATTTAGCAGGATCCTTTTCATCAAATTTTCTGATGATTTCGTCTAATTCCAAAACCGTTTTCCAATCATTCTGCGTTCTGGAAATTAAACCCAGTTTTCTTGAAATGTTCCCTGTGTGAACGTCTAAAGGTATTGATAAATATCTGGAATCAATGTTTTCCCAGATCCCAAAATCTACGCCACGATTGTCATTTCGCACCATCCAACGCAAAAACATGATGATTCTTTTTGATGATGAATTTTTGTAGGGTGAACTTACATGCTTATGGCTTCTGTGTTTTTCAGTTTGCAGAAAATTCTGACGAAACCTTTCTATGGCATGGTAAAAATTGGTTTCAGGATTTTTTATTGTAAATAAATTTTCAAAATTGTTATTTTCGATGTAAATCCTCTTAAACTGTCTTATGAAATATGCAAAATCTTCACCGTTAAAAGTTCTGTGAATGCTTTTATCTTCAATCGATTTCAAATCATTTTCAGAATGATTCATGACAAAATCATACGGTGAATTTCCCATTATCTCGAGCATTTTATCTGCCGATCTGATGATTGATTTTCTGTTTCCCCACGAAATGGTAGCTGCCAGAAAACCTGCAATTTCAACATCCTGCTTCAGAGAAAAACGATGCGGAATCTGTATAGGATCATCTTGAATGAATTCAGAATTATTATACACATCAGCTTTTTCATTCAGAAATTCTTTTAATTCTTCAAAATTCAACATCATCATTTAAATTTTTACAACTTCTAATGCTTTAGGTAAAAATGTGTTTGGGAAAACCGTTCGTGCTTCATCTGTAAAAACAGTAAGATCACCGTATCTGTTTGAGAAATGACCTAAAATTAATTTTCCTACTTCGGCTTGTCTTGCAATTCTTGCCGCTTCCAGAGCTGTGGTGTGACCGGTGTAATCTGCCATTTCTTTCAGATCGTGTAAGAAAGTAGACTCGTGATACAAGACCGTCACGTTCTTTATTATAGGAATTACAGATTCTAAATATCTTGTATCACTGCAAAAAGCATAAGATACCGGAAGTGCAGGATCTGTGGTGAGAATTTCATTTTTAAGAACATATCCGTCGCTTAATTCAAAATCTTTTCCTGCCTTTAAATGGTGATAATCACAGGTTTCAATTTCTTTGTATTTTGAAATTTCCTGCATGTTAAGATGCCTGTCTTTCTTTTTTTCTTTAAAAAGATAGCCGTTACAATAAATTCTGTGATCTAATGGAATTGTATAGACTTCTACCCTATTGTCTTCATAGATTTTTTCTGACTCGTTTGCATCAAGCTCATGATAAACAATCTCAAAACCGCGATGTGTTTCTGTAATGGTAAAAATGGTTTCCAGCATCTTTTTTATTCCTTTCGGACCGTAAACATGCAACGGAACATCCCTTCCCAGTAAACGGAATGACGCAATAAGACCCGGCAATCCAAAACAATGATCACCATGAAGATGCGAAATAAATATATGATTGATCTTTGAAAATCTTGCTTTTGCTTTTCTCAGCTGTACCTGTGTTCCTTCACCACAATCAATCAAAAAACATCGTTCTTCCATCTCAAGAAGTTGAGATGTAGGAGACGTATTGACAGTAGGAATTGCTGAATTAAATCCTAAAATAGTTAAATAAGTACTCAAATCAATAGTTTATTGGGGTAAATGTACGATAAAAGTTTGACGGTAAGGTTGAGGTTGAGATTGATTTAATTTTTACCATCCGGCATTATAATTTAAAATTTCATCTTTTTTCTTCCGCTTTTATATTACCTGAATTATTTCTTCACTTTTAAAAAATCCAAGAATAAATCTAATGCCTGCTTTCTGTGGCTGATCTGGTTTTTATATTCAGGATCCATTTCTGCAAAAGTTTTTTCATAACCTTGAGGAACAAAAATCGGGTCGTAACCGAAACCTTTATATCCTTTGTTTTCAGTCAGTAAATTTCCATGAACTCTGCCATCAAAATATTGAGCGCCATTTTCATCATAATAACATAAAACGGTAATGAAGTAGGCTTTTCTATTTTCAAGAGATTCCATTTCACTTAAAACTTTAGCAATATTTTTAGCAAAATCGTGATCACCCGCATACCGTGCCGAGAAAATTCCGGGTCTGCCATCAAGAGATTCTACAACCAAACCGCTGTCGTCTCCCAAACTTGGGATTCCTGTTTTTTCGAAACAATATTTAGCCTTAATCAGAGCATTAGCGTTGAATGAATCTCCATCTTCTACGATTTCTTCGTGAATATCATAATCAGTTAAGCTTTTAACGACAAACTGATCGCCTAAAATCTGCTGAATTTCTTCTTTTTTATGTATGTTGTGTGTCGCAACTAATAATTCCATATCCAATTTCATTTAAATTAAATCTCAGAGTAATGTACTTTATATTTTTTCATAAACAAATAATAAAACAGAGAAAAAAGCACCATTCCTATTCCTAATATCATCCATTCCGAAACTTTAAATGCTTCAGAAAAACTTTCGTTTTTGGTGTAAAAAATCAATATTGACGAACACAAATTATTAAAACCGTGTAACAACATGGGCAACAATAATGATTTTGTTTTGTAGTAAACAAGTCCCAAAACACAGCCCAACAAAACCGCACCAACGAACTGCCACGGATTTGCATGCACCAGTCCGAAAACAACAGATGCGAATAAAATGGCTTTCCAAGGTTGCATTCCATTATTAATCAATCCTTTCTGAATAATCCCTCTGAAAATAATTTCTTCAAAAATCGGTGCCATCATTACCGCAGTGATTACCATTACCACAGGATCATCTGTAAGCTGACTCATTAAATCTGTAAAAAATTCGTAATATTTTCCGAAAAACGGCCCAGAAACAGGAATCTGGGAAGTGAAAAATTCTCCTACAAACATCATCCCAAGCATCATTGGAAAAATAAGGAGATACGTGTAAAAATTAGTGGGAGAAAAATTGAAATTGAGTTTCATTTTAGTTGCAGGCCTTACCACAAAAAAATCAAAAAAAGCAATTACCAAAACAAAAACCAACGTGTTGGCAAGCATCAAAAACCATGGCTTCTGCATAATATCAACACGGAAAACAATGGTGTAAAGAGCACTTAACAGCGCAACAATAATACTTCCGGCTATATATCCCGAAAAAAGCACCAAACCGCCAATCCAGTTAAAAATAAATTTCGGGTATCTGCTTTTTTCCATACTATTTTAAAATTTCCGAAAACAAAGATAATCGATTTTACGAGAATAAAAGAAACCGACATTTTATATTATCCGGACAACTTTTCCAATCATTCATTTAGAAACATTCAGCTTAAACGGTTTCTATGAAGTATCTTTGCAACTTAATTTTTTATGAACATGGATCATGTAGTCAAACGTCCCGAAAACGTTAATTTATCATTGCTAACGTATGTTGGTTTCACTTTTTTAGGATATTTCATTATCGGTTTATCACTTTCAGTGCTTCCGATTTTCATCAGTAAAAGCTTAGGCTTTAGTTTGGTAATTGCAGGAGTTGTGATTAGTTTGCAGTATGTGGCAACATTTTTTCTAAGAGCTTATTCCGGAAAAATTATTGATGGAAGCGGGCCAAAACCTGCAGTTTTATTCAGTATGCTGAGTTTTTCCTTAACCGGAGTCTTTCTTATTGTGGCTTATTATTTTAAATTATCACCTTTCGTTAGTCTCGGGTTTTTAATAATTACACGTCTTCTTACAGGCTGCGGGGAAGGAATGATTGGAGCAAGCCCGATCAATTGGGCAATCATGGCAGTCGGTGAAAAGCATACTGCGAAAATTATTTCTTACAACGGCATTGCCTGTTATGGAGCTTTGGCAATCGGAGCCTCTCTGGGAATAGTTATCGAGCATAAATTTGGTCTTAACGGGATTGGGATTCTTTCTATTTTGGTAGGAATTGCCGGTTTTATTTTTGCTAAAACTAAGATGAATTACACCAATACCAACACCCAAGAGTCTCAATCTTTCTGGAAGGTTTTAGGAAAAGTTTCCCCTTTCGGAATTTGTCTTGCATTGGGAGGAATTGGTTTTGCAAGTATTTCCACGTTTATTACCCTGTATTACAATTATTTTCACTGGAATAATGGAGCTTTGTGTCTGAGTATTTTTGGTGGATTGTTTGTTACAGGAAGATTGATTTTCAGCAATGTTATCAATAAGTATGGCGGAATTAAAGTCGCAATTGCCTGCCTTTTTGTAGAAACAATCGGGTTAACTATTATTTCTCTTGCAAACAATTCAGAAATGGCACTTTTAGGAGCCGGAGTTACAGGTTTAGGATTTTCATTAATTTTTCCTGCACTCGGAGTGGTTGCTATCAAAAGTGTTTCACCATCAAGTCAGGGTTCTGCTTTGGCAGGGTACGGACTTTTCATCGATCTTTCTTTGGGTATTGCTGGTCCGTTAATTGGAGGCGTTGCAGATATTTTCGGAATGAAATATATTTTCCCTTTCAGCGCAGGGATGGTTTTAATAGGTTTTGGAGTTGCTTATTTGCTTAAAAGAAAATCAAGTTTCAACAAGTCTTAAATACGATTTTCAGAATCCGATAAAAATCACGATTTTTGCAAATTCAAAATACACTATGTCAGACTTAATCAAAGAAATAGAGAAAAGAAAAACATTCGGAATTATTTCTCACCCCGATGCCGGAAAAACCACACTTACAGAAAAATTACTGCTCTTTGGAGGTGCCATTCAGGAAGCAGGGGCTGTAAAATCGAACAAAATTAAAAAAGGAGCAACCTCCGACTTTATGGAAATCGAAAGACAGAGAGGAATCTCGGTAGCGACTTCTGTATTAGCATTTGAATATAAAGGCTATAAAATCAATATTTTAGATACACCCGGTCACAAAGATTTTGCTGAAGATACGTACAGAACTTTGACTGCCGTAGACTCTGTAATCGTTGTCATCGACGTAGCAAAAGGTGTTGAGGAACAGACAGAAAAGCTGGTGAAAGTTTGCAGAATGAGGAATATTCCGATGCTGGTTTTCATTAATAAACTGGATCGTGAAGGTAAAGATGCTTTTGATTTGTTGGATGAAGTTGAGCAGAAATTAGGCTTACGCGTTGTTCCACTTTCTCTTCCCATCGGAATGGGTGCTGATTTTCAGGGAATTTATAATATCTGGGAAAACAATATTCAGCTATTTTTAGAAGAAACGAAACAGAAGGTAGGTGAAGCTATCAAATTTGACGACATTAACGATCCTACAATCGATGAAATTATCGGGACAAAAGCAGCTCAGAACTTAAGAGAAGAATTAGAGTTAATTCAATCTGTTTATCCTGAGTTCAGCCGTGAAGAATACATGAATGGCGATCTGCAACCTGTATTTTTCGGTTCAGCGTTAAATAATTTTGGTGTACGTGAGTTACTGGATGCATTTATAGAAATTGCTCCTATGCCACAGCCAAAAGAAAGTGAAACCCGAATAGTAAAACCTGAAGAATCTGCATTCACTGGGTTTGTTTTCAAAATTCACGCAAATATGGATCCTAAACACAGAGACCGCTTGGCTTTTGTGAAAATTGTTTCAGGAACATTTAAAAGAAATGAAAATTATCTGTTGGTAAGAGAGGGTAAAAAGATGAAGTTTTCATCTCCAAATGCCTTTTTTGCCGATAAAAAAGAAGTGGTAGACGAAAGTTTCCCGGGAGACATTGTCGGACTTCATGATACAGGAAGTTTCAGAATAGGTGATACTTTGACGGGGGGTGAAAAAATCAGTTTCAAAGGAATTCCGAGTTTCTCTCCGGAGCATTTCAGATATATTAATAATAATGATCCTCTTAAAGCTAAACAATTAGCTAAAGGTATCGATCAATTGATGGATGAAGGTGTAGCACAGTTGTTTACTCTTGAAATGAACAACAGAAAAATTATCGGAACAGTAGGTGCTCTTCAATATGAAGTTATACAGTACCGTCTGGAGCATGAGTATGGAGCAAAATGTACTTATGAACCTCTTTCTATGCATAAAGCGTGTTGGGTAGAAGCTGATGAGAAGTCTGAAGAGTATAAAGAATTTGCAAGACTTAAACAACGATTTTTGGCCAGAGATAAGTACAATCAATTGGTGTTTTTAGCTGATTCATCATTTACAATTCATATGACACAAGAGAAATTCCCTAATGTGAAACTGCATTTTATCAGTGAATTTAAACAGAATGAAACTTTAAATTGATTTTTTAAACATAAAAAAACCGTTCATAAGAACGGTTTTTTTTTATGAAGTTTAATTGATATTTATTTCTTTTTAGCTTTCGTAAACATCAATAATTTCTTAACAATTTTCTCGTCATCAACGGTAACATGAATCATGTACGTTTCAGTAGGAAGATCCGTCAAATCGATTTTCTCATCTGCTCTGTTATCAACAGTTCTGGAGAAAATATATCTTGTCTTTTTCGGAATTACCAATTTTCCATCCATTGCATAGATCTCATAGGTAACTTTATATGGAGCAGGTTTTCTGCCTTCATCAAATTTCGGAGGGAAATCAGTTTTTATATAAACGTAACCATCATACGAAGGAACCGGATAAATCATCATTCCCTGGAAAATTGGTGAAGCTGGAGCTCCAGGTGTTCCAGGAGCGCCCGGTGTTCCAGGAGTACCCGGTGTTCCTGGTGTCCCAGGAGTGCCCGGTGTTCCAGGAGTACCCGGAGGAACAATGACACCTGAAGAAACTATTTGTATTCCTTGTGAATTTACATTTAAAAATACATTATCTATAGCCTTAACCATAATTCTTGCGTTACTCACATTTCCTAATCCTCCTGGTACCGTATAAGTGTAAGTACCATTATTTGGTGTACTTGCTACGATAACAGTTGGGAAAGTAAGACCACCATCTTTCGACAATAAGATTGTTACATTAGGGGTGCTTACTGGTGCAGCTGTTGTATTGGCGACATTCCAAGTTATTACTTGTGTCTGTCCTTCTGTCCAAACAATTCCCGCTGTATTTTGTGAAGTTACTGTAAAAGGTCCTGCAGTACTTACTACTGTAAGTTTTACATCATCTCTTCCTGTCTGTCCGCCTAAAGGATTATTATCCCTAACAAGAACTGAGAAATTTAAGGTTCTAGCAATAGAAGGAAGCACCTCCCATGTGCTTGCTAGAGCAGGATTAACAATGTTTGCCAATTTTGGAAAATATCTTGAAGGCGATGCTGTAGGCATTATAGACCTAAAAAGAGGACCCACTGCATTGGTTGATACAGGAGGCATTGTAGCCGCACCAAAGTCTAACTGCTCCCAAGTGTAAGTTAATGCATCATTATTAGCATCAGTTGCTGTAGCAGTTAACAAAAATGGGGTACTGTAAGGAATACTTTTATCTAAACCGGCATTTGCAATAGGCTCTGCGTTTGCGATATTAGTTTTAGTACCGCAGACGGATGTTGCACCTGTTGTTAATCTTAAATACATTTCAGCAACACTTACTGCATGGAAATACGCATCACTATTATTCTGCACGTTTGGAGGACAAATACCTGCATAACCCATAATAGTACTTGCACTTCCCGGTTCTACAGAAGTTGGTGTATTTCTGTTACAGTTATTGTTTTGTGTATGCATTGCCCCAAACTGATGTCCCATCTCATGAGCAACATAATCAATCACAAAAGGATCTCCTACCGGAACTGCAGAACCGGTAACACCGCCGGCTTTATTGTTACTACATACAGAAGGTGTCTGCGCAAGACCATTATCATTCCCTGCATTAGCCTGGAAAAACAAATGTCCTAAATCATAATTGGCAACTCCTATAATATTGTTGGTAACTGTAATATTTTCTGAAAGCATCTGACTTGCATTCAGTGTATTGAAAGTATCTGTGCTTATGAAAAATAACGCATCTGTATTGGCAATCAACTGCAATCTTACGGAAACATCTTTTTCAAAAACTTCATTAAGACGAGTAACCGCTAAATTTACAGCTGCAAGAACTGCTGCTTTTTTCTGGGCATCTGTTCCAGCGCCTACACCCGCCTGACCGGCAATGTAAGCTGTATATTCTGTAGTGGTCGTAATTGCAAGTCTGTACGTTCTTTTTAAACCGTCTATAACTGTCTTTTGCGCAACAGCATTACTCAACTGAGATTCTCCGTTGAAAAGACATTCAAATTGATTTGAAGATGACGCTTTTTTTCTGTCATACATTTTATAGACATTGTTGTCTTTCGTATGAGAATCGATATAATAAATTCCACTTTCATTTCTCATCATTCCGTTAAAACCGAAATAAGGATCAATGGTGAATCTCAAACTTGCAGACTGATCTCCTTTTTTGAACCCTGAATAAGATTTAATTTCAGAATATCTATTCTGCAGATCCGGATGCATTGTTGATGATTCATACACTTCATATGTATCAAAACCTCCCTGAATATTTGGGAAACTAAGAAGAACACCTTGTTTTGAAGGATATGTATTTGTGTCAGGTGCATTTTTCAGCTGATTCTGGATATCAGAAACATTTAATGTGAAAAGCGTGTAATCAGAAATTCTGACATTATTATTCTCACGAACTTCACTATCGACCTTCGAAGTAACTTTTTTCCAATTATTTTGCTGTGCAAAGCTCGCTGCAGAAAAAACCAGCAAGCTGCCCAGAATGAGTATTTTTTTCTTCATATTTTAAATAATTTTAATTATTATTTGTTTACAGTTATCATTTTGATGCCGGATGGTGCTTTACCTTTAATTCTCAGGATCAAAATTGGGTTCTTTTGTTTGTTTGATAAATATTCCTGGTTACTTATTTCTTTAAAATAGACATTCAAAACAGAATTTTTCATCTCAATTTTCGTCACTTCAATATCTCCAAAAGGCTCTTTTTTCATTTTTGGTTTCATCATCAGAAAAAACTCATTTTCCTCAAGTGCAGGTATTGGTTCTGATCGGGAAAATCTTTTATCTTCTAATTGAGCATACAATTTCAGAGTCTCATCAAAGTTTTTCAAAATCATATATTCGTTCAATTGAACGTCACTATTTAATCTCCGAACTTCTGAAAATTCAACATTATCTTGTGGTACATTCACGACAGTTTCATTTTTAAATTCATTTTTCTGAACAGAAATACTTCTACAACTGAATTCTGTAGCTAATGCTAAAAATGACAATACAAACAAGAAAGTATGTTTCATTATTAAAGTCTCAAAAAGCAAAGGTAAATATTATTATATCTCCAAAGAAAATTTTTATTTAACATTTTTAACATTTAACATTTTTTTTTGTAAAATAATTATAAATAATTTACAAAACACTGATTATCAATTAGATAAAATTTTACCAAATTAATACTTTCCTTTTACAAATCATGATGATTATAACCGCATAATTTTACTTCAACAAAAAAATAATCTTATGAAAAAGTACATCTTACTAGTTGCGACATTAAGCACTTTCATTATGTGTAAAAAAGGAGAATCTGCAACATCTCAATTAGAAAACTCAGTCAATTCTGTAGACAGCCTGGCAACAGATATGAGCAACAAAGCAAAAAATGTGAGTAATGAAGCAGAAGCTGTTTTCGATTCTGCAAGTATCAAAATTAAAGATTTTGAAAAAACGAAAAGTGACGTCACGGAAAAAATAGAATCTACTTCTAAAAGCATTGATTCTCTTTCCGACAAAATCACCAATATGAAACTGGAATCTAAAATTGAGAAAAAAGATTCGTCAAACAGACATTCTGAAAAGATAGTCGTGAATGTTCCGGCACCGAAAATCATTAAAGAAACCAAAGTCATCTACAAAGAGAAACCAAAAAATGACCATTATGAGCATATTGTTTCAAAAAACAAAATGACCAAAACCGGAGTACTGGAGATCAATGTAAAAGATGCGGATACGGCAAAAGAAATCGTAAAAGAACAAGTTAAAAAATACGATGGGATTATAAAAAGCGAAAACATTTCTTTAAACAACAATGACAGAAAAATCGCTTATCTGAAAGTAAAAGTTCCTATTCAGAAGTTTGATTATCTGATGGATGATTTAAGCTACAATATTGGAGAAGTTGAAAATAAAGGAATTGACGTTTCGGGTCAGGATTTTGTCAACAATACTTTTTGCGATATCGAAATTACTTTGTACGGAAACGATAACCTTCTTGCGAATGAAAAAAAACCTGAAGGTTTCGGAGCACAATCTTTAGCAGCGGTTTCTTCCGGCTGGAATGTCATCACTTCGATTTTCCTTTTTATACTTCCGCTTTGGCCTCTGTTTTTGATTACAGGAATCGGATATTACTTTTATAAGAAGAAAAATAAAAATCTGCCGGGAAATTAGATTGACTGAATGTTAAGAATAAAGCTGCTTTAAAAAAACTTTTCTTCATGATTTAACCTCTTTCGAAAAACATCATCAAACCATAAACGAATAAGAATTTTCATATATTATATTTGTGATTTGGTGTAAAGTAAAAGGCTCTCAATGCGAGAGCCTTTTATGATTATTTCATGTTCACTATTTTATCTACAATATATCTTGTATTTCCTCTCCAGGGTAAAGTCCCTTTGTATTCTTTATAATGAAGATCAAAGTTTTTGCCACTGTTGAGTTCCAATTGCTTGAAAACTTCCGGATTATCTACAGAAAATTCAAACTCGTAGCTGGTAATGGTTCCACCAGTACCTTTTCCAAATCCTTCCTGTATCAGTTTACCTTCGTAGGTTTTAAAAACATAGCCTTTTTTGATGGCATAATTTAAATTACCCGATTTCACTCCTTCTCCGAAAACGAAGAAAAATTTGTACCAGATAAAAACTCCTAAAAGCAGTAAAATGATTCCCAAAGTGATTAACCAAGATTTTTTCATGACAGATATTTAGTGATTTTAAATCGATTATTTTGCAATACTTCTCGAGATCACAATTCTCTGGATTTCAGAAGTTCCTTCATAGATCTGAGTAATTTTGGCATCTCTCATCAATCTTTCTACATGATATTCCTTCACATATCCGTATCCACCGTGAATTTGTACTGCTTCAATCGTAGTATCCATCGCAACCTGAGAAGAATACAATTTTGCCATAGCTCCGATCTCAGAAATATCTTTTCCGGCATCTTTTTCAACAGCAGCTTTAAAGCAAAGCATTCTTGCAGCCATAATCTGAGTTGCCATATCTGCCAATTTGAAAGCAATTGCCTGATGATTGATAATTTCAGTTTTAAAAGCTTTTCTTGTTTTAGCATATTTCAAAGCCATTTCGTAAGCTCCTGAAGCAATACCTAAAGCCTGAGATGCGATACCGATTCTACCGCCATTCAATACTGCCATTGCAAAATTGAACCCGAAACCGTCTTCACCGATTCTGTTTTCTTTAGGAACTTTTACATTGTTGAAAAGTAAAGAATGCGTATCACTTCCTCTGATCCCCAGTTTGTCTTCTTTAGGTCCTATTTCGAAACCTTCCCAACCTCTTTCTACGATGAAAGCATTGATCCCTTTATGCTTTTTTTCAGGATCAGTCTGAGCGATTACAATATAATAAGAAGCTGTTCCACCATTGGTGATCCAGTTTTTTACACCATTCAGAAGATAATAATCTCCTTTATCTTCTGCTGTAGTTTTTTGAGAAGTTGCATCAGAACCAGCTTCCGGCTCAGATAAAGCAAATGCACCGATTACCTGTCCGCTTGCCAATGGAGTAAGATATTTTACTTTTTGCTCTTCCGAAGCATATTTTTCTAATCCTGCACAAACTAATGAATTGTTTACAGACATTACAACCGCTGCAGAAGCATCAATTTTTGCAATTTCTTCCATTGCCAAAACATAAGAAATACTATCCATACCGGCACCGCCGTATTGAGGATCAACCATCATTCCCAGAAGTCCCATTTCTCCCATTTTCTTTACTTGCTCGGTAGGAAATTTCTGATCGCGGTCTCTTTCGATTACTCCGGGTAATAGTTCGTTTTGTGCAAAATCTCTTGCTGCCTGCTGAATCATCAGCTGTTCTTCGGATAAATTAAAGTCCATAAAAATAATAATTAGATGGCCGTAAATTAACACTTTTTAGTCGAATCTGAAAAAATATTTGACATTTGAAAATTGTAAACAGAATTATGCTATTTTTACAAAAATGCTTATATTTAAAATTCTTTATTAAATATTTAACAAATTATGACAATCAAAAGATTATTCGATATTCCTCACCACGCTTTAGAAAAACTTCCTAATGATGTAATGTTTGCAACAAAACATCAGGGAGAGTGGAAAAAGACGTCCACACAAGAGTTTGTAAACCAAGGAAACAAAATTTCGAGAGGACTTTTGAAATTAGGAATAAAACCCGGAGACAAAATTGCACTCATCACTACCAACTCTCGCACAGAGTGGGCAATAATGGATCTCGGACTTTCACAGATCGGAGTGGTTTCTGTACCTGTCTATCCAAGTATTTCACCGGAAGATTATGAATTTATCTTCAACAATGCCGAAATAAAATACTGCTTCGTTTCTGATAAGGAATTGCTGGCAAAAGTGATGAAAATTAAACACAACGTTGCTTCTCTGCAAGGTGTTTTTACGTTTGATCATATTACCGGAGCAGCCAACTGGAAAGAAATTTTAGATTTGGGAGAAGATGATTCTACTCAGATTGAGGTTGAAGATCTTTCAAAGGCAATTAATCCGCAGGATTTAGCAACTTTAATCTATACTTCCGGAACTACTGGCAAACCAAAAGGGGTAATGCTTACGCATGAAAATATCGTTTCTAATGTATTGGGCTCCCTTCCGAGAATTCCGAGAAAAAAGAGTTTAGATTATAAAGATACCCGAGTGTTAAGCTTTTTACCGATCTGCCATATTTTTGAAAGAATGCTGTTTTATCTTTTCCAATACAATGGTTTTTCAATATATTTTGCTGAAAGTATTGAAAAAATGGGTGAAAACGTGAAAGAAGTGAAACCTCACTACATGAGCGTGGTTCCCCGTTTGGTAGAAAAAGTGTACGATAAAATTTATAATACAGGTTCTTCAGCTGGTGGATTTAAACAAAAAATATTCTTCTGGGCGTTACATTTAATTCAAAAGAAAAAAGAAATTACAAAACCTTCAGGATTATCTGAAATTATAGCAGACAAATTGGTCTTCAAAAAATGGAGAGAGGGCTTGGGAGGAGAAATCATCACTTTAGTTTCCGGTTCGGCAGCTTTGTCCACAAGATTAAATTTAATGTTCCAAAATGCAGGAATACCAATTTTGGAAGGTTATGGATTAACCGAAACTTCACCGGTAATCTCGGTAAACTCTTTCGGGAAAGTGAAAGTAGGAACCGTAGGACATCCTTTGGATAATGTAACTGTAAAAATTCAGGAGGATGGAGAAATAACTGTGAAAGGACCTTCTGTATTTAAAAGCTATTTTAAAAATGAGGAACAAACTAAAGAAACCTTTACAGAAGACGGATTTTTTAAAACCGGAGACATCGGGCACATCGACAGTGAAGGATATCTGCAGATTACCGACCGCAAAAAGGAAATGTTTAAAACTTCAGGCGGAAAATACATTGCACCGCAAATGATTGAAAATTTAGCCAAAGCTTCCAAATTTATTGAGCAAATAATGGTGGTTGGTGATGGCGAAAAAATGCCTTGCGCATTTGTACAGCCAGATTTTGAATTTGCCAAAAACTGGGCGATGAGAAATAACCTTACGCTTGGTTCTACGCCGCAGGAAATTGCAAAAAGTCCGGAACTGAAATCCAGAATAGAAAAAGAGATAGATGACATTAATGAGCATCTCGGAAATTGGGAACAGATCAAGAAAATAGAGCTTACACCCGAAGTGTGGAGCATCGAAGCAGGACTTCTGACTCCTACCCTCAAACTGAAAAGAAAGGCGGTAAAAGAGAAGTTTAAAAACCTTTACGACAAGATGTATGATCATCATGATTAAAATAAACGAACCGTTTCAGTTTTGAAGCGGTTTTTTTTGGTTTTCATCCGAAATTAAATTTATGAAAACTTAAAAAGCATAAAGACTTTCAACAGGTAAAATAAAACCACCCGTCAAAATTTATTCTAAATTTCCGCCACCCCTCCAAAGAAGAGAAATTATAATTTTGTCATCGAAAAGTTCAGAACAAAAAAACGGCTTCAAATTTGAAGCCGTTTGTATTTTTATATAAATTCTGTATTAAAATTTAATAATAGAATTCATTTTTTCATTTTCTTCGTTCACCAATTCGTCGTCAACAAGAATTTTTCCTGAATGTTCGTCAATGATGATTTTCTTTCTCTGAGCAATTTCCATCTGTTTTTGTGGTGGAATTGTGAAGAAAGATCCTTTGGGAGCTCCTCTTTCAAGACCTACAACTGCAAGACCTGTAGAAGAGTTTGTTCGGATTCTGTGGTAAGAAGCTAGTAATCTTTCGTCAATTTTAGAAGCAAATTCTTCAGATTTTTTGATCAGATAATCTTCTTCTTTCTGAGTCTCAGAAATCAACCCTTCCAATTCTTCTTTTTTGAATTTCAGGTGATTTTTAAGATTTTCGATTTTAGTATTCAACTCGTTAAGAGTTTCTTCCTTGTGACCGATTTTAGCTCCGAATTCTTTGATTCTCTTGTCAGAAAGCTGAATTTCAAGTTCCTGATATTCGATTTCTTTTCCTAAAGCTTCAAATTCTTTATTATTTCTTACGTTATCCTGTTGAGATTTGTATTTATCGATTAAAGTTTTTGCATGATTGATCACTTCATTTTTATTATTGATCTGATCATTCTGCTCTTTAATCTCTGCATGAAATTTTTCCGCTCTTTTTTCTAGGCCTTCAATCTCGATTTCAAGATCTTCAACCTCGATTGGCAATTCTCCTCTTGTATTTCGGATCTCGTCCAATCTTGAATCGATGATTTGCAAATCGTATAAAGCTCTTAATTTTTCTTCGACTGAAATTTCGGTGATTTTTGCCATATCTATAGGAAATAATTTACTGGGTTTGTTTTTTCACTAGATTTTAAGATTGCAAATGTACTAAATTTTTGCGATAAAATTTCAAATAATTGTTGACTTACCAATTGCTCTGATTCATAATGTCCTATATCACAAATCAGCATTTTAGATTCTGCCAGGAAATAATCGTGGTATTTTAGATCTCCTGTGAGATACGCATCACATTTTTTTGAAAGTGCCGATTTTATACCGCTTGCTCCTGAACCTCCCAAAACCCCTACTCTTTTGATTTTCTTTTGATTAAAATCCGAATGCCTGATAATATTTAAATTAAATTTTTCTTTCACCAAACTTAAAAATTCCTTTTCATCCATCTCTGTTTCAAATTCACCGCACATTCCCAATCCCGAATATTGATTTTCATTTTCTAGCTGATACATCTGATGCGCAACTTCTTCATAAGGATGAGCCGATCTCATTGCGGTAAGAATTTGATTTTGTTTAAAAGATTCAAAAATCACAGAAATCATATCTTCATCGGCATTTTCACGAATATTCTGTTGCCCGGAAAACGGATTTGAGCCTTCAACGGGTCTGAAAGTTCCTTTCCCTTCTATTTTGAAACTGCATTCATCATAAAAACCAATGTTTCCGGCACCGGCAGAGAAAAGCGCTTCTTTTACCTTTTCAGAATATTCTTTCGGAACATAGACATTAAGCTGTTTCAAATTATTTTTTTTCGGCTGAAGGATTTTTAAGTTTTTTAAACCTAAAAGATTGCAGATTCCGGCATTGACTCCATGAAAATCATTATCAAAAGCGGTATGAACGGCGTAGATGGCAACTTTATTTTCGATGGCTTTTAATACTGCTCTTTCCACATAATTTTTTCCTGTGAGAGATTTTAAACCAGAAAAAATAATCGGGTGAAAGCAGACAATAAAATTACAGTTTCTTTGTATGGCTTCATCCACTACATTTTCCAAAGCATCATGACAGACCAAAATTCCTGAGACATTTCTTTCCGGGAGACCGCACAAAAGCCCTACGTTATCAAAGTCTTCAGCTTGTGGCATATCAATAAGCTTTTCTATTTCTGAAATTACTTCGCGTATTGTCATTTTATTATGTAAGTTTGTTACGAAAATAGCGTAATTTATTGTACAAAAAAACACCAATTATGGAAAAAGAACACAATCTCGTCCCAGGCGACGTACTTTGGAAAAGATTTTTGTACCGCGTCATTTACAGATCAGATACCCGTCTGGGAAAATTATTTGACGTCATACTTTTGTGTTTGATTTTGGTGAGCACTTTTATTATTTTAATGGAGAGTGTGCCTAAGATTGATAAGAAATTTCATATTTATTTTATCATTTCAGAATGGATCATCTCTGTTATTTTTTCTGCAGAATATTTTCTGAGAATTGCTGTTTTAAAAAATAAAAAAAATTACATATTCAGTTTTTTTGGCATTATTGATTTTCTTTCACTGGTTCCTTTTTATCTGAGTTTCTTTTTTCCGATTACAAAATACTTTTTGATTTTCAGAATGTTGAGAATGCTGAGAGTTTTCAGGGTATTCAATTTACTGGATTTTATGAATGACGGATATGTCATAGTAAGAGCTTTAAAAAACAGTTCAAGAAAAATTTATATTTTCCTGTTATTTTTAATTATTTTTTCGGTAATTGTCGGTTCACTGATGTTCATGGTGGAAGGGGGAAGACCTGGTTTTGAGACGATTCCTCAATCAATCTACTGGGCAGTGGTTACCGTAACAACGGTTGGTTATGGCGATGTATCACCCATTACGCCGATGGGGAAATTTTTTGCCGTCATTCTGATGCTTGCAGGTTATTCTATTATTGCAGTTCCTACAGGAATAGTAACTGCCGAAATGAGAAATAAAAGACAAAATCTGGAATTGATCTGCGAGAGATGCGGAAATGAAGATATTGATGATGATGCGAGATATTGCAAACAGTGTGGCAAGAAATTAGCATAGTACTTTCATCGAAACAATCTATTTATCTAATACAACAGAAATCATGGAACCACAAAAGAAAAACAGACCCAACAGTTTAGTAATTATTCTATTTGCTTTAATTATTTTAATGATCATCATCTATTTCATTCTTGTAATGTTTTTCCCTACAATATTTGATTTGATGAGCACAGGAGAAATAAAACCTGTACCACCAAGCGAATAAAGCAATTTATAATATAAAAAAAATTGGCTGTTCAATTATGAGCAGCCAATTTTCATTTATCACTAAATTTGTTTTTACTTTTTAATTATTTTCAAAGACTGTGCTGAGCCATCTTTCATCATTAATTTTAAAATATAAACTCCTGAATTCAACTGTTCCAAACGAACTACCGAATCAGGATTTTCAATTGTTTTCAAAACTCTTCCCGATACATCCATCACAGAAACCGATTTTACAGTGGTGAAATCTGAAATATTAATACTCTCTGTAAATGGGTTAGGATAAATTTTCACTTTAGACTTGACCTCAGAAACCTCAGAAGTTGCAAGAAAACTGCTTGATAAATTGATGGTGAAAATGTCTTCAATTTCATTATCCGAACTGCTGTAATGACCTACATTTACATAATATATTGTCCCTGCAACTGTTGGTACAGACATAATTTCTGTTTCGCCGTCACCTCCGCTATCTTCTGTATCTACACAGGTTAAAGCACTGCAGCTTCCGGTAAAAACTCCGACTTGAGGATCAAAAGAACTTCCGGTTGGCATATTCACCACGACATCAACAGTACCGCCATTTCCTGTAAAACTAAACCAGGTTCCGTCATTCATTCCATCAGAGCAAGTAGATAAAAATCCTGTATTGTTAGTTGCTCCTGCCGCATCAGATTGTGTGTAAGAATATGGAAAAGTATTCGCAGATAAAGCTCCTGAACAGGTATCATTAACAGGTGGTGGCGGAATTGTTCCCACACAGATATCAAAACTCTGATTGCTTCCTGCACCACCATAACTATATACTCTCACATAATATGTGGACCCAACCGTCAAACCAGTAACCCATGAAGATGCAGGATCTGAACATAACATATTCGTCAAACTGCCGCAAGATCCGCTAAAAACCTGAAAATAAATATCATTGCTGTTACTGGTGCCAATAGAAGCAATATTATTGAGTGAAATTTTGTGTGATGTTGCTGTTGCTGTAAATTTAAACCAAACATCGTCATCAGGATTTCCATAACACGGAGTTGGGCTCAATCCTGAATTGGTTGCTCCTAGAGTATATCCTTGAGTCGATGCAGTGCAAACGGCATTTGGATTAACTGTTAAAGTAACTGCGTTTGTGCATTCATCATTTGAGGGTTGTCCGGGTGCTGTTCTAAACATAATGACTGAACATCCCTGAGATTCTCCGCTTGTATTCACAGCCGTTACTTTTAGATAATATATTGTATTTGCAGATAAAGTCTGAGGAACCGTGAAACTGTTTGTACTTACTGATTGCTGGTTAACTACATCCGAGCCACCCAAAATAGTACCTATAGACACTTTGTAACTTGTAGCTCCGGGAACCGTTACCCATTCAATGGTTGGAGATAAAGGAACAAAAGATGAGTTATTGATTGGATAGATGAGATCGGGACAAGCAATTGTTGAATTTGGATTTATTCCGTTAAACGTAATTACAGATTTCCGATCACTTAAAAATCCATTTGGAGGGAAAGAAGGATTGGGATTATTAACATCACTTCGATAATACAATACTGAGTTCAGACCTGAATTATATCCGTAAAATGCGTCATTAAAACCATTTGCATCATAGCCTGCAGAATTTTCTTTCACAGCCAATACCAAATTTTCTGTGTTGTTATATGCAAAAGGTGCAGGAAGTACTACCGTCACTACTCCGTTAACGTTGGTTACTGTTCCTGAAAAAGCCTGGGTAAGCTGTGAAACAGGAATCCAGTCTGAAATTGAGGTGAAATTGTTTTTTGTAGTGCTACCAAGATATATAATCCAACTCGAAGAGTTGGTAATCGTTGAATTGGGATTTAGATAAAACTTAAGACCTGTAATATTTCCTGAAGAATTTGCATTGATTTCGTTTTTTGTGAAAATTTGCTGTACATAAGAATACCCGTAATATGTACTTACAGGAGCAGGTGAGACCGATGTACTTCCTGAGCCTAAATTTATTTGACCGTTTAAAAAAATATTAAAGGATAAGACGATAAAAAGTATAGTTTTTTTCATAAAGCATTAATAGCACAATTATAGGTAAATTTATAACATATATTTTATTACGCTATTAATATTACATTACGTTTGTAAAAAAAATTAATTTCCAAAAAGAATATGAATGTTTCTTTTTGGAAAATATTCATGAAGTGAAATTTAATTATAATATTCAGAATAGCATAAATAAAAAAATAGCGACCAAGAAGGTCGCTATCATTATTTAAAGTTTAAAAAAATTATTTTTTAATTACTTTGATTGTTTGTTTAGAACCATCATTCATATTTAAAATCACCATATACATACCTGAATTCAACTCTCTTAACTGAAGAGCAGAACTTGGTTTGTCAATAGTTTTTATTAATCTTCCGGCAATATCAACTATCGATACAGATTTTACATTTTTCACATCTGAGATGTTTAGCACATCAGCAAATGGGTTTGGATATACTTTGATATTGTTTTTATTAAGCGAACTTTCTACTGTCGATAAAGCAGATTGATTGATCGCAAAATTATCAATAAAGAAATCATTATCCGGAGTATCATCTACGGTACCATCTGTTCCATAAATAGCAAACTTCATTTGAGTTGTTCCGCCTGTAATCGTATAAGAAAACGCAGTTGAAGTATTTGAAATATTTGTAGATGCGTTCCATGACTGAATAGACGTCCATGTAACTCCATTATTATTTGACATCAGAACTTCGATTTTATCATCAGAACCCAATGTTGCCGCAGCTGTTCCATTCCATTCTGTCATTCCATAATCAAATGTCAAATCATAAGATCCACTAGATAAATTGAAAGTAGGAGAAACTAACCAGCCTGTAGTATTAGTTGAATATAGGTTGATTTTAGCTGCTCCGGTTGTTCCGTTATTAAGGAAACCATCTTCAAGCCAATTTGAAGCTGTACCTGTAGGACCAGTCCCTACAGTTCCACCAGAAGACTGGTTCCAGCACGCAGTGTTGATACTAGCAAAAGTATTGGTATAATTTGGGGTAATTGCCGCACATTCTGTTGTAAAATTTCTTATTGTACAAGAATTTGATGTAAGACCTCCGACATCATAAGCATT
Source organism: Chryseobacterium sp. AC417 (assembly GCF_979258215.1). Taxonomy (NCBI): domain Bacteria; kingdom Pseudomonadati; phylum Bacteroidota; class Flavobacteriia; order Flavobacteriales; family Weeksellaceae; genus Chryseobacterium; species Chryseobacterium sp. AC417. The sequence goes on along the minus strand of NZ_OZ409845.1, from coordinate 2,061,810 downwards.
GACTGTGTAGAAATATTCAATACTATTAGCTAGCGGAGAAGTAAATGTATACGAAGTAACGTTTCCTACATCGTAATTATTCAATACATCTGTACCTCCTGAAGTAGTTCCTACGGTGATTCTATATCCTGTAGCTCCTGTCATTGCAGTCCATTCAATCGTTGGTGAAAGTGGTGCACCTGTTACTCCATTTGCAGGACTTGTAACAGACGGACAGAAAGTTTCAGTCGTAAAGTTTGCAGCAGAAGACCAAGAGCTTTTATCTGTTGCCGAACATACAGAACGTACCCAAACATAATATGCTGTAGACGATGATAATGATGAAAGATTAGTTGTCGCTGTAGTTGCAGTTCCTGTTGCTACAGTAGCAGATGTAGGAGCAGTATTTGTTGTTGACAAATAATATTCATAACCATTTGCAGGCGCTGTTGCTGGTGCAGTCCACGATACCGTTGCAGTAAATGCTGTAATTGCACTGGTAGATAAAGCAGTAGGTTCTACACATGAAGGGTTAACTTCCACAATGATATCATCTACATACAGATTAAACATATTGGCATCAGAATACACATTAAACCCAAAATAATAGACACCACTTGCTGTAGGTGTAAATGAGTAAAAATCTGTAACCGGAGTCAGAACATCTACGATACTTGTGTAGTCATGCAACACATTTGTCTGAGATGCCTGATTAGGTGCTGTACCATAAGTAACTTTCATTTTTTCAGTATAAAAAGCACTGTTGTTTCCATATTTATACTTAATTCTATACGTAGTTCCTGAAACTAAATTTACTCCTTGAGTGAAAAACCACGCATTAGCAGAATTTTGGAAATTGTAGTAATAAGTCAGTGTTTTATTTGTAAAACCATTCCCAGGGTCATTACTTATCACCCAGCTATTTCCAGATCCTGCATTTGTAGCTTGAGTACATGTAGGCATTCCCGGAACTGTAGCATTTTCAAAATCCAGTGTGTAAGGAACATTTGCAGCTACACATACTGTAACTATACAAGTGTTTATCCAGTTGCTGGCTTCTGTTGCAGTACATTTAGATCTCACCCAAATACAGTAATTGGTTCCAGGTGTTAATCCCGTTAAAGTAACAGCTGGTGTAGCAGAATTTAAAAGTGGGACTGTAGTAGCATTTGGTACAACTCCTGTACTGCTATAAAAAACATCATATCCTTGACCAGGTATTGTAGATGATGGCGTCCATGTAACATTTACTGTTGTAGGAGTTATATTAGAAGTGGCAAGAGCTGATGGCGCAAGACAACTTGGCGGCTGAGTTACTGTAAGTTTGTAATCATGAACCTCACCATATCCAGTAACATCGCAAGGTGTCGGATCATTGTTCCATCTGTCTGCAACTCTCATTCTATAATTCCCTGCTGTTACAGTTGAAGGCAAGGTGATTGTCCCATTTGTAGTTGTAGTAGTACCGCTTGATCCCGAACCAATCAATTCTGTTGTTGCATCAAAAGTGCCGTCATTATTAAAATCAGCCCAAATTTTTACAAATTGACCCTGATAATCATGTGTTGCAGAAAAAGAATAAGGAATCGTTGGAGAGAGTGTGACGGTCTGACTCGCAAAATAATCACCATATGTGTTTGATGAGCAACCAGTACCTAGGTGACTGAAGCCTGCCGTTAAAATCGTGAAATCATTGATCTGATCTCCACCACTGCAACCGCTCGAATAATTAGGTGTGCAATAGGTCTGTGCCGACAACATTAATCCTAATGCCGCAAAACCCATGAATAAAACTTTTTTCATTATAGTAATTTTATGATTAAAAAATCGAAATTAATAATTAATAACAACATCAACAATTAAATATTAATAAATTATCAAAAATTAACACATTTACGTCAAATTGAATTAGACTAATTTTATTTTATTATGTTAAAAACGAAAAATAATTGAAAAGTCGACAAATTAACTATACTAACATTTCTGAATTGTTCACAAAAAAAATAGCGACCAAAATGGTCGCTATCATTATTTAAAATTAAAAAATTATTTTTTAATCGCTTTGATTGTTTGTTTAGAACCATCATTCATGTTTAGGATCACCATATACATTCCAGATTTCAATTCTCCTAACTGAAGCGCTGAACTTGGTTTTGTTATAGTTTTCACTAATCTTCCAGCAATATCAACAACTGATACAGATTTTACATTCTTCACATCTGAGATGTTTAATACATCAGCAAATGGGTTTGGATAAACTGTAAGATTGTTTTTATTTACTAAAGTTTCAGAAGTCCCCAGACAAGCAGCAGCATCCGCTGTTGCAATAACGGTCTGTCTTGCAGATTCACAACCAGTACTGAATTTAAAATTATAGAAACACATATAGTATGTTGCATCAAATCCATTTCCAGTAACATTAGCTATTGAAGAAGTATATGGATAAGTAGCTCCTGAAGTATTTCTAGATAATCCAGCAGTAGGTAATGTTGGATAAATAGTATAGCTTCCTGCTGGTAATTCTACATCAATTGTAATAGTTTGAGCAGTTGCACCACCACCTACATTTGTAGTAAACGGAATAGTAGCTAAAGCCGTACCAGTACCAACTGACTGCGAACCACTAACTATTTTAATAGAACCTGTTTGTCCGCTTGTAATTGGGAAAATATCTACCGATTTCAATTTAGCTGTAGCCGTGGTTGTATAATAAACTCCCCAAGCAGTTGTTTGAGTTGCTATAGTACCTCCTTGAGTTGTAGGCGAAATTGGTCCTACAGTAGCTTCACTTCCTGTATTAGCAGAAACATAATAGTTCGTAGTTGTAGCAATTGGTGGGGTAGTAAATGAATTTCCAGTTGCTAAAGCTGAGCCACCTGTAGGAGAACTATACCAACTAAGTGTTGCGCCGGCAACTGTTGTCGCTGAAAGATTCGCAGTATTTCCTGGACAAACAGTAGCTCCCATAGTCGAAAGAACAGCTGGTGGCTGACATAATGTAGTGAAAAATGCAGAACTTGACCAAGCTCCTTTATCAGTTCCATTACAATTTGTTCTTACCCAGTAATAATACTGCGTAGAAGGAGTTAATCCTGATAAATTTGCAGTTACAACTCCAGCTGCGGTTGACCCAGAAGGTGTAGTTGTCACTGTAGGAGCAGTAGATGTAGTACTATAATAATATTCGTATCCATTAGCAGGAGGAGTTGTAGATGCCGTCCAACTAATAGTTGCTGTATTTATATTAATAGCAGAAGAAGCAAGTCCTGTAACAGTACTTGGACAACTAAGAATTGTAGTAAAGCTTCTTATTGTACAAGGAGTAGCAGGTGCAGCAGATGTAGCTGTGTAAGCAGTTACCGAATAATAATAAATTGTACCATTAATTAAGGGAGTCGTAAATACATAACTCGTTCCTGTTGGTACATCTGCGTTGGCAATAACATCATTTCCACCTGAAGTGGTTCCTACATTTACCTTATAACCAGTTACTCCGCTAATTGCCGTCCAAGTTATTGTTGGGGTTGTGCTAACACCCGTTGCTCCAGCTGTTGGTGCAGTTACGGTTGGGCAAAGTCCAAGTGTTGTAAAGTTTGCAGAACTTGACCAAGCTCCTTTATCAGTTCCATTACAATTTGTTCTTACCCAGTAATAGTACTGCGTAGAAGGAGTTAATCCTGATAAATTTGCAGTTACAACTCCAGCTGCGGTTGACCCAGAAGGTGTAGTTGTCACTGTAGGAGCAGTAGATGTAGTACTATAATAATATTCGTATCCATTAGCAGGAGGAGTTGTAGATGCCGTCCAACTAATAGTTGCTGTATTTGGAGTAATCGCTGAAGAGGCAAGCCCTGTGACAGTACTTGGACAAATTAGAATTGTAGTGAAGTTTCTTATTGTACAAGGAGTAGCAGGTGCAGCAGATGTAGCCGTGTAAGCAGTTACTGAATAATAATAAATTGTACCATTATTTAAAGGAGTCGTAAATACATAACTCGTTCCAGTTGGTACATCTGCATTGGCAACAATATTATTTCCACCTGACGTGGTTCCTACATTTACTTTATAACCAGTTACTCCGTTAATCGCTGTCCAAGTTATTGTTGGAGTTAAGCTAACACCTGTTGCTCCAGCTGTTGGTGCAGTTACGATTGGGCAAAGTCCAAGTGTTGTAAAGTTTGCAGAACTTGACCAAGCCCCTTTATTAGTTCCATCACAATTTGTTCTTACCCAATAATAGTATTGTGTAGAAGGAGCTAATCCTGATAAACTCGCAGTTATAACTCCAGCTGCAGTTGACCCCGAAGGCGTTACGGTATATGAAGGAATTGCGCTACTTGTTGTATAATAATATTCATATCCATTTGCAGGAGCAGTGGTTGAAGCTGTCCAACTAATAGTTGCTGTATTTGGAGTAATTGCTGAAGAGGCTAGCCCCGTAACAGTACTTGTACAAGTAGAATTAGTCAAAGTTGCAAAAGTACCCGTTACAGAATAACCGTCCCCACTTCCAGCTGCATTAGGAGTATGGGAATATATTGATTGTGCTGAACCATTTATTGCTTGAACTCTCGCCTGATAATTTGTTCCTTGATTCAAACCAGTTAAAACAACCGTGTTTGTACTAACAGGATTTCCGCTCCAGTTTGTCCAGTCACAAGCTCCCGGTAAACGATATTGAACATTATAAGTAGTTGCACCTGTAGGAGCAGTCCAATTTAATGTTGCTCCACTAGTTGTAATAGCTGTTGCAGCAGCAAAAGTTCTTACAGGTAACTGAGTTCCAGGTGTCCATTTATATTGTAATCCCGTTGGAATTTTAACATTCACATTATTAGTTCCGGAAAATTGCATTGCACTTGAGTTAGCAAAACCTGTAACAGCTTTAGACCAATCACAAGTTGTTCCAGCTGGTATATTACCAATCATAAGTGAATTTACATTGGTTGCATACGTTGTACTATTTCCTCTAATTCCCACTTGAGGAGCGATTCCTGATGTACTTACAGTTCCAGGATCAGTACAGTTTCCATAAACAATATTAATTTCACCAGTAGCATATACTAAACGTATTTGAAAGTTCAACCTTTCAGTCGCTCTATTAAAATAATTTGCATGATCCTGCCATTGAACTACAAATTCTGTCCCTAAATCCTGATATCTAACTTCATGATTTCCTACCGGCTGTGTTGTGTCACTTGATGAAAAACCCCCATCTTGACCAAAGGCAGAAATAGCACCTGTAGTGCTTTCCAAAGTTGACATAGGAGTATAGGTTGTACCACTTGGTGCAGCACCAAAAGTAATGAATCCGTTTGCACTTACATAAACAGTTGTTACTGCAACACCACCAAAAGTGAATGGTGATGATAAAGTAATAGCAGATGATACTTCATTATCATAAGTAGTGTTAGTTCCTGTCGGAAATAATTTTGTTCCTCCAGTGATTGGTGTATAAGCCACACCCGTACTTCTTGTAAAAGTATAGTTTGCAATATTTGTTTGTGCATAACTATTACCTCCCAAAATTAGCATGGCAGCTGCTAAAGCACCCATTAACCATCCTTTCTTTTTAGGATTGCCCGTCGTTTCTTTGCGACGAAGCAAGCCAATGTAGTTTTTCTTCATACTTAGTTAAATTAAAATTAGGGGGTGAAATTACACAATTATTACTATATGTTTCAAAATTTTACTTAATTTTTTAAACACAATTTATAAATTTGACTGATTTATTATGTATTTACCAAACAAACATTTAATTATTTTTTGTAACAAAACAGCAATGAAAGAACATAATATCCTGTTTTTCAAATAATTAAATATATTGACATAATAATTCATACATATTAAGAATTAAAAAAGCAGCTTTTACAAGCTGCTTTCAGATTTAAATTTATAATGAATCTAAATTAATTCAAATAGAATTCATATTTATTTAACAATTGGATTTCTTTTATCAAATCTCCATTAAGATCAACAGAATATTTCATAGACTGCAACTCAATATGAGAATCTTCTTCAGGATTTTTAATGAAAAATTTAAACTTCTGATCACCTTTATTCTGATCTAGAACATTTCTGAAAAATTCTAAGTCTTCTTTTCTGAAATCCATAATATCCATCACCAAAGAGATACTTTTTGCATATTTTTCAAAAGCTTCCTGAAGCTCAATAACATCTACAACATTAACGAAAACCCTTCCGTCTTTTACTTGGGCAAACTTTATTTTTAAAATCACAAAACGTTGCACCTCCAGTTTTTCTTTCAAACGCATGTAATCACGGTCACCCAATCTGAAGGAATAAGATCCTGAATAATCTTCCAAAGTTAAAAATGCCACTTTTTCACCACTTTTAAAACCATCTTTCACAACGTATTCAGTAATCAAACCTGCTACGGTGAATTCTTTTCCACCACCACCATTTTCTCTTTCTTTCTGAAGAGTTTTCCAGTCTTTCTTTTTTTCCTCAAATAATTCCGGTGGTTTATTGGCAAATGCCTGTTCTTTGTAAGCATCCACCTCATCGAGATTCAAAAATCCAAAATTTCCTTTTGGTTCAGCCTTCTTGGTAGTTTCTTCTATAATTTCTTCTTCGCCTGCAATTACATCATCAGAAATAATTTCAGCAATATCTACCACTTCATCTTTATCATCAACTTCCAGAATAGGAACATCATCAATCGCTACTTTTATTTCATCTTCTTTTTCAAGAACTGCTTTTTTAGAAAGCTTGCCTTGCATAAACTGATAATGGTATTTAAATTCATCCAAAGGATGTGCAGAAAGATAGAATCCTATAATTTCTTTTTCTTTATTTAATTTATGCATATTCGGCCATTCCGGACACGGCGCTAATTTGGGCTGCTCAATCTGAACTTCATCCGCAAAATCTGCAAAAAGAGAATTTTCCATCTCATTTTTACTCTCCTGAAAGCTTTGTCCGTATCTTATGAGCCGTTCCAGATTGGTTCTTCCTGCCATATCGATATCAAAATACTGACCTCTGTGATAGATGCTGAATTCGTCAAAAGCTCCTGCTAAAACCAAACTTTCCGCTACCCTTTTGTTCATTTGAGAAGGTGAAATTCTTTCAAAAAAATCATAAATACTTTTGAATCTTCCATTGGTTCTTTCCTTAGTAATACCTTCACTAGGTCCTTCCCCAATTCCTTTTATTGCACCCAAACCAAAACGAATCTGACCTTTTTCGTTTACCGAAAATTTGTATTGAGATTCATTCACATCCGGTCCCAAAACGTCTACTCCTATACTTTTACAATCTTCCATGAACATCGTAATCGAATCTGTATTATTGATGTTATTACTCATTACACTCGCCATATATTCTGCGGGATAATTTGCCTTTAAATACGCTGTATGATAAGCAATGAGGGCATAACAAGTAGAGTGAGATTTGTTGAAAGCATATTCTGCAAAGGCTTTCCAGTCATTCCAGATTTTATTTAACGGATCTTCGGCAAGGTTATTTTTTTTACCGCCTTCAATGAATTTCGGGTACATTTTATTCAGAACGTCTATCTGTTTTTTGCCCATCGCTTTTCTCAAAGTATCGGCTTCACCTTTTGTGAAATTGGCTAATTTTTGAGATAAAAGCATTACCTGCTCCTGATAAACAGTAATTCCGTAGGTTTCTTTTAAATATTCTTCAGTTTCCGGTAGATCGTAAACAATTTCTTCAATACCGTGTTTTCTGTTGATAAAATTTGGAATATATTTAATAGGTCCCGGTCTGTACAAAGCATTCATGGCAATCAGATCTGCAAAAACCGTGGGTTTCAGTTCACGCATATATTTCTGCATTCCCGGACTTTCATATTGAAAAATCCCAACCGTTCTTCCTTCTTTAAACAATTGATAGGTTTTGGTATCATCCAAAGGAATCGTATCCGGATCAATATCTACATTATGTCTTTGCTTGATTAGTTTTAAGGCATCTTTAATAATGGTCAATGTTCGAAGACCCAAAAAGTCCATCTTCAGAAGTCCGGCGCTTTCCGCAACTGAGTTATCAAATTGTGATACCAAAATATCAGCATCTTTTGCGGCAATGGTTACCGGAACCAGATTGCTTACATCCTCCGGCGTAATAATCACTCCACAAGCGTGAATTCCTGTGTTTCTGATACAACCTTCCATCTTTTTGGCACTTCCCAAAACATCATGACGCGGATCATCCGGGTTTCCTAAAACAAACTTCATTTCGTCGACCAGCATTTGGTCTTCAGGCTTCAGTTTATCATATTTTGCTAATGCTTTTGCAATATTCATCCCAGGACTCGGAGGAATCAATTTTGCAATGTTATTGGTATCAGAAATCGGAAGATCAAGAACTCGTCCGGCATCTTTAATCGCTGATTTCCCTCCTAAAACTGAATAAGTGATAATCTGCGCTACCTGATTTTTACCATATTTTTCAACTACCCATTTGATGATTTTATCCCGACCTTCATCATCAAAATCGATATCAATATCGGGCATTGATACTCTTTCAGGATTTAAGAATCTCTCAAATAGCAAATCGTATTTTATCGGGTCTACATTGGTAATTCCTGTGCAATAAGCAACTGCAGAACCTGCCGCAGAACCACGACCTGGTCCTACCCAAACGCCCATTTTCCGGGCTTCGTTACAAAAATCCTGTACAATCAAAAAGTAACCGGGATATCCCGTATTGGCAACAACTTCAAGCTCAAAATCCAGACGTTCTTTAATTTCATCTGTAATTCCTGTCTCAGCATATCTTTTTTTCGCACCTTCATAGGTTAAATGCGTTAAATATGCCATTTCACCACGTTTTCCTCCGTCAACTTCATCTTCAGCATGTATAAATTCTTCAGGAATATCAAATTTAGGCAAAAGAACATCTCTCTTTAAAGTATAAGGACTGAATTTTGCAGTGAATTCTTCATACGCATCAAACGCATCAGGATAATTCAAAAAAGTTTCCTTTATCTCGTGAGCATTTTTGATGTAATATTCTCCTGTAGCCAATCCTCTTCTCTTTCCAAAGCCTTTTCCGACAGGCGTTGTCAGTTTTTCACCATCTTTGATGCAACTTACAATATCCTGAATATTAGAATCATCTTTATTGGTATAATAGGTTTGGTTCTGTGCTAAAATTTTAACGTCATATTTGTCGGCAAAATGTAAGAGAACATCATTCAAATGCTCTTCTTCCGGCAGTTTATGGTTTTGAATCTGAACATAAAAATCATCTTCAAAAGTTTCTTTCCACCATTTGAAAAGCTCCTCCCCTTTTTGTTCACCGGTATTTAAAATCGCATCTGGAATATCTCCGTTGATACCGGAAGTTAAAGCAATTAATCCTTCTTTATATTCAGCAATTAATTCACGGCTGATTCTCGGAACTCCAAAATAAAACCCTTTGAGAAAACCTATACTTGAAAGTTTGGCTAAATTTTTATATCCGTTAAAATCTTTTGCCAGCAAGACAACCTGCGTTCTTCTGTCAGGATCATCTTTCGTAAACTGTTTTTGCTCGTAACGGTCTGAAATATAAAATTCACAGCCTACAACAGGAATCAAAGGCTCAGAAATCGGCTCAGCTTCATTAAATTCCGTTCCGTTTTCTTCGGCTTCCTGTTTTTTTGCTACATATTCTTTATGCTTTTTTGAACGGTCTGAGTTGGCAGATTCAACGGCAGAAACAAATTTGAAAGCTCCCATCATATTTCCTAAATCCACCATTCCGACTGCCGGAAACTGATCTTCTGTAGCCTTGTTAATTAAATCATTAATGCTGGAAGTCGCCGTTAATGTTGAAAAAACACTCTTATTATCGAAGTTAAAATATCTTCCTAAATCAATATCGTCGATACTTCCAACATCAGATTGCTTTTTCTTATTGTTAAAATCTGCAACCTGCCTTCTGATAATAATTCCAAAAGGCTTGACCGGATTTGGATGTAACGTTTTAAAATATGCTAGCTGATCTTCTGAAGTTTTCAAAACCTCAGCCGGAATAATTCCGATACGCATCATTTCAAAGAAAACCTGAGCCGTGGCATTTACATCGGCCGCTGCATTATGGGCTTCATCAAACTTGTGACCGTATAATTTTTCATACAGCTCTTCCAATTTCGGTGATTTGTATTTCCCTCCTCTTCCACCACCAAGCTGACAATATTCTGTGCCCAAAATCATGGTGTCTGCTTTAGGCTTTTCCTGAAGATTATCCTGTATATTTTTTCTGAAAAGTTCTGCGCCGACGATATTGTAATCGAACTCAACATTATGCCCGGAAACTACTCTCACTCTTTCCAGGACTTTAGAAAATTCTTCTAAAACTTCCTGAAGATCACGTCCCTCATCATTGGCGATTTTTGTGGTAATTCCATGAATTCTTGCGGCATTAAATGGTATATCGTATCCTTCGGGTTTTATAATATAATCTTGATTTTCAAGCAAATTACCTTCATCATCGTGCAGTTGCCAGGCAATCTGGACCATTCTTGGCCAATTGTCTGAATCTGAAAGTGGAGCGTTGAAATTCTTTGGTAAACCGGTGGTTTCTGTGTCAAAAACTAAATACATAAATATTGTCTGACTTTTAATTAAAAAAAGAATGTAAAGTTAGTGTAAATTTTGCTTTTTATAGCAATTTCACACTTGAAAATCATTTGAAAATGATCTGGAAAACGATAAATTATTAACAAATTTAGAACATCTTGGTTTTTTTGAATTCACCTAACTTAAACACATCAGAATAAAATCAATATTTTATAAAAGGTAACTATATTGTTTAAAAAAAACATTCCAACTTCCCTATCAATTGTTAGGCAATTATTTTCAAAAATCCAAAATATGTTTATCTTTGCTTTCTATGGAAAATACACTTCACGAAAAAGTTTCTCAGGATATTTTACTTAAGGCTTATAATCATATGATGCTTGCCAAAGCGATGGCAGATATCTATGAGGAGAACAGAAATGTTTGCAAATATGTACACAGTACTTCAAGAGGGCACGAAGCGATTCAGTTGGCAACGGCTTATCAGTTAAAAAAAGAAGACTGGGTTTCTCCATATTACAGAGACGAAAGTATTTTGTTGGGAATTGGCTTTGAGCCTTATCAATTGATGCTTCAATTGTTGGCAAAAGCTGATGATCCTTTTTCGGGTGGAAGATCATATTATTCTCATCCTTCGAGCAGAAACGAAAATATGCCGAAGATGATTCACCAAAGTTCGGCAACGGGAATGCAGACGATCCCTACAACCGGAGTTGCACAGGGAATCAAATATATTGAAGATTTTGAATTGGAACAATTTGAAAATAATCCTGTTGTCGTTTGCAGTTTGGGTGACAATTCTGTAACAGAAGGTGAAGTAAGTGAAGCACTTCAATTTGCCGCTTTGCACCAATTACCGATTATTTTCCTGGTTCAGGATAACGAATGGGGAATTTCTGTTACAAAGGAAGAAGCAAGAACGGTTGATGCCTACGATTTCGTAGCCGGATTTGAAGGTTTGGGAAGAATGCGGGTAGACGGAACCAATTTCGCTGAAAGCTTTGATGTGATGAAAAAAGCTGTTGATTTTGTAAGAGCAGAAAGAAAACCTTTGGTTGTTTGTGCAAAAACAGTGTTAATCGGTCACCACACTTCCGGAGTGAGACGTGAATTCTACAGAGATGAGGAAGATTTAACAAAACACAGAGCAAAAGATCCGGGAGAAATCCTGAGAAATCAATTGCTGGAAGCTGGAACAGACGAAGAATTATTAAAGCAAATCACTAAAAAGGCAAGACTGGAAGCTGAAGAAGCTTTCGAAAGAGCTCAAAAAGCTGAAGATCCTAAGCCTGAAACCGTGATGCATCATATTTTTGCACCAACCCCGATTACAGAAGAAGTGGGAACCCGTGAACCTGAAAGTGGCGAGAAAATCGTAATGGTAGACGCAGCCATTCACGCCATTCAGGAGATTATGTGGAAACATCCGGAAGCTTTATTGTACGGACAAGATGTTGGAGAAAGAATTGGCGGAGTTTTCCGTGAGACGGTAACTTTAGGTAAAAAATTCGGCAGCAAAAGAGTTTTCAATACCGCTATTCAAGAGGCTTACATTATCGGTTCTACCACAGGAATGAGTGCAGTAGGTTTAAAGCCGATTGTTGAAGTTCAGTTTGCCGATTATATTTATCCGGGAATCAACCAGTTGATTACGGAGATTTCGAAATCAAATTATTTAAGCAACGGAAAATTTCCGGTCAGCAATATCATCAGAGTTCCGATCGGAGCTTACGGCGGCGGAGGACCATACCACAGTGGAAGTGTTGAAAGTATTTTAGCGAATATAAAAGGAATAAAAATTGCCTATCCAAGCAACGCAGCCGATTTCAAAGGTTTGCTTAAAGCAGCTTATTACGACCCGAACCCAGTCATAATGCTGGAACATAAAGGTCTGTACTGGAGTAAAGTTCCGGGAACGGAAGATGCAAAAACCATCGAACCGGCAGAAGATTATATTTTACCTTTCGGAAAAGGAAAAGTAGTCATTGAAGCCGACGAAAATGAAATTAAAAAAGGAAATACTGTTGTTGTAATCACTTATGGAATGGGCGTTTACTGGGCAAAAGAAGCCGTGAAAAACTTCAATGGTAAAGTAGAAGTGATTGATTTGAGAACCATCATTCCTCTGGATGAAGAATTGGTTTTTGAAAGAGTAAAAGCGCACGGAAAATGTATCGTTCTAACAGAAGAACAACTGAATAATTCTTTTGCTGAAGCTTTTGCACACAGAATATCTAAAAATTGTTTTAAATATCTTGATGCTCCGGTAGAAACTATGGGATCGCTTGACACTCCTGCAGTTCCGATCAATTTAATTTTAGAAAAAGAAATGCTCCCAAATGCTGAAAAGCTTTCGAAGAAAATCAACGAAATGTTGAAATACTAAAAATTAAAACCTCTAAAAATTATTTAGAGGTTTTTTTGTACAGTTTTTGTTAACTTGGTTTCATTAATTACTTTAAATGATTACAACAAAATATTTCAACTACAAACAAATCGCTAATCTTGCAGGGCTGCATCTTATCTGGCTTACAGCTTGGAGTACATTTGTTGCAGCAATCTATTACTTTTTTGAGTGGCAGTGGATGACGATTCCTCTCGTACCACTCACTTTGGTAGGTACAGCAGTTGCATTTTTCGTCGGTTTTAAAAGTAATCAGGCGTACGACCGACTTTGGGAAGCCAGAAAATCTGGGGAGCCATTGTGAATTCCAGCAGGTCATTTACATCAATGCTCTATGCATTTGATACCGAAAAAGGCGAAATGCATTATATTAAAGATTTTAAGAAACAACTAGTTTACCGTCATATTGCCTGGCTTTATACTTTGAGAGAACAACTATTGATCCCTACAGAATGGGAACATATAAGCCTTGAAAGACATTTCGGAAGCATCAATTTTAAAAGACACAGACAGATAAAGGCTGGTTTTCCTGATTATGTAAGAACGCATCTTTTTCAGCAAAAATATCTTTCCGAAGATGAATTGCAAGTACAGGAAGATTATAAAAATTTCGCCACGTATCTCAATTCAAAACAGGCAAAAGATCTGAATTATCTGAAAAATAAAAAAGTCATCACAGACTTTGATCAGATGCAGCTTCAGAATTGTCTGAATGATTTCTATGATTATCAGGGACAGGCAGAAAGAATTAAAAAATTTCCGTCACCAAGACAATTTGCCAATTCCGGGTTTATTTTTATTGTTATTTTTATCATCCTTCTACCTTTAGGTCTAGTAAGTGAATTCAGCAAATTAGGCGATTGGGGAATCTGGACCTGCATCCCATTCTGCGTGATTGTAGGCTGGATTTACATTATTATGGAGCTTGTCGGCGATTATTCTGAAAACCCTTTTGGTGGATTAATGTTTGATATTCCCATGCTTTCTATCTGTAGAACCATTGAGATTGACCTTCTGCAGATTATTGGGGAAAATGATGATCTTCCTGAGCCGATTGCTTCCAAAAATGGTGTCTTAGTTTAAAAAAAATTTATAAGACCAGTTCAGTAGTATTTTTCACTTCAGAAATGGTGAATGAGCTTTGTGTGCTCGCAATATGCTGAATTGTTGTAAGTTTGGTGAGCATAAAATTTCGGTAATCTTCCATGTCTTTTACACAGATTTTAAGAATATAATCATAGTCGCCACTTACATGGAAACATTCTGTAACTTCATCTAAAGTCATTACCTCCTTTTCAAACCGAAGTACATATTCTTTTTTATGCTGAGTGAGTTTTACATGGCAGAGAATGATAAAATTTTTATCAATTTTTGTTTTATCCAAAAGTGCTACATATTTTGAAATAACTCCGTTGTTTTCAAGCTTTCTTATGCGCTCATAAACGGCTGTAATCGACAAACCGAGTTTGTAAGACAGTTCTTTGGTGGTTTGTTTACAGTCTTGTTGTAAGAAAAGCAGCAGTTTTTTATCAGTTTCATCAAATTGCATAGAAAAATTTTTGCCTAAATTTATTAAATTTAAAATTAATAAACTTTTTATCATCAAAAACTAATTTCTATAGATTTTATATCTGAATTTTACTAATTATGTTGTAATAATACTTTTAAAGATTCATTTTTAAAACAAAAAAATATGGATCATTTTAATGCAGCAAACGAAATACAGGATTTGCAATATTTTGGAGAATTTGGCGGAGTAAACCCATCGATTTCAGACAGCTCTACTTATACTTTTTTGTCTGCAAAAACCATGTTTGATACTTTTGAGGGAAATGCAGACGGATGTTACCTGTATTCAAGACATTCATCACCAATGAACCTTTACCTTTCTCAGGCGCTGGCAAAAATGGAAAATACAGAAACCGCTAACGTTACCGCATCCGGGATGGGAGCGATAACTTCAGTTCTGATGCAGATTTGCAAAAGCAATGATCATATCATATCAAGCAGAACGATCTATGGCGGAACGTATGCTTTTCTGAAAAATTTTCTTCCTCCTTTCAACATTGATACGACTTTCGTGGATATCAACAATTTTGAATCGATTGAAAATGCCATTCAGCCCAACACAAAAATAATCTACTGCGAAAGTGTGAGCAATCCGCTTCTGGAAGTTGCTGACCTTAGAAAACTTTCCGCAATGTGTAAAAAACATAACTTAAAACTTATTGTAGACAATACTTTTTCTCCGCTTTCCATATCACCCACCCTTTTAGGTGCTGATATTGTCATTCACAGTTTAACTAAATTTATTAATGGCAGCAGTGATACGGTAGGCGGAGTTTATTGCGGTACTCAGGAATTTATCAACGACACCAAAAATGTAAATAACGGAGCCTGTATGCTTCTCGGGCCAACAATGGACAGCTTCAGATCCGCAAGCATTTTGAAAAACCTGAGAACCCTTCACATCAGAATGAAACAGCACAGCTACAACGCGATGTATCTTTCTGAAAGATTTGAAAATGATGGTTTAAAAGTTTCTTATCCAGGGTTAAAATCTCACAAAAATCATGATCTGATGAAGAGCATGATGAATGAAGAATATGGTTTCGGAGGACTTTTAACTCTCGATGCCGGAACAACCGATAAAGCGAACGAATTAATGGAAATGATGCAGCAGGAAAACCTGGGTTATTTAGCCGTAAGTTTAGGATTTTATAAAACTTTATTTTCATGTTCCGGAAGCTCAACTTCCTCTGAAATACCGGAAGAAGAACGTGAAACTATGGGAATTTCTGACGGATTGATACGATTTTCTATCGGTCTGGATCATGATATCAAAAGAACTTACCAAAAAATGAAACAATGTATGATGAAAACAGGCATTCTGCAAACCGAAAAAGTTTAATTAATTGATATTGTGAATGAATGCCGTTGAGAAATTAACGGCATTTGTTTTTTATGAAATTGAAAAACTTAATTTAAAACAAAGACAGTTGAATACCTTTAGAATCTGAAGGCTTTTTTGCATCGCCAAAAACCGTCTTTCCGCCGAATCGCCAAGAGTTTTGTCGTTCTTCTTCAATGACTTCATTGATGTTGAAATCCGGAGTGAAGTTTTTTTCTGCTTCCGAAATAATGGTGTGAAGTTTATGGACAGATTTTAATTTATCAGAATTTCCAAGCTTTGATTTTTCGATTCCTTTTCGTAAAATTCCTATGGTTTCGTCATAAACGTTGATGGGAACAGGAAACGGATGACCGTCTTTTCCGCCATGTGCAAAAGAAAATCTCGCCGGATCTTTGAATCTTGAAGGGGCACCGTGAATAACTTCACTTACCAATGCCAGACTTTGTAAAGTTCTCGGTCCTACTCCTTTCAGTAAAAGTAATTCTTCAAAATTTTCTGGTTGGTTTTCTCTGGTCATGTACAAAAGTGTTCCTAATTTTTTCAGGTCTACATCTGAAGCACGAATATCGTGATGTGCAGGCAAAATTAAATTAGCAAAATCCTGCATGATCTTTTCCGAATTGGTATGAGAAATTTCTAAAATTCCTTTTCTGCTTTCATGAGCTTCATTTGCTGTTAAATTTAAAATTTCGCCCTGATTAATTCCCTGAATTCCTTTGTGAGGCTCATCTACGAAAGATTCCAGGTTTTCAGAATGCCAATGATAACGGCGTGCTGTTCCGTCTGAATCGTTCATTCCCTGTTGTACAACGGCCCAATTTCCATTGTCTGACAAAATAAAATTATGAAGATATAACTGGTAACCGTCCTGAATTGCGGTGTTATCAACCTTAGCAGATAACTTACTTGCTCGAACCAGTTTATCACCATCCAACCCTGTTTTATCGGCAATGACTAAAAGTTCGTTGGGTGTTTCTTTGGAAAATCTGCCTTTTCCGCCACAGATGTAAATCCCAAGTTCTTTAGAATTGGGATTGATGCTCCGTTTCAAAGCACCCATTACGGAAGTTGTAATTCCTGAAGAATGCCAATCCATCCCCATTACCGCTCCGAAACTCTGAAACCAAAACGGATCTGCCAATCTTCTTATAACCTCATCTTTACCATAATCTGCTAACATGACTTCAACAATCGAAAGTCCTAGAACAGACATACGCTCATACAACCAAGGCGGTACTTTTCCGTAGTGAAGGGGTAATGTGGCAGTTCCGGAGCGTTTCATTTATTGGTTTTTGGTTTTTGGTTTTTGGTTTTTGGTTTTTACAAAATTACAGCCTTACGAACGAAATCCATAAGGCTGTAAACATATTTTATATAAAATTTAATGCTTTATAATTTCCTTCACAATTCCACCTTGAGGTTCTCTGACGGTTTGGGTGAAAATAAATGCTTTCGGATCGATTGCACGAACGATATTCTGTAATTTTCTAACTTCCAATCTGGTAACGATCGTGAAAATTATATCTGCTTCAGAGCTATGTTCAAAAGATTCTTTCATAAAACCTCTTTCTCCTTTGTAAACCGTAATTCCTCTATTCATGGTTAAAACCAAAGCTTTTTTGATCTCTTCGCTGTTTCCTGACACGATGGTAACGCCTGTGTAAGCTTCTATTCCTTCAATCACATATTTTGTGATCTGACTTGCCACCAGATAGGTCATAATTGCATATAAAGCAGTTTCTACTTTTAAAAATTTTGCGGCAATGATGAAGATAATGACATTCATTCCTAAAATAATCTCAGTAATACTGAAACTGCTTTTTTTGAAAGTCAATAATGCTAAAACTTCCATACCATCGAATGTTCCGCCACCTCTCATTGACAATCCGATACCGATTCCCATGAAAAATCCGCCAAACATTGCGACCAATAACTTGTCATGTGTCATTTCCGGAAAAGGAACGAAATAAATGGTTATGATGATTAATAAAATTGTCAAAAAACTTCGAATGGCAAAATGTTTTCCAATCTGGAAATATGCCAAAACGATAAAAGGAATATTTAAAACCAATAAAATAACACCAAGATTCCAATGATAAACTTCGTGTAATAAAAGTGAAATTCCGGTAACGCCACCATCTAAAAAGTGGTTGGGAACGAGAAAAGATTTTAAAGCAAAACTCGCAAAAATCACACCTAAAACAAGATAAATAATATCTGACAGGGTAAATAGCGGGCCATGTTTGGTTGCTGAGCTCATAAGATGATCAGTAGTTTTTTAGTTTTAATTTGATGACATCAAGATTTTCCTGTTTCTTCTGCTTTCTGTTATGGATAGAAGTCTGAGTAAAATAATGATGGCTTTCGAGAAATTTCTCCTGCAAAAGATTCCAATCCTGTTCAGAGTGTACAATTCCAAACATGGAAAGTTCTTCGAATAGTTTATCCCCGATGATGAAAAAATCATCTCTGCCAAGATAATCCAGATCTGCATCAGCAACAATTTCTTCTAAATGATTATAGGGCGTCTGCGGAATTTTTGTTGCCATAATCATCCCATTTATTTTATCAATCTGTGATTGAGAATAACCGTATTCCGGAAGATATTCCTGTGCGATTTCGCAGGATTTCTCTTCATGATTTTTAGAACCGTACAAAAACCCTGTGTCGTGAAATAATGCCGCCGTTTTTAGCAACACCAAATCTTCATCATTTACATTTTCTGATGTTGCAATCTGCTCTACAGAGACAATTACATCTTTGATGTGCTTAACACTATGGTAAGAAAGATGCTCCGGAAGTTTTTCCTTAAGCAGATTCAAGATGACTTTTTTTATTTTTTCATATTCCATATTGAAGATAGAGAATGGTTTTTAATTATTTTAAGTTAAGATGTTTCGCCATCTTTTTTAGTTCCGAGCGCAAAATACATATCCATATCGCCTTTTCCTTTGGTATGAATTTTCCCTCTGTATTCGCAATTTATTTTATCTTTTACCAGTTGATAAGTGGTTTCAGAAATATTTATCTTTCCTTTCTGGCTGTTCTGCTCCATTCTTGCGGCCGTATTTACCGTATCTCCCCAAATGTCGTAGGCAAATTTTTTAACTCCTACAATTCCAGCGATCAAGGAACCGGAGTTAATCCCGATTCTGATATCCAGAACATCAGGATGTGTCTTTTTTCTTTCCTCGATAAATTCAATAATATCTAAAGCTACCAAAACGGTCTGATATGCATGACATTCATTTTTCACTGGCAGACCACAAACCGCCAAATAGGCATCACCAATGGTTTTTATCTTTTCTAAACTATGTTTTTCCATGATCATATCGAAAGCCGTAAAACATTCGTTCAGTTCGCCAAGCATTTTTTCGGCTCCCATTTTCTCAGAGTTCTGCGTAAAATTAACAAAATCGGTAAATAAAACGGTAACTTCATCGTAATATTTGGCTTCAGAACTTCCGTTTTCTTTCAGTTCTTCAGCAACTTCAAATGGAAGAATATTGAGCAATAAATTTTCTGTTTTCTGTTTTTCTTTTTGCAATTCAAAGGTTCTTTCGTCAACCTGTTGTTCCAGCAATTCATTTTGATTCTGAAGAATCTGTTGTTTTTCCTGTTCTTGCTTTAAATTGATATCCGAAAGTCTGCTGACTTCATCCAGCTGTTTTACCAAACTTAAATTGGTTGAAGCAAATTGCCAACCCAAATATGCAGAGATGGAAATAGGAAAACTGATGAAAATAAATATGAAAACATATCCCAGAAAATCATCTCCGAACATTTCTTCAAGATCAATGGATCCCAGTTTATTTAAAAACATGTAAATGATGAGCATTACAATAAAAAGAAAAAACACCAAAACTCCACCACCGACAATGAAAGCTGATTTCTCTCTCCTGATCATTGCTCTGATTATTAAATAAAATGACTCAAAAGCAACAAAAAAAAGATAGAAAAGTGCTAAGCTACCCGCAGCCGGAGCATTAAAATAAAAGAGAATAAAAATTACAGCCGAAATAATCAACAATACTTTAAGCCTTATTTTAGTTCTTCCGAACAAAGTATTTATAAAACCCGTAAGCGATGTACCAAACGCCAGTAACGCTATAAATGAGTAAAAGGTATAAGAATCAAGAGTTAAAGGATCACTCATTTCAGAAAAGAGCAATACCATGTAACTCATCAACGAAATTGAAAAATTGTATATGGAGAAATACAGATTGTAGATTGCTTTTCTATAAAAGATAAATAACAATAAATGGATAAATCCTAATGCACCAAATATGCCACAAAAAAGCATCGTGTAAAAATTAAAATACTGAGCAGTTTCCGCTTTGTCTCTTACAAATTCAGAAGCCGAAACCAAATCTATGCTTATGGCAACAGGACTCAGATTGATGGTCTTTTTTTTGCTTCCAACGGCCGGTAAAAATCTTATGGCTAAAACATTTACCCGGGTATTATCTAAAGTAAATAACTCTGGATATCTGTTTTTCATCTTAAATTTTTTCGCATCTCCCTTCCCGATTTTTCCGATATTCTCGATTTTTTTTCCATTGAGATAAATTTCGGAAGCACCAAGCTGGTTGATGTCGAAACACAAAGATTCACCAATAGAAGCAGAATCTATTTTAAAATAGTACCGAATCCAATAGATTTTTTCTTTGTCGTCTGTTTTTTCAGAATTTAACTTGAGATTCTTCCATATAGAATTATTAAAATTAACATGCTTCCATGCAGAATCATCAAATTCAGACAAAGCAAAAGCAGGATTATCGCCTTCAATAAATCTACTGTCGTCTTTGATGGATGCGCCGTTTTTAATATCTTCTTCGGTAAAAACTCTTGGCTTTTGAAAGGAATTTTGTGCAAAGCAAAAATTTTGCAAGACAATAATTGCAAAAAGCAGGAATTTATTGAGTAGATTTTTTCTCACAGTAATTAGTTTATGATTGATTAACGAAATACATCTCCATCGCGCCTTTACCTTTGGTTTCTATTTTACCACGATGCTCAAAAGTAAATTGATCTTTCACGAGATGGTATGTAAATTCTGAAATATTTACCTTTCCGGGTGTACTGTTCTGCTCCATTCTTGCGGCGGTATTTACCGTATCTCCCCAAATGTCATAAGCGAACTTTTTTACACCCACAATTCCTGCAATCACGGGCCCGGAGTGAATTCCGATTCTGATATCCAAAGCATTTGGGTTCTCCTGTTTGCGATGTTGAATATAAGAAAGAATTTCTAAACTTGCATTCACCGCATTTTTTGCGTGCTGATCGTTAGAAACCGGCAAACCACTCACCGCCAGATATGCATCACCGATGGTTTTTATTTTTTCTAAATTGTATTTCTCCATAATCCGGTCAAACTCTGTGAAACAGACATTCAGTTCATTAAGAACTTCCTGTACGCCAATTCTTTCAGAATTTGATGTAAAGTTGACAAAATCTGTAAATAAAACCGAAACCTCATCAAAATGTTTTGCACTCGTTTTTCCTTTTTCTTTAAGCTCTTCAGCAATCTCATATGGAAGAATATTGAGTAACAAATCATCAGATTTTTGTTTTTCTTCGGCGATCTTCTTGTTGTCTTTACGTTTTTGATTGTATGAAAATGCTGCAAATCCTAATAATAAAAGTGATAAACCGGCACCGACTGCCCACATATTTTTTTGGGTTTTGGAACTTTCTAAATCTGCTTTTGCAACAGCATCTTTTTTATCCTGGTTGATTTTGGCTATACTTTTTTCCTGGTTGTATCTTAACAAAGCCGCCTGCTGTTCCTGCTCAAATTTTATCTGAATTTCTTTTCTTCTCAAATCTTCTTCCAGCAATAATCTTTTACGTTCTTCATCGGTTTTTGCTGCTGCCTGCTTTTTTTCAAATTCAAAACGGAGTGCTTTTAGTTCTATCTCTTTTTGAAGCTGGATGCGTTTGGTTTCTTCTTCTAATTTTATGCGGATTCTTTGGCTCTTGAGCTCGGTTTCTGATTGAAGGTTTGAGAGCTGTTTCATTTTCTCTAAACCATATATTTTCTCATTTTCTTCGATGTACTTTTTATGATAAAATAAGGCTTGTTCGTAGTTGCCCAACTTTTCATGTACTTTAGATAAATTCTGGTTGTTTTGAATGACAAGCTGAGGAACAATAAGAGTTTTTGTATTTTTTATATAATCAGATTCGGCATTTAAATCTTTTAACAAAGTTTCAATCTCTTCCTTTGAAGATTTATTGTTCTCGGAAAGCAATTTTGTAACCTGAATATCGTGCAAAACCGATTGATAAGTAAATTTAGTTGATGCAATATCCTGTGCAGGAATTAAATTTAATGCTTTATGTATATAATTTTCTGCCAGTGTATAGTTTTTCGCATGCTTATTCAACAATGCATAACCATAATATATTGTTGCCAGACTGGGTGAATTACTATCTTTAAAATAATCATAAGACTTATCTAGATAATATTTAGCAGAGTCTAATTCTTTTTTATCTTCATAACATAATGCTAATAAACTGTAAGTACCATTAATCTGCTCTTTGTCTTTTTTATCGGTAAATTCTATACTTTTTTTAAAAGAATCAATCGCTTTATCATGATTTTTGGTTCCTATATAAAAGCTTCCTAACACCACATATGCCTGATTAAGTTTATCCGGATAATTCTTTTTCACAAAATTAACATATGTATTTGCCGCTTCATAAGTATCACCAAATTTACTTTGTGTGTAACTATTAGAAAACAAACCCTGATAAGCAAACATTACAAAATGTTTACTTATATTTTTTCCTTCTTTATAATATTGTATATTTTTTTGAAAATATTTCGCAGCTTCATCGTTATTCTTTTTGTAAACATTTGAAAGTGCAAACATATGATTCAGCATTGCCTTGCTGTTGTAATTGGTAGAATTTTCTAAAAACCGCTCCCCTTTTTTCAAATGAAAGTCTAATAAATTAAAATCAGCTTTTACTAAATACAATTCTGCGAGAACCAAATGCATTTCGCCCTGTTTATCCGGATCTTTCTTTTTTTCCAGAAGAGGCATGATTTTTTTTACATAAACGATAGAGCTATCAATATTTTTAGGATAATAGGTACTGAAAATTTTTTTATTAGCGTCAATTTTTTCATCATCAGTTTTAGCTGAAGATAATTTCTTTTTCAGTTCCAGAATCTCGACCGATTCCTGCGCTTTAAAAACTGTATTCCCATAAAAAAGAAAACAGATTATAATAAAAGATGTAGTTTTATTTTTCAATGGGATGGTTATGTCGTTGATTCACAAAAATAAAAAAATCATTCTATTAAATAACAGAATGACTCAATTTAGTTAGAAATATTATTTTTTATTTCAAAGCTGCTAACGCTGCTTCATAATTTGGTTCGTTGGCAATCTCAGAAACCTGCTCTGTGTAAACTACTTTATTGTTTTCGTCGGTCACGATTACGGCACGGCTCAAAAGACCTTTCATCGGAGAATCTGTGATGGTAACTTCATAATCGTCACCAAAATTTCCTCTGAAGTCTGAAAGTGTTTCTACATTATTCAAACCCTCCGCAGCACAAAATCTTGTAAGAGCAAATGGTAAATCTTTTGAAACGTTGATTACAACAGTATTTTCTAAATTGTTTGCTTCTTCATTAAATTTTCTTGCCGAAGACGCACAAGTGGGTGTATCAATACTTGGAAAAATATTAAACACTTTTTTTTTCCCTTCAAAGCTTTCTAAAGTTTTCACGTTTAAACCCGAATCTACCAAAGCAAAATCCTTAATTGTAAATCCTACCGTAGGAAGTGTTCCCAATGTATGTGCTTCGTTTCCTTTTAATGTAATATTTGACATAATTTATTTTTTTATAAGTTTTATCAAATTTAGCCAAATTTCATACGATTTAGTTTTAAATAAAGGTTAAATAATTCTTAAAGTAGAAAATCTTACTGACTATTAAAGTGTAAAAAATTAAAAATTAACTAAATTTGTGAAACTAAAACTTTAAATAATAAATAAAAGTATAATGTCAGAAAAATCAAAAATCTATTACACACTTACAGATGAGGCTCCAATGTTGGCTACGCACTCGTTTTTACCGATCGTAAAAGCGTTTACAAAAGCTGCAAACATTGAGATTGCAGTTCCGGATATTTCTTTGGCAGGAAGAATTTTAGCAAACTTCCCAGAGTTTTTAAAAGATGATCAGAAAATTGATGATGCTTTAGCTCAATTGGGCGAATTGGCAACCCAACCTGACGCAAACATTATAAAGTTACCTAACATTTCTGCTTCTGCACCACAATTAGATACTGCTATTGCTGAATTGCAGTCTAAAGGTTTTGCAGTTCCTGATTATCCTGCTGAACCAAAGAATGATGAGGAAAAAGCAATAAAAGCTAAGTATGCAAAAGTTTTGGGAAGTGCTGTAAACCCTGTGTTAAGAGAAGGAAATTCTGACAGACGTGCTCCAAAAGCCGTTAAAAACTACGCAAAAGCAAATCCTCACAGAATGGGCGACTGGGCTTCAGACAGCAAAACTGATGTTGCTCACATGAATACCGGAGATTTCTACGGAACTGAAACTTCTGCTACACTTGAGAATGCTACAAAATATAAAATCGTTTTTAAAGGAAATGACGGTGCAGAAACTTTACTGAAAGATTTCGCAGGTCTTCAGGCTGGAGAAGTAATCGATTCTTCTGTCATGAATTTAAATTCTTTAAAATCTTTCGTACAGGAAGCAATAGAAGAAGCTAAAAATAAAAATGTACTTCTTTCGGCTCACCTGAAAGCAACAATGATGAAAATCTCTGATCCAATCGTATTCGGAGCTATTGTTGAAACTTTTTTCAAAGATGTTTTTGCTAAATATGCTGAGACTTTTGATTCTTTGGACGTGAATCCAAACAATGGTCTTGCGGATCTTTTTGATAAAATAAAAGGAGATGCTCAGGAAGCGGATATTAAAGCTGATATTGAAACCGCTTTGGCAAACGGACCAAGAGTGGCAATGGTCAATTCTGATAAAGGAATTACCAACTTCCACGTTCCTTCTGACGTTATCGTTGATGCTTCTATGGCTGCTTTGGTAAGAGGCGGAGGAAAAATGTGGAACAAAGAAGGTAAAGAAGAAGATACAATCTGTATTATTCCAGACCGTTCTTATGCAGGTTTTTATCAGTCTGTAATTGATGATATGAAAGCTCACGGAAAATTAGATCCTACTACAATGGGTTCTGTACCAAACGTTGGTTTGATGGCTCAAAAAGCTGAAGAATACGGATCTCACGACAAAACTTTCCAGGCTACAGCTGAAGGAACAATTGAAGTTCAGGACGAGACAGGAAATATTCTTCTTTCTCAAAAAGTTGAAAACGGGGATATTTTCAGAATGTGTCAGACAAAAGACGCTCCTATTCAGGACTGGGTAAAATTAGCGGTAAACAGAGCAAGACTTTCAGATACTCCGGCAATTTTCTGGTTAGATAAAGGCAGAGCTCACGACAGAGAAATGATCAAAAAAGTTGAAAAATACTTAGCTGACCATGATACAAACGGACTTGACATCAAGATTCTTGACGTTAAAGAGGCAATGACAGAAACCTTAAAAAGAGCCAGAGAAGGAAAAGATACGATTTCTGTTTCAGGAAACGTATTAAGAGATTATTTAACGGATCTTTTCCCAATCCTTGAGCTTGGAACTTCGGCGAAGATGCTTTCTATCGTTCCACTAATGAACGGCGGTGGTCTATTCGAAACAGGAGCCGGAGGTTCTGCTCCGAAACACGTAGAGCAATTTATTGAAGAAGGCTATTTAAGATGGGATTCTTTAGGTGAATTCTTAGCATTGCAGGCTTCTTTGGAACATTTGGCACAAACTCAGGGAAATACAAAAGCTCAGGTTTTAGCAGATGCATTAGATGAAGCAAATGCTAAATTCTTAGCTACAGATAAGTCACCTGCAAGAAAGGTCGGACAAATCGATAACAGAGGTTCTCATTTCTATTTGGCGATGTACTGGGCGGAAGCTTTAGCAAAACAAACTGCTGATGCTGAATTGGCTCAACAATTTGGTCCGGTAGCAGAAGCATTGCAGGAAAGCGAAGAAGTAATCAATTCTGAATTAATTGGTGCTCAAGGTAAGCCTCAGAATATTGACGGTTACTACAAAACAGATAGCTACAAAACATATGAAGCAATGAGACCAAGTACAGTTTTAAATGAAATTGTAGACGGAATTTAATTTCTCAGATGATATTTAAAAGCTCCTTTTAAAAAAGGAGCTTTTTTTATTGAATAAAATTTCACTTATTACTTCAAAGCAAAGTCAGGTTTTTCTAAACGGTTACCTTTTTGATCATACACTGCAAAATCAAAACCATCCTGAATGCAATACGATCCGTATTCGCCATTTTTATTCAAAGCAATAAAGCCAACCTGGATGTCTTTCAGGTTTTTATTTCTTTTTTGCGTAATTTTTACAATTCTTTCTACCGCTTCTTTACAAGCCTGTTGAGGGGTTCTTCCCTGTCGCATCAACTCAACAACGAGATGACAACCAACAGTTCTTATCATCTCTTCGCCATGACCTGTTGCTGTAGCTGCACCCACTTCATTATCAACAAACAGACCTGCGCCAATAATAGGAGAATCGCCTACTCTTCCGTGCATTTTGTAAGCCATTCCGCTTGTAGTGCATGCACCTGAAAGATTTCCTTGTGCATCCAAAGCAATCATTCCGATCGTATCATGGTTTTCTATGTTGACAATGGGTTGGTATTTACTGGTTTTAAGCCATTCTTTCCATTCTTTTTCAGATTCGGGAGTGAGAAGATTTTCTTTTTTAAACCCTTGCGAAATTGCAAATTCAAAAGCACCGTCACCAACCAACATTACGTGAGGTGTTTTTTCCATCACGGCTCTTGCAACAGAAATTGGATTTTTAATATTTTCTATGCACGCAACCGAACCGATATTGTAATTTTCATCCATAATGCAGGCATCCAGAGTTACTCTTCCGTCTCTGTCTGGTCTGCCTCCATATCCCACACTTCTTTCGCTGGGATCATTTTCTATCAAACGAACACCTTTTTCAACCGCATCTAATGCTTTTCCACCTTTTCCTAAAATCTTCCAGGCTTCTACATTGGCTTTTATCCCGAAATTCCAGGTTGAAAGAACGATAGGTTTATTCATTACTCTATTGTTATTTTCAGACGATTCTTTAGCGATTAAATCTAAAGGATTCAGCAATAAAGCAGATGATAATATTCCTGTGGTTTTTAAAAATTTTCTACGTGAATTCATATTTTAATTTGGTTTTTCAGGGATGTAAAGTTTAAAGTTATCGGAAATTATCTTATTGCGCTCCTATTTCGTCTACAAAAAGCCAGGCTTTTGAGTCTGCTCCGGGATTTCCTGCGGGAATGATACCTGCGTTTTCTATTTTAATTCTAATAAATTTCGCATTTTGATTTCCTGCTTTCAGAGTTATTTTCCCTTTTGCTGAAAGAATTTCATCTTTCCCGATTTCTTTGATTTTTTTAAAATTCTTCCCGTCATCCGAAATCGAAACTGAGGCCGATTTAGCCAAATGAATCCAGCTTCCTTTATTATCCAATGTATTAAAATAAACTTCTGAGAAATTTGTCTTTTTACCTAAATCAATGGTTGCTACCACATCTTTTCCCTGAAAACCCAGCCAAGTTTTTCCCAGTTGCTTTACGTTTCCCACAATTCCGTCAACTAATGTAAATGCTCCGCCGAAAGAATAATTTTCACTTGGGTGATGCTCTAAAGTAATTGTCTTTCCCGTAGTTTTTGATGGGGTAAAATTCTGAGAAGATACTGCACTTTTCAATTCTCCATTTTCAAAATAAGCAGATTTTACAGTCATTACTTTAGAAACAGAAATCGGATTCTGATAAGTTGCAGAACCCGATGTGGGCTCACTGCCGTCAATGGTATACTTAATTCCGTTCGAATTTTGTGAGGTCGAAAGTTCATAAGAAACACCCATCTTATTAGGAATAACCTTTCCTGCAATATTGTAAATGCTTTTAGCATAATTGATGTTCATTTTATCTAAAATTTTAAAATTCTCCACCACTCTGTTTTCAAATTCTTTATATTTTTTTGGATCTGAAGTTCCCCAACTGACTTCAGAAAGTGCAAATAATCTAGGAAAAATCATGTATTGAACCTGCTTAAAATCAAGTATATATTCCGTCCATAAATTTGCCTGAACTCCCAGAATATATTTCGACTGTTCCTCATTTAATTCAGCAGGAATCGGATGGTAAGAATACACTTTATCCAAAGGCGTAAAACCTCCAAACGCATTTGGTTCAGTTTGTGGATCGCCTTGATAATGATCAAAATAACAATATGCTCCGGGAGTCATCACGGCAAAATGATCTGTTTTTGCAGCTTCAATTCCGCCTTTTATGCCTGTCCAGCTCATTACAGCAGCATTTGGGGCTAATCCGCCTTCAAGAATCTCGTCCCAGCCAATAATTTTCCGTCCTTTAGAATTCACATATTTTTCAATTCTTTGAATAAAATAACTTTGTAAGCCATGCTCACCCTTCAGATTATTTTTCCTGATCAAATCCTGACAATGTGTACATTCTTTCCATCGTGTTTTCGGGCATTCATCACCACCGATGTGAATGTACTGCGAAGGAAACAGCTGAATCACTTCATCCAAAACATTTTCTAAAAAAGTAAAAGTTTCATCTTTCGGACAGAAAACATCATCAAATACACCCCATTTTGTTGCCGGTTCAAAAGGTCCCTTTGTACAAGCCAATTCAGGATAAGCGGCGAGCGCCGCCAAAGCGTGACCCGGCATTTCGATTTCCGGAACTACTGTGATATGCCTTTCATGAGCGTATTTTACGACGTCTTTTATTTCATCCTGCGTGTAAAAATAAGGTCCATAAGGTTTTCCATCAAAGGTATTATCCACATAAGCTCCAATCATAGATTCTTTACGTTTTGACCCGATTTGTGTCAATTTTGGATATTTTTTAATTTCAATTCTCCAACCCTGATCGTCTGTCAGATGCCAATGAAAAGTATTCAGTTTGTACATTGCTAAATAATCGATGTACTGCTTTACTTCTGCAACGGTGAAAAAATGACGGCAGACATCGAGATGCATTCCTCGCCATGCAAATTTGGGCTCATCTTCAATTATTAATGCGGGAATTCTTCTGTTATTGCTATTTTTAAATAATTGAATCAACGTTTGAACCGCTAAAAAGTAACCCTGGTCAGTGTAAGATTTTACATGAATTTGTTTTGATGAAACTTCAATAGAATAAAATTCAGAATTCTGTTTACCCTCATTTGCTAATTTTGAATATAACAATTGAACATCTTTTTTCTGTGCATTTTTAAATTTTAATTTGAGATGTTGTTTAAGATATTCTGTTTCCTGTTTTGGAAGATTATCTCCTAAATTCAATGTTTCAGTAATAATAAATTCTCCTTTTTGAAATTCCACTTTATGCGGATAAGGAATTAAATTCAGTTTTGATTGAGAGAAAGAAAAAGCAGAAATCAATAAAGAAAAGACCAGAAAAATACGCAGCATCTTGTTGAGTTTAGATTAAAGCGAATATAATTATTTTCTCAAAAATTCATTCTATCATTTAACTTATTCTCCTACAAAACATCTAAATTTGTATAAAATAAACGATGAAAAAAACATTTCTATTGGCGGCCGGATTATTATTTTCAGTTTCTGCACAGGCACAGATTTTAGATATTATTAAATCTACCGTGAAAAATCAGACCGGAGTTGACCTTAACCAGCCGGTTAAAACGAAAACTACGACCAATTCTTCAACTACAACTTCTACGAATACACAATTTCCAACGATCAACATCAATAGTCTTACTTCGACCCAAATTTCATCAGGTTTAAAAGAAGCTCTGACTCTTGGGGTAACTGAAGGGGTAAAAAAATTGTCCGTGACAGATGGTTTTTTGAAAAATGAAGCTGTAAAGATTTTAATGCCCGAAAAATTACGAGTTATAGATACAAAACTCCGTGCTTTCGGATTGGGAAGTTTGGCTGATCAGGGTGTAAAATTACTCAACAGAGCCGCAGAAGATGCAGTGACAGAATCTGCCCCGATCTTTACAAAAGCCATTACCTCGATGACCATTACGGATGCTAAAAATATTTTACTTGGTGGCGATAATTCTGCAACCAATTATTTACAAA
Organism: Chryseobacterium sp. AC417; assembly: GCF_979258215.1. Lineage (NCBI taxonomy): Bacteria > Pseudomonadati > Bacteroidota > Flavobacteriia > Flavobacteriales > Weeksellaceae > Chryseobacterium > Chryseobacterium sp. AC417. The sequence goes on along the minus strand of NZ_OZ409845.1, from coordinate 2,031,721 downwards.
CAAAAACAAAATCTCAGCTTTTCACTGCTTTTCAGCCTAAAGTGAAAGCCTCTTTGGGAAAAGTAGGTGCAGATAAAGTTTGGAATAATCTGATTTCAAAATACAATACTTTAACCGGAAATGCTGTTTCCACCGACCTTAATGAATATGTAACCAATGAAACCATCAACGGTGTTTTTAAAATGGTTGCCGAAAAAGAAAGCGGGATCAGGAATAATTCTGTAATGAGAACGACAAGTATTTTGCAGAAGGTTTTTGGGGCGCAGGATGGGAAATAAATGTTAGATATTAGACACTAGATATTAGACATTAGATGTTAAACCTGCAATGAATTGTTTAAAATTAGTAAAAATAAAAAGGGTTATTTCAAAAACTGAAATAACCCTTTTTATTTTATTTAGAATTGCATTTCAGGAATTTCTCCTTCGATGATTAAATCTGCTTCTGTTGATTTGATGATGTGGTCTACAGAAACACCGGGAGCTCTTTCAACCAATTTAAATCCGGCTGGAGTTACATCCAAAACTGCCAATTCGGTTACAACTTTCTTTACGCAATTGATTCCGGTTAAAGGAAGTGTACATTTTTTCAGTATTTTGCTTTCTCCGGCTTTGTTAACGTGCATCATGGCAACAATAATATTCTCAGCCGAAGCTACCAAATCCATCGCGCCACCCATTCCTTTGACCATTTTACCGGGAATTTTCCAGTTGGCAATGTCACCATTTTCTGAAACTTCCATCGCTCCAAGAATGGTAAGATCAACTTTCTGACTTCTGATCATCCCGAAACTGAATGCAGAATCGAAAAACGACCCGCCATCCAGAATGGTAATCGTCTGTTTTCCGGCGTTGATGACATCTGCGTCTTCTTCGCCCTCAAAAGGAAATGGTCCCATTCCCAAAACTCCGTTTTCACTTTGGAATTCTACCGAAAGATTGTCCGGAACGTAATTGGCGACCAATGTCGGGATTCCGATTCCTAAGTTGACGTAATATCCGTCTTTTACTTCTTTGGAAATACGTTTTGCTATATCTTCTTTACTTAACATTTTTAATTTGATTTTTTTAACGCAAAGAGCGCAAAGTTTTTTTAAAGATTGACACTGCTTTTAAGTTCGCAAAGGCGTTCCACTTAGCAAAGTCACACAAATTTTAATTACTGAAGTGTTTGAAGGAATATATTTAATTATTATTCTTTCTTACAGTTCTTTGTTCGATTCTTTTTTCAAATTTTTCGCCTTGGAAGATTCTTTGAATCATAATTCCCGGGATGTGAATCTGGTTGGGATCTAATTCTCCCGGAGCCACCAATTCTTCTACTTCGGCAATGGTAATTTTTCCTGCTCCCGCCATTGGATGATTAAAATTTCTTGCCGAACCTTTAAAAATTAGATTTCCTGCATGATCTCCTTTCCATGCTTTTACGATAGAATAATCTGCTTCGTAAGCATGTTCAAGAATATGTGGTTTTCCGTTGAAATCTTTTACTTCTTTCCCTTCTGCAACTTCAGTTCCAAAACCTGCTGGTGTGTAGAATGCAGGAATTCCTGCTTGTGCAGCTCTGCATTTTTCGGCTAAAGTTCCCTGTGGTGTCAATTCAACATCCAGTTCGCCAGAAAGCATCTGTCTTTCAAATTCTGCGTTTTCTCCAACGTAAGAAGAAATCATTTTTTTGATCTGCTTTTTCTGCAACAACAATCCTAATCCGAAATCGTCGACTCCGGCATTGTTTGAGATACACGTAAGTTCTTTTACACCACTGTCTACCAATGCGTTGATTGAATTTTCCGGAATCCCGCAAAGTCCGAAACCTCCAAGCATCAAAGTCATTCCGTCGTGAATGCCTTCGATAGCTTCTTGTGCATTTTTTACTCTTTTATCTATCATGAAATATTAGATTTTCTGTCGGCTAAATTTAATACTTTTCTTTATAACTTCATTTATTTAAGATTCATTTGAATATTTTATTAAAAAATAAAGGTTTGTGATTTGGTCATAAGATTGAATTTACATTTTATAAATTTCAAATAATCAAAAAAATCGTCTACAAGATGGAGGATGATTGTTAAAAGATATGGGGGATTTTCTTTGTAGTAAAGATTTATTCTTTCTGAATTTTTATGTTTTGAATACTTTTATCTGAATAGTAAAATCTAATTATATAAAACCCTTTAGGATATAAATGAATATCAATTTTTCCGGTTTTCTGGTTTATTTTTTCCCAGCCGGTTACTTTTCTACCTGTAGAATCATACATCTCTATTCTGTCTAATAATTTTTCTCCTTCATAGAATATAAAGTCAGAAGTAGGATTAGGATAGAATTTTAACTTCGTAGCTTTACTTTCGGCTACTAAGAGTTGGTTCACATTAACCGTTTTTGTAATATTGGAAGAACACGAGTTTCTATAGACTGTCAAAGAAACAGTGTAAGTACCAGATGCTGCATATTGGTGTATAGGATTTATTGTTGTAGATGTGACTCCATCTCCGAAATCCCACAGCACAGAATCATAATTTGATGAAATATTATTGAAAGTAACCTGCTGATTATTTCCGGAAACAGAAAAATCGGCATTTATATGGTAAAGATTCATGAGCCATTGTGCAGGATTTGTCAATACTGTATTTCCTGAAATCTGCTGATAGTATTGTGCTGTATTTTGCGGTAGTCCACCAAAATAACCTGAAAGATGAGAAGTCTGCTTATATAATGTAGCATATACTGATGCTGCAACAAGATAACTTCCGTTAAGGTTTGGATGTATATCATTATAGCTACCGTGTAATGCTAAATCTTGGGATGCAGTATAATGTACTCTTGCAGATTCTCCTGCAGGAATCATCTCTACCTGCATAAGATTAGACATTTTTGTTATGGAATCTTTAATCATTCCCTGTATAGTAAAATAAGTAGCGTAATCATTTTGTGAGGGCACTCCATAAGGTATCTCATAAAGAAAAATTTTTGAACACGGACTGTATTTTCTTATAGAATCTCTTATTGTTTTTCCTCTGTTTGCTGTTACACTAACCGGATAAGAAACCCCAGCAGATTCAGAGGTTCCGGGCTGTAAAACGACATACTTATATATTTTTGATCTTATTGCCTGATATAATGCCGCATCATTAACATGATTCACAAAACCTGTACCTGCTACTGTATAAGAAGTGACTTCCACTGTTTTTCCTTTATCAATCGCTATATTTTTAAACAATTCCGGCATATTATTATAATAAGTCATGCTATTTCCTACAAACAATACCTGATCTGTTTGCCCTGAAAGATTAAGAAAAAACACAAAGGCTAATAATGTAAATATTTTATTCATAGTAAAAAAATAGTTAATAAATTATTGTAAATATTCCTAATTATGGAATTTTATAAGTAAATATATTAAAAAAACAATACACTCTTAAATATTTTATCATCAATTTTGAGAAAGATAAAATAGATTTACTCTAAAAATAATTTACAAAAGGTTTTAAAACGAAAAAAGCGGAAACAAGTTCCGCTCTTTATCAGTAAATTATGAATCGTTTTATTCGATAATCAATTTTAAAGTAAATAATTTCCTGGTATATACTTTTACAAAATAAACACCTTTTGGAAGATTCTCGTTGACCAAAGAAAAACGTTGATTCTGAACGTTTTCCGATCTATATAAAAGTTGACCTGTTGCAGATAACAACTCAATCTTATCAATCGGATAATCACTTTTTATGAAACTTGGCTGTCCCGGTTTTGTAGGATTAGGATATAAAACTACATTTTTCTCGGTTTTATTATTCGTTTCTGCAGTTCCTAAAGTTGGTGAGGTTACCTGAAACTGTACTCTGTTTGAAACTTCGGTATACGAATCGTTGGTGAACATCACCATGTAATAATTACCTGCTGTAGTTGGTACTCCATTTACATTTCCTGTGATGGTTTTCGTACCCTGGGTAACGCCATCGAAATAAGTGTAAGAAATAAAATTATCATCCGGAATAGAGACACTCTGAGGATAAACTCCCAACCAGTCTTTGATGATTCCCGGAGAATCTGTCCATGAAGCGGTAATATTTTCACCTAAAGTATACACTGGCTTATTGATCCAAAGTTCTGTAACAATATCACCTACTTTGAAGAAAACCTTCTCTCCTACAGTATTATAACCGTCTTCAAGAAAATACTGAGCGTAGTAATAACCTTTCGGAAGTCCTGTAAAATTCAGAGTACCTGCAGCAGCATTTACATAACTCCATTTTGATGCGGGAGTCGGGCCGGGAACCTGCCCCATTTTGTAAATTCCGATCCAGTCTTTTACTAAATTGGGTGCATTACTGTAGTTCACTACCACCGTACCACCAACCGGATAATTGTTGGCAGTTGTCTGAAGCACAACTTTTGGTCCTACATAAAAGTTTTTCTTCTGAGCAATGTCTGTATAACCATTATTGGCAAAAAATCCTGCAAAATACTGACCTTTAGTTGCCAAACCATTGGGAAAGCTGGCTATCCCTGAAGTTTGCCCGTTGGTGTATACAAAGCCTTGGGAAGTTGTGGTCGCCGGGTTTTGACCTTTTTTGTAAAGTCCTACCCAATCCTGCTGATTTCCCGGCCCATCATTATAAGTTACTGTGATGGCTTCATTCTGGAGATATTCTGTTTTATCTAAAGTAAAACTCGGGTTAGAAACTACACTTCCTGTTACCTGAAACTGTTTCACATCGCTCCAGTCGCTCCATTCCATATTTCTGTCTCTGTAGCGGGTTTTCACGTAATACGTTCCGTTGGTTATAGAATTGGCAGCGAATGTCATTTTCGTAATATCTACACCTGCATTGATGTTTTTAGTAAGATCCGGATTTCCGTTTCCGTCTTTTCCGAACCAGTTTTCGTAATCTCTGTAAAAATCTTTTTCGATTACAGAAAAGTCAGCCACTTTACTTACTAAAAACTGAGTACTGTTTAATAGTTCATTTGCCGGCGAAGAGAATGCGCTTCCATTCAAAGTTAAAGGTAAAGTGATCGGTGCCGAAAATGTATTGGTGATCATCGGCTTTACCGGTTTAGGCTTATTTTTATAACGGTGGAATGAATCGATCAATACATTATCTTTCTGAGTATAAATACCTCCGATAGAATAACTTTCGATATCTACTTTTCCATTAGCAACATCTACTTCGATGATTTGATACGTCCAATCTGTCAGTGTTTTTTGTACGTCATCAAAATCCTGCTCTGTAGACATTCCCCAATATTGATCCCAAGCCGTTCCGCCTGATATAATCTGATAATTTGGAGTGTTTTTTAACTGACCTCTGTGGTAAAGGTGATGGTGAGCTCCTACATGCATCAAATATTTTTCTGAACCTGCCAAAAGTGGCACCGCATTGTTTCTTACCCAAGTAGAAATATCACCCACATATTGCTCTGCCTGATACGGTCTGTGACTTAAAGAAATGATCCAGTCGACTGTAGTATCGGTATTGGCAGCATTTAAAACCTGTTGAAGCCATGTTTGCTGTGCAGATCCTGTATGTTCTGAACTTAAACTTACAAACAAAACGTTTCCGGCTTGATGTGCGTAGTAGTTTTCGTTACCCGATGTGATATTTTTATAACTTATTTCATCAATATTAAAATGCGCATAGTAAGAATTCATTCCCATCGTACCATAGGTTTCGTGGTTTCCTACTGTTGTAAGAATCGGAAGGTAAGGTGACAATTTTCTATTTTTCTTAAAATGTACATTTTCATAATGATCCAGAGTTCCTACGTCAACCTGATCTCCCACCATAAAAGTTAAAGCGATATTGTCTGAAGGATCTGAATTGATTCCAAACTTTTCTTTTATTTTTTTATACGCTTTATAATTTAATGAATCATAGCGAGGTTCTGCTTTGATCTGGTTGTCTCCCATGATCAAAAAACGTATTTTACCATCTGAGGTTACAGGTTGCCCCGCAAGAGGAAGCGTTCTGAAATTATAGACTGCCGACTCGCTGGTTCCTGTTTTAATTTTATAATAATATTTCGTATTGGGCTGTAAGTTGGTAATCTTTGCTGTGTGATAATAATAATTGTTATTATATCCTGTATCAGAAAAAATGTTGGTTGTTCCTGTTACAGTTACATTGAGGTTCGTAGGAGAGTTTCCGTAAAGAACAGTAGTTTCGTTGTTTGAGCTTGTCTTCCAGTTGACAATCATAGAATTAGGAGCCGGATTTTGCAAATAAGGGTACAAAACCTGAGCATAAGTAAGCTGGACGACTAAAAAAAAAGAATAATAGATAATGCCTCATGATAATTTTTGTTGAGTTGAATTACTAAAGAATGATTTCATTTTTATAATGCGGCAAATATAAATTTCATGTATAAACTCAGAATGACGTTAATAATAAACAACCATTAATTTTTCTCTGAAAAAAAGCACTAAAAACATGCTTTAGTATCGTAAAATTGTTTGGCATATTCAAAAAGTATTTCATATATTTGCAACCTGTTATTCAACCTCTGACGAAGTCCGTGTAAGTTGCTTAGCGTAACATATTTTATTTTATTAATAATGGATTTATTAAAGTACGTACAAGACAAGTACATTACAAAAAAAGAATTCCCAGAATTCAAAGCTGGTGATACAATCACTGTGTATTACGAGATTAAGGAAGGTCAGAAAACAAGAACTCAGTTCTTCAAAGGAACTGTAATCCAATTGAGAGGAACAGGTTCTACAAAGACTTTTACAATCAGAAAAATGAGTGGTGATGTAGGTGTAGAGAGAGTTTTCCCTATCAACATGCCGGCTCTTCAAAAAATTGAAGTTGACAGAAGAGGTAAAGTTAGAAGATCTAGAATTTACTACTTCAGAGATCTTAGAGGTAAAAAAGCGAGAATTAAAGACGCTGCTTACAAGAAAAAATAATTTAGACAACAACACATACGAAAAGAGACTGCTAATTTTAGTGGTCTCTTTTTATTTTATAAAAAACTAAAGTTTTCTTCCAAAAAAAAACCGCTTTGCCACAAGAACAAAACGGTCTTCATCAAATTATCTAATTGTTACTTTTTCTACTTTTCCAAATCTGCAACAAGATCTTTCCATTCCTGTAATTCAGGGATACCCGGTTTTCTTTTCCCGAAAAACTGTACGATAAAATCACCTTCTTTGTTGAATACTTCGATAGCTGTTACCTCACCATCATCTGTCGGTTTTTTCACGATCCAGGCTTCAGCTATTTTCGTTACATCTAAATGCAGATTAAAATCAGGATCCATCACATTGAACCACTGCTGGTGCCACATCGTTTTCTTCACCTCACCGGTATGAATCTGAATAATCCCTCTGTTCCCAACGAAAATCATGATCGGGAGATTTTTTTCAGAAGCATCTTCAAGCACATTGACCACTTTTGAAGTTTCAATTTTTTTAGCATAACCTTCAGGAGCCAGTCTTAAAGCCTGAGTTCTTGAAACTCCGAATTTTCTGGTCATCATGAAGAAATCATGGGTATCTTTTAGCTCAGTCCACGCTTTTCTGAAACCTTCTGCATCGATTTCAGAATCTGCTTTTTCAGCAGCTTTTGGAAGAACTTTTTCAAATTCAAATTTTTCATTTTGGTCTTCAGCTTTAAACTGAGCAATAATTTCTTCAAAAGCATCCACGTTGCTCTCTTTTGTTAGATATATTTTATGAAGTGCCAAACCGTCTTTCCCGAAGAACTGAATACTTTTTTTATCATCTTCTACTACTGCAAAAGCGAATTTCCAGTGATTCATAAATATTCTCAGATCAATATCTTCTCCCACAAAAAGCTGTGCGTGAGGACTGCTGAAATCACCATTCAGGTAAGTTCCTTTTCTTTCGTGTACGCATTCTTCGTTTCTGGTAAGAGCTATCACCTTACCCATTTTTTCAACTTCTGTTAAGATATTTGCAAATTCAGGCTTAAGAACGGTCACCTCTTCTCCAACGTTAGTGAGTAACAATTCTGCTTCGCTCACACCCAATTGCTGTGCTGCATTTCTAATTCTCAAATGAGGATTTTCTGTTTTCAAAGATTCCCATTTTTCTTTCAGTTCATTAATTACTGTATTCATTATTTTATCTTTTATGGTTTAAAATTAATTGAGGGATAATTTTAATTCATCATTATTTCTCCAGATTATCCAAAAATAATCATGGGATTTGCGTTAGTGGGATGCGGACAAATCGTACATGGAAAATTGTAAGCCTGCGTAATATTTTCTGAAGTAAACACCTCTTCCGGCGTTCCGTAAGCAGAAACTTTTCCCGATTTCATTAATACAATTTTGTCTGCAAACTGTGCTGCCAAATTCAAATCATGCAACACAACTATTGCAGAGTTTTCTTTTTGTGTAAATTTTTTAATGATTTCTAAAGCTTTGTACTGATGTTTGACATCCAGATTATTTAAAGGCTCATCCAGAAAAACCAACTTTTTTTCAATTTTGTTTTCCACCTGAGCCATTACTCTTGAAAGATGGACACGTTGTTTTTCACCACCGGACAGAGTATTGTAATCTCTTTCTTTTAAGTGATACACATCGGTTTCGTACAAGTGCTTATTCATCGCTTCGAAATCTTCTTTTCCTGGCTGAGAATCGAAGTACGGATAGCGCCCCATCATCACAACATCTTTTACCTGCAAAGGAATTTCATTGGAATTGTGTTGAGAAAATTTGGCTTTGTGCATTGATAATTCCCGAACTTCCCAATCAGAAATATCTTTATCTTTAAATAAAATTTTCTGTTTGCCTTGCTGCACTTCATGAGCCAAGACACTCAATAAACTTGACTTTCCGGCTCCGTTGGGTCCTACAATCACTAAAAATTCGCCATATCCTAAAGTGATATCAACTTCATTAAGAATAAAAAAATCTTTATGCTTGTAATTGATTTTATTCGCCTTTACCATCAGAGTGATTTTTTAAATTTAATTAAAATAGCAATGAAAATGGGTCCGCCAATAAGTGAAGTTAAAATACCAATCGGCAATTCTGAGGGTGCCACAATACTTCTGCTAACGGTGTCTGCAATGAGAAGTAAAATACTTCCCAAAACCGCTGATAAAGGCAGAATAAACGTGTAGTTTGACTTAAATAAAAGCCTTAAAATATACGGGACAATAAGACCGACAAAACCAATTGTTCCGGAAAATGCCACACAAGTTCCTACCATTAAAGAGGTGATGATGATGATCTGTTTTTTTAATTTTTCTACATTTATTCCTAAATGCTGTGCATCTCTTTCGCCCAACATCATTGCGTTTAGAGCTTTTCCTTTTGGCAGTAAAATGAGGTATGAAATGATCATTACCACCCCTAAAACAATATTTTTCATCCAGGTTGCGGCGGCAAGACTTCCCATATTCCAAAACGTTAAATCTCTCAACTGTTCGTCTTTTGAAATATAAATCAAAAATCCTGTGACTGAAAAACCGATTGATGTAATCGCTACCCCACTCAGCAACATCATGACCACGTTAGTTTTACCACTGCTCGTGGAAATTCTGTACACCAACATCATTGCCAACAAAGCTCCTAAAAAAGCTGAAATACCGGTAAGTGAAAATTGAATCGCCTCTGGAAGATATTCCTTAAAATGTCCGCCGAGTACAATTGCAATGGCTGCCAATAAGGTTGCACCAGAAGTTAAACCTATCGATTCACCCGTTGCCAAAGGATTTTTAAATAAACCCTGCAAACTTGTTCCGGAAACTGCAAGCATACTTCCTATCAAAATTGCCATGATAATTCTGGCTGCACGTACATCCCAAATCACATATTTGTCGCTTAAAGCTAAATTTGGATCACCCATGATCATTTGGTTTAAAACTGTAAAAGGGGAAATCCCATTAAAGTCATAAACCCCAATATAAAGTGCCACAATTGCCAGTATCACGAGCAAAATGACACTTATTGTGAAATAAAAATATAATTTATTTTGTGCTTTCAATTAAAAGTTTATTTAATGCAACTGCAGCCTCGCCTAATCTAGGACCGAAACCGGAAACCAAACCTCCGTCCATTGCGATAATCTTCTTGTTTTTACCCGCATTTGTCTGAGAAACTCCGGGCATTTTTAAAGCTCCTTCGTTTCCGCCAGAACCCTGTAGACCCGTTGAGAAGAAGAATAAAACATCAGGATTTGCTTTTACTACCGCTTCCGGAGTCAATGGTTTGAAATCTTCGAAATCATTGATCGCATTTTCTCCTCCTGCAAGACCAATTAGCGCAGCCATCGGTGTATTTTTACCAGAAACCATCATCATATTTCCTCTGGCGTAGATGAATAATACCTTTGGTTTTTTTGCAATGGGCTGAATTTGCTTTAAATCTGCATCAATCTTATCATTTAATTTCTGATAATCAGTATTTCCGACAGCTTTTGCAACATCAGCGATCAGTTTTTTGGTTCCTGCTACAGAAAATTCCTGTTTAAATAATTCAGATTTAATTCCTGAAGCTTTAATTTTTCCTAATAACTCCGGATTGATATCTTTTTCAGAAGCCAAAATCAATGTTGGAGAAACTGCCATAATCGGCTCGATCGTCATTGATCTTACGTGACCTAAATCTTTAGCGGTAGCTTTTAAAGTTTCAGGATAAGTACTTGTAACATCTGTTGCTACGATTTCGCTGTCGTGACCCAATGCACTTACAATTTCTGTAATTCCACCGCTTAGCGAAACGATTTTATGGTTGGTTTTTGGAGTTTCAGAGGAAACTTCAGTACCGTTTTCTGTAGGTTTTGCAGTTTCTTTTGTGCAAGAATGTACTGCCATAAGAACAGAAGCTGCAAGAATGAATTTTTTCATGTTTAATTATTATTTGATTATTTCTATAAAGGTTTGAATTCAAATTGTGGTTTCCCACGTTCTCCTTCCGGACTGGTAAGCCGCATGAATTTTAATTTAAAATAATATCCGTTGGCATCTTTTATAATGTAGAAAACACTGTTGTTGACAGAAGATCCTCCCGGTCCTGCTACCCGCCAATTTCCGCCAATCGTTCTCTGATCATTGTAAACAAATTTCGACTGATCTATATCTGAAGTTTTAAACTGATTATAAGTTTCAACACCTGTAGTTGGTGCAGTCACTTTTACTTCGTACGCAGCAGCACCTCCCATAATGTTGTGGGTAACGAAATCTGCGTATACATAACTTCCGGCTCCGTCAATCAGATTTGTAAAGACCGTGAATGAGATATCCCATTTTTTCTTTTCCGGTTGAATGCTAACTTCTTTGTTGTTTTTAAGACTGAAAAATTTAAAGTTGTAAGAGTCATTTTTAGTGATAATTGCTTCTTTAATTGTCGTAGAATTGAGCTCAGCATACCTGATTCTGTAACCATCACCATATCTTGTCACCTGAATTTTCATCCATCCTCTGTTATCACCACCCGTAAGCGCAGAACCTGTAGGAACCGTTCCTGTATAAATATCTTTTCCCATATTGACGATGTAAATTCCGTTTTCAGCATCATTTGCTTTCACTTCACCAATTGCCGTTGCCGCAGAAGGAAAATTGCCTGTTACGGCATCCACATAAATAACATTCGAAGGATTGTAGTTTGCTACCTGCACCTGAGTCATCAAAGCCGATGTACTGATCTCATTCACCTGAGATAAGTCGGTTGCATTAGGAACTTTTCCTGCTCCCATCGCAATGGAAGAATTAAGAACAACTTTAAATTCGTTTCCTGAATATAATGCAAGATCCCAATCTGTTCTTTTGTTGAAGGTCTGTTTAGGATTTCCATCAGCATCAACTTCACTCAGGTCAATCCAAACCTGATTGGGTTGTGCGCCACCTCCCACAGAAGGCTCTACAGTTTTACCTTCAATGGGCGGAACCGCTATAGGATCTTCACGATCATTGATACAGGACTGCGAAATGAAAGAAGTCCCCACCAGAAGACAGAATAGTATTTTTTTCATTTTATTTAAAAATTATAGTTTAATCTTACGAAATAACTTCTGCCGTAAAAAAGATTCTGATTGTCGTTGGCAGCGGAATGACCATCACCTGAAAGCACGGTATTTCTGATGGTAGAGACATCAAATATATTTTTAACACCTGTACTTACTTCTAAATGATTATTAAAAAACGGCTGGCTCACTGTAAAATTCATCATATTGAACCCATCAATTTCTCCTAAAACATATTCTCCGGGATCCACTCCAGGGTTTACAGAAGCTTTGTGAGTGTATTGTTTACGTTTGCCAGTATATTTGTAGTACAGCGCAAAAAGTGTTTTGGTTTTTTCTAAAGTATAGTTGGCTCCAAGATTGGCTTCTGCATAATAGTTGTAATCATCCGGAGAAACTGCATTTCCTGTACTTATACTTTGTGAAATTCCCAAAACCGAAACTCCTGTGTTAAGCGAGAAATTATTTTTTCTGAGACTGATCCCACCCCCGAAAACCGTTGATCTATAATTATCTACATTGAGGTAAGTAAATCTCAGAGGCTGATTGTTGACAATCACATTTTCAATACGATTTTTTACATCGAGATACATTCCTGAAAGATTTAAACTGAATTTCCAGGCTGAAGATGTTGTTGTATTGTAATCCCAGAATAAACCTGCAGAATAACCTTTTTCCGGATTTAAATTTTCATTTCCCCGTATGTCGTGGTTATTATCAACCACATAAGTATAGAGCTCATCGTATGTTGGAAATCTGTTGGCAGAACCGAAAACAGCACGCAAATCAGATTTTTCCGAAGTATTGTATTTTGCAGTTAAGGAATAATTATATTGAGAATCAAACTGATCACTTAAAGCTAATCTCACACCGGGGCGAATTGAAAACTGATCAGTCATTCTCCATTCTGCAGATAAGAAATTAGCGTAATTGAAAATGGTTCTTTCAATATTGATTCCGTTATTATTAGATTCAAAAGTTGATGCGGCGGCATATCCGCTTGTATGATCGAGTTCGTAGCCTAACTGAAAATTAATTTTATCGTTATCAAGGAAATTGCTGAACATTCCACGGGAATAAAATATTTTCGAATTGTAAAAGGTAGATTTATCTTCTTTTGAAAGGATCTGTCTGTTGGGAACATCGTATTGATACTTTTGAGATATTCTTTCCTGAGTCTGATAAGAAAAATCACCGTTATAGTTAATCCTTGCACCAATTTTTGTCTGAAGATTCAACTGATGAATCCATCGTTTGGTAAAATAATCAACATCGTTTGCCGTGTAAGTTCTGTTGCCGTTTCCTAGTGGTAAATCTGTTAAGCTGTTATCATAAAAATTAATAGTCTCTGTAAGAAAATTTATTTTATAAAAAAATGAAGTATTTCCTTTAGAATAGCGTACTGCTGCATTGGTAGTTAACTGATCTTTTGGCAGCCATTCATTTCCTCTCAGCTTCTCATCACCTTTGTTTAAATATTGATAACCTCTCAGATTGCCCTTATATCCCTGAAAGTCATTATGATTAATATCTGCTGTTAAAGACCAATGATCTGAAACTTTGTATCCTAAGTTTAAAGTCTGAACATGTCTGCCTTCCCCTTTTTTAAACCAGTCATAATCTTTGTTTACAGTCTCTTCCTGTAAACTGATCTGAGCACTGAACTTTTTTGCATAGCTTTTTTTGGTAATGATGTTGATCACTCCGGCTACTGCATTATTCCCATATTCTACACCCATTGAGCCTTTTACTATCTCAATTCTTTCAATATTATTAACATTTATTTTGGTAAGATCTACCAGATTTCCCATTCCCTGATCGCTTACGACAGGTATATTATCGATGAGAACTTTTGTGTATTGTCCGTTTAGTCCTAAAATATTGGCATTAGAATCGCCACTTCCGGAATTGGGTTCCACTAAAATATTCAGATTTTGATTAAGAACTTCAGCTGCATTGGTTACAGCCATATTTTTAATTTGTGCTGCATCTATTACCTCTACTTTGTAAATAGATTTGTTAACAGACTGTTGTGTATACTGTCCGGTGATCACGACTTCATCGATCTTTTTCAGACTAAGAGAATCTCTTTCCTGTGCATTGATCCAAAAAAGAGCTGATAATGATACCACAGAAAGCACTTTCTTCTTCATAAACTCAAATATTTTTGACAAATATATGCTTTATTTAGAATAGTTAAAAATAATTTTATTAGTTTTGTAGAATAATTCTAAATAAAAATAACGTCATGAAAATAAAACTACTTTTAGGAGCTTTAGTTTTTTCTGCCTTATCAGCAAATGCACAGGTAGCTACATTAAACGAAACATTCAATGCTTTTACACCGGGACCGGCAGCATTCCCAAGTAACGGATGGACAACCGTTTTACCTGCAGCAACAGGAAATCCGGGACCAATGATGTTGGTTGTTGTAGACGGAGCCAACCGATTTTTACAATCTTACTCAGGAGGAAATATGAATTCACCATCATATGTAGTGAGTCCTCAAATTGTAGCACCTACCGGTGACAAAACGCTTACATTTAAAGCAAGAAAAAACACCACCTCAGCTCCTGGAATGATTCAGGCTGGTCTGGTTTCTAATCCTTCAGATATGTCGACATTTGTAGCATTAGGCGCACCAACGATGTTGACAGGAGATACATTCCAAACCATTAATGTGGTTGTACCCAATTCTGCTTCTACTTATTTAGCCATAAAATTTACAGGTCACGTCGCTCCGCATACAGCGTTGGAATTTGATGATTTCCAATATTTACCTACAGGATCTTTAGGTGTTTCGGATTATCTGAAACCGACTGAAGAAATTAAATTTGCCGTTAATAATGAAAATACGGCTTTACAGTTTACGGGAAAATCTGAACCAAAAAACGTACAGATTTATGCTGCAACCGGAGCAAAAATCACAGAAGGAAAGCCGAAAAATAAGCAATTTGATATCACTACACTTCAAACGGGTGTATACTATATTTTAATTGAAACCAATGAAGGAACGGTTGTAAAATCGAAATTCATTAAAAAATAAATACTTTCTATTTTTTCTAAAAAGGCAGTCTCATCAAGGTGAAACTGCCTTTTGCATTTTTTGGCTTCTAGCTAAATTAATAAATCCTGAAACCTTTGTAAACCTGAATAGTTTCTGTAAGAATTTTTGAGGCATTATTTCTGAACTCAAAAAGATGATCTGTACCGTTGTGACGGTTGTGGTGTTCTGTGCTTTCCCATAATTCAATTAAGAAAAAAGTTCCTTTCTGCTCATTGTCTTCAATCAATTCGTATTGCAGACATCCTTCTTCCTTTCTGGTTTCTCTTACCAATTTCTGAAAAAGATCAACTGCTTCCATCAGGTAACTTTCGTTAAATTTGAAAAGTGCCACAATATGTAAATTCATGCTTTAATTTTTAGGCTGTAAATGTAAAATTTTTGAAGCTGAACTATTGTCGAAATCTTAAAATATTTATAAAATTTATCTAAACTAAAAAATAGATTTATAAATCGTAATCGAGCTCATCACAATTACCAAAGTGCCTATGACGATAAACATTTTTTTCACGGGTAATTTTGATGTAAGCATGGCTGAAAAAGGTGCAGTAATAATTCCGCCAATCAGAAGACCGAGAATGATGTTCCAATGCTGAATTCCCAGAGTAAAGAAAAAAGTAACTGCTGCTGTAGCCGTTAAAATGAATTTTGCAACAGTAGAACTTCCCACTGCAAATCTTGGTGTAAATGAATTTTTAATGAGCGTTCCTGTAACCAAAGGTCCCCAACCGCCACCCGCAAAAGAATCTATAAAACCGCCAATTGCACCCAAACGGGTAAGGTTGGTTTTCTTTTTTAAAGTTTTGTCTTTTTTAGGATTAAAAGCATTTGATAAAATCTTAAAACCAAGATATAAAGTATAAAAAGCTATAATAGTTTTGGTGATTTTCGAATAATATTCACCCAAAAAAGTAAGGCATAAAGCTCCGATTACAGCTCCAAAAACTGCAGGAATTGCTAATTTTATTACCAGACTTTTGCTTACATTTTTAAGTTTAATATGGCTTATACTTCCTGCAGCTGTTGTGAAACTCTCCGCAGAATGTATACTTGCACTTACAATAGGTGGCGGAATATTCAAAAACAAAAGTGTTGTGGTACAGATCACACCATATCCCATTCCCATAGAACCTGCGACAACCTCTGCAAAAATCCCCACCAAAAGCATCCAATAAAAAATATAATGATCTTTTGCTAAGATTACCTGAACCTCATCCAAATATCCCAGTTGATAGAATAAAAACATCATAACAGCCAAAATAATGACCGTTATAATAAGCACATTTAGCCTGATCTGAATTTTGCGCGAGATGATCATGCTACAAAATCATCACCGCTGCAACGGTAGAATTACTTGTTTCATCAATCAAAATTGCATTTCCGGTAGATTGGCTATCTTCAAAACTATCAAAAACCAAAGGTGAAGAAGTTTTCAATCGCAGTTTTACGACTTCATTTAATTTTATGCTTTCTGTAACCTGATTTTTTTCTAAAGTATTCACATCAATTGTATACTCAATTTCTTTGATGATTGCCTTCAATGTTTTGCTTTTATGCTGAATAAAATATTTATTTCCTTCATTCAGTTCTTTTTTATCCAGCCAACAGACGATTGCTTCAAACTCATTTTCTACTTTTGGGTGTTGGTCAGTTTTCACAATAAAATCACCTCTACTGATGTCAATATCATCTTCAATGTGTAAAACTGCAGGCTGATTGGTAAACACAAGATCGACTTCCTTTCCTCCGGTTTCTATTTTTGAAATTCTCGTCAGAATATTTTGTGGAAGAACAGTAACCTCATCGCCTTTTTTGTAAACTCCCGAGATCACTTCTCCGGCATATCCACGATAATCATGCAATTCTTCAGTTTGAGGACGGATAACGTACTGCACCTGAAATCTGGGATTTTCCGAATTTTTGCTTTCATTAATTTCCACGTTCTCCAGATAATCTAATAATGGTAAGCCTTTATACCAGCTCATTCTTTCAGACTGTTCTACGATATTGTCACCATAAAAAGCTGAAATAGGAAAATATTCAACATTTTCCAATCCTAATTTTTGTGCTACCAAATCGTACTGCGCTTTTATATTATCGTAAATTTCTTCAGAATAATTTACCAAATCCATTTTATTGATGGCAACCACCACATTTTTCATTTTCAACAATGAAGCGATGATAGAATGTCTTTTGGTCTGCTCTATGACGCCTTGTCTTGCATCAATCAGAATCACGATCAGCTGCGAATTTGAAGCTCCGGTGATCATATTTCTTGTATACTGAATATGTCCGGGAGCATCAGCGATGATAAATTTTCTTTTCGGAGTAGAAAAATACCGGTAAGCCACATCAATCGTAATTCCCTGCTCTCGTTCTGCCCTCAAACCGTCCGTAAGGATGGCGAGATCGATTCCGTTTTCATTTTTATTTTTTGACTGTTTTTCCAAAGCTTCAAGCTGATCAATCAATATATTTTTGCTGTCGTAGAGCAGTCTTCCAATTAATGTACTCTTTCCGTCGTCTACGCTTCCTGCTGTTATAAATCTTAATATGTCCACAATTAATTTAGTTATAAGTGATGAATGATAAATTATTTAAAAGCTTATTGCCTAAAAATATCCACTTTTTTTACGGTCTTCCATTGCGGCTTCAGTCACTTTATCATCAATTCTCGTTTCGCCACGTTCAGAGATTTTAGAAGCTGTAATTTCTCTTACCACATCATCCAAAGTTTCGGCAGAGCTTTCTACGGCGGCAGTACACGTCATATCACCAACGGTTCTGTACCGGACTTTTTTATTCTGAATGGTATCATTTTCATCAATCTGAATAAAATCTGAAACAGCTATAAGATTTCCATCAAATTCAATTACATCTCTTTGATGTGCAAAATAAATGGATGGAAGCTGAATATTTTCTTTTTTAATGTAATTCCAGACATCAAGCTCCGTCCAGTTGGATATTGGGAAAACTCTTACATTTTCACCTTTATTGATTCTCCCGTTGTAGATGTTCCACAATTCGGGACGCTGAAGTTTCGGATCCCATTGCCCGAACTCATCACGAACGGAAAAAAATCGCTCCTTGGCTCTGGCTTTTTCTTCATCTCTTCTTGCCCCTCCAATACACGCATCAAACTGAAATTCTTCAATTGTATCTAATAAAGTATGGGTTTGCAACCAGTTTCTTGAGGCAAATTTACCTTTCGGTTCGGTTAAATTTTTAGTTTTAATGGTATCTTCCACCTTTCTCACGATCAACTCTACTCCTAAATTTTCTGCTAAATAATCTCTGAATTGCAAAGCTTCCGGAAAGTTGTGTCCAGTATCAATATGCACCAAAGGAAAAGGAATCTTCATAGGTGCAAATGCCTTTATGGCTAAATGAACCAGCGTTATAGAATCTTTTCCGCCACTGAAAAGCAATGCAGGCTTTTCAAACTGTGCTGCGATTTCACGCATAATGTAGATGCTTTCCGCTTCCAACTGTTCCAGATAGTTTAATGTATATGTGCTCATTGAGAATTTTTTGTTAGTGTGTATGCAGACCGCATTCTTTTTGTGAACTTTCCCACCACCATCTCCCGGCGCGTGGGTTTTCATTTTCTTCGATTGCTCTTGTACAAGGCTGACAGCCAACGCTGATGAATCCTTTTTTGTGCAGAGATAATTCCTGTACATTATTTCGTTCCAGGTAATCTAAAACTTCTCTGTACGTCCAATTAATCAAAGGGTTGTATTTCCAAAGCTGTCTGCCTTCATCCCACTCGATGATCGGCATATTTTCACGATTTTCAGATTGCTCCGTACGAAGACCAGTGATCCAGACTTTTGCATTTTCCAGTGCTCTGTTCAGAGGTTTCACCTTTCGGATAAAGCAACATTCTTTCCTGTTTTCCACAGAATGGTAAAAAGCATTGATGCCTTTGGTATTGACATAATTTTCTACATCTGATGCTTCCGGAAAGTAGACTTCTGTTTTGGTTTTATATCTTGAATTGTTTTGCGAAAGTAAATCGTAATGCTCATAAAACAGTCTTCCGGTATCTAAAGTAAAGACTTTGAAAGGTAGCTGATTGCGAAAAATAAGATCGGTAATCACCTGATCTTCCTGACCAAGCGATGTTGAAAAGACCACTCCATCCGAGAACTTTTCTGAAATAAATTGCAATCCATCCTTTGGTGAAAGCTGTTCTAGTCTATCTGCATCTTCTTTTAAAATCATGGTTTATCCATTTGAAGTTGTGCAAATATCTAATAAAATTATTATCCTACCAAATAAGTAGACTTATAAATCAAAAAAAAGGATCAGATTAATCAATCAAATCCAATAAAGTTTTTTGGTCTAAAATTTTAAGTGAAGCATCCCTAACTTCTATCAAAACATCATGCAGGCTGCAATGATCTTCGTTGCAGTTTTCACATTTTTCGTAAAAATTAAGACTTACACATGGAAGCATGGCAATAGGACCATTTACAAGACGGATGATTCTTGCTAAATTTACTTTTTCCGGAAGTTCTTTGAGAAAATAACCTCCGCCTTTACCTTTTTTACTGTCGAGAATATCTGCCTTTTTTAATTCTAATAAAATATTTTCAAGAAACTTCAACGGAATTTTCTTGTACTCGGCGATTTCGGAGATTAAAACCGGCCCTTCATTTCTCTTTTCTACAAGATATGAAAGTGCCTTAAAAGCATATTGAGATTTTTTTGACAGCATTGCAACAAAAGTAAGAAAATAGTTTGAATTGTATAATGATTAAGCAGAAAGTTAGGAAATTGAAGTTGAATCATAATAGGATATTAAAACTGCCTTTGACTTATAACCAAATTCGCTAAATTTGCTTTTATGTTCAGTAAACAGGAAGCACAACAACTTAAGCAAGAATTTTGGACGGCATTTGGTAAGTCGTTCCCGAGAAAATGGATTTTGTATGATACAAAAGTAAAGGATTTTTCATTTAAATTTAATGCTGACAACAAAAAAGCGGAGGTTTCTTTAGATATAGAAATGAAAGATGAAGTCTACAGAGATGCCTATTATAATAAGATCTGGTCACTCGAAGATATTCTGAAAGATTATATTGGAGAATTTCAAAAAGAAGAATTTTATCCTTTGGAAAACGGAAAAATCATCAGCAGAATCTGGGTTGAAAAAGAGGGAGTTTCAGTATTCAATAAAAACTCATGGCAACAAATTTTTGAATTTTTTGTAGACAAGATGGATTGCTTTGAGAGGTTTTATTATGAGTATGAGGATTTTATAAAAGATGTTTGATAATTATGATTCTTGAAATTATTGCAGAAATCTTATTGGAATTATTTTTTTTTAAACTTCCTGTTTTTATTTACAGGAAAGCAAAACTACTTTTCACTAAGAAAAATAAAATCAAAACTAAATAATTTCAAAACAATCATAACTGTTATTTTTTACCAAATGACAAATCCACAAAAATTGCTTTACCTAAATTGTACCCATGAAAGAATTATTTGATTATATTCTAAGATTTGGAAATCTTAACCAGCAACAAATAGATTTTATCAAAAGTAAAGCAACAGAAATTACCATTTCAAAAGATGGGTATTTTTCTGAGGCAGGAAAAATTGCAAAACAAGTTGGCTTCATTACAGACGGAATTCTGAGGGTTTGCTATTACGATAATAAAGGAGAAGAAATCACCAAATATTTTATTGAAGAGAATAATCTTGTTGTAGACCTCGAAAGTTTCGACAATGAACTTCCCTCAATAGCCTATGTGCAAGCCGTTACAGACTGTAAGCTGATTGTTTTTCAAAGAAAAGACTGGCTCGAACTCCTACAAACCATTGTGGGTTGGGATGCTATTGTTCACAAAATCATCTCCAGAGCTTTGATGCAGAAAGTGGAGAGAAGAAGTCCTCTGGTTTCTGAAGATGCCAAAACACGCTATCTGAAGTTTCTGGAAATTTATCCGAATGTGGTCAACCGTATTCCGCTGTCCTTTATTGCATCTTATTTGGGAATTACCCAATCTTCTTTAAGCCGAATCAGGAAGAATATCAGTCTGTAGAGGCTTGAATTTGGATGCTCGAGGCTGGAAGTTTATAGATTCGCTGTTTAATTTAAATCTTTTAATCAAAAAAAACGCTTTTTGCCAAATGGCAAATGATATTATTATGAAACAAGGCAACTTTGTACTGTTCAAATTAAAAAAACAAAAAAATGAATACAGTATTAATTACAGGAGCCAACAGAAGTATTGGGCTTGAAACCGCAAAACAACTTTCACAAAAAGGATTATTCATTTATTTAGGAAGCCGTGATCTCGCAAAAGGTGAAGCCATCGCAGAAGAACTTTCCGGGCAGGGATTTCAAAACATCAAAGCGATTGAGATTGATGTTACCAATCCTGAATCCATTTCGTCAGCAAAAAATATTGTGGAAAGCGAACAGGGAAAACTGGATATCCTGATCAACAATGCAGGAATTCTGGGAACAAACCTTCAAACGGCAGCAGAAGTTTCTGTGGATGACATTAAGAATGTTTTTGAAACCAATTTTTTTGGAGTTATCAGTGTTACCCAGGCATTTTTAGATTTGCTTAAAAAATCTGAAAGTCCGAGAATCAGCAATATTACTTCAGGATTAGGCTCACAAACCTTACACAGCGATCCCAACTGGAAATATTATCAGGTGAAAACTGCGGCTTACGGTCCTTCAAAATCTGCTTTAAACGCCTATACCATCGTTTTAGCCTATGAATTAAAAGATTTACCTTTCAAAGTAAATGTTATTGATCCTGGTTACACCGCTACAGATTTCAATCATCACAGCGGTCCTGGTTCTGTGGAAAGTGCAGCTGATTTCATTGTCAAACATACTTTAACGGATGAAAACGCACCAACCGGACAGTTTTTCAGCAATGATATCGAAGACGAAATAGGAATCAGTCCGTGGTAGAAAAATATTTTGATAAAATTAAGAGAGACTCTGGTTTCTCTTTTATTACCATTTCCTGAAGATATTTTTAAGAACAATATAAGTTTCAGATTCAAAACAAAAAAACATCCGCCAAGGCAGATGTTTTTCTTATGTATTTTTATAAGCTGATTATTTCTGAGCAGCTTTCACGTCGATAGCGATTTCGATATCTTTACTAATCATCCATTCTGCAGGGTCAGCTTCAGAAGTTCCGAATTTAATTCCCCAGTCAGCACGGTTTACTGTAAATTTAGCAGCAACATTTGCAGATTTATCAACAACATCTACTTTTGCAGGGAAAGAAACATTCATTGTTTTTCCTAATAAAGTAAGGTTTCCGCTTACTGTTTTGTTGGCACCCGGTACAGCGTCTGTTCCTGCAGCAGCAAGATCTTCAACTTTAGTGATTTTAAAATCAGCAGTAGGAAATTTTTCAACGTTAAAGAAATCTTCATTCTTCAAATGACCTTCAAGATCTGTATATTTTTTATCCTTTTCAGTTACAGAAGCAGGATCTACTTTGATCGATTTCATATTGATAACAAATTCACCTGAAGTCAATTGGCTGTTATCAACAGATAATTCACCTGAAGTGATTGCAAGAGTTCCCCAACGTGGAGCCATACCTCCTTTATGGAAAGCTTTCCAGTTTACTTTAGAAGCTGCTGCATCTACTGCAAATACAGATCCCTGTTTTTGAGCTACAGTCTGTTCTTGTCCTGCTGCTACAGTTTCTGCCTTTTTATCTCCACAAGATGCCAGAAGCAAACCCATTCCTGCTAAAGCGATTACACTGATTTTTTTCATTTTTTTAAAAATTTAATTTTGTTATTGATTAAGTATTGCTTTACTAAAAAGCAAAAATACCGTTTTATTATTTGACTATGCAAACCTCGGAAAAATTTATGATTTCAATCATTATCATAGGATAAGAAAATGAAAAAATATTATTAAAAGGAATATTTGTTTTTCAAAATAGATTTGGCCTTCCCAACTTAGGACATAACAATAAATTCATTAAAGTCTTTATCTTGCGTGAGTGATTTTAAAGGACGCTTTTTTTTATATTTGAAAATTATATAAGCTGCATCAGAATGTACAGTTGATTCAGAAAAAATGAAAAGACTTCTGCCTTCTAATGATAACTGTATTAATTTTATACATCAGCGACACAGCTATTATGCTTTACCTTTTTAATTAATACCTTTGAATCAATTTAAAAAACTAATAAAAATGAAAAATCTCTGGTTACTGATCTTTTTTCCGATTTTAGGAATTTCGCAAAACAAAAATGCGGCAACAATTAAAGTGCACGAAGGGGTCGCACTTCATGACGAAGGCAAATACGATGAAGCTCTCATAAGATATGACGAAGCACTCACTTTGGACAAAGACAATCTCATTGCACTTTCAGAAAAAGCAATGACGCTGGAATCTTCAAAAAAATATGATGAGGCGATTGAAGTGAGCAAACACATCATCAGCCTTTATCCTAATGAAGATATCAAAAACACATACGTTACCTACGCCAATTCTTTAGATCATCAAAAAAAATCGGAAATAGCGCTAAAAATCTATGATCAGGGTTTGAAAAAATATCCGGATTATTACCAGCTTCACTTTAACAAAGCGATTTCTTTAGTTAACGCAAAACAGATCGAAAAAGCTTTAGAATCATTTCAAAATTCTGTAAAACTTAAACCAAACCATCCGGGTTCTTGGAATGCTTTGGCTGCACTGAACAGAGAAAAGAGAATTCCTTCTATTTTGGCATCGTCTAGATATTTAGTTTTAGACAACAAATCTCAACGTGCCAAAGGTAATTTAAACTCTATCCTTGATCTGATGATGGAGGGAATAACTCAGAATGATGACAAATCAATCAATTTAAACATTGATCCTTCAACCGTAGATTTGGCAGCAGGTGAGAAAAAAATTGCCAATAACTTTTCTTCGACAGATATGGTGTTATCGATGTCGGCAGCACTGGATTTTGATGATAAAAACAAAGATAAAACGGAAGTACAGAAATTTATTGACAAATTTGACCCAATATGCAGATCGATGAATGAAATGAAAAAAGGACAAAAAGGGTTTTATTGGGAATTTGTTGCTCCTTACTTTATAGAAATGGAAAAGAAAAAATTGACAGAAACGTTTGCCTATATAATATTTCTGCCCAAACAAACGGAAGATGTTACCAAATATCACGAAGATAACAGCCAAAAGATTAAAGATTTTTACACTTGGTCTGATAACTATGTCTGGAAATAAAATACTATGCTGAATAGCTTACGCATACAAAAACTAACATAGGACAAGAATGGACGAAATTTTTAAAAATTACGAAAAGACAATAAAGAGGAAGCATAGCGTACATTACTCTCCCAAGTATAAAGAAGAATTTAGAACAAGTGTGAATAAATTTTTTTTTATTGCTATTGCTGAAAAAACAATCGAAAAACTGGTTTGGGATATAGTATATGTAGAAGAAAGCTCCATAGAAGCAAAACGAAAAGAAGAAAGTTTAGGTGTTGAGCGCTGGACAGAAGCCATCACAGCAAGTTATGCAAATGGTAATATTGTTGTTAAAAGTCAGAGTTTGGGGAATGAAATATGGGATATTGGAAAAAATTCAAAACGTGTAAAATTATTTATTTATGCATTTGAAGAAACCTTAAAAACATTTGACCAACAATCATTAAAAGAACTTGAAAAGGAAATAGAAAGAAAAAATAATTTGGACGACTATGTAATTCCCGAAACATTACCAAAGCCAAAGCAAGCAAAAATCCCAAATATTGCAATACCAATTGTTGGCGGCTTGATAATTTCTTTAATTCTTGGTTTTATATTAGCGTCTATTTCAGTCAAAGGGCTATATTTCTTGTTCTTATTTGAGTTTTTAGTCGCAACTGCAATTAGCTTTGCAATGAAATATTTAATTAAATTTTCAAATTTTACAAACTTCAGCAGATTGCAGTATATATTAGTTGCCATGATAATCTTGACTTATCTGTCAAACCAGTATTTTCAGTACGAAATAATTTTAAACAAATATGATTACGAAAGAATTGGATTTTGGGAATTTATCAATTTAAGATTTTCGCAGGGTTTTACAATACAAAATATGAATACAGGCGGGATTGGTTTAATAGTAAGCTGGATTATACAACTTGGTTTGACAGGACTTTTTATTTATCTTAAAATTATTACAGTTTGGACAAAATATGTCATTGAAAGAGTTCCCGTAGAAGTCGTGGATTTTACTTATTATCATTTCGTGAAAGGAAAAACAGAAGATGAAGTGAGAAATGAACTTACTAAAAAAGGTTGGACTGAAAAATTAAATCAAGACGAAGTACTGGAAGCCATTGGTGGTTTTCAAACTGCAACTGAAATAAATAGAATAAAATAAAGCTATTAAAAGCGTACTCAAATTATAATCTTTTGTCGATTTATAACAAATACGCCTTCAGTAATTACTATTATTAATAATAAGTTCCAAAATTAAAAGAGAAATTTCACGTTAAAACACTTGTTGTTATATCATCAGAATTTAATAAAACAAGTACATACTTTTGTTCAATAATCTAAAATCTAAAATTTATTGATTTAAAAAGGCCTATGCTGCTGTTTAGAATTTAACCCTATAATACTAAACTTATTCATCATTATAGCATTATCTATCTTGTCATCACCATCGCCCATTCAACAATCATATTTTACATATTAAGAAATCAAATTAATGCAGATCAAAAAATAACATTGATCTAAAATCAAAAAACACATAAATATTTTTAAAATTTATTTAAAGTAATTAAACAAAGAAAAAGAGAAACCTCGCGGTTTCTCTTTTCATATTTTATCCAAATTTCTTCTTTCTTAGCCAGAAGAATAAACCTCCTAAAAGTCCGATAATCGCTAAAGGAAGCAACAAATTAAACCATTGCCAGTTTGTTTTTTCTTCACTGATTCTATGTCGGTCGAGAAGACGTTCTTCTATGTTTCGGTTTCTGAGTTCCATCAGGTTGCTGTCATCGAGAAGATAATCTAAGGCATTTCTAAGAAACTGTTCGTTACCGAACTGTTCATCAGTCAGCATATCAACACCCAGAGGAAGCGGTTCACCTTTCATTACTTTATTTCTCCCAATATCACCGTCTGCAATTACGATCATTTTATTTTCAGGACTTGTTGCCTTAAAACCTGGATAAGACTGTCTTTGAATTCTTGAAGCATAAGCTGAAGAAAATTTGCCTTCCAGAGCAACTGCAAAAATCTTTGGTGTGCTTGGTTTTTCCATTTGTCCGAGGCTGTCGACACTGGCAATTTCGCTCAGTTCCACATAATTCGGAACCTGTTTCAATAAAGTTTTTTCGCTTGACTCAAAAAGAACATGGGTTTTAAATTTCTTTCCGCCTAAAGTATCGATGGAAGTTGGAAATTCAAATTTTACCGGATTAATATTTTTTGTAATCGGATTGTTGTTTTCAGCAATTCCCAACGGGAAATAAGGCCATGGAAGACTCGTATATTGAGGATTTCCTCCTACTTCACCGGTCACCAATTTAAGAAGAGCAAATTTTTTCACATCTTTCACCAAAGCAGGATTGATTCTTAAACCATAATTAAAAAAGAAATCGGTCATGTTGATATCAACAGGGAACGGCATTACTTTTTTAGATCTCGTCAAAGTATCCATTTCGGCATTCACGGCATCAATCATCCAAAGCGTTTTTCCACCGTTCATGATGTACTGATCTAGTATAACTTTTTCACCGTCTGTAAATGCTTTTCTCGGTTTTGCAATAACCAAAGCACTCATTTGCTTTAATAAAGGTAAATCTGCTAAAGTCAGTTCCACATTATTTTTCGGAATGATTGGTCCTGCATCATAACTTTCTAAAGCCAGATTCATAAAACCCTGAAATTCTTCAGGTCTCAGCTCGTCCTGATTGACCAAAATTCCGACTTTTTTTCTTTGTTTGGTCGCAACGGCTTTGATATTGGAAACCAGATTGTATTCTAAATTTTCAATCGATTTTCTTAATTGTTCATCTGCATTAATATTTGCCTGCTGTACTACCAAAGGAATCGAAGCTCCGTTTTGACCTTGCTTTACCACTGCGTAAGGGAACAAAGTGATTTGCGAAACTTTCCCATCCTTTATGTCCGGAAGAATGGACGGTTGCATTCCCATCGCCATCAAAGTGTCCTGAGACATTTTGGTTTTGATGGGATCGATGAATTTAAAATCTATTTTAGGATTGATCTTTCTGAATTCTTCGAGCATAAATTTTGTTTCGCTCTGCAGCTGCTTAAAGCTTGCCGGAAAATCTCCTTCCAGATAAACATCTACCGTCACTGGTTTTTTGATCGATTCTAAAACTTTGATCGTACTTTCTGAGAGGGTGTATCTTTTCTCTTTGGTTAAATCCAACCGAATTCCTGAAAACATCAAAATGATGCTTAAAGGTAAAACTACAAACAGTAAAATTCCGAATGGAGATGTAAGGGATATCTTCTTCATGTTTTTTACTTCTTTTTATTAATAAAATGATTGGACAACGCTAAGGTAAGACCGATGATAAATACAAAATAGGCAACATCTTCAAAATCAATTAAGCCTCTTGTGAAGCCCATAAAGTGCTGGTAAAAACCAATATTCTGAAGGATAAAATCTGCTCCACCCAATAATTTATAACTCGCCAACTGTTCAATTCCGAAATACATGAGGAAGCCCATAAAAACTCCGAGAAGATAAGCCATGATTTGGTTTTGAGAAAGTGATGATGCTAAAATTCCCACTCCGGAAAATGCTGCAATCAACACAATTAATCCAAAATAACTTCCGAAAGTCATTCCCAAATCAATATTTCCTTCCGGAACGCCTAAAACATAAACGGTGTACAGATAAATCAGTGAAGGAATCAGACATAAAATTCCGACTACCCAAACAGATAAGAACTTCCCGAAAACCAATTCTGAAACTTTCAGTGGCTGAGAAAACAACCAGTTTAAGGTTCCGGTCTGCTGTTCT
The DNA here is from genome assembly GCF_979258215.1 of Chryseobacterium sp. AC417. Classification (NCBI taxonomy): domain Bacteria; kingdom Pseudomonadati; phylum Bacteroidota; class Flavobacteriia; order Flavobacteriales; family Weeksellaceae; genus Chryseobacterium; species Chryseobacterium sp. AC417. The sequence goes on along the minus strand of NZ_OZ409845.1, from coordinate 2,003,707 downwards.
TCCGCAAAAGTTTTCATCGACAATGCGGGAATGATAAACATCAATAACCAAGGCACCAAAACGAAATAGCTTTGTAAGGAAGCCAAACCGATGTCGAAAATATTAGACTCGTTCTCGAAAAAAAACAGGAACAAAGTCGTTATCAGACTGAAAGCAGCAATGATCACCCACGCACTCCAGTTTCCGAAATAACTCCAAAGCTCTTTTTTAAAAATTGCAATCATGTTTTTAGTTATTAATTATGAGTTTTAGGTTATGAGTTCATGTTATTCGTCAACGTATCAACTAATAACTCATCATTCATAACTTATAACTTTATTTATTTTTCTTATTCTTATTCACCAGTTTCACGGTCATCATAATCAAAAATACCAAAACGAAAAATCCTGTGATTAATTGCCACCAATATTCAATAACGGAAGATTTTAAAATCACGGTAAATACAACTAAAAATAAAATGAAAGTCGCTATTTCGTTGATTTGTCTCAGCTTCACATTTGAAGTCTGCAAAGTTTCGCCGTCCAGCTTTTTAATTAAATTTAATTTTTTCCAGGCCCAATAATGAAAAAATGCCAAACCTACTAAAAAAGTTAATTTTAAATGAAGCCAGGGCATTTTCATTAATGCAGGATTAAGAAAAATCATGATTAAACCGCAGACTGTCATAATAACTCCTGCCGGAACGGTGATGATATTCCATAATCTTCTTGCCATGAAAATGTATTGTTCTCTGAGTATTTTCTTTTTCTCCTCGGCAAAAGCATCTGTATCTTTATAGTACACAAAAATTCTTACGAGATAAAAAATTCCCGCAAAATAACTGACCATAAAAATAATATGCAACGCCTTGATGATGGTATACAGCATCTTAAAAATTTGTGTGCAAAGATAACGATTTTGCCAGTGAATTTTTTATTAAAACCCGTTAGAAATGCGAAATCAAAAATTAATTGAATATTTTTCGGAAATCAACGGTAAAATTTGGAGTATTTAATTCTGAAAAGAAATTTTATTGATTCTTACATCAGCATTTTATATTTCTTAAAAGCATAAAGTAAGGATTTAAAAAAAAAACAGAATTTCTATATATAGAAATTCTGTTTTATCTGCCATAGTAGAACTTTTTATTTTTTTGATGATACTCTACGAAATCACTCCTAATTGTTTTCCAACTTTTTCAAAAGCTACTATCGCTTTATCCAAATGTTCTCTTGTATGAGCTGCAGAAAGCTGCACTCTTATTCTCGCTTTTTCTTTCGGCACAACAGGATAGAAGAACCCGATTACATATATTCCTTCGTCCATCAGATTTTCAGCCATTTTCTGCGCCAGTTTTGCGTCGTACAACATCACAGGAACAATCGCAGCATCGCCTTCAGGAATATCAAAACCTTTAGCTTTCATTTCTTTCCTGAAATATTCTGCATTTTCCATGACCTGATCACGAAGCGAAGTATCGTCAGAAATCATCTCCAAAACTTTCAAAGCAGCACCCACAATTCCCGGAGCCAATGAATTTGAAAATAAATAAGGACGAGAACGTTGTCTCAGCATATCAATGATTTCTTTTTTACCCGAAGTAAATCCGCCTAAAGCACCACCTAAAGCTTTTCCTAACGTTGAAGTAATGATATCTACTCTACCCATTACTTCGTTGGCTTCGTGAGTTCCACGACCTGTTTTACCGATAAAACCAGTGGCGTGAGAATCATCAACCATTACCAAAGCATTGTACTTGTCTGCTAAATCACAAACTCCTTTCAAGTCTGCAACAATTCCGTCCATTGAGAAAACTCCGTCTGTAACGATGATTTTGAAACGGTGATTTTTTTCTGAAGCTGCAATCAGCTGCGCTTCAAGATCTGCCATATTATTATTCTTATAACGGTATCTCGCTGCTTTACAAAGACGTACACCGTCGATGATCGAAGCATGATTCAGCTCATCTGAAATAATCGCATCTTCTTCGGTAAACAATGGCTCGAAAACACCGCCATTCGCATCAAAACAAGCCGCATACAAAATGGTATCTTCAAGACCTAAAAACTGAGCAATTTTTTCTTCCAACTGCTTGTGAATATCCTGAGTTCCACAGATAAAACGGACTGAAGACATCCCATAACCATGAGATTCTATCATATCCTGTGAAGCTTTCATCACTTCAGGATGGTTTGAAAGTCCCAGATAATTGTTGGCACAGAAGTTTAAAAGTTTTTTTCCGTTGGCTTCAATTTCTGCACTTTGTTGTGAGGTGATGATTCTTTCTTTTTTAAAAAGACCGTCGTTCTCAATATTTTTTAGTTCGTTCTGTAGATTTTCCAGATATTTTTCAGAGATCATTATAATAATTTTTTAGGTTCGCTAATTTAATAAAAAGGCTTTAAAGAATGCATTTTTATTGAAATTAATTCGACGATTAGAGATCAACACTAGATCATAAAAAATCTACTCTTTAATAAATTTTAATCTAGCTTCCAGAATTTTTATAAAGTAAATTCCCTTATCTAATAAAGAAATATCAATTTTCTTTTCAGTAGTTCCCTTTTTTGCCAATCTTCCGTCCGCAGTGTAAATTGTGTACTCTGTCTGCTTTTTTAAACCTGATATAAATAATTCATCTTTTGCAGGATTTGGATAAATTGTAAACTGATCCAGTTCAATATCTGAAGTGCTTAAAGTATTATCTTGTGCGACCGTTGAGTTTTTCTCTAAAATCTGATACTCATAATTGAATTCTACACTGGCAACAGGAAACGCAATATTCTCTGTAAAGTATTGGTTATTTGAAGTGTTATTTAAAGCAAAATATGCAACCTGACCTCCAGTACCATTAACTTTAATCGGCAAAGGCATATCAAAAAAGCCTACTGAAGCATGACTTTGCGTTTGCCCTGCTCTGAAAATGATTTGATTTCCATTCTGTTTCCATCGGATATCGTAAGTGGGGTAACCCTGACCGTAAATCCAATCATTAAAAAAGCCTGTAAAATCTTTTCCGGTTGATAGAAGTAAAGATGCATTCAAGTCTCCAGTGCTTACATAATTGTAAGCTAAATTTGGTCTTGCGTGGTAATCTTTTAAAGCCTGGTAAAAAACGGTTTCTCCTAAAATCCATTTGATCATTCTTACCACATAACCACCTTTAGAATATGAAAGTCTGCCGCTGAAAATAGTACCTACACTTCCTAAATTGGCATCAGCAACATAAACACTTCCACCTGCAGCACTCGTTATATAATTTTTTTCACCTAAGAGATAATTTAAAAAAGCCGCATTGGTCATCAATAATTTCTCATAAGCAACATGTTCCCCGAAAGTTGCAAAACCTTCATTGAGCCAAATATCATTCCATGCTCCACAGGTTACCTTATCACCAAACCATTGATGGGCAAGCTCGTGAGCGATTAATTGTTTGCTCCATGCTCCCATAGATGACATCGTTTGATGTTCCATTCCTCCACCAGCAGTAAATTCCATGTGACCATACTTTTCGTTTCTGAAAGGATAAGGCCCGAAGAATGTTTCAAAAGTACCCATCACTGTTTTCGTCCATTCTATATTTGCCATACTTGTTGTATTGGTAGAAGTGGAAGGATAAATATAATTCACAAAAGGAAAAGGCGGATTTCCTATGGTGTCATTTAGTTTAACAAAACTGGTGATTGAAAGTGCTATTAAATAGGCTGTTGTAGGATAATTTGTTCTCCAAAATGTCAATTTCTGACCGTTTCCTAAGATGGTTTCACTCATTAATTTTCCGTTGGATGCTACACTATATTGTGACGGAGTGGTTATTTTAATATCAAATCTTTCGATTTTATCATTTAAACTTTGCTTTGTCGGAAACCAATCTTGTGCGCCGTAAGGTTCGTTTAGTGTTGAAAGAACAGAATTTCCGCCTTGCGTATTGATAAAAAATGCATTGTTATTGGTGGGTGGATTTCCGTTGTATTGTATGGTTAATGAGTCTAAAACGTTAGCCGGGAGCGAGGAAGTGAAATCTATTTTCAATTCTTTAGTAGCCAATTGCTGAAAAACCAAAGGCTGACCATGAAAAGTTACCTGAGAAACAGTCAATTGATTGGTTAAATCAAAATAAATGCTGCTCATTGCCTGATTCGGTTTGAAGTGAGAAGTCACAGAACCAGAAATTTGAGCCACTGCGGGATTTAAAGAAACATCCATTCTCTGATACTGAAGATCGTAGTTTAGAGTATTGGGATTGGTATTTCCGGCATTCATTTTAGCAGTAAAAGATTTCATCTCCTTTGCCATTAAGCCTTTCATTTCAAGGTTTTCCTGAGCAAATGCAGATTGTATTGCCAAAAGGATTAAACATAAAAAATAATTTTTTTTCATTCTCAATAAATTAGGTAATAAAGATAAAAAAAACCTTTCAATCTGAGACTAAAAGGTTTATATATCAATTGTATTGTTAATTTTATAAATCTAAAGCCGGCTGAAGAATTTTTTCAATTCTGCTTTTCACCATATCTACAGATCCCGAATAGTTGTTTACAAGTATAGAAAATACTAAAGTTCGCCCTGTATTGGTTTTCATATAACCTGTTAACGCTTTTACTTTGTTTAATGTTCCGGTTTTTGCAAAAATCTGTCCGTTTCCTTCTCCGATGAACATTTTCTTTAAAGTTCCTGTTTGTCCTGCAATCGGTAAAGAATCAAAATAGGTTTTATAATATTTCTGGTTCATCAAAGACGTTAGATATTTCACCTGAGAAATTGGAGTTACTTTATTGCTTCTGGACAATCCGCTACCATCCATATAATTTAAACCTTCTACATCAAAAGCAACTTCTTTCAAATGTTCGTTTACCACAATTTTTCCCGATTCTGAAGTCTGGTCTCCCATTTTCTGGAAACCAACTGTCTTTAACAAAGCTTCTGCTAAGGCATTATCACTACGTTGATTGGTATAATAAATAATATCTGAAAGCGTTGGAGATTTGTATGCAGAAATCATTTTTCTCACTTCAGGAGCTGCATCTGTTGTTTTCGGAGTTACTTTTCCGGTTACACCTACTCCGCTTTTCACTAAAGTTGCTCTGAAGCTATTTGCCAAAAATGCAGGAGCATCAGGAAGTTTGGTTGTTAAAATTCCGTCGCCATGATATTTTTCAGCATATACCATTTGATTAGCATAGGGCGAAACGTAGAAATATTTTTTATCTGAAGCTATATTGTTTCCTTTTTTAACGATCAGTTTTTCGTTTGCTGGATTGATCTCACGAGTTGTACCAACCGGAAGATAATAATTATTGTTTTCTAACCACACAACATTTTCCGGAAGTCTCGAAATGTTACCTTTGAAAAGCGCTGTCTGAATGATAATATCACCATTTACCTTTTTGATTCCCTCACGAGACATTCCGATTACAAAGTCTGAAACAATTTCTTTGTAAGACCAGGCTCCAGCTTTGTTGGTTCCCAAAGACGGGTCGCCGCTTCCTACAATATAAAGATTTCCATTTAAAACTCCATTTTCGTCAATTTCCCCGGAATATTCAAGCTGTGTCATCCATCGGTAATTTTCTCCCAACAGATGCAAAGCAGTTTCTGTGGTTAATAATTTCGTAGTTGAAGCAGGAACAAGAGGGGTATTTTCATTGTAAGAAGAGATTACTTTCTTCGTTTTAGGATCGAAGATTACAAATCCCCATGTTGCATTTTTCAGCACAGGATCTGTCATCATCGTGTTCAGGCTTACATCTACAAGTTCCTTTGGAGACAAAAAAACTTTTTCAATCGCTACTGCGGGAGAAGGTAAGTTTAATTTACTTTTCTGACTGTCAAAATTCGGAGAATAAAGAACTGTAGCTACGGTAGATTGAGCAAGTAAAAACCCTGTCGCCAAAACCGTAATACCCGAAATATACTTTCTGTAATTTATCATCAATTTTTCTTTTTGTTATAGTTTGGATGGCATAAAATATGATAAGTTAAACCGCTTATTTTTATCCAAACACCTAATAAACGTTCAAATGTAGATATTATTGTTAGAATGCGGTGCAGAAAAGTATACAAAAACCACATAAAGTTTGTTAAAAATTGTTAAAAATCCACAAAAACATCTTTTTTAATGCTTTGATACGCAGTGATTTCGTCAAATTCTTTTAAACTTAATAATACAAGACTTTTAAATTTCTCATAGTTTTTTCCTCGCGGAAGCTTCAGTAAGATCTGAAACTGATATAAATTGTTAAGCCTCGCAATCTGAGATCTTTCCGGACCGAGAATACAATCTTCAGGAAGATATTTTCTTAAAACTGAACCTAAAAACTGGGAAGCACGATTGACTTTATCGTCTTTAATGTGCTTCAGTTCGATCATAATTAATTTCGTGAATGGCGGATAATGAAATTTCTGTCTTTCAGTGAGGAAATATTTATAAATTTTAGTGATATTGTTTATTTTAATCAACTGAAAAACAGAATGATCCGGATTATAAGTCTGAATTAAAATTTTACCGTTTCCTGAAGCTCTTCCCGCCCTACCTGAAACCTGCGTGATCAATTGATAGGCACGTTCTTCCGCTCTGAAATCTTGTACATACAGCATAGAATCTGCTTTCGGAATTGCTACCAACTCGATGTGATCAAAATCTAAACCTTTGGAAATCATCTGAGTTCCCACCACAATATCGGTTTCCCTATCTTCTATTTTCTCATATAATTTTTCGTAGGCAAATTTTTTCCGCATAGAATCGACATCCATTCTGTCGACTTCATTTTCTGGAAATATTTTTGAGATTTCCTCGTGAATCTGCTCTACTCCAACTCCCCTTTCATTCAGATTTTCAGAATGACATTTCGGGCAGGCTCTTGGTTTTGAAGCTCTTTGACCGCAATAATGGCATTTCATTTCGTTGGCGGCTTTGTGATAGGTCATTACCACATCACAATTCGAACAATAATTTACATAGCCACACGTTTCACATTCGATTACATTGGCGTAACCTCGGCGGTTATGGAGAATTATTGCCTGATTTTTTTCGTCTAAAGTTTTTTTGATCTCATCTAACAACTGAAGAGAAAAATTCCCTGAAACCTTTTTAGAATCCTGAGCTTCTTTAAAATTAATCAGTTCAAATTCGGGTAATTTCACCTTCCCGAATCTCTCATGTAAAAAGATATAATGCAGCTTTTCTTTTCTGGCTAAATAATAACTCTCTACAGAAGGCGTTGCCGAACCTAAAATAACCCTTGCGTCATAAAAACCCGCCAACATCATTGCCGAATCTCTTGCATTGAAAAAAGGCGAAACTTCACGAGGTCTGTAAGCCGAATCGTGCTCTTCATCAACAATGATTAATCCTAAATTCTGGTAAGGAAGAAATAAGGCATTTCTTGTAGCAATGAGAATTTTAATATCGTTGTTTTTAATTTTTCTCCAAACCTCAACTTTTTCAAAATCACTGAGTTTCTGGTGATAAAAACCAAGTTGCCGACCGTATTTTTTTTCTAATCTTTGCGTAATCTGTTTTGTTAAAGAAATTTCCGGAAGCAAAAACAAAACATTTCTTCCTTCATTGATACATTCTTCTATTTTCTCTAAATAAATATGGGTTTTCCCTGAAGAAGTTACTCCATGAAGAAGAACATTTTTCTTTTCCTCAAATGCTTCATCAATTTCTGTTTTTGCTTCATTCTGAGCTTCTGAAAGCTCTTCTATCTCTTCAATCTCGCCTTCATAGCTTTCAATTCTGTCTTTTTGAAGATAATACTCTTCTACCAGATTTTTATCTGCCAAAGCTTTAAAATGCGAACTCCCAAAATATCCATCCTCAAACAATGCTGATTTCCTGATGTGCAAATCAGGATTTTCGGTTTGCTTTTCAATAATATTCAGGAAAAGTTCTTTCTGCTTTTTGGCTCTGTTGAGTTGTAAAAGAATTTCGGTGATATTTTGATTTTTCAAAACTTCATCTTTCACTTTTACATAAGCAACTTCCTTAGCTTTGTATTTTTCTGCTACTTTCTCATCAATTTCAATGTATTGGAGATCAATCAAGGAGTTGATGGTTTTGATAATTTCTTTTTTAGGGATAAATGCCTCAATATCAGTTAAATTAATCAACTGACGAACTTCCAAAGCCTGAATAAGATACATTTCGTTGACATCGAGATTTTCAAATTCGATCGTAGCATTGGGTTTTAATTTAAGATACGTTTCACTTTCCAATTTCAGAGAAGACGGAAATGCAAAGCGGTAAATTTCACCTAAGTTGCAGAGATAATAGTTAGAAAGCCAATTCCAGAAGTTGATTTGCTCAGAAGGCACAATCGGATAATCATCTAAAATACTAATCACTTCTTTAGCCACAAAATTTTCCGGAGCCACATCATGAAGTTCAAAAACAATTCCGGTGTATATTTTTTTCCCTCCAAATGGCACGAGTACACGCATTCCGTTTTCAATTTTGGAAGCAAGTTCTTCGGGAACTTTGTACGTGAAAGTTCCTTTAAGATTTAACGGTAAAATAATCTGGGCGTATTGCAAAGGGAAAATTAAAATGTAAAATTAAATTTTTCTGAAGAGAACTGCAATATTTTAGTGAAGCTAAATTTTTAAACGCAAGGATCGCAAAGTTTTTATTTATTGTATTGAAAAGATTTTTCGTTCGCAAAGGCGTTCCACTCAGCTAAGAAATACAAATCTTTTTTAGTGAATAGTCAAATCTTCAAGATTTAAGATACTAATTCATCGTATCCCAAAGACTCATCACTTCAATATTTTTTAAAGGTTTTGACAAATTAATTTTTTTGGAGGTATTTGGTAAAAGATCAAAGAAATTATCACTAAAATGTGTGTCGCCCATCAAATAAACGTCTTTTGCCAAAACATCTGTTGAAATTTCAATTTCTGTTGGTGATATTTTTTGGATGGTGATATTGGGTTTTGAAAGCTTTAAATCTTTTGGTTTTACGAAGAAATAGTTGCTTTCAGCAATGATTTTTTCATCTCTATCTTTCAAAGTTAATTTTACAAAGAATTTACTTTTATCTAAATTCGAAACTAAATTTTCCATTTCAATCGGTTCAAATTTTATAATTCTGTCTAAAGTTTTTCCATTCGAGACCGTTACAATTTCATTCTCAATTTTTCCGTCAAATTTCACAACTTCAATTTCTACAAAAACATCTTCAAACTTTTTCAAATCATCATTAATTCCATAAAAATTCAAAATACCATCTTTTTCTTCAGTTACAATCACCTTTTGTTCAAAACTTCTTTTCACCTGATAATGCAATGCTTTCCAGTTTCCCAAATAATCGATTGATGACCAAGAAATCACCGGCCAGCAATCATTCAGTTGCCAATACAAAGTTCCCATGTTGTAAGGTTTTGCACGTCGGTGCGCTTCAATTGCGATCTGCATTCCACGAGCCTGCAGCAGTTGAGAAAAGTAATTGTATTTTACAAAATCTTTCGGAACCACATAATCCCGTTTCATATATTCATTGATGATATGAAAGCCTCTTGCATTTTTTTCGTGTGCTTTGATTGTCGGATTTTCTAAGCTTAAATCAGGCTTTCCTGCAAACATTGATTTCACAGTTTCTAAACCCGGCATTCCCTGAAAACCGTATTCAGAGGCAAATCTTGGAACTTTTTCGTTATATATTTCAAAAGGAAATTCGCCCCACCAAACTCCCCAGTAATGAGAATCACCTTCAGTTAAACTTTCTTTATGTCCCCAACCGATCGAAGGTGAGCTTGCCCAATAAATATTTTTTTCTGAGGTTACATTTTCTTTCAAAGCATTCGGAATGACCTCATGGAAAACCATTTTGTAATCTTTCCAGACCTGAAGAGAATCTTCTTTTGAATATTTGAACTGCTTCTGATAACCCCAATTGACGATAGCTTCATCTATTTCATTATTTCCGCACCACAAAGCAATTGACGGATGATTTTGAAGACGGTTGACCTGATCTTTTACTTCTTCTTTTACATTGTTTAAAAAATCTTCGTCTGACGGATAAAAACTTCCGGCAAACATAAAATCCTGCCATACGAGAATTCCGTTTTTATCACAGGCTTTGTAAAATTCATCATCTTCATAAATTCCGCCGCCCCAGACACGAATCATATTCATGTTGGCATCTTTGCAGTCTTTAATGAGTTTCTGGTATTTTTCTTTGGTAATTCTCGGTGTAAAACTGTCAGACGGAATCCAGTTGGTTCCTTTTGCATACATCGGATTTCCGTTGACTTTAAAGTAAAAAGATTTTCCTTTTTCATCTTTCTCCTGAATTAATTCTATGGTTCTTAAACCTATTCTTTCTGTTTTATCGGATAAAATTTTTGAATTTTTTTTAAGCGAAATTTTTAAATCATATACATTCTGTTCACCCCATCCGTTGGGCTGCCAAAGTTTTGGGTTATCAATTTGATAAGGAATTGAGACTTTATTTAGACCATGTTGTAAAGAAATTTCACGATTTTCATGATTGATCAAAAAACTGTATTTACCGCTTTGCTCAGCAAAAATATCTGCATGAATAGTAAGTTCTGCTTTTTGTCTGGTTACATTTTTCTGCTCAATTTTTATATTCTCAATGTTAGCATGATTCCAAAAATTCAGCTTTACTTCTTTCCATATTCCTGCGGTAACTAATCTCGGTCCCCAATCCCAACCGAACTGATATTGCGCTTTTCTCACAAAACTTCGCGGAGATTCCGGCATTATGAACGGAACTTTTTTGGCTAAATCTTTTCCCATATTTACCGAAGATTTAAATTTAATCTGTAAAATATTGCTTCCGATTTTTAAATCATTCTTTACGGGAATTTTCCACGTTCTGAACATATTATCGGTTTTCTTCAGTAGTTTTCCGTTCAGATAAATTTCGGAAAACGTATCCAATCCGTGAAAAATCAATTCAGCATTACGGTTTTCCAGTTCTTTTGATGAAACTTCAAAGGTTGTCTGATAATCCCAGTCTTCATTTTCAACCCACTGCACTTTTTTCTCGTTCTCATCTTTGTAAGGATCAGGAATAAGCTGATGATTCATCAAATCCAAATGAACCGTTCCGGGAACCGTGGCGACTAGCCAGGAATTTTCTTTTGCATTTTTGAACTGCCATTTTTCTGAGGATAAATTTCGTTCTGAAAATTGTGCATTAACAAATAACTGAATGAAAAATATAGTTAAAATTAAAATTTTATTCATTGTTAAAACTTACCGTTGGTATGAATTTAAGTATTAATTGAAGCGCATTTTATTACTGATGACTCAGAAGTAAAAATAGCAGAATTGAAACTCGTGACCAAATTTTAACTGAAAGTAAAAAGCCACTCTTTCGAATGGCTTTTTGTGGAATTTATTTAGTCCAGTTTATTTTTGAATGTTTTACATCTTCGGAATTGGTTCCGATCATGATATCAAACTCACCCGGTTCCCAGTCGTATTTCAAATCTCCATTATAGAATTTCAGCTGTTCCGGAGTAATATCGAAGGTTACTTTTTTAGATTCTCCTTTTTTCAGCATTACTTTTTGGAATCCTTTCAATTCTTTTACCGGTCGTGTAATGGTTCCTACCAAATCTCTGATGTACAATTGCACCACCTCAGCTCCGTCATAATTTCCGGAATTGGTAATCGTAACCGAAGCCTGAATGCTTTGATTTCCTTTTGGATTTGCATTTGAAACCGTTACCTCAGAATAATTGAATTTAGTATAACTCAAACCGTAACCAAACGGATACAACGGCGTGTTGCATTCATCCATATAATTGGAACGGAATCTCTGGTATTCACATTTATCAACCAATTTCTGGTCTAAAGGTCGTCCTGTGTTTTTAGCATTATAATAAATCGGAACCTGTCCTAAACTTCTTGGGAACGTCATCGGAAGTTTCCCTGAAGGATTTACCTTTCCGAAAAGAACATCAGAAATGGCGTTTCCAGCTTCTGAGCCTGCGAACCACACATTAAGAATCGCATCCGGAGTATCTTTCACATTCGTCAAAGCTAAAGGGCGACCTGTGAAAAGAACCATTGCGATCGGTTTTCCTGTTTTCTTCAATTCATTTAACAAATCTACCTGAGATTGCGGAATCGTGATTTCTGTTCTGGACGAAGATTCTCCGCTCATTTCTGCAGATTCTCCGATTGCCAGAACGATAACGTCAGCTTTACTGGCAACATCAACAGCTTCTTTTAACAATGCTTCTTTTGAACGACTGTCTCTGTCGGTCTTCTTACCGTGAGCAGCATAAATATCTTCTAATTTGGCATCATAATCAATGTTTGCTCCTTTTGCTGACAAAAATTTTACATCTTTCCCAAAATTAGCCTGTAAACCCTGCATCAGGTTGATTGCATTGGCATGTTTTGAAGCCACACTCCAGGTTCCGGGCATATTCATCGAGTTGTTTACCAATGGACCAATCACGGCAACCGTTCCTGATTTTTTCAAAGGTAAAACCTGATTGTCATTTTTCATTAAAACCATAGACTGAGCAGCAGCACTTCTCGCAATATTTCGGTTTTCCATATTGTAAACCTCTTTTGCAGCCAACTTTACGTCACCATGTTTGTACGGATTATCGAATAAGCCTAAATCGTATTTTGCCTCAAGAATTCTTTTTGCAGCCAAATCAATTTCTGCCTGTGTTACTTTTCCTTCTGCCAAAGATTTTTTCAGTGTGGTTAAAAAGCCTTCTCCCACCATATCCATATCAACTCCGGCTTTTAAAGCTAAAGCAGAAACCTGTTGAAGATCTCCCATTCCGTGGTCTACCATTTCGTTGATTCCCGTGTAATCAGTCACTACAAAACCTTTGAATTTCCACTGATTTCTTAATACTTCAGTTTGCAACCATCTGTTTCCTGTTGCAGGAACGCCATCAACCTCGTTAAAAGATGCCATGACAGAAGCTACACCTGCATCAACAGCAGCTTTGTAAGGTGGAAAATATTCGTTAAACATTCTTACGTGGCTCATATCAACCGTGTTGTAATCTCTACCGGCTTCACCTGCTCCATACAAAGCAAAGTGTTTTACACATGCTAAAATATTGGTTCCGTTTGCCAAATCTTTTCCCTGATAACCGTAAACCATATTTTTAGCAACTTCACTTCCTAAATACGGATCTTCGCCAGAACCTTCAGACACTCTTCCCCATCTTGGTTCGCGGGAAATATCCACCATTGGCGAGAACGTCCAGTTGATTCCGTCTGCGGCAGCTTCTCGAGCGGCAACTCTTGCGGACTGCTGAACCAAATTCATATCAAATGAAGCTGCTAAACCTAACGGAATCGGGAATGTTGTTTCATAACCGTGAATAACATCCATCCCAAAAATCAAAGGAATTTTCAGACGGCTGTTTTCTACTGCCACTTTCTGAACGGCCTTAATTTTTTCAGCACCTTTAATATTGAAAAGTCCACCGACTAATCCCTGTTCTACTTTTTTTCCGATGTCTGAACTTTTAGCCAGACCAGTTGTAAAATCACCTGAACTTGGCAAATTTAACTGTCCGATTTTTTCATCTAAAGTCATTTTTGCCAAAAGAGCATCAACAAAAGCTTTTTTCTTTGTCTGATATTGAGCAGTCTGATAAGACTGCACGGGTTTCGTGATCATTTCCTGAGCCGAAAACATTGGCGCAAGGACTAAAGTTGCTATTACAATTAACTTTTTCATACGTCTTCTTCTTTAATTATATTTTCTTTTTGATTTTTTAATTTTGGTTAACGGTGTGGCGCTAAGTTTATTCAACAAAAGCTGCGACAGGATCAGTTTGAACCCTATATTTTTCAACACTTTAAATACAAATTATCAGGCTAATGTTGTTGAAGCCTTTATTTTTTGATTTAAAATTCCTGAACTGTCAACTATTTCTTTTTACTCAACATCCATTCATATAATTTAGGATTAGAATAGGTTGAATCCCAGGAGTTATGATTATCATTCGGGAAAATCGTGAGTTCTCCGGATGGATTTACCGGATGAAGTGCCTGATAAAAATTGAATGCATTTTCAGGTAAAACAACATCGTCCATTCCACCATGAAAGATCTTCATATTCAGATTTTTGTACTGATGAATATTTGCGAACATTACTCTGTCGGTCGGTGCGCAAACTGAAACAACCGCAGCAAACATTTCAGGATGTTCCATGGCTAATTTTAAAGTTCCCCAACCACCCATTGATAGTCCGGTAAGATAAATTCTAGAGTCATCTATTTTATATTTTGCCTGGATTTCTTTGATTAAATGATAAACAGTAACCGTATCCCACCACGTATTCTCAGGACATTGCGGTGCTAAAATAGCGACAGGTTCTTTGATTATATTTTTATAAGTAAAAGGACTGTGCGCTTTTACTTTTTCAAGGTCGTTTCCTCTTTCGCCGGAACCGTGCAGAAAAACAATCAACGGAATTTTTCCTTTTGCATTTTGAGGATAATCAAAAACGTAAGATATTTTTTCTGTACGGCGTACTTCTTTATTAAAGGTAGTTTTTATTTCCTGAGCATTGAAGCTTAGAGAAAACGAGAGAAGTAAAAGTGGTAAATGTTTTAATTTTAAACTCATATTTCTTTAGATTTTGGCGACTCTTCGACTTCACTCAGAGTGCACGTAGTTTATTGTATCCGAATTACTAGCCCCGATTGCAGCGGTTACCCCGCAGTGAGGCGGCGGAGCGAAGCGGAGCCGTCGAGCGAGGAGTATGAGCGGAAAGCGGGATGAAGCTCCTAAAACTACCTCATATTGTATTTTTCAGTTTTAAAACTTAATTTCTTTAATCCCTGTTGGATTTCCGGTGCGTTCATGAATAATTTCCATAAAAATCCTGTTCTGTAGTTTTCAATCATTGGAGCAATTGTTCCCTGATCAATGGCTAAATATCGAGGTGTCGTCCAATTATTATAATGAATTGAAGTTGCATCGTAAGGACCTGCAGAGCCTATGAATTCTGGTTTTTGAGTGTAAATAAACTTCAAAAAATCCATAGATTCTTTTGGGGTGTAAGGAAAACTACTCAAAGCTGCTGTGGGCGTAATAACTCCATGATCATTTTGTGGAAAATGTGCATCATAACCTACTCCACCTTCTTTATTTCTTGAGTAACTTGCTGTTAATCCCCAATAATTTTCAGCGTAACCTTTCCATTGTTTTGGGTTTTCTACACAATATTTATAGTCTATTAAAACCTGATTTTTATTTAAATCAAAGTAATTTTTGACCAGTTTATCCGATAAATTGTTAGGATCTAAACCGAGATAAGAGTAATGCGCCCAAAATAATGGTCCGCCATATTCTTCTGCTCCGTTGTGCTTTACGTACATTGGAAGCCCGTATTTTGTTTTGTCTGACAGATAGGTTCCGTTTCTCGTCCACCCTTTATAATACGTTTCGGCATCAATTGAATGAGTAGGTGAAGAGGCTGCCAAAATGTAAGTAATCAGGCATTCGTTGTAGCCCTGAAGCGGAAAATTCATTTCCCATTGATAATCAGGTGACCAATGCCAATACAATACTTTTTCACCGCCTTTGGTATACCAATTCCACTGAATTCCTTTCCAAAGCTCATCACATTTTTTGGCTAATATTTTTTCTTCGGTATTTCCGTTCTTGAAATATTCGCGAACCATTAAAATTCCGGAGGTTAAAAATGCTGTTTCTACCAAATCTCCTCCATTATCTTTCTTTCCGAACGGAACGGTTTTTCCTGTTTCTCCGTTAATCCAATGCGACCAGACTCCTTTGTAGCGGTCTGCCTTGGCAAGAAAATCCATCATTGTGTTCAGTCTTTTTACCGCATCTTTTCTGGGAATGAAACCTCTTTCAACTCCGACCAAAATCGTTGCCAGTCCAAATCCTGAACCACCAGTTGTGATCACATGCTTGTCGTCATCAGGATAAATATTGTCTTCGTGATACCGCTCTCTTCCCAACATAGAATTGGGTTCTGCGTAATCCCAGAAATATTTTAAAGCATCTTTCTGAACTTTATCCAGCAATTGTGCATCGGTAAGATTAGTTTTTACCGTCTCGGTTTTCGAAACTGTCTGATTAACAATTTGAGAATTTTTGCAGGAGACTGCAAATAATGATATTGCTGTGATTGATCGTATTATCCTCTTCATATATTAATTTTAAACGAAATAATAAAAGAAGAGGAGAACTTTCATTCTCCTCTAAGTTTTTATAATTTAATTTTAGTAACCAGGGTTTTGGACAAACAATCCATTACTTTGATTCATTGCATCTAAAGGAATTGGGAAAAGCTCATTTTTCCCTGCTTTGAATCCTTTAGGTCCGAGAACCGTAGCAGCCTGACCTGTTCTTACTAAGTCCGGAAATCTATCATTTTCCATCGCTAGCTCTACTCTTCTTTCCTGCCAAATAGCAGTTCTTAACGTACTTTGTGTAGTTGCCGTAGTCGGAAGTAGGTTTGCTCTCAATCTTACTTTATTGATACTGGTCGTTGCAGCACCGGTATTTCCCAATTCGTTAGCAGCTTCTGCATTGATTAAAAGAATATCAGCAAATCTCAAAATTCTTAGATTTTGGATAGAGCCATAACCACATGCACTGTTGTTAAGAGATGATGGTACATATACTTTTTGGTTCCACATGTTACCTGCATTAGGATCTCCTTTTTTGATTAAATCTCCTTCAATAGTGGTTTCTCCTTCTCTCAGGATAGTTAATTCTTTTCTGATATCTCCTGGTTCAAATGCATTTTCTAAAGCTGTTGTAGGGGTGAAGAATCCCCATCCAAATTGATTTCTAACTCCCTGAACTTCTGCATACTGACTTCCGCTAAATCCAGGAGCGCAATCGGAATTCACCTCAAAGACAGATTCTGTTCCGAATTCTCCCTCTGGTCTGAATAAGTGATTAAAGTCTGGATCTAAAGAATATCCCATCCCAATAACCAAATTAGAAGTGTCATACGCTTTCTGATAATCTTTCATATAAAGATATACTTTTGAAAGCAATCCTAAAGCACCTCCTTTGGTAACTCTTCCGCGATCTGCAGCAGAATAGGTTTGAGGTAAAACCGCAGCAGCCTCCGTCAAATCTTTAACTATAAAAGCATAAACTTCTGCGGTAGAGTTTCTTGCTTTCAGATAATTACCATCCGCAGGTAAACCATCATATATAGGAACTCCACCATAAATTCTTACTAAATTGAAGTAGAAATATGCTCTCAACATTTTCGATTCAGCTATTAATCTATTTTTTAAGGTAGCATCCATATCAATTTTAGGAACATTGGTAATCACCTGATTTGCCCTGTTTACCGCTTGCCACTGCCCTATCCAATATCCTCTTACTCCTTCATCACTAACGGTGAAAGTGAAATTATCGTAAGCATTGATAAATGATGCATCTCCGGGATTAGATCCTTTTTCTACATCATCACCAGTTACTCCAAATACATATTGTGCTGGGAAACCAGTGTTTTCCCAGCTTCTCAAAAAGCTATAAATAGCAGTAGTAGCCTGCATAGCATCATCTTGTGATGTAAAAAAGTTTGTGACATCCTTTTGTCCTTCATCCTGAATATCTACAAAATCGTCGTTACAACTTGCAAATAATGAAAATATAGAAAGTGTTAAAAATATTTTTTTCATGATCTTTTAATTAAAATGTTAAGTTCATACCCATCGTATAAATAGCAGAAATTGGATAAATATTATTGTCAATTCCCATTTGTACTCTGTCACTGTTATTGATTTCTGGTGAGAAACCATTATACTTGAAACTTGTCCAAGGATTCTGCGCACTTAGATACAATCTAAGTCTTGTCACTGATAAAGATTTTGCAAAGGATTTTGGTAAATTATAACCAACCTGAATATTCCTGATTCTTATATAACTTCCGTCTTCAACATAAAAACTACTAGGCAGTATGACAGACTGATTCGAGGTAATCATTGCATTGGTATTAGAAGTACCTGCACCACGCCATCTGTTATTGTACATGTCAAGATCCCATGTCTCGTTTCCAAAACGCTGTTCACGGTTATAGTTATATATTTTGTTGCCAAATACACCTTGGAAATCAACAGCAATATCAAATGTATAAATGTTAAAATTAACTCCGAAACCATAAGTTCCTTTAGGAATCGGGCTGCCTAAGAATGTTTTATCTCTTGAATCAATTGTACCATTGCCATCCTGATCTGTGAATTTAAACCAGCCTGCTTTTGCGCCTGCCTGTCCCGAAGCAGCTGCCTCTGCATCTGTCTGGAAAACACCCGCAACATCATAACCATAATATGATCCTACTGCCTCACCAGTCTGCAATCTAACAATTGGATTACCGAATAAACTTGCTCCTGTATCTTTAAATGAACCGCCGTATACAGATGTGATTTCATTTTTAAGAGATGTAAAATTACCATATACTCCAAAACTCACATTTTCACTAAGCTTTGTATTGTAATTTACGGATAATTCAAAACCTCTGTTGTTAAACGAATAAGCATTGGTTACAAAATTGTCCCAGTTACTTGCACCAGAAACAGTTCCTTGGTTTACACCATAAACTACATTTTTAGAGTCCTTATCAAAGTAAGCTGCGTCAATTTTAAGTTTATTATTAAATAGTGCCATCTCCAATCCTACATCTCTTCCTGTGGTAGTTTCCCAACCAATAGTAGGATCAACAAAAAGGTCAATAGTTTGAGCGGGATAACCTGAATTTCCAAAATAAGCACCACCTCCTATAATAGTGGTATTTGCATTAAAATTTCTTGTAATATTAGGGTTTCCTAATTCACCATAACTTGCTCGTAGTTTTAGCAAATTGAAGACATTCTGCTCGCTCATAAAGTCTTCTTTAGATATTACCCAACCAGCACTAACCGCAGGGAAGGTTCTTGATCTGTCAACGCTGATCTGTGAGCTCGCATCTCTACGAATAGATGCATTTACTAAATATTTGCCTTTATAATCATAATTGATTCTTCCAAAAAATGATTGAATTCTTTGTTGATCTTGAAAAACCCCTAAATCACTTCTGTCAACACCGCTTACAAAAAATTGATCTGTTCCGCTTGCAATATTCAAAGAGCCATTAGTTCCATCATATTGTACACCTCTTGACGATGCGTATTCTTGTGAAAGTGTTGTTCTCGTTCTTGAAAAACCAGCTAACACATCAAAATTATGATTTCCAAAGCTTTTCTTCCAGTTAATTGTATTATCCCAAACATAGTTGCTATTTTTGAAATCTCTGGTAATTAAAGTTGAAGGTGCCTGATTAGCAACAGGAACATAAGTAAGTGTAGGTGTAAATTCATATTGAGTTGGGCGATAATTATCACTTGAATAGCTAATTCTAAATGTAAAATCTTTCAAAAACTTCAATTCTCCCCAGACATTATTAAGCAATCTTTCCTGTCTTACCTGAGAGCGATATTGATCTAGCTTTGCTCTTGGGTTTGGTATAGAATAACCGTTAAAAAACTGGTAATCTCCAGTAGCAGAATTCATTACAGAGAAAATAGGAGGTGCTGAATATGCATCTAATAAAGGATTTTGCGCTACATCAGTACGTATTTTTGAAAAACTGAAATTATCTCCGATTGTAATATTATCAGTTATTTTATAGCTGAGATTTACTTTTGTATTAAATCTATTAAATCCACTTCCTGAGTTAATACCAGAACCTGCAGCAAGATTACCCTCATCTTTAAGATATCCTATGCTCGCATAGTAATTTAATTTACCAAGACTACCCATTGCAGAGAAATCATTCGAATTGATTACACTGGTTCTGAAAATCTCATCAAACCATTTGGTATCTGCAGGAAAATTTGCTCTGCTGATAGAACCTGCACTCGAGCCATTATCATTGATCAGTTTTTCATTATATAATTCTATATACTGATCTGAATTGACCATTTGAGGAACATTCGTTACAGTCTTAAATCCTAAATAAGAATTTAAATTGAAAACAGGTTTGCCTTTTCCGGTTTTAGTTTTAATCAACACCGCACCATTCGCAGCCTGAGCTCCAAAGATCGCTAAACTTGAAGGATCTTTAAGGACACTCATAGACTCAATATCCTGTGGATTAAGGTAAGAAATATCAGTTGTAATCATTCCATCCACTATGAAAACAGTGTTTCCTGATAGAGAACCAACACCTCTGATGTCAACTCTTGGAGAACTTCCCGGAGTACCGGAATTGGTAATATTTACACCTGCAAGCTTACCTTGTACAGAGCTAAGAGGGTTTGAGTTGGGTCTGTCTGCTAAATCTTTTGCTGAAACAAGACCGATACTTCCCGTAACGTTCTCTTTCTTTTGGCTACCATATCCAATCATGACAACTTCCTCTATTCTCTGCTCTTTGGGAAGCGTATCCTGAGGAGTCACCTGTCCGTTGACGTTCATACCGAAGTAGAGAACAGCAATCAGACAAGAATACTTTAAATTAGTTTGTTTCATATAGTTTAATTTTATCTTGTACAAATCAATGCATCTTATAAAGTTGAAAATATCATTTTCTCAAAATAAGACTTTGTTTCAAAAATATAAAAAATATCAAATGATGTTAATTTTAGTTAAATAAATTATTAATGTTCGATTAAATTATGATATCTCTTAAAAAAAACAAAATTTTAATATATTACACAACAAAAAATATCAATAAATATGATTATTTCACATTGAAGCAAAGACAATTTTATGAGAAAAAACCACCAAAATCGACTTCCAACTTCCTATTTTCATACGATTGTTGATTTCGTATAAATAATCGGAATTTTATTTACAAAAACATAGATTTTTAAAATTCAGCTATAATCTCGTAATTTTTTGTTAAATACATAATAGTCTTTACCTTTGGTGCAGTATTTGACAAGATTAAAAAAATTAAAAATGAAAAAATATATAATTTCTATTGCAATGATTTTTGGAACGGGTGTAATGATTAATACAACCCTGCAATCTTGCTCTACTCTTGCGACATCTGATCTTGGATTGGCTGTAATTAAAAGAGTATTATTAGGAGGCATCAATAAAGGAATGAATATCTACGGTAATAAAGAAGCTTTTCTTCAGAATAATCTGGTAGACAAAGCACTACCTAAGCAACTGCGTGATATCAATGCCACTTTAGAAAGAATAGCACCTGCATTGGTTGCCAAAGAAAGAGAATATATTGCAGATGCAGCTGTTTTTACCGTGAATATTTCAAGACCTATTTTAGAAAATGCAGTCAATAGTTTAAATGCTCAGGATGTTACAAGAATTATTCAGGGTGAAAAAGGAACGGCTACTCTTATTTTAAAAGAAAAAACTTCTCAACAACTCGTTGCTGCAATTGCGCCAAGAGTTGAACAGGAATTGAATAAATACGGAATCGTAAAGACCATCAACACCGCATTATCAGGCAGCAATCTTTTAGGAAGTGTTCTTGGCAGTGGAAATAATAGCAATGTGAACGCCGGAGGTTTGAGTATGCTGGCTTCTGAACAAATTGTAAACGGATTATTTAATATCATCGAAGATCACGAAAAACAAAATTCGGCATCACTTTTAGCACCTCTTGGAAAATAGTTAAATTTTCATTATATTTATATAAATTAAGTAACAATAATGGACATATTACAAGGAAATCAGCATGCAAATCCTGAAGAATTTTACACTTCATTAAAAGAAAAACTGGAAGATCAACATGATTTTCCTGAAGATTATCTTTTTAAGTTTATTATTCCGACTGATCAGGCAAAGCTTACAGAAATATATAAAGTTTTTGACGGTATCAAATTCACACTGGGTAACAGAGAAAGTAAAAATGGTAAATATACAGCCTGCAATATCAATGCATTTGTATTGGATGCAGATCAGGTCGTGAGGATCTATAAAGAAGTTGGCAGGATTGAAAATGTCATCTTATTGTAAAAAAATAAAGTCAGCAATTGCTGACTTTATTATATTTATTCAAAAATTATTCTAGTGTTCGATAAAGAATTTCACATTTTCTACAGGTCTTCCAAGCATTGCTACAGAACCTTTGATCAAAATTGGCCTTTGAATAAGTGACGGATTTTCAGATAAAATTTTCAGCCATTCGTCTTCTGTAAAGTCTTTTCCTGCATACTTTTCTAAGTAAAGTTTCTCTTCTTTTCGGATGATGTGTGAAACATCTTCATTCAGTTTTTTCAATACTGTTTTAAGTTCCAAAACGCTCAGCGGATCTTCCACGATATTAATAATTTCAAACGGAATACCGTTTTCGTCAAGATATTCAAGTACCGCGTTTGATTTTGAGCAATTTCCGTTATGGAGAACTTTTACAAGCATTTTTTATATTAATTTATATTTGTTGGTGTAAAACAAATTTAACACCAATAAGCAAAAACGTTTTAATTTAATATGAATTAAGACTAAAACAATCCATTCAGTTCTGTTTCTATTTTCTCTAAAATCAATCCGAAATCTTCAGGCTTTTCAACAAAATCAAGATCGTCTACTTCAATAATGAGAAGTTTTCCTTCTGTGTAGTTTGTAATCCATTTTTCATATTTCTGATTGAGCTTAGAAAGGTATTCTATGCTGATGGAAGCCTCGTACTCCCTTCCTCTTTTGTAAATTTTCTTCACCAGATTCGGAACATCAGATTTAAGGTAAATCAGTAAATCCGGAGCCGAAACGAATGTCTTCATCAAATCAAAAAGAGAAGCATAGTTTGTATAATCCCTGTCTGACAAAAGTTTCATATCATTAAGGTTTTCAGCAAAAATATGAGCATCTTCATAGATCGTACGATCCTGGATGATATTTTTACCACTCTCCCGAATTTCTTTTACCTGACGGAATCTGCTTCCCAAAAAATAAATCTGCAGTGCAAAACTCCACTTGCTCATGTCTGCATAAAAATCTTCCAGATAAGGATTGTGGTCTACATCCTCAAACTGCGCATCCCAGCCATAATGCTTTGCCAACATCGTCGTCAGCGTAGTTTTTCCTGCTCCAATATTACCTGTAACTGCAATGTGCATATTCCTGTCTTGTATATTATGTAAATTATTTTTTTAAAAACCAAGCTCCTGAATTTCTTCTAAAAGTTTCTGCATATCGGGGGTTTCAGTTTTTTCTTTCATCAATTCTTCTACCGTTTTTTCCGTGTCGTTTTTCAGACTGTCTGTCGCCGTCTGCATTTTCAAATCTTTGATATTTTCGAGGTTGTAAAGATAAAGTTTGTTGTGTTTGATTTCAAAATATGCCAATGAGTTTTTTTCCACAATTTGTACATCGGGATCATCAAATATTTTGGTCAGATCTTTTTCCGGAATATATTTAAAAATAGAATTTTTGCCAACAACCAGAATAAATTCGTTTTCTCTTCTCAGTCTTTTTCCGTTTTCAACAGGTGCTTCAAAAAGCTTCTCAAATTTCAGATTGTAAATTCTGAACTGATTTTTAGTTAAAATATACACCTTATTTTCAAAAACCAAAAGATCAATCAATTCATCAAAACTTGCATCAAAAGGATAAGAATTGATGGTTGTATCATTTCTGAAATTGTACTGAAGAAGCCTTTTTGTACTTTCATCAAGCAGCCAGATTTGCTGTAAATCTTCTGCATAAGCGTGTTTGATATACGTGAACTTTTGTCTGAAATCTATTTTTTGAATTTCATTTAAATTCTGATCCACAAACTTCATTTCCTGTGCATTTTCAGAAAAAAGAGCAATACTCAAAGGATTCTGAACGCCTTGAATCTTGAAAGGTACCGTAAACATCATTTTACCAAGCTGTTTACCGAGCGAATCGTATTTAGTAAAGCTAAAGTCTTTGTTTTTATAAATATAAATACTGCCGTAATCATCAGCAAACATATCTCTTGCTTCTTTGATCCTCAAAGTATCAAAAGGCAAAATTCTCTGCGCAGAAACCGAACAGATAATGAAAACGAAAAATAGACTTAATATTTTCAAAAAACTTTTTTACCAAAGATAGCGCTCCGGAGGAACGCTACCAATTTACATACTTTATTTTAGAGAACGTGAGATTAACTTAAAATTATTTAATCGCAACTTCATAAATTTTTGACCAGTTTTTACCTGTAACCAGCATATTATCATCTTTAAAAGCGATGCCGTTTAAAACAGATTCACTGTTTGAATCAGTAAACGGCGCTGCAATTTTAGTGAAATCAAACTTACCGACAACTTCTCCGTTAGCAGGATTTATTTTAAGAATAACAGGCTTATGCCAAACATTTGCATAGATAAAACCTTTGTAAAATTCCAATTCATTTAACTGATCGTAAACTTCAGAATTTCCTGCAACTGAAATATACTTTACAACCTTGGAAGGATCACTTGTGCTTAAGAAATACAGGTTTTTTGTTCCATCTGAAGCGATTAGATTTTTACCATCAAATGTTAAACCCCAACCTTCTCCCATCACATCCGGATAAGGAAATTCTGAAAGCAAGCTCAAAGAATTTTTGTCATAAATAAAACCTTTCTTATTTTGCCATGTCAATTGATAAATTTTATCTCCGACTATAGCACTTCCTTCAGAAAAAACATCTTCAGGCTGCTTTGTTGCAACAATGGGTTGAGTATCTCCCAAATTATATTTTAAAATCTGAGAAGAACCTTGCTGACCGTCACTTTCATAGATGGTATTTCCCTCGATCTGAAAACCTTGTACAAAATTTGCAGGATCATGAGGATATTCTGCTATTACATCATAGCTGATATTTTTTACAGGAATTTTGGTAAAAACATTAATGGTTGCATCCTGATAGAGAGTTTCGCCACCTTTTGTTTTAATATTAAAAGTAACGGCATTGTCTCCCAGCGTATAATATTTTGAATCAACTACTAAGCTTGAGGTTTCTTTTTCTCCAAAACTGATTGTGATGCTTTCGGCATTATCTAAGACATCTTTCGGAAGATCCAGTTTATCACCAAAATGATATCCTTTGGTTTCCATCGAGGTGTTGTAATCAGCTAAAGAATTCAGTATTTTCTCGTCATTTTTACAAGATACTAACAGCAAAAGTACCGCAATACCTGTAATTATTTTATTTCTCATATTTGTTTTTAAAATATTTCACCAAAAATAGCAAAATTTATTCCTCTTTACTAATTTCGGCGACAGGTTGACCGAATTGTAATATATAACCATTGTTGTCATAGATTGCAAACTCCCGCATTCCCCAATCAAAACTTTCTATTTTATAACAAATTTTTGTAATCGTATTCAGATCTTTCCATAGAACGTCAACATCATTTACATTAAAATAAAAAGAACCGGAAAAACCTATTTTCTCATATTTAATATGCTCATTAGGTTTTGTAATCATGATCTGAACAGTATTTTTTTCAAGAAAAGCCCATTGTGAATCGCTGTTTGCACTGATCAGCTGAAAACCCAAAATATGGATGTAAAAACCTATAGTTTCTTCAAAATTTTCTGTCCAGATCACCGGAAAAAGAGAATTAAATTTCATTTAGTTATTCAGTAAAATCTTATCCATTAAGAATGACTAAAACCTGTAATTTTTGCTTCATCAAAATCGAGCTGCATTTCTATGGTTCTCATCACATGGTCATCAAATATTTTTTCACGTTTCATCCGGTGAAGTTCGTTCCGCTGTGCCTGAATCAACTGCCGAACAACATCTTTATTTTCATTCATTGCCGTGACGTAATCTCCGGCAGAAGCCATACACTGTGATTTGTCTGCCATCATCAGCATTTCATTTTCCAATCTGTGTTTTTGATGGCGAACCATACTGTTGGTTTCCGTCAGTTCAGAAAAATCAGATTCAAGTTTTTGCAAAGCGGTTTCTTTCAGTTTTCTCATCAGGATTACTTCCTGTTTCTCTTCTGGCAATTCGCTTCCTGCGTCGCTTACTTTCAGCCATTTTAAGACAGGTGAAAGCATCAATCCTTGTCCGACTAAAGTTATTAAAATGATCACGAAGGTTACAAACAAAATAATATTTCGATGTGGAAATGCTTCTCCGTTTGGTAAAAACGCAGGAATAGATAATGCTGCCGCCAGTGAAACCACCCCCCGCATTGCCGCAAAACTGATGATAAACGGCTCTCGCCAGTCTGGTTTAGGATTTTCCGACCTTAATTTTTTAGATAAAAACCAAGGAAAGTACATAATGCTGTAACTGTACACCAATCTTGTTAAAATAATTGCTCCGCCAATCACGATACTGTAAAAAACACCTTCTGAAATGGTATAATCTTTCATTGCTGCGACTACAATAGGTAATTCTAAACCGATTAAAATGAAAATAATTGTATTCATCAGAAAAATCAAAACACTCCAAACGTTTCCTGACTGAATTCTTGTCGTATGACTGAGATAGCAATGCGAGTTGTAAGACATCAGCAATCCACCTGCAACAACTGCGAGAACTCCTGAAAAATGGAAATGCTCTGCACCGACGTATAAAATGTAAGGAACAATGAGTGTGATAATGGTATCAATATTTGAGTTGGAAGGGATTAATCGCAGAAAAAAACCGAAAAGCAATCCTAAGGCAATACCAATTGCAATTCCGCCAACTGCCATACTGAAGAAATCCCCGATCGCTTCTCTCCAGATAAACTGACCTGAAATGACTGCCGCCAAAGCAAATTTAAATACAATTAAACTCGAAGCATCATTGATCAAACTTTCACCTTCCAGAAATGCTTGTGATTTTTTTTGGGATTTTCATGTGCTTTAAAACGGAAGTTGCTGCTACAGCATCCGGCGGCGAATTGACGCCACCCAACAAGAACCCCATTGCCACCGTAAGCCCCGGAATAATAGATGATGAAAGATATGCCACAACAACAGATGTCAGAAAAACCAATCCGAACGCCATTGAGAAAATCTGTTTCCGCCACTTATGAAAATCCTGCCATGAAGTAAACCATGCAGCTTCAAATAAAATAGGCGGAAGAAAAATCAAAAAAACCAAGTCTGGCTCAATCTCAATATGAGGCATCCCTGGAACTAGGCTGATGATTAATCCTGCAATCACAAGGAATATCGGGTAAGCAACTTTCAGCTTTTGCCCGATCATAACAAGTATCATTACAGATAACAAGACTGCAATTGAGATAATGACGTAGGTGTGAATCATGGAATTTGTTTTTTAAAGTGTATTACATTGAGTGTTTATTCGGTCAGCAGATATTAATTTTCTGTGGAATTATCTGAAAACGAATCTACGCTCTAATTTTACATTTATGCATTAAGTTATTGTTATTAAAATAAACACAGATCATAACTTTTATTTTAAAGGACAATATCATTTTTCGGAGTAATTGCTGCCGGAAGATCAGCTTCATCCAACATATCTCTCATATCAATTTCTATCGTACGGCTGATCTGAGTAATCGGAACGTCATTCGGGCTGCCTTCAAATGGATTTACTGAAGCTTCTCCCACACTATCCAATGTATGAAAACACCAGGTTACCAGAAGAGAAAACGGAATATTGAACCATAAAGTATACCCTTCTAACAAAGTTCCGTCGCCCATTTTGTCAAACTCCTTAATCAAACCAAACGGCACGAAAACAATAAACATAATGAGCAGATACGTTGTGATTGAAGAAAAATTCCTGGGATATGGGAAGTTTTTTATTCTTTCAGATTTACCCTGATTATCTGTAAATTTCACAAGTTGCTGATTGATTTGAGACCATTGGAAATCATTGATCTCGCCTTGTGAATAAGCTTCAGATAAATCTTTACTTTGCACGGCCATCAATTGAGTTGCTCTGTTTTTTTTACTTAAAATATATCGCAGTTCATCCTCCGAAAGATAGTTTTTCAGCTCTGCATCAATTGTAGAAAGTCTTTCCGGAATTTCATACTTTTGAGCATACTCTTTAAACTGCTCCGTACTCATATTTTCCCAGTTTCTGGGTTCCCGAAGCTGAAAACGAAGCGCTGTTAACCATGCATAATGACGTCTGAACATCTGATTTACTTTATCAGAATTTTTTTCTCTCAAAGAATCTCTCAAAATATACCCAAAACTACGGCTGTCATTGATAATAGCACCGTAAATCTGTCTTGCTTCCCACAATCTGCTGTAACTTGCATTGTTTTTAAAACCTACAATAAACGCTACTGCAGTTCCCATGATAGCAATCGGTTGCCATGGAAAGGATATAAAAGTAATTCCTAAATAATATAAAACAGTGGGTACTGCCGCCAAAACGAAGAGAATATACAAACTTCTTCTCGTCCATATTATAAATTCTACCGGTCCAAATCTTTTTCCTGAATGCATTTTTAGTTTGTATTTTGAAGTTATTGAGTTTAATTTTTCGTAAACGGAATATTGTTGTAAAAACCAATCTGAATCTGTCCGCGGTTTTTGTTTTCCTGAATCTGATTCATGTAGCCCGCTTCAATTCTCATGTTTTTATTAATGACAAATCCTAATGCTCCGTATACTCTGTTGCGGTCAAAAACAGGACTGTCAAGATGTAGAAAAATCTCGTTGTAAGCCGAGAGATATAAAGTTTTTGGTAACATCTCTTTATTACTGATCGGAATATTAAACCCTAACAGATAGCGAAACCTCATCCTGAAATCATCCTGTAAAAATCTCTCTTCTAAACGGTAACGGTGCTGAAGATTGAAACGACCGAATTTCTGTTTTGTAATATATTGCTGGAAAATGCGGTGTTCAATATTCTCACTTTTTTCATTGTTGAGATAAGGCCGGCTCAAAATAAAACCGTAGCCCAACAAAATATTATTATTATTTTCGGTCAAATCATATCCAATTCCTGTGCGGATGAGAAGCTGCTCTAAGTCTCCGATTCCGTCAAAATTTCGATATTGAATTTCATTATGAAAATTCAATTTTTTACTGATTTTATTATTTCCGAAATACATATACCATGCACCAAGATCACTTTTTTGAGCAATAGAGAAAGCCGAAATGCCAATAAAAACAACACAAGCTAACTGTCTGAAAAAATTCATATTTCAATTTTTAATTACTATTATCTATCAGAATTACAAAATTAATAATTTTAATCAATAATTGCAAATAATAAATTAATCTGGAATTGATGCAGTAACTCGATTCAACTATGAAGGAACATTTTCTATTAATATATAATTTCCTTGCTTATCAAAATACGAACATGTCATTTCACTCAAATCCATTTTCCAGCCATCTACTCCATCTTCCGCACAATCTTTACAGAAAGTCATGTAATCTGTACCGCCTTGCTGATGAAGTTTTAATTGGGTTTTGAAATTTTCCAGATTCAAGGTTTCTGAAATTTGTAAATTCTCATACTTACTTCCTGTCTTTGCTGAATGATTTTCTGTATCAAAATATTCTGTATTTCCGTCTGCTACATAAGCCCTGTAATGCGAAACTCCGAGATTTTTAATTGCCTGAATGTATTTTGGGAAATCTGCACCGCTTTTTACTTTTTGATGTTCTGCTTTTATTTCGTCAATTGTGAATTTCATTTGATTGTATTTTTAAGTTTAATAATTTTTGGAGAGCAAAGGAATAATAAAATCAAAACCGACAAAATAAGTGTCGGTTTGTTTTTAATGATTAATCCAATAAGATATTAAGGATGCTGTTGAGTTTTTGAAGGATCATCATAATTAACCATCCAATTAATACCAAACTGATCGGTGAACATCCCAAAATAAGCACCCCAAAAAGTATCTGCCAAAGGCATTGTGACTTGCCCATCCTGAGATAGTCCGTTGAATAATTGATTTGCTTCTTCTTTTGAATCTGCATTAATGGAGACGGAAAAATTATTTCCTTCTTTAAAATGTGAAGACCATTCACCACCTGTGTCGCTTCCCATCAGCATTGTTTCTTTTGAGACCGGAAGAGAAACATGCATGATTTTGTCTTTGTCTTCTGCAGACATTTCACTTCCATCTTGTGGCGGCATTTCGCCGAAAGTTCCGATGTATGGAAATTCTCCTCCGAAAACTGATTTGTAAAATTCAAATGCCTGTCTGCAATTTCCGTTGAATGTAAGATAAACGTTTACTGTTGCCATAATTTTTATTTAAAATTTATTGTGTTTATTGTTTTTAGTTGATAGTGACAATATATTATTCCATTACTCATTACCAATTACTTATTTTTAATTATCTATGTTGGTCTATTAAGATCATATTTCCGTCGGGATCTTTAAGGAAAATATGTTCGGGGCCGGAAGTTGTTTCGTCGGCTTCTTTTTCCAGTGTAACCTGATTTTCTTTTAAATGCTTCTGAATTTCTCTTACATCGTCAAAACTCTCCAGATTCTGAGCATTTTCGTCCCAGCCCGGATTGAATGTGAGCATATTCCCGTCAAACATTGCCTGGAAAAGTCCGATCAATGTGCTGCCGTTTTTCATGATAAGATAATTGCTTTCCATGCTTCCGCCCATTGTAGAGAAACCTAACTTTTCGTAAAATTCTTCAGACTTTTCTAAATCTTTTACGCTTAAACTGATGGAAAATGCGCCTAATTTCATTTATTTAATTATTAGTGTATTTATTTTTATCTAAAGCAAGTTTGTATCCTGCTAAAACCAATCCCCAAACCAAAACTCCTAAAACCCAAAACCAGACTGGCGTAGGCAAAACCATCATATTGTAAATTGTAAAAGACAGAAAAATACATCCGCAGATAATTGCAGCGGCAGGTTTTCCGTTTTTTGAAATTTTAGTCGAAACAAATCCTGCAGCTATTGCTCCCAAAGCGTATCCTACGATTACCATAAATTTTCCTAAAAACGGTAAACTCTCAATATACGATTTAAAAGCATCCATATCATTGGCTTTCATACCTGCCGGAAAAGGATACAAATTGTGATTGAGCGTTTCTACAGCCCAAACGCACAAAGATCCTACAACCATTCCTGCAATGATTCCTAATATTTGTCTTAACATAATTATTTGTTTTTTAAATTGGTTTTAAAGTCTAAACTTCCGTCATAGCTTTTCCAGTTTCCTATGAGTTCGATGTTTGGGTTCTCTATTTTCTCAGTCTTTCTATTCCATTGAAAGGTGTAAATAAATTTCCCGGTAAAAATTCCCGAATGTTTCCCTTTATTTTCCTCTACCAGCTCGTAATCTCCGTAAATTATGCTTTTTTTCTTACCGTCTTTGTATTTTGTAATGGTTAATTTCCCTTCGAACCTGGAGGTATTGTTTTCAACAACAGAATAACCTGAGACAAAGTATTCCTGATCATTTTTTTTATTCTGTTCAGAAATTTCTATTGTAAGGTTTATCGTTTCTTGATCATTGCCAATCGTTCCGATGTAGGGTTTTGATTGATTCAGCCACGTATTTGAAATATTGGGCATTTGTGCAAAAGCAAGATTGGAAACCAGGATGAGAAGAAATAAAAGTTTTTTCATTTTTTGTTTTTTTAAACCCCAAACTGAGATAAATGGTGATTCAGGTGTTTTGCAAACATATTATTCCACTCGTGAGATTTTAGTTTACCAAAAGAAAAAGATTCTTTATCATCAAAAGCCGGAGCTCCCAACTGTTGAGTTTTTTGAATAAAACCAACTAATCTCTTCTTTTCATCATCAAAGTTTCTGCGACCTGTAATCACAAATTGCGGTGCTGTAGGAGAATCTCTCGGGTATGCTTTTTCGCCCACAACTTTAGGCTTTACAAATGTTTTTAAAATAAATTTGGCAATTGTTCCCGGCTTTTTATGCTTCTCTGGTTCATAAATCATCTCGTAAGTAATACAGCAGTGCGCCAACATCTGATCGACCGTCATTCTGCCCCACAAACCGTGTGTATCTTCTACCAGATTATTTATTCTATTGATATAATTCTGAGCGTCTTTCGCATCAAATACATTTTCCATAGTTTTATTTGTTTAGTAACAAATATAATATTATTCAAGTGATTTTAAAAATTTTTACAACAAGCTGTGAAACATTTTCTTTAAATATTAAATAAAAAATTCCCCACATTTCTGAGGGGAACTGGCTATAATTATTATTTACATTATTCCGAAATTTCTACATTGCTTCCTTTTGTGTGCGCATTCATTTGCGGAGCATAGAAGTTCTGCATGGTTGTAATTCCGTTAGAGAATTTTCCGGATGCATTGGCTACAAAATCATACTCAAACACATATTTTCCTTTTGGCATGTATTGAATATAGAAATTGGTGGAAGCATCTTTTGTTGATTGGTAATAACCCAAATTATTTTTCCACTGATAACCTGAAATCACATCCAAAGGCTCAAATCCTGCGGCCCGCATATCTTTAATATGAATAAATTCCATGGCGCGATCTGTATTTAAAATCATTCTTACGGTTACTTTATCCCCAACTTTCAACGGAGTTTCTGCAGAGATTTTCTGCAATTCTTCACCGTTTACCGTTTTTATTTTTTTGTAAAGCTCTTTAGTGATGGAAATGTAATTTTCAGAAGATTTTATTTTACTTAAATCTTCATAATACTGCCAGAACAACCCACCCTGAACAATTCCAGCGCCGGGTTTTGTTACAGTAACTGTCGCTAGATTTTTATCTAAAACATCTATTTTCAAAGTAGATTTCACATAACCTGTCGCCTGAGTTTCGGGTTTCAGTTCTTTGCCGCCCCAAATAATGGTTGCTTTATCGCTATCATTTGAAGTCCATGATTTACCTGAATTTAAAATCGTAAAAATCACTTCTGCAGTTCCTCTTGAACTTCCCCAGGAATTGACTTCTTTTTGCGTAATCAGCCAGATTTTCAGGTCTTCAATGAATTTCTGATCGTTCGGTTTAAGCTTATTGAAAGTTTCCAAAGCTCCTGCATGATTCACAACTTTTGAACTGAACCAGCCCCAATCATCCAGATTCTGTTTCCAATAAACACCTTGATTTTTTGAGTCTACAAAAGTTTCTTTTAAATAATTTAATAATTTATCTGAAATATCTTTCAAACCATAATCGCTCATCAGTAAAGCTGTACGATGCAATCCGAAGAATGTGAAATCGGTTATTTTTGTCGTTTTTGCTTTTTGTTTTACCAAAGATTTTAAAGTTGCTCCTTTGTCTTTTAAAGGAAACTGTTTTTCCCAGTAATTTCTGGTGTCGAGATAATCTAAAGTCCAGTTGTTAATAACATTTTCAGTTTTAACGTCCGTATATTTATTAATTTCATTATCAACATACCGAACCAGTTTTTCAACCAATTCTTTCTGATCTGAACTTTGATAATCTTTCACGTTATCTTTTAACCAAACATTTATTTTTCCTAAATTTTTAAGTATATAAAGCGATGTTCCGTAAGAGCTCGGATACCCTTGATACCAAGAAAAACCACCATCCGGATTCTGTAGCTTTTTGAAATCATCCCAATCCTGGTTAATAGAATTTTTCATCGTATTTGCATCGAAAAGCAATGCCAGTTTCTGCATCTGCTCTTCCTCATTTTTGCTTTCCAAAACCCATGGAGTTTCATCCAGCAACAGTTGTTTCAGTTCCTGATTTTTTTCAAGATTTGAATTTAATAATCCTTTGCTTTGATATTCTTCAAAAACCGTTTTCAGTTTCGGATTGGCTTTAAAAATTTCTGAAGCCAAAACGTCGGCAAACCATTTATTGAAAACCACATCTGCAGAATTATTCTGATCATTTTTCAGACTTGGAAGTGCAAACATGATTTCCCAGATCGGATTTGTGGTCAGTTCCAAAGTATTTGAAACATTTGAAATGGTCGTAGAATTGGCATTTTTAAGATTTTCCAATTCAAACGTCTTCGTTTCTCCTTCTTTTACGAAAACCGGAATCGCTTCGGTCACCAACATCCTGTTTGGCAAAACAGGAATTGCTTTTTGTTCGCCATCAGAATAAACTCCTGCTTTTGCTACAACTTTTAAAATAATAGAAGAAACATTATTAGGAACCTTCACTTTCCATGTTAATGCTGAGTTTCCGTTTTCATTTAAATTAAAATTCTGGGTGCTAGAATTTAAACCAAATTCCGACGAAATATCTTCATTGGTAAAAGCGTCTAAAATTTGTAACTGAGCAGAACCGTTTAATTTCTTACTGGTTAAGTTTGAAAGTTTAGATTGCAAATTCAACTCATCACCTTCTCTCAAAAATCTCGGATAATTTGGGGTTACCGAAAATTCTTTCTGCGTAATCACTTCTTTTTCTAAAGTTGCCGATCGTGCATCTTTTGTGTGAGCCAGGAACATTAATTTCCACTTGGTCAATGCTTCCGGTGAAGTGAATTCGAAGTTAACGTTTCCTTCGGCATCTGTTTGTAAGTCTGGGTAGAAGAATGCAGTTTCGTTGAGGTTTTGACGGACCGGGATATTTTCTAATTCTTCTTTGGGAGATTCTATGTCAATCAATGAATCTTCATTTGCCACAGTAATACTAGAAGCTGCACTTTTAGCTTTCGTAGACGTTTTACTATAGCCTAAAACAACAACTTCTTCAATGTTTTTTTCCCCAGCCATAGGCGCTGGTTGAGCAATACTAGATTCTATCTCCATTGCCGTAACCTTTTTGGGTTTCGGGCAACCATTATATTCTGGTAAACCAGGAACTGTAGGACAAGCATCATCTTTATCCAGTGTTCCATCAACATCTGTATCCGAACCAAATCCCAAGTTTCCGTCAAACCAATTAAAATTGGGAACTGATACAAATTTTCCTTTGTAATATTTCATTTGCTTCTGATAATACTTCTGAGCTAAATATTCTCTGATATGATAGGAAGTAACAAATGAATAAGTCATATACAGTTTTTCCCAGTCAAAAGCATTCACCGCAAACTGATCCAAAGACATATCATACATATTCGCCAAAACTTCAGCATTGATCTTTTCTTTATCATTTCCGGAAATTTTCACCGACCATTTTTCTTTAGAATTGGGTTCTATTTTATCTCTGAATGTTACCGTTTCTATTTTTAAAGGCTGTTCTGTATCTTTAATTTTTAAATTAACCGCTTCGGTTTGTACATCATTAAATGCAACTACCTGAAACTGGAGATTCAAATTAATAATACTTTTTTCCTTTGGCATATCAACCGAATATTCCAAAATTCCGTTTTTAAATTTGTGAACTTCAGAAACCGTTTTTCCTGAACCATTTTGAATAAACACATTCACCAGAGCATCAGGAATTGCAGAATAAACATAAATTTTAGCTTTCTCGCCTCTTGAAAATTCATTTTTAGGTTCTAAAACCGTCAGAAAAGTTTTTTGGTTTGATTTTAAAGATTTTTTGTTCCAAACACTGAATTTCTGAGTAGATTTAATGGTGTCTTTTCCTTCGATATTGTAGAGTTCCAGTTGATAATCTCCGGCTTCAAGTTTTCCTAAATCGAGATGAGTTGAGGGTTTTTGATTATCAGTGGTTGGCTGCTGAGTTTTTTCAAAAACGATTGTTGATTTCCAGTTTTCAACTTCATCGTTTTTATCATACAAATCATGCGGAAATTTGCTGATAAATTCTTCTTTTGAAAACTTCGGTAAGTTCTGAACTTCCAGTTTAAAATTGCTTCTGAAAATCCTGACTGGAGCTTCTAACTTTGATAATTTTACCTGATAAGATTTTGTGAGATTTTGCTCGTTGTAATTTTTAGTTTCAACTTTTACTTTCACGTTTTCATCAGCAAAAGTATTGTTAATCTCATCCACTTTGATATAATGAGAGACAGAAGCCACTTTTAAATTGGTATTCGCAGTCTGTGTTTCACCATTGATGTCAGTTGCGGAAGCACTGATCTGGTAATTATCAATCTGAATTCCTTCTACATTTTCATCTTTTTTAAGGTCTAATTGTATGGTAAATTCTCCTTTCTCGTTGGTTTTTGCTTCACCAAGAATTGAGTTTTCATTTTCATTATCGTTTGGATACCAAGGAAAATATCTCCAACGGATGTTTTGTTTTCTGATTTCGTAACTAATATTTGTATTACTCAACGCAACACCCGAAAACATCACTGCTTTTCCTTTCAGTTCGATGGTTTGTCCGTATTTGTATTCATCTTTTACCGGCTCGAAAGTGACTTCAAATTTCGGACGTTTGTATTCTTCAACCTGAAAATATTTATAGCCATTTGAATTTCCGTCTGTTACAATTGTGAAGTTGCCGTTCAGTTTTCCTTTTGGCAAAA
Organism: Chryseobacterium sp. AC417; assembly: GCF_979258215.1. NCBI lineage: Bacteria > Pseudomonadati > Bacteroidota > Flavobacteriia > Flavobacteriales > Weeksellaceae > Chryseobacterium > Chryseobacterium sp. AC417. Next base: position 1,967,575 of record NZ_OZ409845.1, on the reverse strand, counting down.
CAAAGCTTCCGTGGTAAGAACCAAACTCATTCGTCGTAAAATTTTGAGCGGAAACCTCCTGATTATTGGCATCTAATAAAGTTATTTTCTGCTTTAAATTAGATACAACTGATTCAACTTCTTTATCTATTTTGGTATTAATCACTTTAAAATAAACCGTTTGCCCCGGTCTGTAAATCGCTCTGTCTGTAAAAATCTGAGCTTTTGTGCGAGTTTCTTTATTGGGATTATAATCTTCTACATTTTCGCGATCACCATAAAATTCCATCATTTGGAAATCATTGGTTTTTTGCTGATGAATCAGAAAAGTTCTGTAATAATCCGTATTTGCCGTTGTCGGAAATTTAAAAACACCTTTTTCATCAGTTTTCCCCGAAACTTTATTTAAAGTTGTATTCGGTACAAATTCATAGAAAGTTATGTTTTCGTTGTTGACGGGCTTTCCATTTTCTGCAACTACCAATTTCAATTCATTAGAAAGTTGATTTCTGTCATCTTTAGATTGGTAAATTATCCTGTTTTTTGAAACAAAAAAATAAAAATTTTGTATCGATTCTTTTTCATCAGAACCTGCTACAATATACTCTGCAACATAAATTCCTGATGGAAGCGGTTTGATCTCCAATGAAGTTTTGTGAAGCTGATAATCTTTTGGGTCAGACAAACTGTAAGTTTCTTTCTTTAACAAAGTCTTTTTAACTTTTGCAAAAGCATTGTTATAAGGGTTTTTAGCATATTGTATGAATGATAAAAATTCATCTTTTACTTCATAAATATTCATTGAAAATTCTGAAACATTTTTGAATTCAGCAACCAAATGAATCGGCAGATCAGGTTGCGTTTGTTCTTCATATTTCAAACTTAAATAGGGGTTAATGACCTGATTTTCTTTATTCTTGATATTTTCTAAAAAAGAAGATTTCGGATATTGAGTCTTTGCCTGATTTCCTACTGCCAATGCTTCTTTTTGTTTGTTTTTGGCTATCAGTTCAGTCATGATTTCCTCCATCAAAAGAACTTTGTAATCACCATCAATATTCGACTGAACTAAATTTTGAAGTTGCTCCAGTTTGTCTTTACATTGACTCAATTCACAATTTTCAGACAATTTCTGATGCATAAAATACAACTTAGAGTTTCCTGAATTTTGAGCAATCAAATTATCAAAAACAGCATTGATTGTATTTCTGTTTTCTGCTAATTCATTTTTGGTAAAAAATTGAGCATTAGATAAGAAACTGACTTTCTCAATAGAATACCAATCCAGCAAAGTCGGGAAATACGAAATATCAGTCGTATTAGAAAAAACATCTTTATATTGTGTAAAAGAAACTTTTTTCATCGCCTGATTCTGTTTATCAAGTTCGATATAATTTTCGTTTAAATAATTCTTAAAATCAAGCTTACTCCATGTTTCAATTTGCGAAATATCCTGAGAATTCATATTGGTTCTTCTGTTAACCTCCCAATAATGATCATTGTAGTAATCGAACATAAAGCCTGATAACAAAACCTTATACACCAAAAGATCTTCGCCCTTCAATTTTTTTTCAGCATTTTGAAGCTTAACAAAAAACTTTGAAGCAGAATTGTTTTTATCATCATCTGAAGTTCTATTAACAATACTGAATTCCGCCTTAAGAGAACGGATAAGTTGTAGAGCATTATTTTCTTTCATCGCCTGGTTTTGTATGTCTAAAATGATGGGCAGATTAGATTTAAAAGTTCCCGTATTTGCATTTTCCTGTACTTTTTTCCATTGCTGATCATAATAGTTTTGCGAAAAAACCATTGAAAAATTCAGCAGCATAAGGATAAGAAACAAAATCTTGGAATATCTTTGCATAAATGTTATTTTTACTAAATGAATTGCTTAAAAGTACTGAAAAAATCTATCATAGACAGCCAAATTTTTGTCTCTTTGATGGGAACTTTTTTCGCTGTATTTTTCATGCTTGAGCAAAATACATTCCGTTATCCGTCTGCACTTTTGATATTCATCACCTATTTCAGCGGATATCTGTATACTAAATATCAGAATACCCAGTATTTTTATAAAATTTTCATTTTTAATATCATCACAGGAATTGTTTCGGCTGCTTTGATAATTTTTAACCATAATGAAATACGGTTGATAAAATGGTTTGTGATTGTGATTTTAGGATTATTATATAACAGTTTTTTTCTGGAAAACTACATCCGGAAAATCCCTTTATTGAAAGTCTTTTATGTGGGTTTGGTTTGGGCATTAGTCAATTGCTGGCTGACTTTGCCTGAATTTGATATTCCTATATTTTTCATCAGCTTTTTTTTCATTACGGCTTTAGTTTTACCGTTTGACATCCGGGATATGAAAAGTGATGCTGTTCAAACATTTCCAAAATTGATTGGAATTCAAAACACGAAATATCTTGCCTATATTTTGGTGTTTATTTCAACAATTTTATCTACTTTTTATTTAGATGTTCAGTTTTCACTTAGCTTTTTCATAACCTCTGTCTTTACTTTTGTTTTGATTTATTTTTCCGAAAACAAAAGAAATGATACATATTTTTCTTTCGGAGTTGAAAGCTGTTCTATACTTCCTTTTTTATTTTTAATAATAATGAAGTATTTTTGACAAATGATTATCAGGAAACTCACCCTATACAATTTTAAAAACCATTCTGAAAAAAAGTTTGAGTTTTCGCCACAAATCAACTGTTTTGTGGGAAATAACGGTGCCGGGAAAACCAATATTCTTGATGCTTTGCATTATCTTTCTGTCGGTAAAAGTTTCTTAGGAAATACAGATACCAACAACATCAAAAAAGACGAAGATTTCTTCACGATTGATGCTGAAATTCAGAATGATGACAGTGAAGACAGCATCAAAATCTCTCAACCGAAAGACGCAAAAAAGATCATTAAAAAAAATGATAAAAGCTACGACCGAATGGCAGATCACATCGGTTATTTGCCAAGCGTGATGATTTCTCCGTATGATTCTAATTTGATTTCAGACTCTGGGGAAAGTCGAAGAAAGTTTTTAGATTCAATGATTTCACAGACCGATTCGGGATATCTTTTTGATTTGATCCAGTATCAGAAAACCATTCAGCAGCGAAATGCTTTATTAAAATATTTTGCAAAAAACAGGGTTTGGGACAGAGATTCTTTAGAAATTTATGATGAACCGATCACGAAATCCGGAACTAAAATTTTTGAGAAAAGAAAAGAATTTGTAGCCAAACTTAATCCTATTGTTCAGAATTTTTATCAGATTATTTCGGGCGGAAAAGAGACTGTTTCAGTGATTTACGAATCACATTTACTGGAAGGTTTTGACATTGCTCAGTCTGATAAAATCTTTCAGGAACTTTTAGATCAAAATATAGATAAAGACAGGATGCTCACTTATACTTCAAAAGGTATTCACAAAGATGATTTGCTTTTTGAAATGGATTCTGTGCTTATCAAAAAAATAGGTTCGCAGGGACAGCAGAAATCGTTTTTGATTTCGTTAAAACTCGCTCAAATGAGTTTGATAAAAGAACTTACCGGAAAAACTCCGATTCTTCTTTTAGATGATATTTTTGACAAGCTGGATGACACTCGTGTTGCACAATTGATCAAGCTCGTTAATCAGGAAAATTTCGGACAGATTTTCATTACTGATACGCACAGAGAACGCACAGAAAGTGTGGTGAAGAAGATCAATGAAGAAAGTATAATATTCGAAATCTAAAATCTATGAAGAAATTCTCTTTTTTTATATTCATTTTCTTATCATTTTTTGTTTTTGGGCAGAAGAAATTTTTAACAAATGAAATTTTAGAAATATTCCCCTTTAGTAAAGCAACAAAAGTAAAAATCATTTCATATAATACAGATTTCGTTAGTGAGTCCCCTATTCCATTACCACCAATTGGAAAAAATATTGATTCTGCAATAATTAAAAAAATAATGGCAGAACAAAAGTTTCCAATTAAATTAGAAAACATTATAGGAAATGAAAATCTAGAAGGAATTGAACAAGCCAAAACCCTCAACTTTAAAGAAATTTTTAATTTATCAAAATTACTTTACAATACTTGCGGCAAATTTTCAAATGATTTGCGTGTGATGAGTAAATGCTTTTTTCCAAGAAATGCTATTTTATTTTATAATGAAAATGATAAAGTTTTTGAAATACTTGAAATTTGTTTTGAGTGTCACAGAATGCAATATAATTTAGAAAAATCGTTAGAAATAAATGAAATGTGTGATGGTTTTTATTCTCAATTAGAAAAATTGTTTAAAAATAATGGAATAGAAACACAGCATAATAGAAAATACTGATGCGAAAAAACAAAAAACGCGAATTTCAATCCTCTGAACTGGTAAAATCATTTGCCAGAATTTATGGTTTTGAAGATAAATTATTGGCTTTTGAAATTAAAGATTTTCTTGAAGAATATCTGGATGAAAGTTTATTTAATGAAATTGAAAGTGTAAATATTGAAGATAAAACAATTATTATAAAAATAGATTCTCCGCTTTTGAAAAATGATTTTAAAATGAGAAAAAGTTTTTACCTCAAAAAGTTTCAGGATAAATTCGGGGAAGAAAAATTTACGGATGTTCAGATTTTGTAATGGATGTTTTTTTCACTAAATCATTCGCTTTAAAATCAAAACTAGATCGCAACGGAATAAAAAATTTGAGCGGATTTTTTAAAAAGTATCTGAAAATCTCTCTGTAAATCTCACTTACTTCACCAAAATTTAATTTTCTAGATCTGAATGCCAAAAACATCGACAAGCTAAAGCTCACCGCAAAGTTGAAAAATCCGATAATGAAAACAGTGAGCAGCGAAATCCAGAACGTGTAAGAATCTACACTAAAATCTTTTCCGTACAATCCAAGAGCAAAATTTCCTGCAGCGAACGTAATGTGACGAATATCCAGATCTAAACCAAAAAATAATCCGATCGGAGCTGTAGCGCCAAGAAAAACACCAAACCAAAAATTGGAAATTATTCCGGCCCAGTTTTTAGCATAGTATTCTGAAAGGCTTTTTGCAAATTTTGCTCCGAAGAACCTTTTGATCGACTGGTTTTTGGCAATCCGATCCGGAATCTGAAAGAATACGGAATTGTTACCGATGTTCCCTGAAATGATCCCCGAAATAAAAAGATAAAAACCTGCAATACTCGCATGGAGAATCGCTTTAGAATTAAAAGGATCTAAATCTCTCAGTAATTTTTCAGATTTTTCAACCGCCAGATTCTGTGAGAAAAATACATCTAAACCATAAATAATCGCCAAAGCAACCGGAAAAGCAAGCAACACATTCCCAACAAATGCAATAAACTGACTTCTGAACAATTTGGAAACTAAATCTGCAAATTCAGTATTGTTTCTTTGAGTATTTTCCTGTTCATACAGAACCTTAGTCATTGTTGCAGCCGTCATCGCAGGCTGTTTTGTAGCTAAAGTAAAACCCATCAGATAAATCATCACAAATCCCATTGCGTAATTTAACGAGTACAAAAACGCATGGTAAAAGTCGCTTCCGGGCATAAAACCATACAGCATTTTAAGAATACATAAAGCACCAACGATGATACCTCCACCGCTCGCTTTGTAGAACATTTTCATGTACTGTTTCCGGCTCGATGTGATGTAATGGCTTCCTGTTTCGGCAGTGTGATTGGTGATTAAATGAGAAATCATTCTCGTACTGTCGTTGAAGAGTTCTGAAATATTGTTTTTGTGAGATTTGTAGCTCAAAACATTCAACATCAATTGTTTAGACTTTACAATTACATCATTATCGGTATCAATGACCAATAACTGTACGATCTCAAAAATCCTCTGCGTTTGCTGACGGATTTTTAAAAGTGCCTGATTGATTTTTCCTGAAATACCGTATTTTGATGAATTTTTAAAAGCAATATTTACAAAATCATGGCATTGCTCGGTATAAATTTTTATTTGTTTGTACCTGCTGTCTTTTGAATTTAACTGAATATCAGGATTGATTTTAAACTCTTCTGCTAAAGTTTCAAGTTCCTTTTGTAAAGCTAAAAATGGGTTGTCAAAGTTTCTGTATTCGGGAGCCATTCTTACAACTTCAACATCCAATGCCATTCCGGTAACGCGCCACGAGAGAATATTCATCGAGAAAATAAGTTCCCTTTTAACTTTTCGTTTTTGAATAAAATCTGAAATTCCCAACAAATGAAAAAACTCATTCATTTCATTTTCAGGAAGATTGTGCAGATATTCGAGGTCTTTTTTTGGTCTGAAACTGATATTGTCTACCATGTACCAAACCGTTTTCTCGTTTTCTACGGGAGGTAAAACTTTATTAAGAATCCGTTTCTTCAGCTCGGGAAAAAAGGCATTCTCCGACAAAATATTCGCTTCAGTTAACGATAAATTGAATGGTCTGCCCGCAAAAATGTTGTGAATATAATGTTTGAAATTCTCAGCTAAATTAGGATTTGCCTTTAAACAATTCAGAACGTCTGTAAAATCAGCTTTCTTTATGCTTTCCAGAAACTCAGCAAGAGGTTCCAGCGAAAGGGTTTCGTTCTTAAAAGAAAAATATTTTTTAAGAACAGATTCAAAATTTTTTGTACTAGAACTGAGAAATTTCATTAGTACAAAGATACTATTTCAAACTTACATTTCTCATCTGTCTCATGATCCAATTGTGTTTCTTTCGTAAATAAGCTGAAGGATTTTTCGGATCATATTTTTTCGGATTGGGTAAAACTGCGGCAATCCAAGCTGCATCTGATGCAGAAAGGTCTTTTGAAGATTTCCCAAAGTAATATTGGGAAGCAGCTTCAACCCCAAAAACACCCTGACCCATCTCAATAGAATTCAGATATCTTTCGAGAATAATGTCTTTGCTCCAGACTTTTTCAATAATGAAAGTATAAATTGCTTCCAGACCTTTTCTTATCCAGCTTCTGCCCTGCCAAAGGAAAATATTTTTAGCGGTCTGTTGAGAAATTGTACTTCCTCCTCTCAGTTTTTTGCCCTTTTCGTTGTTCTTCATTGCTTTTTCAATCGCAGTGTAATCAAAACCATTGTGATTAAAAAATTTTTGATCTTCCGAGGCAATTACTGCTTTTTTTACATTATTACCCATTTCATCATAGGAAATATAATCACGATTAAGCTTTCCATATTCGAAAAGTCCGCCAATTTGCGTAATGGTAATAGGAGGATTAAAAAATCGTCCCCAAATGATAAATACAACGTTCAAGACAAGAACGATAAAAATGAACTGCTTTATTTTTTTCCACATAAGCTTAAATACTGCTGCAAAAATAAAAAATTCCTGCGAGCTATTGCAATTCTTTCATGTAAGTCAACTGATATTCGGGCAAAAGCTCCGGATGAAAGATTTTTATGTAATCTTTAAGAATAAGATCGGCACGTACAACTCCACTTTCAAAAATATCATTAGACTGTTGCTTTTCTTTGCCACTAACTCCGTAGATTTTACCTTTATTGAAAACTTCAATTTTGCTGTAAAACGGATTGATATTCAATAACTCCTGTTTTGAAAGATGATTTCCGGCATTTACCCAGTATTGAGTTTGTTTTGATTTTGCGAAGACTTCTTCGAAACTCATGGTCACTGCCTTTTCTTCGGTATTATCTTTTAAAATGTAATCAGCATTGGCGTCTGCAATATAATGGGCGGTAAATGTTTTTCCACCAGGCAAATACCATACATCACCATACATTTCATTGGCTAAAACTTTTGGCTTTGACCTGAATTGTAAAGCTAATTTTTTTAAGCCAATATAATTTTTTTCAATCTCAGCATATTTTTGTTCTGCAAGTTTTTCTTTTCCGAAAAGTTTTCCGAAAAGTTTGAGATATGCAGATTTTTCTAATGGCTTCTGTTCCATATATTCATCTAAAAATATCACCTGAATTCCGTTATTTTTTAAAAGCTGGTAGGTGTTATCAAAACTTGCAATGTAATTGGTGAAAATGGCATCAGGTTTTAGAGAAATAATTTTTTCGACATCATATTTTTGATCGTTTCCAACATTATGTATCCGTCCTTGTATTATCAAATCATTAATTTTTTGAGAATAAATATATTCAGGACTAGAAACTCCAATGATCCTATTTTCTGCTTCAATTTCTGAAATATATCCTAATAAGCTCGCATTTAATAAAATAACTCTTTTGAAAGGTAACTGACTCTCTTTAAAATCATACTCAAACTTTCCTGATTTTATATGTATATTCCCGTCATTTACCTGATATCTTAAATTGGAAGATAAAGAAATGAGACCAGATTGCGATATTTTTTGCTCTTGTTTACAGGAGTTTAGCAGTAACAAGGTTATAAAAATTAAAAATTTCAATTTCATCTTTCAAAGAAAGCAAAAAAGTCTTATATTTGCAAACCTTTAAATAAGGCCTCGTGGCGCAACTGAATAGCGCATCTGATTACGGCTCAGAAGGTTACAGGTTTGAATCCTGTCGAGGTCACAAAACCGACATTTGAAGTTTCTTCACTTCTTTGTCGGTTTTTTTGTTTTCCTATTTCCTTCTTAATCAGGAAGATAGTCTCTGCAAAACTGTTGATTTTAGTGGTTTGAAAATATTCTCCGTTGAAGGTTAACTTTTCAGGATATATCAAACCAATTATAGCTCTTTTATCAATGGTGCACATTAATAGATGATGATTACCATATCTTGAATCAAATTTCATTTCATCACAAGACATTGTTTTTTTAACGATTATTTCAAAACAGCCTTTTAAACAAAGTATATTCGGACGTTTAAACAAAATCAAGTCAAAATATCCAGACTACTTTTGTTCTATTAAACAAACAAATAAAGTTTTACAGAAAATGGAACAAAACAATGATCAAGGAGCATTACAAAAACCAGTCGGTTCTGGCTTCAACGCAAAATCAACAACTACAGATGTAATTAAAGGAATTGATCTTACCGGAAAAATTGTAATTGTTACAGGAGGAAATTCCGGCATTGGTCTTGAGACCACCAAAACATTGGCAGCTGCCGGAGCTACGGTCATTGTACCTGCAAGAGATGTAGAAAAAGCTAAACGAAATCTTAACGGCATTGCCAATGTAGAAATTGAAACAATGGATTTGATGGATCATAATTCTATAGATCAATTTGGTAAAAGGTTTTTAGAATCAGGTCGGCCTCTTCATCTGCTCATCAACAATGCAGGGATTATGTGGGTTCCTCTTCGTAAAGATAGCAGGGGTATAGAATCTCAACTGGCTACTAATTATCTGGCTCAGTTTCAGTTAACCGCAAAGCTTTGGCCTGCACTTAAACAAGCTAACGGATCGAGAGTGATTAACGTTTCGTCTCATGGACATCAATTTGCTCCTTTAAATTTTGAAGATCCAAATTTCGTGCATCGGGAATACGAAACTTTGCATGCTTACGGGCAATCTAAAACTGCCAGCAATTTATTTGCATTGGAGCTGGATAACCGTGCCAAAAGTTATAATATTCGTGCCTATTCTCTGCATCCAGGTTCTATCGCAGGGACAGAATTAGGCAGAGAGGCTTCTTTGGAGTTATTTCAGAAAATGGGTTTCTGCGATGCTGAAGGTAAAATTTTACCAGAAGTTGCGGATTCTTTAAAAACTGTTTCTCAAGGTGCTGCTACAACAGTTTGGTGTGCTACAAGCCCTTTGCTCAACAATATCGGAGGGATATATTGCGAAGATGCTGAAGTTGCCGGACTGGCTTTCGATAATGAAATGTCACCAGGTGTAAAACGATATTCGGTAGATGAAACCAATGCCAAACGTTTATGGAATCTGAGTGAAGAAATGACAGGGATAAGATTTAATATAATCTGATCAACATAAACAATGTGAAAAATTTAAAAATAGAGTTGCCGTCATTACTGTTGGGCATTCAATAAAGTATTAAATTAGTAATAAAGAATGTGCTATTTTCATGATAGCAATATACAGGTAGAATAACCATTAAATTCCTAAAAATCATAGTAAGATGGAATATCAAGCAAAATATATCACAGAAGACATCAAACTCAGCTGTTATGAAGATAAATTCTTCAAGTCGGATATTATGTTAGATCATCATATGCTCATTTGGTTCATTTCAGGAGAAACAAAAATAGTGCAGGCAGATGCAACTTATTTTTTCAGCAAAGGAGATATATTTCTGATACCAAGAAACCAACTTGCCACGATTATTAATTATCCAAAAGACGGGCAACCCCACAAGACTGTTGTAATGCACCTTTCCATGGATATGCTAAGAAATTTTTACGCAACTTTAAATATAAAACCTGCACCATCGAGATCGCAGAAAATATATTCATTTAATAACCACCCATTACTGGAAAGCTGTTTAGCATCACTGGTACCATATTTTGAAATGAATGAATTGCCGGAAAAACTAGCCTCTTTGAAAATTACTGAAGCTGTCACTATACTGCGTAGTATTGATAAAGAAATAGACCATGTTCTGGCAAACTTCGAAGAACCAAACAAAATTGACCTGGCCGATTTTATGGAAAAAAATTTTATGTTTAATATGGCTTTAGAAAAATTCAGCTACCTTACAGGAAGAAGTCTCACTACATTTAAACGTGATTTTAAGAAAGCTTTTAATACAACGCCGCAAAGGTGGCTTACTCAAAAACGTTTGGAATTGGCACATTATCAGCTTGCAGAAAAGAAAAAGAAACCCATCGATGTTTGTTACGAATCAGGCTTTGAAAATCTCTCTCACTTTTCGCATGCTTTTAAAAAACATTTCGGATATGCACCAACTGTATTGTTAAGCCAATTGAATGATAATAATAATAATACCCGATATAAATAAACTTGCCTGAAATGCATTTGAACAAGTTCACATCACTATTCTATTTAATTTTGTTATAATCTCGGTTATCTTAGCCAAAATAAAGCTAAATTTCAAAACGATATTAATATTTAAGTCACCAAATTTAACAATTATGAATTTTTTCAAAACATCTTTTGCTGCTACTTTTCTTACTTTACTGGTAATTATCAGTTGTGGAAGCAGATCAACAGATTCTCAGCCATCAAGAGATACAGGATTTTATCATAAAAACAGCGGTGAGAATGAGCTAAATTATATATCGTATTACTCCGAGATTTACAAAGCAGACAGTTTATTTGTTACGAAAAACTATGATGAAACTTATAGAATTTTAGATCCTTTGCTTAAGAAATATAAACCTGTAAAAGGTTGGTTTGTAAATGTATCTAGAGATTATTTGATCTCTAAGAGTAAAGTGGTAAAAGTGGAAAGAACTGATGTTGAAAATTATCTGAACGGACAGGCATACAGTGTCGAAACTATTTTAGGAGACAATAGTGTTGTCAAACTTTTAGAAGAGTTTCATATTGACAAGGCAGAAGTTGAAAAGATCGTTGAGAAAAATGTCAGCAAAATCAACATCCCATTGAGAAATGAATTGGGAAAGATGACACTGAAAGACCAAGAAGTAAGAAACACAACAGACTATGACAGTATAAAAAAAATTGATTGGCAGCACAGCAAAAGATTAAGAGAAATTATCGAAACAGTCGGTTTTCCCAATGAAAAGGTAGTTGGCGGATATATTCTGCAAGGAAAACCACATTCGGAAATATTCTTACCCCTGATTTTTAACCACATGGCATATAATGGAGATTATGAATATTTTAAAAAGAAGCTTCCCGAATTAATCAGAAACGGAACGTGCGATCCTTTTAATTATGCGATGTTGGAAGATCGGAGAAATGAGATCAATAACAAACCCATAGAATATCATGTAATTATTCCAATAGAAGAAAAAAGTAATAAAAAGAAGATCAATGCAAACAGGAAAGCTATTGGTTTACCATCTGTAGAATTTGAGGAGTTCAAAAAGAAAATAATGTCAAATTAATAATACTGATAACAAAATATAATTACCAAGACTAGTTATACCAGTTCATTGCAGTAATATTGGTGAACTGAAAAAATAGAAAACATTTTAGAATTTATAGTGGAAAACTATAACAAATCACAATAATGATGGCACGTGAATTTTAATGTAAAACGGTTTTGAAATATCAACTACATACAAAATGATAAATCGAATTAAAATACTGACGATTCTAAATATTCTGATTATTGCTTTCTGCAATCAGACATTTTCTCAAAATGCTATAAAAAAAGAAATTCTTTGGACAACAGACTGGAGTCCAAACGGAAAATTCATTGCGATTGGCGGAAACATAAATACTTTAAAAATTTATAGTGAGAAGAATCTTAAACTATACAAATCATTTGATATTAAGAACACTATTACACGCATTAAGTGGCATCCTAAAAAAAATATAATAGCAGTAACGACACAAATGTCTGGTGACAAATCCAGTATTATTAATCTAGAGACGAATCAAAAAACTGAATTAAAAGGGATTTCTACTGATGGAGCAAGAGGAATTGATTGGAATAATACAGGTGAATATTTAGCTGTTGCCAACAATGAAGGACAGATATTGATTTACAATATAAAAGGTGAATTGATAAGAAAATTTAATAATGAAAATACAAGGAGCATAACAGCTATTGATTGGCATCCTACAAAAAATATTCTTACAACAGTTACAGACAGAATACGTTTTTATGACATTGAAGGAAATTTGCTAAAATCAATAAAACACAGGCAGGAAGAAGTAATGTTATTGAGTATTGCCTGGCACAAATCAGGGTTTTTTTTTGTAACAGGCGACTATGGCGATGAAAAAAACAAATCTTTACTTCAATATTGGGACGAGAATGGTAAACCATTGAAATCAATTGATATAAGTAAAGGTGAATACAGAAACTTAACCTGGAATTCAAAAGGTAACAGATTAGCAACAGCAAGTGACGCATTGAGGATCTGGGACACAAAAGGAAATCTTATTTCAGAAGGCAAATCGAGTGACTATTTATGGGGTGTTACTTGGAACAAACAGGGAAACAGAATGATTACTTCAAGTATGGAGCAAAAAATAATACTTTGGAATAATAAAGCTAAAAGAATATTAACCGTAGAATAAAGGCAGACTATAAGAACCTTTTCGGATCTTTTATTTATACGCTTTTGTCTTACCCAGATCAATCATACTATGACATACCTGTTATGTAATTTTGGTGAATCACTTCGATCAGAATATATCTTACATTAATTTTTCCTGGATTCACGAATGTCTTGTTTTACTGTTAAAATAAACAGAGGTAAAATTCTATTATATTTTTGGTGATCATAGCCGATAATCATTGTTATTATTGCAGGTAAGAACATTATCAATCCCTCAGCACCAATGTATTGGTTCAAAAATAAGGCAGCTGAAATGAAAACCCATGATGATAAAAAGTAATAATTTGCCAATCGGAAATTTCGGTATTTAACATCTTTTTTATGATATGGAATGATTATAAAGCTGACGTGTGCGAGAATGGCTCCGGCTAAAATATCAATAAAATGGTGTTGATAAGTAGTTAATGTTGAAACTCCCACAAGAATCAGCATGATCATAAAGAAAAACCGCCACTTTGAAAGATCTTTAAACACCGACCAGAATACAAATGCAAAAGCAATATGCAATGATGGAGATTGATTAAAAGGAGAATCGAATGCTTTTAAAAACGAGAAAGGCAGCTTTAAAATACTATTAAACACTTCAGGCTTTGTTAATGAAAAACGTAAAGGAAGTGCCACGAAAAATATTCCTGCTATAATGATGACAAAAAGCATTCTCCATGTCAATATTTTTAATTGATGTTTGTCTTTACAGGAAAAAAATACCATGCAGAAAAAAAGACCGCTTACCATATAAGGAATGATCGACAACGGAACGAATGGGATCGACCTCTCAAAGTCAAAAGTGTATGACGGCACATGATCTAATGAAGAGGCATACCAAGTGGATAGTTTGTACACAACAATGAATACAATCGTGCAGAGTGTTAGTGCAAATGCCTGTTGCCTGATTTTTAATTGCTTTTCAGTCATTTGTTATTTTTTTAAAATCAAGATATTAATTAGTAATCCACCACCAGGTAAAGGCTCTTCTCTTATCAGCATACTCTTTCGTTTTTATAATTCAACAATGAAAGTTGATGTAAAGCTTCAAATAATAAACCACTCCGAGTCGATTTTTGATTCATTATCAATAAAATGAGATGATGTGGTATCTTTTTACTTATTTCTTATTTTTTATAAAAGTTACTTCCCGTTTCCAGATGTATTGAATTTTTTCTCAGTCCGAGTATGATTTGATTTCAATTTTTTGCTCCAAATAAGTCAGAGATATGATTTTTAGGAATTTACATTGATTGATTGGTTGATTGATTGATTGATTGATTTACAGAAGGAATTTTGACCGCTGAATCTAGATCCAACAGAATTATGGAAAACTGTAGACATACAATTTTCTAATTTTATGATTCAGAATTCATGAAACAATTTGTTGAAAAAACAGAAAAACCTTACCAAAATATAGTCTTGATTTTGGAAGGCAATGATGGTGTGAGATTTAAAATAACATATCTTTAGTCAAGTTTCATTATTCAGACCAGTGAATCTTTTTGCCGTCAATGGGTAAAATAACGGAGAACATAGTTCCTTCATTTTTTGAGCTTTGTACCTGAATATTACCGTTATGAAGTTCAATAATTTCTTTACAAAGATAAAGTCCGATCCCAAATCCCGCTATCGATTTACTGTTAATATCTTTTACGCGGTAATACCTCTCAAATATTCGCTGCTGATCATCTACTGATATTCCTATTCCTTGATCCAGAACATTAATTTTTAAACTGTTATCATTTATTGTTAAATATTCAACTGTGATAACCGTTTCGAAAGGTGAATACTTGATCGCATTTCCTATCAGGTTGTGAAGTACTTGCGATATCTTTTCACGGTCAGCATATATTATAGTTGGCTCAGATGATTTAAAAATAAATTTGTGGGTATGGTTTGTGGTAAGTATTTCGTCCTCAATATCGGAGAACAGTAGTTGTAAATCAAAGCTCGTTTTTTCAATGTGCAATTGCCCGGAATCAAGTCTTGATACGTTAAGAAAACCATTGATCATATTATTCATATAATCCGTCTGCTTCAATGATTTTTCAAGTATACTTTGCTGCATTGCGTTTTCTCTATTGACTTCCATTCGCTGTAAAATCTGAATATATCCTTTAATGGATGTGAGTGGTGTCTTAAGCTCATGACTAACCATTCCCATGAAATCATCTTTCCGTTCTTCCTCTTTTTTTTGTTCTGTAATATCTCTGAGGGTACCGTTGAGGCTTATCGGATTGCCTTCATTATCGTGGAAAGCCCTGCCATTGGCCTGTATCAGCCTTAATTTTTTATCTACTTTATTTTGGATCGTATATTCTATAAAATAATGACCATCAGAATCTTTGTCAAGTGCTTTAGTGATAGCTGTAATAACGCGGTCCCGGTCTTCCGGCAAGATGATCTCTAATGCAAGAGAAAGGTCTAAATCTTGGTCTGAAGAGAGACCAAACCAAGTTTTAAGCAGGTTATTTCCTGAAAAGAGGTTCGTTTCAGGTTGATAATAAAATGTAGCAAGTTCGCCTGCATCTATGGCAAGTGCCAACATTTGCTGATCATCTTCATTCTTGCGTCGCTCCAAAACCTGTTGTGTAATTTCTTCAAGAATGATAAGAACTCCCTCAATATCACCACTTTCGGAAAAAATCGGTTGATATATAGAGTTTACTATCGCTTCTCTCAATCCATCTTTATGTCGCAATTTAACTACAAACTCGCTGTTGATTTGAGGTTTTCCGCTTCGGTAAACTTCTTTAAGCCAACTATTGACAGGCTGACCCTGTAATTCCGGGCGGGCATCAGCATGCGGGTAGCCAATTACTTCCGATTCTGTGCGTCCCCATATGGTAAGAATGGCCGGGTTTGCAATTTCAATGATATGTTCAGGTCCTTTCAGCATGGCTATTCCAACCGGGGCCTGCTCAATGATCATACGGATATATTCCCTGCTTTGGGCAAGCTGTTTTATAGAATTGTTAAGCTCTTCGTTAGTTGAGGTAAGCTCTTCAAGTGTGGCAGCCATCTCTTCATTGAGTGCATGCTCTCTTTCTTCTTTCTGATGTATTTGTTGTAAAAATTCACGACGAGAAGTTACCTCGAGTGCAGTATTGACGATACACCACGTTTCATTATTATGGTCTGTAAGTGCTTTATAATCGTAGTCAAAATAATCCAGCACTTCCTCACCGTTTTTTATCAGTTTTGCAGGAGCTTCCTGTACCGAATAAGTTTTACCGGTACGCCAAACCTCTTGTAATAACTCTAAAAATGGTTGCCCTTCAAGTTCCGGAATTGCCTCCATTAACGGTTTACCTATGACAGATGAGTTTTTGCCCCATAGAGACAACATGCCCTGATTTGCAAACTGTATAATCATATCTTCGCCAGAATAAATGGCAGTCGGTGACGGAGATGACGTTAATGCTCGGAGGATTAAATCTGGATCAAAGCTTTTATAAGACATAGTTTCTTGGGTAATCATATATTAAACAAAGATAGCAAAAGTCTTTTTATCGCTGTTCAACAATCGTTTTTGATTTAGCTTTTAATCTATTCAAAATAATGACCATCCATCATCTATGTGCTCTTACATAAGGCTAAAAATCGCATTATAATTCTGTAAATCTGATTCCAATATTTCCTTTTTTGTGTCATACACTAGGAACTACCTCCACCCGATGCATATCTTTACAATACAATGTATATCCTCCGAGCCAAGAGTAATCATCACAGGCAATAAGCTCCAAAAAAATATGAAAAAAAATTATCAGAAAAACTTGTAGGTATTTAGGAAATTCCCTAAATTGGTTTCATGGAATTATTAGAAGTTATAAAATCATTATCCAATGAGACCCGTTTAAATATTCTTAAATGGCTAAATGATCCTTATGCACATTTTCCGGCAGAAGAATTGGGTGAGGAAACAGCTGAATTAGGAGTTTGCGTCTCTGATATCGCCAAAAAGGCAGGTATGGCAATACCGACCGTATCTGAACATTTAAAGACTTTGTCAGGTGCTAATATTGTGATTGCCACAAGAAAAGGACAATGGACCTATTATAAAAGAAATGAAAAAACAATTCAGGATTTCGCAATTCTGATAAAAGATCAATTATAAAAAAATTTATATTAACATTTAGGTATTTACCTAATTAACTAAACTTATTATGAAAGCAGCAATGTTAAAAGAATTCGGTTCTGTAGAGAAATTCGAAATTGTGGAAGTCCCAATGCCAAAACCAGGCTCTAAGGAAGTTTTGGTCAGAGTTATAGCAAGTTCTGTGAATCCGTTGGATTTTCAGGTGCGACGAGGAGATTATAAAAATGAACTGACATTACCTATTATTACAGGTCATGATGTTTCCGGTGTGATCGTGGAAATAGGTTCCGGAGTCGAAAATTTTAAAGTCGGTGACGAGGTTTATTATACTCCCGAGATTTTTAAGGGACAAGGAAGTTATGCGCAGTATCATGTGGCCAATGAATCAATTATGGGGCTTAAACCTAAAAACATCAGTCATCTTGAAGCAGCGACACTCCCTTTGGCAGCAGGTACAGCCTGGGAAATGCTGGTTACAAGAGCACAACTAAAAATTAACCAGACTATCTTGATTCACGGTGGCGCCGGAGGTGTAGGAATTCCTACCATACAAATTGCTAAAGCGATGGGTGCCACAGTATTTACTACTGCCCGAAAAGTTCATCATCAATTTCTAACTGAATTGGGTGCCGATTATATAATTGACTATGAAAATGAAAATTATCTGGATACTATTATGCAGTTGACAGATAACAAAGGTGTGGATGTTATTATTGATACTTTGGGAGGCAATACACTTTCTGACAGCGGTAAAATTCTCAGCCAGATGGGACAGGTCGTTACATTGGTGGATATTGAAAAACCTCAGAACCTCATTGAAGCATGGGGCAAAAACGCAACCTATCATTTTGTTTTCACACGACAGAATAGAAATAAAATGGACGAATTGACCAAATTGGTGGAAAACAAAAAACTAAAGCCTGTTGTAAATAAAGTATTCCCTTTAGAGGAAATTGGTAAAGCCCACAGCTTACTGGAAACAAGAGTTGGCGATAAAGACTTCTACGGTAAAATAGGGATACAGATTGGCAATTAAACCATTACTGATAGATAAGTGATGAATAATCAACAGATTTTAAAAAACCATTAAAGTCATCTTTAACAAGAACAGATTGTTATTAAATTGTTTTGACAGAACATTTAAAAGGGTTCAAGATGAGTTGCATGATTTTACTTCGTACTTTTATGCGCCTTAAAGAGGTAAAGATTTTTAAGCTGTTATATTATAAACATCTTTTAAAATAAAAACAACACTGCCAACAGAATGGAAAACTTCGTCAAATTTATCAGACAAACCATCAGCATTGATGAAAGTGAATTGAATATTGTGCTTTCAAGATGCAGAAAAAAGTCAGTTCCGAAAGGAACACTCGTCCTAAAAAAAGGACAGATTGCCAGTCAGTATTTTTTTATTGTTTCCGGTGGTTTACGATTTTTTTATGAGGGATTAACCAGTGAAAATACAACCTGGGTCGTTTTTAAAAATGAATTTTTTACAGAAATTTCAAGTCTCAATCCGCAAAAACCAACAAGGTTCAATATTATTGCAATAGAAGACACAGACCTTATCGTCATCGCTAAAAAAGATATGGATTTTCTGTACGGCCACATCCCTGTATGGCATGAGTTCGGCAGGAAAATATGGGAAGAAACCACGGTACGGATGATTGATCAGATCTTAAATTTTCAGACACTTACTGCTGAAGAAAGGTATCTGGAATTTATCAATACACCGGAGATCCTACAAAAGATTCCTGTAAAGCAACTAGCCAGTGTATTAGGCATAACACCTAACGCTCTCAGCAGAATTAGAAAAAATATCCGATAAAGCATTTACTACCAGATGGTAGTTTTGCCCGCAAAAAGACCATCTATCTTTGTGTCAACAAATAAAACCGACATGAACGTAATTTCAAATCTTACAGCAGACCACTATTCCGATGATGAATTGATTAAGAATCTTCCGGGCTTCGAAAACAAATACATTACCGTAAACGGTATCCAACTACACTATGCAGAAGGCGGCAAAGGAAAACCCTTAATCTGTCTCCCTGGTTGGCCACAAACCTGGTATTCATTACAACCCGTAGCAATGGAATTGGCTAAAGAATACCGGGTTATTATTGTTGATCTCAGAGGCATGGGAACATCAGGAAAACCCGAATCAGGATATGATAAAAAGACAATGGCTACCGATATTCAGCAGTTGGTTATGCACTTAGGTTTTGAGAAAGTGAGTTTAATGGGACACGACATCGGTGGAATGGTCGCAATGAGTTTTGCATTTAACTTCCCCGAAGCTACAGAAAAACTGATCGTTCTCGATGGCTCGCATCCAAGTGAAGGACTGTATCAAATGCCACTCATACCGGCACAAGGCACTTTTAATGAAAAAATGAATGCGGATATGCCTTACGCATGGTGGATGGGATTCAATCAGGTTAAGGGTTTGCCGGAACAATTGCTGGAAGGTCGATTCCATCTCCTGCAGGATTGGCTTTTTGAATATGTGATGATTGATGCAGATAAAATGACCAGCCTCGAAAGAGCTGTCTACGCAGCAGCTTACAATGATAAAGACAGCATCAGAGCATCCAATGCGTGGTATCAGACTTTTCATCAGGATATAGAGCACGCCAAGCAATATCAGAAACTGACTATGCCTGTTTTAGGAATCGGAAGTTACATCAGCTACAATTATATGAATTATGGACTTCCTTTTGTTGCTTCTGATCTGAAAGTCGTTGGGATTATGGACAGCGGACATTATTTATTTGAAGAAAAACCACAGGAAGTGCTCGACATAGTATTACCTTTTTTAGCATCGTAAAATATATACTTATGAAAAAGAAAATTTTAGTTGCAGGTGCAACAGGCAATTTAGGAAACAGAATTTGTAGAGAATTACTTCAGCGAGGCGCATCCGTCAAAGCAATTGTTCGAGAATCAACGGATACAGATAAAATAGAAGTTCTTGAAGAACTGGGTGTTGAAGTTAAGATCATTGATCTAAATGACATTGATGCCATCTCTGCAGAATGTAAAGATGTCGAATGCGTTGTTTCAGCAGTTGCTGGATTGGGAGACGTCATTATTGATCTGCAAAAAAAAATACTAGACGGAGCCATCAAAGCGGGTGTAACCAGATTTATCCCGTCTGATTTTTGTACTGATTACAATGACTTACCGGAAGGCGAAAACAGAAATTTTGATCTAAGAAGAACTTTTAAAAAACATATAGACCAATCCCCTATCCAGGCTACATCTATTTTTAATGGATGTTTCGCAGATATTTTAAAATATAACACACCCATGCTTAACCTGAAAGATAAAAGTATTGGGTATTGGGGAGATAAGGCAGATTGGAAATTAGATTTCACAACAATGGATAATACAGCATCTTTCACGGCAGAAGCTGCGTTGGATGATACCACACCTAGAAATATGCAGATTGCCAGTTTTCAGATAAGCCCGAATATGATTTCTGATGATGTGAAAAACATTACCGGACAAGAATTTCAATTACATCAGATGGGAACATTAGAAAATTTCGCACAATATATCAAAAAACAAAGAGAAGATAATCCGGCAGGTGAAAATGAATTGTACGCAAAATTCCAGCAGGGGCAATATATGTACTCAATGTTTACAACACAGCACACTGATCTTGCAAATGATCGTTATAAAAGTATCGTCTGGACTGCAAGTATCGAATATTTAAAAACATTTTTAGAATAATCTTCCTCATATATAATCCTTGCCAGCTTATCCAAAATCTGAGTACTTTGTATAGTTGGCGGAATGGCTATACTGTATTTGAAAATTATCAGCACCACCGTTGATATTCATATTAAATAGCACTTAACACCTTCAAAATATGATTTATATCTGCCAATAAATGATTTGAATATAGAACTATCGAGGTTACACTTCAATAAAACCGCTTTTTTACAGGCGGTTTTTTCTTTTGTCATTAAAAATTAATTTTACTTAAATCTTATACTTTAAAAATCGAAGTTAAAAAAAAAGATTATTTTTGTACACGAAAAAAATTGTTGTTTATGGGAGAATCTATAATTTAGCATAACCATATCACAACAATTTAAAAGGACATCATATGAGAAAATTTATTCTATTATTTGCCTGCATATTTGGCGTTACTGCTTTTTCGCAAATTAAGGTGCTTAAAAATCAGACCTTAGTGGAAATTGGTAAAGAAAATTCTGTAGGCTTATACAAAAAAGAAAACAAATTCACCATCAATTATCAGGACATCAATACAAGTAACCTGAATACATTCAGATCATTTTCATTTTTGGATATGAACGGAGATGTTTATGAACTTTACAAATTGGTTACGGACGGTTTTATAGATGAACCGACGGGAAACGTTACTCTGGAGCTTCCTAATGACATTATAGAACTTCATTACGAAAAAAACTATGGTCAGCCAACGGTACAGTTTATTCAGTTTATCAATAAAAATAAAAAATACACTGGTAAATCTCAGTTTTTAAACAAAAAACAGATTGATAAAATTTTCGGAATTGGCACTACAAAAGCTGCTTTATACAAAAAACCTTTACTCAATAAGGTAAATACTGCTTCTAATGTATCAAATACCCAGACTTATGTAGAAGAAAAACCTGCTGTTGCAATACCTGCATCTACTCCAGCAAAGAAAAAGAAATCCAGAAAATAACATTTATTTTTTAATAATATCCAACTCATTCTCTCTGAATGAGTTTTTTTATTTTTATTTTTGTACAAAGATTATTCTAAAATTATGTCTCTTCAAGTAATCAATTTAACCAAAAAGTTTGCCGATCAAACTGCACTCAACAATATTAATATTTCGATCGAAAAAAACGAAATCATCGGTCTTCTCGGACCCAACGGAGCCGGAAAATCTACCCTGATGAAATCTATTGTCGGTGCTTTGAAAATAGATGAAGGTGAAATTATTTTTAATGGAAAAAACATTTCCGAACATGAGATTGAAAGCAAAAAAAATATAGGTTTTTTACCTGAAAATAATCCTTTGTACTTAGAAATGTATGTAAAAGAATATCTTCAGTTTGTGGCAAATATTCACAAAATTTCTGAAACGAGAGTAGACGAAGTAATAGAATTGGTAGGAATAACGCCGGAAAAATCTAAGAAAATCGGTCAGCTTTCTAAAGGTTACAAACAGAGAGTGGGTTTAGCTCAGGCAATTATTCACCAACCGGATTTATTGATTTTAGATGAACCAACCAATGGTTTGGATCCCAATCAGATTATTGAGATCAGAAACCTAGTAAAAGAGATCGGTAAAGAAAAGACGGTTTTACTTTCTACACACATCATGCAAGAGGTTGAAGCATTGTGTTCAAGAGTGATATTAATACATAAAGGAAATATTTTGCAGGATTGTGCAATTGAAGAATTCAAAGGAAAATTTGATAGTTTGGAAGAGGCTTTTGCGAGTTATACCCAGTCTGAAACTATTTCTTAATTGGCTTTAAATTTGATCCTCTTCAGATAATTAATTTAAACTGAAAAAAAATGATTAAAAAAATTATACTTGGTGCCTATTTACTACCTATTTTATCTTTTGCCCATGTGAATGAAAATAGTTTTTATTCTGCAGAAAAAATCATCATTAATAAAGACAAGCAACCTCAGGAAAAAGTACCAAAGACGGTTATTATTAAAACCAAAAAGTTTAAAATAAGAATTGACAAACAACCCAACGGAAATTACCTGTATCAATCTTGGGGAGCCAATACAAAAATCACTGCAAAACCAAGTATGATTGTTGCGGATGGTGAATTGATCCCAGATGGAACCGGAGGAAACTACTATTTTGAATTTAATAACAACGGAACTCTTTATCAGGTGTGGAGAAACTACTTAACCAATTCCTCAAAAAAAGCACCTTATACATTAGTTGTAATCGGCGAAAACGGTGAAACCCTGGTAAGACAGGATGCGCAGGTGGTCAAAAATTAATAATTTTTAATGAAATTCAATTATAATTCCTAATTTTCCAATTAGGATTTTTTATTTTAAACAGGAAAACACATGGAATTTACAGTGAAAGCAAATTTAATAGATATTGTTTCAAGAGAAATTTATCCCGCAGAAATATCTATTGTAAACAGGAAAATTACTCTGATAAAGAGAATTGAAGAGAAATTACATACCTACATTTTACCTGGGTTTATCGATGCTCATGTACACATAGAAAGCAGTATGCTTGTTCCTTCAGAATTTGCACGCATCGCTGTAAAACACGGAACTGTAGGAACAATTTCCGATCCTCACGAGATTGCCAATGTTTTAGGCATCTCCGGTGTAGATTATATGATCAGCAATGCACAGAAAGTACCTTTTCATTTCTATTTTGGTGCTCCGTCATGTGTTCCTGCCACTCAATTCGAAACTGCAGGAGCTGTAATTGATTCTGATGATATTGATGAATTATTAGGCAGAAAAGAAATTGTTTACTTAGCAGAAATGATGAATTTTCCGGGTGTTATTTATAATGATGAGGAAGTTTTAAAAAAATTAGATCATGCTAAAAAGCACAATAAACCCATTGACGGTCATGCTCCGGGATTGATGGGTGAAAATATGAAAACTTATTTCGATGCAGGAATTACCACAGATCATGAATGTTTTGGTTATGACGAAGCTCTTGAAAAACTACAACATGGCGTCAAAATAATGATCAGGGAAGGAAGCGCTGCTAAAAATTTTGATACGCTCATTCCATTATTAAAAGATTTTCCTGATCAGATTATGTTTTGCTGTGACGACAAACACCCAGACAACCTGATTGAGTCACATATTAATGATCATGTAAAACGTGCATTGAAAGCAGGTCATGATTTATATAACGTGCTTCGTGCAGCATCTTTCAACGTTATCAAGCATTATAATCTACCAATCGGTTTGTTGCAGATTGGTGATAATGCAGATTTTATTGAAATTGATAATATTGAAGATTTCAATATTTTAAAAACATACATTAATGGCGAATTGGTAGCAGAAAACGGAGAATCATTCATTCAATCTGTTGATGCTCCGATTGTCAATAATTTCCATTGCCATTTTAAAAAGACTTCTGATTTTAAAATGAAGAGTGAAGGCGAAAAAATTCGGGTGATAGAAACTCTGGACGGTCAACTCATCACTCATGAAATTCAGAAGGATACAGTAGAGATCAATGGGTTTGCAGAATCTGATATCGAAGAAGATATCCTGAAAATTGCAGTCATCAACCGGTATAATGACGCTCCTGTTTCCATTGCTTTTATTAAAAACTTTGGTTTAAAAAATGGAGCCATCGCATCTTGTGTTGCACATGATTGCCACAATATCGTTGTTGTTGGAACAAATGATGATGATATTTGTAAAGCCGTCAATGCAATCATCAAAGCAAAAGGCGGGATTTCTTTAGCCACAGAAACTGAAGAACTGGTTTTAGAATTGCCCATTGCCGGAATTATGACCCATCTTCCTGCTGAAGAGGTTGCCGCATCCTACATCAAACTAGACAGACGGGCAAAAGAACTCGGTAGTAAACTAAGAGCTCCTTACATGAGTTTATCTTTTATGGCGTTATTGGTTATTCCGGAGTTAAAATTGAGCGACAAAGGATTATTTAACGGTAAAAGTTTTGAGTTTACAGACGTTTTTGTGAACTAAAAAATAGGTAGTAAATCTTATATATCCCTAAATATTTCATCAAATTTAAAATGAAATATCTTCACAAAAAAACCACAGAAAAAATCTGTGGTTTTTTATTATTTAAAATTGGATCTGTCAAATTAAATATGAATTACTTCGCCGTAAGCAGCAGCAGCAGCTTCCATAATTGCTTCAGACACCGTTGGATGCGGGTGAATAGATTTGATAATCTCGTGACCTGTAGTTTCCAGTTTTCTTGCAACAACAGCTTCAGCAACCATATCTGTAACGCCTTCACCAATCATGTGACAACCTAGCCATTCGCCATATTTAGCATCAAAAATCACTTTTACGAAACCGTCTGTGTTTCCGTTTGCAGTCGCTTTACCACTTGCAGAAAGAGGGAATTTACCTACTTTGATTTCGTAACCTTTTTCTTTTGCCTGCTTTTCTGTAAGACCAACAGAAGCAACTTCAGGGTGACAATAAGTACATCCCGGAATATTGCCATAATCAATCTTTTCAACGTGCAGTCCTTTGATTTTTTCTACACAAGTAATCCCTTCTGCCGAAGCAACGTGGGCTAAAGCCTGAGTCGGGATGATATCACCGATTGCGTAATAACCTGGAACCGAAGTTTCGTACCATTCGTTCACTAAAACTCTGCCTTTATCTGTCTGGATTCCCACTTCTTCAAGACCAATGTTTTCGATGTTTGCAGCAATACCAACTGCAGACAATAAAATATCAGCTTCAAGAGTAATTTCTCCTTTCGCAGTTTTTACTTTAGCTTTCACGCCTTCTCCGCTTGTATCAACACTTTCTACAGAAGCGTTGGTCATGATCTCAATTCCTGTTTTTTTCAAAGATTTCTCTAAGTGTTTTGAGATTTCTTCATCTTCTACAGGAACAATGTTTGGCATAAATTCTACAACGGTAACTTTCGTACCCATTGTATTATAAAAATCGGCAAACTCAACTCCTATCGCACCAGAACCTACAACAATCATAGATTTTGGCTGCTCAGGAAGAGACAATGCCTGTCTGTATCCTATTACTTTTTTACCGTCTTGTGGAAGGTTGGGCAATTCTCTTGAACGGGCTCCTGTAGCAATGATGATGTTTGCTCCTGAATATTCAGTTATTTTCCCATCCTTATCTGTTACAGAAACTTTTTTATCTTTTTGCACTTTTGCAGTTCCTAAAATAACATCGATCTTGTTCTTTTTCATCAAAAACTCAATTCCTTTGCTCATTTTAGACGCTACTCCACGGCTTCTCTGGATTACGTTTGGAAACTCAAAACTAGCCTCCACTTTGTTTAAACCATAATCTTCAGCATGATTGATATAATGAAAAACCTGAGCAGACTTCAACAAAGCTTTCGTTGGAATACATCCCCAATTCAGGCAGATCCCCCCCAAATTTTCTTTCTCGATAATTGCAGTTTTAAAACCCAACTGTGCTGCTCTGATTGCTGTAACATATCCACCAGGACCACTTCCGATGACAATAATATCGTAATTCATTAGCTTAAAATTTTTATGCGAATTTACGGAAAAATATTGGATGTTTTGCGTTTCAACCAATGGATGTGGCAACGCTTTAAAAGTTTTTGATTTATTCTTAAACCAAAAAAAGAGAACGCTTTTGCATTCTCTTTTATATTTTTGAGTATTTAAATAATAATTGATCTGATTATCTTGTACTTCTCAAAAGTCTTTTTTCATTCTGATACCTTAGATTTAAAGCTTTTAACTGCTCATTCTTCATCTTTTTGGTTGCAACAGGATGGTTCATAATCAATCTCTTTTCTGATCTGTATCGTTTATCCAATTCACTTGCTTTACTGTTTGTTAATTGGGTTTTTGAAGGATGTGGCGGAGCGGGCGGACGTTTTTGACCGTAAGCACTGAAAGACAATCCGACTAATAATACTGTTGATATAAATAACTTTTTCATAATATTTAAATTTTGAGAATGAAACCCATTCATTCCTATTTATTACTAATATTACATATTTCGTACCACATTGTAAGATCATTACAAAAAAAATCTTTATAATCTATTGATTAACTTATTTTTCTAAATAACTTTGACTTTATCGTTTAAATTAAATTCGTAAAAGTAACTTCAATGGTTGGATAAGAAAAATGAAACCCGTTTTTTATCAATTTTTCAGGATATACGTTTCTGCTTTTCAGCAGCAGTTCGGTCTCTGTTTTTAAGAAAATTGATGCGACTTCTAATTGCCAAACCGGAGCATTTAACCCGAAAGGAACTTTCATTTCTTTTCTTAATTTTCTCATGAATTCTTCGTTTGATAAAGGGTTTGGAGCAGTTACATTAATTTCACCTGAGATATTTTCATTTTCGATAATGAACTCTACCGCTCTGCAAAAATCGTCAATATGAATCCAGCTTACCTTTTGTTCTCCTCTTCCCTGCTTTCCTCCCAAACCTAATTTGGTAATCATTTTTAGTTTCGTAAAAGCTCCGCCATTATTTCCTAAAACAATAGATGTTCTTAACGCAACTTTTCTCACATTTTCATTATCAGTTTTAAAAAATTCCTGTTCCCAGCTTTTGCAAATATTCATAGAGAAATCGTCGCCTGTCATTCCGTTTTCTTCTGTATTCAAATGGGTTTCTGAATGAGTATAAATGGTTGCAGAACTTGCATTCAGCCAGATTTTGGGTTTAGTAGCACATTGATCAACGGCTTGCTGAAGAACTTTTGTACTTTCAATTCTTGAAGTATAAATTTCCTGTTTGTTTTTTTCGGTATATCGACAATCTACAGATTTTCCTGTGAGATTAATTAAAACATCAGATTTTTCCAGGAGATTTCTCCAGTCGCCCAACGTTTTTGCATCCCAAAGAATTTCGTTTTTACGTTTCGGATTTCTTGTGAGAATATAAACTTCGTTTCCTTTTTCTGTAAAGTAATTTTTGAGATTTTCACCAAGAAAACCTGTTCCGGCTGCGATAATTATTTTCATGATTTTTGGGTTAAATTAAGTTTAATATTTTAAAATATCCAGATGTTATTTCTAATTTTTATTTCTAATGAATTAGATCATCTCGTTCAGCGAATTTTTTAATAATTGCATTTCTTTCTAACAAGAAATTTTTCATGTAGTTTTTAAGAAATATTGTATTGAAAAGTTTTCCGATCATTCCGAATGGTGATTCAAATTCAAAAACATCAATCATGATTGTATTTTCGCCTTCCTGCTTAAAAATATGTTGATGTTTTAAGGATTTAAAAGTACCTTTTATCATTATATCAGTGAATTGATATGGTTTTTCCATACTGATGATTTTTGAAGTATGTGTCTGATAAAATCCCAAATGTTTGGCTCGCCATGTTACCGTTTCATCCTTTTCAATCAATCCTGAAATTCTTCCTGCAATTGCTTTTTCTCCGGTTTTAAAAGTTGATTTCTGGTGAAGATCAATGTCTCTTGCTAAGTTGAAAACGTTGTCAATATCGGCTTTAATGAAAGTTTCCAAATAAATTTTAGACATATAAAAATATTAATGTGATAAGTACCACTGTTCTGAAAATCATCCAGGAAATTGTAGGAAGGAGATTTAATTTTAAAATTCTGCATCTTCGTAAATGCTCTAAAAACATGATGAAAACAACAATTCCAAAATACATTAGTGACGAAATTGAATTTAGATTTAAAAATAAGGCAGGTATCAAAAGCAAAGTTCCGAGCAATGATACCGTCATCATATTGCCAAGATAATCCCAGATTTTATTTTTTAAATATGTTCTTAAAAAAATCGTCTGCCATAGAATCTGACCTAAACAAATCATCAATTCTCTGGTAAAATTTTGGTTCAGACCTAAATCTAATTTCGTTGAAAATAAACTTAAAACATATCCGGAAAAAATCACTACGAAACCCATATAAACCAATCTGTATTTTAGATTAAAATCTGGAACGCAGGATTGTTTTGCATCATCATTTTCTGACGGAATAATCTGTTTTCTGTTGTAAGATACGAAGGAATACAGCTTTTTGAAAAACCAATAGAGCGGCTTTATCCGGGCAATTTTCTCTAAAATCGGAAATGAATTCCCTATGATTAAAAGCAAACTGTCTATGCCATAAACAACTCTGTTTTGATTGTGATCAACTAAGGCGATTTCGTTTTTGGATCGGTTGAAATCAATCAGATTTTTGTTTTTAAAGCTCAAATCAGTAAAGGCTTCTCTTCCGTTTTCATCCAGCATTCCGGATTGTATGAAACCTTTTGAGTATATGTTGCACATAGGACATTGGTTGTCGTAGATGAGGGTGTGGTTTTTAAGCTTTTTCATGATTTTTTGATTCTAATTCTCTAAATTTTTCATAGTCACTGCTACAAATTAAATAATAGCATATTGCAAGGAAAGGTGTTCCTAACAAACCAAAATATAATATTATTGACCATACTTCACTAAGAAACTCATTTGAGAATTTAGAATTTCTGGCCAATAAAAGCGAAGCAAAACTTAACAGATAAATCATACTAATTATATAGTAAATTTTAAACAACAACCGTTTTGAATAGCTTTTCGAAAAAAATCTTATGTTTGAACTTATTACATGATTTAAAGCCAATAGAAAGTAGAATATGAGGCAAATTCCTTTTTGAAACAATAAATCAAGTAGAAGAGCAATAAAGAATAAGGCTACAATTACAGTTTGGATATTGAAGTCTATAACGATATTTTTTTTCATGGCAATTAATTTTAAAAGTTTACTCTTTTCGTTTTTCCTCCGAAATAAAAAATGAGGATTAAATGAATTATTAAGTTTTTCATAATTATAATATTTTCAGTAATTATTGAAAGTTAATTCGAAATAAAAAAGGTTTTTACACCTTTCTACTTTAATAAGTTGGTTATTTTTCCAACCAGCCAATGATCGTCACTTTTTATGGCGAGATCCATAATATTATTAATTTTGCTCGTGACGTTGCTAAAATCATCCATCAATTTTATAAATTCTTTTGCTTCAGCAGAATCATTGTCTTCTATGTTTTTTAATTCTTCCAGAAAAGAAACAACAGGTTCGATTTCTCTTTTTCTTCGCTCTTTTGTAATTTGTTTAAACAAAAACCAGACATCTTTTTCTGCAGTGAAATATTCTTTTCGGTCACCTTTGATAAACTCTTTTTTTACAATTCCCCAGTCCATCAATGCTCGAAGGTTCATATTGGCATTCCCTCTTGAGATCTCAAGCAGTTCCATAACCTCATCTGTGGAGAGTGGTTTTCCGTTTGCCAGAAGCAAAGCATGAACTTGCGCCATGGTACGATTGATTCCCCAACTCGTCGCAAATGTTCCCCAGGTCTGAATGTATTTTTCTTTAGCTTCTGAGAGTTTCATTATATTTGATTTAAATTTCTATTACAAATATAATAATAGTTTTTGAATTTTCAATAATATTTGAAAGTTTATTTTTAAATAAAAACAGACACTTTTGAATGTCTGTTTGAACTCTATTTCTGAATTGCTTTGTAGCTTTCAACAAGTCTTACAAATTCAGACCTGTAACCTTCATTATCATTTCCTTTTCCTTTTTTAGAAAGTTTTTCAATCTCAGTAAGATTTTTATTTTTAATTAAACCTGAATTTCTTAAAACCAAACCAAACCATGCAACAGAAGAGGCAAAATTAAAATCTTCACTCGCTGAAGAGATGCTTTCATGAAAATTTTTAACAATCTCAATAATCTCCGAACTCGTATCACCGTCCGGTTTTTTATATCTGAATTTCACGGTTGCCAGTTCATCATTAAAATTTTCATCACTTGTGTTTTTAGTATATTTCAAATTATTTTCTTTTGGTAAAAACTCAGACTTCACATCATTCGGAATGACTTCGTACAGAGCGGTAACTGTATGACCACTTCCCAATTCGCCGGCATCTATTTTATCGTTGGTAAAATCTTCATTTTTTAGTTTTCTGTTTTCATAGCCTATTAATCTGTATGATTTTACAAATTCCGGGTTAAACTCAATCTGAATTTTCACATCCTTCGCAATCGCATACATACTTCCTGCAAACTCTTTTCCGAGAAATTTATTAGCTTCCTGCATATTGTCTATGTAAGCGTAATTTCCGTTGCCTTTATCTGCCAAAGTTTCCATTCGATTATCTTTAAAATTTCCCATTCCGAATCCTAAACAGGTAAGAAAAACCCCAGATTTTCTTTTCTCTTCAATTAGAGTTCCCAAATCTCCTGTAGAAGATGTTCCTACATTAAAATCTCCGTCTGTTGCGATAATCACACGATTGTTTCCTCCTTTGATGAAGTTTTCCTGAGCCAATTTGTAAGCCAGCTCAATTCCTGCTCCGCCCGCTGTGCTTCCGCCTGCCTGAAGGTTTTCCAAAGCATTCAGAATTTTATCTTTTTCTCTCGCTGATGTGGGTGGCAAAATCATTCCTGCACTTCCTGCGTAAACTACAATACCAACTTTATCTTGCGGTCTTAGCTGATCTAAAAGAACTTTAAAAGAAGATTTTAATAATGGTAATTTATTCGGTTCATTCATAGAACCGGACACATCAATCAAAAAAACAAAGTTTGAACTCGGTAATTTATCCATCGGAATATTTTTTCCCTGCAAACCTATTTTTAATAATTTATGTTTCGGATTCCATGGTGCGTCGTTGTATTCTGTATTAATAGAGAATGGTTGTCCGTTTGTAGGTTGTGGGTAATTATATTTGAAATAATTAATCATTTCTTCAATTCTTACTGCGTTTTTATTCACTCTTTCTCCGTTACTAATCATTCTCCGGATGTTGGAATAAGCCGCTTTATCTACATCAATTGAAAAGGTAGAAACCGACTGATTTTTAGTCAGTTCAAAAGGATTTTCTACGAAAGCATCATATTCTTCTGTGTTATTTTGCTGAATTTGCTTGGAGTTATTAATGCTGTCCTGAACTTTTTGAATTTTCTCAAGAGCTTTTCTTTCTTTACGTGAAAGTTTTTTGGTTTTAATAACAATAACTCCATTTAAAGCACGGTTTCCGTATATGGCAGTTAATGATGATTCTTTTAAAACATTAACACTCTCAATAGAATTAGGATCTATTTTCTGGATCACATCTACACTTTGAATCATACCATTTACAATATATAATGGCTGACCACTTCCATTTAAACTACTATTTCCTCTTATAATAATGGGCTTTGAGGAACCGGGAGCTCCTTCGCCAGTCTCCATATTGAAACCTAAAGTTGTACCAATTAAAGTCCTTGATATATTGTTATTTTTTTTATGCTCATTTCTAATATTATTATAATCAATCTTCGCTGATCTTGGAGTTCCAGAAATAGTATTTACTGCTAAACCAGCAACCTCGCCTTGTAATGAATTTAAAAAACCTTGACTCGGACGATTTTCTAATTGTTGAGCATTCACTATTGTTGAACTTCCCTTATGTCTTAATTGAGTTTTACTATATCCTAAGACAACTACTTCCTCAATATTTTTTTCTTTAAAACTACTATCTATATGTACTTGTGGAAATGTTTTACTTATACCAATCGGACTTACAGTATTATTTTCATTTCTGCTGAGTATTGATTTTTCTTTTAGAAAAAAATTTGTTTTGATGCCAATATTGTTGAAAACTTCAGCATGTTCGTAAGCTAACTTTTTTTGGTTTTGATACTCTTTTATCTCATCAATTTCTTTCTCAATATTCGATTTCACGGTACTGTCAATCTTCTGAATATTATTCACTTTTGGCGATACCGTATTTTGAACAATCTGAGGTTTTGAAATATCTGCAACTTCTTTTTTGTTAATAAAGTAAAACGCACCCAAACCAATAATCAAACTGGCAGCAATTCCATACGGAAACCAAACAGGAATAACTCTTTTCTTCTCTTCTTTTTTATCTAATTTTTCCTCCACTTTTGTCCAAACTTTGTCGAAACCAGGAAAAGTCGCAGGTTCTTCCAAAGATTGAGAAGCTTCATTGAATTTTTTATCTATATCGTGATTATTTTCCATTTTGTAAAAGTTTAAATGTTGTGATTGACCAAGAGTTCCTGAAGTTTTTTCCGAGCGAAATTGAGCTGTGATTTTGAAGTGCCTTCGCTGATCGAAAGCATTGTCGCAATCTCTTTGTGCGGATAACCTTCAATAGCAAACAGATTGAAGATTGCTCTGCAGCCTTCCGGAAGAAAATTGAGCAGCTTTAGAATATCTTTCTCAAAAGAAATACTATCCGTTGGAGAGCCTGTAGATTCTACAAACTCTTCATCTAAAGACACATCGAGCGCTTTCATACTTCTCAGTTTCTGCAAACACTCATTGACTGCAATTTTTCTTGCCCAGGCTTCGAAAATATCGTGATTTTGCAGTTGGTTCAGCTTTGTGAAAATTTTGTAGAACGTATCGGCCAATACTTCTTCAATATCTTCATCATTTTTCGATAGCGTTTGCAGACTGTGTACAGCTTGCCCGCCATTTTTTCGTAAACCTTCCGCTGGGCGTTGCGGTCGTTCCGTTGGCATTCTAACAGTAATTCTTTTTCCATAGTCAGGCTTTATACTCTTATAGATGCAGGAAACTTGAGAAAGGTTGTAAACATTGTAAACTTTATTTGAATTTAGTTAAAAAAATGAAATGAGAGGAATTTATTATTCTTGTTAGATGTAAATATTAGTCAAAAAAAAACCGCTTCCAAAAAGAAAGCGGTTATAAAATTTATCTCAATTCCCAATTAAAATATCGCAGGATATTTCTGAGGATTTGCTTCATTAAATAAGGCATAAATTCTTTCCACCATATCATCTGAAGATGGCTTACTGAAATAATCTCCATCACTTGCATACGCAGGTCGGTGATCATTTGCAGCAATCGTTAAAGGATCAGAGTCTAAGAATCTGAAAGCTTTTTGCTTTTCTAAAATCTGCTGAAGAATAAATGCTGACGTTCCGCCTTCTACATCTTCATCGATTACAACCAATCTGTTGGTTCTTTTCACAGATTCAGCAATTTCATGCGTTAAATCAAAAGGAATTAATGACTGAACATCAATAACCTCTGCAGAAATTCCTAATTTTTCTAGTTCATCCGCTGCTTCCATCACAATTCTCCAAGTCGATCCGTAGGTGACCAAAGTAACATCCTTACCTTCTTTTGTGACTTCAATTTTCCCTACAGGAACAGTGAATTCGCCCAAATTATCCGGTTGTTTTTCTTTTAATCTGTATCCGTTCAAACATTCAACAATGATTGAAGGATCATCACTTTGAAGCATGGTATTGTAGAATCCGGCAGCTTTTGTTAAGTTTCTCGGAACTAAAACCATAATTCCTTTAGAAAGATTCAGAATTCCCGCCATTGGCGATCCAGAATGCCAAACTCCTTCCAGTCTGTGACCTCTCGTTCTGATGATTACAGGAGCTTTCTGACCGCCTTTTGTTCTATACTGAACTGTTGCCAAATCATCGCTCATTCCCTGTAAACAATACAAGATATAATCTAAATACTGAATTTCAGCAATCGGTCTCAAACCTCTCATTGCCATACCAATTCCCTGACCTAAAATAGTAGCTTCACGAATTCCTGTGTCGGCAACACGAAGTTCACCGTATTTTTCCTGCATTCCTTCAAGACCTTGGTTTACATCACCGATATTTCCGGCATCTTCACCAAAGACTAAAGTCTGAGGATATTTTTCAAATATTTTATCAAAATTATTCCTTACCACTACTCTTCCGTCCACATCTTCAGAACTTTCAGTATAGACTGGCTTGATTTCTTTTACGTTTTCAGCTTTCCACTGAGACTGAGAATACAAATGAGAAGAATAATTGTCTTTTTCAACTTCAAAAACTTCGTTGTACTTATCCATCAACTGATTTCTTTCCGTTGAAGTTGTACCTCTTGTTGCCAACAAGGATTTTCTGATCAAATGAAAGACATCTTTCTTTGCTTTCGAAACCAATTTATTGTATTGATTAACATACACTTCAATTTCGGAATGTTTTTCTTTCAGGTTTTCTACCAAAGGTAAAACTGAGAATGCTAATTCGGTAATTGTTTTTTGGTAATTTTCCCAGGCAGCTTTCTGTCCGTTTTTTACATTTTTCTTTGCTTCTTCATCGATGGCCTCTAGTTCTTCAACGGTTGCAATGATTTCTTCAATTCCTTCAATTTCGATTGAATAATTTAAAATCCATTCTCTGAATTTTACCAATCCGTCAAAATCTGCTTCCCAAGACAGACGGTCTTCGTTTTTGTATCTTTCGTGAGATCCCGAAGTTGAGTGACCTTGAGGCTGAGTCACTTCAATGACGTGAACCACAACAGGAACAGATTCCGTTCTTGCAAAATGCTCTGCTTTAGCATAAGCATCCAACAAAGCCGGATAATCCCAAGCTTTCACCTGAATAATCTCGCAACCTTGGTTTTCGCCTTCTTTTCTTTGGAAACCACTTAACATTTCAGCAATATCGGCTTTTGCTCTCTGTTTCATCGTAGGAACAGAAATTCCATAACCGTCATCCCAAATTGATACAATCATAGGAACCTGAAGAGCACAAGCTGCATTCAAAGTTTCCCAAAAATGACCTTCTGCTGTAGAAGCGTCTCCGATTGTTCCGAAAGCGATTTCGTTACCCTCTTTTGAGAATTTTTCAGAACCTTCAAATTGTACTGATTTATATATTTTTGATGCTTGCGCTAATCCCAACAATCTTGGCATTTGTCCTGCAGTAGGAGAAATATCGGAAGAAATATTCTTTTGAGAAGTTAAATCTTTCCAGCTTCCGTCCTCATTCAAACTTCTTGTCGCAAAGTGACCGTTCATCTGTCTTCCCGCTGATGCAGGCTCTCTTTCAACACTCGTATCTGCATACAATTGAGCAAAGAAACTCTCAATGGTCAATGCGTCTGCAGCCAAGGCAAACGTCTGATCTCTGTAATATCCCGAACGGAAATCTCCATTTTTGAAAACTTTTGCCATTGCCAATTGCGGCAGCTCTTTTCCGTCCCCAAAAATTCCAAATTTAGCCTTTCCGGTAAGTACTTCTCTTCTGCCTAAATATGACATTTCACGGGAGATTCTTCCTAATTTATAATCTTCAAGTATCTGGTTTTTAAAGTCTTGAAAGGAAATTTGTTGAGTTTCAATATAGGTTGTCTGCATAGCCAAATATTAAATATTTATTATTAATGAGTATTTTGCTAATATACAATTTTTATATTAATTTTAATTTTCAAGAATGTTTTTTAAAAATTTGATAATGAAAAAAAATGTATTTACTTTGAACAAAACTCTGTAAATGGAAAAAAAATCAACTCATATCCTTAATGCAGCATCTAATCTTTTGGGATTTTCTATGATTATAATCACCTCATTAAAAATCACTAAAATGAGTCATCATACATTTTTAGACGAGTTTGCAGGGATTGCATGCGTATTTTTTGCGTGCAGCAGTTTATTTTCTTTTATGTCAATAAGATCTAAGAAAGAAAGTTTAGGAAACAAGTATGAGGTTATTGCGGATTATTTATTTTTAACCGCTTTATTTTGTATTGTTCTAGCTGTTATAATTGTAACTGTAAGAATTACTTAATTTGAAATTTCAATAAATTAAATAAAGGCTTTCCCAAATCTATCAATACGGTTCCAACAGTAGTTTTTTAGTGTGAATTTCATTAATTCCACAATTTATTTTACTACTATTCTATATAGTATATCAATTTTAAATGATATTATTTAAATAGCCAGCAGTAATATAAAAAAACATTATTAATAATATTTTTTTTCGAAAAAATAGCTATTTTTGTGAAAAATTTTACACACACAAATGAAAAAGCAAATTATTTTAATCGTATTCCTATTAATTGGAAGCACCCATTCAGCACAAGTTGGTATTAATACAAGCAATCCACGGACAATCTTACATGTAGACGGAGCTAAAGACAATGCAGAAACAGGGGTGCCAACTGCTGCTCAACAGCTCAATGATGCAGTCGTAACTTCAGCCGGAAATCTTGGTATTGGAACAATAACTCCGACAGAAAAAGTAGATATCAGTTCAGGAAACGTACGTCTCCGAGACATCAATTCAAATGTTGGAATTGGAGGAACAGACA
The DNA here is from genome assembly GCF_979258215.1 of Chryseobacterium sp. AC417. NCBI lineage: Bacteria > Pseudomonadati > Bacteroidota > Flavobacteriia > Flavobacteriales > Weeksellaceae > Chryseobacterium > Chryseobacterium sp. AC417. Next base: position 1,930,568 of record NZ_OZ409845.1, on the reverse strand, counting down.
AGGTGGTTGTTGCAGATGCAACCGGAGTATTAAAAACCATTGACTTTACGGCTTATTCATTATTCCATGCCCGTTTAGCTGCTGAACAAAGTATTTCAACTGCAGGTTCAATTGTCACCCTTCTGTTTGCTTCACCATTAGCCACCTCACCATTTTATTCCTATGACACTTCTTCAGGTGTCTTAACATTCAATCAGTTCTGGAAACTATCTGATTACCCTGCAATCGAGTTTTGGTAATATTTCCTCCGGATCTCAGTTAGTTCTTGGAATAAGACCTTTTCCGGACGCTAACTATTTAGGACGTGGCAGCCATTACACAGGAGCTACACCTCCAGTATTAACTGCATCCTCAAGAATTGGTGAACTGATGAACTATACAACCTTACTGGTAATCCCTACAGCAGGTTATCAGATTCGTTTTACAGCCTCAGCCAATGATCCCTGTACTATTTTATCTACGGAAACCGGATCAACAGGAAATGGAAACGTCACCAACGTGACGGTACAAAAAATATAAAAAACTAAAAAAGGAGGGCAATAAATGTCCTCCTTTTTTTTAAAATTTTCTTTCGATAACGTAATCCAACATGCTGTGTAAAGATCTACGAACTTCAGAATCAGGAAATTCGTTTAAAATATCTTTTGCTTTTTGTTGAAAGTCTTTCATTTTTGTAATCGCATAATCTAAACCTCCGGAACTTTTTACAAAAGCAATCAATTCTTTTACACGCTTTTGGTCATTGTTATAACGCTTTATCGTGTTGAAATAATATTTTCTATTGGTTTCGTTCGCAATTTTCAAAGTATGAATTAAAGGCAAAGTCATTTTCTGCTCTTTAATATCGATTCCGACAGGTTTTCCGATAAAGTTTGAACTTAAATAATCAAATAAGTCGTCTTTAATTTGAAATGCCATTCCTGTATACGTCCCAAACTGCATCATTTTTTTTGCTAAAGCTTCATCGGCATTGTTTGACAAAGCACCAATTTCACAACAGGCAGCAATTAAAGTTGCCGTTTTCTGACGGATAATTTCGTAATAAACGTCTTCGGTAATATCTAGTTTTCTGGCTTTTTCCAATTGGAGAAGTTCCCCTTCAGACATTTCTCTGATAGTTCTTGAAATCACGGAAAGTAAATCGTAGTCTTTATGATCTGTAGAAAGTAAAACAGCTTTTGACAACAGGAAATCTCCAACTAAAACAGCGATTTTATTTTTCCATAAAGCATTAATAGAGAAAAAATTACGTCTTTTAAAGCTTTCATCAACCACATCATCATGCACAAGTGTTGCTGTGTGAATGAGCTCAATCATTGATGCACCACGATAAGTTTTTTCATTGACCTCACCTACTAATTTTGCACACAGGAAAACAAACATCGGACGCATTTGTTTTCCTTTTGTGGTAACAATAAAACGGGTAACTTTATCGAGTAAAGCGACTTTACTTTGCATAGATTCGTAAAACTTTTGCTCGAAAAGTTTCATTTCCTCATTGATCGGTTGCTTGATTTCTTCTACAATATTAGTCACTATCTGAGAATGATGGATGAGTATTTATTAATTCTCACAAAGATAATTTTTTTCATCTGTTTATTTCTAATTTTTTTTAGAGGTCAGATGAAACAGTGCGTAATTGCATCCAAATACATTATATAAGCTGCATCATAAGTGTTTAAGCAGAATTTAAAGTTTGAGTTTTTCTTTAGGAATGAAATACAAAAATGGGCTTGTTTTCTTGATAGGAGAATGAAATTTTTCTCCAGAAATATAAATTCCTTTTTCGTCAACAGCAACTCCTTCGATTTGTCCCAGTGACAAAGCGCTTCCTAAATAAAGATGTTTTGATTTTTCTTTGAAAAATATTCCTGATTCAGTTTCGTTAAATACATCTAAAAAGACTTCTGTTTTCTTCGTATATCCTACAACGTACAGCTTTTTTTCGAAGTAATAAGCATCACTGATCATAAAACCAGTTTTATACGATTCTATTTTTTGTGCAGCCTGATTTTCAAAATTTTCGGGATCTAATGTATAATGAGTGGTCGATTTCGAAGCCCATTCTTTGGTGAAAATATGGATTTTTCCGTTTAAATAAACCATCGATTCCAAATCGAAATCATTATTACTATTTTTTGAAGTGAAATCATTTTGTTCAGGATAATAAAATGAAATAGTTTTCATTAAATCATTATTCAAATTACCATTCTGAAAAGGAATTTTATAGATTTTTAAATCTTTTCTTGTTCCTGTATTGTTACCAAAATCTCCAATGTAGAAATTTTCACCATCATTGGTTAAAGCTTCCCAATCTTTATTTTCAACACTTGTTTTTAAAACCTTAAGAATTTTTCCTGAAATTTTATCAATTTCATATAATTCTGCTGGATTACCGCTGTCGTTGAAGGTATATAGTTTTCTGTCGAAATAATTCAGTCCAGAATTTTCCTGAATGGAATCGTTGAGAATTTCAATGGTATACTTTTTAAGCTTGAAAATTTCTGCATTTTGAGAAAAAGCAGCCTGGAATGCAAGAATAACAAATAATATAAAAGCCTTTTTCATACAGCAAAATTACGGATTTTGGTATGCATTGATTGTTAAGAAAAATTTATTAAAAGTATTGTAATGAAGAAATTATTCGGCATTTTTATTTGCCAATTGCCCGCAAGCAGCATCAATATCGCCACCACGGCTCTTTCTGATCATAACGGTAATTCCTGCGTTTTCAAGCTGACGAACATAATTTTCTTCCGCTTTTTTATTGCATTGGTCATATTTTCCGTCACCAATCGGATTGTATTGAATCAAATTAACTTTAGAAGGGATTTGTTTACAGAATTTAATTAAAGCTTTAATGTCTTCATCGCCATCATTGATGCCTTTCCACACGCAATATTCAAAAGTGACTACAGAACATGTTTTTTTATACCAGTATTGTAGAGATTCCATAATATCCGTTAATGGAAATTTATCTGAAAACGGCATAATTTCATTACGCTTAGACTCGATCGCTGAATGTAATGATAAAGCCAGTTTCACACGTAATTCATCATCTGCCAACATTTTAATCATCTTTGGAATCCCTGATGTTGAAACGGTAATTCTTCTTGGAGACATTCCCAAACCTTCCGGCTGGGTAATTTTTCTGATGGCTTCTACCACATTTTTGTAATTCATCATCGGCTCACCCATTCCCATAAAAACAATATTGGTAAGCGGTCTGTTGAAATACGTTCTGCTTTGACTGTCAATTAAAGCAACCTGATCTACAATTTCAGCAACTTCAAGATTTCTCATTCTTTTCAGCCTTGCAGTTGCGCAGAATTCGCAGTTTAATGAGCATCCGACCTGCGAAGAAACACAAGCCGTTGTTCTGGTTTCTGTCGGAATTAAAACAGATTCTACCATTAAACCATCGTGAAGTTTCACACCATTCTTAATGGTTCCGTCGGTGCTTTTTTGAAGCTGGTCTACAGAAACAGGATTAATGATATATTCTTCAGAAATTTTGTCTCTGAGCTGTTTTGAAAGATTCGTCATTTCCTCAATCGAATGCAGATTTTTGCTCCACAGCCAATCGTAAACCTGTTTCGCACGAAACGGTTTCTCTCCTAAAGTTCCAAAATAGTCTTTAAGCTGATCGAGTGATAATGTACGGATGTCTTTCATGTAGTGAGTTGATAGTTTATTGTTGATAGTTGTCAGTAAATAATCCAAAAACTATCTACTAACAACCAACAACTTTAAACTTATTAAAGGATCAGCATTGCGTCACCGTAAGAATAGAATTTATACTTTTCTCTTACAGCCTCTTCATACGCCTGCATTAAAAAATCTTTTCCGGCAAACGCTGCAATCATCATCATGAGCGTAGATTTTGGCGTATGGAAATTGGTAATCATCGTATTGGCAACCCCGAAATCGTGAGGTGGATAAATAAATTTATTTGTCCAGCCATTAAACGCTGAAATTTTTCTGTTTGAAGAAACTGAAGTTTCAATCGCTCTCATGGTAGTTGTTCCTACAGCACAAACTCTTCTGTTTTCCTGAACAGCTTTGTTAATGATTTCGGCATTTTTTTCATCGATGATGATTTCTTCAGACTCCATTTTGTGCTTAGAAAGATCTTCTACTTCGATCGGGTTAAAAGTTCCCAAACCAACGTGAAGCGTAACCTCAGCGAAATCAATTCCTTTGATTTCCAACCTCTTCATCAAATGTCTTGAGAAATGCAGACCCGCAGTTGGTGCTGCTACAGCTCCTTCTACTTTAGCATAAATCGTCTGATACCTTTCAGCATCTTCCGGTTCAACCTCTCTTTTAATATACTTTGGAAGAGGAGTTTCGCCCAATTCATTCAATTTTTTACGAAATTCTTCATAAGAACCGTCAAATAAGAATCTTAAAGTTCTACCTCTTGAAGTTGTATTATCAATGACTTCAGCAACCAAAGATTCGTCTTCGGTGAAGAATAATTTATTACCAATTCTGATTTTTCTAGCTGGATCTACCAACACATCCCAAACTCTGGTTTCTTTATCAAGCTCTCTCAACAAGAAAACTTCAATTTTAGCTCCTGTTTTTTCTTTATTTCCGTAAAGACGTGCCGGGAAAACTTTAGTATTGTTGAAGATGAATAAATCTTTCTCATCAAAATAATCTACAACGTCTTTAAATGTTTTATGTTCTATTGTTTGAGTTTTTCTGTCAAGAACCATCAACCTAGACTCGTCTCTGTGTTCAGACGGGTGCTCAGCCAATAATTCTTCAGGGAGATCAAAATTAAAATCGGATGTCTTCATTTTTTAAATTACGGTTTAAAAATTACACGAAAATTACTGAAGTAATTTTCCGGACTGCAAATATACGACATTCGACACCCCTTTGTCAAGTCTTTATTTCACAATCGGTACTGACAGGGATTTTAAAGCATGACATTTTTTTATTTAATGAAATTATTAGGATAAAAAACAGTATTTTAGTAAGATTAAATTTAAAACCAATGAGCAAATATTCTTTAGAAGAATTCGTAAAAGAAACCAAAGAAAATCCACTTGAAAGAGATTATTTCGAGCTGGAAAAACCTGCACTTTTAGAAATCAACCTCAACAATCAGGCAGTCTGGACAAAAACAGGAAGCATGGTGGGTTACATAGGAAATGTCAATTTTGAAAGACAGGGAATGCTTTCCGGCGGACTCGGAAATTTATTAAAAAAAGCTCTCAGCGGAGAAGGGTCAAAGCTTATGAAAGCTGAAGGTACAGGCAAATTATATGTTGCCGACTTCTGGGAAAAAGGTGAGAATTCTATATTTAAACAACGAAACTCTTTTCGTTAACGGAAATGATGTCTTAGCCCACGAACAAAGTGTAAAAAGTGATATCACTATGCTAAAAAGCATCGCCGGAATGATGTCTGGAGGATTATTTCAGGTTAAACTTTCCGGAACAGGTCACATTGCCATCACCACACACGGTGAGCCTTTAACGTTGATGGTTACTCCTGATGCACCCGTTTTTACAGATCCGAACGCAACGGTTGCATGGTCTGGAAATCTAAGTCCGGAACTGAAAACCAATGTTTCTTTTAAAAGTCTGATAGGAAGAGGAAGCGGAGAAGAATTTCAGATGAAGTTTTCCGGGAATGGATGGGTGTTGATACAGCCTTTTGAGGAGATTTATGTGGTTACGAAATAAAGTATAAAATCAAAGCAAGAAATTTTTTTCTTGCTTTTTTGTTTTTATTAATCTGTAAATTCTAAAATCTTTTTCCAGTCATCCAATTTTTTTTCAAAAGAAATTGTGTGAAGCGGACTTGTTGATGGCAACAAATAAATTGGAATTCTAAAATTTTTCCCTAAAATTTTCTGCAGATTTTTAAATGCTTTTCCACCGTTGCAGAATATTGCCTGAATATTTGGGTATTCTTCCAAAATTTCTGGAATTAGATTGGCTTCTTCGTTTTTAATCTCAGAATCTAGACTTCCTTTTCTTTCGCAGGAATCGATGACATCCCAAAGTGCAATATGATTTTTTTTTAACACCTCAATTCGTTTAAGATAATCCTCTGTAAATTCTTCGTGGAATAATTCAAAAATAATTCTCCAAAACTTATTCTGCGGATGACCGTAATATTGTTGTTTTTCCAAAGATTTTACCCCAGGAATTGATCCTAAAATTAATATTTTAGAATGGGTATCAATGATTGCTGAAAAAGAAGAGATGCGGTTTTGCATGATTCAGAGATATAAATTTTGGCTAAAGCCTTTTTCTTTGAAAACAAAAAGCGGGCTAAAGCCCGCTCCTACCATATTTTTTTGAATAATTAAAATAAAGTTTAATTATTTATCTTAAAACCACCCCGTCTAAATTTTCTTTGAAAATTTATCCACCCCTCCAAAGGAGGGGAATTTTTGCGCGGTTTAAATTACAAAGTCTCTTTCAGCCAATCGAAAAATTCTCTTTGCCAAACCAGTCCGTTTTGAGGATGAAGAACCCAGTGGTTTTCATTCGGGAAATAAACGAATTTAGATTTTAAACCTTTCAATTTTGCAGCCTGGAAAGCTTCCTGTCCTTGCTCATAACCTACTCTAAAATCAATTCCTCCCTGGAAAATCATGATGGGTTTATTCCATTTGTCAACAAAATTACTTGGGTTGAATTCTGTATAGGCTTTGGGTAGAGGTTTTTCCCAGGGAGAACCCAAATCCCAGTTGGCAAACCAAAGTTCTTCCGTAGTCAGATACCAAGATTTCATATCAAACAATCCGTCATGAGCTATGAAGGTTTTAAATCTGTTGTTGTGAATTCCTGCTAACATGAAAACGCTGTAACCACCGTAGCTTGCTCCGACAGCCGCTACTCTACCGCCATCAACATAAGGTAAAGTTTTGGCAAAATCTGTCGCGGCCAAATAATCTCTTATAGGTTGTCCGCCCCAATCTTTTGAAATTTCCTCGTTCCATTTGGTTCCCCAACCAGGCATTCCACGGCGGTTTGGTGCCACTACGATGTATCCGTTGGCAGCCATTAAAGCAAAATTCCATCTTGTGCTGAAAAATTGAGTTAATGCAGATTGTGGACCTCCTTGGCAATAAACAAGAGTTGGATATTTTTTATTCGGATCAAAATTGGGTGGATAATGAAACCACACTCCCATTTCTTTTCCGTCTGTGGTTTTTACCATTTTCAGTTCAGATTTTCCCTGAGCTAGTTTAGAGTACATGTCTTTATTAGCTTCTGTAACCGGCATTAATTCACCATTTTTAAGATTTACAGAGAAAATTTCTGATGCGTGATTGATATCAGTTTTTGAAACCAAAAGAGAACTTTTTTGGTCTGCAAAAATTTCATTAATATCAAAATCACCTTTTGTGATCTGCTGAACTTTTGAAGATTTAGCGTCTAAAGAAAACAATTGTTTTGTTCCTCTGAAAGCCGCTGTGAAATAAATACTTTTCGAATCACCACTCCAGAAAACATCACCGGAAACGCTTTCGTCCCAAGCTTTTGTAAGATTTGAAGTTTTCCCGGATTTCCAATCCATCAATTTGATGTCGTTTTTATCAGCCTCGAAACCATCTCTCTCCATACTTTGCCAAAGCAAAGATTTTCCGTCCGGACTGAATTTTGGGTTAACATCGTATCCTTTATTGGTTTCCGTTATATTTTTAACCGACCCTGAAGCTACATCATAGGCAAAAATATCTGTGTTGGTACTTGTAGAATATTCTTTTCCACTTTTAGGTTTTGTAACATATAAAAGCTGAGAAGAATCTGGACTCCAGATGAAATCTTCTGCTCCACCGAAAGGTCGTTGCGGAGAATCCCAAGTTTTACCTTCCAAAAGATCTTTTGCAGAATCTACATTATCCGAGGTATTGACTACAAAAACATGGTTGTATTTTCCCTCGTTGAAATAATCCCAATGTCTGTGATTCAAATCTGTATAAACCTGAGCTGTAGTTTTCGGAGTATCCGCATATTTATCTTTGCCCATTAGTTTTTCTACCAACACCTGCTTGCTGAAAGCGATTTTTTTACCGTCAGGAGAAATCACAATGTTATCAACTTCGCCAATGGTGTAAAAATCTGTCCAGGTTTTAGCATTATCTTTTGAAAGGAAAATTTTATCGCCTTCCTGAGCATACAATCCGTTTTTATCCCACTGAATCAATGCTTTTTTGCCTAAATCAATTTTTGAAGATTGTTTATTGATAACATTCAGGAAATAATTATCGTTTTTTGTTTTTTCAGTTTTTAAATCAACTTGTCCAACTTTATAAATTAACGAAGACTGGTCGGGAGAAACTGCCTGTACTCCTACTTTTTTTAAAGTCCAAAGGATTTCAGGTGTCATCAATTGTTGTGCATTCATTATAAACGGAGCTGCCAAAGCGAGCAGGCTGTATTTTAGTTTCATATATTTTTTATTTTAAATATATAAATTGAATAAATTCATTTCATATATTTCTATTAATCCAAGGTTGCCAAAGTTAATATTTTAAATAAAATTGAACTAAAAATTAACAGTTTAGTTTTGAGTTGAAACTATAAATTCTATCAATATTTTTTTCGTAAATACCACAAATAAAAAATCGCCAGCTTAAAACTGGCGATTGTAATATATTATTTGTTTTATATTTAATCTCCGTCTGACATCATCGAATTAGCCAATGAAGTAATTACTGAGAGCAAAATACTAAATAAAAATGCCCACCAAAAACCGTCAACCACCATACTTTCGATAAAATAATCAGCAATGAGAATAATCAGGGCGTTAATTACTAAAGCAAAGAAGCCCAAAGTAATTATGGTTAAAGGAAGACCGAAAAGACTTAAAACTGGTTTAACGATTAAATTTAAAAGTCCTAAAACGATAGCGAAAATGATCGCTGTGGAAAATCCGTCAAAATGTACTCCCGGTAAAAGTTTGGTAAGTAAAAATGCTACAATCGCAGTGATCAGCAAACGAAATATTAAGTTCATAGTATTTGATTTTTATGTTGCTAAAGAAGCAAAACTTATTCCAATGCAAAAGAAATAGTAATGAATAAAAATTTATTTAATTTTCATCATCGTAACAAGAGACGTTGCCACATGACTTTCTGAAGAAGAATCTTCTTTCACCGTATATATTTCTGTTCTGATGACACTGATTTTACTACCGCCTTTAATAACATAAGCTTTTGAAACCAACGCATCACCGATTGCCGGACGAAGGTAATTCACCTTTAGCTCAACCGTTACAACATAACAATCTTCCTCATAATGACTCACAGCAGCATAACCTGAAGAAACATCGACAAGTGAAGCGATCATCGCTCCGTTGAACATACCTGCGCTGCGGGTCATCATTTCCATTTTTGGAATTTTGATGGATACAAAATCGGTTTCAACTTCCAAAAGTTCGGCGTTGTAGAATTTTAAAGTTTCTGAACGGTTGAAACTGTCGGTCATGAGTTGTTTTTTTTCTGGAGTCATGGTTTTGATTTGAAAATTTGAGATCATCTTTCTGTTGGCGAATTTAATCAAAATCCTAAAGCAATGCTACGGTTGCAAAATTTTGTAAATTCAAAAGCAATATTATTGCTTCTTCCATAATTAATGATTTTATCTAAAGAGATTTTTATCTAATATTTATATCATTGTGATATGGTTTTTTTTATATTTGGAAGTTAATATGCAATTTATAGTTTGGATTGACACATTGCATAAATACAGACGTTGTGTGTAATTATGAAAAACAAACAGTTGAAATATAAAACCATTCTTTTGATTTGGATTTTATGTTGCAGTTTTCAATTAACTGCACAAACAAAATCTCGTGAAATCCCATCTGAATTGATAAGCGGAGAAAATATTAAACCATTTATTGATAGTTTAAAACAGAAAATTCTTGCCGACACAATTAAGTTTGACAGAAAAGATTTAAGACACGTGAATGGACGAACTGAAAACCAAAATTATTATTCAAAACTGATAACCGTGAATATGAAATACAGTTACCGACTTGATATTGTGAATGGAACTTTGGTAAATGAATTTGTAAACGAAATTCTAAATAGTGAAAATATTGAATCTATACGTTATATTAAAAAAGAAAACGCACCAATTTTGGGCGGATTTATGGCTAAAGATGGCTGGATTTTGATAACCTTGAAACCGAAAGTCAAGCTGGACTACACTGTTGGCGGACTCAAATATCGAAAAGAAAAAAAACGAAACGGCGGAAATAATTTCCTTCAACGAAAAGACGGAGAAATAATGATTAGAACATAAAAATAACTACACACAACAAGCGTTTGGCAAGATTGCGAATTTTGTAGTAAACACACGTTTACATTTCGCACGAAATTTTATCTTTAACAGAAAATAATCGGTTCCGAAGTTCGCAAACTCGCCAAGTGCCGGAACGTTATGTGTAATTTTAGTAGGCACCAAAACGACAAACGAAAATAATAAAAATTTTAATTCTAATGGCTGGACTTTTAAATTGGTTAACTGGCTGGAATGAGTCAAAAGACAAAAGAGACTTTCAAGATGACAAGTTTAAAGTAGGACAAATTTGGAGATATAACACAAGAACAGGTGAAGACAATTCGACCCTGACAATTTTGAAAGTTGAGAAGTATGACAGTGCCGGTGTTGTTATTCATATTTATGTAAATGGACTAAAATTAAAAAATCCGCAACAACCAAGTGGCTTCTCTGATGACATTGGACACCTACCTTTATCTAAAGACGCAGTTCTTAAGAGTGTGACAACACTAGTTTCCTCAGACAATATGTTGCCTGACTACAGAGAAGGATACAACAATTGGAAAGAAGCATTTGACAGCAATAAGGGAGGAGTTTTTTCAATTGTAGTAAGTGACGCAGTGAAATATGTTGAAGAAGTAATGAATATTGGACAGCCGACAGACAACTAAATAGAAATAAAAACTACACATAACAGGCGTTTGGCAAAAAAGCGGTTTCAGTGTTTAGATGAAGCTTTTTGCTACTTATCAAGTTCAGTGCTAGAAGACAGTTTAGTACTTCGAAATCTGCTTCTTTGCCAAGCGCAAAACGATATAAAAGAGGTTTAGTTTTACATCTAAATCCCCTACCTTTGCAAAATGGAATTAGAATCTATTTATAAAAAACTGCAGATTCAGGATATGAATCAGATGCAGAAATCTACATACAAAACTACGGAAAACAATACAGATGTTGTTTTGCTTTCGCCTACAGGATCAGGAAAAACATTGGCTTTTTTGTTTCCTGTTCTAAGAAATCTTAAAAAAGAATCTACGGGAATTCAGGCTTTGATATTGGTTCCGGCGAGAGAATTGGCATTGCAGATTGAGCAGGTTTTCAAATCGATGGGAACAGATTTTAAGGTAACGGTTTGCTACGGCGGTCACGATAAAAAGATTGAATTGAACAATCTCAAGGAAGCTCCTGCTGTCTTAATTGGAACTCCGGGAAGAATTGCCTATCACATGAGAAATAAAAATCTCGATGTGAAAACGATTAAAAATCTGGTGCTGGATGAATTTGATAAGGCTTTAGAATTAGGTTTTCATGATGATATGGAATATATTATCGAAAATATGTACAATCTTTTTCAGAGAATCCTGACTTCAGCAACTTCTATGGATGAAATTCCGAAATTTACTGGTCTGAAAGATGAAAAAACAGTCGATTTCTTAAAACTGGGAGAAAATAAGCCTGATATTCAGCTAAGAAAAGTAATGACGATTTCGGAAGAAAAACTCGACACATTATTTCACTTAATTTGTAAAATCGGAGATAAAAGAACGTTGATTTTCTGTAATCACAGAGAAACCGTTGACCGTATTGCAGATTTGCTTCTGGATAAAGGAATTGCCAGAGAAACATTCCACGGTGGTATGGAGCAGGACGAAAGAGAACGCGCTCTTCTGAAATTCAGAAATGATACGGCGAGAGTATTAATTACGACTGATTTGGCTGCGCGTGGTTTAGACATCCCAGAAGTGGAATCTATTGTTCATTATCAACTGCCAAGCACTGAAGACGCTTTTATTCACAGAAATGGTCGTACAGCAAGAATGAATGCCAAAGGCTTTGCGTATTTGGTGATGACCGCTGATGAAAAGTTTCCGTTCATCAAAAAAGATACTCCTGAAGAATCTGTAAAAGAATTCTCTAAAGTTCCTGCCAATTCACCATTTCAGACCGTTTACATTAGTGCCGGAAAAAAAGATAAAGTAAATAAAGTGGATATCGTAGGATATTTAATCAAAAAAGGTGAATTACAAAAAGAAGATTTAGGTCTGATTGAAGTTAAAGATACCACTTCTTACGTTGCAGTTTCAAGAAGTAAAGTAAAAGATCTGCTTAAAAAACTAAGCACTGAAAAATTAAAAGGGAAGAAAGTAAAAATGGAGATTGCTTATTAAATTTTAAGAATTAATTGAGCTTTACTTTTCAGTGAGTGAAGCTTAATTATCTTCAAACTCATTATTTTTCAGCAATTCTGCCAAGACTTTTTTAGCACGCATTACACGAACTTTTGTATTTGCGACAGAGATTCCAAGCTCTTCCGCAATTTCTTTAATACTTTTTTCCTCGAAAAATCTTAGCTTAATAATATCCTGATAATTAACATCTAAGGACTCGATAGTTTTGATGATTTTCTTTTGTTCTTCATCAGAGATCATCAGTTCTTCAGGAGATTTTGCATAATGGTTTTTTACTTCATCCAGATTTTCGGTTGGATCTTGCGTTTCTCTGGACTTTCTTCTCCAGAAATCAATCATTGTATTTTGTGCAATCGTCAGGACCCAGGTTTTAAACTGAAAATGGGGATCATACATATCCAATTTCGACAAAACTTTTGAAAAAACATTGACCGTGATTTCATCCGCATCATTTTCATCCCGAACTTTTTTCATCACAAAAGAAAAAACATCCACCCAAAAAACATTGATGAGTTTGGTCTGTGCTTTTTGATCTTTCTCTTTTGCTTTTTGAATCAGTGAAAATAATTGTTCGTCTTTCATTACTAACAAATTTATTAAAATTAAAGATTAAAGAATTAAAAAATTAAAAGAAATTGAATTTTAGAGATTTAAACTTAGTTGCAGAACAGTCTGTTTATTTCACGTTTTACTTATCTTTGTACATTAAATTTTAAACAAAAAATAATGAATTCTTTTATTGAAGAACTGAAATGGCGAGGTCTTTTTTCTGACATGATGCCCGGAACCGACGAACAACTGAATAAGGAGATGACAACTGCCTATATCGGGTTCGATCCTACTGCAGATTCTTTGCATATCGGAAGTCTTATTCAGATAAAAATTTTGGCTCACTTTCAGCAACATGGTCATAAGCCCATTGCTTTGGTGGGAGGTGCAACGGGAATGATTGGTGATCCTTCGGGAAAGTCTGCCGAGAGAAATCTTCTTGATGAAGAAACACTTTTACATTATGTAGATTGCCTGAAAAACCAGCTTTCAAGATTTTTAAATTTTGAAGGACAGGAAACCAATAAAGCAGAATTGGTGAACAATTATGATTGGATGAAGAAAATTTCGTTCCTTGATTTTGCTAAAAATGTTGGAAAAAATATCACAGTCAATTACATGATGGCGAAAGATTCTGTAAAGAAAAGACTTTCCGGAGAAGCAGGTGTTGACGGAATGAGCTTTACAGAGTTTACTTACCAATTAATTCAGGGATATGATTTTCTACATTTGTACCAAAATAATGGCGTAAAACTTCAGATGGGAGGTTCTGACCAGTGGGGAAATATCACTACAGGAACAGAATTGATCCGTAGAAAAGCACAGGGAGAAGCATTTGCACTGACGGTCCCTTTGATTACAAAAGCTGACGGATCCAAGTTTGGAAAATCTGAAAGCGGAGAAAATTATTGGCTTGATAAAAAGAAAACTTCACCTTATAAATTCTATCAATTTTGGCTGAATGCTACAGATTCTGATGCCGAAAGATTTATCAAATTCTATACATTCTTAGAAAAAGAAGAAATTGATTCGTTGATTGAAGAGCATCAAACCGCTCCACATGAAAGAAAACTTCAAAAGAAACTGGCTGAAGAAGTTACCGTTTGGGTGCATGGAAGCGAAGAATATGAAAGAGCCGTAAAGGCATCTGAAATTCTTTTCGGGAAATCTACAGCAGAAGATTTGGTAAGTCTTGATGAGGAAATATTTTTAGAAATTTTCGAAGGTGTTCCACAAAAAGAAATTGCAAAAAGCGATGTCTTAGGAGTCAATATCATTGATTTGCTTTCTGAAAAATCAGGATTTCTAAAGTCTAAAAGTGAAGCAACGAGAGAATTGAAAGGAAATGCAATCTCAGTAAACAAAGAAAAAATAAATGAAATTTATACTGCCAACGAAAATGATTTGATTGACGGGAAATTTTTACTGCTTCAAAAAGGAAAGAAGAATTATTTTATTGTGAAAGCAATTTAATATTTATATAAAAAACAAAAAAACCGCTGCTTTAGCGGTTTTTTTTATTATTTTTTAATTAATTAAAGCTCTAAGAAGCTGTAATCAATAGATGCATCTTGGGTTCCTGCTCCTGTAGCGGTATCAGATTTTGCAACCTCACCGTCAATGTAAAGCGTAACGATCAATTTTGAATCAGGATTTGGAAGTAAAGCATTTGCGTCCAAATTAAGCTGAGACTGGCTTGTATTTACAAAAAACTCATCACTCGCCCAAGATACACCCGGCGTATTGAATAAGGTATTTTGACTTACTCCGACCTGAGTAACAATAGTTTTAAATTCAGGCAATGCTGTTCCTGTACCTTTTACTAATTTTGCTTCAAACTGCACAAGACGTTCCTGAAACTCATCTTCTTCGTCGTCTTTACAAGAGTTCATAACAGATACAACTGAAAATAATGCGACTACTAAGAACGAAAGTCTGTGTAAACTTTTTGATTTGTAAATTTGCTTCATGTCTCCAAATAGATTTTTAATGTTTCAAATATAGGATTTTTATCAATATAAAAATAACTTTCATGAAAATTTTCTAATAAAGATTTGCAATTGATAGTAAATCAACAAAACACCTGTAAGTGATTTGGCTAATTAATTTTCATTTCTACACTACTCTTTTTAAATTTAAATAAAATCATTATTAATTATCTTTGCTGTTCAAAATTGTTTTCATTAAATACGAAAATCAATAATCGCAATTCCATTTATTAATAAAAAATAGATTCTACGTATATGAATTTAGATTACATTGTAAGAAAACCGGAAAATATAACTCCACAAACGCCTGTTTTATTCATGCTTCACGGGTATGGAAGTAATGAGCAGGATCTCTTCAGCTTCAGAGAAAGCCTTCCTGCAGACTGGATATTAGTGAGCTTCAGAGCTCCAAAAGAAACTCAGTTTGAAGGATATTCCTGGTTTGACATTGATTTTAACAATCCGGAACAATTCATAGATATTGATCAGGCAAAAGAAATTTTAGAAAGTATTGTGCAAAATATTATGGCAATCACCAACAAATATGGTCTTACCGATAACAAGACACATCTCTGCGGATTCAGCCAGGGTGGAATTTTGTGCTACAGTCTGGCTTTAAAATATCCTGAGCTTTTCACTTATGTTGCCTGTTTGAGCAGTTATCCCGAAGAAAAATTGCTTACAGATATTGTAAAAGATAAAAAGAAATTAGAAAAACTTCGTTTCTTCGTATCTCATGGAACTGATGATGCGATTATCCCAATGGAATGGGGAAGAAAAGCCGCGGATCTTCTGTATGATTTGAGCTGTTATTTTACATTCAGAGAATACATGAGCGGTCACGGAGTCAACCAAAAAAACTATATCGATCTAATGGATTTTTTTTCAAAATAAAAGTATTTTCATTAATCAATTGTAAGACATTCTCAAACATTTGAGAATGTTTTTTGTTTACGTAAGAATTATTTTACTACTTTCATTAAATGAAACTGATGGTAATTATATTCATACTTTTTATAAGCATTTTTACGAATGCCCAAAATAGTTTTGAGATAAAAGATGCTAAAAAAGTAGTGATTCCGTTTAAATTCATTAATAATTTGATTTTTATTCCGATCAACGTAAACGGTGCAGAACTTACCTTTTTATTAGACACGGGCGTTGCAGAAACTACTATTTTCAGTCTGGAAAATAAAGAAATGAGACTTTCTCCTCTAGAAAAGATGAACTTTTCGGGACTCGGCGGGAACAAATCAATTGAAGGGTTTAAATCTGATCACAATATCGGTAAAATCGGAGAACATTTTATCAATACTTCTTTTACCCTTTTCATGATCCTGGATCAGGATTTTAACATCTCATCGCATGTAGGAATTCCTGTGAATGGCATTATAGGTTATCATTTCTTTAAAAATCATCCCGTCTTAATAGATTACAGCTCAAAAAAAATTACTGTTTACAATAACGATGACTTATTCAGAAAAAGAATTAAAAAATTTGATGAATTACCCATTTCAATTGAAAAAAACAAGCCTTACATTTTCGCTGATGTAGAAATGACCAATGAAAGAAAAAGTTCGAAGCTTTTGATTGATTTGGGAAACAGTGATGCGATCTGGCTCTTCCCTGCTCTGATAAAAAACTTTGTGTACAATCGCCCGAATATTGATGATTATTTGGGAAGAGGATTTAACGGTGATATTTATGGAAAGAGAAGCAGAATTCATCATTTTTATTTAGGCAAATTTCAATTTGTAAAACCTCTGACAGCAATGCCCGATGAGTTTTCTATACAGCACGTGAATCTGGTGAGTGAAAGAAAGGGTTCTGTGGGAGGTGACATTCTCAGAAGATTTACTGCCGTTTTTGATTATCCAAACGGGAAATTATATTTAAAGAAAAACAAATATTACAATGATTCTTTTCATTTTAACATGAGTGGTTTGGATTTTCAGCAGGATGGAATGCAGTGGGAAAAAGATCTGGTAACGCTAGAAAGTAAATTTAAAGACAAATCGACTAGAGGAGTGGAATTGATTAACAGTAGCTTGCAATATAAATTTGTATTAAAACCTTCATTTTCTATAGCAGGTGTGAGAAAAGATTCTCCATCTGATAAAGCGGGATTTAAAAAAGGGGATCAGCTTATTTTCATCAACGGAAGAAAAACAGCGGATATGACTTTGCAGAAAATTATGGAAATGATGAAATCTGATGAAGGTAAAATAATAAATATGGTTATTCTGAGAAAAAATCAGGAACTTCGCCTGAGTTTTACGTTAGAAGATCCAATACCTTACCAATAAATTATATGCAAACCGAGGAAACCACTTTAGATAAAATAAGAAACCGGCCAAGATTCAAGATGTACACGCATTTGAGTAAAGAAAAATATGCAGAAAATCTGAAGAAATACCTTGCCGAGCATAAAGGTGAATTTACCGGAAACATCAACAAAGAAATGGCGACAATATGTGTAGACACAGAATACGACCAATATTGGCAACCCAGATTATCATTACGAACAGAAATTGAAGATGACCAAACCGTTATAAGAGGAGTTTTTGGGCCTAGCTCTGCAGTCTGGACTTTTTTCATGTTTCTTTACTTTCTTTTTTCTATTCTCTGGATGACTTTTTTCACGATGTATTATGTAGAAAAACAAATCAAAAGCTTTGAATATCCTTGGGCATTAAACGCATCTTTTGTCATGTTATTCTTCATTGCAATTACTTATACAGCCGCAAGAATCGGAAAGATCAAAGCAAAAGATGAGATGAAAAAACTCAGAAAATTTGCGGAAGAATCAACTCTGCAGTTTGAAAAGAAAATTTAATTGGAAACTTCCTGTTCTTCTGCAGGAGCAACAACCTCAATAGCCTTCGCAGCTTTTATAGAATCAGCTACTTTTTCTCTGTTGGATTGTTCGCTAACCATTTTTTCTACGTGAGGTTTAATTAAATTAGTCATTTCTTCAACAGAAATATTATTAGCATTTGGATCATTTAACAAATTTCTCCATGGTTTTCTTTTTCCCCACGGATAATCTCCGAAAACAATAACAGGTGTACCCTTTGCTTTAGTAGTTGCACCACCAGGATTCAGTATCCAGGTGTCGGCATAGCTATACAGCCATACTGCATCTTTCATGAGTAATCTTAAACATGAATGTGATGCAGGATAACCGGGCAAATCATATTGATGCCATCCGATCCCATGAGTATTATGAATATTGAAGTTATAAGGTAATTTCCACTCGCTTTTAACTGTGGATATTGCCAGCTTCTTTTTCCAGTTGGCAAACATTAATCCTCTTGTTGTCTGCGCCGTTTTTTTACCCATACTTGTAGGTCCCCATTTTACTAAGGTTCCGTTGGAATAAACTGCATATGCCTGAATCGGATATGAAAATACCACAAATTTTTTCACTTCACTTAAGATGTCAAGCTGCATTGGAAATGGTGAATAGGCCATCAAAGTAGTATCGATCTTTGCAGGAACGACCAGAGTATCAGAATTCCATTTGCTTTTAGAATCTAACCTATTAAGTGCTAAAATAGCATAACGCTCTCTCTCAGTATATTTTTTACTGAAAACTGAATATAAAGAATCTCTTAGTTTTTTGTCTTTGGGAATAGCAAATGCATTATAAAAACCATTTTCCTGAATTGCAGGAGGTACAGATTCTTTGACTTCTGCTTGTGTAGCTGCTGAATCTGAATTTTTGCCATCTGAAGAATTTCCTGAATTTGAATTTTGCTGCTGATCGCCTATTTTTTCATTGTCTTTTTTACAAGAAGTGAATGATATTGCCAATAAAAAAAAGTAAAAGAATGATTTTTTTAAAAAAAAATTTTTCATAAATATAAAATGGTCATTGATTTTGATTTCTATTAAGCAAATATCACACCTAAAGACTTTTAAAAAATAATTTGAATCAATAATTTATAATCGATTTGAATTACACCTAACAATAATGCATACTGAAATTAAGCTGGACACTTGAGAAAATAGTAAGAAAAACAGATAAAAAGTAGAATTATTCTTGAAAAATACTTTTATTTTAAAAAAACGTGAAATAGTTAAACAATTAAATAATAAACAGTTATAATTAAAAATAAAGCAAAATTTATAAATTATTACATATGAATTGTAATTTATTTGCATTTACTAAAGTGAATTTATTTCGATAATCTATCTTTTGATATTAAACATCATATAGAAGTTTCAAATTATACTATTGCTAAAAAACTGCTTATTTTCTGCCTTCACAGCTATTGCGATATTATTATTTGTTCGCTTTATATGAGAAAACACTACAGAGATTGAGCTTATTACTATTGGTAGTTATTATTTCTTTTTGACTAAAATCTGCACCTTATGAATTTAGCCCTGCGCAGAAAAAAAGATGATACAATCATCACTCTGATCTGGATTAACATAAATAAAAACCAAAAAGCAAAAAATTTAAAATAAAAAAACGCTAGAGATACGATTAATAAAGACTTTTGTGTACGAATTTATAAATCACGACCACATAAGTTTGCATCATTTTCAAAACAGATCTATCTTTGACATAGAAATTAAGAGCAAGATCTTTACGATTCATAGATTAAATATCCAAAGCAAATAATTGACTCCATATACACCAAATCACATTCATATTAACAAGAGGTAAAACAATAAAATGTTTTACCTTTTTTTGTACTAAAAATTAAGTAGTATTCTAATATGACATAAACGAAAATATTATTTAAAATGTATTGAGATGAAAATATTTTGGGTTTGGATATTTGAAGTCAAAATCTAATGTTTTTATTAATTTTTCTGAAGAAATAATTCTTCCCTGAGGATCCTGAACTTCTGAATGAACCAGATTTTTTTGGCAGTTAATGACCGCAGCTTTAGAAGGGTGTTCTGGAGCTACAATGTTATAAAGTTGTGCACTTACATCGCATTGAATCATCTTTTCAATGGCAAGAGCAATATCAACATAGTGAATATGATTTACCGGAGCATCAAGCTGTTTAACATTATATTTTATCAGCAGTCTGTCATCACCCATTAATCCCGCTAATCTGAGAATATTTGTCTGTGGAAATCTGCTTAGTATCAACCGTTCGCCTTCAATATCATCTGATGATAGATCGTCTTCAAAAAACTGTTTATCTACAATAGGATAAAAACCGGTTGAGCTCATGAAAAACATTTGACCCGTGAAGCCTTTGAGAAATGAAGATAATTGCTCAGCTTTTTTATTTAATAGATCTGCACTTTCTGTTTTCTGAGAAAACGGAACGGTAATAATGATAATATCCAAATTGCTAAGTATTTCCCACGGCAAAACTTTACCGGAGTTAATTTCATCCCCAAAGTTGATGAGCGTAGACTTGTAGTTTAGCGCTTCTAAATGATTAATCTTTTCAGGATTTCTGACCGTTAAGTAAATATTATACCGATCTGAAAATATGTCTGCAAGTCTTTTTCCGAGCCAGCCGCAGCCAATTATACCAATATTTCTCATAATAAAATTAATAAGATAAAAAATGTAACACGATTAAATCGACTTTGAAATTTTTGATGAATACTTAAAAAAATCCAATAAAAATAATCAATTCATTCGTAATACGTATTAACAACAAAAAAGTCATGCTTACGCACGACTTTTTGTATTATTTATGTTGAAAAAAAATTATTTTGCTTCAAAATAAACTCTTCTGTTTGCTCTGTTTTTCCATTCAGGGCATTTTGTTGCAGGATCACATTCAGGATACTTCAAATCTTTTTTACCTCTTCCTAAGGCATTTAATTTTGTAGATTCTACTCCGTTTTTGATCAAATAATCTTTTACACTGTTTGCTCTTTTTTCAGATAAATTCTGATTGTAGTTTTCAGAACCTCTTGTATCTGTAGTTCCGATCACAGTGTAAGCACCGTTTGATGAATTAATGTAATTTACAGCATTATTAAGAATAGGTGTGTTTGAAGGTAAAATTCTGTCAGAATTTAAATCAAATTCAATACCGTCTAATTTTGTTTCTGCTTCTGTTACCGTACCTGTACCTGTGTTTGTATTCGTTAACGGGCAGCCGTTGTTTTCTACCGGACCAGGAACTGTTACACATTTGTCATTAAGATCGATTACTCCATCCATATCAACATCTAAAGCAACACCAGCACCATCTACTCTTGCTCCTGCAGGAGTATCTAATTGTCTGTCCCAATCATCACATACACCATCATTGTCTGCATCACCATTTTTACAAACATCTATATCCTGATTTTTTTCAGCCAATACATCAAGTTTGTAATAGATTTCCTGTAACGGATCATGCCACATCAAGTGAGATTCATGTTTCCCTAATTTGATAGACAAACCTAAAGTTGCATTAAAGAAATTATCAGAAACCTGATCTTCTCTTCTGTTAATAGCACTGTATTGCTCACCACCACCGTCAAACTGATCGTCTGTAGTTACAACATACATTACTCTACCTTCTAAGTCTAATCTGTTGTTGATTTTATATTTTAAACCTGCACCCGCTTGTCCGAAGAAAGATTGTGATTTGAAAGGCTTAATTTCTGTCATTAATCTTTGTCCGTTCTCGTCTTTCAAATAAGCTTTGTAACTTAAAGCACCAAGACCTGCATAACCATGCAATGCCCATCTGTACGGAGATTTGTTATCTACACGTCTCATTAAATTAGAGAAATTAATATCTCCTAACAATGAGATCGCATCATACTGTGTTCTAGCACCTTGCTGACCTAATGCAGATGCATTAGCAGGAGCATTATCTTTAGTATTAAACCATCCTTGTCTAGTCTCACCTCTGTCATACTGAAGATTAATTCCAAAAGCATGTGTGATGGCTTTGTCTATACTTACATAAGCAGAATATCCGATAAGATCTTTTCCGTTTCCGTTTTTAATTGACGTTAAATCCGCAGACTGTACCAATGGTACACCCGCTCCGAAAGAGATAGACCAATCATTAAATCTTTTAGACTGCTGTGTAAATGGACTAACGTTGGCAGAACCAGACGTGTAAGTGTTTGGATACTCTCCATTAGATACCGCTAAGCTGTCTTGTGCCGACATTGTTGCCGAAACACCTAATGCTAATGAAAGAATTGCTAAATTTAGTTTCATAATATATTATATTTGTTAAAAATTCAATTTAAGGCGTGTTTTTTACTTCGATAGGTGTTTGAGTAGTTAATTACACTAAAACTGTCTATCAGAACATATCTATAGTATGTTCAATCTGACTTGCAACTACTGTACCAAAAAGCATTCCATTGCAAAATATGATATGAATAAATTACATAATCAATATCAATTTATTATTTTAAAAATTTTAAAGAATCTTAATATCCTGCATTTCAGTTAATAAACAACTGACGGAGTCATACATATTATATTTAAAAATTTTTAAAATAATTTGAGTGTAATAAAAATAATGAACATTAAATCTGAATTAATAAATAATTACTATTAAAAATAGCAAAATGTAGGACGTAATAAATTATTAAAGACTATATACAAATATGAAAACAGAGAATAGTAGCTTAAGCTAATCACACAAGCAGCCAATAAGAAAAAAAACCAGAAGACAATCTTCTGGTATATATATGAAAGCGTTCAAGTAAATTGAATGGAAAAACTTTACTTATGGTAAAATCTTTTATTTTTCCTTTTTTTTGCAGTTTCGAGCTTATATTTTATGAATGAAATCAAAAGAATAAGTGAAGTAAATAAAAATATAACCAAGGAATACTTTCCAAAATTAACCATTGAAGCATTTAAAAACAAACTCTTTCTAAATTCACTTGGCAACACCATCAGAAATATATTAACAACAAAAATTGAGATTACTACTCTATTTGGTTTTTTATTCCACTCAAAAAATTGGTTGAAAAATCTATTCATATTTTATTTTGCATTAAACTAGGCAAATAAAGCCATCGATAAATTGTGATTTGAATAATTTAATTTTTTAACAGATCTGACCTGTTGTATTTTATACTTCCTTTTTGAAATTATAGCAGTCAAAGAATATTAATTCATTTAATTTCTGCGCTGCTAAATCCTATTAACCTTATTTTTATTCTTACAACATCCATCAGACCATTCGTAGATTACATATTTAATCCAGAATATTACAAACGTAAGACATGCAAGAACTATATCAAAAAAAGTATTTATAAAACTTCATTATTGGTTAAACAAATGTACATCATTACATTGTTATTTATTTAAAAATAAATCATTATTATTAAACAAAACCTAAAACGAAATATCAATATTAAAAAAAAGTAACATAGTATTCTTTTACATTATTAACCTAATATTTATATCCTAATTTCAGCTTAACATTTTAATTTTCGTGTAATTTATCTGATATAAAATTTTAGAATATTTTGAGTAAATGTGTGATGTTATACCAATCAAATCTTTCCAACTCTTCAAGTTCTAAACTATGTAATGGGTTTTCCATAGATACAGCAATCTATATTTAAAGCTTTTAGAACATAAAAAAACCCTTAAGACTTATCTTAAGGGTTTGATGAAATCTAAAAAGACATCTGCGATCCGGACGGGACTCGAACCCGCGACCTCCGCCGTGACAGGGCGGCATTCTAACCAGCTGAACTACCGGATCAATTTGTTTTAAAAGTAATTGAGAAACTTTTTGCGATCCGGACGGGACTCGAACCCGCGACCTCCGCCGTGACAGGGCGGCATTCTAACCAGCTGAACTACCGGATCTTTTCACAACATACAAAAACATCTTCGTTTATTGTGGTTGCAAAAATACAACTTTTGAGCGACTCTGCAAGTATTTTCATAAAAAAAATACTTCCCAATACGGAAAGCATTCATTATCAAAGTGATTTTCTTTATAAGTGTGCACTTAATTTTTCTGCAATGATCTCTTTTGGAGTTACCCCAACCAATTTATCAACTACCTCACCATTCTTAAAAATAAGAACTGTAGGGATATTTCTGATTCCGTACTGCATAGAAATTTCCTGATTGTTATCAACATCTACTTTTCCTACGACAGCTTTTCCTTCAAAATCTGCTGCTACTTCTTCGATGATTGGTCCCAAAGTTCTGCACGGTCCGCACCATACTGCCCAAAAGTCTACCAATACCGGTTTATCTGATTTTAAAACTGTTTCCTGAAACGAGCTATCCGTAATTTCTAAAGCCATTTTTTTATTTTTAATTATTAATATTCTATGTTAATTCAATGATCAAATTTACCACTTTTAAACCATTAGCTTATCTATGCTCAACATTTGTATTTTCTATGATTAAATCTTTAGAAATTTCCTTTAATGCATTTACAAAAGTATCAATATCTTCTTTCGTTGTCATGTGACTGAACGAAACACGTAACGGTGTGCAATGATCCATCTCATCTTCAGAAAGCACCATCATCATGACCATTGAAGGTTTTGAAGCTCCGGAAGAACATGCACTTCCCTGAGAAACAGCAATACCTTTCATATCCAATTGCAATCCGATTAACGGGTTCTTATAAGGCAATAAAAGACTTACCACTGTGTACAGACTATTTTCTGCTTCAGAACTTCTTCCATTAAACTTCACACCCGGAATTTCTTCAGAAACTCTATCAATGGTGTACTGCTTAATTTCCTGCATATGTTGGGTGTAGTTATCCATATTTT
This sequence comes from Chryseobacterium sp. AC417, assembly GCF_979258215.1. Taxonomy (NCBI): domain Bacteria; kingdom Pseudomonadati; phylum Bacteroidota; class Flavobacteriia; order Flavobacteriales; family Weeksellaceae; genus Chryseobacterium; species Chryseobacterium sp. AC417. Next base: position 1,905,875 of record NZ_OZ409845.1, on the reverse strand, counting down.
TCAATGAAAGTTCCAATGCTTTTCCCAAACCTGCAATTCCGCTAACGTTTTCTGTTCCTGCTCTTAAACTTCTTTCCTGCGGACCACCTGTAATAATTCCTTTCAGACCACTTGATTTTCTGATGAAAGCAAAACCAATTCCTTTAGGACCGTGGAATTTATGCGCACTGCAAGATGCAAAATCAACAGGAATTTCAGAGAAATCTAAATTCATGTGAGCCATCGTTTGTACAGTATCAGAATGAAACAACGCATTATTTGCTTTGCACAGTTCTGCAATTTTTTTAATATCTACAATATTTCCGATTTCGTTATTGGCATGCATCAGACTCACCAAAGTTTTCTTGTCAGAAGCTTTAAGCAATTCTTCAAGCTTATCTAAATCAATATCACCTTTTTCATTCGGGCGGATGTAAGCAACTTCAACACCTTTTCTGTTTTTCATGTCTAAAATACTCTCAGAAACACATTTATGTTCCATCGGCGAACTGATGATTCTTTCAATACCCAAATGTGAAACACTAGATTTGATAATCATATTATTGGATTCTGTTCCGCAAGAGGTGAAAATAATCTCTGCCGGAGTCACATGAAGATACTCTGCAACCTGCCTTCTTACGTTTTCAATTAAAATTTTAGCATCTTGTCCGAAACTGTGTGTTGAAGACGGATTTCCAAAATTCATTTTCATGGTTTCTACCATGGCATCGATAACTTCTTCTGAAAGAGGCGTTGTAGCAGCGTTATCTAAATATATTTTATTCATTTTTTATTTTGAATATTTTAATTGTACTGAAGTGAACTGATAATTTGACGGAACGGAAAATATAAACCAAGGATTTGACATCACCTGAATTGCCATCCCACCCGATTGATATTCCGGAATCTCAACATATAAAACATTATTCTTAACAGATATACTTTTAATGGCTGAAACTTTATGATCACCGGAATTGAACGTTCCTAAATTATACAAAACAACTTTTTTATCTTTTGGAAAATCAGGTATTTGCATAACTGGTTCCATTCCTGAAGCTGCAAAATTTTCTGTTATTTCGTTTTTAAGCTGTCGTTCATCATTTATGATTTTAAAACCTGCTTTTTCAGCTCCTCCCTGCGTTTCAGAGGCAATTATTTCTCCTTTACTTTGCATATCTCCAGATTTCTGTGCAGTTGTATTGGTACAGCTTGTGATGATGGCAAAACATAAAATCAGCAACTTATTCATTTTATCATTATTAATCTTTCAAAATTAGTGAAAAAATCGGTAATGACCTTCATTTGCCCATTTCAGCATTGACTTATCACCGGAAGTATCGCCAAACGCAATAATTTTATCATACTTATCGTTTGAAATTTCTTTTTTAATTCTTTCTAATTTTTCTTTTCCGTTGCAGTTTTTACCGATAAAATTTCCTGTAAAAATACCGTTTTTAAACTCTGCCTTTGTAGAAACAAGATTCATCTGTAATTTTTCTGCAAATGGTTTTGCCCAAATATCCAAAGAGGCAGTTACCATGAGACTTTCCGTATTTTGTCTGTCCATATTCTGAATAAAATCCAAAGCATTTTCTCTCACAATTTTCGGATAATTTTCTTCAAAAAACTGTTTAGATTTTTCTTCGATTTTAGTCTGAAGCTGACCTTTTAAAATAGAACCAATAAAGCTTTTCTTTACTTTTTCAGTCTCTGCCAATTTTAATTTCAGTAAAATAAAAAGCGGAATATGTTTTACAAATTGTACCCGAAATTTCGATGGATTATAAAATCTTAAATACAAAAACATCGTATCCTTATACGTTAAAGTGCCGTCAAAATCAAAACAATATAATTTTTTCATTATCAATTAAAGCTTTAATTTCTTAAAAATAAATTCAGGTATATTTCTTATGATTAACATAATAACGCCCCAAATGGGTAAAACGTATGCCACATTCTTCTGTTTTTTGAATGCCTTGTAGATACAGTCTGCAGCTTGTTTTGGTGTAGCAGTTAGTTTTGGGTTTAGAGGTAAACCTTCAGTCATTTTTGTAGCCATAAAACCGGGTTTTACAGTCAACACGTGTACTTTCTTTTCAAAAAGATAATTTCTGAGACCACTTAAATAGGCTGTAAATGCAGCTTTTGCGCTCCCATATATAAAATTACTCTGTCTTCCTCGCTCACCTGCAACTGAAGAAAGTCCAATAATTGTTCCTGATCTTCTGCTTTCAAATTTCTGAGCAAAATAATTGATTACGGGAACTAATTTTGAGTAATTGATATCTATAATTCTCTCCGTATTTTTATTATCATATAAGCCTTCTTCACTACCTTCACCCAAATAACCTGTCGCACAAAACAACAGACTACAATTGATCTGGTCAAATTCAGAATAATTGACAGGTTTCGTTAAATCAAGTTCAAAGATCTGAGATTGTTGCAGAAATTTCACATCAATATGTCTTGCAAATCTTTCTGTGCTTTCTTTATTTGACGTAAAAAGATAGATTCTTTCAAACTTCTCGCCTTCCTGCAAAGCCTTTTCTACAAAAGCCTGCGCTACTTCGGATGTACTTCCAAGAACTATCATTCTACTTATTATTTAAAATTCTTTTGTGCTGTAAAGACACAAATTTTGAGCTGTCTGCATTTTTCAGATAATTTGTAAGCGAAGATCTGCTCATGCTGTCTTTTGTGAGATAAATTCTTCCGCCAAAATCCTGTACAATTTGGTCAAGTTTATCAACTAATTTTTTAAGTTTTGAGTTCACTTTAAAATCTAAAGCCAAAGTATAACCTTCAAATGGAAAAGAATTATAAGCATCTGGATTATTTTTACCGAAAAGTTTCAAAACCGCCAAAAAGGATCCGTTCCCGCTGTTGGCAATGGTTTCAAGAATTTTTTTCATTCCTTCTTTGCCTGTTTCTTTCGGAATCACCATTTGATATTGAATAAATCCTGATTTCCCATAGATTTTATTCCAATCATTAATAGCATCCAAGGGATAAAAAAAAGTTTCATAATCAATAAGATTTTTAACTTCTTTTTTAGATTGCTTTTTATAATACAAAAAATTAAAAATCTTCACTGTAAAATTATTCAGCACAAAATTCGGGAAATAAAAAGGAACTGTGGGAGAGAATTTCTTTTTCAGTTTCAAATGATTTTTGTTCTCATTTTCAGACAATTCATGTCTCTTGGCGTGTTCTCCGCGCATCATGATGCTGCGTCCTATATTTTCACCTTTTTGAAGACAGTCAATCCACGCAACAGTGTACGTCCAGCTTTCACTTTCTTCAAAAAGCCTGAATATTTCGTCTAAATTTTCCGCTTTAATACTTTCCTGGCGAATATATGCGGTTTCAATATTTTTAAGCTTAAATTTTGCTGAAAGAATGATTCCTGTAAGTCCCATTCCGCCAATTGTAGCCCAAAATTTATCTGAATTTTCTTCCTTGGAACAATTAATAATGTCACCATTTTCTGTCATCAGTTTAAAATCAATGACATATTCTGAAAAACAACCTTCTGCATGATGATTTTTACCATGGACGTCTGATGCAATTGCCCCACCAACAGAAATAAATTTTGTGCCGGGTGTTACATAGAGAAAATATCCTTGAGGTACAGAAATTTCCAGCACTTCTGAAAGTAAAATTCCGGATTCGCACTCTATAATTCCGTTAATACGATCAAAACTGATGAATTTATTTAATTTTCTTGTCGAGAAAATATTTTCGCCCAATGAAGCATCGCCGTAGCATCTTCCGTTTCCTCTTGCAATGACTTCGTTATGATTGAGTACAAATTCTCTTATCTTTTTGAAGCTGTCTTCAGATCTCATCTCTTTTTCCACTATGGGAAAATTGCCCCAATTGGTGACTTTTTGTTTGAAATTCGGCTTCATTCTTTAAAGTAAATTTGAATTAGAAATGTAGCAACCCAAAGAATTAAAGTAACCTGTATGTATCTGTCTCTGTATACTATTTTGGTAGGGGATTCCGTTCTGTTGTAGACCAAAGTTTGCTGTAAATATCTTAAAAATGCAAAAACAACAAAAATTACAGTGTAAAAAACTCTTGAGTGAAATTTTTCCTGAACTTCAGGTGATAACGTAAACATAAGATAGCAGATGATGGCCAAAGTCACTGAAATCGAAAGAGCAATATCTGCAAATTGTACATTATAACCATCAAGTGCTTTTCTTGTTTTACCAGAAACCTGAGCGTTAATCAGCTCTCCCCTTCTTTTTCCGATCGCTAAAACCAATGCCAGTACGAAAGTAAGTAATGTTGCCCATTGAGAAATGAAAATGCCTGTGATATATCCCCCGGCTTGAACTCTCAGAACAAATCCTGTTGCGATAATGAAAATATCAATGATCGGAACGTGTTTCAAGTGAAATGTATACGCCAGATTCATCACAACATAAATTGCAATGATGGTGGTAAATTTCCAGAGATTTTCATTAAAATTGAATTGTGCGAAGCATATAAGAGCAATATCAACTATAATTAAAGCAGAAAGAATGATCAGTGCTTTTCGCTTTGATATTTCACCGCTTGCCAAAGGTCTTCTTCTTTTTTCAGGATGCTGTCTGTCTGCTTCAATATCGTTATAATCATTTAAAATGTAGACAATACTTGCAGCAATTGAAAATATTACGAAAGCAAATATACTTTTAGAAAGTAAATCTAAATTTTTGATATTTCCTGAAAAAAACAAGGGTACAAAAACAAAAAGATTTTTCACCCACTGTTCTACTCTAAGTAGTTTTAGATATTTCTTCATTTATGTTTATTTCGGTAGCAAAAATAGTAAATTTAAAGCAAAAAAATATTTCGCATAAAAATACAAAAAAAACCGCCAAAGCGGTCTTTTATGAAAATATTTATATGTTAACGACTATTGCCCTTGCTGAGCTTCGTTGATCATTTTTTCGTTCGCAGTAATTGCAAATTCTACTCTTCTGTTTTTTGCTCTGCCTGCATCTGTATCGTTAGATGCTACAGGCATTGCTTCTCCTTCTCCTAATGCAAACATTCTGCTTGATGCAATTCCTTTAGACATCAAATATGATTTTACAGAATTTGCTCTTCTTTCAGAAAGTTTTTGGTTATAATCATCTGCACCCACACTGTCTGTATGACCATAGATATTGATATTGGTGTCTGGATTATTGACCAAAACCTGAGTTAATTTATCTAAGTTGGTTTTAGCAACAGAAGTAAGATCTGATGAGTTGAATGCAAAAGTTACAATACTTTCGTTCATCGTAATTTTAATTCCGTCACCTACTCTTTCCACTTCAGCACCCGGTAAAGTTTCTTTAATCTCTTTAGCCTGCTTATCCATTTTATTACCAATCACGTTACCAGCAACACCGCCGATAATACCTCCAAGTACAGCACCTAATGCTGCGTTCTTACCTTTTCCTACATTGTTTCCAAGAACACCACCGATTACAGCTCCGGATGCTACTCCTACTGCTGTACCTCTTTGTTGATGATTAGAATTTTTTACAGCTTCGCAACTTGTAAGAAATAAAGCTGATGATAAGAAAAATGCTCCTATATATGTTTTGTTGAATTTCATTTTGTTTATTTTAAATATTTTAAATTATTTCATTCCTGTTCTTTCAAAGTTGTAAACAACTCTCACTGTACTCCCATCAAACGGAACGTTTTGTTCTAACGAAAACTGATCAGTAGTTAAATTTATTACATCAAGAGTATACCCAACGATATTTTGTTTAGCTTTTGTACCCTCCTGAATTTTTTTGAACATAAAAGTGTTTCCGTCTTTTACCTCAAATTTTATAGGCTGAGTAAGAGCGGGACAACTTCCTCCCCCATTTAAAGTATATGCTCCTGTATAATTATTCGGGATAAATCTCCAATGACTTCCTACGAAACATTGTGCGTCTGCACCTTCGTCGAATGGCTTTATTTTATACTGCTTATCGTATTCGATGCTTACAATCTGAAAGTCACCTTTCATTTTAAGAAATTCTAATCTGTTGCTTTGTGCATCTGCTCCTTTTTTAACGGTGGAACAAGAAACAGCAAAAAGTGATGCTCCTAAAATCCCCGTAAGTAATAACTTTTTCATATAGTTTTTTTTATATCAGATGAAATCAAAATCAATTTCATCTTTTGTTTATTATTCATAATGTTACTACAAAAAACCGTGCCAAAAATGATCTATCAAAAACAAAGCCCGGAAATTTCCAGGCTTTGTTTTTTTAATCTAAAAGATTATTATTTATTTTCTTACAGCTTTTTTAACCTTTGCAGGTTTTTTTACTGAAGATGATTTTCCGTTATAAAAATTGTTGAATGCATATTCTGCAGCTTTTTTAACATCGATTACTCCACCAGCCTGAGATTTTTCTCCAAACTCATTTTCTGTACTTGCATTGCTTGTTTTAACCAAAGCTTCGATGATCTGTGCTGGTTTTAAATTTGGCATATAAGCCAATAAAACTGCGGCGGCACCAGCAACTACAGGAGAAGCCATTGAAGTTCCCTGCTGATAACTGTATTCATTATTCGGAACTGTAGAATAGATTTCTTCACCCGGAGCAAATACATTCACCATTTTTTTATTATAGTTGGAGAAGCTGGCTCTTAATTCATTATTTCTGTTTGTGCTTGCACCTACAACTAAAACATTATCAACAAACGGAGCTGCATCAGTAACATTTTTAAAATTGGTAGGATAAGCCAAATGCTCAGCAACATCTTCATTTTCGTTACCCGCAGCTTTCACCAAAAGCACCCCTTTATCATCTGCATACTTGAAAGCGTCCCAAACAACATTTTTGCCTGGCGAAACTGGTTTTCCAAAGCTCATATTCAAAACTTTGGCACCATTGTCAACTGCATATCTTATAGCGTTGGCAACATCCTTATCTCTCTCATCCCCATTAGGAACTGTTCTTACCACCATGATTTTAGCAACTTTCGACGCTACACCATACTGAACTTCTTTTCCTTGTGGTAATCCGGCAATAATTCCTGAAACGTGAGTTCCGTGTTCTGCATCCGGACCTTGATAATGATTATTTCCGTAATTTTTTTGAGAATAGTCGTTATAGTTGTCACCTACAACTTCAGCTCTCGGATCGTAAGCCAGATCATATTGTTTCGCCATTGGACCAAAGTGATCTAATGCTCCTTTAATTTCTTTTTTTAAGAATCCCTCAACATCAGAAGGTGATTTGCCCGCTAATTCAGGATTTTGAATCAGACTATTTAAAATCTGTAAACCTATTGCTTCCTGTTGATTTGCAGGTTTTATCGTTGCAAGATTTTCCTTAGTTAGATTTTTACCTCCGAGCATTTTTATCATTCCCGGTATTGCATCATTAATCATGCTATATTGCTTGAAATTCTGAGCAGCATCAACACTTTTTTTAGTAAAAAGCTCTTTAGATTTCATATACATAGCAAATTCTTCGGGCATTTTCGCCTGATTCGCTTTGTTTTTTGTAGAATCGTCACCTTCGAAAACTGATTTGTATTTGGCAACAACTCTGGTCACTTCCATGTTGTCAACATCTATATCTGCAGTCTTTCCTCCGATGAAGTTCCATCCATGAACGTCGTCGATGTAGCCATTTCTGTCATCATCCTTTCCATTGTTTGGAACTTCATTAGGATTTGACCACATATTTTTCACTAATCCCGGATGATCTACCTGAACGCCACTGTCTAAAACTCCAACAACAACAGTTTTAGGTTTAAGACCTTTGGATTCAAGATATTTGTAAGCATTTTCGGTATTTACACCATATACTTTTGAAGTGGCAAAATCTTTATGATACCACGTCATCAGATCTTTATCTTCTTTAGGATCAAGAGCTGTCGCCTTAGCTTCCTGTGCATACGTAAAACTAAAACCTGCTAAAAAAAGAGCAGCTAGAACTATTTTCTTCATGTATAAGTATTATTTAATATTTTTAAGATAAGTCACAGATTCCGGGCCTTTGTTACAGATAAGATCAATTATTGATAAATCTTTTAAAAAACCATATTTATCTTCGAAGATCTGATAATATTCATCCATCTTATAATCGGCTTCAACTTTCGTAGAAAATTTTTCCCTAAAATTAATCTCAGCAGGATTTTTAATATATTCTTCATTCAAAGAATGTGCCTTTTCTGTCTTTAGAATTTTTTGGATAATGTCGATACTTTTCAAATTAAAATCTAATAAAAATTTTTCTTTGTTTTGGTAAAGAACTTCAAATTTATCTTCATAATATTCAAAATAAGGAGAACTTTGGTAAACATTTTTGATAGATTTCCAGTGAATTTTCATCCAATCTTCTCTGTAGGAAATTTCAATATCTTTCATTTCCCTTTTTCCGGAATGATTAATAGGAATAATGAGTGAGAGTTTTCCATTGGCACCATAGATATTGGTTCTGTTTCTGTAAGTCTGTTTCGGAAAACTTTCATACTGCTCGAAAACCACTTCGTTTTCAGGATCTAAAAAAACTGAAAACCATGAGATGGGCGGTAAATAGAATACCGGTAATAATATATTCTGCATTATCATTTAATTTTTAGGATAAAAAACGGCTCCTACAATATCTTCTTTATCAGCAAAACCGACAAATCGTGAATCTAAACTTGCGTTACGGTTATCGCCAAGAAAAAAAACTTTGCCGGGAGGTACGGTAAGCGGACCAAAATTGTCTGCATTCCACTCTTTACCAAATGTTTTAAAAATATAAGGATCAGTTTCTATACTGATATATCTTTCAGCGAAATAATTCTTTTTAAGATCTTTTGTAGTGAGGTTTGTTACATAATGATTGTCATCTATTGGATAAAAATCTTCTTCCGGAGTACCTTTTTCAATAAGATCATTAGCAAAACCTCTGTCTATTCTGTAAGCTTGTTGGATTTCAAAATTTCCATTGATAAGAGAATCATTCACATATAAATTTCCGTTTCTAATCTTAATCTTATCACCTTCTATACCTACAAGACGCTGAGCATAAGTGCCTGGAAAATGTTCCGGATTTTTCTGATTATAGGCAAGGATTTTATATTTGTCGTAAGGCAAAATACTACTAATGAATAATAATTCTCCTCTTTTTATTGTAGGCTCCATTCCTGCCTTTGGTACAAAAGCATATTGCAAAACCCCGGAGAGTTTTGCAATAATTATAAGGCTTATCATAAAGCTTCCGGTGAGGAGAACCCTATTAAAAATTTTATTTTTAGACATTATTCGTCTTCAGTTTTTTTCTTTCCAAAAAGTTTAACGAAATATTCCCACCCAAAGAAAAGAACAAGTATCATCGCTGCAATCCACCAATATGAAGTTTTGTTGGCTTCACCTGTATTGGTTGCTTTAAACATTCTGTCCCAACGGATTCTCCATCCATCTGCCTGATAAGATGATTGCGAATCTGCAAATGCACCTTCCACACTCATCCAGGTAAACATTGGTTTCCCTACAATATTTTCTTCCGGAACAAAACCGAAGAATCTCGCATCAAGAGAAGCATCGCGATTATCACCGACCATCATATAATAATCCTGTTGAATTGTATACTGATTGCTTTCTTTTCCGTTGATGAAAATTTTTCCGTTTTTATTCTCTAGTGTGTTGTGTTCGTAATTTTTGATAATCCACTGATATTCCGGTAAAGTTTTCTCATTGATGGTAACGACATCTCCTTTTTTAGGTATTTTAAGTGGGCCATACTGATCCTGATTCCATCCTTTATTGATTGGAAAAATTGAATTTGTAGTATCAATCTTTGTCATTAACTGATCACGGTAAGCGACACCACCTTCGCCCTTATCCATAATTTCTTCATGTGCGGAGACTATTTGTGGTAAAGATTTTATTTCTTTCAGTCTCGAATTTGTCAGTTGCATCAAATAGACAATATTCTCTGGATTAATATTGTACTTTTTTGTGTTTTCGACAAAGAATCTTGTATCCTTGTCCAAAACAGCTATTGAAATAAACCCTAACCTTTTATATAATCCCTGAACATCAATTTCGCTACCAGCTTCGATTATAAATGAATGCTGCACTTCCTGATCTCCTAAAACCATTTCAGGTTTACCATTGACAAACAATTTTCCTTCACGCATTTCGAAAGTATCACCTGCAACAGCCACACATCTTTTCACATAAGGATCTGCACGGTCAAGCGACACATGTACAGAATCTCTCGGATAATTGAAAACTACGATATCATTTTTCTGAGGTTTACTGAACTGAAATATTCTTTCGTAAGGGAGTTTTACTGCTTCAACATAAGATTTTCCATCATTTTTCGGGTTTCCGTCTTTTTGAAAATCATAAATAGTACCCTGAAGGAAAGGTATTGCCAAAGGACGCATTGGTAATCTGTAACCATAGCTCCATTTATTAACGAAAAGGAAATCTCCCACCAATAGAGTACGTTCCATTGATCCCGTAGGAATTCCGAATGGTTGAGTAAAAAATACGTGAATTATTGTTGCGAAAACTACTGCAAAAGTAATAGATCCCATAAAAGTATCTTTCTTTTTAGCATTTTTCTCTTCTTCTGTTAAGTACAAATCGTTTTCATCTTCCACTTCTACATCTTTAGAATAGTTGACGGTCGCCATGTAAATAAATGGTAGAATAACCGTCAAAATCTGATGTTGAACAAGACTTTTCCCAAATTTTTTCATTAAATAAATATGAAAAACAGACATCATAATCGGTCCTACAATCGGCAGGTATGACAAAATTGCCCACCATTTCGGATGTTTTGTTTCTTTTAAAATAATGAAATAATTGTAGAAAGGTACAAACGCCAATAGCGGACTATACCCCATTTTCTTGAACAGCTTCCAAGTAGAAATCCCCATCAATACTGATAAAATGAGAACATAAACTGTATACGTTAAAAAATAATTCATAAATCTTTGGTATGAGTAATGAGCAATTGATGCTTATGCAAATGTCTCTTATTAGTTTGTAAAATAAAGGTTTTGTTACAAAATTAAAGTCCCAAAACGTCTTTCATTGTGAAATTTCCTTTTTTATCTTTGATCCATTCTGCAGCTACCACCGCACCGAGTGCAAATCCGTTTCTGTTGAATGCTGTATGTTTTATTTCAATTTCGTCAACTTCACTTCTGTAAAAAACACTGTGAGTCCCCGGAACTTCATCTTCACGGATGGCAAAAATTCCCAATTGCTTATCCTGAGTTTCTTCCAGTTTCCAGGCATTATATTTTGGATTGTTTTTAAAAATTCCTTCTGCCAGAGAAATTGCTGTACCACTTGGAGCATCCAGTTTGTGAATGTGATGAATTTCTTCCAACTGACAAGAATATTCATCTACGCTCTTCATTAAATCTGCCAATTTTTCGTTTAAAGCAAAAAATAAATTCACTCCTAAACTGAAGTTTGAACCATATAAAAATGCAGTTCCGTTTTCTAAAGCTAAATTTTCGATCTCTGATTTTCTTTCCAGCCAGCCAGTCGTTCCGCAAATCACCGGAATTTTATTTTCAAGACACGCCTTAATGTTATCAAAAGCCACTTCCGGCAAAGAAAATTCAATCACTACATCTGGATTATTCAGATTCTCAGAAGTTGGAGTTTCTTTTAAACGGGCAACCACTTCATGACCTCTTTTCGTAGCAATCTCGTCAATGATCTGACCCATTTTTCCGTACCCCACCAATGCTATTTTCATGTTTAATAACTCTTTTAAAACTTAAAATTTAAACTTAATCCTGTTTTTGGCGGATTATTTCCCAAATCATCATAAATTATCGCAGGAGTGAAAGTCAAATCCGGATCTTTACGACCTTCATACAAATGCGCATCAACTACTGCATCAACGATGTTTAAGATATAGATAAGTCCTGTAATGGCAATGGCATAATCCCGTTGTCTTTTTGATCTGTCCTGAGCATTTCCCAATGCTATTTTATCTAAATAGGGTCTTGCATCAACAAACTCGTTAGGTGTTCCGTTAAGTTTAGCAATGTAATATTCTCTGTATTTTTTGTATTGATTCTGGTTCCAGAGAGCGATACCTGCTCCTGCTCCAACTGCTCCCCAAACAATTGGAATTTTCCAGTATTTTTTATTGTAAAACTGTCCCAATCCGGGCAAAACAGCAGAATACAAACCTGCTTTTGTAGGATTCAATTTTTTAACAATAATCTTTGCGGGAGCATTTGCTTTTTCTATGGTCTCAACAATTGATGTTTCAGGAATTTTTGATAGCATGACACTGTCTTGCGGAACGGTTTCCACACGAACGGTATCATTTCGGGTTACTTGCGAATAAGCGATGCTTATCAAAAACAGGGGAAATATGAAAAGTAATTTCTTCATCTATTTAATGTGAGATAAAATATATTCCAGCTCGTCTTCATTTTTAAAATCTAAAACAATTTTACCTTTTTTCCCGGTTCCGATTGTTTTTATCTCCACTTTTACGTCAAGAATATCGGCAATTGTTTTTTGTGCTCTTTTGTAATTATTGGAAAGCTCTGCTTTTGCTTTTTTAACTGCCGGAGATTTAGGATTTTTAAAAGATGCAGCAGCCTGTTCGGTTTGTCGAACATTAAGTTTTTCTTTTATTATTAATTCAAATAACGCCTGCTGATGATCTTCATTTTCAAGACTGATGATCGCTCTTCCATGTCCTGCTGAGATTTCACCACTTCTGATGGCATTCTGAGTATCCGGATTCAGTCTGAGTAATCTGATAGAGTTGGTAATGGTACTTCTGTCCTTTCCTACTCGTTGGCTCAGGTTTTCCTGCGTCATCCCGATTTCTTCCATTAACCTTTGGTAGGTCAATGCAATTTCGATAGAATCAAGATCTTCACGCTGAATATTCTCCACAAGAGCCATTTCTAAAAGCTCCTGATCATTTACCAGTCGGATATATGCCGGAACAGATGTTAAACCCGCAATTTTACTTGCTCTGAAACGTCTTTCACCAGATATAATTTCAAACTTTTCACCGTCTTTTCTTAAAGTAATGGGCTGAATTACTCCAAGATTTTTGATCGATTGTGCAAGTTCGTTGAGTGCTTTTTCGTCAAAATAAGTTCTCGGCTGAGTGGGATTGGGATAAATATCTTCAATAGAAACTTCCATGATATTTCCTACAAAAGTTTCTGCGCCTTCATCTGTGGCAGAATTTACCGTAGCTTTCGATTCAGCACTTAAAATAGCACCCAAACCACGTCCCATCGCTCTTTTTTTATCTTTCATAGTATTTATGACTATTTGCTATTGCACTTCGACAAGCTCAGTGTGACAGCTTTTAGCTTTTTTTAATTCTTTACTAAATTTTCGTTTTTCAACAGAACTTCCTCTGCTAACTGCAGATATTGAATTGCACCTTTACTTTCTGCATCGTAGTTTAAGATACTTTCACCAAAACTTGGTGCTTCACTTAATCTTACATTTCTGCTGATGATCGTTTCAAAAACCATTTCCGGAAAATGAGCATTAACCTCTTCAACTACCTGATTGGAAAGTCTCAATCTGCTGTCGTACATTGTCAGCAACAAACCTTCGATATCCAGATCTTTATTGTGAATTTTCTGAACGTTTTTAATGGTATTCAAAAGTTTACCCAAACCTTCTAAAGCAAAATACTCACACTGGATGGGAATAATTACAGAATCAGCTGCGGTGAGTGCATTTACGGTAATTAAACCTAAACTTGGTGCACAGTCAATAATGATATAATCGTAATCATCTCTTACCGTTGCCAATGCTTTTTTCAACATATATTCACGGTTGTCTTTATCTACCAATTCTATTTCTGCGGCAACCAAATCGATGTGAGAAGGTACAATATCCAAGTTTGGAGTAGAAGTTTTCTTGATACAGCTTCTTGTATCTATGCTGTGTTCCAGAAGATTGTAAGTAGAATACTGCACATCATCAACTCCAAGACCAGAAGTCGCATTAGCCTGCGGATCTGCATCTATGATTAATATCTTTTTCTCTAATACCCCTAATGCTGCGGCTAAATTTACAGCTGTTGTAGTTTTTCCTACCCCACCTTTTTGATTAGCGATACCTATGATTTTTGCCATTGCTTGAACTTTAAGTTTCAAAAATACACTTTTTTCTCTGCTTTCAAGGAAGGGATAAAACGAAAGTTGAGTTAAAATATTGTTAATAAGGAATTTAGGCAATAAAAAAATTATCCACAAAATATAGTATTTTGTGGATAAGTATCAAGAGTTGTTTTGAATATATTTAATTGTCAAACTTCATTGAGATCGGAAATTTGAAATAACTTCTTACTGCTTCACCTTTTTTATTTTTTCCAGGAATCCATTTTCCTTTTACAGCTTTTATGGTTCTGAGAGCCTCTGCATTGAAATCTGAATCTCTTCCATCTGCTTTTATCCCAGAAATTGTACCATCACGCTCTACGATGAAAGTAACAGTACTTTTCATCACTTCATCAGAAGAAAAAGAAGAACCGTCAAACTTGTTCATTACTTTAGTTCTGAATGCTTCAATTCCTCCTTCGAAATTTGCAGAAACACTTAATTCTGTCTCGATTTTAAGAGGATCTTCTACTGGATTAGAAGGAATTATTTTTGGTGCAGTAAATTTTCCAGGTCCAGAATCTGAACTAATAGGTATATAAACATCTGGAGTAGCAGGCTGTGCTTCGAAATCATTTTTAAATCCTGCAACTGCATCTTTTGGGATATCTTTCACAATAGTACTTTCATCAGCATTTCTTGTCGGAGTAACAACCGTTGCATCATATTGCTTTACGCGTTCAGGTTGAACTACTGGTTTTACAGGCTGAACTTTTACCGGAGGCAATTCAACTTCAACGACATCTTTTAAAATGAACGGAGGAGGATTTTCTATAATTTCATCCGTTGTTTTAAGCGCCGAAATCAACATTGGTGTAATAGAAATTGCAGCCAGTAAACTCACGCCTATGAAAAGTGCTTTGGTTAAAATTCTGTCTGATTCATTTCTTAAAACATAAGCACCATATTGCTTATTGCGGTTTTCAAAAAGAATTTCGTTCAGTCGAAATTCCTGATTTTGTTGTAGGTGTTTCATCACAAAAATATTAAATTGTTATAGTAGATCAGATTAATACTTTATCATCTTTAAGTAATAATCTTTAAAACAATATCAAAATATTTGCCAAAAATTTACCAAAACACAAACTGTATATTAAAATTGATGAGAAAACAAAAAATTAACTATTTAGTGAATAAGGTATGAAAGACAGATCAAAAAAAAGAGACTATCAATTAATAGTCTCTTTAAATTTATATGAAAATTATTTTCTTAGAATAATTCTTTTCTGATGATGTTCTGACTTCTTTCTGGTCCTACAGAAACTAAGTAAACATTGATTCCTAAATATTTCTCAATGAATTCAATGTATTTCTGAGCAGTATCAGGAAGTTCGTCATAGCTTCTTACTTTTGTAAGATCTTCTTTCCAACCCGGCAAATCTTGATAGATCGGCTCGTAGTTGTATAATTTTTCTGTTGAAGAAGTAAAATAATCGATGATTTTTCCGTCTTCAGTTTTGTAATGCGTTACGATTTTCAGGTTTTCAATCCCTGTAAGAACGTCTAATTTAGTAATCACTAAATTATTGATTCCGTTGATCATACAAGCGTGCTTCAAAGAAACAAGATCTAACCAGCCTGTTCTTCTTGGTCTGCCTGTAGTCGCTCCGAACTCACCACCGATCTGTCTGATGCTTTCTCCTAACTCATTATCCAGTTCAGAAGGGAAAGGCCCGTTTCCTACTCTTGTGCAATATGCTTTGGCAACACCGATTAAGTTTTTCAGTGAAGTTGGCGGAACACCTGCTCCTGTACAAACTCCTCCTGTTGACGGAGAAGATGAAGTAACATAAGGATATGTTCCGAAGTCGATATCCAGCATCAAAGCCTGAGCTCCTTCGAACAATACATTTTTACCATCTCTGATCGCTTCGTTAAGCTCTAATTCAGTGTCAACGATTCTTTCCTGAAGCTGTTTTCCGATCTCTAAATATTCGTTGTAGATTTCTTCAACATCTAAAGTTGGTTTGTCGTAATATTTTTCGAAAAGAGAGTTTTTAACTTTTAAGTTTTTCTCAATTTTATCTCTTAAAATCTCAGGATTCAAAAGATCTACCATTCTGATCCCGATTCTTGCAATCTTATCTTCGTAGCAAGGTCCGATTCCTTTTTTGGTCGTTCCGATCTGAGTTCCTCCGTGTTCTTCTTCACGGTACGTATCCAAAAGAATGTGGTAAGGCATGATCACATGCGCTCTTCTGCTGATAAAAATATGGTCTGTTCTCAAGCCTTTGCTTTCAATCTGACCTACTTCTCTAATGAAAGATTTAGGATTCACCACTACTCCATTGGCAATGATACATTTCCCTTTGCACTGCAAAACTCCTGAAGGAAGAAGGTGCAAAACAAATTTCTCTTCACCTACATAAACCGTGTGACCAGCGTTGTCTCCTCCTTGGAAACGTACAACGTAATCAGATTTTGCCGATAAAACATCCGTGATTTTTCCTTTACCTTCATCTCCGTACTGAAGACCTACAACTACGTAAGTTGACATATTTTACTTTTATTTTAGATTCGTACAAAATTACTTTTAAAAAATTGGGTGGGCAAATTTGAGGGTAATTTTATTTTTTTGGTGGTGGGAATCATTAATGTTATAAGAAATTTTAAATTTTCTACATTTGATAAAACTTATTTATGGCAAGCAGCTTTATAGAAAAATGTGACGAATCAATACTTTATTTTTCTGATTTCTTGAGTCATTTAAGATATATGAAAAACCTTTATCTTGAAATTTCATCTTTTTTCACAACCGATAAAGATTTACAAAATTTCAGAGATTTTAATTCATTAAATGACATATCGTCACTAATAACAATATGTAATTTAGATTTAATAACATGCTCTAAAAACTTATATATAGCAAGAACAGATTGGGAAAAAATATTCTTTATTAAAAATATCTTCTTAACTATACGGGAAACATTAAAAACATATGATAGTTTAAGTAATTTCTTAAAAGAAAAGTCTACTATGAATGATCTAATTTTCACTGAATTTTCGACAGTTTCTAAATTGTTGAGGGATTCGCTCTAGAGTAAAATCTCATTTTATCTTTTACAAAATCAATTTGAAAAATGAAGAAATTGAAATTATCAGGATTCTTCATCAACAAATGGATATCTCATCAAGATTGAATGAATAGTTAATATACTTTGTTTATTTTAAAATATTTTAATTTTCCGATCATAAAACCACCCCGTCAAAAATTTCTTTGAAATTTTCGCCACCCCCCTAGAGGAGGGGAATTTTTAATGGGTAAATGTTTATTGATTTCTTTTATAAAACAAGTTTTGTAAACCTGACAGACCTCACAAAAAACTTTCATCAAAATTCCGTAACTTTGCCGCCTACTAAAAATTTTATGGAAAGTATACAAGTTCACGACAAAACTTTTGTTCCTTATTTAGAGGATGCCGAAATTCAGGAGATTGTAAAAGCTACGGCTCTGAAAATTTATGAAGATTATAAAGATGAAGTTCCTGTTTTCATTGGCGTACTGAACGGTGTTATTATGTTTTTTTCTGATCTTCTGAAGCATTATCCGGGTGAATGTGAGATCGCATTTATCCAGATGAGCTCTTACTCAGGAACAGAATCTACAGGAATCGTTTACCAGAAAATGGAATTAACGAAAGATGTAAGAGATCGCCATATTATTTTGGTAGAAGACATTGTAGATACAGGAAATACCGTTGAAAGCTTATTCAAATACTTTAACGAAACGCAACGTCCGAAATCTGTAAAAATTGCTTCATTCTTATTAAAGCCTGAAGTGTATAAGAAAGATTTTAAACTGGATTATATCGGAAAAGAAATTCCGAACAAATTTGTTTTAGGTTACGGTCTTGATTACGATGAATTGGGAAGAAATTTGCCTAATCTGTATCAATTATCTGACGGACAAATCAATCATTAAACAGCTTTTAGCTATTTGCTGATTGCTTTTAGCTAAAAAATTATAGAGAAATAAATTTAATAATAACTAAATATAGCTAAAGGCAAAAAGCCAACCGCCAATTGCCAAAAGCACTTCAACATTATGATAAACATTGTTCTGTTCGGCCCTCCAGGAAGTGGAAAAGGGACTCAAGCTCAAAATCTGATCGAGAAATTTAATTTAAAACAAATCTCTACGGGTGATCTTTTCAGATTCAACATGAAAAATGATACTGAACTTGGGAAATTGGCAAAATCCTACATTGATAAAGGAGATTTAGTTCCGGATCAGGTAACGATTGATATGCTGATTGACGAATTAAGAAAGCCGACTGATGCTGCGGGATTTATTTTTGACGGCTACCCAAGAACTGCTGTACAGACAAAAGCCCTGGAAAAAATAGTGAAAGAAGAACTCAATGATAACATCGACGTTTGTCTTTCATTGATCGTAGAAGATAAAATTTTGGTAGAAAGATTGCTTAAAAGAGGGGAAACCAGCGGTAGAACTGATGACAGCAATGTAGAAATCATTGAAAACAGAATAAAAGAATATTACACAAAAACTGCAGAAGTTGCAGAATTATATAAGCAGCAAGATAAGTACGTTGAGATCAACGGTGTAGGAGAAATCAATGAGATTTCTGAAAAGCTTTTTGCTGAAGTAGAAAAAATAAAATAGTTTAAAGTTGTGAGTGATGAGTTATTAATAAATACCATTCATTCTCATAATTCATAACTCATAACTCCTAATTGTAAGAAATGTCAAATTTTGTAGATTACGTAAAAATTCATTGTAAAAGTGGTCATGGTGGTGCAGGTTCTGCCCATCTTCGCCGCGAAAAATATATTCCGAAAGGTGGTCCCGATGGTGGAGACGGTGGTCGTGGAGGTCACGTGATCATGAGAGGAAATGCGCAGGAGTGGACATTGCTTCCCCTTCGTTACACCCGTCACGTAAAAGCTGAACGCGGTGAAAACGGAGCAAAAAATCAGTTGACCGGAGGTTATGGTGAAGACGTTTATATCGACGTTCCTATCGGCACGATCGCTAAAAATGAAGAAGGTGAAATCATGGGTGAAATCATGGAGGACGGACAGGAAATTATCCTGATGGAAGGCGGAAAAGGCGGAAAGGGAAATGAACATTTCAAATCATCAACCAATCAGACTCCCCGTTTTGCACAACCCGGAATGGACGGACAGGAAGGTTATGTCGTTTTCGAACTAAAAATCTTAGCCGATGTAGGTTTGGTAGGGTTCCCGAATGCAGGAAAATCTACTCTGTTAGCTTCCGTTTCGGCTGCTAAACCGAAAATTGCCAACTATGCTTTTACCACGTTAACCCCGAATTTAGGAATTGTAGACTACAGAAATTACAAGTCTTTTGTAATGGCAGATATTCCGGGAATTATTGAAGGAGCCGCGGAAGGAAAAGGTTTAGGGCACAGATTTTTGAGACATATTGAAAGAAATTCAATCTTATTGTTTTTGATTCCTGCAGATTCTGAAAATCATTTTCAGGAGTTCAAAATTCTTGAGAATGAATTAAAAGAATACAATCCTGAGTTATTGGATAAAGATTTTCTTATTTCTGTTTCTAAATGCGATTTGTTGGATGACGAGCTCAGAAAAGAAATCTCGGCAGAATTTCCCGAAAATAGAAAACCCATATTCTTCTCTGGCATAACCGGAGAAAACTTAATGGAACTGAAAGATGCAATCTGGAAGAAACTCCATGGATAGAATATAATTGAATATATAAAATAAAGGATAAGCATTCGTGTTTATCCTTTTTTGTTAACATTGATAATCACTATTTGGAACACTTATTGAGAGACTTCAACCAAATTTTAAACAATGAAATATTTATTAAGTCTTTTTGCAATCGTAGTTTTATTCTCATGTCAATCTCAAAAAGTAGAATCACCATATTCAACTATTGAATATGAAGCCGGAGCATGTTTCGGGTTTTGCCCGATTTACAAAATGACAATTCAGAAAGACCGAACTGCAGTTTTGGAAGCAGAACATTTTAATTTCTCCAAAGGAACTTCAAAGGACGAATTTTCAAAGCCAAGAGAAGGAACTTTTACCGCAACCATCAAAGAAGCAGATTACAATCACTTAGTTGCTCTGTTAAATGATCTGGATTTGAAAAGTCTTCAGGATAAATATGGTTCGCAAAATGTTTCAGACTTACCGACCTCTTATCTGAGAATTAAATTAGTTGACGGAACTTCAAAAAACACTGAAGATTATGGTAAAAGAGGATCTGAAAAATTGATGAAAGTATATCAGTTTTTCGAGGATTTAAAGCAAAATCAACAGTGGACGAAAGTAAAATAATTGCGTTCAAATAATTTAGACTATATTTGCAGTATATTTCGCGGCATTCTCGGCCAGTAAAGTACTTTTGTACTTAAAATTCTGTTAAAAGTTTTTTAGCAGATTTGCTAAAAATGATGAAGTATACTGCTTCACCCGCACTATTTTAATACACAATTTTATTTTGTTATTTACAGACTTAAACATTATCAAGCCCATTTTAGATGCGCTTCAAAAACAAGGTTATGAAAAGCCTACACCTATTCAGGAACAGGCGATTCCTTCAATTCTAGAACACAGAGATGTACTGGGAACTGCACAGACAGGAACCGGAAAAACAGCAGCTTTTGCCATCCCCATCTTACAGAATCTTACCGAAAGAAAAGGTCCTAAAAACAACCATATTAAAGCTTTAATTCTTACTCCAACGAGAGAATTAGCAATACAGATAGAAGAAAGCTTCGATGCTTACGGAAAAAATTTACCTCTAAGAAAATTAGTAGTTTTTGGTGGTGTAAAACAAGGAAGTCAGGAAAATGCTTTGAGAAGAGGTGTTGATATTTTGGTTGCCACTCCGGGAAGATTATTAGATTTTATCGCTCAGGGAATTATCAGTTTAAAAAATCTTGAAATCTTTGTATTAGACGAAGCCGACAGAATGCTGGATATGGGTTTTGTACACGATGTGAAAAGAATTATCAAGCTTTTACCTCAAAAAAGACAGACGCTTTTCTTCTCTGCGACAATGCCTACAGAAATTCAGAAATTGGCAGATTCAATTTTGAATACTCCTATTAAAGTTTCTGTAACTCCTATTTCTTCAACTGCGGAAACCATCAAGCAAGCGGTTTATTTTGTAGATAAAGACAACAAATTAGAATTGCTGACGCATATTTTGCAAAATGATATTTCAGATTCTGTTTTGGTTTTCTCAAGAACTAAACACGGGGCTGACAAGATTGCAAGAAAACTGCAGTCGTCTAATATTTCAGCAGAAGCGATTCACGGAAACAAATCTCAGAATGCCAGACAGAATGCTTTAAATAACTTTAAGACAGGAAGAACACGTGTTTTGGTTGCTACTGACATTGCAGCGAGAGGGATTGATATTGACGAATTAAAATATGTAGTCAACTACGAACTTTCAGACGTTGCCGAAACTTACGTTCACAGAATTGGAAGAACAGGACGTGCAGGATCTGAAGGATCATCGATCTCATTCGTAGACGGCTTAGACTTATTAAATTTAAAGGATACCGAAAAACTAATTGGAATGAAAATTCCGGTGGAGAAAAATCATCCTTTCCACACTGATAATTTGGTAGTTGAAAAAAGAGATTCAAACAATAAACCTTTCACACCAAGACCGAGACCTGCTGGTCAACAACAAAAATCTGATCACAGCAAGAAACCGAAAAATAAAAGTAATTTTTCGAGAAATAAATAAAATAGTGAAGCCTTCCAGAGTTTGGAAGGCTTTATTTTTATAATTTCCAGATCTTATTTTTGAAAGCTGATGTTCTTCGTCCGATTTTTATACTGATAAAAATAGAATCTTAACTGGTCTGCTTTAAATAACAGACTCTTCTCTCTCAAAAATGCAGAAATTTTTGCTTTCATGTTTTAATGATTAAACATCTTTTTGGCATTCTCGCTCGTAATTCTATCAATCTCAGTAAAATCTTTTTGATAAATATCAACCAGTTTCCCGGCAACCAAATCAAGATACGAGCTTTCGTTACGCTTTCCTCTAAAAGGAACAGGAGCAAGGTAAGGTGAATCTGTTTCCAGAACAATTTTATCAAGCGGAATTTCGTTTAAAAACTGGTCGATTTTACCGTTTTTAAAGGTCACTACTCCACCGATTCCTAAAATGAAATTTAAGTCTAAAGCATGTTTCGCCTGTTCTAGATTTCCTGAAAAACAATGAAAAATCCCTCGTAATTTCGGATGCTTTTTTCTTTCTAAAACTTCGAACGTTTCATCGAAACTTTCTCTGGTATGAATTACAATCGGCAAATCTTTTTCAATTGCCCAGTCGATTTGCTGTTCAAAAGCTTTTACCTGAATATCCACCGTGGATTTATCCCAATATAAATCAATCCCAATTTCTCCTATAGCAGGAAAACTTCTTTGATCTAAATAATTTTTCACAATTTCAAGTTCACTTTCCCAACTTTCCGGTTTTACATAACACGGGTGAAGTCCCATCATTGAAAAAACCTGGTTAGGGTAATCATTTTCAAGTTGAAGCATCTTCTCATGAGATTCAGAATCAATAGCAGGAAGATAAAACTCAGTAATCCCTTTGTCTAAAGCTCTTTGGATGGCTTCTTTTCTGTCTTCATCAAACTCCTCTGAATATAAATGTGTATGTGTATCAATCATTTTTTTTAAAATTTTAACAGATCTTGATAAGGATCTTCAAGATTCAACAATATTCCGAATGCAGGTTCTGTTTTGATGCCTTTTTCTTTTAATTCTATTATTTTTTGTCTAAAATCTTCTCCCTTTTCCTGTAATATTTTGTATTCGGCAATCATGTGCAGATAGGCATTTTGTAAAACTGTTGGCTTATTCTGTCCGAAAATTTCAATTGAAAAACCATCCAGAAAACCATTAAAAATAATACAACCTTCATTATTAATCACATCCTCTGTAATCTTGAAATTAGAATATTCCTGAAAGATTTGTTTCAAGGATTTTATAAACTCAACTTTGTTTTTAACCTCACAGATAATATCCAAATCACTGCTTTCAATATCAATTTCAATAGGAATTGTTCCTGCTAAGATTGGAGAATACTGTTTTAACTGATTAAAAATCTGATATTTGGTAAGAACCCGGAAAGCGTTTTTCTGTCTTTCGTTTCCAGTCTTCAGGTAATCAATTTTGGTAAAATCAATCATTTGAAATCAGAATATTTTATGTTTGGTTTTATTCTGCTGACTTTTAATTCTGTGATTTAGTTTTTCTCTGAATTCCAGATATTTCGGATCTTTCTCGTCATCAGATTTATGTTCCAATGCTTTATGAATTTTAAAATTTTCTTTTATAAAATCTTTAGTTTCACTCGAAAAAAAGGCATCTCCGAATTTTTCAAAAATATAGTTCACAGTCTGGGAATTCGGGTGAATCATATCTTCTTTGTAGAATCGGTAATCGCGAAGATCATCCATTAAAATCTCATAAACCGGTAGATAATGACAGTTTTCTATCTCTGAAATCACTTCATGAATGGCTGTAATCAATTTTGATTTGCTCAACTGATTTTCAATCATTCCGTCTTTTGTGTGACGAACCGGAGAAACGGTAAACAAAATTTGAACATCTTCTTTACCAATGTCTTTTAAATTTAAAATAGTATCATAAATAGAATCTGTAAGTTCCTGATGAGTTAAAAGCCTTTTTTTAAAAAACTTCTGTGGTATCTTATGACAATTAGCAACCAGTTTTTTCTGGGGTTGAAATTCATAAATAAATGAAGTTCCGTACGTTATGATTACCCAATTGGAATCCTGAAGAAATTGATTTCCTTCAACAATTTTAAGATTGATTTTTTCTAAAGTCTGATGAATAAACCTGGTGTCGAAACTCGAATGATGATCCAGCGAAATGTATTCATCATCAAAAACAATCAGCTCTTCTTCGTGATAAAATTCAGAATCATGAAGCCTTTTAATTGAATTATTAATTGAAAAAGGATTAAATAATGTTCCAAACGGATTATTCACCGTCTGCAACTGAGCTTGCTGAAATAACTCCGACATTTCTGAAGCAAAACAAGATCCTATTGAAAATATTTTATCTTCAATCTCAATCTTTTTATCAGATTCTGTGATGTTTACTTCAGTCCGGAATTTCATTTCGTTAATTTGAATAAGTCGATTGACTTATCTTTTTTACTAATAAAGGCTTCGACAGGCTCAGCCTGACAATTTTTAAATATTGCGGTTAGTATTCGAGATTTTATCATTAGTTCGTCGAAGGAGTTTTAATTAAAAAACCGTTTACTAATCGTTGTTTTCCAATATTAAAGGATAAGTCAATTTGAGAATTTGAAAATGAAAAATTGAATCAATAATGATTTTCAAATTCTCAAATCAGCACATTAGCTTTCTCTTCTCAAAAGGTAGTTTGCCAATTCTGCAAATGGCTTTTTCTTTTCTTCCGGTATATCTATTTTGGCAAGATAGCTTTGTCCGATCTCATTATGTTTTTCAATCAAACGTAAGGCTTTCTCATCGACTTTTGTTCTTCTGAAAATCTTTTCAACACCATATACTTTATCAATGTTATCTGTTTTTTTAGAATACCAGTAGTCCAATTCTTTTTTCTCTTCTTCTGTACCATGTTCTTTAGCTAAAAGATACAGAACGGTTTTTTTATTTTCATAAATATCACCTGCATGTTTTTTACCAAACTGAGCCTGATCTCCGAAAACATCCAAATAATCATCCATAATCTGGAAGGCAATGCCAATGTGCTTTCCGAAATTGAAGATCGCTTTTGCATCTTTAAATTGTGCTCTGGCAATCAATGCTCCAATTTCAAAAGAAGATGCACTCAGAACTCCTGTTTTATACGTAATCATTCTGATGTAATCATCAAAAGTTACATTTTCCTGAGTTTCAAAATTGATGTCATATTGCTGACCTTCGCATAAAAGCAAACCCGTATGCGTGAAAATTCTGATACATGCTTTGAAAATTTCAGGTTCAAGATCTTCAAAAAACTTGTAGGCTTTCAACATTAATCCGTCTCCGGAAAGAATCCCGACGTTGATACCGTGTAAGGTATGAATTGTAGGCTTATTTCTTCTCAAAGGTGCTTCATCCATAATATCATCATGAATGAGTGTAAAATTATGGAAGAACTCAATCGCCAAAGCGGGCTTTATCGCCTGTTTCATGTCACCACCGAACAAATCACAAGCCATGAGCACCATAATCGGACGAAGACGCTTTCCTCCGTGCGAGATGATGTAATTCATCGGATCATACAATTCTGTAGGCTTGTCTTTGAACGTATATTTAGTAATGGCATCAGCAACAATCTGTTGGTAGGTGTCTAAGAATTCCATAAAAAATTTAATTTGAACAAAAATACGATTTTCTGAGGGGTTGTAAAACAAAAAACTTTGTCTGGTGAGACAAAGTTTAGTAATATGATTTATTATTTTAATTAAGTTAAATAAGTCACCACAAGATAAGTCAATCCGGCAACAATCGCCGAGATAGGAATCGTTAATACCCAAGCCCAAAGCAAGCTTACGGTAATTCCCCAACGTACTGCAGAAACTCTTTTCGTCAATCCAACTCCGATGATAGAACCCGTAATGGTGTGTGTTGTAGAAACCGGAATACCAAAGTGATCGGTAATGAAAAGCGTAATCGCACCAGCAGTTTCGGCACTTACTCCTTCTAATGGTGTTACTTTTGTGATTTTAGTTCCCATTGTTTTGATGATCTTCCAACCACCACTCATAGTTCCCAATGCTATTGCAACGAAAGAAACCAACGGAACCCACATATAATGTTCTGCAAAATAATTAAAACGTTCAGCAGATTCAATATTTAAATAGACAGGATCCTGAAGCATATTGACGTGATAATAAATCAATGCAGCTCCGATAATTCCCATTACTTTCTGAGCGTCATTCAAACCGTGTCCTAAACTAAACAAAGCCGAAGATGCCAACTGTAATTTTTTGAAAGATTTATCTGCCTTATGAGGATTTGAATTTTTGTACAGATACACAATGATTAAAGTAATGATAATCGAAGTGATCATCCCGATAATAGGCGCAAGGAAAATAAATAAGAAAATAGGAATTACTTTGCTGAATTTCACAACATCCTGACTTGCAACCTTAGAAATAGTCTGTTTGAAAGTTTCAAATATTCCTAAATCCGGAGTGGCGGCAACCACCTCACGATAATCCATCAGGAAAGCGTGCATTAATGCTGCTCCTAAGAAACCACCGATTAGTGTGTGAGATGATGATGAAGGAATTCCGAACCACCATGTTAAAAGGTTCCAGGCAATTGCTGCAATTAATCCTGAGAAGATCACTTCAAGAGTAATAAAATTCTCATTGACTGTTTTGGCAATCGTGTTACCGATTTTAAACTCGCCAATAATATATGCGGCAATAAAGAATGCTGCAAAGTTCCAGACAGCTGCCCAAAGCACGGCCTGAAAAGGAGTCAAAACTTTTGTCGATACGATGGTCGCAATAGAATTGGCAGCGTCATGAAAACCATTGATATAATCGAAGATTAAAGCCAAAGCAATAATAACCGTAAGTAAAATAGGAAAATCCATTTTTTGTTATGTATTGTTTTTTAAGCGTATTTAATCATGATATTCTCAATCGTATTGGCAACATCTTCTGCTTTGTCGGTTACGACTTCAAGATAATTTAAAACAGATGATATTTTGATGATGTTGATGGCATCATTAGTTTCAAAAAGCTCTACCATAGAGTTTGAAAGAAGATCATCAGCAATATTTTCGATAGAATTTACTTTAATACAAGCTTCTTTTACCAATTCCATGTTTTTGAAACCTTTAAGGTTTTTCATGGCATTCTGAATTTCAAGACAAGCCTTGTGAATCAATAATGAGAAGTCTGCGTAAGCCTTCATCATCGGAGATTTGTACAAGAAAATATATTTTGTAGAAGCGTAAATATAATCTGCAATATCATCTAAGCCGGTTGCCAAATGGTGAATATCTTCACGATCGAATGGTGTGATAAAGTTTTTCCCCAATTCGATAAAGATCTCGTGAGTAAGCTCATCATTTTTGTGCTCGTAGTCGCTCATCAGTTTCAACATTGTATCGTCGTTCAGATCAAAATCTTTTACTCCGTTGTTAAAATCATTAGACATCGCAACTAAATTCTCTGTTACTTTTTCGAAAAGCACAAAGAAAATTTTATCTTTTGGCTGAAATGCGTGGAAAATATTACCAATTGCCATTTGTAAATTGTATTTAATTTATTCGTGTGCAAATTTCCTAAAAAACCACCTTAACAAAAAGCTTCCAGCATTAATTTTTGTTAATATTGGGATGATATTTGTTCACATAAAAAACCACAATGAAAAAACCTTTTCTACTCGGTTTAAAATCAATAATTTAAGAATAAATTGCGTTTCAATATCCTACATTTTTTAAACAAAAAAGCCGACAAAACTGCCGGCTTATCATATATTTTAAGTCTAAGATTAGTTCGCTTCTTCAGCTCTCATTTCTTTTCCTTTAAATTTCATCGATTGAAGATTACCTATAAGCTCATTGCTAAAAGATTTCTCAACTTCAAAGAATGAGAATTTCTCAAGAATTTCTATATTTCCAATCTCAGCTCTTTTATTTCCTTTGCTTGATGTAGCTTTGTTGATGATTTCCAATACATCTAGTTTTTTCAACTGGTCTTTTTTACCAAGATTGAAGAAAAATCTAGTCATATTTTCGTCTCTCTGTCTCGGCTTACCGCCACGATCTCCTCTTCTTTCACCTCCTCTGTCGCTACGTTCGTTACGATCTCCTCTGTCACGGTCTCTTCCTCTGTCGCGATCTCTTCCACCTCTGCTGTCTCTGTCTCTTCCGCCTCTGTCATCATCTCTGCTGCTGAACTTCTGATCTGCAAGATCCTGTTTGTCTTTGTAATACAAAGCAAGGTCTTTTAATTGAAATTGTAACAACTGTACTACCAGTTCTTCTTTGGTGAAATTACTTAAATCAGGAACAAGACTTTGATCAAAATCAAAAATATTCTCATGTTCTGTCATTAATTTTTCAAAAACGCCTTTTACCTGAGCCGAAATCACTTCGTCACCCGTAGGAATTTTCTTTTCAACGATATCAATTTTCGTTGTAGATTTTATCTGCTTAAGCTTTCTGCTTTCTTCAGGCTTAATCAAAGACATTGAAATACCGTCTTTTCCTGCTCTACCTGTTCTTCCGCTTCTGTGTACAAAAACTTCAGGATCATCCGGTAAAGAGAAATGTACCACGTGCGTTAACGAATCAACATCCAATCCTCTTGCCGCAACATCAGTTGCTACCAAAATATCGATGTTCTTCAATCTGAATTTCTTCATTACCGTATCTCTCTGCGCTTGAGAAAGATCACCATGAAGAGCATCAGCAGCATAACCGTTTTGCATTAAAAAGTCTGCAACCTCCTGAGTTTCCATTCTTGTTCTGCAGAAAATAATAGAATACTGATTCGGGTTTGCATCAATTAGTCTTTTCAGAGCTTCTTTTTTGTTACGGTAACCTACAACGTAAAATTCATGCTTGATGTTCTTCTTAACTTCGTTAATAGAACCCACAGAAATACGGTGAGGCTGTGTAAGGTAACTTTTAGAAATTCTTTCAACCTCTTTACTCATCGTTGCCGAGAATAAGTAAGTTTGTTTTGTTTCAGGAGTTTCCTTCAAAATTGTTTCCAATTCGTCTTTGAAACCCATAGATAACATCTCATCTGCTTCATCTAAAACCAACCACTGGATTTCAGAGAAATCAAGAGCTTTTCTGTTGATCAAGTCGATCACCCTTCCCGGAGTACCCACGATAATCTGTGGTTTATCTCTCAAAGAACGCATTTGATCCGTAATACTGCTTCCACCATAAACTGCTGTAGTTTTGATGTTTCTCATGTACTTCGAATAGTTGTTAATGTCTTTTGAAATCTGTAGACATAGTTCTCGCGTCGGGCAAAGCACCAAAAATTGGATTTTGCGACTCGTATCGTCAATCATGTCCAAAATCGGAAGCGAAAACGCTGCTGTTTTGCCTGTCCCTGTCTGCGCAAGTGCGATTAGATCGCGTGTATCTGATTGAATAAAAGGGATAGTCTGTTTTTGGATTTCTGTCGGGCTTTCGTAACCCAGTTCGCCAATGGCCTTAAGGATATCAGGACTTAAATTGGTCTCCGTAAATAAATTCATTAATTAATATAAAATTTTTGCAAAGATATAATAAATATTTGGATTCCGAACTATATAATATTAACGAATTAATAAATTCGTTCTATCAAAACCCAGTTATTTTTAAATTTAATTAAAAAAAATGCATAAATATTATTTAAAATTTATGGAATTCTCAAACATCTTCTGTTTTGTGAATTTATCTGAATTTTTAAACATTTGATGTAAATCATTAAATGAAATATAAAATTGAGGAATGACCGGATTTTTTTAAATTTGAATAAATTAAAAATATGTCTGCAGTAATTTCTCAGAAAACCTTCGATTTTCTTACCCAACTTGAAAGAAACAACAATAGAGACTGGTTTAACGACAATAAAAATCTTTACACCGAAGCACAATCAAATGTATTGAATTTCCTTGAAGAGCTTATTTTAAAGATGGGACAGTTTGATGAAAATCTGTTGAAAATTGATGCCAAAAAATCAATGTTTAGAATTTACCGGGACACCCGTTTTTCTAAATTGAAAATTCCTTACAAAACTAATATCGGTGCCTCTTTGGGAATGGGAAAAGGCAGCCAGAAAGGAGGATATTATTTTCATCTGGAACCCGGAAAATCTTTTATTGCCGGCGGAATCTATATGCCCGAATCTGCAACGTTAAAACAAGTACGCAAAGAAATTTCTTTATATGGCGAAGAATTTCTTACCATCATCAATGACAAAAACTTCAAAAAACATTTTCCGGATTTAAGTGAAGAAGATAAGCTGAAAAAAATTCCTCAAGGTTTTGAAAAGGAAGATCCAATGGGAGAATATTTAAAACTAAAGAGCTTTATTGTTGTTTATAATTTAAAAGATGAAGAAATTTTAGATAAAAATGCGACCACAAACATTTCTAAAATTTTCGAGGTCATGAAGCCTTTAAATGATTTTCTAAACGCACCATTTTTAGATACTTCTGATTAGTTTCTTATTTTGTAATTCCATTATGAATTAACAATCAATACCTTCGGATTTAAAAAACTTAATACCATTTTTCCTACCTTTGTGGGTCGTAAAAAAAGAAAGAAATGTCTTTATACCAGCAACTCGCAGAAAAATTACAGTACATCAGTCCAGGTTTTTATAAACAAAGGTATTTTAAAAGTTTAAAAAATCTAACGAAGGAAAATTTTTCCGGTCGAAATGTAGAGCCGGAGCTTGTTTGGATTAAAGAGTATTTACCAGATAATGCAGTAATTTTTGACATTGGTGCTAATGTAGGAACTTTTCTTTATCAGTTTGAAAACAAACTGAATCATCAGAACATTTACGCTTTTGAGCCCAATAAAAAACTCAATATCAGATTAAAGAGACTCTTCCCATCCATGAACATTTCCTCCGTCGCACTTTCTGACGAGAATACGACCGCCCAATTCAAAGTTCCTATTATTAAAGGTAAAATGGTTGCTTCGAGAGGCACACTCAACACTTCATACAAAGAAAAAGACGAGGATAATAGTTATTTTGAAACCGTAGAAGTGGTAAAACTGGATGACTGGACGAAGTCTAAAAATATCCAAAAAATAGATTTCATCAAAATAGATGTGGAAGGCAACGAGATGAAAACGCTCTTTGGAGGAAAAAACACGATACAGCAATTCAAACCAACTCTAATGGTTGAAATGGAACAAAGACATCATGAAAAACCGATCTGGAACGAAATTTCTGAAGTGGAAAGTTGGGGCTTTAACGCAAATTATCTAAACAGAAAAACATTTACAACAGAAAAACTGACCAAGGAAATTTTAATTAAAAACACAGCAGACGAAAAAAACAAAACCGACTACATCAACAATATTATTTTCCTTCCAAAAAATCATTAAAAAATCTGTATGAGTGTAGTTGCAAGACAGGGATTTAAGTATTCCATCATTGGATATATTGGTTTTTTAATCGGAACTGTTTCCGCGATTTTCATTTTTCCAAATGACTTTGAATTTTACGGAAAACTGAGATATATTTTACCGACTGCTGAAATGCTGGTACCGTTTGTGGTGCTTGGAATTTCTTATTCTAACGTAAAGTTTTTTCACAAAGTAGAAAAAGACGGCAAAAAGCAAAATATGCTGTCACTTTCGCTGGTTGCCATATTGGTGAATTTCTGCATATTTTCTGTTATTTTTTTTATTCTTCCTTACATTTTTCCAAATTTTAAAA
Source organism: Chryseobacterium sp. AC417 (assembly GCF_979258215.1). Classification (NCBI taxonomy): domain Bacteria; kingdom Pseudomonadati; phylum Bacteroidota; class Flavobacteriia; order Flavobacteriales; family Weeksellaceae; genus Chryseobacterium; species Chryseobacterium sp. AC417. The sequence goes on along the minus strand of NZ_OZ409845.1, from coordinate 1,874,368 downwards.
ATACAGAAGCCTGGAAAATAAAAGAAGTGATTCTTCCGATGATTTTATTGCTGTCATTCTGTGCGCTTTTCAATAAATACACCTCCAATTATAAGCGAATTGTCGTCTCTAATATTTTCGATAATTTATTTCCTAAAATTGCCAATCTAGGAGCTTTCTGTCTGGTTTTTTACTTTGCTTTATCTCAACAGACTGCGTATGCTTTTTTCTTCGGAATGTTTGGTCTGATGCTTTCAGGTTATATTTATTACACCAACAGATTAGAGAAAATAAGGTTTGATCTAAGTACAGATTATTTCAAAAAAGACAACTTTTGGAAAGAATTTTCCAGCTATAGTTTTTTTGGTTTTCTGGGAACATTCGGAAATTATTTGGCCATCAACAGCTTTATGATCGGTGAATTTTTAGGAATGGAAGAAAACGGAATTTACTCTGTTTTATACGCATTGATTTCTTTAATATCTATCCCACAACTTGGTTTATTTAATATTTCCGCACCTATTATCAGTAAAAATCTAGCGGAAGGTGACATGGAAGAACTCGACAGATTTCATAAAAAAACTTCGTTGACGCTTTATTTTTTAGGAGCAGTTTTATTTTCATGCATTATGGTTGGCTTTCCATTTCTAACGCATTTTATGCCTAAAAATGGTCTGCAGCTGCAGGAATACACTCCGGTTATTTGGATTTGGGGTTCTGCGGTTTTGGTTGATTTAGCTACAGGTTTTAACGGAAATATCATTTCACTTTCTAAATACTATCGTTTCAATATCCTGGTAATGCTCTTACTGGCAGGATTAACGATTAGTCTTAACCTCTATTTCATCAACAACACCGATCTTAAACTTATAGGAATTGCTTTATCTACAGCTATTTCGCTGACGATTTACAATGCTATTAAAATCATTTTCAATTATGTAGTGTTTAAGGTTTCGCCTTTGAGCATTGAGATGATTTTCGTTTCGATTATCTGTACTTTAGCGATTACGGTTGCGATTGTTTTACCGAATTTTGACAATCAATTTTTGAATTTGGTTTATAAACCTGCCGTTGTTCTGATATTGATTTTCACAGGAAACTACTTCACCAAAATATTTCCTGTAGAACAATATCTGAATATGAAATTTATTAAAAGTGTTCTGAAATTTAAGTAGAGATTAATCGATGAAGAAGCGATTCTGCATCTTTCAGAATTTTATCTTTGCTGAAATCTTTCTGAAAATCGAATGTTGAATTTTTAATATTATGAAATTGCTCAATTATATTTTCATCTTCGGAAATGATAAATTCTAGTTCTGACGAATAATTTTTAGGAAAAACAGCCAATTTTCCATATTTGATTGCATCACCCAAATTTCCGGTCATTTTGGTTTTTCCGTACATTTCTTTGTTACTGAAAAATTCGGTTTCCTGCTGAATCGGACACCATAAAACATCTGCTCTATTCATCCATCCATCAAAAATATCAGAAGAAACTCTTTCTGAAAAATAAATAATTTTTATATTATTCGGGATATTTTGAGATAATCCTTCTACATTTTTTAGTTCTTCACCGATAGCTTTGCCCAAAAAAACAAAGGTTATATTTTCTTTAGTTTTTAAATTTTTAATGGTTTCAAAAACATGATGATAATTTCTCCTGTGCTGTGAAACTCCACCGGGAATTACTATCGTTAAATCTTCGTTTTTAATTTTATCAAAAGATTTAGTGTGAAAAAGCGGCAAAAACTTAAACTTCTCAAAAGACAATTGTTGATCAAGAACTAAATGATTTCCAGCTTTTCCGTAAGTTTTATTTTTATAAAAAAGACCTTCTTTCCACCATAATTTTAAGCGATAAATCAAATCATTTTTAAAAACATTTTTAATCAAATCAAATTTTGAGATCTTGGAAAAATTGAGATTATGAACAATAATTGAAGTATTGTATTTTTCACATATCGCCAAAAAAGTATTAAAATATCGGTGAACTGTTCCGATGATGATCAGGTCATAATTTTCAGCGGACAACTGATCTAAAATCATGGAAGAATCTGACAGATGAACCGATTCTCCGTTTTCTCTTATCTGATTTTTTATCTTTTCTGAAAAATAATAATCCACCGAAAACTCCTTAGAATCGTGCATTAAATCTATAAAATCCTGAGCGATTTCTGCGTGGGTATCGATTTCTATGTAAGCTATTTTTTTCAATCTGAATGTTTAAGTTTTGGCTAAAGCCAATGAGATAATCTGCTTATTAAAACGGGCTAAAGCCCGTTGTTATTGAATTTAAAATAAATTTACAATTTAAACCATTTCTTTTTAAACAGATCCCAACGTTGTTTATTAATTACTTTCTGTTCCCCCTTCGAAATTTTCAATTCAAGATTTTGAGATTTACATTTCTCATACGAACTGATAATCTGAAATAGAAAAGATGGAGACTTTAATTTCATCGCTTCTTTGGCAGCTGCCACATACGTGAGAAATCTGTTTAATCCTAAAAAATAAAAATATCTGCCGTAGTAATCTGCAGGTTTTATCGTGTAATCCGCTCCTTTCACTTTCATTAATTTCACATGCAATTCCGGTAAAACAACTTCTTTCCATCCTAAATTTGCCAGAAGAATAGAATCTATATTATCCCAGCCTAAAGTTTCTCTCAAACCTCCGATTGCCAAAAAACATTCTTTCCTGTACGCTTTCATTGGGCCACGAACATGGTTTTTATTTGAATTGCCTTCATACACCCAATCGCCATTTTTTTCAACATACAACAGACCTCCAACTAATCCATATTCTGGGTAATTGCTAAAAGCTTTTTCAATTTCAAAAAGATAATTTTCATTTAAAATAATGTCCGCGTCAAATTTACAGATGATATTAAAATCGTTAATATTCTGGGTTTTCAAACCATTTTTAAAAGCACTTACGATTTTAGATCCCGGTTGATGGGCAGATTTTTCAAGATTAATCGTTTCAAAACGTGAATCTGTACTAGTATATTTTCTGATGACTTCAGAAGTTCCATCTGTTGACCCATCATTCACGATCACGGCTTTAAAATCTTTGGAACTCTGTTGAAGTAAAGAATCTAAGGTAAATGACAGGTTATCCTGTTCGTTATGTGCGGGAATGATGATTAAAAATTTCAATTCTATTTCTACAGTTTAAAAATTACTTAAAATCAATGACTGATGATTGATTAGCATTTATTATATGAGGCTTCAGCATATTCTTAGGATCAAGAATTTCATCTAACTGTTCCTGAGAAAGCAGATTTTTTTCTAACACCAAATTATATACACTTTTCCCTGTTACCAGAGCTTCTTTTGCAATCTGTGTAGATTGCTTGTAGCCAATATAAGGATTCAGTGCAGTTACAATTCCGATGCTGTGCTTCACCATATTCAGACAGATTTCTCTGTTGGCGGTAATTCCCACGATGCATTTTTCACGAAGCGTGTCGAGTGCATTACAAAGAAAATGAATATTTTCCATGATGGCGTGAGAAAGAACGGGCTCCATTACATTTAGTTGAAGCTGTCCTGCTTCTGCCGCGAAAGTGACCGTAAGATCATTTCCAATTACTTTAAAACAAACCTGATTCACCACCTCCGGAATAACAGGATTTACTTTCCCTGGCATAATAGAAGAACCTGGCTGCATCGGTGGTAAATTTATTTCTGATAAACCTGCTCTTGGTCCTGAAGATAACAACCTCAAATCATTACATATTTTGGATAATTTCAGAGCAAGACGTTTCATTGCCGAAGAATAGATTACATAAGATCCCGTATCTGGTGTAGCTTCAACCAGATTCGGCGCAGAAACTATTGGATAACCTGTAATTTCAGCTAAATTTTTGGCACAAAGATGTGCATAACCTATCGGAGCATTAATTCCTGTTCCAATAGCTGTTGCGCCCATATTAATCTCAACAAACAGATTGGCGTTGTTATTCAGTTTAGAAACATCTTCTTCAAGAGTTGCTGCAAATGCTTCAAACTCCTGCCCCATTGTCATCGGCACGGCATCCTGAAGCTGAGTGCGTCCCATTTTAATCACATCCTGAAATTCCTGACCCTTTGCCCGAAAAGCTTCAACAATTTTCTTCAGTTTTTCAACCAAAGTTTCATTCATCTGCAACAATCCCATCTTGATAGCTGTAGGATAAGCATCATTAGTTGACTGAGACAGATTGATATGATCGTTTGGCGAGCAAAACTCATATTCGCCTTTATTTTTTCCTAATTTTTCTAAAACCCTGTTGGCTATCACTTCATTGGCATTCATGTTAATTGAAGTTCCCGCACCACCCTGAATCATATCTACAGGAAATTCACTGTTGAATAACCCACCAATTAATTCATCGCAGGTTTCTGAAATTTTGAAGTATAAATCCTGATCCAGCAAGCCTAATTCGTAATTGGTTTTCGCGGCAGCTTTTTTTACAAAAGCCAGCCCTTTTATAAATTCGTGATAAGACGAAAGAAACTGTCCGGAAATTTTAAAATTGTCAATCGCTCTCTGAGTCTGCACTCCGTAATAAGCATCGATCGGTACATTCAAAACGCCCAATAAATCACTTTCCTGTCTGAAATTTTCCATTTTATATTTTTAAATGATAAAAACGCACCATTGAAAGATGCGCTTTAGAATTTATTTTGTTGGATATTTTTGATTTAAAGCCTGCAAAATTGACCAGGTTTCAGCGTCTAAAATACCATTGTAATTTTGTGGTCTGAAGTGATATTGTACCGCTTCAATTGTTTTTTTAGTTGCATCATCCCATTTTCCGTTTGGTAACAAATCGTAACCAAATTTTTGCAAAGCTGTCTGAACAACAAAGATAAAAGATGGTTCATCATACCTCGTTTCAATATCGGTTTGTGCTAAAGTGAGGAAATTTTGTTTTGTCATCTCATCATACCACATCCCGATTTGATATTCGTCGTAGAGTTTCTTCCAAGGGAAAAGTGGTCCGGGATCTTGTTTTCTGGTGGGTGCAATATCAGAATGCGCCAAAACATTGGTTGCCGGAATATTATATCTTGTGACGATATCTTTTGCCAAGGCTGCAACTTTTTTGATTTGATCATCACTGAATGGTTCAAAAGTTTTCATTCCAGCCGCATCAGCTTTGTAACCCATATTCACGATTTCAATCCCGATTGATGTGTCATTAAGGTTTTTGTCTGTGCGCCAAGCACTTACACCTGCATGATAAGAACGTTTGTTCTCATCTACTAATTGATAAATTTCGTTATCGCCTAAATTATTCACCAAATAATGGGCACTTACAGATTGTTTTGTAAGAACTTCAATAGATTTGTCATCCGGTAAAACCGTGTAATGTAAAATAAGATATTTTTGTCTGAAATTTTGACCTATTGCAGGAAAATGAGTTTTCACTACTTTATAACCTGCCGGTTTTGCAGATACGATAGAACCATAACTTGCCGTATTGTCATTTTTGGTAATGTCTGCAATATTTGTTCTAAAAAAATCTACCCCATGTTCAGTTGCAATTTCAGATTTATTTTTATTTAAATTCTGTGTATTAACTGCAGTTTTTGACTGTGAAACTGTGGTTTTGGGTTTGTAAGTGCTTTTCTTAACATTTTTCTGTGATGTACACGAAAAAACGAAAACACTTAAGCCGATGATATATAATGTTTTACGCATTGCTTTAAATTTTAGTCTTTTTATTCTCTCAAAAATACGCAAATTTTTCTTGAATATTATTTGCGAAATAAAGAAATCTATTCTATATTTGCACTCGCAATAACGGGATAGAAGTGATTCAAAAAACGTTATCAAGGAGAGTTGCCTGAGAGGCCGAAAGGACATGTTTGCTAAACATGCGTACTGGTAACGGTACCAAGGGTTCGAATCCCTTACTCTCCGCAACAATTATTCGGGGCGTAGCGTAGTCCGGTCATCGCGCCTGGTTTGGGACCAGGAGGTCGCAGGTTCGAATCCTGCCGCCCCGACTGTTTTAGTAATTTCGAAAAATTACAAATGGGTGCGTAGCTCAGCTGGATAGAGCATCTGCCTTCTAAGCAGACGGTCTCAGGTTCGAATCCTGACGCGCTCACTAAAAAAGAGAAATCAAATGTTTGGTTTCTCTTTTTTTGTACATGTATTCTTTTAAAATTTCAAATAAAACATATCCGAATTGCAAAAATAGATTGATATATTCGTTTGAATACTTAAATTTCAAAAAATGAAAATAAAACCCTATTTCAAAGCACTCCTCACCTATTTACCCGAAGCGGAAAGTTCAAAAACAACTCCTGTCTCTTCCGGATATCGTAGTGATATCAAATTTCCTTTTGACCTTAATTTATATACAAGTGTGCAAAATTTCTCAGAAAGTGATTTGGTTTTCCCGGGAGATACTGTTACTGCAGAAATTGCTTTGCTAAAACCTGAAGAGGTTGCCGGAAAAATCTATCTGGGATTAGATTTTGATTTCTATGAAGGCTTCAACTTAATCGGTCACGGAGTAGTTACCCAAATTATCAATTCTAGTTCAGAGGATCGTTAGAAAAAGATTCGGACGGATGAAATTTAAGTAAATGAGTTATTAAAAATCGTTACTAAATTTTTATGACAATGCTTTTTTGTAAGTTTCAAGAGCCTTTTCCCGGGCTGTTTTATGGTCGACGATCGGTTTTTCGTTATAATCTTTCGGAAGCCATTGACGGATATATTTCAGATCTTTATCAAATTTTTGAGTTTGCGCTTCCGGATTAAAAATTCTGAAATACGGCGCAGCATCGCAACCACATCCTGCTGCCCATTGCCAGTTTCCGTTATTGGAAGATAATTCGTAATCAAGCAGTTTACCTGCAAAATAAGCTTCACCCCATCTCCAGTCGATCAACAGGTGCTTTGTAAGAAAACTTGCAGTAACCATCCTCACTCTGTTGTGCATAAATCCGGTTTCATTAAGCTGTCTCATACCTGCATCTACAATAGGATAGCCTGTTTTACCTTCACACCATTGCTTAAAAAGTGTTTCATCATTTTGCCATTCGATATTTTCATATTTTGGCTTAAAACATTTGTTGACGACATACGGAAAATGAAAAAGGATCTGCATGAAAAATTCTCTCCAAATTAACTCATTGAGCCAAATCTGGTTATGTATTACAGCAAAATTTACACATTTTCTGACAGAAATAGTTCCGAAGCGCAGAGCAATTCCTAAATGCGTGGTATGATCTAAAGCAGGAAAATCACGATATTGATCATAAGAATTAATTATTTTACTTTCCAAAATCGGTTCAGTGAATTTAAAATCAGTTTTTTCAAATCCTATTTCTTTCAGAGTATGTATTTTTCCGGGGTTTAAAGAATAAAAATTCTTTACATCACCATCAATTTTTTCAAATTGTATGATCTTAAAATTTTCTTTCCATTTTTTTGAATAAGGCGTGTAGACGGTATATGGAGAATGATCACTTTTTAATACCTCATCTTTCTCAAAAATGACCTGATCTTTATAATCTTCGAACTTAATATCTTTTTTTCCTAGAAACGCTGAAATATCCTGATCTCTTTTTATTGCCTGCGGTTCGTAATCTCTGTTGCAGAATACCGTATCGATTGTAAATTCCTCAGACAATTCAGCAAATACATTCAAAGGTTTGTCATAAAATGTTTTCAGAGAGCTGCCGTATTTTATTAATTCTTCATTTATTTTTTCAATAGCCTGATGAATGTAATCAACTCTTTTATCGGCTTTATCAGTAAGCTGACTAAGAATTTCTTTATCGAAAATAAAAACAGGCAAAACTTTCAGACCACTTTTCAGGGCATGAAATAGCGCAGTATTATCTTCAAGCCTTAAATCTCTTCTAAACCAAAAAACATTCATCTTACTCATATTCGTCTAATAAAAAAGTTGTGATTGTATAAAAAATTAACTGATGCTTTATTTTTTAAAATAAAATTCATGCAAACATACAAATCCTACTATTAATGATGGCTCATATTAATTATTATCATTTGATAAAATTTTAATCAAACTAAAAAATGACATAAAATATACTACAATTTAAAATAAAACAAATAACTGAATATCAACACATTAAAAATATACTATGCATAGAATCAAAAATAATTTTAGAATAATGTTGTGAAATTTGTAATAAGACAAGGAATTGTCATAATTTTGAACATTACTCCAAAAAAACAAGACTTTCAGCGGGTATGATTATTAGAAAGACATGTATAATGAATATAAGAATTAAAGGATCCGGCAGTTATACTCCAGAAAATGTTATGAGAAATGCTGATTTTTCGAATCATACATTTTTAAATGAAGATGGTTTGACTATCAAATTCCCAGAATCTATCATAGGAAAATTCAGAGATATCACCGGAATTGAAGAGCGTAGATATGCCGATTCTCAGCACGTCACCTCGGATCTTGCTTTTTTTGCCGCTGAAAATGCCATAAAAGACGCTGAAATCGACAGGGAAACTATCGATTATATTATCGTAGCCCATAACTACGGAGACATAGAAAAAGGAAAAATACAGTCTGATACCGTGCCGAGTATTGCAACCCGCGTAAAAAGTAAACTCCGTATTCAGAATCCCGGTTGCGTGGCTTATGACCTGCTTTTTGGCTGCCCAGGGTGGAATGAAGCAATGATCCATGCAAGTTCTTTCGTAAAGTCGGGTATTGCAAAACGTTGTCTGGTAATAGGCGCAGAAACATTATCAAGAGTTACAGATCCATACGACAGAGATTCTATGATTTATGCCGATGGTGCAGGTGCAGTCATTGTGGAAGCTACTGAAGATAATGACGGAATTCTTTCTCATGAGAGTGCTACCTATTCTTATGATGAGGCAAATTATCTGTTTTTCGGAACTTCTTATCAACAGGATACAGACTCGGAAACCCGCTACATCAAAATGAAGGGCAGAAAAATTTACGAATTTGCTCTTACAAAAGTTCCTTTGGCAATGAAATCTTGTCTTGCAAAAGCAGGTGTAGATATTAAAGATCTCAAAAAAATTCTGATTCATCAGGCAAACGAAAAAATGGATGAAGCCATTGTTGAGCGATTCTACAGTTTATACGATATGACTCCGCCTCAGGATATTATGCCCATGTCTATTCATAAATTTGGGAACAGCAGTGTTGCAACAATCCCAACATTGTACGATCTGATTATGAAAGGTGAAATGGAAGAGCATTCTTTTTCAAAAGGTGACATCCTTCTTTTTGCATCCGTTGGCGCCGGGATGAATATCAATGCCTTTACTTATAAAGTATAATTTACCTCATCATAAAAACATTCATTGTTACAATATTCGTATTGATAATGAATGTTTTTTTTATCTAATTTTCTGATTATCTGAATAATTTTTTACGCCTAAATACATTACAAGATTAGTCAAAAGAATTGCAACAATTCTGCAAGTTTGATTCAATTGTTAGTTTGCTTTAAATATCAGGTTACAAATTCTTAATTCGAATTAAATTCTGAGTGTAAAATTAAAAACACTTCCCATCCCTATTTCGCTCTCAACGGCAATTTTTCCGCCCTGTGCTTCAATAAATTCTTTGCTGATGCTTAAACCTAAACCAGTTCCTTCTATTTTTGTGCCCGGAATCCTGAAATATCTTGTGAAAATTTCCTTCAGATACCGTTCTTCTATTCCCCGACCTTGATCTTTAACCGAAAATCTCACGAAATTTTCATCTGATTTTTCAACTAAAATTTCTACTTCAGAATTTTCGTAAGAATACTTTATTGCATTGGAAACCAAATTATTAAGCACCCAAACGGTTTTTTCGATATCAACATTTATTATTTTTATATCAGAACCGACAGACGATTTTAACTTTATTTTTTTATGAGCTGCCAATGATTGATTGGCATTAATAACATCATTAATGAGTAAACTAACATCGCATGTTTTGGTATTCAATTGCATAACTCCGGATTCTAACTGAGTCATATTGAGCAATTCACCGGTTATTCTGAGAAGTCTAAGAGTATCTTCTTTAATGCCTGAGACTAATTTTTCCTGTTCAGGATTTAACGTTCCTATTCTTTCGTTTTCCAGCAGTTGCAGACCCATTTGAATAGATGAAATCGGAGTTTTAAATTCATGCGAAACTGTTCCCATAAAATGGGTTTTAGCTACATCAAGCTCTTTAAAGGGTGTAATATTTCTGAGCATAATCACCTGACCAATAAAGCGGCTTTCTTTTTCTCCGGTAGGAATAACATTAATGTCCAAAATCTCTTTTTCAAAGAAATTTTCTTTTCCTTCAACAAATATTTTTAACGATTCGGTTTGGTTTTTTTTAAAATCAGGATCTATGATTTCTCTGATCATGTCTCGCACAAGATCATTATTTACTGCAACATCCTGAATAATTTTACCCACAAAATTTTCTTTTTTCAGACCAGAAATTTTCAGGGCTTCATCATTTACAAAAAGAACTTTTTTATTTTCGTCTATTCCAATTACGGCATCGTGCATATTGTCGATCAGGGTTTCGATTCTTTTTTTTCCTTTTAATATTTTATCAATTCGGCTTTCAGAATATTCCTGAAGTTTTTCTGCCATGGTATTAAAAGACCTTGCCAATTCGCCAAATTCACTATTGCTTTCAAACTTTACTCTCTGTGTATAATTCTGTTTTGCAATCTGGTGAATACTGGAGGTTAGCTCACGGATCGGATTTGCAATATTGGAAGGAAGATTAACCATCAGAATAAAAGCGATCAAAAAACACAACGTTCCGACGATTGATATAACGGCAATGGCATTTTGAGCGGTGGTATTGGCAATACCGCTTTTGATTTGAATAGCATTCATATTCAGCTGCATCAGTTCGGCAATATCTTTACGGATGGCAGACTGTAAATTCAGGCTATCTTTTTTATTTTTTAAATCTGAAAAATGGGAAGCTATATTCTGAGTGGCTTCTTTCTCACCGTCTTCTGTAATATTCTGGTGCTGAAGATTAAGGTTTTTCTGAAATTCTTCAATGGCTGAAGGTTCGGTTTGAAATTCTTCCAAAGCTAACAGCATATTCCTGGAATACTGCAAAGTATTATAATTGGCAACCAGAATATTCCGGGTATCTTTTTTCAGTTGGTAAATAAACCATCCGCCCAACGTTGAAAGGATGATGATCATGAAAAACAGAAGACCTACACCGGCATTAAGTTTAGTTTTTATTTTCATTAGGACAAAATTACTAAATCTACATTTTGTTTTGAAAGTCTTTTAAGTAAGGAATTGAAAGTATCTGTGGCAAGAATAATTTTCCAGATGTCAAGATGTGGTTTGCCGATACAGACGGTAGTGATTTTTCGCTCTTCACACTGGTCTACAATTGTCATTGCGATATTTTTGCTTTGTATTTTAATGATTTCCGCACCCAGCTCTGTTGCCAGTCTGAAATTATTGATGAGATGTCTTTGCTTATTAAGAGCAATTCTATCTGCAGATTCTTTGGGAATCTGAACGTACAGTAAAAACCACTGACTGTTGTAATAATTAGCGAGCCTCGCAGTTTTTCTGATCACATTTTTAGCCGTCAGTTCATTTGAACTGATACACGCAAGAAACCTTTCTTTTTTTAAAGTTTTTCCGGTGATAATTTCTGTTTCTACTTTCCGGGTGACTTGTGAAGCAACTTCTTTTAAGGCCAATTTGCGAAGCTGAAGAATATTTTCGGTTTTAAAAAAATTATTCAGCGCAGATGGTATTTTACTTTTATCGTAGATTTTGCCTTCTTTTAATCTTGAAATAAGTTCATCTGCGGTAAGGTCAATGTTTACAACCTCATCTGCTGAAGCCAAAATAGTATCAGGAATTCTTTCTGTTACTTCAATTCCCGTGACAGATTTCACTTCTTCATTCAGGCTTTCCAGATGTTGGATATTGACCGCACTGATGACATTGATCCCAGCTTCAAGAATCTCCATGACATCCTGCCAACGCTTTTTGTTTTTACTGCCTTCAATGTTGGTATGGGCAAGCTCATCAACAATCACAATTTCAGGACGAAGAACTATAATAGCCGGAACATCAAGCTCTTCCAGCTCTTTACCTTTGTAAAATAATTTTCTTCTGGGAATGATCGGCAAGCCTTCCAATAAATCATGTGTTTCCTTGCGATGATGAGTCTCTACATAACCAATTTTCACATCGATCCCATTTTGCAGAAGTACATGAGCTTCCTGCAGCATTCTATAGGTTTTCCCTACACCAGCGCTCATACCGATGTAAATTTTCAGTTTACCCCGTTTGGATTTGTTGATGAGATGCAAAAATTCTTCTGCAGATTTTCGTGATTCTTCCATTTTTTTAATTAAAATGAAATTGCTAGTGCTGTAGTTGCTGTTAAACTGTTTGTTTTAAAAATATCTGACCGGTTGATGAATATGGGATCTTTACTGCTTAAATTCCTGATTTCTGTTCGCCATACAAGATTAGGTAAAATCTGGTAGTCTGTATTTAAAGAATATCCGAAAGTTTTGAATCCATTTTCTGTTCCTGTTGAGATGATCACGCCTCTTTCATCCTGATAATATTCTCCCCTTGCTGTGATGCTGAATTGATCTGTAAAAGCATATTTTGCCACAACAACCGGAGTGTACCACATATGGTAGCTGTCACTTCCTTTTTCTTTCTGTTCGGCACCTACATCGATTCCCGCAGTGACTCCCAATTTTTTACTGATCTGATAAACAGCATATAAATTGTGAAAATATCGGTTTTGTCGAATGCTGTCCGGTTTATCGTTTCCGATGAATGAGCTGCTGTTAATCGTTAGTTTTTCATTGGGTTTGAATGTAATCTGATGTCCAAACGCCGGAGTAGAATTTCCGTCAACCCGCTGAATACGTTGCCAACCGTTGAGCACCAAACCGCTGAAAAACCATTTTCCGCTTTCTGAAGTGTAAGATATTTTTGCACCGGTTTCGAAATAAGGCGAATTGTCTGAAGCAAGACTTCGGGTAAGCGTCCAGTTATCTTTTCCTATCGCACTTTCAAAACCAATATGGGAAGAAAAAATTCCTGCATCAATCCAAAGATTATGTTTTTTTGAAATTTTCAGGCCTACATTGGCTTCATAAATATTTTTTAGAACGCCCTGTTCAGCAGAATAATTGGCGTTCATGTATGTTCCTGTCGCGAGAGCCAAGTTTGCCCGTAAATTTTCTGTGTTGTAACCCGCTTTAATAAAAGCCAAATTAATATTGACTTCATTGTTTCGATTGTGGCTGTATACAAATCCCGGACGGCTGTTGTTTTCAGGATTATTAAAATCTGCTAAATAATACACTTCTGCATATCCGCTTACTGTAAGAGGTTTTGTGATTGAATCATTTTGAGCATATGCACTGATTCCACATACAGCTAATAAAACAAATAGTATCTTTTTCATGGATGATTATTATATTTTTAAAATTTGGCTCTAAGCCAATGATGAAGATTTTGGATGATTTAATTTAAATAAAAAATTAAAATAACGGTTGATGATTATTTACCGCTCAACTGATCTAAAGCGATATTAAGTTTCAGAACGTTGATTTTTTCTGGACCAAATAATCCGATCAGAGGTTTTTCAGTATATTCATCGATCAGAATATTCACTTTTCTTTCATCCAGATTTCTGATCTTGGCAATTCTTTTTACCTGTACTTTTGCTGCCTGTACAGAGAAATTGGGATCTAATCCGCTTCCGCTTGCCGTAACCAGATCTGCAGGGATTTGTGACTTGGTGATTCCTGGATTTTTCATTAAAATCGTATCAATGCGAGCCTGAACCTGTTTCAGATATTCTTCATTAGAAGGTCCTTTATTGCTTCCGGCGGAACCAGCTGCATTGTAATCTACGGCTGAAGGTCGAGAGTTAAAATATGTGTCGCTTGTAAATGACTGTCCTATATTCGCATAATACGTTTTGCCATTATTCCTGATCATTTCTCCTTTCCCTTTGTTGCCGGAAACCTGAGCGATTGCCCAGACTGATGCCGGATAGACAACTGTAAAAAGGATGATACATAAAACAGTAAGCTTAATTGCTGGTAAAATATGTTGTTTCATTTTGTAATAATTTAATTAAAAGCAAATGGCAAGAAGATGAAGATTGTTATATTAGGAAATGGTTTGGTGATGACGGTTTCTTCTTGCCCTGCCTGTTGAGATTTAAAAGAATAGGGATACGATGAGGTCTATGATTTTAATCCCGATAAATGGGATAATAACACCTCCCAATCCGAAGATGAATAAATTGCGTCGTAGCAATGCGGATGCGCCAATGGGTTTGTAAGCCACCCCTTTTAATGCCAACGGAATCAATATCGGAATAATAATCGCATTAAAGATCACCGCAGACAAAATTGCACTTTCCGGACTGTGAAGATTCATAATATTCAAGCCCTGCAACGCCGGAATTGCTGTAATAAACAATGCCGGAATAATGGCAAAATACTTCGCAACATCATTGGCAATACTGAATGTGGTGAGTGTTCCTCTTGTCATCAACAACTGCTTCCCGATTTCCACCACTTCGATTAATTTTGTAGGGTCATTATCAAGATCCACCATATTTCCGGCTTCTTTTGCAGCCTGTGTTCCACTGTTCATTGCGACACCTACATCTGCCTGAGCCAATGCGGGAGCATCATTGGTACCGTCTCCCATCATGGCGACTAAGCGACCGTCCTGCTGTTCTTTTTTGATGTAATTCATTTTATCTTCCGGTTTTGCTTCTGCGATAAAATCATCTACACCCGCTTTTTCGGCAATAAATTTAGCAGTTAGAGGATTGTCACCCGTAACCATTACGGTTTTAATACCCATTTTTCTGAGACGTTCAAAACGTTCACTGATTCCGGGTTTGATGATATCCTGAAGTTCAATCACTCCCAAAACTCTTTCGTTTTCTGAAACCACCAATGGAGTTCCTCCGTTTTGAGAAATTTCTTTTACTTTAAGATCCGTTTCCTGCGGAAAAGTATTTCCTGCTGCTTCAGATATTTTTCTGATAGCATCTGTTGCTCCTTTTCTGATGCGTGTTTGGTCATAATCGATTCCTGAACTTCTGGTTTCAGCTGTAAATTTGATGAATTTCGGACTGTTAATTTCATAGCTTGAAGGATTTATCTGAGCCAACTCAATGATCGATTTTCCTTCCGGAGTTTCATCTGCCATCGAGCTTAAAACCGCTGCTTTGATCAATTGTTTTTCATCGACTTGATTAGCCGGATAAAAACTTGTTGCTTTACGGTTTCCAATCGTTATTGTTCCTGTTTTATCTAAAAGCAAGACATCAATATCTCCAGCTGTTTCCACTGCTCTACCGCTTTTTGTGATGACATTGGCTCTTAACGCTCTGTCCATTCCCGCAATTCCAATGGCAGATAAAAGTCCGCCAATTGTCGTAGGAATTAAACATACAAAAAGCGAAATGAAGGAAGCGATGGTGATTGTGACATTTGAATAGTCAGCAAATGGTTTTAAAGTAACACAGACAATAATGAAAACCAATGTAAAACCTGCCAACAAAATAGTCAGTGCGATTTCGTTGGGTGTTTTTTGTCTTGAAGCACCTTCTACCAAAGCAATCATTTTATCTAAAAAGCTTTCTCCGGGTTGTGTCGTTACCTGCACTACAATTTTATCTGATAAAACTTTGGTACCGCCGGTTACAGAACTTTTGTCACCTCCTGCTTCTCGAATTACGGGAGCAGATTCACCAGTGATGGCACTCTCATCTATCGTTGCAAGACCTTCGATGATTTCTCCGTCTGATGGAATAATATCGCCGCTTTCACAGACAAATACATCTCCTTTTTGCAATTTAGATGAAGAAATTATTTCTCCATTTTGCAGTTTCGCAGGCGTTTCTTCTCTTGTTTTTCGTAAACTGTCTGCCTGAGCTTTACCTCTTGCTTCTGCAATTGCTTCAGCAAAGTTTCCAAAAAGAACCGTCAGTAAAAGAATAATGAATACGGTAAAGTTGTAAGCAAAACTTCCCTGAGATTTTTCTCCTGTCAACGTCCAGATACTCACAAAGAACATCACCAGTGTACCGAGCCATACGAGAAACATGACAGGATTTTTAAACATCAGTTTCGGATTCAGTTTCACAAAAGACTGTTTCAATGCTTCCTGAACCAATTCTTTTTGAAACAAAGATTTATTTTGAGTCATTTTAATTTCTGTTATTTAAATTTGTAGATTTATATTGTTTTTACCCGTTGTGCATTTTGAATTATTGTTTTTCGAAAATAAGTGAAACGGCTTTGTTTGGCTTGATATCAGTATTTTTACAATTCTTTGTATAACCTTGCGTTTTTTTATCGCCAGGAAAGACAATTTTTTTATAATAAATCTTATTTTTTAAGTTAAACAAGGGCATTTCATTTAGTAAAGAAATACAAAGACTTTAATTATCAGTTACTTGGCGGTATCTGCAAAAATGCACAACGGGTATTGTTTTTATTTGTCATATTGAATTGTGTCATCTTCATCCGTGTTGAGTATCCAAATCATAGCGATTTCAATGAAAAATATTCTGCAATCGGTCCCAATGCCAATGCCGGAAAGAATGATAGTGCTGCTATGATTGCAATTACAGCAAAAGTCATGAGTCCAAATGTTGTAGTATCGGTTTTCAATGTTCCTTCACCTTCGGGAATATATTTTTTCTGAGCCAGTAATCCTGCAATCGCTAACGGACCGATGATGGGTAAGAAACGACCAAGAAGCAGTACAATTCCTGTAGAAATATTCCAGAAAAGATTATTATCACCCAAACCTTCAAAACCGCTTCCGTTGTTGGCTGCTGAAGAAGTGTATTCGTATAATACCTCACTGAAACCATGGAAGCCCGGATTATTGAGTGTAGAAGTACCAACTTCCGGAAAATATGCAGCTATGGATGCTCCTGCCAAAATGAGAAAAGGATGAAGCAATGCGATGATCATGGCAATTTTCATTTCTCGGGCTTCAATCTTTTTACCCATAAATTCAGGAGTACGACCCACCATCAATCCGCTGATGAACACCGCAAGAATGATGTAGATGAATATATTTAAAATACCGACTCCATCACCACCAAAAAATGCATTGACCATCATTGCAAGCATCTGTGTCATCCCGGAAAGCGGCATCGAGCTGTCGTGCATTGAGTTCACAGATCCTGTAGAAATCACTGTGGTTACAATACTCCAGAATCCTGAAGCAGTAGAACCAAAACGGATTTCTTTGCCTTCCATGGCTCCGAGTGACTGATCAATTCCCATGTCACTGATTGCAGGATTGCCATTCATTTCCATAATAACTGTGGGTACAGCGAGTAAAAGGAATCCAATCGTCATGACTCCAAAAATCATATACCCAAATTTTCGTCTTCGGATGAAATGGCCAAAAGCAAAAACCATCGCCATTGGAATTATTAACTGAGCAAACATTTCTACCATATTGGTAAAATAGTTCGGGTTTTCTAAAGGATGAGCAGAGTTTACCCCAAAAAATCCTCCTCCGTTGGTTCCTACGTGTTTTATGGGCACAAAAGCGGCAACCGGACCGGTAGAAACTTCCACATTTTTACCTTCCAGCGTAATCATTTTATCTTTTCCTTCAAATGTCATCGGCATACCCTGAAAAACCATTACAACGCCGATAATGAATGAAAGTGGTAATAAAATTCTGGTGTTTGACTTGAGAAAATAATCATAAAAATTGCCCAGCTTTTCGGTAGATTTTTCTCTGAATGCTTTAAATACGACAATCGCAGCTGCCAAACCTGTTGCCGCAGAAACGAACTGTAAAAACATCAGCCACATTTGCCCAAGATAACTCAACCCTGTTTCACCGGAATAATGCTGTAAATTACAGTTCACTAAGAAAGAAATCGATGTATTGAATGCGAGATCCGGAGACATATCGGGATTACCATCCGGATTAAGAGGCAGCCAGCTCATATTCATCAGGACAAGCATACTGATAAAAAACCACAAAAGATTTGTTGTTAAAAGTGCTACCAGATGTTGTTTCCAGTTCATTATGTTATCCGGATTGATACCGGAAATTTTATAGAAAAGTCTTTCGACAGGTTTAAAAACGGGATCCAGAAAAGTTTTCTCTCCCGAATATACTTTTGAAATATATTTTCCAAAAGGAATTGCCAATAGCAATGTTGTGAGAAACATTACTACAACGCCTAAAATTTCAGTGTTCATAGTTTTATTATTGAATTAATGCAAACTCTTTTACGGTAATGATCAAATACAAAAAGGCGATGATAAATCCTATCCAAAAAATAAGAATACCCCAGTCTTTTATCTGATCTGCGATTTTGCGGTTCATTTGCTGATTATAGTTTTTAAAATTTTTCGGGTTTGATGAGTACGTAGCAGATGTAAATAAATATGGCTACTGAAATAATAAATAATTTGGTCATTTTTAAAATTTTAAATATTTTCAAAATATTCAACTGTTCGGTAAAATAACGTGAATAACACGACCGCGATAGCTAATAGAATAATTGTTGTCATCTTATTTGTTAATTGTATTGCAGAACTGCAGCGGCTACAAATACTCCAAGTATCACTGCTATATTGATTGTTAATACTTCCAGATCATGTTTTTCCCGAATAGATCTGAACATTTTCCAGTCTCCGATTTTTCTGATTTTTGATTTCATTTTCTTATATTTTTTAAATTCCGGATTTATAAACCTGTCTCAAATAGTTATTCTGCAGACTTGGCGACATTTTCGCAAAAATCAAATCTTTATATGACGGCTCGCAGCAAAATGTGAGACTGTCTAAAGAATACACAAAAATGTTTTCTATGGCATTCTTCAACGCCTGATCGCCTTGATTGTAAAGCAGATTCATCTTGGCAATCGACTTCATCAGAATTTTCTGATCATGCGTTTTTATCAGTTTTTTGATCTGCTTTGTGAAAACACTGATCACCATAAACGGCGTTTTTGTCTTGTAAGAATCTTTAAATTCTTCCTCAGATTGAGGAATGATTTTTACGATTTCTCTTACAGCATCTGTATGATTCATTTTTAGTTTGTTTTGAATACTTATGCCAAGATTTATTCCTTTACAAAAAATAACAACTCAAAACATTGAAAAACAAAACATTAAATCAAAACAAGAATTGTATGAAACACGAAAAACCCTATCAAAATGATAGGGTCATTATCAGAATGGAAAAAATTATTAAGAAATTTTATATTCTTCTACTTTTCTGTACAGCGTTGCAATACCAATTTCCAATAAGCGTGCAGCTTCAGCTTTATTGCCTTTGGTATGATTAAGAACCTTCTGTATCTGCATTTTCTCGGCACTTGCCATAGAAAAGGCTGACATCATTTTTGATTGAGTAGAATTTTTTTCGCCGTTATCGACTGAAATATCAATGGGAAGACTTTCTATCTCTAATTCGGAAGAATCTGTAAGAATCACACTTCTTTCTATGACGTTCCGGAGTTCACGGATATTTCCTTTCCATGAGTGATTTTTTAAAGCCTTTAAATAATCTGATGAAACCGAACTTATATTTTTCCCGGTTTTAAGCGAAAAACTTTTAAGAAAAAAGTTGACAAGAATCTCAATATCCGCTACTCTATCACGTAAGGAAGGAAGTTTAATCATAAAAATATTGATTCTGTAATACAAATCTTCACGGAAATTTCCTTTTTCAATTTCAACTTCCAAATCCCGGTTGGTTGCTGCAATGATTCTCACGTCTGTTTTGGTCGGTTTGCTGTCTCCAACTTTCAGAAATTCTCCGGATTCTAAAACTCTCAAAAGTTTAGCCTGAAGATCTAAAGGCATTTCTCCTATTTCGTCCAGAAAAACAGTTCCTCTGTTTGCTTCTTCAAAAATACCTTTACTGTCTTTCAATGCCCCTGTAAATGCACCAGCTTTGTGACCAAACAATTCATTTTCAAGCAAATCTTTCCCAAAAGCGGAACAGTTGATCGCAATAAAATTCTCTTTACTTCTTTTGCTTGCATGGTGAATTGCCTGCGCAAAAACTTCTTTACCGGTACCTGTTTCTCCCGTCAATAAAACTGTAGCATCGGTAGCTGCAACTTTCTGAGCGGAAGAAATAGCGGCTAAAATCACAGTAGACTTGCCAATAATTCTGTTAAATGATTGTTTGGTATCTAATTGTTTTTCAAGATGTAAAACCCTTTTATTGAGTGCTACTTTTTCTGCGGCTTTATAGATAAGAGGCAAAATTCTCGAATTGTCATCACCTTTTGTAATATAATCGAAAGCTCCGTTTTTGATTGCCAAAACTCCGTCAGGAATATTTCCGAAAGCCGTAAGAAGAATGATTTCGGTAGTTGCAAACTTCTCTTTCACTGCTTTACTAAATTCTACTCCGCTGCCGTCGGGTAATTTTACATCGCAAATTACAATGTCAATATCAGAAATTTCAAGACGTTTTTGTGCACTTTTCAGATTGCTCGCCTCAAACACTTCAAATCCTTCCAGACCGATGATGCGTGATAGAAGCGTCCTGATCTTTGTTTCGTCATCTACAATGAGAATGCTATTCAATTGTTTAATTTTTTAAAATTTAATTTGATGGATGAGGATTTTAAATTGTTTACTTTCTGATACATAAGTACAAAATAAAATGCTGCAACATCTTTTCCGTAGATGTGAACGTGAATTTCGTCCTTCTAATATAATGCTAAATAAATACTTACCATTATTTTCTATTTAAAAATATTTTAAAATGTACAAATCTGAAAACAGATATGTTGAAAAACAGGATTTTATATAATATTAATTTCCGATAACTTTTTGATAAATCTACCCAATTGTCTAGTGCATTCTTCGTTTGTTCAATTATATGATCTATTAAAACAATTCCAGTATCAAAAAAATTGCTTTAAAAATACCTTATGTGACCATTGTCATAGCATTCAATATACATTTTATACTTTTTTTGAAAGGCTGATAGTACAAAATTGGATGCCTTGAATCACCATTCACAATAACAAAAAATATATTCATATGAAAAGAAACGGAAGTAATTTAAGCTTTTGGGAAAACAAAGCTGAAAAAGAACAAATTCCAAAATATGATAAAACTGGTTACAATACAAATATCATTAGATCAGGAATTACAGGGATCACTTTAGCAAAAGAGCTGCTATATCTGAGCTAAAAATTAACGAAACTACTTCATAAGTTTATATTGCTTGAATGAACTTGAATTATAAGAAAGTAAGAGGTCATGGAAGATCATCATCCACATGTATTGAAAGGCGGTCAAGGTCAGTTATCAGAGCCGGAAACTCATAAAGATCCCATCAGAACCATGGAACAATCGGGTATGAGAAAATGGGTTTTCCCTAAAAAACCTAAAGGCAGATATACCAATTACCGAAATATGGTGGCTTACAGCCTTCTGTTCTTTTATTTTACATTACCTTTTGTTACGATCAATGGCAATCCTGCTTTACAGCTCGATATAATCAACAGACAGTTTTACATTGCCGGTCGACCATTCTATCCGCAGGATTTTTTCATCCTTACAATAGGTGCTGTTGTATCGTTGATATGTATTATTATTTTCACCATTGTATTTGGTAGAATATTCTGCGGCTGGATCTGCCCACAGACGATCATTCTGGAAAATGTATTTAGGAAAATTGAATACGCTATCGAAGGTGACCGAAATAAGCAGATAAAACTTGACCGACAGGAATGGAATTCTGAAAAAATAGGAAAGAGAGGATTAAAATGGACGATCTATGCGACATTATCTCTGATATTTACTCACATTATGCTCATGTATATTGTTGGATATAAAGAGGTGTTCAGGGTTGTACTCGAAGGACCATTTGAGCATCTCAACAATTTTATTGCTATCACTTTTTTAACTGCCGTATTTTATTTTGTTTTCACATGGTTTAGAGAACAGGTTTGTACCTTGGTATGTCCGTACGGAAGTTTGCAGGGAGTGCTTATTGATAAGGAAACGATCAATGTATTTTATGATTTTAAAAGAGGCGAAAACAGATCAAAATGGAGAAAAGCCGAAGACCGAAGAGCAGCAGGAAAAGGAGATTGTATTGATTGTTATCAATGCGTAGTTGTTTGTCCTACAGGAATCGACATCAGAGACGGGCAGCAACTGGAATGCGTGAACTGTACAGCGTGTATTGATGCTTGTGATGAAGTTATGGATAAGGCAGGTTTACCAAGAGGCCTCATCCGATATGCTTCGGAAAAGGAAATAGAATCCGGAGTACCTATGAAATTCAGTGCGAGAATGAAGGGCTTTATCGTACTTTTGGTTGCTTTGCAATGTTTTCTGGGATATCTGCTATACAGCCGTGCTGAACTGGAAACCAAATTTATTAAGCCTGCAGGAAGCACATTTTTTATACGGGACGGAAAGATAACAAACACCTACAATTTTACTTTTCTGAACAGAACCAATGAAAAGAAAGTTGTTACCATCAGAATAATAGAACCTCAACATGGTGAAATAGCATTGAGTGCATCAAGTAAAATATCTGTTGAAAGAGACAAAATTGTAAAAGGGAAC
Source organism: Chryseobacterium sp. AC417 (assembly GCF_979258215.1). Classification (NCBI taxonomy): domain Bacteria; kingdom Pseudomonadati; phylum Bacteroidota; class Flavobacteriia; order Flavobacteriales; family Weeksellaceae; genus Chryseobacterium; species Chryseobacterium sp. AC417. Next base: position 1,851,782 of record NZ_OZ409845.1, on the reverse strand, counting down.
CTCAACATCAGCTTTCCTGAAAAACAAATGAAACTCTCGAAACAGAATATAGAAATAGGTGTCTATGATCAGAAGGAAAATCTTCTCGACACGTATGAAACTTATTTTGAAGGACCATTTAAAATACAGTTTTAAGAAATTTAACAATAATAAGGCAGAAAAGCGCTATAAAAGGGTTTCTGATCGCAAAATTAATTATGATGTAAATCATAGTTATTAGATATAAGGTGATTTATCTTTGATATAAAGGCAATCTTAATCATTATATCTACAGCCTAAGTTAAAAAATTTTAAGTTATCATCTTCCCATCAAGACGTGAGTTATCAATCGTATAAAATGTGGATATATGTCTACCAATTAAAAACAAACACATGATTTTAGTAACAGGTGCTACAGGAGTTCTAGGCAGAGTCATCGTCCTGGAACTTTTAAAAAAAGGAGAAGCTGTGAGAGCATCAAAAAGACTTCAAAGTGATTTGTCAGATGTTCAGCAAAGTTATTATTGGTATACCCCAGATGCAGATTTCTATTTTAATCAGATAGAATGGATCACGATTGATTTTAATAACAGGCAGTCGTTACACAAAGCACTGCAAGGTGTGACTGAGGTTTATCATTGTGCCGCAAAAGTAAGTTTTGATCCCAACGATGATGATGAGGTTTTAGAAACCGGAATCATAAGCACAAGAAATCTTTTAAGTGCATGCAGATCTATGTCTGTAAACAAATTTTTATTTGTAAGTTCTGCTGCTGTTCTTCACGTAAATAAAGATGAAATAGAACAACAGATTAAAAGAGATGATCATTGCAAAAAATATCCTGCGTACCTAGTCAGTAAATACATCTGTGAGAAACTGGTAAGAAATGCTGATAAAAAGGGATTGCGGACTATTATTATCAATCCCGGGATGATTATCGGAAGTGGAAACTGGAAAAAAGAAAAAGAGCAAATGCCTGACCTATTTATAAAAAGTAGATTTACATTCTCGGGAGGCACATCTTGTGTTGACGTACGGGATGTAGCAACAGCTGCTATACAGTTGATGGAAGAAAATATAGCCGGAGAAGCCTTTTGTGTTTCGTCAGAAAATGTTCTTTATAAAGATTTAGCAACACAGATAAGAACAATTACAGGACAACACCAACCCATTATCTGTTCTAAAACTTTTCTAAAAGCAATAAAGCCATTAAAAATATTTGCTGCTCTTGTGGTTAAAAATGCAAAATTTTTAACTGATGAAAATATTGAATTTGTTTCTTGCATACAGTATGATAACAGTACTAAATTAAGAAGTACCATTCAGCAAGAATTCTATCCCATATCAGACAGCATCAATTTTCATTACAGAAATTATGTGTTTTTCCAAATGATGATGTCGTCAAAAACAATGTAAAGTGGTTATTCGTTTGAGGTAATAACTATTTTCGATCTTCTGGATTTATCCTTACTTTTTATCGATCCACGCATTCATATATTCCCTGTTCAATTTTGCAATGTTATCCAGTGAAATATGTTTTGGACATTCTACTTCACATGCACCAATAACTGAGCAGTTGCCAAAACCTTCTTCGTCCATCGCTTTTACCATATTGAACACCCTTCTTTTTCTTTCAACCTGACCTTGTGGCAGAAATGCAAAATGTGAAACCTTGGCTCCGACAAACAGCATCGCAGCACCGTTGGGACAAGTGGCTACACAAGCACCACAGCTTATACATGCCGCAGCATCCATTGCCTGTTCGGCATCTTCCTTATTCACCAGAATAGCATTTGCATCTAATGTATTTCCTGAAGTATTCACAGAAATAAAACCTCCGGCAGCCATTATTCTGTCAAAAGAGCTTCGGTCTACAACCAAATCTTTGATCACAGGAAATGCCACACTCCGCCATGGTTCGATAATGATTGTCTGGTTATTGGTAAACATTCTCATATGAAGCTGACAGGTGGCAATTCCCGTATCAGGTCCATGTGCTCTTCCATTGATGTAGAGAGAGCACATTCCACATATTCCTTCTCTACAGTCGTGATCGAATGCTATAGGTTCTTTATTCTCGTCGATCAATTTGGCATTCAAAGTATCCAGCATTTCTAAAAATGAGGAATCAGTGGAGATATCTGAAATCGTGTACGTTTCAAAACCACCTTTTGTCCGGCTGTTTTTTTGTCGCCAGATTTTAAGCGTAAGATTTAAATTATGTTTGTTGCTCATGCTATTTTTATTATTATTTATCTTGACCCTAAAGTATTGGGTTTATTATTTTTCTTATCGTTGGTTGCTAACTCTTCTGTCTTTCTTGAAAAGTCGTAGAATCATTGTTCATTTTGCCTGTTCTGAACACGGTACAGCCAACTTTCCCAAGTGATTTCGCAAATTCTTGTACAATATCTAAATTTCATGCGCACTCATTTCCGGGATTCAGATTCGGATTTAGTGTCTGATTCTGATCTGATTTCTTCATCGTCCAACGGCGCCCTAACCTGCTCTCTCTTATGTTTTTTTGTGAAAATATATAAAACGATCGCCAAAACCATTAGCATAATACTGATCGTAGATAAGACCTCGTACATTCCATAATGCTCCTTATCCACCAATAACATTGAGGTGACCATATTTTTCATAGGTTAGATTTAGTTGTTTGAAGCGGTTTTAATTTCAGTGGTTCTGATATCAATCCCAAGTCTTTGGAGATATGAGATCAATGCTATAATTTCTTTTTTTTCGAGTTCTCCCGGTGGTCTGGTAGAATAGGCGCTTTTCAGGTCGGGCGCTTCAACGAAAATATCTTCTACTATTTCTGCTGCCTGATTATCTGCCCATCGATCGGCAGAATCTATTTGAGCTTTGGTATAAGGAACATCGAATACATTTTTCATCAACTTAATTTTATTGATCATACCCGAACGATTTAAATTGTTAGAGATCAACCAGGGATATCGCGGCATAATAGAGCCTGCAGATGTAGATCTTGGATTGTACATATGTTTGTAATGCCACGAACTTGGATTTCTACCACCCTCTCTATGCAAATCGGGTCCTGTTCTTTTGGATCCCCATAGAAAAGGCCTGTCATAAATAAATTCTCCGGCTTTAGAATACTGCCCGTTTTTACCATTGAAGCGTATAATTTCATCTCTGAAAGGTCTTACCATTTGGGTATGACAGGCATTGCATCCTTCACGAATATAAAGATCTCTTCCTTCAAGTTCTAATGGTGAGTAAGGTTTTACTGCCGAAATAACAGGAACAGATTTGTCCATCGACAGGGTTGGAATAATCTCAGTAATACTTCCGATAGAAATTGCCAGGAGAGACAAAATACCCATCAGGACCGGCATACGCTCAAGCCACAGATGAGCTCCCTCCCCTTCTTTACGTTTATTGCTGATCGTTGACAGCGCAAATGCTTCTGCAGGTACATCTTTCTCAAAAGAACCTTTTCTGACTGTGGCAACCAAATTAATCACCATCAATATTCCTCCGGTGAAATACAGTAATCCACCTACAAAACGTAATTGAAAATAGGGAATAATTGCCGTTACCGTATCCAGCCAGTTTTTCCAAAGCAAAGTACCGTCAGGATTAAATTGTTTCCACATAAGCCCCTGAGTGAAACCTGAAATATACATGGGTATTACATAAAAAACAATCCCTAATGTTCCCAAATAAAAATGCCAATTGGCCATTTTCACTGACCATAGCTTTGTACGCCACAAAATAGGGATCAGGTAATAAATAACACCAAAGGCCATGAAACCATTCCAGCCTAATGCACCGACATGTACGTGACCAATCACCCAATCGGTATAATGTCCTATTTTATTAATGTTTTTAGTCGCCAGAAGTGGTCCTTCGAATGTTGCCATCCCATAGCAGGTTACTGCAACAACGAAAAATTTCAAGATAGGATTTACTCTTACCTTATCCCAGGAACCACGCAGGGTTAAGAGTCCATTCAGCATACCGCCCCAGGAAGGAGCAATGAGCATGATCGAAAATCCTGTCCCGACCGCCTGAGCCCATGCAGGTATTGAGGTATATTGCAAATGGTGCGGTCCTGCCCAGATATAAACAAATATTAAGGACCAGAAATGAATAATGGATAGTTTATAAGAAAATACAGGACGGTCTGCTGCCTTTGGTAAAAAATAATACATTAATCCGAGTACCGGTGTTGTAAGAATAAATGCAACAGCATTATGCCCATACCACCACTGCACGACTGCATCTTTTACTCCTGCATACACTGAATAAGATTTCCAGCTTGAATAATTGAGCGGGACTTCAAGATTGTTAAAGATATGGAGCATAATAAATGCAATCCAGGTTCCGACATAAAACCAGATTGCCACATATAAGTGTCTGACTCTTCGTTTAGCAATCGTCAGAAACATATTAAGCCCAAAAACAATCCATGAAAATGCAATTAAAATATCAATCGGCCATTCATGTTCTGCATATTCCTTCGAAGTATTGATTCCCATGAAGAAGGTGATATAGGCTGCTACAATCATCAACTGCCATGACCAGAAATGGATCCATGAGAGTACATCACTGTACATTCTGGTTTTCAATAATCTCTGAAGAGAATAATATATCCCCACGAATACATTATTGCAGACAAAAGCGAAAATCACACTTGTGGTGTGCAGCATCCTGATTCGTCCAAATCCGAACGCTCCCTGGGTATTCATTAATCCCTGAATATTTTGTGCGGAAAATGATCTGATGGTCGCATCATCTGTTCCAAACAAAAATTCCGGAAGTTCAGGATAAAAAAGCAGTAAAGCAGCCGTTAATCCAAAGAGAAATCCGAAGAGTGAGAATACAACAGTAGCATATAAAAAGGCTTTGACAATTGTATTATCATAACTAAACTTTTGCGGCTCCATAAAACGTTTATATTTTTTAGTATTATAATTTTAAAGGAATACATTGAGTAGAATTTCAAATAATTTAATTTTGAAGAACGTTTACGATCAGTACTTTTCAATGATGCGGTGAACCATCAGCAATCCCACGGCTCCTGCTATAGTTGTACTTACCGATCCTATTTCCCAACGGTTATCAGTCGCTAAAACAATAGTTGCTGATATGAATCCTCCGGCGACGGCACCGATAACACCGAGTATAATGGTCAATAACCATGACGCTGCCGAATAATCTCTTAAAATTAATTTGGCTATTATTCCTACTACAATTCCTACAAAGATCCATGCTAAAATTTCCATAATGCAATTGATAATATTGATTAATACTTATTCTATCTATTACCTGCACATCAATAATATCTGATATGCTCCGGCTGAAGTGATCGTATCAGAGATTAAAATATGTACTTTACCGTTCTTAAACTGAGATACAATTAATTCTTCTGACATCTTTTTTTTACCTATATATTCAAAACCTTCTTGCGGTAGATCATTTTTTAGTTTAAAAACATTTTCGGCTGACCTGTCAACAATACTGAGTACATTAGCACAACCTTTCGAATCTCTGATTACCGTAACCACAAGCAATTGATCAAGCTGGTCACTGTCATTTGTATATACTCTCTGATTATTATCTTCAACATCTTCCACACGCTTAAACTTATGCTGGTTTACCATGAGATTATCTAAATCATCAAACGTATGCAGCCCGATCTGATGAATCTGAGCCACATTCAGTATCTGAGCAGTAATGCTGCTACACATCAACATAAAAATCAGAAGCAGATATTTCATACAAATAAGTATATTAATAGTTTTAATGATTGAATATTACTGTGCATTTGACTCTGCACGCTGGTCAGATTTTAGAATATAATGAAGCTTCAACTGACCTAAAAATTTTTGCAAGATGTGCTCACAATAATATAATTTGACCGTAAGAGAATCTATTTTATCATCTAGTTCCAGCTTATCTGAAAAAATGACTTTTCCACGATATAATATTGAATAATAGGCATATATTCCATACATGGAATTTCTTTCCGGCGTACAATAGCCAGAGGTCGCAATACACCAGTCACTATCAAACATTTTGGAAGCATGACGACCCATTGTGTCTGCTACAAAGCTGGATACACAGTTTGAGTTTTTTATTTCGGAAATATCTACCTTCAGCAACTTGACGATTTTATCGGGAGTGTGAACGGTAACACCACCTTTATAAAATAATTTGGAGTTGGTCATTTCAGAAAATGCAACCTGTAATAAACCAGCGGTCACACTTTCGGCAATGGAAATTGTCTCATCGCAGTACATCAACTGTTCGTTGATTTCTTTTAAAAGTACCGTATTGAATTCCATGAGTAATTTTTATTGATGATTTTATAAATACCTAGTTGTTGGGATCCGCCTTTAAGTTCTAACCTTTATCTCTTAATTGAAGCCATACATTACTTTATGTATGGCTTCTTATTAAAGAAAATGAATAGTTATTAATCTTCCTGCTGTGCATCAAAATTAATATTCGTCTCTGCGATTTCCGTCAGATTGTAATCGGTATCTTCTTCTTCCTGTAGTGTTTTATCCAACAGCTCTGCAGCTTTATCATGACCCATCGTAATGGCAAGCTGAACAAGACCACCATAGGTTGCGATCTCATAATGTTCTACTTTTTGAGCTGCAATAATAAGCGCTGCATCTCTGGTCATAGAGCCTTCGTCTGTTGATTGAATAACTTTTTCACCTTCTTTAATCAGACCGTCCATCGCTTCACAGGTTTTCTGCTCAGGAGTTTCATTAATCAGTGTAAATACTTTGTCTAAACGGCTGATGTGTTTTTTGGTCTGAAGCTGATGATCTTCAAATGCATCCTTCAGTTCTTCTGTGGTTGCAGCATCATGCATGGTCTGTAGTGCGTCTATTAATTTGTGCTCAGCGTAATAAATATCTTTTAGAGCATCTACAAAAAATTTATGCAACGGAGCATTTTTCATTTCGCTCTCTTTTACAGTCGCATTTCCCATTTCCATTTTTTTATTTTTATCTGTTGCAGACGTTGTGCTGTTTTCGGGTGTTTTAGTTGCCATATTTTTTGGGGTTAAATAATTAAAAGGCTGCCTCTCTTTCCGGAGGCAACCTGAAAAAAGAATTATGAATTACGTTTTCCTCCGAATCCTGATCTGCCGGATCCTGATGATCTTCCGCCTCCATGAGAAGCCTGACCTCCCATTCGTGCTATTCTTGTTCGTTCAGCTTTACTCATTGAAGCAAATCCTCTTCTAGATGTTCCGTTTCCAGAGCCGGAATTAGAGCCCCTGCCTGAGCCACCGCTGTTTCCGGATCTTGAACCAGAACCTGAATTTCCCTGACCGCTTCCAGATCTGCCGGATCCTGAAGATCTTCCGTTACTGTTACCGCTGCCTTTTGGTCTTCCGGGATTATCATGTCTTCGGTCATAGTTATCATTATCTGACGAACCTTGGGATCCACCTCTTCCACGAGATCCGGAACCTGATCCTGATCTTCCTGAATTTGAGTTTCCTCCTCTTCCCGAGCCAGAGCCTCCTCTTCCGCTGCCAGAACTAAATCTTCCCTGGCTGTCTCTTTGCTGGTTTCCGTTATTGCTTCTTCCTCTTCCTCGACCTCTGTTGTCATTATCATCATCGTCTTCATCATCATCGTAATCATCATCATCATAATTATCATCATCGTAATCTTCGTCTTCTTCGAAATAATCTTCATAATCTGAGAAATCGTCATCGTAATCCTCATCTTCGCTACCATCGCTATAGCCATGCTCATAGCCTAACTGGTATGCCTCTTCAAGCATTGACTGATCATCATCAGATGAATTTCTACCGGAATTTCTGTTGTTTGAATTTCTACTGTTCATAACATTTACTTTTTTTAAATTAATATATAGTGATTTACCATAGTCCGTGACTAGTATTGGACTACAGTGGGTTTGGTTATATTTTGGGGCATAGTATCACCATCATACTGTAAAAGAATATGAATATTGATGCTTAGAAACAGTACTTTACTGAATCTTAGATTAAAAAATGCTTATTTTAGGGGCGAGGACTCCCGCTCACTGAATCATTCGTATTAAGATCTGTACTATCGGGAGCAGTCTGCAAAGGCTGAGTTATCGTATCCGCAGAATTAGAATTTACATTCATTGAATCCTCCGTATTGGAGATCGTATCTGAAGCGGATGGAGATGCCGTCTGAACTTCTTTTTTACAACTCGTTACTGTAACAAGCCCAAGAACAAGGACTGAAAAAATTAATGCTTTCATATAATTTAATTTGGTTATTCAAAGCTATAAAGTGAGCAAAAAAAATCCTATGACGATGATCATAATGAGCTAATATTTTTATATATTATTATATATCAACACTTTAATTACATAATTTTTTTAAAATATTATTACCAAAATCTGATATTCACAATATATTTCACTACAATTGGTTTTATTCAGTAATATAAATGTTTCGGATGCAGAAATTTGGAGTTTTAAAATTCAATCAATGCATCCGCAAAAGCCTTCCATTGAATCTTTGAAATCCCCACCATACCACCCAGTGCAATTGCTAAGTTCCTTGCCTGATCCACAATATTTGCATCCATATTGGGCGACTCGTTACGTCCGTATACGCCTATCTTTACAAAATTTAAACCTCGTGATATTATAAAGGTAGAAGTTGCTTCTCTCGTATAGAAATGTGCAGTATGTGCATTATTTTTTCCGGGTATTGTTGAGGGCTTGCATTCCAGAAGCAAAAACTCTGAAATATCACCATCATCAAACTGCATTTCGTAGAGATCAGTAATCTTCACCCAATCAAAACCTCTTGCTTCAAAATTTCCGGGACCGGGAATATCAATCCTGATAAAGTCGTCTTTTTCCGGCAATCTCTTTTTTAAATTTCCGTCTGCATCATGAAGTTTGAAATCTGCACCGATGCCTTTAGCATAGTAGTTCCAATAGTTCACAGATACTAAACGATCCTTTAATACCTTATAATTATCAATCGTACTTTCATGTTCTTTGGTCATGCGAATACTTTCGGTATCGTGAAAGCTCCCTTTCTGCTGCTCCGGAACGCCGGCTATTAATTTTGTTTTCATATCTGACTTTCGATTAAAATATTAGTTTTCATCTTTAGGCTATCAATCGGTTTGCTTCGTAAGATCTCTTTTCCTAAGCCAGATCAATTGTATATTGTTCACTAAGCTAAAATACCCATATTAACTGTTGACAATAATACCACCGTTCGGATGCAATACCTGACCTGTAATCTGCGCCGCAGCTTCCGTAGCCAAAAACAAATAACTTGCCGCCACTTCTTCTGTCGTCGCCTTTCTCTGGAGTGGGGATTGGCTTTTACCATCTTTTTTCTCCCAAAAAGTTTTTTCCTTTATGGGTGTTGCTGCATATCCCGTGGATACTGCATTAACTCTGATTCCTTTGGGTTTTGACTGCAGTGCCAAAGATCGTGTAAAAGAAACGACAGCTCCTTTTGTTGTAGAATGATCTTGCTCCTGCAGCTCTTCACGCCCCACAGATGCGACTGCTGAGGTGGTATTGATGATTGAGCTGCCTTGCTTCAGATAAGGAATAACTTCTTTCGTCAGTAAAATCATTCCGACAGTATTGGGATCAAAGGTTTTTCTAATGTTTTCTCCTTCAAGATCAACAATATTATCAGTGGCAATTTGCATTCCTGCATTATTAATCAGGATATCAATTCCTCCGAATTCTGAAACTGTTTTCAAAACAGTTTCTTTGCAGAACTCAATATCATTGATATCGCCTTCGAAATATCTTACCGACCCGCCTAAAGCTTCAAGATCTTTGGCTGTTTTTTCTGCATCTTTATTATCTTTATAATAAATAAAAGAGATATCAGCGCCTTCTTTTGCAAATAGCAAGGCAATGGCTTTTCCTATTCCGCTGTCTGCTCCGGTGATCAGAACAGATTTATTTTTCAGCTGAGACTTCTCCATTATTCCCTGATTATTGATCTTGTGGTTTTTGCATTTCTCCCATGCGGTGTGCTGCCAAACTATCGGTTGCAAGGTTAGACATTGCTACAGTCAATTTATTTTTCATACCGGAAATTACCTTGTCTTCTCCATTCATCAGCGCATTATAACCATCTTTAGCTACTTCTTCCGCAGTGCTGAGATTATCTTTGTCTTCCAGAATCTTACTTCTGTTCATATGAGCTTTATTGAAGAAATCGGTATCTGTAGGTCCAGGCAGGAGAGCCGTTACTGTAATTCCCGAGTCTTTCAATTCTTCACGAATCGCCTCCGACCAGGATAAAATAAAAGCTTTAGTCCCATGATAAACCGAGTGCCACGGTCCCGGTGCTTTACTGGCTATTGACGCCAAATTCAGAATTTTACCAGAGCCTTTTCCCAGGCGATCTTTCAGAAAAAGTTTAGTTAAGATGAGAACTGCACTAATGTTGAGGTTTACAATATCCAGTTCACGGTGTATGTCCGTATCCTCAAATTTTCCATAGGCACCCTGTCCTGCATCATTGACCAAGATTTCCGGACTGATGTTATTCAATTTCAGCTCGGCATACATAGAAAACACATCATCCTCTTTAAAAAGGTTTTTTACCATGGTGATTACCTTTACTCCGAACTTTTTAAATTCATTGGCTTTTTCCAGCAATTGTTCATGGCTTCGCGATACAATAATTAAATGATACCCTTCCTGGGCAAACAATTTTGCCAGTTCATATCCTATTCCACTGGTAGAACCGGTGATCAGTACATATTGATTTTTAATTTCCATATTTTTTATTTTAAGATGATCATTTGATTAAGTTCACATTTAAAGCATCCCAGAATAAATTCTGCATAATATTGCTGAGCTGCTGATGAATCTGTTTTATAATGCAGTTCTAATTTTTTGGATAATATGACTTCATTTCTGTAAGCAAACGAATAATAGGCGAAAATTTTATGATCAGATTCTTCAACCGGAGTGGCATATCCGGTTACTGATATACCCCAATCTGTGTTAAATAGTTCGGACACATGAAGTGCCATCTCGTCAGCTATTTTTTTTGACACACCATGACACCGCTTAGCTTCTTTCTCGTCGATTTTTAGAAGTTTCACTTTTTCTTCCAGGGTATAAGCAGTCAGGCCGCCTTTAAAAAACTCAGACGCCTCTTTCATCTTCGAAAATGAAAACTGCAGGTAACCGGCAGTAACACATTCTGCCAGCGAAATGGTTTCGTTAGCAGCTTTCAATGCTCCGCCGATGTAATCGAGTAAAGACTGTTTCAATTCCATGAGAATATTTTTTACAGTATGAAGTACTATAAGGTATATTTGTCTTTATCGCTAAACAGATTGGTGGAGGTTGTCGCAGAACCAAAGTCGTAAGATTGTGAGAAAATTGTCGGATCTTTAATTTCAAGATCCTTCACTCTATTGCAGGAAGAATTATCCGGCAAATGTAAAACAATTGCTTTCATATTATTATATTTTATGGTTGGTTGTATCGCTGGTGTACGAATCTGCATTTGTGTTTATGTCAATTCCGTATGAGGCATTGATCTGCACACTTACTGGATCGAAATTAAAGAATTGATCTATTAAATAAAATGATTCAAATCACATTATCACAAATTCTGACCTTATTTTATATTACTTCTCCATGATCTTTTTCAGTAACAGGGACGGATCTGAGATCCCCGCCTGACCTACCATAGATAATGCAAAAAGCAGATAAACAATATATAAGAAACTCATACTCATTCCGATGATGCTGAGCGTTCTTCCTGTCTGTAAACTATCAAAATTTTTATAGTTGTGTTTATTCTTTTCATAAATTTTCTTTTCTTTTCCGTATAAAATAAGAGCGACCATCCCGGTAAGAATTCCCGGCACTCCATAGCAGCAACAAAGTGCGACCGACGAAATCCCCAGTACAAGTACAGCAGTGGCATAAGGTGATTTGTAGTCTCTCATTATTAAATTGATGTTTATAGGAAAAGGATTTACAAAATGAAATAAAGTCACAACGAACTGTCAGAATACACTGATTTAAACCTGTATGATTTTTTTCTTCTGATGAGGATCAGGTAGAAAACATTTCTGGGCAGAAAGTTTCATTCTGTTCCGTGAAACCATATCATATAATCTGTCACTGATAGATTTTGGAAGCAACTTTCCTACTTTGAGAAAAGAGTAAACGCCACCTAAAAGACCTGCAATTTCGAGAACTGCTTTTGATTTGATTAAATAATTTCCATCAGTCTTCAAAAGATACAACGTATTGAATTGTTGGGTATCAAGACCTCGTTCGTTTAAAAATCTTTGTCCAAAATCAGATTGCAGTGATGAAAACAGAAATTTGTCTTTCAGATCCCGTTCCAAGATCCACTGCACCCAGAAGTTACAAACTCCGCATTCGCCGTCAAAGAATACGATATTTTTATTTTTAAATTGCTCTTCCATTTGCGATGTATTTTAATCACTAACTGCAAATATATCTATCAGTATATGATAACCTATTTTGCAAAGCGCATTCTCAAAGTTAATAAAGTTTAACTCCCTATTAAATGACTTTAATCATAAATGTTTTCTGGATAATATTGAGATCAAATTTTCACTGATTATCAAGTCTGTTTCTCGCTTAATAAAAGATCTTACCATTTTTAATGATCAGGATCTCAGATTTTTCAAGTCGTTTGATCGCACGTATTGCCGTTTCAATACGAAGTCCGGTTAGTGAAGCCAATTGTTGTCTGGTATGCGGGATTTCAAATGAAAATTTTCCCTGATCTTCTTGGGTTTCTTTTAAAACATTAAATAACTCCGTCAATCGTTCTTCTGAATTTTTGCTTGATATCTTACGCATCAAAAGCGATTTTTCATACGCTCTTTCCGAGAGTGTCTTAAACATATCTATGATAAGATCCGGGTGATCTTGTAGTAATTGAAGAAATTGGTTTCGGTTTAATTTCAGGATCAAACATTTTGTGAGTGCTACTGCATTTACAGGGTAAGGCTTCCCTAAAATGAGCATTGACTCCCCTATACATGTTCCGTCTGAAAAGATATTCTGAATAAACTCCTTGCCATCTTCATTATAACTATTAAGTTTGACTTCGCCTGAAACAATTTGATAATAGAATTGAGGCATCGCAGCTTCCCGAAAGATATAGTCGCCGGCTTGGTATTCTTCTTCTATTGCTCCTACTGAATGCAGAAGTTGTTCTACGATAGACATAATTTAAGTTTCTGTGGATTTACTTTTTTACATTATTGTTCGCTCGACCAAGTTTGTCGTTGGTTCCTTGCAATCTTAGCACAGTTCTGTTTAAATTACACTTTGTGCGACAATGTAAACAATAATGAAGCTCAAAGATAAACGTATCAGCGATGCTTAAAGTATGACCTAGATCATATTTTTATTTTTCGCCAGTTCAGGACTTATCACAGACACTAAAAAATATCATCGCTTTCTTTATCTGTCTGCTTATTAAAGACCTTTTCATACTTGTATTCGGCTGTTAAGAATGCTAGAATATAAAAACCGAATGGCTTGATTGTGATCATAATCAGAATTTTTAAAAAATTGTATATTTGTGTACTTTGCAGGTAGCTTTACAATGAGCACCTTCAAATTTCAATTGTTAATTATGGTGATACAGAAGGAATTGCTCAACACTTTTGGAGCAGAAACTATTACGGTACAGAAGTCTCAATTTCTGTTTGAAGAGAATACTTCTTCTGAGTATTACTACCAAATCGTGAAAGGAAAAATAAAACTCACAAATTCCAAGACAGTAGGAGGTGAATTTATTCAGAGTGTTCATGAAGATGGTGATTCAGTAGGTGAAATTTTTCTTTTTTCCAAACACATTTACTCTGTTAATGCCGTTGCGATGGAAAACTGTACATTGCTACGGTTAGAACGCAATAAATTTCTTCAGTTGCTGGAATCGGATTTTGAAGTTCAGATGAGGTTTCTCCATAAAATTGCCCACAGGACTTATTTCAGTTATATATTTCTGAATAGCCTGACTTCAGAAGATGCCGCGCACCAGCTCTTAACCTTATTGAATTATTTAAAATCCAAAAATACCAACAAAGAGCCCTATTCTTACAAAATTCCTTATACCCGAAAAGAACTTGCTTCGTTGACGGGTTTGCGGGTCGAAACCGTTATCAGGACATTAAAGAAAATGGAGAATGATACTATCGTTAAGATCATTAGAGGCAGAGTTTACTATTAAAACGATAAATTCCTGTCATATAAAATTGACTTCAAACAACAGATCTTATACGAATCAAAAAAAATAATCCCACAAAAAAGTGGGATTATTAAGCAATTGAATATTAATTATTTTACTGCATTCTTAGCTTTCTCAGATTCCATCAAATGATGCTCCAAAGCCGGAAGCGTTTTGGTTGCAAATCCTTTTAAAGAAGTTTCAGAACCTTCAGCAGCTTGTTTCTTAAAATCAGCAATAGTCTTGTTATGATCGGCAACCATAAGGTCAGTGTACATACGATCGAATTCTGCACCTTTTTTTGCCTTAAGGTTATCATATTTCTTCTGTTGATCAGCATCTACATTGGTCGGCAAAGTGTAGGCATTGGCTGCCGCCCACTGTTTTAACTCTTCATTCGCTTTACTATGATCTTTTACCATCATTTGCCCCAAAGCTTTTACGGTCGCATTGGTAGCATTTTTTGCTGCGAGTTCCCCGGTCATTACTTCCATCATCCCTCCTTTTGCAGCTGCATCAGCAAATTTTTTGTCCTGATCACTGAGGGTCGTCGTTTCAGCAGAGGTTTGCGCTGTCGTTGTAGCAGTGTCACTCGTCATAGACCCTGAATCTACAGGAGCAGACATTTCAGTATTGTCTTGAGAATTGTCAGCAGCTGTTGTTTCTTTTTTGTTACAAGCTGTTACTGCGGCAACTGCTAAAAGCATTACAATTGATTTTTTCATAATAAAATTTTAATAGGTTTGATATTTTTTAATGATTGTTGTTGATATATAAGATTTATTTTGGCAATGGCACCAATCGTGCGTGCTGCATTTCAAATCTCTTCGAAGGTACATTGGTACTATCTGTAAGCTCCGAAAATTTCGCATTCATAATCCATACTTTATCTTTTGCCATGGCAGCTGTAGAAGGATAAGTAAATCGATCTGCCGCTAAAGTGGACGCAGATAGTTTTGCCGAAGACCAGTTATCTTCAGAAGTCAGTTCATAAATTTTATCACTTCCTCCGTTTTGCACTACGACAAGTTTTTGGTTTCCGGTGAGTAAAAGTCCGTCACCGTTTACAAAAAACTGCTCAATAGCGACCTTGGTGATGTTTTTCGGATTCTTTAGGTCGATTTTATAAATTGCCCCCGTTCCGCTGCTCACGGTGAGCAAATAACCGGATGGATGATAAACAATTCCGTTAAGCCCAATTCCTTCTGTTTTAAACATCGGGCTGTCCGCAAAAACTGAAGCCTGACCGCCCGGTGTTACTTTATAAATCACATTGGAAAAACTATCGGTTACATAGGCATTTTTCTGATCGTCAAAGGTCAGATCATTCACAAAGTGATTTCCCTGAACTAATTTTGACAGATCCATATCATCCGTTTTGTTTCCTGTAGCCATATCGATTCCTACCAATCTTGCCATTTTTTTCCGGGTATCCGGAGACGTAAATTTGCTGTAATTTGCATCGCCGACACAGACAAACAAGCGTTTACCGTCAGGATGGACTTTTACTCCATAAGTTGATTTGAAGGAAGGATCATTGATCAGCGAACTGTAAACACCTGCAGGAGTAACTTTCCCTACGCTTCCAAGTCTGGCTGATGATACAAAATAAACATCAGATCCACTGTCATAGGCAATTCCTTCGGGATACGTTTCGGGAGCATTAAATTCTATTCTTGCAGTGGGCTGGTCAGGAATTGCAGATGCACATCCTGCCATCAATACACATACTATTAATTTTTTCATAGTGCTTATTTTTGCTTAATACTGTAAAGAACGCCGTTGGCATCGTCAGAAATGTATACCGTACCAGATTTTGAGATCGCTATTCCTGCAGGTCTTCCGAATCTCGTTTTACCTTTAAGAAAACCAGTCAGAAAATCTTCTTCGCCGACCGGCTTTCCATTAGAAAACTTGATTCGCTGTACTTTGAAGCCAACAGGTTTGCTTCTGTTCCATGATCCGTGCCAGTTAATCAACGCATCTCCACTGTAGGAAGATCCAGCCGGGAAAAACTGAAATCCTAAAGGTGCCATATGCGCCTGATATTCAGCTGTAGAAGGCTCTGTTGTTTCTACCCATTTTTCTTTGCTGTTTCCTGCCGGATCTTCACGGGTTTTATCAACCTCTTTTTTAGCATAAGCAAAAGGATATCCATAATTTTTACCTTCTTTAATATTGTTTAATTCTTCGGGCGGCCAATCATCTCCTTTTGCATCGCCTCCGTTATCCATTCCCCAAAGTTCACCGGTCTGCGGATGCCAGTCGAAACCTATAGTGTTTCGAAGTCCTGATGCGAAAATCATTCGCTTCCCTGTTGAAGGATCTACCTGTACAATGGTAGCAGCCTCACGGTCAGACTCTTTACAATCATTACATAGCGTTCCGATTGAGATATAAAGCTTACCATCAGGTCCGAAATCCATTGTTCTGTTCGGGTGCTGACCTGCGCTTGGCATATCATTAAACAGCATTTCTTTATCGGAAAGTGTACCGTCTGGATTAACCTTATATCTGCGCAACTCATTATTGTTACACAAATACATTAATCCATCCTTCATCGTAATTCCGTGAACGCCTTTGAATTCTGCAGCTACGGTTTTTATTTCCTCAAATTTACCGTCATTGTTTATATCCTTCAAAAGCAATACATCTCCTGTATCTCGCCTTGTTATGTAGAGATTTCCATTGGGAGTATGATAAAGCATTCTTGGTTTCCCCAGACCGGAAGCCGCTACTGACACCGTCCATCCTTCAGGAACCTTCAGAAGATTTACCATTTCAGGAAGGAAATCAAGATGTTCAGGATAATTCGTGGAATGGGTAATTTTGGTTATTTCCTTGGGCGGAATCCCTCGCTGCGAAGATGCTGTGGTAAATACAAAAGCAGTGACGATAGGAACAACTTTAAAAAAATATTGATTATTCATCTTTATTGGTTTAAAAAACATCAAGCTGCACAGTGCAGCTTGATGTAAGGTTATTTAATCGTTATCCTCCTCAACCGCTTCAAAATTGATAGAATTATATGCAGATTCAGTAAGCAATGCGTCTGCTTCTTTTTCTTCTGCAAGAGTTGCTTCAAGCAGGGAAGCAATTTCGTTTTCGCCAAGCGTATTTGCAAAGGCAACCAACGTTCCGTATGACGCAATTTCATAATGCTCGATCTTCTGTGAAGCTGAAATAATTCCTGCATCTCTTACCGGGCCGGCTTCTGTTTCTTCCATAATACTTTCGCCTTCTTTGATAAGACCTTCCATGGCATCACATTTCTTACCACGGTTTGATTCTCCAAGAATTTCAAAAATCTGATCCAGTCTCTGAACTTGTCCTTCGGTAACTCTGACATGTTCTTCAATGGCTGATACAAGTTTAGGTTCGGTTGCATTTTTAGCCATTTTTGGCAAAGATTTCAGTAATGCTCTTTCTGCATAAATAATGTCTTTTAATTCATCAATAAACAGTTCTTTAAGCCCTTCAGCTGCGGAAGATTTAGCAGTTACCTTACCTGCTTTCTTATTCTGGTTGTCTGTCTTTTTCATACTCTATTGTTTAATGGTTTATATTTAAATATTATCGATTTGTCCGTTTCTTTCTTTTTCAAACTGCCATACTCTGTGATTGGCGATTGCATCAATAAATAAATCATCTGCATCAGAATCATCTGCTGATATCACTCCCGGATCATCGTGCGTAATTAATGCAACATCTGTAAGATTTTTCAGCGTGTCAGTATCTGCTCCGAAATAAATTGCTTTACAATGACGAAATGCCTCATTGATGAAATCAACGGTCATATTTTTATTTCCCGGTCTCACAAAACCTGCTGCGGATTCGGCTCCGCCACAAATATATAATGCATCAAAACACACGCTTGATGTTGTAGATAACGCATGATCCGGAATATAAGCCTCACCCTGTGATGATTTTACGGGCGCTACAGAATCTGCGATATACTGAACAACTGCACCCTGCCCTTCTAATTTTTCAATTAAACGGTCGGTAGAAGCAGCGTCAAATCCATCGGTCATCATAAAACCTATGACACGGCTTTCAATCGTATTTTTAACAGTATTTGCCATGCTCAAAGCGTCAGAAAACTTTGTTACAGGTTCGATTTCTTTACTTTGAAGACTTGCAGGATCTGCATCGGCGGGAATGCTCTGATTGGGCTGATCAAGAATGGTCACTTCAACTCCCAAACGTGACGCAACATCATTGGCAAGATCTTTATCAACAAAAGCCAGCTGACCCACCATTCTCTCCCGGATTGCAGGAATGGTTACTTTTGAAAGTTCAAAAACCAGTGCATTCTGAAGGTGTGTTTTTTCAAATGTTGACTGACTGTTGTAAAATAACTTTGCCTGCGAATAATGATCTACAAAACTTTCACTTCTTGCTCTTACTTTGTGACCTTCTACACGCTCTTCCTGAGAAGCAAAGCCACCATCTTTCATCATTGCCTGAAATGGACATCCGCCACCTATCGAATTAGGTTCATAACTTACTTTTCCTTTAGCGATTTGCTGACGCATATGACCATCTCGTTGATTATTGTGAATGGTAGTGATGGATCTGTTAATCGGGATTTCATGGAAATTAGGTGATCCCAATCTGGTAAGTTGAGTATCTGTATAAGAAAACAGTCTTCCTTGTAAAAGCGGATCATTACTAAAATCGATCCCCGGAACGATATGACCCGGGTGGAATGCTACCTGCTCGGTTTCGGCAAAGAAATTATCGGGATTTCTGTTTAAAGTAAGTGTACCTACCAACTGAACAGGAACAAGCTCCTCAGGAACCAATTTTGTAGGATCCAATAGATCAAAATCAAAATCATGTTCATTTTCTTCAGGAATTAGCTGTACACCGAAGTCCCATTCCGGAAAAGCTCCGTTTTCGATCGCTTCCCAAAGATCTCGCCTGTGAAAATCAGGATCGTTTCCTGAAATTTTCTGAGCTTCGGGCCAGGCTACTGAGTGTACTCCTAATCTTGGCTTAAAGTGAAATTTCACAAAGTGTACTTTACCTTGTTGGTTGACAAATTTAAATGAATGAACACCAAAGCCTTCCATCATACGGTAACTTCTCGGAATGGCACGGTCACTCATCAGCCACATGATCATGTGTGTGCTTTCGGGCATCAATGAAATGAAATCCCAAAAAGTATTATGTGCTGAAGAAGCCTGCGGAATTTCATTGTCGGGTTCAGGTTTTACGGCATGAACGAGATCCGGAAATTTGATGGCATCCTGAATAAAAAAAACAGGAATGTTATTGGCAACCAGATCATAAACTCCTTCTTCTGTGTAAAACTTCACGGCAAAACCTCTTACATCACGTGCTAAATCTGTACTTCCTCTGCTTCCTGCAACGGTAGAGAATCTTACAAATACAGGAGTTTCCTCATCCACATTATTTAAAAATTTGGCTTTGGTATATTCTGCGAGACTTTTGTTTAATTTAAAAACTCCGTGAGCTCCGGAACCTCTTGCATGTACTACTCTTTCGGGAATTCTTTCGTGATCGAAATGCGTGATTTTTTCTCTAAGAATAAAATCTTCCAGAAGAGAGGGACCACGCTCACCGGCTTTCAGTGAATCTTGATTGTTATTAATTTTCAATCCCTGATTGGTTGTCAGTAATTCGTTGCTGTTATCTGTGGTGTGACTTTGAAGTTGATCACGCTTCGAATTTGATCCTAAACTTTCATTTTCCATAATATATTGTCGGTGTTAATTGTCTTATTGCGTGAACTGCTAACTACTCTTGTATTCTAAACAAGTTTTTATCGCCGGATTCAAAATTTTGTACGTAATGTATGAGACTGATGGTAGTCTGTATGATGACCTCCAAAAATTAAAATTTAATTCAATTCCTTCAATAAGGAATTCGCAGAAATTCCTGTGAGATTAAATTTAATCACTGAAAAAATCCTGACGGTTAGAAAAATTTGAATGTGTTGTTGTAGAAATGATTTCCTTTTGGATCCGAAAACAGCAGACCTATTTCCGAAGGTAGAATAATAATTGCTCATATAACAGTTCTTTGATGTGGTGTATTTCAAAAATACAAGTTCATTGAAAACTATCCTATGATCCTAATCATATCGATGAGATTTATTCAACTTCCTGAAAAATTAGTCAGAAAGATTTGCTTTCCCGGAGTAATGAGATAATGCCTTTCTATTTTTAGACAGTTAATCTTTAAGGATTGATATTACAAGTAAAAAACTTTACCGGTTGCCTGAATTGATGTGATCAGATGATGTTTTATGTTCGGGAATGATTTGTAAATATTAAATCATGATAGTCTGCATGAGAATCAATAAAAAATTTTGCCGTTGAAAATTTTCACAATATTTTCCCGTTCCATGCGCTTGATTACCCTGATAACTGTTTCGACTCTTAACCCTGTTAGCGATGCAATTTCAAGACGTGTGTAGGGAATCTGATACGCATACTGCTCTGTTACATTATGATAATGCTTCAGGCAATCTATCACACACAGTACCTTATTAAAAGGATTGTTAGATGATAAATTATTGAGCATTATATACCGGTAATGCATTCTCTCTGAAGTGTAAAGATAAAGGTTGAATAAAATATTTTTGTGACTTTGAACCAACTCAAAAAATTTTGAAGTGTGAACCCTGATAATCTCTGTATCAGACATTGCTACTGCATTGACAGGATATGGTCTTTCAGAAAATATGAATGTCTCTCCAAGGCTGTGTCCTGCTGAAGGGAGACTGTGAATAAATTCCTTTCCTTCTTGATGGTAATTATTGATTTTTACATTACCTTGTTTTATTTGATAATAAAATTTGGGTGTTTCCGACTCTCTAAATATAATATCATTTTTGGCAAAACTTACTAGTTCTCCTCCATATCGAAAGAGTAAATCTTCATCGACTAACATACTGTAAAAAAAAATTAATGAAAAATTATGTACAAACTTTTATAGTAAATACTGCAAAACATTATATCACTGATTGTGTACATCCAACGATTCAAATATAGTAGGATAGGTGATTTCTTCTGTATGATTAAGATCATAGCATAATAGTACAGACTCAAATATCACGTAATCAGCAGAATAATTTTTCAAAGATTTCAGAATAAGTTTTGTGTTAAATAGATGTTCCGCAGCAAAACCAAAAAAACAGATGAGACGACTACCATCAGAAGACCATATCAATATAAAATCCTTCTTATGGTAAGAAGGATTTATAGATAAACAGTTCTTTTAAGCACACATATTAATCACATCCAGTTATTCTTTAAAGTCACTCAAACCACCCATCAGAAAACTTTTAAAAGGATTGATGTTGGAAGGCAGAAAATCATTATTGAACATATTCTTCCCTGCTTTTTAATTTTTTGAAAAGTGCCAGTGACTGGGCCACCACCTGATCCATGTTGTAGTATTTATACGTTCCCAAACGGCCTGTGAAAAATACATCAGGAAGATCTTCTGCAAGTTTTTTATACTGATTGTAAATTTCCTGATTCTGTTTCCGCGGAATCGGATAATAAGGATCTCCCTCGGCTGTAGGATATTCGTAAACGATGGTGGTTTTCTCGTTTTTTTGCCCGGTTAAAAATTTAAACTCCGTGATTCTTGTATATAAATTGGAGGTCGGATAATTCACCGTTCCTGTGGGCTGGTAATTTTCCTGATTCAGGGTTTCAAATTTAAAATCGATAGAACGGTAAGGCAGCTTCCCGTAGCAATAATCAAAATATGAATCGATCGGACCTGTATAAATCAAAGTTTTAAAAGGAATTACATCAACAATATCCCGGTAATCGGTTTGCAGCATGATGCTGATGTTTTTGTGAGACAGCATCTTTTTAAACATCTCAGTGTACCCGTTTTTAGGCATTGCCTGAAAAGTATCCGTAAAATAACGGTCATCCTTATTGGTTCTGGTGGGAACACGTGCCGTAACCGAAGCATCCAGTTCTGAAGGATCAAGATCCCACTGTTTTTTGGTATATCCTTTAAAAAATTTCTCGTAAAGTTCTTTCCCCACTCCATTTAATACAACATCTTCGGAGGTGAGAATGGGATTTCGTTTCTCAGCTTTTGAGGCTAAAAAGTCTGTAACCTCATCTGAAGTTAAATTTTTACCGTACAAATCATTAATCGTCGTCAGGTTAATAGGAATAGGAACCAATAAACCGTCTACACTTCCTAAAACCCTGTGCTCATAAGGTCGCCAATCGGTAAATTTTCCTAAATATCTAAACACATCTTCAGAATTGGTATGAAAAATATGAGGTCCGTATTTATGAATCAGAATGCCGTCTTCGTTATAGTAATCGAAAGCATTTCCTGCAATGTGATCTCGCTTATCAACAATTAAAATTTTCTTTCCTTCTGAAGCTAAACGCTCTGCCAACACGGCTCCGGCAAAACCGCAGCCTACTATTAAAAAATCATACATAGTTATTAATTTGCTTTTTTGTATTTAACTGTTTCCTCCGTCATGGTCACTTCATTGATCAGGGCATTCATTTTACTAAAAGTGTGATCCCAGGAATCGTTTTCAAGAAAGTGATCAACATTTCTCAGCCAATGGTCTTTTTCTGTATCGGCAAATATTTTTTCTGCAGCTGAAATGAAAGATTCGGAATCACCGATGATGTTGACCAGACCTGCTATGCCATAGGGATTCACAACATCTCTGATGGCTGTAGAAATCACAGGTTTGCCTGCTGCCAGATATTCAGGAGTTTTGGTGGGGCTGATAAATTCTGTTGATTCATTTAATGCAAATAAAATAAGGGAGATATCCCAATGTGCAATGTACAAAGGCAATTCGGAATACGTTTTCGGACCTAAATAATGAATATTGGAAGCAACCGGTAAATCATCAGGATTAATTTTCACCACAGGACCAATAATCACAAACTGCCAGTCGGGGCGCTTTGCAGAAACTTCACGGAGGAGTTCGATATCAAATCTTTCGTCAACCACTCCGAAGAAGCCTAATCTTGGGTAGCCAATGGGTGACTGGTCTTCCGGCTCGTGCTGTAAAGCTCTGGCCTTTCCGAAATGGGCTTTATCAATACTGCTTGGCATTGCATGAATGTTGCCATGTTTGTTTTTCTTTGCCTGGTAAAGAGAGTTTCCACCGGTGAATACCACATCTGCTTTTTCGAATAACTTTTCTTCCAACTCTAAAAGCTGTGGCGGTGCAAATTTAAAAGCAGACAATTCATCCATAGAATCGTAAACAACCGTCTCAGGATTCAGTTCATCCGTAAACTGCAGTGCCATGGGAGTATAATACCAACTGATGTAATTTCCGATACGATATTCTTTTATCAGCTGATTGATCATATTCCGGATTCTTCTGTTTGTGGTATCGTCATGTCTTGTCACCAACAATTCTACCACATAAACCCCATCCTGAACATTGACAGTATACCTGTCGGAATCTCCAATTTTTGGCTCTTCAAAATAAAATACCTGATAAGCTTTTGAAAACCGGGTCAAAAGATGTTGCGGTCGCTGATAAACAAAGTTCCATGATAAATGGCTGAAGCATAATAAGTATTTCATATAATGTAATTTAGTCAGAACAAGATAGAACAATGTACGAATCATGTCCTATGACCGTGATCATAATATTTATTTTCTACATTTGAAGTTACCTGCCCTGATAAAATCGGATTGCTTAATCTTCAGAGTTTTGTCTTAACCTTCATACCTATTTAAAAATGTTCAAAAAAATTAAAGCATATGATTAAAACCATCTTTTTTTTAATGTTGATAGTAGTAGTTTTGCAATGATTGAGACGTAGAAATACGTAACATTTTTTCATCATTTGTGTTTTATCCTTCTCTTCGGAGAAGGTTTTTTTATGTATGACCCTGGTATTTTAATATTAGTTTCATCCAATTAGTTTCACTAAGTATATTAAAAATATGATCTAGATCATAAAAATGTCTTTTATTTTTACTAAATTTATAGATCCTATACACAATTATTATGCTTATCAACACTGCACTTTTACAATCATATGGTGCCGAAACAATTCATATCAGTACCCTTGATACTATTTTTCAGGAAGGTGATACACCAAAATATTACTATCAGATCATCAACGGAAGAATTAAATTAAATCATTATGATGAAGAAGGTAAAGAAATCATCCAGAGTGTTCTTGGTTACCGGACAGAGTGTTTGTGAGTTGTTGCTTTTTATTGATGAAAAATATCCGGTTAATGCTGAAACATTAACATCATGTGATATACTAAAAATATCAAAAGAATACTTTTTTAAAATGTTGGAAGAACACCCGGATGTTTCTCTGGATATCAACAAATTTTTATCCGAAAGATTGTTTCAAAAATTTGTTATGATGCAAAACAACTTGTCATTAAAACCTGAGGTAAGGCTTTTGGGTGTCCTAAATTATTTCAAGAGCTACAGTGACAACAAAGAGCCGTATTCATTTGAAGTTTATCTTACCCGAAAGCAATTAGCGTCTATTACAGGTCTAAGAATTGAAACAGTGATCAGAACGGTAAAAAAAATGGAAAGCGATCAGATTCTGAAGCTGGAAAACAGTAAAATATTTTATTGATATTTGACAGCAAAATAAATTCTCATATATAACATGAGTAATTCAGAATAGCTGTATTCTTAGCTAATATACAAACTTTACATACGTTTATCGCAGTTTCAGACTGTCCTGGTCAAAGTTCTTCTGGATACTATTTTCTTTTTCTTTCTGTTCGTCATCTTCAGGGTCGCACCTGCAAGACGAGGTCATTAATGCAATTACAGCAAGAATAAAAAATTTCTTATAGTTTTTCATTTAATCATTTTATGGTTTGATTATTCTACATTTTTACAAATATATGATGATATAATTCACGTAATTATGACTATAGTCATAAGAACAATCTATCTCAATTATCAACGAATAAAGCACTTAAACAGGCTGATTATTTCAATTTATTACATTAAAATTCAACATATTAAAAGTATGATCCAAACCATATTATACAAAAACAATTTGTATTAATTTTGTTATATCAATTAGTGATGAATAATTATTTAACCCACTTCTAAGATTCAGTAATCTGCTCTATCCAGACAATTGTCTCATAAATATCTGTAAAAGAGATCTTTGTACATATCATTATGAATTTTCCAATATATTCATATTAATTGACTGCTTAAAAAAGAGGCAGTAACAGTAAGTTACGAACATCGTGATATACTGGAAATCCCTTAAGATGAAGATATCGGTTTCACCTTATGACCAACCACAAAAAATTAAATATGATTTTACACCAGGAACTTCTGCGCTCTATCGGAGCGGCAGAAAAACACTATAACCCCGGAGATTATCTTTTTCAGGAAGGCGGAAGCCCTCAATATTTTTTTCAGATCGTAAGCGGGGAAGTTAAACTAAACAACT
Source organism: Chryseobacterium sp. AC417 (assembly GCF_979258215.1). Classification (NCBI taxonomy): domain Bacteria; kingdom Pseudomonadati; phylum Bacteroidota; class Flavobacteriia; order Flavobacteriales; family Weeksellaceae; genus Chryseobacterium; species Chryseobacterium sp. AC417. Next base: position 1,826,128 of record NZ_OZ409845.1, on the reverse strand, counting down.
ATCAAGGGGATGGTAAAGAATTTATCCAAAGCATTCTTACTTCTTCTGATCCAGTTGTAGAATTCATGCTGCATTCCAACAAAATGTATCCCGTGAACGCTGTAGCACTTACAAGATGTACCATCATTAAGATCTGCAGAAAAAGTCTGCTACGATATCTGGAACAAAGCCCCAATCTTTATATGGAACTTTGCAGATCGGTATCACAGAATATCTACCAAAAATTTTTGCTGATGGAGAAAATCTCATGCCACAGCGCCATTGAGAGATTAAAAGAAGTGCTTCATTTAATGAAACAGGAACAGCAAAATACAGCACCTTATACATACGAGGTTCCTATCACGCGACAACAATTGGCATCACTAACCGGCCTTTGCGTGGAAACAACAATCAGGACGATCAAAAAAATGGAACGTGACAAGATATTACGGATCAAAAACCGAAAAATTCTTTTCTAAATAGTAGAACTATTGTTTGGTAGCCTGAAAATTATCAGATTTCTAAAAAATCCCTTCACTGTGATTATTGTCATAATATTTTACTTTATTACGGTGTATGTTTGGTTAAATCAAATCTCACATATGAAAAATTTAGCATTATTAGCAGCGGCATTGTTGGTCACAGCCGCCTGTACAAAATCTGAAACCCAATATACTGATCAGTCGAATAAAAAGCAATCAGTTAATGACAAAAAATCTGACACCATCCAGACTCTGACAGAGATATCAGATACTTTACAAAAGAAAAGTGAACATTCTGATGGGAAAAGAAGCACTGAATAACAATAACACCTGAAGTCATGTATCCAAAAGGAAAATTGATCGTCTTGGGACAACCCGCCAACTCAGAAAATAATGACATACTTATATCAAAAAGTGCCTATTATGAGCAATTATTTTCATGTCTATCACTTAAAAAAGAAGACCGGATTGAGATAATTGCTCCCTGCTTAGCAGTTCCTGTACAATCTATTACAAGTTGTTGTGAAACCATTCTCGGACAAGGACATACCAACTACGGAATCATGTGCAGCGAGCATTTGCTTGATACTGAAATTGATTGTCTAAAAAGAATCTCCAGTGCTGACATTATCATTCTCATAGGAAGTCAGTCTGAGATCAATAATTTTTTCAGTGTCAAGCTAATCTTCGAACTGATCAAAAGAAGATATACAGAGGAAGAGAACTTCAGACTTGTCGGAATTCATACAGCTGGGATGGCATTCTCTGAACTCATGATCAACCAGAAAAAAACCGCAACAGGACTTGGTTTTGTTAAAAGATGTGTCATCTATACGGAAGATCAACCCTATTGTCACACCCTGATCAAAGCGGTACTTGAACATCAGGATTATCTGGGATTGTCTGTAAAGGGCGGAATGATTGTCACGATTGAAAAAGGATATAAAGCGACCTGTAAAGGTACAGGCTCTGCAATGATCATTAATGCGAGGGAGGTCACTCCGAAAAGCATGAAACCTTACAGGCGGGGCGCCTCATTATTTGTAAAAAATCTAAAAGGTCAAATTCTTGTTGACGGATCGTCTGCGGATCTTCGCACCGGTGAAGTAATTCAGCCATCAAATTTCAGCTATGATTTAAATTTCACCAACAGAAACAACACTGTATAGACTTTTGATTAATTGCGGTAGCATCGAAATTGATGTTGACAATCCTGCGAGGATTTCTATAATATGCTTATTCATTTTGATTCATTTTTTTGACCCAAACCGATACTGAGCCGGGGTTAACTTTAAAGATTCCTGTCCCATAATCATCCAAAACAATTTCTTCGGTTCGGTGTTGCAAAAAATCATAAAAAACCGCTTGAGCAGATTCTTTTCCTAAAGTAACTTCCTTGTATCCTTCTTCGCTGTTTGAAATAATAACAACACATCCGAATTTTTTCTCATTTCCGGTTCTTACAAATGCAATACAATTCGGATGATCAAAATAGTCAGTTTGCTTTCCGTGAGCAAATAGTTTTCTCGCTTCCATCAATTTGGGCAAAATTTCAACCTTAGGTATTTTAATGTGTATTTCGCTGTCATCTTTTATGTCTTGATATTCTGCCCCGAAAAGATCAGGATAAAAAACACATGGATAACCCTCTGTTGATAGAAGAATAATTGAATAAGCAATCGGTTTGAACCAATCCTTAACTGCTGATTCCAATGCCTGAAGCGGTTGCGTGTCGTGATTTTCAACAAAAGAAACTGCAAAGTCCGGTTTTTTTTTCAAGAAGCTGCCGTTGAATATCTGCCGCAGATCATAGTTGCTTCCTTCCTCAGATGCTTTGGAAAAATTATAATGCAATGGGACGTCAAAACAAGAGATCATATTATTCATTTTATTGGTGAAATTTTCGATTTTCTCTGCATCATCTTTCCAAAATTCTCCCAATATATAATACTCCGAATTAATTTCTGTTTTGATGTAGGTGATCCATTCTTTCAGAAAATTTGACGAGACATGTTTCAAAGCATCCAGTCTCATCCCATCAATTTTAGTGGTTTCTGCATACCATTTGATCCAGCGTTTCATTTCCTCTACGACGTAGGGATTTCGGTATTCTATATCCGCACCCATCAGATAATCGTAATTACCTAATTGATGACTTACTGCATCATCCCATTCCCCACCATAATCATTCTCTATTTTAAAAATTCCTTTCAATTTTTCTCCGTCCTTTTTCACATCATCGATTCCACTAAAACATTGGTGATCCCAGATGAAATCAGAATATCTGCCTTTTCTGCCTGGAAAAATAAATCTGGTCATTGCAGATACCTCAAAAGAATCACTGATAATTTCTGTCCGGTTTTCTTCATTGACTTGATGTACCATTATTCGTTCATCTTCGTCTCCGCCCATTCGGTGATTTAATACAAGATCGGCATACACTGCAATTCCTGCAGCATGGGCTTTTTCGATTGCCTTTAAATATTCTTCTTTTGTACCGTATCTCGTAGGTATGCCGCCTTTCTGATCAAATTCTCCTAAATCGTAAGGGTCATAAATATCATATCCTCTTCCCTCCAAGCCCAAAAAGCATTTTGTAGCAGGAGGAAACCATACAGCCGTAAATCCTAAATCTTTGAGATACTCTGATTTTTCAGCAAATTCGTTCCACAGATTTCCGGGATGATACCAATGAAAAAATTGTATGATTACTCCACTCATAATTTCTTTTACCCGTTAACAATCAAGCCTCCGTTCGGATGCAGAACCTGCCCGGTGATTTGTGCAGAAGCATCAGTCGCTAAAAACAAATAGCTGGAAGCAATTTCTTCTGTGGTGGCATTTCTTTCCAGTGGTGGTTTGGTTTCATCTTCTTTTTCTTCACCAAATGTTTTCTCGGTAAGCGGCGTGGCAACAGGACCAGGCGCAACGGCATTTACACGGATTCCTTTGGGCTTCGCCTGTAAAGCCAGTGAGCGGGTGAATGAGACAATGGCTCCTTTTGTGGCAGAGTAGTCAAGAAGTTCTTCGTGCCCCAGATACGCAACGGCGGAAGTTGTATTGATAATTGAACTTCCCTGCTTCAGATATGGAAATGCTGCCTTAGTAAGCAAGATCATCCCAATAATATTGGTGTCAAATGTTTTCCTGATATTTTTTTCTTCAAGATCTGAAATACTCTTTGCCGGAAATTGTGTTCCTGAATTATTTACAACAATATCAAGTTTGCCAAACTCAGAAACTGTCTTGGAGACTACTTCTTCACAAAAATCATTATTGTTGATATCGCCACCAAAAGAGAGCACACGAACTCCCAATTCTTTTATTTCTTCTTCGGCTGTTGCTGCATCTTTATCATCTTTGTAAAAAATGAAAGAAATATCGGCTCCTTCCCGGGCGAAAAGTAAGGCGATCGCTTTACCTATTCCGCTGTCTGCCCCTGTGATGAGTACAGATTTATTTTTTAGCTGTAGGTTTTTCATAATGATATCTTTTATTGGTAATATTTATTTGTTATTGTTTTCTTTATGCTTGTCAATCTCATTCTTTAAACATTTCAATATAAATTCACTGTAATAAAGCTGAGCGTTTAGCGGTTCGGTTCTCGGATGCAGATTAAGCTTTTCTGTACGCACAACTTTTTCGTCATATGTTATAGAAAAGAAAGCAAACAGCTTCTGCTCAGATTCCGGTACCGGACTTGCATAGCCCGTTATAGCAACTGACCAATGAGTTTGAAACATTTTAGCAACATTTATTGCCATTGTTTCTGCGATATGAGCAGATACACAGTCAGATTCCTGCGCTTCATTTTCATCTACGTGAAGGTGAAATACTTTTTGTTTTAACGTATAAGTTGTGATCCCTCCCTGAAAAAAATCTGATGCGTCTTTTGCCTGGGATAAGGAAAGCTGCAATAAACCTGAGCTGACACTTTCGGCAACTGAAATAGTTTCATGATCAGTCATAAGGGTTTCGCCTATTTCATTAACTAATACTTCAAGATCAGTCATCATCTTTTTGCATCCTCGCGCAGACAACTCTTCAATATTATGGTGTGGAAATTCTGTCATATCAAACTGTTTGGTAATTTATAGGGAAATAAGATTATTTTTATCCATAGAACAATCTCTGTATCTGTTCAGCTTAATCTGGATTGCTTTTGAATCTTTATTCTGTATTTTTTGAATCAGGAAAACCATTAAAAATGTTATAATTGTGGTCAGTTGCCCGGTTTCGGAAAAATTAAATAGCAGTCCGGTAGTGACCCAAATAATCACCATTAAGGAGGAAATAATAAATGCAAACGGACTTTCGATAGAGCGTACAGCACGGTCTGAAAACCTTTCAAAAAAGTTCTTTTTCATGTAAATCGTAATTTGGATTTTTGTTATTATATCGCTGCCGGTTGATACAACAGCTAAAATTTATATGAAATAACAAATTTAAATTCGAAAAAAGTATGATCTAAATCACCACATAAGAAAAATGATTTTCTGTATGAGTGATGCAAAAATCATCCATGACTTAAAGCATAAAAATTATGTAATTTTTGATTTAATTTTAAATTTTAATCTAAACTTAAGCCTTTACGGTTTCTGTAAGAACTATAAAATATTATTTAATTAATCTTTATTCATCATAATCACCCATACATATAAATATGGAACATAATGATTTTTTTGACGTTATTGTAATAGGGGGAAGCCACTCAGGACTTTCTGCAGCATTATCACTCGGACGCTTCGGTAGAAAAGTTTTGGTACTGGATAATCATCTTTCATGTAACCGTTATACTGCACTTTCCCATAATTTCCTTACCCAAGATGGCCAGCAAACGAAGTCGATTGCCGAAATTGCCAAAAAACAAGTCCTTCAATATCCTACAGTAAAAATTATTAAAGACACTGCGATATACGGGGAAAAAATTTCAGATGATTTCGAAATCATTACATTGAAAGAGAATCACTACAAGGCAAGAAAAATACTTTTCGCCTCTGGAATAACAGATATCCTTCCTGATATTAAGGGTTTCAAAGAATGTTGGGGCAGTTCGGTTGTTCATTGTCCCTATTGCCACGGATATGAATACCGGAATCAAAAAACTGCTATACTCGGCAATGGAGAAGCGGCATTCGAAATGGCAAGAATTTTAAAGAATCTCACTTCAGATATTGTTATTATCAGTAATCAAGATTCAGAATTTGATGAGGATCAACTCCATCAATTGAAGCGCAATAATATTAAAATCATACAATCAGAACCACAGGAAATTCTTCATCATAATGAGCAAATTTATGGCATTGCTTTATCAGATGACCTTTACATAGACGTTGAGATTGTATATACTTCCCTTCCCTTCAGGCAAAGTTGTGAAATACCACAAATTCTGGGTTGTCGCTTTACTCATCATGGATTAATAGAAGTTGATGATAAGCAGCGCACCAATATAAAAGGAATATATGCATGTGGTGATAATTCATCGATGATGCGCTCGATTTCCAGAGCCGTCTACACCGGAAGTTTGGCAGGAGCAGTAATCAATACGGATCTTTCGATTGAGCTATTTTGACAATAGTCTGAAGCGAAAAAAGACCTACATATGAGATATAATAATAGTTATGAATAGTTATTCACTGCCTTTATCTGTAATAGAATCCATCATCGTTAAATTCTCATATGAGGTATCTGCAAGAGTGGAGTAAATATCCAGAAAAACATTAGGCTGAGCGTGTAATAAACGGAAGAAATCTTCACTGCTAAGTTGAAGTACAGTACAATCTGAAACAGCAACTGCATTCATAGGATATGGTTTTCCCAATATAAGCATTGACTCTCCAATGCAGGAATTCTCTGACATTATTTCCTGTATAAATTCTTTTCCTTCATTGTATCTGTTCAATTTTACATGACCAGTTAGGATCTGATAGTAATTCTGGGGAATATCACCTTCATGAAAAATAAAATCTCCTGCGTTATAATGCGCTTTAATTGCTCCGGCTGAGTGTAAAATATCTTCCTGTATCGGCATGACAATCTTTTTTTATTAATATTTATTCATATGAGTAAGTTGACTGTAATTCAAAATTCAACATTTTCAGATACTTCAAGAAATTAAATCAAGTTGTTCTGTGTATTTAAACAGCAGTTACTATATTTAAAAAATTTTATATTTTGTACACATCAAATATATATCTTTAAAGGATATATTGATTATGACATAGATCATATTCTTTACACTAAATTGTTGACTCGCAGAAAGAATCTAAAATTATAAATTTACATAATTTTCATTTTTTTCCGTCGTCTTATAACAATATCGCAGCAATAATTTAGGTGACCAAGATCATATATTTAGATTTTAATAATATATTATATTTGTAATAATCTGCAAGATTTATTATTTTGTCTTGTGGAATTATTAATTGAAAGTTATGGTCATAAAAGAAGATTTATTGATTAGTTTTGGTGCTGATATCATTCGAATGGATCAATCTGACCTGCTCTTTGAAGAAAATGCTCCTCCCGAGTATTATTTTCAAATCCAAGAAGGGCAAGTAAAAATTACGAACTTCAAAAAAGGAGACGGGGAATTTATCAGAGTATTCATGATCAGGGCGAATCTGTAGGGGAAGTATTTTTATTTTGCAGGCATCACCGGTATCCTGCCACTGCAGTTGCCACACAAGGCAGTACAATCCTGCGATTGGAACATTCAAAATTTCTTAAACTTCTGGAGTCCGACTTTGATATACAGTTGAAATTTTTACGCCAATGCGCAGGTCAAACCTATTACAGCTATATTTTCCTGAACAGCTTAACATCAGAGGACGCTACTCATCAATTGCTCACGGTGCTAAATCATCTGAAGGAAAGACAAAATCTGACTGAATATTATTCGTATAAAGTTCCCTATACCAGAAAAGAACTTTCATCCTTAACCGGTTTAAGAATTGAAACTGTGATCCGGATTTTAAAAAAGCTGCAAGGCGACAAAGTTGTTAAGATTGTAAAAGGAAAAGTGTACTACTGATCAAACATCAACATCTGCCTTTGTTTTTTGCAGCAAAGCAAAATTCATTGGAACTTGGGTACATTCAAAAAGACATCATTTTTTTTAACAGTATCATTCATTTAAATCTCTGTATTTTTTTTTAAAATCTGAGAGCAATCTTCTACATTTTTATATTTCTGTTTAATTATTCTTTTGCAGAATTTCCATTGTCATTATTATCTAAAAAAAAGCGATTTTATCATACTCTTTCAAGATTTCTGCTGTTTTAAAAAGCATTGCACCTGAATTTAAAATTAAGCAGTCAGAAGATACAGTGAAGTTTTTTCTAAATTTTAAGGGTAAGATCATCCAAAAAAACATATTTCATTTTGTTTTGAATTTTCTTACCTAGGCATAATTATTGTGATTTCTTTAGTACCAAAAAAATATGTTATGGAAAATAAAAAAACAGTATCGGTCCTGAACGACTTGCTTCAGATCACCAATGACCGAATCGAAGGATTTGAAAAAGTAGAAGGAAAAGTTTGGGAAAAATATCCTGACATCAAATCTGAGTACGATCGCATGATATCCCAATCGAAAATGATGAAAAACGAGCTTATTGATCAAATCACTGAGCTCGGTGGCGAGCCAAATGATTCGACATCAGTTGCCGGATCATTCCACAGAACATGGATTGATATTAAAAATTCTTTCACATTAGGCAACATCGAAGAATCAACATTATCCAATGTGGTTTTTGGAGAAAAAGCTGCAATAGAAGCCTATCAAAATGCATTGGATAGTGGTGAGCTCCCTTCACAAAGTTTTGATCTGGTTAAAGAGCAGCTTCACAGTCTAAAAGTATCTTACAGCCAATTTCAAAAAATCGAAGAATATAAAACCAAATGATCTAAATCGTCCAAATCACTAACTAAATATTTTTAAAATGGAGAATGAAATGAATGAACAAATTAACCCTCATACGCAAAAGACTGATTCAGTACTTGAGAATCCTACAACGAAACACCCAAAACCACCATTCGAAAGGCAATTTCAGCCTTTTCCGGGATTGGTAAGCAAAATGAACCCGATTCCTGATCATGGCGAAGAATCCTATAAAGGCTCTGGTAGATTAACTGGACGGAAAGCATTAATTACGGGTGGAGATTCCGGAATAGGAAGAGCTGCTGCAATTGCGTACGCAAGAGAAGGTGCAGACGTAGCAATCAATTATTTACCTGATGAAGAATCAGATGCTCAAGATGTTGTAAAACTGATTGAGGAGGCAGGACGGAAAGCGGTCGCCATTCCTGGAGACTTGCGGGAAGAATCATTTTGTCAGCAATTGGTTCTGGAAGTCGTTGAAAAACTGGGAGGTATCGATATACTTGTTAATAATGCAGGACATCAAAAATCTCATGAATCTATCCTGGATATAAGCACCGAAGAATTTGACCGAACCATGAAAACCAATATCTATGCCCCATTTTGGCTGACTAAGGCTGCACTACCTCATCTAAAACCTGGTTCTTCTATAATAGGCTTATCATCCGTTCAGGCTGAAGATCCCTCAGCGGATTTATATGACTATGCGCAGACTAAAGCAGCCACAACAAATTACGTAAAATCATTAGCAAAACAATTGGGACCAAAAGGAATTCGTGTGAATGGTGTAGCACCCGGACCCGTATGGACGGCTTTGGAAATCAGTGGTGGTCAGACACAGGAAAAGATCGAAGAATTTGGTGGCGACACCCCACTCGGAAGACCTGGACAACCGGCTGAGCTTGCATCGATTTTTGTACAGCTTGCAGATAATGATGGCAGTTTTGCTACCGGGCAGATCTACGGTTCCGCAGGCGGAAGCGGACAGCCATAATTTTTCAACAATAGTTATGAATAATAATACACCATAAAAGATTCTTTATTGCTAGTAAACTGACCGAAGAAAATGTATAAAAATTCATGGTCAGTAATAAAGATTTTAGCATTATAACCAGAACAATGTATTGCTCTGGTTTTTTTATTTTTTGAGCATATGTTGAGTACATATTAGCTAAATACCATTACTCTCCTATGGTTTCTTGAACAAATACCACATCTTAATTTTTTGGTCTTATTCTTGGATCAATTATTTCACACCAAAAAATATTATGATATGAAAAAGCACGTAGTTGTGGTCGGAGGCGGATTTGCGGGTATTAATTTTATTAAGACCATTGGTAAATCGGATGACTTTCTAATTACATTGGTCGATCAAAATAATTATCATTTTTTTCCTCCATTGATCTATCAGGTAGCCACGGCGTTTATAGAACCATCACATATCAGCTATCCCTTCAGAAAATTATTTTCAAAATATAAAAATGTGCGATACCACATGGGCGCATTTACGAGTATCAATACAGAAGAAAAGATTGTTGAAACTGATACCGGAACTCTGAAGTACGATTATGTAATTTTAGCGTTAGGAACAGAAACCAATTTTTTTGGACTTGACAATGTAAAAGCCTGTGCACTGCCGATGAAAACTATTCATGAAGCTCTTTTTCTTAGAAACCATTTGTTACTGAGTCTGGAAAAAGCTTCGCGCAATAAGGATAAGACCAAAGCAGAGAAGCTGCAAAATATAGTGATTGCAGGGGGCGGTCCTACCGGGGTTGAACTGGCAGGTATGATCGCAGAGATGGGTGGATATATTGCAGAAAAAGAATATCCTGATATAGAACATAGCCTTTCACATCTTTATCTGATAGACGCTCTCCCCTCTTTACTAGCTCCTATGAGTGATGCTGCCAAGAAAACATCTTACGAAAATCTGAAAAAACTAGGAGTCAATATCCTTTTAAATGTGTCCGTTAAAGATTATGTTGACGGCAGCGTACTGCTTTCCGATGGCAGTCAGATAAAGACCGAGACTTTAATATGGACATCGGGAGTAATCGGCAGAGAAGTGGCAGGTCTGCCGGAAACCAGTGTTGGAAAAGGAAGAAGATTAATGGTCGATGAATACAATAGGGTTTTAGGTGTCGAAAACATTTTCGCATTAGGAGATATCTGTCTCCAACTGACCGATAAAAATTTCCCTAAGGGTCATCCCCAACTTGCTCAGGTCGCAATTCAGCAGGCAAAATTAGCTGCAACTAATCTCAGAAAATTAGAAAATAATCAATCACTGACACCATTTATATACAATAATAAAGGCAGTATGGCGATTATTTCAAAATACAACGCAGTTGTAGATCTACCTCAATATTCGTATACAGGTTTTTTTGCATGGCTTACCTGGTTATTTATACACATCATTCCGCTTACCGGCTTTAGAAACAGAATCAGGCTCGCATTAGAATGGTTCAGATTATTCATCACTAACAATCCATCGATACGAATGATTTTACAGCCGCAAAAACACAGCCTGAAAAAATAAATTAACCGAAAAACTAACAAATAATAATTTCAATCTCTGCCCTGAGATTGTTTTTTTTTAAATTTTACAATTGATTTTCTTTTTGAATCTGATACTGATTTTACTTTTGAGTGGAAAAGGTTTTGAATGGATAATTTTTTATTATTTAATTCAAAAATACAGTCCAATTTTGAATATAAATGGCAGGATTTTCTTTATCTACAAACGTTAAAAAATAATTCTTTGCCATTTGCAGTATTCTTTCTTTATCATCAATAATAGAAAGATTATATATACCAAAAGAAGTTCCACTGTTAAGTGTTAAAAAGTGGGCAAGATCTGTATCGATTCGTATAAAACAATCACTAAATGCCCATTTATTTCCATATTCGTCTCTAAAAGTCAATATTCCTAAATCATTTTTGGAGAATAAAGCACCAGTATCTATATCGATCAAAAATTCGGTATTATCATTTCTTTTTTTGATGATGTGAGGCAGGTATTTTAAGTTTAGTAAATTTGTGTTTTTCATATTTATAATTATTTGAATTTTATCCAATTACCTGAATAAAGCTTTCCTTTTAGCTCAGCTTCATATTTTGGATCACAGATGAACAATACAGATTCCTCAATATTATCTTTTTCCACATCCTGAATAAACTTTTTATCTTTTTCAGAAACTATATTATGAGGATTTGAAAAATCTAATTTTAAATCTGTGGCTAATTTTATGATTTGATCATTGTTTTTCCACGAGCATACAGTATATTCAATAAATCCTCCCATTTCCTCTTCAACAATTTCAGGTTCAGTCCCAAACTTTTTGTTCATATAAGATATAAGATTTTTAATTTCCTTCTTATTCACCTTTGTAACAGCGTTCACTAACATTAAATCTTCTTCTTTATTTATCATAAATTCCATTGTTCTGAATTTAATATTATTAAACTTTGCAACTACATCTTTTGGAGAATAGCTTTTTACATTATATTGTATTCCTAGTATTTTATTTTTGTCACCCTTCCACTCGAAATCTGATTCTCTCAAAGTATCTTTTTCAACATATTGTTTTCCACTTGTAAATTTTATATTCTCTCTTTTCATTGATTCTTTATAAAATTTTTCAGGATCTAGTTTAAAACTAAAGGATTCCAAATTAATTATGTCATTTTCATATTCTTGGGAATGACAAGAGATTGTAGTTAATAATAAAATTGAACAACAATATAATAAAATTGCATTTTTAACCATTTTTATGATTTGTATTAGTTATTTTAGTGAACGAAATAAATTAAAGGTCTGTTTTTATCTAGGCAATTTACCTCTGATAGAATATTCGTATTATTTTTAATTGTTCCTTTCCTTGTGGAATATGAAAAATTCCATATTTGAAAGTGTACAAGATTCTTCAATTTGCTAACTACTTACATATTTTCATAATCTCTGTCTTATTTGGGTTAATTTTGTTATTATAAACAGTTAATGTATCTATGTATTTATTTTTAATATTATTTGAAAACGCACAATAGTTTTCAAAATTTTTGTTATCAACTAAATATAGATGGTTTATCTTTTTTAACTTAGGTAAATAAATGTCGCCATTAATTCTAAGGTTGCTATTAAGTGCAAAAAAGCCATTAATATTTTCAAGATTTTGTAAATAGATTTTAGTCAAAAAGTTGCTATATTCTACTGAAAAATTTTCATGAACATTTTTTAAGTTTTTGAAATTTGTAATACTGTCAAGTTCAGTACTCATTATTTGGATTGTATAAATATTTTCTATTTTATTAAATGCATCTAGCTTTTTAAGACTACTATTAGAAGATATAAATATATTATTTACATTAACGAGTTTATCAAAACCTGTTATTTCTTTTAGTCCATTTTTTCCATATTCTCCTACATTATAATTGAAAATAATATCTCCATTTACTATTTCCATATTATTGATATCTTTAATTTGAGATAAACCACATCCAGAGATAACAAAATTTCCATTTACTTTTTCTAAATTTTTTAAGCCGCTTATTGATTTTAATGATTTTATTTTAGTAATTAAAACTTCTCCATTTATAATTTTTATTGATTTTAAGTTATCCAAATTTTGAATCGCTTCTGAATATTCATTGTTTGGACTATTAATTGTTAAAGAACCATCAATAAAAGTATATTTATTTTCTCCAAATGTATCAATTTCTATTTGTGAATTTAATACTACATTTCCTTTAAAAACATTATCATTTTTATCGGGTGATAAATCTACTTTTTTATCATTTTGACTGATAAAATCTTTATTTTTTCTTTCCATATCTTTATTTTTTTGACAATAGAAAAGAATTGAAAAAAGTAACATAATTATAATGAATAATAAAGAAGAGCGTAATGATTTTTTTTTCATATTATTTTAAAGCAGTATATTATTAATAAACTTCTAGTTTACCTGTTTTTTGATTTCTGTACAAAATAAATCCATATATTCTATTATATCCTTCTTTGTCAATAGAAATTAGTGGAGATTGTCTCTTATCATTAATTAATTCTAAAGTCTTGTTATTTAGGTGAATTTTAGTGTATTATTTTGTAAAGGCAACATACTCTCTTTTGCTTTTGAAGCTCTGATAACTTGCTCATCTATATATTTCCTAATTCCAATCAAAATTTTCAGAATTTTCAAAAAAATTATTTGATAAATTAATTTCAAAACTTATCTCTTCTTAGAGCTGAGTTTTAATTAGAAAATTTATCTAGTTTCACGGATAGTGTCTGTAACCCTGATTTTTGGATATATGGATTTAAATAGTATGAACTATTTGAAACCCCATTATTTTCAAATGTTTTTGAAAGTAATATTCCATTAATATATATTTCAGAGTTTGCTCTAAAGCTATAAATAAATAATATTTCATCTTATTTTGTGATTTACCATTACAAGAAAAAAGCATAATGAACATTAAGAATATGAAATTCTTCATTTTAGTAAATTTCCAGTTTTCCTGTTTTGATTGAACGGTATAATTGTAAACCAAATGTCCTTGTTTTACCACTATTATCTTCTGACATCAATGGCGTATTAAAATTTTTATCTTGAAGTTCTACAATTAAACCATTAGGATGTATCACTATTTGTGTATTTGGTATTTGAAGCATACCATTCTTACTTTTTTCAACTCTATCTGCTAAGTTGGTAATATAATCCTCTTTTTTTTGTACTGTATAATAGCTTGTTTCAGTTTCTCTTTCAATAGAATTTTTATAAAGTCTGAGGTATTCTTTAGAATCTCCCGAATTAATAATTCCATGAACATTAATATAATAATCCTTAACTTCTTGAAATAAGCTATCTATATTTTCTTGTGTAAGATTAGTTGCTATATTTTTAAGTTTACTTCTCATAAATGGTACTTCCATCTTTACTTTCCAATTATAAATCACAGAATTTTGAGGTTTGCTATATGGAGGTAATACTAAATTTTCTACCATTTTTAAAGGAGGAGTATCCCCATTTTCTGAAAAATAAATTTTAAGAGTAATACTTTTTAATACATTTGGTAATATTTCTGTATTTCCATTTTCAGGTAGAATTTTTATTGTGATATCTTGTTCACCAGATTCTTCGATAAACTGATTTAGATATTGATAATTCATTATTGTACCATTCGTATTTTTTCTTTCGATTAATATTCCATTAAAATATATTTCAAAATTTCCTCTAAGACTATAATCTATATAATAACTATTTTTGTTCATGTTTTTATTTTTTTCTGATGTACCATTTATTATAGGTGTTTCTTTTGCGTTACTACACTGTAGAAATAAACATATGACACTAATCATAATTGCTGATAAGTTCATTTTCATAACTAAAATTTAAATGTTTTAATTTCGTTAAAATGAGGAATTATTTTTTTGCTTATATCTGCTTCCCCATCGTTATTTTTATCATTAATACTTGCTTTAAACCAAACCTTTAATTCTATTCCTGAAAAGAAAAAATCCATATCTAAATTTCCATCTTTATTCAATTTAAACGGACATTTTAATTCAACATATGATGACGCTTGAACACCAGCTCCAATTTCCGCAATATTATGCTTGTCATTTTCAGGCTTTGCTTCCACTTTATTTTTGGACATAAATCGAACAGATAAGCTTATTTCAATTTCTCCTAATATTTTACCTTCTAATCCCCAATTAAAATCTAACGTTTTGTCTGCAAAATTATATTTCAAATTGGCTTCCGACTCATAAACAGCAGATTCCTCACCTTCGGCATCCTTTAATTTTTTCCCTACTAATTTTACTTCTGCCGAGAATCTAACTTCTACTTTATACTCCAGCTCTAAACGACCACCGCTAAAAGTATTCGCCAGCCAAGAAGCTATATCCAAAGCATCAATAATTGCTCCCCAAGGTTTGAATTTGCTTCCTAGAGCAAGTATATCCAAGGTTACATTGGCTCCGATAATTGGATTAGCTTTTAATCTTCCCTCTAATTCATAGGTAATAGTACCATTTTTTGAAGTAGCATAACCGATTCCTAAACCTACCCCAATACTTGGGGGATTCAGCTCAAATTCCATTGGTAGTTTATTTAGCCTGTCCCAAAGTCCTTTTTTTGTATCAGGCGAAGCAATCAGACGTGATTGTTCTTCCCTGCATCCGAAACCCCTAAATCGTTATCCAAAGTATCTACCATCCAAAATAGTGGGGCGCACATTTCTCGAAACTTTTCGCCAAACTCGTCACCCAGATTAATGACATCATCCTCTCCACTTACTTCACATTCTACATGCAGACCAAATGTGGTTTTTCGTCCAACGTAATGTTGTAAACCATTGGAAATCTTTTTGTCAAGTATTTCTTTTCGTTTATTGTTATTCGAACTGCTAATTTCACCTTCATTAAATTCGCTGTAATGCTCTGTTAATGCAGTATTAGCTTTGTAATAAAGTGGTGTCTCAATATTATAATTAAAATTCAGCACCCATTTCATATCGGGAAAAACACGAATCTTTGCAATCTGATTTGGGTATCTGCAAGTTGTTACGGGAATAAAATACAGCTGCTCCAAATCTTTAACTGAAGATTAAATTATGTTTTTGGAAGAGTAGACTAATTAAAATCGTCATCATTTCTATAAAAAGTAATATTATATGAGGTTTGCTCATTACTAGGAAATTTGACTTCACAAAATCTAGAAAAATATCTATCCGATATAAGTTCGTAGCAAAAATCATTGTCTCCTTTTGAAGAGTCAATCAATTTAAAATCTGATTTTTTTACTGCATTGAGAATTTCATCATAACCCTCTTTAGTTTCTGGAACATAGCTAATAAGATTTCTCCCTTCTTTGTCAACCCTCATGACAATTAAGGAACTGCTAATTTTGCTTTTTTCATAAATAATCTTTTTTGTGCCATCGCCTATATCTTTGTCTTCTCGATACACAAATCCCTTCTTTTTTACAAATTGAAGATTGACATCATTTTTATTATCAGCAAGAGATTTTAGTTCATCTAGATTTAATTGTGTAAATCCTAAACTTGGTAGAATTAGTAATAAAAAAAGTGTTTTTTCATAGTTAAAATTTATGGTACATTATTATCAAATTAAAATTACCAAATATGCCATTGGTTGTCTCTGGTATCTTTGTAAATAAATAAAGGTAGAGAAAGAATTTCTTCTCCTGTTTTAGGGTCTTTGCACCAGACAATACGACCGCCATCTTTTATGCGTTCTAAAGCTGCTATTTTGCCATTACCGTATAACACCATGTTATAATTTTCTATGGGTTGTAATTTAGAACTGTACTCATCATTTTCAAATTCTTTCTTATTGTCAGCCAATACATTTTTTAAATCTGATTTGGTCTTATACGTAGGTATTACCGAAGATAATATTTTCGGTAATACTTCTTGATTATATTTATCATAATCATTTTTGATGTAATTATGATATTCTTTAAATTTTTCTACAACTTCTTTCAAAAGAACATCATTATCTATTTTTGTCAAATCAACTGCATAATTAATAGTATTCATTTCGTATGGCACATCTGCTTTGAAAGTAGTTTCAAACTTCACAAATGGTAAGGGGTTTTTATCATCAATGGTGGGCATTTCCCATTCTAAAATGGTAGTTGCACCTCCAAAATCTGTTTTATTAGACATATCGGCATAACGCATTAGTCGAATGGTTAAATCTGAATTACGTGTAAGTCTGTTTCCGTTTTGTGGGGTAATGATAATTGATAGTTTCTGTAGTCCGCTTTTTAAGATTTCATAATTGAGCATCGGTCTTACCGAATAAGCAGGATAGACACCATGATATCCATAAGTGTACAAATCATTCACCAGCATTTTATAATGACAATTTTGATTGTTGATTTGTAAAAAGTAGCCTGTTTTTGGTTTGTTTTCGAAAACGATGTAGTCTTCTTCTCTATCGAATGTGTTGTTCATTGTATCATTTTTTTGTTGACAAGATACTGTCTGCGTTAAGATTAGTAGTAATAATAGTTTAATTAATTTTTTCATTTTCTTTATTTAGATAGTATTTATTTCCAATTAAGGTACATTCTTTAATTACCGTGTATGGTCCTATTTTTTTTGTTTTTGAATATCCGATTCCCTGATCATTTTCCACTTTCTCTGCCACAAAAATAAGTCCAGCAAATTTTATATTGGCATCAATATATGGTCCTTCTGGATCGGCACCTGTTTTCAGAGTTCCTGTAATTCCCGTTTCTCCGTAAGCTCGGTATTCCGTAACCTTATCTCCTTTCCAATCCCCTGCAGCAAAGAGAAATCCTACGATACCTCCTCCTATAGTTAGGCTGGCTTCAACTCTTATCTTGAAGTCTCCTTCAAAACCGATATCTCCCTCGCTTAGGGAATCATCTTCACCTATTTTTATAGTAAGACCAAAATCTATTTTTCCACTTGCCGATATGAAGAAAGCAGCATCTATTCCCGATGCTTCCAGCACAACATCTACAACATTGATGGCTTGCCCGAATACAGGAATATATCCTGCCAAGGCAATTAGGTCTAGCGTTCCAGTAGCAGAAATTATTGGAGATGCTTTAATAAAAATGTCATAGCTTCGGGTTACCTTATTTTTATTGGCAACATGTCGGAAACCCCAAGAAAATCCACATGATAATGCTGGATTATCCACTACGATCTCTATGGGCAGCTTCGTTAGCCCTTTTAAGAATTTACTTTTTTTGGAACTTTCGAGATATTTTACTTTTTTCTGTTCAGTATCTGGAGCGTCTTCACCATTTCCTGCAACGGAATCAAAAAGTTCTTTCACAAGACCAAAAGCATAAACGGCATCTTTTATTTTATCACCAAAATCATCCGTTAGATTATATTCTTCTGAACCAACTGTTGCATTAAAGCCAAATTTAAAGTCTAGCTTTTCTAAAGTTTTTTGTTTCTTACTAACCTCATCTTTCTTTGCAGCATCTGGTGACGGATATTTAAATGCACCTTTGTACTCTTCCAGTACTTTCTTTCTTTTCTCTGTGAGGTCCTCTCTCCAGTCTTCCTTGTGTTTGGGATCAACAGTGCCTATAGAAAATGTGATTCCCCATTGAATATCAGGAAATACTCTAAATTGAGCTATCTGGTTGGGATATCGACAAGTGGTGACAGGAACAAAATAGATCTGTGCATTTTTTTCATCTAATTTAAAATAATTGAAGATCCATAATTTATTGATCGCCGAACTTGTGTATTTCTGAATTTTTTCTGCAATTGTTTTATTGTATATATATTGCAATTCCAAAGTAATAGAGTCACCTTCTTCATCAATCGTGTAATCTTTATCCGTTAAGCCCTGTATACCAGCAACTGTAACTGCTTCGTACTTTTTCTGTTCTTCTGCAGGAGCCTCTATCCCTTTTGCTTCCTGATCGGGTTTGTTCCATTCTAATTTTGGAGAAGAATCTCCATTGGAGGGATGATAGAATGAGGATTTATTTCCTAAGCCTAACATTTTCAAATACCGCTCTGCAAAAAGCGCAGGATCTTTGGAAGGTACCCATTGTCCTACGACCCATCCCATTTTAAAAACGTCATTTATATCTTTATGCTCATGCCCATTATTAAGAATTTTTTCACATTTTACTCTTAATTTACCTTCTTCTCTTAATTTACCATTTGCTGTTCTTATACTTTCAGGCTGTGCATTTTTATTTTTTAGAAATTTCGCTGTAACTTTTACTGTTTTTTTGTCCTTATCTCCAATAATTAAATCCACAAACCTCCCTGTTTCATCATTAACTTTTTTATTGAGCTTGTATTCATTAAAAATTTCAATGTCTTTTTCTCCATTGTTTACTGTAATTACAGAATAGGCGCAAGGATTGTTCTCTTTTCGGTTGTATTCAATATCTCCGATATACTGAATCATGTTGGTTTTCTCAATTTCTCGTTTAGCCAAAATTTCACTCATGAAATCTTTTTGTACTACGATTCTGCTTGAGATAGAGCTTTCCTTAATATCTATATCTTTAATTGATAAAGTTTTTGAATCGTATTGATACAAATTGTTGGTAGGCTGTGCCAAAAAATTTCTAAATTTTATGACTTTACAACTTACATTTTTTAAAAAATCGTGTTCTTTTGTATATACAACTGCAATTACAGAAAACTGTTTTTCTTTAACCTCACCCTTTCTCCACTTTTCATAATCGATCAAAATGTTAAAAGGAGCAGGAATATTTAGTCCTTTCGATTCTTTATCAATCTGTCCCATTGTGCGCTCTCCACTTTTCCACACACTGGCTTCTTCTATATCTTTAAAATTAATCTTACTTCCTTCTTCTGCTGTTATTGTCTTATTGCTGTCATTCTTCTCAACTACAAAAACCTGACTATACAAAATATTGGTATTAGTAGAACACAAGTTATGATAATGTACTAACAGATTTACGGCTTCTCCATACTGCCAGTTTTTCTCGCTATTTTCAAAATGAGCGAAATTAATGTATGGATTAGATACAGGAATAATATAAAATGTAAAGCCATCTTCAGGTTTATCTGTAAAAACAATAACCTTTTGGATATATCCATAGTAATACATAGATTTACTATCTCCAAGCAGTTTAACGGTAAGAAATTCTCCCTTTTTATAATGCCTGTTCATTCCCATATATTTAATGGGTATATCTCCTTCATTTAATGCCCATAGATCGGAAGGGATATTTCCTCCTTTTGTACTGGCATCAAAAAAAGCGTGCTGATAAGCCATTGCCCATTTTACATTCGGTGATATTTTATTATCATCAAAGCAAGATGCATCAACATAGAATTTGGCTCTATTCATAAAGCCTGTGTCTACAATTATTATATCATCTTTTTTAACCCTTCTTCTTTCTTCTTCCAATAATTTAGCCTTATGAGCATCAATAGGCTTTTTGGATCGTCCATACACGACAATTTCGTCTCTGTCGAATTTACAACCGATAATCTTTGCCATAATCTAATCTATTTGCATATGGTTATAAGGTTCTTTTTTCTCAAAATTCTTCATATTAATAACAGGCAAGACATGAGAAAGTAATTCTTCATCTGCATTTTTGAAATTCTGTTTACTGGGTTCAGCTACTTGCCCGCTTTTGAGGATAATGATGCAATCCTTCCCGCCAATCGGGCAGGTTGCTTTGCTGTCTTCCGTTAAAACATAGCCTTTTGGTGGGTCGTATAATACTTTTTCGTAATATCCGCTCCACTGTGTTACTGCTGCAGTGCAGGGATTATTATTCATTTTTGCGCACGAGCCAAAGGTGTTTTTCTCAAAGGTTGCTCCAATATCTTTGTGGGTAGCGGCAAGTTTGCTTTTGCCTTCGTGGTCGTTTAAGTAGTATTTGCTCTGGGTAAGAACTTTAAGCTTGTCGGGGGTAGTACCAAAGTTACATTTGCAGGTTGCACCCTGAACGATCATTTCTTTTTGTGCCATCTTTTTGTGTTTTATTAATTAAAAATAGTTAATTATTTGATAAATTCAAGAGATTTATTTTAAATTTCAGTAAATTTTTATCTTTAATATAAGGAGAGAAATAAATCCACGCTTTCTCATAAATCTGTTGCCTGTTGCTGGTAAAAACAGTAAAAGTGTTTTTTTCTTCATCATAATACTTGTTCCCTACTTCGTAACTGCCCGACTCGTATCCATCTTCTGTTATTCTTACGAAGCTTAACTGGTTATTGTCAGTATATATCCATTTGTTACCCAACTCGTCTTTAAAACTAACATACTTGCCATAACTGTAATTTTCTACAAATGCAGCTCCTGTTTTTTCATTGCCCATTTTCACACAATAGTCTAGAAAGTTCTCCCCTGCTTCACAATACACAATAAGTATGGGTTTATGATACCTGAACTCACATACCGGACTGAATAATTCTATAGGGAATCGTTCATATAAATTGTTTTTTTTGATTACAGTAACATCAACATCATCTTTTAAAAATTTCAAAAAATAATTAGCAGCAAGATGATAAATCTCTTCGGCGGTCTGAGTATGTTTTAGAGTCGTATTATCCCAGTAAACCGAGCATCCCGAAAGAAACGGAAAGCTTTTATCGTATTCCTCACAATGATATAGTATTCCGGATTTTCCTGTGTATATGAATTTATTTCCTTTTCCATCATCAAATGAAAGCGTATTTTCTAATGCGTCATATTTTAAAAAGACACCATGATGGGAATGAAGAATTTCATACACATCTACGCCAATGTATTTTTTAATACAATCATCATAATTACACTTAAAAAAGTCATGGATATTTTCTAATTTTCTGTTAGTCATTTGTATATGTTTCAGATTGAAAATTCACCCCAAAAAATCCCAAAACCTTTTTTTTGCCTGTTTCTCTTTGTAGAGTTTGTATTGTTCTTCTTCAAAGTCTTTCCACTGCTTATAAGTGTAATCCTTTCCTTCATAGGTTTTATAAATTTCATGATCTTCATTTTCATCATCGTGAATCAATAAAGGGCTTCTTTTTTCAGGCGGAGCGGTTTTGTTATTCTCGGTGTTTTGCTGATATTGGGTAAACTCCGTTTTTTTTATTGTAGTTTCTTTTCCTTCTGCATCTTTTGAATAAACCTCGAAATAAACTCTCGTGTGCATAGGAAACAGATAATAAACATCCAAGTCAAAATAAGCATTCAGCCTCATAAAAACATTTTTTTCAGAACTGATATTACTTTTATGATGATTCGGTATAAAATAATCAGAAGCTGCCATTTCGTCGGATTGAAAATGAATTTCTACTGAATGATAATCTGTAATTTCAGTATTGATTTTTTGCGTTCCTGTAAAATGTATCGGGTATTCGTAAGGAACAACAGCCAGGTATAAATCTGTTTTTGATGAATGCTCTTTTCCGTAATCAATATATTTCGGATGAAACAGCAGGTTCCAAAACCAGTCATATTGCATACTTTTTTCAAAAACTCCCCTGCTTTCAAGATTTCTCTCAAAAGCATTGTAAAAAGCCTGTACTATTTGAGTATTATATTTCTCGGTAGCTTTGAGTTTGTTTCTATGCCAACGGCTGTTTACAATATGGTTAAAATTCGTTATTCCTAGAAACGTTCCTGCTTCATTAATCCCTACCTGAATAGGATAAATCGTTTTTGACAGCTCATCCGTCATCATCTCATTGATTAAATCAGGCTCATGCTGATCAAACCAGAGATTGGTTTTATCAATGTCTAATAACCATGTATTATTGTTGGAAGTTATGGTGAGTTCAGCCTCGTAGTCTATTCTTTTGGAGGGAATGTTTTTTTGTCCGTCAAAATACTTTACCGATACTGCATACTTACGGGATCTCAGGTTTCCGAAGTTGAGTTGTAGGGTATTATTTTTCAGGGTAATAGCCTGTTTTTTCATCAATGCGTTTTTCTAAATATAAATATAAACAAAGAAATCGAAATTTAATTCCTTTGGTAAATATTTTATTTTATTTTGTTTTTACATTGTTGTGGAAGGACTATAAAACACATGGCAGACCTCCTAAAACTTGATCATTTTTCTGACTTTTCTTGTGTTGCTTGAAATTTAGACTTTTCTAGTCGTAGGGTTTTTACAGAGACAGGCTATTTTCCGATACAGTATCTAAAGAAGTGTTTATTAATGGTGGTTTACACAATACAAGGTGTACAAAAGTGGTACAGGATTAAGATGCTGCAACATCTTTTTTTTCTACTTTTTCGCACGAATCTCGTCACGATAATCAATTGTAAACCAATTATTTACAATATTTAACGATAAATTTAAATATACATTTGTACTACTTCTGTACACCTCAAACCGTATAAATTCCTGTAAATTAGACAATTAACATTTCCCGAATGCATCGGTGATAATTGATAGATTTCGCCTGTACACCTCAATTTTTAGCCATTTAGAGACGAAAACAATTTACAGTTCGATCAGTTATAGCTCAAATTTTATATTAAAATGTTTTAATTGATCTACTTATTAATTTCACTTAATTCTTATGATAATTTCTTACCCTCCCTAATTTAATAAGATTTTTGAATATTATATTCGTTCTTGTCCATTAACATGGTTTTTTTTCGATCCTCATTCATAAAACAAGGTAAAGTCACATGCTGGTATAATTTTCATTCACCAATTTGTAATACAATAATATCATTTAGAGCTAATTAATCGTGCTAAATACCACTATTGTGTTATTTGTCCATTATCTATGAATTCATAAAAATTTATAAGATTTATTTTATACCATCTTTCTGACACCGCATACAAGAATGACAATGGCAATGTGCTGTTTGTGTATAACAAAAACAACACAAAAAATATTTTTGTTGGCGGCGGCAATAACATAGAAAATTATTTTAGAGGTAAAGTGGAAAAATGACTAAAGCTCTATTTCTTGTGCCACGACAAGGCATTCAATTAACAGAACTCTTCCATAAAATCTCTTCTTTGCTCATCTTCAATTTCCTGTTTTTTCCGAATAATTTTTTGTTCAAAATGATCAATATGTTCGGAATAATCTAAAATACTTGGTAATGTGTTTATCATTCTAATAATATCCTGATAAAATTCAATTTTCTTTTGAATTAAAGGCACTCTGCTACCTGACCAGCTTTCTGATCTTCCAAAATTAATATATTTAGCTACTTCAATATTTTTATTAACTAGAAGAAATTCCTTAAAATAATCGATAAACCATGCATTAAAATTATGATAAACCACTTCAATAAGCATTAATGAAATTTTTTCATTGTTGCTATACTTCCTAGTAAGATTTAAAATTAGAGATTTCATTTTTTCAGTTGCATCTTCATGAGCACCGCTATATCTAAATAGCGAATAAATATCCTGCTCCACTAAAAAAGCAAATTGCTCTTTTTCTAATGCTGTTAAAAATAGATCTTCGATAAGTTTATCATATTCAGTATACTCCCACAATGCACTTGTATTAATATTCTCCAATCTAATTTTTGAGGAATACCCTAATCCAATTTTACCGTTTTTCAAACTGTCATTAAGAAATTTATTGTCAATATCTAAAATTGCTTTTAATTCTTTACCCTTGTAATCAAAATGATGGTCTAATTCATACTGAGACCAAAATGCATCTTTTAAAAGTTGAGTATGATCAGTAAAATAAGAAGCACATTCTTCACAAAAGTGAAGTCCAAAATCATATCTTGTCTTGCGTGGCTTTTGAAAAATTATATTTGTGAGGTACGTTATGATATTATGATTTTCTAACTTTGGCTTTCCATGTTTATATTTATTGAATACAGTTTCATATTTCAGATAATCTAGCATCCGATGGATATATAGATATTCATTTGTATTTTGAAAAACATCTATTAAAAGATTTAAAAACGATTCATTTACTTGTTCAGCAGGTATCATTGTAACCAATACAGATTCCCAATAAGGTTTCCCTTTGAAATCATATTCTTTTATTATGCTTAAAAGTTCATCTGCTGTCATAATGTTTTCACTCATCACCACATTCATAACATATGCACGTAAAGGATAATTTACTTTACCGCTAAAAAATAGTCTTAAAGCATTTTCAGCTTCGGATTTACTTTTTCGTGCAATTGTAGAATAAATATCGGTAACAGCACCCTCTATGTGCCACGCATCTGTATCATTTTGCTGACGGTATAATTCATCTACATTCAAAAGAAAATTTTCTAAATTATTCCAGTCATTTTCATTTACAAATTTTTCAAATTCTTGTCTTTTTTCTTTTTCACATTCTTCAATTGATTTATTTTGCTCATACTCCCAACTTGGTTTTATAAATTTTGACAATTTTCTAATGTCAGATTCAATAAAATCATTCCAACTATCAGGGAAATCTTCTCCGACATCTTTCAAATGTCTGGCAAGAACACTAACAAACTTACAATGAGCATATTGCTTGTTATCTAATTTTTTTAAAATCCAATCTTCATAGATTGAAAGTTCTTCTACAAAAATAGTCTTGTCAATATCTCCACCAGGTCGTACAATTTTATTTAAAAGTTTTTGGGATTGTTCATTTTCAACATCATACAAGTCGTATGCTTTGTTAAGGATACGATTTCTTAATGCAATTAAGGAATCAGATTTAAATAATCTAAAGTTCAAAATTGTAAATGCAGAACCTTTTGCTGAACCGAATTCTGTAAATTCCCAACCCAGCAATTTTTCCGATATATTTAGAAAAATGCCGTTGGCAATTAATTTTTCTACATCAGTCAATTTATTATTTAACAGC
The DNA here is from genome assembly GCF_979258215.1 of Chryseobacterium sp. AC417. Taxonomy (NCBI): domain Bacteria; kingdom Pseudomonadati; phylum Bacteroidota; class Flavobacteriia; order Flavobacteriales; family Weeksellaceae; genus Chryseobacterium; species Chryseobacterium sp. AC417. Next base: position 1,800,484 of record NZ_OZ409845.1, on the reverse strand, counting down.
ACATCAAATAAGATATTCTGGCGCAAATAACCTTTTTCTAAATCTTCAACTCTGTAACTAAAATAGTCGTTTACGAATTTTAAAACCTCAGGCATACGACTTGGATTTTTAGCTAGCATCTTCAATGTTAATTCTAGTGATGGAACTAATAATTCATTAGGATGATTCCAAAAATTTCGTAGTAATTCAAAATGTTTGGTCGCTTTTGTATGATCATTATGAACGTAACTAAATTCAAACTTTTCAGGATATTCTTCTTGAGAAAGTCCGTTAATCCATTTTTTTAAATAAATTAAACAGTCCCGGCCTTTATAAAACCAAAAAAGATTGTAAAATTCATAAAATTCTTTGTCAGATTTTAACTGTGAAATTACTTCCTGCAAATGAGGCAAGACTAACTCTTTTACGTGAAAATAAGCAAACGTATTATTTATATCAATGAGTGTAGCACTAATTCTATGTGAATATTTTTCAATGAAAGCCATTATCCAATTTGCATAATTAATAACAGCGGACTTCTTATCAGTAAAACATTTGTAAAAAGCATACGTAGCCAAAACTTGGTCCGATACTTTTACAATTTCTTCAGAATAAACATCCAGAATTTCACTATTATGAAGCTCCATTATTGCTGACCATAATTCTTTCCAATCAATTCCAAATTCGGATAATAAAACATCTTTCAGTTCTTCATTATTTCTATCCAAAACTCCAAAAAAGGATACAATTGCCAATGATTTGAGAATGATGGGTTTATTAAATATTCCTATTTCTTCAGATATTTTCTTAAAATATTTTTCATATAGCAACACAGGGCTATCCAAATAATTCGTTTCTGCTTCTGGTACAACTGAATTAGTTGCCATCAATGCTACTCTGGCATTTCCTTTTGCTAATTCAATGATTTTTCTTTTAATGTCAGGATAATGCTTCAGATTAGGTAAGGCAGCAATAATTATTTTCCCAATTTCCTCATCTTTAAACTCTTTTATATTTAATTCTCTATGTGTATAGTTTTCAAGAGTATGCGAAACTTGTTTTTTCACATAGTCTCTCGAAGTAATTATCACTTTAGCAGTATAAGATTGCGAACCCTCTAATTTGCTCAATAAATAAACTAAGTTACTAACCGATTTATTAGCATCATCAAACAAAATAATATGATTTTTACCTGGCAAAAACAGATGTTGATAATCATCCCAAAGAGAAACACCAGAACTTTGAATGACAATAGGAATATAGTCTTCTTTTAAAAGTTCTTCTAATATTTTAACTCCCAATTTTGATTTTCCTACACCAGCAGCTCCTGATAAAAATAAAATATCAGAAGTTTTTAAAATATTAATAGAATCTTTTAATTCTTCTTCTCTACCAACAAATTCGTTAGTAAGCGATGGTTGTAATCCTTTTTCAGTTTTTAGTAAAAATTGTTCAAGTGTATATATATCTCCTTTTACCATCTGAATATTAAGATACTCTTCCGCCAATTTTGGAATATCGAAAATACGCATTGGCAAATTTTGAATTGTCAATATATCAAGAGTAGCATTCGAATTAAAAGATTTTACTTTTTCATTTAATGAATCGTATTCATCTGTACTTACTTTTTCAATACAAGCTAAAAAAACTTTCTCGATTTTATCTTTGCTAATACTTGTTTCATTTTCATTAAAACAATGATCTATATCTTTTGAAAGTTTATCAAAAAATGATTTTGATTCTCCAATTCTTTCTTTTGTTGTGCATTCAACAAAAATGTAATTATCGCCATTGATAAAAAAAGAATCTGGTGTTCCTTTACTTGTTTTCTCTTTACCAACCACAGCACCTGGTGAACCTATAAATTTATTCCCTTCTAAGTGCAACAAATGATTTATTAAGGTCTGAAAGCTTGCCTGATTAATTGCTTGTAAGGCATTTTCTATTTGAGTTATAGTATTCATTGTTCTGTAAGCTAAATTCTTTATTCCATTTCTTCAAAACTTTCCAACTCCTTATTTACTTCATCTAGTAATTGTTTTTCGGTTGGTAAATATAATTGATATTGACTTGCGAAAATTTGTTTTTGTCCTTCCGGAAGGGTGAATTTCACAACTGCATCGTTTTTATTGGCACAAAGCAAAATTCCAATAGTTGGATTTTCGTGTGAGAGTTTTTCTATTCGGTCGTAATAATTGACGTACATCTGCAATTGTCCAATATCCTGATGGGTAAGTTTGGTTGTTTTGATTTCGATGATTACAAAGCACTGTAAAATACGGTTGTAGAAAACCAAATCTATAAAGAATTCATCACCTTCAATATGTATTCTTTTCTGTCTTGCTACAAATGAAAAACCATTACCTAATTCTAACAAAAAATCTTGTAAATGCGTGATAATGGCACTTTCCAAATCTTTCTCATAGTAAGATGCTTCTCTTTTCAAACCAAGAAACTCCAAAAACATTGGGTCTTTTATAATTTCTTTGGCATCAGAAGGCTGCTTCTCATTCCTTGCCACTGCCAAAACATTTTCTTTATCATTACTCAACAGAAGCCGTTCGTATAGACTGCTGTAAATTTGTCGCTCCAACTGGCGAACAGTCCAATTATTTTTCACTGTTTCAGCAATATAAAAAGCTCTTTTATCCTGACTGTCAACACTTAATAATAGTTTATATTGACTCCAGCTCAATTGTGCATACAGTGTATGCACATTCTCGAATGTTCTGTAAAATTGGCGATAAAGGTTGATTTGTCTTGTAGAAAAGCCACTTCCAAACTCAGGTTGTAGTTGTTCTGAAAGATATTTAATAAGAAACTTACCATAATCTGCTCGGTGTTTGCCCTCTTGTTCTTCTTCAAAAATTCGTTTGCCAATATGCCAATACATAAGCGTTCGCTGATGGTCTACTGCACGTGTAGCATTGTCTTTTGAATGGGCAATGATGGTTTTTATATCGCTTATTACAGATTTATTTACTAGCATTTTTTTAGGTATGGAATTTAACGAGAGAGATTATAAAATTATGAAAAAGAAAGCCATAGTTTCAAAAATATTACTTTACAACTATTGTCGCCCCAAAATAGCATGATTAAAGACTTTTTAATTTTTAATTCAATTCAAATTAAATATTTTAAGACTTTTGTAATAGTTTACTACATCTAAAATACATCATTATGCTATAAATCAATTAATTACATGATTCATCAGCAATCCGACAATCAGTAAATATTTCCGAAAGTTTTAGGTTTTTAAAAATAGTATGTCAAATTTTTTAAGTTACAGTACATAGAAGTAATTGTGCAAGATGCCAACCCCTTTGATATTTCACATTTCAATCGATTACTTACTTTTAAGAAATCTAAATTGAAATCTAGAAAGCCCTTGTCGCAAATTTCGCAGATTTTTATGACAAAACATACAGTTTCTTAGTTTATGGCTTAAAAGACATTTAATGATGAATACAGCTCATTTTATTTTTGTAATTTTCAAATTCACATAAATTAAAACTTGAATAACATAATATAAAAGTTCAGACTAATGGCTAAAAACACTAAAAAACTAACAGATGTTACAGGTGGTGAAATATCTATTGTATTTGATAAATTAAAAAATAAGGGTCTTATATTTAGCTATGATTTTTCAATGATTTCAAAGTTCCTTTTAAAAGAATTTCTTCCAGTCGATCCATTTAAAACAGACTTTACATCACTTATATCTTCATTTCTTGAACATATTGACTTTAAGGAAAATGAACAATTTGAACATTTGGGATTCTTCAGAGATGCTCATCTTAAAGAAAAGGAAGAGCTTTTGAAGGCAACTAAAAAAGAAAATGACTTCCATCGCTATATCTGCAAAACTTATTTTGATCTGATTGCGGAACCCAAAGATAAACTTCTCGAAGCGTATATAAAGGCTACGGCAGATCTCAAAGAAATTGACGAAACACTTGATGATATAAAAGCCAAACTTGATAAAATTACATCTGAAAACATCACAGCTGATGTTCAAGAAAAAAAACCAATATTATATTACTATCAGACGCATAACGAGAAAGCAAGGACTCAAATCTTATCTTTTATAAAAGAAGGTATACGGGATTATGCTATATCCACTTCTTATGGAAATTCTTTATGGGGCTCACTTATGCAGCGAATTTCATATAATTACGAATGGAACTCTGACTCTTATAAACCGCGTTATCCCAATGATCTCGCTAATAAATTAGGAGACCTCCCTTACCCTAAGTATGTAAGGATCTGCAAACTTTATGACGAGAATAAACCTGAATTTTACAAATTCCTCACTAAGCATATAGTTGACGAAGAAATTATTTTTTCTTTCAACAACCTTATCCAGAATCATCATATTCTTGACGCTAGAAAAGAAATCTTAAATGAAACCTTAAACATTTACCAAGCTGGCTCGAAAATGATGTTCGCTACAGCTGTACCGTCCATCATTGAAGGTATATTACACGACTTATGTATTCTTGTGGGTGAACAGGAAAATAACTTACTACGGGAAGGATTTCAGTACAAACTAGATAAGCTTCAAGAATATCTTGGAATAGAACTTCACTACGAGTACTATTCCTTTCGCTTCCGTTTATTCAGGAATAAAGTTTCCCACGGCAGATTAACAAAAAAAGATGTTCATGAACTCGCTGATCTTTTACTACTTGATCTTTACCAGATATGTAAGCTGGTTAGCACCGACAAGTTAAATCTTAATCATAAACGATTTGTTATTCATGAGCTTAATCAAAATCTAGCAGTGCCAGATTTCAAGTACCTTATGCAGTATCTCCTTTTGGACAATATAGAAATCCCTGCATTTTATCAATTAGAAGAGCAAATTGAAGAAGTTGAAAAGCTGATATTAAACGAGGAATTCTGGAAGTTTCTTGAAGAAGAGATAACACACGGAGATGATGCTACAAATCATGGAATTCACATTGTCATTGAAAGCATAAGCAGAAAGAAGCTGGAGAAAGAAAAATGCAAAAGTTTATTTAGAAAATTGGGAATAAAGAAATCAGACAAAATTTTGGCAAACGGATATCTTAAGTATCTGACTAGGGATTTTTAAATCTTACAGAGTGCTCGCTGTTAAGTAATTTAATTTGTACTTTTGACTATATTGCATTTAATATCAAATAACTATGTATAAACTGAGAGTATTAGATTGTAAAACATTCGAAGATAGGATTTGGATGCTTTGCAAAGGAAGTTTAAATGATTATTTACATAACTTAAAGCCTGAATTTTACAACTTTTCTATTCAACGTAAAATTGTAAAAAACCAATATCTTGACACTTTGATTTCAACCGTTAAGGAAAGAGACCCTATTCCATTGATCACATTGACATATACTGACAACAATCTAACACCTACTGTCGGTCAGGATGTGGAAATCGATATGGGAAATGTAGAAATTTTGGATGGGCTACAAAGAACATTTAGATTGTGGGCTCATCACATACTGATTGAAGAGTTTGATAAATCTGAGATTTCTGATGCCACTACATTTGCTAAAAAAATTAAAAGTCAGCATCCCTCTTTTTTCGAGACGGGAATTGTTTCGCTAACTAAGATCAAGGATTATTATAAAAATGGGGAGTTTTCCGAAATTAAAGATGCTTTTAAAGATTTTGAAATCTATTTCACAGTTTGGGTCAATTTAAGTCCTAAAAAAGTTATTCATAAAATGTTGGTTCTGAATGCTGGTCAAAGAAGCGTGAGTAAAACCCATCAATTTGAGCTTCTATTCTTATACTTGTGGGAAGATTTGCAAAATCAGGTTGATGGTATCACTTTGTATCGAGAAAAAGACCCCAATGCTAACAAGGTCAAATCGGGGATCAGAAACTCAGGTGATTATATGTTCACATCAGTAATTGTTGCTCTTAGATCATTTTTGGAGAAAAAACCTTTGCGTGTTTCGATTGATGACCTAGATGTTTCTGAATTGAGTCAAGACGAGTCAACAGGAGAAATTAATGAAAATATCTTTACCACTGATTTTATAAAATTATTCTTGCAAAATTTAAAAGTTCTTGATGAAGCTGTTGTAGAAAATGAGCCAGAAGAGGGTCAGAAGTGGTTTGTGAAAGACACAACACTTTCTGGTATTCTTGCTGGATTAGGTGTTTATGCCAACGTCGATCAAACACTGCCAACGGAAGAAATTATCAAACTTTACCAAACTAGTTTTGATCAGCTAATAACGAAAGTAGTCAAAAATGGTTTTAAGTTAGAAGATTTCACCAAGCAATACAATCTGCTTTCAAGCCGATCTGTCAATATCGGAAGTTTCATAAGAAAAGTCATCATGGATTATACTATTCAGCTTTTGGAGGATTCAAATCCATCTTGGGAAGACATTTTTAATTCTAAAAACAAAAAAGTTTAGTTATGATCGGCAGTGATATACTTAAAGAACTTTATAAAATCATATATCAAAAATATCATTTAACTATCGATGATTTTGAATTACAAGTTGATGAAGATTTTTGGACAAATGATGAAGTGATTGATGAATTGTGTGGGGATACTGTAATAATCTCTCTACCCAAAATTTATGAATTATTACAGGCATTTAAAGAGGCTAAAATTGGTACTGACTTTTTAATTGAAGAATATATTCCATTAGAAGATGTTGAACTGATCGACTTTTCGAACACAGATTTCAGAAAAAGAAATAGAGCTTTTAGTTTTTCTGATGCTGAGTTTGGTTACCTATCACTTTCCAAGCTCTTAAAAATCGATCCACTATCATCTCTCGATGAAACCTCTCAGGAATATAGGACTTTGATTGACTATATTTCAACAGCCATATCAAAAGGTGAGAACGCTAAAGTGAGCCAAATAATTTCCCACATTGAAAATTCTAATATTGAATGGGGAATCTTAGTTCATAAGATCATCCATACTAATACTACACTCAGTATCTACTCCTACTTGTACTATAAGGAACTTTTACAAGGAGGAAAAATTGAGCTCGATCAAAATCTAGATTATTCTATTCCTCATGGTGTAACAGCATCATTGATCGCTAACACAAAATATGAACAATATTTTGAGGTATTCGATATTCTAAATGAATTAAATCATGCAACTGACACGGTAACCAGATTTCTTAAGCTGTATCATATCATTGAATATTTGGTATATCGTAAAGAATTGGTAGAGATTGAACAAAAGGCTAGAAATAATAGAACTTTTATTCGTGAGATCCATGGATTATCTAATCAGGGAACGAAAGAATTGGAGGTGTTAAGAAGAAATTTTAAGAAAATATTTGAAGCTGAAGTTCTTGCGGGATACTTTAATATAAATCCATTAAGTGCCAACGAAGCTGATTTTTTAAGAAATTATTGGGGTATTGCAATTCCGGCCAGCAATGTTCTTGAACATACAGTAGTTAACAGAATTGCTGATCTTGTTTATAAAATTAGAAATAGTATCGTTCATAGTAAAGAAAGTGAATTCCACATAACCACTTCTAATCCAGAGGACTACACCGATGTATTACAACTCTTGAAGCGCTTCATAAATTTGTTAGAAATACAAATATTGAAGAAAATTTCATCCAATGATATTTCGATAAGCTATCAAAATCAATACATTGAACTATATTAATAATATAGCCCATTCATATGCCGACCTGAAAGGGCTCTATTTTAATTTTCAATATCATCTTAAGGTCTTCTCTCATTCTCTTCATCATATTCTGCCACATCCTCCGGACAATAATATTTGATATCCATAAATATTGTCATCGCACAAAACCACATAGAAAAGCTTTATCTATTTCACAGATTAATTTAATGGTAAAAATGTACTTCTCATGCACATTACTATGCTTATAAATTACTATTATAGTTTCTAAAATAGACTGCTTCTTCTATGGTCATACATTTACCATAATTTTATCAGTTATGATTTTGCTAGTTGCAATGAAATTTATATTTTAATAAGCCAAATTCTAATTTGATAATAATTTGTAAAATGCTGATGGGCTAGTAGTCCAAGACATGTTTAAATATACCTATAGATCTATGGACTTTAACAATTTTAAAACCTACAGTGACAGCCCGCAAAATGCATTTGAAACTTTTTGCACTCAGATATTTGAGCGCTACCTGAGACGAAAATACAGAAGTGATCTTATAAAATTCCGTGTCGTCAATGGTGCTGGTGGCGATGGCGGGATAGAAGCATATGCTGAACTAAAAAATGGTGACCTAATTGCCGTACAGGCGAAATGGTTCCTAACGGCTATGCAGGATAGTCAGATAGCACAAATAGAGAAGTCTGTAAATGCAGCTATAAAGCTCCGTAAAAGGATTGTAGAGTATATTATTTGTGTTCCACGATCCCTCAACTCTACAAAAATAGGTAAAGGTAAGGTTCCGGTGGTTAACACTGAAGAGTCACGGGTAGATCAGCTTAACGCTAAAATAAAGTCGTTATACAGCAACACAAAATTTACCTGGTGGTTTGAGCAGGACATTCAAAATGAGTTGTTAGAGGGTGATAATGAGGGTATGAATAAATTCTGGTTCGAGCGTGATGTGATTACCCATAAGCAACTGGTAGATCAGTTCGAGTTGGAAAAAGCCGGTTGGATTAACAAACGCTATATTCCGGAATTACACGGGTCTGGTGTGATTCAGGAACATATCCAACAAATATTATTTAGTCAAGATTATCGCAAGGAGTTGCTTGGCCGTGTCGGAGAAACCACCAAAATATTGCAAAATGTCACTTCTCTTATATCAAGATTTACCGACACCCTGAAAGAAGGCAGTCGCGTACTAACGGAACTGAATGCCATACAAACTAATATTGATCATAACCTATCTTCCCTTTTGCCATTTATCACAGCAATACAAGAAGGTAATAATAAACTGCCAACTGTTTCAGTCCAACCAATGCCGATTAGTAGCAATCTGTTTATAGAGCTTGAGGGATGGAGTCCAAGTAACCTCCAAATTGGATTGCCAAAGCGTTTATCAGCTATGCTTGACCGTATCGACGATCTTGACTTAGAGCTAATAGTAGACAAAATCCAGAATGATGCATCTCAATTTGGTCGGCTTTTCCTTGGTAATTCAGGTACTGGTAAGACCCATGCGTTTTCTAATACTGTAGATCTCCGTTTGAATCATCAAAAGGTTCCCGCACTAATCATCAGGGCTAAAGGTGCACCAAATGGGGATTGGAAGACTTTATTACAAAAGGCGCTGGATATTAACGACTGGAACAAAAATGAAATGTTATCCGCCCTCGAAACGCTTGCCATCCGCGCCGACCACCAAGCCGCTAAAGCTATTAAGGCTGGTGAGGAATTAAAAAATGAGTCGACAAAAGTAATAATATGCATCGATGGCTTAGAGGAGGATACTGACCATTGGCCGGAGTGGTATGCCCGAATAAGAGAAAGCGTTGTCCTCACAGGTCGCTATCCAAGGGTACGTTTTGCATTTACCGCAAGGCCATATTTCCTGAATGACGAGGAATTGCCCACAGATCCTAATTTCCAGGTAATCGAAATTCCACGCGAGGGCGATATACCGATTCAAGAAGTGGTTGATAAGTATTTCGAGCATTTTGAAATCACCGTGGAGCCAAGATCGCTTATCCGTGGTATCGACAGTCTTTATGCCCTGCGTTTATTCTGTAAACTATATGAAGGTGAAAAGCTTACCGCAGAAGACCAGATACTCACTGCTGAAAATGACCTGCTCAATGAAAAAATTGATCGGATGGATGAGGAATACAAGAAGATAAAGAACCCTGGTACTGCCCGTAACCCGATAAGAGAGGCAATCGAAGCCATTTCGGAAATATTTTATGCCAAACAAGAGATCTCACATGTAGACCTGTTTTCCCTGTTGAAGGGTGATTCTTTAAATTATTTAGCAAACGAAGAAGTGGAAAGAGCCATTGAATTTTTGGTAAATAATGCTTTCATGACTAAAAGCGAGATTCCGGTTGGTACGGGAGCAATGAAGAAGAAGCAAGTAAATTATACACTGACCTATCAATCGATCATGGAAGTGATTATGGCTGAAAAGTATGTAGATGGTATTATAAATGGGGAATTAACTGCAATACCGGAATTTCTGCGTGCTGTACCAGAAAGTAGGAGGCGAACAGAAAAGCAATTGGTTAACCTTCGGATCGTTCAAGAGATTACCAACACGCTATTTCATAAACACAACCTCCTAATTGGACAAAATGGTTATTTAAGTGAGGGATTTTCATCGGCAACAATTCAGCAATTACAGACTACGGCACTAATTCAGGCCCCAACAGAAGTAGCCTCCTCATTCAAGGCAAATATTGATCGCTTGTATTTTGCAGACCATATGAGCCGTCATTTTGTATTTCGCACACTTATCTATCCTTCAGCAGTATCGGCAGCAAATTATTTCGGTTCGGAATACCTTCATGGCTTATTGATACAGCAACCTACGGCAGTTGACCGCGACAAAATCTGGCTTGGCATGGATCACCACGATATTCATGAACTGGGTGAGGACAAAAGTAGCCAATTTTATCGCTACGACCTGCAAAGGGTGATTGACCTTAATGGGGAAGGCGATCTTTACCTAGCAGAACTTTCGCTACACAATGAATACCCGCTTATATTTGGATGGGCACTGGCCTCCTTGGATCAGTTGTTCAGGGAGCGCCTTCGCACCGCGCTGACAGGCTGGGCAATAAAACAACCAAAGGAGTTTAAATTGTTGCTGGATAAACTATTCCCATGCAACGATCCGCAGATACAGGAAGACCTGGCCACGATAACTTTAGGGGTAGCCTCCAGACTGAAAGATAAGAGCTCACTACAAGAGCTGGCAGAATGGTCACTGGCAAATGTTTTTGCGCAACCGGGCAACCATCCTGATATCCTTGTCAGGACCGGCTTCCGCTCAGTGGTTGAAAAGGCGTTCTATTTAGGGGCAATTAGCCGAGAACAGGCCTTGCATGCGCGGCCGCGTCAAGTAGAATCTTTTCAATTTATTGAGCTCGATAGAGATGCCCTGGCAAAAGGCGGCGAGCAAATTTATCCCATCGTTCGTGACCTGGCCTGGTACGTAATCAAACGCTCATTCGATGATTTTCTGGAAGACCAGTCTGTGGATAAGGAAACAAAGCCGGCGAATAACGGTGATAAATTTTTAAAAGCTTACCTTGATCATTTTGGTCTCGAAGACCTTTCGGTTTATGAATGGGCGATCTCAGCTGCTATTGCTTATATGAAATCTTTAGGCTTTAGTCGAACCGCAGGTAATGGCAACGGATTTACCGAAGCTAGTCATGGCTCAAAAAGCAAACTGTTTACGCAAGAGGAAAAATATACCTGGCTGGCGGTGCACTATATTCAGGGTTATTTATCCGATTACCTGCCTCATAAAGATACCTCAGAGTTTGTTAATGACTATATGCAGATAATAAATGTAGATAACCCTGCCGAATTTTTGGCGATAGCGGTTCATCAAGAAATGCCGGATATTGAGGATAACTGGATCGTTAAAGAACCGCTTGCCCCGGAAATGCTGGAAATAGGAACACCGGACGAGCAGGTGAAAGTGGCTGTTGAAAGTGAACCTGTTATTAATTTTAATAGATGGTTACATATCAACGATAAAGATTTGCGCACCGAAGGCACAGATAAAGAATGGCTCGCCCTATTTAATTATACCACCGTTCATGATTCCAAAGCTTATATCCGTTCCAGTTTAGATATTCGCGGTGTGCTTATAGAAAAGGGGCAGACGCCAGCCTTGCTGGACATCATTAAAAACCATTCTGGCCCCGGTTCCTTTGTGGAATCTATCGACAGAATAGTAAGTTCCCCTGATACAGATATCTATAGCAATCCAACAGATGTGGTGTGGATGAAGTGGATTGGCGAAAATTACGACACAAAGCGATATTACCTGCCGCCTGGGGGAGAGGAGAAAATAATGCAATACACCGTGACGAGCGTAACTAAGAATACGGTCGAAGGAGGTGAGGACGAAATATACATTCCATCCAAAGTAGTCAGGGATTTGCTTGGCATCAGTGAGATGTCGCAGCAAATATTTCTGGATGATAATGAAAAGATTATGGCAATTAATCATATCATTAGTCGCCCTAATTACGATAAACAGGAAATGACGCTAGTACCAAAAGATGAGTTTTTAGCCAAGTTAGTTGCAGAAGATAAAGAAATTGTATGGTTCGTTGATCATTACCGGTCTAAAGATGCACTTAATGAGAGTATCAGAAGTGATGAGCACCCAATGAAAACCCGCAAATATATGGTGTGGTATGAGAACGGCGAGATGAAATGGGAAAAATTCTGGGATGCACGATTTTCAAATCAGCGTGATGATAATTCTGAAGAGGAAATACAAGACTAAAAATTATACTTTTACCTAAATTTTGAAATTTGCCGAAAACTGATCCATATAGTTTAAGTATGCGATCACAGGAATTCTTTTATTTACTAACAAAAAACTATTAAGCCATAACATGAACTATCAATATGAACCCTTAAGTGACGAATACAAATTTCAAACATTTCTCAAAGATTTATTTAATGCCATTCATGCCACAAATACATTTGAAGAATATGGTACTAAGGGGAATTCCCAACATGGTATAGATGTATATAGTCCTGTTTTAAAAACTGCAATTCAGGCTAAGAAGAAAGATATTAATCGGTCTCCAAAGTCCATCGTTAGGGAACTGCTTTCCGATCTTTCGGAAACGCTAGAACAAATTAAAGATTTCCCACATCCCTTAGAAAGTTTATTCTTTGCAACCACAATAAAAAAGAATAAAGAAATTCAAAACGCATGTATGATGGCAAGCCTTAATCATGGAATAAATGTAATATTTTTCTCTTGGGATGACATTCAGAGTAAATTGTCTGATTGTCTCCCTATTAGGAATAAATATTTTCCACACTTGCAGGAAGCAATGAGTATGGAAAGTAACTTTAATGAAAAAATCAAGAAGCTTGAATCGCTTATCTCGAAATTAGAGAACAAAAATACAGGTATTAAAAAGCAGTATCGTGATATACCTTATTGCGAAATATTGCTGCCCACTATGCCGCAGGATCTTCTGCAGAATCTCGTAGCAATTATAATGAAGATCTCCCTGTATGAAACATTTACTCAAACAAGATATAGAAAATTTAGGTGCCTTTTTAACTTCAGTATGTCATACACGCAGTTTGATGATGGGTCGTCAGGGCCAGGATATGGGATTATCTCTGGGGAGGTAATCTTTCTTGCAAACTGTTCGCGATTGATAAAAGAAATTCAAGATGACCAAGATCGTTTTTGGACCCGGTTTGAAAAATACAAAGTTGATCCTGATTTTAATAGAGTAAGATTTAGAATGGAAATTATACCAACTGAAGGACTAAAGGCTTACGATTTTGAAATTGACGGCCAAACAGGTAATTATAACATAAAAATTACAAAATACAAAGGCCTTGAATATGACAAATTAGACTCGCTTAACGCTATTTTACCCTTTATTGCACAATCAACCAAACCAACTATAAACATAATTGATTTTGATAAGATTACAACAAATTCAGCGTTTATGAAGCTTTTTCACCATCTTTTAAGTGAAGACTCTTTTAAAACAAATCTTCTTAAAGTGAATGTTGATGACTTTGACGATTGGGATTACGATTACTACCTCCATTAACGACTGACTCTTTGGCTCTTATCTACTTCCCTATTGTCTGTGATTAATGGTATAATAAAGAGCTATCTTCAGGAAGACATAATATAAAGAATGGTATTTGGCTCTGTGCAAACTGCGCAAGCTTATTGATAAAGATGAAAATACTTTTATTGTAGAAATAAATGAATGAAAAACTTCGCTGAAAAGGCTTTCTAAATAAGGAAAGAATTTAATCCAGAATTTTTACAAAATAAAAAACACCGATTCTAGTCGGTATTTTATTCATTTATGAGGTTAAAAAATTGTTCAAGAGTAAGTTTTCTTGCTTTACAAATTCTATAAAGTGTTTCAACAGGAATTCTATATGTACCATCACTCTTGATTTTCCGTACAGTACTTTCTTCAATATCGTGGTTTTTAGCAAAAGAGTTCTGTGACTTATTTTCTTTAAGCCAAGGAATCAACCAATTTTTAGTTATATACGAACAGATTTTCTCGTTTATGTCAATCATATAACAAAAGAAATATTTTGTTACTGAAATTTTACGGTCGAACGACCGTAATTAGATTATTTTTGTTATATTTGTAATACAAGTTACAAGAGTGTAACTTTGCGATAGTTCAAAGAAATATAGAAGCTATTGCTTAGATTCTCGCATTAGAAAACTGGTAATTTTATGTGTACGAGGAGATAAGTAAATGTGCCCACGACTTCGGCGTGGGCTCACTTATCGTACACGGGTATACCAGTGCCTCTAATGCTGTAAGCTGAGTTCCACGCCTTTTCTTTAGGAAAAATGCAGTAAGTATTTTCAATGATGCAAAGGATTCATCTTATTAATCTAAGCAGTTCCTTATAGCAATAATTTTGCTAAAATATGCCGCTTATGAAAAGAACAGACTCTTTGTCCCAAAAACTGAGCAATCTTCAGTTGTACGAACTGCTGAAAAAAGGCAATCCGACCGCTCTGGAACACATTCATCTGCGTTACAAGAGACTTCTTTTCTGGGTTGGGTGGCAGGTGCTGAAGGATGATTTTGTAGTAGACACAATTGTTCAGGATACCTTCCTCAAATTGTGGCTGCACCGTGACAGCATAGAAACGCCTCATCATATTACCGGCTTTCTAAAGTTTGTGATGAAAAGAGACTGCATCTCGTATGTCACTGCGCCAAGAAATAAATTCACCCGCCTGATGGCTTCTCTCGACAGTTTTGAGAATTACCAGGATTATCTTGCAGGCTACGACCCTTTGAAAGATAAAGAGTATTTGCATAGCCAGGAATCTGACCAAAACAAATTCGATGAAGTTAAAAAGGTGTTACCTGTTCTGGATCCCAAAAGGAAACACCTGATAGAACTTTGCCTGGAATATGGCTTCCAATACAAACCCATCGCAGAGGCTATGGGAAGCAGCGTGACAGGCATCAGCAATGAGGTGGGCAGAGCCATAGATGATCTTCGGAAAATCCTTAAGGTCACTTCATTTGAACATCCACAGGAAAAAACTGTCAACTCAAGCGCAGTCAGAAGTACTCAGCAGTCAGCAGCTTGAGATTATCAAAAGACGGTTTGAACAGAAATCTTCTTTTGCGGTGATTGCCCAAGAGCTCAAACTTCCGGAAAAGGAAGTCCACCGGGAATTTCTTTATGCCTATCAGCATCTTCAAAATCAAAATACTTCTGAAATAACGCTTTGATATGGAAAAATCCACCATAATTTTGACCCGAAGAATTCAGCTGCTGATAGATCTCCCTGCCAATGAAAAAAAGGAGATGTGGGAGAAACTCTACCGGTATCAAAACCGATGTTTCCGGGCTGCTAATCTTATTGTTTCCCATTTGTATGTACAGGAAATGATCAAGGATTTCTTTTACCTCACAGAAGAGATCCAATACAAGCTGGCTGATGAAAAAAAAGATGAAATGGGAATCTTCACCCGTTCGAAAACACACACCACGGCACGTATGGTTTTTGACCGTTTCAAAGGAGAGATTCCCACCGACATTCTTGGAAGTCTGAACAATACTATTCAATCTACCTTTTCTAAAAACAAAGCCGATTATTGGCAAGGAACAAAATCATTGAGGAACTTTAAAAAGGACATTCCCATTCCGCTTCCGGTGAAATGCATCAGCAAAATGAAATATGATGAAGACAAGAAAGCATTTAGCTTCAATATGTTTGCAATTCCGGTTAAAACGTATTTAGGGAAAGACTTTTCTGACAAACGACTGATTATGGAACGCCTCTTAAAAAAAGAGATCAAGCTGTGCACCTCGCAGGTCCAGCTGAAAGCCGGGAAAATCTATTGGCTTGCCGTATTTGAATTTGAAAAGGAAGAGCACCTTTTAAAACCGGAAATCATTGCAGAAGCTTCCCTGTCTTTGGAACATCCTATTGTTGTAAAAGCCAATAATGTTCGAATCAATATAGGGTCGAAAGAGGAGTTTCTATATCGCAGACTTGCGATTCAGGCAAGTCAAAAGAGGATTCAAGCGGGCGTCGAATATTCCCGTCCAGGGAATGGAGCCAAACGCAAACAAAAAGCATTGTATAAAACGGAAAATTTGGAAAGCCGTTATGTAAGCCATCGGCTTCATTTGTATAGCAGGAAGCTTATCGATTTCTGCATCCAACAACAGGCGGGAACATTGATTCTTAAAAATCAGGAAGACAAGATAGGAATTGCAAAAGAGCAGGAATTTGTGCTTCGCAACTGGAGTTACTATGAATTGCAGACCAAAATAAAATACAAAGCAGAAAAAGCAGGCATCGAATTAATTACAGGATAAAAAAATAATGAGGGTGCTTGTACACCCGTAGGGTGAGGTCGTGAACACTCACTAAATACCGAATAGTATATACAACGGCGTGGGCTCTTTTAAAAAAGGAAAAACCGTAATAAAAAAAGCATTTTGCAAAAACGTTATAATCTACAATATTTATTTTTTAATACTTTTTATAATATCTCGTATGACTGAGAGTTCAGATTTTTCTTCGTAAATTTTTTTTATTACAAAATCTAGAATTTTATGAATTTTGTCTGAGTTTTCTAAACAATTTTCTTCAGTTAGGTTATGAAGACCTTGCGAGGTTAATGAATACAATAACTTTAGAGGATTCTCTCCTAATAATTGTAATGATTTTGGAAGTAGATGAAATGAGTCAGTATACAAAGTACTAATTTGGCTCTTTTCTTTATATTCACTAACTAATTTATTTAGCTTTGAATCTGCATCCGGAAGTAAACTGATTTCTTGGAAGATTTTTATAAGTTCTTTTTCAATAATTCTTCTAAAGTAGGCGTATGAACCAATTCCAAATCCTTCATTATATGATTTGATTCCCTTATAATACCAGTTGTTGGTTTCTCTATCAAAATATTTTTGAATATATTTCTCAATTTTAATTTTTGGTTCTGGGAAAACAGCAATTTTTGTTAAATACACATTAATTTGCTTATTTTCAAAAACATCAATTGGAACAGAAGTTTCTTCATCAATAACTTTATATGTGTGTTGTCTATCTGTTGGAAAATTTTTATCACTTCTCACAGAAATCAAAAATTCAGCTTGTTTCTTTTGGCAAGATTTACAAATACCAAGCAAATGCAAATTATAATTTAAAATTCCGGTTTCATCAATTATTTCGTCAGGAATTGATTGTTCAGCATAATTTCCGAAGTGATTTTTAGTGTATTCAGGTAAATCTAATTCAAATGTTTTAACAGAATCTTCTTCAACACAATGGTAATCAAATGATAACGTACAAAAATCTATAGGATCAATGATTCCATCCTCAAGTCTTATATAATTTTCTATGTATAGAAATTCCTTATTGAGAGGGAATGATGAAAAGAATGATTTTATATTGTGTAAAATTTGTTTCATATTGATACAAAATTGGAGATAACGTTTTGGGGATTTGCGATAGTTAGGCAATTGAAGCGCAAATCTTCAGTTTTGCACCAGTGTTAAATCGAAGGATAACTGTTGAACTTTACAATTTTGCACCACTATTGCAAAACCATTGTTAGCGGTAGTTTTATCTCCAGAATGCTCTGGAATAAATCGTCCCATTTTTATGTTTTTCAAAATGCACTTTATATGTTTTTCCAAGAGTTATTCCATAGTAAATTTCAATGTTAGTATTATTACATACAGATAATATTTTTCTTTCAATTTCTGTGTCAGCTCGTGAACCAATATAAATAGCTTTAATAAATTCTCTATCAATAGGTATAAATTCCGTGTCTTTGTCGCTTAAAAAAATAATTCGATGCTCACCTTCATATTTCCATTCTGATTGTTTATTGAACATAATTTTTTCGACTTTCAAATTAACGTCCTCAAGTCCTTTAACTGTTGGTGGTTCATCAGAATAATTAACTTTCCAAAAAGCAAAGTAATCTTTTAGACTTTTTAAATATTCAAATAATTCAGCTTTATATTCGATGCAAATTCCTTTGTGGTTGTTTGTATAGTGAGACCACATTAAATTATTGTCATTTTTCTCTGTAAATGAACATAGAGCAATTGCCTGTGCAATTGAATTTCGTTGTTGTTGTTCTGCATACCAAGAGTAGCCCTCGTGTTCCATTGCATGTTTTTTCCAATCAATAAAATCCTGAACGCTACTGCCTGGATTATTTTTATAGTATTCTTTTTCTTGTCCATCTGCTAATGGGTCTATATTCAAATTGAATTTAAGTTCGTAAGGGTCATTTAAATTAAACGCAGAAGATAGTTTAATTGTCGACTGTTCACCGATAAGTTTATCTATTATGTCTTCTGATGGTATTGTGTAGAATTTGAACATTGGATGATGTCTTTAAAAATTACCGTTAACGTTTCGGGGGCTTGCGGAAGGCTGGGATTTTTAGCACAAAAGTTCAATAGAATTACTGCTGTTGAACCTTGCACAAGCTTTTGGCAAGTTCATGTTATGTGTGTTTTTCTATTCATTCGGTCTAACTGCTTTCAACTTTCTATACGTTATATCTCTTACATAGTCTGCGATATAATTCCAATCAAGTTCTGAAAGTCTGTTCTGTATTGGTATTCTGACTGTAAATGTTTCATTATCCTGATTTGGTTCTGGAATGTCTTTTAGCAAAATCCAATATGCTTCATTGTCTGCTTCAACATACTTCACAAGCAAAACAACTCGCAAGTTGTCCCATAAATAATTATACGTTGAAACTCTCAATGATTGCCTTTCATCGGTACCGTTAATGTCAGAAGAATTAGAACCTTTCAGTTGAACAATAAATTCAAGTCCTCTATAAACTGCATTTTCTGCAATTTCTATGTTCAAATCTTGTCCGTAATCTCTGTCAATTGAGTTTACGTTCCAATCATTGGGTAAATAGTTACGAAAGAAAATGATTGATTTTTCTTCGAGTGTATGATTTTCGTGTCGTATTGGAAATTTTTTAGCCATTCTTAATTTCAATTTTGTTCGTCTGACTATTGTATGTCATAATTAAATGTCTGTCCCAATTTAAAAACTCGTCGCAAGTAAATTCTAATTTTGAGCTATTCCATTCTTTGAATTTAATTAAGTCCATTTCAATTGGGCTTTCAATTTTTTCTTTCTTATTTATAGTTGTCGTAATTTTTTCAAAGTTGTAATAGTCAGCAATAATAAAATCCCCATTTGGTGCAACTGTCAAATTTTGATACTGCGGTTGGTCTTCTAAATCTGTTAAGTTTCCTGTTACTATGTCAAGTTGAAACAAGTAGTCCGAAGTCAAAACCAAAACTTTTTTTTTAAGTGTCGATATAGCCACGTGTTTTGGAAAGCCACGAAATTGTCCGCACCATTCTGAATAGTCATCATTGGTGAACTTTATAAAAGTCCAACTTTGAGAATTCCACACACTTTCATTGTCGTAAATTCTTTCAGTGTATTGTCCCGAATATGGTTGATTTATTATTTCAGCTTCAATTATCATTCGTGTTGTAGGTCTTTAAAATGCCACATAATTTCCAAATTTACGCAGTGCGTCAATCCGATCTATATAACTTTCGTAAAACTATTTATGCCACTAATATAAAATATATTTTGATGATTTGATAATAAGGTGCTTGCAAATATTTTTATCGTAAGTTTTCTTTGGACTTATGAATATTTTTTCTTTATTGATAAATACAAATATAGCTAAAGTAAATTCCACTACTAAAACAGAAGTTGACATAGACAGTAAAGAAAATATACAATAAAAATATCATTCTTAAACCTCAAAAAATCGCCCTCTTTGTAGAAATATTTTTAATACATAATTGCATTAAATTATTATTTTCGCACAAAAATTTTCATTTAGTTTGCGCCATCTTTTTTCTTTTCACCAGCAATTTATTCTATGAATCTATGGAAAATTAATAGGTGTTTATCCTAAAAAGAATGATTTCCAAAACAAAAAAAACGAGTTCCGATGTTTTTTTAACCCTTTTCGCAGAAAAGGCAAGAAAGTCTAGGTAGTATAAAATGTAAATTTTGTACGTACAAAGACACATCTTGCTATACAGCTTTCATAATTTAGAAATTTTATTTAGTCTACTATATTTTTGACTAGTGGGTTTAGATGATTTTAGTCTAGCTTCGGTCTTTTAATAATTGGAAGATCAGATAGCGAAGAACTTTTGTAAGAGTGTGAAAACTCAAGTGTATTCATGTTTTTTTCAAGAGTAGATTGCCAATTCAAAATAGGTCTTCCTAATGAATTTTTCCAATTTGCTTCATCCCATTTCTGAAATTTTTGGATCAATAAATCATCTAGCTTTTCTGTATAGTCTTTTAACGTTTTTGCAAAATCCATAAACTGTTTTAGGTTAGGATATTTGAAAGACGAATTATTAACAAAACTTTCTACTTCCAGAATCTGATCTAATTCTTCAATCGGGTCTTCTATTATTTCGTCAGTTTTTGGTGTAACTTTTGGCAATTCATTCCCTTTTAAAATGAAACGATTCGGAAAACCACGATTTCTGTTGTAATCTAAAAGTCCTAAAAGTTTGAGCTTATTTTTCGCCGTGATGATCGTTTGTCTGGAGAGACCAAGTTCTCTTGCCATTTGATAGTCTGATAATACAATTTCCTTTCGCAGATCTTCACATTTGTAGAGAATAAAAGTGAAAACAACTATGGTATTTGCGCCAATTTTATTTTTTGAATTTAAATCAAAAATTTTTTCTAATAAGTTTACTCCTAAAGTTTTGGAATTTTTCATCGCTTAAATCTCGGTTTACATTGATTTTGAACTTCATTGGTTTGCTGATTCAGATATTCATTCAAATCTTTAAAGTTAGAATATAAAGTCCTACCGTCTTTTGCATTTTGTATTTCATTACTAATGATTTCAACAGCACGATTTCCAGCTTCATCATTATCAAAATAAAGCTCCACTTTTTCATATTTTCCGAGTGAATTTTTAATATTATGAAGCATCGAAACAGAATTCAAAATGAGATAATCAGAAGGTTCTTCTTCTAATTCATTTTCTAAATTTTTAAATGAAAGAAAATCGAAAAAACCTTCGAAAATCCTAACTGAATTTGAATTGTTTCTAATTGTTGAAATATCTTTTTTGCCCAAACAAATTTTCGAGTATTTATTGCGAATTTCGTAACCGCCGGAATCGTTTTTGAAACCAATTCCGAAATAGTTTTTATCGTTCATTCGATAATGGATCTCTTTTAAAAATTTGGTTTGATCTTCTACTTTCCGGCTTTTTAAATATTCCAAAAGTGCAGGATGTTGAATTTCTTTTACATTAATTATCTCATAGTTCTTTGAAAGATTTTCCAGTTTCCTATCGGAAATATTTTGCTGATGAAAAGAAGAAAGACTTTGATTTTCAGCCCAAAGTAAAACTTCACTTACTGATGCATTCAAATATCTTTTCATAAAATCAATATTTTTTCCGCCGATTCCCTCAGAGTGTAAATACCAGTAGTTTAGATTTTTATTAATTTTAAAAGAGGCGTGGTTCTCTTTGGCAAATGGATTAAGAAACCACGCTTCTTTTTCCGATTGTTTCGTGGGAAGGTGTCCGAGAGAAAGGAGGACTTCTTCCAACGGGATTGTATTAAATTGTTTGCAGTTCATTTTTAAATTTTTCTGTGATTTTGTTAAAAGACTTACCTAATTACCATATTCTTGATAATCAAAATATTAAACTCAATTTCCAACCTTACCTTAAAATACCTACCTACCAGAATTTACTATATAGGTAAGTTTAGGTAGCTCCGAATAATTATACATACCTTGATAAATAGATTGCTTATCAAACATTTAAGACATTAAGGTAAGTAGGTAAATGATTATATATAATTTATATTAATCTGTAATTTTCGACCGAATGAGGTAACCGTAAATTTGTCTTTGCGGATGTTTAACTCTGGGAAATTTAAAAGATGATAAAGCCCTTCCAATTTTCAAATGATTGAGACGAATTCCGTGACCATTTAGATCAATCATTACTTCTGTGGCGGTTTTAAATTCTTCCAGATTGTCAGATGCTTAATAGAATTTATTCACCATTTCCTGTTCTAAAGTCATTTGTGTGAATCGCTCATTGCGTTTTTCGTTTTCGGAAATATCTGCTAAAGTGAGTTCAGGATTGTAATTTTCTCGTTTGTAAGCGTTGAAATAAGCTTGAGCCCAAACTTGATCAATATCAATTTCAGATGAATAATTGAAGTTGATCTTCTCGATGACTTCAAAAATAATCCAACGAACACTTCCGGATTCGTCTGTTAGAAAATCTGTTTTGTTGGTAGAACCCACGAAACTGCAAATTCTTTCCAGATATTCGGCCTTCCTTGCATAAGGCAATCTTTCGTTGATATGCGTCTTTGAGATCATCGCTTTCAAAGAATTGATGTCAGCTTTTGCCAAAACCGAAAGTTCATCTAAATTGATAATCAAATTTTTGCACAATTTGATTCTGCTATCTTTATCCAAACCAATATCTTCCGAAAGGTAATTCGTTAGTTTTCTAGGAATAAAAAATCTTAAGAATGTTGACTTCCCACTATTCTGAATGGTATTTGCCAAAACCAAACAATGCTTATTGATTTTCTCTTTTTCTAAAGCACAAAAGACCGCTCTGGTAAACCATTTCTCAACGTGATACAAAAATTTTTTATCGTCGTTAGTCTTCACATAACTGCATAATTTTGCGATATGATCTTCACCATCCCAATCCTCCAAACTTTCAATATATTCTGAAATAGGATTATACTGTTCTATCAAATGGCTTCTGACCAAGATCTCCAATTTATTAATGGGTATATTAATTCCAGATTGAATGAGCTCTATATACAATGAGTTTAAATTTAGATCTGCCCATTTTTTATCTTGTATCAGTTTGATTTCAAACTCCAGAGAGATGGTGTTAAATCTTAATGAATACTTCGAATTGAGATAATTTAGAGTGCGATCAAAAATGGTTTTGCCTTCTGTACCATTTTGATACAGAGTATTTTTCTCTTCCATAAAAACATCTGGGTATTGTGGAAACGGAAACAAATAATTATTATATTTGTACCTTACTTCCAAGTAAAACAAAGATTTTAAGCCTAACTACTGCTATAGTTAGGCTTTATTTTTTTCGTAAAGAAAATTCTATCGCTTCTTGTTGAATTTCATCATTTGATTTATGGCTGTTTTTTAACAACCATTCATCGATTTTTTTTCGTTCAAAAAATAGGACTTTCCCGTTGGGTTTAGAAAAAGCAATACTGTTGGAATGAACTAATTTGTAGATGTAGGATTTTTTAAATCCGGTGTAATCTGAAAGTTCTTCGACATTCAGAATTTCCTTTAAACCGAAAATATGTTTTTCAATTCGGTTGAGTTTGTGCAGAATGATTTCGTTATTTTCCATTGCTTTCGTTTAACAAATTTAATGAAGCAAAAGTCATCATAGAAAACCATAAAAACAATAGAGTCAAACACTTAAAGGCGAAATAAGAATGATGTGGATTAATCTGGAATTTCAAAAGTCTAAATAAGAATAATCTGGATTAAAATAGATTCAGTACAATTTTACTAACTAAAATATTACTCTACCTAAAAATATATTTTTTACAGTTCGATATTTAGTTCCGGGATAATCTCAGCGGCTTCTTTCATTTTGCTATCCACAATTTTAGCATAAATCTGTGTAGTTCTCAATTCTCTATGTCCTAATCTTTTAGAAACCGTGTAAATATCTGCACCATTTTCCAACAACAGAACTGCGTTAGTATGTCTCGCTGAGTGAAAAGTAATATGTTTCGGAACTGCAGCACGATTGCACCAACGGATAATTTCAGTATTGTAGGTCATTCCATATTTCAAACCCTTGAAAACTCTTTCTTGTGGATCTTGTCTTTCGCCCAACAATTCTCTGGCTTGTTTTGAGATATAAAGATATTCTACACCCTCTGTTTTTTCCTGTCGGAAATTGACTCTGGAAATATCACCTTCATCACGGACTTCTTTCCAAATCAAAGTATTGATATCCGACCAACGTAATCCTGATAAACAAGAAAAAAGAAAAGCTTTTTTCAAAACCGGGTATTTACATTCCGCTTTTGCTAATCGTTGTAATTCATCAAAAATCAGATATTCTCTTTGGCTTTCAGCCTGTTCAAATGATTTTATTTTTGACGCATAATTTATCGTCAAATATCCATTATCGAAAGCATTTCGAAGTGCAGCTTTAAACTTGTTGAAATATGAATATTTAGAATTTTGAGAAAGTGGAATTTCACTTCTGGTGAGAGCGTCCTTTTCAAAATATCGGTGAACTTTTTTGACAAACTTTTCATCGATTTCATCGAAAGTCATATTCTTTGAAACGATCTTTTTTAGATGTTGCAAAGTAGAATACCAGTTGCCGTAATTATTAGAAGAATCTTGCAATCGTTTTTCATCTGTCAACTCTTCAAAATATGTCAAAAAAGTTCTTTTACTTTTCACCGTATCTTTTAAGTCGTAACGTCCTTGGACATATTCAGCTTTTTTGATTACCAAAATACTTTCGGCGAGAGTCAAAGTTTCTTTATTCTCTTTTTTTTCTTTGGGCGTTTTAGGATCGGGGTGCAAATACAGTTTCAAATACTCGAAATCTCGTAAATGAATTCTTTTTCCTTGTACATTAGTGGAAGAACCTTTGTAATACTCAATGAAAAGACTAATCCTTCCATCAGCTAAATTTTTCTGTTTTAAAGTGATATTCATACATTTTATTTGAGGTGTACATTTGTACACCTCGTGGCTGATTTTAGTAGCTCAAGGTGTACACCAGGTGTACAAATATATAAATAAACACTAAAAAGAGAAAATAAAAATTATATAAATATCTGATAGTCAACTAAAAGAAAGAAAAAGAAATCAAAGAAAAGCTAATTTATTTCCCGATACAAAACTTAGAAAAAATATTTCCAAGCACCTCATCATTAGTTACTTCACCAGAAATTTCACCAAGATGTTCCAAAGCATTTCTCAATTCATAAGCCAAAAGTTCTGTAGAGATTTGAGTGGTGATGGCTTCTTTCACTTTATCAACAGCCGTCAGAGATTTTCCTAAAGCTTCAAAATGACGCTGATTGGTGATTACTACATTATTTTCTTCAGATTTTAACTGTTCAACATAAGATGACAATTCGTCTTTTAAATCCTGAATATTTTGGTTTTCTACAGCTGAAATGGTAATAAAAGCAAAATCCTGCGAAATTTCTTTTCTGAAAATATTTTCGGCCGATGTATACCGGTGTGGTAAAACTTCATCAATTTTCGTGGCACAGATAATAAGCTTAAGATCATCTCTTTGCAAAGATTTAATCATATCAATATCTTCAGAAAAATTTTCTGTTCCTGCATCTGCTAAGTAAACAAGAATATTCGCATTCTGTACTTTTTCTTTAGCTTTCTGTACACCAATCGCTTCAATTTCGTCCAATGTGTCACGCAAGCCTGCGGTGTCAATCAGGCGGAAAGCATGACCTTTTATATGTAAAATTTCTTCAATCGTATCTCTTGTCGTTCCTGCAATACTGCTTACAATTGCCCTTTCTTCTTTCAGTAAAGCATTCAGCAAAGTAGATTTTCCGGCATTGGGTTTGCCGATAATTGCCACTGCAGTTCCGTTTTTAATTGCATTTCCATACTGGAAACTTTCAATAAGAGAATTTAACTTATTTTCAATTTTATCAAGCAGTTGATTCAAAGCAGATCTGTCTGCAAATTCTACATCTTCTTCAGCAAAATCCAATTCCAATTCAATTAAAGAAACAAAATTTAATAGATCTGTTCTTAAAAATGAAATCTCGTTGGTGATTCCTCCTTTGAGCTGATTCAGAGCTACTTTTCTTGAAGCTTCATTTTCCGAAGCAATCAAATCGGCAATTGATTCTGCCTGACTGAGATCTATTCTGCCATTCATAAAAGCACGCATCGTAAATTCACCTGCTTTAGCCATTCTTGCTCCGTTTTTTATTAAAACTTCCAAGATTTTCTTAGCAATGTGCGGTGAGCCATGAAAAGAAATTTCAACAGAATCTTCAGCGGTAAAAGTTTTTGGAGCTTTGAAAACCGAAACCATTACTTCATCAATCATCTCTTCATTATCTTTGATAAATCCGTAATGTACAGTATGTGATTGAGCATTTTCAAGGTTTTTCCCTTCAAAAATTTTTGCAGAAACTGAAATAGCATCGTCTCCCGAAATTCTGATAATTCCGATAGCTCCGATTCCGTTGGCTGTTGCAAGTGCGCAGATAGTGTCATGATTCATGTTGCAAAGATAATGGTTTTGTAGATTTAAATATTGACACTAAGAAAGCCTTGCGAAATTAACACAAGGCTTCTTTTACGTTATGTAAAATATTTACTACAAAGGTTTCACTAATTGTAAAAACCATTCTTTCACTTCATCTTCCAAATAGGGAGCGATTTTTTCTTCACATTTTCTATGATAGTCATTCAACCATTGAATTTCTTCTATTGATAAAATTTCTTTTACGACGGTGTCTGTAAAGAACGGACAGAACGTCAAAGTTTCAAACTCATAAAAAGTTCCTGAATCTGTAGTTTCAGACTCTTTTACAGCGATTAAATTCTCATGACGAATTCCGTACTCTCCTTCTACATAATATCCAGGTTCATTTGAACAAACCATTCCCGGAAGCAATTCCTGTGGATTCAAATCTTTTCTGATATTTTGCGGACCTTCATGTACATTCATAAAACTTCCTACACCATGACCCGTACCGTGATTGAAATCTTTACCATTCATCCACAACGGAAGTCTTGCAATTGCATCCAGCTGTACGCCTCTCGTCCCTTTCGGAAATTTCACCATCGACAGACGGATTAATCCCTGCAAAACCAAAGTTGAGTTTACCTTAAATTCTTCCGATGGAGTTCCCAAAGCAAAAGTTCTTGTAATATCGGTCGTTCCTTCAAGATACTGCCCTCCGGAATCAACCAAAATCGTTGATTCATTGGTTACTTCCTTACTCCCATCTTCTTTAGCCGAATAATGCATAATCGCACCATTATCTTTATATCCTACAATACTTCCGAAGCTTTCCCCAACAAAATTTTCGCCTTCTGCACGGAAATCCTTTAGTTTTTGTCCAATAGAAAATTCGTTCATTGCCTGTTTTCCGGCATTGTGAGTCAGCCAGTGTAGGAATTTCACCATTGCAACGCCGTCTCTTACCATTACTTTTCTGAAACCTTCCAGTTCAGTTTCATTTTTCTGGGCTTTCATCAGATTTCCCGGAACAGCAGCTTTTACAAACTGGTTGCCAATTTTCAAAGCTTCAAAAATTGACTGATTGCTGTTGGGCGAAATCAAAACTTTTTCATTTCTGATGGTTTTCAGATGATTGTAAAATTCTTCGTAAGGCATCATCTTCACCCATGCTTCGTCCATCTGTTTTCTTGCTTCAACGTCCAATTTATCAAGATCTGTGAACAGCATTACTTCATTTTTTGTAATGATAATGTATCCTAAAAATACCGGATTGCTTTCTACGTCACTTCCTCTCAAATTCAGTGTCCAGGCAACATCATCAAGACTTGAAATGATATGAACTGTCACTTCCTGAGCTTCCATTTTCTGGCGGATGGCAGCAATTTTATCAATGACAGACTTCCCTGCTCTTTCTACAGGATGCGTATAAATCGGATTTTTTGAAGATTCACCTCTTTCTTTCCATACATATTTCAGTAAAGGAAGGTCAACTAAAGTTATGTTTTTTGCGTGTAATTTTTCAAAAAGCAATTCCCAGTTAGCATGAGAAGTCGCCAAAGCATTGACTGCTACTTTCCCATTAGCCGGGATTTCTGAGATGATCCAGTCAATATAATTGGGAGTTCCTTCCATTCCGTCTTTAAAAAGGTCAATTCCTGAACCTTCTAATTCAATGGGAGCTTGTGTAAAATACCTTCCGTCTGTCCAAAGTCCGGCTTTGTCCTTCGTAACAACCACAAAACCTGCAGACCCTAAAAAACCCGACAACCATGATCTTTCCTGCCATTCTTTAGGCAAATATTCACTCATGTGCGGGTCAGCAGAATATACGATAAAGGCATCAACATTATTTTTATGCATCTCCTCTCGAAGTGCAGCTACTTTTTCCTTTGAAGTCATTATTTTAAAATTTTAAAACCGAAAGTTACAAAAAAATCAAGTTCACCTATTCGATTTTCCAGGTTTTCATTGATGAGACATTATACAACCGTCAGTTAGATTATAAATTTGTTTGAGATACCACAAAGTTATTATCATTATTAATTTCATAATATTTTGGAAAGGTTCTTGCTATATTTTAAAAATGAAAACGCAGAATTATCAAAATCACAGGAAGTTTTATCCTCCACACCACTTCGTTTATCTTCCGCTACTCCTGATTTTACAAGTTTACGGAATTTATAAAATCATTAACGAGGAACAAAATGAACTGTCTTGGTTCCTTTTTTCAATCGTCATATTTCTAATTTTGTTTCTCGCAATAATGACTCGGCAGCACTATGCTCTTGGACTGCAAAACAGAATCGTAAAGTTGGAGTTCAGACAGCGATATTTTGAAATTTTCAATAAAAGATCTGATGAGGTTTGCGAAAAACTCACTTTTGGACAGATTGCAGCACTCAGGTTTGCTTATGATAATGAGTTTAAAGAACTGCTAGAGAAAGCATTAAAAGAAAACATTTCAGGGGACGAAATTAAAAAGTCAATCAAAAATTGGCGTCCTGATAACGAGAGAATTTAATTATACAATCACTAAATATAAATTATTATGCGAAAATTAACTTTATACAGCATAAGTCTTTTCAGTATTTTATTATTGACGAGCTGCGAAGCAGTAGAAACGATCTTCAAAGCAGGTATGTGGTGGGGAATTATTGTTGTAGTCGGAATCATAGCCTTGCTTTTATGGCTATTCTCCAGGGGTAAAAACTCTTAACCAAATTATTTATGGAACAGACCGATTTAGATATTATTTCTCATCTGAAGCCTGCGAAGATTGTCAAAATCATGAAAGATCCTGTTGCTTCTGCAAAAGCAGTGAATCTTATATATACTTCTGATGCAGAAGCATCTGGTATTATCCGCAGAAAAAGAGGTAAAAAATATCTTTACTTCAAAGATGGTGAAAAAATAAAAGATAAAGAAGAAATCAAACGGATCAACTCACTGGTAATTCCTCCGGCATGGGAAAATGTCTGGATCTGTACTTTAGATAATGGTCATTTGCAGGCTACCGGTCTTGATGCAAGAAAAAGAAAACAATACAGATATCACCCTTTGTGGAGTGCTTTACGGAATCATACCAAATTTTACAGAATGCTTCAGTTCGGATATGCGCTACCGGAAATCCGTCTTCAACTGGAAAAAGATTTAGCGCTAAGAAATTTCGAAAAAAGAAAAATACTTGCATTAATAGTCAGCCTGATGCAACGCACCAATATCAGAATCGGCAACAGTATTTATGAAAAGCTGTACGGATCTTTTGGTCTTACGACTTTAAAGGGAAAACATGTAAAAGTGGAAGGGCAGAAAATCAACTTCGCTTTCAAAGGAAAAAAAGGAGTGATGCATGATGTCAATCTGAAAAGCAAAAGACTGGCAAAATTAATTACAAAATGTAAAGAAATTCCAGGGAAAGAGTTGTTTCAATATTATGACAGCGAAGGAAACAGGCATCATGTAGATTCCGGAATGGTGAATGATTATATTAAAGAACTGAGTGGTGAAGATTTCACGGCAAAAGACTTCAGAACCTGGTCAGGGACTGTAAACGCATTAATCGCATTTAAAGAAATCGGTTATGCCGAAAACAATACGGAGTACAAAAAGAAAGTTAAAGCAGCCCTGGATATTGTTGCTGAACATTTAGGAAATACGAGTACTGTTTGTAGAAAATATTATGTTCATCCTTTGGTCATTAATTTATACGAGAATAACTCTATCAAAAAATATCTGGACGAATTGGAAGAAATAGAAGAAAACGACGGCAAAGCAGGTCTGACCCACGAAGAAAAACTGGTATTAAAAATTCTAGAAAACGAGAAAATGTGATCAAAGTAAATATGAATGGTCAATTCGCTGTACCTGTTAAATGGTTACTATATGTAAAATTCGGCATTCACTTACAGTGCAAAATTCACTATTGAGATCATAATCGACATCAAATAAAAGTTGTAAATTTGTGACATTAGCAAAACTATAAAATAATACAACGTAATATGTCAAAAGCAATTTCGCAAGTACCATTTGCAGTAAACGAGCCGGTAAATTCTTATGAACCCGGTTCTCCGGAAGTAAAATCTCTGATCGCCCAGTACAAAAAAATGTGGGCACAGAAGATAGAGATTCCAATGGTTATCAATGGTAAAGAAGTAAAAACTGACGATAAAGTTCAGCTTCAGTCTCCTCAGGATCACGCTCACGATTTCGGTTTTTATCACAGAGGGACAATGCAGCATGTAGATGATGCCATCAACGCTGCTTTAGCTGCTAAAAAACAATGGAACGAGCTAGGCTGGGAACACCGAGCTGCCATATTCTTAAAAGCTGCTGATCTTTTGGCAGGACCTTACAGAGATGTAATTAATGCTGCAACAATGATAGGACAGTCTAAAAATGTTCATCAGGCAGAGATTGATGCTGCTTGTGAATTCATTGATTTCTTAAGATTCAATGTAGAATTCATGACAGAAATGTATTCTGAACAGCCTGTTTCTGATGCAGGAATCTGGAATCGTGTAGAATACAGACCTTTAGAAGGATTTGTTTTTGCGGTGACACCATTCAATTTTACAGCAATTTCAGGAAATTTACCTGCATGTATGGCAATGCTTGGAAACGTAGTTGTTTGGAAACCTTCTGACAAGCAAATTTATTCTGCAAAAGTAATCATGGATGTATTGATCGAGGCTGGGCTTCCTGCCGGAGTCATTAACATGGTATTTACAGATGGAAAAGAAACTGCTGAAAAAGTTTTGGCTCACAGAGATTTTGCAGGTCTTCACTTTACAGGATCTACGAAAGTTTTCCAGGGAATGTGGAAAATGATCGGAGATAATATTCACAATTACAGAACATACCCGAGAATCGTTGGAGAAACCGGTGGTAAAGATTTCGTAATCGCTCACCCTTCTGCTAATGTAGAAGCTGTAGCAACAGGTTTAGTTAGAGGTTCTTTTGAATATCAAGGACAAAAATGTTCTGCTGCTTCAAGAGCTTACATCCCAAGATCACTTTGGGCAGACGTGAAAAAAGTAATGGAAGCCCAGATCGCTTCAATCAAAATCGGTTCGCCGGAAGATCCTTCTAATTTCGTGAATGCGGTAATCGATAAAAACTCATTCGAGAAATGCAAAGGATATATTGAAAGAGCTGAAGCATCCAGCAATGCAGAAGTAATTATCGGTGGTAAATGTGACGATTCTAAAGGTTGGTTTGTTAGCCCAACTGTCATTGAAACAACTGATCCTCAATACGAAAGCATGGTTGAAGAAATCTTCGGACCTATCTTATCCGTATTTGTGTACGAAGATCAGGATTGGAAAGAAACCCTTAAAATCGTAGATTCATCTTCTCCTTATTCATTAACCGGTTCTGTATTTTCGCAAGACAGATATGCAACTGACGAGGCTTTCAAAGCACTAGAAAACGCTTCTGGAAACTTCTATATCAATGACAAACCAACAGGTGCCGTTGTAGGACAGCAGCCTTTCGGTGGTGGCAGAGCTTCCGGAACCAATGATAAAGCAGGGTCTAAAATGAACTTATTAAGATGGACCTCTGTGAGAAGCATCAAAGAAACTTTTGTTTCTCCCAAAGATTATAAATATCCATATTTAGGGTAAAAATTAGATCATTATTACCAATAATCTTTTTTTTAAACTACAATACAGCCTCGAAATTTTTCGGGGCTGTATTTTTACTAAATATTTAACATAAATTTAATATATTTACTTTTTAAATGTTCATATTAGACAAATTTTCGGAATAGTTATTGAATACTCCATACTACACCATTTAAAAATTATAATATGAAAAAGTTAATGTTATTAACCCTAGGAATTGGATTTTTCGCAGTAAGTTGCGGCACTAAAGAGAAACAATTATCATCCAGTAACACAGATTCTACAGCGGTAGACGCAACGCAAGCTGCACCGCCTGTAGCAGATACGATGATGACAGTGCCGACGGATTCTATGAAAGTAGATTCTATGTCAACTCCTGCAACCCGATAAAATCTAATGTAAAAATGAAAGTCCGCAGATTCAAGTTCTGCGGATTTTTTATATTTGAAAATCAAAATTTAAATATGTATACTATGAAAAAATTATGGATTGGAGCAGTTTTAGGACTATTATTTTTAGGAAGCTGTGCTCAAAAAAAAGAAAACAGAGAAGAGTTTAAAGAGGATCATAATAAAGATGCAATGCGAAATGATATGGGAGATTCGGCGGTAGCAAATTCAGAACGAAACGCTACAACAGGAAATGATACTACAAATCTGGCAAACGATACTGTCAAAAAGCCAACCGATTACAAAAGCAAAGAATCACGTCCGAATACACAGGTAGGAGGATCAAGATAAGATAAAATCCACAGAGTTTCTGTGGATTTTTTGTTTTTTAACTTATTTAATATTGATTATTTCTAAATATTTTAACAAAATTTTATGAATTCTATTATTAATAATTATAAAGTCTTGTGTGTACATAATTATTACATTTGTATTCAATAAAATATTTCATGAAAAAAACAGCAATATTATCATTCCTATTCTTTGTCGCAATTACATTCGGACAGGGAATTAAATTCGAAGAAGGAAATTTCAAAAGTCTTTTAGCTAAAGCAAAAAAAGAAAACAAACTGGTTTTCGTTGATGCTTATGCAGTCTGGTGCGGACCGTGTAAACTGATGGTGAAAAATATTTTTCCTCTAAAGCCTGTAGGTGATTATTACAACGACCATTTCGTTAATGCAAAAATTGATATGGAAAAAGGTGAAGGGATCGATTTGGCAAAAAAATATAATGTGAAAGTGTTTCCTACTTATCTTTTCATCAACGGTGACGGTGAAGAAGTACACAGAACAATTGGTTACGTAGAAGAAAAAGACTTCATCCAGTTTGCGATGGATGCAGGAGATCCCAACAAAAGACTGACGGCATTAAAACAAAAATTCGAAAAAGGAGAAAAGGATCCTGAATTCCTGAAAAACCTTGCCGGTCTTACCATTTACAATGACGCAGACTTCGCAGGAAGAGTTTTGGATCGTTATTTTAGTGCAAAAAACACTTTAGATCAGGAAGATGTACAGATGATCCTGACAGGAACTCAAACTACAGAAAGCCCTTTATATAAGATTTTTCAGAACAAGAAAGATGAGATCATCAAAGTTTTTCCGGCTGACCGTTATGAAATGTTTGACAAAAACGTGAAGCTAAATACCATCATGAAAAAAACGTACAGTGCTGATACAAAAAAATGGAATGATGCTTATTTTTACACTGAAACTCAGAAGTTTTTGACTAAAGAAGAATCTGAAAAACTTTTGAAAAGAGCAAAATCAAGCAGAGCTTTAAAAGACAAAGATTTTGCAACGTATGAGAAAATGACTTTAGAAGTGTATAAGGATTATTCTGCTGCAGGTTCAGATGAACTCAATTCAATCGCCTGGAATTTCTTTGAGAACGTCAACACAAAATCGTCTCTGGAAACTGCCGTAAAATGGGCTCAGGAATCTGTAAAGAAGCAAGAAAGCTACGCCAATACAGATACTTTAGCCAATCTTTATAATAAAATCGGCGACAAGAAAAACGCTAAAATTTGGGCAGAAAAGTCAATTAATTTAGCAAAGAGTACAGGCCAAGATTCTTCTGACACCGAGAAGTTATTGAACAGTCTTTAAACGAATTTTTTTACCTATTATAAACGAAAGATGAGTCTCACACGGCTCATCTTTCGTTTTCTATATCTATGATCATTCTGAATATTAGACTTTAACCGAATCAACCTATAATTTATTACTAAAACAAATCTATATGTTTTGCATAATAAATTATTATTCCTACAAAAAAGAATAAAAAAAACATAAAACGATGTCTAATTGCTTTGCACAGGAAATTATTCTAATATTCTCTTCAATATGAATTAAATAAATGATCATCATATCGATAAGAAATAAACTAAATTTAAAAATAAAAACCTATTTAAAATAAAAAAATACTATTTTTGTGCATTATTAACACATTTTTTTAACACAAGATGAAATTATCAAAATTATTTATTGTCTTATTCGCTTCTCAATTTACAAGCGTTTACTCACAATGTAGTCTTACAGGCTATACTAAAGTTGCACAAGCTTCCAACTACTCAGGAGCTATTAAAAGTGACGGAACCTTTTGGATCTGGGGAAATTCCTACGGCGGAAACGGAAGCGGCACAGGAAACTATGCACATCCATTCCAGGTTGGTACTGGTACAGATTGGAGCCAGGTTTCTGCGGCTACTTCTTACATTGCTGCTTTAAAAAATGATGGTACAATATGGTCTTTCGGAAGTAGCTATCTGGGAAACTTTTTAGTCCCTACTCAAACAGGAACAGATACTTACAAAGCTATTTCTGCTGGAGACAATGTTCTGTTAGCCATAAAAACTGATGGCACACTCTGGGCTACGGGCATCAATAATTTTGGTGGGTTTGGTAACGGTAACTACACTTCTGTCCTTGGTTTTGTGCAAATAGGAACTGATACCGATTGGGCTTCCATCAGTACAGGACCTCAACATTCCTTAGCAATTAAAAATAACGGAACGCTTTGGGCTACAGGTACAAATACCTCCGGACAAACAGGATTAGGTACATCAACTAACGTTTTTACACAAGTAGGAACTGCAACAAACTGGAAGCAATCTGCAGCAGGATTATCTCATTCACTAGCTGTTAAAACTGATGGTACACTGTGGTCATGGGGAAGCAGTGCAGATGGAGCATTAGGAAATGGAACAACTACACCCAACGTAAGTGTTCCAACGCAAGTAGGAACAGATACCAATTGGGTAAGTGCAGGAGCAGGAGACAACACTTCTTTTGCTTTAAAAACTGATTCTTCTCTATGGGCTTTTGGAAATGACAGCTCGGGAAAACTAGGAAACGGCGCTCCAGTTGCAACTTCTGCTACTCCTTCTCTTGTTATTGGCAGCACTTGGACAACAATTCCGGTTCGATTTGGAGCCAACCATTCTGGAGGAATTAAGTCGGATGGTACATTATGGGCTTGGGGAAATGACGGAACTTACCAATTAGGTAATGCAGACGGAACTCTTACATCAGTAGACACTCCTACACAGGTGACATGTACAGATAATGTTTTGGCTGTAAATGATGTTAGCAATACTGAAAAGACATCAATTCTATATCCTAATCCTGCTAAAGATTTTATCTTTATTAAATCTGATCAGAAAATAAAAACTGTAGATATCACAGCTGTAACAGGACAGTTTATAAAATCAATTGAAGTAAATAATAATAATAAAATAGATATCCGAGATTTAGAGGCCGGAACTTATTTATTCACTATTAAGAGTAATTCATCTAAAAAGGTTCAAAAAGTTATTGTGAATAACCATTGAATTAGTTATTTTAAAAGGACTTTAGTACAACTAAAGTCCTTTTATTTTTAATTAAACGGGGTAAAGAAAGTTTTACTAGGTCTAATATTCAAACAAAATACTTCCCCAGGTAAAACCACTTCCAAAAGCTGAAAGAAGCACCAAGTCTCCTCTTTTCACTTTCCCTAGTTCAATCGCTTCATGCAAAGCAATCGGAATAGAAGCGGCGGTAGTATTTCCGTATTTCTGGATGTTATTATGAATTTTTTCATCCGGCAAACCGAATTTCTGCTGAACGAACTGGGCAATCCTTAAATTAGCCTGATGCGGAATAAACATATCCAAATCTTCAATTGTTTTTCCGGCTTTATTTAAAGCTTCCTGCATCGTTTCGGGAAATCTTGTCACGGCATGTTTGAAAACAAAATTTCCGTTCATGATCGGGTATACTTCTTTATCCGTTACATTTTCCGGCTCTTTTCTCATTCTGTCACTCCATCCATACTTAGAACCAGGAAACTGCGTACACAATTCATCCGCATATTTCCCTTCGGAATGCATATTCATGGCTAAAATATCTCCTGCATCTTCATCTTCGGTTGCAGAAAGCACGATCGCTCCTGCCCCATCACCAAAAATCACAGAAACTCCTCTTCCTTCATCTGAAAAATCTAATCCGAAAGAATGAACTTCAGCTCCTACAACCAGAATATTTTTATAAGTTCCTGATTTTATAAAAGCATTCGCAACACTCATCGCATAAACAAATCCTGAACACTGATTTCTTACATCCAGTGCACCGATCGTATCACAACCCAGTAAATCCTGAAGCAAGACGCCGCAACCTGAAAAATAATAATCCGGTGAAAGCGTTGCAAAAACAATGTAATCAATATCTTTTGCCGTTAAGCCAGCTTGCTGAAGTGCCTTTTCTGAAGCTTTAAAACCTAAAAACGCTGTCGTTTCCTGAGTATCATTCCTGTTGATTCTGTGTCTTCGCTCTTTGATACCTGTACGTTCCGTAATCCATTCGTCATTGGTGGTCATTAATTTGGCTAA
Source organism: Chryseobacterium sp. AC417 (assembly GCF_979258215.1). Lineage (NCBI taxonomy): Bacteria > Pseudomonadati > Bacteroidota > Flavobacteriia > Flavobacteriales > Weeksellaceae > Chryseobacterium > Chryseobacterium sp. AC417. Next base: position 1,763,584 of record NZ_OZ409845.1, on the reverse strand, counting down.
ATCATCATTGGTCACAACATGATCCGGAACGTGAAATCCGATCCCTTTTATTGTACTTTTAATCATATAGTTTGTTTAATTTTGGTAAAGATAAAACTTTATTCTGCACATCACTTTTTTAAAATAAATAGTATTTTTACTTCATGCCTATTAACACAATTTACAGAGATCCGGGATGCGAATGGATAGACGTAGAAGCGCCTACCGCCGAAGATATGAAATATCTCCATGAAAGATATGAGATCAACAATCTCCTTCTGGAAGACACCTTAGATCCCAATCACCTCCCAAAATATGAAGAAGACGGAAATATAAAATTCTTTCTTTTGCGCGAAAGCACCGAACTGGAACGTAAAAACCTTAATACCATCAGTGATATCAGTACCAAAATCGGAATTTTCCTTTTAGAAAAAACCATCATTACGATCCACCGAATGAAAGCGAAAAGTATTACTGAAACCAAGAAAGATCTTACCGAAAGTTCAGATGAAGCATCGCCTCAAAAGATCGCACTGATGATTTCTCTGGTCATTATGAAAACTTTTGATGATGAAGCCATCAGTCTTTTTGAAACAATGGACAATATTGAGAATGAAATTTTCCTGAAAAACACCAACCACACCAATCAAATCCGGAGATTGTATAAATTAAAAAGGAAATCCGGATTAAATTCCCGGGTTTTAACCATTTCCAATGATGCGATTGATAAGTTTAAATTACTGGATCTACAGGATTCTGAAGTGGTCGATTTAAAAGACAAACAAAAAGATGTCGTTGCAGATTTTGACCATTTGAATATACAGCTTACCAACTTAATTTCGATGTTTCTTGCATTATCCGATCAGAAAGCCAATCAGGTCATGAAAGTTCTGGCAATTTATTCTGTATACTTTTTACCGATCACTTTTATCGCAGGATTATATGGAATGAACTTCGACAATATGCCGGAATTAAGAACACAGAACGGTTATTTTTATACGCTGGGTTTAATGGCGGTGATTGTAATCTGTACCTTTATTTATGCGAGAAGAAAGCAATGGTAATTTTTTAAATCTTTAAACTTACCCAAAAACACCAAACCAAAATCATGAAAACCGAAATCCTTCAAAAAATCCTTGAGGACGACGTACTTTCTCAGGAATCTAAAGAAAAGCTTACCGCTTTGCATGAGAACATTTCCACCAGAGAATTCTCTGATATTCTCGATGCTGAAGGCAATCAGTATATCGAATTTGTACAGGAAGGCGGCGGAGTTTGGGGAAGCGCTTTGGTGGGCTATCTGTATGCACTGGAAATATTCGGAATCCGGTTTCTGAAAATTGCGGGAACAAGTGCAGGAGCGATCAATACGATGCTCATCGCAGCCTGTAAAACCAAAGAAGAAGCTAAAGCTGACGTTATCAAAGATATTTTATTCAATTGGGATTTTTCAGATTTTATGGATGGGAAAGCGTATGTGAGAACTACCATTCATGCAATGCTCAACAATAAAAATTTCATTAAAATCAACAGCATTCTTTTTGGGATTACCTTGATTATTCTTATCGCCATTCCTTTTATGATTGAAACGGAAAGATCTTGGCAGGCAAAACTTTGGTTTCTCGTTCCTATTGTTCCTTTGGTGATTGTGTTTTTTATGGTTAAGAAATTCTACATTGATTTCAGAAAAAGCAATAGCGGACTCAACCCCGGAACTGTTTTCCTCAAACAAATGACTGATGTGATGAACGGATTCGGTATCAAAACCGTTGCCGAACTCAACGAAAGATTCATTCAAAAAGAAGACCGACTCAACCTTAATTACCGCTACGGAAATGGATCAGAATTTTACAGCAATGCACTGAAAGGGATTGAGGAAATTAAAAATAACAATCTTGAACACATCGACAAAACCCGTTACAAAATATTCTATGAAAGTGCTTTAAACAACGACTATTACAGAGACAGTCCTTTCTACGGATTACAATCGGAATACATTGTGATCACAACCGACATCAATGCAAAAATAAAAGTTGAACTTCCGACAATGGCGAATCTGTATTGGTCTGAAGAAGAACTGAAACACATCAGTCCGGCAGAATTTGTACGGGCATCGATGTCTGTACCTTTCTTTTTTGAACCGATGCAGAAACTCATCAATAAAGAAGATGATTCTGTACAATACGCCTGGAAATTCTGGATAAATACACCAAAAGAAGACATTTATCCTGTCGGGATTTTTATTGATGGCGGCACCCTTTCCAATTTCCCGATTGATCTTTTTCACATGAATGACATTTTTTATCCGAGACTTCCTTTGTTTGGCGTACAGCTCACCAGCGATTCTGAAATTTTGGGAGAGAAAGGAAAAACAAGCGAACAAATCCTTAAAACTCCCCTTTCCTATGCGGGAAATATCATCGGAACGTTAAAAGGTTTTAACGACAAAACTTTTCTGACGAAAAACTCTTTTTACAATCATTTCAGCATCAAAACCGTCAACTGCGGAACGAGCAGCTGGCTTAATTTCTTTATGAAACGAGAAGAAAAAGAACAGCTCTTCAATGCCGGATTTCTAGCAGCCCTCGATTTCCTCAACCAATTTGACTGGGCACAATACAAATGTGAAAGAATGATGGTTGCCATGAAGGAGAAAAAGATTTTGAAGGAAGAGGATACGAAAACGGTGGGGTGAGTGAATTTTAATATATTTGGTTATTATTAATTTTATATACTAATATGATTTTAGAAGACTTTGATTATAAAAATATTTTTGAAACTTTAGAATTTACACCAAGTGAATCATTAGAATCAGAAACTCTAGAATTTAAGAACTACAGTAATGAAAGCGCTCTGCATAATTCCAAAGAATTAGCGGAAGAGATTTCTGCTTTAGCAAATCATTTAGGAGGAGTTATTATTATTGGGATTAAAGATTCTTCTGATATTAAAAATCTTAATTGGATAGATCAATTACATGGTTTTTGCAAAGTTGACTTAGATACAACTAAAGAAAGAATTAAGGGGAAATTAAAACCAAATTTAGAAATAAAACTCAACTGTTTTGAATACAAAAATAACCAATATCTAATTATTCTTGTGCCCCGCAGAAATGATTCCGTTGTAGCAACATCAAGCGGTAAAATTTGTATAAGAGATGGAAAATCCAGTAGACCGGCTACACCTGATGAGATAGAAAATCTTGTTAAATCATTACAATTTTATGATTGGAGCAATAATGATATAAACATAGATATTGATGAAGCATTAAATCAAGATTCTCTTAATGAAGCATACCAAATCTATTTATCAAAAAGAAATATTTCTCAATCTGAAATGACAAAAACAGCTTTTTTAGAGTCGATAGGAGTTACTAAAAACGGCATTCTTAATAAAGGCGGATTATTATTTTTAGGAAAAGCAAGCTTCATCAAAAAGTATCTTGGAAATTATGAATACAGATTTACTTGGAAATTGAAAAATGGAGATTTAAAGATTAATGAAGTATGGTCAGATTGTATATGGAACAGTGTTAAAATTGCTAAGGAATACTTTAATAAATGTAATAACCAAATGACATTTGAATTTCAAGGTGAAAATTTTACATTTTATCAATTAGATGAAACTGCATTTCATGAAGCTTTTCTTAATGCTTTAGTTCACAGAGATTATTCGCATGATGGAATGGTATCTATAAATTTTACTGGCAAACAATTAAAAATTAGCAGTCCTGGTTGTTTTTATGGAGGCATTAGTAGTGAAAATATAGTTTTTCATGAGCCCCGCCATAGAAACAAATCTTTAGCAAATACTTTAATGCTATTCCAATTGGTTGATAGAGCTGGAGTTGGAGTAACTAGAATTGGTCTAAGTTCTCTAAAATACGGAAGATCATTTCCTGAATTTATAGAAAACAACAGCAATATTGAGGTAATTATGGAGGCAGAATATCTTAGAACTGAAATATTTGTAATTACACACAGAAAAAATGAATTAGGCATTATAGATTTATTTATACTTAATAGTGTATTTGGTACTGGTCATATTTTGGTAAATGATTTAGAAAATAGACTAAAAAAAATTACAGAAAAACCTTGGTTAGGTATTGAACAAGCCATGAGTGATGATTCAATTAAATCTTATGTAGAATATGTTGGAACTGCAAATGGATTGTATATTTGTGTCAAAGATTTATATAAAGATTTTTTCCATGTTAAAAAAGCAATAAAAAAAACAGCGACTAATGAAAAACATATTAATTTATACAAATTTTTAAAGGAGTTTCAAAGTGGTAGTAATGAAGAAATAACAACACTATTGGGATATAAGCACGCGTCACAAACTAGCTTATTTTTAAAAAAAACCGCATATGTGAAAAAAGGTAAGTCTGCAAATAGTAGATGGACATTTAAATAGTTTTACCACCATATTGAATCATAAAAAAAACCATGGCCACAAAAACAGACCTCAGAGAATCTCTCAACCTGTCCAATTTAGAAACAACAACTCCTGCAGAAATATTTCAAAACGAAACCCTGCGTCCCATTTTAAAATTGCAAAACGATTTGTACACTTTACTGTTTACCAATTATGCCATCCGTCAGAATTCAAATTTTAATGCGCTGTCTTCCTCGAAAAAAGCAGTGATGATCGAGCAAAGCCTACAAAAGGATAATGTTTTAAAAAATACTTTCATCGGAATGACCATTGGAATGTTTACTTTGGAGGAATTGGAAGTGTATCAATCTGACAGCAAAGTTTTCAATAAAAGAATCATCACGATGCTTATTGAGAGACTGAAAAGCCAGATGAAATAATTTAAAAGTTGATTTCTGTTTAAATAACTAAAGTTGAAGATAAAATTAGGGATTCTTTCTTTTTTGTCAGATTGACTCATTATGATAACCTACCCTTTCTTCCACATCGGATTAAATTTCAAAATCTCCTCATTCACCACACAACCTTCTGCATGAGCACCTTTCAGAAAACCAATGCTCATCAGAAATTCATTCACAATTTCTCCGCCGGTGAATTTGAATGTTTTTTTGAAAATTTTCATCCATTCAGGTAAAGTTTTGGGATGATGATGTTCCAGCCATTTTTCAAACGAGCCGAATTCTTTTTGAAGTTCGATGATGGTTTTGGCATTTTCTATGGCAGCGTTTACCTTCAGTTTATTTCTGATAATTCCGGGATCAGCCAGATAATCTTTCACGATCTTCGTCGGTGTAAGCGGCAATTTTTTCAATATTAAAATTGTCATACGCTTTTCTGAAACCATCTTCCTTTTTTAAAATTGTTTCCCAGCTCAAACCTGCCTGATTGATTTCCATGATGAGTCTTCCGAACAATTCGTTATCATCGTGAATCGGAAAACCGTAATGATTGTCGTGGTACTTTTTGTGCAGTTCTTTTCGGCTTTCAGGCTGCATGGTTTCGATGGCGGAACAATAACTCATGAGAATAATTTATTTAAATTTTAACAAAGATAAGATGAGTTGGTGACAAATGTTTGTCAGTAGAATTTTTTCAATAAAAAAACCTCCAAAAATTTTCAGAGGTTTATATTTTTTAGTGCATCGCTTCACTCAGATCTATTTTTTCTTTGCTTTTCCGTTCTTTAATAAATAAAATAAACGGTATACAGACTAAGAAAACAACTCCCAGATAAAGGAAAACATCCATATAAGATAAAACAGTTGCCTGTTTGGTGACAGTCATATCCATCACTTTGTACGCAGCATTCATTGCGTTGTCAGGTGTCATTCCCTTTGCGATAAAGCTGGCTTTTAAACCTGCCAATCTTTGCTGAACATCCAGGCTGTCACTGTCGAGATGGGAAATTAAGTTCATCCTGTATTTCTGTCCCGCATTCGCAATAAATGTAGTAATAGCTGCAATTCCGAACGAACCGCCGAGTTGTCTCATCATCCCGGTAAAAGCTGCTCCCTGACCGATTTCCTGGCCTTTTAATGTACTTAAAGATAATGAGGTAATTGGGATAAATAATAATCCTAATCCCATTCCGCGGACAATCAGCATCCAGAAAAACGCCTCTTTACTTGTATCAGGAGTCAAGATTTTATAACCCCAGAAACTGTAGATAAAGAAGATTAACAATCCTAATGAAACCAAAATCTGCTGTTTGACACCTTTGGTTAATAATTTACCAATAATAGGCATCATAAAAGCTGTCGTCAATGCTGCAGGAATCATTAATGCACCGGACTGAAGCGCCGTCCATCCCAAAACACTCTGTGTATATAAAGGAACAATAAATGTTGACCCGTACAACCCGAATCCTAACACGAAGGACATCACGGTTCCTATCCGAAGGTTACCATTTTTCAAAACCCGTAATTCTACAATCGGATATTTACAGGTTAACTCCCGCCACAGGAATAAGATAAATCCTAACACTGCAGTTGTGGTAAAAGTAACGATCATTCCGCTTTCAAACCAATCTTCTTCGTGACCTCTTTCCAAGATAAACTGAAGCGAACCAACCGTTAATGCCAATAACATGATTCCTAACCAGTCGACATCTGAAGCTTTACGTTTTTCAGAAAATTTCGGACTTCTTACAAACTGTAATGTCATCAAAGTTGCTGCAATCCCAAGTGGAATATTGATGTAAAAAATATACGGCCAGCTGAAATTATCTACAATATAACCTCCTAATGGCGGACCTAAAGTCGGGCCAATAATAACTCCCAAACCATAAATTGCCTGCGCCATACTGCGTTTTTCCACCGGATACGATTCGGTGATAATCGTTTGTGAGGTTACGAGTAATGCTCCACCTCCGATTCCCTGACAAAGCCTGAAAAAAACCAGTTCCCAAATATTATCCGCATTTCCGCATAAGAATGAGAAAACGGTAAATATGATAATGGAAGCTGCGAAATAATTTCGTCTTCCAAACTGCTGAGAAAGCCAGCTCGTCATGGGTACAATGATGACGTTACCGATGGCATACGCTGTAATTACCCAACCTACTTCAGAAAGTGTGGCTCCCAAATTACCCTTCATCTCGTTGAGGGCAACGTTCACGATCGTGGAATCCACAATTTCAAGCAAAGCACAAAGAATCGCTGTGATCGTGATGATCACTCTTCGGGCTCCGTATTCTACTAATGAATCTTGCATTCTTTTTTAGTGTATTTCAAAGATTAAGAGAAAAAGATTGAGTTTAGATTTTGGCTAAAGCCAATGGTTTTTGGTCTTTTAAAAATGGGCTAAAGCCCATTCCTATTGATAAAACATTTGACTGTTATTTAAAATAAATTGAATTTAGAATAGGTGATTCCTCAAAACTATCTGATCTATTAATCCTTAAAGAATTTTTTATAAAAATGAATTGTCAATAATCAATCAACATCGTCGTCAATTTTACTACTTCATATCCAATTAACATCAATATACTCCTTCATCTTCAATTCAAAATTGACTCTCTTCAGCAAAATTGACAATTCACTTATTTTAGTATTATTTCAAAGAAACTTCTGCTTTTACATTCATTCCTGTTCTCAGTCTTTTGGCAATATTTGGATCCAATTTTACAAAATCTATTTTGACAGGAAGTCTCTGGACTACTTTTACGAAGTTCCCACTTGCGTTATCCGGAGGCAAAATTGAAAAGGTAGAACCTGTTGCCGGAGAAAATGAGCTAACCACACCTTCAAAATCGGTATCCGGAAAAGCATCAATTTCTATATGAACTTTCTGTCCTTCCACCATTTTTGACACCTGAGTTTCTTTAAAATTGGCAATCACCCATTTCTGATCATTTTTCACCAAACTGAACAGTTGAGAACCTGCCTGTAAATATTGACCTGCCTGAATAGGAATTTTACCCACAAAACCGTCTTCCGGAGCAGTGATTACGGTGTAAGAAAGATTTAATCTTGCACTTTCCACATCTACTTCTCTTTGTTTTGCTACCGAACCGGCAACTGAGATTTGCTGAGAACTTGCTTCGGTTTGTGAAGATGCAATACCTGTTTGCTGCGCAATCTGGTTTCTTGTATCTACTAAAACCTGCAACTGCTTATCTGCAGATTGTTTCGCTGCCAAAGCCTGCTCGTATTGCTGTTCTGTAATCGAGTGGTCTTTTACCAAAACTGAATATCTTTTAAGATCCTGAGAAGTTTTCCAGACGTTCACTTTTGCTGCTTCAATTTGTGCATTTGCTGTTGCTACGGCAGCCTGAGAACTGCTGATATTTTTTGAAGTTGCATTGGTTGAAGACTGAGCAGAAGAAATATTGCTTTTTGCTGTTGATAAAGCTGCTAGAGCCTGCTCCAAAGCCATTCTTTGATCTTTGCTATCTAAAATAACCAAAGTGTCTCCTTTTTTTACAAACTGATTGTCTTTCACTTTTATTTCCGCAACATACCCTGAGATTTTAGAAATGACCGGATTCATGTTGGATGCAATTTGTGCATCATCCGTTTCTTCGTGAATCTGTCCGTAAGAATAGGTTCTGTATCCGTAGATTCCACCTACGACGATGATTACTGCTAAAATGATCGGAAAAACTAAACTCTTTTTCTTTTTAGGTTCAGCTGCTTGAATATTGTTATTTTCCATTTTGGATATCGTTCTGTTTTTATTTGATTGTTAAAGTTCCTGTAGTCTGTAATAGTTTTCTGTACGCCAGTGCTGCATCTGCTTTTGCATTGATCACTCCGACATTGGCTGAGATTTGTGCTGCATCCGCATCTAAAAGTTCGGTCATGGTTGCCAAACCGTTGTCGTATTTATTTTTGGTGATTCTGTAATTTTCATTTGCCTGAACTGCTGCTTTTTCGAAAACTGCAATCCTTTTTTTAGAATAATCTGAATTTTGATACTCTCTGTTTACTTCTAATTTAATATTGTCATTCAGCAATTCGTTTGTGGCAGATAATTGCATTTCTCTTGCTTTAGATTGCTTCAATGCTGAATTTTCTTTCCAAAGATTTGACAGATTATAGGAAACCCCTACTCCAACATTCACTGCATTATAAATCGTTAAAAATTTTGGAATATCAGCCGCTACATATCCTCCGGTAAATGCGATGGAGGGAAGATTTTCTGCTTTTGCCGATCTGGTTCCCAAAGCTGCTGCTTTTCTCTGTTGGTCTAAAGCCTGGAGATCTTTACGGTTTTCTCTGGCTTCATTTAAATAAAAATCAACTGGTTTTACATCATCAGATTCATCAATATAATTTTGATCGACTTCTATTTCAGTATTTTCAGGAAGACCAAGCAATAAATCCATATTGATATTGGCGATGTTGTAATTGTTTTTTGCTTCCAATAATTGCAATTCGATATTAGAAGTCTGAAGGTTTGCCTTTAAGCGGTCGTTTCTTGCAATTACACCATTATTTTCAAGCTTAAGAAAAGTGTCGTCTCTTTTTAGAGAGGCTGAAAGATTTTCTTCTAAAACTTTAATAGACTGGTTGGCTTTAAACAAATTATTATAAGCCTGAGCCACGTTATAAGCAATGGCAACTTTATCATTTTCAGTACTTAGTTTTGATGCTTCTACCAGATATTTTGCTGATTGTATGCCGTATTTTATTCTTCCGCCACTGTAAATAGGAACACTTACATTTGCTGAACCATAAGCCACCTGGTGAACTTCTGGACCGCCTGCCGAAGAAACACCGGGAATCTTCAGATCGATATTCGGTTTTAAAGGAAGATACAGATAACTCGCAGAGACGGCAAGTTCCGGCAACTGTTTATTTTTAGCTTCCAAAAGATTAGCGGTTGCCTCTTCTATATTGGCAGCATCTATTTTTAAACTTTTACTATTCTGGATTCCCAACTGTACGGCTTCATCGAGGCTGAGTTGTTTTTTTTCCTGAGCATGGGTGTACATCATTCCTGCTAAAAGTGACAGTACAATAACGGAGTTATTTATTCTCTTCATAACCTAAAAGGTCTTTTAAAATATGTTTTATATGTTGGGTAAGTTCACGGAAATACGTTTCCTCAAAAACGTCTTCGTCTTCATTGTTTTTTAAAAAATCTTTGTACATCTGTTTGGCATTGGATGCATAAAATAATGTTCCGCTTACTGTAGAATGCAGTAAATATATTGGAGGATTTTTAGTAAAAATTCCTTTTTGGAGACCACTTTCCAGAATCTTTGAATACATGGTAATGAAACTTATTTTGGTCTGCCTTATAAATTCCACAATATGAGGATTATCGCTGTAAAGCTGCTCTCTCTGCATAATTCTGAAGAACATTTTGTGCTTCCGTACTCTTTCTGAAAACTGATCAATTATTCTCTCCAGCTTTTCCCATTCATTGATATCTGTGCGTTCGACAATCTCATTAGAAAAATACTGACCTTCGCTCATTCTATACTCTACCAATCTTTCATACAGTTTTTCTTTTGAGCCGAAATAATAAGAAATCATTGAAATATTAACGTTGGCTGCTTTAGAAATTTCTCTGGTGGAAGTTCCTGTAAAACCCTTTTCAGCAAAGAGCTTTTCGGCTGCGAACAATAAATTTTCTTCTTTTGAAATCATATACTACTATTTTTCGACTGCAAATGTACTTCGAATTTTAACAAAATCAAACGATTGATTGATTTTTGTTTTAAATTTTAGAAATAGAGAATATAGATGTTGATTGTAAGAGTTATAAAATTGAATTAAATAATAAAGAAAAATTCAGACTTGAGTCTGAATTTCTATTGTGTTTTATGAATGTATCTTGAAAGTTTGATTCCTAAATCTGTCCATACAATTTTAGGATTTCCGTTCCGGGTTAAATGTAAATCTGCTGTGTTGATTTCATCTAAAATACTAATAATATTGGCACCGCTGATAAACTTTGAGAAACCAGCCCAGTTGAATCCGTTGGCATCAATTTTTTTATAAACCAATTCTTCAGACTGGTAGTTTTGTAATAAAGCCAGCCTGAAAATTTCCGAAGCATAATTAAGAAAGTTTTTTTGCTTTTCTCTGTTCCAACCTGCGATTTCTCTTGCCCAAAGAATAATATTTTTCAGAAATTCCGGTTTCTTTTTCACCATAAAAGCATCACGAACCCACTGTACAAAAAGTTTTTCAAACTCAGGATTTTTTATTTCCGAGTTCAAAAGTTTTATGGCTTCGTTCAAATTACCCTGTGCCTCGTGAGTTACTACTTTTGCCTGTTCTTCTGAAGCTGCCAATTGATTTTTAAGATAACTGCTTAAATCTTCATCTGCAATCCTTGGAACTTCTATGATTTGTGTTCTGGAAAGTATGGTTGGTAAAATATCGTCAGCACTTTCTGCTGTTAAAAGAATAATTGTTTTTGCAGGTGGCTCTTCCAAAAATTTAAGGAATTTGTTGGATGCTGCGATATTCATTTTATCAGCACGCCAGACAATGAGGATTTTTGTTCCGCCTTCAAAACTTTTTAGAGCAAATTTCTGATTTTGATCGTCAATTTCGTCTGCTGAAATAAATAACTGCTTATTTTCTGAATCTAGAAAAGCGGTCCAGTCATCATAGCTTGCATAAGGAGAATCTAACATCATCTCTCTGAACTGCTCAAATTTATTTTTACTTAATGAATTTTTATTGTCGGTAAACACCGGAAAACAAAAGTGCAGATCCAGGTGATTGAGATGCTCTACCTTAGAAGTGGCGTGTTCGTTTTCACGATTTAGAATTTCTTTTGCATACGCAAGAACCAACGGCATCGTACCATAGCCTTCTTTTCCGATGAAAAGCTGGGCGTGGCTCACTCTGTTTTCGGTGATGCTGTCCTGAAGAAGTTTTTTAAGATTTTCCTGTCCTGCGATGTTTTCCCAATTCATGTTTCAAAGATAAAAGAAATTTACGGAAAAGGGAATCGGCGAATTGTCAATTTTGTTCAGCAGTTTAAAAATTCACAACAAAGCTAATTCACGATTGACAATTCTCTATAAAAAGCCCTTAACAAACTTTAACCTCAGTAAATTTTTACAATTCATTAATATTTAAGATATTTGCGCATTATTTTAAAAATATAGAATGAAAAAAATTTTTGTACTATCATTCATTTCAGTTGGGTACTTCCTTAATGCGCAGAATTTGAGTAACTCACCTTATGCGACTTATGGAATTGGTGATGTAAAATATGATAATACTATTGAAAATGTCTCTATGGGAGGTATTTCTACTGCTTACATAAGTGATTTCAGCAGTAACTTCAACTTCGGAAACCCTGCGAATAACAGCAATTTCGATTTAACAAGTATCAAACTTGAAGCTACCAACGAAAATAATTACTTTAAAACTGATTATAATAATACAAAGTCTACAAAACATTCTACGTATTTATCTAATATTTCTTTGGCATTTCCTATTTCTTCGAAGATTAAAATGGGACTTTTGTATCAACCTTACAGCTCAAAGAGCTATGATATCGTTAATACCGAAACAATGGCAGACGGTACCATTTACGGAAACCGTTTCAGAGGTAGCGGAACTTTGAACACTGCTCAGGCAGCGTTATCTTATAAAATAAACTCAGAACTTGCAGTGGGTGTTCGTGCCAATTTGTACTTTGGAAACTTGTATGACACCAACGAATTCACAACATCTACAGCTGAACTTATCAACGGCTACGAAACCAAAAACAGCATCAGAAATTTAAATTTCACGCTGGGAACAAGCTACCAAAAGCTGAACACGAGTACAGACCGTAAGTTTACGGTAGGTGCAACGGCAACCTTTGGTAACACCAGTAATATGACTACAGAATATCTGAACAGCACCTATTATTATACAGACGGCGAAGTGAAGGCGGGACAAACGACCATTGATGCTAAAAGTACAAACTCTAAAAACTTATTGCCATTACAGGCTTCTTTAGGGGTGGGTTATGGTAGCGAAAACCAATGGTTCTTATCTGCTCAGGTAGACTATAAAAAAGGAGAAACCATCAGTTACTTCGGGAATACTTATGATTTTAATGATTCTTACAGAGTTTCTGCCGGAGGTTGGTATCTTCCAAATTACAACAACTTCAGAAGTTATTTTTCGAGAATAGTATACCGTTACGGTGCGTTCTACGAAAAAGGGAATCTTGAGATTGCAGGAAACAACATCAATAAATTCGGTGTTTCTGCAGGAGTTATGTTGCCATTCAAAACCAGCAGCATCACAAGAATGAGTGGTCTTGAAATTGGTGTAGAACTTGGGAAAAGAGGAACACTGAAAGACAATCTTATCAATCAGAATTTTGTTAATTTAAGAGTAGGATTCAATTTTGCTGATAAGTGGTTTAGAAAATCTCTTTACAACTAAAATGAAATTGATCTTTAACATATCATATAAAAATATAGCATACCTTTTTAGTTGTGCTATATTTTTTATGCTTACTTCCTGTGAAGAAGATCTTACGAAACAAAATGGAAGTCAAAGTAAAAATTTCCCCTCGCAGATCATCAATAATGCTAAAATAATTCAGCGAGACTCAGGATTCATTACTTTGAAAGCTACCGCTCCTATCATTGAACAATATCAATTGATAGACAGTCCTTACACGATTGCAAGAAGAGGAATGAAAATAGAGTTTTTCGACAAAAAAAATCCTAAAAAACCCGGCAATATTACTGCTAAATATGCTAAAATATATGAGTACAAGCAGTTTTATGAGGCAAGAGGTAATGTGAAGATTCTTACAAGTGACGGACAAAGATTTGCTACACAAAGTGTTTTTTGGGACAAAAAGAGAAATAGGATTTATACTAAAGATACCGTTTATACGACAACCGCAGACGGTTCTGTACTCGTTGGAGCCAACGGAATGACCGCAAAAGATGACTTCTCAGAATATACTTTTTACAACAATTCCGGTGATCTTGATATCAGCAAAAGTAAAATTGCCGAATCTAAAAAATAAATTATAAAATTATGATTTATCAAGCGATTGGGTTGATGTCTGGAACAAGCTTAGACGGTTTGGATATCTGTCTGGCAAAGTTTGAAAAACAAAATTCGATCTGGAAATTTCAAATTTTAAAGGCTGAAACTCTACCCTATTCTGAAAAATGGGAAAACCGACTTAGAAATTCCCTCCATTTATCAGCAGAAAAACTTCTAGAACTTCATTCTGAGTACGGATTTTATTTAGGAATCGCAGTTAAAGATTTTATTCAAAAGTATAATCTGAAAAACATCGATGTCATCGCATCGCATGGACACACCGTTTTTCATCAGCCTCAAAAAAAATTCACTTTACAGATTGGTGACGGACGAGCCATTAAAATAGAAACCGGGTTACCTGTGGTTTACGATTTTCGCTCACAAGATGTCTTGATGGGTGGAAATGGGGCTCCACTGGTTCCGATTGGTGACGAACTTCTGTTTTCAGAATACGATGCGTGTCTGAACCTTGGAGGATTTTCTAATATTTCATTAAAGTATAACGGAAAAAGAATCGCCTTCGATATTGCTCCGGTGAATATTGTTTTAAATAAATTAGCCCAAAACTTTAATCAGAATTTTGATACAAACGGAGATTTAGCCAAACAGGGGGAAATTCATTCTGAGTTACTCAGCAAGCTAAATTCTTTGGAGTTTTATCATCAATCTCATCCGAAATCATTGGGAATTGAATGGTGCTATGAGAATATATTTCCTTTGTTCACAGACGTAGATCCAAAAGATATATTAGCGACTTTTACAGAACATTGTGCAGAACAAATCTCAAAGGTTTTCAATCAATATCAACTAAAAAAAGTTCTCTTTACCGGTGGTGGAACTTTCAATTCGTATTTAATTGAAAAAATTAAAGAAAAAACAAAATCAGTAATCATTATTCCTGAAAAAGAAATGATCAATTTTAAAGAAGCTTTAATTTTTGCTTTGATGGGAGTTTTGAGAATGAATGGTGAAATCAATGTTCTTGCTTCAGCCACAGGAAGCACTAATGACCACAGTTCGGGTATTATTGCATAATACAATATTATATCACACTATGTTTGTCATTCCACAGGAATTTTAACACAATAAAAATAGATAGATTCCCTCCAGAATGATAATTGCTAAATTAAAAACCTTCATTTCTGAAGGTTTTGATCTTATTTATACGCTTCAATCTTATCCGTCAAAGTATTAATGAAATTCTGAAGTGGTTTTTCTACCATCATTTTGATGAAAGGATTAAACTTACCTTCAAATAGCATCTGTACTTCTGTCTGGTTTTCATTAAGAGGTTTCAACGTTGCCAGAAGAGTAAAGTCTAAACTAGAACTTGCAGATTTTAAAACTGCTTTTTCTTCGGTTACTTCGTCTATTTTTAAAGCAATCTCGGGCATCCCCTGAAGTCCGAACTTGAACCCATCTTCTCTGCTTTCAAACTTCTGAAGACCGTCTGGCATAAAATCTTTGTAATTTTCCGGTGTTTTTAGCAACTCAGATAACTCTTTAGATGATTTATTGACAATAATTTTTCGTCCTTCTAAATTCATTTCTTTATTTTTGTATTTAAATTCTTACAAATGTATAAAGTTTTTGTGAACGAAAAAAAATTATTACTGTCTAAACAGTCTGAAGACTTAGAAAAAGCTCTGAAATATGACAGTTTCACAACTTTAGAAATTGCTCTCGATCTCCTGCAAAATACATCTGTAAAAGAACTGAATGTATACGGAGAACAGATTGAGGAAATCTGGGAAGAATTTAAAAAGCTTTTCAGAATCATTGAGGCTGCAGGAGGTATTGTCAACAGATCCAATGGCGATATTCTTTTCATTAAAAGACTGGGAAAATGGGATCTGCCAAAAGGTAAAATGGAAAAAGGAGAATCCCGTGAAGAATCTGCGGTACGGGAAATTGAAGAAGAAACCAATTTACAAAATGTGGAGCTTTTAGATTTTATCAATACCACCTACCATATCTATGTTGAAAGAAACGGTGACAGAGTTTTAAAATACACCCATTGGTTTGAAATGAATTTTGAAGGTGAAGACACTTCCAAACCACAGCTTGAGGAAGGAATTACAGAAGTTGCATGGAAAAACACATCACAGATTGAAAGTGAAGTTTTTGCGAGTACTTTTAAAAATATTCAGTTGATTATTAAAGAATTCTGGGAGACTAAAGCTAAATAAAATCAATTGCTTTTTCTAAAGAAATTCCTCGCGAAGCTTTCAATAAAATATTCTCTGACTGAATTTTGTTTGAATCAAGGTATTTAATTAAATCTGAAGTATTTTCGAACGATTTTGAAGAATCATTGACTGCTTTAAAATGTTTCCCAACAGTGATAATTTCGTTAAAACCTAAATCGTGGGCACTTTTCAGAATGTTTATATGTTCCAGTGTACTTTCTTCACCCAATTCGAGCATATCGCCTATAATGATCGTTTTAGTTCCTTCAAAATTGATAAAGTTTTGTAAAGAAGCCATCATCGAGCTCGGATTGGCATTGTAGGTATCTAAAACCAAAGTTTTGTTATTTTTTTTAACGATTTGAGAACGCATATTTGTAGGTACGTAATTCTGAATTGCTTCTTTGATTTGATCAATTGAAACTCCGAAATGAAGTCCGAAACTTGCTGCGGCGCAGAGATTAGTAAAATTATAATCTCCCGTAAGCTGTGATAAGGCTTTTGTATCCTGATAATCTAATCCTACAAAGTGATCATCAGAAAAGATTTCGAAAAAATAATCTGAATTTCGTTTTCCGAAAGTTATTTTTGAAAGATAATCAATAGTTTTCTCTACCTGAATCTGATCATTTTCGTTGACTAAAATAGTTTGTTGGCTATTTTTCAGGTAATCATACAATTCAGATTTACCTTTTATAACTCCTTCAAAGCCTCCGAAACCTTCTAAATGAGCTTTTCCGAAATTGGTAATGTATCCGAAACTAGGTTTTGATAAAGTACACAAAAGTTCAATTTCTTTCTGATGATTGGCTCCCATCTCAATAACCGCCATCTCATGTTCTGGTTTTATCGATAAAATAGTAAGTGGCACACCGATGTGATTATTTAAATTTCCATGAGTATACTGAACATTATATTTTTGAGAAAGCACTGCATGAATCAATTCTTTCGTTGTTGTTTTGCCATTGCTTCCTGTAAGCCCGATGATCGGAATCTGCAATTGGTTTCTGTGATGAACAGCCAGATCCTGAAGAAACTTTAAAGTGGATGGCACATAAAATATATTCTCTTCTGCATTTTCAAAATTTTGATCTTCAACAATCACTGCCGAAGCGCCGTCTTTAATTGCCTTTTCTGCTAAAGATGCAGCATTGAAATTATCTCCTGAAAAAGCAAAGAAAATATCATTTGTATTGATCTTTCTGCTGTCGATTGTTATTTTTTCTGCATTTAAAAATAATGGATAAAACTGTTCTATATTCATGTAGATAATTTCTAATAATTTTTTGTAAAATAACCTAATACTATCTCTTTTCGTTTCGTTCTTAACGAAGGTAATTTCACGATTCAAAAATAAAAAAACCTCCGGAAAATTCGAGAGGTTTTTTGTAAGTATTTTGAAATATTATCTTCTTGTTCTAGCTTTATCGTTTACTCTAGCATCTTGTGCTACACGGAAACCGATCCAACCATAACCAGAATTCTCAGTTTTGTATCTTCTTTGTCCCGGATCTAGCCAATACGCTGAATCTTGCCAAGAACCACCCTTCACAACTCTGATGTCATTAGTGATAGCAGATGTTCTGTCTCTTGTATCTTTCTGCATAATAACCTTACCATTACCGTCAACTACAAATCTTGTTGTTGGAGCGTTGTACATATTGTAAGAAGCAGAAGAGTCACTTGCATTTCTATAATCTAATGAAGACATTCTGTCGCCATCTCTATAGTTTCTGTAATCGGCAATAGTTTCTCTTTCAAACTGACCAGGAAGGTTTTTGTAAACCAATCTTCCGTCAGCTAAAGTATCGTATTTTATAGTACCCTCGTCTACCATTTTGTAAGAACCGTCTCCGTTTCTTACGATAGCTTGAGGCATATTTCCTCTGTAATAATTAAAGTCGCTTGCGTCTTCATCAATGATAGGTCTGTAAACATCTGCAGTCCACTCAGAAACGTTTCCGAACATACCATATACACCGATATCATTTGAAGGAAACTGTCTAACATCTGAAGTTTGTGCGGCCCCATCGTTTTTCCAACCTGGTAAACCTGAATAATCACCTCTACCTTGTTTGAAGTTAGCCAAGATCATCCCTCTGTCTTTACCCTTAGTACCTCTAAGCATATCGATTTGAGGTTTCTTCTCTGTATAGCTGTTGTATTCTCTGTTTTTTTCCATTCCAAGAGCAGCATATTCCCATTCTACTTCTGTAGGAAGTCTGAATTTCGTAACCATTGCTGAACTAGGAGATCTGTTAGCAGCAAGCAATCTTTGGTTGGTCGTTTTCATACCAGATTTTTGTGCCATTCTTTGCTCATTGATGTAACCTTGCATTTCAGGATCATTCGATTTGAATTTATCCATATTGAATGCTGTTCCACCTTGGTTATTAGATTCATTGATATACAAATCTTTTGCAATAATACCTGCCTGCATCAAAGCCTTTTCATTTGCTCTGTCTGTCAACCATTCGCAGTATCTGTTTGCCTGTGTCCAAGAAACACCTACTACCGGATAATAATCATAGTTCTGATCTCTGAAATAAGTTTCATTAAGATCATTTCTAGATAATTTGTTATCCCATAATAAAGTATCGGGTAACGCACCATTATAGATTTCCTTGAAACTAGGGTCACTAGGTGGGAAAACATACTTCAACCATGTAAGGTATTCACGGTATTCGTAGTTAGTAATTTCTGTTTCACCGATAAAGAATGAGCTAACCTGCATTCTGCGAGGCGAGTTATTCCAATCATGCATTACATCATCTTTCACTAATCCCATGGTAAAAGTTCCACCTTCTACATAAACCATACCTGGCCATCCTTTCTGCTTTTGTTGCTTTCCTGCAAAAAACCAACCTTGTTTCTCGTTTGGTTTCCAACCTGTCTTGCTGACAAATTTTTTAGTACCCCCTCCTTTGCTGGTACCGGACCCTCCACAGCTGGTTAATGCAAGTGTAGAACTTAATGCTATTAATGAAAACAACTTTAGTTTTTTCATAGTCGATATAAATATTATTCAAAGTACAAAGAAAAAATAAATTATTCAATAAATCAAGTAAAGATTTGATTTTTTTTGAAAACGTTAACAAATTAATTTTATTGTATCACTGTTTAATTCTAAAATTTTCATTTATTTTGTAATTTAGAAATTTCAAAAACAAACATGAGACTAAAAACGACTCTATTCTTTATATTCGCTTTCATATCAACGACTTGGGCTCAAAAAATCTCAATAGAATGGGATGGAGCAAAAATCGAAGATTTCGGCGATGTAAAGAAGACTCTTCCAAAATTTAAAAATGAAGGTTTTTCTTTCAGCCAAAATAATATATTTATCCTGAACAGACAAAAAATTGGGGAAAATGAACTGAAAGTTTCTAATCTTGTATGGGAAAACATTTCAAATAAAGACCTGTTCGATGTCAATAAAAATCTTTTACCCAATTATGATATTGCAGATATTACTTACTACTATTCAGAAGGTGAAAGATTTGCTAATGTGAATGTCGCTTTATTTAAAAATGTAAAAGGCAGAATTTTGAGACTGGCTTCCTTTGAAATATCGCCAGCTAATCTCCGTGCTAATTTCAGTGCGAAAAAAGTAGGAACTACAGCAAACCCTTTAGCGACCGGAGCTTTTTATAAAATAAAAGTTGACAAATCCGGAATTTTTAAAATTACTGCACAATTTTTAAGAGATAACGGAATCAATCCTTCCAACATAAACCCGAAGAATTTCAGAATTTATGGAAATGGCGGGATCATGCTTCCGGAACATAATCAGGATGTAAGATACAGTGCCCTCCAAGAAAACTCCATTCAAGTGGTGGGTGAAGATGACAATGTTTGGAATGATGCCGATTACGCCTTGTTTTATGCTCAGGGACCCAATGGATATAATTTATACAATACCTCGAACGGAAACGGATTTAAGAGAAATGATACACGATTTGATCAAAGTGATAACTTAAAAAACATTTACGAAGATTTTTCTTACTACTACATCAATTTTGACAAAGGTGCAGGAAAAAGAGTTCAAAACATTGACCTAAATTTGCCTACTACTCCGCTTATTACAAGATATGATGATTATCAGGTCATCAATACAGATCAGAAAAATGTGATGAAAGTAGGACGAATCTGGGTTGAAGATCAACCTTTTGCCACAGAAAAAACAGTAACTTTTAATTTAAAATCTCCTATTCAGGGTTCAGATGTGATACGTTACAAAACTCAGGTTATAGGATACAGAGCCCAAGGAAACAGCATTGCATTCAATGTCAATAATCAAAATCCTTTTGTTGATATTTCTACGTCTTCAGATCTGGATTTCAGACCTTTTATATATTTCGGAACCATCAGCAATTTAAGTGGCAATCAGATTAGTATTAAATACAACCCGAATATTTCGATTAATCCTAATGGAGCCTTTCATCTTGACTATGTTGAAGTGCAATACAAAGAAGATTTAAAATTCAATGGAACCCAAATGAATTTCCGTGATTTTTCTCTTCAAAGTGGCACAAACACCAATTACGGTTTCAGCATTACTACCGCAGCAAATATGGAACAGGTTTGGGATGTTACCGATATTACAAATGCTAACAGAAGAGTAAATAAAGCTGCCGGAACTGGTAATTTTAATTTTGCTTACACAGCATCTAATCCTGATTTTAACAATGAATTTGTCGCTTTCCGCGCAGATGCAGCTTTTACACCACTATATGTAGAAAGAATAAATAATCAAAATCTTTCTGCATTACAAAATGTGGACTATCTGATAATTGCTACTCCTGAAATGACATCTCAGGCTCAAAGACTGGCCAATTATCATCAGACAAAAAATAATTACAACGTTCAGATTGTTGATCCTGCTAAAATATATAATGAATTTGGAAGCGGAAGCAGAGATCTTACTGCTATCAGAGATTTTGTCACCAAACTTAACACACCATCTGGAGCTTTAAAGTATGTTTTCATCTTAGGAGATACTTCTTATGATTACAAAAACAGAATTCCCAATAATTCAAATATCGTTTCCAGCTACGAAAGTGAAGAGTCTGCTGATTTTATCAGTTCTTTTGTGACAGACGATTATATTGTAATGACGAAACCTCAAACCAATTCTTTTATTTCAAACAATCTTCCTGATCTTCCGGTAGGCAGAATTCCTGCTGCAAATCCTAGTGAGGCAGCTAATATGATGGATAAAACCTTGGCCTATTACAATTCGCTGTCTGGTCAGTCAACACCCTTTGGAGAATGGAGAATGAAACTTGATTTTGTGGTAGATGATGATAATGATGGCGGAATCCCTTTCCATACTATTATGAATAATACACTGGAAAGCACATTTGAAATTCCGGCAAGCACAATTCTTAAAGAATACAATGTAAGGAAGCTATATCTAGATGCTTTTCAGGCGCAGAGTACTGCAGGAGGAAGAAGATATCCACAAGTAAATCAGGCAATATTCAATGATTTAGGTAACAGTTTATATCTTTTCTATTTCGGTCATGGCGGAATCAACGGATGGGCACAGGAAAGAGTTTTTACATTAGATGAGATTCAGAATGCCAACAATTTTTCTAATGTATACAGTAGATTTCCATTTATCTCAACGATAACCTGTGAATTTACACTTTGGGATGAACCTGCAACAGCTTCTGCTGGTGAACAATTAATGAAACTGAAGCAAGGAGGACCATCTTCAATGATTACTTCCAGCCGTGCAGTGGGTGTAGGATACGGGATAGATTTCACCAATCTTTACACTAAAGATATTTTTAAATTAGTAAATGACAATTTTATATCAATAGGTGACGCGCATTTAAATGCAAAAAAACTACGTGGTGCAGATCCGAATCATTTAAAAGTAAATCTTCTTGGGGATCCTGCAATGAAACTGAGCAGACCGCAGAGATTATTAGTGATAGATAATATTGCAACTCCTGTTCCCGGTCTTATCAGAGGATTAGATTTTGTAAAAATAACAGGTCATATTAATAATTCTAATGGATCTACGAACACAACCTTTAACGGAAGAGTTGTCATTAATATTTTTGATAAAAGACTCAATAAATCAACTCTAAATAACAATGGAGCTTTAACACCGGTTTTAAACTACACCGAAGAAGGAAGTGCAATTGTAAAAGCATCCGGAACCGCTGTAAATGGCGTTTTTACAGTAGAATTTTATGTACCGAAAGACATCAATTACGCTGTAGGTGAAGGAAGGTTGCTGGCGTACGCAGATAACAAATCTTTTGATGTATTTAATAATCAGGCAGTACAGGTAGGTGACCTTAATCCTAACGGAATTAATGATAATGAGCCGCCAAAAGTAAAACTTTACATGAACAATACGAATTTTGCAAACGGCGGAATTACCAATCAAAGCCCAATGCTTCTTGCGTGTGTGACTGATGATACAGGAATAAATTCTACCGGTTCTGGTATTGGTCACGATATTACTGTATATTTGGACGGACAAATTATTAACACCGTCGTTTTAAATGATTTCTATGCTTCGGGTGAAGGAAATGGATGTCTTAATCCCGGCTTGGCAGACTACCAGAAAGGGAATGTAACCTATCCTTTCAGGAACCTGGCAATAGGACAACATCAGTTGACATTTAAAGTATGGGACATAAACAATAATTCGACGACTGAAACGTTAAACTTTGAAGTTAAGGATGAAACAGATCAGCATTTAGTGATCAACCGCCCGCTGAACTGGCCAAACCCTTTTACAAACAAAACGTACATTCATTTTGAGCATAATTGTGATGATATTTTGGATGTAAACGTTCAAATTTATACGATTACAGGAAAATTAGTAAGAACTTTAAGTCAGCCAGTTGTTGCAGAACCCTTCCTACAGGGGTTTAGAACGCCACGTCAGGCAATTGAATGGGACGGAAAAGACGATTTTGGTGATACAGTAGCAAAAGGTACATATATTTTTAAGATATTTGCAAAAAGCCAAAATCAAGAAAAATGCAAAGGAAGTGCTACAGCTGTAGAAAAAATGGTACTTTTGAAGTAAAATAATAAACAATTAAGAATATCAATAGAAAACTGATAATATATAAAAGACAACATATGAATTTAACTACTAAACTGCTTGTGGGGATTGGTTTGAGTGCTGGGTTTTTAGGCTATGCACAAGATTTGAGTCAGGTAAGACCTGTTTTAACCGGAGCTCCATTCTTGAGAATTGCGCCAGATGCAAAGTCCGGAGGTATGGGAGATCAGGGGGTCGTTACTTCCCCGGATGCTTTCTCTCAATTTTGGAATGCAGCCAAATATCCTTTTAGCAGAACAAGTTCTTCTGTGGGTATTAACTACACACCATATATGGGGAAACTTACTAATGATGTATTTTTACTATACGGAGCTTTCCATAAATTTTTAGGTCAGGAAGAGAGATCTACGATCTCTGCAAGTATCTATTATTTTAACATGGGTGAAGTTGATCTTACTACCTTGGTAGGAAATGACGTAACATCTTTGGGTACTTCAAAACCAAACGAATTCTCAATTGACGTAGCATACGGTCTTAAACTTTCCGATTCTTATTCAATGGCAGTTACAGGTAGATTTATTCGTTCAGATTTGGCCGGAGGATTCAACACAGACACTACTCTTAAACCGGCAAATAGTTTTGCGGTAGACGTTTCAGGATATTATACATCTCCGAAATTCTCTAGCTTTGGAGGATATGACGGAAAATTGAATGCAGGTTTTGCAATTACAAACTTAGGTCCAAAATTAGACTATACAGGTAATGAAGAATCAAGATCTTATCTTCCTACAATGGCTAGATTAGGGGTTGGTTATGATATGTATCTGGATGATGTAAACAGAATCGGACTGAGCGTAGAAGGTTCTAAAATTTTAGTTCCGGGATCTGAATTTGTAGGGAATGATCCTAATACAAGACAGCCTATCTATGCAGTTCCGAATGTAGGTGTAATGGAAGGAATTTCAAAGTCATTCAAAAATCCTGAATCCATCATGTACAGTGGTGCTTTAGAATATTCTTATGACAATGCATTTGCAGTAAGAGGCGGTTACTTCCACGAAAGTGAAGTACAGGGTGCAAGACAATTTGCAACTGCAGGTATTGGTTTAAAATACCGTTCTTTCGGATTGGATATTTCTTATCTTATCAATATGTCTAAAATTAATACTGCTTTGGATAACACTCTTCGTTTCGGTCTTACCTGGAACATTGGTGAAGAAACTTCTAACGTAGATTATTAAAATATAAAGTCAATAGTGAATATTAATCGAATTAAATTCACTTAAATTATGACTTGCTATCAATAAAAGTCCCATAAAATGTGGGACTTTTGTTATGTATAAAAGATCAGTTAAAATTATTTACTCTTTTTTCCAACTTTGATATTTATTAAATAAAATTCACAATTCAATTACGAAGTAAAACCGACAATTCAGTTTTAACTCTTATTTTTGTAAAATGAATTATTCTTCGGAGCTAAAAAAAATCGTTACCAGCCAATATGTATATTCTTCCATAAGAATTACGTTGGCAACGGTTATCCCGTGTCTGGTTCTCTCCTATTTCGGTTTACTTAAAGAATACTTCCTTTTTCCCTTGGGAACCAGCTTTGTAGCACTGACAGATCAGCCGGGACCATTTATCAGAAGAAGAAATTCATTAACGTTTGCAATTTTCTGTTTTGTTATTGTTGCTTCAATAGCAAGTCTAGTAAAGGGGATAATTCCATTGGTTATCTTAGAAATTGTCGCTTTCGGAATGTTTTTTTCGTTGATTGGCGTGTACGGACAAAGACTTGCCGCCGTTGGATCATTGGCATTAGTTGTATTAGCAATCTTTATTGACGGACATTTAACGGGAGTCAACATTCTCAAAAGTCTGATTATTTTTACCGCAGGTTGTATTTGGTTTTTACTAATTTTCTTAGTCGTAACAACCATTCAGCCTTATAAACTCGCCAGTCAGATGATTGGTGAAAATTATTTGCAACTGGCAGAATTTCTAAAGATTAAAGCTAATTTTTATCAGAAAAACCCTGATTTTGACCGTTTGAACACACAAATCATCGCCAAACAGATTGAGATCAAAAATTTGCAGGAAGAAACCCGGGAAACGGTTTTCAAAACAAGAACCATCGTCAACGAATCCACCACAATAAGCAGACTGCTAATGTTGATGTTTCTAAATTCGCTGGATTTGCACGAAAAACTCATGACTTCAGAAAGTGATTATAAAAAATTGCAGCAGAGTTTTGAAGATTCCACAATTCTTGTTCAGATTCATGATTATTTAAATATACTTTCAGAAGAAATTTCCAACATCGGAATTTCTTTGCAAAGCAGTACCCGTGCAAAACCTATTTTTAATCTCGAAGCTCGTTCGCAAGATCTCAACATTCATTATTTTGAACTTAGAAATAAAGCGATGAATCCCGATACGCTGGAAAACTTTATGATTTTGAGACAAATCATGATGCGCATCAACGAAATCACAAAAGAAATCAGCGACATTTATAAAGTTTTTGCCCAAAATGTAAAATTGGCAAAAAGTCTTTCCACAGGTTTAGATTTAAAAAAGTTTTTGCCTAATGAAGAAAAAATAAATTTTAAAGTTTTAAAAAGCAATATATCGCTTACCTCATCACATTTCCGCCATGCGATCAGGATTACAACGGCTTTGCTCTTAGGATATTTGGTTTCCCAGCTCCCATTTCTGGTAATTGGTCATACCTACTGGATTTTAATTACGATTGTCGCCATTTTAAAACCCGCCTACTCCATTACCAAACAAAGGAATCTACTTCGTTTCTATGGGACCGTAGTAGGAGCCGTGATAGCTTATGCCATCCTATACTACGTTCATATTAATGCAATACTGTTTTCAATTCTGTTACTCAGCATGATTTTATGTTTCAGTTTGCTAAAAGGCAGATATTTCTGGGCAGTTCTTTTTATGACGATGTATATTTTTATGAGCTTTAATTTCCTAAATCCCGGTAATATCAACGTTATTTTTAAAGACAGAATTGTTGATACCGTCATTGCAGGAATCATTGCATTTTTGGTTTCTTATATGGTGCTTCCGGTTTGGGAACATACACAGAATTTAGATTTAATGAAAAAATCTGCAGAATCTAATCTTACGTATTTTCACAGTGTAATGTCCAAATTTCTTAATGAAGATTTTGATCTGCAAGATTATAAAGTAAAACGAAAAAATGCCATCATTTCATTAGCCAACCTTTCGGATAATTTTCAGAGAATGATTTCTGATCCAAAAAATCAGCAGAAAAAACTAGAAGTGGTACATCAGTTTGTAACAACTTCCCATCTGATTACAGCTTACACCGCATCACTTTCACAATATTCAAAAAATAATAAAACGTATCCTGAAATAGATTCTGAAAGCTGGACAAAAAAAATAGAAGCCGAAATGAATCAGGTTTCTGTATTGCTTAATGATCAAAAAATTCCCGAAACTTTAAGAATGGACAGTCGCTTAGAGCCTGAAGATTCTTCGATAGAAAATTTATTGATTCAAAGAAAATCTGAATTGCTGGAAAATGAAATATTCGACCGCAGAGATCCTAATAAAATTTCGCATTTAACCGAACTTAAAAATATACACGATGTTCTGGAACTGATTTATGATGTTGCTAAAGAACAAAGAAAAGTGATTGAAACATACAGAGCAGAAACTACTACTCTTCCACAATCGTAAAGCAGTAATCATCAAAGAATTTCACTCTGGCTTTAAATTCATCTGAAATATTTTCATCATGCACTCTGCAGCTAATATCGAAAAGATGCTTTAATTCAAATGGTTTTACCTCATAATGCTTCTTCAGAGACCAATGTTTGGAATGGTGAATTTTGTACATACTTTCTTTCACGCTCCAGATAATCGTGTAAAAAGTCACTTCATTATCAAAAGGAATAAATCCTCTTTCATTTTCGTAGGTAAATTTGTCGATAACCCTTAAAATTTTAGGATTGAATTTCTCAATATCAATTCCTATTTTATTTTTTGATATGGCAATCGCTGCAAACGGAAAAGAATGCGTAATTGATATTTCTGCGTCTTTCGGTGAAAGAAAAGGTTCTCTTTCTTTGTATAAAATTTTAGAATCTGGTTTTAAACTTTTCAAAAGTTTGCGTACCATCAGAACCTCCAATAGTTTTTTCGGATGATAATCTTTTACTTTTTCAGCATTTTCAGGCTCCAAAAGCTCATCAATAGACAGCTTGTCCTCATCCTCGTCGTACTTCCATACAAGAATTGTAGCATTGTGGTCAGAAAAATCGCGGTAAAGAGGCATATTTGGTCAGCAGAATATTAGTTTGTAAATTTGCAAAAAATATTTCGAATGGAAGCGATAACAATTATACCAAAAGATAAGGAAGAGGAATCTTTCTTAAAGAATCTTTTCGAAAAAATGCACATTAATTTTTTTTTAAGTAGTGAGAAAGATGCTGTTTCAGAATCACAAAGTTCTTACAATCAAACATTTGTTGAGAAAATAAAAAAAGGAGAAGAAGATATTGAAAACGGAAAAACAAGAAAACTGGCTTTAGATAATCTATGGAAATAATTCTTGTTGATTCTGCGGAAGAAGATTTAGTTTATTGGAAAATTCTGGTAATACGAAAATTCAAAATAAAATTAAAGAATTATTGAGAAACATTTGCCAAACACCTTTTGAAGGAATTGGTAAGCCTGAAGCACTAAAACACAATCTTTCAGGATATTGGTCAAGAAGAATAAATAGAGAACACAGAATTGTTTATCAGGTAGACGATGAAAAAGAAATAATTTATGTACATTCTCTAAAAGGGCATTATTAAATTAAAAAATATTACAAATAAATTCAGATTAATGGAAACCACAACACAATACGTTCCTTATAAAGTTAAGGATATTTCTCTGGCAGAATGGGGAAGAAAAGAAATTACGCTTGCTGAGGCAGAAATGCCCGGTTTGATGTCTATCCGTGAAGAATACGGACCTTCTCAACCTTTGAAAGGTGCAAGAATCGCAGGATGTCTTCACATGACTATTCAAACTGCCGTTTTGATCGAAACTTTAGTAGCTCTTGGAGCTGAAGTTACCTGGTCTTCTTGTAACATTTTCTCTACGCAGGATCATGCTGCTGCTGCTATTGCTGCTGCAGGAATCCAGGTTTATGCTTGGAAAGGTCTTGATGAAGAATCTTTTGACTGGTGTATCGAGCAAACATTGTTCTTCGGAGAAGACAGAAAACCATTGAACATGATTTTGGATGATGGTGGAGATTTAACAAATATGGTTTTTGATAAATATCCTGAATTTACAGCAGGAATTAAAGGGCTTTCTGAAGAAACTACAACCGGAGTTCACAGATTGTACGAAAGAATGAAAAACGGAACTTTGGTGATGCCTGCAATCAATGTAAATGATTCGGTTACTAAATCTAAATTTGACAACAAATACGGATGTAAAGAATCTGCAGTAGATGCGGTAAGAAGAGCAACTGACATTATGTTGGCTGGTAAAAGAGTGGTAGTTTGCGGTTACGGAGACGTTGGTAAAGGTACTGCTGCTTCTTTCAGAGGAGCAGGTTCTATCGTTACGGTAACTGAAATCGATCCTATCTGTGCTTTACAGGCTGCAATGGACGGTTTTGAAGTAAAAAGATTAGACACTGTAGTAGATAATGCAGATATCGTAATTACGACCACTGGTAACTTTAATATCGTAAGAAAAGAACATTTCTTAAAATTAAAAGATAAAGCAATCGTTTGTAACATCGGTCACTTTGATAACGAAATCGATATGGCTTGGTTAAACGAAAACTACGGTCACACAAAATCTGAAGTGAAACCTCAGGTTGACATCTATACTTTGGAAGAAGGTAAAGAAGTGATCATCCTTGCAGAAGGGAGATTGGTAAACCTTGGTTGTGCAACAGGTCACCCAAGTTTTGTAATGTCTAACTCTTTCTCTAACCAGACTTTGGCTCAGATCGAACTTTGGACAAACTCTGAAGCTTACGGAAATGAAGTGTATATGTTGCCTAAACATTTAGATGAAAAAGTAGCTGCTTTACACCTTAAAAAATTAAGCGTAGAGCTTGAAACCCTTACCACTGAACAAGCTGATTATATCGGTGTAGATGTGAAAGGACCTTATAAGCCAGAATATTACAGATACTAATTAGCAATTAGCAATTAGCAATTAGCAATTAGCAATTAGCAATTAGCAATTAGCAATTAGCAAAAATAGAACGCTTCAGAATTTTTCTGGAGCGTTTTTTTATTATCTATTTTATCAGGAGCTTAATCACGCTATCCGCTGTATCTTTTTTACGGTTTCCTCCGCTTCGCTCCGGAAACCGCAAAAAAGGATGCCACTTCTATCGTGGCTATACGGAAACACATTAATTGAAATTTCGTCAATTTTTAAAAGGACAGAAACAAAAAAACGTGATCAGGTAAAAGTTTTGGTTAAAAAATAATATATTTGAACAATTATACATATTAAAAACATAATTATGAAAAAACAAGGAGTGTCGAATGCGTTTGTAGCAGCATCATGGGTTGCTTTAGGAGCAGGAATGATCGGTTACATCGTAGGTTTGGTAAGAGCAGAAATGCAGTTGAACGAGAAGGGTTATTATTTTACCATTCTGCTTTACGGATTATTTGCTGTGGTATCTTTACAGAAAGCAGTAAGAGACAGGATGGAAAACATCAAAGTCACCGATATTTACTACGGTATTTGCTGGTTTGCAACGCTATCATCCATCATTTTGTTAACCATCGGACTTTGGAATGCCACTATACTTCCAAGTGAGAAAGGTTTTTATGCTTTTGCATTTTTGCTGGCTCTGTTTGGCGCAATTGCCGTCCAGAAAAATACCCGTGATAATATGATGGAAGATTAAATCATAAAAAATAAATCGTTCAATACTCACTAAAATTGGTGAGTATTTTTTTGTTTGTTAAATCTCTATTTCACAAAATATTGACATGTCTAAAAATTTACTATATTTGCTGTTTAACAGATTATTAAAAACACAAAAATAATTTGTTATTATTAAGGATATCTGTAAATATCGATTTTAAGAAATAAAAATTGATAAAAATAAAAGATCATTTTATTTGTATCTTCTCATACCAAATTTCATTACTATGAAAAAATTATTACTGATTACTATTTGTATTCTTTTCTTCCAGATTACAAAAGCACAGAATGAGTTTATTACGGTTTGGAAACCTGGCAATGTTTCTACACAGAATATAGCAGGCGGAATTGCTTCTACCTCTACACAGTATCTGGTTTCCGGGAAGAGGAAATAATTATAATGTGTCTTGGGAAGAAATAGGATTTCCTTCGCACAATGGCAGCTTATCAAACATTTCTTCTACTCTGCATTTCCTTATTGATTTTGGAACTCCACAAAATCCCGTTGCAGCAAATGCGACATACCGCGTGAAGGTAAGCAACGGAAATGGAACTTTTCAAAGAGTGAAATTTTATGATCCTTTGGGTTCTATTTTTTTTGGAGACCCAAGTAAAATCTTACAAATTGAGCATTGGGGGAATATTGTATGGACCAATATGGATTTTGCTTACTCATCCTGCCCACATTTGGATATGACTGCGACAGATATACCCAATTTAACCAATGTTACAAGTTTCGAAAGCATATTTTTTTCTTGCGCTTCTCTTGTGGGCAACAGCAGTTTTAATAATTGGGATACTTCAAACGTGACAGACTTACAGGCTGCATTTTCAAACAGCCCGTTATTCAACCAGCCTCTTGGCAATTGGGATACTTCTAATGTAACAAGAATGATCTTGACATTTGCACTCTCTACATCATTTAATCAAAATATTAATACTTGGGATACTGGGAATGTTCAAACTTTTAATGCAATGTTTTATAATGCAAGCGCGTTCAACCAACCTTTAGGAGATTGGGATATGTCTAGTGCCATAGAAATCGAATTAATGTTTTCGGGGGCTCTTTCATTTAATAAGCCTATC
This sequence comes from Chryseobacterium sp. AC417, assembly GCF_979258215.1. NCBI lineage: Bacteria > Pseudomonadati > Bacteroidota > Flavobacteriia > Flavobacteriales > Weeksellaceae > Chryseobacterium > Chryseobacterium sp. AC417. The sequence continues at coordinate 1,732,439 of NZ_OZ409845.1, read as the reverse complement.
GGAAATTGGAATACTTCAAATGTCATAGATTTCCAAAGAACTTTCTTGAGTGCACCCAATTTTAACCAGCCTATAGGTAATTGGGACACTTCGAGCGGAATTTATATGGCCGGAATGTTTCAAAATGCAACGGCGTTCAACCAAGATATTAAAGACTGGAATACCGGAAATGTCATCAGTTTTAACAGTATGTTTCAGAATGCGACATCCTTTAATCAGGATATTAAGAATTGGAATACCGGAAATGCTACCCACTTAAACAGCATGTTTCAAAATGCAACCTCCTTTAACCAAGATCTTAAGAATTGGAACACTTCAAATGTATTGTTTATGAATTCAATGTTTCAAAACGCTACATCATTTAATCAAGATATCGGTAAATGGAATACAGGACAGGTAACGAATATGAGTAATATGTTCAATGGAGCAACCAACTTTAATCAAAGTCTAGGAAGCTGGAATCTTTTTTCCCTTACTTCTGCGAGTAATTTATTTCTAAATTCCGGCGTAAATTGTCAAAACTATGACAGCACACTTTTAGGATGGTCTAATAATCCTTTAACTCCGCAAAACATAAGCATTTTAAGTGCCTCACCTCTTAAATATTCTCATCCGGCAGCAGTGACTGCGAGAAATTTTTTAATAACATCCAAAGGCTGGGCAATAACGGGAGATGCATATGATGGAGAGTGCCAATCTGTACTTTCTACTTCAGAAAACACTATCAAAAACGAAATTTCTATCTATCCAAATCCTGCAACAGATTTTATTTACGTTAAAAATCTTCCGAAAGAAGCAAAAGAATACCAGATTATAGATTTTAGCGGAAGAATCATCAGTAAAAATAAACCGGATCAAGAAATGATTAATGTTCAGCAATTAGTTCCCGGTAGTTATATTTTAAAAATTATAATGAAAGACAAGGCTGAGAATTTTAAGTTTATTAAAAAATAATCATTTAATGATATCTTCCTTTAAAGAATCCTGACATGAAAAAGATCATTATACTATTTATATTTGCTGCATTTTTCCAAATAACAAAAGCTCAGGATGAATTTATTACCATCTGGAAACCGGGCATCTCTCAGGTGATCCATTTTCCAGGACGAGGAACCAATTTTAGTGTGACCTGGGAAGAAATAGGATATCCGCAACATAATGGAAATATAAGCGACATCAGCTCCACCGTAGATTTTACGATTAATTTTGGAACGCCACTCAATCCTTCAGCTGCAAATGCTACATACAGGGTAAAAATCAGTGATGGAAATGGAAATTTTAATCAGGTAAAATTCTTCGACAACACAATAACTCCGATTTATCTCGGGCCAGACAGGGAAAAATTACTCGATGTATCACAATGGGGAAATATACATTGGCAGACTTTTGATAACGCTTTTGTATTTTGTACCAATCTTGATATTACTGCAACGGATGCTCCGGATCTCAGTTTGGTAACCAGCACCAGAGAAATGTTTTATCTATGCTCCTCACTGATAGGAAATGCAAGCTTTAATAATTGGAACACTTCAAATCTGACAACGATCAACTCTATGTTCTCCGCAGCTGATTTATTTAATGCTCCAATTGAAAACTGGGATGTTTCTAACGTGACTGATTTTTATGCGGTATTTGATATGGCAGGAGACTTTAACCAGCCTTTGAGAGACTGGGATACCTCCAGTGCTACAACGATGGAGCATATGTTTCACGGTGCAACTTCGTTTAATCAGAATATAGAAAAATGGAACACTTCGGGTGTTGAGAATATGGATATGATGTTTGCCGTAACGACCAATTTTAATCAAAATATAGGATCATGGAACCTGAGCTCACTAGAGTCGGCAGTCGATATGCTTATTTCTTCCGGCCTAAACTGCCAGAACTACGATAACGCTTTGTTTGGCTGGAATAACAATCCTCAAACTCCCAACGGTATCAATCTCGGAATTGCATCACCTTTATTTTACGCTCATCCCGCAGCGGTGGCAGCACGAAACAATCTAATAAACAATAAAAATTGGCAGGTATCAGGAGATAATCACAATGCATCCTGCAATTCAGTCTTACAAGTTTCTGAGCCTGAGAAAAAAACGGGGCTCATTATTTATCCAAATCCGGCAGATGATGTCATCTTTTTAAAAAATAATAAGGACGCTAAAAGCTTTATCATCACTGATGTAACAGGCAGAATCATTATGAAAGACACCTTGAATAAAGATTATATCAATATACAAAACCTTTCGCAGGGAAATTATATTTTACAGATCATCACGAATAAGGGTACAGAAAACTTTAAGTTCATCAAAAAATAAACAAAAATGCCTCGCAAAATCGCAAGGCATTTATTTTATCACAAATCTGAATTACTACAAATCATACAAATTAGGATGCTTCGCTTTGATATCATCTACCGTTCCCAACACCTTATCTTTCAAAGTATCCTGATAAATCTGAAGTTTTTCTGCTGTATTTTCATCTCCGGTTCCTAATATTTTCGCCGCTAAAATTCCGGCATTCAAAGCTCCGTTTAATGCAACAGTTGCCACAGGAATTCCACCGGGCATTTGAAGTATGGATAGAACAGAATCCCAACCGTCAATAGAATTACTCGATAAAATAGGAACTCCGATTACAGGCAAAGTTGTACAGCTTGCGACCATTCCTGGAAGATGGGCTGCTCCGCCCGCTCCTGCAATAATAACTTTCAAACCTCTTTTTTTGGCATGTTTGGCATAATCAAACATTCTTTCCGGAGTTCTGTGTGCAGAAACCACGGTCAATTCGTAAGGAATGTCTAAGCTTTTTAAAAAATCTGCCGCCAGTTCCATGATTGGTAAGTCGCTCTGACTTCCCATGATAATTCCTACCATATCTTCAATTTTATTAGATTTTTCAAAGATAAGAATTTTAACAGAGCTGAATGGTTAAAGGTAATGTTGCTTCGTATGTCAGTTGTCAATTTCGAATTTCACAATTGCTTAAATAAAAGTTACAGACCATTGCTCATTGACTTATTTCAAAATTGACTCCTTTTTTCGGTCTAAAATAAATACCTTTGCAGCTCGATTTCAGTTATTACTTTGAAAAATTACAAGCTTACTTTCGCTATTCTTACTGTTGCTATTGTCTGGGGAACCACTTTTTTATCAATTCGTGTAGCCGTAGAAACTATTCCGGCTTGGTTTGTGGCAGGAATCCGTCAACTTTTAGCAGCCATTATCATGTTCATCATCCTCATTTTTAGAAATGAACTCAAATGGATTGGCTGGAAAGATTTGGGCTATCAACTGATATTTTCAACACTTATGCTGATCATCGCCAATGGGATGACGACAGTTGCAGAAGAATCTGTTACAAGCAGTTTGGCTTCACTGATGAGTGCCTGTTCGCCCATCGTAGTATTTTTAGGAAGTGTAGCGATTGGTTTACAGAAGTTTAGCTTTCGGGCACTCATCGGAATTATTTTATGTTTCAGCGGTATCTTATTTATATTTTGGGATGGTCTTAATGATTTGGGAAATCCTGATTATCTTATGGGAGTCATCTATCTTTTTCTGGCAATTTTGGGGTGGGCTTCAGGAACAATTTTCACCAAAAAACTTAACCTTCAGAGTAAAAATATTACTTTAAATCTCTTTTACCAGTTTTCTTTTGCCGGAATTGTTCAAATTTGTTTTGCATTTCTTTTCTCAGAAAACTATAATTTTGAAAACTGGAGTTTAGTAAGTATTGCTGCAACTCTTTATTTGGCAGTTTTCGGTTCTGTAGCTGCTTTTTTTGCTTTTCATTATGCTTTAACCAGGGTTTCACCTGTGCAGGTTTCTATTTTGGCGTACATCAACACCATTATTTCAATCTTCTTAAGCTGGCTGATTTTAGATGAGAAAATTTCATTCAAATTTATAATGGCTGCAATTTTAATTATTTTTGGCGTTTTCATCATCAATTACAATCCTGAACTCTTTAAAAGAAAGAGAGTTAAAAAGTAATTTTACCTGATAGACCCCTTCTTAATCATTAAGATTTTCTTCTTAAAATGTCTTAGTCATTTTACTTTGTCATAATTTTTGCCTATATTTTATCATAATTCGTGCATTATGACAAAAAAATACTCCTTATTGCTCCTGCTCCTGTTTATCATTTTTCAAAGCTGCAACAACAAAGAAAAAAATCAGGAACTCACCGAGCGCGAAAAAAATCTGCTAGAAAAAGAAAAACTCTTCGCCACAAAAGAATCAGAATACCAGTCTCTCATCAAAATGAGAGACAGCATTTTCAATAAAAAAGATACAACTGAAATTATTAAAAAGTGGCCTGCAGAAGTTTTTGGCAATTGGACGGGTAAAGTAATCTGTACAGAATCATCCTGTAACGATTATGTAATTGGCGACCAAAGAATTGACAGTTGGGAATTTGACAGTGATTCTATTCAAATGGTTGCTAAGATTGTGAATAACAATAAGCTGGTACGATTATATTCCGGTTATTACGAAAATAACGAAGTAAGACTGCATTATAAAACTGATTCTACAGCAAGTAAAAATGTAGAAATGAGCGTTATCCTGAACGAAATTTCACCAAATATAATGAAAGGAACCAGAAGCATCACGGTAGATAATAAATGTACCGCCAAATTTTCTGTAGAATTGACAAGACCTTCAAAATAAATACTTATGATCTTAAGCATTCACAGCCTCACTCTACCCTTCGAAGATCCTGTACTGAAATTTTTGTTGGTTCTGATTATTATTCTTGCAGCACCTCTTTTATTAAACAAAATTAAAGTTCCACATCTTCTCGGGCTCATCATTGCAGGAGCTATTATAGGTCCGAACGGGTTTAATGTGTTGGCAAGAGACAGCAGCATTGTGGTTACAGGTACAACCGGACTGCTCTATATCATGTTTCTTGCAGGTCTGGAAATTGACATGGGAGATTTTAAAAAAAATAAGTGGAAAAGCTTAGGATATGGAGGTTACGCTTTTGTTTTTCCTTTTATTTTAGGATATATCGGCTCTTACTATCTGTTGGATTTTTCAGTAATGACATCTGTACTTTTTGCCAGTTTATTTTCATCCCAGACACTCATCACTTACCCGCTTATCAGCAAACTCGGAATTGCAAAAAACCGCGCTGTCAATATCACCGTTGGCGGAACAATGATTACTGACGTTGCTACATTATTGGTCTTGGCAGTAGTTGTAGGTATGGTACAAGGCGATGTTGGTACAGCATTTTGGTTAAAACTTACCGGCTCATTTTTGATTTTCGGGTTAATTGTACTGATGGTTTTCCCTTTGATCGGAAGATGGTTTTTCAAGAAGGTAGATGATAAAATTTCCCAGTATATTTTTGTACTGGTAATGATTTATCTCGCAGCACTTTTAGCTGAATTGGCAGGTGTAGAAGCCATTATCGGAGCTTTCTTTGCGGGTTTAGCTTTAAACAGACTGATTCCGCACACCTCATCGTTAATGAATCGTGTAGAATTTGTAGGAAACGCAATTTTCATCCCGTTTTTCCTGATCAGCGTAGGAATGTTGATTGATTTTAAAGTTTTTTTCAACAGCTTCGAAACCTTAAAAGTCGCAGGCATCATGCTTGTAGCATCTATTGGCGGTAAATACATTTCTGCCATAATCAGTCAAAAAACCTTTCGGTTTACAAAAGACGAAGGTATTCTGGTATTCGGATTAAGTTCTGCATCAGCTGCAGCAACTTTAGCAACCGTAATGGTGGGTTACAACATTATCATCTCTGAAAGCGAAACCGGGGAACCCATCAGATTACTCAATGAGCATGTTCTGAACGGAAGTATTTTGCTGATTTTAATTTCATGTACAATTTCATCATTTATTTCCATGGCAAGTGGTCAGAAAATTGCTGCACGTGAAAATGAAGATACCGTAACAGGTAATAATCATGATGAAGAAAATATTCTTTTGGCTTTAAATTATGAAAAGACAGTTGAACGAATGGTCAATCTTGGAATTTTAATTAAAGCGCATTCCAACACAGAAGATTTTTTTGCGTTAAATGTTATTAATCAAGATAAAAATGAATCTTCTGTAAAAAATGCTGAAAAACTCCTTCATCAGGCAACCGATATTGCAGCTTCGGCAGATGTAAAATTGCAGGCACTCAAAAGATACGACAACGATGTGATCAACGGAGTCAACAACGTTATTAAAGAACAGAATATCACAGATTTGATTATTGGTTTGGAAGATCAGAAAGGTTTTTCAGCATCATTTGCACATAATCTGTACAACGGATATTTGCAGAATGACGATGTGAACATTTTTGTCTACCATGCTGCACAGCCACTTTCTACGATTAAGAAATATGCTGTAATGATTCCTGAAAATGCTCATAAGGAAGCCGGATTTTTTCACGCTTTGGTTAGAGTCTGGAATGTAGCCAGAAATTCCGGTGCCACGATTATTTTTTACGCTCCCGAAAACATTCTCAACATTTTACAGAAAATCATCAAAAAAGCCAACATTGAAGCTGAGTTTATCATCATGAGCACTTGGAAAGATGCCGAAGAAACTGCTGCAAAAATAAAAGAAGATGAAGGTTTGATTATTTTTATGGCAAAAAGAGGAATGCAGTCTTATATTCCTAGGATGCGAATGATTCCTGAACTCTTGAACAGCAAACTTCATGATAATAATTATCTTCTCATTTTTCCTTATTCAGAATACAAACACGATCATACTGAAAAGCGTTCTGTAGGAAATCATGATGACTTTGTGGAGATTGGAAATGTGATTAAAAAAATTTTTAAGTAAAATTTATTGATGAAAAGCTGAAAATTTAAATAAATATTCAGATTTTAGCGGTCAGTAATCAATCAAATAAAAAATGAATAAACTATTAACCATCTTAATCTTGCTACTTTCAATTGATATATTTTGTCAAACTGATAAAAATGGAAATCCAGTTTTTAATTCAATTACAGTTTCGGAAGAAAAAACCAAAGACTATCAATTAAATACAAATTATTATACGATAGCTAACAACATTAACAATAAAAACTCTTCAGTATTTGTCAATGAAAATGCAACTTTAGATGAAATTGAAACTTTTGCCACAAAACTTCCTTCAGATTTCTTTTTAGTAATAAAAGATAATTCTCCGATCAATATGATTATGATTGTTGACAAACCTGAAAAAGTATTCTTTGTAATAAATCCTTCAACCGGATCAAGTGAAACATTTCCTTGTGATCTTAAAGGTGATATTACAGAAAACCGTGCAAAAGAAATCATTAAAGAGAATTATGATAAAAATTCAAAATTGGATGGTAATTTTTTATTTTTCAACAATAAAAAATTCAAGGTAATAAGCAATGGCGAAATTGCAACAACTATTAAAAACTTTATAACCGAAAAAAAACTTTATGCCGGAAATCCAAGTACACTAAAGATAGTTGATAAAGGTCTTTTGAAAAAATTGATTATTGAAGAAAGTAGAGAGGGTGGAAAATTAGATTTTTTCAGTTCAATAAAAGGTCATGAAATGGACGGAATACAAATAAAGCCAGGTGTTTTCAGTACAAATAGTGGTATTGCATTATATAAATGGGGACGGGAAAACTATGAATTGGGTGTAAGTACATCAGAAGATGCAATAAATATCTGGGGTGAGCTAAAAAAAAGGAAGCCTAATCAAAGAGAAATTGAGTACATAAAAATGGGATTTAATAAAGAACTAGAAAAATAAATTATAAAAAAAGACTGCTTTTCAGCAGTCTTTACTATTTCTAAGCAATCACTCTCACCATCGATTTCACTTTCACCAGTTTTTCCATCAATTCTTCTCTGGAATCTGCCAAGACATTAATGTGTCCCATTTTTCTACCGGGTTTAGTTTCACTTTTTCCGTAAAGGTGAATGTACGTTTCGGGAAGCTTTAAAACCTCTTCCATTCCTTCGTAAATTACTTTTCCTGAAAATCCTTCTGCTCCAACTAAATTCAGCATTCCGCTAAAAATAATTGCATCGGTATCGGCTAAAGGTAAGTTTTTCACCACACGATACATTTGTTCGAACTGCGAGTTGGCGTTTCCTTCCTGACTTTGATGTCCCGAATTGTGAAGTCTCGGAGCCGTTTCGTTGACCCAAACTTTGCCTTCTTTGTCTAAAAATAATTCAATCGCAAACAATCCCGGAGAATTGACCGCATTCAGAAATTTCTCTGTAATCGAATCGATTTGATTTTCAATATCTTCACTTAAAAAAACCGGACAAATATTGAAATCGAGTAAATTTAATTTCGGATCAGCAACCATTTCTGTTACCGGGAAAGTTTTGGTTTCGCCATTTTCGTTGATCGCAACAATCACAGAAAGCTCTTTATCAATATCAACCAGATTTTCTAAAACAGAATCTTCAGTCCATAGATTTCTCAAATCTTCAGATGAACGGATGATCTGCACCCCTTTGCCATCGTAACCGCCGGTATTTAGTTTTTGTACAAACGGAAACTGAATTTTTATTTCATCTGAACTTCCGTCCATAATTTCAAAATCCGGACTTGGAATATCATGAGCTTTATAAAATTGCTTCTGAAGAATTTTCTGCTGAATCGTTTTAATAATCGCAGCATTCGGAACCACTTTTATGCCTTGCTTTTCCAGTTCTGCCAAAGCATCGGCATTTACGTGCTCGATTTCTATCGTAACAACATCTTTATCTTTACCAAAATCTAAAACAGTATCGTAATCGTTGAAATTTCCTTGTGTAAAATGCGAAATATTGTGACAAGGTGCATCTGAAGCCGGATCTAAAGTATAAAATTCATCATCATATTTTAATGCTTCCTGAATCAACATTCTCCCGAGCTGTCCGCCGCCTAAAATTCCTATTTTCATTTTTCTTTAAGTTTTTATTAAATTTTATCAATCTTAAAATATCCCACTTCTGAAATATTTTCCTGGTTTTCTTCTTTTGATTGTTCCAGAATAATCGAATATTTTTCTTTCATATATTCCGGAAGAATATCATTGACTGCAAAAATATCATCAATATCTACTCCATGTTTATCATCAATATGACTTACTGCGTTTTCAAAGCCCATTGTTCTGTAGAATTCAGTTTTCTTCACTCTTTTCACCACTTCACTCATGGAGGTTCCCACCATCAGATGTTGCTCGTGAAACTCTGTAAAAAAGCCTCTTTTGTAACCTCCAAGATTGATAAAAAACAATTGATTTTCCTGCTTCAATGTTGTTTTTTCAACAATTTTCACTTCGTATCCATCGATGAATTTCACTTCCTGATACGCATCTAAATGTATTTTACCTTCTGCTTCCTTCCAAAAATCTTTTATATCCGGAACAAGATTATGAAGCTTGTCAGCAATGCCGAAGAAAACATCATGCTGTTCTATGTTTCTGCCTTTCGGTGTTGCCCCAAGAATTATGTAAAATAATCTCATTATGATATTTATTTTTTGCAAAAATACGGCAAAAAATAATCTTTCATTAAAGTTTGGCTAAAAACGGCAATAGTTTTATATTTGTGACATGTCAGAAATCATTATTCTCTTTCTCGGTGCGATCTCTGCTGGTCTTTTAGGATCACTCACAGGTCTGGGAGGAGGAGTTATCATTATCCCTTTATTGACGCTTGGTTTCGGAGTTCCTATGCATTATGCGATTGGTGCATCACTTATTTCTGTGATCGGAACTTCATCGGGTGCAGCAGTTGCTTTTGTAAAAGAAGGATTCACCAATATGAGAATAGGTATGTTTTTGGAGATCGCTACCACAGCCGGTGCGATTGCCGGAGCTTTAGTTTCCGGAATGCTGAATCCAAATACCATCGGGATTATTTTTGCCAGTATTCTTCTTCTGACCGTTATTTTAAATCTTAAAGGAAAACCAGATCATCAGGAACCGTTAATTAAAGGTAGTTTAGAAGAAAAATTAAAACTTTACGGAACATTCCCCGATAAAGGTATTATGAAAACGTATGCCGCCAGAAATACCGTTCCCGGATTTTTTATGATGATGTTTGCCGGGGCAATGTCCGGACTTTTAGGAATCGGTTCAGGTGCGCTGAAAGTTCTGGCAATGGATAATATGATGAGACTCCCCTTCAAGGTTTCTACTACAACAAGCAACTTTATGATTGGCGTAACTGCGGTTGCGAGTTCGTTAATTTATTTCCAGCGAGGCGAAATTATTCCTGTCATTGTAGCTCCGGTTTTGGTAGGTGTTGTCGTTGGAAGTTTCATCGGATCAAAAACTTTAATGGTTTCAAAAACAAAAAAGCTAAAGACATTTTTCGCTATTGTAATTACGATTCTTTCGGTTTATATGATGTATAACGGCATTAGAAATAATTTCTCATGAGAAAGAATTTTACAGATATTGATCTTAACCGCTCTGTTGGAAACCTGCTTCGATTGGGCGTTATCTTATCGGTTATCACATCGCTGATTGGTTTTATAAAACTTTTTCTGGAAGGCTTTAAAATGCCCAGAAAATACAAACTTCTCGATATGGGAACTTCTTCTGAAAAAGTATGGAGCCATTTTTGGGACACGCTTTGCAAAGGTGAAGGAATGGCCATCATTCAACTGGGAATTCTGATGCTTATTTTCACACCTTTGATGAGAATTATTTTTGCTTTAATCGGTTATCTGAAAGAAAAAGATTACACGTATGTTATTATTTCATCGATTGTTTTGGTGATTATGGTGATCAGTTTCATTACCGGTTATGCTCATTAATAATAATTGAAAATTGATCTAAAAAAAATCTTTTTTTAAATTTAATTTTCATAAAATTCTAAAGGCAACTGATCTGGATCCTGAGTAAAGAAAAATTCTTTTCCTGTAAATTCATCAATACGGATTTCTTCACAGTTTAAACCTTTCTGAATTAATTCTTCACGCTTGTCATTCACATTTTTTACTGAGAAAGCCAAATGTCTTAAACCACAGGATTCCGGTCTCGATGGTCTTGCCGGAGGATTTGGGAAAGAAAATAATTCGATTACATAATTTTCTCCAATGGCTAAATCTAGTTTATAAGACTGTCTTTCTTCTCTGTACACTTCACGAATGATATTCAAGCCTAAAACCTCTGTGTAAAACTTTTTTGAAATTGTATAATCTGAACAGATAATAGCAATATGGTGAATTTTCATTTTAAAAATTATTTATTGCAGTTATTTCTTCTTGTATCAATTAAATATTGAATCTTCCATTCCCCATTTTGTTTAACCAGCTGAAAACTGTTAGCTCCGCAGTGAGAAAACTTCCCTTTATAATAAAATTCATACGGTGTAAAAATACTTGCTAAATTACCATCAATATGCACGGCATCAACAGTAATCTTTTCATCTGCATCATTTTTTGACAGCCTGGAAATGGATGTAATAAATTCTTTTATGTTTTCAGTTTTTACCGTTCCGTCTTTTTTTATGCTTTGTAAAATCGCATCTTCCGTAAACACAGATTTTATGACTGCAGAATCTGCATTTTTCATTCCCAAAAATAATTTCTCAACCGTCTCTTTTGCCAAATCGGTATCGGTTTTTTGTGCGAATGAAAATGAAGTTAAAAATACAGTCAAAACTAAAAACTTACTCATGATCTACAGTTTTAAAAACTAAAATTAATGAATAATTATTAAACTATAATTATTAACAGAGTTTAAAACCCGAAAGATTTGAAATCAATGAAAAATAACTTATTTTTAAACATTCATTTTATAAATATGTGGGAAACGTACCTTGTTTTAGTAGGTCTACTTTTTGTTTTAACGATACTTCCAAAATTTCCAAATTCACACTGGATTTTTCGTTTTCCTGATTTTGGAAAGATTCAGATAACTTATTTTACTATAATTACTTTCGCTCTGGGATTTTTTGTTGAAAAGTCTGAATATTTCTGGTATCTGCAAGGGGTTTTACTCGCCATGTTTATCTATCACGGAATTACCCTGATCAGATATACTCCCCTTTACAAAGTAAAAAAACATCAACAGACAAAAAATTCATCCAAAAAACATCATTTTATTTCTGCAAATGTATATCAGTTCAATAAAGATTATCAAAAATTTATCGATCTGGTCAAGAGACAGCAACCCGATGTATTTCTAACGATGGAAAGCAATGCCGATTGGGAAAAAGCATTGCAGGTATTGGAAACAGAGTATCCGTATCATCATAAAGTGACATTAGAAAACACCTACGGAATGCACTTTTACTCCAAATTGAAAATTGAAGATTCGATAACACACTATTTTGTTGCCGATGACATTCCGAGCATTGAGGCACATTTAAAAACCGAAGATGGCTATCAATTTGTTTTTTTCGGAGTGCATCCGCCGCCGCCAAGTCCCACTGAAGAAGAAACGTCAAAAGAAAGAGACGGTGACTTGCTGAGCGTTGCAAAAAGAGTGAAAGATTTCACCAAACCTGTAATCGTTGTGGGAGATTTTAATAATGTTGCCTGGTCTAAATCATCAATTTTATTCAGAAAAACGAGCCATTTGATTGATCCAAGAGTTGGGCATGCTTTTGTATCGACTTTTCATGCAAAATCAAGGCTATTAAGATTCCCGATTGACCTGATGTTTCACAGTGAAGATATCTTCATTAAAGATTTAAAAACATTAGAAAATTTCGGTTCAGATCACCTTCCTGTTTATTGTGAATTTTTTATTGATCATCACAATGATGATCAGGAAGAACGCGTAGAACAGGCAGATTCTGAGGAAATTGCTGAAGCTGAAGAAATCATAAAGGAAGGTAAAGAAGAAAACGGGGAGCGAGATGCAGTAGTGACTGAAGATTAATTTGTTTTACTTTTTTTTAATTCCCCTCCTTTGGAGGGGTTGCGAAAATTCGATTAGAATTTTTGACGGGGTGGTTTGATACGTTTGATTAAAGCAATATTTTTCAAAACATTAAAAAAAGGCGGACTAAAGTCCGCTCATATCGATATTAGAATTTCATCACATCCTTCACCACTCCATTCTTTTGAGTGTGCTGGAGTAATTCTTCTTCAATAAAAGTTTTTATTTTTTCTTCCGAACCATCATTTGGAAATAAAAGATGAACATTCGCTCCTGCATCTAAAGTAAAAAACAACGGCAATTCTGTTTCTTTTCTGAAATTCCAGATTTTATTGATCACTTCCAAAGTTCCTGTTTGCATCAGGATAAATGCGGGGTCGCTCATCATCATCATTGCGTGAAGTGTAAGAGCTTCGTGTTCGACTAGTTTGATGAAACTTTTCAAATCCCCAGTCTTCAGAATTTCTTTCATGGGAACAAAATTTTCTCTTGCTTCCTGAAATCTTCTTTCCGCATAAGGATTGGTATTCATCAAACCGTGCCCAACTGTAGATGATACGCTTTTTTGTCCTTCATGAATCAATAAAACCCAATCATTAAAATCTTTGAAAACATCATGAATTTCAGCGTTTGGATATTGTACTGCAAATAGATCTGAGCTGTCTTTAACCTCATCAGATTCGCCCCAAACAACCAATCCGTTGTATAAACTTCTACAGGCACTTCCACTTCCTAATCTCGCTAAAAAAGAGGCTTTTTGAAGAGATTCTTCTTCAGAATTTTTTCCTGAAAAATCTTCGTCTAATTTCATCAGACATTTTGCAATCGCCCCGAAACCTGAAGCCGAACTCGCAATTCCTGAGCTGTGAGGAAATGTATTTTCAGTATTAATGATGTATTTTCCTTTTAAAATCCAGGGAAGATACTGCTCAATATTTTTAAAATATTTCTCGATTTTCTCGGCAAATTTTAGTTCTTCATTTCCTGACAGAAAAGTCTGCACGGAGAATGGTTCATTTGCTAAGAACTCAATGGTTGTATTGGTTTTGCAATGATTTAAAGTATAACTGATGCTCGGATTTGCAGGAATCTGATTGTCATATTTCCCCCAATATTTGATTAAGGCAATATTTGAAGGACAGCTTTCTGAAACTGTTTTTGAATTAATCGTATATTCTTGTTTTCCTAAAAAATCCTGTGTTGTCATAGTTCAATTTTTAAAATACTAAATTTTAATTCCTAACCCAAAAGCACTGTTGAGATTCCTATGAAATCACAAACTTTAAGTTGATCATCTTTGGTTAAAAAAAGTTTATCTAATACATTTTCTCAATTAATTCAGCATATTTTTTCAGAACCACAGTTCTTTTCACCTTTAAGGTCGGAGTAATTTCTCCGCTGCTGATTTCAAATTCTGATGGCATTAAAGTGAATTTTTTCACTTTTTCAAAATCTGAAAGCTCGTGCTGTAATTCTTTCAATTTATCTTTATAAATATCAATGATTTCCTTTTTCTGTACCAATTCTTCATGATTGGCAAACGAGATGTTGCTCTTTTTTGCATAGTCTGACAGAAATTCAAAATTCGGGACAATCAATGCTGAAACAAACTGTCTGCCTTCTGCAATCAGAACAATTTGACTGATAAAATTATTGTTCGTGAGAATATTTTCAATCTGTTGTGGTGCAATGTATTTTCCGTTGGAAGTTTTCATTAAGTCTTTAATACGATCGGTAATAAACAAATTTCCGTTTTCATCAAACTTGCCTGCGTCACCGGTTCTAAACCAACCATCCTCTGTAAAAACTTTCGCTGTTTCTTCAGGTTTTTGGTAGTATCCTTTCATAATACCGTTTCCTTTTGCCTGAATTTCATCGTTTTCTCCGATACGGATTTCTACACCGGGTAAAGGTTTTCCACAACTTCCATGCTCAAATCTGGTAAGCGGAAAAGCCGTGAGCGTTGCTGTAGTTTCGGTAAGACCATAGCCAACCGTTACATGCAATCCCATCGCCTCAAATAATTGCGTTACATCTGGCGAAATCGAAGCTCCGCCGCATGGCATAAACCAAAGTCTGCCGCCCATTTTCTGCTTCACTTTATTGAAAACCAAAGCATTTGCAAGAGAACTTTTCACAGTTAATCCAATAGGAATTGATTGTTCTTTTCTTCTTAGTTCTGCAGTTTGTTTCCCTACTTTTACTGCCCAGTCGAATATTTTTTTCTTGAATGATGAACTTTCCGCTGCTTTTTCCAAAACTCCTGCGTACACTTTCTGAAAAAATCTCGGTACGGCGCACATCATGGTTGGTTTTACTTCCGCTAATGCTCCAGCAATATCTTTCGGATCTTCCAGAAAATACACTCTTGCACCACCATAAAGACACAATAAGCTCCAACATCTTTCAAAAACATGAGTAAGCGGTAAGAAGGCTAGTGAAAGTTCTTCTTCGAAATTTTTAAATTTAAAAAACTCAAAATGAGCATCAAAAGATTTAATAAAATTTCCGTGGGTGAGCAGTACACCTTTTGGTGTTCCGGTAGTTCCTGATGTATAGATAATAGTTGCAAGGTCATCGAGTTCTTTTTTAACGATCTCTAGTTTTGGTGAAGATTTAGCAATAAAATCTTCAAGGTAAAAAGTGTGCTCTTTTTTTACCCAAACTGCTTTTTTAGAAACGATGATGGTCTGAAGGCTGTTTTCTCTGTTTACAATTTCAAAAGATGCATCATATTGAGCCTGGTTTCCCACCAAAATAACTTTTGCCCGAGAATCATTAATAATATATCCTGCCTGTTCTGCATTGTTGGTGGAATAAATGGGAACCGTAATGGCTCCGATTGACATTGCAGCCAAATCAAAGATCAACCATTCTGCAGAGTTGTCTGCATAGATGGCGACTTTGTCATTTTCTTCTACTCCGTTATTTTTTAATGCGTTTGCAGTTTTATAAATAATTTCGCTGAATTTTTTCCAACTCAATTCTTTCCATCCTTCTTTCTTTTTAAAACCAACAGCTGATTTGTAAGGATGTTTTTCTGCATTTTTACTGATAATTGCCTCTGCAAGATTCATTATAATTTATTCAGCTTTTTGTCATTAATATAATTATTGAGATGGAAATCTATACTATCCTTTACAGGAATAAAATGATAGTTTAAAGTTGTTTTCACTTTCTCATTTGAAATTGTACTCAAAGTAGTTACTGCTTCTATATTGGTTTTTGTGGCCATCTTCAGTTGAGGAATCATCCATCCGAAAAAAACATTCAGCCATCTACCGATATGCAATTCTGTATTTGACAGAATTCTGGCATTTTTCAGATTTAATTTTCTTCTGATCTGATTTCCGATTTCTGCATATTTTTTACTTTCCGAAATTAAAATAAAACGTTCCCCGAATTGATCTTTTTCCATAAGATCGATTGCAATTTTTGCCACATCACGCACATCAATATAAGCTGCACCTCCGGAAAATGTAAAACTGTTTTTTTCAAAAGTAGAAAATAATTCTCCACTGCTCTGTTTCCAGTTTCCGGTTCCCACGATCATTCCGGGATTGATGATGATGGTATTCAAACCTTCGGCTGAAGCTCTCCAGACTTCCATTTCTGAAAGATGTTTTGAAATTGCATAGGCAGAATGTTCTATTTTTGGATTAAAATCTGATTCTTCATCAAGCAGACCCTTTTCATTAGCATTATCCAGAACCGCAATGGAACTTACATGAAGAAATTTCTGAACACTTGAATTTTCACAGGCAAACAAAAGATTTTCTGTACCTTTTATATTGGTATGATTCATTTCTTTTTCATCTTTCGGATGAAAACTTACTCTTGCAGCACAGTGATAGACTTCTGTAACGCCGTTCAAAGCATCTTGTAACGAATGAATATCGTCAAAATCAACATCTACCCATTCAATTTGATTAAAAAATTCTTCAGGTTTTTTGGTGTAATACTGATAAGAATGTTTTACTTCATCCGTATTACTTGCAGGTCTTTTTGCAGCACGCACGCTTCTCCCTTTTTTCAAAAGTTCCAAAACGATGATTCTGCCTAAAATTCCTGTTGCTCCTGTTACAAAAACCATGAATGCTTATTGTTTTTTTATTTCATTTTTAATAAAATTAATATTCTCAAGATAAGAAGAATATTTGGGATGATCTTTTAATAATTCGATCATTTGGGTTGCTTCTTTTATGTCGTTTTCTATTTCTTTATTTTCTGTTTCTATATGTAGAAACATTATATTAATAAGTGTTTCTACAACATCAGGTAAAAACCTTTGCAGATTATCCTTTAAGAAATTTTTTCTGATCTCAAATGCTTTCTGATAAGAATGTTCCGCTTTTGAAAATTCATTTTGAGCTACTTGTAAATTACCCAGATTATTGAGAGTATTGGCTACTTCTGGCAAAAACCTTTGCGGATTATCTTCCGACAGCTTCTTCCTGATTCTCAACGCTTCTTGAAAAGAATGTTCTGCTTTTGAAAATTCATTTTGAGCTACTTGTAAATTACCCAGATTATTGAGAGTAGTGGCTACGCTGGACAAAAACCTCTGCGGATTATCTTCTGACAGCTTTTTTGTTATCTCCAATGCTTCCTGATATAAGTTTTCTGCTTTTGCAAACTCACTTTTATCTAATTGTAAATTACCCAAGTTATTGAGCGTAATGGCTACTTCTGGCAAAAACCTTTGCGGATTATCTTCCGACAGCTTCTTTCTGATTCTCAACGCTTCTTGATAAGAATGTTCTGCTTTTGAAAATTCATTTTTACCTGCTTGTAAATTACCCAGGCTATTAAGCGTAACAGCTAAATCGGGTAAAAACCTTTGCGGATTGTTCTCTGATAATTTTTTTCTGATTTCCAGTGCTTGCTGATATGAGTGTTCCGCTTTTGAAAATTCATTTTTAGCTTTTTGTAAATTACCCAGATTATTGAGCGTAGCGGCTACTTCTGGCAAAAACCTGTGTGGATTATCTTCTGATAACTTTTTTTTGATCTCCAATGCTTCCTGATAAGAATGCTCTGCTTTTGTAAGCTCATTTTTACCTGCTTGTAAATTACCTAGATTATTGAGTGTCGAAGCTACATCAGACAAAAATATTTGCGGATTGTCTATTGCTAATTTTTTATAGCTGTTAAGAGTTTTTATATAAAATTCTTCTGCTTTTTGATAAGAATTAATAGACTTATAAACGTATGCTAATTTAAAGGCAATTTTAGGATTTGAAGTATCGAAGTCAGGTTCATACAACTCTAGAAGATTATTTATGGCGTTTTCAGATTGAGGTATCTCTGTATAGAAAGCCAATAATTCTATCACAATACCATTTGCTATTTTAACATTGTCCCATCTCTGCTCTTTTGCTTTCAAAAGTTGTTCGTTCAATAGTTTTATCCTATTTGAAAGCTCTTTTATGTGGGGATTTGCTTCTGCAATGGCTTCCATAACATAGGCATTTCCAAATTGCTGGGTTTCTGGGTTTAGTTTCTCGTCAAAATAAATAACAGAAACTCTTTGATTGTAAATATCGGGTGCATTAAAACTAATTTTAGATACTAACTCAGAATTTAACCAAAACATGATGGGAACATTTTGCTTTAACAAATCTTCTCTTGCAAAATTAAGTAGTGCAAAAAAATTAGGAATAATATTATTGATAACTATGTATTCAATACCATTTATAATAATTCCTCCACATTTTTTCCCGTTGATTGTATTATAAATGTTATCAGCAATAGAAAGATCCTGATTATAATCTTTCTCAAAGCAAAATGGAACAAGGTCATATTTCTTCGCCTGTAATATATTGGTAACGGTATTATTTACATTCTTTTGCAACAACTCATCATTGGCTACACAAAATAAAAACGCTCCTTTTTGTGTATTCAAAAAATAGCGTTCTAGCGATCTGATATTTTTATTAAACTCAGACTGCTCCTTCATGCTCTCTTTCTTTTAGAATTTCTTTCACTGCAGGATGCACATCATACCAACCTTCACCATTGTAACCCAATATGCAAAGATTGTGTCTAAGATCTAAGTCTATTTCGGAATTCTCAAGCTGCTTCAAACTACTTTTGTTGAGTTTATCTAATACCTGATAATATTCTTCTGATTTTATAACCGAGCCATCAGGTTTCTGCTTCTCTGCGATGGTTTCTTTATAAGATCTTTTAAGCTTAATAAAAGCTTTGTTATAGTGGACTTCGTTTATTTTATGAAGATTCTCATCTAAGGCAAAATCTGCGGCATCAATAATCATCCTAAATAAATCTCTTATACAACCTCCGCTTGATTTAATGAATTTTTGTAAAACTTCTTCTTCAAAACAATGAATAATTCCTCTCTTTGCAATTAATTCTTGCAATGCATTAATTCCATTATGATTTTCAGAGCCATCTTTATTGGTAATTTTCACCATTGGAAGTTCATAACAATTATTATCAAACGTAGCATTGATAATATTCGATAGCTGACTGCATTTCAAAGCTATCGGATAAGTGAAGATCATATTCGTTCTTAAACTCATAAATACAGAACTATGAATATGAAATAACTTTGTAGCAATATCTATATTTAATTTATCTGTATCTTCTATTATAATTAATAGACCTTTATCTTTACTGTCTAGTTCTAATGAAATATCACGGATTAAATCATTGCAATGTCTTAGTAAATCTGTAAGTTGATGTTCTACAATTTCGTTAATGGTCTTTTTTGCAGAGTAGTTAAATTTTGTAATATTTTTAAGTGTTGCAAAAAATTTGCTGAAAAAAGGAATAGAGAAACCAACCTCACCTTCTGCTCCTGCCTCAAACTCATTAGAAAATTCTTTTATCTTTACTATCTCTTCAGAATTAGTCCAACTTTTAATGTTGGCTAAGAGCGCCTTATTTATATTCAAATTATTTTCTTCAGCACAATCAAAAAGCCTTTGCATTATGAGAATAATTAAATCTGTATAATTAAAATTAACAGGATCTAACTCATTATGAATAGAAATATTGAGTACAAAAAAATCATCTTGCAACTCCTGTTGCATCTTGTTGAGTTCTGTACTTTTTCCACTGCCTCTAAATCCAGCTAAAAGACAATGCATCTCACCTAACTTATCATCTAAAAGTCTTCTTTTAATTTTCCGGATAGGATTATCTCCTCTTGAAGAAAATAAATCATAATAATACTGATCTAACTCTTCAACAGGTAAAGCGTACAAAGAAAGTATTTTATATATAGATTCAAGGTTCGGCATTTTTGTTTCTTATTTTATCTACAAATATAAACTTATTTCCCTAAAAATTCTTTTACAACAATTGCAAAATCTACAGGATTATCTGCCTGAACCCAATGTGCAGCATTTTTCACGGCGATAATCTGAGCTTTTGGAAATTGTTGTTTAATAGCAAAACTGTCTTGTGGTAAAATATAATTTGATTTTTCACCAGATATAAACAAAGTTTCGCCTTCAAAAACACCAAATTTTATAGCGTTTGAAACAAACTGATTGTATTTTTCTGAAAGTGTTTTCAAATTAAATCTCCAGTTGAGTTTTTTTGTTTCTCCGATTTCTTCCCAATATAAATTTTTAGCTAAAAACTGAATGGTAGATTTTTCGGGAATATACTGACTGAGAACCGCTTCTACTTCATTTCTGGATTTTACTGCTTCAAAATCAACCGTTTCAAGAGCTTTAATGATTCCTTGATGATGTGGTGGATAAGCTTTCGGAGAAATATCGACCACGATCAGTTTTTCAACCTTTTCAGGGTAACTTAATGCAAACTGCATGACCGCTTTTCCTCCTAAGGAATGTCCTAAAACATGGGCTTTTTCGATGTCATAATGATCCATATAATTGGCAATATCGTTTGCCAGATCGTCGTGAGACATCTCTTCAGAATGAAAACTTCTTCCGTGATTTCTTAAATCAATTAAATGAACAGGCAAAAACTCGCCCAATTCTTTTCCGAAACTCCCCCAGTTATCAAGCATTCCGAATAAACCGTGAAATACTAAAAGCGGTGTTGACGAATGATTTTCGCCGAATATTTTTGAATGTAAAATTTCCATTTTCTTAGATATTAGATTTCAGACATCAGATGTTAGATAATAATTATGGCTTTTTTTTCAGTCTAATATCTGAAATCTAACATCCGATGTCTATGAATTTACCATTTTGCCAATCTCTTCAAATAAGCCTGAACCGTGTTTTCCATTCCCATGTATAAAGCTTCAGAAACTAAAGCGTGACCAATGGAAACTTCCAGCAAATTCGGAATATTATCCGCAAAATATTTTAAATTTTCTAAACTTAAATCGTGACCTGCATTGATGCCCAAACCGAATTCATTCGCCACAATTGCTGTATCGTTATATGGCTGTATTGCCTGTTCTTTATTTTTAATATAATCTCTTGCATAAGCTTCTGTATACAATTCAATTCTGTCGGCTCCTGTCTGGGCTGCATATTCTACCAACTCAGGATTTGGATCAAGAAAAACAGAGGTTCTGATTCCTGCATTTTTAAATTCTTTAATAATTTCCTTTAAAAAATCAAGGTTTTTTTTGGTATCCCAACCTGCATTGGAAGTAATGGCATCATCAGCATCGGGGACCAAAGTCACCTGTTCTGGCTTCACTTGCAAAACCATATCGATAAAATCTCTGTGCGGATTTCCTTCGATATTAAACTCTGTTGTTACCAAAGGTTTAAGATCATAAACGTCTTTTCTTGTGATGTGTCTTTCATCAGGTCTTGGATGAATGGTAATACCGTGAGCACCAAATTCCTGAATTTTAACTGCAGCTTCTGTCACACTTGGGGTTTCACCGCCTCTTGCGTTTCTTATGGTTGCAATTTTATTGATATTTACGCTTAGCTTTGTCATTGTTATAGTGTTAGAGAGGAGATTTCCAGATTTATTTATTAACAAGTTGATAGTAATCTCTTAACTGATTTTTAAAAATTTATTTCGGTAAGCCGATCTGCATAATCTGGAGATCAAATTCTTTAGAAGCTACAAGAAGATGATCAAAAATATCTGCCTGAATCTGCTCAAATTTTTCCCATTTAGAATCGTTTGCAAAACAATATATTTCCATAGGAAGGCCCTGAGTGGTGATTTCTAACTGACGAACCATGATCGGGCTTTCTTTATCAATTTCAGGATCATTTTCCAGATACTTTTGAGCATAATATCTGAACACACCAATATTTGTGAGTTGTCTTCCGTTGATAATTTTATTTTTATGCTCTATCTGTTCTTTTTCTTTTACAATTTCATTTATTTTTTCATCCAGATACCCTGAAATTAGATTAATTTCTTTTAAACGTTCAATTTCTTCATCATGAAGGAATTTAAAAGAATTGATATTAAAAAAAATAGATTTTTTTATTCTTCGGGTATTGGATTCTGACATCACCTGAAGATTTTTTATCTCGGTGGTCAGTAAATCATACGTTGGAATGGATGATATGGTTTTATCAAAATTGGAAATTTTGGTAGTCAGTAAACTGATATCTAAAATATTTCCTTCAATATTATATTTCGGAATACCAATCCAGTCGCCAACCTTAAGGCTTTTAGAAGTTGCTACGTGTATGCCGGTAACAAATCCCAAAATAGTATCTCTGAAGACCAAAACCAGAACTGCGGTGATTGCACCTAAACTTCCAACGATGGTGGTGCCTTTAATTCCGAAGATCACACAAATACCTACAATCGAAAACATAAAAATACCCATAATTTTCACAGTCTCCGATATCGCATTGATTGCCATCACTTTATAATAATCCTGCTTGATGGTAAAGTAATTTCTGAAAGCCGTCAATGATCTGTAGAGCATCCCTGCAAGAATGAGAACCAATCCCAGATTTACCAATCTGTGTAATAAAACATTGGTTTTTACTAATGCTCCCACAAAGATAGATTCGTGAAGCGATGCAACAATAATTAACGAAATAAAATGTGCTACAGAATTGGTAATTCTGGATTGATAAATAGATTTTATAATTGGATATTTCTGCTCATTTCTAAAAAGACTAAAAACATTTCTGATAACATATTTCAGAATAAAATCAATAACTAAAAATATTGCCAACAGCAAAGCCAGTTTCACGATGATATGGAAAACCCAGTCAAGCCCCGTAGGAGAAACTTTCGTAATATAAATATAAAGCTGTTCACTCGTTTCCTGAAAAAAACTTTTAGTGTCTTTTATTTCGTCTTTCATTAGTGCGAATTTATGAAATTCATTAAGATCAATACCCCATAAACATTGATAAAAACCCTTGTCAACTCTCAAAATTATATAAAATAATTCAAAAAATTAGATTAAAAACAAATAATTTCACAAACATTTAGTAACTTAGCCTATAATAACATAAAAACTAATTCTTATGCAAAAACTCAATCTTTTATTCATCTTTATTTTATTGATGTTTTCCGTATCGTGTAGCTCAGATCCGGACACGACCACAGAGGTAGTTACAGAAAATGTTTTAAAAACAGGAAAAGTTTCCGGCAGAGTGATGTCTCAGAATGGTTCAAAACCAATTGGGGGCGCATCAGTCTTTACATTTGATGAGAAGTACAAAATTTATCACACCAACTCAGATTCGGATGGTAATTTTATTTTGGAAGCACCGGAAGGAAATCACACCATTTATATCCAGACCGGAAATGGAAGCAACTTCCGGACTGAAGTTACAGCCAATATCAAAAATAATGAAACTGTAAATCTTGAACTGACACAAACGAAACTGACACAGGTTGCCAAAATAGCCTATGTAAAAGGGAATTACGATAAAATCGAAACCATTATCCAGAATCTTGGATATACAGCAACCGAGATTACCCATGCAGACCTCGCCAATATCAACACTTTAGCGCAGTATGATATTCTTTTTCTTAACTGCGGTTCCAGAAAATACAGTCAGTTTTCTTCTATTTATCCTCTCATAGAAACCAATTTGGCAGTTTTCGTAGCCAATGGAGGCAGCGTATATGCATCAGATTGGGATGTTTCTTATCTGGTAGGCGGAAATGACAACACCAATAACTGCTCTCTTCCCGGCGGATTTGTACCAGACACAAAATTATGCTCAAAAAATATAGGATCTGCAGGGCAGATTGCCGGAACCGTAAACAATGCTGCCTTGGTAAGCGCTTTAGGATTCAACAGTTTAAATATAGATTATGATCTGGGAGCCTGGCAAAAAATCATCAGTTATGATGCTGCCTACTGGGAAGTTTTGGTGAAAGATGCAGCAACTAATGATCCGTTAATGCTGAGAACCAACCAATTTACCAGCACCAGCGTTCCAACAACACCTATTGGTAATGCACCCAATTTACAATACACAACCATTTGTGTAACCCTTCCGAGCAACATTCAAATTACCATTAGTGTTCCTCAAATTGCGGTGCCTTATCTTATTGCACTGGGAGCAACATTAGGACCTTGCTCAGGAGCTTCAGGAAGCGGGTATATTTATTATACAACTTTCCATAATCACGCTACAGGAAATATCGGAAATGCAGGAGTCATTCTGCAATACGTAATTTTAAACTTGTAATATTCGGCTTAAAAATTGATGATGTGAAAGTGACTTCTTGTAAGTCACTTTCTTTTTTAAATTTAAAATTAACTATGGATCATTCGCTTATCTCAATTTTATGTATTATTCTTCTCATTCTCGGGATTCTCGGTACTTTTTTACCGGTATTACCTGGTTTAGTTTTAAGTTTAGCCGGTTTATTGATTTATAAATACGGAACAGATGCAGACCTTTCCATGATCTATATTTGGGCTTTCGTGATCCTGTCATTAGCATCGGTAATTTTAAGTTATGTAATTCCTGCAAAGACCAACCGAAAGTATGGCGGAACACGTTGGGGAAGTATAGGCTCTGTTATTGGAACGATTGTCGGAATTTTCACACCTATTCCGCTTGGGTTTTTGGTAGGAATGTTTGCCGGAGTTTTTATAGGTGAACTATTGCACGACAGCAAAGACATGAACAAGGCGCTTCGCTCTACCAAAGGTGCATTCATAGGATTTATTTACGGAACAGGCTTTAGTTTGGTGGTAGGAATTGCAATGCTGATGGTTGTCGTTTTAGATATGATTAATTTTATTTAAAGATATGTTGTACAAAATTATCATTTCAGGTTTTGCTGTTTTACTTTTAGCCAATTGTAACGCTCAGAAAGATTCAAAAAACACCGAAAAAGTGACTGTTAAAAATTCTGATATTAAAAATATTGAAGGTAAGGTCATCTACTTCACAGAAGGAGAAAATAAATTCCTGAAAGAATATGAAATGAACGTTACTTTCAAAAACATTTCAGAAGACAGCCGCTGTCCGGAAGGAGTTACCTGCGTTTGGCAAGGAGCTGCCGTTGCAAATATTGAGTTTTTGGGAACTTATACAAGACCCATGACTATGCCATTAGCAACGACTGAAAATGCAGGACGCAATTACCACAAATCAACTGTTTTTAATGGATATACGATTTCTCTGGTTGAAGTAAATCCTGCTCCGAGTGCAGGGGAAGGAGCAAAATCACTGGCCGGAAAATACAGAATAGGAATCGTAATTTCAAAAGATGGAGAAAATTCTACCAATCGATAGGTTTTTTACCTTTCGAAGTTAAATATTCATTAATTTTTGAAAAAGGCTTGCTTCCGAAAAAACCTTTATAAACAGAAAAAGGTGAAGGATGTGCAGACTTTAAAATAAAATGCTTAGCCGGATCAATGAGTTCGGCTTTTTTCTGTGCAAATGCCCCCCACAAAACGAAAACCACATTTTCTTTCTTCTCTGAAATTTCTTTAATAATATAATTGGTAAAGGTTTCCCAGCCCAAATCTTTGTGCGAATTTGGAGAATGCGCACGAACGGTTAATGTCGCATTTAATAATAAAACACCCTGTTTTCCCCAATCATCCAATTCTTTTGATGTTCTTTCAATTCCTAAATCACTTTTTAGTTCAATAAAAATATTTTTCAGTGAAGGCGGTGCAGTTACCTGTTCGGAAACCGAAAAACACAGACCATTTGCCTGGAAATCATTATGATAAGGATCTTGCCCAATAATTACAACTTCGACATTATTAAAAGGAGTAATTTCCAATGCTCTGAAAATCTGATTTTTTGGCGGGAAAACTTTTGTGGTTGCGTACTCCTGTTTTACTTTTTCCCAAAGATTGGTAAAGTAGGGTGTGCTTTTTATTGGGGCTAGAATATCGGTCCAGGTCATAGTGTCTAATATTTATTGATTGCTTTTATTTCGTCAACATAATCATATCCGAGAATGCCTTCAGCTAAAGTAAGTTCAATAAGCTGGTTGTCTGAAATACTTTCATAAAATTCTTCATCAATCCTTAATCTCTCATTCTTATCAAATTTAGTTCTGATAAATATTATATAAGATTTACCACCTTTTGAACCATTACTAATATACTTTTTATTTATTTCAACTCTATCTTTTTTGTCGGCAGAAATTGGAAATCTATAATTAATGAAAATACTTAATGAAGGTATTAAAAGTAGAAAAAAAATGCTAAGACTCAGAATATTATTTCTTTTTGTTTTGTCATTATTAAAATTATAATAAAATGATAATATATATACTGTAGAGCTGCTAAAAATAAGACTTGCAAAAGCAGATTTACAAAATAACTCATACCCACCAATCGTATTTTCAAAATACCCGTCAAATATCAAAATCATAAAAAGAGGTATTAAAAATATCCATTCAAAATTTTTAGTTTTTCTTTTATCTAATTTCTTAGAACTTAATTTCAGAATTAAATTTGATAAGGTATATGATAGTAAGACGAAAATTGGCAAAGAAATAAACATGTACCCAAAATCCTTCACTGAAAAAAGGAGAATGAGAATACTTATTAAAATTGCTACAATATTTTTCGCCATTTAAGTTTATATAAAATTTTATCAATTCTTTTTCTTCAAACTAAAAACCAAATTCTCCGGAAAACCCTCATCAGTTCTACCCTCTTCCAAAACAAAATTATGTTTTAAAAGAAGTCCTTTAGAATTTTCGTTAAACTTATTAGTCATAGCCACAATCGTCTGCAAATTTAATTCATTAAAACCATAATGTACAACTGCAGTCAAAGCTTCAGACATGATTCTTTTTCTGTGAAAATCGGGTAGCAATTCATAACCGACTTCTGCTTCTTTCCGATTTTCAGAGAATTTCCAGAGACAAATGGTCCCGATGAGATTAGGTTGCTCTTTTCGTGAAATCCCCCAATAAAAAGTTTCGTTATTTTGAGTTCTTTTTTTAATGGTTAAAATAAAATCAAGCGCATCATAATTTGTTTTTGGCGGAATCCTTTTTACAAATTGGTTAACCACTTCATTGCTTCGAATCTTTAAAATATCGTCAACATAGCTTTCGTCAATGGGCTTTAAAATTAATCTTTCAGTTTGCAGTTTCATTATTCAAATGTAGTCAATAGAAATTTACCGGTTCAGAATTAAAATACATTTTCAAATTTCTAAATTAACTCATTTTCAAATTAATTATCTTTGCACTGTGTATATAAATAAAGCAGATTTAAACGAATTAGAATTTCCGGCATTGCTTGCGGAAATTGCACCTTTTGCCTACTCTCCCAAAACGAGAGAAAAAATCCTTGAGCTTCGTCCGATGAAAATTGATGAAGCAGAACTTTCGCTGAAAAAAACTTCAGAATATCTGTCGAGTTTTGAAAGTTCAAATGCGATTCCGTTTGATGAATATGAAGATATTGAAAGTGAGCTGAAATTGATGCTGATTGAGAATTACCGTCTTGAAAATGCAGCTTTTATCAAAATAAAAACCCTTACCGAACAAATAGGAAAACTTCAGAAGTTTTTCCCGACCATGCCCGATACGTTTCCGAATTTGATGAAGGAAGCTTCTGTTTTGGAATTTAAAAAAGAAATTATTGATAAAGTTGACAAAGTTTTCAATCGTTTCGGTGAAGTAAAAAGTGAAGCATCCCCAATTCTGAAATCATTGCGAGCGGATATGCAGGTGGCGAAAAAAGCCATTCAGGAAAATTTTAACCGAGTACTCTTTAATTACAGCCAGAGCGATTTTCTGGATGACATCCGCGAAAGCATCATTGAAGACCAAAGAGTTTTAGCAGTAAAATCTGCATATAAAAAAAGAGTTCCGGGAAGAGTTTTAGGGCTTTCAAAAACCGGTTCTATTACTTTTATTCAGCCTGACAGTGTTGTTAAACATTATTTTAAGCTTCGTGAAGATCAGGAAGAAGAAAAGAAAGAGATTGATAAAATCCTGCGACAGCTTACGGCAGAACTGGCCATTTTTCAACCCCAACTCTGGAGGTATCAGGTTTATATTTTTGATCTGGATTTAACGAGAGCTAAAGCTAAATTTGGTGAACTGGTGAATGGTGTTTTGCCTAAAATCAACCGTCACAAAACTTTAAAGCTAAGAGATGCCTTCCATCCGTTATTATGGTTGAGAAATAAGGCCGAAAACAAGACCATTTTCCCACAGACATTAAGCTTAACGGAACACAACAGAATCATCTGCATTTCCGGGCCCAATGCAGGTGGAAAATCCATTACTTTGAAAACGGTCGGATTGCTTCAGCTGATGATCCAAAGCGGAATTTTAGTTCCTGTGCATCCCAAATCTGAAATGTTTTTCTTTGAAAAAATAATGACAGACATTGGGGATAATCAGTCGATAGAAAATCATCTTTCAACTTACTCATCCAGATTAAAGAAAATGGGCGGAATCATTCGCGAATCTAATCCTGATACCCTTTTATTAATTGACGAATTTGGAACCGGTTCTGACCCGGAACTGGGTGGTGCTTTGGCAGAAAGTTTTCTTGAGTTTTTCTATGATAAGAAGAGTTTTGCTATTATCACGACTCACTATACCAACATTAAAATCGTAATCGAAGAACTTCCGAATGCACAAAATGCAGCAATGCTTTTCGATGAGAAAACCCTGGAACCGATGTATAAACTGGAAATTGGACAAGCCGGTAGCTCATTCACTTTTGAGGTGGCCGAAAAAAATAAAATTCCGAGATTTATCATTCATTCTGCAAAGAAAAAAGTAGAACACGACATCGTCAATTTAGATAAAACCATTGTAAAACTTCAGCAGGAAAAATTTGAAGTAGAAAAACTAAAAACTGATCTTGCCGAAAGAAAAGGTTCTGTAGAAGACAAACGTGATCATCTTCAGAAATTAAACGAACAGCTACAGCAGAAGCTTTTCAACTTCCAGAAACTGTATGAAGATGAACACCGAAAGTTGCAATTCGGAAATAAAATTGAATCATTTATCGAGAGTTATATTAAAGGAAAATCGAGAAAAGATGTGGTGAAAGATTTTGTAAAAATTCTTGAACAGGAAAAATTCAGAAAAATCGGAGCTGATAAGGACGAAACAAAACGTTTGCAGATAGTAAAAAGAAAAATTACCCAACAGCTTAAAAAGGTAGACATTATCGATAAAATAAGCGAAACCAACGATAAAATTGAGGAAAAACGCAAAACCGACCGTGCAGTCTGGATGAAAATCGGACAACGTGTTCGTATAACCGGAAGTACGAGTGTAGGAACCATAGAAACAATTTCTAAAAATAAAGTTACTGTGAATTACGGAAGTTTTAAAACCGTTATCAGCGCTGAAGAATTAGAGAGAATTTAAAAATTGATGATTAAAAACAAAAGAGAGTGTGTTGTGCGACACTCTCTTTTTTGATTTATTTATTGATAATCTCAGTCAATTTTCATTCGTTTTGTTCTAAGTTTAAGGATCAGTTATTTTATGATAAATTAAATTTCTTTGATTTTAATTTTGTATTGTCAAAAAAAACCATATATTTGCACCCACAAAAAACAAGGTAAAACTTGTATTTAGATGACCTTTAATCGGGGCGTAGCGTAGTCCGGTCATCGCGCCTGGTTTGGGACCAGGAGGTCGCAGGTTCGAATCCTGCCGCCCCGACTGTTTTAGTAATTTTTTCAAAATTACAAATGGGTGCGTAGCTCAGCTGGATAGAGCATCTGCCTTCTAAGCAGACGGTCTCAGGTTCGAATCCTGACGCGCTCACTAAAAAAGAGAAATCAAATGTTTGGTTTCTCTTTTTATTTATATGTACTTCTCTTACACACTTACTCAAATTTATTTATACCGTTTAAAATCCTGTGGTCCACAATTGGTTATTTAAAGTAAATCTACTTATTATAAAATCGTCTTGATGCTCTTTGAATCCTTGCTTATTTTTGAGATCATCTACAATTTCGTTAGCATTACTTTCATTTAAAAACACTCCAATTATTCTTTCATCATCTAAAAAGGTATGAATTGTGTAGGTGTGACTTATTTGAAAAACACATTGTAAATTCAATTCTTTTATTGATCTGCTCTCTCCTGTAATAACATCTAATTCGCTTAAATAATCTCTTCCAATTTCTCCTATAACATTACTAAATCCATCTTGCCAATGAATTTTATCCACGTGATATTTCCTAATAATCAATCCTTTAGGGGAGATTCTAAATCCAGGAAGGCTCAAAGCATTTTCTTTTGCTTCTTTCAGCTTTACAATATCATCAAAATATCCTAAAAACTTACTGTTACGGTGAGTTTTATCTGTATAAACATGCTCAAGTGCATAGACAAAGTAATTCATAATTTTAATTTAATAAAAACGAAAACCACCGTAAATATACAGTGGTTTTAGAATTTATTAAGAAATATTATTTCAACTTACACAATCTTTAACCCAACATCTTTTTGAGATATACATTAATTTTAAGATTTTTCTTGTTAGCTTCTCATTTCGCACATATTTACCGACGCCAACTCTATATACGACGCCATTTGAATAGGTGAAAATCATATCAGTCTTTTTTCCACTTAAAAATATTTCTAAATATCCATAATTATGACTTATCATGATGTCTTCTCCATCTGAGAAATTATTGATTGTTTCACAAATAAATATTCGATCTTTACTTTTTACTTCCAAATAATCAATTCCTCCATTTTCTGCATACCATCTATTTTCTATTTGAATACTTGAATTTTCGCAATTTAATATAGTTTTTTCACATCCAGTCAGAGAAATAAGAAGTAATATAAAAAATAAAGAAACAACCCTAGCCTTCATGTTTAAATTACTTCAGTTTATAAGAACTTCCATTCCAAAGATAGGTTTTAGAAAGATGTTTGATTTTCTCTTTCTCATTTTCATCTTTTTCCATCTCTTCCATTTTAAAGATAATAGCATTTGCAATTCCGCCTTTGTCGTTTGGGAAAATAAATTCTTCACTGTGATGATAGACATCCGCATCTCCAACGTTCATCAACTGCGGAAGAGCAATCAGTTTTTTATCTTTAAGCAAGACATATTGGTCGTAACCAGCAATTCCGCAGGCTTCACCGGAAACAGAAGCTTTTAAAGTAAAATCTACATTCTTAAGTTGATGACTGCTTTCAATAATGAAAGATCCATAACTGAGACTTTCTCCTGAGCCAGTTTCAAAGAATACCTCATCTGTTAATTTATTTCCTGTAAGCATTTTTATACTTGCTACATTTTGTTTGTAGGTCTGTTTAAATTTTTTATCTTTCTTATCAACAGTTTTTGAAATTCCGAAAAGAAAATCGTATCCATTTTTATTTCTGAAACCTATACAAAGATTTCCACCCCAAACGTAGCCTTCAGTAGTTTTATTATCTTTTTGATAGGATATTTTATACCAGTTTGCGGCTCTTTCTCCCAACTGTAAAACCGTTTCATCTTTTTTAAGAATAAGAATTTGTTGATTGGCTTGTAATGAATCTAAAATCTGAGAATTTACATTCGGTAATTGCCTCACTCTCGTAGACTCAGTGAAAATTTTCTGCGTTTTATTTTCTTCAAAACTGAAAACTCCGTTGGGATAAATTTCTTCCTGTGCAGAAAAAAACTGCATCAGAAACACCGAAAGAAAAACAAAAATAGATTTCATAGCAGCTTTACATTTATTTTTTTTCCAAAAGTAAACTCACCCATTCTTCACGCTGCAATTTCTTTTTCAGTTCTAAATTATTTTCTTCACAAACTTCCATAATATCATCCACATCAAAGAAACACAATCCTGAGAGTAATAATTTTCCGCCATCATTTAAAACAGAAACGTACGTTGGGATGTCTGAAATCAGAATATTTCTATTGATGTTGGCTAAAATAACATCATAATTTTCTTTTCCTAAATTATCCGCAGTTCCCTGTTCGATATCCAATTCAACACTGTTTCTCACTGCGTTTTCTTTTGAATTTTCTACAGACCATTCATCGATATCAATTGCTTTGGTTTCTCCGGCGCCATTTTGCTTTGCGAAAATTGCCAAAACCGAAGTTCCGCAACCCATATCCAACACTTTTTTTCCGTTAAAATCAATATCCATCATTTGCTGGATCATCAAATGCGTTGTCGGGTGATGACCTGTACCAAAAGACATTTTTGGCTGAATGATAATCTCATGCATTCCTTCTACAGATTCATGAAATTCTGCTCTTATTAAAACTTTATCATCAATGTTAATCGGTTCGAAATTCTTTTCCCATTCTTCATTCCAGTTGATGTTGGGCATTTCGGTGAAAGCATATTCAATTTTCACTTCTTCATTTTGAAAGAGCGGCAAATTTTTCAAATCTTCTTCCTTAAAAAGATCTTTCTGGATATATCCTAAAATACCGTGAATTTCTTCTGTAAAACTGTCGAAACCTATTTCAATAAGCTCTGCCATTAAGATATCGCTCCAGGGTTGAAGAGGTTGTACTTTAAAATCGAATTCCAAATAATTTTGCATGTGAGTAATTTGGTGCAAAAATAGTCAAATTAAAAATTAGAGTTTAAAAAATCGAAGGATTTGACGATTAAGAATAATGGAATTTATTGCGACTGTTAAGTTTTAGCTAAAGCCCATTTCATTTTAAATAAAAAGCGGGCTAAAGCCCGCTCTAATCATCCTATTTTTAAACTCTAAATATAATCTAAGGATTTGTTGAGAAAATAGATCCGTTTGCAATCAATGCACGTCTGTTCATTTTCAGAATATCTCTTACCCATTCTGCAAAATCTTCCGGCTGAAGCACTTTATCAGGATTTCCGTCTGTTAAACCACCTTCAATACTCATATCTGAAGCAATTGTACTCGGCGTTAAAGTAACCACACGAATGTTTTGTTTTCTCCATTCTGCCATCATAGATTGTGACAGAGAAACTACTGCTGCTTTTGAAGCTGCATAAGCTGACATATTTGCACCACCTTTCAAACCTGCCGTTGATGCTACATTGATGATATCGCCTTCTCCTTTTTCTTTAAGGAAAGGATACACTGCTTTTGCTGCATAATACACTCCAAAAAGATTGGTCTTTATTACCTGTTCCCAGGTTTCTGACGGCATATCTTCGATGCTTCCGAAGTCACCAATTCCGGCATTGTTGATAAGAATATCTACGCCACCAAGCTGTCCGGCAATAGATTCAATACCTGCTTTTACATGAATTTCGTTATCAATACTAAAAACTGCATACGCTGCTTTTACCCCTAATTTTTGAATCTGATCAACAGTCATTTTAAGATTCTCTTCATTTCTTCCTGTGATTCCTATGTTTACTCCTTCATTGGCAAGGATCAAAGCAACCGCTTTTCCTAAACCTTTACCACCACCTGTGATGATGGCATTTTTTCCTTTTAAATTCATTACATCAAATTTTACAGATGCAAAATTACAAAACCATTTTTTTAAACAAGTGTTTATATTTTCGATTTATCAACATTGAATTATCAGGTTCTTCTATAACACAAAACCAACTTACTAGAAGTTGGTTTCTGAAAGTAATCTATGAATGAAAATTCAGATTAAGGGATTAAAATTGATTCTTCTACCTGAAAGTCTTCTGAAGCTGAGAATTTATTTCCGTACATATCAGAAGCTCTCACGTCTACTTTATGCTTTCCTAAAGTGAGTTTATTGGTAAAACCTCCCATCCAGATATGCTTTGAGTTTTCAGGATTTGAAGGTCTTCTTCCCGGAAAAAGCTTTTCTGTTGTGTCCCATTTAAAAACTGATTGCGCAAAGTTAGGATCAATGGTTTCGGTATATTCCATATCTTTCCATTCTCCATTGTCGATTCTGTATTCTACTTTGTCTTTTTTGCTTCCCATAAAGAAGTTGGCCAAGATTTTAGCTGATGTTTTTGACGGATGGGGAACAACATTGGGAACATACAACTGAATCTGATAGTCTTCCGGTTTTCCGGCAGTTTTATATTTAACTTTATATTGGTTATCATTAAAACTGATAAAAGAATATCCTTTCGCTGTACCGTCTCTCATTGTAGAAGTAGGCAATCCTACATCATCGGAAGTTCCTGACCACCAGTCTCCGCAGGTGGTTCCTACG
Source organism: Chryseobacterium sp. AC417 (assembly GCF_979258215.1). Lineage (NCBI taxonomy): Bacteria > Pseudomonadati > Bacteroidota > Flavobacteriia > Flavobacteriales > Weeksellaceae > Chryseobacterium > Chryseobacterium sp. AC417. Next base: position 1,698,129 of record NZ_OZ409845.1, on the reverse strand, counting down.
TTGTACTCATGCAAATTTTTTGCGTTATTCCAGCCTTGTGGTTTTCCGTAGAAAATCTGCTGCTGAATGTGCGTGTGAGCAGACAGCAATAAAGCATTTTCAAATAGGGAAAGCGCATCAAATAATTTCTGACGGTCTGCATTTCTGAAATTATCTTCATTATTATGCTCCAACGGAATATGGAAAGAAACCACAACCAGTTTATTCTTATCAACTAATTTTAAATCATTCTGAATGAACTGAATCTGATCTTCACGAAATCCGCCCCAATACCCTCTTCCGTCTCTCGGATCTGGATAAAGAATATCGTCTAACACTAAGAAATGAACGTTCCCGTAATTGAAAGAATAATTTGCCGGACCGAAATTGGATTCGAAAGTTTCGTCTGAAAACTGATCTTCCTGAGCATCATAATTCATATCATGATTTCCCATTACGTTATACCAAGGCAGACCGATTTCTTTCATCACATCAGCGTAAGGTTTCTGTAAGCTTAAGTCATCACCAACCAAATCGCCCAAACTCAAACCAAAAACAGCGTTTTTCTTGTTGTTTTTAACTTCATTTACAATAGATCTTTTAAAATAATCCAATTGTTTTTCTGTGTAGGGTTGCGGATCTCCAAAAACTAAAATGTCGAAGTTTTTGCTTTCATTCTGTTTATTCAGGGCAAAATTCAACTCTTTCGGAAGCGTTCCTGTCGGGGCTGTACCTTTATATTTAAAATCTGAAGGCGAACCTTTTGGTTTGTACTGATAAAAATACTGAGGAAGATTATTAGAATTCAAAGCAGACTTAAATCCTGAAGGCTTGATGACAAAAATCGTCTGGTTTTCCTGAACCGGCAAACTGTATTTTCCGTTTTTATCGGTTAAAACAACCTGCGCTCCATTAGAAACTGCTACATTTTCTATTCCTTTTTCGCTTTTTTCTTTCTTCTGATTGTTATTGGCGTCTTCATAAACATACCCTGAAACGGAAGTTTGAGAAAATGCCATTGCCGAAATTAATAAACACGGCATTAAAAATTTTATATTCATTTTACTTTTAGATTATTGATTGAATTAATTACTGATTCCACCAGTTGATAACGTTGATATTATCACCACCGATCGACTGTACTGCCGCCTGATAATTGTTTGTGTTAAGAATCTTGGTTTGAACGGGATACATCAGTCTTTGAGGTAATTTCGCATCATTTAGCAATCCATTGTTATTGGGAAGTACAGGAAAACCTGTTCTTCTTTTTTCATACCACTGCTGCTGATCTACAAAGAAAAGAGCAACATATTTCTGAAGCATAATTCTTTGTAAAGAACCATTATATGCAACATTTGGATTGGTAAAGTAGTTGGCAGGAACCACACCTCCCCATTGTTCTACAGCAGCCTTTACTCCGTTTTCGTAGAAAGTCTGTGCGCTTCCTGAGATAATTCCTCTCTGAACAAATTCGGCAAGCGTCAATTGAAGCTCTGCATAAGGATAAATAAGAATTTTGAGTGGTGCTTTTGCCAAATTCTGATTCATATTGGATGGCTGATAAGTAAATACTGTTCCCGGAGCATATCCTGCAGGAGCGCCTTTATAACCAAGATTTGCATTGGTGGCTATATCTTTAGCCTGAGAAAAGAAAGTAGCCATCCTCGGATCGTTATTACTTTTCAGTGTTTCCACAAAAAATTCTGCTGCGGCTCTTCCTGTTGTGAAATCCTGAGGTCTCGCAATCGGTGGTAAAAGCGGCGCAACACCCGTAATATCTAAACCTGCTGTATCTGCATTACTCGTCATCAACGGATAGGTTGTAGGATTATTGACAATCTCCTGAATTTTACCATATACATCAATTTCACCGTTTTTCTTTAAAATTCTACCCAATAATCTTAATGAAAGCGAATTACAAAACTTTTTCCATTTAACAACACCGGCAGCCGAAGTGTTTGCACCAAAGAATAAGTCTGCATCTGAAATTGTTTGTGTGGTTACAAATAAAGAATTTGCAGTTTTTAAATCTGCCAAAAGTTTGATGTAGATGTCTTTTTGTTTATCAAATTTCGGTTGGGTAATTCCCTCTTCAACACGTGAAGCTTCACTGAATGGAATGTCACCAAAAGTATCGGTAAGATTTGCAAACATCCATGCATTTAAAACTAACGCAATAGCCTGATAGTTTTTATCACCCTGCTGCGTTGCAAAGTCATACATCTCTTTGTTTTGCTTTAGCCATTTGTAAGAAGTATTCCAATAAGAATTTCCTGTAGTTTCTGTGATGTAATATCTGCTGAGTGAGTTTCCTTCATTAGGAAAGTCGATAGAAACCTGCATGATATCAAAAGTGAAATTATTAGCTCTTGTGTAAGCATTTGATGCCATGTTATATTGTATCGGCATCAGAAGACTTCCCGCTGTGGGAGTATTGATTTTGCTGGTGTCTGTATTTATTTCTTCGAAAGATCTGTCGCAAGAAGTAAGCATTGCAGTGGCTATAAGAGCTACGCAGAATTTTGAAATGTTATTTTTCATGATTTTTTCTTTTTTAAAATTTAGCATTCAGTTGTATACCCACAGTTCTTGCTGTTGGCAATTGACCCACTTCAACACCCGGTGTGATAGAAGAATCGTTAAGTGTAGCAGCTTCCGGGTCGAAAAGTGGAAAATTTTTAGTCCACATCAATAGATTTCTTCCGTATAAAGAAATACTCAGATTAGACATTTTAAGAGATTTCACCATATCCTGTGGAAAATCATAGGTAATGGTTGCTTCTCTCAATTTTAGAAAAGTAGCATCGAAGCTATTGGTTTCTATATTGGCTCTTCTGTAATAATCTCCATAATAGGTGTGAAGGGCAACTGCTTTGGTATTGGCAGAAAAACTACCATTTGAATTCTGAACAACACCATCACCTACGAAAGTTCCATTCGGATTGTCTCTTCCCGGCAAAGTATTTTCAAGCTTACCCTGTTCAGACATTTTGTGATGAGATTGAGAATACACCATTCCTCCGTATTGACCATCTAAACTGAATGAGAAAGAAAAGTTTTTATATTTGAATGTGTTTTGTAAACCCCCTCTCCATTTGGCATAAGCGTTTCCTACGTATTCTATTTTTGTAGATTTTGCCGTTAATCCGTCCGAACCATAAATTACCTGACCATCCGGTGATCTTTGTAATTTTGCTCCGTACATATCTCCTAAAGATCCTCCCACTACCGCATTAAAGAAAACTACACCCCCTACAGAAGACATCGTGTAAGGCTCTCCGCCAAATTCTTCCGGTAACGAAAGAATTTTATTTCTGTTCATGGACCAGTTGGCATTCACATTCCATGAGAAATCTTTAGTCTTGATAGGATATGCTCCAAGCGTCATCTCAATACCTCTGTTTCTCACTTCACCGGCGTTGATAATTCTGGTAGAATATCCGGTTTCTATCAATGTAGGAACAGGAATAATCTGGTTATCTGTATTACTCTGATATATCGTAACACCGTATGTTACTCTATTTTTAAGAAAACTGACATCCATCCCCGCTTCAATGTTGGTATTCATTTCAGGTTTTAGATTGGGATTAAGGTAGACAGAGGCAATCTCAGCAGAATTATTAAAATCACTGGCATTATAAGTCTGTATTAAATTATACGGATCTGTATCGCTTCCTACCATAGACCATGAAGCTCTCAGTTTCCAGAAGTTAAAATTGTTTGATTTTAAATTAAATAGATCTGAAAGGATAACTGATGTAGCTGCCGACGGATAAAAATATGATCTGTTAGCTTTGGGAAGTGCACTACTCCAGTCATTTCTTGCAGTAAGATCCAAAAACAAAACATTATCATAATTTAAAGAAGCTAAACCGTACAAGCTATTCATTTCTTTATCTCTTGGCTGAGGTACTCTTGTAAGCAAAGAAATACCATTGGTAAGTTCGTACAAACCAGGAATTTTTAATCCTGTAGCACGGTAATCATATAAATTATACTCATTGTATCGAAGGTTACCACCTGCGGATGCATTAAAACCAAACTTTCCAAAATTATTTTTGTAACTGAATAAAACATCTGTATTGAATTCAGAATTTTTAATGTGCTGCTCTCTATAATATCCCTGAAGATAATTGGCAGAGCTGTACGGTCTTTTTGTTGTTCTAAGTTCATCGGTAAGCTCAATCCCGGAACGCAACATCACATCAAAGTTTTTAGCAAATTTGTAATTGGCAGTTACATTTCCTGTAATAAATTTCTTATCTAAACCATTGAGCATTTCGTATGCAATCAAATATGGATTATCAATAAAAGAACTGAACGGATGTATCTGATCAATCTGATCTTGTCCTTTCTTCCAGATCGGTCTGTACCACTGCAAATCTACGTTCGGATTCTGAAAAATCATGAAATAAGAAATCGACTGATTGTTGTATCCTGTCGCAGGCAGATTATCACTTTTGGTATTGTTGTATGCAAACTTGGTTACAATATGAAGCTTATCGCTTGCATGATGATCTACAGATAAAGCACCATTAAATCTATCGAAACCTGTATTGGGCATCATCCAGTTATTTTTGGTGTAATTTAATGATGCCCTGAAAGCTGTTTTTTCGGTAGAACTTTCAATTGACAAATTATTGGCATACGTAGTTCCTAGTTCCCAAAAGTCTTTTATATTATTTTTGTAAGGCTTCCACTCTTGTCTCTGAAGGCTTTGTCCTTCTACGGTCGGATCGTATTGAAAATAAGACTGTCCGTTAAATTTTGGACCAAAAGCACTACTCGTAGAACCTGTATTTACACCATCTGGAGAAGCTTGGTAAGAATAATAAAACTGTCCTGCGGTATTTTTCTGTAAAGTTCCCTGTCCGTACTCGTACTGATAATCCGGCCAATGCAAAACAGAATCAAAACTTGTGTTAGAATTAAAAGTAACTGATACTTTACCGTTTTTAGATTTCCCTGATTTTGTGGTGATCATGATGGCACCATGCATTCCTCTAGAACCATACAATGCTCCTGCTGTAGCACCTTTAAGCACTGTTACAGATTCTATGTCATCAGGATTAATGCTGTTAAAATTATTACCAAAATCTACAGGAAGATCACCACCGGTTCCTGCTCCATATGCAGCATTTCCTGTTCCGGTGTTTGTACCTCCCAAAGGCACACCATCTACAACAATTAAAGCCTGATTGTTATCTAAATTCATAGATGCACTACCACGCAAAGTAATTTTTGCAGATCCTAATGGTCCCGTTCCTGCAGTCTGAATTTTCAAACCTGCTACTTTACCTTCCAAAGCTTGCGCCCAGTTGTTATTCTGTGTTTTTGTAAACTCTTCACCTTCTACCTTTTCGGCTACATATCCTAATGATTTGTCCTGTCGTTTAATTCCTAAAGCAGTTACTACCACTTCATCAATGTTCTGAATAGTGTCTTTCTTTACTTGCTGTTGAGCTGCAACATTGACGCTTATCAATCCTAGTACAGACAACATGAACAGCTTTTGAGTCTCTTTACGCATATCCTATTTTTGTTTGTGCAAAATTAGAACGCCATTATGACTAAGCTTTTAACATCACCTTAACATATTTTAAACAAATATTGAACGTCATATTAACTATTCTTTAACCAAAATCATAAGTCACTATTAAACATCCACTTAGAATGATGAATAAAATTTAATGTATTACATATGACTTTTGAACGCTATTTTATAAAGATCTTAAATAAGTTTACTATCAGAAACAAAAATACCTTACAAAATGTAAGGTATTTTATTAAAAGACGATAGCAGTTTATTGGGTATTCTTTAAAACATCCGGAACATTGGTAGTGATATACCCTATTCCTTGTTCTTTCAGTTTTTTATAAATTTCTATATCATTGACCGTCCAAGAATTGGTGATCAAACCTAAACTGTTGGCTTCATTAATCCAAGTGGGATTTTTTTCAAAAACACTGTAATGATAATCGATTCCGTCTAAACCTTCAGCCTTGATTTGTTGTGGGGACAATTCTCCGTTGAGATACTGAACTTTAAATTTCGGTTCTGCTTTTTTAATCTCCTTACAGATATTAAGACTGAAAGAAATAAACTCACTTTGAGATTCAAGTTTCATTTCCTTGATGGTTTTAATGGTTTTAGCCACTAATTCATCTTCCAGTTCTTTGGTTTTAGCAGGTTTGATCTCAACAATAAGCTGCAATGCTTTATCTTTTTTCCCTTGCTTCAGATAGTCTTTTAAGGTCGGTAATTTTTCTCCATTAGATAATTTCACTTTTTCCAATTCTTTAAAATCAGTTTCCGAAATTTCCATTTTTCCATGATGCTCATCATGATTAATCACCAGAATGCTGTCTTTGGTCATTCTAACATCAAATTCAGATCCGTAAATTTTCAGATCCTGAGCATTTTCCAGTGCTTTCAGAGAATTTTCTGTTGTTGCCGGATTGGTTTTCCAATATCCTCGGTGAGCGATAATTTTGGTTTGTGCATTCATAAAAACTTGTGTTAAAACTGCAAACCCTAAGATAAACTTTTTCATAAATTCTAAAATATTCTTCTACATTATTATTTTTTTCACCTCAAGTGAATATCTGCAAAATTAAAAAGAGATTTTTAAGATCAGTTTAATTCTGATTAACATTTATTGAACCTAATATTAAATTTAACCATTCATTTCTCCTCAATACTTATTATTTTTGTGAAAATAAACCCAAGCAATGCCCGAAAATAGTCAGCAAAAGATAGAACAGCTCCGGAAAGAACTTAATCAGCATAATGAAAACTATTATCTGCTGGATGAACCGAGCATTTCTGACCTTGAATTTGATTTATTATTAAAAGAACTTCAGGATCTGGAAGCTAAACATCCGGAATTTCACGATGATAATTCTCCTACCGTACGTGTTGGCGGTGGCGTAACGAAGATTTTCCCGACCATTCAGCATCAGTTCAGAATGTATTCTTTGGATAATTCTTACGATTTTGATGACTTGGCAGATTGGGAAAAGCGAATTATCAAAACGATTGATGAGCCGGTAGAGTTTGTTGCAGAATTGAAATATGACGGTGCTTCTATTTCTATTTTATTTGAAAACGGAAAATTAGTTCAGGCAGTGACTCGTGGTGACGGTTTTCAGGGAGATGAAATTACTTCCAACGTTCGCACAATTTCAGATATCCCGATTACGTTGAAAGGTGATTTTCCTGAACGTTTTTTTATGCGTGGAGAAATTTATTTAACGAGAAAAAACTTCGATAAAATCAATAAACTTCGGGAAGAAGAAGGCTTAGATCCGTTTATGAATCCCAGAAATACAGCAAGCGGAAGTTTGAAAATGCAGGACAGCGGTGAAGTGAGGAAACGAAGATTGTCTTCAGTTTTGTATCAATTTGTTTCGCAAGAAACGACCGCAGAAAGCCACTGGGAATTGCTTCATAAGGCTCACGATTGGGGTTTTACAATTTCGGATCAGACAAAACTCTGCAAAAATTTAGAGGAAATAAAAGAATTCATCAACTTTTGGGATATAGAAAGACATCATCTACCATTTGAAATTGATGGAATTGTACTGAAAGTCAATTCATTAAAACAGCAAAGACAGCTCGGTTACACGGCAAAATCTCCACGCTGGGCAATGGCTTATAAATTTAAAGCTGAAAAAGTAGAAACCGAATTGCAAAGCGTTTCATATCAGGTTGGAAGAACCGGAGCGATTACGCCTGTTGCCAATCTGAAACCGGTTTTATTGGCGGGAACAGTGGTAAAACGAGCATCACTTCACAACGAAGATATTATTAAAAAACTTGGTTTACACGAGCACGATTTTGTTTTTGTGGAAAAAGGCGGCGAAATTATCCCGAAAATTATCGGCATTAATACAGAAAAAAGAAATTCCGACAGCAAAGAAGTTGAGTACATTAAAAACTGTCCGGAATGCGGAACTGAACTGATAAAACTGGAAGATCAGGCGATTCATTTTTGTCCGAATGATTTGCATTGTCCGCCACAAGTTGTGGGCAGAATGATTCATTATGTTTCCAGAAAAGCTTTGAATATTGACAATCTGGGAAGCGAAACCATCGAGCAATTGTACAAAGAAAGACTCATTGAAAATCCGGCAGATTTTTATGCTTTAACGAAAGAACAGATTCTGCCTTTGGAAAGAATGGCAGAAAAATCGGCTCAGAATATTATTGACGGTATCGAAAAATCAAAAGAAATTCCGTTTGAGAAAGTTTTATTCGGAATCGGTATTAAACACGTTGGGGAAACCGTTGCCAAGAAATTGGTGAAAAATTTCAACACCATTGACGAATTGAAAAAAGCAACCGCAGAAGAATTGTGTCAGGTTGAAGATATCGGGATGAAAATCGCTGTGAGCATCGTAGATTTCTTTAATAATCCTGAAAATATTCTGATGCTTGAACGCTTGAAATCTTATGGCGTTCAGTTGGAAAAAGGAGAAAATACGAATGAGGTTTTATCAGATACTTTAGATGGTAAAACGTTTCTTTTTACAGGAAAATTATCTCTTTTCACCAGAGAATCTGCCGAAGAAATGGTAGAAAAACACGGAGGGAAAAATATTTCTGCAGTTTCTAAAAACTTAAACTATTTAGTGGTTGGTGAAAAAGCAGGAAGTAAACTGAAGAAAGCACAGGATATCGGAACGATTGAGATTTTGGATGAGCAAGAGTTTCTTGATTTGACACAAAAATAACAATCATATTTAAAATTTAACATAATATATCATTAAGGTTTTATCTTAATGATATATTTTTGCTTTTCTACTTGTAAAGAATTTAAAACTAATAATTTATATGACAAAAAATTACTTTCTAATTTTAATATTTCTGTTTTCTGCATTTCAGGCACAAATTGTGAATATTCCGGATGCAAATTTTAAGGCTAAACTATTGGCTGCAAATGTAACTAATAATAAAATTGCTAAAAACCTATCTGGACAATGGACAAATGTTGATACTAATTATGACGGAGAAATTCAGATAACTGAAGCAATGAATCTGACATATCTTGATCTTACAACATCTCCTCCAAGTACAAACTATATAACAAATCACTTAGGAATAGAGAGTTTTGCCAATCTAAGTTTTTTAAGTTTTAATAGAAATCAACTCTCCAGTATAAATTTAAACCTTCCAAACCTAACTGATTTAAATGTAAATTCTAATTCTGTAACCTCACTTAACGTTCAAAACTGTCCGAATTTAGAAATTTTACATATATCTTATCATGGTTTTACTAATCTTAATGTACAGAGTAACTCACTAAAAAATATAGATATTGGTGACAATCTTAATCCTTTTAGTATAAACTTTCAAAATACACCAAATTTGGAAATTGTTACAATGTTTTTTGCTCCAATTGTTTCGATAGACTTAAGTAACAAACTTTTTCTAAAAAAAATCCGTCTGGAGAATATGGATATGCTTACCAGTTTAAATTTACAAGGTTGTAATCTATTGCAAGAAGTGCAGCTTGTCAATCTTTATGTAATTCCGAGCATTAATCTCCAAAATTTACCTGCCTTAACTACTGTTTATTGTACTAATTCTTCTAATTTACAATCTGTAAATGTAAGTAACAGCATTAATATTAATAAATTATATATCAATAACAATAATATCGCCACTGTTGATATTAGCACACTTAATAACTTGCAAGATTTTAAGGTAAATGCTAATGATTTAATTTCTTTAAATCTAAGTAATCACACTTTATTAAAGTTTGTAAACTGCGATGACAATGACCTAACTAGTATCAATCTTCAAAACACACCTGCTTTAGAAAATCTTTCGTGCGAGTACAATAATCTACAAAATATTAATCTACAGTTTTCTCCTCAACTAAAAACATTGAATGTAGGATCTAATTATTTAACATCCATTAATGTTTCAACACTTCAAAATCTGATAAGTTTAGGTGTTCAACATAATCAATTACAATCTTTAGATGTAACACACAATCCCCTTTTAACCTCTTTAGGATGTAATAGCAATTACGGTTTGGAATATCTATTTTTAAAGAATGGCTCATTGCAAGCTAACTATACAAATTTTAATGACACAGATTATTTAAAATATATTTGCTGCGATGACAGTCAAATAAATGCTTATAATTCTGCCGCTATATATAATGCAGGATATTTTCCGGTAGTGGTAAACTCTTATTGCTCATTTACTCCCGGAGGGACTTTTTATACCATACAAGGAAACACAAAATATGATTCTAATAATAATGGTTGCGATATCAATGATTTCAATAAGGCTTTTCAAAAATTTAATATTAGCAGTGGAAGTGTTTCAGGAATCTCATTATCCAATAATTCAGGAAATTATTCGATTCCCGTTCAAGCAGGTTCTCATACGATCACACCAGTTTTAGAGAATCCAACTTATTTTAATATTTCGCCCTCAAATTTTACAGCCAACTTTCCTGTACAATCAAGCCCTATTTCACAAAATTTCTGCTTGTCTGCAAATGGAATTCATAATGATCTCGAAGTATTTGTGATTCCTATTACCGCTGCTGCACCCGGTTTCAACGCAAAATATAAAGTTATTTACAAAAACAAAGGAACCGCTTCACAATCAGGAACTTTGGTTTATAATTACAATGATAATCTGATGAATTACCAGAGTTCTACACTTGCTCCAACATCACAATCGTCGGGAGTTTTAAACTGGAATTTCGCTAATCTTCTTCCATTTGAAACAAGAGAAATCACTTTAACATTTGTACTCAATACACCAACACAAACGCCACCTTTGTCGGGCGGAAATGTTTTAAATTACACTATACAAATTAACGGTGCTACAGACGAAACTCCGTTGGATAATACGTTCACATTAAACCAAACCGTTGTAAATTCTTTCGATCCTAACGACAAAACCTGTTTAGAGGGAGCTACAATCGCTTCGACACAAATTGGTGATTATGTACATTATTTAATCAGATTTGAAAATTCCGGAACTGCAAACGCACAAAATATTGTAGTGAAAGACCTGATTGATACTTCAAAATTTGATTTAAGTACTTTACAAGCCTTGAACGGAAGTCATAATTTTGTAACGAGAATTACCAACCCGAATACCGTAGAATTTATTTTTGAAAACATCCAATTACCTTTTGCCAATGCCACTAATGATGGTTATGTCGCTTTTAAAATCAAAACAAAATCTACTTTGACACTCGGACAAAGCTTCAATAATACCGCAAACATTTATTTTGATTATAACTTCCCGATTGTGACGAATACCTACACAACTACTGTACAAAACATCTTAGGAACATCAGAAGTTAGTAATGATAAAATCGATATAAGCATTTACCCGAATCCTGTAAGCAACACTCTTTTCATTAAGTCAAAAGAAAAAATCGTAAAGGCTGAAATTTACGATACCGCAGGAAAGAATTGTAAGCTCTCGAAGTGTAAATAATGATTCGATTGACGTATCTGAACTCTCCAAAGGCAATTACATGATCAGATTATACACAAAAAGTCATTTTGTAACTCAAAAATTTATTAAAAATTAATTTTCTCAATTCAAAATAACAAAAAGACCGTTTATAAGACGGTCTTTTCATTTTTAGAAGGAATTTAATTATTCCTATATTCAAGATTTATTGTAATTTTATTAAAACAAATCATACAATGGATTTTCTAAAAGATCATTCTATTCAAAATGAATTGGTATTAATTTTCATTTCGGTAATTCTGGGGCTATTCATAGGTGCAGAAAGAGAATACAGAAATAAATCTGCAGGTTTGCGAACATTTATTCTGGTATGTTTCGGTTCTTGTCTATTCACGATACTTTCAATAAAAATCGGGGTGAGCAATCCTGATCGTTTAGCCGCAAATATCATTACAGGAATCGGTTTTTTAGGAGCCGGAGTCATTTTCAAAGGGGACAATAAGATTGAAGGAATCACCACTGCTACTACTATTTGGGCAACAGCTTCTATTGGAATGGCAGTGGGTGCAGGATATGTTTATCTGTCTTTAACGGGGATGGTTTTGGTTCTGCTGATTTTGAGTTCACTCAATTATTTGCAGAATTTTATCGACAGCAATCATAAAGTCCGTGAATATAAAATCGTAGTCAAACATTTGGAAGACATTGCTTATTTAGAAAATACATTTAAAGAATATCACTTGAAATTTATCGTTACGAGACAAAAATTCAGTACAAAGAATATTACCATAAGCTGGGTTCTTACAGGAAAACATATCCATCATGATCTTTTTATCAAAAAGCTGCAAAATGACGGTAAGGTAAATTCTTATGAATTTTAAACAAATAAGAAGCTATTGTTAAAAATAAAACTCTTAATTGCTTCTGATACCCATAACTATGATTGATTTTTATTATAAAATAGCTGGAAGTACATCGTAATTACTTAATTTTGTCTTCCATAATTTATGGACGATTTAATACATTTTTATGTTTCAGTTTTGGGAATTCCCGAAGATTTGGCGATACTCCATACCGTCAAATTTGAGCGGTTAGAAATTCCGAAGAAAACAACGATTTTAAAATGCGGAGAAACCGAAAATTACCTATACTTCATTTCTGAGGGGATAGTTCGTTTTTTTGTACACAAACCGCATCCTACAGATCCTCCAAAAGAAATTACATTTTCATTTATCGTAAAAAATATGTTTTGCAGCGCATATGATTCTTTCATTACGAGAAGACCTTGTCACTACAACATTGAAACATTGAAAGACACTGTGCTTTTCAGAATCCATTATCAAGATCTTCAGGATTTATATAAGAGTACAGAAATTGGTAATTATATTGGCAGAATTTCCGCCGAAGGATTGTATGTGAGAAAAGCACAACGAGAGATGTCGCTTTTGATGTACAGTGCTGAAGAGAGATACCTGAATTTATTAAAATCCTATCCTGACTATGTACTGCAAATTCCGTTAAAATATATTGCGTCTTATCTGGGAATTACACCGCAGGCGCTAAGCCGCATCAGGAAACAGATTTCTTAACATAGGTTCATTTTCTGTAACTATTTATTTTCCTAATTTTGCCGCTACTTAAGAGACACAAGTGATGAAACAGTATTTGTGAAAATTAAGCTAGACTTTAGAATCTAGAAGATTTAAATTCTCAGACCCTTTCAGAATAAAAATTCGGAAGGGTTTTCTTTTTCCCACGAAAATTAAATCCGTATTTTAGTCAAAATTTTTTGTAATGATAAAACGTAATATTTTAATTGCCTCGGCGTTCTTCAGTTTTTCTTTTGGAATTGCTCAGCAATACGGCGGAATGTGGATTCCCACTGAATTGAATGAAAAGGAAATGAAAGATTTGGGAATGAAAATCTCCGCCAAAGATATTTTCAACACACAAAAACCCAGTATTAAAGATGCCGTAGTACAATTCAACGGAGGCTGCACGGCTGAAATTATTTCGCCAAAAGGATTACTTTTAACCAATCACCACTGTGGTTACGGACAAATTCAGGCACACTCTACGGTTGACAATGATCTTCTGTCAAACGGATTCTGGGCTAAAAATATGGGAACCGAACTTCCCAATCCCGGCGTAACAGTTGATTTTATCGTTGATATTAAAGAAGTTACCAATCAGATTCTCGAAAATACAGACAACCTTCAGGAGCCGGAACTTTCGAAGAAAATTGCTTCCAATATTGAAATCTATAAAAATTCTCAAAAAACAGAACCGTATCAGTCGATTTCTGTAAAATCGATGTATTATGGAAATAAATTTTATGCATATGTCATTGAAACCTACAAAGACGTTCGTTTGGTAGGAGCACCGCCTCAAAGCATCGGTAAATTCGGAAGTGATACCGATAACTGGGTCTGGCCAAGACATACCGGAGATTTCTCGATGTTCAGAATTTACGCCGACAAAAACAACAAACCTGCAGAATATTCTAAGGACAACATCCCTTACGTCCCGAAACATTATCTGCCGGTTTCCATAAAAGATAAAAATGAAAATGATTTCACTTTTGTGTATGGTTTTCCGGGGAGAACTACAGAATATCTTCCTGCCATTGCGGTTGAAAAAATCATGACAGAAATTGATCCTGCAAGAATCGCAGTACGTGATGTGGCTTTGAAAACTCTTGACGAAAAAATGCGTACCGACGATGCGACACGTATTAAATATGCTTCAAAATTTGCTTCGGTTGCCAACTACTGGAAAAAATGGATAGGCGAAGTGGAAGGTTTGAAAAAATCTAATGCCGTACAGAAAAAAGTAAGCTACGAAAGCACTTTATCTGCAAAAAATCCTGAAATTAAAAATACAATAAGCGAACTCAACGCACTTTATACTCAACAGGCTCCTTTTGCTCTAAACAATGCTTATTATTCAGAAGTGGTGAGAAATGCAGAAACTTTGATGCTTGCCAATCTCTATTCTAACTACATCACAACCGTAGAAGCCGGAAGAATGGACGAAAAGGGAACTAAAGCATTCAAAAACAGACTGACTTCTTTCTACAAAGATTACAGCGCAGAACTGGATGCTAAGGTAACAGCCAAACTTTTAGCTCTGTACGCCAATAAAACAGCTCCTCAATTTTTGCCTGCAGGTTTCGAAAAATATAAAAATGAAGCTCAAAATATCACCAATTTTGAAGAAATATCAAAAAATTCTGTCATCACGGGAAGATCTGAGGTGAATGGTGCTTCATTAAGCTCGGATATTGACAAAGCTTTTTCTAATCAGGACAAATTAATTAAAACAATTAAAAAAGATCCTGTTTATCAGCTATTCATGAATATTAAAGATACATACATGAAAACTGCTGACCCTGAATTTATTTCTTTACAGGTGAAAATTGATGCCTTGCAAAAGAAATACATGGCGCAGCAGATGTCTACCGATAAAAACAGAAAATTCTTTCCTGATGCCAATTCTACACTTCGTGTAACGTACGGACAGGTAAAAGGTTCAACTCCCAAAGATGCAGTCACATACGATTACCAAACGCATTTGGCAGGTGTGATGGAAAAATATGTTCCGGGAGATTATGAATTTGATGTACCAAAAAAACTGATTGATTTGTATGATAAAAAAGATTTCGGAAATTATAAGGACAAAACAGGCGATGTACCTGTAGGATTTACTGCAACCAACCACACAACAGGTGGTAACTCAGGAAGCCCTGCATTGGATGCATACGGAAATCTGGTAGGTTTAAACTTTGACAGACAGTGGGAAGGTACAATGAGTGATATCAACTACGATCCGCGTTTCAGCAGAAACATCATGGTCGATACCAAATACATTCTTTTCATCATTGATAAATTCGCCGATTCTAAATGGCTGATTAACGAGATGAAAATAGTGAAATAAAAAAATATTTATCGTTAAAATAAGCGGGCGAAAATCTTCGATTTTCGCCCGCTTATTTTTTATTTTAGAAACCTATTACTGAAATGTAATATCAATACCCAAAAATCTCTTCCAGACTCACTTCCTTAAAACTTCCCATTTGTTCCACTGCTTCTAAATTAAGGTTTTCTTTTTTACCGATAATAGCGGTGTTGAACTGGATGGGTTTTATTGCTGTCTGATAAAACTGCTTTACATCTTCAAACTTCAGACTCTCAATCTGGCTGTAGATATCTTTCCTGAAATCGTGTGTGATTCCCAGCTTTTGCAGTCTTAACGTATTGAAAAATATATTGGTTCTTGTAATTCTCGTGGAAGCAATTTGCTTCAAAGCAGCACTTTTTGCACTTTCAAACTGACTAGTCACTTGCGGAAGTTCATCCATCAGTTCGGTCATTGTGTCGACTGCTATTTTCAGTTTGTCCGGTTGAGTTCCGATGTACGTTGTGATGTAATCCGGATGCCCGATTTCTTCACTGGGCGAATACGAAACATATGCAGAATAAGCCAAACTTTTACTCTCACGAATTTCCTGAAAAACAATAGATGATAAACCACGTCCAAAATATTCATTAAAAACATTGATCTTTCCAAAATTATCAATGTTTATATGCTGTCCCTTTCCTATTTTACTCATTTCCATCTGCACCATATCATAGTTGGTGAAGTATACATTTCCTACGGTTTCCGGTTCAGGATAAATCTTTGGATCAGAAATACTGCGACTTTGGGTTTCGATATAATTCTCTATCTCATTTTTAAATTTCTCAAAATCTTTTCCGTAGAAAAATATCTGATATTGAAATTTGAATAAACTTTTGATTCGTTCCGTAAAACTCTCAACTTTGGTATTCTGAAGCTCATCTTTTGACAGAAAATCTAAAAATCTTGAGCCTTTTCCGAGTTTTGTATAATTCGTCAAAGCAGTCATGATGCGATTTTTATCCTTTTTTCCTGCTTCTCGGTTTTCAAGAATCGTATCGACAAACTGATTGTAAATTTCCTGATCCGGCTGTACATTTTTCATCCAGTGCTGAAGCAGTTCAATCCCTTTTTCGATGTTTTCCTCCAGTCCGCTTAACGAAATCTGAAGCTGATCTGAAGTAGTTTTAAAATCATTGCTGATTCCAATTTTAAAAAATTCTTTCTTCAAATCTTCGGACGAAAACTTTTCTGTTCCCAGATATTGTAAAATCTGTGTAGAAACTCCAAGCTCACGGTCATGATCACTTCCGAAGGGGAAAATAAAATGAACCTGAGCAATTTCGTTATATTTATTTTTAACGAAACTTACTTTTTTATCTTTAATAACATCGGTTGTTATTTCTTTTTGATAATCAATAAATTCAGGTTGAATATCATTAGTTTTTTCATCTAAAATTTCTTTTAAAAATTCAGATTGTGCATCACGGTTAATTTTGATCGCAGTAATTCCGGGATTATCAACTCTAAGCAACTTATTATTGACTCCTTTTTCTTTGTTGACAACTACGTAATTATCCTGAAAGAAATTATTGGCAAAAGCGATCACTTCTTCTCGTGTAATCTCAGCATATTCATCCATTTCATTCAACTCCTGTTCCCAGGATCTTCCTTTGATGTAAGTATCATAAAGATTATTGGCCAAACCTCCTGCAGTTTCAAGACTTTTCATTCGCTGCAGTTTAAAATCATTGATGATAGCAGGAAGCATCCAGTCCGGAAAATCGCCGTTTTTCACCAGTTCAACTTGTTCCAAAACCATTTCCCGGGCTTCCTGTAAAGTTTGATTTTCTTTAGGAACGGCAACAATTGAGAAAAAACCGTACTGTTTTAAACCTAAAGAATAAGCCTGTGCCCAAAGCATTTTCTGAGTCTGATTGATATGTAAATCCAGCAATCCGGCTTCCCCTCTGTTGCTCAGAATATTGGCAACTACATCAGCAAGCATAGCTTCTTTTGAACCATAACTCTCTGTTCTCCAGGCCAGCTGAACTCTTGGAGTTGTAGGACTGTACACTGTTCTTTCGATAATTTCTGTAATGGGCTGCTCAATAATTACCTCTTTTTCAGGCAGTTCTTTGTATGGAATTTCGCCAAAATATTGATCAATGAGCTTCACCGTATTTTCAAAATCTAAATCGCCTACCAGAACAATTGCATAATTATTGGGAACATAATATTCGTTAAAATATTTATGAATCGCCTTCATTGAAGGGTTTTTCAAGTGTTCCGGCTTTCCTAAAGTGGTTTGCTGGCCATTTGGGTGATTTGGGAAAAGCGCTTCCATCAATTCATCATTTACCAATCGGGAATCATTATCCTGTGCACGGTTGAATTCTTCATAAACAGATTCTAATTCTGTATGAAAAAGTCTTAAAACAATCTCTGAAAACCTTTCTTTCTCAATTTTCAGCCATTTTTCCAGTTCGTTACTCGGGATATTGTTTTTATAAACCGTTTCATCGTACCATGTATGAGCATTGGTACCGCTGGCTCCGATGGATGAAATTATTTTATCATACTCGTTGGCAATCGCAAACTGACTGGCTTCCTGAGAAATTTCATCAATTTTTTTATAAATTTCCTTCTTTTTTTCAGGATTTTGCTCGGCTTTATGCTCTTCGTATAAATCTGAAATCTGATCAATCAAAACTTTTTCTTTCTCCCAGTTCTGTGTTCCGATTTTAGATGTTCCTTTGAACATCATATGCTCAAGATAATGGGCTAAACCTGTATTATCAGAAGGGTCGTTATTGCTTCCCGTTCTCACCGGAATGTACGTCTGAATTCTTGGTGCATCAAAATTCTGCGCCAAAAAAACCTGTAATCCGTTTTTGAGGGTGTAAATTCTGACTTTATTTTCGTCGTGGATAACTGTGGTATATTCGTAATTATTGGTGTCTGTATGAATTGTTTCCTTATATCTTCTGTCTGTCATATTTAAATTCATTTTCACTCTTTTTAGTATTCGAATGCTTTACAAATATAGCAAATCGGAAAGGAAGAGTGACTGATTTTAAAAATATTACGTCTATGATGATGATAACTTTTTTTATCTTCGTGTGGTATATTGAAATTCAGTTTGAAATAAAGAAGAAAAGAATTTAGAAATTAAACGAAATCTGGAAAAGAAGCGAAGTTGTGCTTCTCAAAAAGAAGAAAAGAACTATACTTGCAGCAGTAAACCGACTGAAAGCAATAGGACGATAATATTCCGTGAAATGAAACCAACTTTCTTCCAAACCCCAAAAGACTTCCGAGACTGGCTCGAAAAAAATCATACAACTGAAAAAGAAATTTTGGTAGGATTTTATAAAGTCGGAACCAAAAAACCTTCCATCACCTGGTCTGAATCTGTAGATCAGGCTTTATGTTTTGGCTGGATTGACGGAGTAAGAAAATCAATCGATGAAGAAAGCTACACCATTCGTTTTACCCCAAGGAAACCGACAAGCATCTGGAGTGCAGTAAATATCAATAAAGTTGAAGAACTTACCAAAGCCGGATTGATGCGAACTGAAGGTTTAGAAGCTTTTAAACTCAGAAAAGAAAACAAATCCCGAATCTATTCTCACGAAACTGAAAACATCAAGCTTTCTGATGAATACGAAAAACAATTTAAGGACAATAAAAAAGCCTGGGAATTTTTCGAAAAGCAAGCGCCATCTTATAAAAAGGTCATAACGCACTGGATCATGAGTGCGAAACAGGAAAAAACACAAATTTCACGTTTAGAAAAAACAATTTCGGAGAGTGAAAAGGAGAAGAGAGTTACTTAAAACAGTAACAGTTACAATTTTTACTCATAAAATTTTGTTATTTTTAAATTCCAAATTAGAACATATGAAAGAAGCTGTAGTAGCTCTACTCCTTATATTTTGCTTTTCCTGTACACCGCCTGAACCAAAAAAACAATCGGTAGATGAGCCTGAAAAAGAAATAGTGCAGAAAATTGTCGCTACGAAAGATTCCATTAAAAAAGACACCATCGAATTTATTTCTTATAATGATGATTTCGATTATTCACAGCTCAACGGTAAAAAAGGAAAAAAAGAAGTTTATTTTATAAACGATAATAACAACGACCGAAGTTTCCTTCGAGGTGACCTCATCGCCATTACATGGAAAAATGATTCTATTTACATTGCAGGAGACGGAGAAACTCCGCAAAATGCACAATGGATTGTTTCTGCTAAAAAAATCAGAGACGGAAACGTTTCAAAGTTCAGGAAAGAATACGGCAAAGAAATCAAATATCATTTATCTAATGAAGATCAATTGTCCGACAGCTATCGTGATCATCTTTATCTACTTGCAGAATATTATATTGCCAATTCTCATAAAGATTTAATTAAATTATCCATAAAAAATAAGGAAAACTTGTCATATTCAGTTGAGAAACGCAACAGAGAAGACAAGCAATATTACGTGCTGGGAATTTATACAGAATCTGAACATACAATCAATACTTTTCAATGGCTTTACATTGATCCTGAAACTGACAAAATCTATGAGTATGATCTGCCCAATGATAGGCTGATCTATTTTCCTTAAATTTTAAACTAAAAACACTTCATCATGGCATCAAAACAACAATTATCTGAAAGAGAAACCACAGAACTTCTTGATGTTCTTCAACAACGTTTTGAAAAAAATACCCATCGCCATCCGAAAATGGATTGGTCAAAAATTGAAGAAAAACTCACGATAAATTCACAAAAACTTTGGTCATTGAACGAAATGGAAAATTCAGGTGGCGAACCAGATGTCGTAGATTACGACAAAAACTCTGATGAATATGTGTTTTTTGACTGTTCGGCAGAGAGTCCGAAAGGAAGAATGAGTTTTTGCTATGATCGTGAAGCTTTGGATTCGAGAAAAGAAAATAAACCCCAGAATGATATACTCACAGTTGCTGCAGAAATGGGTATTGAAATTCTTGATGAAGTACAGTATAGGTTTTTACAGACCTTAGGAGAATTTGATCTCAAAACATCAAGCTGGATCAAAACACCAAAAGATATCAGAGCTTTGGGTGGCGCATTATTCTGTGACCGACGTTATAATACAGTTTTTGTATATCATAATGGTGCCAATTCTTATTATGCAGCGAGAGCCTTTCGTGGAATGTTGAAGGTTTAGATTTAAAATTACCAACACCTTCGTCAGTTCGAGTGTTTTTTGTAGCAAAGTAAAGAAAAATGTATCGGGAAACTGTGAGCTTTCCAACAATTCATTTACAATAAAAAATTGCAAAATTAAAAAGTTCCTGATATGATTTTTTCAAAATCTATTCGAATAGACGTTGTAAACACATGAAAAACTTTTAATATAAAAACTATTAATCTTACCTTTGGCGCTTCAAAAAATTTGGCATGAACACACAGTTTTTAGATTTTTGGGTAGGAAATTTTAATTCAGAAGAACAGTTTTTACAGTTTGTAGAAGAAGATGACAACTATTATCTGAATGAAGAAGATGAAGATAGTTACATCTCAAAATTTGCAGAATCACAGGACACGGTTTGGTTTGACGGTGATATGGCAGAATATGGTTTTGAAAATCTAAGCAATAATATTTACGAGAACTTTTCAGAATATTCATTTGCGGATCAGTGGCTTCCGGAACTGGTGCACAAAATCAACCTGTCAGAATTAAAATTTGACATCAACTCTCTAATATTTGTAAGTCAGGGACAAATTCCCAAGCCAGTTTCTGTAGAAAATGACGATTTTACTTTGGTATATATGGGTAGTGTGGAGATTGAGTATTAGAATAAACTAATTTTATTATCTTTGATAGTATCAAATGATAGTATCACTCATGAAACCTCCTTATCAAATTACCAGTTTAATTTTAAGCTTAATTTCAAATATCTCTCAGAAAATAGGAGAGGTAAATGCTACATATCTAATTAAAAATAATCCAAAATTAAGAAAGCAAAATCAAATTAAAACCATTCATTCATCATTAACTATTGAAGGAAATACACTTTCAGAAAGTCAGATTACCGCAATTCTAGAAAACAAAAGAGTTTTAGGTTCTAAGAAAGATATTTTGGAAGTTTTGAATGCTTTAGAAGTTTATAAACACTTAAATCGATTAAAGTTTAATTACGAAAAAGATTATTTAAAAGCTCATAAAATATTGATGAACGGTTTGGTTGAAAAGGCCGGAATGTACAGAACTCAGGGAGTTGGAATTTTAAAAGGTTCTAAAGTTGAACATATTGCTCCTTCCTCTGAAAATGTTCCTTACCTGATGAAAGATCTTTTTTACTATTTGAAAAACGATACTGAATTAGGTTTAATTAAAAGTTGTGTCTTTCATTATGAAATGGAGTTTATTCACCCATTTATGGATGGAAACGGGAGAATGGGCAGACTTTGGCAAACATTGATTTTGATGAACGAGTTTCCCATATTTGAATTTTTACCTTTTGAAACTTTAATTTCAAACAATCAAGCCAAATATTATCAAGCACTTTCTCAATCTGACAAAGAAGGTCATTCAACAAAATTTATTGAGTATATGTTGGGCATTATTGATGATTCACTTTCCGAATTACTGGGAAATTCAGTTCAAAAGCTTACCAACCAAGATAGAATTATGATTTTTCTGGAAAGTATAAAAAATGAATTTTCAAGGAAAGATTACATGAAAAAATTCTCAGAAATCTCTTCAGCCACGGCAAGTCGTGATCTAAAAACAGCTGTTGACAAAGGTTTAATTGAAAAATCAGGGGACAAAAAAACAAGTATTTACAAAAAAATATAAAAAAACTTCCGCATTTTAGCGGAAGTTTTTCGTTTTATATTCTTAATGCGCTTCCAGCCAATTATTTCCTACTCCAACCTCAACGAGTAACGGAACTTGCGTTTCAATAGCATTTTCCATTTCGGTTTTAATGATATTTGTAGCCACATCAACCTCATCAATTGGAGATTCGAAAACCAATTCGTCATGCACCTGAAGAAGCATCTTGGTCAGCAACTTTTCTTTCTCTAATTCTTTCTGAATTTTGATCATGGCCATTTTCACAACATCTGCTGCACTTCCCTGAATGGGAGCATTCACGGCATTTCTTTCGGCATGAGCACGCACCACAAAATTTCCGGAGTTGATGTCTTTCAAGTGACGTTTTCTTCCTAAAATCGTTTCTACATAACCCATATCGCGGGCTCTTTGTACTTGTGCAGCCATGTATTCTTTCAGTTTCGGGTAGGTTTCATAATAGGCTTCGATCATCTGCTTCGCTTCAGATCTGGATAAACCGGTTTGTTCGGCTAAAGCAAAAGCTCCCTGACCGTAGAGAATTCCAAAATTGACGGTTTTTGCCTGTCCACGCTGTGTTTTTGAAACTTCTTCCAATGGAATATTAAATAATTTCGCAGCCGTAGAAGCATGAATATCTTCTCCATCCTGAAATGCTTTGATCATATTATCTTCCCCAGAAATTTCGGCAATCAGACGCAATTCGATCTGAGAATAATCGGCAGAGATAATCTTCTTTCCTTCACCGGAAACAAATGCTCCACGGATTTGCTGACCTCTCAACGTACGAATCGGGATATTCTGCAAATTCGGATTTACACTTGCCAAACGACCTGTTGCAGCCGTGGTTTGTGAAAAATTGGTATGTACACGATTGTCATCTTTATCAATTTGTGACGGCAAAGCATCTACATAAGTAGATTTCAGTTTCTGGTAGGTTCTGTATTCTAAAATATGCTGAATAATCTCGTGCTTTGTAGCTAATTTCTGTAGAATATCTTCTGATGTTGCGTATTGTCCGGTTTTCGTTTTCTTGGCTTTTGGGTCGAGCTGCATTTTATCAAATAAGACATCGCCCAATTGTCTAGGTGAGTTCATGTTAAATTCTTCACCCGAAATTTCAAAAATTTTCGATTCTAATTGTCTTAAATCATTTTCCAGGTCAATACTTTCCTGAGCAAGCCATTTTTCGTCTAAAGAAATTCCTTCGAGTTCCATTTTAGCTAAAACTTCCATCAAAGGCATTTCCACATTATAGAAAAGATCTTCAAGGTTTTCTTTCTTTAATTGAGGTGCAAACAATTCATATAACTGGAAAGTTACATCTGCATCTTCTGCTGCATAGTCAGTCTGTGTCCGCAAATCTGCATCTCTGAAATTGCCCTGATTTTTTCCTTTTTTGCCAATAATGGTTTCAATAGAAACAGGTTTATAATTGAGGTAAACTTCTGAAAGATAATCCATACCATGTCTTCCGTCGGGATTTAAAAGGTAATGTGCAATCATGGTATCGAACATCGCACCTTTTACGGTCATGTTATATTGCTTCAGAACTTTATAATCGTATTTTAAGTTGTGAGCGATTTTAATTAAATCTTCTTTTTCAAAAAACGGTCTGAAAATTTCCAGTGTCTGCAAAACTTCACCTTGGTCGTCAGAAAGCGGAATGTAATATGCCAAACCTTTTTTGTAGGAGAAACTCATTCCGACCAATTCGGCTTCCAATTCGTTCAGCGAAGTTGTTTCCGTATCAAAACATACCGCTTTTTGCTTTAGAAGATTTTGTACTAATATTTTCTGAGCTTTAGGATTATCAACAAATTGATACAGGTGGTCATTTTGCTCAATGGTTTCTTTTGTAGAAGTTGCCTGTTCCAATTCTTCAAAGCTGGCAAAAAGATCAAGCTGACCACTTTGGCTGGCGGTTTTTGGTTTTTGGTTGTCGGCATTAGATTCTACCGTTGTTGTTTTTACCGTAACTGTTTCAGCCGGAGCAAATGCACGGTAAAGGTTTTCGTAAAGTCTTCTGAATTCTATCTCGTCGAAAATCTCTTTTACCTTTTCAAAATCGGGAGTATCAAGATCGTATTGTTCCTGGTGAAATTCTACGGGAGCGTCACAGATAATTGTTGCTAATTTTTTAGATAAAATTCCGCGCTCGGCAGAGGCTTCTATTTTTTCTTTGATCTTTCCTTTTAACTGATGGGTATTTGCTAAAAGATTTTCTATGCTGCCATACTCTTTAAGAAATTTCATGGCCGTTTTTTCACCAACACCATCCAGTCCCGGAATATTATCAGATGAATCGCCCATCATTGCTAAGAAATCGATCACCTGTTTCGGATCTTCGATTCCGTATCTTGCTTTTACTTCTTCTACCCCTAAAATTGAAATTTCGCCACCCCTGAAACCTGGTTTATACAACTTAATTTTATCTGTAACTAACTGAGCAAAATCTTTATCTCCACTCACGATAAAACTTGTGTAATTCTCCTTTTCGGCTTTACATGCAATGGTACCTATGACATCATCAGCTTCGTATCCTTCAATACCTAAACTCGGAACGTGCATCGCCTCCAGAATACGATGGATATATGGAATGGCAAATTTAATTGCTTCAGGTGTTTCACTTCGATTCGCTTTGTATTCGGCATAATCATTCGTGCGAATACTTGCCTGACCGACATCAAAAATTACTGCTAAATGAGTAGGTCTTTCTTTTCTAATGAGTTCGATCAGGGAATTCATAAAACCAAAAATAGCCGTTGTCTCCATTCCGGAACTGGTATACCTCTGGTTTTTTGACATTGCGTGATATCCTCTGAAAATCATTGCATAAGCATCGATCAGAAAAAGCCTTTTGTCTTGTGTTGCGTCCATATTTTGAATAATGAACAAATATAAGAAAATGGCTTTGGTTTTATTCCAGAATTTCTAAATGAGCATAAATTATCAGAGTAAAAAATTGATTCAAAAATTTAATTTTTAACAGGGATCAATTTAAGACGGTCTTTATTGATTTTGAAAGTAAAGGTTCCTACGAATGTTTTGGGTTCTTTACAATTTTCAACCATATCTGAAATGCCCTCTGAAATTTCTATCTGATTATTTTCGTAAACATTGTATTTTCCCATCATGTGAAAACAATCGTTTCCTGTATGAAAATTTTTGTCTTCATCAAACTGCAGAAAATTATTTTTGGGCTGTTCTTCAGGAAATTTTATTGATTTAGCTTTTTTGAAAGTGGCACTTCCGTCAGTATTCACTTTTTCTATCTGCCAAGATGTTTTTTCAAGTTCATTGCTCTGAGCTTTTATGGTAAAACCTAAACAAGTAAATAATGCTAAGATGATGATTTTTTTCATAATTAATTTTTTTTTGATTTTTTGATTTTACAAGATGAATAGCCTGCTTTTAGGCAGGCTATTCATTGATAATTTAATTTAAGATCTCTTTAAGCACTTGGCCAAACACCTTCGTAAGCTGCATTTCCGTAATTGATTTTTTCTGCACTTACGATAAAGCTGATCAGCATAGAATTTTGATCTACTGCATCAAAATCAACTTCGTGCTGGATAACGTATCCGTTTTCCCAGTTTAAAGTGATCAGTGTACCTTCTTCGTGAGATTTGTTGAAAGTAATCTCACCAGAAGTTGGCTTGTATTTTCCATTGAGCAAACTTTCTAAGATTTCAGATTTTTCTGTAGCCTCGATGGTAAGTTTGATGATCGCATTGGAAGGATCTGAAGCTACACGTCCTGAAACGTCTGTAGATCTGGATACGCTGTAATTCAGCTTTAATAATTTTTGTCCTTCGCTACCGTTGAATTTTAAGATTCCTCTTGAATTGTCTGCCATGATTTGTAAATTTTAAGCAATTAATATTTTGTGATTTGATGTTATTTCTATAGCGAAGATAGAGCCAAAGATTGGCAACCGGAAGTTTTTATTCGTCTAATTTGTATTTTGTAGTAGAACTACGATTTTGTGTAGTAGAATTACTACTTTGATTTATCGAAAAGAAAAAAACCTTTATCATAAAAGGTTTTACATATATTTTGTTGAATAAAATTCACTGTTAAATGAATTTTAAACAATTAAATAAGATCATTATGTTTATTTTCTCAATTGAATCTCATCATGTGCTTTTACATTTAATTTCATTGCAGAGATATATACTATAAAAGCGCTTATTATTAAATATAAATATGAATTGGATATCATTCCTGCTATCTCACCCTGTAAAGTAAATGAACTCCATGATGAAACCCGGTCAACAAAAATGTAATAATTATTCAGGCAGTTCAATGCTAAAAAAAGTATTACTGTAATAATAGAAAGCACTATCTTTTTTTCAATTATTTTTTTCAAAAAAATGTATAAAATCGTCAGTATAACACTACTCAATAAAGGCAGAACAAAAACATCACGAATCAGGGAGCATTCTAAACATGATGCTGAAACGGTATCTTTATAATCAATCATCGAAAAGTAAACTGTGAAAACGCTCAGTAAATACACAATCACAAAAAATGTAAATATTTTAAAAAATCTCATCAGTCGATTATTTTTTTATTGGTTCTTTTCCTTTTTCAAAAACGAACATTCCTGCTTCAAGAAGACCTGCCGGCGAAGCTCCCGAGGTTGGCAATAGAAATGCCCCTCTGGGATTCCAAAGTGACTCATCCCATCGGCTGTCACCAAGAGTTGCCCTGTACCAGTCCGCAGGATTGAATGGACTGCTCACACCTTCATCCTCGATGGTCATGTACTGAGATTTATATTCTTTATTTCCTCCGTCAAGCCATGTAGAAGTGTAATTACTTCTTCTCAGAAATGCATAAACCTTCGCATCAAGGTGATCGCTTAGCTTTTGAGCTAAACTTTCCTTTGGCTTTACTAATTTTAAAGATTCTGAATCATATTTGTAAGATGGATTGAGAGTAACTGTTCTGTCATCACTGTTTCCGGTTCGGCAGGCGTAAGAAAATATTTCAGGTTTTAAAGTGAAAGACTCTTTCTTTAATTGCGATACATGCTCCTTCTTAAAACGTTGAGATTCTTCCTGATCACCATCCAAACCAAAATCTAAGATACTCGGTAAACCATGTGCAAAAATCTTCAGAGTAGAAACTTTTGCTTTGCTTCTGCTTATGGTAGCATCTCCGTCATTGATATATTTTATCAGGTCGCTTACCGTTTTTATTTTCTTAAAATACAGATTTGCATTCCATTTTTTTGCATCTCTCTTGATAATGCTTAGTTGCATGTCTGTAAACGCATCAGAAAAGATGATGATATTTGCATATTTATGATCTTTATAATGTTCTCTGATCTCTCGAACCGCCTGTGCGGGAAACATAAGTTTATTTCCATAAGATTGAGAATGTTGCTCGGTTCCTACTACGATCAGAATTTCCCCTTGTATGATTTCAGCTTTAGCGTGAGATTCAGGTGTCTGGAAATAAGCATACATCTTTAATTTATGAGCCGTAAAAGAATTTAGAATTTTATGAGAAACTTCTGTTAATCCTTTATTGGAAACATCGATTAATATTTTTTTTCTACCGTTTTCATCATATTCTGAAGCCCATTTTAAATTTTTTTCTTCATCTTTTTCCGGCTTCCTGTTAAATTTTGCTTTATAATTATACCACTTTCCTTTTTCAACACAGTCTACAAGTTTATTGTTTTCATCAAACGGACCTTCAACTTTAATAACTTTTAAAAGTTCTTTTTTTGGTTGATTCACATCATGATTTACCCCTCCACCGGAGCCATTCTGCACCTGTCGTCCTCCTGCAATATTCTTTGTAAATCTGCTTTCTTCTAGAATCCCTCCGTTGGCATTACCTCTGATGTTTTTTGCAAAAATTTGTATCCTGCCTTTCGTTTTCTGATCTCCCATCGCCTTTCGATTTATGCATTATGACCCTTCTCTCCTGACAGATTATGAATCGTCTGCTCGCTGTTTTGTACATAATCTTTTGCAGCCGCTACTTCAATGCCCTCTGATGCATTTTTGTGGATATCAGTAGCATCATAAGTAAAATTTTCTGACGCCATATTCATGATATTGGTCGCATTCAGATTATAATTTAAACTCGCATTCTGCCAGATATTGGCTCCCGCTGTTTCCGTAATATTCAATCCTACAGAATTGCTTTTATTCATTCCGACATTCGTATTCATATTCTCCAGAACATCAATATTAAAATTCCTGCATTTAATATTGATCGTTTCAGGGGCTGTAATATTGATATTGCTTCCCGTGGTATCCAGATGGATCTTATTGCCGGATTTATCGGTAATGATAATGCTTTCATCTTCCGTGAAAACCACTCGGTGGCCGCTCCGCGTCTGGATCGATTTTACACGGTTATCCATCCCGCCACCCAATCCGATGCCGCCATGGAACATTCCGCCCATGACAAAAGGACGGTCAGGATGATTGTGTACGAAGTTGACCATCACCTGATCGCCTACTTCGGGAATCGCAACATACCCCCGGTTTTGGGTGATCTGCTCTGTACCTCCCGCATCAGGACTCATCATTCTGATAAAATGAGTTGTATCGTTCGTCTGCCAGTCGAACCTCACCTGAACCCTGCCCTGTCCTTCCGGATCGGTGTTCGAGATCACCGTGGCGATCTGTGGTTCGGCTTTCGGGGTTGAAAAGTCAGGTTTCGGGAGAAAGCCCGTGTCTGAAGCGATCCCGTGGAAGCTTCCCGTGTAATGACCGATTGCATCAATTTCATGCGTGGTTTCCGTCACCATGATTCTCGTGAAATAGGAGGTTTCATTCGTATCAGGTTTCCGCATTTCGATGTCGACTGCGCATCCCGGATGTAAAAAAGGAACCGTTGTAGAACCTGAAAGATTAAAAACATTCACGCCCTCACTTCCCGATGTGCTTTTCTGCGAATATTCTACATCCAAATGGGTCGTAGCTTTAATGGGGGCAACACGCAGTGAAGGAGTTTTATAAATACTATCGTTGTGCTGATACGCTGTTTTGGCCAAATCTCCGACATGACGGATCGGGGTCTCTCCTGAAGTCAGCTTCTCGTTCTTGCTGCTGTTGTAACCGTAGAACTGAGGTTTGGTGTGTACCGCTTTCAGCTCTACTTTAATGTCGTTGGCACTGCTTCCGTACGTCAGTCTGATCGGTGTGTTCTGAGCAGGAAGTTTCCCGAAGTGAAGCACTTCGCCGTCGTAGTAGAACTGTTCGCCATACGCTTCTGCCATTCTCGCCAGGTAATTGTAATGCGTCTCGTCGTACTGGCTGCTGTAGACAATCTGTGAATAATCGTGGGTATCGATCCGGATATCGAAGCGGCTTTTATCTAAACCCTGTTTGATGACTTCTTCGGCGATGATTCCCATATTCACAGGCTGGCTGCCTCCGAAGCTTTGGATGTGCGGTGCTCCGTCGAGTAAAATGGTCGGGCTGTAACCGGATAAAACAATATTCCCAAGACTCATTTTTTCCTGACTGAAACCTACCCCCGTAATAACGCCCACAAAGGTGCGTTCCGGACTCCTGTCGATGTCTTTGTAGGAAATAACGGCGGTCAAACGTTTGCCTAAAAACCTGTTGGCTTCTTCTAAAGTATGGGTCTGACGGTCTCCCAAAGTGTCGTGAGCCAGAGTAAGGGTAAACTCATGATGGCGGCGTGCGCTCTGGGTGAGCTTAAAATGTTTGTAATATCTGATCACCTTACCTTCTATCACCAAAGATAATTTTACCAGACGGTTGATCCCCGTATGATGGCTCTCTGAGATTCCTTCTGCATTCTGAGAAGGGCGGAAGGATGAACCTCGGCTTTGTTCTGCGGTATTCATATTGTTGTGATTGTGTGGTGGTTTAAAGTTATTAAATTTTATCTGTTCTTACCGTTTTTTAAAGATTAAATTTTGGATTTTTAACTTTTAAATTCGTCAATACTTATGAAAAATAATCCTTTCGCTGACAGGGATTTCTAAAACCTACTTCCCCGGAGACCGGAGAGAAATCCTTCAACTTCACTCAGGATAAACTATAGACGGAAAATTGCTGCAAATAACATTTCAGGCAAAAAAGACCGTCCTGCAGGACGATCTTTGCTTTGTATACAATAATACTGAAAAGTGAAAAATTTTTAGCTTGACGGCCAAAGACCTTCGTAAGCTGCGTTTCCGTAATTGATCTTCTCGGCACTCACTACAAAGCTGATGAGCATTGAGTTTTCGTCTACCGCATCGAAGTCTACCTCATGCTGGATCACGTAGCCGTTTTCCCAGTTCAGGGTAATCAGCGTGCCTTCTTCATGAGATTTGTTGAACGTGATCTCGCCCGAAGTCGGCTTGTATTTTCCGTTCAGTAAAGATTCCAGAATGTCTGACTTTTCTGTAGCCTCGATCGTTAATTTGATGATTGCATTCGACGGATCTGAAGCCACTCTCCCAGAAACATCCGTGGAGCGCGATACGCTGTAATTAAGCTTTAATAACTTCTGACCCTCGCTCCCGTTGAATTTTAAGATTCCTCTTGAATTTGATGCCATGTGCCGTAAATTTTAATCGTTAATATATGTTGATTTGTATTTTGTTTACCAAAGATAATTCCAACCAAACTCATTCTGAAAATTTTAAAGCATTATTTCAAAATTTGTAGTAATTCTACGATTTTAATATAATAAATCACAATCTAAGGAAGTGTAAAAAGATTTAAATAATTTCATTAAGCTTGAAATCTGTGGTGTACAAAACTTTATATTGAGTATAGGAATGAGTGATTTCCAAAGATTTGATGAGACCTTTGTCTTTTGAAAGAATATATTTTCCTGTGTAATAAATTCCGGAATGAGAAGCTTGGTTGAGAATAATCTCATCATCATTTTCTGAAATATCCGCAACCTGATGAATAGCTGTCAATTCATTCTCCAAAATTATTTCAAAGTGAGATTTCCCGTTTTTGAATTCGTTACGAATGGGTGCAAAATAGGTTTTGATCAACTCATCATCCTTCATTTTTTTCTGAAATAATTCTTCATTTTGAACAACATATTCAAATTCTTCAATATAGATTTCGGCATACTGATCCGGAAACTGATCTTTCAGTTTTTCTTTTATTTTAGGGAAATTTTCAATGGTCTCTTGTAAAAGATTTATTCTCAGAATTTCACCTTTTTGATTGGTGTGAATTTCTATCGGATTGATTGATTGAATACAGCCCATTGCCAAATCTCCCATCTTTGCGTGATTTTTATTGGAGAAATTGTTTTTTGAAAGATGAAAAGTATGGTTTCCAAATTCATTTTTTATCCATTTTAAAGAAAACTCATAAGAAAAGGAATTTTTTGTCTGTATTTCATCATCTGAAGCTGATTCTGTGATACTTACTTTATATTTTGAATGTAAATTTTCCGGGATAAAATTGATTTTCGGATTTTTCTGCGGACTTTTGAAAGGTGCATCATTTCTTGAATTGTATTTTTGAACCATTA
This sequence comes from Chryseobacterium sp. AC417, assembly GCF_979258215.1. Lineage (NCBI taxonomy): Bacteria > Pseudomonadati > Bacteroidota > Flavobacteriia > Flavobacteriales > Weeksellaceae > Chryseobacterium > Chryseobacterium sp. AC417. Next base: position 1,666,475 of record NZ_OZ409845.1, on the reverse strand, counting down.
CATTATTGGGAAGAAACAATTTTTTTCCTGCAATGAGATTTTCATCAATCAGATCTTCGCTCGCACAATTCTGATTGTGAAATTCTTTAATGTATATTGGATTTTCTAAATTGATCTGATCGGCAACGCTTTGCAGAGTGTCTCCCGGACGAATGAAATGAAGCATCATACCTTTTCTTTGTTCTTTAAGTTAGTCAACTAAATACTGCTGTTGATTATCGTAATCGCAAATTGCTGCTTGATAATTATTTTCCTAATCAGCATTGTATATAATTTTTCTAACGACAGATTCATTTTTTTTATTCAGTTCAATATCTGTAATTCCACCTTCATAAAGCATCTCAATCAGAACTTGATTTTGCTTTATTTTATAGGAAATCTCAATGATCCCATTCTTGTTAATTTTTTCGGATGTATTACTCTTAGGAAGCTTTTTCAATAGAAATTCTGCATCTTTCACTAATGATTTTTTAACAATTTCCTCATAAACCTCGTCTAAAGATTGATTTGAAACCGTACATTCTTCACCTGAAAGCATATCTCCCGTAATTTCTTTACAATTTGTTTTATTTAAGCCTGCGGCTTTATTTTCTGTTCTTTTTTGAGCAGTTATTCCGCAAAGCTTTCTAAAATCATATTTTTTCAGAAGCTCTTTATTGTAACTGACGTCAGATGGCTCTTGCGGATCTGATGTGATATCATAGAGTTTCTCTGTATCCGGAAAAAAATGAAGCCAGGCAACCGCACTTTCTATGGTCTGTTTCTCTACAGATTCTGACTGATTTTTTACAAAGACTTCCAAAACAATCTTATCATCAGACTTACTTTCTATTTTAACAAAAATATCTTTGTAATTTTTTACTGCTGTAATATTACTCGATAAAACAATTTGCCGGAAAAACTCTTCACAATTAATTTCAGAATCTTTTGTATCAATTTGCTGTTGTGGACTTTGAGCTGTTTGTACTATGGCATTTCCATCTACTTTGCTGGAAGCCTTTTGGCATCCAAACATGAATAAAACGAAAAAAACTATTGCGGTGTGCTTCATTTTAATTTGATAAATATTTTAAATTTTATTACAAGGCATCAGTAAATCTTGCTCTAACGTTCTGAAGAGATGTTCTGTATGCGGTTTGTGCGGTTGTATCTCTACTGTTAAACCATCTTGCGTAATTTCCCTGATACTTGATGATGTATTTTGCTTTGTATTCCATTCCGGCGATTACTGAAGGTAATTTCACAAATTCTTTTGGCTTGTCGGTAATTTGCGCATTTCCACCGGCACCACTTAATCCTTTTCCTTCAAATGCACTCCATGTTCCTACCGGCTGCTCGACAAAAAGTGTAGAATCCCAGCCGTAATAAGGTGGCTCTCCAAATGCTTCCATACCTCCGGTACCACAGTGCTGATACTGTTTTGAAGCAAAATGCGCAGTTTCTAATCTGTACATTTTCTCGACAATAGTAACCAAATCTTTTCCGGTAACCTCAACTTCTTCTTCAGAACCTTCCCATTTCCAATTCCATTTACTATCCTTGTAACGGTTGTAAAGTTCCTCTATCGCTTCTTTACCGTCTTCTACAGTAAACAATTCATCATCACCTGTATCTTCTTCAAAAGTGTTGCGATAACCTTCCTTCAGAATTTCCAGAGGGTCTACCAAATCACTTCTCCTTTTATAACGGTTATCTCCAGACAAAATATGATTGGCGTTTAAATCAAATCCTTCGCTTCCCGTATAATGTTCAAAATGAATCATATAAATCGTATGACCGCTGATTACAGTAATCCCCTGAAGATAACCTGTAACGCCCAATTTTTGACCCTGTACTACTTTATCACCTTCTTTCACTTCTTTTTTGCTTGGAGCAACCTCTCCGTAATTAATGATAAATTCTCTTCCGTCATTGGTGGTATGATGTACCGCAATATAATCTGTTCCTGCATAGAAAGGTGCTGTTTTCAGGACTATACCATCTGCCATTGCTACAATTTCGGTTTCCGGTAATGTATATAAATCTCGACCGGCGTGTTTTCGCTTGCCTCCGCTTCTATTAGAATTAAAGGTGGTCATGTTACTTCCTTGGCTTGCTGCCCAATAATAATTTTGTCCCCATGTTTTACCTGTATCATTTTCAGGTTTTACAAGCAATGGGAAGATTACCGGTTTTGTTTTTGTCATCTGGAAATATGCCCCGTCAGACTTGAGGAAATCTTTTTCATGCGATTTTTCACCTTGCGCTTTTGCCTGCAGGTATAAAAATTCAGGTTGTTTTTTATAGAGCTTAAATTTAATCGTATCATTTTGAGCATATGCTTTTATTGCTAATACACTTTCAATGTCGCTTACAAAAGCTGTTTTATCATCTGCAATTTTAGGGTTGTTGGCATTTCCTTTTTTTGCGATATCTAAGATAATCCCGGCAATTCTTTTCTTATCGGCCTCATTGCTTATCGTATTCGGACCTCCAAATTTATACGTATATTCTCCTTCTTCTTTTCCTTTTGCTATTTTTTCTCTCCAAATTTTAAAATCATCATTAGATTTAGGTCTCAGATGAACCGGTACTTTCGCAACTCCGTTTTCTATGGTTGCTTTAAATTCTGTTTTCTCAGTTCCCGGAACTTCTCCTGTCGTAGGTGGAGCTTGTTCCATTTGAGCTTCGGTTATTTCTAAAATTGGCAGTATAGCTCCCGCAGAGCCCTTCAGTAAGCCATCTTTTTCTTTGATGATGATTGTTGCCTGTGTTCCATTCAAACCAGATGTTCTGGCAACCAAATAAACTTTAGAATCTATCGGAGCACTGTTAATTTTTTTGAATTCTGCGCCTAATTTAAAGGCTGGAATGGTAACTGTTTTATTATTTACAGTATCTGTTCCATATTCATTTGCAGTGAGAGCACCTATGATGGCTTCCTTTGTGGTATACTTTTTTTCTTTCTTTAAAGTACCTGCAACTCTTCTCAAAATAGAATCAGCAACTTTTGTTTTTTCTTCAGCTGTTGATGTTTTGTTATTTGCTTTTCTTCCGCCAAAAGTGTAAACATGATTTCCATCTGCTTCACCCGTTAGTTTCGAATATTCTTTTTTGGCAAAATAAGCGTCCAATAAATTTTCAACTCCAGAATCTTGTACGATACTTACCGTTCTTCCACCATCAGTCTGTCGCGTGGGTGGTTTTGCAGGTGTAATTGTTCCTGGAGACTCTGCCCAATCCCAAAGATCCAGATTATTCCACCAGTCAGTTACCGTATCCACAATTCCTTTCTCTTCTTTTTGAGACTGTGGTTTGTCGGCTGCTGGTGAGTTTGGAGCTCTTGGCGGAACATTATTGTTACGAGGTTGGGTTGGTTGAGCCGTTGTAGAATTATTTGCAGGTTGCTGCGGTCTTGGCTGTGCGGTTGATCTCGGAGTGTGTGAGGGGTTATTTACATTAACATTTTCAGTTGCATGTTTTCTGTTCTGAAAATATTCTACCGTAACATAAAATTCTAGCTTTTGAGGATCTGTCTCGCCACGCATTGCTTTTTGCATCAATGCTCGGGTTAACATAAATTCTGCTACGGCAACTCCGCTGGAATTAACGGTTGCTTCTTTAGTTTCAATTAAAAGATTGCTGGTGTTATGACCATCTCCTGTTGCATCATCTTCCCATAGAGAGAATTTTAGTTTTTGTCCTGATAAGTTTACACATTGTGCTCTTGCACGCATTTTTTCGGTATAACTAAAAACTGTTCCGGGTGAATCATCAACATACTGAAGTTCAACTTTATTAATTCTTGGAATAGCAACAGGCTGCGGCGAAATTTCTATGGATGAAGGTCCGTCTCCTTCAGACTCGTACAGATATGCCTCAAGACGGTATGTATTTCTTTGAGCCACCTCCCCGAATGTGAAAACTCCTGCACCTGTTTTTTTTATATTTGTAGTGGTAAATCTACCATTGGAACGTTTTTTAAACAATTCCCAGGTAACACCAGTTGTATTTCTTTCTGTTTGCGGTGTTGCAGGGTACCAATCGGTAACGGTATAAGTGGTTTGTTCTCCTATTTTTGGAGAAGGATTTCCTGCTATTTTTGAAACTCCTCTTTTTGTCATCACAGAACTATTTACAGATTAATAAGCGTCTAATTCACTTTCCAAAGCCGTTTCTTTGAATGCTTTCACATCCACAAGAGGATTTATATGTCTAACGATTTTCTCATCAGCATTTCTCACATTTTGCTTGCTCATTTCGCCACGTTGTCCGTGATCTTTAATGGTAATTTTACCGCCGACAGTACATTGAAGCTCAGAAATTTCAGTCACGACTTTTTTACCCATAACCAAAACTTTCTCGTAGGTTTTCTGCCATTTTCCTGCAGGAGCATACGAGCAGGGAAGGTATCCGCTGGAGCTTGGCTTGAGTTTACATTTTCCGAAACTGGGACCTGCCGGATTAAACTGCAAATCGTCTTCTGTAACGGCGAGATAATCTGCACCGCCTTCAGCATCATTCCAGTAATGTTTTTGATGGGTTGTAACTTTATGCTGTGGGAACTGATCACCTTGATTACACTGACATTTCCCTTTTTGAACGACAAAGTGTTTGCCGTCATGAGATGATGATTGCTCTGACATATTTTGTGATGTTTGGTAACCAAAGATAACGAAAAGATATTAAACATAAAAAAAACGGAAAGTAAATTTCCGTTTTTTTTGTATTATAAGTTATTAATGTTGAGTATATTCCGGTGCATCTGCAGGTAAAGTAGTCGGCATAAAATATTCATTAAGCCAGTAAAATTCCTGTCCGTTCTGCTTGATTTTTACAGCAGGATTATTTCTGTGGGTAAGCATTCTTTCAGCCAAATCTTTGTAAAATTTGAAATAGGTTCTCGCCTGATCGTTGGTAATGATCTTTGATTTTTTCCAGCCTTTCAATTTATATTTTGACATCAATTCAGCTTCAGAATTATCAAACCCGGTACTCACTCCTACTGCGTAAGACATGGGCTGCTCATACAATTCTCCTTTATCTAAAAATTTAAGGGTAGGATTGTATTTTTTCAGAAGTTTGATGTACTCTCTGACCGCTCTTGACTGTTTAAAATCTGTTCTTGCAGCTCCTGTATTTTCATATACTTCAGAATAAAAAGCTTTAAGCTGATCATATTCGGTTTCAGAAATTAAAATTCCCTTTTCCATTCCCGGATCAAATTCTTTTAGTTCTCTCGGAATATAACCTTTCACTAAAAAAGGATTCCCGTAATTAATCAACTGTGCCGCAATACCGGAAGGAACCGGATTGGTAAGTCCGGGGTAAAGATATTTATATTTAAAATCTACATCTGTTCTTCCCGCTCCAACAGATGAATGGAAATAATCATTTAAAGATTTATCGATCATATTGTTGTCTAATGTCACCTGAGCGATAAGACTATCAACCGATTTTTTCAGGAAACCGGGTGCTGTAATATCACCTTTTTTAGGAAAAATAACAAACCCCGGAGCCATACTCTGCTTAGGAAAATCTAGTGAATAAAAGCCCGCATCACCTTCAATTAAATTAAAATTATTCTTCGTTAAAACATCACTTTGATTGATGATTTTCTGTTTTTTTAGCTCAGCAACGTTTTTGGCAGTATTTGTAACAATATTCTCTGCCATCAAAACGAAGTCATTGTACGTATCTGAAGATCTTGCACTCGTCTGGAACATAATCACTTTCGCCTGAGCCTGCGTTAAAGAATTGATAACGCCGTACATATTGCCGCTGTTGGCAGAGGTGCCGATTGTGATCACGATATTGGTTTCGTCCGGAACTTCAGACAGTAAGTTACCAGCTGCAATCAAACCTTCGTTGACAGGTTGGTTACCGCCTATACTCTGGCAATTCATCTCATTGACTTTCTGATCAATAAATGTTGTGATCTTGCTGTAATCTTTGCTTAAAGGAGACGGAACTACGTTTTCACCGCAAGGATTATTTTTATAAAGTACAACACCATATTTAACTGAATTAAAATATGACGGTTTTTCAAATCTTAGCTGCAGATCCTGTAAAAGTGATTTTACGATTGGGGCATACGGTGCATTTGATGAGCTTATGTCTAAAACAAAAACGATGTTTGCTCTTTTATTTTTTTCTGTAATTTCTCGGTATCTGTCAAAATAAATCGGTTCGCCCAAAACATTGTAGACGTAATTTTTGCTGTAGTCTAAAATATTGGTGAAGTATTTTGTTTTGGTATCTGCTGCAAGAGTATCATTGAGGGGTAAGTTTACAGGGAAAATATTTTCAAGAGGTGTTCTTTTATCAACATCTGTAAGTAATATGGCTGTTCTTTTTTCTGAATCTGTCCCTCCCGGGGAACCTTCGTGAATACCTAACGCAGTCTCTTTTATTCCGGTAGGGTTTTTCATTTTAACAGCAGAACGTTCTCCCCATGCGGAAATTACATCTGAACTTACCCAGCCATATAACCCTGTACTGATGCTGTCTATATCAATAGACGGTCTTTTTCCCACTAAAAATCTTTTGTTATTTTCAGCTTGTTTGTAGACATACACCATCTGACCGTTCGGAATTTTCACAGGAGCATTTTCTATCAGGCTTGGCGAATTAAAAACCATTATAGAATCGTTTTTATAGTAACGTTCTGCACTTCTGATCACTTCCGGATTGCTGGGTACTACGGCAACTTTCACAGGATAGCCTGTCTGTTCGCTTTTCAGAGAATTACTCCACAGAAGAAGGTCAGATTCCGGAATCCAGCCGTAAGTTTTTATATTTTTTGACGAAACTTTTTTCATTAAAGCATCAGGAATATATTCTGCTACTTTTACCATGCCGTCTCTATGTTTCAAAACCATCAAAGGCTCCAAAAATTTGACTTCTTTATACGATTTTTCGTCACTTTTATCAAGATAGGCTGTGTTTCTTGAACGATCTGAGATTGCAATCCACGGGACAGATTTCTTCGGAAATCCATCGATTACTGAAGCTTTATCGATATGACCATACTGTTTGGGTTCAGGTGTTTTTTTTGAAGGTAATTTTACCTGACAGCTTACGAGCAATATAGAAAAACCTATATAATATACCGCTAGAGGAAATTTATTTTTCATCTTAATTTTCTTTATGATGGTGGTGTGTCCGAAAAAATTCAGAACGATAATATTTATTTGCTTTGGTTGACATCTACTTTGGTAACGCAGTTTTGTGCATCATCGTAATTCAGTTTTACAGTCTGTATCACATTATTTTTATCAAACTGAAGACCTGCGCAGTAGAGATAAAAATTATTGACCTTGCTGTCGCTTACCTGTACAATAGAGTTTTCGTTATTACACAAATATTTGCTGAGTAAATAATTGTAATGCATATTAAAACTGTTGCCATTGGCAATTTGCTGCAGGTGGTATTTAAAGTCATTATCTCTTTTTTCATAAAAATCATCTACGGCAACTTCTTCTTCAACCTCATTGTATTCTGCCACAATTCTTATTCTGTGTAAAATAGGTTCTTTATCTGCATCGGTAGTTAATGTTACGACATAGTCACCTGGGTTTTTGTAAGAATATGTTGACAGTTTATCTCTAGAATTTATTCCTGATGTTTCTCCAAAGTTCCAGGTAAAAAGTTTGCCGTCTGATAATGCCCTGAAGTTTACATTTTCAAACTGCATCGCCTGAATAGGTGCATCTATGGTGGTAGGTATTCTTATACTGTCTTTTGCTTCTACCCTTTTTGAAGAAACAATGATGGGATACGTTTTGGTGTATTTATCATCAATAATCAACGTTACGCTGTAATAACCTGGCTTGTTGAAAAAATGATATCCTTTATTCTTATCAGAAGTGTTACCATCTGCAAAATTCCATTTTCTCTGTTTTGCAAAAGGTGTTTTATCTTCAAAAAACAACGTATCTCCCACGAGAATTGTAGAAGGATATACAGCGCCTACAATATCATCCGACGAATGAATAACTTTTTTTTGAAGCCACAATGCGACGAGTGCGGCAAGCAGCAATGTAGCAACAACACCGATAATGATGTTTTTCCTGTTCTTCTGAAAATAATTCATAATAAATTTTTGTGATGTGTGTTGATAACTTGGTTCTTTTTATTTTGATCTGAGTGCGTTGGTTCGGTCAAATAATCTCTGCTCGTTGTCTTTATAGCCCATTTCGCAGTTTTTTACGATTACTTCCAGCCTTTTGACATCGTCAGTGATATATTTTATCATCTGTTTATCTTCCCTATACATATCATAAAAATCTGCAATGAGAGGATATGCATCTACTCTTCTATCCGGAGTAATAAATCTTTTTTTTGTTGATGAAATAAAATCACTATTCTTTCCAATCTCATGAATTGCCATCACATCAGAATTTTCCGGGCTGAGATGCGATATCTTAACAAAAGTGCTGTCTACGGTGGGCTGTAATTTCTTTTGTTCGATATCAAACTGTGATTTTTGCTCAAGAACTCTCAATGTAATAACATCAGATGAATCAAAAGGTGACTGAAATTTATTTAAAAAGATAATCCCCAAAAATATCATTGCTGCTAAAAGCATAAGAATGAGATATAAAAACTGAAAACGTTTTTCTTTTTTCGATAATGTAATTTGTCCCTGCATACTTTAATATTTAAATTGATCTATCTCCTTCTACCGGTAAATTTTCTGGTGGGATCTACTTTTAGCTCTTTTACAACACCTGCATTTTTCCCCTGGCATCTCAGCAGCTGGCTTCGGTGATATTCTTTCTGGTTAGAAACATCAATGATTTTTGTTTTAAGTTCCAGCATAGGACCTATGTTTTTTAGTAAAACAGCATACGGTTTCAGATTATCTGAACTGTCTGCGCCCATGATGCTACGGGCATCATACAATTCATCGGTGATCTGCCTTCTGAGGGCGATGTCATTTTCTACTTTATTGATGTCAAGAAGAGACATCAGATGATGGATACTGTCAACTTTTATTCTCAGGACTTCGCTTCGTCCCAGAAGTTCTGCGTATTTTTCAGCTTCATGTTCCATACCTTGCCGTTGGGTATGGTAACTTTTGAAAAAGAAAAATACTGCACAAAAAGAAATTAATGATAAAACTACGAACGACAGAATAAATTTCCAAACACCTATCCTGACGTCGGATTTATTCAATTTTTTATCTCTATTTACAGACATAATCGTGATTTGGTTTGGAGTGTGAAAATAGAAAAAAAATATATATTCACAAAATAAAATGCAGACTTTGCAACATATTTACTATTATTTAATATTAAGTTTAATTTTGTAATCCAAAAGATTTTATTACTTTAGTAATCGAAATTTTACTTTAAAGCTACCAAATCACAAAAATAAAATGAGTAAAATGCTAACCAATACGGTTCGGTTTTCTATAGCCGACAGCGATTTTTATTTTAAAAAAATAATGATCAAAATGCTGCTGGAAAACCCATTCAATATGCTTCTTAATGACTGTAATAATGGGCACGAACTCATCAACAGAATTTACAGAAAACAGGAAGACGTTTTCATCATAGAGTTATTTATGCCGGTACTGAGCGGCCTTGAAGCGATTAAATTTATCCGGAAAAACAATCATGAAACCCCTATTATCACTTATTCCGGAACTTACCAGGAAGATATGGCTGAAATTTTAAATAAAATCCCGAATATCTATTACTGCCAAAAAAACAGCACGGTTATTAAAGATATTATCAAAGGTCAGATTACTTCTAAAGATTTTGATTATCAAGCTTACTCCGAAAGCTGGAAACAGCAGCCACTGGCGGTTCAGGAATACATGAACCGACAGAAAAAAGCCAGGAAGAGCTGTCTTCAACAGAAATTCAGTTGATCAAATTCTGCTATGAAGGCTTCAGTAACAAAGAGATAGGGGAACAACTGAACCTGAGTACGAGAACTATTGACACCTACATCAACCGACTTACAGAAAAGCTCGGTTTAAAAACAAAACTACACCTCATCCGCTTCTGTGTAGAAAATGGATACTATAATTCTAGCATGTAAAAGGTCTTTTTGCAGATTAAATTTCCACTAAATATAAAATTGTCAGTCTCTTAAGCGAAATATTTTCGCTACTAATTTGCTACTATTCATTTTTTTTGACTAAATTTGCACACCTAAAATTTAAAATTAAAAAAGGAAATGACAAAGGCAGAATTGGTAAACACCATCTCAAATAAATTGGGAACAGAAAAGAATGAAACACAGAAAGTTGTAGAAGCTTTTATGCAGGAGATCAGGACTTCTATGTATAATGGAGACAATGTTTACTTAAGAGGTTTTGGTTCTTTCATCGTTAAAACTAGAGCAGCAAAAACGGGAAGAAACATTTCTAAGAACACTGCAATCGAAATCCCTGCACACAATATCCCTGCTTTCAAACCATCAAAATCTTTTGTGGAAAAAGTAAAAACTAAAGTTGCAGTAAAATAAGAATAACAATTGAATATTAACTAGTTACAAAAAAATTTAACATTATGCCAAGCGGAAAGAAAAGAAAAAGACACAAGGTTGCAACACACAAAAGAAAGAAAAGAAGAAGAGCAAACAGACATAAGAAAAAATAATCTCAACTAGAGATTTTGTAATATAATAATATAGTTGGTGTTTATATTTTGTAATATTCGCCAGCTATATTTTTGTTTGTTACCACAAGATTTCAAAGTGCCAGAATTTAATTATTAGAATTTCAATAATTTATCATTATCATTACTAAATTAAAAAAACTAATAGTATAAATATCTGAATCAACTTTAATCTCAAAAAAATTATCTTATATCAAAATGAAGAAAGAACTTATAATTTCGCACGAAGATGAGCTTACAAAAATTGCTTTGTTGGAAGACGGAAGATTATGTGAACTTCATGAGGAAGAAGACAAAAATGATTTTGTAGTCGGAGATTTGTTTATAGGAAAAGTAAAAAAACTGGCTCCCAACCTTAATGCAGCATTTGTAAATATCGGGTATGATAAAGATGCCTTTTTGCATTATCAGGATCTTGGGCCACAGTATCTTACCTATAAAAAATTCTTAACAGATACGGTTTCTAAAAAGCAGAATGCTTCAAGCTTAAAAAATTTCGAATTACAACCCGAGATTGATAAAAATGGAAGTGTAGAAAAGGTAATCGCAAAAGATGATGTAGTCATTTTACAGATCACCAAAGAACCGATATCAACAAAAGGCCCGAGAATTTCTACCCAGATTTCTCTTACAGGGCGTTTTTTAGTCTTGATACCATTTGATAATAAAGTTTCTATCTCAAAAAAAATAGGCAGCTCTGAAGAAAAAATAAGACTCAGAACATTGATAGACAGCATAAAACCTGAAGGTTTTGGCGTCATCATCAGAACTGTTGCCGAAGGAAAGAAAGTTGCTGATCTTCACAATGATATGAATCAACTGATTCAAAAATGGGAAAATACTTTTAAGAATATTCAGAAAAATAAGGTTCCTTCTAAAGTATTAAGTGAAGACAATAAAGCATCATCTATTTTAAGAGATAATTTCAATCAGGATTTCGTAAATGTCTTTTGTGACGACGAACAAATGGTTGAAGAAATGAAAAATTATCTGGAAGTCATTGCTCCTGAACGGAAAAATATTGTTCAGTATTATGATTCCCACATTCCTCTCCTCGAATATTATAACGTTGAAAAGCAGCTTAAACAAAGTTTCGGAAAACACGTTAATATTCCAAGTTCAAAGGGTGCTTACCTTGTGATAGAACACACTGAAGCACTGCACGTAATCGACGTCAACTCCGGAAACAATATTACAGCCGGAAATACTGCTACCAAAGAACACGGACTGAACGTGAACAGAATGGCAGCCACCGAAATAGCAAGACAGCTACGTCTGCGTGATATGGGCGGTATTATCGTCATCGATTTTATCGACATGGTAAACCCAGATCACCGAAGAGATTTGTTTGAACATCTGAAAACAGAAATGAGCCGTGATAAAGCACGTCACAAGATTCTGCCACCAAGTAAATTTGGACTGATACAAATTACCAGACAGAGAAACCGTCCGGAAAAACAAATCGACATTAAAGAAGAAAACCCCAACAAAGACGGAGAAATTGTTGCTCCGATTGTCATTGTTGAGAAAATGGAAGATACCATCAGAACCATCATGCAAAAAGGTGATAAAGGGAAACTTTATCTGCATGTACATCCTTTCGTAGAAGCATTCCTCACAAAAGGAATCAAAAGTATACGGGTAAAATGGTATTTGAAATACAAAAAATGGGTCACCATTATTCCAAGGGATTCTTTTAAATATTTAGAATACAAAATCTACAATTCGAAAAAAGAAGAATTAAGCGGATATTCTAATTAAAAAATCATTAAAACCTTCAGAAATCTGAAGGTTTTTTCTTTAAAATCCACCTATTTCCATCCCTATAACTATATTTTTATAATTTATAAATTCAATCAGATTTTATAACTGTGTATTACATCCCTACCTGCATTTTTATAATTCACTTTTTATATCTTTTCGATATTTCGTAAAAGCCCACCAATAAAGGATTTACAACTCTAAAATTGGTTTTTTATTCAAGTTATATATCACAAAATTTAGAAATAAAAATGATTCATTACGAATAAGTTAAAATAACCTCGATTAAATTACATTATTCAGTAAAAACTTACGTTTATTTGCCAAAATTTGATAGTTTTTTCGTACATTTATTTAGTAAAAACTAAGACCGATGAACCATAATTTAACAATTTTTGATGAACCTCTTTTATACACACAAGGTTTATCTAAACTGCTCGTACAGAATAAAATATTCAGTTCCATCGAGATTTTTAATAATGTAGAAGATTTACTGGAACACGTAAAAGAAAATCCTCCAAAATTTTTAATGATCAGTTCCAATATCCTGATGTTGAGCGAACTGTATCATTGTGTTGACAATATCATTTCACAAAACAAAACGATTAAAATTATGATCATAGGTAACTCATACGATGTGATCGTGATCCGCAAACTTTTTAACAAAGGCATCAAAAGTTATCTCGATAAAAACAGCTGCTACGAAGAATTTATCAAATCTGTAAATACTTTGAAATCTGATGAAATATACATCTGTGAATATGCCAAAAAAATGATGATTAACTTTATCAGCAGCGAACAGGAAAAACACAGTCCAAACATTAAGGAACCACTTACCCGACGCGAAATGGAAATTCTGAAATTAATTTGTGACGGACTGAGCAGTAAAGATATCGGCGAACAACTTTTCATCAGCATTAATACAGTAGAAACACACAGAAAAAGAATCCTCATGAAACTGAATGTAAAAAACTCAGTAGGTGTTGTAAAATATGCAATGGAAAATAATATTCTCAACTGATTTTCAAAATCCTGAATAAAAAAAAATCAAAACCCTCATAGGTTTTGATTTTTTTTTAGATTAATTACCAATTTTCTACTCGTAATCTGGCATTTCTCCATTGGTGAAGAGTATAGCTCTGTTAAAATCTATCATCAGATTATTTAGATCAATTGCCACTATATTTTTTTGTGAAATATTATCGTTTGAAGTATTCATCAAAATGATTTGAGAATTGTTGGGTGAGAATCTAGGGTCTAGATCGTTAGTACCAATAGGTCTGTCACTTTCCTGAGTGACATCCAAAATAGTATTGTTGACCATATTGTACAAGAAAACATGAGAGTCTAACTGTCTGTAATTAGAATCCTGATAACCTGAAACATCATGGGTGAATAAGAGTTTTTGTCCGTCTACAGAAAAATTAAGTCCTCCCGAAGCACCTGTTGGAGCAGAAAATACGTTTTGTAAAACATTTCCCAGCATATCAATAATCAATATTTTGGTATTATAACCGCTGAAATTGTTGGTCTTGATTGCAATTTTGGTGTTATCATAGCTCCAGTCTACTTCTGAAATCAGACTTCCATCCGGGGTTGTATACATTAATTGCTGTCCTGTACCGTCTTTATTGATTTTATACAATTTATCAAAATTTGAATAAATGAAAGCACTTCCTGTAGTGTTCCAGGAAAAATCTAATTCGTTCTGATTAAATCCTGCAACAGGAATCTGGGTTACTTTAAAAGGATTTGATCCGTCAGGATTCACTGTGAAAATATGGCTTCCGCCTGCATCTGTTCTCAAAAAAGCAATTAATCCGGCATTATTATTTTTTCTTGGTCTCCAGCTGTTGTGAGATGAGCCGGTGAGCTGAAAATTATTTCCCAAATGATCACTTGAGATAATCACAAAGTTTCCGTTTTGTTTTCGAACATAATGATAGCGATTAGCAGGAACACTATTGGTCGTAAATTTAAATAATGGACTCAAAACATCCGGATGAATACCATCTGATACTGCAATCTGCCAAAAATAACTTACCCCAAACTGCAAATTTGATAAAGTATAATTTTTAACCTTTAAATCGTTGACCTGAATAACATCTGTATTGATATTATTTTTTACGGTAAGTTTGTATGTTAGACTGTCGGTTTTATCAGGATCGGTGGCGCTCCAGCTCAACTGTACAGATAATGGCTGTGTTACTGCATTATCAATCGGGCTTAATAATTGCGGAGTTGCGGGCGGAGAATTCAGAGATTCGTCATCACTCATCTCAAAAACGATGGTAACGATTTGGTTTTCACTTTGAAGATTCACTGCCTGAAAATTGGAAACATACCCCGAAAGTTCAGCTTTTACAGAATAATTTCCTGTGGGAAGATCTTTTATTTCAAACATCCCGTCTTTATCACTGAACACCGTCTGTGTACTTGGCGTGGTAAATATTTTTGCATTTACTATCGGCTCGTTGGTTCCTTTTTTACAACTCTTCCTTTCAGTACACCTTTTTGAGCCTGCTCTACCAAATCTTCACTGCATGAAGATAGTGAGAAGAGTAAAATCAGTATTGAGAGTATTTTTATAGATGTTTTCATAGTAAGTCTTATTTTTTTCCGATATAAAAATTGATTCCTAAAGCGAATCTTAAGGCCTGATCTTTCCTTTTGCCATTCACAAAATTATCCCAGTCATCTGTGAAGCCCATATCATATTGTGATGAAAGCCTAAGACCTAAGTTTTTTTGAACTAAATATTCCAGTCCGCCCCCAAACTGACCTTTGTATCTTGTTTTATCTGTGGAAAACATAGAGCCTAAACCTGCATAAACATAAGGTGAAACTTTAAACTGAGGAATAATAAGATATTCCAGATTAATTTCTGTTGCTACAAAAGTGCGGGATATAATATTTTCGTTTTCTATTGTAAAAATATTGGCGTTGGCTTCGAGATTAAAATTGTCGGCAAAAAAATATTTAACTCCTAATTTTCCACCCACGGTGGTTTTGGGATTTACATAATCTCCTCTTCCTTTATTGGCTTCTATCTGTCCGAATATTGAAACATTCTGTCTATCTGTGACAGGATATTTATTTCCGATCAGGCGGTCATTACTCATTTTCTGCTCTGCATTATATTCATCAATCAATTTTTGATATTTCGAAGGCACATCAATCGCTTTTCCCCAGATTTTATCTCTTATTCCTTCTACAATTAAAGATTTAACGGCTTTTTCAATTGCATCTGTCACCGCCATTTGGATAGGTTCGTTTTGAGTTACTCCTACCTCAGCTTCTAATAACCTTTCTGCATCTACATATTTGAAGAAACTTCCATTGACACTTGTTGAAAGAATTGTTTTTGAAACATATACGGTTTTGAGGATTTCACCATTTAAAGTAGAAACAGCCCGAAGATAAATAGTGATTCTGTCTTGTCTATATTGCGAAGAAGCTCCGATACCGAAGTATCTCGCACCAATCCCACCAGTCATGATATTGCTGTCATAAGAGATTACACCGCCTTCTAAGAGCGTTCCTGCATAAAGTAACGGTGGTAAAGCCTGGCTGTTTTTGTCTGCATCTTTAAGATATTCCTGACGTGTTGATCTGATGATTTGTCTTTCGTTGAGAAGATTGGCAATATTTTCTCTTTCGATAGGCGTAAACCATCTGCTGTCTTCCAGTGCTTTAATAAGAATGGTTGTTGTGCCTTGCGGAACTGCTGTACTCCAGTTATTACCATTTTCTGAGGGTTTGTACTGCCCGGTCTGGTCACGGAATTTGTAGACTCCTATTACAATTTTTTCTTTCGGTAACGGTAAGTTGCGAAGTTCTGCAGTATAGGGTGTAATTTCTCCCATCATCGACTTTTCTTTCTCAGCAGGAAGCCCCAGAATAGAAGTGCAGGATTGCATTACATACAGAAACGCAGTGCCAAATACGATTCTGAATTTCGTATAGATTTTCATGGTAAATTATTAGTTTATTTTAAATTACTTCGGAATTACAATTTCGGATTGCTCACCCGTATTGGTATCCAAAATACTGATCATCATCCCCTGTCCTGTATTGGTTATCTGGAGATAAAGCGATCCGAACATATAATTGCCCGCCTGTACACCTCCCGAACCAAACTGATCCTGAAATAATTTTCTTGACAACTCACTCAGAACCTGACGATTGAGACTGTCTGTAAAATTACTCAGTGAACCGGAATTTCCCGAAAGTCCTGTAGTATCTTTATCATCAAATTGATTTTGAGCAGATGCTGAACTCAGTAACCATTGATAATTAAACGTATCTCCGCCGAATGCAGGATTGATCGGTTTATAAACAAGCTGCTGAGATTTTGCCAGAAAAATTCCTGAGAAAAACAGGAGTGTTATGATAAAAGTTTTCATGGTAATTGGTTTTTTAGTAGATGAATTCATTCTTGATGAGGTTCTTCCGGGCATTAAAATCTTTGATATACCTCAAAGTATAATCAAGCTGTTCTTTCAGATAATCTTCACTGGGACTGGTCATAAAACTGTAAACCAGTTTATCATCCATCTGAATATTGATCTGTCCGTTTGTGCCTCGTGTGGGCAATTCGGTAATCGTAATAGCAGAATTACTCTTATTAGGCATCTGACTGTACTGGATGTAAAACAGATCGTAAAAATCTTTCCCTACCTTGCTTTTCGTTTCATCAATAGTCAATCCGCTAAGTTCGAAAGCTTCTGCTTTTTCTACAGTATTTGCTGTTTGTTTAAAAAAATCCTGATTGATTTCTAAGCTATCTTTAGCCAAAAGTTTTTGGGTCTGCTCATCACGAATGTACAGGAAGGCTTTTAAAGCATCTTTTTTATCCAGATTCACGTTCATTTCAGATAAAGCTTTGCTGTCATTGGGATTAATAGAAAATTTTCCGCTTTGCTTATTATTCGAGAGATTTCCGCTTGCTCCTTTTTTAATCGAAACCAAAAGATAATTCAGTTCCTGATAGGTAGAAGTATTATTGGTAATAAAAGCTTTTATTTTTAATTGCTTTTCGACAAAATCCTTTTCAATTTTTGCAACAATTTTTTTGTCGTCCTGCCCATAAATATTTACAGACAGGAAAACAAAAAAAAATGTCCGAAATATGAATATGAAATTTTTCATCTTTGTGAATTAATAATTTCTCATAAACACAGCCATATTATCGCCTTTTACATTCAGATGCATTCCTTCTGATATGCTGTTGCTTCCTGTGATATCAACAATATTGTTATGACCTTGAGTTGTAATGGCTGTTTTTGCTTCTTTTGATGTGAAAGCATTGTTATAATATATACTGTTTTGGTCGCCAAATTGCTGAATAACAATCTGCGTTCTTGAGTTAATCTGTAATTCTGCATTATTCTGATTTCCTGCCTGAATTATTTGAGATACAGAAGATGTGGATGATAATTGTTCAGAATTTTGCATGGTAATCAGATCGATCGCCGTTTGGCTGTTGATTTGATTCCAATCTATTTGTTGCGACTTCGCCAACATCGTGGAGAGAAGTACAAGAGTAATAAATATTTTCTCAAAAATTTTCATTTTTATTTTTTTTAAAGGTACTTGAATACAGTGCCACACGAAACACGTTAAACAGTTATAGTATAAAAATCATGGTTTCCCGTTAATGCATACAGTGTTTATACGGATTGTTTATTTTACCAAAAAGGAGAAACCGAAGTCTCTCCTATTGCTAAATTTAAATTGAATGAAATTAATTTCGGTTTGAAAAATAGGTAAGAAATAAACTTCCTACTGATTTCAATTGAAAGAAATTCTCTTATTGTAATTATTGATTTACTGTAATCATATTTCCGCTACCTGCCTGCATAGAAGAGTGTAAGTTACCATTGCTCATCTGATTTACAGAAACTGCATTACTTGTACCGTTTTGAGTAACATAAGATTCGTTACCAGTTACATTAAGAGCTGATGCACCTTGGTTGATTGTAGCCGTGTTGCTGCTTCCGATCTGGTAGCTTTCTGAGGTATTTCCAGTCCCGTATTGATTAGAAACCAAAAGGTTGCTGTTTCCGTTAGATTGTTCTCCCACAGATACATTGTCGTTTCCTTGTTGATACATATCAATAAAATTTCTGTTGCTCATACCACTTGCAGTTCCGCTTTGTGAAGAACTTGCATAATTATTATTTCCGATCTGATCGATCTCAGTTCTGTTATAATTATTGCTTTGAGTAACGTAAGCTTCGTTATCATTACCGTTTTGATCAGACTCCATAGAGTTACGGTCACCGGTTTGCATTCCGTCTGCATAGTTTCTCAACCCTGTTTGATATTGTCCGGCTTCATTGCTGTTTCCTACCTGATCCAGATAAGCGTCGTTATTTCTGTTGTTTTGGCTTTGCATTGCTGAATTATATGTTCCGCCAGATTGGTTAGCAGATACCATGTTGCTGGTTCCGTTTTGATTTTGTACAATCCAAGAAGAACCTCCTGATTGTATTGCAGCGGCACTGTTTAAGTTTCCGTCCTGATTTTGCTGTACAGAATGATCATTACCCGCTTGAGTGGCAGACGCATTATTTAAATTTCCATCCTGATTTTGATTGGATGTCTGACGAGATCCTGACTGTACTAAAGAAGCATTGTTGAAATTTCCGTCCTGATTTTGATTGGCATCATGACCATTTCCTGCCTGACTTGCAGTTGCAGTGTTGAAGTTTCCGTCCTGAACCTGATCTAAATCATTCAAATACCCCACCTGAGAAGAAGTAACAGTATTAAAACTACCATCCTGTGTTTGGATAACATCATTTGCTGTGCTGTATACACCTGTTGGACGAGTATATCCTACCTGACTTTGTGAAGCGGTAGCATTGTTAAAATTACCATCCTGATTCTGAAGTATTTTAGATCTTACATCTCCACCACCCTGAGTAGCAGTAGTTGTATTGAAAGTACCATCCTGATTTTGTGCAATTTTAGACCCGTAAGAAAATTGCTGAGTTGCAGTTGCGTTGTTTCTTAAACCATCCTGATCCTGAGCTACTTCAACTCCTCCGGCTGAAAAACCCTGACCCTGTGATACAGTTGCATTATTCAATGTTCCGTTTTGAGTAGTCTGTGCCTTATTGCGTGCGCTGTTACTTCTTTGGTATACATTTACACTGTTATTGTTACCAGTCTGCGTAGAAACGTTTTCATTACCAAAAGATTGCAAACCTAGCTGTGTAACTGTTGCGGAGTTATTGTTTCCTCCCTGTGTTACTGTGTTATCACTGTTTTGAGCATAAATGAAGCCTGCTGATAAAACAACAAATGCTCCTGTTACAAATTTTTTCATGGGTAAATTTTTATTGGTTAGTGATACAAATGTAAAACTATAACAAGTCGTAAAAAGCCATCATAAAAAGGTAAATTGTAAATATCACTACATACAGTTTGTACCGTAACTGTTTTCAGTTTTGGCTGATCATTAATAACAGGTATTAATAGTTTAGGTATAAATACGTAAAAATTTTTGCTGAAAATTATCTGTTATTAATATCAATTTCTGTTCCTTTTTATAAGATATATTAGTAAATTTGAGATATGGAAAGTTTTGGAAAAGATTTATTGCAAAAAATCAAAAAAGCCCAGTTAGGAGGCGCCAATGCCCACGGAGTTTTCTCACCGCCATACCGTGAAGTCTTTACCCATAAAGAAATCTTAGAAAAAAACCCGAAATTTGCCGCCGTAAATATTGTTTTATATTTAAGAGATAATGAATGGTATTTTCCGCTCATTCTGCGTACAGAAAATGAGCGCGACAGACATAGCGGACAAATATCTTTACCGGGAGGAAAACGCGAAGAATTTGATCGGGATTTTGCAGATACAGCGATCCGCGAGACTTCAGAAGAAATCGGTTTAGAAAAACCTTATGTAAGAATTATCCGTGAGATGTCTCCCATTTACATTCCGCCCAGCAATTTTTATGTTTATCCGTACATATCATACTCAAAAAGAAATCCTGAGTTCATTTTACAGGAAAGTGAAGCCGTAGAGGTGATAGAATTTCCGATTACATCATTTTTAAATCTTCCTGATTCGCCGGAGATTATGTCTTTACCGGGAGCCGGAGGAAAAGAAGTTCCTGTAATCAATTTCAATGATTATATCATTTGGGGAGCTACAGCAATGATCCTCAGCGAATTCAGCCAGTTGATTAAAAAAATGTAACTTTGCACATATTATGTTTAATTGAAAAATGGCGAAGAAAAACATATTTACCGATTCGTTCGGCACCCCTTATTTTCTTAAAAGATTAATTATTTTTATTCTGGGGATCGTTTCTTACAGAAGATTTAATGGTTTTAATAAACTCAAAATCACCGGTACAGAAAATTTGGTAGATCTTCCTGATTCTAATGTCCTTTTCGTATCCAACCATCAGACTTACTTTGCAGACGTCGCAGCGATGTACCACGCATTCTGTGCAGTGAATAATGGATATTTAAATACCATAAAAAATCCTATTTATCTCCTTAATCCTAAAATAGATTTTTACTACGTTGCTGCCGAAGAAACCATGAATAAAGGGATTCTTCCAAAAATATTTAAAATTGCCGGCGCAGTAACCGTTAAAAGAACATGGAGAGCTGAAGGCAAAAACGTCAACAGACTAGTTGATCTTAGTGAGATTGATAATATCATGAAGGCGCTTGACAACGGCTGGGTAGCTACTTTTCCGCAGGGAACGACCGCTGCTTTTGCACAAGGCAGAAAAGGAACTGCCAAACTGGTGAAAAATCAAAGACCTATTGTTATTCCTATTAAAATAAACGGGTTCAGAAGAGCGTTTGACAAAAAAGGACTTCGTGTAAAAGTAACCGGTGTAAAGCCTACAATGGAATTTAAAAAACCTTTGGATATTGATTACGACAAAGAAAATGCACAGCAAATTCTTTTGAAAATCATGACTGCCATTGAGCAAACAGAAGATTTTAATCTACTCCATACCTACGATGAAGAATTAAAAATAAAAAAGACAGAGCAACCCAACCCATAAAAAATTAAAAAGTCATTATGAAAAAATTAATAGCAATATTATTATTAATCATGATTACTGTTTCCTGCAACAGCCAGAAAATTTATTCAGATTTTGACATCAGTTATTCTAAAAGCGGCGGTCTTTCACCTATCTACGAAAATCTATTGATCAAGGGAAATGATGTAAATTATTCTTTTGAAGGTCAGAATAAGAAAATTAAAACAAGTTTTAAACTTACCAACGAAGAATTACAGAATTTAAATCAGATTCTGACACAAAATAATTTCAGACACATTGCAGAAGATCATAAAAAGATCTATGACCGAGTTGCCATTGCCATTAATGTAAAAAAAGGAGATAACAGCGCCAATAAAACCGATGCAAGCATGATTATGCCCAAACATCAGAAAAATTGGGATCAGATTGTTACTGCTTTCCAGAATATCATCAGTAAAAACGTAAAAAACACTCAATAATTTTGAAAACACATTTCATTGCCATCGGAGGAAGCGCCATGCACAACCTCGCCATTGCGTTAAAAGATAAAGGATATGAAGTTTCAGGCTCAGATGACGCCATTTTTGAACCTTCAAAATCAAGACTTGAAAATAAAAATATTCTTCCAGAAGAATTAGGATGGTTTCCCGAAAAAATCACCTCAGATATGGATGCTATAATTCTTGGAATGCACGCTCATCAGGACAATCCCGAATTGGCAAAAGCAAAAGAACTTGGCTTAAAAATATATTCTTATCCTGAATTTCTTTACGAACAGGCAAAAAATAAAACCCGTGTTGTAATCGCAGGATCTCATGGGAAAACTACCATTACTTCAATGATTCTGCATGTTCTGAATTTCCATCAGAAAGACGTAGACTTTATGGTAGGAGCTCAGCTGGAAGGTTTCGACTGTATGGTAAAACTGACGGAAGACAATGATTTTATGGTTTTGGAAGGGGACGAATATTTGTCTTCCCCCATTGATCTGCGCTCAAAATTCTTGTTGTATCAGCCAAACATTGCTTTAATGAGCGGAATTGCATGGGATCACATCAATGTGTTCAAAACTTTTGATGATTACATTGAGCAGTTCAGAAAGTTTGTAGCAAGCATTACTCCGGGCGGAATTCTGGTGTATAATGAAGAAGACACAGAAGTAGTAAAGGTGGTAGAAAATGCGGAAAATTATTTCAGAAAAATACCTTACAAAACTCCGGAATATGAGCTTAATGACGGAAAAGTATATCTAAAAACTGAAATGGGTAACATCCCTCTTTCTGTTTTTGGAGCGCATAATCTTCTGAATCTTGAAGGTGCAAGAAATATCTGTCATCATCTGGGAATTATGGATGAAGAATTTTACGATGCCATCATGAGTTTCAAAGGTGCTTCAAAACGTCTTGAAAAAGTTGAAAGACCGGATAATGGAATTTTATATAAAGATTTTGCACACGCTCCAAGTAAAGTAAAAGCTGTGGTGAAAGCGTTTTGCGAGCAATTTAAAAATCAAAGAAAATACGGTTTTCTTGAGCTACACACTTATTCAAGTTTAAACCCTGTGTTCTTAGAACAATACGATCATGCAATGGACGGATTGGATGAAGCGATCGTTTTCTATTCTGAAGATGCTTTGAAAATTAAGAGAATGGAACCAATTTCTCCCGATTTAATCAAAGAAAAATTTAAAAACGAAAACTTAAAAGTTTTTACCAATGCAGAAGAACTTCATGCATATTGGGATTCATTAGATAAAACGCAAGGTGTTTTTATGATGATGAGCTCGGGCAATTTTGGCGGATTGGATTTAACGAAATAAAATAGATCAAAAAAAATAAAAAACTCCTTTTCTGATTGAAAAGGAGTTTTTTTGTCTTAAATATCTGCCACAGCATTCAGCATTTTCTCTTCCCAGGCCGGATCTTTCGGATCGAAAAACAGTCTTTTATCTGTGTTCAGAGAACGAACAATATTCATTTCATCCTCAGTTAATTCAAAATCAAAAACATTGAAGTTTTCCTCAATTCGGGACGGTGTTACAGATTTTGGAATCACACAGAAACCCTCCTGCAAATGCCATCTTAAAATCACCTGAGCAACGGTTTTATCATATTGTTCAGCAATTGATTTCAATTCCGAGTTATTCAGTAATTCTTCGTTTCCATTTCCAAGCGGGCTCCATGGTTGGGTCACAATATTATTTTCTCTGTTGTAAACCTGCAATTCATTCTGTTGGAAAATGGGGTGCAATTCAATTTGGTTGACTACAGGTAGTATTTTTGAATTTGATTTCAGTTCCTCTAGTTTTTCTACCGTAAAATTACAGACTCCGATTGCTTTTATTTTCCCTTCACTGTACAATTCTTCCATCGCTTTCCAAGCTCCCAAAAAGTCTCCGAACGGCCAATGTATCAAATACATATCCAGATAATCGAGCTGTAATCGGTCTAAAGTTCTCTGAAATGCGCTTTTTGCTTTTTCATAGGTGAAATCCTGAACCCATAATTTTGAAGTGATAAATAAATCTTCTCTGTTTACACCACTGTTCTTGATGGCATTTCCGACACCAATTTCATTTTGATAAATTGCAGCCGTGTCAATCATTCTGTAACCAGTGTGGATTGCTTTGATTACGGTATCTTCACAAACTTTCTGATCTTCTATTTGCCAAACTCCAAAGCCAAGAGCAGGAATTTCAACATCATTATTCAGTTTAATGACTGGTTGATTGGGGTAAGTTTTATTTTGCATAATTCTAGTTGTTTCGTAATTTAATATTATTAATTAAAGTATATTTTTTTCATATCAGTCCTTAGGTTATTCAGATTTTGTACCAAAAAAATTGTCATATCTTCTTCATATAGAGTTTAGCTCATCATTTTTCTGAACAAACTTTTAATATGATCAATCTCAGTTTGATACATTGTTTTTTTTCTGCAGCCGAAGTACAAAGTGTTTTCTAATTTTTTACCACCTTCCCAAATCAGTTTCACCTCACCATTTTCCAGTTCATTTTTACATAAAAAATCAGGCACGACCGCCAAACCTGTTCCGCCCTTCAGACAACGGATGATTGAATTCAGATTAGGTACGATATAATTGGGTCTGAACTTAGGTTTATGCCCAAAATTCATCAGCCAGAACTGAAAAAGATGCTCCATATCTCCTGTAGTTCCGTACCATTTTTCCTGTTTCAGCCAATCTTCAATTTTTTGGAGATCTTTCGTTTTTAAAACCTGATTAAAACTTTCTGTATCCATGTTTTTTCCGCCAATTAAAATTATTTGTTCAGACGAAAAAGCTTCGTGCAAAATATTGGGCGAAGTTCCTTTTTTTGGAGTAATAATTAAATCCAGAATACCTTTATCCAGCTGGTCAAGCATTTCAGGATATTGCCCAAAACCAATAATTAAGTTAAAATCTAAAGATGAAACATATTGCTCTAAGGTTGTCTGAAAAGTCTCAAAACACATTCCTACACTAATCGTCGGTGTGCTTTTTTCGGTAGATTTCTGAAAGTTTTTTTCTACTTCTTCAAGTTTTGTTAAATGTTCCGAAACTGCGTTAAATAAAACTTTTCCTCTCTCGGTCGGAATCATTTTTCTTCCGGTCCGGTCGAATAATTTATACCCTACATACGCTTCCAGAGAACCAAGATGCAAACTCACTCCGGGTTGTGAAATGAAAAGCGACTCTGCAGCTCCGGTTAATGTTCCGGTTTTATAAATCGCTTTAAAAGTTCTGTACCATTCTAAATTGACCATAGAATTTTAATTTTAAAATGAACTCGTTGACTTGCATTTTCACTTCGCAAGTTAAGAGTTAGTTTTTAATAATTGATATTTATAGTATTATAATTATAATACAAAGGTATAATTTATACTATTTTTATTATACATATCCCTGTTATAACTTTGCAGTATAAAATTTAAACATTTACCAAAATGAAAAAAATACTGATCATAAACGCCGGGCAAAATTTCGGACATTCCGGAGGAAAATACAATCAGACAATTGCAGAAAACACTTTGGAAGCTTTGAAGCCTTTTGAAAATATTGATATAAGAATCTCGAATATCAGTGAGGGTTATGATAAAAATGCAGAAGTTGAAAAATTCGTTTGGGCAGATTACATCGTTTATCACACTCCAATCTGGTGGTTTCAGTTACCCAATGGTTTCAAGAAATATATTGACGAAGTTTTCACAGCCGGTCACGCAAAAGGAATCTACATGAGCGACGGAAGATCTTCAGACAATCCGAAAATCAATTACGGAACAGGTGGAATGTTAATGGGCAGAAAATACATGCTTACCACAAGCTGGAATGCACCGGAAACCGCTTTTACACTTCCCGGAGAGTTTTTTAATGAAACAAGTGTTGACGACGGACCTTTGTTTGGTTTCCACAGAATGAATGCATTTATTTCTTTAGAAAAATTAGAAAGTTTTCACTTCCATGATGTAGAGAAAAATGCGGATATCGAACGTGATATGAAACTGTACAGAGAGCATGTAAAAAATGTTTTTGAAAAAGAATTACAACCACAATTTGCCTCATGAAAATTTATTTAACAGCCATCATAAAAGCGAAAGAAGAATACCAAACTGAAGTTTCGCAAGTTCTTCAAAACATGGTTGTACAGACCAGAAAAGAGGAAGCTTGAGAATTGTATACGCTTCACCAAGGAATTGAAGACAAAAATCAATTTATTTTTCTATGAAATCTGGAAAAGTGAAGAAGGTTTAGAAAAACACAATCAGCAACCATATATTCAAGATTTTGTTTCTTTGATTGATGAAAAATTACAGGAAAAATCACAGATTTATAAAACTCATCGTATTTAAACAAAAAAACCACTTTTCAGAATTGAAAAGTGGTTTTTTAATACTGATTTTAATTTTTTCCAACCGGCAAATGGGTGCTGATCGCAATCCTGTTCCATGCATTGATGGTTACTATTGCCATGATAATTTCTACAATCTGCTTTTCGTCATAAACCTGTTTTGCCTTATAATAAGTTTCTTCAGACAATCCTTTTTGGTGAATTAAAGTAATTTCTTCTGTCATCTCAAGAAGAAGTTGCTCTTCTTCGGTATACAATTTTTTCGCTTCTCTCCAAGCGCTCAATACAAAAATTCTTTGCGGGGTTTCTCCATATTTTATAGCATCTTTCGTATGCATATCGAGGCAAAAAGCACATGCATTAATCTGTGAAGCTCTGATCTTTATTAATTCTTTTTGAATATGGTTGAGCGAAATATTCTGAAGATAACCTTCAAGCCCTATCATAGCTTTGTAAGCTGCTGAATCTGTGTTTTCGATGTTTACTCGTGTACTCATTTTGTTTGTTTTAAATTTCTGATACAAAGGTCAGTCATTCAAACATCAAAAATCTTAAACTGGTTTAAGAACGTAATTTCGCTCTTATTTCGCTCAGATATTCCGGAGTAAAACCCAAAAATGAAGCCAGTAAATATTGCGGAATTCTCTGTATAAACCAAGGATAAAATGTACTGAAGTGAATATAGTATTCTTCTTTATTCATTTCATAGATGTAGCGGATTCTTTTCTCGGCTGCAGCATAAGCACGCTGATAAACCATTCTGAAATATCGTTCCATTGTTGGGTGTTTTTCAAGTAAAAGTTCCTGAGATTGGAAATCTATGACCACAATTTCCGATTTTTCAACCGCCTGTATATTAAACTGAGATTTCACTTGTTGTTCGAATGCGAAATTATCAGCAATCCACCAGTTTTCGATGGCAAATTCTGTAGTTTGCTCTACCCCTTTTTCATTGATGAAGAACTTTCTGAGGCAACCTTTTAAAACAAAATATTTAAACTTACAAACCTCACCTTCTGACATCAGATTTTCTTTTTTATTGACCTCCAAAACCTGAAAGTAAGAAAATATTGAAGCAAATTCTTCGTCACTTATTTTGATAAATTTATCTAAATGTGCTTTGAAAGTTTCCATTTTTGAAATTGTATAACCAAACTTAACTTTATTTTTTTAGTTTTACAATCACAAAACAATAATTATGGAAATCGTTGCTAAAATACTCATCGCCGTTGTCGCTTTAGAACATTTATACATTCTCTGGATGGAAATGTTTGCCTGGGAAACCAAAGGAAAAGAAGTTTTTAAATCGGCTTTACCTGCTGAATTATTTAAACCCACAAAAGGTTTAGCCGCAAATCAGGGATTATATAATGGTTTTCTTGCAGCCGGTCTGATCTGGTCGTTCTTTATTGAAGACGAAAAGTGGCAAACAAATATTGCTTTATTTTTCTTGGGATGTGTTGCGATTGCAGGAATTTACGGTGCTATTTCTGCGACAAAGAAAATATTTTTTGTTCAGGCGCTACCTGCTATTTTAGCGATTGTTGCGGTTTTGTTGAAGTAAATCACCTATTTCAAATCAATATAAAGTTTGTCATTTCTCACGTTTAAAGACTAGAAATTTCCAACAACTTCTTCTTCATTTTTTCAGGTTTAAACTCTCCTTCATGGTAATACACCAACTCCTGATTTTCATTTAAAATAATCCACAATGGATAAACAGGTTGGTTTTTATTTTTAGACAAAGCCAAAGCCAACTCATGAATTCCGGAATTTCCGTTAGGCAAATAATTGAATTCTTTTCCCTGAAAATGGATCTTATCTTTTGTTTTCTCCGCTTCGAAGTTGATGAAATAAAATTTTTCCTTGATCAGTTTAACTAAATCTTTGTCTTTATTGATGTTATAAGATTCGATCTTACAAACGGAACACCAATCGGTATACAAATGAATAATAATTGGTTTTTTATTCTCTTTCTGTATTTTTTCAAAATCTGAAAAAGTACCTGTTTTCATCTGCGAAAGATAAAAATCAGGCACTAAAAATAATACTAAAAAAAATACTAACCTTTTCATTTTAAATTATATTTCACTCCTAGAAAACCTCTTATTCTCTGCATAGAAGCATACCCATACGTTGTATCAAAACTATAGTTGTTCGGATTATTAATGGGATCATCTACATTTTTATCGAACGGATCAAACGGTCGCATCAACGGATCTTTCGGAGTAAAATTGAACAGATTTTTCACACCACAATACACTTCAAAACCAGAATCAAAACTTTTTGAAACCTGAATATTGGCCAAAGAAAACAGTGGAGAATATTCCGGACGGTAATCGTTGGGTAAAACAGGAAGTCGCATGGGTCCATAGAATTGTCCTGTAAAATCTATTGCAAGATTATTTGAGAATTTGTAGGTTAAATTATATGTTCCACTCCATTTTGGGGCATGAAGTTGTCGGGATTTTTCTTTTTCTCCATCAAATTTTTGATAAACATCCAAATAAGTAACTCCCAGATTTACACTTAACGGAAAATTAAAACTGAAATCAATATTCATTGAAGCCCCTCGGGAAATTCCATAGCCCTTAAGATTATCATAAATAATTTTATCGGGTTCAGAATCAAAATCACCGACAATTTTATTGCTGAAATAGGTATAAAATGCAGACGCATCTACATTAATCAATCGGTCGCCGGCAGTAATTTTCCAGACATAATTTAAATTTCCGTTGATCGATTTTTCTGGTTTTAAATTAGATTGAATGACCACTTCACGAGAACCCGTCAAAGCTGCGTGATCTTCTGTAAATAAATTCACAACTCTGAAACCTGTTCCAAAATTAAATCTTAAAGTGTGATAAGGATTCGGAGAAAACTTCCATGCAAAACGGGGCGAGTGAACAGAGTGGTGAATCTTATCATAATCAAAACGGTAACCCACCAACAACGTGTTTTTTTCATTAATTTCCCATTGATCCTGAATAAATGCTCCGAAAATAGGAGATCTCATCGGTTCGTTCGTAAATCCGTCTGCAGACAAAGTTCCGGGAGTACTGTCGTCATAAAAGGTTTTTTTGAAAGTGGCGCCCAAAATCAAATCATGATTTCCCAATTTTTTGTCCCAATACGTCTGTGCAAAAGCCACTTTTTGTGTCGCATCAAAAGGATTGCTTCCATAAAAAGAATTTTGATCATGAAAATTATAAGAAAATTGTGTTACAATATTTTCTTTCATCGGCCATTGATACATCCCGAACGCCTCTACCCTGTTGGTGTAAACACTTTCTCCATATACCTCATTGCTTCCACGATAAGATTTGTTCCATTGCATTTCTCCGCCAAAACGGTCTTCGTATAAGTATCTCAAGGCAAAACTTGCCAAGCGGTTGTCTTTCCGCTGGAAATTCCATTTATTAAAAACTGAAATTCTGTTTTGAAGCGCAGCGTCTGTGAAATTGTCTTTATTCTGATCTGTTTTTTCATTGAAATTAAAATAATTTAAACTCAGTAATGAAGCTACATTTTTACCTACATTGAATTTTGTAGAAAGATCAATGTTATTTTCAGCCCAGCTTGTGGTCATCAGATTGACACTCAGTTTTGGTGCTGTCAATGCGTTTTTTGTAATAATATTGATAACGCCGCCCATCGCTTCAGAACCGTATAAAGATGACGCAGGACCTTTCACCACTTCAATTCTTTCAATAAGACTGTTGGGGATTCCACTTAAACCATAAACTGTTGAAAGCGAGCTTACAATCGGCATTCCGTCAATTAAAATCATAGTATAAGGACCTTCCAGACCATTGATGTGAATATCTCCGGTATTACAAACCGAACAGTTCAGTTGCGGCTGCACTCCATTGACCATTGCGATGGCTTCAAAAACACTTGGTGTAGGGTTTTTCTGGAAAAATTTCTGAGTGTAAATTTCTACTGCGACCGGACTTTTTGATTTACTGACCGGTTTAAGTGTTCCCGTAATCACTACATCGTCAATCACTTTTATTCTTTCCTTTTTTTCCGGAACTTTTACTGAATCAGATTTTTTATTTATATCCAAACTATCCGTTTCCTGAGAGAAACAGAAACCCGAAAAAAGTATAGAAAAAAAGAATATTCGCTTCATGAAATTAAAATTGTTAGACAAAGCTAACAATTATTTTTGAATACCAAAACTAAATGATCAAAGTCGTTGAATTAAAATTCAGAAGAAATGATTAAATTTGAGAAAATATAAAGGTAAAATGAGATATCACCAATCAGGGAACATCCCTCAGAAACGGCATACGATTTTTAAATCACCTGAAGACAAATTTTATTACGAACAACTATTTGGTACAGAAGGCTTTCACGGTATTTCTTCTCTGCTGTACCATGTTCACCGTCCTACGCAAATCAAATCAATTGGCGTAGCCAAAGATGTTACTCCAAAAATTGCGGTTGACAAAAACGTGACACCAAGAATGTTTAAAGGCATGAATGTGACGCCTGAAGACGATTTTTTGGACAGCAGAAAGTTTCTTTTGGTCAACAATGATCTGAAAATGGGATTGGCGAAACCAAGAAAATCGATGGATTACTTTTATAAGAACGCCGAATGTGACGAACTTTTATTCATCCACGAAGGGAGCGGAATTTTAAAAACATTTGTAGGAAATCTTGAATTTTCTGTTGGGGATTATTTGATCATACCGCGCGGAACAATCTATCAGGTTGAATTACAATCTGAAAATACGGTGTTTTTTGTGTTGGAAAGTCATTCTCCTATTTATACACCGAAGCGTTACAGAAACGAATTTGGTCAATTGTTGGAGCATTCGCCGTTTTGCGAAAGGGATATTATTGCCCCAACTTTTGTAGAGCCAAGAGACGAAAAAGGAGAATTTTTGATTAAAGTAAAAAAAGAAAATCAGATTACCGATTTCATCTACGCAACGCATCCATTCGATGTTGTGGGTTGGGACGGATATTTTTATCCTTATAAATTTAACATTAAAAACTTCGAGCCGATTACAGGAAGAGTTCATCAACCGCCACCGGTTCATCAGAATTTTGAAGCACACAACTTTGTGGTTTGTTCGTTCTGCGCAAGAATGTACGATTATCATCCGTTGGCAATTCCTGCACCTTACAATCACTCGAATATTGATTCTGACGAAGTTTTATTTTATACAGAAGGCGATTTTATGAGCCGAAATCATATCGATTTAATGGATTTCACTCTTCATCCGGGAGGCATTGTGCACGGACCTCATCCGGGAGCAATGGAAAGAAGCATCGGGAAAAAATTCACTGAAGAATATGCAGTGATGGTTGATCCATTCCGTCCTTTGAAAATCACTGAAGAAGCGATGAAAGTGGAAGATCCTACTTATAAAACTTCTTGGCTGGAAAGTGAAGATCATAGTTTGGAAGATCGTTCACAGGAGTAATTGATAAATTACCTAAAAAATTTAATAAAGGACTGAATGCATTGCATTGGGTCCTTTTTTCTTAGTTGACAAACTAAACATGACAAATGTTTTCAAAAAGAGAGACTGAAGATTAGATTAAATTTAAACATTATGAGCTATCTTTAAAGTATAAAATAATAGGTAAGACATCCATAAAAAATCTTAATATGTATAATTATATAAGTGCAGAAGAAGCTGTATACACTGTAAAAAGTGGAAACCGAATATTTTTTCACGGAAGTGCATGTACTCCGAATCATTTAATCGATGAATTGGCGAGACAATCTCACAGACTTGAAAATGTAGAAATGGTTTCTATAACTCAACAAGGAAATGTAGAGATAGCAAAACCCGAGTATAAAAACAGTTTCTTTGTTAATTCTCTTTTTGTTTCTACTCCCGTAAGAGACGCTGTAAACTCTGAAAGAGGAGACTTTGTACCTGTTTTTTTAAGTGAAATTCCTATCTTGTTCAGAAATAATATTTTACCGCTGGATGTAGCATTAATTACAGTTTCACCACCCGACAAACACGGTTTTTGTACATTAGGAACTTCTGTAGATGTTGCAAGAGCGGCTGTAGATACTGCAAAACTGGTCGTGGCCATCGTAAATCCTTTAATGCCAAGAACGCATGGCGACGGTATGATTCACATCAGTAAAATCCATAAATTGGTTTGGCATGAAGAAGAACTTCCTACCGTTGATTACGGTGCAAAAGTAGGCGCCGAGGAAATGTTGGTAGGGAAAAATGTAGCCGAACTCATAGATGATAAATCTACTTTACAGATGGGTATAGGAACAATTCCTGATGCTGTTTTAAAATGCTTGGGAAACCACAAAGATTTGGGTGTCCACACAGAAATGCTGAGCGATGGTGTGATAGATTTAATACAAAATGATGTCATCAATAATAAATACAAGGGCTATAATGACAATAAAACAGTTACCAGTTTCTGTTTCGGAACCAAAAAACTTTATGATTATGTAGATGACAATACGGTTTTTGCATTTAATGATGTTAGCAATGTGAATTTCCCTATCAACATCATGCGCAATAAGAAAATGGTTGCTATCAATTCTGCTATTGAAATTGATCTCACCGGACAGGTTTGCGCAGATTCTATCGGAACTTTACAGTACAGCGGAATTGGCGGACAGATGGATTTCATGCGTGGAGCCGCTTTGAGTGAAGGCGGAAAACCCATCATTGCTATTACTTCCAGAACCAAAAGAGGAGTTTCCAGAATTGTTCCATTTCTAAAACAGGGAGCAGGAGTTGTAACAACAAGAGGACATATTCATTGGGTTGTTACAGAATACGGAACTGCCTATCTGTATGGAAAAAATCTGCGTCAGAGAGCGCAGGAACTCATCAGTATCGCACATCCGGATGATAGAGAAATGCTGGAAAGAGCTGCGAACGAAAGATTTAAACTTTAACATTATTTCACATTTTTTAGGCAAGAAAAAGATGTACATTTATTTCTGATAATTAACGAATCACCAACAAATGGTGTATTCGGTAATGTATTTGAAAAAAATTCTTGAAAAAAATAACACATTTGAAAACGATATATAATTCTATAAAAGAGGAGGTAAGAAAAAATATTAAAGTAAGAGATTCTGTTCTGGGGAACGTAAATGATTGGAAAAGGAGTCATTATATTATACTCTCAGAAATCATCAAAAAAGAGCTTGCCCAGTCTGAGCAACTGAAAAAAGAAAAGATTTTTGAATTGGGAAATACCATTTCACACATTACGCTGCAACGTTTTTTTGAAAATGATTATCAGGATAAAACCCATAACGATCTCCGCTTTTTGAAAACACTGGATAAAATCTGCATTTTTTTAGGGTTTAAAGATCTCAGCTGCTATATACATCATAATAAAGAAAATTTCGCTATTGTTGGATATGAACTGACAGGGGGTGAATTTACAACTGATATTGCATACAATTACTGTTCAAAAGTTTTCGAGTTATATAAAAATTTTCCCACCCTGAAATTGGAACTGTTTAAAGATTTAGTTTTTGATAAATCACCGTTTTTAGAAAGAGCAACATCATTCTCCAGAGAACTTTGTGATAGAAATTTCGAATTGGTTACCAAAAACAATCGTTCAAATTTTGAGGTATTTGATATCAATATCATCACTGATGAACCCGATAAAAAGATTTTGGAAACTCAGGAATTTTGGAATCTTCTTTTCAAAGTAGGAGAATCCGGAGAAGAACATTTTGTAAATCAATTAAATACACAAATTTATTTCATCCGTAAAATTGATAATGTGTGGAAGATTTGGGATAATTACAATCCTGATGCAGGAAGATTAAATAATAAAAAATAAAAGCCGCAAAAAATTACAGCTTTCATTGTCTGAAATAATATTTCTTATCATTTGTGATTTATTATACAAATGTAGAAAACATATCAAAATAACAATAAACTTAAGTATACTTAACTGAACTTTAATATTCTGTAACGATAATACAATCGTCTGCACATCAATAATGTTTTTTAATTATTTATCAGAATTTCGTAATTTGCAAACTATAAAATAAAAGTAAAATAGAAAATATGTCAACACTTACATTTGCCGAAAAAATTGCTCAGGCGGAGAACTTTTTGCCGATCAACGGTACAGATTATATTGAATTTTATGTGGGAAATGCCAAACAGGCTGCTCATTTTTATAAGACTGCATTTGGTTTTCAGTCTTTAGCTTACGCAGGACCTGAAACTGGTGTAAGAGACAGATCATCGTATGTTCTTCAACAGGGAAAGATAAGATTGATCTTAACCACAGGTTTAAAATCTGAATCGCCAATCAGTGAGCATGTAAAAAAGCATGGTGACGGAGTGAAAATTTTGGCACTTTGGGTTGATGACGCATATTCAGCATTCGAAGAGACCACTAAAAGAGGAGGAAAACCATATTTAGAACCTGTAACTTTAACTGATGAGTACGGCGAAGTAAGAATGTCCGGAATATATACATACGGAGAAACCGTTCATATGTTTATTGAAAGAAAAAATTATTCTGGTGCTTTCATGCCCGGTTATCAAAAATGGGAAAGTGCTTACAACCCTGAAGAAGCAGGATTGCTTTATGTTGACCACTGTGTAGGAAACGTTGGCTGGGACAGAATGATCCCTACTGTTGAATGGTATGAGAAAGTAATGGGATTTGTAAATATTCTATCTTTTGACGATAAGCAAATCAACACAGAATATTCTGCACTGATGTCTAAAGTAATGTCAAACGGAAACGGTTTTGCAAAATTCCCGATCAACGAGCCGGCAGAAGGAAAGAAAAAATCGCAGGTTGAAGAATACCTGGATTTTTACGAAGGTGAAGGTGTACAACATATCGCAGTTGCAACAAAAGACATTATCCGCACAGTAACCGAACTTAAAAAACGTGGTGTAGAATTCCTTTCTGCTCCACCGGAGGCATATTACGAATTGGTTCCTGAAAGAGTAGGTCATATTGATGAAGATCTTAAGAGACTTCAGGATTTAGGAATTCTGATTGACCATGATGAAGAAGGTTATTTACTACAAATCTTTACAAAACCTGTAGAAGACCGTCCTACCCTTTTCTTTGAAATCATTGAAAGACATGGTGCACAAAGTTTCGGTGCTGGTAATTTCAAAGCACTTTTCGAAGCTCTGGAAAAAGAACAGGAAAAAAGAGGTAATCTTTAATTTTCAAATCAACTATAGAGTTTTGTCAGGATGCAGATCTTGACAAAACTTTTTTATAAACACAAGCTTATGAGAAAAGTAATCATTACAATTATTTTATTTGCCAGTATCGGATTACAGGCGCAAAACTATGGTGGGATCAATGAGATCCTTCGTCGTCTTGAAGAAAGAAAAGGCATTAATCAAAATCTGGAAAACGTAAGTATTGACAACAAAAAATTTGTTCTTATCAAAGATTTCGCAGATCATACAGAGCGCAGCTTTATTGTACTGAAAGGAAAAGATGCTACATACATAGAAATGTTCGATGATAAAACAACCGGACAAAGTACATCCAATGTTTTTTCGGGAGATATTATCAGAAAAAAGAATATCATTTCTTTAAGAGCGGATAAACTTGAAAATAAAAAGATACCAATTCCTGTTTCAAAAACACTTCTTTTAACAAAGCAGAAGGAAATCATTTATCTGATCGATATCAATTCCAGGGACCGATGGATTGATGAAGAATCTTACACTAAAAAATCAAAATAATAACGCCTAAAAGACTACTTTTAAACTCAAAACCTCAAACTATGCATATTATGAAATCATTTGTAGAATATCATTCAGATTCAGACTTTTCAATACATAACATTCCTTTCGGAGTTGCCGTATTTAACAAAGAATTTATCGCCTGTTGTACAAGAATCGGTGATCAGGTAGTTGATCTTGCTCTATTATACGACCTTTCGTATTTTGATGAAATTGCAGGGTTAGACGAAAATGTTTTCGAAGCATATACTTTAAATGAATTCATCGAATTAGGAAAACCTGTAACCAATGCAGTCCGTCTTAAAATTCAGGAATTATTGCTCGATGGTTCTATCTTATCTAAAGATGAAAAAACCATTGAAGATGCTTTTTACGACCTGGATCAGGTTAAAATGATTATGCCGGTTCATATTCCTAATTATACAGATTTTTACAGCAGTATCGAGCACGCAACCAATGTTGGAAAAATGTTCAGAGATCCGGCAAACGCTCTGCTTCCAAACTGGAAACATCTTCCTGTAGGTTATCATGGAAGAGCTTCATCCATCGTAGTTTCAGGAACAGACATCAACCGTCCTAAAGGTCAGATGAAACCTGCCGATGCAGACAAACCTGTTTTCGGACCTTGCAAACAACTTGATTTTGAACTAGAAATGGCTTTCATCATCAATCAGAATACCGAAATGGGAGAAAGCGTATCGACAAAAGAGGCGGAAAACGCAATATTCGGGATGGTGGTTTTCAATGACTGGTCAGCAAGAGATATTCAGTCTTGGGAATATGTTCCTCTGGGACCGTTTTTAGCCAAAAATTTCGGTTCATCTATTTCTCCGTGGGTTGTTACGTTAGAAGCTTTAGAGCCATTCAGAACAGCATCTCCTACGCAAGATCCTGAAGTTTTAGACTATTTAAAATTTGAAGGAGATAAAAATTACGACATCAATCTTGAAGTCTATATTCAGCCTGAAAACGGAGAACAAAATCTGATCTCTGAAAGCAATTACAAATATATGTACTGGAATATGACGCAGCAATTGGCTCATCATACCGTAAACGGCTGTAATCTGGAAGTTGGCGATTTGTATGCAAGCGGAACGATCTCAGGAAACGATCCGAAATCTTATGGTTCAATGCTTGAATTAACTTGGAGAGGCCAAAACCCTATCACTCTAAACAACGGACAGGAAAGAAAATTCATTGAAGATAACGACACCGTTACCATGAAAGCCTGGGCTGAAAAAGAGGGCGTAAGAGTTGGTTTCGGAGAAGTTTCAGGGAAAATTATTCCGACCAAGTAAATTTATTACAAAACGTTCATCTAACAGTCACCGAATTTGAGGGGGCTTAATCAAAAAATAATGTTTAAAAACTTTTAAGTTTTAGATAAAAAATGAAAACAGTACTTCCATCAGAAATAACTCCCGTACAACTGCAAACCATCATGCAAACAGCCGTTTCACCACGACCAATTGCATTGGCTTCTACAATTGACAAAGACGGAAACAGCAATTTGTCTCCTTTCAGTTTTTTCAATATGTTCAGTACGGTTCCACCGATTTTAATTTTCTCGCCTTCAAGAAGAGTTCGGGATAATACTACGAAACATACTTTACAAAACGTTCTTGAAGTTCCGGAAGTTGTTATAGGAACGGTTAATTTTCCAATCGTACAGCAAATTTCTTTAGCATCAACAGAATATGGTGATGACGTGAATGAATTTATAAAATCCGGATTAACCATGAAAGATGCAGATTTGATTCAACCAAAATTAATCGAAGAATGCCCCGTAAATTTTGAATGTCAGGTTTTAGAAGTAAAATCTTTGGGAGATCAAGGTGGTGCAGGAAATCTGGTTATTTGTGAGGTAAAAAAAATTCATATAAGGGAAGAATATCTCAATGAAGAAGGAAATTTAGATCAGGCGAAATTAGACATGGTTGCCCGTCTTGGTGGAAACTGGTATTCTAGAAACAATGACAACAATCTTTTTGAAGTTCCAAAGCCATTGGTCACAAAGGGAATTGGTTTTGATCGGCTTCCTGATGCAATAAAATACAGCAAAGTATTCACAGGAAACGATTTGGGAATGTTGGCAAATGTTGAAATTTTACCATCTGAAAATTGTTCTGATGATGAAAACATCCATCTCGAAGCTCAGAAATTATTGCTGGAAAGTAAGATAGATGATGCCTGGAATTTATTAATTAAATAATTTTAAAAATTAAAAGGAGTGAAAATTTTCACTCCTTTTTTTATTCCTTAATGCAAAACATTTAGTAGCAACATTGCCAACGTCCATTTGCATTCTGACTTTCTGTGCCAAAATTAGGAGAAGCACATGGAGGTACAAGACATCTACCAGATCCATCACTAAAATAGTCGCTAAAACAACCACTTAATGTACATTGCAATACTTTGTCTCCTCCCGAAATGTGTTTTTGAGCTTCTCTGCTTAATTTCTGAGCATTTTTTAAATTTAATTTTTTCATAATTACTTGTTATAAAGTTTGTTATTGGTATTTACGAAGTTATCAAAAAAATTAAATATTTCAACTAAAATTGAAAAATATATTTTGTGATTTGAAAACTACATTTTTTCACGAATAAATTCAATACATTTTCCGACAACTAAATTTAAATCTTCGGGCAAATTATCGTCTTCCCAAGGTTCTTTTGCTCCAAAAGTATGATTGGCATTTTCAACTAAAAACAATTCACTATTGGGATTCAGAATATGAAGATGTTCAGAATTCTTCAATTTCACAGACTCGTCTGAAGTACCATGAATAATCAAAACATGCGCTTTTGCCATCTCCATAGAACGTTCAACATCAAAACGATGCGGATTATTTGCAAAATCTTCATAGAATTGATAATAATGAGGCATCTGCTGTTTTGTTCTCGCATTTTCCACGTAATAAACACCGTTATTTTGCCACTCTGTCAGACTCTCACCTTTAGGAAATCGTTCAAGATTATCAACACTTGCCAAAGTAATCAAACCATTGATTCTCATATCTTCGCAGGTTTTAACAATAGAAATTCCTCCTCCCCGACTATGTCCGAGCAAAATTATTCTTTGGTCATCCACTTTTGGATCTTTGATGAAATGATCTATAACAAATCCTAAATCTGAAAGTTCTTTTGAATAATTATTGTTCCCAAAAGATTCCAGATCATCAAATTCATTCGGATTTACAATAGTAGTTCCATTATAAGAAAAATTGAATTTGACGAAGAAAAAACCTGCTTCTGCAAATTTTTCAGCCATCAAATTCCACGCACCCCAATCTTTATATCCTTTATAACCATGAACGAAAATCACCAAAGGAATTTTATTTTCTGATTCCGGATAATAAGCATCGGCAAGAAAATCTTTGGTTTCAGGGTTTGAAATAATGATATTTTTATTTTTGACAATGTTCATAATTTTTTATTTTTGAATTTAGGTAAATCTCGCAGAATTATTGACTTATAAAATTTGTAAAAATAATTTCAATCCTAAAAATAACACAAATACAATTAAACACAAACTAAAATCTTATTTTTGCGTTATGTTAGATTTACGAACGGTTACCGTCATGCGTTACATTCTTCCGCTTCGGGAAGGCGGTTCACTGCCTGCTTTGGCAGAAGCTGATGATGATTTTAAATATGTATTAAAATTTCGTGGCGCAGGTCATGGAGTTAAAATGCTCATCTCAGAACTCCTAGGCGGGAAAATAGCCGAAGCTTTGGGATTGCCGATTCCTGAGCTGGTTTTTGCGAACCTTGATGTAGATTTCGGAAGAACAGAAGCTGATGAAGAAATTCAGGATTTGCTTAAGTTTTCTGAAGGCCTCAATTTGGGTTTGCACTATCTTTCAGAATCAATTGCATATGATTCCAGTATCAAAGTTGACCCTTTTCTTGCATCAAAAATTGTATGGCTGGATGCTTTTATCACCAACATCGACCGTACTTTTAAGAACACCAATCTTCTGATGTGGCATAAAGAATTGTGGGTGATTGATAACGGTGCATCTTTTTACTTCCATCATTCCTGGCAGAATTTTGACACGGCAGCAAAAACTCCATTTAAATATGTGAAAGACCATGTTCTACTTCCACAGGCTACGAAATTAGATGAAGCTGAAAAATTTGCTCACGAGGTTTTAAATGATGAGATTTTCAGAGAAATTGTAAATCTTATACCACAAGATTGGCTGCATTGGGACGATGCAGAAGAAGGTCCGGATGAAATTCGTGAGGTTTATTTTAACTTTATGAAAACCCGATTAGAAAATTCGCAAATCTTTGTAAACGAAGCCAGAAATGCAAGAGGATAAAATATACGAATACGCCGTGATACGATTGGTACCAAAGGTTGAAAGAGAAGAATTTTTCAACATCGGGCTGATTATGTTTTCAAAAAGAGAAAAATTTATTCGTGTAGCGTTTTATCTGTGTCCGGATAAATTTAAACTCATCAAAAGCAAATTGGATTATGACGACATCATTCAAAATTTAGAAAGTTTCCGGAAAATAGCCATTGGTGAAAAAGACGCAGGACCGGTTGCCCAAATGGAAATTCCGGAACGGTTTCGGTGGTTAACTGCAGTAAGGAGCGCAGTTGTACAGACTTCCAGACCTCATCCCGGAAAATCTAAAGATCTGGAAAAGACTTTTGGTAAACTTTTTGTGGAGTTAGTAAAATAATACGTTTCAATATTTTTAATTATGATTTCAGCAACAAAAAATATACATATCAACAGGTTTTTTCTAAACCTGTTTTTTATTTTCTTTTTTTCAGCTTCCATTTTCTCACAAACATCAAAGAGTGCTTTACTTCAGGAGAAAACTTCAGTTCTTGAGAATATTACATACAAAAAGGATAGCAAAGGCAAAAATTTACAATTGGATATGTACAGACCAAAAAATTCTGCTAATGAAAAATTGCCTGTTGTGATTTTTTTACATGGAGGTGCATGGGCATTGGGAGATAAAGTAATTACTCCCGATAATTATATTGAGCAGACCATTTTAAAACTTACTGAAAAAAATTATGCAGTTTTAAGTGTCAATTATCGTTTGGTGAGTGAAGATGTTCATTTTCCCGGCCCGGTTGAAGATTCTAAAGATGCGGTAAAATGGGTGAGAAAAAATGCTGATCGATATGGTTTTGATTCAGAAAACATCGGTTACTGGGGAGTTTCGGCGGGTGCACATCTTTCATTACTTTCTGCATATACTCCCGACAGTGAGTTTGTGGGCGATCCTGATCTTTCAGAATATTCAGGAAAAGTAAATTATGTAGTGGATAATTTCGGACCGACTGATATCAACAGGCTTCTCCACACCAGAGCGCCAAAGCCTTTATTATTCATCGTTGGTTTAATTTCGAAAAAAATCATTGATATCAGAACCAATATTGCGAAAGGAATGACTGGCTACGATATCAAAACTGAAAGAAAAAAAGTAATTGAATTCAGTAAAACAATTTCTCCTCTTTATTACACTCAAAATACTGTTCCTACCTTAATTCTTCATGGTGACAAAGACAAAGTTGCTCCGATAAGGCATTCAAAAAGATTAAACAAGATGTTGAATAAAGCAGGAACGGAGCATTTTTTTATTGTGGTAAAAAAAGGTAATCACGGATTTAAAGACACCGACACTGTTTATCAAAACGAACTTAATAATGCGATGGTTGATTTTATTATTTCACAGAAGAAATAAATACTAAAAACGTATATAAAAAACAAAATTTCAAAATATCTATTTTTTCTTCACTGTCTCAATCCTTTTAATTTCATTTAAAAGCAACGGAAAAGCAGGATGAGCCATTCCGCCATGATCGAAACCGCCGAGTTCGTATAAAACTGTTTCTTTATGACCTTTCAGCTTCATCATTCTCCACAGGTAAGCGTTTTCCTCATATCTTCCGAGCAGTTCTTTCTCCCGATCACCTGTAATCAAAAGCAAAGGCGGT
The DNA here is from genome assembly GCF_979258215.1 of Chryseobacterium sp. AC417. Taxonomy (NCBI): domain Bacteria; kingdom Pseudomonadati; phylum Bacteroidota; class Flavobacteriia; order Flavobacteriales; family Weeksellaceae; genus Chryseobacterium; species Chryseobacterium sp. AC417. The sequence continues at coordinate 1,624,555 of NZ_OZ409845.1, read as the reverse complement.
GCATCTGAGCGAATAAAATGCAGTGGCGCCATTTCATCAATTCTGGCGTCAAGCTCATCAATTCCTTTTTCTTTTCTTGTGGTAAAATGGGAAATCATTTGTCCGCTAAACGGGATAATTCCGGCTAATTTGTTGGCATCAATTTTATATTTCCCTAAATAAGATTTATCCAGACCAACCATGATTGCAAGATAACCTCCTGCAGAATGTCCGGTAATAAAAATCAACTCTTCACTTCCTCCGTATTTTTTGATATTATTAAAAACCCATGCAGTTGCTGCAGCGGCATCTTCAATATATTTGGGAGCATTTACTTTTGGTGACAATCTATAATTTACACCAATCACGGCAATTCCTTTATTTTTTAATTCTTCAGGAATATCTTTTTGTCCGCCAGTCAGACCTCCTCCGTGAAACCAGATTATCGTTGGGAAATTCTTTACATTTTTTGGAACATACACATCTAAAACACACCTTTCATTAATATAAATATCAGATTGATTGGTTTTCTCATCGTAATAATGAACATTGGAAATAGTCTGATACTCCTGAGAAAAATATGGAAATGAAAACAGGAAAACAGATAGGATGACAAGGATTTTTTTCATTCTTAAAATTTATTGAAATCTAAAGATAGGAATTTACGTAAAAATGAGCTTCAGTAATTAAACATTCAAAAAAGAAAAACGGATTCAAAAAAATTGAATCCGCTTTGAAAATCAAACTATAAACTATTAAAAATTGAAATTAAGTCTTGCAAAAACGTATCTTCCGTTCTGCCCAAACTGAGAGGTAGAACGCGAATATATAAACTGATCATTGTTGGTTGAAGCTGTAAGGTTTTTGGTTGGGTAAATATCAAATAAGTTATTAACTCCCGCCGTTAAGCCTACACTTTTTGTAAATTGATAAGCCAAAGAAAGATCAGTAATGATTTTATCTGTAATAGTCTGATGTTCGTTTGGCGAAATCACTCCGTCTGCATTTGCATCTATAATATCCGGGCTGGTCACTTTTCCGAAATAGGTATTTCTAAGATATAAACTTGCATTTTTCCATGAAATATTGTGAGATAAGCTTGCCTTGGTTCTTGGCACCGCTTCTTCAAGATAAATTCTTGCCGCTTCAGAAAAATAAGTATTTTCAAGATTAGCCGCCTGTAAAGATCCGGAAGAATGGATTCCACCCACTCTTTTGGTTTGGTTTAAGTTTAAAGCAAAACTGTTATCAAGTTTAAAATCTGGAAATCTCAAAGTGTGTGAGACAACAACATCCAACCCTTTAGTTTCAGTATCAATGGCATTGGTGAAAAACTGAGCCGCATTGACAGCTTCAGCATCAAAAGCTACCGGAGCAACCGTTCTTGGGAATTGCCCGGTAAGGACAACTCTGTCATCAATTCTGGTAAAATATCCATCGGCTGTAAACGTCAGATTAGCAGAGGGGATTCTGTAAGTGAAACCTGCACTTGCCGATTTTGAAGTTTCCTGTTTCAGCTTGGGAATTCCCAGAAGTTCTGCCAATTTTGAATCATTACTGAAAGTTCCTACTTCCTTCAAAATTCCGTCTGTAAAGAGCGTGGATGTCACATTATAATAAATCTGGTGAATGGACGGCGCACGGAAACCCGTAGAACCAGCAAATCTGAAATTCAAATTATCAGCCAGTTTAATTCTTGAAGCCAGTTTATAATTAAAAGTAGACCCAAAATCTGAGTAGTTTTCATATCTCGCAGCGACATCTACCAAAAACCAGTCGGTAAAATTTAATTCTACATCTGCATATCCTGCAATGGCCTGTCTGTTTTTGTTGACTGCATTGATTGGCTTAAATCCGCCAAAAACCTGCGATCCGCCCGGAAGAGCGTTTCCAAAGAAATCCGTAGGTCGTGGAGTTGTTCCGTTCCATAAATTTCCGGCGGCATCATAAGTAGCATAAGAAGCCTCTTCACCTGCTGTGATTTTGAAATTTTCATACCGGTGTTCTGCACCGAAAGCGACGTTAATCCCTTTCCAGACATCATACTTTTTAGAAAAATCTAAATTGAGCGTATTTTGAGAAAAACGCAATCCTCCTGCATCAAACTCATTTGGAGAAGCGAATCTTAATGAAGTATTTCCTGTATTTTCTATGGTATAATCAAAAGAATTTCTCCCGAAAGTATTGCTGAAATCTACATCCCAACCGTTCCAATTTCCTTTTATTCCTGTAGACAAAGATAAATCCTGAATGCCTGTTCCTATTTGAGGAAGATAGCCGTCAGAATATAAACCTGTAAACGTTCTGCTTTGGTTAGGTCTTCTGTAAAAACCTCCCGAAGTCCCTTGTCTGAAGCTGTAACCACCAAATGTATATACTTTCCAAAGATCATTTAACGGAATTTCAATATTGGCAAAAAGCTGATTGTTATTTAATTTCGACTGTCCGACCTGCATATTAAAATCTTTTCTTGAAAGACCTCTGTATGCTAATTCCTGATCGGTAACATTCGCGCCCAAAATACTTTGCAGCCCTGCAATGGTATTTGCCCCCTGAATCTGACTTTGCAACTGAGAAGAAAAGTAATCCACACCTTGAGCATATTGATGAATATAATTGATCAACTGTTGGGAGTTAGGAGTGGTTCCGATATTTGTAAACAACGACGAAAGATTGACACCGTCATTCAAAGCACGCCTTTCGATAGCATTATAGGCATTATAAATAGATCCACTTTCTGTTCCTGCTCTGTAAGTTGGATCTCTGAATTGTGAAGACCAGGTAATATTATAAAAACCGCCTTTATTACCTATTTTATTACCATAATTCAGGTCAACCTGTATATTTTGTCCGTCAAAATCTCCGGTATGATCATTTGCGGTTGGTGTAAGATTTCCTCCATAAGTCAATTGTCCGGTAAGCTTTCCGATGTCTCTTTTCAAACCTAAATTAATCACACCAGCAATAGCATCAGAACCGTATTGTGCAGAAGCTCCATCTCTTAACACTTCAATTCTGCTGATCGCAAAAGACGGTATTGCATTTAAATCTGTTCCTACCGTACCTCTTCCCGGCGACCCGTTTACATTGACTAAAGCAGAAGTGTGCCTTCTTTTTCCATTAATCAAAACCAAAACCTGATCGGGACCCAAACCTCTCAACTGCGCAGGATCTAAATGATCTGTTCCGTCTGCATTCGTCTGAATCGTTGAGGTAAATGATGGTGCAGTGGCATTAAGGATCTGTCCGATTGTAGTCTGTGGTAAAACAATCGATGCTTCTTTTATATTAAATACATCTACAGGAACGGGGCTGTCAACTTTTGATCTTGCACCGCTTCTCGATCCCAGAATTACTACTTCTTCAACATTTGCCGTCTTCACTGTATCTTTTTCCTGAGCTGCTGCATAAGTTCCTAGGAAAAACAAAACTGAGACAGATAAAATAGTCTTGTTAATTTTCATCTATTATAATTTAAAAATTCTACTTTTCGTTTTTTTACGAGGAGCAAATGTATATTATATTTATTAGTCTACAAAAAAAGTAGACTAATAAAATATAGAAAGTTTAGATCTTCAAATTATATTTTTTTAAATTTTGGTAAGTTTAGCGTATTTCAGGATCAGATTCTTTTCGCCTTCGTGCAGGAAAACAACTTTCGCCTTGATGTTTTGAGGATCAGTTCCATCCAAAAATTTCACTTCGCCGATTCCGAAACGGTCATGTCTCACCTTGTCGCCCACTTCAATATCCTGTGAAGAAGCTCCGCTTGGATTGATGATTTTTGCAGTGCTTACAGGTTTTAATTTCCTCGGTTCAGCAATCGGTTTATCATTTTCGGCTTTTGCAATAGTCTTTTTTTCTACTTTTTTAAAGCTTCTCATTTCTGAAGGATGCTCATCAAAAATATTGGAAGTAATCCCGGCGTTGTTGATAAATCTGCTTTCAATTGCCGGATTGAGCAATTCAAGATACTGCTCGTCAACTTCACTTAAAAATCTTGAAGGTTCAGCATCGGTAATTTTACCCCACTGAAAACGGGAAACCGCATACGAGAAAAACGCCTGCTTTTCAGCTCTTGTCAAGGCTACGTAGAACAAACGTCTCTCTTCCTCAAGATCTTCTCTGGTTGCCGAACTCATGAAACTCGGGAATAAATTTTCTTCCAATCCCACCAAATGTACGACAGGAAATTCAAGACCTTTTGAAAGGTGAATTGTCATCAGAGAAACCATATCTTCTCCATCATCCTTTCTTTGCGTATCGGCAGAAAGTGCAATATTTTCAAGAAAATTTGGTAAACTTGGATCACCATCTTCCAATTGCATCTGTTCTTCGATAAAACCCTGCATCGAGTTCATCAATTCCTGAACGTTTTCTACACGTGAAATCCCTTCCGGTGTCTGATCGTCTTTTAAAAATTTAATCAAACCGCTTCGCTTTGCCACTTCCATTGCAACACTGTAAGCTGTTTCAGTTTTCAGCAAAACCTGAAATGCTTTAATCATCGACCAGAAATCGCTCAGTTTGGTTAAAACGCCATTGTTGAATTTTAATTGTGGTGCATACATTCCCAGATTGTCTAACACTTTGGATACCGAAACGTTTTGAGCATCAGCAAAAACAATTAATTTATTCTGAGTCGTTTCGCCAATTCCTCTGGTAGGGTAATTGATGATTCTCATTAAAGCTTCAGAATCGTTTTCATTCACCAAAAGACGAAGATAACCGATGAGATCTTTTACCTCTTTTCTTTGATAAAAAGACAGACCTCCATATACTTTATACGGAATATTTTTTCTTCTTAAAGAGTCTTCAAAAGCTCTCGTCTGAGAGTTGGTACGGTATAAAATCGCAAAATCACTGAATTTTTTTTGTTCTCTGTTGCTCAGTTCCCAAATATTTCCTGCAACGAAGTTGGCTTCATCAGCATCGGAAAGTGAACGGTACACTTTTATTTTTTCTCCTTCTTCATTTTCACTGAAAACATTTTTCTTAAACTGTTGCAGGTTTTTTGCGATAACCACATTTGCAGCATTTACGATGTTTTGTGTAGAACGATAATTTTGTTCCAAAGAAACCGTCATCGCCTCCGGATAATCTTTTTTGAAATTTAAAATATTGTAAATATTCGCACCACGGAAAGAGTAAATTGACTGTGCATCGTCTCCGACCACACAGATATTTTCAAATTTTGAAGCTAAAGCTTTCACAATCAAATACTGAGAGTGATTCGTATCCTGGTACTCATCTACCAGAATATATCTGAATCTGTCCTGATATTTAGCTAGAACCTCTGGAAACCTGGTCAATAACTCATTGGTTTTCAACAATAAATCATCAAAATCCATTGAGCCGTTTTTAAAGCACGCTTCTACGTATTTTTCATAAATTTTTCCAATGAATTTCATGTTGGCTTTTTCGTCAGCTTCCATTAATTCTGGATTGTTGTAATATGCTTTTACCGTGATCAGATTATTTTTGTAATTGGAAATTCTTGCCTGAACTTTTTTAGGTTTATATAAATCGGCATCAATGTTCATGTCTTTCAGTACTTTTCTGATGACATTCAGAGCATCCTGCTGATCGTAAATCGTAAAATTGGAAGGATAACCCAGATAATGCGCTTCACTTCTCAGAATTCTTGCAAAAACGGAGTGAAAAGTTCCCATCCAAAGACTTCTCGCATTGCTTTGTCCGACTACTTTTGCGATACGTTCTTTCATTTCTTTAGCAGCCTTGTTGGTAAAGGTCAGCGCCAGAATATTAAAAGGATCAACGCCATTGGTAATCAAATGCGCAATACGCATCGTGAGTACACGCGTCTTTCCAGAACCTGCACCGGCAAGTACCATCAAAGGTCCTTGTAATGTGGTAACGGCTTCATATTGTGGTTCGTTGAGTCCTTTCAGATAATCCATACAGCAAAAAAATTTGGGAACACAAAATTAGTGTATTATAAGGAGATTTCAAATTATGAGCTTAAATGTTTAGGCTAAAAATTCAGACAAAAAAATCAGCAAAAAATATTCTGCTGATTTCATAATTTATTTAAAAATACTTTATTTAGCGTACTTTTTGAGTCTGTCTACCATATCACCAAGATCAAATGGTTTTGCAATAAAAGCATCTGCTCCCGCATCTAATGCAGACTGTTCTAAACCACGGCTTGCCGACATAATCAAAACAGGAATATCTTTCAGATTTTCATCTGCTTTAATCTCTCGGCAGATATCTCTTCCGTCTTCACCGGAGAGCCACATATCCATAAGAATGACGTTGGGTTTCGAATCTGCACTCAAAGTTTTCAGCATATCTGAACCTTTATAAAATTTTTCAATCTCAAATCCTTCAAAATCAAGCATCATTTCTATCGAATCTACGATTGCCGGACTGTCATCTACCACTAAAACTTTTGTTGCGTTGGGCATTTTGTTTATACTTTTTTACTTTTGGGGATTTCGAAGCAAAAATCAGACCCTTTTTCTTCCGTAGAAAGTACATAGATGCGACCTCCGGACCTCTTGATGATTTCTGATGAGATGTAAAGTCCGAGACCCAAACCCGGAAAAGTATGCTCTTTTGAACCACTTACTCTGTAATATTGTTCAAAAACTTTCTGCTGCTTATCTGAAGGAATACCTATTCCGAAATCTTTCACACTGAAAGTTACCGTATTATCCTGCAATTTTTTGGTAATAATCACCTCATCTGCATCCGGAGAATATTTAATCGCATTGCTTATGAGATTGCTCATTACCTGAGAAATACGGTGACGGTCTGCATATACTGTACCGATCTGAAACGGCTGTATGATAAGCTTATGCCTGGAGTTCATCTGCTGTTCTGCAACAATTTCTTCGGTAAGTTTATCGAAATCAAATTCATATTCGTTGAGTTGAATTTTTCCGTTCTGTATTTTGGTAACATCCAGCAAATCACTAATCAAAACTGTGAGAACTTCTATCTGAGCGTCCATTTTTCTGGCGACCTCTGCGTTTTTCAAATCATTCTGTCTTACAAGATTTTTCTCTATAAATTGGGTGTAGATCTTCAGGCTCGTCAAAGGAGTTTTCAGTTCGTGACTCGCAATTCCGAGAAAATTATCTTTTTGTGTCTGCAGTTGTTTAAAATCATCAATATCTGTGAACGTACCAATCCACTGTGAAACTTCGTTATTTTCATCCAAAGTAGGTACTGCTCTTCCGAGAAACCAACGATATATTTCGGGATTTTTAGGATCTATAAACTGATATTCCATCTCAAATGGTGTTCTGGCTCTTACACTTTCTGCCCAAACAACTTCTACTTTCGCATGAATCTCAGGACTGATTACTCTTTTGAAACCTTCAGACGGATTTTCATCTCTGTCGAAACCAGTGTACCTGTACCAATTGTCATTCATGTAATTCAACTGTCCGTATTTATCACAAGTCCATACAAATTGTGGCATAGAATCTGCCAAATCTCTGAATTTTTCTTCCCTTTTCTGTATCTCTTCACGAGCAATCACCAAATCTGTAACATCAACTGCTATATTGTAGATAGCATAGACTTCGCCCTTCTCATTTTTCAGTGGTTTGTAAGAAAAATTAAAAAAATAGCTCTGAAGTTTTCCGTCTACTACCAAATCCACCCTATCTTCTTTCGCAGTATATGTTTTTCCGGTTTTAAAAATATCTTTAAGAATACCGATAAAAGGCTGACCTTCAAGCTCAGGCAAAGCATCTTCCAATTTAAGTCCGATCACGGAAGCATCTTTCCCCCATGTTTTAAGCATTAAATTATTGGCTAGCTCTATATACAAATCATTGGTGCGATAAATAGCAATAGAATAATCTGAATTTTTGATTAAATCTTCAAAACGATATTCGCTTTCCTTCAGTTTTCTTTCTGAAATCACCTGATCGGTTACTTCGGTTGCTACAACACTAACGCCGATAATTTTTCTTTCATCATTGAAAACAGGAGAATAAATAAAGTTAAAAAAATGTTCTTCCAGATATCCGAATTTATCTAAAAATACAGGGAGTTTATTACCATTAAAAACCTCGCCTTTTCTGTAAACACTGTTAAAAATTTCTACAAAACCCTGAGATTTTATTTCAGGTAAAGCTTCGAATAAAGGCATCCCAACAATAGAAATATCTCTGCCCCACAATTCTAAAATCTGCGGATTGGCATTTTGTATGACAAGATCATCGCCAATCAATAAACACATCGCAACAGGAGCCTGACTGAATAGCGTGATCAACGATTCCGGTGAAACATTTTGTTCTAAAAAACTTTTCATGAGATAGAGCTGTTAAACTTTATAATTAATAATTAATTGAGAGAAAACTTCTTTTTTGAACCAAGTCTCGTTCCAATTTTTAAAACTACAAAATTTTCTTAAAAATTTGTAACATTTGATGTATTTTTGGTACATATTGACTAAACAATTTCTATTTATGAAAAAACGACTTTTTAGTGTTGCAGCTGCTGCTTTTTTTGGAGTAATGCTGAATGCACAACAAATCAAATTCGAAGAATATGATCTGCCAAACGGTTTGCACGTAATTCTTCATCAGGATAATTCTGCTCCGGTAGTTACTACAGGTATCATGTATCACGTAGGTGGAAAAGACGAAATCAAAGGCAGAACAGGTTTTGCACACTTTTTTGAACACCTTTTATTTGAAGGTACTCCGAATATTAAAAGAGGAGATTGGTTTAAAATCGTATCTTCAAACGGAGGGCAAAACAATGCCAATACAAGCATGGACAGAACATACTATTACGAAACTTTCCCTTCAAACAACGAGCAATTAGGTCTTTGGATGGAAGCTGAAAGACTACGTCATGCTGAGATTAATCAGATTGGTGTAGACACTCAGAGAGAAGTTGTAAAAGAAGAAAAAAGATTGAGAATGGATAATCAGCCTTACGGAAATCTGATGAACGCCATTCAACAAAATCTTTTTACTAATCACCCATACAGCGGTTCAGTAATCGGGTCAATTGATGATTTGAACTCTGCAAAACTGGAAGAATTCAGAGATTTTTATAAAAAATATTATGTTCCAAACAATGCAACTTTGGTTGTTGCAGGAGACATCAAGCCTGAGCAGACAAAAAAATGGATTCAGGAATATTATGGCGGATTGACTAAAGGAACTGTAACTCCTAAAAACTTCCCGAAAGAATCTCCTATAACTAAAGAAACTGAAAAGACTGTTACAGATCCTAACATTCAGCTTCCAGCATATATCTTTGCATACAGAAGCCCTTCAAACAAAGACAGAGATGCTTATATTCTGAATATGCTTTCATCTTATTTGAGCAGCGGGAAATCATCTGTTTTATACAAAAAACTAGTAGATCAGGAGAAAAAAGCCTTAGAAGTACAGGCATTTAACCTTGGTATGGAAGATTACGGTGTATTCGGTTTCTTTGCAATGCCAATGGGAGCTACAACAAGACAGACTTTACAGGCAGACATTGATGTTGAAATCAAGAAGCTGCAATCTACTTTGATTTCTCAGGAAGATTATCAAAAACTTCAGAACAAGTTTGAGAATCAGTTTGTAAATGCTAACTCAAGCATTCAGGGAATTGCTGCTTCATTAGCAACTAACCACGTATTGATGGGAGATACCAATTTGATCAACAAGGAGATTGAAATCTACAGATCTATCACAAAGCAAGATTTGCAGAATGCTGCGAAGAAGTATCTGAATTCTAACCAAAGAGTAATCATTAATTACGTACCTGAAAAAAAATAATTCTTACAATAAATTCAAGATATTAGATATTCAAGATAGAAGACTAAAAATTAGTTTACATCTTCAATGCAACTATCAATTTAAATAAAGAATTATTAAAATTAAATTTTTACAAATGAAAAAGCAATTAACATATATAGCAGTAGCATTTTTATTCACAGGAATGCTTTCTGCACAAAAAATTGATCTTAATGCAATGCCGAAAGCAGGACCAACTCCTTCGATCAACATTGCACAGCCAAAGACTTTTCAGTTAAAAAACGGTTTAACTGTAATGGTGGTTGAAAACAACAAATTACCTAGGGTAAACATGAGCCTTTCTATGGACAGACAACCTTATTATGAAGGTGATGTTGCAGGAGTAAGCGAAATCATGGCAGACCAATTGGGTAACGGTACAACGACTTTAAGCAAAGACGAATTCAACAAAAAAATTGATTTCTTAGGCGCAAACTTAGGCTTCAATTCAGGAGGAGCATCTTCTAATTCGCTTTCAAAATATTTCCCTGAAGTTTTAGGTTTAATGGCTGATGCAATCATCAATCCTAAATTTTCTGCTGATGAAATTCAAAAATCAAAAGAAAGAGCCGTTGAAGGTATCAAAAGTGAAGAAAAAAATGCTTCATCCATTGCTTCAAGAGTTTCTAACGCTTTGACCTACGGAAAAAATACTGCAAGAGGAGAATTTGAAACGATAGAGTCTGTTAACAAAATTCAATTGGCTGACGTACAAAACGTTTATAAAAAATATTACGCACCGGATAATGCTTATTTGGTGATCGTAGGTGATGTAAAGTTTGACAAGGTAAAACCAATGGTAGAAAAAGCTTTTGCCAACTGGAAAAAAGCCAACACAGCTTTCCCACCTTTAGAGCCTGCTTCAAATGTTGCTAAAACAGAGATCAATGTGGTAGATGTTCCTTCTGCAGTACAATCTGTAGTTTCTGTAGGAAACATCAACACGTTGAAAATGAAAGATCCTAATTACTTCCCTGCTACAATTGCCAACTATATTCTTGGTGGTGGTGGTGAAGCCAGACTTTTCATGAACCTTCGTGAGAAAAACGGATTTACTTACGGTGCTTACTCTAGCATGAGCGCAAGCAAATACTCTCCTGATTTTTCAGCAGAAGCAAGCGTAAGAAATGAGGTTACCGATAAGGCTGTAAAGGAATTCATGAATGAAATCAACGGAATTTCTACAGTGAAAGCTGACGAACTTGCCAATGCAAAAGCTAAATTAAAAGGAAGCTTCATCATGTCTCTAGAACAGCCTGCTACTATCGCAAGATTTGCAGTAAGCCAAAAAGTAAATGATCTTCCAGCTGATTTTTATACAAATTATTTAAAATCAATTGATAAAGTAACTGCTGCTGATGTTTCGACTGCGGTGAAAACTACGATAATGCCAAACCAAAGCAGAATTTTCATTGCAGGTAAAGCTTCTGAAATTTCTGAAGGATTAGAGAAATTAGGATATCCGGTAAAATATTATGATGCCAATGCAAATCCTGTAGGGAAACCAATTGTTCAGAAAGCTGATGCAAGTGTAACTGTAGCGTCTGTTGTAGATAAATACATTACTGCAATTGGAGGAAAAGAAAATCTTTCAAAAGTTTCTTCATACACTACGACCGCATCAATGTCTGTACAAGGACAAAATATTGATTTTAAGAGCATCAAAGCACAGGGAGGTAAAGAACTTACTGTAGTTTCTATGGGAGGCATGACTCTTCAGAAACAAGTTTTTGACGGTAAAACAGGATTTTCTGAGCAAGGTGGACAAAAAGTAGCCATGACTAAAGAAGAAATTGCTGACAACTTAAAGAACACTGAACTTTTCGAAGAATTAGGCTTTGCTAAATCTGCAGATTATAAATTGGCAGGAATCGAGAAAATCGCGGGTGAAGATTCTTATGCAATCAAATCTGCTGACAAAACATATTATTACAGCGTAAAAACCGGTCTTAAAACAGGAGAAACCGAAACTGTAAAAGCTCAGGGACAGACGATGACAGTACCCACTACTTTCGCAGATTACAAAGATGTTGCAGGTGTGAAAATGCCTTATACCATCAATGTAAACCAAATGGGTATGGATATGACCATGAAAGTAAAATCTTACGAAGTAAATCAGGCTAAAGACACTGATTTCAAATAAGAATAAAGTATATTGAAGAAAAGCGGCAACAATTGTTGCCGCTTTTTGTTTTTAGTGAAATCTTTATTTTGCGGTTCTGTAAAAAAACATTAAATTTGCCCATTCAAAAAGATATTAAAATTAATGGATACTATATTTACACTATTGATGGTTCTTATTATGATTGCCAGCGTTTTATTGGTAATTGTTGTTATGGCTCAAAACCCTAAAGGTGGCGGTCTTTCAAGTACATTCGGAGGAGCATCTTCTGCCCAGTTTGGAGTACAGAGAACGAACGACTTTATGGAGAAGTCAACCTGGACGTTAGGAGCGGTAATCATCGTTCTGATTTTAATCAGCGTGGTGGTAATGGGTAAACCAAAAGCAGCACCTCTTCCAGTGCCTACTCAATCTGAGGCACCTGCTAAGAAAAATGCACCTGCTTCTAAAACTACTACAACTAAGGAAAGCGTTCCGGCAACTAAGTAAGAATTTATTGATCAAAATAAAACAAAGCAACTCAATTATTGGGTTGCTTTTTATTTGAGTTTAATCTGTTCAATTTTGTGTCTTAATTTTAAACCTGCCTTCAAAAATGAATATTGCAAAGGTTTACTCTCCCGGTAATATTTATCTATAAAAATCTGCATGGCTCCGTAAAATCTTTCTAAATACACTTCATCTTTAATGGTACTTTCACCCTTATGATGCAGGATTGAAGCTTTTCCGTAATAATAATTTTGACACCCGTTTTTCAACAAAGTGTAGCACAAATCAATATCTTCACCATACATAAAGTACCTTTCGTCAAGACCGCCTACTTTTTTGTAAACGTCTCGTTTAACAAGGAAAAATGCTCCGGTAATGACTTCAACTTCAGCAATTTCAAATTCGTCTACATCATTTCGATAATATGATTTTGAATTTTTCTTTTTAAAATTGGTAAATAACTTTTCGAAAGAATTAAACATATCAGGAACTGACCGCTTGCTTTCCGGGAGAAAAACTCCATAGGCATCATGCATTCTTACACCAAGGCATCCGAAATTGGTTTTAGAATCAGCAAAATCTAAAATTTCATTCAAATAAAAACCTTCCAGTTCGGTATCGGGATTTAAAATTAAAAGATATTCTCCCTGCGCAGATTCAATTGCTTTATTGTTTGCTACGGCAAAACCTTCATTTTTTTCGGAAGCAATAAACTGTACTTTCGGAAACTCCGGAATGAGGTCTCCCCAAGAACTATCACTAGAATTGTTATCAATCACAATAACTTCATAATTGATTTTTTCAGCGTATTTTTGAATTGAAATAAGGCAGTTTCTCAATAGTTGAGCCACATTATAATTAACGATAATGATTGAAAGTTTTGGAGTCATTTTAATCCTTTTCGTTATACGGAAGCCTGTTGATGATTGATCTTCCCAAAGAAATTTCGTCAGCATATTCCAGCTCATCACCTACAGAAATCCCTCTTGCAATACTTGAAAACTGAATCCCCGAATTTTTGAATTTCTTGTAAATATAATAAGCTGTGGTATCCCCTTCCATCGTTGCACTCAAAGCAAAAATAAATTCTTTGGCTTCACCCAGCTGCAGCTTCTTTTCAATACTCGGAATATTCAGCTGATGAGGTCCTACACCTTCCATCGGAGAAATTTTTCCGCCAAGAATAAGATATTTACCTCTGTATTTTCCGGTATTTTCGATGGCAATAACATCTCGTACATCTTCTACAATGCAAATAAGCTCATTACTGCGTTTTTCGTTACTGCAGATCTCGCAAATATCAAAATCAGAAAAATTGTGGCATTCTTTACAGTATTTTATTTCATTAACAAGATTGATGATCGAAGTTCCCAAACCTGTCGCTCGTGAATTAGGCTGTTTAAGTAAATGAAGCGCAAGACGCAAAGCGGTTTTCTTACCAATACCCGGAAGTCCTGATATTTCCTCAACTGCTTTTGCCAATACTTTACTTGGGTAATCCATAACACAAAAATAAGAATTTTTGTTGAGAGTTTTGAAATTCAAACGTACAGAAACAGGACATTTTTGGTGTCAAAATTTTTAATTCATTCATGCTTTTTAGGCATTAAATTATTTTAAAACCTTTATCTTTGATCATCAAAATATTAAACAGAAAAATAAACCAAAAATGATTCTTAACAACCTCAATTATCCGCTGGATTTTAAATTTAAAATCACCACTCTTGCCAGCGATTTCAACATTACAGATAAAAACGGAAACTCTGTCGCATACGTTCGCCAGAAAATGTTTAAACTGAAAGAAGACGTCATTGTTTTCAATGACGAAAGCAAAACCAAAGAACTTTTCAGAATTCAGGCAAATCAGTGGATTGATTTTAATGCATCTTACTCAATCAAAGATATGATCGGGAAAAATTTCGGAAGATTAGCCAGAAAAGGAATGCGCTCTATCTGGAAATCTTCTTACAATGTTTTGGATGAAGCCGATCAGCAAAAATTCACCATTACAGAAGACAATGCCTGGGTCAAATTTTTTGACGGAATGGTTGGAGAAATTCCTATTATCGGGATGTTTACCGGATATTTCCTTAACCCATCTTACACCGTAAAAGGTATGGACGGAAAAGAATATTTTAAGCTTAAAAAAATGCCTTCAATGTTCGGAAGAAGATTCCAGCTGGACAGACTGATTGATATTGATGACGAAGACGAAAGTTTGGTTGTTTTATCATTGCTGATGATGGTTCTGCTTGAGAGATCAAGAGGATAGATAGCTTCTGGCAATTGCTTTAAGAATTAAAATCGTTTTAAATTCAAAATAAACAAATTTCAACAGATGAAATATTTTATCATTTTCCTTTCAGCTTTAACTTTGGTTGCCTGTAAAAAGGAAAAAGAAACCGTTTCAGATTCAACACCCAAAGATTCTCTTAATATCGTTCAGGATTCTGCAAAAACTGATTCTGCATCTGCCAACATTCTGGTCGATGTATTTCCTTTCCCTAAAGAAATTAAAGAATGCTCTTGTTATTTTGCGAAAAATAAGACAGATTTTGAAAACGAAAAATACATTTATGCAGACGATGCAGGGAAAACAGCTTACATGAAACTCAATGGAAAGAGAATCGCAATGAATCTTATCTCCTCAAGTGATATGGAAGTGGATGAAGAACTGACCAAAGAAATTGAAAATGAGAACTATAAAATCTCTGTGAAAGGTAAAAAGATAAAGCATGAAGAGGTTTTACTTTTCGAAGGTATCTTAACGATTGAAAAACCGGACGGAACTATCATGAAAATGCCGATTTACGGCGAATGTGGATGCTAAAGCAATTAGCAATTAGCAATTAGCAATTAGCAATTAGCAATTAGCAATTAGCAATTAGCAATTAGCAAAAATACTGCTCCTGAATTTCGGGAGCATTTTTTATTTCATATTATTTATTTATTTTTTCATTTGTCATATTCAATCGCCGAGTTTTAGTTAGTATTTTCGTTTCTAAATCATAGCGATTTCGTAATTTTGATAAAAATAAATTTTATGGAACTATCAAACATAGAACCGCAGATTATCTGGAAGAATTTTTCCAAATTGAATGCTGTTCCGAGACCGTCTAAAAAAGAAGAAAAAGTAATCGCTTTCATCAAAGAATTTGGTGAAAATCTAGGTTTAGAAACTACGGTCGATGAAGTAGGAAATGTCATTATTAAAAAACCAGCCACCGCAGGAATGGAAAACCGTAAATCAATCGTGATGCAGTCGCATCTTGATATGGTTTGCCAAAAAAACAATGATGTGAATTTCGATTTTGAAACTCAGGGAATTCAAATGGAAGTTGACGGCGACTGGGTAAAAGCAAAAGGAACGACTTTAGGTGCTGATAACGGTTTAGGTGTTGCAACCATCATGTCTATTCTTGAAAGTTCAGACATTCCGCATCCGGATTTGGAAGCTTTATTTACAATTGATGAAGAGACAGGTATGACGGGAGCTCTAGGTTTAAAGCCCGGACAATTAACCGGTCAGATTTTATTAAATCTTGACACCGAAGAAGATGACGAAATCGATATCGGATGTGCAGGTGGAATTGATGTAACGGTGAGCCAGACTTACACAACAGAAGCTTCTACAGGGCAAATTGTAAGAATCGAAGTAAAAGGTTTACAAGGAGGGCATTCAGGCATGGATATTCACAAAGGTTTCGGAAATGCCAATATTATTATGGGCAGAATTCTTTACAAAGCTTTAGCAAATCAGAACATTCAGTTAGTTTCTATTGACGGCGGAAGTTTGAGAAATGCGATTCCGAGAGAAGCTGTGGCTTTAGTTTCTGTAAGAAATGCAGGAGAATTTATTGAAGATGTGACCAACGGAATTAAAAACGAAATTTTGGAAGAATTTGCTTCCATTGAAGCCGGGCTTCAGATCAATATTGAAAATTCTACAACTTCAGAAAAGGCTGTTTCAGAAGAAGATTCAAAGAAAATTATTTTGGTTTTAAAATCTCTTCACAACGGCGTTTACAGAATGAGCCCGGATGTTCAGGATTTGGTAGAATCTTCAAATAATGTGGCAAGAGTAGAATTAAAAGAAGGTGGTTTGAAAATTTTAAATCTTTCGAGATCATCAGTTGATTCGTCTAAAGATTCTGTTGCTGAACAACTGAAATCAGTATCAGAATTGGCAGGAATGAACGTTGAATTCAGCGGATCATACCCTGGCTGGAAACCAAAACCAGGTTCTGAAATCGTTCAGATGATGGAGAAAATCTACACCGAAAAATTTTCGGAAAAACCACACGTTGTCGCTTGCCACGCAGGTTTAGAATGTGGAATTATCGGTGCCAATTATCCTGAAATGGAAATGGTAAGTTTCGGACCCACCATCAGAGGAGCACACTCGCCGGATGAAAAAGCAAATATTTCGTCAACACAGAAATTCTGGAGTTTTACGAAGGATATTTTAGCAAATATTCCTTTGAAATAAGATAAAGAATACTCAAATATTAATATCCAAAGTCGTTTGATTTTGGATATTTTTTCTAATATCTCATCAAATTTATACTTTGCTTAGATTCCTCCGGAATGACAAACATTGTGGTAATTAGTGAAATCATTTGAGATATTTGTGGTTTTTAAATACCAAAAAATTAAAATAATGAAAAGTATCACCGTATTCTGCGGATCAAGTTTCGGTTCGGATGAAAAATATAAAGAGCAGGCAATTTTGCTCGGACAGACATTAGCAAAACAAAATATTCAACTGATTTATGGCGGTGCCAATGTCGGATTAATGGGTGCTGTTGCTGACGGTGTTCTTCAGGAAGGTGGAAAAGCTATCGGTGTTCTACCCTATTTTTTGCAGTCTAAAGAAATTGCACATCTTCATCTTACCGAGTTGATTTTGGTAGAAAGCATGCATGAAAGAAAAACCAAAATGAATGACCTTTGCGACGGCGTTATCGTACTTCCCGGCGGTTATGGGACTATGGAAGAGTTTTTTGAAATGATTACTTGGGCACAACTCGGGCTGCATCAAAAACCCATTGCCGTTCTGAATATTGGCGGCTTCTATAATGATTTAATTAAATTAGTTCAAACAATGGTTGATAAAGGATTTTTAAAGCAAATCAATCAGGAAATGCTTTTGGTAAGCGACCATATTGATGAGCTTTTAGAAAAAATGAGAAATTATCAAGCTCCTAAGGTTGGGAAGTGGATTTCTAAGGAGGAGGTTTAAATTAAACATATTATATTTAAAATTAATACTATGATTATATGTTCAAAAACTCAATTTTAAAAACTTATAATAAATACGGGTCAGTTGGAATCATTCTACTGATTATATCGATTATTAGTATTATTCTTGGATTATATATACTAATTGATTTTTTTATTAAAATATCATACTCAGTTGAAGTTATTGATGAAAAAGATACCTCGATAAAGAATTAACGGGAATAATTGGTGATTTTGTTGGTGGAATTGTCGGCACACTTTGGTCATTGACAGGTGTAATTTTGTTTTTTTTAGCTTTACGACTTCAAAGTAAAGAATTAAATCTTCAAATTCAAGAAATGAGAGAAACAAGAAACGTTTTTCAAATTCAACAATTTGAAAATACTTTTTTTAATCTTATCAAAACTCATAACGATATAAGAAACAACATCAAGATTGATAAAAATAAAGATCTTAATAATTTTAACGAAGAACTTATTAATGGAATTGAAGCTATTGAGTTTATTAAAATCAATATATTTAAAATGAAAGAGCAATTGGTCAGAAATTTAGATATAATGGAGAAAGATTTAACCGAAGAAAATAAAAACCAATTCAAAGACTTATATTTTATTGATTATGAAGAATTTTTACAAAAAAAATATATCCAAGCAAAAGTTTTATACAAACTAACTCTTCTCACTTATTATAACGAATTAGGTCATTATTTTAGAAACCTATATCATATATTATTATTTATAAGAGAGAACGAA
The DNA here is from genome assembly GCF_979258215.1 of Chryseobacterium sp. AC417. Taxonomy (NCBI): domain Bacteria; kingdom Pseudomonadati; phylum Bacteroidota; class Flavobacteriia; order Flavobacteriales; family Weeksellaceae; genus Chryseobacterium; species Chryseobacterium sp. AC417. The sequence goes on along the minus strand of NZ_OZ409845.1, from coordinate 1,606,190 downwards.
GAATTTGAATTATCTGAAAATACTCGAAGTATTCTTTTAGGCGAGAGCAATTCTATATCAATTAATAATGTAAATATACATGAAGACAGGATCAAAAAGAAATATAAGAAATACACACAACTTCTACAAGCTCAAATGAGCAATACTGAACTATTTTTAACATTTTATAATGCATTATTCTTTCCAAAATTTAAAAGATTAGTACAATATTATGATCTTGTACAAAATCTTAACAAAGATGATTTATTATATCCTGATGCTGACGAAAAATTTTATGAACAGTATTTTTATAAACAAGAGTTAATCCCAGAATTAAAACTTAAAAGAAAAGCAGACAGTTTAAAATTATAACCAATAAAAACTCCCGAAGAATATCTTCAGGAGTTTTTAATATCATTTAAATAAAATTTCTAAGGATAAGGAGCAATCTCTACTTCAAGACCTTCCATTACATCAGCAATATGAAGCTGGCAACCCAATCTGCTGTTTGGCTCAACATGATAAGCTTCTCCCAACATGGCATCTTCTTCGTCTCCCATAGGCTCAAGTCCGGGATCTTTAATTACATACACCTGACAAGAAGCGCACATTGCCATTCCACCACAAACTCCGATCGTTCCTTCTTCTGCCAATTCATAAGAACGGATGATCTCCATCAAATTCATTGACATATCTGTAGGAGCTACAATATCGTGAGTCAATCCTTCCCTGTCAGTGATTCTTATATTTATATCGCTCATTTTGTTGATAGTTGGTGGTTGATGGTTGATGGTTTCTGTTTTACTAACAACTGATAACCAACAACTGACAACTCATTAATTTATTTTCTTTACAACCGCTTTTTCAGCTTCCTTACGGCTTCCGTCGAAACCATCTACTCCACTCACGGTGGTATATTTTAAAACGAATTTTTTACCGGGATTTAATCTATTATAAACACTTTGACACATCAAGGTTGCTTCGTGGAAACCACAAAGAATAAGTTTTAGTTTCCCGGGATAGGTGTTGATATCACCAATTGCGTAGATCCCTTCGATGTTGGTTTGGTAATCCAAAGCATTGTTGACTACAATTGCATTTTTCTCGATATTCAATCCCCAATTTGATATTTCACCCAATTTTGGCGTTAATCCGAAAAGTGGAATAAAGTAATCTGTTTCGATATCAAAAGCTTCCTGATCATCAACTTTTACAGTAATCGCCTCTACTTTTCCGTCACCTTTGATGGCGGTAACTTCTGCGGGAGTAATCAGTTTAATTTTACCCTGATTTTTAAGATCCTGAACTTTTTCTACAGAATCTAAAGCTCCACGGAACTCATTTCTTCTGTGAATCAATGTCACTTCACTTGCCACATTGGATAAGAAAACGCTCCAGTCTAAGGCAGAATCTCCACCTCCTGCGATAACTACTTTTTTATTTCTGAAATGTTCCGGCTCTTTTACGAAATATTCCAGACCTTTCTCTTCGTAATCAGCCACATTATCCATAGTAGGTTTTCTAGGCTCGAATGTTCCTAAACCACCTGCAATTGCAATTGCTTTACATCTGTGAACTGTACCTTTATTCGTAACTACCTCAAACCACTCTTCATCAATTTTTTTATAAGAAACTGCGGTTTCGCCTAAGGTAAAACCTGGCTGAAACTGTTTGATCTGTTCCATTAGATTATCTACCAATTCACCCGCATTCACAGACGGATAACCAGGAATATCGAAAATAGGCTTTTTGGGATACAACTCTGCCAACTGACCTCCAGGTTGAGGAAGCGCATCGATAATATGGCATTTCATTTTAAGCAGACCTGCTTCAAACACAGCAAATAGCCCAGTTGGTCCTGCCCCAATAATCAATATGTCTGTCGTTATCATAATATTAAAGATTATTTAATTGTAAGTAGATGCAAATTTACTAATTTTAATGCGAAGCATATTTAAACGAACTTAAATAAAAAACTGAGATTTATCAAATAAGACATCAATCACTTAATCATTTGGCAGTCTTTTTGTAAATTATACATCATGAAGAAATTATTCAATATTTTAGCAATATTCGCATTCTTTTTAGGCTTTGGGCAGATAACAAATATTGCAGACGGAGAATCTTTGACGCTAAGAATACATTACGGTTTTTTAAATGCCGGAAATGCCAATTTAAGTACGCGAGTGGTCAATTTTCAGGGCGAACCTCACCTACACGTAAAAGGTGTCGGTAAGACCACGGGTGCTGTGAAAGCCTTTTTTAAAGTTGAAGATTTATATGAAAGCTATATCAATGTAAAGACCAGTCTGCCTGCTTATTATGTGCGAAACGTGAAAGAAGGAAGCTACAGTCAGCATTTACAGACGGTTTTTATCCACAGTAATAACACATTGGTTCTTACTGATAAAAAAACTCCGTCCAATGGTTCGAAAACTATAAAATCTGTAAAAGGTGTTCAGGATATGTTGTCTTGCTTCTATTATTTAAGAAGTAAGAGTTCAAACGAATTAAAATCCGGAGCGGTTATTAATATGAATGTCTGGATAGATGACGAGATGTTTCCTTTTCAGCTGAAGGTAATGGGGACGGAAAATTTAAAAACAAAATTCGGAACAATAAATGCTCTGAAAATTATTCCGTCTGTAAAAAGCGGAAGAGTATTCAAAGAAAAAGAAGGAGTTACCATGTGGGTTTCTAACGATGCCAATCACATTCCATTATTACTAAAAGCTGAGCTCGCTGTAGGATCTTTAAAGGCGAGTATTGAAGATTATAAAAATGTAAAATATCCTTTGAAATTCACTAAATAAAATTCACTTTTAATATAAAAAACAAGCCAAAGCAGAATATTTTTGCTTTGGCTCTTTCTTGTATCAGTAACAAAGCTTTTCAGCTATGAAACTATACTAAAGGTTTCATCACTTGTGTTTTTGGAATCAAATCAATTTGTTTTTTTTAAGTATCAACCTACAAATCTTTCAAATTTGTAAATAAATAATCTTCTCATCATTTGTGTTTTAAGAATTAATTTTAGATTCATCATTTGTGTTTTAACCTGCTTTGCTTGCACAAAGTCTTTAACCTCTGTATCAGCAAAATTCATCTTCATCATTTGTGTTTTAGTTTACCTGCTTAGACAAAGTCTTTAACCTCTATATCAGCAATTTTCTTCATCATTTGTGTTTTAATTTGATATTTGAAAATTCATCATTTGTGTTTTTAGAACCAAACTTCAAATTATTTTTCAGATATGATTATATAATCGATTATCTTGGTACAAAAATACCAACATATTGAAATACAATTATCATAAATAGCTTAGATATATATCGCTTAGCTTGTAGATATTTATCTACAAAAAAGAAACAGAATCATGATTGATTCTGTTTCTGTATGACGTGTAAGAAAAATTCAATGTTAAAGTCCTCGGAAATATAAAAAATCAGTCATTATTTTTGATTAAGTGTATAAGCTCTACAATGTTTTCAATCTCTAATTTATCAAAAATTCTCTTCTTAATAGTGCTTATGGTATTTTGTTTTACATCCAATTTATTTGCGATTTCAGATTACCCAGACCTTCAGCGTACATTTCTGCAATCTGTGATTCTCTTTCTGTAAGACGTGATAAAGGGTTTGCAGCTTTGGGATTACGCAAAGAATTCAGTAATAAACCCTGCGTTACCGAAGAAATATACTCACCGTGCTGCAGCATTTTTTGTAGAGCATTTTCTATCTCGTCTTCCTCACTCATTTTACTGAGAAAACCATGAGCTCCAGCATTGATGTATTTTAGTGATTGAGTATTTTCATCGATCCCGGTAAAAACCAAAATCTTGATTTCGGGTTTCATTTTTCTAAGTTCAGGTAAAATACTGAGGCTATTTCCATCAGGAAAATGAGCATCAATAATTGCTATATCAATAGCATTTGTTTTCACAGATTCTAATGCCTGTTGCAGATTAGATGCCTGAAAAACTTTACTGTCAGGCGAAATTTCTTCTATAACAAATAAAAGACCCTGCCTGATTAAACTATGATCATCTGCAAGCAAAATCGTAAATGGTTTTTGATCTACCTGATTCATTTTTGATGTACCTTTAAATTAATAGCAAAAGAAACTGTTGTTCCTTCATTTTGTTCGCTCATTACAGAGATATTACCTGCATATAATTCTACAATTTCTTTGCATAAACTCAATCCCAAACCAGCACCGAGGTTTTCAACTTCATTTGATAGAACTCCCTGATAATAAGGTTCAAATATTTTTTTCAGATCAGACTTAGAAATTCCGGCACCTGTATCGCTTATTTCAGTGGTTAAAGTAACATTATTTTCACCTGTCTTTTCAGCAGCGGTTTTTACGGTTATTTGTCCGTTTTCTGTAAACTTGTTGGCGTTACCCAAAATATTCATAAAAATCTGATTTATTTTTGTATTGTCTGAATAAACCACGATATCGGAATCAATATTTTCATGAATGATAAACCTGTTATTTCTTGTTTCTATATAAGGTTCTATGGAAGTTAAGATTGATTTGATCTCATTTTTAAGATTAAAAACTACAGGAATTAATTTATTTTCAACGTGTTGGTTTTTCGTATATTCCAAAATCTGATTGGCCTGCATCAATAATGTATTATTGGTAAAGCTAATTGATTTTAAATATTCTTTGATGCTTTCATCATTCGTTTTTTTATTAATTCTGTTGATAAAAATTCCTATGATTTTCAGCGGTGATCGTAATTCATGACTCAGCATTCCTAAAATTCTGTTCTTAAAATTAAGATTTTCTCTAATCTGTACATTGGCAGAATTGAGTCTGCGCTCATAAATGAAGGCAATTCTCGTAAAATACATAATCAGGATAGAAACGATGAACATTAAAATCATGAGACCTATTACCAGATTTTTTCTTACTTTATTACTTTCAGAATTTTGTATTGCTAATTCCTTTTCAAGTTCAGATTTAGAATCTTTCACGGCAAATTCGTAGATATTCATCAATTCATTGCTGTAAACCAACAAAGAGTTGAATGTCGAATAGAATTTGCTCGTTTTCATTTTTACCCTCATCTTTATTTTTGACAACATTGACCTGAATTCTTTTAACTTCTTTGGTATAGTGCTTATTGATTGAATTTACGATACTATCAAATTCATTTTTTATCGTAGGAATATCCAGAATTTTACCTCCTTTTACAGTCACTACTACACTATCTTTTCTCACATTTTCTTTTCCGGCTATTGCATCACCCAACCGACCAAAAAGACCTTTCTTTTTTAAAGTATCTGAATAGGTTTTTGTCTGTACTTCAAACTTATCAAAGTTATAATCGAATGTATATTGCTGTAGTTTTGGCAACTTATCCGGCATTTTCAGATTTGAATTAGCAGAATACTGATAAGTAGAATCCAGCAATTGTTTCAAATTTTCAGTTTCGCCGTTGACCTCTTTGCGTGTGTGTGATGTTACAATACTTTTTAATTTGGGATTTTGATATTTAAAATGATTGATGCTATCAAGGTTTTTGGTGAGTTTGTTCACAGAATTAAAGTAAGACGTCAAATACTGATCATCGTGACTGATTACATATTCCTGAAAATAATTTTGTGCATTATTGAGCTCCTTTCGGGAATCATCAGTTAGATTCTCCAGCTGGCGAACCTCATTTATTTGTTTTTCAATGAAATTTAAATTTTTGTTATTGACAAACTCATTGTAAAAAAATCCGGCTATGATAGTTTGTATGAGAAGAATGCAAACAATAAGTGAATACTGTACAATTTTCCTCCATTTAAAACTCAAAGATTTTTTAGACATTTGTTGTTTATTAGTGTATAAATTTAATAAAAAATCCTGTGAAAACTTAATTTACAGGATTTTGAATATATTTATTTATAAATGACTATAATGATTTAAATTGTTCCAAAGTTCGGATATCATTTTCAAAGAACATTCTGATATCGCTCATTTGGTATAAAAGCATTGTAATTCTTTCAATTCCCATCCCAAAAGCATAACCGGAATATTTTTCAGAATCAATATTGACATTCTTCAAAACAGCAGGATCTACCATTCCGCAACCCATAATTTCTAACCAACCGGTTCCTTTTGTGATTCTGTAATCTGTTTCAGAATTTAATCCCCAATATACATCAATCTCTGCACTCGGCTCGGTGAAAGGGAAATAAGAAGGTCTCATTCTGATTTTTGACTTTCCGAAAAGTTCGGTGGTAAAAAACTGAATCGTTTGTTTTAAATCCGCAAAACTCACTTTTTCGTCAATATATAAACCCTCAATCTGATGGAAAATACAGTGCGAACGCGAAGAAACTGCTTCATTTCTGAACACTCTTCCCGGAGACAAAATCCTGATCGGCGGCTGATTTTCTTCCATATAACGAATCTGTACCGAAGAAGTATGCGTTCTTAAAAGAATATCCGGATTCTGTTCAATAAAGAAAGTATCCTGCATGTCTCTCGCAGGATGATATTCCGGTAAATTCAGTGCCGTAAAGTTGTGCCAGTCATCTTCAATCTCAGGTCCGTCTGCAACAGCAAAGCCGATAGATTTGAAAATATCGATAATTCTGTTTTTCACTAAATTAATCGGATGTCTGGAACCTAATTCTAAAGGAAAAGCAGGTCTTGTAAGATCTTCTTTTTCAAGGATAACAGAAGATTCTGAAGACGCTTTAAAATCTTCCAATTTGGCAGCGACCGCTTGCTTCAAAGAATTGATTTTCTGTCCGAAATCTTTTTTCTGGTCGTTGGGAATTGTCTTCAATGATTCATAAAAATCATTTAAAACTCCTTTTTTACCATTAAACTTAATTCTGAAGTTTTCAATCTCATCTTTGGATGTTGCGCTGAAGCTGTTTACTTCTAGCAATAATTCTTCTATCTTTTCTGTCATTCTATTAACCCTTTCAAAATCTATCTGCAAAAATAAGGTTTTCCAATTAAAAAAGTTTTGATTTTATCATAAAAAACCTGTCTCTTTTATAAAGACAGGTTTAAGTTTATTTAAGTTCTATAAATTATTTCTTTTCTAAAGCTTTCACATTAATCTGAAGACTTACCTCATCTTTAATCACTCCGTTCTCGACAGGACTTTGAAATTTGACTCCAAATTCTTGTCTCATGATATCTTTCGGCTCTGTTGCAATGCTCACCACACCTTCTTTTACCGAAACGTTAGCGTTGAACTGCACAGGTTTTGAAATGCCTTTTATCGTCAAATTACCATCTAAAAGTGTATTATAATCGCCTTCAGCAGTTGGAGTTACTTTTGTAATTTCATAAGAAGCAGTCGGAAATTTTTCTGTCTCAAAGAAATCTCCGCTTTTTAGATGACCGTTCAATTTAGATAATTGTTCTGTATCATCTTTTAAATCAACAGAAGTAAGAGAAGTCATATCTGCTACGAATTTTCCGCTTTCTAATTTCCCTTCTTTTACGGTAACGTCGCCGCTTTCAAAAGTTATTGTTCCGAAATGACTGGTATTTTCAGACTTGAAAACTTTGTAACCTTTCCACTCTACTTTACTGTTTAAAGTATCAAGAACATATTTATTTCCATCTTTTGTAGTGGTGACCTCATTACCATTACCTGTAACCGGTTTTTCTTTTTGACATGAAACAAAAACAGCTGCGGCAAAAAGTGCGGGAACAGTGAGAGAGAATAATTTTCTTTGCATAATGAACTAAATTTTTTAAGTCATTCCAAAATTACTAAAAATATGCCAGTGTTTACTAAAAACCGTATTTTTGCCTCATGCTGTTAGAGATAAACAACTTATATTTTTCACATACTCAGGAAAATCCTTTATTCCAAAACTTTAACCTAAAATTGGGAGAAGGAAAAATAATTGCATTGGCAGGCGAAAGCGGTTGCGGGAAGTCTACCTTATTAAGTCTCATCTACGGACTTCTGAACTGGGAGCAGGGCGAAATTGTTTTTGAAAACAAAAAACTGATGGGACCAAAAGGTAATCTCGTTCCCGGAGAAGCTGAAATGAAATTTGTAGCACAGAATTTTGACTTAATGCCTTATGCGACCGTTGCAGATAATGTTGGAAAGTTTATTTCAAATATCAATTTAGCCAAGAAAAAAGAAACTGTCAATGAACTTTTGGAAGTTGTAGGATTATTAGAATTTGCTCATGTGCTGCCAAAAAATCTTAGTGGAGGGCAACAACAAAGAGTTGCCATCGCAAGAGCGCTTTCTGTTTTGCCTAAACTACTTTTATTGGATGAACCTTTCAGCCATCTCGATTACGCAAGAAAAATTGAACTTCGTGAGAAACTTTTCAGATATGTAAAGGAAAAAAATATTTCCCTGATTATTTCTACACATGAACTGCAAGATATCATCCCTTGGCTTGACCAGATTGTTATTCTGGAAAGCGGAAGATTGATACAGAATGATAATCCGGAAGAAACATACAAAAATCCGTATAATACTTACGTTGCGAAACTTTTCGGCGAGGTCAATATTTTTACTGAATCTGAAATGAAAGATTTTGAACTTTCAAATTTCGCCTATTATCCGCAACAGATACAAATTTCAGAAAGCGGTTTTGACACCCAAGTTCTTGAAAGCAGATTTGCCGGAAATCATTACTGGAACAAAATTATTTCAAAAAATAAAGAGCTCATCATACATACCCATGAAAAGATAAAGGGTTCAATGAAAATTTCATTCAAATAATTAACAATTCTTTAGCACCCTTAATGTTAGTTAGTGGATAAATCAAATATATTTATCTATCTGATGTTCAACATAATTACTAAATTTGAATCATCAACAATATAAGGAAACTTTTGGTTCAATTCTCTTCCAGTAAATAGACTGCAATTAGCTTTCTCCCGCAATGAAGTCTCGGAAGTTTACACTGTCCAATCTTTTCCTTTTTTTATTGGTATTTTCCTACAGCTTTTAGCTAATTCCCAAAAGCCAAACGCGAGATGCTGATTACGCTTTTTTCACAAATTCAGATTTCAAAGCCATCGACCCAAAACCGTCAATTTTACAATCTATATTATGTTCGCTGTCTGGTCTTAAACGAATATTTTTAACTTTAGTTCCTGCTTTTACAGGTTTCGGAGCACCTTTTACGGGCAAATCTTTTACAACTACTACAGAATCTCCGTTCTGCAATTCATTTCCGTTTGCATCCAAAATTTTTCCTGAACCGTTCTCATCTGCACTTGTTTCTTCTGGATTCCATTCGTAGAAACATTGTGAACAAACCGTCATGTTATCACTTGGATAGGTGAATTCTGAACCGCATTTCGGACAAACTAAAGAGTCACTCATAATTTTAATTTTTGCAAATGTATGATTAAATAGAAAATTTAAAAATTAAGATTTCAGTGATATTACTCATTGCCAATTACTTATTACTTATCATTAAAAAATCGTATTTTTGCAAGTTCAAACAGCATACTACAACAATGGAATTGATACACAGAAACTTAGCAATCGGGATTCACGATGCTTTACAAGAAACTTTTTTTGAGAAAAATAAATACGCCGATAAAGTAATAGAAAGACTTTTAAAAGCTCACAGAAAGTGGGGAAGCCAGGACAGAGCAGTTGTTTCCGAAATTTTCTACAATATCATCCGTTGGAAAAAACGTCTTGAATATTACATGGGTGAAAGTGTGAAACCTGACAATATTTATAAATTAATTGTTGCGTATTGTCTTTGGAGCAAAACCAATTACAAAAGATTTGAAGAATTTGAAGGCATTAAAATCGCCGACATTACCACTAAACTGAAGAAAGGGACAGTTCCGACAAAGTCTATTGAATACTCAATTCCTGAATGGCTGGTTGAAACTTTAGAAAAAGAACTAGGCCCGATCTGGGAAAAAGAAATGAAAGCTCTGAATGAGCAGGCTCCAACAGTTTTGAGAGCCAATTCTCTGAAAACTTCAGCCAAAGAACTGATTTCAGACCTTGCCGTTGAAAATGTAGTGGCTTATACGGTGAAAAATTATCCGGATGCAGTACAGTTAGAAGAAAAAAAGAACGTTTTTCTTACCACAGCATTCAAAGACGGATTATTTGAAGTTCAGGATGCCACGTCTCAAAAAATCGGATATTTTCTTGATGTAAAAGAAGGCCAGAGAGTGGTCGATGTTTGTGCCGGAGCGGGTGGAAAAACACTTCACCTTGCCGCATTGATGGGCAACAAAGGTCAGATCATTGCTTTAGATATCTACGAATGGAAACTGGCTGAACTAAAACGCCGTGCTAAAAGAGCCGGAGCTCACAATATCGAAACCCGTATGATTTCTGATAACAAAGTAATCAAACGTCTTCACGAAACTGCTGACAGATTATTGATTGATGCACCATGTTCAGGTTTGGGAGTTTTAAAAAGAAACCCGGACAGCAAATGGAAAATCGACCAGGCTTTTATCGACAGAATTAAAAAAGAACAGCAGCAAATTATTCAGGATTATTCTAAAATCCTTAAAAAAGGCGGAAAAATGGTATATGCCACTTGCTCAATTCTTCCATCAGAAAACAACGAGCAGGTTGCTGAATTTTTGAAAAACAACCCTGATTACAAATTAGTAAAAGATGAAAAAGTAATGCCGAGCGAAGGCTACGACGGATTCTACATGGCTTTGATCGAAAGATTGGCTTAAATTTATCTCACATAAATATATAAACTACTCTATTTTTCCTAGAGTAGTTTTTTTTATTAAATTAATTCAAAACTTTACCTTTGTAAAAACCATCACTTCATCATGATCAGATCATTACTACTCAGTTTTTTCACACTATTATCTATTTTAAATTTTGCGCAGACCTACGAAATTCAGTACACGAGTTCTTACAACGGAAAAGTACAGCCTAATCAAAATCCTACAATTGTTTGGGTCAATGAAAGCGAAAACTACATTTTAAATTCAAAAATAAAAGACCAGAAAAATGAATATCCTTATGAAATCAACAAGATCGAAAAACCATCAAATACGATTGTATCTTATGGATTTCTAAAGCCCGGAGATATCATTTCTACTTCTGATACAGAATCGATTGCAAAACAAAGTTTTGAATTCACTGATAAAACAACGAAAATTTTAGGATATCATTGTAAACACGCAGTCACTAAAATCAATTCAAACACAATCGAAGTCTGGTACACCAATGATTTGAAATATAAAGGTGGACCATCAAGTCTTGGACAAAATTTAGGTTTAGTCTTAGAAATCGAACGAAACGGAAATTCTGCAACTACAGCAACGTCACTAAAAAAAATTAAAAAATCAGCAATTGAAAATATCATCAATAAGCCGATTACTACGACAGATCTTTTAAGCTACAAAGATTTGCTTTGGAAAAGCAGATTTACCACATTAAAAGTTTTTGAAAACGAAATCATTAATTTCTCGGATCAGTCAAAATCTGACGAAAATATAAAAAGATTTGCCAACGGAACTATTCTTTTAAAGAAAATCAAATTTCCAAAGATTTCTCAGGGCGAAAATGTTTTTGCCGAATTAAAACAACAATCGAATGGTGACGCTTACGACAGAACCGGAACCGTATTTTTTATTCCCGAAGATAAATCGCAATCTTTTTTTGACGGATTGGAAAAAGGAGTAAAAACACTTCCCGCTTATGAAAACGGAAACGGGAAACAGTATTTTGGAATTATTTCCAGCGAAAATTATCTGCCAACGGTAGAACTGATGAGATTTTTTACCGCATTCGGTATCAATAAGTTTAACAATTTAGAATTAAAAGGTAAAACCTGGCAAACGGTAAGTCCGTTTCGTCAGGATATTACAGAGTTGAAACCATCACTTTCTGAAAAAGAAATCTGGGTAGGAACTTTCATCGGAAATTATGATAAAGGCGGTCACAAGGTAAGTCTGGATATTACCATCCACAAAAGTGATCAGATTGTTCATAAAAACAACAAAATAATTCCGCTTTTCAATACCACAAATATTATGGAAATGGCGGGACAGGATTATGCCACAATGTTCAACAATGAAAAAGGGCTTTTTGTGGAATTCAATTTAGAAAAGGATTTAAAAAACGCTCAATTAAGATATATAACAACCGGTCATGGTGGTTGGGAAAACGGTGATGAATTTATTCCAAAAGAAAATTCCATTTACTTGGATGGAAAAATGATATTCTCATTCATTCCCTGGAGAACCGATTGCGGATCTTACCGACTCTACAATCCTGCTTCCGGGAATTTTCCGGACGGACTTTCTTCTTCAGACCTCAGCCGATCAAACTGGTGTCCCGGAACCATTACTCATCCAAACTTTATTCAATTGGGTGATTTAAAAGCCGGAAAACACACTATTCAGGTAAAAATTCCTCAAGGCGAATCAGAAGGAACAAGCTTTAGTTCATGGAATATTTCGAGTGTAATATTAGGAGTTGAATAAAAACAAAACCTCCTTGCAATATTATTACAAGGAGGTAAAAACACAAATGATGAAAAAAAATTATTTCGAGCCACAAAGGAATGAAAAATATTTGGATTATTAATTATCATACATCAATGTTTTGCAACTTTTTTTATTTTTTTAAAATCAACTTCTTATTTCTTATAGAAAAAAATTAAGTTTAAACACGCATACTCTACTTTAAAGATTAAAAAATTAATTAATAGTATTTAATTAATGTAAAATATTAACTTTATATTGATTTTTATTTTATAATTTATACTTAATAAGTATTTTTGCTTTAAATAAAAATAATATGTGTGGAATTGTATGCTTGTTTGATGCCAAACAACCAACCGAAATATTAAGACCACAGGTCTTGGAAATGTCTAAAAAAATTCGTCATAGGGGTCCGGACTGGAGTGGTGTTTTTCAAAATGATAAAATCTTATTTTCTCATGAAAGACTCGCCATTGTAGATCCTACTTCAGGAAAGCAACCCTTCTTTTCTAAAGACGGCAAAATAGTTTTGGCTGTAAACGGCGAAATTTACAATCACCGTGAGCTGAAGGAAGAATTTCCGAACTATGAGTTTCAAACTAAATCTGACTGCGAAGTTATTTTAGCTTTATATCAAAAATACGGAAAAGATTTTATCGAAAAACTCAACGGAATATTTGCTTTCGCTTTATATGATATTGAGAACAACATTTATCTGATTGCCCGTGACCACATGGGAATATGCCCTTTATATCAAGGGTGGGACAAAAACGGAAACTATTACATTGCCTCTGAACTGAAAGCTTTGGAAGGAATTTGTAAAAAAATCGACACATTTCTTCCTGGACATTATGTCTATAGTATTGAAGGCAGTGAACTTCAGCAATGGTACAAAAGAGACTGGGAAAGCTTTGAAGCAGTAAAAGACAACGTGACAGACATTCAGGCAATCCGAAAAGGATTAGAAGATGCGGTTCACAGACAGTTGATGAGCGATGTTCCTTATGGAGTTTTACTTTCGGGAGGTTTAGATTCATCGATAATTTCTGCTGTTACAGCAAAATATGCAAGACAGAGAATTGAAAGTGGTGATACGCAGGAAGCCTGGTATCCCAAACTCCATAGTTTTGCAGTTGGATTGGTAGGTTCTCCGGATTTGGCGGCAGCAAAAAAAGCAGCGGAACACATTGGCTCGGTTCATCATGAGGTAAATTTTACCGTACAGGAAGGTTTAGACGCAATTCGGGATGTGATTTATCATCTGGAAACCTATGACGTTACAACAATCAGGGCTTCTACGCCGATGTATCTTTTAGCAAGGGTCATCAAATCGATGGGAATTAAAATGGTTCTTTCAGGAGAAGGTGCAGATGAATTATTTGGTGGTTATTTGTATTTTCACAAAGCTCCGAATGCGAAAGAATTCCATGATGAAACGGTGAGGAAATTAGGAAAATTACATCTTTATGATTGTCTGAGAGCCAATAAAGCTTTGATGAGCTGGGGAATCGAAGGCAGGGTTCCGTTTTTGGATAAAGAATTTATGGATATTGCAATGAATGTAAATCCACAAGATAAAATGATCCGTAAAGAAGAAGGAAAGATTGAAAAATGGGTTTTAAGGAAAGCGTTTGAAGATATCTTACCGGAATCTATTGCTTGGAGACAGAAAGAACAGTTCTCAGACGGCGTAGGTTATTCATGGATTGACACATTGAAAGAAGTGGCTAAAAAATATGTAACTGATGAAATGATGGTGAATGCAAAATTCAGATTCCCCTTAAACACCCCTCAAAACAAAGAAGAGTACCGTTACCGGACGATTTTTGAAGAACATTTCCCTAGTGAAACTGCGGCTGCAACTGTACCTTCTGTACCTTCTGTAGCCTGTTCTACTCCTATTGCATTAGAATGGGATGAAGCATTTAAAAAAATGAATGACCCAAGCGGAAGAGCAGTGAAAGTACACGAAACCTCTTATTAAAAAATATTGAAATTTATTAATCCTGTATCCTTACAGGATTTTTTCTTGAATAAAATCAATAATATTTGTATAATTTAACTAAGTATTAAACTTATTATCTAATAAATAATTATATTTGAAAAATCAAAAAAATCTTTGCTGTAAAATGAAAAGAAACATTACTATTTTATTTGCTTTACTATCTGTAAGCTTTGCTTTTGGACAAGGTAAATATGGAAAATATCTTAATTCTAAAAAGCTGGCTCTTACCTATAAAAGTGTAAAACCTGCCGAAAAAGACGATTATTATCAGCAATATTATTGGTTGGTAAAAGCTGAACAGCTAAAAACCTTCCCTCACCTTGCGGATATTAAGCCTGTAGTTCTTTACAACTTCGTAAAAAAAGTAAATCCTCAGAATCCTACAAAAAAACTGGATGACAGAGGAAAAGAATTGAGAAAAACTGCAGAATTATCTTTGGATCAATATTTCAAAAACAAAAATTTCCAGAATAATCAGGTTTTATTGTATAATCTGGAAACGTATGTAGATCCTTCTCAAGGTGAATATTTCACAAAGGTTGATGCAGAAAGAATAAAAGAATTGGTACCAAAAGAATTTTTCGGCTTTGCTTCTCTGAATAAAAAGACAATGGAGGAAACCATTTATTATCTTTGGGTTGATAAGAAAAAAGACGAATTTAATATTGTAGATATTGTTCCTAACGAAAAGGAAGACAAGAAATTCTACGCTTCATTGAAACAGTACTTACCAAAATATAAATTCAACAGAAAATATATGCCTACGGTAAAGAAAGGAACTAAAGCTGATAAAACAGATAAAGACTTCTTCTACATTATGCCGTTTGAGCAAAACGTAGACAACATCGAATACAAAACTGACGATTTTAAAACTTTCACATTGAGCCAGGTCAAAAGAGAAGGTGAAGCGTGGATAGGAGTAGAAAAGCCTAGAAAATAAACCCATAAGTCCTGCGAGAAATCGCAGGACTTTTTTAATATTATAAAATGGTTTTAAAATTGCTTTTTTAAAATCATTTCTTATTTATGCCGACAACTACATCCCCACGACAGACCGTAAAAAAAGTTCTTCCTTTAATCTTAGCAACTGCCATTTTCATGCAGATGCTCGATTCAACAATCCTCAACACTTCCCTTCCCTCGATTGCTAGAGATTTAAAAGAATCTCCGCTGAATATGCAAAATGCCATCATCAGTTATGTTCTGACCTTAGCTGTTTTCATGCCTGCAAGCGGATTTTTGGCAGATCGTTTTGGAACCAGAAGAGTTTTTATTTTTGCTTTGGCACTTTTTAGTTTAGGTTCGGTTTTTTGTGCGCTTTCTCAAAATCTTACTCATTTGGTGATTTCGCGCGTGATTCAGGGAGTTGGCGGAAGCTTGATGACACCTGTCGGAAAATTAGCCCTAATAAAAACTTTCAACAGAAACGAATTGCTCAAAGCGATGAATTTTGCCATTGTTCCTGCTTTGATCGGTCCTGTTTTAGGTCCGTTGGTCGGAGGTTATATGGTAGATTATCTTTCTTGGCACTGGATCTTTCTTATCAATATTCCAATCGGAGTTTTAGGAATTGTTTTAGGTTTAAAATATATGCCCAATTATAATTCAAGAGATACAGATTTTGATCTTAAAGGTTTTATGATCTTTGCTGCAGCCTCTCTCCTACTTTCTGTGTCGCTCGAGCTTTTTGGAGATATGCAGAATATCACACCGGTTTTATTGGTTTTCATATTAGGATTTTTATTCCTGTATTATTATTACCGACATGCAAAAAGAGGCAACAATCCGATTTTTCCTTTGAATTTATTTCAGGTCCGAACTTTCCGGGTAGGAATTGTGGGAAATCTTGCGACAAGATTGGGAATCAGCTCTGTTCCGCTTTTGCTTCCGCTGATGATTCAGATTGCTTATGGCGAATCGGCAGTTACATCAGGCTGGATCATTGCTCCAATGGCATTAACCGCAATGTTTGGAAAATCATCTGTTATTAAAATTTTAAATAAATTCGGTTACAAAAGAACTTTGATGGTCAATACATTCATTATTGGTACTTTGATCTGTTGTCTTGCTATTCCGAATATCAACTCTTCCTTATTTTGGTTTATTCCGATTATTGCCATATTAGGATTTTTCAATTCGATACAATTCACGTCCATGAATACCATTTCGATTGCAGATTTACGTAACTTCCAAACGAGCAGCGGAAATTCTTTGATTTCTGTCAATCAGCAATTAGCCATCGGATTCGGAATTGCTTTTGGTCTGATTGTTTTAAAAATCTACGAAAACAGTCCTGAACTTATCAGGCATGAAACTCACAACGCTTTCCGTTTTACCTTTCTTACGGTGGGAATTTTAACCATTTTATCAAGTTTGGTCTTCAGAAGACTTCACGTGTCGGATGGCAGAAACATGAATTCAGAAGAATAAAACTCAAGCATTTACCTCTGACTCTAAAGCTCTCCAACCCAAAACTCACTAATTACCACACATCAATGTAATTCTCTTCTAACTGTTATAATTTTGTTTAATAGTAAAACAAGCATATTATGACAACTAAAAAAGTAGAGATTGTAATTCCCCCAAAGCCTGCCCATTTTGTAGGTGACGGTTTTAGGGTGCATAATTTTATTCCCAGTGCTCAGAGATTAGATATGAAAAGAATGGATCCATTCCTCATGTTAGATTATAATTCTAAATTTCATTTTAATCCATCCGGAACTCCAAAAGGTGTTGGTGTACATCCGCACAGAGGTTTTGAAACAGTCACCATTGCTTATCAGGGGAAGGTTGAACATCACGACAGCGCAGGTGGTGGTGGGATCATTGCCGAAGGAGATGTACAATGGATGACTGCAGCAAGTGGAGTTCTCCATAAAGAATATCACGAAAAAGAATGGTCTAAACAAGGCGGAATTTTCCAGATGGTTCAACTTTGGGTGAATCTTCCTGCAAAAGACAAGATGACCAAACCAAAATATCAGGCGATTTCCAATTCAGAAATGAAAAAAGTAGATTTGGGTGAAAACGGATTTATTGAAGTCATTGCCGGAGAATTTGAAGAAAACAAGGGTCCCGCATCTACATTCACACCGTTAAACATGATGAATGCCAAATTAAAATCAGGAGGAAAAGCCAACTTTAATTTTCCTGCTCAGTTTACTACGGCTGCTTTAGTTATTGAAGGAAACATCATTGTAAATGGCAAAGAAAAAGTATCAGCTAATCATTTTATTTTATTTGAAAACAAAGGTGAAAATTTCAGTATTGAAGCAACCGAAGACTCAATTATATTGATAATCAGCGGTGAGCCAATCAATGAACCTATTTTTTCTCATGGACCTTTTGTTATGAATTCAAGAGAAGAAATTATGCAGGCTTTTGAAGATTTCAATACCGGAAAATTCGGATATTTGGAGGATTAATTTCATTTAAAATTCAACATTAAGTACTAAATTATACAATCATGAAACCAGAATTTGAAAACATTCCATTAGTAAAAAACGAGGAAAAAAAGAGATTTGAAATTGAGTTTAACGGTCATTTTGCATTTATCGACTGTAAAGAAACCAGTCAGCAAATTGCCTTAATACACACCGAAGCAGAACCGGAATTAGCAGGAACCGGAGCCGCTGCAGCCGTTGTAGAAAAAACATTGCTCTACATAGATGAAAGCGGAAAAAAATTGTTGCCCTTCTGCCCATACGTTTTTGCATTCATTAAAAAACACCCGGAATGGAAACGTATTGTTGATGAGAGATTTGAAGGATATAACAAACTTTAAATAATATTCATCAAGCATCAACATTAGAAATATTTGATTAAATTAGCCTTAAACAAAAAACCAAAACGAAACTCATCATGTCAAACATCGGACTCATATTAGAGGAAAAATCAGCAGATATAGGAAACTTTTTAGTCGGAAGATTATTGCCTTTTCGTGAAAAAAGAGCGGTAGGACCTTTTGTATTTATCGATCACATGGGGCCTGCAGAATTGAAAGATTTTCAAAATCTTGATGTACCGCCGCATCCGCATATCGGTCTTTCAACTTTAACCTATTTATTGGAAGGATCTATTTTTCACAGAGACAGCATCGGGAGTGCTCTTGAAATAAAACCCGGAGCTGTTAATTGGATGACCGCCGGAAAAGGTGTTGTACATTCAGAAAGAACTCCGGAATATTTAAGAACAACAGATAAAAAACTCCATGGCTTCCAAATCTGGGTAGGTCTCCCGAAACATCTTGAGCAAAGTGAGCCAACTTTCAGCCACATTGAAGCAAACGAACTCCCTGTTTGGGAAGAAAATGAAGTTCAGTATAAATTAATTGCAGGTGAAGCTTTCGGAAAGAAGTCTCCGGTTCCTGTTCACAGCAAATTATTTTTTATCGAAATTAAAACCAAAACCGCACAGAAAATCAGCATCGGGCAAGATCTTTACGGAGAAGCTGCCATGTATGTTTTAGACGGAACTGTAAATATTGAAGATAATAATTATGGCTCTAAACAACTTTTGATTGCTAAAAATACCCAACTTTGTGAATTCGAAATGAGCGACAATGCAACGGTTTATCTTTTTGGTGGTGAGCCATTTGATGAAGAACGTTTCATATTCTGGAATTTTGTAAACTCAGATAAAGAACTGATTGATAAAGCAAAAATAGACTGGAATGATCAAAATCATGATGCTTTTCCTTTAGTTCCGGGTGATGAGAACGAATATGTTCCGCTTCCTAAAGCGATTTTAAACAGAAAATAAAATGTAAATCTACATCCTACGATACCAATATTTTTATCCAATGAAAAAAATCCTGCTTGTAATCTTTGCAATTATATCTTTTTTAGGTGATGCACAAACCGTGACAGAACCAAAAAACAACCCTGCAGAATGGTCGCAGGATTATGCACCTTTTAAAATTGCAGGAAATTTATATTATGTGGGAACCTATGATTTGGCATCTTATCTGATCGTCACGAATAAGGGAAACATATTAATTAATACCGGTCTGGCTGATTCTCTTCCTATCATTAAAAAAAATATAAAACAACTGGGTTTTCATTATAATGATATAAAAATCCTCACTTTAACGCAAGCTCATTACGATCACATGGGAGCAATGGCAGAAATAAAAAAAGAAACAGGCGCCAAGCTTTATGTTGATGAAAAAGATGCCAAAGAACTGAAAAGTGGAGGTAAAACTGATTACGAAATGGGAAAATACGGGGTCACTTTCAAACCTGTACAACCAGATTTTATTTTGAAAAATAATGATAAAATAAAGCTCGGAACTACAGTTTTAACACTGCTCCATCATCCCGGTCATACAAAAGGATCTTGCAGTTTTATATTCGACACGAAAGAAGGAGACAAAAACTATAAAGTTCTGATCGCTAATTTACCTTCAGTTATTATTGACGGTAAGTTTTCTGAAGTCTCAACCTATAAAACCATTCAAAAGGATTATGCAGAAACTTTTGAAGCGATGAAAAAAATAAACTTTGATCTATGGGTTGCTTCCCATGCAAGTCAGTTTGATCTTCATCAGAAAAGAAAAGCAGGAGATTCTTACCACCCAGAAATATTTATGGATAAAGCAAATTTTTTCAAAAAACTCAAAAATCTGGAAAATAATTACCTGGAAAAAGTAAAAGAGGATTCAAAGAAAAAGTAACGAAGAGTATTTAAAATATAAATAATGGAAATATTAGCATTTGCAGGAAGTACTTCTTCCACATCCATCAACAGAGAACTGGTAAAATTTGTTCTTAAAAGTTTTCAGGAAGAGGATATTAACTTAATCGACCTCAATGATTTCAACATGCCTGTTTTCTCTGTAGATCTTGAAAAGAAAGGTTTTCCTGATGAAGCTCACAACTTTTTAAAGCAGATAGAAGAATGTGATGTGATCATTTGCTCACTTGCAGAACACAACAGATCATACAGTGCCGCCTTCAAAAACGTATTCGACTGGGCATCAAGAATTAATGTAAAAGTATTTCAAAATAAACCAATGCTTTTGATGAGTACTTCTCCGGGAGGTTATGGAGGAGGAAATGTAATGAATACGGCAAAAACGTTCTTTCCTCAATTTGGAGCAGATGTGAAAGAGACTTTTTCATTATCTAAATTTTATGAAAACTTCGATTTAGAAACCGGTGTCATCAACCCTGAAGTATTGCAAGAGCTAAGTGATACCATTGAAAGTTTTAAAAATCAAATTAAATCTTAAACATTATGGAAAAACACCAATATTCTAATGGCAACATTCATGTAATATGGCAGCCTCAAAAGTGTATTCACGCCGGAATTTGCGTAAAATTACTTCCTGATGTGTATGATCCGAAAGCACGACCCTGGATCAAGGCAGAAAATACAGCTTCAGATCAACTAATAAATCAGATCAAGCAATGTCCTTCCGGTGCATTAACCTATGAATTAAAAACTGAAAAGTAATGGCTGTAACCGTAAAAGCAAGTTTAGGCAAAACAAAATATTATACAGAAGTTATTGCCGGGGAAAATCAGTTAATCACAGATGAACCCGTGGACAAGGGCGGACAAAACAAAGGCTTCAATCCTTTTGAAATACTGGCAACATCTTTGGCAAGCTGTACCGCTGCCACTTTAAGAATGTATATCGACCGAAAAGAATGGAATGTAGAAAAAATAGATGTAGAAGTAGAACTGGAAAATTTTCCGCTCACAAAACTGGCAGTTTTTAAAAGAAATATTAGTTTTGGAGGACACCAACTGAGCGATGATCAATTTAAAAGACTGGGAACAATCGCAGATGCCTGTCCGATTCACAAGATTTTAATGAATGAGATTCAAATTCAAACCAAAATTTCATAATATGATAGAAGTAAAACAAAACAACGACGAAAAACACGGAAGCTTTGAAGCTTTAATTGAAGGAAAAAAAGCAGGATTAATGACCTACACTTGGGCAGGTGAAGAGCGTTTCATCATTGATCATACCGAAGTTGAGGAAGAATACAACGGAAAAGGTGTCGGAAAAGAAATGCTTGTTAAAGCCGTAGAATTTGCAAGGGAAAAAGGTAAAAAAATCATTCCGCTTTGTCCGTTTGCGAAAGCAACTTTCCAGAAAAACAAAGATTTGCAAGACGTGCTTTAATAGTTTAGAATAAAAGTAAAATTCACAAAACCTTTCAGAAAATTTCTCTGAAAGGTTTTTCTTTTTTAGCAGAAACAAAAAAAACTATATTTGCTAAAATTTAAAATCTAAGCATGAATCCCGGAACTATCCTTTTGCTGTTTGTTTTCGTTTATTTTGTAGGTCTATTGGTGATCTCGTATTTTACCAGCCGAAATTCTGACAATCAGTCGTTTTTCATCGGTAATAAAAAAAGTAAATGGTGGCTTGTTGCTTTCGGGATGATCGGAACCAGCTTAAGCGGAGTAACATTCATTTCAGTACCAGGAACCGTCGGGAAAATGACCGGTAGCGAATACATTTTCGGAGGTTTCGAATATTACATGATGGTGATCGGATTTTTTATCGGGTATTTTATTGTGGCGGCAATTTTACTTCCACTCTACTATAAGATGAATCTGACTTCGATTTATACCTATTTAGGAAAAAGATTTAACGTAGAAGCGCATAAAATAGGGTCTATATTTTTCATTATTTCGAGAGCAATTGGCGCAACGGCAAGATTATATTTAGTGGTTAATGTTTTACAGATCTTTTTATTACAAGATTTGGGCGTTCCGTTTTGGGTAACGGCAATGGTTCTTTTATTGATGGTACTTTTATACACTTTCGAGGGTGGTGTAAAAACCATTGTGATTACCGATACTTTGCAGACCTCATTCATGATTATCAGTTTGATTGCTTGTATCGTCTATATTTTATCTAATTTGAATCTGTCTTTTGGAGAAGCATATACTATTTTAGGAGAGAAAAACTATACCCATTTGATCAATTTTGATCCCAATTCCAAAACATTTTTCCTGAAAACCATTCTGGGAGGTATTTTTATTACGATAGCAATGACCGGATTGGATCAGGAAATGATGCAAAAAAACATCTCTGTAGACAACCTTCAGAATTCGAAAAAAAATATGTTGACTTTTGCAGGAACATTGCTTTTTGTAAATCTTGCGTTCTTGTTTTTAGGTGGATTGCTTTATCTTTTTGCTTTACAAAATGGTGCAGGATATTCTCAAATCACCAGTATGGTAGAAGGAAAAGAAGTAGTCTCTAATGTTTTCGGATTTAAAGATGCTGCTGGAAACGTGAAAAACATTATGGGAGACGATTTGTTTCCTGCATTATCACTGAACGGATATTTCCCACTGGCAATTTCTGTTATTTTTATTATCGGTTTAATCTCAGCACTGTTCCCTTCTGCGGATGGCGCTTTGACGGCAGTCACGAGTTCTTACTGTGTAGATTTATTAAATTTAAATGAAGATAAAACCAGAACTGAAAAGCAGAAGAAACATCTTCGTATGAAGATTCATTTAACTTTTACTATCGTTTTTTTCATATTGATAATGTTTTTCAAAGCGATGAACGACAAATCAATTGTGTATTTAATCATGGAAATCGCAGGCTACACGTATGGCCCTCTTCTGGGACTTTTCGCTTTCGGGATCTTTACTAAATTTAAAATTTCTAGAAAATACTCAATACTTGCCGTTACACTTTTGGCACCGGTTCTTACTTATTTGATTAATTATTCTGTGACAACCTACACAGATTACAGAATTGGTGTGGAACTGATTATTCTAAATGGTTTGCTGACCTTTATTGGTTTGTGGCTGGTGAAGAATAAAAATTATTTGAAATTGGTGTAATAATTATTTGGGCAGCTTTTTTTGTCAATTCCCGCTTTTTCGTTTAGAAAGAAACCATTTAAGCTATAAAATCGGAAAATTATAAAAAACATATATATTTGATGAACAGATTAATTTTAGTAGGAAATGGCTTTGACTTAGCCCATAACTTAAAAACCGGATATAAAGATTTTATTGATAACTTTTGGTCAGAACAAATAAAAAGTTGCACTATTGATTCTCAAATCAATAGTATAGCAAACGATTATTTTTATTTTGATTTAAATCAGCCATTGCCTGTAAATGAGAATTTTAAAAATTACAATCAACTAAAAAATCTTTTAAAACAAAAAAAAGTAAAGATTAATTTTGACAATAAATTTCTAAAAATAATTTCAGAAGCTATATCTTCACAAAATTGGGTAGATATTGAAAATGAATATTATACAGAATTATCAAATGTAAAAACAGAAAAATATCCAGATTATAAGATTGATCATTTGAATTCCGATTTTAATGATATTAAAAAATTATTAGTTGATTACTTAAATAGAATTGACAAAAAAGTTATTAAAAACAATTCTGTCTTTGATAAAATTTATGACAGATTTTACTATCGAGATCTTGAAGAGAAAAAACAATTAAAATTATTAGATTATATATTAAAAATATTCTTAAGAAATTTTAATGATATTGATCTACAGAATGATATATCTCTTGAAACAAATAATTTGAAAAAACGTGTAAATGAAATTAATGAAGAAGGAGATGATGCAAAAGAATTTATTAAGAGTAAAATTGATTCTCTACACACTTCCAGTTCAAAAGAACTCTTTAATTTAAATCCTGATAAAATATTATTCTTAAATTTTAATTATACTGAAACTATAAAAATTTATGAAAACAAATATAAATCAGAAACAATAAATATTCATGGAGAATTAAACTCAATTCAAAACCCTGTAATATTTGGTTTTGGAGATGATGTAGATAAAAAATATCAAGAGTTTGAAGATTTAAACGATAATAAATATCTAGAGAACTTTAAATCTATTGCCTATTTACAAACAAATTCATATAAAAGACTTTTAGAATTCATCAATGCTGACGAATATCAAGTTTTCACCTTTGGACATTCTTGTGGTATTTCTGATAGAACAATGTTAAATACTATTTTTGAGCATGAAAATTGCAAATCAATTAAACCTTTTTATTACAAAAGAAAGGATGGTAGTGATAATTATACTGATATTGTACAAAATATTTCAAGAAATTTTAATGACAAAAAGAAGTTTAGAGATAGAGTTGTTAACAAAACATACTGTGATCCATTAACCTAATTTACCAAATAAACAATTAAATTTATTAAAACTTGATTGAAGTAAATTAATAAAATCCGGGTTTGATTCCGGATTTTTCCATTTCCGTAAGCCAGTAAAAAATTGTAGATTTGCGTGCAAATAAATCCTATACAATGAGTAAAAGTATTGAAGAGCTGAAATCTCTTACTACGCAAATCAGAAGAGACATTTTAAGAATGGTTCATGCTGTAAATTCAGGACATCCTGGTGGAAGTTTAGGCTGTACAGAGTATTTCGCTGCACTTTACGGTAAAGTGATGAACTACAACCTGCCATTCACCATGGAAGGTAAAAACGAAGATCACTTCTATCTTTCAAACGGACATATTTCGCCGGTTTTCTATTCTACACTGGCAAGATTTGATTTCTTTCCGGTAGCAGAATTAAGCACTTTCAGAAAATTAGATTCAAGATTGCAGGGTCACCCGACGACTCACGAAGGTTTGCCGGGAATCAGAGTTGCTTCAGGATCTTTAGGTCAGGGACTTTCTGTAGCACTTGGTGTGGCTCAGGGTAAAAAATTAGATGGTGACGATTCTTTGGTATATACGCTTCACGGAGACGGAGAATTGCAGGAAGGTCAGGTTTGGGAAGCTTTGATGTATGCTGCTGCAAAAAAAGTAGACAACATCATCTCAACCATTGATTATAACGGACAACAAATTGACGGAAGCACAGAAAATGTACTTTCTTTAGGAAATCTTCATGCAAAATTAGAAGCTTTCGGGTGGATTGTTTTAGAAGAGAAAAACGGTAACGATCTTGAAGCCGTAATCGGAATTCTTGATAGAGCAAAAACCGAAACCGGAAAAGGAAAACCAGTAGTGATTATTCTTCATACAGAAATGGGTAATGGTGTAGATTATATGATGGGAAGTCATGCTTGGCATGGTAAAGCTCCTAATGATGAGCAGTTGGATACCGCATTCAAACAATTATATCTGGAAGCTCCGGCAGATTATTAACATCAATGATAATTGATAAGCGATGAATGATTTCGTATTTAAAATCAATTATCAAGCATCATTAATCATTTATAAACTTAGAAATTCACATGAAATATACATATACAGAAAAAAAAGATACACGTTCAGGATTTGGGGCAGGATTAGCTGAATTGGCTGACAAAAATCCTAATGTTGTGGCACTTTGCGCAGACCTTATCGGTTCTTTGAAAATGGAAAAATTCATCGAAAAAGCTCCTGAAAGATTTTACCAGGTGGGTATTGCTGAAGCAAATATGATGGGATTGGCTGCAGGTCTAAGCATTACAGGAAAAATTCCTTTTACGGGAACGTTTGCTAACTTTTCTACATCAAGAGTGTATGACCAGATTCGTCAGTCTATCGCATATTCCGGAAAGAATGTTAAAATATGTGCTTCTCACGCAGGTCTTACTTTAGGTGAGGATGGTGCAACGCATCAGGTTCTGGAAGATATCGGAATGATGAAAATGCTTCCGGGAATGACGGTTATCAATCCTTGCGACTACAACCAGACTAAAGCTGCAACCTTAGCGATTGCAGATCACGAAGGTCCTGTTTATTTAAGATTCGGAAGACCGACTGTTCCTGTGTTTATTCCTGAAGATATGCCTTTCGAGATCGGAAAAGGTATTCTTTTGCAGGAAGGAACTGATGTGACGATTGTTGCAACAGGTCACTTGGTTTGGGAATCTTTGGTTGCCGCAGATGAACTTGAGAAAGAAGGTATATCTTGTGAGGTAATTAACATCCATACGATTAAACCTTTGGATGAAGAGATCATCTTAAAGTCTGTTGAGAAAACTGGGAAGATTGTAACTGCTGAAGAACATAACTACCTTGGAGGTTTAGGTGAATCTGTTGCGGGAATGTTGGCTAGAAAAAGACCTACAAGACAAGAATTTGTTGCCGTAAACGATACGTTCGGAGAATCTGCGACACCAGCGGAATTAATGAAAAAATATAAAATCGACGCAGCAGCTGTAAAAGAAGCTGTGAAGAGAATTTTAGCATCATAGATTTCATCTGAAATTGATAAAAGCATCCATATTTTGGATGCTTTTTTTATTTATAAAAAGATCGTGAGATTCTTAATCAAAACTCAACTGAATGTTTTTTAACAGCTTAGTAATAAACTTAATTGTTCGAAAATCTTATTATCTGAAAAACTTCCACTTCGGAATAATCGCCAACATCCCAAAACCTGTAAAAAGGAAAAGATTGGTAACGTCTGAATATAAGAATGTAGACAAATAGTAATTGTGCATAAAGAAGTGCAAAACCAACATCACAGGAAACAGAATGATGCCTATTTTCCGGTAAAAGTACATCAGTACAATTCCTGCAATCATCAGAAAATCTATTGAAAAAATGAAGTAGAAATAGCCTGATGGAATATTTAAGGTCTCATGCTGTAAATACTCATCAAAATCTAACCCTATTCCCATAAAGGTAAACAAAAGCAAAGAAGCTAATGCCAAAATAAATTCCCATCCTTTCTTTGGATCTTCATCAAAGTAACTGTATTCTTTGTATTCCTTTTCCATACTGCAAAAATAAAGAACTTATGAATTACTTCATAAGTTCTTTGTTATTTATATCGTCTAAAATTTGATTAAATTGAGATTGCGTTGATCAATCTGTTTTTATCGCTTAAAAACTCTTCCATAGAGATCATACTTTCAGTTCTCATCACATCCTGGATGTCGTCGATCTGATAAATAATTTTTTTAGCGTCTTCAGTATTTTTAGCTTTTACCTTGCAGAAAATATTATACTTTCCTGAGATAACGCTTGCTTCTACAACGTTTGGAATTGTTCCCAACTCTTTCAAAACCTCTTGCGTACGGTTTGATTTTGTTAAAAGAATTCCGATAAAAGCTGTAAAGTGGTAATCTAGTTTACCATAATCTAAATTAAGAGATGATCCTAAAATAATACCTGCATCTTCCATTTTCTTCACCCTTACGTGGATTGTTCCGGCAGATACATCCATCTGCTTAGCAATTTCTGTAAAAGGCATTCTTGTGTTTTCTACTAAGAAATCAAGAATTTTCTTGTCTATTTCGTCCAGTTGATAGTTCATATTAGTGAAATTATATTTTTCCTAAAAAATCGATAAATTTTTTACAAAATTAAGAAAAATAAATTAACTAAGGAATATATATCAAAGATTAACAATAATTAACACATATGACAAAAATCATTCAAGGATTCAGATTATTTAACCTCTGATTTTACGGAATCTGTTTTTATTTCAGTAGTAGCAGGTGCCTGTTTTTTATCTTTTCTCTTCTTTTTGAACAAAGAATTGAAGCTTTTACTCCATACGATACCGCCTCCATATGCCTGATTCGCAGAGCCGTTTGTACCCACTGTTCCCACTCCCATTCCTATATTGGTAGGTTTAGAGTAGCCTCTTAAAATTAAAGTTCCGTCATTCTTTTTAGAAATATCATATTCAATACTTCCCTCTCCGGACAGATAATTGGCATCTGTAGCATCTGTTTTATTCAACGGAATTCCCAGACCTGTCTTTACAGTGACTCTTGGTGAGAGGTCAAAGCTTACTCCTGCATTTGCACGATCTCCAACGTTAGAATTCTGATCTGCTTTAACGTAATTTAAATCAATCTGAAATTCACTGCTCATTGTATTAAGAACCGAACCCAACTGTTTCAGAAGCATATTATATCCCGAAGATTCTGCAACACCCACTGCATCAAATACTAATCCTCCCGTGTTTGTCACATTAAACATATTCAGCAAAAGAATAGATCCGAATTGAAGAACATTCTCTCCTTCCGTTTGATTGATTTTCGCTGCCAAAGTTTCTTTTACCTGACTGGAAACATCCAAAGCGGTAACATTCAGCGCTATTTTGGGATCATTCAAAGTATTGGTAATATTGGCTTGCAACAAAATACTGATCGGCTGCAACTGACCCATATTCAGATATTCTCCGGCATTTGAAACCATTCTTACATAGTTTGCCGATATATCTAATGCAGGCTTCATCGCATCACCGTCCCAACGAATACTGCTGTTTTTTTGAATCTGGAAGGTTCTGTTTAATATTGCCTTAGATACAAAAGTTCCGCTGTCTACCATATAGGAGCCATTCATCGCTATCGCACCCTGTCTTCCCATCTGGAATCTCAAGTCTTCAGCCACTCCTTTCACTGTAATATTTCCTACATCATCTCCTACCAAAACATTCACCGTGGTTCCTTTATCCACATCAAGACTGAAATCAATATTCATATTCGATCCTGATTTTTTCTTTTCTTCTAAAGTGACCAGACCGTCTTTTCCTTCCTGCAAAAACCTTAGCATTTTAAATTCTTCAACATTTGAAGTGGAACTTGAATTGAAAGTAAAGGTACTTCCATTCAATGCTTTCATATTCGGAGTTGATAAATTTAAAGCCGAAACAGGACCATCAATATATAAATCTCCCTGACCGTAAACTCTTCCCCAGAAAAGGTCATATTCTTTCTGAGTAGTACTTAGCATTAGCAGATTATCTGCTCTCATAACAAGGTTGACTCCCATTGATGATATCGTTTCAAACTGTATCGCCCCAGAAATTGTTCCCTGAGAATTTGATCTTCCGTCATGCACTCCTATATTGTTCAGAATTGCCAAACCTTTAGAAAGAGGAATTACGGTATCATCAAATGAATAATCAACTCCTGTGAATAAAAGTTTTAAACCAAACTGTTTCAAAGCTATATCTCCGCTATAATCAAGATTTTTCAAAGTTCCGTTGATCTTCAAATCTCCTGTTGCTTTTCCTCTTAAATTACCAAAAATTGTCTGAACAAACTGTTGTGTAAATGCCAGATCAAACTCATCCAATTGCGCTGTCAGATCGATGGTTGGCGAAGGTGTGTTGTTATTAACAGTTCCTGTCAAATGCAGATTATTATTCCCAATGATTCCTGAAGAGGTTACTTTTACATCAACATCATAAACATTTAAAGAGTAGCCGTTAACTGCAGATATGGTAAGATCACCCATATCATTTCCATTCATCATTATGTTATCAACCGTCAAATCAACCAATGGCTGCAATGTGCTTTTATCCATTTTTATTTTCACACTTCCATTGGCTAAACCTTTAATATCCATCGGATTTCCTCCGGCTTGCATTTCTAGAAGTTTCTCGATAGCAAAATCCTGTACTTCTGCATCAACGTAGAAATCTTTTGCAGATTTGAATATCGATTCATTGATCAAGATGGAGCTTTTATCAGAATAAATTTTAAGATTTTTAACTTCAAAATCCTGTGTGCTTTTGCGGTAACTTATGTAGTGATCCAAATCTACACTCGTATCGATTGCCCAGGTCACATTATTAAAGCTGACTTCTGTAGGTTCAAACCTAAAAATATAGTCTCCCGCAGGATTGGTCGATTGATTGAAATTTATTGCATAGTTCTTCAGATTATCATCAAGCTCATCCTCAGGACTTCCGTGCTTAAAGCTGGTCGCAATGCGAAGTGTAGAGTTATTTTCATTTTTCCCTGTGAGAAGTATGTCTTTCAGAATATTTTTATTGTATTCTACCCTTTTTATTTTCGCATACAGCTGCTGATCAAGATTCGCTGTATTGATTCTCACCATTACACTATCCACCAAAGCACTGTCTCTGGTAATTGTTTCTCTTTCATTAATCTTATAATCAGGATTTGCATTTGCCAAAGCCATATCTGCATCTGTGATTTCTTCTTTTTTGGTCATCACATACTTTAGGGAAGCGGCGTCAAGATTCAAAATCAAATTGTTTGAATTTCCGTCATATTCTCCTTCTACTGTTGCGCCTTGAGGAAGCTTCAGATCGGGCATAAAATAACTCACCAAACCCTGCTGAACATCAAAATTCATTGTGAAATTCTGTCCGCGATATAATTTTCTTGGTGGTGGACCCACTAAGATTTTTCCTAAACCATTCTCCACCATTCCCGCTAAATCGGCAAGATTATATTTTCCTGAAATTTTACCTTCTACTGCTCCCGGTGCATTTACATCAATTACTCGGTTTCCGTTTTCAATAAACGTTTTTACTTTTGCATTTGGAATTTGATAACGCTGTGTGGCAGTTGCAAAATTGATATTATTTGCCTCAACATCAAGATTTAAATCGTTCAGATTGGTCATCGACATTTTTCCGTTTACCTGGCCACTTACGATTTGGTTTCCTTGTTTACCGGTGAAATAATTCATATTCAAATGCGTCACATTCGCATCCACATTGGCAGAAATTCTGGCAGTACTAAAATCAATAAGCCCTTTTACGGTAGCTTTTGTCTGCTCATCATTTACGGTAATCAAACCGTTATATTTTTTATGATCAAGCAAACCGTCCAAGCTCAGGTTATTGATCTCTTTATTCATGATATCGATGCTTGAAATCTGAGATCTGGTTCTGATACGCATTGTATTCACATCAAAACTCTGCCCGTCGATATTGAATTTCCCTGAAATCAAACCAACCGTTTTACTTTTCGTAATTACTGAAGTATTTAAATCTCTTACTTCCGCATAACCTTTGTATTTAGGCATTGCAGTGCTGAAATCTGTCAATGAAAAGTTGGAAATCTTCGCTTGTCCTATTCCCGTCATCAGATTTCCGGAAGAAACGTAAACCTGTTTAGGATTTACTTTTACATCACCATTATATTTTAATTTACCAAAATCATCTGCGAAGTTTTTCATTTTAGATGAAATAAATTTTGGCATCATCGCTTTCAGATCTTTGTAAGTGAAATCTGCAGAGAGATTATTGGTTTCAATTAAAAAATTACCTTTCAGCAAATTGGTAATGTTCATTTTCTGTGTAGCAATATTCACAGAAGGATTTCTGATAAGAAAATTATCAAGCGTGAATTTATTCAGCGGTCCGGACATTTTTCCGCTGATATTAAACGGAATATAGTTATCCCAATTGGTTACAAAATAGCTGATGTCATACCCGCTCAACTGACTTCCCAGCTTGAGATTCATATCCCATTTTACTTTGTTGGTAAAATCTGCCCAAGAACCTTTATTTAAATTAAATTTTATATCACCCTGCAGAAGCGAATGATCGGTGTTTAAAGTCAGATCTTTCAGGTAAAGAAAATCTTCAGTCATTGAAAAATCAGTAGAAAAAGTGTCAACAAAATGAGATTTCCCCCATCTTTTAGTGGTGAAGGTAAAATTATTGATTTGTGCAGAAACATTGACACCGTTTACTTTAAGCAGGGGTGCTATCAAATTAACATTCGTGGCAGTCAGCCATTTCCCGGCTTCTCCCGGAGAATTCTCATTAATGATTGAAACTTTAGAATCTAAAATTTCCAATCTTGAATTTAATTGAAAAGGAGGTTTTGCAGGATCTGCTTTTTTCCCGCTGTCGAAAAGTTTTGTGAACCGTATAAAATTCGAAATACTGTCGCCTTTATAAGTAATCACTTTGATATCAGCGTCTCTTAGAGTCAATCCATTAAAGCTCAAAGAGTTGTTTTTACCAATATTTGTTACTAGAGAAAACCAGTCTGAATTGGCTTTAAATTCTCTTGCTTTGATGAAATCTAAATTTTTATAGTCTTTTATTCTTAAACCTTTTATGGTGACGTCACCAAAGAAATCTACCTCTACACTTTCTGTAGACATTTTTGCTTTAAAGTCTCTGTTGACAATCTGTAACGCCTGATCTGCGGCCCATCTTTTTGTTACCGGAAGATTGATTGCGATAAGAATAATAACTACAAGAGAAAGTACAGACCAGAATAATATCAGTAAGAGTTTTGCCCACCAAGAATAGCTTGTAACATCTTTTGCAGCCTGTTTACCGAATTCCTGAGCGGTATCTATCGGATGACGAATGGCATCGGAGGCTAACTCGGAAGCTTCTTTCACCGTCTCCTGAACATTGTCTACGGTCTTTTGTACCTGATCTCCTAAGTTCTCAGCTACTGATTTTTTATGCTCATTTTCGTTATTATTCTCTAACTTTGCCATTACTATGAGTGACTCTATAATTTTAGGTATCGAATCGTCTTGTGACGATACTTCAGCAGCCATTATTAAAGGAAATTCTATTCTTTCAAACATTGCCGCAAACCAGGAAATCCATAAAGAATATGGAGGTGTTGTTCCTGAGCTGGCGTCACGAGCTCATCAGCAAAATATCATCCCTGTAGTAGAAAAATCCTTAACCAAAGCAAATATACAACAAAATGCAATCTCTGCCATAGGCTTTACCCGCGGTCCCGGACTTTTGGGTTCTCTTCTGGTAGGCACTTCTTTCGCTAAGTCTTTGGCTATGAGCTTAAATGTTCCTTTGATAGAAGTCAATCATCTTCAGGCTCATATTTTGGCACACTTCATCGACGATGCAAATCCTGTGCCGCCAAAATTCCCATTCCTGTGTCTTACCGTAAGCGGAGGACATACCATGATTGTTTTGGTAAAAGATTATTTCGAAATGGAAATTATCGGGAAAACAATTGATGATGCAGCAGGTGAAGCATTTGATAAAATCGGTAAAATTTTCGATCTGGATTATCCGGCAGGACCAATCATTGACCGTTTGGCAAAAGAAGGAAATCCTGATGCTTTTCAATTCAATAAACCAAGACTTGAAAATTACGATTATTCTTTCAGCGGAATTAAAACCTCAGTTTTATATTTCATTCAGAAAGAAGTGAAGAAAAATTCTGATTTCATTAAAGAAAATATGAATGACCTTTGTGCTTCCGTACAAAGATGCATCATCGAAATTTTAATGAATAAATTAGAGAAAGCGGCGAAAGATTTACATATAAATGAAGTTGCCATCGCAGGTGGGGTTTCTGCCAATTCTGCTTTAAGAAAAGCAATGCAGCACAATCATGAGAAATTAGGCTGGAATATTTACATTCCGAAATTTGAATATACTACTGATAATGCAGCAATGATTGCGATGGTTGCCCAGCTGAAATTTGAAAGAGGAGAATTTACAGATCTGAGAACCACAGCAACGTCAAAATACGATCTATAAACCAATCCTAAAGCAAGGAAAACTTATTAAAATATACGACTTAAAATAAACATCTACAGATGAAAGTATTATTAGAAGAAAAAGTACTGGTGACGCATTCTAAAAAGAACTCAAAATATTATTGGGTTTTAGAAACGATTACCGGAAAAAATGAAGTGACAGATAAATCTGAAGACGAAGATTATTTAATGACGAGTTCAGAAATCGGATATGTTCAAAATGTAAAGGAAGAGATTATTGAGAAAATCAATTCAGAAAATGTGTTTAGTTTTCCTTACGAACCTAAAGAAGGAGATTATTTATCCATCAAAAATAATTTAAGAAAAAACGAATATCTGAATTTGATTTTTATGAATAATAAATGGATTGAAGAAATTTACGCTTGTTCATACAGAGATTGTGAAGGCGATATTTATACCACGATAAAAACCGGAGTAGCATTTTTAAGCGATAATGAGATTACGTTTTAAATAATTACGAATTAATAAATTTCAGGGATTCTAAATATTCTATATGAAACTTTTTTTTGGAGAAATCAATAACGGAAAAGCAATCATCAACGATGAAGAGCAGCAGCACATCGTAAAAGTTCTTCGCATGAAAGATGGCGAAGAAATTCATGTAACCGACGGAAAAGGAAATGTTGCATTCGGAAAATTAATGATTGAAGGTAAAAAAGCAGGAATTGAGGTTTCAGAAATTAAAACTGATACACCAGATTTTAGCCCAAAACTTCACATTGCCATTGCTGCGACTAAAAATATTGACCGTATTGAATTTTTTGTTGAAAAAGCCGTAGAAATGGGGATTAATGAGATTACGATTCTTCAGACTGAAAAAACTGAGCGAAAAAATTTAAATATTGATAAAATCAGAAAGCAGGCAATTGCTGCTTCGAAACAAAGTCTGAGGTTTCATTTTCCCTTTATTCATGATTTCATTAAATTACCGGATTTTCTAAAAAACATAAATTCTGAAAACATTTTTGTGGCGCACTGTAACGAAAATTTGGAAAGAATTAATTTAAATGAAATTCTCAAATTAGAAAACTATACTTTTCTGATTGGTCCTGAAGGCGATTTTTCAGATAAAGAAATTCAGTTTTTAGCCGAAAAAGGAATTAAAGCGGTGTCTCTCGGAAGCCAAAGACTGCGGACAGAAACTGCGGGAATCTTTGTAGCCGCCTGGAATTATAACAAAATGATTTGATTCAATTCTCTTTTACACCTTCAAAACTTTTTCAAAAAATTTTCCTTTTAAGGCGAAAGAGAAAATATGATACGGAAATAAAATGACCAGAATAAAATAATTAGCAGCTTCGAAATTGGCAAGTACAAATTCCATCGTGTACCAATGAAAAACAAATAAAAATACCATAAAAAATGTAAGGAGCTTTCTATTAAACGCTCCCAAAAAGCAAAGAAATTGGGTAAGAATTCCCATTATGGTAAGAATGACCCAAACATTTTCATAGGCATAGATATTCTGTATCCATTCAGGAATTACTGCATCTGCTCTGTAGTAACTATCATAGGTATTTAGTTTTGCAGCGTTCTTATCAATCCAAATTACTTTATCGGTCTGTTTAATTAAATTTTTTGCAGTTCCTAAAATTTTCCACAATCCTGCCATTGTATAGGTTGACAAAATTCCAAGATAAAAATATTGAACCCATTTGTAATCATTACTTTCAAGATTTTTTGGAACAAGAAAAATACTCAGGAAAAAACCAAGGATAATAAGATGATTATCGTGATGCACACCATAATTTGCAGAAATCGGAAGACTGATTATTGCTGTCAATAAAAATATGCAAACATTGAGAATATAAGAAGGTTTTAGAAAAGTATACATAAAAAGCAATCCGCAGACAAGCAAAAGGGTTATAAATAATAAGTTAGAAGGATATTCAGGAAACATTATTTTCTGTAACCAAAAAACAGGTTCATTAATTTCGGCAGGTCTGTCTTTAAGTGCCTGAAATTTCAGATATTGTACAGCCAGCCAATAAATACCGAAGATTCTCATTACATAATAAGAAACTTTAAAATTAAAAATAGTCAGCTGTGGATACGTCATTACAGTTTTGTAATTAATTTTTTAGAGGTATTCATTTTTTTTTCACCGATTTCCTTTGGGTTATAAATTTCTTTATAAAGAAGATAACTTTGATAACGAGGCTGGATATCTTTTGCAAAAATCAATAGTTTTTTATTGCTTACATCTCTGTCTTTATCGTTTTCTATATTGCTTCCATATATATCTATAATTAAAGCCTGATCATTGACTTCATAATTTTTTGAAGGAGTATACCTGATTTTGACGGTATCTGAATTTTTTATTCCATACAAAATATATCTTTCTTCTTTCAAAGCTCCGCCGCTAGGAACTGTAAATAGCTTCCAGCTAGCAAATGGGTATATTTCTTTATATCCTTTTTCAATTAAAACAAGACTTACCAGAGACATACAGAAAGAAAAAACAAATAAGTGTTTTGTATATTTTTTCATAAAATACTGAGATTATTCATTTTCAGATATCTATCTAAAATTCCTTCACCACTTTTCATTGAATTTACCGCCCAACGGATTTTCATTTTCAGCAGTTTTTCTTCGTTTAATTTATACTGAATATCCGATTTTATCAACTTCTGCTTCAATTCGTACATACAAATTGAGGCTGCAACGGAAACATTAAAGCTTCTCGTGAAACCAAACATCGGGATCGCTAAAGTTTCATCTGCGAAATCCAAAATTTCCTGAGAAACGCCTTCCATTTCAGTTCCGAAAACCAATGCAATGGGTTCTGTAATTTCGTATTCGGGGAGCATTTTTGCATTATTTTCTAACGAAACTGCAACGATCTTATAACCTTCATTTCTAATCTTGCGAAAAGATTCCATATTTCTTGGAAGTTTTTCTACTTCAACCCAGGTATCCGCACCTTTCGTTACTTTCAGATTGGGCTCAAAATTATTTTCTTCCTGCAAAGCTACCACTTTATGAAAGCCACAGGCTTCCACAGATCTTACGATGGCTGCAGCATTACGAAACTGATAGACATCTTCTAAAACCGGCAAGACAAAATCTGAACTTTCGGGAGCAAAATATTCTATTTTTCTCAACCGCTCTTCCGTGAGAAACTGCTTCAGGTATTCGTAAGTTTTTGCTAAATCTTCCATCTATTTTCAAATCTTTGCAAATTAACGTAATTTTGAAATTCTGAACCTGATTCAGGTTAAAATTCTTTAATAAAAGTATGAAAAGAAAAGTCCTTCTCATTTATACCGGTGGAACAATTGGTATGGAAAAAGATTACGAAACAAACAGCCTCCGTGCTTTTGACTTCGGAAATATTTTTGAAAAAATGCCTGAAATGAAGCTGATGGAGTGCGAGGTTTTCGTGCATCCTTTTGCAAAACCTCTGGACTCTTCTGATATGGGACCTGAAGAATGGAGAATTATCGCCAATTATATTTTAAAGAATTACAAAGAATACGATGGCTTTTTAGTGCTTCACGGTACAGACACGATGTCTTACACTGCTTCAGCCTTGAGTTTCATGCTAAAAGGTCTAAAAAAGCCCGTGATCTTAACAGGTTCTCAGCTTCCTATCGGGGATTTAAGAACCGATGCAAAAGAAAATCTTTTAACCAGTTTGTATTACGCAAGTTATTACGAAGAAAATGAAGCGGTGATTCAGGAAGTTGCGATTTATTTTGAATACAAATTATTGAGAGGAAATCGTACTTTGAAATATTCAGCAGAATATTTTGATGCATACTCCAGTCCGAACTACCCTATTCTTGGGCAATCAGGAGTGCATTTAAAAATTGATAAGGATAATTTATTTCGTTGTAACAAAAATATTGAGTTTCACGTGGATGAACATATTTCGGAAGATGTTTTGTTCTGGAGGATTTTTCCCGGGATGAAACTCAATCATTTTAAAGAAATCCCGAAGATGAAAGTTTTGATTCTTCAGGTATTTGGTTCGGGAACGATTTTCAGCAATGAAAAAACTTTGAAAACACTGCAGCAAATTAGAAATAGCGGAACAGAAATCGTGGTGGTAAGTCAGTGTATTTCAGGAGGAATCTCTTTTGGAAAGTATGAAAACAGCAATATTTTTGTTAAAATAGGAGCGATCAGCGGAAAAGACATGACCGCCGAATCTGCGATCACAAAAGCAATGCATTTGATTGACAACCCTAATTATGAGGGCAGTTTTGCAGATAATTTTTCAAGAAATATTTGTGGAGAAATCAGTGAATAGGAGATTTAGAATTTGTAAATTCAATAAAATAACCTATTTTTGCAGTCTTCAAAACAGAGAGGTGTCCGAGTGGTTGAAGGAGCTACCCTGGAAAGGTAGTATACGGGTAACTGTATCGTGGGTTCGAATCCCATCTTCTCTACAAAAACAAAAACCAGATCAATCGATCTGGTTTTTTGCTTGAAAGTATGAATGTTGGTGTTTACCTGGTTGAATTAGGACTACTTCCTAGCCCCGATTGCAACGGCATCCTTTTTCTGAAAGGGCTTAAAAAAGCGTTGGCGAAAAAGATAGAGTGGAAAGCGGGATCAGGCTCCTAAATCAGTTACAAATCGTAAGAAAACTGTGATCTCTCATATGAATTTTTATCATGGCTTCAGATTTTAGTTCGCTGTAAATACTTTGATCAAATACTTCAACGGCTTTCAACTTTTGGTCGATAAAATCTGCAATTCTCACAACTGAAAAATAAAAATTTCTGTAGTGTAAGATATCGACCGTACTTCCGAAGCGAGGTAAATATACATTGAGAAAAGGTAAGGTTTTTTGATGCCGGTCATAATCCAGGCAATAGCCGTTTTTTTCTTTTAATGTGATGATTTCGTAGTGATTGATATAATTCAGCACAGATTCATTTTCTTTTATAGAAATCTTGTTTTGCTGAAAATATGCATTTATTTTATCCAGGACACATTGTGCATATTCCATCATCGAAATGGTTTTTGATTCTGAAACCTGATTGGGTTTAGTTTTCGAATTTTTATCAATATCAAATGAAATCCCATAATTTTCAAGTGCAGAAAAAAAACAATTTCTCACCTGAATTGTAGGATCAGCCTGCAATTTATCGTCTGCAAAACTGTAACTCAAATAAGGTTTGTAAAGTGTTGCAAGACCTTTAAGAAAGTCAATTTCGCTTGTATTATGATATCGCTCGAACCAAAGTTCAAGATTGTGGTAATAATTTTTTTCAAATTCTCTGAAACCTAAATAAAACGGTAATTCCATAGCCTTAAGATTTTATAATGCAAAGCTATAGCTGTAATGCGACAAAACTTGACGTGTTTTATTTTGATGTAAAATATTAGAAAAACCAATTCTGAATAAAAACAAAGCGTCAAGCTTTTAGGTCTTTCTAAGAAAAAGTAAAACAATATAATTTTTTTAAATGTAAAGTTCAGTTTTTCATATTCATTGATTATTAACAAAATGTA
Organism: Chryseobacterium sp. AC417; assembly: GCF_979258215.1. Lineage (NCBI taxonomy): Bacteria > Pseudomonadati > Bacteroidota > Flavobacteriia > Flavobacteriales > Weeksellaceae > Chryseobacterium > Chryseobacterium sp. AC417. The sequence continues at coordinate 1,567,102 of NZ_OZ409845.1, read as the reverse complement.
ACTTCAATTGAATTTATCTAAAAAATGAATGACAGAAACAATAAATTACATTAAATATAAAATTATCACCTAAAAATAAACTCAAAATTATTTAATTATCAAAAATTAACATATTTTAAAGAAAAATAATTGTATTTTTGCATCACTAAATCAACACAACCACACCATCAAATAGCAGATACCAATGAAAAAATATTTACTAACTCTTCTAATAATCTTCACTCTTTCAGCGTGTAAGAATACCCCAAAAGATGCTGATCTGACAGTGGAAAAGACCGAAAAAGTGTCGACAGATGAAATAACCAAAGAGACCATTTCTGATCGTCATGGTGATGAAATCGAAATAATTACCAACCATACTAAAGACAGAATAACTATTCATCTTAACGGAAAAACATACGAACTTAAGAAAAATCAATCTTCAACCGGGTTTTCTACAGAAGATAATAGATATCTTTACACTGAAACAAAATATGAAGTAACTTTTCTGAAAAAAGAAATGGATATGGTTCTGTTTCACGGGAAAAGAAACAATATTGAAAAGAAAATAGCATCACAATAAAAAACAAAGACACTTTATTCGGTGTCTTTTGTTTTCATAAATCTATTTAAAGAAATTTCTTCTGTTAATTCTATTGCATTTTCAATAAAATCATAAAGACTTTTTGAGAAATAACATCCATTCAGAATTCCTCTCGCCCCTAAGCCATTAAAGACATAAAAATTGGCGTAATCTGTATGTCTGCCTAAGATTGGTCTGCGATCTTTTACAGTAGGTCTGAAGCCAAAGTAAACTTCTTTCACCTCAAAATCATTCGGATAAAATTCAGATAAACCGTTTTTCAGCTGCTCCATTGCAGAATCATCTATATTTTCATGTAATTGTTCTCTGTCGTAAGTTCCTCCATAAAAATACAATTCGTCATTTAACGGAAACAAAAAATGCTTCTTTTTGATGGTAATTTCTTTCGGGATTGCTTCAGAAAGTTTTACTCTAATATGATGACCTTTATTGGGAATCACCTGAATATTTGAAAAGTAAGGATTGTTTTTCACGCCCATTCCTTCACAGAAAATTATATTTTTATATTTAAAATTATGATACGTGGAATTTTCAATATCAACTTCAGTATAATTGAACTTCTCATGTACTAATTGCGAATTATTGCTGTGAAACTTCAATAAACCATTGAAAAATCCATGAACGTCTAATCTGGCAGATTGGTTTACTATTCCTGTATCAAAATTGTTTTGGACGCCTTTTAAATGTTTAAAATTTTCATCTAGAAAGCTTGAAAGTTCTTCAGTCTGTGATTTTCTAAGCCATAACTTTTGTTCATTCTCATCATGGAAAATCCTGTGAATAGGAGCGTTAATCAAATAATTAGCACCTGTATATTTATCAATTTCGTCAAGTGAGATTTTAAGAAAATCCAATTGTTCCTGAGCCAGCCAAAATGTGGTGAATTTTTTTAAAACAACAGGATTTACAATACCTGCTGATATTTGGGAAGCACTTTTTTTTCCTTCAGAAAAAATAACAAAAGATTTGTTGTTTTTTGTAAGCTGATGCGCAAAAAACATTGCTGCATAACCATCTCCTACAATTATATAATCTACATTCTGCATAATAAAAAAACCTGAGTAAAAATACTCAGGTTTTTTATAAATATCAAGTGAAATCTAGTAATTCCACATATCATTCTCCATTTGAAGAATTTGCTCTTTAATTTTTTGACTTTCTTCCAATTGCTCTTCCGCATTTCTAGGGATATAGTCTTTGATAACACCATCACCTAAACCAGTTGAAGATTTGTAAATAATTGAAGAAAATCTTCTTGCGTTAATTACATCATCAAAAGATAAATCAGCAGATGAATTGTTTTTGTTAAAAACATAATTATTTGCTAAGATCTCTCTTGCTTTAGGATAATATACCCAGAATAAGTCAATAAGCTCATCTTTACCAGCAATAGGTTTTCCTTCTGCATCATAAACACCTTGAACAGCAGGATCTGGGCCCATAGCAGCTATACCAAGTGGTCTGTATTTCATTTGCCCATCTCTTTTATCAATGAACCACATTCCCATTATTTTCAAAACTTTAACTTTATCTGTTGTAGTTTGAAAAATATCTGTGTATTCCTTCTTTTCTTGTTCTGTAAGTTGTCTTCCAGAATTCAAAATATCTATTGCTTCATTAGCAATGACAACTTTTTCTAATCTCTGTTTAATTCCATCGGGAGAAAGTTTGTCAGAAAAATTTTCATCATTGTATACCTCCTCGATTTTTCCTTCTAAAGCTGCATCCAACAAAATTTGATATAAAGACCTTGTAGTTTTTGATAGTAACCCATCCGGATTATCATAATAGAATGGTTGATTAATTTTATCATTCAAGTCTATTATTTCCCATACGATCATACTTTTCAAGATGTCTTTATCATCTACAAAACCGTATTCTAGTGGTTTTACTTTATTGCTAATAACAGTATCTCCCACTTTTCTCATATTTTCAGATCTCATCTGTCTGAATTCTTCCGGAGAAGAAGCATTTAGAATAGTTTGGGAAAATACAAACCCGGTAACTAAAACTAAAAGACTGCTAATATATTTTTTCATAAAAATTGCTTTTTAATATTATTGAACATTAATAATAATTGGCGTGATTCTTTTAACAATCTGACCATCTAAACCTTGAGCAGTTGCTTTGATTTCGATAATCGAAACAATATCCCCAGACTTCACATTTTTCAATAACCCTTCGGCAGCATCTAATGTATTACCCTTAATAAGCATTGCTGCTTTACCTGGTACCCTAACCATAAATTCATTTACGGTAAATGTTACAGGGAAATCAAAATCAGGAATCGCTGCTTGTACAGTTTGATTTTTAATAGAGGTTGCTGGAATATTTAATACATTCAACCCTCTCATCTGACCTTGCGGAGGTGGTACATTTTTAATTCTGTACTCAAAAACCTGAGACACACTTTTTCCTGTAGGATCAGTACCAGAAAGAGTTAATTTCACAGTATTACCAGCTTGTGGCTTGACATTCCATTTACCTTTACCTGTATTAGAAACTACTGCTCCAGGTGCAGATAATGATAATTTAGCATTGTCAGCCCCAAGAATAGATCCTGATACAGGGTTTTGTAAACCTCTGTACATTACATTCATCTTATCAGCAGAAAGCAATAGACCTTGTTCCAATTTCACTTGTTGAGGACCTGCGATTACGTTGTAAGTATGCGTGAAAGGGAAAGTTTGAGCTTTACCTGATGCATCTGTTAATGTAATTACACCACCAATCTTACGTTCTCCTAATCCACCAGTATTTAAAGGAAGATACCCTTTACCATTTTCCTGTCTGCTTACTCCACTAATGCTTATTTTATTGCTGTTAGAATAAGAACCTAACATAATAATAGCTTCAGCTTTTTTACCAGACTGAATATCTGAAGGAGCAGAAACAATAGCTTCATACTGATTAAACTTAATACTTGCATCAACTTTCTCCTGAAGCATTAGTGCTAATGCATCAGACTGTACGTTTCTTGCATCGTTCTGAATAATTTCTAAATTAGAAATCGCAGCAATAAGAGGTTGGTTGTAAAATTTATTCTGGAACCAATTTTTTCCGTTTGGAGATTTCCCATTAGCATATTCTGCAGATAAAGAAGCATTGGCTCTGTCAACTAACTTTTTAAGCTGTTGGTTACTTCCGAATTTAGCATTGATGTAACTTTTTACATCATCCATCTTCTTTTTAAGCTCTAAAGCATTTGCTGACGGACTGTTTTCATCACCTTCCTTGAAAAAATATTCTGTCGTAGCTTCGTTATTATTCAATGCAGAAAAATTCTCGCTTACATCCATATCCTTACCGGTTTTAGGATCTAAATCAACAAACTCTGCTTGTTTTTTAAGCTTTACTTTGATTTCTTCTGTAGAGGCTACTAAAATATCTAGCTTACTTTTCAGACCTTTATAGTCTTCCCAAGGCTGCGCATATGTATCTGGTACCTGCTGTGCCTTAGCTTCCAAAGTTTTTTCAAAAATATCTTCATTTTTCTGCTCTGTCAAAAACCTTGTCTCTTTAAGGGCTTTTGTAGAATCATAATATGATCTAATAATTTCAACATCAATATTTAGGGCCATCATTGCGATGAACACCAAATACATTAGGTTGATCATCTTCTGACGTGGAGTCTGTTTTCCTTTTGCCATTCTCTTTTCTTTAGTTTTTTAATAAATTAATGGTTCGGGATTATGACTTCATTGCTGTTAACATACCACCGTAAACTCTGTTTAAGCTGTTTAAGTTTGTTGTTAAACCTTGTAATTCTTGGTTAAACTTCTCAGAATGCTCAGCAGATTTTTGCATATCTTCAACATATTTCTTAGCAAAATCAGATTGTCTCTGACCATTTTCTAATTGTAATGCATATAGAGCATTCATGCTTTCCATGTGTTGAGCGGCTTTATTAAGCTGATCGTTATATTTGTGTGTAGAAGCAGATACATCAACTGTTTGGTTGATCTGATCTACAGAACTTGAAAATTTATCAATACCAGTTCTCAATCTGTCGAATAACTGTACATCTAATTTTGCATCCTGAAGCATCTTATCTAATTTTCCAGATAAAGAATTTTCTAATTCTGCGAAATGATCTATTGTATTTTTTGCTGATACATTAGAGTGTAAAGGATTTGGGTTTGCATGCTTATCTAATAATTCAGGATAAACATTTTCCCAGTGGTAAGACTCTTCAGCTGCTGGAGGGTCAAATGCGAAAATAATAAAGATAATTGCCTCTGTAACAAGTCCTACAGTAAGTGCAATGTTACCATTAATTGGGCCAAATGAAATGTGAGTAATTTTAAGCCAAGCTCCAAGAATTACAATTGCAGCACCGAATGAATAGAAGAAATTCATCCAAGCATCTTTAGTCTTAAACATATAAGTTAGTTTTTTTTAATGTTAAATAAAATAGTTTCTGAAATAATTTATACTGTTGAGATTCTTATCTGGTAACTCTTTTTACCTTAACAGCTGCTTCAGGAATATCCTGTACCGTTCTGAATCCGATGTAACTTCTGGCAGAGTCTTTACTTTCATAATCTCTGTTTCCTGTCATCAACATATATCCTACATCTTTCCAAGAACCACCTCTTACAGATCTCTTAGCATCTTCTGTATTTTTTGTAGAAGGGTTTAAAGTAGAAGAAAAACCATAAGATGAGTTATTGTAAGCAGATTCTGTCCATTCAGAAACGTTTCCTGCCATATCAAATAATCCAAATCCGTTTTTCTTGAATTTTCTTACAGGAGCTGCATACATGTATGTTCCTTTTTTAGCATCTTCCATGTAGTCACCTCTTTTTGGCTTGAAGTTTGCAAGATAACAACCTCTGTCATCCATCAAATAAGGACCTCCCCAAGGATAAGTAGCATTTTGCTTACCTCCTCTTGCTGCATATTCCCACTCTACTTCAGTTGGAAGACGGAAATCAATTGGTCTTTGTTTTCTTCTTTTTAAACTTTCGTTATAATCAGACTTTAGTTTTGATCTGAAATTACAGTATGCTCTAGCCTGATCCCAAGTTACCCCAACAACAGGATAATCTTTGTAAGCCTTATGCCAAAAATATTGTTCAAATAAAGGTTCGTTGTACGTATAGTGGAAATCTTTTACCCAAACGGTTGTATCCGGGTAGATGGCAATACTTTCGCTTCTCAAGAAGTTAACACCTCTTTCGTTTTCAGCAAGAGCTACATCCATATCTCCCCACTTGTAATTATATTTTAATTTACTAACGTCAAGAAGTCTTTCGCTACCAACTCTAGAAGAAGCCGGTAAGTACATAGATTCTAAAACTTCAGCATATTCTACATCAGGATATTTTGAAGTATTCCAATGTAAAGGAATTTTCCAGTCTAATTTTTTAGTATCATCGTAACCGTCTCTTCCACCAGCTCCTTCAAGATATTCCTGATAAGCTGTAAGATTCTCTTCTTTTTTGGCAAGGTATGCATAATCACCGATCCCTGTGCCTTTACCACCACCTTCACCGCCTTCTCCGGCAGCTTCAGCTAACATGGTTCTTGCAATAGAGTCTCTAACATAATTGATGAACACCCTGTATTCTGCATTAGTAGTTTCTGCTTCATCCATAAAGAAAGATGATACAGTTACTGTTTTCAGTGCTGCTTTTTCAGGGCTGCCTGTGAAGTCCACATCAGCTAAACCTGCAACGAAAGATCCACCAGGAATGGCAACCATACCAAACGGTCTTTCAGCAACAAATGATTTCGTTTTTTCTCTAGGTATCAATTCCCCTTTTGTTCCGGGCTTCCCTACAGAAGAAGATCCACCACCTGAACAAGATACCGATGCTACCGACGCAGACAATAATAAAAGAAATATCCTTTTCATGTTAATTTTTATAATTAAGCCGTAAATATATAATTTTTTTAAGAAACTTTTAAGATTTTTTTTAGAATAACGAAAAAAATCTAAATTTATTTTATTTGCAAGTATTTTTACTCTACAGTTACAGATTTCGCAAGGTTTCTAGGCTGATCGACGTTCGCTCCCCTGTAAACTGCTATGTAATAAGCCAGTAACTGTAATGGAACTGAAGCAACAATTGGTGAAAAACACTCTGAAGTCTCAGGAATCTCAATCACATAATCTGCCATTGCTTTTACCTGAGTATCACCTTTATTCACAACGGCAATCACTTTTCCTTTTCTGGCTTTAATTTCCTGTACATTACTTACAATCTTGTCATAATGCCCTTTTTTAGGAGCGATGATAACAATTGGCATATTTTCGTCAATTAGTGCAATAGGACCGTGCTTCATTTCTGCTGCTGGATATCCTTCTGCGTGAATGTAAGAAATTTCTTTCAGTTTTAAAGCACCTTCAAGAGCTGCAGGATAATTGTAACCTCTTCCTAAATAAAGGAAATTAGTTGCATTGATGAAGTCCTTGGCAATACTTTGAGTTAACTCATGAGTAGCCTCCAGAACCTCTTCAATTTTTTTAGGAATTGCGTTCAATTCAGCAATTAAGCTCATAAATTCTGCGTTTCCTAAATTTCCGTTATGCTTTCCTAATTTCAATGCAATAAGTGAAAGAATAGTTAACTGTGCAGTAAACGCTTTGGTAGAAGCTACACCAATCTCCGGACCTGCGTGAGTGTAAGATCCTGCATCTGTAATTCTTGCAATTGATGAATCAACTACATTACAAATTCCGTAAATAAATGCGCCCTTTTCTTTAGCTAATTTTAGAGCTGCCATTGTATCGGCAGTTTCTCCGGATTGAGAAATAGCAATAACTACATCTTTATCTGTAATAATAGGATTTCTATATCTGAATTCTGAAGCGTATTCTACTTCAACAGGAATTCTCGCAAATTCTTCAATTAAATATTCACCAATAAGACCTGCGTGCCATGAAGTACCACAAGCGATAATAATGATTCTGTTAGCATTTTTGAATCTTTCAAGATGATCCCAGATTCCTGCCATTTTAATAATACCTTCTTCTACAATAAGTCTCCCTCTCATCGTGTCATGAATTGATTTTGGCTGTTCGAAAATTTCTTTAAGCATAAAATGCTCATATCCGCCTTTTTCGATCTGCTCCAAATTCATCTTTAGCTCCTGAATTTCAGGTACAATTTTAGAGTTATCATTAATTGTTCTAATATCCACACCATTTTCTAAAGAAAGAATTGCCATGTGACCTTCTTCCAAATAAATAGCTTCTTTGGTAAACTCTACAAAGGGTGAAGCATCTGAAGCAATAAAATATTCTTTTTCACCAATACCTATTGCTAAAGGTGAGCCCAATCTTCCTACCACCAAAACTCCAGGATAGTCTTCATGCATTACAGTAATTGCATAAGCACCGTATACTTCATTCAAAGCATATCTTACCGCAGTAGGAAAATCTGTTTCTGTGTTTAGTTCTGTAAAATATTGTATCAGATTAACTAAAATTTCAGTATCTGTTTCAGATTTAAAAGTATATCCTTTATCAGAAAGCATTATTTTAATCGTATCATAGTTCTCTATAATACCATTATGGACGATTGCTATTTTACCGTTATTAGAAACATGTGGATGAGAATTTCTATCACTGGGAACACCATGTGTAGCCCAACGAGTATGCCCCATTCCTACTTTTGCAATTCCTTTTAAATGTTCTGAAATTTCAACCAGATCATCAACTTTACCTTTTGTTTTTTCTACGTTAAAACTATTGTTTTCACCTTCCAATACAATTCCGGCACTATCATAACCTCTGTATTCTAGTCTTCTAAGACCATTAACAACTATATCATAGGCATCTTGAAACCCAGTATAACCAACTATTCCGCACATAATTTAATATCGTGTTTTTTTATTTATTTTTTACCGTAAGTCACCCTTAATTTAATCTCATAAGGCTTACTTGGATCATTATCAGGATTGGTAGGATCTGTTCCTACAAAAACAGCTCTGTCTACAGAAAACGGTCTTGTAGTAAACTGATATCCCGCAAGCGTACTTCCTGTCGAAGACTGCAGGAAATTACCCATATCTATTTTGAAATATTTATTGGTATAGTCTGCTCCCGTTTCTACAATATTTTTTAACGATTGGGTAACCGTAAAGTCATAGTATGCAGGGTTTTTATCTAAATCATAAGTTCTGATATAAGTGAAACCAGGTGTACCCGACAATTTAAGTAAATCTTCCGTAAAATTTGTAGTTGCCTTACCGTCAACAATATCTTTCTGTACAATAGTCATTAGAGAAGGCTTAGAGTACTTGTTATTCCAGGCAGTTGGATCAGTGTACATTCTGATTTTTGCACTGATGATTGCTGCTTTATTATCCTGATACAATGTTTTCAGTTTATTAATAGTAGCCTGAGGAAATTTAATTCCGATAGAATTACCACCCATTCCCTGAGCAAATAGTTTCAAATCTCCTGTTGTAGTATTTCCTGTAGAAGCCGACTGTAATGCAGAACCATTTCTGTCATACGCATAGTTTGCGATATGCACGTTTCCGTTTCCTATAGAAAAAGTGTATTTTGTCTGAGGTCTAGTTGTAGTACCACTTTCTACTTTATCAGATTTATAATACATCATCAACTCAACTGTTGAAGGTGAGAACTGCACCAAATAACCATCTTGTTGTTCGACAGAAATTCTCAAACCTCTGAAATGTCTGATGAAGCTTGCAACATCTTTTAATTCTGGTTGCCCTTTTTTAGCAATAATCTTATTTTGAAATAAAGTAGGATCCAAAGGCATTCTGAAACCAACTTCAGATGAAAATAATGAAGCATTATCAGAATCTTTTGTGATGGCAATAGATCTAACGAAACCATCAAAATCTTTAGATCCGATAGGATTTAATTGATTAAATTCATAAATTTTATTTGAATAAGCAATATCATTAAAACCGTCTAAAAATTCTGTTACTTCATGAACTTTTACAGTAAGCTTTCCGCCATTAGCTTTCGCTTTACCATATTTTACAGCCGGATATCTATTGATCACCTTTTTTGCAGGTACCGCTCCGTCAGGATAAACATAGTTCTCGTCTGTTGTAGTTGTAAGACTATCTGATGCATAAGTAGGTTTTATAACCAAAACTACAGAATCTACAACCGCATTTGTACCGAAATCAGGATCATAAGAGGGTAACCTCAACTGTGTGTAATATGCAGCTTGTTGTTTTCCAAACTGACCTTCAGAAAAGGCACCAATAGTTGCCAATCCTATTTTTGAAGCATCACTTCTGATACTGTCATTATTATTAATATTATATGCAATGACGTCATAAGACACTTCAGTACCATTCGCTGCTCCGTCTAAAAATAATTGTTCACCCAAAGAATCTGGTTCCGGTTCGCAATTATACACCAACATCCCTCCAGCAATTGCCATTGAAAGTATCGTGAAGGCTTTTTTCAAATTATAAATCATCAAAATGTTCTTTATTAATATAGTTTATTGATAGAATCTAAGTCTAAATATTCTGATTTTGAAGTAGAAGTTTCGTTAAATGCTTTATCTAAATCTCCTTCCAGAAACTCGTCTCCTTTTACAACCTCATCCACATATTTCATGCTTTCGATCACAAAGCTTTGAAAGCTTGGAGTATTTAACGCTTCTAATCCTGAAATATTATCGAATTGTAATTTTTCAACAATACTTTTATCCAAAGGTGCATCTTTTTCATTGTATAAAGATAGAACGATTTTAGCATCTTTGAAATACGTATCAGATTGATAAAAAGTTTTCAGATAAACTGGAATAAATGAAGCCATCCATCCGTTAAGGTGAATCACATCCGGTACCCAGTTGAGTTTCTTGATGGTCTCTATAACCCCTCTTGCAAAAAAGATTGCACGCTCATCGTTATCTGGGAAAGCAACGCCTTCGTCATCAAAATAGTATTGTTTTCTTTTAAAATATTCTTCGTTATCAATAAAGTATACCTGAAGTCTTTCTCCCGGAAGAGATGCAACTTTAATGATAAGAGGTTGATCTAAATCGTTGATGATAATATTCATCCCAGAAAGGCGGATTACCTCATGAAGCTGGAATTTTCTCTCACTAATCTGTCCAAATCGTGGCATAAAAACTCTTACATCATTGCCTGCGTTGTGCATTTTAAGTGCCATTTTGTTTACCACTGTTCCTAAATTTGTATCTTCCTGATAAGGGTACATCTCTGTGGTAATGTACAGTATTTTCTGATTGGGCATATAATTTTGTATAATTTTAAATAATGCTATAAGTTGCAAAATTACAAAAAAACATCCAACATTATCGTAATTAACATTTTTTTACGATAGTTCGCTCATTCAGGGTGTCAAATCGTAAAAATTAATACAAGATATTTTAGTATTTTTGAATTGCTATTAAAATAATTTATGGAAGTTCTAAAAAACAAAAAAACGCTTCAGGATTTTATTGAAAGACAGAAAGAAATGGGAAAGAAAATTGGCTTTGCCCCAACAATGGGGGCATTGCATGATGGTCATCTTTCTCTATATAAGGCAGCAAGAGCAGAAAACGACTTGGTCATTTCATCAATATTTGTAAACCCTACTCAATTCAACAATGCTGAAGATCTGAAAAAATATCCCAGAGACATCAATAGAGATCTTAAAATCCTTGAAAAATCTGGTGTAGTAGACGCCGTTTATATTCCTGAAGTAAAAGACATCTATCCTGAAAAAGCAGAAAGTCAACACTATGATTTTGATGGCTTGGAAAATGAAATGGAAGGAAAATCCCGACCAGGACATTTTGACGGTGTAGGAACTGTGGTTGAGGAACTTTTCAGACAGGTAAAACCTGATAATGCATATTTTGGTGAGAAAGACTTTCAGCAGTTGGCAATTATCAGAAAAATGACCGAGAAAAAGAAACTTCATATCAACATCATCGGAGTTGATATTTACAGAGCGGAAAATGGTCTCGCATTAAGTTCGAGAAACCAAAGGCTTACTGAAGAACGAAGAGAAGTATCTAAAGTAATTTATGAGACGCTTGTAAAAGTGAATGATTGGTTCCGAGTAATATCAATATCTGAAATTAAAAACAGAGTGAAAGATATTTTTGATGATCAAAAAGGAATGCAATTGGAATACTTTTTGATTGCTGATGAAAATACTTTAAAAGAAACTGATTTTTTTTATAAAGATAAATCATACAGAGCATTTATCGTGGTAATGGTAGACGGTGTGAGATTGATTGATAATATGCATCTGGATTAATCACCTTCTGTAAAAAATCAAAGGCTTCCTGAAGGAAGCCTTTGAACACCAAATCACAAAATATTAATATGAAAAAAATTTACTTTTCAGTAAACTAGTGACCCGGCTGGGATTCGAACCCAGGACCCATACATTAAAAGTGTATTGCTCTACCAGCTGAGCTACCGAGTCGGTCTTGTTTTTAGATTTGTTAAATTTAAAATAAATTTTAGAATTACCAAATTTTTTTTTTGCAGTGCCTGCGACTGGACTCGAACCAGCACATCCTTAGGAAACCACCCCCTCAAGATGGCGTGTCTACCAATTTCACCACGCAGGCAAAAAATTATAAAAAAATATAATATTTTTGCTAGTGACCCGGCTGGGATTCGAACCCAGGACCCATACATTAAAAGTGTATTGCTCTACCAGCTGAGCTACCGAGTCAGTCACTATATAAGCAAGTTTTCATCGTTACCAATGTCTCTTGTTTTTAGTGGTGCAAAGATAGGACTTTTTTTAATTTCTCAAAACTTTTTCGCACATTTGTTAAAAATAAATTCATGATAATTTCACTGGTCGGATACATGGGAAGTGGCAAATCGCACATTTCCAAAATTTTAAGCGATAAAATCAATTTTAGACTTATCGACCTTGACAAAGAAATTTCAAGGAGAAACAAACTAACAATCCCCGAAATCTTCGAAAAAAAGGGCGAAATCTATTTTAGAAAGCTTGAAAGAGAAATATTGGAAGAAATATTGGCTACAGAAGAAAACATAGTTCTAAGTCTTGGCGGAGGCACACCGGTATATTACAACAATATGGAAATCATCAATCATAATTCTAAAAGTGTTTTTCTGCGAACCTCTATTCCTACTTTAATAGAAAGAATTTCAAAACAAAAAGAAAAAAGACCTTTAATTGCTCATATATCAGAAGAAAACCTTCCTGAATTTATTGCCAAACATTTATTTGAAAGGAATGAATTCTACAGCAAAGCCCAATTTATCGTCTCATCAGATTCTAAAGAACCTGAAGAAATCATGAACGAAATCATTGAGAAACTGTATTTATAGATCTTTTTCTTCTTCCTTCTCAGAACTACTTTCTCCAAAAAAATCGTCCCAGTCTGTAAAATCCGAATCTACATCATTTTCTACATAACCGTCAATTTCTCTTCGGTCTTTTTTTGTAGGTCTTCCTTCACCACGGTCTCGGTAATAACTTTGTGACAATTTTCTCAGCTTAAGCAATTCATATTGTTCCTTATCGGTAACATCTTTGATATGCAATGAAACCAATTTGGCTCCTATTCTGCTTTTGGGGATTTGTATGACTTTAATTTTATAGTCAATTTGATTTTTACGGATTTTAATTACATCTCCTTCTTTTACCTCTTTAGACGACTTTACCACAGACTCTCCTATCGCTACTCTGTTCTTTTTTATCTCATCTGTAGCAATACTTCGTGTCTTGTAAAAACGAATACTCCATAAAAATTTATCTATTCTCATATTTTTTTATACTTTTGCCGTTATATTATTTGTAAAGTAATTAAAGTTTTTGAAATGAAAAAAATATTTTTTTATATCCTTGCTGGATCTTTGTGTTTTTCAGCTTGTAAGAAAGATGATGAAGTGGAAACATTCGTGGAGCCAGAAAACATTGAGGTAAGAAACACATATGATGAGCAGGCTATCCAAAAATTCATGGATAATAACTACTTAGACACACAAGGAAACATCAAAGCATTCAGCAGTACAGATGCTGCTGATGATAACTTTAAGAAATTATCAGAATTAAGTCCTGTAAAACTTCCGTCCGGTGTTATTTACATTAAAAGAGAAGGTGCACAACCGAATCCTGGAGTTGCAATAAACACCGATTCAAATGTTCCATCTACCGCAAGTCTGATCAAAACAATGATGAGAGCTACCTATTATCTAGCTACAAATAATGAAGGAAATATTGCTTTAACTTCTGCAGGTTCTCTTCAAAATACAATAGATTTGACTGGTTCTCCCATCACAGACCCCACTTTCTACTACGCTAAAAAAAACATCGTAACAGATGCAAAACCCCGAAGCTTTTATGAAATAGAAGGTCTTCAGGAAGGTCTAAAATATTTTAATGGCTTTGAAAATCTTCCAAACAGCACATTGCCAAATTTACAAGGTGTAATTATTGTACCGTCTAAAGCAGCTTATGCAAGAGATGCTAATTTTTATAATCTTCAAAATGCATGTTTCGTTTTTAACTTTCAGATTTATCATACAGAAATAAGACCTGTTGGTCAACAATAAAATAAAAAATCCGCTTCAAAATTTTGAAGCGGATTTTTTTTAGTTTAAAATTTAAATTATCTCACATTTCCCAAAATATCCGGGAAATATTTATCCGACAGATGCTCGAATTCATCACCGCGCATAAACATTGAAGCATCTACTTCTTCGTAAGAACTTCTTCCAGCAGCAGCAATTAATTCATTACACGTATGTAAAGTATTCTTGTGGAAATGATATACTCTTTCAGCTTTATCAGTCACATCAAGACCTTTAATCAGCATTTTATCCTGTGTTGCAACACCGGTTGGGCAATTGTTATTATTACATCTCAACGCCTGAATGCAGCCTAGAGAAAACATAAATCCTCTCGCATTATTGCACATATCTGCTCCCATTGCGACCGCTCTCAGAATATCTAGACTTGTCAACACTTTTCCGCTGGCAATGACTCTTAATTTATCTCTTAAATTATAGTTTTTTAAGGTACGATTTACAAATATTAAAGCAGGTTCCAAAGGCATTCCTACACCATCTGAAAATTCCGGCGGTGCAGCTCCCGTTCCTCCTTCTGCTCCATCAACAGTAATAAAATCAGGATAAATTTTCAAAACATTCATCTGAACACAAATATCTTCAAACTCTTTGGTATCGCCGATACACAATTTAAAGCCCACCGGTTTTCCGCCCGAAAGTTCTCTTAATTGTTGCACAAATTTCAACAAACCTGCGGCATCCGAAAATGATGAGTGCGATGGTGGAGAAATAATCGTTATACCCGGTTGTACATGACGGATTTTCGCAATTTCAGGAGTGTTTTTCACACCCGGTAAAACTCCGCCGTGACCGGGTTTTGCACCTTGAGATAATTTAATCTCAATCATTTTTACGTTCGAAACTGTTGAATATTTTATAAATAATTCCGGATTAAATTTTCCTTCATCATCTCTACAGCCAAAATATCCTGTACCTATTTGCCAGCAAAGATCTCCTCCTTCCAAATGATGTGGCGAAATTCCGCCTTCTCCCGTATTATGATAGAAATTTCCTTTTTTTGCACCTCTGTTTAATGAAATCTGAGCTCTGTCACTTAATGCACCAAAACTCATTGCTGAAATATTAAATAATGAAGCGTGATAAGGCTGTGTACATTGCTCACCTCCTACCCAGACTCTTGGCAATTCTTCTTTTGGAGATTTAGCATAAATAGAATGTTTGATTCCTTCATACTTTCTATGGTTGATTTCTAACTGAGTTCCAAAAGGAACCGTATCACTGAGATTTTTTGAACGTCTGTAAACTGCAGAACGCTGATTTCTTGGAAAAGGTTTACCATCTGTTTCTCTTTCAATAAAATATTGTTGCATTTCGGGAGAAATACCTTCAAAAAAATATCTGAAATATCCTAAGACCGGAAAATTTCTCAAGATTGCGTGTTTCGTTTGATAGGCATTGTAAACTCCCAACACATATATTACTGTTAAAAGTGTTGGAATCCAGTAATGCGCCTTGATCAGCAATGCGACAACCCATGTAGCAAGTACCAATACGAACCCCCAAGATAAAAACTTATCTCTCATAAAATGTAGATTTAGTAACGTTAAAAGAATAAATTTAGTTGAAATAAAGCAAACAGACTATGCTTTTGCTAAGAAACTTTCGTAAGACGATTGCACAGAAACCGTGCCATCTGACAGGATTTTTTCTAAATTCAGAAATTCAATTTGATTGATCGATGCCTGATCAAAATCTTTTTGTACTCTTACATAATTTTCTGTAAAGCCGTACATTTTTCCGTCTTTATTTTCGTGTTCCCAAAGAACAGGAAGTGTTTGCCCAAGTTGAGTTTGGTAGAAAGACATTTTCTTCTTTTCAGAAAGAATCCTAAGCATTTTGTTGCGTCTTTTTCTTTCAGGAATCGGCACTGCACCATCCATTTCGGCTGCTTCGGTATTTTCTCTTTCGGAATAGGTGAAAACGTGCAGATAACTTATAGGAAGCTCATTCAGGAAGTTATAAGTTTCCATAAACAATTCTTCCGTTTCTCCCGGAAAACCAACAATCACATCTACACCAATCGCTGCATGAGGCATAACCTCACGAATTTTCTGGACTCTGTCACTGTACAATTTGGTTAAATAACGGCGTTTCATTTTTTTCAATAAATCATCGCTTCCGGATTGCAAAGGAATGTGAAAATGCGGGACAAAACTTTTGCTTTTAGAAACCAACTCAATGCTTTCATCTTTCAAAAGATTAGGCTCAATTGATGAAATGCGGATTCTTTCGATACCTTCAACCTGATCTAATTCTTTAATCAAATCTAAAAAAGTATGCTCATGTCTTTTGTTCCCAAACTCGCCTTTTCCGTAATCACCAATATTTACACCTGTAAGAACAATCTCTTTGATTTCTCTCGCAGCAATTTCTTTTGCATTTTGCAATACATTTTCGATCGTATCGGATCGAGAAATCCCTCTTGCCAAAGGAATGGTACAGTAGGTACATTTATAATCACAACCATCCTGAACCTTCAAAAAAGCTCTGGTTCTGTCTCCTATAGAATAACTTCCGATAAAGAAATCTGTTTCTTCAATTTCGCAGGAATGTACAATACCTTCACTTTCAGATTTTTCTAAATCATCTAAATAACTTAAAATATTGAATTTTTCTTTGGCTCCAAGAACCAGATCTACGCCTGTAATCTGTGAAATTTCTTCAGGTTTTAGCTGAGCATAACAACCGACAATCACCACTAAACCTTCAGGATTGGCTTTCATCGCCCTTTTTACGTGAAGTTTACACTCTCGGTCTGCATTTTCAGTTACTGAACAGGTATTGATCACATAAACATCAGCTTTATCATCAAAACTTACCTTGTCATACCCTGCATCTGTCAGCTGACGAGCAATGGTAGATGTTTCCGCAAAATTTAATTTGCAGCCAAGCGTATGAAATGCGGCTGTTCTATGAAAATGAGACATTTATTTTTCCTGAATTTAGTAGGTGCAAAGATAATGATTTAAATATAAATTATATATTGATTCGTTTTGCCTCATCGATTACCTATATTTGCGATTACTAAATAAAAACCAATTTGGTATTTTTCACGTATATAAACGTAAATTGCAGCCTATGAATTGTAAGATCAGCCATTTTATGCAGGATTTAAATTCTTTGAACATTCAAAATCTTGAAAAATGGTTTACTGATGAAACTGTAATTTGGATTCCACCAGCAAAAGAAATTTCAGGGAAAACCCGAATTTTAGCTTTGTTCAGAGCTATCTTCAGACGATATGAAAAAATTGAATGGAGTGTTTCTGAAATTTTCCATTTGGGAAACAACAAATATTTTTACCAAACCGATTCTTTGGGAAATTTGTTGGGAAGAGACGCTTACAGAAACCAAATTTGCACCATCATCCAGTTTTCAGAGTCAGGAAAAATTCTTTATCTATCAGATTATTTTAAGGATACTGAAACATTTAATTAAAAGCCATCTCTCGCGAGATGGCTTTCTACTTTATTATTCTCTGTTCTTCACCAATACCCAACCTGTATATTTGAATAAGGTGCTCTTTTTATCATTTTCATTCCAGATTACAGAATACCAATAATTTCCTGTGGGCACATTTTTACCACCTGCGGTTCCGTCCCATTTATACTTATTAAAGCGATCTGCCTGAAAAATTTTATTTCCATATCTGTCAAAAATAGTAAATACCAAATTCTGTTTATTGGCTAATGCAGAATAATCAATAACATCATTGATGCCGTCTCCGTTTGGCGTGATAACGTTGACTAAATTAGGCACAACAATACCAACACTCACAGGCTCACAATCATAAGAATCTTTTATATAAACCACATGATCGCCTCTTCTGACATTTGTAAAGACATTAGAATCCTGCCAATTGACATTATCCATCGAATATTGATACGGTGCTTTACCACCATTTGCATTCACTGTAACAGTGGTATTAGAAATTTCAATACTTGAAATTATCGGTTGTTCAGATGCGTAGATTTTTACAGTCTGGTAAGAAATACATTCTCCGGTTTTCAATTTCACCCAATATGACCCTACCGCTACATTGGTAATCGTTTGTGTAGTTGCACCGGTACTCCATTCGTATCCGTCAAATCCTGCGCCTGCATCCAAAACCGTCTTATCTTCAATACAGATAATTTTATCTTTTAAAATAGAGGAATACACTGGAGGAATTACCTGTAAAGTAATTTTTGCAACACCATAACATCCGTTTGCGTCAATTACTTTTACGTATACCACTCCGTTTGGAGCGATGTACGCTGCGGGAGTTGATATTTCATTTGTTCCACTTACAGCATCCTGTAAAGATTTGTAATATTTTTTTGTAGTGCCTGTTTGTGAGGTCACATTCGCTGTAGTAAGGTTAAAAGATGCGGTGACTAAATTTTCCTGTAATGCGCAAAAACGCAAAGTGGCATCATTTACAATTACTTCAGGGTAGAAACTCAACGTGATAGCAGCAGTATCAGTACACCCTTCTGATGTTGTCACGAGTGCATATACGACTCCACCTGCCGAAACATATTGAGCCGGGTTTGTAATCTCAGCCGTTCCTGCATTCAGATTTGCCATTGTAGGATAATATTTTATCGTCACATTAGAACCTGTAAAAATGCCTGCAGTGGTCAGATTGAAAGTTGCTGTACCCGCTTTGTTATTGTTACACGCCATTAATGTCTTATCAAGAGCTGTAATATTTCCTTGTTTAAATTTAAACGGACTTATTTGTCGACAAAAATTAAGTGGATTATTCGGATTAGCAGGATCCTGATAACGAATACTGTAATAATATATCGTTGTCGTATTTACCGTAATGGGAACTGTAATCGGGCTGGTTCCCGCTAATGCATCGTTTTGAGTTGTATGATAAGAAATCACAAAATTAGGATTTCCATTTAAAATTCCTGAAGACAGTGAAGAAAAATCAAACACTGCAGGACTTACACATATCAATATTTCTCTTGGATCTGCCGGATTTGCTGCCGGTAATCCCGGCGGAACAAAAGGATTAGGCTGCAAGGCTGGATCTGTAAAAGGTGAAGCCAGTGTTGCTGTTCCTCCCCAAGTTAAGGAAAAAGGAGCTGTTGTTCCTGCTCCGGCGCCCACCCAATTGTCTATGTATAGATAATAAGTTTGTCCTGCTAGAACATCCATATATTGGCAATAGGGTGTTGTAGACCCTCCTGCCGCACTTATAATCGTACTCGTCATATTCAAACCTGTAGCTGCTCCTACACCAATTACAGTGGCTGCATTACAGCGAATTGGTGATCCCAAATTTCCACAGGTAACATTCGGTCCATAAACCGCCCAGTCATAGTCTGCATCAGGATCATTAGGAACCAGATTGAATGTAAGGGTTCCGCTTGTTGCAATGGTTAATTTATACCATATCGAATTATGCTCACCCGTGGTAAGACAACCTCCCAAAGACTCATTCACGGAGCCAATTCCCGTAGGACTATATGTAATACTTGAATTTCCACATACCGATAATGCGGTCGAACAATCTGCTTGAGCATTATATATCTGAAAAATGCAGCAAAGAAAAAAGAATAGAGTTTTTTTCATATTAATTTGGTTATGAGTGTTTAAGCTTTACCAAATATAATGAAATTTTAATAATAATCACCAGATAACGAATAAAACAAAATAATTCACAATAATTAATAATTTTAAATGAATAATAAATATCATAATCTGTGATCTATTTAATACTTGTCATATTCCCGCAAAGATTCTCCAAATGGAAAATTTTATGAAACGGACTTTTAACCTCATTCAAATGTTCTTTATCCTGAATAAAAGTATATCGAGACGCCAGAGAATTCATATCAGAAACTATCACAAGCCAACATTCGTCAACTGAGCGATCATAATATGGAAACTTCTCATTTTTCTTTTCTATTAATTCTAAAATTTTTTCAGAACACAACTCATCAAAAAGATTCATATTGTACTCATGGGTAATAAAAACATTTCTGCGGTGAGAAGATTTCCTGATGCTTTTCACACATCCGGAAGCTTTATTTTTTTTGATACTTTTATAAATACTTAAGACGATTTCCTGTTGTTGTTCGGGATTATCAAATTTTAAATGCCCATGAAACGATAAAAAATAAACACCACGATATTTCGTAGTGTCTTCATTTTCTAATAATATTTCTGCCTGGCGGAATATTTTATTCAAATTGCTCTCAACCTTCTTCATTTCAAGATGATTAATAACTTCAGTTAATTCTATTCCAATTTTTTTATTGTGTAATTTTGCGATAAAGTCAGGACTTTCGCAGGTAAGATTCTCAAAAGTAATTTCCGGAAAATGATGCATAAAAGAATTCAGCAACAAAATTTCTGCTTTCTTCTTATATTTTTCCCGGTCGTGAAGCTGGGATTCGTCTATCGTGCGGTGATATTTCTCCATCGGCTTCTTTGTAAGATGCCGATTCAGGTGGTACAGGCTCAGATTCTTGATTAAATCTTCATCAGAAAAAACCTTTTTCATTTTTGGAAGTTTTTGATTATCAAAAATATACACTTAAAGGTAAATACAAAAAACCAATCTACAGCAAGATTTAAAAATATTTATTATAGAATTAATGTTCAGTTTATTTTCTTATTCAATACCTTTGAATCTTTAAACACAAAACTGATTTTTTTATGGATTTTAAAAATTTTAAAATACCTTACGGCATCAATGAAAAATACACTCAGAAAGTTGCCTACTTTTCTATGGAATTTGCAATTGAGCAAGTTTTAAAAATATATTCCGGCGGATTGGGATTTCTTGCGGGTTCTCATATGAGAAGTGCCTACAACCTGAAACAGGATCTTGTAGGAATCGGGATTCTATGGAAATTCGGATATTATGATCAGGCAAGAAACCACGATCAAACTTTACAGCCAACCTGGACGAAGAAAATGTACAGCTTTCTTGAAGATACAGGAATTAAATTTCAGATCGAAATTCACAGCGCACCTGTTTGGGTAAAAGTCTGGTATTTAGATCCGGAAATTTTTCATACCGCACCGATGTTTTTCCTTTCTACCGATGTACCTGAAAACGATCATATTTCGAAAACAATCAGCCATAAACTGTATGACGCCAACGAATCTACAAAACTTGCTCAATATATTTTGCTTGGAAAAGGCGGTGCAAAATTGCTGGATGAACTGAATATTGAAAGAGAAATTTATCATTTGAATGAAGCTCACGGACTTCCTGCTGCATTTCATCTGTTAAAAAAATACAACGGAAATCTTCAGAAGGTAAAAGAGAAGTTAGTTTTTACCACACACACTCCTGAAGAGGCCGGAAATGAAAAGCACAATCTGAAATTATGCTATGATATGTCTTATTTTTCCGGATTGAGCATGAAAGAAGTAAAACAATTAGAAGGTTCAGATGGCGAATTGTTTAATCATTCTCTCTGTGCATTAAAAATGGCAAGAGTAGCAAACGGTGTTTCCCAGCTTCACGGCGTAGTTTCGAGAGCGATGTGGAGTAAATATCCCGGTATTTGCGAAATCAAATCAATTACAAATGCTCAGGAATTCAAATATTGGGGCGACAAAGAACTTTATAACGGTAAAGACGAAAATAACGACATCATTTTTGATTATCGTAAAAAACTTTTAAAGAAGAGACTGTTTAAAATCGTTGCCGATCAAACCGGGAATTTATTTGATCCTAATGTTTTCACAATTGTTTGGGCAAGAAGATTTGCAGGATACAAACGTGCAGACTTATTATTGCACGACAAAGACCGATTTTACAGATTATTAAATAACCCAAAATATCCTGTGCAGATTATATGGGCAGGAAAACCTTATCCGATGGATTATTCTTCAGTTTCTACCTTTAATACGCTGGTTGAAGAGAGTAAAAATCATAAAACCATGGCAGTTTTAACCGGTTATGAGTTGGCTTTAAGCAAATCTTTAAAGCAGGGTTCAGATTTATGGCTGAATAATCCGAGAGTACCAAGAGAAGCATCTGGAACTTCCGGAATGTCGGCTGCTATGAACGGTTCTGTTAATCTTTCAACAGATGACGGCTGGATTCCCGAGTTTGCGAAACATGGTGAAAATTCTTTCGTAGTACCAAAATGTGATTACGAAAACATGAGTATTTATGAGCAAGATAATTATGATCTGAATAAATTATACGAAATTCTTGAAAACGAAATTTTGCCAACCTATTACGATGACACGAATAAATGGAGAAAAATACAGCAAAATGCAATGAATGACGTTAAAGATCAATTCAACAGTGACCGAATGGCTGATGAATATTATCAAATTCTTTACAAATAAAACAAAACCCGTCCGTGATAATTTCACGGACGGGTTTTTATTAAAGTAAAATTTATTTTTAAGATTTAAGATTTTGTAACTGAAACTCCAATTTCGTAAACGTTAGCATTTTTCAAATACTTAGAACGTTCTCTTGAAGTAACCGACTCAAACTCACCATTTTTTAAAACAATAATAGGATCTTCGCTGTTTTCGATCTCAAAACTTGCTAAATATCTCTCATCTGGTGGAGATTGTGTAAGCTTTGCCTTAATTTTCTGTAATTCATCTGCATAGTTTCTGAATCCTTCGTCAGATGAATGAATAAATTTGTATTCATCGCCCGCTTCAACATGATAATGCAGTTTTTTTTCTACCAAACCAGCCTCTGAAGTTATTTGAGGATTGTCGTTTCCGTCTCTAAATGCGACTTCCACTACTTTACCGCTATGCTCTTCTGAATGTCTTACTGCATCTTCATAACTTGAAAAACCTGTATAAAGAATTTGGTCTTCAAGTTCATATTTATTGATTTTCTGATCGTGCGCATTCGTTTCCATAATTATTTATTTTTAATGTAAAAGAATACATTCAATTTTACTGCCAAATTACATTCCCCAAAAGCTTTTCAGTGCAAATTGATAAAATTGTTATCTTTGGATTCCTTTATTTTTAAAAAATGAAAAAACTCTTACTTACCCTTAGTCTTGCTATGGTACCTCAAAATGTAGCTGCGCAGGAAATTACTTTAGATAAAATATATTCAGGATATTACCGTGGAAAAGGCATTGCGGGAATTACCTCTATGAAAAACGGTGAAAATTATCTCGTCATCGAACAAGGCGGAATTGCAAAATATTCTTATAAAACCTCTCAGAAAGAAGGAAATTTGGTTGACGGCAGTTTTGAGAGCTATGAATTCTCTTCTGATGAATCTAAAATCCTTCTGTTAAAAGAAAGTCAGCCTATTTACAGACATTCTTTTTTAGGAAAATTTGACATTAAAGATTTAAAAACAGGAAAAACGATAAGTCTGAATGAAGGAAAATTTGTTCAGGAACCAAGATTTTCTCCTGATGCTTCAAAGATTTCTTTCATTGTTGATAATAATTTATTTTATCAGGATTTTAATTCAGGAAAAATAACGCAGATTACGGAGCACGGTGTTAAAAACAAAGTATTGAATGGTCTTGCAGACTGGGTGTATGAAGAAGAATTTGGGCACGCAAGATTATATGAATGGACGAAAAATTCAGCCGATATTCTGTTTGTAAAATTGGTAGAAACTGATGTTCCGGAAATCTTCATTCCGGTTTACGGAAAATCACTTTATCCAGGTGAAATGCGTTACAAATATCCGAAAGCAGGAGAAAAAAACTCTATTGCAACGGCACACATCTATCATTTGGCAGATGGAAAAAAGACAAGAGTCAATTTAGATCAATTCAAGAATTATTATATTCCAAATGTGATACAAACTTCAAATGCGGATGAAATTGTTCTGATTACTTCACAAAGAACACAAAACGCTTCAGATGTTCTGAAAGTGAATACAAAAACTGGAGTAGCAACAAAACTATTCACAGAAACTGACGAGAAGTGGATCGATACAGATAATGTGACATTGGAATTTTTGGAAGACAACTCATTTCTCTGGGCTTCTGAAAGAGATGGCTTCCGTCATTTGTATTGGTTTGACAAAGATGGAAAGCTGAAAAAACAGGTTACCAAAGGAAATTGGGAAGTGACAGATTATTATGGTTACAACCCGAAATCTAAAGAAATATTTGTTCAGACAACGGAAAAAGGAAGCATCAATAAAGTGGTTTCTAAAATCAATATTGAAAATGGAAAAATGCAGTTGATTTCTAATACTGAAGGAAACAACTCGGCTAATTTTAGTAAGAATTTTAATTATTTTATTGAAACTTCATCTACCGCTTCTAAACCTTATTCTTATGTTTTGAAAGATGGAAACGGAAAACAATTAAAAGAACTCCAAAACAATGATGATCAGCTGAAAAAATTGCAGGCAGATAATTTTGCTGTAAAAGAATTTATTACGATTCCAAATGCAGCAGGAGATCAGATGAATGCTTGGATTATTAAGCCCAAAAATTTTGATCCGAACAAGAAATATCCATTATTTATGTTCCAATATTCCGGTCCGGGATCGCAGCAGGTTGCAAATTCTTGGGACAACGGAAATGCACTTTGGTTTGAAATGCTTGCACAAAAGGGGTATATCATTGCTTGTGTTGACGGAAGAGGAACAGGTTTCAAAGGTGCCAAATTCAAAAAAGTAACATATAAAAATTTAGGGAAATACGAAATTGAAGATCAGATTACAGCTGCAAAATGGTTCGGAACTCAAAAATACATCGACAAAACAAGAATCGGAATTTTTGGATGGAGTTTTGGAGGTTATATGGCAAGTTTGGCGATGACCAAAGGTGCTGATGTTTTCAAAACAGGAATTGCAGTTGCACCAGTGACCAATTGGAGATACTATGATTCTGTTTACACCGAAAGATTTTTGCTGACACCACAGGAAAATCCTGCCGGATATGATGACAATTCACCGACAACTTACGCCAATTTATTGAAAGGTAAATTCTTATTAATCCACGGAACTGCCGATGATAATGTACATTTTCAAAATTCTATGGAATTTTCTGAAGCTTTGATTCAAAACAAAAAACAATTTGAATTCATGGCTTATCCCGATAAAAACCACGGAATTTATGGCGGACAGACGAGACCACAGTTATATCAGAAAATGACGGATTTTATTTTGGAGAATCTTTAATTTTACAATAAGTTTAAATAAAAAACCGAATCTTTATGATAAGATTCGGTTTTTCACTTTCTTGATTTCCATGTATCAGGATTTCTTGAATCGTGAAATACTGAATATATTTCAATCAAATTTTTTTCTTCATTGTATTTATAATGAACACCAAACGGAAACCTTTTTAGATACGCAATTCTGAAATTTTCATATCTGATTTCACAGGATAAAGGATTTTCTGAAATGTATTTTGCTTTTGTTTTAAAATCTTTTAAAAACATCCAAATAAGTTTCTTATCAATTACATTATACCAATCTGCTATTTCATTTAAGTCAAAATCAGCGTTTTTAGAAATAACTATTTTAGCCTTTTTCATTTAATAATTTTCTTTCAAAATCATCAATAAAATCATCAAAATCTAAAAGTGACTCAGGGTTTTCCTTGGCATATTCCGCTCGTCTCAAAACCTCGTTTTTCTGCCAATTCGGAATAGATAAATCTTCCTCAATAGTTATTGAGATGGGTTTTTTTTTGTAGGCAGCTTTTATACTTTTAATTAAATCATCATTAATTTCGTCAGCTGATGACAAATGAAATACTGTATTCATATTTGCTTTTATTACTCAAAGTTAATAAAATTCAATTATTATATTAAAAATTTTATATTTGTGAAATTGTAAAAATCTTAATACATGAAAACCAAACACCCAAAAGGCCTTCCCTATTTATTCTTCACAGAAATGTGGGAGCGTTTCGGCTATTATCTTATCCTCGGAATTTTCGTTCTGTACATGATCGACAGCGAAAAAGGCGGATTGGCTTTTGACGATAAAAACGCTGATGATATTTTCGGAACTTTTATCGCATTGACATATTTGACACCTTTCTTAGGTGGGTTTTTAGCTGACAGGGTTTTAGGATATATCAAGGCCATCTACATCGGAGGATTTTTGATGGGATTAGGTTATATCGGAGTGGGACTTTTTAAAGAACTTCCGCTTTTTTATGCGTCTTTAGCCTTAATTATTATAGGAAATGGTTTTTTTAAACCAAGCATCTCCACACTTTTAGGAAACTTGTATAACGAAGAACCCTACAAAGCCAATAAAGATGCTGGTTACAACATTTTCTACATGGGAATCAACATCGGAGCTTTTGTCTGCAACATTATCGCAGCATTTATGCGTAATAAATACGGATGGGGTCCAGCTTTCATGACTGCAGGTGTAGGAATGTTTGTCGGATTATTGGTTTTCACAATCGGGAGACAACATATTCTTCAGGCTAATATTTTGAAACCTGTACAGGAAGGCGACACGAAGATTTCTGACGTATTGGTAAAAGTATTCTTACCTGCCGTTATTTTTGGATTGATCGGATGGTTCATCCCTAATAATATTTTTGGAAGTGACAGTACAGATGCGTTTATTTTTGCATGTGTTCCCGTGATTTATTTTTATGTAATGCTCTATGTAAAAGCCAATGCAGAAGATAAAAAACCAATTGGTGCCTTGCTTGCCATTTTTGCAGTAAGTTTAATGTTCTGGGCAGTTTTCAAACAAAACGGAACTGCATTAACTCGTTGGGCAAATTATTACACCGACAGAACTGTTCCTGCTCCTCTGGAAAAACCTTTAGAAGCAATTTATTTGGTGGATAAAAAAGATTTTCAGGATCAAGAAGTTTCTGTTTATGACAATCAGTATCAAGCTCAAAAAGATAAAGCCGGAAAACCTTTAAAAGAACAGGGAAAAGATGTTTATTTCAGAAATATCTCTGAAACTGAGCGTTCAAAATTAGAAAAAGATCCTACAAAAGATGTTAATTTATACAATACAGAATTATTCCAGTCGATTAATCCGGGTTGGGTGATTGTACTCACGCCGGTAGTGGTAGCATTTTTCATGATGCTTCGCAGGAAAGGAAAAGAACCGAGTACACCTTCAAAAATTGTATTAGGATTATTTATTTCTGCATTGTCATGTTTGGTTATGGTGGGAGCGGTGTACGCCGGACAGAACGGTTTGGTAAAAGTATCCGCCTTATGGCTAATTGCTGCATATGGAGTGATTACAGTAGGTGAACTTTGCCTTTCGCCCATGGGATTATCTTTAGTTTCAAAACTTTCGCCTCCGAGATTAACGGCATTAATGATGGGAGGATTTTTCCTTTCTACCTCAATCGGGAACAAACTTTCAGGAGTTTTAGCGAGTTTTTGGTATGATTACGATAATAAAGCCAATTTCTTTATCGTGAATTTTGGTCTTTTACTTTTAGCAACACTTTTAGGATTATCCATTTTAAAAAGATTAAATAAAATAATGAAAGAAAAAGGAGTTAATTAATTCTTTTATTCTTCAACATAACCAAAGCTGTAGATTATTCTGCAGCTTTTTTGTTTAAAATAAAAAATTAAAACCTTGTCAAAAACGCAAAAAAAACTATATTTGTGGGTCTTAACAAAAAATTAACAATTAATATATGGATACAGCGGTTCAGCCAAAAACTAAACACCCTAAGGGATTATGGGTTCTATTCGGAACAGAGATGTGGGAGCGTTTCAACTTCTACGGTATGAGGGCATTGCTTACTTTATTTATGGTAAATTCTCTCCTAATTAAAGAAGCAGATGCAGCAATTATTTATGGTGGTTTCTTGGCTTTATGTTATCTGACCCCACTTTTAGGAGGTTTCATCGCAGATAAATACATTGGTAACAGAAATGCAATTTTAGTAGGTGGTAGTTTAATGGCGATCGGGCAATTGCTTTTATTTTTCAGTGCTTCTACTTTTTCTGATAACCTTGGAGGTGCAAAAACTCTAATGTGGTTGGCTCTATTCATTATTATTTTTGGAAATGGATTTTTCAAACCGAATATTTCCTCAATGGTAGGAAGTCTTTATCCAAAACAGGAAAAGTCTAAACTAGATTCAGCGTTTACCATTTTTTATATGGGAATTAATATTGGTGCATTTTTAGGCCAGTTCATTTGTCCATATTTAGGAGATGTAAAAGATTCTGAAGGCGTTAGAGATATTTTCGCATTCAAATGGGGATTCTTAGCTGCTTCAATCGCAATGCTTATAGGTACAGTAACATTCTTTATTCTTAAAAATAAGTATGTAGTAACACCAGAAGGGAGACCTATCGGTGGATTACCAAAAAACAATACAAGTGATGATTTTGAAGAAGGAGAAACGCAAACTGCAGAATTTTCTGGTAAAAACATGGGAATTGCAGCAATATTATTCGTTGCGCTTTTCTTTGTTTTCAGATATATCTTAGTGGGAGAATTCGGATTCAGTTCTGTAGGAATGGGACAGTTGATAAAAGGAATAATTTATCCATTTATCTATGCAGCAGGAATTGCACTGGCATTCTTAATTATGAGCTCCGCTGAAAACAAGATAGAAAGACAAAGAATTTGGGTTATTTATATCGTTTCATTCTTTATTATTTTCTTTTGGGCAGCTTTTGAGCAGGCTGGTTCATCATTAACTTTCATTGCAGATAATCAAACTGACAGAGATATTTTTGGATGGAATATGCCACCATCAATGGTTCAGATTTTCAACGGATTATTTGTTGTGGCTTTAGCTTTGCCATTCAGTTTACTTTGGGACAAATTAAGAGCAAAAGGAAAAGAACCCGTTTCTCCAATGAAACAGGCAATCGGACTTGCTTTAATTGCTTTAAGTTATTTCATTATTGCTTATAACGTAAAAGATTTAGGAAATACAGGTCTATTAGCTATCAAGTGGTTAATGTTATTATACTTAATCCAAACAATGGGTGAGCTTTGTTTATCACCAATTGGATTATCATTAGTTGGTAAATTAGCTCCAAAAAGATTTGCATCTTTACTTTATGGAGTTTTCTTCATCTCCAATGCAGCAGGCTATGCATTAGCAGGCTCATTAGGCGCAATTATTCCTGCAACTGGAGATAAGTTTGTGAAGGCTGAAAAGTTAGGGGTAAACCTTCAAGACGTTTTAGACAAAAAAGTAACCCTTACACCAGAGCAGGTTGCATTATTTGAGAAAGAACAATTACCTATGGCAAATACAACATTTGCCGGAGTAGAAATTCATAACTTATTTGAATTTTTTATGGTATTTGTGGTATTGTGTGGAATTGCAGCCGTAATTCTTGCCATTTTATCACCGAAATTAAAGAAAATGATGAATGGCGTTAGCTAAAATCATTTAAAATAATATTCAAACCTCTGATTTTTTCAGAGGTTTTTTTTTACATTAGTACATTGTAAAAAAATATTTTTATTTACAAATCAAAATAAATCATTAGAAAACATACTTACCTATGAACCTAACGCTGGAAGAGATACAAAATTTCAAAGGAAAATACCCCAAGCAAATCTGGTCATTATTTTTCTCAGAAATGTGGGAACGATTTTGCTTCTACGGAATGCGCGGAATGCTGGTTTTCTTTATGATTTCACAACTCAATTTTCATGAAAAAGAAGCCAATCTGCAGTACGGAGCCACACAGGCTTTCGTGTATGCATTTACATTTGTGGGCGGACTTTTTGCTGATAAAATTTTAGGGTTCAGGAAATCACTTTTCTGGGGTGGATTGCTAATGATTATCGGAAGTTTAATTTTAGCCGCAGATCCGCATCAATTTTTCTTT
The DNA here is from genome assembly GCF_979258215.1 of Chryseobacterium sp. AC417. Classification (NCBI taxonomy): domain Bacteria; kingdom Pseudomonadati; phylum Bacteroidota; class Flavobacteriia; order Flavobacteriales; family Weeksellaceae; genus Chryseobacterium; species Chryseobacterium sp. AC417. The sequence goes on along the minus strand of NZ_OZ409845.1, from coordinate 1,537,242 downwards.
TTAGGAATAGCTTTTACTGTTGTCGGAACCGGATTTTTCAAACCCAATATTTCCTCAATGGTCGGTCAGTTGTATAAGCCAAATGATTCAAGAGCAGATGCGGGATTTTCACTTTTTTATGCAGGAATAAATTTAGGCGCATTATTGGGCGGTTACTTATGTATCGCAATCGGTAAAGGCGAGCTTTTCGGAGGTTTTATCTCGGAAGAATTTCGTTGGAATGTAGCTTTCGGTTTAGCTGCCGTTGTAATGGTTATCAGTTTAATTAATTTCGCATTTACACAAAAAAGCTTGGGAACAATTGGTTTAGAACCGGAACTAAGTAAAGTTATTACAAAGAAAAATCTTACAAAATTTATTATTTCTGTAGTTCTCGTTTATTTATTTTTTGCGAGAATGTTTATCAGATTTCTAGACAGTTCAGTGCTTAAAACAGATTCTCCAAAACTTATTTTAAGCTTGGTTGCATTCACCATCGTATATGCGGCAATTTCTTATCTCATCTATTTAGGAGGAAAATTTTTAAAATATGTGGTGTATATAATTTCTTTAGTATTTGTTCCTGTGATAATGCTTATGGTTTCCGTTCCGGAATATACCGATTATTTTATGTGGACAGTAGGACCTTTAACATTGATTTATCTGTTCTACGAAATGTCTAAAGTAACTTCAGCCGAGCGCAGGAAACTTTGGGCAGCATTGGTTTTCATATTATTTTCAATACTATTCTGGGGAATTTATGAACAAAGCGGCGGTTCACTAAGTATTTTTGCAGCCAAAAATTTAAATAAAGACCTTTTAGGATTAGACCCGAATGGGGTCAATAATTCCGGAGGTGCATTTTTTATTATTTTCTTGGCTCCACTTCTAGGTCTTTTATGGATTTGGATGAGCAAAAGAAAAATAGAACCCAATACCATTATTAAGTTTGGTTTAGGATTTATTTTCCTCGGATTGGGTTATTATGTGCTTTTTGCGACCAGGTTTTTCGCAGATTTACGAGGAATTACCTCACTGAATTTCTTTACAATTGCCTTATTGATTATCACTTTGGGAGAACTTTGCCTCTCTCCTATCGGATTATCGATCATGACAAAACTTTCCACCAAAAACCTACAGGGAATGATGATGGGAATGTGGTTTTTAGCATCTGCTTACGGTCAATATGTCGCCGGAATCATAGGTGCAGGTTTAGTTTCCACAAAAGAAGAAGCATCCAACTATGAAGCATTGATAACTTACACAGAAGGTTACAAACAATTGGCGATTTATGCGATAGTTGCCGGAGTGGTACTGATTTTGATATCTCCTTTAATTAAAAAATTGATGCAGGAGGTAAAATAATGTCTCTGTAACTTGCATAAATATCAAATCATGAAAAAAATATTCATCATACTTTTCCTTTCCTTTATCAGTCTGAATTTTGCGCAGGTAAAATGGATGACCATTGAAGAAGCTCTCAATGCACAAAAAGTTCAGCCAAAAAAAATCCTGATTGATTTCTACGCAGATTGGTGCGGTCCGTGCAAGATTATGGATAAGAAAACGTACGGTCATGCTGTAATTTCCGAGTTTTTGAATCAGAATTTTTATCCTGTGAAATTCGACGCAGAAGATAAAAAAGCAATCACCATATTTGGAAGAACATTTTCAAATGAAAATACCACAAAAAAGAAAGGAAGAAATTCTTTACATGAATTTACGCAGTTTATGAATGTAGGAGCAGTACCAAGCACGGTATTCTTAGATGAAAACGGAGCGCCGATTACTATTTTACAGGGAGAACTTTCGGCTAAAGAACTTGAACCTTATCTTACCTTAATGTCAAACGATTTATTTAAAAAGATAAAGACCCGTGAAGAGTGGGAAGATTATCAGAAAAAATTTAAATCGAATATAAAAGATTAATATACTTTTTGATTAAATAAAATATGCTCAATCTGCGATAACAAAATAAATGATACCGAAAGCTTTCAAATCCGAAAGCTTTTTTTATTTCTAAATTTTACCGAAATTCGCATCTTTCTTACCTTTGACTTTAGATACATCCATAGAATTCATCAAAGGAATCGGTCCTGAACGAGCCAAACTCATCAAAAATGTGATTGGAATTTCTACCGTAGAAGACCTTTTACACTTTTATCCGATTCGGTACATCGACAAAAATAAAGTTTATAAAATCGGAAGCCTTCAGGAAAGCAATATTGAAATTCAGCTAAAAGGTAAAATCTCTAATGTTCAGGAAATTCACAACGGAAAAATCAAGAGACTGACCGCAAAATTCAATGATGATACTGGAAGTATGGATCTGGTTTGGTTTCAGTATTCAAAATGGCTGAAAGAGCAGCTTCCTGTGAATCGTGAGGTTTTTATTTTTGGAAAAATAAATGCGTTCAACAATCAGTTTTCGATGCCGCATCCGGAAATTGAATTGGATGAAAACAAAGAAAAAGACAACCGACTTCGTCCGATTTATTCAAGTTCTGAGAAGCTTACGAAAAGAGGTCTGAATCAAAAGTTTTTTCAGGTAATTTTGAGAAATATTTGTAAAGAAATTCCGAATTTAATTCAGGAAAATCTTCCTGGATATCTAATGAACTCTATGAAATTTCTTTCCAGACAACAAACATTTCTGAATATTCATTTCCCAGAAAATTTAGAATCTTTTGAAAAAGCCAATCTGAGATTAAAATTTGAGGAATCTTTCTTTTTTCAGTTGGGATTTGGTTTAAAAAAAGCACATCACAAAACAAAATCACAGGGAAATCCGTTTCCGATTGTGGGAGATTATTTCACCAGTTTTTACGAAAATCATTTGCCTTTTGAACTGACCAATGCACAAAAAAGAGTTTTGAAGGAAATAAGGTCTGACATGAGAAAACCCATCCAAATGAACAGACTTTTGCAGGGCGATGTGGGTTCAGGAAAAACGATGGTTGCCCTTTTGACGATGCTGATTGCGCTTGATAATGGCTTCCAAAGCTGTTTGATGGCTCCCACTGAAATTCTCACACAGCAACATTATAACGGCATCAAAGATTTACTGAAAGACACCGAAATTAAAGTAAACATTCTCACAGGTTCGGTAAAAACTTCTGCCCGAAAGATCATTCATGAAGAACTGGAAAATGGTGAACTTTCAATTTTAGTAGGAACTCATGCGGTTTTGGAAGATAAAGTAAAATTTAAAAATCTTGGTCTTGCCATCATTGATGAGCAGCACAGATTTGGGGTAGCACAACGGGCAAAACTTTGGGCAAAAAATAAAATCCCGCCGCATATTCTGGTAATGACTGCAACACCGATTCCTAGAACTCTGGCGATGAGTTTTTATTCTGATCTTGATGTTTCTGTAATTGACGAAATGCCGGTTGGCAGAAAACCTATTATTACTGCTCACAGAAGAGAAAAAGATCGTGCGTATGTATATAATTTCTGTCATGAAGAAATCAGAAAAGGCAGACAGATTTATTTCGTTTATCCACTAATCGAAGAATCTGAAACGCTGGATTACAAAAATCTGATGGAAGGACTGGAACATGTCATGGAAAATTTCTCCAATTATCATGTAACCATGCTCCACGGGAAAATGAAGCCTGACGAAAAAGATGCTGCAATGAATTATTTTGCATCCGGAAAATCTCAGATTATGGTTGCAACAACGGTTATTGAAGTGGGCGTTAATGTTCCGAATGCATCCGTGATGGTTATTGAAAGTGCAGAAAGATTTGGGCTATCGCAGCTTCATCAGTTACGTGGTCGTGTGGGAAGAGGAGCCGAACAGAGCTACTGTATTCTGATGACTTCGGATAAATTATCCACAGAAAGCCGCACGAGAATTAAAACCATGACGGAAACCAACGACGGTTTTAAAATTTCTGAGGTTGATATGCAGTTGCGGGGTCCCGGTGACATTTTGGGAACACAGCAAAGCGGTGTTGTAGATTTTAAAAAGCTAGATCTGGTAAATGATGCAGAAATTATTAAAAATACCAAAAATATCGTTGAAAAGATTCTAGAAGTAGATCCTTTGCTTACAAGAACGGATCATCAGATTATTAAAAATTATTATCTACAATATTATAAAGGGAAAAATAAGTGGAGTAAGATATCGTGATTTTCAATTTGGGCTAAAGCCAATGGATTTTTCTTTAAAACAAAAGTGCTAAAGCCCATTTCTATTGATTTTAAAACTTTCTAATAATTATTCATATAAATGCAAGATCCCAATGATAGAATCTACAGACACATATTTTCATTTGTCATTATAAACCTCATAAATCAAAGGAACTTTGTTTGAAAATATCTGACCTGTAAAAACATTTTCATCACTGCTCTTTTCTTTTATCGGAATATAAAATTTTTCTGTAATTTCATTTGGTATCTGCAGACTGATTTGGAAATAATATTCAGATTTGTTTTTCAAATCAATATATCTTCTTCTGTACCTTGGAAAATTAACTCTAGTCGAAAAATACTTCTCTTCTCCAGGTTTCAATTTTAAAATCTTGGAACTGATTCTAAACGCAACCTCAATATCACTTTTATTAAAAATTTTGTTGAAATTCCGATTAAATTTTCTTAAATCAACACTTTTTTTGTCAATATTAAATTGATTACCATCGCTATCGGATACGCCATCTGGAATTAAAAGTTTATTCTTTTCAAAAACATAATAATCCGGAAATCCAACAAACTGTGGCTCTACATAGTACTCCCCGTGTTCATTGAATTCATCATTATCTAAAATAATTTGATACGTTTTATCGGAATTATTTTTCAGAGAATAAACAATGTTGTTGTCATCAAATATGGAAACTTTTTTAATTGTATCATTAATTATTTTAAGTTCTAAATCATCCTGAGCAAAACAAATATTGAAAAATAAAACAGCGAAAATTAAAAATAAATGTTTCATAAATATTTTAGTTTTTAAACTGATTTCTCCATCAAATAATCATCCATTACAAAACCATTCCCTATCTCAAAAACACCTTCATCAAAAACTTTGTAGCCTTGAGATTCATAAAATTTCTGTGCAGAATTGTATTTATTCACATTTAAAATAATTCTGTTATCACCGCTTTGTTTTACTCTTTCATTGAGAAATTCAAGCGTCTTTTTTCCTAAACCTTTTCCTTTGCTTTCAGGAACGAGATAAATCCGATGAAGTTTAGTTGTTTGATTTTCATAATGATTTTGGTAACCTAAAAAGCCATCATACAAATTCAATTTCTCATCAAAAACAAGATAATAATGATAGTTAGGATTTTTTAAATGTTCTGAAATTACAGCTTCAGAATACATTGTGTCGAGCATATATTCCATTTGTTCTTTTGAAAGAATGTCTGCATAAGCATGCTCCCAAGATCTTTTTGCTAAATCCTGAATCAGGGGAATATCTTTTTCTGTTGCTTTGATTAGTTTCATAGGTGTAAATAATGTTTACGCTAAGTTTGATAAAACAAAATGTACATTTTCGTTCGCAAATGCTTTTGATTCAACAAAGGCTTGAGATTAAAAAAGTGAAAAGCATTAAGCCTTTCACTTTTAGTATTTTATATAAATTGACTTTTAATATAATTATATTTTCGTCATTTCAGCTTTAATTTTCGCATATAGCCCTTCTGAAGCCGGAACTAATGGAAGTCTCAAATAATTTTTAATTAATCCTTTTTCTGCTAAAACAACCTTAATTCCGGAAGGGTTTCCTTCTGCAAAAATCAATCTTGTAATTTCAACCAATTTATTGTGAATTTCATAAGCTTCATCCACTTTTTTATCGAAAGCCAACTGAACCATTGTAGAAAATTCTTTCGGATAACCTTGTCCGATCACAGAAATCACTCCGTTTCCACCAGCTAAAGTAACAGGAAGCGTAAATTCATCATCTCCTGAAACCAAATCAAAACCTTCCGGCTTTTTTCTTAAAATATCAAAATACTGAAGAATATTTGGCGAAGCTTCTTTTATTAAAAACAAATTAGGAAATTCTTTTGCCAAACGTAAAGTTGTTTCCGCCTCAACATTCTGTCCGGTTCTTGAAGGAACGTTATAGATGATGATATTTTTTCCGGTAGAAGCCAAAACTTTATAATGCTGGTAAAGACCTTCCTGATTAGGTTTATTGTAATATGGAGACACCGATAAAACCGCTGTAAAATCAGATAAATCTGTTTCTTCAATTTGCTGTTTGACTTCAAGAGTATTGTTTCCGCCAATTCCTAAAACCAGAGGAAGACGTTTATTATTGACCTTAATGATATGCTCAACGACCTGTTTCTTCTCGTCTGAAGAAAGTGTGGCAGCTTCTGCTGTAGTTCCCAATACTACCAAATAGTTGGTTCCGTTTTCGATGTTGTACTCAACAAGTTTTGTCAAACTTTCGAAATCTACGGATAAATCTTCATTAAAGGGCGTTACCAAAGCAACACCTACTCCTTTTAAAATGCTCATCTGTTCGAATTATTTTCTCCAAATTTAACAATTTCATACAAGAATTTACAATATTTAATCCTGTTTTATTATACATATAATTATATTTGCACATACTAAAGATTATGCAAAATAAATTCTTATTATTAGGAATTGCCCTGTTTTCGCTCACAGCCTGTAAAACGACATCGTTGCAGGTTGCCAATGTGCAGACACAGAAGAATATTCCTATTAATAATGAACTGAAAAGTAATTCGGAATTTGATCAGTTTATCGAGCCGTATACTTTGAAACTCAACAAAGAGATGAACCAAAAAATCTCTCATACCAATGTTGATTTAACAAAAGAAGGCGATAACAGCAATCTGGGGAATCTTCTAGCAGATTATACTTTTGACGGAGCAGATATCTGGGCAAAAAAAAATCTTAACAAAAACGTTGATGCAGCTTTAATCAATATCGGGGGAATCCGTACTACCATTGGGAAAGGTGACATTCTGCTCAAAAATGTTTTTGAAGTAATGCCTTTTGAAAATGAGGTAATCATTGTAAAAATGAAAGGTTCGGATTTACAGGGTCTTTTTGATTATTATGCCAAAAACCAGGTCAATAATCCTGTATCTCATTTGTATATTGAAACAAATCACGGTACTCTTTCAAAAAGTTTAATCAATGGAAATATAGTCAATCCTGCTCAGAATTATTATATTGCAACATCTGATTATTTAGCTTTGGGAGGAGATAATATGAAGTTTTTCAGTAAAGGAGAATATATTGCAACCGGGATTAAGCTCAGAGATTTGTTTATTGAATATTTTAAGAAAAATCAGGAAATTGATCCTAAAGCAGAAGTTCGTTTACAATTTATCGGGAAGAAATAATGGATAGAAAAAGTTTTTTAAAAACGGTAACTGGCGGAACTTTAGCAATGACTTTAGCTCCAAATCTGATCATGGCAGAAGAATTGAGTTTAAATTCTTTCAAATCTGCTAATAAATTGACGATTCTTCATACCAACGACCAGCACAGCAGAATAGAGCCTTTTGATGAAAGTTACACAAGAAATCCTAATCAGGGTGGTTTTGCAAGGAGAGCAAGTCTAATTCAGAAAATCAGAAGCGAAGAAAATAATCTTTTATTGCTGGATTCCGGTGATATTTTTCAGGGAACTCCTTATTTTAATTTTTTCGGAGGCGAATTGGAATTTAAACTGATGTCGATGATGAAATATGATGCTTCCACAATGGGAAATCATGACTTTGACAATGGTTTAGATGGATTTTTGAAAGTTTTACCGAATGCAAAATTTCCTTTTATCTGTTCTAATTATGATTTTAAAAATACTATTTTAGACGGAAAAACTTCTCCTTATAAAATTTTTAATAAAAACGGAATCAAAGTCGGAATTTTCGGTGTTGGGATTCAGCTTGACGGCCTGGTCGGGAAAAAGCAATTTCAGGAAACCGTTTGGTCTGACCCGATTGATGTAGCACAACATTATTCTAATTTCCTGAAAAATGAGAAAAAATGTGATCTTGTGATTTGTCTTTCGCACATCGGATATGATTATAAAGATGATCAGGAAAAAATAAGTGATAAAGTTTTAGCTTCAAAAACAGAAAATATCGACTTAATTTTGGGAGGTCACACCCATACTTTTTTGCCAGAGCCGCAGAATTTTAAAAACAGACAAGGAAAAAATGTTCTGGTAAACCAAGTAGGCTGGGCAGGTCTTCTTTTGGGAAGAATAGATTTCTTTTTTGATAAAAATAAAAATGTACAACAGATTTCCTGGAACAATCAGGCAATCGACAGCAGTATAACAGCATAATATGAAAAAATTCTCTATAATTTCTCTTGGTATTCTGGCAACTTTCCAGATGGTGAAGGCTCAAAATATTTCATCTAAAAAATGGCAAGATCTGTTTTCTTACAACAATGTTCTGGCATTAAAAGAAGATAACGGAAAAATCATCGCTGCCACAGAAAATGGAATTTTCTATTATACTGTTTCAACAGGTGAAATTGCGAAACTTTCTAAGGCAAACGGTCTTCATGAAGTTAAAATTTCTGCTTTTGATTATAATCCACAGACAAAAATTGGTCTTGTGGGATACGAAAACGGATCTTTGGATGTTATTACTCCACAAGGAATTACCTATATAGTGGATATTCCTATTGCAACGGGATATAATGCAAGTAAAAAAATTAACCATATCTCAATTACAGGCGACAGAGCTGTAGTTTCTGTAGGCTATGGAGTTTCTATATTTAATTTAAATGATAAGGAATTTGATGATTCTGCGTTTTTTGTAAGCGGCGGAATTTACCAGGCGAGTAATGAAGCAACGATAAAAGACAACAAAGTTTTTTCTGTAACGAATACCGGATTAAAAACTCATGAATTAAATACAACATTTCCGGTTTTCTCTACGTGGACTACAGAATTGGCAGGTAATTTTACGGATATAGATTCGGAAAACACATTGGCTTTCTCTTCCCCGACTACAACTTATATATACAATAATGGAGTTTCTACTCCTCTATCACAAACATTTGGAAATGTGAGTGATGTGGTGGTTAATTCTGATAATATTATTGTTACAGATGCGAGCAGAATTTATAATTATAACATCAATGGAACTTTTGCAGGATCTGTTACCGTTGGAGAAGAATGTAATACTGCAACAAAAGTCGGCTCAAAAATATATTGCGGAACTATTTTATCCGGTTTAAAAAGTGAAGATAATGTAATTTTTAAACCCGACGGACCGTATTTTAATTATGCTTATAAAATAAGACTATTCAATGATAATAAGCTTCTGGTTTCTTCAGGAGGAAGAGCAGATGGATTTAACATTAATTTATTCAATGCAAAAAATCCCGGATTCTATTATTTTGACGGAATGCAATGGATATATTCTTCATATTTTGTAGGAAGCACCACTACTTTCAATATTTTAGATGTTATTGCAGATCCTGTGAATCCCAACGACTTTTTCTTTAGCAATTATAATAATGCGCCCGGTCATGGTATTTACAAAATGAAGTACAATGCAGGAAGTAAAGATTTTGAATTTGTAAAAAGATATGGCTTAGATGCTATTGACCCTTCATTACCTTTAAATAACTTTTTAAACAGACCCGTAGGATTTGTTTTAGACGATCAAAATAATCTTTTTTGCAGTATGGCATTTGCCACTGCGAACGCCGCATCACCTGCATTTACCTATTATGACAGGGCAACAGATGATTTTCTGATAAAATATATTACAGGAATTACCAGTAATGGTATACAACAGCCAATATATTATGAAAATTTATTCTGGACACCGTTGCCGAGATCAAATAATTTTCTTGTGTACGACACAAAAAAAACACAAAGCTTAGGAGATGACACAACAACTTTTCTAAGTGAATCAAACGGATTACCTTCTAATTCTGGCGGAACACTGTCCATAGCAATCGATAAATCTGGTGATGCATGGATAGGAAGCGATTCAGGACTGCGAATACTTCCCAATGCTGCTGCAGAAATAAAAAATGATCCCACAGTAGAACCAATAGTGATCGAACAGGGCGGTCTTGCAGAAGAGTTATTCAGAGATTCTCAGATTTTACAGATCGAAGTAGATGGAGGCAACCAAAAATGGGTATCCATTGATGGTGGCGGAGTGTATTATCTTTCTGCTTCCGGTGAGCAGATTATCAAGCGTTTTACAAAAGAAAATTCACCATTGCCTACCAACTCAGTTACAGACATTAAAGTTGATAAAAAAACAGGAAAGGTGTATTTTGTCACCTACCAAGGGATTGTCACCTATCAAGGTGATGTAGCTGATGTCAATTCAGGTTTCGGGAATGTTTTGGTATATCCGAATCCTGTAGTGTATTCGCAGTTTAAAGGAAACGTTACCATAAAAGGATTGGCAGAAAAAACAAACATCAGAATTACCGATGCAGCCGGAAATATTGTACATTCTGCGGTTGCAAGATCAGGATATTACGAATGGGATCTTAATAACCAGAAAGGTAAAAGAGTAGCATCAGGAATTTATTTTGTTTTGATGACTAATGAAGATGCAAGCGACAAAGCAACTGCAAAAATAGCTGTTGTTAATTAATGAATTCTCAAAACGGTTTTTTACTTTCGTTTATAAAATATGGTGAGAACGATGCAATTCTGCATTGTTTTACCGAAGAGGAAGGCTTTCAGACTTATTTTCTAAGAGGTATTTATACCAAGAAGAATAAGAAGAAAGCCTTTCTTTTGCCATTAAATAAGCTGAATTTTTCAATCCGTATTGGTAAAACGGGCAGTATGCAAACGATATCAACTATGGAGATGCTGCATCTGCATGACGTTTACACAGATATCAAAGCCAACGCTGTTGTATTTTTTATTTCAGATTTTTTAAACCAAATTTTAAGAAATGAAAATAAAAATCCTGTCGTTTTTTATGTGATCGATGAATTCATAGATCAGCTTAGCAGCAAAAATTACCAGGCTCATCTTATTTTTTTAATTAAAATATTAAAAATTCAAGGAGTTGCACCACTTTTAGGTGAAGGAAATTTTCTTGATCCGGAAACCGGAACATTTTCTCCTTTTTCAAGCCATCCGCTTTTCGATGAAGAGATTTCGCTGTTTTGGAAAAACATTATTTTGTCATCCAATCCTTATGAAATTAAGATTTTATCTGCCAAAAGAAAAAAATTCTTAGACAGTATTCTTGTGTATTATCATTACCATATTTCAGATTTTAAAACGCCAAATTCTCTAGAAATCCTACAGCAGATATTTGAATAGATGTTTAACCATTGTCTGAAAAACTTTCAAGACTGGTCATTCCGCCATCTGCGAAAATAGTTGCTCCCGAAATATAATCTGCCAAATCACTGGCTAAAAAAGCCGCCAGATTACCAATATCTTTCGGTTGACCGATTCTGTTGTAAGGAATAAGCTCCAGCAAAGAATTTAAGGCGTCTTTGCTCTCCCATGCGTCTTTATTAATCGGAGTCTGAATTGCTCCCGGACCAATGGAGTTCACCCGTATTTTATCTGCTCCATATTCCTGTGCTAACGTCTGCATCAGCATTTTTATCGCCCCTTTACTTGCTGCATAATTGGCGTGACCTGCCCAAGGAATGACTTCGTGAACGGAACTGATATGAATAATTTTTCCACAGGCAACAGAACGCGAAGTATCTATTCCGCGACGGAGAAATTCTTTAATAGCTTCTCGTGAACAGAGAAAATGTCCCGTAAGATTGACTCCCATTACTGCATTCCAATCGTCTAATGTCATTTCCGTGAACTTTGCATCTTTCTGAATTCCGGCATTATTAATCAAAATATCAACTGTTCCGAATTTTTCGATGACCTCTTTAAACATTTCAATCACTTCATGTTCCTTGGAAACATCACATTGATAAGTGATGCCATTTCCACCGGCATCAGTGATTTCTTTTAAAACTTCCTGAGCATTTTCGTAAGATTTTTCTGAAGAATGATTGATGATTACCGTAGCTCCGGCTTCTGCGATAGATTTTGCAATTCCTGTTCCTATTCCGCTGGATGCACCTGTGATAATGGCGACTTGATTTTTTAGTGATATTTCCATGATTAGTATTTCAATAATGTTTAAAAATCATTGAAAGTATCACGCCAAACTTAGAATTTTATTTTAAATTATTTTAAAGCTTTTTAAACATTATAAATTGTGGTCCGCTTCTGCCTTCTCTGGTCTTTCCTTCAAAGTCATATCCGCTTTTGACATACAATTGAAAAGCTGAGGTATTTTTTTCGTTCACCGCTAAAACAATTTCATTGCAGTCTGCAAAATGCTCTCTTATGAAATAATCCACTTCAATCATTGCTGATTTCCCGATGCTTTTTCCCTGAAAATCCGGGTTTACAGATAACGAACGAAGCAAAACAGAATCCGGATTCTCTGTGAGATCAAATTTATCGTCTCCAAAATCAAGTACAAAAAATCCTGCCACTTTTTCCTCATAGAAAATCGTAATCGGGTAAGCAAAAAAGTCTCCTTTGAGATTTCTTGCTTCTATTCTTTCTAAAGATTGCCTTGCCGTTGCCGTATACTGCGACTGAATATCATCCAGAACATAATCAAGTTCAGGAAGGTCTTCAGGCTGATAAAACTTTAATTCAGTCATATTTTTTAATGATGATAAATATCTTCGTACATCACTCCTGCTTTTATTTCAACTTCAAGTTTGTTTTCTTCAGGAACAATCGGGCAATGGTAATCATAAGCATTGTAAGCGCAGAAAGGCTGATACGACTGATTAAAATCTAGTACAATCGTATTTCCGTCTGGGATTTTCAGATCCATATATTTTCCTCCGCCATACGTTTCTTTGTTGTTGGTTTCATCACGAAAAGGCAGAAAAAGATGATCTTTATACTCCTCTATTTTCATTAAATCTAAACTTTGGTAAATCGATAAGGAATACGGTTTTCCATCTAAATCAAACGTTGCTTTACCAAATTCCTGATACAATTTTGATTTGCCGGAAGATGTTGGTAAATTAAAAGGTTGTGGGTTTTCAGTTTTGATAAATTTCGCAGTAATTCTGTATTTCAAATCAATCGGAAAGAAAGGATGTTGTTTAAATTTCGTAAAATTATCGCCTCTCAAAGGGGTTTCTTTCGGATCTGAGTATTCTTTATTCAGATCTTGCTGAAATTTTTTGATCTCTTCAATTTCTTGTGATTTCTGTTTATTATTTTGAGAAAATCCAAATACCGGAAATAGTAAAAATAAAAATAGGATGTAATTTTTCATTGAATTATTCTGAAATTTTAATTCTGTAAATATCTGAAGAATTTCTTTTGATTGATTTCACAAAAAAACCACCTTCTTCGGGAATAATTTCTTTGAAATCAAAACTTGTACAATCTTTCGGAAGTCCGGAAAACACTAAGGTAAACCAAAAATCTTTCATAAAAGGTACAACTGTCCAGTTGGGATAAATGGTAATGTTTTCAGCATGAATCAAGTTACTCTGGTGACCTGAAGTGGTATCCATAAGATAGGTTGTATTCCAGATTCTGATGAGGTTTCCCAAAAATGGTGAAGCAGGAAAACAACAATGCACAATGACCTGCTTCTCTTCATCTATTTTAGTCTGAAGAGATTCCAGCAATTCTTTTGCAATAACGGGTTTTACAATGACTTCTTCCATGGTTGATGGGTGATGAGTAATTGGTAATGAGTAATTTGAGGTTGCGAATAAATTGCACATTACTTATTACCAATTACTTATATTTTAATGTTTGAGTTCTAATTTTTCTTTGCTGTATGCTCTTATTTTATCGGTAAGTTCACGATTATCAGCTAGTTTTTGTCCGTATGACGGAATCATTTCCAATAATTTTTCTCTCCATTCGCCATTCAGCTTTTCAGGAAAACATTTTTCTAAAACATTGATCATCGCAAATACCGCCGTTGAAGCTCCCGGAGAAGCTCCTAATAAAGAAGCGATTGTTCCTTGCTGATTGACAACGACTTCTGTCCCGAACTCCAGTTTGCCGCCTTGTTTTCCGTCTTTTTTTATGATTTGAACACGTTGTCCGGCGACTTTCAATTCCCAGTCTTCTTCTTTTGCATCTTTCACAAATTCTCTTAAATGCTGAATCCTCTGAGCTTTGGTCATCGCAACCTGCTGAACCAAATATTTTGTCAGCGGAATATTGTGCCACCAAGCCCCGAAAAGGGATTTTATATTTTTTGTATTAACACTTGCGGGTAAATCAAGATAATTACCTTCTTTCAAAAATTTAGTTGAAAAACCAGCAAAAGGACCAAACAGTAATGCTTTCTTCCCGTCAATAATCCTTAAATCCAAATGCGGAACAGACATTGGTGGTGCATCTACAGTCGCCTGAGTGTATACTTTTGCCTGATGCTTTTCTACCAATTCAGGATTGTGCGTAACCAGCCATTCTCCCGATACCGGAAAACCTCCGTACCCTTCACTTTCTTTAATGTCTGAACTTTCCAGCAACGGTAGAGCATAACCTCCAGCTCCAATAAACACAAAATCTGCAACGACTTCCTGCTTATGACTGTGGATTCTGTCTTTCACTTTCATTTCCCATTTTCCGTCTTCTTTAGGATCAATATCTTTCACTTCATGATACAGGAAAACTTCAACATTTGAATCTTCCAATAAATGTCTTCCCATTTTTCGGGTTAAACTTCCGAAATTGACATCGGTTCCCAAATCCATTTTTGTAGCTGCAAGTATTTCATTTTCATTTCTTTTGCTCATTACCAAAGGAATCCATTCTCGTAATTGGTTGTGGTCAGTAGAAAATTCCATTGCAGAAAACAATGGTGAATTTTTCATTGCTGTATGGCGTTTTTTCAGATATTCAGCATCTTTTTCGCCAAATACCAAACTCATATGTGCACAAGAATTGATGAAATCTGAAGGCGTATTAATGTACTTTTTATCAATAAGATAAGACCAAAACTGTTTTGAAATTTCAAATTGCTCGGCAATACTTTCAGCTTTTGAAATATCTACTGTTCCGTCTTCATTTTCTGGAGTGTAATTCAATTCGCAGAATGCTGAATGACCCGTTCCTGCGTTATTCCATGCAGCGGTGCTTTCTTTCGCAAACCTTCCGAGTCTCTCAAAAATGGCTATATTTAAATTGGGATCAAACTCATGAAGCAAAGTTGCTAACGTAGCACTCATAATTCCGCCACCAATTAAAACAACATCGTATTTTGGTTTTGGTGTTCTGCTTAAAATTGAATTGGACATTCTTGTAAATTTACTACGAATTTCGGGAAAAGTTTTTTATTAAATATGCGATTAATCATTTTTAACACGCTAATTTTTAATTTAAGAATATGAATATTTATATTCTCGCATATACAGTAGATTTTTTGGTTGAGAAAATAATCCCACAGATTACTCAGATTTTCACAGATGAAATTTAAAAATATTTTACTTTTCTCTCGTGATTTGAACTGATTTTGTATTTTTGATTGGTATTTAAAATTTTGGAGCCAAGCAAAGTATATCAAACAAATAATGGCTCAGTAGAAGCAAATATTTGTGGAAACTTATATAAAGCAGAATGGGAGCTCCGTAGGAGCGACATGTTTGTAAAAGTTTATTTTTTTCTTCTTAGATTCTAAACATCGGATTGTTGCAGCCCGACTTAAACGGAGCTTTTTTGTGGCAGCGAAGCGGAACGAAAAAAGCGGGAGTTAAGGGGCGAAAATAGCTGCCATAAAAAAACATCAGTAAATAATATACTGATGTTCTATTTTATATTTTTTAAATTTAATTCAGTTTTGCAGTCAGTTTTTTGAATTGTTTTTCTGCGTTTTTACCTTCATACAAAATCGCATAAATGGTATCAATAATAGGAAGTTCAAGATTTTTTTGTCTTGCTGTTTTATAAATAGAATCTGCGGCGTAATATCCTTCAGCAACCATGTTCATGGATTGAATGGCAGATTTTACAGTATATCCTTTTCCAATCAGATTTCCTAAATTTCTGTTTCTGGAGAATAACGAATAAGCTGTTACCAGTAAATCTCCTAAATATGCACTTTCATTCACATCCCTGGGCGCTTCATAAATCGCTTCAAGGAAAGTCTCCATCTCTCGGATAGCGTTTGATACAAAAACGGCTGTAAAGTTGTCTCCATAACCCAATCCGCTTGCAATACCCGCTCCGATGGCGAAAATATTTTTTAGGATGGCGCTGTATTCATTTCCTAAAATATCTTTGCTTGAATTGACTTTGATAAATTCTGAACTGAAAATATCAACCAGCTTATCAGAAGTTTCATCTTCTACCGTAGCAACGGTGAGATAAGAAAGTCTTTCCATCGCAACCTCTTCTGCGTGACAAGGTCCTGCAATCACAGCCTGGTTTCTGAAACCGATTTGAAATTCTTCCTTCAGATAATGCGCAACAACATCATTTACTTTAGGAATAATTCCTTTAATGGCTGAAACAAAAATTTTGTCTTTGTAGTCACACGTCATTTTATCCATTGTGTCAGACAAATAAATCGAAGGAGTTGCCAAAACTACAATATCACAGGCTGAAACCAATTCGTTTACATCTGTGGTCAGTTTTAAATTTTTAAGGTTAAAATTTACCGCAGTAAGATAAGTCGGGTTATGACCACGAAGCTCGATTGCACCTTTTACAAATTCACTTCTTACGCACCAATGCACGGTTTTACAGTTTTCAACAAGCATTTTCACAATCGCCGTAGCAAAACTTCCGCTACCGACAACTCCTACAGAAATGTCTTTCTTAGCCTTTTTTGTGTTTGCAGATTCTGAAACTGTTTTCTTTTTCGCCATAATAAAAGTGTGAACTGCAAATATATTAAAACAAAGAAATAACCAGTCTTTATATGAAGGATAAACCTCATTTTTTGAAAAATTTAACATTAGCATACAATTAAATATCTAAAAATCCGTTAAATACAAATTATTATTAATTTAAATTAAAGGTATTTCTCAAAAAATTATTTTAGTTAAATTTGCACCCTTAAAACGGTTTTTAAATTCCAAGAAACAGAAAATGAAGAAATTTTTAAGAAGCAAAAAGAAGGTAAACATCCTGATTGCAGGACTTTTACTGATAGTTTTTGCACAAAGTATTTTGATCGCCAACTTATTTTCAAAAAAAGATGATAAAAATTACGAAGTCAATCTGGTAAAAATAAACACTGAAAAAGACAGTGTAGATTACCTGAAAATGAAAACAGATCTTAGTTTAGTAGACCAAACAGTAGGACAACTGAACTCATTTCTAAAATCCAAAGACATTAAGAACGAAAAATTGATGGTTCTTGATAACGACAGTATTTCAAACTCTATTTATCTGGCAAAACAATCCAACAGATACAGCCAATATCTGATGGATTTGCAGAAAAAACTAATGCAGGTTCCTTTGGGAATGCCGAGCGAAGGTTATATTTCATCTAATTTCGGGATCAGAAAAAATCCTATTCCATTTAAAACAGTTTATGCATCTGCAAAACCAACCGCAGAATCAAAACCCGCAGTAATTGCAGCCGCCGCACCAAAAGCTGAAGTTAAAGCAGAACCTTATGAAAAAATCATTGAAGTTACAGACAGCTACGGAAATAAACGTGAGGTAAAAGTAATGATAACACCGAAAGCAAAAAGTGAGACCGTTGCTTCTGCAACACCAAATTCCTCAGGAAATTCTGTTCCTGCAACTTCAAAAGCTGCCATTGAAAAAAACAATCCGCCTGCCGAAGCTGATCAGATGCAGTTTCACAAAGGTCTGGACGTTGCGGTTCCGTTCGGGTCTGATGTCATTGCTACTGCTGCAGGAAAGGTGATATTCGCAGGGCAAAAAGGAGGTTACGGAAACTGTGTCATTGTTTCTCATGGCAACGGTTTAGCAACACTTTACGGACATTTATCTCAATTGGTTGCGAAAACTAATGATCAAGTAAAGGTGGGACAGGTGATTGCAAAATCAGGAAATTCCGGACGTTCTACAGGACCACATTTGCATTATGAAGTTCATAAAAATAATACTCCGGTAAATCCTAAGTTATTTATGAATTTGTAAATACTAACTACAATAAATTTTCGGCGGCACCTTTGGTGCCGCCGAAAATTTCAATAAAAACCAAAAAAAATTAATATCCTGCTGTAAAACGCTCACGAATATGATTACTCTGCTCCAGCTCATCTACAAGAGCTACCGCAACATCTTCTACAGAGAGCACACTTCTACCGTTTTCATCAAAAACCGGCGATTCTAAAGACGTTCTGTACTTCCCCGTTCTGATTCCTGCTGTTCCTTGGTGCATTTCGATTGCCGGACTGAAGAACGTCCAGTCTAAAGTTTCATTTTTCTTGATTTCGTTTAAATAATCTCTTGCTGCGGTTGCTCCCGGTTTGATATCAGAAGGAAAATCCGGACCGTCAACCAATTGATTACCGTTGATAAACAAACTTCCAGCACCGCCAACAGTGATAAATCTTTTAATTCCTGACTTTTCTACCGCTTTTTCAATATTTTTGCTTCCGTTTAAAAAATCGTTATAAAGATTCGGGTTTGTCCATCCTGCATTGAACGTGTTGATAACTGCATCATTTCCTTTTAAACCTTCAGCAAGATCATCAATGTTATTGACATCAATACTTTTAGCAATCACATTCTCTTTCTGCTCAACTTTTGAAGCATCTCTCACAATGGCTTCTACAGAATATCCTCTGTTTTCCAATTCTTTTACGACCTGCGTTCCTACAAAACCCGTGGCTCCGATTACTGCTACTTTTTTCATTTTAATATTATTTATTTTATTAATTGTAATAAATTTTGTTACATTTATATTCAAAAAAAATTACTCAAATTGGTCCGCAAATTCCTGAAGAGATTTGTCTCCCAAAAAACCTTTTACCAATTGATCTGTCTCTTCAAAAAGCATACACAAATGGCTGTTAATTTCCTTCCCTACGGGACAGTCAGGATTTGGTTTTTGATTTTTCTTTCCTAAAACCTCATTGTTTTTTACAGCCGCATAAATCTCAGAAATCTTAATCTCTTCAGCATTTTTTGAAAGTCTTGTTCCGCCATCTTTTCCCAAACGGCTCGTTATCAATCCGGCTTCTCGCAATTCGCTCAATTCTTTACGGACAATTACAGGATTAACATTGATGCTTCCTGCAATCCAGTCAGAAGTGAGCCACTCCTGAGGAACTTTTGCCAGTAAGGTCATGATATGTATTGCCGTAGCAAATCTTGTGTTGCCCATAAATTTATACCGCAAAGATATAAAAATTTTAATTGTAACAAAATTAATTACAATTAAATTATTCAACTGTAATTAATTTTATAGTTATTGATGGTCGTAACTGAGAACATCACTCATCACCCAACCTCCATCTTTTTTTAACCAGACTGCCGTGAATTTTGCCTGACCGCCTAAAACATCTTCTTTATTTTTTTCCCTAATGTAAAATTGGTGATCTCCGGTTTGTATTGCTCCGTATAAATTTCCGTTGTTGTACAAAGGGAAAACCTCAAGACTGCTTTCGATCACTTTTCGAATTGGCTTTTGATTTAGATTCGAACATATATTTTGTTTTGTTCTCTCCAAAAACAATTTCTTGTCCTGAAAACCACCTTTGTCATGATAAAATTTCAAATCTTTATCCACTTTTTTTTCTAAATATGCTATATCACAACTATTAAATCCTCGCTCGAAGAAAATACTGTCTTCTTTCTTTAATTCTAAAAATAACGATGAATTTTTATCGATTTGAGCTTTTACATTCCCAATGAATAGGAAGAGAATTATCATACTGCTGTAGATTTTTTTTGTCATAGAATTATTTTTGACAAAGATTCAGGATAAATCAAATCCAGTTCAAAAAATATACCTGACAAAAACCCGACAGTTACCTGTCAGAATCATAACAAATTGAAATTAAACTTATAATATATACGTTTTTGTTTATCAATTTCGTATGCATTTCTCAGAATGATGTAAACATTGGCAAGCGTTAAACTAATCATGGTAATTATTACCGACGCTGAACCAAGTTTAAGCAAAGCAATAACCATAAAAATGATGGGCGAAATGATAGCTAAAAATACCTGGAGAGAAATAATCTGTTTCACAATTTGAGATTTCTCTTTGGTAAAAAGCATGATGAATAGTGGCGGTAAAAAATTGGCAATCGGAAACCATGCAAAAGGAAGTGAAGAAAGGTTAATCATTTTGATTAAACCGGAATTGAAAATCTGATCACTTTCTATATTTAAAACAGGTTCTTCGAAAGTAATTTTCTCTTTTAGTGTATGCGAAGCTGATAAATCTTTTTCGGAAATATCAAGACTTGAAGCTAATGTTTTTAGTGTGTACCCTTTCGGTGGTGTTCCTGCTTCAATCCGCTGAATAGTTCTCACTGAAAGACCCGATCTCCCAGCCAATTCCTCCTGTGTGAGATTTTTTTCTTCTCTAATTTTTTTTAATTCCGACATAAGTAAAATTCTGCTGTAGCAAATTTACTGCTTCCATTATTCTGTTAAATAAAAAATTACCCGAAAACAGGTAATTTAATATATAAAAAAAGAAATTATTTAATATCCAGCAATTCAACCTGGAAAACAAGTGTGCTGTTTGGTCCGATTTCTTTGCTGATTTGCTGATCCCCGTAAGCCAAATGAGGTGGAATAATCAATCTCCATTTGCTTCCTACAGGCATTAATTGTAATGCTTCCGTCCATCCTTTGATTACCTTGTTTAAAGGAAATGAAGCCGGAGTTCCTCTTTTTACAGAACTGTCGAAAACTTTTCCACTTATTGTCGTACCGTGATAATGGCATTTTACCATCGATTTCGGACCTGGTTTCGGACCGTCACCTTCAGTAATGATTTCGTACTGTAAACCGCTTGGCAATTCAACAACGCTATCTCTTTTTCCGTATTCAATCATGTATTCCTGACCGTCTTTCAGATTTTTTTCAGCCTGCTCTTTTTTACGCTTAAATAACATATCTGCTACTCCCATAATTTTTTTTCAAAGATAAGGTTTTGAAGTGGGAAGAAAGAAGTCGGAAGCGGGAAGTTTTTGGAGAGGAAAATTATTGTTCTGTGAGTCTGCACCTCAAACTTCAAACAATTTTAATATTCTCTTAACGCAGAATTAAAAACTTGGCGTTATAATTGAGTTTTTAAAACTATATGCCAAATCCATTAAAATATAATAAGAATTTCGATAAGCTTACTTATGAAGAAAGGCAACTTCTTGAGGAAAATAAAAAAAGTATTGTCGACTTTGTAGAACATTCATCGTCCTTAAGTGATGTAAATTATGCCACGAGAAACGCTCACGCCAAGACATATGTCGTTTTGAGAGGTGAATTTATGATCAGTCCGAAAATTCCTTCTGACTTATTATATCTTTTTGATAAAGAAAAATACAATATTGTTGTGAGAATTTCAAATGCTCACCTGAAAATCAATAAAAGCAGGAAAGACATTCCCGCATATGGTTTTGCGATAAAAATTAAAGATGATGCAGACCGTACGATTGCCAATTATCCTTTGGTAAATTTCTCTTTGTTTCCTGTAAATTCTGTTTCAAAATTTTTAAAATTATTCACCGCTGTCAATCGGTTTTTTATTAAAAAATGGGGAAATATTTTTCCTTTGGTATCGCAGATTTATCAGATTTTACCGAGTATTTTTACCTCATCTTTTTTGAAGAAAAGTTTAGAATTTTTGATGAAAAAAAATGACTTTATGCTGTCATTCGATTATCATTCTGTCGGTGCATATCGTTTGGGAGATTATATGATTAAAATTAAACTGAGCCCTCGAAATCCGCAGAAAAAATTCGGCAAAAATTTAACTACAAAAGAATCTATCCAACTTTTTTGTCATCAGGAGAATTATAATGCTGATGTGATGATTCAATTTTGCTATGATTTGCAGGATCAGCCAATCAATATACTGAACAGGGAATGGAAAAATTCACCTTTTATAAAAATAGGTGACGTAAAAATTGAGAAAGACTCTTTTGTTACTCCTAATACCTGTGATAATGAATTGCTGTCTTTCAATCCTTTTGAAAGTGCAGAAATCTTTCAGCCGGTGGGAAAAATTCAGAAATTACGGGATGAAGCATATAAGGTATCACTACAGACTAGGAGGAAAATTAATAAGCTTTTGAAATACAAATAAGGTGATAGTAAATTTTGCTTCGCAAGGAATAATGAATTTCTCAATAAAAAAGGCTTTACAAATTGTAAAGCCTTTTGAGATTTATTATTAATCTAATTGTTCTTGTTCGTCTTCCTTTTTATCGGGAAACATGATGGAAAGCAGAACCGAGATTACCAATACACCTCCTACAATTCCTAATGAAACTGGTGAGGAAATATGATACCATGGTGCAATCAACATTTTAACACCGATAAAGGCTAAAATAATTGCCAAACCATAAGGTAATTTGCTGAACATGTGAATAAAATTTGCCAACAGGAAATACAATGATCTTAATCCTAAAATCGCAAAAATATTGGAGGTATACAAAATAAAAGGATCATTTGAAATCGCAAAAATTGCCGGAATAGAATCTACTGCAAACAATACGTCTGTAAACTCAATTACTGCAACGACTACCAAAAGCGGTGTTGCCATTCTGATTCCGTTTTGTACCGTGAAGAATTTATCTCCATCATAGTTATCAGAAACTTTCCAGAAACTTTTGATCAGTTTTGCACCTGCCGTATCTCCATAATTCTCATTATCATCATCGCCATCGTCGCCCCAGGATTTAATTCCTGCATAAATAAGGAACAATCCGAAAAGTGTCATCACTACATTGATTTTTACGGTATGACCGAAAATATTCATTTCGGGTAAATAGGTTAATTCAATGAGTTCAACTCCTGCAAAGATAAAGATTGCTCTAAAGATCAATGCACCGATGATTCCCCAGAATAAAACTTTGTGATGAAGAAATTTTGGCACTTTAAAGAAACCAAAAACCAGGATAAACACAAATAAATTATCTACGGAAAGCGCTTTCTCAATCCAGTATGCTGCTTGATATTGTGTAAATTTCTCCACTGCCACTGCATGGCTTCCGGCCGTTCCGTCGGTATTAAAAACCCAATACACAACTCCAGAAAAAATCATTGAAAGAGAGATCCAGACTATTGACCAGATCGTTGCTTCTTTTGAAGAAACCTCATGACTTTTTTTGTTGAAAACTCCTAAATCTAAGAGTAACATGATAACTACGGTTATCGCAAAACCCCATACCAACCCGGGGTGCAGTTCTAAAATATTGTATTGTTCCACTTTATTAATGTTATTATATGATAAAAGCAATAGCCGTAAAGATACAGATATTGCTTAATTTATGAGCCTAAAATCATACAATTTCAGACAGATTTTCATTTGCATTTTACAAATACTTTTGCTGAACGGTCTGAATTGTTTGTTCCAGTTTTTTATCTGCTGTAGGATCTCCGATTGCATTGAATTTCCACTCGCCATTTTTCTTGTAGAAAACTCCCATTACCATGGCAACATGACCACTGAAAGATTTATCATTCGCAATATCATATTTAGCAAAAACTTCTCTCACGCTTGTAGGAGTTCCTTCATAGATACGGATCGATGCAAAAGGGATCGTCCCGAAATCCTGACCTTTGTAGCTGTTTAAAACTAAAGCAACATGCTCAACTGACGGATCTAAATTAGCAAAATCAATCGTGATTACTTCATTATCTAAACCGTCATCACCACTAACGTCTCCCGTTAAATCATCACCACTGTGTTTTACAGAGCCGTTTTTAGATTTAAGGTTTCCGAAATAGATAATTTCTGTCGCATTTTTGTTCGTATCATATAAAATACAGCTTCCGTCTAAGTCAACTGCTTCTTTTGAAACTCCGCCAAAAAAACCTTTTTTCTCGATTGCTCCCCAGTTAATTCCCACACACGCTTGAGAAAGTGTTGTTCCGTTTTCTTTTGTCAGGTTTATTCTTTGACCTTTTTGTAAGTTAATAGCCATATTATTTTTGTTTTTAGTTATTTTGAAATGTAAAAATAGATTTGAATCTTTATTAATTCATTCTGCTTTTAATTTTTATTAATTATTTAAATTTAAATTGAGCATCGCGCGAAGAATATTGGTTTCTTCGTTGACGTCAAATATTTTGCTCATAATATCTACGTTTTCAAGATTTTTCAGATAATCTTTTAAAACATCATCTACACCTTCCGGCAAAATTCTTTTCTTCTCATGAATGGTTTCTTCGAGCTCTTCATTCCTTTTTATCAATTGATTCATTACCGAAGCCTGATTTGATTCATTTTCAGAAGTATCCAAATAAGACAATTCATCATCAATCAGGTACAGTCTTTTTTCCTCAACATTAAAAATAAAATGCTCGTCAGACTGGAAGATTTTAAACAATTCATACTCATCTCTTCCAATTCTGTACCCACACACAAAACGAACTTTAAAATTCTGAATATTGAGCTTGCCTAATAATTTTCTTTCAATCGAATAATCCTGATACTGATAAGAAGAAACCTGACTGTGTTTGAGTTTCGTTTCATCCGCATTTGTCCGGTAAAATTCTACCGCATATTTTTTATGAAAATATAAAACATCATTCCAGTTCAGAGAAAATTTATCTTCGGTAAGATCTTTATAAAGCTTCCTTAGATGTTCAGAAAAAACTCCGCTGTATATTTTCCTGTCTGTTTCAAAATGATCAACTTTCTTCTCTTCAAAATTCTCAATATATTGATTGTTAATGTTGATTTCGTTGATTACCGCCAACAGATCATTTTCTTTCTTCTTTTTAATTTTAGTTAAAAGTTCGATCAGACTGTCAGTATATTGCAGGTGAAAAAGCTCAAGTTTATTGTAATCTAATGTCTTGTTTTCTTCGAATAATTTATGAATAATATCTGTTTTGATATACACTGATATTACGTCAATATTTTCATAGAAATTAGAGAGAAGTTTAAGCTTAGTTAATCTTCTTCTACTCTGAGACATTATGTTTGCAACCTCACCATCCACGTTTTTGCCCTATTTACCCTCTTATATTTGCTTTCAGTTCAGATTCTAAAGTCTGTAGATCCTGATCTAGTTTTCTTCTGCTTTCTGTGCCCTGTTTTTGAATTTGCTTCACTTCATTCAACGTATTAATCAGCATGGCAGTGGTCTCTTTCAGTGTTTCAGCTGAAACGATGGTCTGTTCGTTTGCTTTCGCCACATTAATTGAATTCTGACCCAAACGTTCTGCATTTTTTCTCAAAATATCTTCTGTTGTGGCAGATACTTTCTGTTGAACCTCAATATTCTGCTGCTGTCTGTGCATGGCAACAGCAAGCGAAAGCTGATTTTTCCAAACCGGTAAAGTTGTGGTCAAAATTGTTTGCGCTTTTTCAGCAATTGATACGTTGTTATTCTGTACTAATCTGATTTGCGGAAGCGACTGCATCATAATCAGACGCACCACTTTCAAATCTGCCAATCGTCTGTCTAATCTGTTGATGAAATCTCTTTTATCTGCAATTTGATAATCTGCAAAATTCTGAACATTCGTTTCCATGTTTGCCAATTCTGCAGCGGCCTTTTCCATTCTCAGATTTCCGGCTATCACCAGCTCTTCAATCGCTTTGATTGAATTGACATTGCTGTCGAAAATTGTCTGCAGAACTGCATTATCTTTCGTAGAAGTGATGATTCCTGCATTTACTTTATGAGAAATCTGGTCAATATTACTGGTAATCTTATCGTATTTTGCAAAAAGATTATCAACCTGAGTCATCATCTTTTTCATGAAAGGAAGTCTACTCAGAAAACCTTTTACCTTACTTCCCTGAATCTCGTCAACGTCTACATAATTTAATTCTATCAACAAATTATTGATGAGCTCTCCTACTTCACCGGAATTTGACCTTCTTACATTTCCTAAAAAACTATCACTCTGATTCGCTAAAGTTTTCTGCAAATCTGAACCGAAATTCACGATAGAACCAGGATTTGTCTCATCAATTGCATTGGCCATTAATTCATATTTATGACGTTCTGCGTCTTCAATCTGACTTAAATTTACGTTTCCGTCTCTATCCATCAGAACGGCAGGAGCCGAACTTTGAGCAGGTTGAGCCGGAGCGATTGGAGTAGGTTCAAAGGTTTTTAAAGGCTCGATCGATTGAAGCGGATCTGTATTTTGATTGGGTTGATTATCCATAATTAATTATTGATACATTGATACAAATTTATCTAAACCGTCTCTCTGACCTGCACCTACAGCTTCAAATTTCCATTCACCGTTTCTGTTGTAGATTCTTCCAAATTCTACGGCAGTTTCGATAGAGAAATCTTCGTCCAATTCATATTTTAAGATTTCTTCATTCGTATCTGTATTGAAGATTCTGATGAAAGAATTTCTTACCTGTCCGAAGTTCTGCTTTCTTGCATCAGCATCGTGAATGGTTACTACCACTGTAATTTCTTTTACGGCAGCATCAATTTTTGTTAAATCTATTTTTACTTGCTCATCATCGCCGTCGCCGTCGCCTGTTAAGTTATCACCAGAGTGAATCACTGCTTTATCAGGCGATTCCAGATTGTTATAAAAAATAAAATGGTTATCTGAAACCAGCTTTTTATTGTCATCTAAAAGAAATAGTGATGCATCCAGATCAAATGCTCCACCGGTAGATGTATTGTTGATGTCCCATCCTAAACCGATTGTAAATTTTGGAGCATTTATATTTTCTCTTTGTCCTTTCTGTAAGTTAATAGCCATAATTAAGTTCTGTTTGTGTTAAAGTGTTTATATTGGTTTCGTATTCTTTTATCAAATGATAATTGTTGCTGATTGCCAGCTCAAGAAGATGATCCATCTGCTCTTTTTTTATTTTAGACGTAAGATAATCAAAATTACTTGATTCTAAACCTAAAATGTATTTTACAATTCTTGTGTTAAACTGAAAACTCGGTTTCAGCATTACTTCTGCAACGTCTTGCACGTCTTTTACAGTATAATAATTGAAGAAGTTTTCAATTTTCGGATCTATTTCAAAATTTATCAGTTCTGCATAATATAAAAATAGAAAATCTGCATTTACGTTGTACTCATTCAATATTTTATTGACTGTAAATTCATGACTTCCGGTAATCTTGATATCATCAATAAATATGCAAAGTTTACCTTTCAGAAAATCTTTATCCAAATAATAAGTATCATTGGCAATCAAATTTTTACGATCTTCAAAACTAAGATTACCGTAATCTTTTGTGTAGGTATGATTTCTGTTTATTTTTGAAATGATGCTGGAACGTTTTCCTCTTTGAAACAGGTAAAAATCCAGCTGCTTCTTAAAATAAAAGCATAAGAAATTAGAAGCAGTGGGAATCGCCATGTATGGACTTGGCAACACTACAATTTCCTGATCTGTGTTTAAAATTTCCTGGTGACTTGCGAGAAATCCTTCAAATAATTCTTTGGCAAATTTCTCGGCATACAATTTATCACCATACTTAAAATAGCTGTATTCTGCCGGGGAAAAAGTAAATTCTTGGGCAGAGTCTATTTTGTGCAAACTATAGCGTGTATTCATATTAGATTTGGTGTGTTATTAAATATGCGTTGAATCCGAAATCTTTTGCTCCTTTATAATCTGCAATTGCGTTATCACCAATATGCAAAATCTGGTTCATCAGAATTTCCGGCTTCAGATTATTTTTTACTTCCTGAAAAACGAGCGGATTAGGTTTTGAGCAATTGATCTCGTCAGAATAAATGTGGAAATCAATGTACTGATCAAGATTTTCCTCAATCAGAAATTTTCTCATCGTCGTTCCTTTAATAAAACCTGTATTGCTTAAAATATTAATTGTTTTTCCCTGAGTTTTAATTTCCTCAAAAAACTGATGCAGATTTTCGAAAATAACAACGGGTTTATATTCTAAAAATAAGGCTTCACTTTCAGATAAAATCGGTTTAATTTTTCTTTATCAATTGTTTTTACATCAATATTTAAAGATCCTAAAATCAAAAGATAAATCTCGTAAGTATCAATATTCCTGCCACTGACTTCATTGATGGTATTACATAAATCATCGTAATATTTTACCTTTCCTGTAATTTCTTCTAAAGGTTTGTCAATGGTAAAGAATGAGCCAAAAAGCTCGACCCTTTTCGCTTTAAATTCCGGATGAGATTTTATTAGGGTTAACCACAGATCAAACGAAAAATGAGTGTGGTTTTGGATGTCAATATCTGTTTTCAAAATGTTTTAAGTTAAATTATTTAGCTTGTATTGAAAAAGATTTTTAAAAGTGTGCCATGATTATTTTTTTATATCAATTGTGTATGAATTTCAATTCTACCCAAAGATAAAATTTTTCTTTTAATCTGTATTTTTTTTAAGATTATTTAAGAGTTTAACTTTCGCAAAACGTAATAAAAAAACTAAAAAAAATTATTCAGAGAAATCGCTTTTATTATTCAGGATTTATTAATTCATCAATAATATTCTTTTACATTTAATTAGAATACAATTTATTATATTATAGTAAAGCATTCTGGTAACTGATAGCAAAAAAATTCACTAAATCTTTTGTGTATTTTCAAGCTAAAATGATGAAGTTTCTTGTCACCTACATCATCTGTAAAAAAAAACAAATTTTTCTCAACCAATATCATTTAACTTACTGAATCGTCTAAACA
Source organism: Chryseobacterium sp. AC417 (assembly GCF_979258215.1). Lineage (NCBI taxonomy): Bacteria > Pseudomonadati > Bacteroidota > Flavobacteriia > Flavobacteriales > Weeksellaceae > Chryseobacterium > Chryseobacterium sp. AC417. Next base: position 1,508,525 of record NZ_OZ409845.1, on the reverse strand, counting down.
AAACCAATATATTGTTTAATGCTAAATGCAATTGCTTTTATCATCATTTAATTGTTAATATAAATCAATTATTATTAACTGTAATTAAAAATAATTATAACATTTATTAGATAATTTTTTTTAAATTTGACCAGTTGCTTTATTAATTTTAATGAAATATTACCAACAGATTTCTATTTCTGTTCGAGCAAAGTAAGATTTATTATTCATTCCGAAGAGAAAAAAATAAATGAATAAAATATTTTATTAAATTGTATTTCACAACAACTATACAAAGAACTCCCCTCGCCTTTGAATAGTTAAAAAAATGGTATTCCGGAGAATCTAGAATCAATTAATTTATTACAGATAATGGATGAGTAGAATGAAGATCTAAATGTTAAATATCATTACAAATAAGAAGTATATCTCTCTTTAGATTTCAAAAGAAGCCAAAAACACAAATGCTTACCAATGACGGATTAATGAAAAATATTTAAAAATAAATCATTATTTATAAATGTTATATAAAGTAATACATATCGGCCAATCTATTAAAGAGCTTGTGGATCAGAAAGAAATTCCGATCGAAAGAATCTGTAATTTCCTGAATAAAGATGAAGAGTTTGTAGAGAGTGTTTATGAAAGTAAATCTATTGATACCGATATTCTCTTAAGATGGGCTAAATTACTGGAATACGATTTTTTTAGGCTTTACAGCTCTCATTTGATTTTGTATGCACCACCTTCGGCTGTCAACAAAACCAATATAAAGTCGGAAAAAGCACCACAGTTCAGAAAAAATATTTATACTCAGGAAATTAAAGATTTCATTCTCAAAAAAATTGGTTCCGGTGAGATGACACAGGCTGATGTGATTAAAGAATATTCCATACCGAAAAGCACGCTTCATAGATGGCTTCAGAAAAATCAACCCTAACTGCAAAATATCGTAAAAATGAAACCGAACTACAGTAAAATATACCACGATCTTTTGCTTGCAGAACATCCTGAAAAACTGAAAGATGCAAAAGTAAAAGAGCTTCTCAAGAATCTTAATACCAGTGAAGAGGTGATTAGATTTAACGATAAGATTTTCAAACAATCCAAAGAAAGTTCTGAAAACAATCAGAAACTCAGAACATACGACAAAGCAACGATGCTTAAGATATTGACCTATCAAAAACAACACGGATTCTCCAGCAATTATATTTCAAAAAAATATAAAATCAGCAGAACGACTATAGCAAAATGGAAGAAAATCTGCGAAGATGAAATTCAATAAACAAAAAGCTGCGACTTTAAACTGCCCCAAAATAGTTAGACACTTTTTTGGGGCAGTTTTATTTTATCCTCATTGAAAATTCTTGCGGAATGATCGACTTTGTGGATCATGTGATCATTTAAAAGAATGTCGAAAACCATAGCCCCGATTGAAGCGGCATCCTTTTTTGTTGCGACCGGAGCGAAGCGGAGGTCGTAACGAAAAAGATACAGCGGAAAGCGGGAATAGCTACTGAAAAAAACTCATGTATTTCAAATCGACCATTCACTTTTCACATATTTTCTATCTTTGCACATTCAAAATAAAATTATGAGTATTCACATCAGTGCAAAAAAAGGAGATATAGCAAAAGTGGTGTTACAACCGGGAGATCCGCTTCGTGCGAAATATATAGCAGAAAATTTTCTTGAAAATGCAAAATTGGTAAGTCAAGACCAGAGGAATTTTATATTACACAGGTCTTTATAAGGGTAAAGAAATCTCTGTAGGAGCAAGCGGAATGGGCTTCCCGAGTATCGGTATTTATTCTTTTGAATTGTATACAGAGTATGAAGTAGAGACCATCATCAGAATCGGAACTTGTGGAGCTTACACTACAGATTTGAAAATTTTTGATTTATTAAACATTGAAAATGCTGCAAGCGAAAGTACTTACGCAAAATTTGCCTGGGAAATTGATGAAGATATTATTTCTCACCAGGGAAATGTTTTTGGAATCATTAATCAAACTGCGGAAGAATTATCTTTAAAAACTAAATCAACCAATATACACAGCAGTGATATTTTTTACAGAAAAAACCCTGAAGTTCCTGTTATTGCAACGAAATACAATTGCCCGGCAGTGGAAATGGAAGCATTCGGATTATTTGCCAATGCAAAACATCTAGGGAAAAATGCAGCGACCATTATTACGGTTTCTGATATTATTCCTACTCATGAAAAAATTTCGGCAGACCAAAGAGAAACAGCTTTAAAACCTATGATTGAATTGGCTTTAGAAGCTGCCTGGAAAATGTGTTAAGATAAATACTCAATATCTTTTTACCTGCATGTATCATCAATCACTAAAAATGTATGAATAAACCAAATATTAATTATTCATGTTGTTTTTAGGGGAAGTTATGAGAGTGAAAAACTGATATACAAGCATACCTTATCATCAATACAACGATAACATGAGTTTAGTTTTCAAATGAAAATTAAAGACTTACATCAGACTATTATCATAAAAAAAAACACTGTTAATAAAATTTAATCTATTTTATTATAAAATTATTACATTTAAAAACTCGTCAATGGGAAATTATTTCCCCAAATGAGATCTTGCGCAATCGATTACAATTTTTAATCATACTACAATTTGTAAATAATATAATTTTAAAAATAATGGCAATTACAACAGGAAACAAAGAGTATTTTAAAGGAATAGATAAAATTAAGTTTGAAGGAAAAGAATCAGACAATCCGTTAGCATTCAAATTTTACGATGAAAATTTGGTCATTCGTGGAAAAACGATGAAAGAATATTTCAAGTTTGCCTCCGCTTACTGGCATACATTCTGTGCAACAGGTGGAGATCCATTTGGTGCGGGAACTCAGCAGTTCGACTGGTTAACTGCTTCTGATGCAAAACAAAGAGCAACAGAAAAAATGGATGCAGCTTTCGAATTTTTCACAAAACTAGGGGTTCCTTATTACTGTTTTCACGATTATGATCTGATTGATGAGGCAGATAATTTCTTAGAATCTACAAAAAGATTAGAATTCATTACCGATTATGCTAAAGAAAAGCAGGCAGCTTCCGGGGTAAAATTACTTTGGGGAACGTCCAACTGTTTCTCAAATCCAAGATTTATGAATGGTGCAGCAACCAATCCTTCATTTGATGTTTTGGCTTATGCAGGCGGACAGGTGAAGAATGCTCTTGATGCAACGATTAAATTAAATGGAGAAAACTATGTATTTTGGGGCGGTCGTGAAGGGTATATGTCTCTATTAAACACCAATATGAAACGTGAGCAGGAACACATGGCGAAGTTTTTACATTTGGCGAAAGATTATGCAAGAGCTCAAGGTTTCAAAGGAACTTTCTTCATCGAGCCGAAACCAATGGAACCTACAAAACACCAGTACGATTTTGATGCGGCAACATGTTTGAATTTTCTTCGTCAGTACGATTTATTAAATGATTTTAAATTAAATCTGGAAGTGAATCACGCTACTTTAGCACAACATACTTTCGAGCACGAACTTCAGGTAGCTGCTGACAACAATGTTTTGGGAAGCATTGATGCAAACAGAGGAGATTACCAGAACGGTTGGGACACAGACCAGTTCCCGGTTGATTTGTACGAAATGACTCAGGCAATGTTGGTGATTATCCAAGCTGGAGGTTTACAAGGTGGAGGCGTTAATTTTGATGCTAAAATCAGAAGAAATTCTACAGATCTTGAAGATATTTTCATCGCACACATCAGCGGAATGGACAATTTTGCAAGATCGTTTATGGCTGCTGATAAAATTTTAGAAAAATCAAAATACTCAGAGATCAGAACCAACAGATACTCATCATTCGACACCGGAAAAGGTAAAGATTTCGAAAACGGAAACTTATCCTTAACCGATCTTGCGACTTACGCTCAAGGGCTTGGTGAAGTGGGCAGAGAAAGCGGAAAACAGGAATATCTTGAGAGCATCATTAACCAGTATTTATAGATTTTAAACAATTAAAATTCAATCAAACTATGCAAATAATAGATTCTGGTCCAAAATATTCTTCAGGAACAAAGGCAAAGATCAATATGCTGTACGTCACTGTACTCACACTGGTTGCCACTTTGGGAGGACTTTTGTTTGGATACGACACCGCAGTGATTTCCGGGGCCGAAAAATCGATCCAGGAATATCTGATCATTCCTTTGGGATTGAGTTTCACTGGCTCACGGAGCGACCATTTCCAGTGCATTGATCGGCTGTATCATTGGTGGTGCAATTTCCGGGATGATCTCCACGAAACTGGGAAGAAAAAAATCATTGATGCTTTCTGCATTTCTGTTCTTCATCAGTGCTTTGGGAGCGGCATATCCTGAATTTTTATTTTTTAAACACGGTGAACATTCGATGGGTGTTTTACTGGCATTCAATTTTTATAGGATCATTGGTGGAATTGGTGTAGGACTCGCTTCGGCAGTCTGCCCGATGTACATTGGTGAGATTGCACCTGCCGAAATACGTGGAAAACTGGTTTCTTTGAATCAGTTTGCCATTATTTTCGGGATGCTCGTGGTTTACTTTGTGAACTGGGGCATCGCAAGCGGACAAACCGTGGAATGGATCAACGAAATCGGATGGAGATATATGTTTTTATCGTTAACGATTCCTTCTGCTCTGTTTGGAATTTTACTGTTCTTCGTTCCTGAAACTCCGCGTTATCTGACGTTTGTCAATAAAGATGCGGAAGCGTTGAAGATTTTAACTAAAATCAATGGTGAAGCCCGCGGAAAAGAAATTTTCTCTGAAATCAAAAGCACCGTTGTTGAGCACAAAAGTGAAATTTTTGCTTTCGGGAAAACAGTAATCGTAATTGGAATTTTGCTTTCTGTTTTCCAGCAGTTTGTAGGAATTAATGTGGCATTATATTATGCTCCCAGAATTTTCGAAAGTATGGGTGTTCACAAAGATTCATCAATGTTACAAACCGTTGTGATGGGATTGGTGAATGTTGTATTTACTATCATTGCAATTTTCACGGTGGATAAATGGGGAAGAAAACCACTGCTGATCGTAGGTTCAGTAGGGATGGCAATTGGTATGTTTGCGATTGCGATTTTATCGTATTATCAGATTATCGGGATTGCAACTTTAGTATTTATTATCGTTTACACCGCTTCATTTATGATGTCGTGGGGACCGATTTGCTGGGTTTTGATCTCAGAAATCTTCCCTAATAAAATCAGAGGAAGTGCGATTGCCATTGCTGTTGCGGCACAATGGGCAGCCAACTATTTGATTTCTTCAACTTATCCTTTTATGATGGAATTCAGTGGAGCTTTCACGTACGGGTTTTACGGCGTCATGAGTGTTCTATCCCTGTTCTTTGTTTGGAAATGGGTACCAGAAACGAAAGGAAAATCTTTGGAGGAAATCGAAAAGATTTGGGAAAAATAAAAAATATTAAGTATTAAAATTAGTTCATTAAGGGCATCGAATTTTTGGTGCTCTTTTTTTTATTCAATAGCTATAATTTGATTAAATTTACGATCTACTTAACATATAGAATAACGCTATTCCATACCATTTATGACAAAGAAAAATGCCACTATTTATGATATTTCAAGAAAGCTAAACGTAAGTGTGGCAACGGTTTCACGAGCATTGAATGACAACCCGAGAATTAGTCAGGCAACAAAAGATCTGGTGATTAAAACTGCTAAGGAAATGAATTACAAGCAGAATAATCTTGCCAAAGCATTAAAAAGCGGCGAAACCAAAAATGTAGGAATCATCGTTCCCTACATCAATACCAACTTTTTCTCATCAGTAATTCGTGGAATTGAAGAAGAACTTTCTCTTCACGGCTATCACGTTATTATCTGCCAAAGTCATGAAGATGTTCTGACCGAAAAAAAACACCTGAATACCTTATTAAATGCTCAGGTAGACGGAATTTTCATGTCTGTTTCCCGAACTACCGTTGATACCGAACATATTCAGCATATTTTAAATACCACCAATACTCCCATTATATTTTTTGACAGAAAGAAAGATATTCCGGGGATCAATACGGTGACTGTTGATGATTACCGTGGTGGATATATGGCGACCGAACACCTGATCAATGAAGGTTATAAAAATATCTGTCATTTTTCCGGAGATCAGAATCTTGAGATTTACCAGAACCGTCTGAATGGTTACAAACAGGCTTTGATCGATCATCAATTTCAGGTAAAAGAAGAAAACATCATCTTCACAGGAAGTTCTATCGATGAAGGAATTGAAGCCATCAAAACTTTATGGGACAGAAAATCTATTCCAGATGCAATATTTTCTGCCAGTGATTTTGCAGCGTTAGGAGCTTGTCAGGAACTAAAAAAACGAAAGATAAAAATACCACAGGAAGTTGCCGTGATCGGTTTTTCTAACGAACCTTTCACCCAATTCATGGAACTTCCAATGAGTTCGATTGATCAGACTCCTTTGTTAATGGGAAATATGGCCGGACAGGTTTTTATTGATCACGTAAAAGATAATTCTTCCGGAGTTTCTGTTGAGAAGAAAGTAGTTTTGACGCCGAAAATTTGTGTGAGGAAGTCTTCGAAGAGGAAATAGTTTACCTAAAAAAAATTTTAAATACCCTTTAAACCACCCCGTCTTTTTCCTTTCGGAAAAATCCACCCCTCCAAGGGAGGGGAATTATAGTCTGTGGGAGAAAAATAAGACTTTAATTCAAATTTAGAAAATGTAAAACAAATTTTAAATAAAAATCTACCATGGAAAATTCCCCTCCTCTGGAGGGGTGGATTAATTTTCAAAGAAAATTAAGACGGGGTGGTTTTAGCAGCCATAATTTTCAACTATAAAATCCTCCAAATTCTTCATTACAGCAATTAAATTATTCTTCACATCAAAATCTGTAATTCTAAACATTTTCAATCCTAAAGATTCTAAATACTTCTGCCTGATGTCATCATAATCTTTTTTTGTATCATGACTCCAACCATCAATTTCAATAACCAATCCTAACTTTTTAACATAAAAATCAACAATATAGTTTCCTATAATTCTCTGTCTGTCAAAATCTATATTGTGGAAACTTTTTACCCGAACTTGATTCCAAAAATCACTTCGCTTAAAATTCCGGCTTTTCTTTTTCCTTGTAATAATGGTTTTAATTTTGGATTGTAGGGGAGATTTTCTACGAAGTTTTTGCGAATGGGGATTCCGTTGATTTGTATTAAAATTTCATTCATTTTTTTGTGTTTTTTCTTTTGTGCTCTTTAAACCACCCCGTCTTTTTTCTTCGAAAAAATCCACCCCTCCGAGGGAGTGGAATTATAGTCTGTGGGAGAAAAATAAGACTTTAATTCAAATTTAGAAAATGTAAGACAAATATTCAACAAAAAACTACCCATGAAAAATTCCCCTCCTCTGGAGGGGTGGCGAAAATTCGAAAGAATTTTTGACGGGGTGGTTTGTTTTCGCAGGAATGTAGAAATTACTTTTGTTTTAATATAACTTGAAACTTGTTATTACTTTTTATTTAATTATTTTTGACGAATAATAGTTTGGATTGACGCATTTGCGTAAAACCTAATATTATCTGCAATTATAAAGACCCCTCTATGTACAAAATTTTGATTTTCCTTTTATTATTTTCTATTAATATTTCTGCCCAAATTAACAGTCAATTTCTAATAGAAAATTGGACAAAATCCAAAACTAGAATGCTAGATGGAAGCAAGGATTTAAGTGAGCCATATTTTCTCTTCCAAATTCTTCCAATGGAAATTTTCAAATAATAAATTTTGTATAAATTCTGAACCAATTTTCTATAATGAAAATAACTGTATAGACTATAAACTTGAAAAAAATATTATTAAAACTTCTCCTCAATCAGGTTACGAAATCGAAAAATTGACAAGCGATTCTCTTATAGTGATAGAAAGAATAGAAGGTGTTACAACTAATGATAAAATTAAAAAATTATGGTTTGTGAAAACTTCAAACCTAAAGAAAAACATTATTGAAATAACCAAAAATGACTCATCTATAGTGGCTAATGAGCATTTCACTCCAACTCTAAATAAAAATTTTATTATTGAAATCAATAAAGAATTTAGAAAAGTAAATAAAACTCCAAATTTCAATGTAATTGGGGAGATTGTTTTTTTTCCTAAGAAGCAGAAAATTGAACTTCTTATTAAAAATACTGATAATCTTAACAAATACGAAAAATTTATTCAAATAGAAAAATCAGTGATAGAAAACTCCTTTTCAAATTGGGACTTAAAAGACTTTATGCACTTCGATAAGATTTATCTTCCATTTATTTTGCAAACACAATATTATAGTATAGATGAAGATTGGCGTTATAAAGGTTCTAGAGTTTTCTATTTTATTAATAATATTGAAGATATAACCAAAATTCAAGGAATAAAAGCAGAAGATATGCGTGATGCTGGAAAGAATTTTAATAATGGAATCTCATCTTACCAAGATAAAAAATATGATAAAGCACTCTTATATTTTCAAAAATCTTACGAATTAGACAATAGAAATATTGATGCTTTGTACAATATAATTGCAATTTACTCACTAAAAAACGACAATTCAAATGCTTGTAAAACATTAAAATTATTAAATGATTTAGAACAGACAGAGGGCACCAAACTATTCAATCAAAACTGTAAAAAATAATTTTCTTTAAAAAATACTTGCTAAAACGGGACGAATTCTTTTTAATAAGAATTTTAAGTCTCTAAAGTAATCTTCATTTTAGCTAAGTTTTATTTTTCGAACTGCTCGTCATTACCAAACCAATAAACATAGAACAAAAATCAACAAAAAGCCTTTTCACATCGGAATAAATTTCTACTAAAAACCTATTTCTCTTAATTCACAGAAAAACGGGCTAACCTCGCTCCTATTGATACCAACTTTATATTCGTGTAATTTGTGTTTAAACAAGCCCTAAAAGAAAATGCTCCCTACCGAAGCAAGAAGCATTTTCAACCCTAATATTAATATAATTAACCCATTACAGAGAGACTCCTCGTCTCCATGGAATGAAATCATTCTGATTCAGAACGTCTGCTTTGGTTTTTACTTCGCCGCTGGCTACGTTGATGATGAGTTCCAGAAGTTCGTCTGCCGCTTCGGGAATTGTTTTTTCTCCGCTGATCACGGTACCTGCATTGAAATCAATAATATCTGACATCTTTTCTGCTAAAACCGTGTTGGAAGAAATCTTCACAACAGGCGTAATAGGATTTCCCATTGGAGTTCCAAGACCTGTAGTGAAAAGTACGATTGTTGCTCCTGAACCTACTAAAGCCGTCGTACATTCGGCATCATTTCCGGGAGTACACAAAAGATTCAGACCTGGTTTTGTAGCGTATTCTGTAAAATCGAGAACTTCAACAATTGGTGCAGCTCCGCCTTTTTTAGAGGCTCCTGCAGATTTCATGGCATCGGTAATTAAGCCGTCCTTGATATTTCCGGGAGACGGATTCATATCAAATCCTGATCCTGCTGCAACCACAGAGGCTTCAAAATCTTTCATCAGTTTCAGGAACTTTACACCGTCTTCATCATTGATGCAACGGTTCACCAACTCCTGCTCTACTCCACACAATTCTGGGAACTCGGCCAACATGGTTGTTCCGCCGACTGCCACCATAATATCTGAAACCTCTCCCAAAACAGGGTTCGCAGAGATTCCTGAGAAACCGTCTGAGCCACCACATTCTAAACCAATGTTCAGTTTGGTAATGGAGGCCGGTTTTCTTTCTATTTCGTTGGCTTTTTTAATGCCTTCATAAGAATCTTTGATAACGCCGGTCAGCATTTCATCGATGGTACCCGATTTTTGCTGTTCGTAAACCACAATCGGTTTTTTGTTATCCGGAGCCAATGCATGAATTGAATCCATAAAAATCTGTACCTGAAGATTCTGACATCCTAAGCTGAGAACGGTAGCTCCCGCAACATTCGGGTTGTTGACGTATCCTGCAAACAGTCTTCCCAACGCTTCAGCATCCTGCCGAATCCCCCCACAGCCACCTTGGTGTGTGATGAATCTTGCATCAATATTTTTAAATATTCTTGTATCCGGTTCCTCTTCTTCCACCTCAACAGCTGCACCACCGTTCAATAAAGAACGCAATAATAATTGATGCTTGCTGGCTTTATCATGAAGCAATTCTTTTTCAAAAATATCCTTCAGCGTTTCGATATTCTTGTTTTCGCAGAATACCAACGGGAAAAACAACCAAATGTTTTCTGTACCTACTTGTCCGTCTTCACGGTGGTAACCCATAAAAGTACGGTCTTTCCATTTATCAACATTGGGTGGAGTCCAGCCCAGAGTTCCGGTTTTACCAACCACTTTTGCACTTTGGTGCTTTACGTTTTCAGTCGTAATCACTTCGCCCTGTCTGATAGATTGGTTGGCTTTTCCAACGATGACACCATACATTAAAATATGGTCGCCATCCTCAAAATCTACGGCAGCGAATTTATGTTTTGCTTTAATATCTTTAAGAATCGTATAATCTGTACCGTCTAAATGTACCGATTCTCCGGCAGGCAAATCCATCAACGCTACAATAACGTTGTCTTTGGGATTTACTTTCAGTACTTTCTTTTGCATGATTTTTTAAGAATAAAATTGAATAAAATTTTTGTAGGCAGTTTCCATGTCATTGTGGTCGATTTCGTACAATGCTTTTGCTACTGCGGCTTTCAGACCTTCAACCTGAGTAAGGTCGGTATCCCAGAACAATTTTTCGCTCAATGCCTGTTCTGAAATTACTTCGTAATCTTCGTTTTTCCAGATTTCTTTGAATCTGTTGATGATTGCTTCTTCGTCATTCAAAGGAAGAGATTTTTCACCAAAACTTCCCTGATAGAATCGGATTAAACTTGCCAGAGAGTACGTTAAGTTCAACGGAAGTCTGTTATTTCTTTCAACATACGTTAGTAAACTCGGAATGACTCTCACTTTAAATTTAGATACAAAATATAAAGCGATGCTTGCCAAATGATGCTTGATAAAAGGATTTCTGAATCTGTCGAAAACTTCTTCCGCAAATTCTTTCAGTTCAGTTTCATCTAAACCTAAAGTCTGGTTGACTTCATTGAAAATCGTTTCATTTAAAAAAGTTCCGATAAACTGGTCATCAATCGCTTCTTTTACGATTTCTTTTCCTGCTAAAATTGCCGGAGCCAACATCAACGTATGTCCGCCATTCAGAATTCTTACTTTTCTTAAACGGTACGGCTGAATATCATCCACCACCAAGATCTGTTCATTGATCTGATCGAAAGGAATTCTCTGTTTTAAATCTTCACCTCCCTGAATTACCCATAAAAGGAATGTTTCAGAAACCACCATCATCGGATCTTCATAATCCAACTGGTCTTCATAAGTTGTCGCATCATCTTTCGGATAACCCGGAACAATTCTGTCTACCAATGTATTGTGGAAGTGATTGCTTTGTTCAATCCATTGCGCAAAACCTTCGTCTAAATTCCAAAGTTGGGAATATTTTAAAATAATACTTTTTAAGACAAAAGCATTATCTTCAATCAGTTCGCAAGGAATAATTCTTAAACCTTTATCGGTCGCTCCATTGAAATGCTTGTACCTTTCATGAAGTAAAACCGCCACTTTCGCCGGGAAATTTTTGTGCGGACCTTCGTAAGTATTTTCAGTTTCGTCGTAAGCAATTCCGGTTTCTGTTGTATTCGAAAAAACAAATTCAAGCTCTTCTTCTTTTGCTAAATCTAAGAAATCGCTGTAATCTGCATAAGGATTGATCGACTTTTGAATCGCCGAAATCACGCATTTCTCATCAATGATTTCTCCTTTTTTTATTCCTCTTGAAAATAAAGTGTACAAATTTCCCTGTTCTTCAAGTTTGTGAACCGAACCGTTTGGTGTTGGCTGTACGTTGACAATACCTGCATTGAAATCTGCTTCTTTATTTAATTTGTCAATCACATAATCTGTAAATCCGCGCATGAAGTTTCCTCCGCCGAATTGTACGATCTTGATTGGTAATTTTGTATTTAATCCGCTGTTTTGACGGTTTAATTGTTGTTTTGTCTGATTTTCCATCTTCTTGTTGATGATTTTTTTAAAGCAAAGTCCGCAAAGATTGTTTTGGACAAAATGCTGTATATTTTTAAGTTCGCAAAGGCGTTCTACTTAGCGAAGAACTCCATGTCTTTATTTGGACTGTTAAGAGTCTGCTTAAAATTTCATCAAAATTAATTTACCCCGACCCTAAAGGGAGTTAATTTGATGAGATTTTCAAGGCATTTTCCACCCTTTAGGTTTTGTGGAAAAGAAAAATGCTTTGAAAATTTTAGTTTTTTAAATCTTAAATTTATTTACTGATCACTTTATATTTTGGAACCAATGTTTTCATTACTACCCATGCAATCAAATAAGCGACTGCACAGATGGAGAAAATAATCATGTATCCTTTGTCGATACCATCTGAAACTACTGCACCTGATTTTTCTAATTGTTTGAAAAAATCATCCGGTAAACGGCCATTGATATACTGAGGATATTTTTCCAGCAAAGGAACTCCATCAACGGTCGACCAGGCTTTGTGAGCGTGATCAAACAAAACTCCGGAAGATTTATTAATGATAAAAGAACCGATTCCTCCAGCCATTCCGCCAATTCCTGTGATGGTTGCGATGGCTTTTTTAGGGAACATATCGCCTACTGTTGAGAAAATATTTGCCGACCAAGCCTGATGAGCCGCTCCTGCAATCCCGATAATTAAAACCGGAATCCAATACGTTGCTTTTCCTAAAGGTTGAGCTAAAAGTGCCAACAGAGGGAAAAATGCGAAAATCAACATCGCTTTCATTCTTCCGTTATAAGCGTTCATTCCTTTCTTTTCAACAAAATATTTTGGAAGCCATCCTCCGATGATCGATAGCAAAGTAATCATATATAATACAAATAATGGCAATGCACTTTCAGTAGAATCCATTCCGTAGACCGAACTTAAATAAGCCGGAGTCCAGAATAAAAAGAACCACCAAACACCGTCAGTCATAAACTTTCCAAAAGCAAACGCCCAAGTCTGTCTGTAACTGAAACATTCTTTGAATGTAAAAACTTTTTCAGGAACTGAAGTATCTTCGTTGGGAAGATCATCCTGATCCTGGTTGATATATGTTAATTCTTCTTCATTGACTCTCTTATGCAAATGCGGTTTTTTGTAAACGAATACCCAAAGTGCCATCCAGACAAATCCTAAGGCACCAATAATGATAAATGCCCATTCCCAGCCCATTGATCTTGCAATAAACGGAATCGTAAGCGGCGCAGCTAAAGCTCCGACTGTTGCTCCTGCATTCCATATACTCGTAGAAAATGCTCTGTCTTTTTTAGGGAAATATTCTGCAGTTGTTTTGATCGCCGCCGGAAAATTTCCTGCTTCACCAATTGCCAGTACAAAACGTGCAAAAACAAATAAAGTTACACTCGTACTGATGATTGCAGATGTGTTGGAAACCGTACCGATTAATTCTTTAGAACCATGAAAACCGGCTGCCCATTCTCCGGTAAGGATTCCTGAAGTTGCGATTCCACAAAACGCATGTAAAACTGCACCCACAGACCAAACTCCGATTGCCCAAAGGAAACCTTTTTTGGTATCCATCCAGTCAACAAATTTTCCTGCGAATAACATTCCCACTGCATAAAAGATAGAAAATAATGCGGTGATATTTCCATAATCGTTGTTATTCCAGTGAAATTCTGGTGCGATGAAGTCTTTCCACGTCAAAGATAAAACCTGACGATCCAGATAATTGATCGTGGTGGCAAGAAATAACAGCAGACAGATCGTCCATCTGTATTGTGTCGGCTTAAGAGATTTAACTGAACTCATAGTCAATTTATTTATTTTAAAGTCTGGATAATATCCAGCACTTTTTTGGTTTCACTTTCTATTGTCGCATAGTCTTTTGCAAGCATCAATTCTTTGCTTACCAACTTGCTACCCATTCCTACTGCAGAAACTCCTGCTTTGAACCAGCTGTCAATGCTTTCTTTGGTGGTATCAACACCTCCTGTCGGCATAAATTTAAGATTCGGGAAAACATCTTTAATGGCACTCATAAATCCCGGTCCCAAAGCATTACCGGGGAATAATTTAATAAAAGTAACGCCTGCAGTTTCCGCAGCGATAATTTCTGTAGGAGTCATACAACCCGGACTGTACAATAAGTCTTTTGGAATTAAAAATACTGCAACTTCTGCTACAAAACCCGGACTGATAAAGAAATCTGCACCTGCTATGTAATATTCTTCGGCTTGTTTTACATTTTTGATGGTTCCGATTCCGAGAAGCATTTCAGGCATTTCGGCATTACGAACTTCTACCATTTTTGTGAAATTACTCAACGCAGCTTCTCCACGGCTTGTATATTCTACCGCACGAATCCCGGCTTTGTAAAGCGATCTCAATATTTCTAAAGTTACCGTCTCATCAGCATTGTAATAAAGAGGCAAAGCTCCCTGATTGATGATGGTGTTTGTAACTAACTGAATTTTTGTCATTTTTGTTGAATTATTTTGTTAAAATAATCTTTGATTAGGATTTATCTATCCTTTGGTATGCTGTAACTTCAACACTTCATTTTTTTAACGCAAAGGGCGCAAAGATTTTCTTTTTAAACTTGATGTATATTTTTAAGTTTGCAAAGGCGTTTCACTCAGCGAAGTCCACTATGTTTTAGTTGTAGCAATAAGCCAAAGGCAAACTCTATCTTTTGATGCGCCCTCCGGAATTTCCGTTCATTACTTCTTCAATATCTTCAGCGCTGCAATAATTGATATCCCCTAAAATGGTGTGCTTTATTGCACAGGCTGCATTGGCAAAATTTAAAGCTTTTTCGTCATCGAAATTTAATAAACCATAAATCAAACCTGCTGCAAACGCATCACCAGTTCCGATTCTGTCGACAACATTGTCTATTTCTAAAAATTTAGTTTCAAAATACTTTCCGTCAACCAAAGCTCTTCCCTGCGTTTGCTGAGAACTCGCTGTAACCCCGATTCTTATTTTATCGAAAATTTTATGAATAGAAGGACATTGTTTTTTTAATTCTTCACAAGCTTCCATGAAACCTTGCTGATCTGATGAAAACTGAGTTCCCAAAATTTCATTAATCTCATTTACCCCACCGATAAAAATCGTTGAATAAGAAACCAATTCTTTTAAAACTTCATTTCCTTTTTTGCCATATTTCCAAAGGTTGGAACGGTATGCAGGATCTGTTGTCACTTCAATTCCCATTTCACGGGCTGTCAACAAACCTTCTTTCAAAGTTTTGTAAGCATCCTCAGAAATTCCCGGACTAATGCCTGTCCAGTGGAAATATTGGCAACCTTCCAGGGCTTTTTTCCAGTCTATCTGTTCGGGTTTAATGTTGGCAAAAGAACCGTTCAGTCTGTTGTAAGCAATTCTGCTCGCACGGACGGATGCACCTACTTCGAGGAAATATAACCCTAAAGGATGTTCGTTTTTATGAATGAAAGTCGTATCAATCCCAAAACTTTTGATGAAAGACAATGCAGATTCTCCCACAAAATCATCAGAAACATTGCTGATGTGCGTCACATCGCAACCCATTGTCGCCAATGAAGAAGCTACGTTGAGCTCAGTTCCGCCGAAAAAGAATTCCATTTCGTGGCTCTGTTTCATTGTTTTGTTTCCGGGAGGTGAAAGCCTCATGATTACTTCACCGAAAGTGACTATTTTATTGTTCATTTTCTTAATTTAAATAGACTTTATTCTATTTTTAATTTTGACATTTCTTTTTGGAATCACAAAAGCACAAAGGTTTTTTAATTTTAATATTTTTTAAGACATAAAACACTTCGACAAGCTCAGTGTGACATTCCTAATACTAACTGTTCATTTCAACGCTGTCATGCTGAGCTTGTCGAAGCATTTTGCGAGTTCCAATTTTAATTATTTAAAAATCAAAATAATTTTTAGCATTATGATAACAGATATCGGAAATGGTTTTTCCGATTAATGCCATATCATCCGGCAATTCGCCGTTTTTCATTTCTTCTCCGAAAAGATTACACAACACTCTTCTGAAATATTCGTGTCTCGGATAAGATAAGAAACTTCTGGAATCTGTCAACATTCCAACGAAACAGCTGATTAATCCCATATTTGAAAGGGCATTCATCTGCTTGATCATTCCGTCTTTCTGATCCAGAAACCACCAGCCCGAACCGAACTGCACCTTTCCTTTGATACTCCCGTCATTGAAATTCCCGATCATTGTAGCGAAAATTTCGTTGTCGGCAGGATTTAAGTTATATAGAATTGTTTTGGTTAATTTATCTTTTCCGTCTAAAGCGTTTAGCAATTTAGACAAAGTTTCAGCCTGTACGAAGTCACCGATAGAATCCCATCCTGTATCCGGACCCAGAATTCTGTGCATTCTTTCGTTGTTGTTTCTCAAAGCTCCCAAGTGGAACTGCTGAACCCATCCAAATTGATGATATGTCTCGCCTAAGAATAATAAAATGGCAGTTTTGAACTGATTGACCTGCTTTTCAGCAATTACTTTTCCTGAAATTTTATCATTAAAAATGGCGCTTACTTCTGCTTCGGAAGCTTCTTCAAAAGAAATATTGTTCAGTCCGTGGTCGCACAATCTGCATCCGTTTTCATGGAAATACTCTACTCTTTTTAATAAAGCATCACACAAAGTCTGGTAAGAATTGATTTCGATTCCTGCTGACTCGCCTAATTTAGAAATATAATCTGCGAAGTTGTGGTTTTCAATTAAAATTGCCTTATCAGGACGGAAAGCAGTACTTACTTTGATACTGAAATCACTTTTCGCCAAATCCTGATGGTAGTTTAAAACATCAATCGGATCTTCTGTTGTACACAAAGATTCTACGTTCATCATTTTCAGCAAACCTCTTGTAGACTTTTCAGGAGTCTGAAGCTGAGCTGTGATGTTATCGTAAATATCTGAAGCGTTTTTTTCGTTTAATAATTCATCAATACCGAAATAACGCTTTAATTCTAAATGCGTCCAGTGGTACAAAGGATTTCTCAACGTGTAAGGAACCGTTTTTGCCCAGGCTTCGAATTTTTCTTTATCTGTTGCGTCACCCGTGATGAATTTTTCGTTCACTCCCATCGTACGCATTGCACGCCATTTGTAATGATCGCCCGCAATCCAAACTTTAGAAATATTTTCGAAAACCGTATCTTCAGCGATATCTTTTGGTATCAAGTGATTGTGATAATCGATGATCGGCTGCTTTTCTGCAAAATTGAAGTATAGTTCTTCTGCGTATTTATTTTGTAATAAAAAGTTATCTGTAATAAAAGATTTCATTTCTGTAAAATTCTTATGTTATTCATTAGCAGGTTTCCCGATGGTCGCCAAAATACCTCCATCCACATAAATAATGTGTCCGTTGATAAATTTACTTGCATCTGAAGCTAAGAAAATAGCTGTACCTGCAAGATCTTCGGGATTTCCCCATCTGCCTTCCGGAGTTCTGCTGATGATAAAATCGTTAAACGGATGCCCGTCTACTCTGATTGGTTCTGTTTGGGTTGTCGCAAAATAACCGGGACCGATACCGTTTACCTGAATATTGTGTTTTGCCCATTCTGTTGCTAAATTTTTAGTCAGCATTTTCAGTCCGCCTTTTGCAGAAGCATACGCTACTACATTGTCACGGCCAAGCTCACTCATCATAGAGCAAATATTGATGATTTTACCGGATTGTCTTTTGATCATGTGTTTCCCAACCAGTTGAGACATGATGAAAGGACCGGTAAGATCTACATCGATTACTTTTCTAAAGTCTTCCACCTCCATCTCAATAGCCGGAACACGTTTGATGATTCCTGCATTATTAACCAAGATGTCTATTTTTCCATGCGTTGCAAGCATTAATGCTACTTTTTGAGCGGCTTCACGTTCGTCTGTCACATCGAATAGATAACCTGTAGCATTATATCCTTTACTGCGATAATATTCTAAGGCTTCATCTAATTTTGAAGGAGTCGTACTTGTGATTGCCAATTCAGCACCTGCAGAGGCAAGACCTTCAGCCATTGCCATTCCTAATCCGTGAGTACCGCCTGTTACAACAGCTACTTTTCCGGATAAATCGAATAAATTCATGTAGAGAAAATTACTTTAATTCGTTAGTTTTAACAGCGTCCATGTCGCCATAATCCATATTTTCTCCTGCCATTCCCCAGATAAAAGTGTAGTTGGAAGTACCAACTCCTGAGTGAATAGACCATTCCGGAGACAAGACAGCTTCATTGTTTTTCATAAAGATATGACGAGTTTCATTCGGCTGTCCAAGAAAATGACTTACCGCCTGTCCTTCTTCAAGATCAAAATAAAAATAAGCTTCCATTCTTCGGGTATGCGTGTGAGAAGGCATCGTGTTCCAAACACTTCCTTCGTGCAACTCAGTCATTCCCATTTGTAGCTGACAGGTTTCCAAAACGCTGTTGACGATCAGTTTGTTAATGGTACGTCTGTTGGCGTATTTTGCTTCACCTAATTCTACGATTTCGGCCTCATTTTTAGTGATTTTCTTTGTAGGGAAAGTGTGATGCGCAGGTGCAGAATTGAAATAGAATAAAGTCTGACCTTCATTTCCGTTTTCAAAAACAACCTCTTTTGCTCCTTTTCCGATGTATAAAGCTTCTTTATTTCCAAGTTCGAAAACTTCTCCGTCAACGGTTACCTTTCCGGCAGCACCCACGTTGATGATTCCCAATTCTCTTCTGTCTAAGAAGTTCTCTGCCTTCAGATCATCAGTAGGTTCCAGTTTCAACGCACTTTTTACAGGCATTGCACCCCCTACGATCATTCTGTCGTACATAGAATACACTACATTGATTTGATCTTCATTAAATAAATCATTGATAAGAAACTCCCTTCTTAAGTCTTCAGTTGTATATTTTTTTACATCTTCAGGATGATGGGCGTATCGAAATTCTGATTTTGTCATACTCTAGATTTTAAACTTAAATTATGGTTTCTAAAAACCTTTTAAACATTGTGTAATCGATTGCATTAAATTACACTGAAATTGTACAGAAATACTTGTCGATAAATATATAGATAATATGTATTCCGTTAACAAAAAATTCATTTAAATTTTTATTGAACTGATTTTCAATACAATAAAATTAATATTTTAAAAATTTTCAGGAAGTTTTAAGAATGTATGGCTCGAATTTTTAACGAAATTGAGTAGCAAAGCTTAAAGAAATAAAAATCATGCCACAAAAAACGATTCTAATTGCTGTTATATAATATTTATAATGATATTTCAAAAAAAATAAAACAAGAATGTTAAATTATGGCAATTTGGCAACAATTAGAAAATACACATTTTATTCTACTCTTGAAAACTGATAAAAATCACATAATTTTTTCAATAAACCATCCTTGAGTGTCTGTTTCGGGAATTTTTTTGTACCAAAAAACTCATTTTTTACTTAAAACTGTTGGATTTATATGTGAAAAATGATTCATTTTTTAAATTTTTTTATCATTAAAACACATACAAACAAAATTTATAAAATATTAAAAATCAATTGTTTAATAAAAATCACCTCTTAAGAATTTAATAATTTTAACAAATTAGACACTTTCAATTCATAAAAAAATAATATTTTATTCTTTGTGTATTGGAAAATAATATTAGTTTAGAAGCCACAGATAATTATCTGTTGTAAAAATTACGCAATCGATTGCACAAGAATAGCGTAAAACATAAAAACAGACAGAAGTACTTAAAAATCCACAAAAACTAATTGGAAAGATAACCTTTCCAACCCACATTAAACTATATAAGGATATAATAATGAATAAGAAAGTACATTCAATAAAGTGGTTATATTTAACTGTTTTCTTACTTCCGGTACTTGGCTTTGCGCAGGAGAAGGATAAAGAAAAAGAAACCAACATTGACGAAGTTGTTTTAGTTGGTTACACTAAGGTTTCTAAAAAAGATGTAACCAATGCGGTATCATCTGTAAAAGCCGAAGCTATTAAAGATATGCCATCAAACAGCGCAGCAGAAGCAATACAGGGAAGAATGGCCGGAGTACGGGTTTCGTTAAGTGAAGGCTCACCGGGTGCTGATGTTGATATCGTAATCAGGGGTGGTAACTCCATTACGGGCAGTAATGCACCTCTCTATATCGTAGACGGAGTGCAGATGGATAACGCCTTATCTATTTTATCCCCAAAAGAAATTGAATCTATTGAAGTTCTGAAAGACGCATCATCCACCAATATCTATGGAGCACGAGGAGCTAACGGAGTAGTTTTGATTACAACAAAAGGAGGTCGTAAAAAAGCAAAAACATCGATTAATTATAACGGATTTTTGGGAGTAAGAAAAATACAAAATACGATTGATGTACTGGATCCTTACCAGTATGTTCTTTATCAATACGAATTGTACAACAAAGCTGGCGTGCAGACAGATATTGATGCTTTTAAGACAAGATACGGTACGTACGACCAACTGGGAAAATATAAAGACATCAAAAAAAGAGACTGGCAGGATGAAGTTTTCGGCAGAGAAGCTTTTAACTTTACTCATAATGTAGGAGTTACGGGTGGATCAGAGAATTCTGCTTTCTCATTAACTCTCAATAATGTACAGGAAGATGGTATTATGATTGGTTCCGGTTTCAAAAGAAACATGGCTAATTTTAAATATGACTATGACATTTCAAAGAAATTAAGTATTGGTCTGAATACCAGATACAGCAGACAGACAATTTATGGTGCAGGAACGTCATCTACGGGCTCTCAAAGTTCTAACAGACTAAGAAATGCTGTAAGATATCAGCCATTTGAGGGAGGTTCTACCGTAAACGTGGATGAGTTTGACCCATTATTTGCAGATCAGACAAATCTTGTTAATCCGGTGTTATTAGCTAATAATGAAGTTAGAGAAAACAGCAGAAATGACTTGTTGCTTAATGGAACGATAGAATATAAATTCAACAAAAATTTCACCTTCAGAAGTGTTATTGGTTATGTGCAGAGAGATGAGTCTGTTAATCAGTTTTCAGGGACGGTAACTAGCCTTGCAAGACAAAACAATGATCAACCTGTTGTTTTCCTAAGCAAAACTCAAACAAGAAGAATCACAAATACCAATACTTTAAATTTTAAAAAGACATTTGGAAAGCATAAGCTGGACTTATTAGCTGGACAGGAAATTGTAAAAACAGATGGAGAATCATTGACAATGAATATCAAATGGTTTCCAAAATCGATAAGTGCTGAAGAGGCATTTGCCAACATTCAGTCTGCTTCACCTCCATCGGGATTGGTACAGGATGCTCCAAGAGCAGGAAGAGTACCTGATCGATTAGCGTCCTTTTTTGGTAGAGCCAACTACATTTATAATAACAAATATATCTTTACCGCTTCGATGAGAGCAGACGGCTCCAGTGTATTCGGACCAGGAAACAAATGGGGGTACTTCCCTGCCGCTTCTGTAGCATGGAAAATCGCCGAAGAAAATTTCTTAAAGGACAGTAGAACAATCAGTGAATTAAAGCTTCGTGCAGGATACGGTTTATCCGGAAACAACAGAATCGGTTCTTTCTTATATGATACATTTTTTACTACCTCATCTGATTACGGATATGCTTTCGGAACCAATGTAACTCCCGGTGCTACTACCGGAAATATTCTGGCTAATAAAGGCGTAAAATGGGAATCGGCAACATCCAAAAATATCGGTTTAGACTTTGGTTTATTCAATGGAAGAGTATATGGTAATATTGATTATTATCAGACCGATACAAAAGATTTATTGCTTTTAGCTAAAATTCCTCAAACCACAGGATATGAGTTTCAATACCAAAACTCTGGAAGTACTACCAATAAAGGAATTGAATTCACTGTTGGAAGTACAATCATCGACAAAGAAAACTTCACCTGGAAAATTGATGCCAATATATCTTCTAACGAAAACACAATCAAAAGCTTAGGAAACAATGCATCTGCAAGTGCCAATTATTATCTATATCCTTCTGGGTGGCAGAATAATTTAAATGACTTCTTGGTACAGGTAGGCAAACCGGTAGGTACTTATTGGGGCTATGTTACAGCAGGAAGATATGAGTTAAGCGACTTTGATTATAATGCAGCAACACAAGTTTACACATTGAAAGCAGGTGTCCCAAGTGCTGCCTCTGCAGCAAACGGAGCTAGAGCAATACAGCCGGGAGATCTTAAACTTCAGGATTTGAATGGTGACGGTGCTATTGATAACAATGACATGACTGATTTAGGAAATGCCCAACCTAAATTCTATGGAGGATTTAATCAGACTTTCCGTTACAAAAACTGGGACATGAGTTTAATGTTTAATTTTTCTGTCGGAAATAAAGTATACAATGCCAATAAACTTGAATATTCTACCCAGTATCTATACAGAGACAACAATATGTTGACAGAAGTAGCAGACAGATGGAGATGGTTTGATGATAACGGTGTTAAAGTAAATGATCCTACAGCGCTGGCTGCATTAAATGCTAATACAACGATGTGGACTCCTCCTGCCGGCGCTTATTTCTTACATTCTTATGGTATTGAAGACGGATCTTTCTTAAGATTAAATAACCTAACACTAGGTTATTCACTTGGAAAAGACTTTACCAAGCAGCTTGGCCTTTCAAATTTCAGAATGTATTTCACTATGAACAATGTATTTACGATCACAGGATATTCTGGATATGATCCTGAGGCAAATACAAGAAGAAACCCTTTAACACCTGGTGTTGACTATGCTGCATATCCAAGAAGCAGATTTATCTTATCAGGAATTGATATCACTTTTTAAACCTAATATTATGAAAAAATATAAATATCTAAAGCTTTTATTTTCTGTTGCGGGAGTTTTAACTCTAAGCTCTTGCAGTGACTATCTTGAGGTAGAAAGTTTATCCAATACAGCAGAACAACAACAGTTTGACTCTGCTTCAGATACATTTTCTGCATTAGTCGGCGTTTACAACAGTACCATGGGAGATAATACCTATGGTCAAAGAATGAATCTTATCCTTACACAGTCTGGTGATGACTTTAGAACTTCCGGCGATTACAATGCCAATGACAGAAGAGGTATCAGCTGTTTCGGAGCAATTCCTACAAATACAGAACTTCTCAGACCGTTCTTAGATACCTATGCCGGGATTGAAAGAGCAAATCTTGTTATTAAAAATATTCCGATTTCACCCGTTTATAAAACAGGATCTGAAACAGATAAAAAGCTAATGGATCGTTATTTGGGAGAAGCTTTAACGCTAAGAGCACATTTCTATCATGATTTGATTAAAAATTGGGGTGATGTGCCTTTTCAGGATGTACCTTCTGCTGATCTTCCTTCGCTGTATCTTCAAAAAACAGACAGAGATGTTATATACGACAAGATGCTTGACGATTTACTGAAAGCAGAAAGCTTAGTTCCATGGAAATCTGAAGCAGGTACTACCGCCCAAAGAATTTCCAAGGGAGCGGTAAAAGGTTTAAGAGCAAGAATCGCTTTAGCCCGTGCAGGATATTCTTTAAGAAGAAATCCTCAACTGATGATGCAGGGTTCAAATCCTCAAAAATACTATCAGATTGCTTACGATGAGTGTAAATCTATCATGACTTCCGGTCAACATGGTTTAAATCCAAGTTACGAAGGGATGTTCAGAAATTTACATACCAACACACAGGATGCTACCAATGAAGTGATTTATGCGATCGGAGCTTTTGGTGGAAACTCCAGAACAGACAGTAAAATTGGTTACTACAATGGTTTGAGACATGATGATACAGACTGGAAATCTTCAGGAGGTATCAATGCAATACCTGTATATTTTTATGAGTTTACAAAATTCGATTTAAGAAGAGATGTTAACGTTGCCATCTACAGAGTAAGTACTACAAAACAGGAAGAGCTTCAAACATCTGTCAACTGGAATGACGGAAAGTTCAGAAAATCATGGACAAGTATTACCGGAACATCCCAAAATCTTGGAATTGACTGGCCTTTACTCAGATATGCTGACATTCTTTTAATGTTTGCTGAAGCTGATAACGAATTAAACAACGGTCCTTCTCAGGAAGCTATCAATGCCGTTTTATCGGTAAGACAAAGAGCTTATGCCGGTAATTTGGGACAGGTTGGAACAATTCCTACAGACAAAACAGGTTTTTTCAACTATATTGTAAAAGAAAGATCACTGGAATTTGGTGGAGAAGGTCTTAGAAAGTATGACCTGATCCGTTGGAACTTACTGGAAACTAAAATCAACGAAACAAGACAAAAACTTACCCAATTCATGAACGGTACGGGTATTTATGCCAACGTTCCGGAATATATCTTCTATAAAAAACCTGCGTCTACCATCGTTAACTATGTTCCTTCAAAAACCGCACAGCAAAACGTTTTAGATATCGATTTTTATACAACCGGCGGCGTTGCTAAAGCTGATATTTTCTACAGCCCTAATCAATCAGTTGCGACCCCTTCAGGTTATACAAAGGTTAACTGGAGACTTGCAGTAACACAACCATACATCAGTGGAGATCCTGTAAAAAGTTATGCACATTTCTTTCAGCCAAATAAAAAAGAATTGCTGCCAATTGCACTAGACGTTATCAACTCTAACTACAATCTTACACAAGATTACGGTTATTAGAACAAAGATACATTCATATTAATTTTGATACAGACTTTCTCCTTAATTGGAGCAAAGTCTGTATTTTCCTAATGAAATTTAATCTATGAAGATTTCAAGTTTTAACAGAAAAATAAAATTTTTATTCCTGTTATCAGCAGTTGTAATCAGTATTCTTTCTTTCAAGGTTAATGATGATAAAACCATCATTGTTTCGAAAGACGGAAAAGGTGATTTCACTACCATTCAGCAGGCAATAAATTCTGTTCAAGATGGAAAAACACTAAGAACAAAAATCATTGTAAAACCCGGAACTTACAGAGAAAAGATCACAGTATCTGCTACAAAAAGCCCCATAAGTTTAATGGGAGAAAATGCAGAAAGCACCATTTTAGTGTACGGCGATTACGCTTCAAAACAGGATACTGAAGGTAAAAACATCGGCACAACAGGTTCGTCAACTATTTTTATTTTCTCCAATAATTTTTCAGCTAAAAATATCACCTTTCAGAACGATGCAGGTCCCGTTGGACAGGCAGTTGCAGTTTTGACAACAGGTGACAAAATATCTTTTGAAAACTGTAGATTTTTAGGATTTCAGGATACACTTTATACAAAAGGAACTCAGGATAATCCTGATAAAAGCAAAACTTCACGCAATTATTTTAAAAACTGCTATATCGAAGGAACTACCGACTATATTTTCGGAGCCGGAACTGCCGTTTTTGAAAATTGCACAATTTATTCTAAAAAAAATGCGTCTTATATTACCGCTGCATCTACTCCACAGGGAAATGAGTTTGGTTATGTATTTTTTAACTGTACTTTAACAGGTGATGCCGAACCAAATTCCGTATATTTGGGAAGACCTTGGAGGCCATTTGCAAAAACAGTTTATATCAACTGTGCAATCGATTCCACAATAAAAAAAGAAGGTTGGCATAATTGGTCGAAACCAGAAGCTGAACAGACTACTTTCTATGCAGAATACAAATCTCAAGGAGTTGGAGCTGATGTTTCAAAAAGAGTTTCCTGGTCGCATCAATTAACAAAAAAGCAAAGCAAGAAATATAAGGCAAAAAATATTTTAAAAGGAAATGATAACTGGAATTTTAAAGAAAGTTTGAAATAACAACCATAACCTTCACCTACTTTTTTAAATGAAATTAAATCTTAAAAATATAATCTCTTACGCAGGAATTCTTCCAAGTATTTTGGCAACCCTTTCCGCACAGGAAAAGGTGATAAGTTTTCCGGGTGCAGAAGGTTTTGGGAGATATACGACAGGCGGAAGAGGCGGAAAATTTTTTACAGTAACCAAAATAAGTGATGATGGATCTGAAGGAACTTTAAGATTTGCTTTAAACCAGGAAGGGCCGAGATATATCATTTTTAAAATTGCCGGAACTATTTTCCTTGAATCTCCATTAAAAATAAAAGAAGGTAACGTTACAATTGCCGGACAAACTGCTCCCGGAGACGGAATTACCGTTGCCAACTACGAAACTTTTGTAGCAGCAGACAATGTCATCATCCGTTACATGAGATTCAGAATGGGTGACAAGAAAAAGTTTGAAGGTGATGCTTTTGGTGCAAGATTTATCAAAAATCTGATGGTCGATCATTGTTCGATGAGTTGGTCAACAGACGAAACGGTTTCAATGTACGTTAATGAAAACACCACGCTGCAATGGTGTTTGATTGCAGAAAGTCTGAGAAATTCTGCCCATCAGAAAGGCGCTCACGGATATGGCGGAATTGCTGGTGGAAAATCTGCATCTTTTCATCATAATCTATATGCCAATCACGATAGCAGAAATCCGAGATTGGGAGAATATGCAGGAAGCAAATTTGCACTGACTGATTTGACGGATTTCAGAAACAATGTAATCTATAATTGGGGACACAACAGCATCTATGGCGGAGAAGGAATGAATGTAAACCTCATCAACAATTACTACAAACCCGGTCCCGCTACAATGAACAAGAAAAGAATTGTTGCTATCGATAAAAATGAAAAACCCGAAACTGAAGTTTACAATATCTGGGGAAAATATTACATCAACGGAAATGTAGTTGAAGGAAGTCCGGAAGTCACAAAAGACAACTGGAATTTAGGCGTTTTTAATCAAATGAAAACTTCATACAATATAACAGATTCAGATAAAAATTCTATCAAAATCAATCATCCACACGATATTCAGAATAATATTAGAACACATTCTCCAAAAGAAGCTTACGAAAAAATATTAAAAATCGGCGGAGCGAGTTTAGTGAAAGACGCTGTAGATACAAGAATTGTAAAAAATGTAAAAAACGGAACTTTTTCTCATCAAGGTTCGCTCGGAAGCGACAACGGAATCATCGATTCGCAGGAAGATGTAGGAGGATTTCCCGATTTGAAATCAGGAAAAATTCTTTTAGATTCAGACAATGACGGAATGCCAGATGAATGGGAAATTAAAAATAATCTTGACCCGAAAACTTCCAGTACCAACGGAAAAGATTTAGATAAAAATTATGATAATATTGAGGTATATATGAATAGCCTCGTTAAAAAAATAACCGATCATCAATGATAGTCACTTAACTTTCAGACCAATCAAATGATCCAAATTAAAAAATAATGTCAGTACAAATAACATCAAACGTATTCAGAATATTTTTAGCGGCAGCCGTTTTCGCCGGCGGTTCCTCTTTCGCACAGAAAAATGTGATTGAAAAAATCCGTAAAAATCCAAAAGCTCCTTTTTCTTACGCTGAATTATCCGTAAAAGAAGGCGGAAAATGGCAGGAAAACGAATATATCGGAGGAAGTTTTAAAAACGTTAATGAGTTAAGACTTCCCGCAGAACATACCGACCATTCCTACTACATCCGATACGAAGGCATCGGTTTAGAAAATAATCAAATCGGCTACAGACTGTATTTAGACTGGAGAAATGCGACAGATATTTTTGGTAAAAAAGTAAATACTTTAGTTTTACCAGAAGTTGGGCAAGACGGTTTTGAATCTTATCACCACGATTCAACTTGGGGGCAGGATATTTTGAAATCAGGTCGTACCATCGGCGTTGGTTCTTACGGAAGATATGATGAGCAGAATGATTTTGTGGAAACTTTTAAAACTGTAAAAAGCACCACTGCAAAAGTCGTGAACGAAAGCGACAAATCTTTTGCAACCATCGATTACAAAGGCTGGAAAACATGGGGAAAATCAGTTGACCTTCAATCTAAGCTGACAATTTTCAATAAAGACCGTTTTGTAAAAGTTGATTTAAGTTTAAATGAAACACTTTCAGGTTTGTGTACAGGGATTGTTGCATTTAAAGACATCCCAATGAAACAGGCGGTCAGCAAAAATAAAAAATGGGGCTACATTGCTACTTACGGAACGCAGACTTTGGCCAAAAAAGAGGATAATTTAGGAATGGTGATCTTCTACCCTGTCGAAAGTTTCGACAAATATGTGAAAACAAAATCTACGCACACGGTAATTTTTAAAAAGACTAAAAATGTTTCGTATTATTTTATGGGAGCATGGTCACAGGAACCGAACGGAATTAAAACCGAAGCAGAATTTTACAAAGATTTAGATAAAAAATTAGAAATTCTAGATAATAACAATCAACTTTAAAATTGAATACAATGAATTTTATTCTTCAAAAATTAAAAATATATTCTGTTGCTGTTTTAGGTTCAGGAATATTCTTAGCTTGTGCACAGACAAAAACTGCAACTGCTTCGAAACCTTCTTCCGAAACCCTACAATCAGGAAAAGTAGTTCCTACCAATCTAAAATGGTCAGAAAGAATGATGCTTTCAGAAATGCAGAGATTTCCTGAAGCATGGATGCTTGATTTTAGCAAAAGCCCGAAATGGACATATCCTTCAGCCATCGTTTTAGACGGTGCAGAGCAACTTTATATGAAGACAGGTAAAAAAGAATACTATACGTATATCAGCGATTTTGGAGAAAAACTGATCAAAGAAGACGGTACTATTCTTACTTACGACCTAGACAAGTACAACATTGATATGCTGAACAGCGGAAATGTGTTGCTTTATCTTTATGAAAAAGAGAAAAAAGAGAAATACCTGAAAGCCCTTCAGACACTTCGTTTACAAATCGACGGTCAACCGAGAACCAACGAAGGTTCTTTCTGGCATAAAAAAATATATCCTTACCAAGTTTGGTTAGACGGTCTTTACATGGGAATGCCTTTCTACACGCATTATACAAAAGATTTCGTAAAAGGTGATGCTGCTGCAAAAGCGTATGACGATATTGTTTTCCAGTTTGATTCGGTTCAGAAAAACCTTTTAGACAAAAAAACAGGATTGCTGTATCACGCTTGGGACGAAAGCAAAGAACAAGCATGGGCAGATAAAAAAACCGGACTTTCACCTAATTTCTGGGGAAGAGCAATGGGATGGTACGGAATGGCAATGGTAGACGTTCTTGATTACTTACCTGAAAATCATCCGGGAAGAGCGAGAATTATATCTTACATCAAATCCTATTCTGATGCTGTTATTAAATATCAGGATCAAAAATCAGGACTTTGGTATCAGGTTTTGGATAAGCCTTTGGCTAACGGTAACTATGAAGAGGCAACGGCTTCGGCAATGTTTGTCTATACAATGATTAAATCGGTGAACAAAGGATATCTTCCAAAATCATACAAAGCTGCTGCTAAAAAAGGCTACGACGGAATCATCAAGAACTTAATCACCGTAGACGAAAACGGAGTGGTGAATTTAAATAAATGTTGTGCGGTTGCCGGTTTAGGCGGGAAACCTTACAGAGACGGCTCTTATGAATATTATGTGAATGAAGAAATCCGTTCAAACGACGGAAAAGGAACGGGACCTTTCATTCTGGCAAGCTTAGAATTTGAAAAATAATTAAAAGCTAAGAATTTAGCCTTTGCTAAGTGAAATCGAAAATTCGAAGAAGTCAAACACCTTTCCGAACGAAAAATATTAGGGGAACAAGAGAACTTTTCGCCTATTGCGTTTAAACCCAGATTAAAAATCTGATTTTATGACAAACAAATTTTTAAATATACTTTCAATCACCGCATTTTCAATTGCATCAACTTATCTGAATGCACAGGAAAAACCGTACGTATCAGAAGTCTGGACTGCCGATCAGGGGAAAAACTTTAGAAACCCTATTTTATATGCAGATTATTCAGATCCCGACGTTACCCGAGTTGGTGATGATTATTACATGACCGCTTCAAGTTTCAACGAAGCTCCGGGATTGCCTATTCTTCATTCAAAAGATATGGTCAACTGGAAACTGGTTAACTACGCCATTCAGGATGTTTTGCCAAAAGAACATTTCTCTGTTCCAAGAAGAGGAGATGCAGTCTGGGCGCCGAGTATCCGTTTTCACAAAGGTGAATTCTACATCTACTGGGGCGACCCGGATTACGGAATTTACATGGTGAAAACAAAAGATCCCCTTGGAAAATGGGACGAACCTGTTTTGGTGATGGAAGGAAAAGGTTTAATTGATTCTTGTCCTTTCTGGGATGAGGATGGGCAGGTCTATTTGGTTCACGGTTGGGCAGGAAGCCGTGCCGGAGTTAAAAGTATTTTGTCATTGAATAAGATGAATCCCGAAGGAACAAAAGTTTTAGACAAAGGTGTTCATATTTTCGATGGTCACGATGCGCATCCTACAGTTGAAGGTCCGAAAATGTACAAGAGAAATGGCTACTACTATATCTTCGCTCCGGCGGGAGGGGTAGCAACAGGATGGCAATTGGTTTTAAGATCAAAAAATATTTACGGTCCTTACGAAGAGAAAATTGTTCTTGAGCAGGGAAAAACAAAAATCAACGGTCCGCATCAGGGAGCTTGGGTTGATACACCTTCTGGTGAAGACTGGTTCTATCATTTTCAGGATGTAGATGCAGGAGGAAGAATCGTGCATTTGCAGCCAATGAAATGGGAAAAAGACTGGCCTGTAATGGGAATCGACAACGATAAAAACGGAATCGGCGAACCTGTTTCAAATTATAAAAAACCGAACGTTGGTAAGACATACCCCATCGTTACCCCAACTGAAACGGATGAATTTGATGGTGAAAAATTAGGTTTACAATGGCAATGGAGCGCCAACGAAAATATCGTCTGGTCATCTAAACTTCCCGGACAGAAATTCCTGAGATTATTCTCAATGAAAGTTCCTGAAGGTGAAGTAAACCTTTGGAATGTTCCGAATTTGTTAACTCAGAAATTTCCGGCTCCTAATTTTGTAGCTTCCACTAAAGTTAAATTAACACCCGAAGATGCCAAAGAAGGAAAAACTGCCGGACTTTTGGTTATGGGATTAGATCATGCTTCAATCGTAATTACCAACAAACCAGACGGATATTACGTTCAGTTAAGAAAAGCTGAAAAAGCAGATAAAGGAGGTGCAGAAAAAATATTATTTGAAACAAAGTTAAAAGGAAACGAAGCTTATTTTAAAGTAAACGTTAGTGAACCAAACGGAATTTGTACATTCAGCTACAGCGAAAACGGTAAAAATTTCATCATAGCAGGCGAGCCATTTCAGGCAAAACCCGGAAAATGGATTGGGGCTAAAGTGGGATTATATTCTGTTAGCACACAGAAAGCAAACCGAGGTGGTTACGCAGATTTTGATTGGTTTAGAATTACTAGAAATTAATAATTATTTCCCGCTGATTACACAGATTTTCAAAGATGATTGCGCATAGCTTTTAAAGTTCATAAATAAAAATATATAAACATCTGTGAAATCTGTGGGTAAAAAAACATTAGATTTTAAAATTAAATCAATGACAAAAAAAATAAAGAAAATCGTTTCATTTTTAATCGTCGTTTTATTGTTGTCTGCATGTCAGTCACAAAACAATGCTCAAAAAGAAACCATAAAACATAATAAAAAAGTCACTCATATTTACCTCATCGGCGATTCTACAATGGCAGATTACACCGGAGATTATGAGCCTGGAAAAGATTACATGAAAGTGCGATATCCCATTACAGGATGGGGACAGGTTTTTCAGCCGTTTTTTGTAAAAGACAGTTTAAAAGGTTTAACAGCATTAAAAGATTCAGTACAAATTATCAACCGAGCGCATGGGGGAAGAAGTACGAGGACTTTTTTTCAGGAAGGAAGATGGCGATATGTTTATGAAAATCTGCAACCAAATGATTACGTGATCATGCAGTTCGGGCACAACGACGGTTCAGAAAAACATACAGAACGTTATGTTAATATTCAGGGTTACAAAGAATTTTTAAGATTATTCGTAACTCAGACTCTGCAGAAAGGCGGAAAACCGATAATTCTCACTCCGGTTGCAAGAAACTATCCCTGGAAAGAAGGAAAATTAGAAAATATTCACGGAGAATATTGGCAAGCTCCGATTGATATTGCGAAGGAAATGAATGTTCCTTACATCGATTTAAACAAATTATCAATGAATTTTTTCACCAGAAAAGGTCAAGATTACGTAACCAATCGTTATTTTATGAATTTTCCGGAAGGAATTTATGAAGCTTATCCTAAAGGACAGAAAGACAACACGCACTTTCAGACCGAAGGAGCAAAAGTAACCGCACAGATGGTGTTCACCGAATTTAAAAATATAATTAAACTAAATAATAAATAATGAAGAAGTCATTCAAAATAGTTGCTCTCATTGCAGCAATGATGTTTTCGGGACAGACATACGCACAAAACGTAGACATTTACAAAAATATTGAATTTAAAATGCCGCAGGTTGCGGAAACGTCTTTTCCTGCAAACACGGTTTCCATTAAAGATTTTGGTGGTATTTCTGGCGGAAAAGTTAAAAATACAGAAGCTTTCAAAAAAGCAATCGATGCATTGGTAAAAAAAGGTGGCGGTAAACTGGTTGTTCCCAGAGGAATGTGGCTGACTGGTCCTATTGAATTAAAAAGCAATATCAATCTTCATGTGGAAGAGGGCTCTTTTTTGGTTTTCAGTAAAGATAAAAATGATTATCCTTTGGTGGATGTAAGTTTTGAAGGTTTAGAAACGATCCGTTGTACCTCTCCCATTAATGCCAAAAATGCCAAAAATATAGCCATCACCGGAAAAGGTGTGATTGATGGCAGCGGTGACGCATGGAGAGCCGTTAAAAAAAGTAAACTGGCAGAAGGTGAGTGGAAAAAATTTGTATCATCCGGCGGTGTTCTATCTGCAGACGGAAAAACTTGGTTTCCATCAGAAAGTTATAAAAAAGGATTTGAAAGCAGCTCAAATTTTAATGTTCCGGACAAAATTTCAAAATCAGATTTAGAATCTGTAAAAGATTTTCTACGTCCGGTTATGGTTAGTTTGGTAGGATGTGATCAGGTTCTCTTAGACGGCCCTACTTTCCAGAATTCTCCCGCATGGAATCTTCATCCGTTGATGTGCTCGAATGTTATTTTAAGAAATCTTACGGTAAGAAATCCTTGGTATTCTCAGAACGGTGACGGTGTAGATTTAGAATCTTGTAAAAATGTTTTGATCTATGACAATACTTTTGATGTGGGTGATGATGCGATCTGTATAAAATCCGGAAAAGATCTGGACGGAAGAAAAAGAGGAATGCCTACCGAAAATGTAATCATTAAAAACAATGTAGTGTACCACGGTCACGGAGGTTTCGTTATCGGCAGCGAAATGTCGGGAGGCGCAAGAAACATCCACGTCTCAGATTGCACCTTTATCGGCACAGACATCGGTCTACGTTTCAAAACTACTCGGGGAAGAGGTGGTGTGGTAGAAAATATTTATATTAAAAATATTGATATGATTGATATCCCTACACAGACGATTGGCTTTAATATGTTCTACGAAGGAGCTTCTCCTGTTTTGGAAGACGGACAAAAATCTGAAGGCAATAAAGTTCCTGAAAAAGTATTTCCGGTAACAGAAGAAACGCCGGTTTTCAGAAATATTTATTTTAAAAATATCAATGCGGTAAATTCTTATGAAGCACTTACCATCAACGGTTTGGCTGAAATGAATATTAAAAACATTGTGATTGAAGACTCTCAGTTTGACACAAAAAAAGCTTTAACAATAGTTGATGCAGACGGAATTACATTAAAAAATGTAAAATTAAATTATACTGAAGGTACTGGCGCAGTGATTTACAACAGTAAAAATATAGATCTTTCAACATTGCAGTTGACATCATCCCAAAAGCCAACCATTAAGGTTTTAGGAGCTAAAACTTCGGCAGTAAAACTTCCGAAAGAAGTAAAAGGCGAGCAATTGCAGATTTCGAAAGAGATTGCAAAAAATGCAGTTAAATAATTTCATTTGAATATGAGTTTTCACAAACTATATTTTCTTTTTGTTTTTTTTGTAGGAGCAAAAGCATTCGGACAGATAAAGCCGAATGCTTCTCCTTACACCAACGAAGCAACCTACGAAAAACTGAAAAAGAAACATCCTTTCATCACTCCTTTGAACAGACCTGTTCCGCAAAATATCGGGATCGATAAAGACGTGGAATACGCCAATATCAACGGATTATCTTTAAAAGCAGATATCTATTATCCTCTTGATCAATCAGACAGGCATCCGGGAATTGCTTTGGTTCATGGGGGCGGCTGGATTTCCGGAAGTAAAGAAAACGAAAAATATATGGCTCAGGAATTGGCTGCAAAAGGGTATGTTGCCATTGCAGTCGGTTATCGTCTGAGTGAAGTGGCAAAATATCCTGCAGCAATAGATGATGTGGAAAGTGCCATTCAGTTTTTAAAGAAAAATAAAAAAAAATATTTTTTAGACCCTAAAAAAATCGCAGTTTTGGGAGAATCAGCAGGAGCACAAATTGCTACGTTGGTTGGGGTAAAATCTAAAGGTAAAATAAAAGCTATTGTGAACATAGACGGAATTGTTTCGTTCATTCATCCAGAAGCCGAAGAAAGCACTTATGCAGCATTCTGGCTGGGTGGTGACAGAAATGTGAATCTCAAGAACTGGACAGATGCCTCACCTTTGGAATTTGTAAATAAAAATACACCTCCTACCCTTTTCATCAACAGTTCACAGCCCCGCTTTCACGCCGGACGGGATGATATGATGAAAAAACTGAGGAGTTTTAATATTCCGACAGAGTTTCACGAAATAAAAGATACGCCCCACTCATTCTGGTCTGCTGAACCTTGGTTTACAGAAACATTAAATTTGACGGTTAACTTTTTAGATAAAACATTAAAATAAAACTGAAACTGAGGCTAAGTTTAAATAAAGATGAGAAATTTATGAAGAAATTAATTTTAATATGGTTCATTTCTGCAGCCAACTTTCTTTTTGCCGGAACAGATCCGTATATCACGATCACTGTTGCCAAAGACGGAAGCGGAGAATTTACATCCATTCAGAAAGCCATTACTTCGATTCGGGATTTGGGTCCAGGAGAAGCTTTGGTAAAGATAAAAGCAGGCACCTATCACGAAAAAATTGTTATTCCGTCCTCAAAACATCAGATAACTTTACAAGGCGAAAATAAAGAAAACACCATTATCACAAACGATGATTATTCCGGAAAACCGGATGCTTTAAACGAGAAAATGACTACGTTCAATTCGTACACGCTTTTGATCATGTCGGATGATATTAAAATTTCTAATTTAACCATTCAAAATAGTTCTTGCAATCAGGGACAGGCAGTTGCCCTTCATGTAGAAGGTGACCGGTTTGTAATTAAAGATTCTAAAATCTTAGGTTGTCAGGACACTATTTATACAGGCGGAAATCACAGCAGACAGTATTACGAAAACTGTTATATTGAAGGAACAACAGACTTTATTTTCGGTTCAGCAACAGTTGTTTTTAAAAATTGTACCATTAAAAGTTTAGCCAATTCTTTTATTACTGCTGCTTCAACAGATCAGTCTAAACAATTTGGTTATGTTTTTTTTGATTGTAAATTGATTGCAAAAGATGACATTACAAAAGTATTCCTAGGAAGACCCTGGAGACCGTATGCAAAAACAGTCTTCATCAATACAGAAATGGGAAAACACATCC
Source organism: Chryseobacterium sp. AC417 (assembly GCF_979258215.1). Taxonomy (NCBI): domain Bacteria; kingdom Pseudomonadati; phylum Bacteroidota; class Flavobacteriia; order Flavobacteriales; family Weeksellaceae; genus Chryseobacterium; species Chryseobacterium sp. AC417. The sequence goes on along the minus strand of NZ_OZ409845.1, from coordinate 1,472,740 downwards.
TTCCCGAAGGCTGGAATCCGTGGAAAGGTGACAAAATGTTTCCCGATAAAGATAAAACCGCATATTACGCAGAATTTAAAAGTAAAGGTGAAGGCGGAAATATTTCTCAAAGAGTTGCGTGGTCGCATCAACTGACAAAAAAAGAAGCAAAAAAATACACCATCAAAAATATTTTCAGCGGTTGGAATCCTAATATGAGTAATAAGTAATTAGAAACGAATCATTATTACTGCAATAAACGACATAGGAAAATGAAATATCATGCTGAGCTTGTCGAAGCATCTCCTAAAAAATCAATTTATAAAATGAAAAAAATACTTTTAATTCTAAGTTTCGTAATTTCAGTAGTATCGTCAGCACAGAAAAAGCCTACTTTATTTTTAATTGGCGATTCTACCATGTCAAATAAAGATAATCCCGATAAAAATCCTGAACACGGTTGGGGACAGGTTTTACCTCAATTTTTAACAACAGGTATTGAAATTCAAAATCACGCAATGAACGGACGAAGCTCAAAAAGTTTCCGAACAGAAGGCAGATGGGACAAAGTGGAGAAACAGCTTAAAAAAGGCGATTTCGTCATCATTCAGTTTGGGCATAATGATCAGAAACTGAAAGACTCAACAAAATTTACAAATCCTCACACCCAGTACAGAGCCAATCTCGAAAGATATGTGAATGAAACCAGGGCAAAAGGAGCAACACCCATCCTGATGACATCCATTACAAGAAGAAATTTTAATGAAAATGGAGTTTTGATTGATACTCACACAGATTATCCTTTGATGGTAAGAATGGTTGCCGATAATATGAAGGTGGATTTTGTAGATATGCAATTACTGACCGAGCAAATGGAAATTTCTTACGGTCCGGAGAATTCAAAAAAACTTCATTTATACTTTAAAGAAGGTGAAAATGCATATTACACCAAAGATAAAGCTGATGACACGCATTTATCAAAACTAGGTGCAGAGACGGTTGCAAAACTGGCTTTGAAGTCTTTGAAAGGTCTGAAAACTGGTTTAGAAAAATATATAAAATAGTTTAACACAAAATAAAATGAATTTCAAAAAAGAATCATTCTTCGATGGGAATTCCGAATGGGAAGATTTAGGAAACGGTGTTTCACGACAATTTGTAGGATACAATTCTCAGATTATGATGGTCATCGTAAAATTTGAGAAAGATGCCATCGGAGTTTTACATCAGCATTTTCACTCGCAGATCACGTATGTTGCTTCAGGTCAATTTGAAGTAACTGTGGACGGTGAAACAAAAATCTTACATCAAGGCGACGGATTTTTTGCCCAGCCTAATATTTTTCATGGGGTAAAATGTTTGGAAGCCGGTCAGTTAATTGATTCTTTTACACCTTTCAGAGAAGATTTTCTAAAAGATTAATTCTAATCATTCGAGGATTTTTTTTAATATCTAAAATTACCAGGCCATGAAAAAAACGGTTTTCTTACTTATGATTTTACTTTTTAATCAGTTTTCAGCTCAGGAAAAAATCATCGTCTGGCCAAAAGGTCAGATGCCCAATTCTAAAGGGCTGCAATTGAAGACAGAAGAAAAAGACGGCAGAATTGTACAATTAAAGGAGACTGAACTTTTCGCATTCTTACCACCCAAAGAAGACAGAAAACAGATGGCAGTAATCGTAATTCCTGGTGGCGGATATTACAAACTTACTTACGATCTGGGGGGTTACCAAATTGCAAAATGGTTTAATACGTTGGGAATTTCTGCTTTTGTTCTAAATTACAGACTTCCCACTTCGCCCGATTTAAAACAGAAAGAAATTGCTCCTTTACAGGATATTCAGGCGGCGATAAAATACATCAGAAAAAACGCTTCACAATATGGGATTTCGCCCGATCAGATTGGTGTGATAGGTACTTCTGCAGGAGGACATCTTGCTGCGACAGTGAGTAATATTTCTACAGATTACACAGAATTAAAAGGCGATTGGGAAGGTATTTCAACCATTCCTAATTTTGCTATTCTGGTTTCTCCTGTTATTGATCTGGGAGAATTTGCTCACGTAGGAAGCCGCAACAGTTTACTTGGTGAAAATGCTTCGCCGGAAAAAATCAGCGAATATTCTATGCAAAACCGAGTAACAGAAAAAACACCGCCTACCATTTTATTTCATGCACAGAATGACCGTACAGTTCAGGTTACCAACAGCATTCTTTATTATCAGGCAATGACAAAAAACAAAGTAAAAGGCGCAATGTTTATTTTTCCTGAAGGTGAACATAAAATCGGTATTACAAACAAATCTGAACTGACAGACAACTGGAAAAAAATATGCTCAGACTGGCTTAAAACGCTCATTAATAAATGATAATTTTAAAAAATGATAACAATTAAATGAAATCATGCGTAAAAACATTCAACATAAAAGATTTTTACTGGCTTTTGGATTATTGATTTCAGTTTTCACATTTGCACAACAGAATTTAAAATTAACCTACAACATACCTGCAGAAAACTGGAATGAAGCTCTTCCCATCGGAAACGGAAAATTGGGTGCAATGGTTTTTGGAGGTGCAACTCAGGAACACCTTCAATTGAATGAGGAAACGATCTGGGCTGGTGAACCCGGAAATAATGTTCCGAAAAATACTTTTGACAGCATTCAGAAAGTCAGACAACTCATTAATGAAGGAAAATATGAAGCCGCACAGGATTTAACAAACAAAACCTATCCAAGACAAGCACCAAAAAATTTAAATTACGGAATGCCGTATCAGACGATGGGCGATTTGTTCTTAGATTTTAAAGGTCATGAAAATTATAAAAACTACAATCGCACTTTAGATATTGAAAAAGCAATCAGCACGGTTTCTTATGAAGTGAATGGAGTGACTTTTAGGCGTGAAATTTTCTCCTCATTTGCCCATAATGTGATCATGATCAGATTATCTTCCAGTAAAAAAGGAAGCTTAAATTTCAACATCAATGCCTCTACTCCCCATTTGAAAAAATCTATTTTCACAGAGAAAAATAAATTGGTCATCAACGGAACAAGCAGTACGGTTGATAATAAAACTGGAAAAATTAATTTCAAAACGGTGATCTTTCCTGTTCTGAAAGGAGGGAAGCTGACATCAACACAAGATCAACTAGAAATAACAGACGCTGATGAAATCATAATTTATGTTTCCATTGCAACCAATTTCAAAAAATACAATGACCTTTCCGGAAATTCTGATGAAAGAGTTTCACAATATTTAAATAAAGCTACAAGCAAAAAGTTCGATGATGAATTGAAAGCTCATGTTGAAAAATATCAAAAATATTTTAACCGGGTAAGTTTATATTTAGGAACAACCGAACAGGGAAAAAAGACAACTGATATCAGAATAAAAGAATTCCGGAACTCAAATGATCCTGATTTGGTAGCTCTGTATTTTCAGTTTGGCCGCTATCTTTTAATTTCGTCATCACAACAGGGAACTCAGCCAGCCAATTTGCAGGGAATCTGGAATTATCAGTTAAATCCTGCATGGGATAGTAAATACACGGTTAATATCAATACAGAAATGAATTATTGGCCTGCCGAGAACACCAACCTCAGCGAAATGCACGAGCCTTTGTTTGATATGATTCAGGATTTGTCGGTGACCGGACAGGAATCTGCTAAAGAAATGTACCATGCAAGAGGCTGGAACATGCATCACAACACTGATCTCTGGCGAATCACCGGAATTGTTGACGGCGGTTTCTACGGAATGTGGCCCATGGGTGGAGCATGGCTTACCCAGCACATTTGGAATCATTATTTATACACCGGAGATAAGAAATTTTTGAAAAAATATTATGAAGCTTTAAAAGGTTGTGCTCTGTTTTACTTAGATGTTCTGCAGCAGGATCCTTTAAAAAAATATCTGGTCGTTTCACCATCAATGTCTCCCGAAAATAAATACTTCAAAAATGTAAGCATCACAGCAGGAACAACGATGGATAATCAGTTGATCTTTGATGTGTTTAATAATTTTATTAATGCTTCAACAATTTTAAATCAGGATAAAAGCCTTTCGGATGAAATAAAAACAGCTTTAAGCAAACTTCCCCCTATGCAAATCGGGCAGCACAATCAGTTGCAGGAATGGCTGACCGACATGGACAGAACCAATCATAAACACAGGCATATTTCGCATTTATACGGATTATTTCCTTCGGGACAGATTTCGCCTTTCAGAAACGCAGAGTTAGCTGAAGCAGCAAAAAATTCAATGATTTACCGTGGTGATAAATCTACAGGCTGGTCGATGGGGTGGAAAGTTAATTGGTGGGCAAGATTATTAGACGGAAACCGGGCTTTCAAGCTTATTTCAGACCAATTATCACCTGTTCCTGTTGATAACAAAGGAGAATCCGGCGGTACGTATCCTAATTTACTAGATGCGCATCCGCCGTTCCAGATCGATGGAAATTTTGGCTGTACTTCAGGAATTGGAGAGATGCTTTTGCAAAGCTACGATGGTTATTTATATATTTTGCCTGCACTTCCTGATGCTTTACCACAAGGTTCAGTAAATGGTTTGAAAGCGAGAGGTGGTTTTGAAGTTGATTCTGGAATGGAAAAATTCTAAATTAACGAAACTGACTGTGAAATCTTCTTTGGGAGGCAATGCGAGAATCAGATTAGGGAACGATGTGCAGCTTCAATCCAAAACCCAGTTAAATCCTGCGGTCGGCGAAAATCTGAACGAATATTATCAGGTAAATGCTATTAAAAAACCTTTAAAATCTACGGGATCAACTTTAAAAGGATTCGTTGTGAAACAAACTCAGCTTTTTGATTTTAAAACTGAAAAAGGTGGTGTTTACATCTTTAAAGCGAAATAATTTTTTGCCGCAGATGGCACGGATTTTCACTGATGTTTGTATGTGAAAATCTGTGAAAATCTTTGGGGGCGTTATTTTATGCTCTCCCGGATTTTGCGGATTCAGGAGATTCTTTAATCACAAAATCTGCATGAAAAACTGCACAAAAAATCCTGACACTTTTCTGCGTCAGGATTTCGTATTATATCAAACCTTATAAGTTTTAAAAACTATGAGGTTTCTTTTATTATTGTGTCAAATTATTTTCTTCAGCCACTTTTGATATTCGCTGTTAATCAGTTTCGTTCCCGATTCGTTGTACCAGCTGTAGCCCATTCTGCGCTCTTCTGATACTTCTTCGTAGTTGAACTTCACACTTCCGTCACGATCGCCAAAGACTGGTTTGTTGGTAGGAATATCATAAAATCTCGCCCAAACTGTTGATCCTTCTTTTTTATTTAGAGTACGCACTGCTTTTCCATTTACATTTGAAACCTCATACATATAGCCATCGATTTTGCTTTCTTTAAACCATTGTACTGCACATTTAATTGATTTTTCGATCTCAGGATTTACAGGCTGCATCATCAGAAACTTTACAATATTTACCGATTCTCCGGTGGCCAAAGACATCGGTTCGAAAGCTCTGGCTTTTTCAGGTTTTAAAGTAATTTCGTTATACTGATCTGCCCAAATAGACAATTTTCCGTTTTGTATAATCTGAGTTTTCAAAATACATCCAATCCCTTTTTGCAAAGCGATTTTTGACTTTTCTTTTAACTGAGACTTTACAACGTCAAAACCATCTTTTCCTTCAGAAATTTTGTTAAAAATCGTCAATACATTAATCATCGCATTATCATTATACGTCACTTGCTTTCTGTAAATCGATGAGTTGGGAAAATACTGAGGAAAACCACCATTATCGTATTGCATAGAAAGCAGATATTCAATTCCTTTTTCTGCTGATTTTAAGTAGGCAGGATTTTTTGTCGATTGATAGGCTTTGATTAAACCATTAATTTCCTTTGTCGTTGCATTATTATCAATCGTTGCAAAATCATTGTCAGCCGTTTTGATTATTTTTAAAAGTTTAGGGTCAATCTTTTTAGTATAATCTACATTTTGTTTATCACTGGTATGTTTTCCCCAACCACCATTTGGCAGCTGATAAACCATCATTTTTTCGGCTAAAGTATCTTTTACCTGTGCAAAAGATGCAGTTGTTATCAGACAGAAAGAAGCTATCGTCAATTTTATATTCATCATTTTAAATTTATTTAATAGAAATTAGTAACGGATTGGCAATAAGCTGAGCTTGTTTTTTCAATAAGCTTTCCCAATCTTTTTGTGTTTTTATCTGTCCGCTTTTCTGCCATGCAAATCCTGCGTAATACGTCAGTTTTTTCTGAGGTTTTGTTACAACCAGCAAATTACTCTGATCAGGAGTTTCAGATTTGAAAGCTATGGATTTTTCAATAATTTTCGGATCAACGACAATACCTTCACCAACAAAAGCATCATCAATTTTTTCCCAATGCAGGTAATATCCGTTTTTATCATTGAGTTTGCTTTCTCCTTCGTTTTTGTGAAGTGTGATTCCGATCGTGTAATTCGGGGCAGATCTTTCAGATTCAAAATTTGATTCAAACTTAGAAAAATTTGAGCCGAGATCAAGAGAAATTCTTTTTGTTTCTTTCACTCCAAATTCACTCCATGGAGCATAAGTTAATTCGAAAACCGTTCTTAGCGGACCTTCTGCAATGGTTTTTGAAGTCACGAAATTTTGTGAAACCTGTAATTTTTCATCTTTCCATATTCCGATTCCGCCTGTTCCACGGCTGTCTCCTACGTGATATGGGTCATAACCCTCACCTCTCGTGTCTTTGTGATAATACATCGGATCAGTTAAATAACCTTTGTACCAATCATTAATAACAGATTTCTCGGTTCTTTTTAACCAAATATCAACTCCGCTGGACAATGTACTTCCTTTTACTTTAGCCAAAGCTTCTGCCTGACCTTTCGGACCATAAACCCGGAACGCAATTTTATCATTTTCCCAGGTATAATCGTCAACTCTTTCCGGAACCAGTCTTGAATAAGTTGTCAATTCACTTTTGGGAACTGGCGTTTTTGAATCTGCAACAATCGTATATCTTGCGGTTTTCTCTGCATCAATTTTTGCCTGAAAAAGAAGTTCGTCACTTCTACCGTCGCCATCATCATCCACCCACTGTATCGGAAGATACTGATTCTGAGCATTTTTTATTCTTAACTCTGATTCTTTATTTTGATTTAAAAAAGATTTCAATTGACTGACAGAAATTGAAACTACTTCATTTCTCGAAAAACTCTGAGTATTTTTCACTTGAATTGAAGATTGAGCTGATGCGAGATTGACACCAACAATGCAATCGATTGCGCATATCAGTCCGAAAACTGATCTTTTGCTTACATACATCTTATATAGTTTTTTGTAAAAATAACAAAATTATCGAATATCCATTGATGAAAGTATTGTAAATTTTGTTAAATAATTTTACGTTTGATTCTATTTTGATGTAAATGTTAAGTTGAATTTCGGATAAATATTGATTTTAATTTGATTTTAAAGACATTTTACAGCCTTTTGATTTCATTCGTTTTAAAATTTATTCGAAAATGATGTGCAGGTTCCCCGGAAGAAAGCTTATTTAAAATATTAAAAAAAGTGGTAAGCTGAAGAAGAAACTCATCTTTGGTATTCAATTTTTCGAAGTTTTTATTCAAAATTTCAAACTGTAAAAGTCTTTCTTTAGAAATGTCATTTTTTGCCAGTTCATCTGCTGATTGCAATTGATACAAATTCACTAAGGCGTCTTCAAAATTCCAATTTCTATATTTTTTTGAATCTTTAAGGGTTGACTTTTTATTGTTTAGACTTAAAAAAAGTAAATCTTCACCGGAAATTTTTTGAGCCTTTTCTATAAAATCTTTTGGCCAGTCTGAAGGAACAAATCTCATTCGCACCAATTCTTTTAAATGAAATAAAGTGAAATCATGATAATTTTTAGTTTTCAGAATATCGGCGTTCCAGATATCTTTTGTATCCCTGCTTTTTAAGGCTTCGAATTCCTTTTTATACAACGGGAAAAGTTCATCAAATCTTGGAACGTGGGTGATAGAAACCGTTTTTACCTCAAACTGATCCTTCGAATTTACAGTCAGAATTGTATATCCCGGAAGATAAGCCGCCAATGACGGAACCTGAATATTGACCAGCATTTTCCCATTTTCAAATTTTTTCACTCCGGTATCATTGATGTGCATATGACCAGCAAAATGCAATTTTATGCCGGCTTCAGAAAAAACCTCAGCAACTTCGTTGGTGGGAACTCTCTCCAGTTGCCATTTATTTTTGCCTAATAAATTCTTAATGTCAGCAGAAGCTCCGTCATTAAAATCCAACATCGGATAATGTGTAAAAGCAATCAATACTTTACCTTTTTTCTCTGCTTCCTGAGAAATATTCTTAACCCATTCAATGAGGTGCTTTTTGTTTGATAAGACCTTATTATACCCAACATATGCGCCTTGAAGATTATTCGGATCTTTAGGATTTCCTTTGATGTTTTTGGGTAAATACGTATTTCCGTCAATCGCCAAAAGCCAAATTCCATCAACTGGTTCTACAACATAACTCAGATCTGGTATCACAAAACCCGGACTGACTTCGTACATCCGTTTGGTATAGTCTGAGCTTTTCAGAGCATTTTCAAAATTATAATCCTCATAAAAGTCTTTATTAAAAGGGGTCTGCCAGAATACATCATTTCTGGAAGGTAAAAAACCGAATTCTTTTAACTCGTTCATAATTTCAAGATAACCGGACATAGCGATATCTTTCGTTATAATGGTTTCCACATTCTTATTTTGAACTAAATTCTTATCACTGAAAATATTGAACGGACTTCCATTTTCGCCTAAAAAATCAGATTTACCTCCATCCTTCAAAAATGGGCTTACCGGATCATGATTTCCTGTTGTGATAAAAAACCTTATCCCATATTTGTTCTGATATTCATTGAGGATTTGCTTAAGTCCGCGCAAATTATAGGCTTGTCCGTCATCTGTGTAATCTCCGGGAAGAGCTACTAACTTAATCCCTCTTTTTGCAACGTCATCCAATGCCGCTAAAAATGCAAAATAATTTTCATTAAAAATTCTTGTAGAATGCAGCTGCGAATTCATCGTTCTCAGCAGAGTTTTCTTTTTGGTTTTAGGATTTTCAACTCCCTTGAAAGAGTTATCTGAAAAATCACCGTACAAATCCTGAAAATGGACATCTGCAAGAAAAGCAATCTGAATAGGTTTTTGCTGAGCATTTAGCGTTCCCAAAAGAAATAAAAAAAGAATAAAAAAGCATGTGAAATGTTTCGCCAAAACTGAAAATTTTAATTCTTGAAAAGTAGTGTTTCCGTATCAATTGAATGTTGCCGTAAGTTTATTTTTGTTTTAAGTTTATTTGACAATTCTATCTGATGATACTTTAAACTTATACTAAAATGAAATGTTTTTTCTATAGTGAAACAAAAAAGCACCTACTTTTTGTAAGTGCTTGATTTGATTTTGGTTCCACCTTATCAAATAATTTTTATTTTCCCCTTTATTTATGGGCTTTCAAGTATTTTAATTTTGATATATAAATAAGTACTAGATCGAATTCATGATTCTTGTTTAAAAATCTTCAAAAAAAAACCGCTCTCTAAGAGAACGGAATATAAAAATATTTTAAAAAAACATAATTTACAAACAGTTATGCAATATTTACGGTTGAATCTCGATAGGATTATTAAACATCTTTTTAAGAGCCGTGGTAGTTTCGTCATATTCTCTCTTCATATCACCATACATCGGAGGAAAAGCAGCACCTTCAAAATCTAACGAAAATTTTGCTTTAAGGTATTTCGACTTTGGAAAAAGCTTAAATTTTCTTTCATTAAAAACTAATTTTTCACTGAATTTCTCAATTTTTGAAAGTGTAAAATGATAATCATCTCTTGTATCAAAAACTTCAAAAACCAAATCTGGTAAGCCATAAAATTTATATGGTCCAATGTTTTGTTTATATTCTTTTGAAAAAAATGCAATCCATCTCATTCCAAATGCATTTGTAGCAGCTTTCTGGCATTTAACCCCAGCAATGATTTTAGTATCAGAATAAAGCACCCATTTTAAAGGTACATCTTCAGAATAGTAAATATTGACATCAGCACGGGAATAAAATACGTTTAAATCTGTACTGGTTTTAATTATTCTTTCCTGAAAATAATCACTTATTGCTTGTAAATCTACACCAGATTCTTTATACTTTTTAAAGTCATTAAGATAATTCTGATATCCTGCAAAATAATATTCTGTTGAATTACCGACTAAAATAAAAGATTGCTTCTTTCTGAATTTCTCACCTAATTTTAGTGAAGATTCATAAGACATTTTTATTACAGTCTCAATATTGAATTTTTGTGAATAAAAATTATGACTAACTATTATACATATAATTAAAATAATCCTCAATAACAACTTCATAATTATATTTAAAAATTAAAGATAATATTCATCAAAGAATTTATTCTCCTCCGTCTTCCCAACCTGAATTTCTAAACTACTTTAAGTCAAATTTACAAATTGTTGCAGTATTGTTGCAGCCTAAAATAAAAAAGCACCAACATTTCTGTAAGTGCTTGATTATAAAAGTGGTCCCACCTGGGCTCGAACCAGGGACCACCTGATTATGAGTCAGGTGCTCTAACCAACTGAGCTATAGGACCTCAAAATTTGGTTAAATTTTGTGATTGCAAAAATAGTAAAATTTCTTTCATTACAAAATTTTTTATCGCTTTTCTTGGCAAAGTTCTATCAGCACTCCATTCGTAGATTTGGGGTGCAGGAAGACAACTAATTTATTATCAGCTCCTTCTTTGGGTTGTTCAGAGATAAATTCAAAACCTTCATTTTTTAACCTTTTCACTTCCTCAACTATGTTTTCTACACCAAATGCCAAATGATGGATTCCTTCACCTCTTTTTTCTATGAATTTAGAAATCGGGCTTTCTGCGTGAGTTGCCTCCAGCAACTCAATTTTGCTTTCACCTGTCTGGTAAAAAGATGTTGTGACTCCTTCCCTCTCCACAGTTTCATTTTTATATGATTTTTTTCCTAACAGCTTTTCAAAAAGTTCGTCAGAAAAGCCTAAAGTTTTTACGGCAATACCGATATGTTCTAGTTTCATAAAATAATTTTACAATGATTAATCATAGATTTGAATGTTGTCTACATTTTCAAACAGGCAATTCAAACAAAAATAGTAAATTTGCAGAACTTATGGAAAGTAACAGACAAAGAAAAGTAGCACAAATAATACAGGAAGATTTCGCAGAACTTTTCCGAAAACAATCAGCAGAAAGCAAACAGAGTTTTTTAGTTTCGGTTTCTGATGTGAAAATTTCACCCGATTTGGGAGTGGCAAAAATTTATTTAAGCATATTTCCGCAAGAGTTCAGAGCTTCGATCATGAAAGAAATTGAGCTTAATAAAGCACAATACAGAAATTTCCTTGGTCAGAAGATGGCTAAACAAGTGCGTGTAATCCCCCAGCTTAACTTTTATCTGGATACAGCTCTTGATGATGTAGAAAAGCTGGAAAAAGAACTCAGAGGTGAAGGCGACAATCCTGTATTGTAAACTATTTTGAAAAACATTGCATTTTATATCGCATCACGCTACCTTTTATCTAAAAAAGGAAGTACAGCTGTCACGTTTATTACGTGGTTGGCTGTAGGAGCTATGATGGTTGCTGTTGCAGCAATGTTTGTTATCATCTCGGTATTCTCCGGGTTAGAGGTTTTTAATCAGAATCTTATTTCAAATCTGCATGCCGATTTAACGGTAAAAAGTACTTCAGGCAAAACAATTAAAGATTTTAATAAGATAAAAGACATCTTACATAAAAATAAAGAAATTCAGGATTTTTCTCGTGTTATTGAAGAGAAAGTATATCTGAATTACAACGGAAAAGGTGACATCGGATATCTAAGAGGGGTAGATTCTTCATATATCAAAGTAAATCCTATTGATAAAACTATTTTCTTCGGAAAATATCCCGGGTTTCAATATTCGAATGAGGTCATTATGGAGCATTCGTTAGAAATGCGGCTCTCAATACCTGTAGATACTTTAAATAATTTTGCTACCGTTTTTATGCCAAAATCCGGAACAGGAATTATTAATAAAGAAGAAGATATTTACAATAAAAAAAATATTCTGGTTACTGGTATTTTTCCGGGAAATGATCAGCTAAACAATTATATCATCGCACCGATTGAGTTATCTGAAGAATTACTTGATCTTCCAAAGAATTCAGCATACCAAATTGTTATTAAGCTCAAAAATCCTGACAAAATAGATAAAGTAAAAAAAGATTTGCTTTCATCAATCGGGAAAGGAATTGAGATAAAAACCAAACAGGAAGAAAATGCCGCTTTCTGGAAGATGATCAATACAGAAAAACTTTTCATTTATTTAATATTCGCTTTGGTAATTTTCATTACCACATTCAACTTGGCAGGAGCAATTATTATCTTGCAGCTTGATAAAAAACAACAGGCAAAATCCTTAGTCTCTTTAGGATTTCCTTTAAGTCATTTAAGAAAAACATATTTCTACACTGGTATTCTGATTGTTGTTCTGGGTGTTATCTCAGGCTTAATTTTGGGAACAGCATTATGTTTTTTCCAACTGGAAACTGAGTTTTTTAAAGCAGTTGAAACACTCCCTTTTCCAGTAAAAATTGTTGCAGAAAATTATTTCATTGTAGCTGCAACGGCATCTTTATTCGGAATTTCCATTTCCTGGTTCTTCTCTAAAATCAGTAAAGATTATATTACTAAAAATTAATATATTACACTTCAATTTTTTCGTAGATTTGCCATCCAATTAAAAAAAAATGAAGCGAATTTTATATTCTTTAATATTAAGTATTGTATTCATCAATGCTTTTGCACAGATTCCTGCGGGATATTATAATGGGACAGCTACTCTTACGGGTGCAGCTCTGAAAAGCCAACTGAAAACCATTATTACCAATGGTCATACAGATAATGGATATGGCGGATTGTGGATCGCATACCAAACTACAGACCGCGATTATTATTACGAAAACGACGGTTCTATTTTAGATATCTATTCCGAAAGACCAACCGCTGCAGATCCGTACAACTTTACCGTAGTTACCAACCAATGTGGAAATTATACTGTAGAGGGAAACTGCTACAACAGAGAACACATCGTACCACAAAGCTTATTCAACGAAGCATTTCCTATGAAATCAGATGCACATTTCGTAAGGGCAACTGATGGAAAAGTAAATGGTATGAGATCTAATTATCCGTTCGGTGTCGTGCAGACCTCATCATTCGTATCTTTAAATGGTTCAAAATTAGGAACTTCAGCATCAGCAGGATATTCAGGAACTGTTTTTGAACCAATCAATGAATTCAAAGGCGATGTTGCAAGAATGATATTTTACTTCGTTACAAGATACGAAACACAACTTTCAGGGTTTTCTTCGGGAGACATGCTTGGAAGCACAGCATTCCCGGGATTGCAAACATGGGAACTTAATCAACTGCTTGCTTGGCATGCTCAGGACCCTGTTTCACTAGCTGAGATTAGTAGAAACAACGCTACATATTCTTTCCAGGGAAATAGAAATCCATATATTGACAATCCGCAATTTGTAAATGCGGTTTGGGGAACTCCTGTAGTAGACACTCAGGCTCCGACAGCTCCAACCAATCTTGTAGCAAACAATCCTACTTCCAATTCAGTTTCATTAAGCTGGACAGCTTCTACAGACAATATAGGTGTTGCAGGATATGCAATTTATGTTAACGGAACATTCAATTCAACCGTAACAGGAACTACTGCAACGGTTCAGGGATTAAACCCACTCACAACCTATACATTCTATATCATTGCCACAGATGCTGCCGGAAACCCATCGCCACAAAGCAATACTGCAACCGCAACAACTTTAGCAGGACAACCCGGAGGCGGAAGTTGTGGAACCGAAGATTTTACAAATATTCCGGCAAGTGCAACGAACTATACAACAAGAACATGGACTAGTAATAACATTACATGGACTGCCACAGATGCGCGAACAGACCAAACCATTACAGGAAAAGCAATCACGATTCAGAATGGTGATCTTACAAGCAGCTCACTTTCTGGTGGTATTCAAAGCTTAACAGTAACAACACAACGTAAATTTAGTGGTACTTCAAACAGTTTGAATCTACAAATCAATGGCGTAACTGTAGGTACAGTTCCTTACGGAGATAATGTGGTTACTACAACCATCAATAATATCAATGTTTCAGGTAACATCATCATCAAACTAATTAATCCTGTTTCGTCAAACAGAGTGGCAATTGATGACCTGAGCTGGACTTGTTTCAATACTTTAAGCACAGTAGAAACTACAAAAGGAAAATCTTTCAGCATTTATCCTAATCCTGTGAAGAATAACGAACTTTTTGTAAAAGGTGAAAATTTAATTAAAATTTCAAAAGCTGACATTTATGATGTATCCGGAAAATTAATCATGTCAGTTTCAAATCCTTTCAAAAATTCAAACAAAATCAATCTCGACGGTATTACAAAAGGAATTTATATTCTGAAAACAGACCATACTTCTTCAAAATTCATTGTCGAATAATTAAAAAATATATTCTCATTTAAAGACCGATTTTTTCGGTCTTTTTTTTATTTTTGATCTATGAATGCTAATAAAAAACTAGGTCTCATCGGGAGAAACATTTCTTATTCTTTTTCTAAGAAATTTTTTGAAGATAAATTTCAGAAACTCATGCTTAATGAGTTTTCGTACAATATTTTCGATCTTCAGGAAATTGATGAGGTGGAAAATTTATTTAAAGATCCTGAACTATTAGGTTTCAACGTCACCATTCCGTATAAAGAAAAAATCATTGATTATCTGGATAATCTAAGCGATGAAGCCAGAGAGATAGGTGCCGTAAATTGTGTTTTGATTGAAAACGGTAAAAGTACAGGATACAACACCGATGCCTTTGGATTTGAAAAAACGCTCAAAATCCATAGAAAATCTCATCAGAACACAGCATTGATTTTAGGAAATGGCGGTGCTGCAAAAGCAATACAGTATATTTTAAGTAAAAATGGAATTTCAAATCAGATCGTTTCCAGAAACTCAGATTTAAATTTCGAAAATTTAGATAAGAAAACTGTAGAAGATCACAAAATTATCGTGCAGTGTACCCCTGTAGGAACTTTCCCAAATACTGATGCTTGTTTAAACTTTCCTTTCAACGGGCTATCAAAAGATCATTTGGTGATGGATTTGATTTACAACCCAAATTATTCGAAATTTATTCTGAAATCAGCAGAACATGAAGCTAAAACCGTGAACGGATATTATATGTTTGAACAGCAGGCAGAAAAAGCATGGGAAATTTGGAATAATAAAAAAAAATAACATAAATTAGTACTTTATTTGGTTTTTACTCTATAAAGAGAAATAACACCACTCACACAAAAGATTTGCTATGATTACAGAAAACAATCTTTCTGAAAACGAAGAAAATACAATTTCTACCGAGGAAACTCAACAGGAAATACAAGAAAACACAGTTTCTTCTGAAGAAACTGCACCTGAAGAGGAAACTGAGCATGCAGAAGAGCATGTAGACGAAGCTATTTCTTTAGCTGATGCTCTCAAAGAAATGGAAAAAATCATCAATTCTACGACTGCAGGAGAAAATTTCAGACAGTTCAATTTACTAAAAGAAAAAGCAAGTCATGCCATTCATGATGAGATTGAAGATAAGAAGCACGAATATACTGACGCAGGAAACGCACCTGAAAATTTCAGTTTCGAGCATCCTGCACAATCTAAACTTTCTGCGTTGATTCACATTTTCAAAGAAAAACATGATACCTTCCAGAAAGGTCAGGAAGAAGAGCAGAAAAATCTGGATCATCGCCAAGGATTGATCGACAGACTGAAAAATTTGTATACCAATTCTGAACCCGGAGTTAATCTTTTTAAATCAATTCGTGAGATTAAAGAAGAATGGTCAAAAGCCGGACAGGTTGCAAAATCTGAATTTAAAATCCTCAACAATAATTATTTTCACCATTTGAATCAGTTTTATCAAATGTTGGATCTGAATAAAGAATTTCTTGAGCAGGAATACAGCCATAATCTTGAAAAGAGACAGCACATTATTGCCCGTGCAAAAGAGCTTGAAAATGAGCCCGTTGTACAAAAAGCTTTAAATGAATTACAATATCTTCACAAACTTTGGAAAGAAGAGGCAGAACCTGTAGCTGAAGAATTTCGTGAAAAAACATGGGATGAATTTAAGGAAATCTCAAATAAAATTCACGAAAGAAAATCTGAACTTTCTGCCGCTATTGAAACCGAGCAGAATGCCAATCTTGAAAAGAAAAATGAGATTATTGGTGAGATTAAAAAATTATCTGAACCAACAGACACTCCAAACCATAATTACTGGCAGAACGCCATCAAAAGAGTTGAGGAACTTCGTTCTGAATTTTTAAAAACAGGAAATGTCCCGAGAAAATTATCCAACAACAACTGGAATGATTTTAAAGCTACCTTAAGAAATTTCAATACGACTAAAAATAATTATTACAAATCTTTAAAAGGTTCTCAGCAGGAGAATTTAGATGAGAAATTAAAACTCATCCAGACTGCGAAAGACAATATGCTTTCGGAAGACTGGGAAATGGCAGTGGCGCTTTTCAAAAAACTTCAGGATGACTGGAAAAAAATAGGTCACGTACCAAAAAGCATGACCAATAAAATTTGGGATGAGTTCCGTGAAGCCTGTAATACATTCTTTAATAATTTCCGTGAAAAAAGCAATGCATCTACCGATAACTGGAAAGAAAATTACAAGCAGAAAAAAGAAATTCTTGAAGAACTGAAAACCATTTCTGATGAAGAAGGAAGTATTGAAAAAATTGAAAATATAAAAACTTCCTGGAACAACATCGGTAAAGTTCCAAGAGATAAAATTGGAATCAATTCTGAATTTAATAAGACTTTAAGAGAAAAATTAAAGCTGAATAAAATCAACGAACTTGAACTGAAAGAAGAAGGTCTATCTGAAAACCAATTAACTGATAAAGCAAGAAAAATCAAGAGCCAAATCTCTGATCTTGAGGCTGAAATCGTAAAATTGGAAAACAATCTGGCATTCTTCAAAAAACCGTCAAGAGACAATCCTATGCTTGCAGATACGTACAACACGATCGATAACAAGAAAGCTCACCTGGAAACTTTGAAGCAGAATCTTCACAGCATCATTTCAGGAGATTAAAATAGAAATTACAATTATACAGGCGAAGCAAAGAAATTTGTCTTCGCTTTTTTATTATGCAAGACGAATTTTACATAAAAAGATGCATCGAGCTGGCAAAAAAAGCTCTGGGAGACACTTATCCAAATCCTTTGGTGGGGAGCGTGATTGTTCATGATGGGAAAATCATTGGTGAAGGGTATCATCACAAAGCAGGAGAAAACCATGCAGAAATTAACGCCATCCATTCGGTTGAAAATAAGAGTCTAATTCCGGAATCTACCATCTATGTTTCGCTGGAACCTTGCGCTCATTTTGGCAAAACTCCGCCTTGTGCTTTGAAAATCGTAGAATTGGGATTCAAAAAAGTAGTTATCGGCGCCATGGATTCTCATGATAAAGTAAATGGAAAAGGAAAAAAAATTATTCAGGATGCAGGAATCGAAGTAGTATCCGGAATTTTGGAAAATGAGTGTATTGATCTAAATAAAAGATTCTTTACTTATCATCAGAAAAAACGTCCTTTCATTGTTTTAAAATGGGCACAATCCGCTGACGGATTTATGGATAAAGATTTTAAACCTTATCAGATCAGCAATTCGCTTACGAAACAGTATGTGCACGAATTGAGAAATAATGAACACGCTATTTTAATTGGAACGATGACTGCTCTTCGCGACAACCCTAGTCTGACAACGAGAGAAGTTACAGGCAGAAACCCAGTTAGAATTCTGATTGATATAGATTTGAAAGTTCCAAATGATTATCATATTTATAATCATGAAGCAGAAACTTTGATATTTAACTCGGTGAAAAATTCAGATGAAGGACATATAAAATTCATCAAAACCGAAAGAGAAAATTTCATCGAAAAGCTTTTAAAAAAATTGCACGAGTTACAGATACAATCTGTTATAGTTGAAGGTGGCGGTATGGTTTTGCAGCAGTTTATTGATACTGATTTATGGGATGAAACCATTGTTATAAAAAATAAAGAACTCGTCGTAAGAAACGGAACCAAAGCTCCCAAATTTCTGCATGAACCTTTCGAGACCAAACAATTCAGAGATAATCTGGTAGAATTTCATAAAAATTCTCATTAGAAATTAAGAAATGCAGCACGAATATAAAACTATAGAAGAACCTGTTGAAAATATATTTCTTAAAGAAAAAGGAAGCAAATTTATCGGTTTTGCTTTCCCTGTAAACAATGAAGCTGAACTAAAAAATGCTTTAGAAAAAGTAAAATCAGAACATCCAAAAGCAACCCATCACTGCTATGCTTTCAGAATGGGTTTAAGTGGAGAAAATTACCGTGCTAATGATGATGGCGAACCTTCCGGAAGTGCAGGTTTACCAATATACAATCAGCTTTTAGCAAACGAAATCACCAATGTTTTAGTCATCAGTGTCCGATATTACGGAGGAACCAAACTAGGTGTTTCAGGTTTGGTAAAAGCTTATAAAGAATCTGCTAAAATTACTTTAGAAGAAGCAAACATCATTACAAAAGAACTGGAAACTGAGATTGAAATTAAGTTTCAATTTGATCAGCAAAATGTTATCTTCACTTTGCTATCAAAGTTTGATGCTAAAGTTGTGAATTTTGACGCTAATGAAAACTGTATTTTGAAGGCTGTATTAAAAATTGCCCATAAAGAAAACATCTCAGAAAAACTTTCTGAGATGCAACATATTTCTTTTGATTTTCAGGATTAGGTTAATCTCTGCGACCTCCCATTAACAGGGATGCAAAATAAAGCAGTTGCGCTAAAGAACCGATTGCTGCAACAAGATAGGTTCTCGCCGCCCAAGTCAAACTGTCTTTTACACCAACAAATTCTTCTGTAGTTACAGTTCCTGTATCTTTCAGCCATTTCATGGCTCTGTTACTGGCGTCGTATTCTACAGGAAGTGTTATAAATGCAAAAAGTGTAGTTAATGCAAACATAATAACACCAATCAATAAAACAATTTTGTTCCCACTTGCTACCATCAGTACAACACCACCCATGATGACAAACTGCATTAAATTTGAACTGATACTGACAACCGGAACCAGTTTTGATCTCAGCTGCAGCATAGAATATCCTACAGCATGCTGTACAGCGTGACCACACTCGTGAGCTGCGACCGCTGCCGCTGCAGCATTTCTCTGCATATAAACACCTTCAGAAAGATTTACTGTTTTGTCTGCAGGATTATAATGATCTGTCAGCTGTCCCGGAACTGAAATTACCTGTACGTCATTAATTCCGTTGTCTCTCAACATTTTTTCTGCTACTTCTTTACCTGAAAGTCCATTTCTAAGGTGTACTTTAGAATAGTATTCGAATTTGGATCTCAATCTTGAAGAAACCAGCCAGCTTACAAGCATTGAGATTCCTATAATAAGGTAATAACCTGTCATAATTATTTTTTTTTAAATCATTTTATAACAAAAGATCATGTAAAAACTGTGCCAAAGGTTTGACATTATTTATTTATATTTGTAATAGAAATTACCCTCAAATACTATGTCAGCAGTTTCAGTTCTTGAAATAAAAACACCGAACGAATTAAAACAATTTGTAAAATTCCCGATGGATTTGTATAAAAACAATCCATATTATGTGCCTTCATTAATTAAAGATGAATTGAATGCCTGGAATTCTCAGGAAAATCCTGCGTTGCAATATTGTGAGGCGAAGCAGTTTTTAGCTTGGAAAAACAATAAAATTGTTGGTAGAATTGCGGTAATTATTAATCATAAAGAAGAAAAAGAGCTCGGCATCAGAAAAGTTCGTTTCGGATGGATTGATTTTATTGATGATCAGGAAGTTTCAAAAGCTCTGATTAATACAGTCATTGATTATGCAAAATCGCATCAGATTGACCGTATTGAAGGACCCATGGGTTTTACAAATCTTGATAAGGCAGGAATGCTGACTTTTGGATTTAAAAAAATCGCCACGATGATCGGAATTTACAACCATGAATATTATCCTAAGCATATTGAAAGTCTCGGTCTGGTAAAAGAAAAAGAATGGGTAGAATTTGAAATGAATTTCCCTAAAATCCTGCCTCCTAAAGTTGAAAAATTCAGTAAACTGATTGCTGAAAAATACAATTTAAGAGTTTTAGATTTTAATAGTAAAGAAGAGATTTTACCTTACGTAAAACCGATGTTTAAGTTGCTTGACGAGACGTACAAACATCTTTCCACCTACACTCCTATTTCCGAAGAACAGATTAAAACTTATAAAGAAAAGTTCTTTCCCATGATTGCTAAAAACTACGTAATCTGTGTAGTGGATGAACATGATGAATTGGTTTCCTTCGCCGTGACGATGCCTTCTTATTCGAGAGCATTGCAAAAAGCTAAGGGCAAGCTTTTCCCGTTTGGATGGTGGCATTTTCTTCAGGCTCAAAAGAAAAACGATCGCGCTAACTTTTATCTCATCGGAATTCATCCGGAATATCAGAGACGTGGTGTAACTGCAATTATTTTCAAAGAAATTTTCGTTCGTTTCAATAATATGGGGATCGATTTTGCAGAAACTAACCCGGAATTGGAGGAAAACAAAAGCGTACAGGTACTTTGGCAGGATTACAATCCCGTTAATCATAAAAGAAGAAGAACGTATTCTTTAAAATTTTAATATGAAAATACATCTGATTTTTTTCGCCATTCTCATCGCAGGATTCATCTCATATAATGTTTTTTTTAAGATAGAAGACGACAGAATAAACACGATTGTCAACATATTGTATGCAAGTATACTTTTTGCTTACATCTCTTTCATGGCGTTTGCTCTGCTTAAGAAAATGAAAAAGTAACTCCTATTTTTATTGATTCTAAATTATCGGTTTTCTCCATTTTCATCAGACTTTTAAGTTGATTAATTTCATGCTTTATTGTTTATTGTCTAAATTTGCAACTTGAGATAATAATGTAAAAATGAATTTACCCGAAAGTTATATTCCGATACTCATACAAGCCGGTGTAGCCATTGGTTTTGTTGCCATTTCTTTGCTTGGAGCTCATTTTTTGGGACCGCAGCAGAAAAAAGGGAATTCTGTAAAAAACTCAAGCTGGGAATGTGGTATTCCTGTTGAAGGAAATGCGAGAACTCCGTTTTCTATTAAATATTTCTTAACAGCAGTGCTTTTTGTATTGTTTGATATTGAAATCGTATTCTTTTATCCATACGCTGTCAACTTTAGAGAATTCGGAGTTGAAGGTTTTTTCGCAGTCCTAATGTTTGTAGCAATTTTCTTTCTGGCATTTTTTTATGTCTGGAAACGCGGAGCATTAGATTGGGATAAATAATTAATTATAATTTTAAATAAGAGATTTAGATAAACACAATTGAATTAAAGTTAACATTAACCGTAATTTTAAATCTAAATTAAAATCTTAAAATCAACAAAATGTCAGATCAAAAACCAATTATAAGAACAGATGCACCGGCTCCCGAAGGATTTGAAGGAGAAGGTTTTTTCGCAACAAAACTGAGCAGCGTAATCGGAATGGCAAGAAAGTTTTCACTTTGGCCCTTACCTTTTGCAACTTCTTGTTGTGGCATCGAATTCATGGCAACCCTAAACCCAACTTATGATGCTTCAAGATTTGGTATGGAAAGAAACTCTTTCTCACCAAGACAGGCAGATATGCTGATGGTTTGCGGAACTATTTCTAAAAAATTAGGACCTGTTTTGAAAGAAGTTTACACTCAGATGGCTGAGCCAAAATGGGTTGTAGCTGTTGGGGCATGTGCTTCAAGCGGTGGTATTTTCGACAGTTATTCTGTTTTGCAGGGAATTGACAAAATTATCCCGGTAGACGTTTACGTTCCTGGATGCCCGCCAAGACCAGAGCAGATCATCGAAGGGGTAATGCAGGTTCAGGCATTGGCAGAAAGTGAAAGCCTGCGAAGAAGAGATGCACCGGAATATCAGCATTTACTAGACTCTTATAACATTAGCAACTAAGAGAATGACGAACGAATTTGTATTAGAAGCCATTACAAGAGAATTTCCGGATACTGTAATCTCTAGTTCAGAACCTTACGGAATGCTGACCATTGAAGTTAAAAAAGAAGATATTAAAAAAATCATTCATTATTTGAAAGATTCATCTTTAGAAATTAATTTTCTTACGGATGTTTGTGGAATCCATTACCCGGAATTTCCTGAGAAAGAAATCGGTGTAGTGTATCATTTACAAAATATGATGACCAACTTCAGACTGCGTTTGAAGATTTTCATGTCAAGAGAAAATATCGAAGTTGACTCTCTCACAGAATTATATGCTGGAGCAAACTGGATGGAAAGAGAAACTTTTGATTTCTACGGAATTAAATTCAAAGGACACCCCGATTTAAGACCTATTTTAAATATGGAAGATCTGGGTTACCACCCAATGTTGAAAGAATATCGTCTTGAAGATGGTACAAGAACCGACAAGGACGACGCAATGTTCGGAAGATAAAAATAATGCAGTAAGCAGTAAGCAATAAGCTTAAAGCCTAAAGCCTAAAGCATTTAAAATATGAAAGATAACTCATTATCTAATATACTTAACCAACACGAAAGTAAAGAACAGATTGACGGGCAGTTATACACCTTGAATCTGGGTCCTACGCACCCTGCAACACACGGTATTTTCCAGAATGTGTTGACAATGGATGGAGAAAGAATTCTTCATGCCGAGCAAACGGTTGGTTACATTCACAGAGCTTTTGAGAAAATTTCTGAAAGAAGAAACTACGCTCAGATTACTACCCTTACAGACCGTATGAACTACTGTTCTGCCCCTATCAACAATATAGGATGGCACATGACAGTAGAAAAATTATTAGGTATCAAAGTTCCGAAGCGTGTAGATTACATGCGCGTTATTTTAATGGAACTGGCAAGAATCGGTGACCATTTGATTTGTAACGGAGTAACCGGAATGGATGCAGGTGCAATTACAGGTCTTACTTATATGTTTATCGAAAGAGAGCGTATTTACGACATGTACGAGCAGATTTGTGGTGCTAGAATGACTACGAATATGGGTAGAATCGGAGGCTTTGAAAGAGATTTCACTCCAAAATTCCATGAATTATTAAAAGATTTCTTAAAAACTTTCCCTGCGAGATTTGCTGAATTCGGACAACTGCTGGAGAGAAATAGAATCTTTATGGACAGAACTATTGGCGCAGGAGCAATTTCTGCTGAACGTGCTTTAAGCTATGGTTTTACAGGTCCAAATCTACGTGCAGCCGGTGTAGATTATGACGTAAGAGTTGCTGAACCATATTCATCTTACGAAGATTTTGATTTCATCATTCCTGTAGGAACGGCGGGTGATACTTATGACAGATTCATGGTTCGCCAGCAAGAAATCTGGGAATCATTAAAAATAATCAATCAGGCTTACGATAATCTTCCAGAAGGAGATTTCCATGCGGATGTACCTGACTTCTATCTTCCTGAAAAGGCGGATGTTTATCAGAAAATGGAAGCTTTGATCTATCATTTCAAAATTGTAATGGGAGAAACTGATGTTCCGAAAGGAGAAGTATACCACGCTGTTGAAGGAGGAAACGGAGAACTGGGATTCTATTTGGTAAGTGATGGTGGAAGAACACCTTATAGACTTCACTTTAGAAGACCATGTTTCATCTATTATCAGGCTTATCCTGAAATGATTACAGGTGCTGTGATTTCTGATGCAATCGTTACGATGTGCAGCATGAATATTATTGCAGGAGAATTAGACGCATAATACATTAGATAAAAGAAGAAAGACAAAAGACTTTCTTCAAACAATATAAATACGAATTTAGAATAATGGACCTTCAGAATCTTTTTTCTTTGTTCCTTACTCTTTAATCTTAGATAAAAAAATGAGCGAAACAATAGCTTTTAAACCGGAAAGTTTACAGCAGGTACATAAAATTATCGCTAGATACCCTGAAGGAAAACAAAAATCTGCTCTTCTTCCTGTTCTTCATATAGCACAGAAAGAATTTGGAGGTTGGTTAGACGTCCCTGTAATGGATTATGTTGCTGAATTATTGAGTATTAAGCCAATTGAAGTATATGAAGTGGCAACCTTCTACACCATGTTCAATATGAAGCCTGTCGGTAAATATGTTTTAGAAGTATGCAGAACCGGACCTTGTATGGTATGTGGAAGCGAAAAAATATTAGACCATATCAGAACAAAGCTTAACATTAAAGACGGTGAAACAACTTCAGACGGAATGTTTACATTGAAACCTGCCGAATGTCTGGGAGCTTGCGGATATGCTCCGATGTTACAGTTAGGAAAGTTTTATCACGAAAATTTAACCATAGAAAAAGTAGACGAAATCCTTGATCTTTGCAGAGAAGGACAAGTTGATTTGGGCTAAATAAATTTTAAACTAATTAAAAAAAGTAGAGCTGTCACACTTAGCTTGTCGAAGTGTAGAAGCCATTCGCTAAAAGCATATTAAAAATGAGTAAAAAACTTTTACTTAAAGACGCACATATTGAAGGCATCCGCTATCTGGAAACTTACCGCAAACAGGGAGGTTATGGAGCAGCAGAAAAAGCCCTAAAAATGACACCTGATGAAATTCTTGAAGAAGTAAAAGTTTCAGGTCTTCGTGGTCGTGGTGGCGCAGGTTTCCCAACAGGGATGAAGTGGAGCTTTCTGGCAAAACCGGAAGGCGTGCCGAGACACTTGGTCGTAAATGCAGATGAATCTGAACCTGGAACTTTCAAAGACCGATATTTAATGGAATTCCTTCCTCATCTTTTGATCGAGGGAATGTTGATTTCATCCTATTGTTTAGGGTCAAACGTTTCTTACATCTACATCCGTGGAGAATATTCATGGATTCCTGATATTTTGGAAGAAGCTATTGAAGAAGCTAAAGCAGCAGGATTTTTAGGTAAAAACATCTTGGGAACTGGTTTCGATTGTGAAATTTATGTTCAGAGAGGTGGCGGCGCTTATATCTGTGGCGAAGAAACTGCACTTCTTGAATCCCTTGAAGGCAAAAGAGGAAACCCAAGATTAAAACCACCTTTCCCGGCTGTAAAAGGACTTTGGGAAAGACCAACTGTTGTAAATAACGTTGAATCTATCGCAGCAATTGTTCCGATTATCGACATTACAGGAGCAGAGTATGCTAAAATAGGTGTTGGGAGATCTACAGGTACAAAATTGATTTCTGCCTGCGGAAATATCAATAAGCCAGGAGTTTACGAAATCGACATGACTATTACGGTTGAAGAATTCATATATTCTGATGAATATTGTGGCGGAATTCCAAACGGGAAAAAGCTAAAAGCTTGTATTCCAGGAGGGAGTTCGGTTCCGATTGTTCCTGCAAACTTATTATTGAAAACCGTAAATGGTGAACCAAGATATATGAACTATGAATCTCTTGCTGACGGTGGTTTTGCTACCGGAACAATGATGGGTTCAGGAGGTTTTATTGTTTTAGACGAAGACCAGTGTGTTGTAGAACACACCATGACTTTGGCAAGATTTTATCACCACGAAAGTTGCGGACAATGTACTCCATGCCGTGAAGGAACAGGATGGATGCACAAGATTTTAAAGAAGATAGAAAAAGGAGAAGGAAAAATGGAAGACATCGATCTACTTTGGGACATCCAGAGAAAAATTGAAGGAAACACTATTTGTCCTTTAGGTGATGCGGCAGCATGGCCCGTTGCAGCAGCAATTCGTCACTTCAGAGATGAATTTGAATGGCACGTAAAAAATCCTGAATTAAGTCAAACACAAAACTACGGATTGGCAAATTATGCAGACCCTATCCCAGTTGCAGCTAGTAATTAATAGAGTCTCAAAAATTGAAAAAAATTATCGTTCTTTTATTATTAATCGGATTTAATTCTATTAATTTAAAAGGACAACAACAGGAGGAAAACAGCAGAGTTTTCAAAAAAGGAAGCTTTATGGTGTTCTGGGGATGGAATAATGCAAAATATTCAAAATCAGATATTCGCTTTAAAGGCGACGGGTATGATTTTCAATTAGATAATGTAGTTGCAAATGACAGACAGACCAAATTTGATTGGGGAACCTATTTTAATCCGGGAAGTATAACGATTCCTCAGGTTAATTATAGAATTACCTATTTTCCGAAAGATAATTTTGGAATTACCCTGGGAATGGATCATATGAAATATGTGATGGATCAAAACCAGAGTGTAAATTTAAAGGGGTACATCAACGATCCTAAATATGCAGATATGGTGAATGATGATAAAGTAGACTTAAGCAGTGAAGAGTTTTTAACATTCGAACACACTGATGGTCTGAATTACATCAATATCGGGGCTCAAAAGTATCATAACGTTTTAGATAAAAAACATCTTGATATCTTCCTGAGTTATGGAGCTGGATTAGGTGCTTTATTACCTAAATCTAATGTTAGACTGATGGGAAATGAAAGAAGTGACAGATTTCATTTAGCCGGGTTTGGATTGGATGCAAGAGCAGGTTTAAGTATGGTAGTCATTAAACATATTGTACTTCAGGCAGAAGGAAAGTTTGGATATATCAATATGCCGGATATTAAAACGACACTGAACAACAAGCCAGATAAAGCTTCTCAGGATTTTGTATATGCACAATTCAATTTTGGAGTCGGATATACTTTTAATACAACAAAAAAGTCAAATTAATTTGATTTTAATTAATAAATAGAACTATTGCTTACCGCATATAAAGCGAAAAAATATGAGCGAAGAGGTTAAGAAATTTAAAATAACGATAGACGGACAGACTGCCGAAGTTTTGCCCGGAACTTCTATTTTAGAAGCAGCCAGACAAATAGGAGGAAAATCTGTACCACCTGCAATGTGTTATTACAGCAAATTAGAAGCAAGTGGAGGAAGATGCAGAACGTGTTTGGTGGAAGTTTCTAAAGGTTCAGAAGCAGATCCGCGACCGATGCCGAAATTGGTAGCAAGTTGCAGAACCAATGTAATGGACGGAATGGAAGTGAAAAATCTTTCTTCTGATAAAGCACAGGAAGGCCGTAAAGCCGTTACCGAATTTTTATTGGTGAATCACCCGTTAGATTGCCCGGTTTGCGATCAGGCAGGAGAATGTCATCTTCAGGATTTAGGATATGAATATGGAGATCCTGACACAAGAACTGATTTCGAAAGAAATACGTATGATGCAGATGACTTAGGTCCTAATATCAAACTGAATATGAACCGTTGTATCTTGTGTGCAAGATGCGTTCTGGCAGCAAATCAACTGACTGGTGAGCGTGAACACGGAATACTTTTCAGAGGAGATCATGCTGAAATTTCAACGTATTTAAATAAAGCATTAGATAATGATTTCATCGGAAACGTAATCGACGTTTGTCCGGTTGGAGCATTAACAGACAGAACTGCACGTTTTACAAGCAGAGTTTGGTTTACAAAACCAATGAATGCTTCTTGTAAATGTGATAAGTGCTCTGGTAAAACTACTGTATATTTGAAAGGTGATGAAGTGGTAAGAGTTACTGCAAGAAAAGATCAGTGGGGAGAAGTCGAAGAATTCATCTGTGACACTTGCCGTTTCGAAAGAAAGAGCCTTAGCGACTGGAACATTGAAGGTCCAAGACATATCGACAGACATTCAGTAATTTCATTGAACCATTACGAGAAGCCTAAAGACGAATTAAGAGTTTTAGACAATCCGATGGCGAAAGAAATCAGCGAAAAAGACGAAAAATAATTTTAAAGACATCAGATTTCAGACATTAGATAACAGATTTAATCTAACCTCTAATTTCTAACTTCTCATATCTAATATCAAATAAAAAATGGATTTACTTACATTTAAATTAATACTTGTACTGGCACTTTTCCTGTTATCATTAACGATAGCGGCCTACTCTACTTGGGCAGAAAGAAAAGTGGCGGCTATTATGCAGGACAGAATCGGGCCTAACAGATCAGGACCATTCGGTTTGCTGCAGCCTCTTGCAGATGGTGGAAAATTTTTCTTTAAAGAAGATTTTACTCCGCAAAATGCAGAAAGATTCCTTTTTGTATTGGGACCAGCATTGGTGATGTTTATTTCATTGATTACCGGAGCCGTTATTCCTTGGGGAAAAACTTTGAATATTGGTGGTGAATCTTTCGATTTACAAGTGGCTAATATTGATGTGGGTGTACTATTCATCATCGGTATGGCTTCTATCGGAGTTTACGGCATTATGATCGGAGGTTGGGCTTCCAATAATAAATATTCATTATTAGGTGCAATTCGTGCTTCTTCGCAGATGATTTCTTACGAATTGGCGATGGGTTTAGCCTTGCTTTCTATTATCATGATGACGGGAAGTTTAGATTTAAAAGTGATTACCGAAACTCAGACTTCAGGTAAAATCTGGGGACTTTTTGAAATAGACGGATTAAACTGGAATATACTTTATCAGCCTTTAGCATTTTTAATTTTCTTTGTTGCGGCTTTGGCAGAAACCAACCGTCACCCTTTCGATTTACCTGAATGTGAATCTGAATTGGTTACAGGATATTCTACAGAATATTCTTCAATGAAGTTAGGATTGTATATGTTTGGTGAATATGTGAACATGTTTATTTCAAACGCATTTATCGTAGTTCTTTTCTTCGGAGGTTACAATTATCCTGGAATTGAGTGGGTAACTCAGAACTGGGGAGAAAATGCAGCTGGAATTTTAAGCATTGTAGCATTTTTAACAAAAACGATTGTCGGAATTTTGATCTTTATGTGGATCAGATGGACGTTACCAAGATTCAGATACGATCAGTTGATGCACTTAGGATGGAAAACTTTGATTCCATTAGCATTGGTTAATCTGATGATTACAGGAGCAGTAATTTTAGCTTTTGGAAATTAAAAAAATTGAATATAAATTAAGATAACAGACAAGATTGGTCTAACATCTAATATCTATAAATAAATGAAACTTACAAACAGATCAAAAGTTGTTTCGAATAAAGAGATGACCTTTTCTGAGAAAATCTACCTTCCGGCGATTTTTAAAGGAATGGGGATTACTTTTAAGCATGCTGTGAGAACCGTTATAAAAGGCGCACCTGCAGTATATTCTTATCCGGAAGTACAGAAACCGAGAGCAGATATCTGGAGAGGTCAGCATGTTTTGAAAAGAGATGAGGAAGGCAGAGAAAGATGTACAGCTTGCGGATTGTGCGCAGTCGCATGTCCTGCTGAAGCAATCACCATGACTGCTGCCGAAAGAACTAAAGAAGAAAAAGATCTTTACAGAGAAGAAAAATATGCATCCGTATATGAAATCAATATGTTGAGATGTATTTTCTGCGGAATGTGTGAAGAAGCTTGTCCGAAATCTGCAATTTATCTTACAGACCGTTTGGTGGATGTAGAAACCAACAGAGGTTCTTTCATTTACGGAAAAGATAAATTAGTTGAAAAAATTAATGAAAGGATTGACATCACAGAAAGACAGTCCGAGAAACAAAAAAATGCGGTAAAATAATGGATCAGTTTTTATTTTTCTTGGTGGCGTTTTTAGCAGTGTCAAGTGCGGTTTACTTCGTATTTGCGAGAAATCCTCTCTATGCTATTCTGTCATTAATTGTTACAATGTTTTCAATAGCCGGAATGTACATTCTTCTGAATGCTCAGTTCCTGGCCATCATACAGATCATCGTTTACGCAGGTGCAATAATGGTTTTATTCCTTTACATCCTGATGATGCTTAACCTTAATAAAGAAGACGAAAGTAAGAAGAACAATACTTTAAAGTTTGTTGGAGTTTTTACTGCAGGTCTTTTATTAATTGGGGTTTTAGGTGTTTTCAGAGGAGTTCAGGAGAAACATTTGGTTGTAGAAAATGTAGATAAAGGCGTTGGTCTTACCAAGAATCTGGGAAGACTTTTATTCAACGAATATGTTTTGCCGTTTGAGCTTGCTTCCATCCTGATTTTAGCAGGTATTGTAGGTGCGGTATTAATCGGTAAAAAAGATTTATAAATTATGGGAGAAGTAAATACTTTTATGCAAAGCGTCCCTCTGGAATATTTCATTATCCTTTCGTCAGTATTATTCTGTCTTGGGGTTTTGGGAGTATTGCTGAGAAAAAACGCGATTGTAATTTTGGGTTGTGTGGAGCTTATGCTGAATTCTGTAAACCTTTTGCTGGCTGCATTTTCAGCGTACAACGGGAACAGTGACGGGCAACTTTTAGTTTTCTTCATTATGGTGGTTGCTGCTGCAGAAGTTGCTGTAGGTTTGGCAATTATTGCGATGCTTTATAGAAATACCCGTTCTGTGGATGTAAGTATATTTAATAAATTAAGAGGATAAAGAATGGAGAATTTAGTGTATGCAATAATACTTTTACCACTTTTAGGTTTTCTTATTAACGGTTTATTCGGGAAAAATCTTCCAAAAATAGTGGTTGGAAGCTTGGCTACAATTGCTGTTTTCGGATCTTTCTGTATTGCGGTAAGCTTATTTCTGAATTTCGATTCTGAAAGCCAGCCCGTTATCGTAAAAGCTTTTGAATGGTTTAGAGTAAACGGAATTCAAATCAACTTCGGTTTCCAGATTGATCAACTTTCATTAATGATGATTATGGTCATCACAGGAATTGGATCTTTGATTCACCTCTACTCTATCGGATATATGAGCCATGATAAAGGTTTCTACAAGTTTTTTACTTATTTAAATCTATTTATCTTCTCCATGTTACTTTTGGTCATGGGAAGCAACTACTTAATCTTATTCATCGGATGGGAAGGGGTAGGTTTATGTTCTTACTTATTGATTGGTTTCTGGTACACGAACGAAGAATATGGGAAAGCAGCAAGAAAAGCTTTCATCATGAACAGAATTGGTGACCTTGCTTTGTTGATCGGAATCTTTATGATTGCCTCTCAAACAAACGCAGTTGATTACTTAACTGTTGCTCAGAACGCAGGAAAATTTGAATTAGACGGAACAATCATTATATTCATTACATCAAGTTTATTTATCGGTGCTACCGGAAAATCTGCTCAGGTTCCTTTATATACTTGGTTACCTGATGCGATGGCTGGTCCTACTCCGGTTTCTGCATTGATTCACGCAGCAACGATGGTAACGGCGGGTATTTATTTGGTGGTAAGATCAAACTTCTTATTTACTTTAGCACCAACCGTACAAGACGGAATTTTATTAATTGGATTCTTAACTGCATCATTGGCTGGTTTCTATGCGCTTCGTCAGAACGATATCAAAAAAGTATTGGCTTATTCTACGGTTTCACAGCTTGGTTTTATGTTCATTGCTTTAGGTTTGGGAGCTTATACAACGGCAATGTTCCACGTAATGACGCATGCTTTCTTTAAAGCTTTGTTATTCCTGGGTGCAGGTTCTGTAATCCACGCAATGAGCAACGAACAGGATATGCGTTTCATGGGAGGTTTGAAAAAATACATTCCTATTACGCATGCGACTTTCCTGATCGGTACATTGGCAATCTCAGGATTCCCTTTATTATCCGGAATGATTTCAAAAGACGAAATTTTAGTAGCGGCTTATGCTAAAAACCCGATTTACTGGGTGATGTTATTCATCTTAGCGGCTGTTACTGCAACCTATATGTTCAGATTGTATTACCTGACTTTCCACGGAGAGTTCAGAGGAACAGAAGAACAGAAACATCATTTACACGAAAGTCCATTAAACATGACTTTACCATTAATCGTATTGGCTGCCCTTTCAGTGGTTGGAGGTTTTATTAATCTTCCTCACTTTATCGGTCACGGTCATTATGCTAAATTAATGGAATGGTTAAAACCGGTTCTTACTGAAGAAAGTTATAACCAAATGGAAACTACTCTTTCCGGAGTTGACTTTAATACCGAGATGATCCTTTTAGGAGCAACGGTTCTGATGTTCTTCTCGGTTTGGTTTATTGTGAAAAACACTTATGTAAATAAGAAAAAGAGAGCTATCGCTGAAGACGATTATACAGGATGGGAAAAACTTTCTGCTAAGAAACTGTACGTTGACGAACTTTACAATGCATTGATTGTAAAAACTGTTGAAGGACTGGGACGTGGCGGAAAAATGTTTGATAAAGGCGTTCTGGATCGTTTTGTAGACTACGTGGGAGAAGGCGCTGAAGACAGCGGAAGATCGATGAAGCGTATACAGAACGGAAATGTAGAAAACTACATTCTGATCATGTCTTTAGCTGTGGGAATTATATTAATTGTTAACTTTATATTACAATAATGTCTTATTTACTATTAACATTATTACTTTTACCTCTAGTAGGTTCGGGATTGGTCTTTGCATGGAGGAATACTTCCAGCAAATACCTGGCATTAGGAATTGCTTTGATTCAAATGCTGCTTACCTTTTATGTTGTTTCGGATTTTGATTTTAATCCGACCGTAGACAGCGTATTGCAGTACGAGATTAACGAGCCTTGGTCGCAATTTATAAAAAGTAAACTTCATTTCGGAATTGACGGGATGAGTTTGCTTCTTTTACTGTTGACCAATATTTTGATGCCGATCATTATTCTTTCATCTTTCAACGAAAATGTAAGCTATAAAAATTCTTTCTACGGTCTGATTTTGCTGATGCAGTTCGGATTGGTTGGTGTTTTCACCGCTTTAGACGGATTGTTGTTTTACATTTTCTGGGAAGTAACTTTGATTCCGATCTGGTTTATCGCTGCACTTTGGGGTCAGGAAAACAAAAGACTGGAGTTCACTACAAAATTCTTCGTGTATACTTTCGTAGGATCTTTGTTTATGTTGGCAGGTTTAATCTACGTTTACAACCATTCAGCATCATTTGCTTTAACAGATTTGTATAACGCAGACCTTGGCGAAACTCAGCAAATCGTTGTTTTCTGGTTTATCTTCTTTGCATTTGCAGTTAAACTTCCGGTTTTCCCATTTCATACCTGGCAGCCGGATACTTATACCTACTCTCCTACTCAGGGATCGATGTTGTTATCAGGGATTATGCTTAAAATGGCAATCTACGGTGTACTTCGTTACTTAATTCCGATTACGCCAACGGCAATTTTCGGAATTTCCGGACAAATCGTAATCATTTTAGCAATTGTAGGAATTGTGCACGGAGCATTAATCGCAATTGTGCAGACCGATATGAAGAGAATCATTGCATATTCTTCTTTCTCTCACGTTGGATTGATGGTGGCAGGTATTTTCTCATCAGCGGTTCTTACTTTAAGAGGAACATTTACCAT
Source organism: Chryseobacterium sp. AC417 (assembly GCF_979258215.1). NCBI lineage: Bacteria > Pseudomonadati > Bacteroidota > Flavobacteriia > Flavobacteriales > Weeksellaceae > Chryseobacterium > Chryseobacterium sp. AC417. The sequence goes on along the minus strand of NZ_OZ409845.1, from coordinate 1,439,244 downwards.
CGAAGGAGCTGAAGGAGCTTTGGTACAGACATTTGCTCACGGTATCAACGTGGCTGGTTTATTCTTCTGTGCTGATATTTTATATAAAAGATTTAAATCTAGAGACATCAGACAGATGGGAGGTTTGGCGAAAGTCGCTCCTAAGTTTGCCGTTTTGTTTCTGATTATCATATTAGGATCAATGGGCGTTCCATTAACCAATGGTTTTATCGGAGAATTTATTTTGATTAAATCGATCTTTGATTTTAATGTATTGGCTTCTGTAATTGCAGGTCTTACCGTTATTCTTTGCGCAGTTTATCTTTTAAGATTCTACGGAAAAGCAATGTTCGGACAGGGAGACGAAGCAGTCTTAAGCACAGCAAAAGATTTATCGGCAGTAGAATTTTCGGTATTGGCTAGTATTGCAGTATTTGTCATTGTATTAGGAGTTTTTCCTCAGCCGGTCATTGATATGGTAAGTAGTTCACTGAAGTTTATTTACACTTCAATGATTAACTAAAATTTAAATAGTAAAAGATTAAGAATTATTCAGAGAGCGTATAGATTAAAGAGAAAAGATAATAGATTAAGATTTTAAAGACTGTATTCTGACAACTTTAAACTTAAACAAACAACTTTACCTTTAAACCTTTCGATCTCCAATCTCAAATATAAATTATGAGTGTTTTAATTATTGTTTTCCTAACTGCAGTTGCTGCGTTATTTTCAGGAGTTTTTGAGCAAGGAAAACTCGCAAGATACATTGGTGTTTTTGGATTAATCATTGCCTTGTATGTGAGTTTCTTACCTGAAGCTTCATTTTTTGCGCAGTACAGACACATGTATGAATACAGTCTTAATACCGCTTTATTCACAAAAATATCTATAGTAACAACTTTGCTGCTGTTCTTCCTGGGAGGTTTTGCGTTTAGCAATCACAGAAGTCATCAGTCAGAATTGTATGCTTTGATGCTTTTTGCTCTTTGTGGCGGGATTATCCTTTTCGGTTTCCAAAACTTAGTGACTTTATTCTTAGGTATTGAGATTCTTTCTATTCCGTTGTACGTAATGGCAGGAGCGAACAAAACAGATTTAAGATCAAACGAAGCTTCTATTAAATACTTCCTGATGGGTGCATTTGCAACAGGTTTCTTGTTGTTTGGTATCGCATTTATCTATGGAAGTACAGGAACTTTTGATTTATATAAAATTCAGGAATTTACGGAAACCAACCCTAAAAACATCATGTTGATTTTAGGAGTTATTTTAATGCTTTGTGCAATGTCATTCAAAGTTGCTTTGGCACCGTTTCATATGTGGAGTCCTGATGTTTATGCAGGTTCGCCTTCACTGATTACGGCGTTCATGGCGAGTGTAGTGAAAATCTCCGGTTTCTTTGCACTGTTCAGATTAATGACCATCGGATTCTCTGGCGTAACTGCTGAATGGATCAATATTCTTGGAGTATTCCTGATCATCACTTTGGTTCTTGCGAATGTAATGGGACTGGCTCAAACCAATGCAAAAAGAATGTTGGCGTACTCATCAGTTTCTCACGCAGGATATATCGGTTTGGTTTTCTTCGGAATGAACGCCCTTTCTACGTATACATTAGCATTTTACTTATTCGCTTACTCACTTTCTACGGTTGGAGTTTTTATGTGTCTGATATGGGTAGAAAAAATAAAAAGAGAAACCTCTTTCGGAGCTTTCAAAGGATTGGCAAAAACAGAACCGTTATTGGCTGTTGTAGCAACCATCTCTTTATTATCAATGGCGGGAATTCCTTTGACGGCAGGTTTTATGGGTAAATTCTCATTGTTTGCTCAGGCATTGACAAAAGATGACAATACTTTCTTAGTCATTGTAGCAGTTCTAGGTTCGGCAATTTCTATTGCTTATTATTTAAGATTAATTATTGCGATGTTCTTCTTTAAAGAAAGCACTTTCAAAACTGCAGAAAAAGTAACGATTACTTACAATGTTGTGGCAGTAGTGATCATTGCTTCTTTAGTTGTACTTGGAGTTTTCCCTGATCTGTTTGCGAAGCAATTCGGATTGTAAAAATCAACTCTAAAAAATATACTCAGCCTTTCAATTTATTTTGAAAGGTTTTTGTTTTAGAATTCTCTTTAATTTCTACTATCTTCTTCTTTAATAATTTCATTCCTTAACAACTGCCCTCCCTGAAAAAAAGATTAAACATATTTTTTATCTTTATAAAATATAATATTTGATTTAATAATAGGACCACACGGAACAAGTACACAGTGACAATGGGATAAGTTAATTTAGATAAACAATGAATATGAGATTTTTACTAATAATGACTTTTTATCCCATGTTTTTCTTTAGTCAGAAAAAGGATACAATTGAGAACAACCTGTTATCATTATATTATAATGCTAATAATGATCTTTTTAGAGTTGTGGAAAAAAAAACAGGTAATGATTTTACAGGATGGGGAAAATATAAATCCTATGATGGTATGGAGTACAGATACTATGAAAATAATAAATTAGTGTATCTAGACTTTAGAGATTTTAACGATAATATTATAAAAAGAGTACTTTATTGTAACAATTATCGTAACTGTTTAGAGGAGCTTGAATTTTATGATTATAATGTAAAAAAGGTAAAGAGAAGATATTTTATTTGTGGTGATGTAGATGATGAAGGCGAAATAGAAGAACAAAAATGTGGAAAATATTATGAATACTATATAAACGGTCAAATAAAAGTAAAAGGTAATTATAAGAAAAATAAAGAAATAGGAGTATGGTTCTATTATGATGCTAAAGGGAAAATTAATAAAAAAGTTAATATAGATAAATAATTTTACGACGTATTTCCCGCTGCCGCACGAATGTTTACGATTTCATTTTATAAAGATATTTATTTTTGAAGTCTGACCTAAAAATAATTCACCAAAATTTCCATCTGCCAAACACCTAAAATAACTTACCGTTTTCATACCTTTACCTCCACAATTTTTTTCAGATTTTGTCGAATTTTTACAAGAAAGAAAGTCCGTTTCAGGTTTTTATATCGTTCAGAAAATATTTGGATGTGCTGGAGCATATTCGCTACAATGACCGTTTAGAATACCGTGCAAACTATGCAGAATCTCTGATTGAAAAAACCAAGAATTTTAAAGAATTACGAGATGGTTTTCAGGATCTTTTGGTGTTTGAAAAACATAAAGATCTCATCAGACTACTTTTGGCAGATCTATTCCCTACCGGATTGACGAGAAATGAAATAAAAGCTGCAGGAGTTCCGTTGACCAATCTTACCTTCAATTATACCGAAAGGTTTCAAAGTATTTTAAATGATGCCGGAAAAAATTTCGAAATTGAATTCCGGGACATCAGCGACGACGAATATTATGTGTTCTGCTGTTGCCTGATTTTGCAGACTTACCTGAAAAAAGAAGTTAAACTTACCATACCGTTCTATTACGACATTCCCGACAAACAGGGGATCATGAAGCATTATAAAATTACAGTCAATTCAGATTTCAGTGACGTTTATCCCGCAGAAGGCACAAAAATACCGTCTGATGAAGTTCTGGATATGCTTCTGGAAAATTTAGACGATTTACCGCTTTGGAAAAAATATTTCCCATCAGAATCTTGGATTTTAAACGGATTCAGCATAATTTCACTGGTCGACTGTACGTCCGAAGTTGCATTGTCTGATCTGAAATCGAGTATGATTAAAATAGATCTTGAAAATCCTACTCCCGACGAAAACCTGAAAGAAATTTTCAAGTCCTACTTCGACGTTGCCGACCTTAATTTCGGTTTAATGCTTTTTAATACTAAAAATAAAAGGCTTGAAAAACTTCCTATTTATGAGAGTATTTTCACCAATTATCTTCTTGATTTCTGGATCAATACTTTCGACGAGGAAGTACGAAAAACTGCTTTTGAGAACATCAGTTACAACTCAAAACCTGTTGTCGTTTCCAATGTAGATAAACTTGATGAGGAGATCAAAAAACTTCCGTCTTTCAGCATTTTAAAAGATCACAACATCAACAGCTTCATGGTCATTCCGATTATGAAAGACAACGAACTTCTTGCGATGATGGAGTTTACTTCACCGATAGCCAATAGTTTGAATGGGTTGAAACTTAAAAAACTGGAGTTCGTTGCAGACATGATCATTTTCTCTCTCAGTAGATTTTCTTACGAAAGAAACAATCAGATTGAAGCCATTATTCAGCGCGAATACACCACGATTCACGACAGCGTTATCTGGAAGTTCAGAAATGAAGCTGAACGTTATTTTAATGCTTATTTATCGAAAAAAATATATACTTTAAAAGAGATTTCGTTTAAAAATCTCACTCCTTTGTTCAGCTTTTCAGATATTCGTTCGTCATCAGACAAACGTTTCAAACTGATGCTTGAAGATATTAACCAGCAAATGGACGGACTTCAGGAAGTCATGTCGTTACTGAGTTCTTCAGATGCAGAAAAGTATTCTTTAGCTTTGGATATTTTTGAAAACGAATTGAATAACGAAATAAAAGCAGATACAGAACAGCGTTTTCAAAGACTTTTGCGTGAAGAGATTCATCCTTTTCTGCAAGGTCAGCTTGAAATAAAAAGTGATGAAATTATTAAAGATAAAATCAAAAAATATTTCAGTCAGGTTTTTACTCAAAATGATCTTTTTTATGCCAACAGGAAAAATTTAGACGATTCTATTACGCTTCTCAATCGCAAACTGGCAGATATTCTAGACCAAAAACAGGTCATTGCTCAGGAGATTTTTCCGCATTATTTTGAAAGGTTTAAATCTGATGGCGTAGAGCACAATCTTTACATCGGTCACAACATCGCTCCGGAATTACCGTACTCTGCAAAAGTTGTTCACGAGTTGAGATATTGGCAGCTGGAAACCATTTGCACGATGGAACAGGAATTTCATTTGTTTAAAAAAGATCTTCCGATTTCGCTTGATATTGCTTCATTGATTTTTGTTTATAACGAAAAAATAGACATTCGTTTCCGAATGGATGAAAAACGTTTTGACGTAGACGGAGCTTTTAATTCAAATTTTGAAATCATCAAAAAAAGGCTGGAGAAAGCCCACATCAAAGATTCTACAGAAAGAATTACCTGCCCCGGAAAAATCACCATCGTTTATTTCGGGATGGAAAATCAACGCGAATATTTACAATACATCAACCGACTTCAAAAGCAAAATGTACTGAAAGCTGATGTTGAATTTCTAAGAGTTGAAGATCTGCAGGGAATTACGGGATTATTGGCTTTGAGAGTTTCTTTTGTTTAGATTCTACAATCACAATCTAAGAAAAGCATAAGCAAAAGAAAGCACAGAAATAATAATTCCTGCCATGAAAATTTTGTAGGTAATCGACAGAAGCTTGTATTTTCTGTCTAAAACTTTCCCCAGGAAGTAAAGATCTTTTACCATAGAATCATAAATATAATCTCTGTCCTTGATCAAATCATGCATCGCACTGAGGTACTTGCCAAATTCCATCTTATGAAAATTTCCGAAGAACAGAAGGTTAACTTTTCGATCTGCGATATCCTTATCGGTAAACGTTGTTTTGGTGACATTCGGTTTTGTAGAAAGAATGGCAAAAATAATCGTTAAAACACTCGAAATCAACAGAAAAAATGTCGGAATAATCAAATGGGCATTTTTCGGTGTATCTAATTTAGGAACCAAAACAGAAAGACAAACTGAAATGATGATTGCATTCACAGACAATAAAATATTTGCTTTGCTGTCTGCAATATCACTTAATCTTGTATGATTGTTCAATGTAACCCGAAAAAGTGTGTCTACGCTTCTGTCAGATTTTGAGTCTTTATCTTTTTTGGAATCAGAATTTTCTTTTTTAGGTTTTTCTTCTTTATCGAAACTTTTTTCCAGTTTTTTTATGTTTTTCATCTTCAAAGGTTCCCAATTTTTCTGAGCATATTCTGTAAAATAACGGTGCTTGTTTTTCAGAAAATCTACATTCATTTTATGCCATTCTTCATTTGAAAAACACATCCCACCGGTAAGTTCCCACTCTTTTCGTAAAGCTTCTGCAGTGTCATTGTAAAACGGACTCGAAAAATGACTAAAATCCGCATCTTTCATTATTTCTTCCAAAAGGTTTTGAGGCTTGTAATATTTTTCCGTAGAAAGAATCAGTTGAGAAACATCTTTAATATATTGATCAGAAACATTTTCGGATGCAAGAAATTCTTTCATTAGAACTACCCCTCTATCTTCATGACCTTCGGCTTTGCAGTCTGTAAAACCTACATCATGAAACCACAGTGCAAGTAGAACTCTCTCACGCTCTTCATCAGAAACATTGGTATGATTCATAATTTCCTCTGCTTTCTGAACTGCAAAAGTGGTATGAATAAAATTATGATAAAAATATACAGAAGATAACTTATCTTTGAATAAGTTTTCTACATGATTTTTAGCGCGTTCTAAAATGGTCATTGCTGAATTTTTCTTAATGTAAATGTATGAATTTATCCTCAAAATGTTTTCTAAAAATATGCTCCGTAACGGCAAGAACTTTATTGCTTTCGGGATTTCTATTTTCGTGTGCAACCTATAACGTACAAAAAGGAAAAAACTTACATGAAACACAAAATTCTGATATAAAAAATGAAAATGATTTTAAAATATTTCTGGTTGGTGATGCCGGAAACGCAGATGAACCTCAAGCACAGCAGACTTTAAATTTCATTAAAAATAAACTGGATTCCGCAGATAAAAACTCCTTGCTTGTGTTTTTGGGAGACAACATTTATCCTCTTGGTATGCCCGGAGAAAGTGACAAAGATTATCCTTTAGCCAAAGAAAAGCTGGAAAATCAGTTGGCAATCACCAAAAACTTCAAAGGAAAAACATTGATTATTCCCGGAAATCATGACTGGTATCACGGTTTGGAAGGATTGAAGGCACAGGAAGAATTTGTAAAATCTTATCTGAATGATAAAAAAGCATTTCTGCCCAAAAACTCCTGTCCGATTGATGATATTAATCTTACCAAAGATATTAAACTTATTGTTATAGATTCTGAATGGGCTTTAATCAATTGGGATAAACATCCGGGAATCAACAAAGGCTGTAACATCAAAACCAAAGAAGATTTTTATGCAGAGTTTAAAGATTTAATCCTGAAAAATCAAGACAAAAGAATTATTGTAGCGTTGCACCATCCTGTGATTAGCTCCGGAACGCATGCAGGTTTTACCTCTGCAAGATCGCATCTTTTTCTTTTTGGAGGTAAAATTCCACTTCCGGGGATTGCAAGCTTAGTCAATATCTTGCGAACTACATCCGGAGTAAGCATGGAAGATCTTAGCAACAACCATTACACAGAATTTGCCGGCAGAATAAAAAGCATTATTCAGGATAAAGAAAATGTAATTCTTGTTTCCGGTCACGATCATAATCTGCAATATCACGCCAACAGAAATATCAGACAAATTGTAAGCGGTGCTGCATCAAAAACTGAACCTTCAACCATTTTTGAAAAAACAGACTTCTCTTATGGCGGAAGCGGTTTCGGGATTTTAAATCTAAGAAAAGATTTAAGTTCAGATGTAGAATTTTTCTCTACCAGGAACAATAAACTTGAAAAGCTTACGCAAATTTCGGTGATTGAAAAACCAAAAAAGTTTGAAAATAACTTTTCTGAAACTTTTCCGTCAACAGTAAAAGCTACAGTTTATACCGAAAGACAGGCAAAAGCGGGTAAGTTTTATTCATGGCTTTGGGGAAATCATTACAGAGAATACTATGCAATTCCTGTAGAAGCTAAAACTGCAAATATTTCTATTTTAAATGGTGGATTCACCCCTTTCAGAGAAGGCGGCGGAAATCAATCGAACAGCTTGCGGATCAAAGCGAATGACGGGCAGGAATTTGTAATGCGAAGTCTGAAGAAAAGTGCCACACGATTTCTTAACAATATGGCATTCAAGAAAAATACTTTCGGAAATGAACTGGAAAACACCTTTCCGGATAGGTTTTTAATGGATTTTTACACGACAAGCCATCCGTTCACTGGATTTTCAGTTAATAATATGGCTGATAAAATAGGGCTTTTCCACAGCAATCCCCAATTGTATTTTATTCCCAAACAAAAAGGATTAGGTGAATTTAATAAAAATTATGGCGATGAATTGTACATGATTGAAGAGCGTTTTTCATCAGATCCTAAAACTTTGGCATCACTTGACAATGCAAAAGATATTTTATCAACTGATGATGTTTTGAAAAACCTCAGAAAAGACCATCAATATTCTGTAGATCAGGAGTCATATCTTCGGGCTAGAATTTTTGATATGCTCATTGGAGATTGGGACAGACACGAAGATCAATGGAAATGGGCAGAATATCAGGACGGAGAAAAAATCATCTACAAACCGATCCCGAGAGATCACGATCAGGCATTCAGCAGGTACGACGGAACAGCTTTTAAAGTTCTGATGAACATTCCGGCAATCCGTCATATGAAATCATTCAACGATGATATTAAAAGTGTGCGTTGGATGAATATGGAACCGTATCCGCTAGACGTAATTATACTAAAAAATGCCAATCAGGAAGATTGGATTAATCAGGCAAATTATATTCAGCAAAATTTAACAGATGCAGATATTGACCGTGCTTTTGATAATTTACCCAAAGAAGTTCAGGATAATACCATTACAGATATTCAGCAGAAATTAAAAACAAGAAAAACAAAACTAAAAGATTTTGCAACCCGATATTTTGATGTTTTACAGGAAAAAGTTCCATTGGCAGGAACGATTAATAAAGATAAATTTGTTATTACTAAAGTTGATAATTATGTAGAAGTAAAGCAATATCAATTCAAGAAAAACGGTGAAGAACTGGTTTTTGTAAAAAAATATGACGAAACCAAAACCAAAGAACTTTGGATCTATGGTTTGGAAGACGATGACATCTATGAAGTTTCAGGAGAAGGGAAATCAAAAATAAATATCCGTCTGATCGGAGGTTACAATCATGATATCTATAATGTAGAAAACGGTAAAAAGGTGAAGATTTATGATTTTAAATCTCAAAAAAACACCTACAATGAAAGATCGGCAAGCAAGCATATTACCAATGATTACAATGTCAACACCTACAATTGGAAACACCCGAAATACAATTTCTTTGCAGGGTATCCCAATGCCAATTTTAATCCTGATGATGGAGTGATTTTAGGTTTTGTAGCGAATTATACCGTTAATAATTTTATAAGAGATCCATTTACCCAAAAGCACATGTTCAGCGCCAATTATTACACCTCAACAGGTGGATTTAATGTAGGCTACAAAGGAATTTTCAAAAAAGCCATTGCGGGATGGGATGCCGAAATTGATGCGACTTTCACGACTCCGTTTTTTTCAAGAACATTTTTTGGTTTAGGAAACGAAAGTGTAAATAATGTGGATGAAGACGAAAGAGATTACAACAGAGTGCGAATTTCTCAGTTTAAACTGGCGCCATCCATTTCAAAAACAAGCTGGCTGAATTTCAAACATCAGTTCCAACTGAATTTTGAGCATTCGAAAGTACAGTATAATGACGACCGTTTCATTGCTGTTTCTCCCGATGTAAATCCGGAAGTTTTTAACGGACAGCAGTTTGCAGGAGCCAATTACACCTTAAGTTTTAAAAATTTAGATAATAAAGCCTTCCCTACTTTAGGTTTAGAGTTAGAATTAAATGCAGGTTGGAAAGCAAACATTTCAGAATTCAACCAAAATTTCGCAAGCTTCAAAGGAACCTTAAATCTTTTTCACAGAATTGACAAGCGAGGAAAATTTGTATTTGCCAACTCAAGCAATGTAATGATGATCAACAATAATAATTTTGAGTTCTACCAAGCTGCAGCCATCGGAGGAAAAAACGGAATGCGCGCTTACAGAAATGAAAGATTTGCAGGAAAATCGTATGTTGTGAACAACTCAGAGATTCGTTGGGATTTTGGACGTGTAAAAAATAGAATTGTACCTGCTAATATGGGAATTTTAGTCGGTTACGATTTAGGAAGAGTTTGGATGGATGGTGAACAATCTGACAAATGGCATCAAGGTGTTGGTGGAGGATTCTGGATGAACATCTTAGAAATGTTCTCTGCGAGAGTAGATTATTTTACCGGCGAAGATGGCGGCAGAATTTCCGGTGGTGTGGGATTGAGTTTTTAAGATTTTTCACAACACATTTCAAAAGTTGCCAAAAAATTAATATGAAAAAAAGGAAAATCTTCGAATTGATTTCCCTCTTTTTTATTCATGATACATAAGCACCTGTCCGTTAGAATCGTACTGATAAGTCCATTCACTATTGCCTGAACCGGGAGTTGATGGCGGATTTTCCAGGTACTGAATGGTATATGTAATTTTTCTATAATTATTTGCTGAAAGACTTTTTATGAAGAAATTATCATTCATGAGATACAATTTTTTGTATGGATTTTTTGCAGTATCATAATTAGAATAATAAGTTGTAGTTAGTTTTGTACTTATATTACTTGACTTTTCTAATTTTTCACTTTTAGTAAGATTATTGCTGGCATTAAAAAAATATGTTTCATAAGTATCCCATGAATATATTTTAGAATGAACAAGAATTTTATCTGTCTCATAAGAAAAATTCTTAACCATGATGAGTTCATTAAACTGGCTGTACGTTTCGGATTTTTTTAATCTATTATTTTCCAAAGTATGAATAACTTTTGTCACATAACCATTGCTTTCTACATGTTCAATAGTCACCATATTCGCTGAATAATACAATAAAGAATACACATTGGTGAAAAACATTTGCTGTCCATTAAGTTGCTTCACCAATTTGCCAGTCATTTTCTTCAACATTCCGTTTTCATAAGTTAACTCATGATAATAAGAAGGATTTAACATTCCCACTGTAGGCAATTCAGCGTAAAAACTAAGAATCCTTTTCGGTTCCAGTTCTACAGAAGTATTAGATTGATTTTCGAACACGTCATCATTTCCACCGCAAGAAATTAGACAAAAAACAAGTAACAGATAAAAATATTTTTGCATAAGATTGTCAATTATGTGCAAAGATAATTTTAAATAAATTAAAAAAGTTTATAATGTAAACTCATACACATTTCCGCCTTCACTTTTATCCTTTTCATCGGCAATCAATAACGTTTTATCATCAACAAAAACCACAGCTTCTTTTTGCGAATTGTGATTTAAAAATATTTTCTGAATCTGTGAAGAATTAAAATCATTTGCAGTAAATCCCGAAAGCACATGAACATTTTTGTGCGTCAATAAAACAATCTGATTTTTAGAATTGATAGAAGCCGAAGTAATCGCCGCATCATCATAGCTGCCTTCCAACTTTAATTTTCCTACTAATTTTGCTTCAAAATCTCCAGCCTGATTAGGAATTTGAAAAACCAAAAACGTTCCGTCAAAACCTTTGCTTCTGTTTTTGGTGAACAGATAAAAATTGCCGCCTTTTTCTACAAAAGCTTCACAATCATACAACAGATTTGATTTTTTTGGTGGAAATTCTGTCTGTCCTTCATAATGAAATTTTGTCGTCTGAATGACACTTGCAGATTTCTGAGAATCGCTTTTTAAATCTAATTTTAATATCGAAAGATTCTGCCTGTCATTATCGTTATTCCCGAAATCTCCTACGTAAATATTTCCGTCTGCATCTTTTGTAATATCTTCCCAATCGTTGTTTTCAGCATTTTCTATTAAGACATCTGTAACTAATTCGCCTTGTCGGTTGAGTCCGTAAACTACATTTTTATTCCCTGCATCTTCGATTGCCCAAATGGTTTTCTGATCCTGAGAAAGAGCAATTCCGGAAACTTCTTTCAGTTTTTTGGGCAGAGAAAACGCTGTTTTTAAGGTATCTTCCTTAGCCTGTATATTTTCAGTTTTTGGATTGCAACCTATGAAAAGAAGCGAACAGATTGAGGAAAGGATATTCATTTTCATATATTATTTTTATTTAAAAGTTTTACTTCATCCCAAAGCTCATCCATCTCTTCCAATGTCATATTTTCTAATTTGAGATTTCTTTCCAGAGCTAAATTTTCCATTTTCTGGAATCTTGAGATGAATTTCAGATTTGTTTTTTCTAAAGCAGAATCCGGATTTAAGCCTGAAATTCTGGCGTAATTGATTAATGAGAAAAACACGTCACCCAATTCAAGTTCTTTTTTATCAACATCTGTTTCATCATGAAATTCCTGAATTTCTTCATCTACTTTTTTCCAGGCATCTTCGGCATCGTGAAATTCAAAGCCAATTCCTTTCACTTTATCCTGAATTCTATACGCTTTTACCATACTTGGCAAACCTTTCGGAACTCCGCCCAAAATCGATTTATTACCTTCTTTCAGTTTCAATTTTTCCCAATTCTGTTTTACTTCTTCTTCATCTTTTACTTCTACATCACCATAAATATGAGGATGACGGAAGATCAGTTTTTCATTTAATGAATTGATGACATCTGCAATATCAAAACTTTCTTTTTCTGAACCTATTTTAGCATAAAAAACCAGATGCAAAAGCACATCCCCCAATTCTTTTTTAATTTCGGTTAAATCTTCCTGCAAAATGGCATCAGAAAGTTCATATGTTTCTTCCAACGTCAGATGACGAAGTGTCTGGAGCGTCTGTTTCTGATCCCACGGACATTTTTCACGAAGGTCATCCATAATATCCAAAAGTCTGCCGAAAGCTTCGAGTTTTTCCTGTCCTGGTATTCATAAATTGAGAATTAAAAAGTAGTACAAATCTAAGTAAATCTTTATTAGTTCTTCAGTTTTGAAACAAAAGTTCAAGACTTGGGAACTTCCGCTAAAAATTAAAGTAAATCCTAAATTCCCAAAACTTGCGCAAGTTCAAAATTAGTGTCGTACTTCAAACAGCGGAATTGTTGACGGATTAACTTCTAATTTTCTTAACGTTCCATTTTTCGCAGTCATTTTTATTTGCCTTAAAATAAAAAACCTCATCATTGCTGATAAGGTTTTGTTTACATTTAAGATAAATTAATTATCCCATTTTTCTGTGTGTACTTTTAGTAGCTGCTTTTGCTCCTGTACTAGCTTTCACTTTCGGAGTTGCAGGCTTATCTGCTTTTGGAGCTGCTTTTTTCGGAGCTGCTTTATCTGCAGTGATATCACCTTCAGCACTTTCACCTTCTACAGTTTCAGGCTCAGCTTTTACGAAGCTTTCCGGAGTAATATATCCTGCTTTGTGAAGAATATTGTACCACTGAGCCAATTTTTTAATATCAGAAAAATATACTCTTTCTGTATCATAATTTGGAAGTGAAGCGCTCATAAACTCTTTCAGCTCATCTTCAGTAGATTTGTGAGAAATGGTTTCTTTGTACTCGTAGTTTTTTGCAATATTTTCAAAAACTTCAAACAATGGAACTTCTTTGTCGAATGTAAACATTGCGATATTATCTAACAAGCTCACCTGACTCGAATTACCGATGCTTACTTTCTTTTTTGTTGTAACGTCTTCAATAATAAATCCGTTTTTCAATTGCGAAACTAATTTGTAAAGACCTGGTTTACCAGAAATCGAAATTATTTTTTCTAACAGCATAATCTTATTTTTTTTAATTTTTCAGCAATTTGTTTAAGGCAAACTGCGTTTTATTATTTATTATTTTTCTTTTTAATTACTTTGGAAACCTCATTTTGTAGTTGATCGCTACATCACCCTGAGATATTTTAACCAATTTACCTTTTACCAGTTTTTTCTTTAATGAACTTAAATGATCGGTAAACAGCGTACCTTCAATATGATCGTATTCATGCTGAATTACGCGGGCTCTAATATCGGAAAAAGTTTCTGTATGCTTCACAAAATTTTCGTCATAATATTCTATAACGATTGTACTTTTTCTTTTCACATCTTCTCTCACATCAGGAATCGACAGGCAGCCTTCATTAAACTTCCATTCTTCACCCGATTCTTCAAGGATCTGAGCATTGATGAATACTTTTTTGAAATCTTTCAGCTCTTCGGCTATATCTTCATAGTCTTCATCTTCCGCCAAAGGACTTACATCTACAATAAACAAACGAATATCTAAACCAATCTGTGGTGCAGCCAGACCAATGCCATTGGCACTGTACATGGTCTCAAACATATTGTCTATGAGATCCTGCAAACCAGGATAATCTTGATCTATCTCTTTTCCTACTTTTCTCAAAACAGGATCTCCAAAGGCTCTAATTGGTAAAATCATCTTGTTCTTTGTTCTAAAAAATTCTGCAATATGATGGTTGCACTCACTTTATCTATTAATCCTTTCTCCTGTCTCTGTTTTTTACTTTTCCCGCTTTGGGAGATAAAAAACGAAGCCATTTTTGACGTAAATCTCTCATCCAAACGATGAACCTGAATATCTGGAAATTCTTTTTGAAAAATATCTATAAATTTCAGAATATCTGCTTCCACTTCAGAAATATTTCCCCGCAAATCGACCGGAAGACCCACTACAATCTCATCAACTTTGTTTTCTTTGAAATATTTCTTCAAAAATTCCATCAAAAATCTAGTCTCTACAGTTGGTAGTCCGCTTGCAATAATCCTCATATCATCAGTCACTGCAATGCCGCAACGCGCTTTTCCGTAGTCTATCGCAAGGATTTGTCCCATAAGTCTGCAAATTTAAGAAATTTTAATGATTTTATTCATAACGCAGTTTTTTTTATAAAATGATGTTACATTCCACTATTTTTTTTATAATTTTAATATTCCAAACTCATCACTATGAAGAAACTCATCTTAGTAAGACATGCCAAAAGCGATTGGCCGGAAGAAATGGAAGATTTTGACAGACCGTTGGCAGACAAAGGTTTACAAGACGCACTCAAAATGTCTAAGTTTCTCAAAAATCAAAATATCTTGATCGATCAATTCGTTTCCAGTCCTGCTGTGAGAGCTTTAAATACGTGTAAAATTTTCAACCAGACTTATCGATTAGATGTAACGACCAACGATAAGCTATACAATCCTTCTGAAAATAATTTCACTTCCGTTATTTATAATCTGGATGATCAGGTAAATTCAGTAGCCTTATTTTCCCACAATAATGGTATTTCAAATTTTGCCAATTACATTACCGATCACATTTTTCATTTTTCAACTTGCGGAGTCGCAGGTTTTGAAATTGATTGTAAATCTTGGTCAGAATTTGACGGTGCGAACAAAAAGTTTTTGTTTTATTATGAACCAAATAAGATTCAATTATAATTTTTTTTTAAATTTACTCATGAGAGACAAAATTTAAAAGAATTTCAGATGGGGATTATAGTTACTCACCCCAAAAATGATACATTTTCATTTCTGTACCGTTAGAATTTAATATTACATAGCCGTTTTGAAAAGTCTCTCTAGAATTACCAGGTTCAACGTTAAGCCAATTGGTTTTAAAAATAAATATTTTTGTATCATCCAATTTTAATTTCGGTAAGACATTTTTTTTAAGAATATCTAATGAGTAATCATTCACATTAAGTTTAGATAATTTATCGTCATTTAAATAATTTGAAAATGAAATGCTGTCAACAAATTTCCAATCATTTTTGTTCGCAAATTGAAGCATTTCATAATCGGAAAAAGTATTAGCAGTTACATTTTCCCAAGAAACTGTGGTTTTTCCACCCCACGGACCATGGTCACTACTTTTTGAAACAATAAAGTTTTTGTAAAAATCAGTCCAAAAACCAGAGGGAGTTATTTTTGTGACAACATGTAACAAAAACTAAGATTATTACAGAGATCAGGAAGTATTTTATTTTTTTAAGCATATTAAATTTGACATGATCTTATAGAATCTACATGGTCAAAAAATCTATTTTCTCTTTAGATCCAAATCATCAAAATCAAAACTGAAATCTGTAATATCTGAAATTGCTTTCATCTTTGCAGATTCTGCTTTTCCGTTTTCGTCATAGCTGAAAGTAATGTAAGCATCTGCATCGTAGCTTCTGTCATCCCATTTGATGATGAAAGAATTGTTTGAATATGGCAACAACTCGCCTTTTAACCTTGGAGAGTTTTTACAAGAAATTCTGTACGAGTTTCCTTGCTGAGTAATTTCTACATCACCAAACCAGACATCATTGTATTTCCCAACAAACTGTTCAGCTTTAGGCTGAAGATTTTTATCTTTTTTAAAGATTTCTGACTTTGCAAATGCATCTTTTTTCTGTTTTTCATATTCAGCGTTAGCTTTTGACATTCTGTCGCCGTAGGTTTTCAGCCAGTTTCTATCGGCAACTCCTAAATAAGAATCTTTCAAAGTATTCGTAATCGTGTTGAAAGCTGCACCAGACTGTTGATTGGTTAGAACTACAATTCCTAATTTCATATCCGGAATCAAGGTAAACTGAGTCACCGTTCCGATCAAACCTCCTGTATGCTGAACTTGCTTATGACCTTTCACATCACTCAAAAACCAACCTAATCCGTAACCGTAAAAACCTGTATCGTAAGGATTCTTCATCGCAACCGGACTTGCAATCTGTACATTCCAAAGCTGCTGAATCTGTTTGTCTGAGACCAGTTTTTTACCGTCTTTCGTTGTAAATCCGTTCAGAAGAAAATCTGCCCAAGTCGTCATGTCTTTGATGTTGCTCATAATTCCGCCCGCAGCATTGGCTGTTTCATTCCAATCGTGAGGAACGGCAATTACTTTTCCGTCTGCAGGAGCGTGAGCATCTATTTTATTGGCAGTAGCTTTTGCTCTGTTGTAACTTCCAAAACTTGAGGTCATCCCGACAGGTTTCATAATTCTCTGCTCAATAAATTCTGCCCATGTCAAACCGGAAACTCTATGAATAACTTCTCCTGCAACGATGAACATTACATTATTATAGTCTAAAGTTGTTCTGAAGGGATTTTCGGGTTTTAAATATCTTACATTATGAACAATATCATTCACCGTCAAACTTCCGCCTTCAGGAAAAAACATCAAATCGCCTTGTCCCAAACCTAATCCTGCTCTATGCGTTACCAAATCTTTGATGGTTACATTTTGAGAAACATAAGCATCATTCATCTGAAATTCAGGAATGTGTTTTGAAACTTTATCATCCCAGTTTAGTTTTCCTTCATCTGCTAAAATTGCCAGAGCAACACAAGTAAATGCTTTTGAGTTGGAAGCGATACCTACCAAAGTCGTATCATCCATTGCTTGCTTTGACGCTAATGAACGAACTCCGAAACCTTTAGAATATATAATTTTTCCGTCTTTGATGACTCCGACAGACATACCGGGAACGTCGAAAGTTTTTAAGGTATTTTGAATAAGTTCATCTAACTTTTTTTCTTCAACCTGTCCGAATGAGATTAAAGATAAAAGAAGAAAGAGCAAAGAGAATTGATGCTTCATTATTTTTAAATTTTTTCAAAGTTAATCAATTCGGGATTATTGAGTAAATTTGGAACTTTAAAAGAAATATTTTCACTCAGCAATGACCAAGATCCTCCTTCTCTCCGATTCCCATTCATATATTGATGACAGAATTTTAGATTATGCAAAACAAGCTGATGAAATTTGGCATTGCGGAGATTTTGGAAGTTTTGAAATCATTGAACAATTAGAAAAAATAAAACCGCTAAAAGGTGTTTACGGAAATATTGACGGAGCAAAAATACGTTCTGAATTCACTGAAGTGAGCCGTTTTTTCTGTGATAAGGTAGAAGTTCTGATGATTCACATCGGTGGTTATCCCGGGAAATACACCCCTTTGGCTAACAAAGAAATTTCAGAGAAAGCACCGAAATTATTTATTTCAGGGCATTCTCACATTTTGAAAGCGATGTATGACAATAAGAACAATCTGCTGCATTTAAATCCGGGAGCTTGTGGAAAGCAAGGTTGGCATAAAACGAGAACGATGATGCGGTTCGTGATTGATGGGGAAGAAATAAAAGATTTGGAAGTAATTGAATTGGGACCGAAAGTTTAATTTTAAAATAAAAAGATCACTCATGATTCTCACTAATAACACTAAAAATGTTTGTGGAATTTGTGATATAATTGGTATCAATGAGTATTTAAAATATATGATAATAGGCGATAAAGTTTCGGTGGTAGATGAAGATTTGAGCGGAGTGATCACTTCTGTAAATGGAAATATAATAGTTTTCAAAGACGAATATGGTTTCACTTATCAATATCCGAAAGAAAAACTGGTTCCTAAAAATGCTTCTATCTATGATAATATGAAAGTGATTCAAAAAGCAGAGCCAACAAAAGTAACTTCTAAAAAACATGATAAAACCCCATTGATTCTTGACTTACACTTTCATAATCTGGTTAAAAACCCGAATGAATATGATAGTTTCGAAAGATTGTTTATGCAGAAAGAAAAATTGATTCACACAATTAATTTCTGTCGAAAAAATCATTTAAAAAGATTAGAAATCATTCACGGAATCGGCGACGGCGTGCTTCAGAAATTAGTCTGGGACGTTCTTGAAAGTCAAACCGGTCTGGATTTTTACAACAAAGAAATACTTCATCATCAATCGGGTGCGGTAATGGTAGAATTTCACTAAATTTGCAGCAATTGATATGAATTTACTTACTTTACTTTTTACCAAAGACGGGCTGATTTATCAGATTTCCAAGAACAAAAATGTTTTGGAAGAGAAGTCTTATCTCGTGAATGAAGAATCTTCTGCAAATTTTATTGCTGATAAACTGGAAGAAGTTTTGCTGAAGCAAAGATATGATGAAATCTCTGTCATCTCTGCACTCAACCATTTCACTTTGATGCCGGAAGGTTTTGCAGAGCACGATGCAGGATATGATCTGATTGCGTTCAATGCTCCTGTGGATAAGGAAAACGAAGAATTAATGCTTTCGGTGAATAAGAAATTTCAGGTTCAGTTTTACTATACTTTTCCGAAGGATTTTTACAAGAAGATCAAAGATCTTTCGATTCCTGTGAGGTTTAATTTTTCAGGTGAAAAGTTTTTAAACTCGATTCACAATAAAACCAATAAAGAAATTCACATCAATCTTTATCATAATCAATGTGAGTTTTTTGCGATTGCCAACAAAAAAGTAATTTTATACAATAATCTTGATGTCAACTCAGAAGTAGATTTTCTTTATTTCGTGATGTTTACTTTAAGCAAAATCGGTTTCGGGATTAATGATACCAACTTTTTTGTATACGGTGAAACGACAGAAAACGAAACTTTTATTTCAGAACTTCAGAAGTTTGTGAAGAATCTGAGAATTGTTTTTGACAATATACCGAATAAGAATTTCATTCTCAATTAGGTTGCAGATTTCAGGACTTAATTCCTTTTTCAAAACCTAATCATTTAACAACTCAACTATGTACAGAATCATTGCCGGCAAGTGGAAAGCCAAAAAAATAGCAGCTCCGAAAAACTTTGATGTAAGACCGACCACAGATTTTGCTAAAGAAGCTTTGTTCAGCATCATCGAAAATAAATATGACATGCAGGCGAGTTCTGTGCTTGATCTTTTTGCAGGAATCGGCTCTATCACTTTTGAATTTGCTTCAAGGGGCTGCAAAGATTTAACTTCTGTGGAACTAAATCCGAAACATACATCATTTTTAAATTCAACTGCTTCAGAATTGGGATTTAGCCTCAATGTAAGTGTGCAGCGTGGCGATGTTTTTGACTGGCTGAAAAAATTCAGAAATAAAAAATCTTACGAAATCGTTTTCTCTGATGCACCATTTGAGACAGAGGAGAAAAAATACATGGAACTGATTTCTTTGGTTTTGAATAATAAATATCTAAAACCGAATGGAGTTTTCATCGTAGAGCACCAAAGCAGAATGAAGTTTGATCATCCCAATCTGATGGATACCAGAAAATACGGAAATATAAGTTTCAGCTTTTTTGAACCTAATCAGGAGGAAGAAACAGATTTAGAAATAACAGACAATCAGGAACTTTAATTCCTGATTTTTTTTGTTTAAAATATATTCAGTAAATATAGAAAGGGTTAATTTTTTCTACAACACCTTCAATTCCAAATCAATACTTTTTCCAAAGAACTTTTTTGAAATTTTTTCAAAGTTTTTGGTAATATCCGAAAGGTAAAACTTATAAGCGGGTTTCGGATTACTCGTATTAAGCAGATGATACTTATCTAAAATAATATTCAGATGATTTGCCACAATATTGGGCGAATCTATCACACGAACGCGGTTTCCGTAATATTGCTTAATCTCATCGATCAGCAACGGATAATGCGTACAGCCCAAAATCAAGGTTTCTATATTTTTTAATTTGGCATTGCTCAGATAATTATAAATGATAGAATGCGTAATAGGATGATTTTTAAAACCTTCCTCGATTGCAGGAACTAATAACGGAGTTGCTAACTCATCAACTTTGATAAATTTATTATGCTTTCTGATGCTTTTCTTGTACAAACCAGAATTCACCGTAGCTTTGGTAGCAATTACCCCTACATTATTATGGATTTCATACGCCACTTTTTCAGCAACGGGATTGATTACGTCAACGACAGGAACTTTTCCGGCAACAGACTGCATCACGTCATTTAAAGCATTTGCTGTTGCCGTATTGCAGGCAATTACAATCGCTTTACAGTTCTGCTCCAATAAAAAATTGGTGATCTTGGTAGAATATTCTATAATTGCTTCTTTGGATTTTTCACCATACGGCAGATGTTTGGTATCTCCAAAATAAATAAGATCTTCATGAGGAAGAAGTCTTTTGATTTCTTTAGCCACCGTTAAACCTCCTACACCACTATCAAAGATACCAATAGGCTGTTTAGGGGAAAGGTGTGAATAGTCCTGTTTTTTAGTTTTCAAACGGAGTGAAATTTAGTGCAAAAATACTTAAAGATTTTAGATTTTAGATTTTAGATTCTACATTTTTTAAACCTGAAATAAATCTGAAGCAATTCCATCTGCCATAAACCAATGTTTTTCAGAAATTTTGAGGTGATTGTTTTCTTTAATCAAAACTCCATCAGCGATTTTCTGCTGAATTTCTTTTTGAAACTGATCTAAAATATCATTTTTAAATTTATTCTTTAAACTTTCGAGATCAACGCCCCAAATTGTTCTCAGGCCAATCATAATCATTTCATTAAACTGATCTTTCTGTGAAAGAATTTCTGTTTCTTTAGCCAAAAGATTCGAGTTTAATTTTTTAATATACTGCTGATTATTGGCAACATTCCAGCTTCTGACATCGAATCCGTTGTAAGAATGTGCAGACGGACCGATTCCTAAGTATTCTTTATACCTCCAATAAGCTGAATTGTGTTTAGAATGAAAGCCTTTTTTTGCAAAATTAGAAATTTCATAATGCTCAAAACCATGATCTTTCAGAAAATCGATCATATAATAAAACTCTCTGTTCTGTTCTTCTTCCTTCGGTTTTGAAACTTTTCCGTTGGCAATCCAACTTTCAAGAGCAGTTTTTGGCTCGACAGTCAATGCATAAGAAGAAATATGAGGAATATCAAGAGCTATCGTTTTGTTTAAATTCTGTTTCCAGATTTCTAAGCTTGAAGTTGGTGAGCCATAAATTAAATCAATACTTAAATTTTCGAAGCCAAAATCTTGTGCTCTTTTGATAGAACCTTCTGCTTCGGAAGCATTATGAGCTCTGTTCATGAGTCTTAAATCTTGCTCAAAGAAACTTTGTGTTCCAATAGAGAGTCTATTTACAGGAGAATTTGATAATTGTTTTAAAAAATTTTTGTCTAAATCATCCGGATTTGCCTCTAAAGTAATTTCAATATCAGTATTAAAACTAAAATATTTCAAGACCTCATCAATTAAAGACTTGATTTCGTCGCCGGAAAGGATAGATGGTGTGCCGCCGCCAAAGTAAAGTGACTGTAAATTTTTGTTTTCGAGTTCATCTTTACGGAGAAAAATCTCTTTTTTCATCGCAGCAATCATTTCATCTTTAAAATTTAAAGAAGTTGAAAAGTGAAAATTGCAATAGCTGCATTTCTGTTTGCAGAAAGGAATATGAATGTACATCATAAAAAAAGCTCTGAAAAAATCAGAGCCCAAATTTATTTAAATTAAATCAGATTAATATCTAAATCCTCTATTATTAATAAAGTTATCAAAGTTGTAACCCAGACCCAGCATAAAGCTGTTTCCACCGTACTCCTGAATGTCAGACATTCCCAGGTTGTAAGTAGCACCCACCATAAATTTGTTGAATCTTACTTTTACAACTGGTGAAATACTCAATTGTTGGTTATCAAATCTGTTTTGTACACCTCTGTAGCTTACCCCGAAAGAGAATGCGTTGATGTCGTTTGAGAATGTTGCCATCAAGTTTAAATCCATCATTCTTGTAGAATTGGTATTCAAATTGATTAAAGCTGAAGGAGTAATAGCAATGTTATCTGCGATTTTCCAGTCGTATCCTAAGTTTAAGAAGAATTTGATAGGCGATGGTTCGTAGTTATTTACAATAGATTCGTCATTGCTAAGAGCAATATCGTTTACAGAAATACCTCCGAATAAACCTTTGTAAGTTGCTGCCAAACCGAAGTTTGCATACGCCATAAAGATATTACTTTCATTTCCTTGTAATAAAGGATCATAACCGTCTTCAGTATTAATTTTAGAATAATCGAAATTCATATTATAAAAATTAACACTTGTACCAAAAGAAAACTGATCTTTTCTATCACCTTCACTACTTAAAGGGATAAAATAAGAAGCTCCCGCTGTAATACCTCCTGCAGATATAGGACCGTTACTATCTCTGAAAACGGAAATACCCGCTCCCACTCGATCAAAAATATTCGCGTTGATCCCCACCGACTGAACGTTTGGCGACTCGCTAAATTTTGAAAATTGTTGTTGATAGTTTAGATTAAGCTGTACATAGTCCGTTTTACCATATTGTGCAGGGTTGAACAGGAACTCACCATCCAAAAGATATTGCTGATAGTATGGTAATGATTCTTGTGCTTTGTACGCATTAGACAAAAGAGCTAAACATACGATAGCATATAGTTTTCTCATAACAAATCTTGATTTCAATTCAACAAATATAAAAAAATTCTCAATATATTTTTAGTTTTCTAAATAATTTCTCCATTTTTTTACGGCATCCGTCATATCTTGGGGCATTGGGCTCTCAAAATACAATTCCTGTTTGGTCGTGGGATGTATAAAACCCAAAGTGTGGGCATGAAGTGCATGTCTTGGCAGAATATCAAAAACATTTTTCACAAACTGCTTATACTTAGGGAGATTAACTCCACGAAGGGCGATATTCCCCTCATATCTTTCATCATTAAAAAGAGTATGACCGATATGTTTAAAATGTGCACGAATCTGATGAGTTCTTCCGGTTTCCAGTTTACATTCTACCCAAGTCATGTATTTAAATCTTTCTAAAACTTTATAATGCGTTACGGCATGCTTACCAGCGCTTCCGTCTACATACGTATACATCTGCATTCTATTCTTAGGATGCCTTCCTATATGCCCCGTTATGGTGCCTTCATCTTCTTTTACATTTCCCCAGACAAATGCCCAGTACAATCTTTTTGTTTTTCTTTCAAAAAACTGTTTTGCAAGAAAGCTTAAAGCATACTCATTTTTGGCAATTACTAAAAGACCCGATGTGTCTTTATCAATTCTGTGAACAAGCCCTACTCTATCCAAATCTGATTTTTCACCTTTTTTATTAAAATGAAAAGCCAAAGCATTCACTAAAGTACCATCCCAGTTTCCGAATCCCGGATGCACAACCATTCCAGGATCTTTGTCAACCACCACCAAGTCATCGTCTTCATACACAATATTGATGGGAATATCCTGCGGAATAATTACATTGAGTCTAGGAGGATGAGCAAGGAGTAGAGAAATCTGATCTCCCGGCTTCACTCGGTAATTTTGTTTTACAGGAATTCCGTTGACAACAACATTTCCGGCTCTGCAGGTTTGCGAAATTTTATTTCTTGAAGAATTCTGACGAAAATTCAAAAGAAACTTATCGATTCTTAAAGGCTCCTGCTTACCATCTACGGTGATGTTTACATGCTCATAGAGACCTTTATTTTCCTCATCAATATCTACATTGTTGGGATCTAGTAATTCTTCGTCTAAAAAATCTTCGTTATCTTCTGTCATCCTTCATTTTTTACGTAAAAGGCTCCAACATTTTAAAGTTGAAGCCTGAATCTTATGATAAAGTAATCACTTAATTAATGATCATCTTCTTAGCTTTTGGCTTATCTGCTGTAGGCGTTGCCGTCTGCGTAGATTTATCAGCATTCGCAGCTGAAGTCGTTTTAGGCTTTGTATCCGTTGTTTTGGTAACTGTTGTCGGTTTTATGGTTGATGTTACACTGGGCTTTGGAGTTTCCTTTCTTGGAGTAACTGGTAGCGGTGGAATATCATTCGCTGGTGCATCTTCAAAATTAGGAACTTCTTCATATCTTATCGGAGGCAGCGTTGTATCAATTTTCATTCTGTATGTAGAATTCAGCTGTTCTATTCTGTCACGGAGTTCTGCCGGAGTTTTTTTACTTGCCCAAAGATCGATCTGCATTCCCTGATCTCGTACATCTCCCGAAGCAGGATCTTGATAATAAACAATATCTGAATCATCATTTCCTCCATCTTCATGCTCTACAATTCCTACCTCAAAAAGATTTCTTGCGATGTAAGCTTTTGCATCCTTCACCGTTAATCCAACCAAATTAGGAATCGTAATATTTCTCATAGGCCCTGAACCTACTACGACATCAATGATAGAAAATCTTGGTATTTTAGTTCCCGGTTTTATAATAGTTCCTTTAAATAAAACTCTTAAAACAGCATCCTTCTGAATACTCGGTTCAAAGATGGTATCGCCAACTTTCAGACCCACCTGATCCAATCTTTGAAATGCCAATCCGGAATATTTATTAAGAACATCCGGAACTGCAACAGGAGCCCAGCTTCTCGGATTTACTTTTAAGGTAATCGCTCGGCCGTCTTTCACACGAGATCCCGGAGAAGGATAGACCTGCAGAACCTGAAAAGGTCTGTATTTTGGATTATATGTAGCACTGTCTACTTCGTAGTCGAGCCCTGTGTCTTCTAATATTTTGACAGCATCATGTACAGACTTATTCACAACGTTAGGAACAGGAATTTCCTGACCATGATTGGTATGATATTCCAGCCAGCGAAATGTAAGCCATACTAATCCCACAAAAAGTGCGATTGCCACTGCCAAATTAACTAAAACTTTCCAATTGAAAAGTGATTTAAGCATACTTAAAAATACTTGAATTATAACGGCAAATATAACTAATAATTTTTGAATGCACTTTTTATTTAACAGAATTAGCATTTGCTTTCAATTTTTCTGAAATTCAATTCCTGCGTGATATTATTTCATTAAATTTGCCTTAATTGATACAAACCGATATGAGCAAAAAACATGTTGCCGTAGTGATGGGAGGCTATTCTGATGAATATAAAGTTTCTCTGAAAAGCGGACAATTAATCTATGATTCTTTAGACAGAGATCTTTATAATGTATACAAAGTGTTCATTCTGAAAGACGAATGGTATTTTTTAGATGAAAATGAAAATAAATTTCCTATTCAAAAAGGAGATTTTTCGGTTACTTTAAACAATAAAGAAACTTTGAAATTTGATGTCTGTTTCAATATCATTCATGGAACCCCCGGTGAAAACGGAATTTTGCAAGCGTATTGGGATGCAATCGGACAAACCTACACAGGTTGTGATTTTTACCAGAGCGCTTTAACGTTTAATAAAAAAGACACTTTAGCGGTTTTATCAAAATACGGAATTCCTTCTGCTAAAAGCGTTTATTTAAGAAAAGGTGAAGATATTAATGTTGACGAAATCATTGAAAATCTGAGTCTTCCTGTTTTTGTAAAACCGAATCAGTCTGGTTCGTCTTTAGGAATTTCTAAAGTAAAAGAAAAGTCTGAATTGATAGCAGCAACCGAAATTGCGTTCAAAGAAGATGATGAAATTTTAATTGAAAGTTTCTTAGATGGAATGGAAGTTTCAGTTGGTGTGATTGGCTTCAAAGGCGAAACCATCGTTTTGGGAATCACAGAAATTGTTCCTCAGAATGAATTTTTCGATTACGAAGCTAAATACGAAGGCGCTTCAGAAGAAATTACGCCTGCAAGAATCGACGACGAAACTACAAAAAGAGTAGAAGAAATTGCAAAAAAAGCTTACGATTCTTTAGGAATGAGCGGCTTTTCTAGAAGTGAATTTATTTTGATGAATGGCACACCATATATGTTGGAAATGAATACCAATCCTGGGTTTTCACCAGCAAGCATCCTTCCTCAACAGGCAAAAATCTACGGAATTTCTATCAAAGATCTTTGCGGAAATGAAGTTGAAAAAGCTTTACAAAAGAGAAACTAGATATTAGAAATCAGATATTAAAGTTACAACCAACTTATAATTGATGACTCAAAACTTATAACTTATTTGCGCATGAAAATTGCTGTTTTTCCGGGATCTTTTGATCCGATAACATTAGGGCATTACGATATTATTGAAAGAGCTGCGGCACTATTTGATAAAGTGATTATAGCCATTGGACAAAATTCTCAGAAAAAATATATGTTTCCCATTGAAAAAAGAATGGAATTCATACAAAATTCTGTAGCCGAATTTCCTAACGTAGAAGTTGATTTTTTTGAAGGCTTAACGGTAGATTACTGCTTCCAAAAAAATGCTCAGTTTATTCTCAGAGGTCTTAGAAATCCTGCTGATTTTGAATTTGAAAAAGCTATTGCCCACACCAACCGCACTTTAGCTCACAAAAAACTGGAAACTGTTTTTCTTTTGACCTCATCAGGAAAATCATTCATCAGCAGCAGCATTGTGAGAGAAATCATCAACCACGGCGGCGAATATGAATTATTGGTTCCTGATGCAGTAAGAGTTGAACATAAGTAATGGGTAATTGGCAATGAGCAATTCTGACAATTGATATTTTATGGATTTTAATCAAATTTTTAGGGATCGAACAAAAATTTTTTCGATTTCTATTATTAAATTATTATCTTCTCTACCCTATTCTGATGCTCTTTCAATTATTAGAAGACAAATTATCAGATCATCGACTTCTGTTGCCGCAAATTACAGAGCAGTTTCACGAGCAAGATCGGATAAAGAAAGATTTGCTAAAATCTGCATTGTCGTTGAAGAAATAGACGAAACTCAACTTTGGCTAGAAATTATTGAAGAATTACAATATGTAGATTCAGATGAATTATTAAAATTAAAATCAGAATGCGAAGAACTGGTAAAAGTAATGACAACTTATAAATTTAAATTATCTCAAAACTTAAAATAGCAACCTTATACTTATTACTTATTACTTATTACCCATTACCCATTACTCATAAAAAATGCATCAACAGCTCAACTTCATTATAGAAATTCTCGGTACGATATCATTTGCGATGTCGGGGAGTTTTGCTGCGATGCAAAAGCGGCTTGATCCGTTCGGTGTTTTGATTATTGCATTCGTTACTTCGGTTGGTGGCGGAACTGTGAGAGATTTACTTTTAGATATTCCGGTTTTTTGGATGCATGATCTTTTGATGTGCGGGTTGATTTTGGCGACCAGTATTTTTTCAATGGTATTTAAATCTATGGAAAAAAATTTCAAAGTCACCTTGTTTATTTTCGACAGTTTCGGTTTGGGATTATTTACGATTATCGGTGTACAGAAAGGTTTAAATGCAGACATTCATCCTTTGATTTGTATTGGTTTGGGAACAATAACCGGCTGTTTTGGCGGGATTATCCGGGATATTTTATTGAACAGAATTCCTTTAATATTCAGAAAAGAAATTTATGCAAGCGCTTGTATTGTTGGCGGTTCAACATTTTTATTGCTTACCCATTTTACAGCGCTTTCTTATACATTTATACAAGTTTTTACGATTTTAATGATTGTAAGCGTGAGAACTTTAGCCGTTAAATACCATTGGCAGATCCCTAAGTTTTATGGATATGAAAGTAATTCTGAAATGTAGATTTGCCTAAAAAATAAAAAATGCACCAAACAATTTGGTGCATTTCTCTTTTATTTAAATGAGTTGTTTTATTAAAACTTTCCTCTGTTTCTCATATGAGGATTGTGTATATGTTTCTGCATAGTCGGCATTTTCAACTGGTCTTTCATCATTTTAATCTGATCGGTCATCATACCTGCGGTGTCGAGTGCTTTAGCTTCATCCAAAAGTCTTTGTCCTTCCTGTCTTCTGCCTTTAGAGATTGCTCCTGCAGCCAGATTTAAAGTTGCCATCGCTCTGTCGTGCTTCATATTTAAACCATATTCCAACGCCTTTTTCATCAGAGGTTCAACTTTCGTCGGGTGATCCTGAGCTAAAACTAAACCTTGTAAGTAATGATAATACCCATATTGATTTTTGTGAAGCTGAGATTGGTAATCGGTAATGTTATCTAAAAATTTTGAAGCTTTTACCATATTCTGTTTTCTCAATTGCCAGAATGCCAAAAGGATATTCTCATTTTTAAAGAAAAGGAAGATTGGTAACGCAGATAAAAGGAAAATAACAATTCCCCATCCTAAGTTTCTTGTGAAAAACATCATATAAAGACCTCCCAAAATAAGAAGTGCTGCAACTGCGATTTTTATATATTTATTCATTATTAAAATTTAGAAGTGCAAAGATATAGAATTTAGAGGTTAGAAGCTAAAAGTTGGAAGCCAGAATTATCACAACGAATAGGTCAGTATTTTCTCATAAGTCTGAAAACAAAAGTCATATTCATTTTTATCATCTTTTTCGTGACAGATTTCTTCGGATAACTTCCAGATTTTAGAATCAATTTTAGGAAAAAAAGTGTCGGCATTTAATTGCGTTTTCACTAAAGTAACTTCCAATTTATCAGCGATTTCCATGGTTTGTTCATAGATAGTTCCCCCACCGATGATGAACACATTTTCATCAATTTTTTTGGCAAATTTTACCGCCTCTTTTATACTTCCTACAATTAAAATTCCTTCCTCAAACCAGTTTTTCTTTTTTGAAATAACAATATTGGTGCGGTTCGGGAGTGCTTTCCCAATACTCTCATAGGTTTTTCTTCCCATAATGATAGGATGCCCCGATGTAAGATCTTTAAAATGTTTTAAATCTTTCGGAAGATGCCAAAGCAATTGATTATCAGAACCAATCTCATTTTTTTCGCCCATTGCAACCACAATTGTTGTCATTCAATTAATTTTCTGCAAAATTAGCACATAATTTGTATATTTGGGTAGCACAATAAAATTAAAAAATAAATAACAAGCCATTTATAAAATCACCTGATTCATTAATAGTAAGAGATGAAAAATGGTTCGATTAAATAAAAAACTATTAAAACAATTAAAAACTCATTTATGAAAAACAAAGGTTGCCTAAGCGCAGGAACAATCGGTATTGCTTTACTTATCATCGTTGGTGTATTATTTTTCTGGGGAAAAAGCGGATACAACAATTTTGTTACGAAAGAACAAAATGTAAACACAAAATGGTCTAACGTAGAAACAGTATATCAGAAAAGAGCCAACTTGATTCCTAATCTGGAAAGAACGGTAAAATCTTATTCTAAATTCGAACAGGAAACTTTAACACAAGTAGTGGAAGCTCGTTCAAAAGCTACCTCAATCAACATCGACCCAACCAATATGACCGAAGCTGATTTGGCAAAATTCCAGGCAGCTCAGGGAGAATTATCCGGAGCTTTAAGCAGATTGATGGCAGTTGTGGAAGCTTATCCCAATTTGAAAGCAGATCAGCAATACATTAATTTCCAAAGAGAATTTACAGCTATTGAAAACAGCATCAGAAGTGAAACTGTGTATTTCAACAGTGCGGCTCAGGATTACAACACATCGATCAAAACTTTCCCGAATAATATTTTAGCAAACTTCACCAATTTTAAAGAGAAACCTTACTTTAAAGCAGCGGCAGGAGCTGAAAAAGCACCGGACGTATTCACAGAATAATGAGCCAGTATCTTACAGATCAACAAATAGCTTCCCTTGTGGAAGCTATTCAGTCGGCAGAAGATCATTCTACCGGAGAAATCAGAGTGCATATAGATTCTACCACAGATAACAATAATGCAGAAACTGCTTTCGAGGTTTTTAATAAACTTTGTAAAAACCAGACAAAGGAGAAAAACGCAGTGTTATTTCATGTTAATTTCGAACAAAAATATCTTACGATCATTGGTGACACAGGCATTCATGCAAAAGTACATCAGTCATATTGGGATCATCTACACGATTTTATCACTTCAGAATTTGCAAAAGGCAATTATCATAAAGCTTTAAAAAGCGCCATTCTGGAAACCGGTCTCGAACTCAAAAAACATTTTCCTGTAAAAGGAGAAAATCACAACGAACTTCCCAATGAGATTACGTTCTCTTAAAATACTGTTATCATTTTTACTTATTGGCTTTTACAGTTTTGTATCGGCGCAATATACCATTCCTGCAAAACCTACAGTTTTATATCCTGTCTATGACGAAGGCAATTTGCTGACTAGCCAGGAGAAAAATGAACTCAATAATAAGCTCATCAAATTTGCAGATTCTACCTCAACGGAGATCGAAGTCATCATCATTCCTTCAACCAAAGGCGAAGACATCAATTATCTTGCAACGATGTTTGGTGAAAAATGGGGAATCGGGCAAAAAGATGTTGATAACGGAGTGGTTTTCCTGATTGCCACTCAAGACAGAACCATGTCAATTCAGCAAGGACGTGCCGTTGAACAATATTTAACAGCTTCAGTTGCCGGGCAGATTTTAGATTATATTGTTACTCCAAAATTCAAGCAAGGAAAATGGTATGAAGGAATTAATGGCGGAACATCTGCAATCATGGAAGCAGTGCAGGGGAAATTCAAACCTTTAGCCAAACAAAAAAAATCCGGAGACACCAGCGTTTCAAAATTACTGATAATCGGATTTGTTATCTTCATTATTCTCATAATCTTCTTCAGAAATAGAGGTGGTGGTGACGATGATGGCGACATTCTATTGGGACGCAGAGGACGCAGAAATTATCCCGGTGGATTCTTTCCATTCCCAGGTAGTTTTGGAGGTGGCGGTTTCGGTGGCGGAAGTTCAGGCGGCGGAGGCGGTTTTGGAGGCTTCGGTGGTGGCGGAAGTTTTGGAGGTGGTGGTGCTTCTGGTGGATGGTAGTTTTTAAATACTGCGCCTACATTCTAAGAAATGACAAACAAGAATATTTTTTCAGATGGAAAAAACTTAATTCAATTTAAACAAATTATACAATCGGTCATTTGCAGGCCGATTTTTTTTTAAATTAAAAACTCTGAAAAGTCTTAATCTGACATAAAATTCAATTATCTATATTAAAAAGTTAACGAAAATGTCTTTTGAAGGATTTTCATCTAATATTTTTTCATTAAATTTACTGAAAACAGGTCCTATGAAGAAAACGCTGGTAGTTTTTGCGCATCCTTATCTGGAACACTCAAACTCCAATGTAGAGTTAATCAACTTCTACGTTCGTCATCAGCATTTTACTTTACGCGATCTTTACGAAGAATATCCCGATTTTCACATAGCTGCATTTCGTGAACGAAAACGCCTTAAAAATTACGACCGATTTATCTTTCAGTTTCCGATTATCTGGTTTGGAATGCCACCTCTATTAAGACTTTGGATTGACGAGGTTTTCGACAGAAACTGGCTCAACGAAGGAGAAGAAAATCCTTTGGAAGGCAAAGAAGTTTATATTGTCGTGACGACTGGCGGAAAAGAAAGATCCTTCAGCAGAGAAGGAACTTATCATTACACCGTAGAAGAGCTCATCAGCGGATTAATTGTTTCTTTAAAAGTTTTTAAAGCCAACATAAAAGACATTATCATTGTTTATGAAGCCAATAAACTTTCTAAAAAGGAAATTATTTTACACAAACAAAAATTTGCTAAACTCTTAGATCAATAAATGGAACCTACCTTAGCCATGAATACCCTTCTTTTTCTGGGCGTTGCCATTATCATGGTTCCGCTGGCGAGAAAATTGGGGTTAAGTTCGGTTATCGGCTATATCTTAGGTGGGATTATTATTGGACCTTATGCTCTTAAACTCACAGGAAAAGACGTTGACGATATTATGCACGCCAGCGAATTTGGTGTTATCATGCTTTTATTTTTGGTAGGACTTGAATTAGAACCCAGGAAATTCTGGGGCATGCGAAAGAAAATTCTCGGACTCGGAATGACACAAATGGTGCTGACAATTCTCCTTCTCTTTCTCATATTTGTCACTTTTGGATGGAAAACCGATAAAGCGATTGCGATTGCAATGTGTTTTGCACTTTCTTCTACTGCGATCGTTCTTCAGACCTTACAGGAAAAAGATAATTTTAAAACTGTTGCCGGCGAAGCATCTTTTTCAACATTGCTGTTTCAGGATATTGCGGTGATTCCTATTTTGGCGATATTACCATTACTTGCTCATTCTAAAGTCAGTCATAATGAAAATGAAGTACAGGTTTTAATTCAAAAACTTCCGGAATGGCTTCAGGCAGGAACTGTAATAATGGGAGTAATTATCCTGATTTTATTAGGAAGATATGTTTTTGTACCTTTTTTAAGATATGTTTCAAAAGCAGGAATGACCGAATTGCTCACTGCTTCTTCCCTATTTTTAGTAATTGGAGTTTCAGAACTGATGATTTCTATCGGGCTGTCTCCTGCACTCGGAGCTTTCCTTGCGGGAGTCATGTTGGCAAATAGCGAATTTCGTCATGAGCTGGAAGCGCAGATTGATCCGTTCAAAGGATTACTGCTTGCCGTTTTCTTTGTAAGCGTAGGCTCTACAATGAATTTTAATGTGATTGCAGACGATCCATTGTTTATTTTCACGACAGTATTTGCTGTTCTTTCTGTAAAATTTGCCGTTCTATTTGCAATAGGAAAGTTTTTTAAATTGGATAATCCTCAAGGCTTATTCTATGCATTTGCACTTTCGCAGGTTGGTGAATTTGCTTTTGTATTGATTAATTACGGATCTGATTTATACCTTTTCGGAGCAGAATTAAATGCTCAGATGATGGCTGTAACAGCAATTACAATGTGTATTACTCCGTTTCTTTTAATTATAAACGACAAAATCATCACACCAAGATTTATAAAAAAAATACCGGATGAGCAAAGTGACTTCAATATTCTCGACAATAATATTGCACAAAAGAAAATCATTATCGTTGGTTTCGGTCACTTTGGAAGTACAGTAGGACGCCTTTTAAAAGCAAATAAAATTACTGCAACTGTTCTCGACAGAGATTCTGACCGGGTAAAACTTCTGAGAGACTATGGTTTCAAAGTATATTACGGGGATGCCACCAGAATTCCTGTCTTGAGAGCTGCCGGAATTGAAGATGCGAAAATTTTACTGCTTTGTTTGGATAATTCGGGTGACAATAAATTCATTGCAGAACTGGTGAGCGAACATTATCCTGCCGTGAAAATTTTTGTTCGTGCAAAAAACAGAATTGATGCTTACTCTTATTTAAATAATGGTATTGATAATATTTACCGCGAAACTTTAGGAACCGCCGTAGATATGGCAGTTGATGTACTTCACGAAACAGGAATGCGAAAATATGCAGCGAGACGTCTCGGTCAGCGTTTTATGGCGATTGACAAAGCTTCCATAAGAAAATTGGCAAAAGCTGATGACGACGATGAAATCCGCCTGTTTACCACAAAAGAAATCCTCCAGAGAGAGGAGGAATTATTGGCTTACGACAATCTCAATTTTGATGGTAAAAACTGGGAAGGTTCATCATCATCTGCCGAAGAAGACGATGACGAAACCAAATATTAATCTACTGCAAAGAAACGCTTCCACCACTGTTTTCTTCTTTGTTCACCGTATTTACATTTCCTTTTTTGATTCCGTTCACGCTTCCACCGGAAGATGCATGCCCTTCAAATTTTGTTGAAACGCCGATATCAACGGTAGAACCGCTAGAAGCTTCAGCTTTCACATTTTTAGCAACCACTTCGCCTGCAGAAATATTACTTCCCGAAGAAGAATTGAGATTTGCATTTTCAGCTTTTCCGGAAATAGCTACTCCTCCTGCTGAAGAGGTTTCAACATTGAGATTGACAGCCCAGATATTTCCCTTAAAAGTTCCGCTGCTTCCTGCATCAATATCCAGTTCATTGGCTTCAAGTTTCCCGGAAATATGTCCCGCACTTGAAATCTCCACATCCGTTTTATCTTGGGTAAATTGATCTCTGACCACTATAATTGCTGCAGAATTTGCTTCCAGCTTTTTAAAATCTTTAGCATATATTTTCGCTTTTACATTATTCGTATTCATCACCCGGAATCCTGTTTTGTAATGTATATGAAGTTCACCACCATTACGATCAACCAGAACTTCATCGATGATATTTGCCGGTGCAGAAATCACTACTTTTTCTACATCAGATTTTATAATTTCAGCTTCGATCGCCTGAGAAACTTCAATCTCTTCAAAATCACCGCTGAATTCTTTTTGTTTTAAAGGTCCGTGATCTTCATTCGTGATATCGGGAAGCCATTTTGATTTTTCAGACTTTTCGTTGCAGGCGGATAAAATAACCAAGCCGGAAAGAAGTAAAATTGTAGTACATTTCATGTTTTGATGTTTAGAAGATTAGTTTTTAATATCTTTATACTTTAATAACAACTAATTTATGAAATCTCTTACAACTAACAATAAGTAAATATATAAGAGACTGAATATGAATAACAAAAACAATAAAAGACTGTATATGAAAAACATTTCATCAGTATTGTTAATTTCTGCTTTGGCATTTAATTACTCGTGTACCACCATGAAAACAAACGATATCAAACAGGAAATTCCTGTACCGGATTCTTCACTTTCTTCGAATCCGTTTATGAAAAAAAGCAAGCTTCAGTACGAAGCTCCGGAATTTGATAAAATTAAAAACGAACATTTCAAACCAGCTTTTGAGTTTGGTTTAAAACAGCACGATGCAGAAATTCTGAAAATCGCAAACAATTCTGAAACAGCAACTTTTGAAAACACCATTGTCGCTTTAGAAAAAAGCGGTGAAATTTTAAAAAGAGCTGTAACCGTTTTTTCAAACCTGACAGGTGCGAATACAAACCCAACTTTACAGGCTTTGGACGAAGAATTTGCGCCTATTTTTGCGGCGCATTCTGATAAATTATATCTGAATGAAAATTTATATACAAGAATAAAAGCAATTTCAGATAATGGTTTAGATTCGGAAAGCAAAAGATTATTGCAGTTTTATAAGCAGAATTTTGAAATTGCTGGCGCAAATCTTTCTGCAGCCGACAAAGAAAAACTGAAGCAGATCAATCAGGAAATGGCTTCATTGTCCACACAATATTCCAACAAACTGCTTGAAGCAAGAAAGGAAGGCGGAATTATCATCGACAATGTAAAAGAACTAGACGGATTATCGGCTGACGAAATAGCAGCC
Source organism: Chryseobacterium sp. AC417 (assembly GCF_979258215.1). Classification (NCBI taxonomy): domain Bacteria; kingdom Pseudomonadati; phylum Bacteroidota; class Flavobacteriia; order Flavobacteriales; family Weeksellaceae; genus Chryseobacterium; species Chryseobacterium sp. AC417. The sequence continues at coordinate 1,403,665 of NZ_OZ409845.1, read as the reverse complement.
GCTGCAGCTGATGCCAAAGCCGCAGGCAAAGATGGTAAATATCTTTTAGCTCTTCAAAACACAACCCAACAACCTGTTTTACAAAACTTAACCAACCGAGCAACTCGTGAAAAAGTGTTTAAAGCTTCATGGATGAGAGCGGAAAAAGGCGGAAACAGTGACACGAGAGAGACCATTGAAAAACTGGCGAAATTAAGACTGAAAAAAGCACAGATTTTAGGTAAAAAAAGCTTCGCAGAATGGAAATTGCAAGATCAGATGGCTAAAAACCCTGAAGCAGCTGTAAAATTGATGAATCAACTGGCAACTCCGGCTGTAGAAACGGCGAGACGTGAAGCAAAAGATATTCAGGATTTGATTGATCAGCAAAAAGGTGGTTTTAAACTGGAGCCTTGGGACTGGAATTTCTATGCTGAACAAGTGCGAAAAGCCAAATTTGATTTAGATGAAAACCAGATCAAACCATATTTTGAAATCACAACGGTTTTGGAAAAAGGTGTTTTCTTTGCTGCTGAAAAATTCTACGGACTGACTTTCAAAAAGAGAACAGACCTTCCCGTTTATCATCCTGATGTGGTGACGTACGAAGTGTTCGACCACGATGGAAAATCTTTAGCAATTTATTATCTTGACTTCTACACAAGAGATTCTAAAAATGGGGGTGCATGGATGAGTAATTTCGTTGAGCAGTCTTATCTTTTAGGTACAAAACCAGTGATCGTTAACTGCTACAATTATCAAAAACCTGCTCCGGGAAAACCTTCTTTAATCAGTTATGATGATGTAACCACTATTTTCCATGAGTTTGGTCATTCTATCCACGGAATGTTTGCAAACCAAAAATATCCTTCCCTTTCAGGAACCAATGTTCCTAGAGATTTTGTGGAATTTCCGTCGCAGATTAACGAACACTGGGCTTTAGATCCTGTGGTTCTGAAAAATTATGCAATTCATTACGAAACGAAACAACCCATTCCTCAGGATTTGGTTGATAAAATAAAGAATGCAGCAACCTTCAATCAGGGTTATATGACTTCCGAATTGGTTTCTGCAGCTGCTTTGGATATGGATTGGCATTCTGTAACCAATGAAAGTCAATTACTTCCGGTTTTAGATTTTGAAAAGCAATCTCTAGTCAACCACGGATTTACTTTATCAACTGTTCCGCCAAGATATCATACTCCTTATTTTGCACACATTTGGGGAGGTGGTTATTCTGCAGGATATTACGCTTATTTATGGTCTGAAACTTTAGACAGCGATGCGTGGGAATGGATTTCAAAAAATGGCGGGTTGACCAGAGAAAACGGTGACCGATTCAGAAAATATATTTTGTCTGTAGGAAATTCTGTTGATCTGAATCAGGCCTTCAGAGATTTTACAGGACATGATCCTGATATCAAACCTTTATTGAGAAACCGAGGTTTCATTAAATAATTTTTAGGAAGCATTCATTATTGAGTGCTTCTTTTATTTAACTTCTAATTCAATCATACTATTTCAGAAGAAATAAGATTGTTATGTTTGAGAAATAAATATATTTGTCATGAAATAAAATTTATACTCCCTATGACTTCTTTACTATTTTTAATTATCTCTTGGCAACATATTTTAATTTTATTATTACTTGTTGTCCCTTATTTTATCCCAACATTTATAGCATATAACAGAAAAAAAACAAATGCCGGAGCAATCTTCGCATTAAATTTATTTTTAGGCTGGTCATTAATTGGGTGGGTAGCTGCATTGGTTTGGGCTTTATCCAATCAACAAATAATTATTAATTCTGATCACTCTCAAAATTACAATTCTACTATTGATCAATTGACTCAACTAAGTGCACTTCATGAGAAAGGTATAATAACTAATGAAGAATTCACAAACCAAAAAAACAAATTATTCAGTTAACTTTTGTAACTAAATAGAATATGAACTGTCCCTGTTGCTCCGGAAAATCCTACGAAGAATGCTGCAAACCTTATCACACAGGAAAAAAACATGCACCAACTGCAGAAGCACTCATGCGTTCCAGATTTTCTGCATTTGCGATTCCTAACGGAGAATATTTAATGGAAACAACTCTTCCTGAAAAAAGAAAATTTCACAACAAAAAAGATTTCCAGGAATGGGGAGAAATCAATGAATGGACGAAACTGGAAATTATAGAAACGGCCGATTTACATCAGGTAGAATTTAAAGCGTTTTACAACAATGAAGACGGAGAATCACAAATTCATCACGAGTTTTCAATGTTTAAAAAAATAAATGAACGGTGGTATTATGTTTCGGGAAAGTTTTTAGATTGAGATCATCATTAAAATTTACTCAAAAAAAATGTCCGGAAAAAATCCGGACATTTGTATTATTCAAATATTGTTAGTGAGCTTCATTACCGTCAACTCCATGAGCGTGACCATGAGCCAACTCCTCTTCTGTTGCAGGACGGGTGTTTAAAATTTCCACCTGAAAATCTAAAACTTTCCCTGCCATCGGATGGTTAAGGTCTGCAATTACAGCTTCAGGAGTAACTTCTACTACAAATGCCTGAAAATTATTCCCTTCATTATCCGTTAAAGGCAAAATAGCTCCCAAAGGCGGAGTTCCTGCTTCTTTGAACATATCAATCGGCAATTGTGCGATTGCTTCCGGATCTTTCTCACCGTATGCTTCTTCCGGCTGAATGACAAAAGCTGCTTTATCACCAACTTTTAAACCAAGAATATTTTGTTCGAATTTTGGAATCATCATTCCCAAACCGTATAAGAATGTAAGCGGATTTTCTGCTGTCGTTTCTTCTACAAGAATCTTGCTTCCGTCCTCTTCAATGGTGTGAAGTATGTAACTTACAGCCACAACGTGTTTCTGATCAATTGTCATATTTTTTCTTTTTTTCGTGATGTTTTTCACGATTAACGGCACAAATATACTATTTTTAATATCATTGAACGAGGAATTCCATTAACGGAATATTACGAAAACAAATTTTGTTTTAGTTTCCACCTTTAGCTTCGTTTCTTTTTTTCTGTCTCAGAACGTAGAGATATAAGCTCTCCACTTTGGTTCTTGCCCAATCAGTTTTGCGTAAAAACTTTAGCGAAGAATTAACGCTCGGATTATCTGTAAAACATTTGATATTAATTTGTTCGCCCAGTTTTTCAAAGCCCTGATAATATTCTACCAATTCTTCAAGAATCGCATCAAGTCTTTTTCCGTGAAGCGGATCTTTTGATTTTTCTTCCATAACGCAGTAAAATTAAATATTTTATCAGACTTTACGACTAAAATTGTTTATACTCCTAATCTTTAGTATTTTTGATAAAGGTATTTCTTACCTGTAAAATCACTCGTTGCGAAAAAAAAATATGGGCAAAAATAACGAAGCGAACAGAAAAAAAAACAAAGATAAAATCGATCAGAAAAAACGTAAAATACAAAATGCGGAAGCAGAAAGAAAAGCACGTTTAAAACAAATTCGAGAAGATTTTAAAGCAAAAGAAGCCAATAGTAAACTATGAAAATCCTCCACACCGCCGATTGGCATTTGGGTAAACGTCTCGATCGTTTTTCAAGACTGGAAGAACAGGTTTTGGTGATGAACGAAATAATAGAAATTGCTGACGAACAAAATGCTGATTTGGTTTTGATTGCAGGAGATTTATTTGATAATTTCAATCCGAGCGTTGAAGCTACAGAACTTTTTTATAAAACTCTGAAACGTTTATCACTGAACGGAAAACGTCCTGTTATCGCTATTTCCGGAAACCATGATTCGCCCAGTCTGATTGATGCTCCAAACCCTTTGGCAAGAGAATGCGGAATTATTTTAATCGGTCACCCGAAAGCGGATATTACTCCGTTTGAACTTGAACATTTTAAAATTTCTAAGGCTGCAGCAGGCTTTATTGAACTGGAATTTAAAAACCACAATTTCCCTCTTAGAATTTTACATACACCTTATGCGAATGAAATTCGTTTAAAAGAATATTTTGGTGAAAGCAAAGAAGAAAATCTGAACAATGTTTTAAGAGAAAACTGGAAACAAATTGCAGATGAGTTTTGTAATGAAGACGGCGTTAATCTTTTAATGGCACATTTGTACATGAACAAAAAAGGTGCTCCTATTCTGGAAGAACCGGAAGGTGAAAAACCGATCAAAATCGGAAACGCAGATTTAATTTGGTCGGATATCATTCCTGAGCAGATTCAGTATACGGCTTTAGGGCATTTACACAGATTTCAAAATATAGGAACCGCTGAAAAACCTGTTATTTATTCATCTTCGCCTTTGTGCTACAGTTTTAGTGAGGCAGGACAAACAAAATATGTTTCCATGATTGAAGCCAAGCCCAATCAACCTGTTTCATTTGAAAAAATTGCCTTAAAAAAAGGAAAATCATTGGTCAGAAAAACATTTGATTCTGTTGAAAAAACGATTGAATGGCTTCAGGAAAATCCAAATACTTTGGTCGAACTCACTTTAGAAAGCGAAACTTTTCCAAAATCAGAAGAAACAAAACAGATTTACCAATCTCACGGTGGAATTGTACATTTGATTCCGAAAGTAAAAAGTCAGAATTTTACTGAAAATCAACTGAGCGAAATTAATTTGAACCAGGACATTCAGGCATTGTTTAAAGATTATTTTAAGTCTAAAAATCAAGGTCAGGAACCGAATGAAGACCTGATGCAGATCTTCAAAGAACTCACGTAGCAAAAATCTCACTCTATAAACCAAAACCCTCCAACCAACAACTGATCAATGATTCCAATTCAACTTACCTTAGAAGGTTTATATTCTTACCAGGAACGTCAGAAAATCGATTTTACAGAACTTACGGAAGCAGGTCTGTTTGGAATTTTCGGATCGGTAGGTTCGGGAAAATCTTCTATTCTGGAAGCCATTTCTTTTGCTTTGTATGGCGAAACGGAACGCCTGAACGCAAGAGACAAACGTGCTTACAATATGATGAATTTGAAATCAAACAAATCATACATTGAGTTTGATTTTATCAATTTTGAAAATAAAAGATTCAGAGCAACAAGAGAATTCAGAAGAAATTCTAAAAATTTTGAGGATGTAAAAACACCCAATGTTACTTTTTATGAATGGAAAAATGAAAATTGGATTCCTTTGGATCATTCGAATTCGGAAAAAATAATCGGTTTAAGTTATGCGAATTTCAAACGCACGATAATTATTCCGCAAGGTCAGTTCAAAGAATTTCTGGAACTCGGAGCCACCGAAAGAACGAATATGATGAAGGAGATTTTCAATCTTCAGCGTTTTGACCTTCAGAATAATGTTTCAATTTTAAATGCAAAAAACAGATCAGAACTTGATCAGTTGGAAGGTCAGCTGAAAGGTTTTGAAGAAGTGAATGAAGAGCAGATTTCTGCGCAAAAAGAAAATTTAAAGCTAGAACAACAAAAATTTGAAGAAGTAAAAATTCAGTTTAAAAATATTGAAGATAAATATCAACGGTTCAAAAATTTAAAAACCGATTTTGAATCGCTGAAACAGAAGAAAACAGACTTTGAAAAACTTAATTTTCAGAAAACAAATATTGATGAATTAGAAATTAAAACAGAACTTTTCGATACAGTTTTCAGGATTTTCACACCGATTATTACAGAGAAAAACAAACTTCAAAAAGAAATTTCGGAGCAACAGAAAAATAAAGACCATCAATTTAAAATTGTACAGGAAACAGAGGTAAAATTTGAAAATATTAAAAATAAACTGGCTGCAATTTTACCGAAATTTGAAGCTTTGGAACAATCGAAAATTCAGGAAAACGATCTGGAATTAATTCTTAAAATGCTTGAGTTTTCGAATGATATAAAAACTTTAAAAGACCGAACAGAAAAAGGTTCTGAAAAAGTAAAGGAAGTTGAAGTAACACAAAATGTAATTCAGAAAAAAATAACGGTACTTTCTGAAAATGCAGAATTTTTGAAGCCAAAAAAAATAGAATCCCATATTTTAATGAATGTGGGGAACTGGTTTCTGGAACAGAAAAACTTAACAGAATCTGCAAAAAATCAAAATATAAAAATTGAAGATTTTCAAGTAAAGATTGAAAAATTAAATACTGATTTAATTCCTTTCGCAATTCATCAGGAAACTTTTAAAGAAGATTTTAAATCAAAAACGGAAGCTTTAGAAAATGAAGCTAAACAACTGTCTGAAAGAAAAAACCAGCTTGAAGTTCAGCAAAAGCTGGCACATTTTGCTGGTGAATTGCATGACGGAGAATCTTGTCCGCTTTGTGGTGCAATCGAACATCCGAATATCGTGGAATTTGATGATGTAAATACAGAATTGACTGAATTGAAAAATCAAATTCAGAACAATAAAAACCGATCTGATGAAACGCAAAAACAGCTTTCTGAAATTGAAAAAATCCTTGACCGGAAAAAGATTTTTGAAGAACAGCAAAAAGCTGAACAGGAAAATTTAAATCAGATCAGAATTAAAATTGAAAATCATAGGAAAAACTTCATCTGGACAGATTTTGATCTTGAAAATAACGCTGAATTTGAGCAAAAACGTCAACAGTCTTTTGAGATTGAAAAGCAGATTGAAGAACTGAACCTGCAAGTTGCGGAGCACCAAAAAACTTTGGAAAAGGAACGTGAACATCTGGAAAAATATAAAAAAGCTTTGGAAGAATTTAAATTGGACGAAGCAAAAAAAGAAGAACAGATAAAAACCAACCAATCCAATCTGAAAATTTTGAAATGGTCAGATTATCAGGATCAAAAAATTACTGAAACAGAAGAAATTTATAAAAAACTGGCACAATCAAATCTTGAAACGGAACAAAATTACCATCAGCTCATTAAAGATGAAAAAAGTATTTCTCCAAAATTAGCCGAGCAAAAAGCCATCGTTAATCAATTAGAAAAACGAATTTTGGATTTGGAAAAGGAAATTTCAGACAATGAAAGTATTATAACAAAATCCTTAATCGATCATCAATTCAATGCTTTAGACGAAGTTCAGAATGTTTTATCGCAGGAAATGAACGTTCAGGATGTGAGAAACAAAATCCAGAAATTCAGGATAGATTTTGAAACTCTTAAAAACGGAATTTATGAATTGGAAACGAAGCTCAAAGATTTTTCTTTTGATGAAGAGCAGTTTGCGGAAGCTGAAAACCAGTTTAAAACCTCAGGAAATGATTTAAAAACAGCCAATGATACTGTCGTGAAAATCAGTTCTGAAATTGAAAGACTGGAAAAAGAATTTAAGAAAAAAGAAGATTTGTTAAAAAATTTAAGTCAGCTTCAAAAACGCGCAGACAATCTGAAGATAATGACCCATCTTTTTAAAGGAGCAGGTTTTGTGCAGTATGTTTCTTCGATTTATCTTCGTCAGTTATGCGACCATGCCAATGTACGCTTCCACCGAATGACGAGAAATCAGCTCAGTTTACAGTTGAATGACAACAACGATTTTGAAATCATCGATTATCTGAATGAAGGACGAAGCCGAAGCGTGAAAACACTTTCCGGAGGACAGGCTTTTCAGGTTTCGCTAAGTCTCGCCCTGGCTTTGGCAGAAAGCGTTCAGGCAAATGCACAATCAGAGAAGAATTTCTTTTTTATTGATGAAGGTTTTGGAACACAGGATTTGGAATCGGTAAATATCGTTTTTGAAACATTAATGAATCTGCAGAAAGAAAACAGAATTGTGGGTATCATTTCTCACGTTGAAGAACTGAAAGAAAAAATCCCGGTGTCTCTTAATATCACAAAAGATGAGGAGAGGGGAAGCTTGATTGAAGTCATATAATTAAAAACCCCTTCAGTTTGAAATGCTGAAAGGGTTTGTATTTAGGTATTGAAATATTATCTCACTTTGGGAGCCACCTTTTTACCGAAAAGTTCAATAGATCTCATCATCACATCATTTTCAGGAGCACCTACATCCATATGACCTATGAATCTTGTGATGCCGAAAATCTCTTTCATGTAATTGATTTTATCTGCAACCTCATCTGCATTTCCTATGAATAATGCACCTTCTTTTGCTCTGCCACCATCGTACTGCATCTTTGTATAAGGCGACCAACCACGAGACTTCCCAATCCTATCCATTTGAGATTTGTAGTTATTGAAATATCCATCGATAACATTTTGGTCTTCACTTACGAAAGTATGCGAATGTATGGCAATCTGCATTTCCGATTCTGCGTGACCGGCTGCTAAATATTCTTGTTTATAAAAATCAATTAAATTTTTAAACTGTATCGGCATTCCGCCGATAATTGCCACTACTAAAGGCATTCCTAATTTTGCTGCACTTAAAACTGATTGGGGAGTTCCGCCAACGGCTCTCCAAATAGGAAGCTTTCCGTTATTGGTTGCTCTCGGATAAACGGTTTGGTTTTGCATCGGAGCACGAAGTTTTCCTGACCATGAAACGTTTTCTTCTGAGTTTATTTTAAGCAGTAATTCTAATTTTTCGTCAAATAATTCTTCATAATCATTCAGAGAATATCCGTACAAAGGAAAAGATTCTATAAAACTTCCACGACCCACATATATTTCGGCTCTTCCATTTGAGATTAAATCTAATGTTGCAAAGTCTTCATAAACTTTCACGGGTTCTGACGAACTTAAAACCGTAACACCACTTGCTAATTTTATATTTTTTGTAATGCTTGCCGCCGCAGCCAAGATCATTTCAGGTGAAGAAACGGCATAATCTGCGCGGTGATGCTCTCCCATTGCGAAAACATCAATTCCCACTTCATCCATTAATTTTACCTGCTCAAGAATTTCACGGATTTTCACTCCCGCATCTTTATATTTTCCGGTGGTTTGGTCAAATGCCAAGTCGCCAAACATTCCTATTCCTAATTCCATATTGTTGATTTTTATAAGACAAAATTAGGGTAATGAATGATTAAAAACGTTGATGTTTGGTAAGAATAAACAAAATGATTACTATGGCTGAACTTGTTTTTCTGACCTGTTTTTTAATTTCAAAAATTGTTTTTCAAACAGATGATACGATAAAAACGCAAGTAATACTGAACAAAGAAATGACAGCAGAAGAGTGACATACCACTCAAATTGATATTTTTCGCCGATTTTCCGGAACAGCATGATAGGCACTAAATGGATAAGGTATAACCCATAAGTATATTTCCCAAGCCAGGCTAAAATGGATTTATCCGAAATTTTGAATGTATTTTTATCGCCAAGCGTGACTAAAATTAACACCGAAAAAAAGGAGCCATAAAGCAAGGGTCTTAGATTTAAATTTCCAAATATAAACCAATCTAAAGGTAAAGTGATCATATCAATAACAGCAAGAAAATAGATGTATTTATGAACAGCAGAAATTTGTGTGATTTTATCAATAATATCTTTCCTGAAAACAAAAAGATAAGCAGGGATTGCCCCAAAAGCAAAATAATCAATATTAGAGAAAACATCAAGAGAACCGATACTCAACATACTGTAAACGAATCTGAAAACTAATGCAACAGCAAGACAAATTACAATCAACCCGGGAATTTTTTTTAAAGGAATGCAGTAAAGGAGAAGTCCCCAAATGATATAAAAATGTTCTTCCACACACAATGTCCAGATTACAGGCAATGGCGAAACATTCGGATGTCCACCTGTATACAGCACCATGTAATTTTCGAGAAAGGTGAATGTAAGAAGCCAGTTGGGTTCATATCCGTCATTAGAATATGGAAAATGCACAAAACTTAATATATAAGGAGTAAAAAATGCAAATAAAACCATGGCATAATACAATGGCCAGATTCTTAATATCCTTCTTTTAAAAAATGGTTTCAGCGGAATCTTTCCCTGATTGTTAATTTTATCAACAATCAAAATATATGTAATTAAAAACCCGCTCAAGACAAAGAAAAAAGACACACCAATTTCTCCTCTAGAAAAATAACTTAAAAAACTATTCTCCGGAACTCCCGCATGATGAATGAATACTAATAAAAATGATAAAAACCTTAAAGAATCAAAAGTATGAAAGTGTACCCTATCTATTTTTGTTAAGTTCATATTTTAACCAATCCATTACTTCTTCAGATTCTGATCAAAATAATCAGTCACCTTTTGCATCAGATGCACTCTGTCTTTTCCGATCACATTATGTGGATGTCCCGGATAAACGAAATAATCCAACTGTACGCCATTGTCAACAGCAGATTTGATGAATTTCATAGAATGCTGCCAAACGACAACATCATCCTGCGCTCCGTGAATCATCAATAGTTTTCCTTTCAAATTCTGAACTTTATCCAAAAGATTTGATGTTGCATAGCCTTGCGGGTTCTCCTGTGGAGAATCCATATATCTTTCGCCATACATGATCTCGTACATACTCCAGTCGATTACAGGACCTCCTGCAACTCCTACTTTGAAAACATCCGGCTGACGAAGCATAAAACTTGTTGTCATAAAACCACCAAAACTCCAACCGTGAATTCCCAGTTTTTCAGAATCTACATAAGGTAGAGATTTCAAGTATTTTACACCCTGCATCTGATCGTTCATTTCTGTGGTTCCCAGATTTCTGAAAACAGCCTGCTCAAACTTCATTCCACGGTTAGAAGAACCTCTTCCATCCATCGTGAAAATGATGTATCCGTTTTGCGCCATATATTCATACCAAAGGTTTCCCGAAGCTGGAAAACTGTTTGTAATCAACTGCAAATGTGGACCATTGTACAAGTATACGATTGCAGGATATTTTTTATTAGGATCAAAATTGGTCGGAAGAATGATTTTTCCATACAGTAAAGTTCCGTCGTCTGCTTTTAGATTGATGTTTTTAATTTCCGGACGCTGATAATTTTTCAACGGATTTTCTGATGTGAGAAGATTCGTAGATTTTAATGTGGCAGTATTGATGATATTGGCAACTCTTGGTGTATTGGCATTGCTGTAAGAATCATACAAATAATTTCCGTCGCTGCTCAAAACTGCTGCATGCATTCCTTCTCCGTTATCTAATTTTTGAGTTTTGAATGTTGCCCAGTTGATTCTGTACAAATGTCTTTCTGCAGGACTTTCCTGAGTAGAGACATAGTAAATATCTTTCTTCTTTTCATTAAAACCTAAAATATCAGTTACCAGCCAATCTCCTTTGGTGATCTGCGCAATCAAACCTTTTTCTAAATTGTAATGGAACAAATGATTGTAACCCGTTCTTTGGCTCTGCCATATAAAATCTGTATTGGAATTTGGGAAAAACAATAAAGAATGTTGTGGCTCCACATATTTGCTATCGGTTTCTTCAAATAAAGTTTTAATAAAATTACCTGTCACAGCATCGTATTGATTCATTTTTAAATGATTCTGACCTCTGTTTAAAACTCCGACGAATAAAAATTTAGAATCCGGACTCCACGTGATTGACGTTAAATACTGATCTTTTTCACCTTCAATTTTTAAGAAAGTGGTCGATTCATTTTTAATATTGTAAACTCCAAGGGTTACTTCATGAGAAGTCTTTCCCGCCATTGGATATTTAATGTTTGTGTTGACTGCAGGTGTTACAGACCAGTCGATTACAGGATAATCTGCAACCATCGTCTGATCCATTCTATAAAAAGCTATATTTTCTGAATTTGGAGATGGAAAAATTCCCGAATCAATTCCGAATTCGTTTCGGTGTACGTTGGACGAACCGTTGAGAATATTTTCGTTGGTATCATTCGTTACCGCAACTTCTTTTCCGTTTTTGTTCATGAATAGATTATTTCCTTTTGTATACACCAAAGTCTGATTGTCGGAAAGTGTTTTCATATTAGCGGGATTATCTCCCAATGCTACCGAACGTTTCATTTTCCAGTCATTTCCTGACTTTGTGAACCAGTACATTTGGTTATTAGCAGAGAAATAAGCGTCTGAACTGGTTATAAACTTTACAGGCGGAAGACCTTTTAACTTTTTGTCAGCAAAATTTTTACTGACCTGATGAAGAGACATTAAAGTATCCTGTTTGCTGGTTTTCAGATCAGTCAAAAGATATCCGCCTTTTACCGCCTGAATATATGATTTGTTGTCAGCTGACCAAGAAAACTGAGAGATGTTTTTCACAGCCAGGTTGCTTCGCATTCCGTTAACAGCTTCTGCCATAGTAAATTTTTGAGTCTGTGCAAAAACAGTTCCACCCAAAACAACCATCAATAAAGAAAATTTATGTAATTTCATTGTATAAAAATTGAATCTGTCAAAAGTAAGAAATAAAAATCAACCGTTAATAAATGTTAAATAAAAGATGAACTTATTCAAAACAAAAACGATTATGGCTCATCAATAGTTGATCAATTAAAGTTTATTGTTAAATTTTTATTAAATATAATTTCTTATCCTAAATCAATGAATCGCATATCATTCATGTCTTAGATTTGCAGTATTAATAACAACAAATAAAAATAAATACAATGGCTACAAAATGGAATTTAGACCCCGCTCATAGTGAAATTACTTTCAAAGTAAAGCACATGATGATCTCCAACATCAAAGGAAACTTCACCAACTTTACTGCAGAAATTGATGCTGAAGACGATACTTTTGCAAATGCGAAAACTACAGCAACAATTCAGACAGATTCTATCTCAACAAACAATACCGACAGAGATAATCACCTGAAGTCTGCAGAATTCTTTAATACAGAAGCTAACCCGACAATTACTTTCGAATCTCAGGCTTTAAACAATTCTGTAACCGGAAATCTTACGGTAAATGGTGTTACTAAACCCATTACTTTAGATGTAGATTTCGGAGGAATCAACGTAGATCCGTGGGGAAATACAAAAGCCGGTTTTTCTTTTGAAGGGAAAATTAACAGAAAAGACTTCGGATTAAACTGGAATGCAGCTCTGGAAGCAGGAGGCGTGATGGTAAGCGACGAAGTAAAGATTGCAGGTGAACTGCAGTTTGTAAAGCAAGCATAGTAAATTAAATATAGTTTTTGAGATTCGGTGGTTTGCTATAATCGCCGAATCTTTTTATTTTAAAAAATACAGATCATGCAACTTAACGACTTACAAAATATCAGCGATCATTTTAAAAACACTCAGAAAATGCCCGTACTTTTTCTTGGTCACGGCTCGCCTATGAATGCAATTGAGGAAAATCAGTTTGTGCAGGGATTTAGAAACGTGGCAAAAGAAATTCCGAAACCGAATGCTATTTTGTGTATTTCTGCGCATTGGTTCACAAATGGGACTAAAGTTACTGCGATGGATATGCCTAAGACGATTCATGATTTTGGAGGTTTTCCGCAGGCTTTGTTTGATGTACAATATCCTGCTCCCGGAAATCCTGAATTGGCTAAAGAAACTGCCGAACTTTTAAAACCGATTTTGGTAGAAGAAGATCACAATTGGGGTTTGGATCACGGTGCATGGTCGGTTATTAAGCACATGTATCCTGAAGCAGACATTCCTGTGATTCAGTTGAGTATTGACTACACAAAACCGCCGCAGTATCATTTTGATTTGGCTAAAAGACTAAATAAACTCCGTGAAAAAGGAATTCTGATCATCGGAAGCGGAAATATTATTCATAATTTAGGATTAATAGACTGGCGAAACATCAATACCGTTGGAGCCGGCTGGGATTGGGCGATAGAAGCGAGAGAGAAAACCAACAATTGGCTTCTGGATGGCAATTTCCAGAATTTGATTGATTATCATAAACAAGGTGCTTCGCTGCAGTATTCTGTTCCTACTCCTGATCATTATTTACCTCTGATTTACAGTTTAGCTTTAAAAGATAAATCTGAAGATTTGGTTTTGTTTAATGATGAATTAATTGCCGGAAGTCTTAGCATGACGAGTGTGAAAATTGGTTAAAATAAAATTTTTGTAACAGTCTTTTTTTATCACTATAAATTTAGTAATATTGTTTACCATGAAAAAAACAGTATTATTTTTATTGATCATTCTGCCGATTTGCCTTTCGTTTGCTCAGACTATTAAAGGAAAAGTGGTCAATGATATTGAGAAACCAATTTCAAATGTCAACATTTATCTCGACGGTACAAAAACCGGAACAGTTTCTGCACCAGACGGAAGTTTTACTCTTAATTTAGCTTCTGCTAATAACAGCACTTTGGTTTTTCAGAAAGATCATTACACTACATTTACAATTAATACTTCGGAAGTAATAAACAAAATATTAAAGGTTGTTTTAATAAAATCTCAGGAAATTGAAGAAGTGGTGATTATTCCTTTTACAGAAGCGGCATATAAAAATTATATTCAGTTCTTTCTGGATTCTTTTATCGGTTATGACAAACAAAACGTGAAAATTAAAAATCAGCGGTCACTAAAGTTTTCCTACGATAAAGAAAATAAAATTTTAAAAGTAAAAGCTCCCCAAACTTTAATCATTGAAAACAAAAATTTAGGATATACAATAGATTATAATCTGATTGAGTTTTCAGCTGATTTTGAGAACAAGACTTCATTATTTATAGGTACCAGTTTTTTTAAAGAAACCAAAACGACTGATAGAGTAAAATTAAACAGAATGAATGCTTATAATGGAAGTCAGGTACATTTTTTCAGGAGTGTTTTTGCTAACAAGGTTGCAGATGAAGGTTTTATCGTCAACCAGATTACCAAATTTCCTAATCCAAAATATCCGACAGAAGAGGAGTTACAAAGACTAAAAGAGTATACCAAAACGTTTAAATCTAAACAAATCATTAGTATTCCTGAAGATATTTCGGATATCTCAAGCAGAAAAAGAAACGAGTCACCCTACAAAATTGCCATAACAAAAACTCAGATTCCCGAGAATGATTATACTAAAAAGACCGGTGAAAAGCTTTTTCTTGATTACAATTTTATGATGCAGGTTAATTTTAAAAAGTACTTTTATGAATCAAAAAAAGGGCAATTTGTTAAAAGCGGTTTGCCTGTGATTCAGACCTCATTTCTTCATCCGGAAAATGATACTTTTGAAATTTTTTCAGATGGAAATACTTCAAACCCTAGTCAATTAATCAATCAGGGAGAATTTACAAAAGATAAAATCGAAAAACTTTTGCCCCTGGATTATCAGTTGGGAGACTGATCAATTTCTTTAAAAAAATAAAGCTTCCAGGACGAAAGCTTTATTTGATTATTTCTGAAAATTAAGTTTATTGAACGGCCTGTAAAACATTGATATTTCCGTATCCATAATCTGCATTTTTTGTAGGATAATAAGTGGAAGACTGTCTCATTTTATTTAAAACCTGATCTCTTGTCCATGAAGGATTTTTTGACCAGACTAAAGCAGCAATTCCTGCTGTGGAAGCAGTAGCAACAGAGGAACCACCTACATAATCTGCCTGCGCACTATAATAGCTCAATACAGGAATATTACTTCCGGAAGCTCTTTCCATTTGATAAGTGAAATCAATCTCACTACCCGAATGACAGACATCGCATTTCTGATTTGATGTATTTTCTTTTACGCCTGTGATTGCTTGCGTTTCTGGCATCCAAGCCGGGAAAATCACTCCAACGAAAGTAGTGAAACTGGTAGACGTTCCACCGGCACAGAAAATCAGTTTTCCTTTTGAATAAGCATATTTTACCCCGTCTTCAATTTTTCCGACTGAGAAAATGTGTCCCATCGACATAGAAATAATTTTCACTGAAGTATTATTTCCTAAAGCCGTAAAAGCTGTTTTTACTCCTTCCTGCTCATGATAACCATCCAAAACTACATTTGAAGCGGCACGATAAGAAATTAAATTGGCGTTATAAGCTACCCCAACAGGTTGTCCCTGATTATTTCTGGGAGCCGCCATCGCTGAAGCCATACTTGTTCCGTGACCGCATTTATCGTCTGACCCGTCGTAACCCGAACTCCACGGCCAAACAGAATCTACATAGACTCCGTTTTTACTGATTGTTCTTCCGGAAGACAAACCATTATTAAAGCTGCTTCCCAAAAGACTTTGATTGGATGAAACTCCAGAATCAATCACTCCGATGGTAATTCCCGCTCCTGTACTGTAATTCCAGGCAGTGATAATATTGTGTTTAGCGAATGACCACGGCGCTTTTGCATTAGGACTTACTGTTGTGAAATCTGCTGAGTTTAGAGCTGTCGACTCATATCCGCAACCAGAACTGCTGCTTGATTTTGCGACACCATTTACTTTATTTTCATTTTCAAAATACCGGTAATCAGCCGGCTCAAAATAGCGGATTGATTTTAATTTTCGCAATGCAATTACAGTTTCCTGCTTTTCAATGTAGACATCAATTTGATTCAAATATTCATCAGATGCCATGAGAACACGGTCTTTTTTACCTTCATATTTTGAAATTACGTCAAGAATTTCGTTCTGTAAAGTTTCAGAATTTGAGGATTTACTTCTGTCGAAATCATCTTTATAGTCTCCGAAACCGATTGAAGCAATTTTATTTCCCTGGAAAATTCCACTCCACAAAAAATGAGATGAAGATTCATTCCAGGAAAATTTCCCTTTGACTTTGGTGGTTTCGTTGATTTTTTCGTTGATCTGTCTTGCACTCAGCGGATCGGTCTGTACAATTTCATTTTCAACAGCGGATGTCTGAAGATCATCATTGTTGCATGAACTCAAAGCGAAAACCGTGAGCAGGAGGAATACACATTTTTTCATAGTAAAAATATTTTGATTTGGTTGAACCAATTTAATATTTTCTATTGAATTACAGACACTTGATGATTGAAATTTAATATTGAAAGCATAAAATTTTTAAGCTTAACATTAAACGCAAAGACAAACTAAGATGATTTAAAATATTAATTCTTTTAAGATAAACTAAGGCGTTTCACTTATTTTTGAAAACAAGGTTTACTCATTACTTCAAAATAAAAAAGCTTCCGAGGTGGAAGCTTTCATTTATTTAAAAATGTATTAAACTTAAAAATTTACAATAAACTTTCTCTCATTAATCAATTCAGCAATCGCTAAAATATCTTTCCCAATTAATCTGTCATCCTCAAGCTTGTCAACTTTTGTACGAAGAATTGCATAATTTTCTTCAATGATTTTCGAGCATTTTGCGGGTCTTCTGAATTCTAAACCTTGCGCTGCAAACATCAATTCAACTGCTAAAATATTCACCAAATTTCCTAAAACCTGATTAAATTTTCTACCCGAAATACTTCCCATTGAAACATGATCTTCCTGACCCAAACTTGTAGGAATAGAATCTGCCGAAGCCGGGAAACAAAGTGTTTTATTCTCTGTAACCAACGCTGCAGAAGTATATTGCGGGATCATAAATCCTGAATTTAAACCTGAACTTTCCGTTAACAATCTTGGTAAACCATATTTTCCTTCCAATAATAAATAACTTCTTCGGTCTGAAATATTTCCCAATTCAGCTGCCGCCAAAGTTGCATAATCTAAAGGCATTGCCATCAATTGCCCGTGGAAATTACCCCCGGAAATAGATTCTTCAGCACTTAAAACAATCGGATTGTCGGTTACAGAATTCAATTCTGTTTCAGCCATTAACTTTAAATGTTCAAAAGCATTTCTACTTGCACCGTGAACCTGAGGAACGCATCTCATTGAGTAAGGATCTTGTACTCTGTCGCAATATTCATGAGCTTGTAAGTTATCAGAATTCTTTAAGAATTTAACCATTCTCGCCGCTACTTTTTTGCTGCCTTCAAATGGTCTGATGTCGTGAAGCTCTTTTTTAAACGGACTTGCAGAACCTCTGTATGCTTCAAGACTCATTGCCGCCGTCATATCCGCTAAATCTAAAAGATATTCGAACTTCTCAAGACCTTTTATAGCATGGGCTAAGATAAATTGCGTTCCGTTGATCAATCCCAAACCTTCTTTCGGACCTAAAACCAAGGGTTCAAGATTGTGTTTTTCAAGAATTTCAGCAGTTTCGAAAATTTCATTTCCAACCCAAACCTGACCTAAACCTAAAAGTGGCAAAACCAAATGTGACAAGGGTGCCAAATCTCCCGAAGCGCCAACAGAACCTTGCTCCGGAACAACAGGAATGATGTCTTTTTCGAGCATCAAAATTAATCTTTCAATCACTTCCAGAGAAACTCCCGAAAAGCCTTTTGACAAAGCATGAACTTTAGCAATGATCATGATTTTAGAAAATTCTTTGTCAATAGGTTTTCCAACGCCGACAGCATGAGAAATAATTAAATTATACTGCAGCTGCGCCGTTTCGTCAGCTGAAATTTTAACATCACAAAGTGGCCCGAACCCTGTATTAATGCCATAAACACAACGATCTGACTCTACAATTTTCTTTACATTATCCTGAGATCTTAATATCTGTGCTCTTGAATTTTCATCTAACTGTGCTTTATTAGGTGTTTTACAGATTTCCAAAACATCATGGAAACTCAAAACGTCTACTCCGTATATCATTTCAAAAAATTTGCTTAAAAATACACATTTTGAAGAGAACTGAAAATGCAAAACAGAGGTCTTAATTTATTTTTAAAAACAAACAAATTATTTATTATTTTTACGCCTTAACATTAAAACTAAATGTATGAAAATTAAAGCTTTATTATTGGCTCTTTCTTTGATGAGCATTTCAACTTTTGCACAGGAAAAAGTAAAATACACGAAAGAACAAATCAAAAAAATGGAACAATATCTTTTTAACGAAGGATTTCCTGGTCCATCAACAAAAAAAATCTCAACCATCATTTCAAAAGACGGAACTATCAACAAAGGATATTGCGACAATATTGAAACCAAAAAAGGTCAGATTTATGAAATTTCTATAAAAGACAGTGCCACGAAAAAGCAGATGGTTTTTAACGCAGACAATGTGACCGAAATGTACATTTACCCTACGAAATTGGCGAAAATTTTGAAAGTTGGAAAACACGTGACTAACGTAAGAAGCTTAAGCACTAAAAAACTGAGTAAAAATACAACTGATGGTCAAATTCCATTTGTAAACCAAACCGTTTCGTTGAAAAACAAAAAAGATGACAAAGAGTTTTTGATGCAATTGATTAATCCTGAATTTAGCGAAATTATTTCTGTTTATCATGATCCAAGAGCAAAGGAAACTTCGGGTATGACTGTAGGATTTGGAATGCAACTTGGTGGCGGACTTGCAAAATCGTTTTATGTAAAAAAAGGAGAGAAAGTTCTTTGGCTTCATAAAGATGATTTTGAAGACAACTATGATTTCCTTTTTGGTGACAACGCAGAATTTATGAAAAAATATCCTAAAAAATCTGTAGAATGGGGATTTTTCAGCTTTTTAGTAAATGAATACACTGAGATGACAAACGGATAAAATTATTTAAATATAAATCTGAAAGCTGTAGAATTCTGCAGCTTTTTGTGCTTTTAAATAACAGCAGGATTCCGTAATTTTGTTTTATGAATCCTTCTTTAGAATTACAGCTTAAAACTTTACCTTCAGAACCCGGCGTTTATCGTTATTACGATAAAAACGGAAATCTATTGTATGTAGGCAAGGCAAAGCATTTAAAGAAAAGGGTTCTCTCCTATTTTAATAAGAATCTTCCAGGATATCGTATCAAAATAATGGTTGGTAAAATCCATCGGCTGGAAACTACAATTGTCAACAGCGAATATGACGCACTTTTATTAGAAAATAATCTGATCAAAGAACATCAGCCTTTTTACAATGTGATGCTGAAGGATGACAAAACGTATCCTTGGATTTGCATTAAAAATGAAGATTTTCCAAGAATTTTTTTAACCCGGACAAAGATTAAAGACGGTTCGGAATATTATGGTCCTTATGCAAAAGTGCGTCCCGCAAAAATTCTTTTAGATACCATTAAACATATTTACAAACTCAGAACCTGTAACCTCAATTTAGCTCCAAATAAAATTGATGAAGGTAAATATAAGGTCTGTCTGGAATTTCATATCAAAAACTGTCAAGGACCTTGTGAAGGTCTGGAAAGCAAAGAAGAATATGATGAAAAGATTGATGCGATAAGAGGAATCATCAAAGGTGATTTCCAGACTGCGAAGAAATATCTGACGAATCAAATGATGAAATATGCAGAAAACCTAGAGTTTGAAAATGCACAAACCATCAAAGAACGACTGGATATTCTGGAAGATTATCAGGTAAAACACACGGTTGTAAATCCCAATATTGATGATGTGGATGTTTTTGGGATGACAAGTGATGAAACTGCAGCTTACGTTAATTATTTTAAAATAAGAAACGGAAATATCATCCAGAGTTTTACCACTGAGATTAAAAAGATTATTGAAGAAAGCGACGAAGATATTTTGGAAGAAGCTTTAATTGAAATCCGTCAGAAATTTGAATCTGATTCTAAAGAAGTTCTCATCCCGTTTCATTTAACGCTTGAAATTCCGAATGTGAAATTGATAGTTCCAAAAATGGGTGACAAAAAACGCATCGTCGAACTTTCTGAAAAAAATGCAAAAGAATACAGAATCGAAAAACTGAAGCAGGTACAAATTGTAGATCCGGAGAGACATTCAAACAGAATCATGGCAGAGATGCAAAAACTCTTGAGAATGCCTGTGGAACCTCGTCATATTGAAGGTTTTGATAACTCAAATATTCAAGGAACCAATCCTGTTTCAGCGTGTGTTGTTTTTAAAGACGGAAAGCCCAGCAAAGCAGATTACAGGATTTTTCATCCTAAAACGGTTGTCGGCCCCGATGATTATGCTACGATGGAAGAAGTGATTTTTCGACGGTACAAAAGAATGCTGGATGAGGGTGAAAACTTGCCACAACTGATTCTGATCGACGGTGGAAAAGGACAACTGTCATCTGCCATAAAAAGCTTAAAATTACTTGGATTATATGGTAAAATAACCATTGTAGGTATTGCAAAAAGACTGGAAGAAATTTTCTTTCCGGAAGATCCTATTCCATTATATCTTGACAAAAAATCTGAAACTTTAAAAATTCTCCAGAGAGTACGTGACGAAGCCCATCGCTTTGGAGTAAGGCATCACAGAACCAGACGAACCAATTCTACAATAAAATCTGAACTTGAAGAAATTCCGGGAGTTGGTGATCGCACTATTGAAATGCTTTTATCTAAATTAAAGTCGGTTAAAAGAATCAAAGAAGCTAATCTCGAAACTTTAGAAGAGATTTTAGGAAAAAGTAAGGCGAAAATTGTACACGATTTTTTCAATAAACCATAAAAAAACAGCTCAAAAATTTGAGCTGTTTTTATTTATTATTTTAATCTGATCTCCTAAACTCCGCCCATCACATACATATTCTCCATTGTAGGAGCTGCACTTCCGCCCTTTTTCTCAAGAGTGATTGCAA
Source organism: Chryseobacterium sp. AC417 (assembly GCF_979258215.1). Lineage (NCBI taxonomy): Bacteria > Pseudomonadati > Bacteroidota > Flavobacteriia > Flavobacteriales > Weeksellaceae > Chryseobacterium > Chryseobacterium sp. AC417. The sequence continues at coordinate 1,382,360 of NZ_OZ409845.1, read as the reverse complement.
ATGCCTGTGCGTTGGTAATATTTGAGATCGCGATCATGCTGTCTATGTCTTCAGAATACATTCCTGCACTTACAGGTTTGCCGTCTGCAATCGCCCAAAGCTGATATTGCATCCCTTCAGGAGCTTTTGGCAGAGTATTTGCAGATAGATAAATATCTTTAGAATTAGTATCCCATAGTACAGTTGCTTTAGCTTCAGGATGTTTTTCAACACCTGCCAATACTACCTTTTTCATATTCGGGTTTGCAAAAACATCTAATTTTTGCTGCATATTTTTCATAGCAACTTTATTAGCATTTCTTTCACCTTCCATTTTCGCTAACTGATCATCAATACTAGATTGATTGCTCATCCAATAAAGATTAGTTCCCATACTTATTAAAAATAATAAAGATGCTGCGACTGCGAAATTCTTCCAAATGCTGCCTTTGTTATCTTTAACATCCTGAACATTTACCTCCTCATTAATTTTATGAACATTATTTTGGATCGGAATGACAGGTTTTTCAATTTCAACTTTTTGTTCAAACTGAATTTTCTCCCAGATTTTAGATTTTAAATCAGCGGGTGGTGTCACAGCCTGCGCAGTGGCAAGCATTTCGAAAGTTTTTTGAGCCTCTTCAAAAGCTTCTTTTACTTCATTATTGTTCTTCATCACACACTCCAGAATACCTGCTTCCTCGGGAGAAGCATGACCTAGAATGTAAGATTCTAGAATTCCGGATGATATGTATTCTTTGCTATTCAATTTATTTTATTGATAATCTTTTAATAAATCTTTTAATTTCATCAATGCATTACGCATTTTCGTTTTTACAGTACCTAAAGGCATATTCAGTTTTTCTGATATTTCACTCTGCGTATAGCCCTGATAATAAGCTAAATTTATAAGCTCTTGTTTATCAGAGTCCAGTGTTTCAAGCACATTACTAAAACCAATAAAATCAGAATTGTTTGTGGTTGAAAGTTCCGCTTTGTTATATACGAAATCAGGTAGTGATTGGTTTTTTAATTCGTTCTGAAAGCTTTTAGATTTCAAATAATCAATTGCTGTATTTCTAGCAATATTGATCATCCATGTATAAAATCTACCTTTAGCAGTATCATATTGGTGGATAGAATTCCAGATTTTCATAAAAACATCCTGAATAATTTCTTCAGTATATTCTTTTGACTGCACAATACGAAGGATAACACCATATAATGCCCCAGAATAGTGGTCATATAAGTGGTGAAAACCAGATTCGCTCTTATCTCTGAGCAAAGCGATTAGTTCGTCCTCCGAATAGATTGTTTTAATATGATTTATTTTACATTTCAAAAATAACAAAATAAAACTTACCATCACCAAAATCTTTCAAAAATTTTATCTCGTATATAATAATAAACAATTATTATCTATATAATGAAAAATACGATCTACAAAATACTTTCAGGTATCCTTTTTTTATGATGTTTGGAAATTATGCAGCACAGGCAGAAAACTTTAAGACAAAAAACCCATACTATTCAAAAAAAAATACTGCTCCTTTGAAAGTGAGCAATAAAGAATGGAAGAAAATTCTAAAACCTGAATTGTACAAAGTTGCCAGAGAAGGCGCAACGGAAATGGCGTTCACAGGTAAATATTATGAATTTGATGTAAAAGGAACTTACTATTGTGCAGTCTGCGGAAACGCTTTGTTTTTATCTACTTCAAAATTTGCTACAACCTGCGGATGGCCATCATTTTATGAACCATTAAGAAAAGACGGTGTAAAATATAAAAAAGACCTTTCTTATAATATGGAACGTACAGAAGTTCTTTGTGGAAGATGCGATTCTCATCTGGGTCATATTTTTGACGACGGACCAAAACCTACCGGAAAAAGATTTTGCATGAATTCTGTTTCTCTGGAATTCGTACCTAATCCAAAATCGAAGAAATGAAATTAATTTATTGATTTACAATTAAATACAATAAAAAATAAAAAAAATTAAAACTAAAATTCATAGACTGTCGTATATGCTAGTAACAGAGAAGGAAACTCACAACTCAAATAATAATAATTTAAAAATCAATACAATGAATACTAGATCAAAATTTGTAGCATTAGGAATGGTAGCATTATCATTTGCATTAAGTGGAAATGTAGCTGCACAAAAAATGAAAGAAAAGACGGTAATGGTTGGCGGAGCACCAATGTATCCTTCTAAAAATATCGTTGAAAACGCAGTAAATTCTAAAGACCACACTACTTTAGTTGCTGCAGTAAAAGCAGCAGGTTTGGTAGAAACTTTACAAAGCGCTGGTCCTTTTACAGTTTTTGCTCCAACTGATGCGGCTTTCGCAAAATTACCTGCAGGTACTGTTGAAACTCTGGTAAAGCCTGAAAACAAAGAGATGCTTACAAAAATTTTAACCTATCACGTACTTCCCGGAAAATATAGCTCAAAGCAAGTTAAGGCAGCTGTAAAAGCTGGAAATGGAAAAGCAATGATGAAAACTGTTGCAGGAGAACAGCTGACATTTTGGACAAAAGGGAATGATGTATATGTTACTGATGCAAAAGGTAACAAAGCAAAAGTTACAATTGCTGATGTTAATCAGTCAAATGGTGTTATACATGTAATAGACACTGTACTATTACCTTAGTTTTAGTTTTTTATGGTTTATTTTAAGGAAGCCTTATCTGAAGTTCAGGTAAGGCTTTTCTTATTTATTTTAAAATGAAAATTTCTTTAGAATAATCATCGTTGCCCTTTGGCATTTCAATCACGATGTTTCCGTTTTCATAATACCCGATGGTAGATTCTCCGGACTTTAGTTTTACTTTAAAAGTATCTTTTTTACTTGTCGATCTGAAAGTTGCAAAAGGTACAGAACTATTACTTTCCACCAAAATAAATTGGCTATCGTCAATCTGAACTTTTTGTAAGCTTATTTTTCCGTTGCTATATTTCCCGGTTTCATTTGAAGCAGTATTTACAGTTTGAGCAACAACTTCTTTTACGGGTTCAGACGACTGCACTTCCTGAACAATTGCCACCTCAGTCTGAGCAGCAATCGCTTTCGGTACAGAAACCGGAATAGCTACTAATGACTGCCTTAAAGCATCCTGATAACCTTCCAGATATTCTTTTATTGAAGTACTTCCTTTTTGGTTTGCAATAGTCTTCCCGTTGCAGTCTTTGAATTCTAAGATTACTTTGTTTCTTAGAAATCCACTATCATTAATTACATCGGCATTTAAAACTGAGCATGGGTTTGAATTAGCTTCAGCAGGCCATTGATTTCTATTTCCAGAAACTACGACGTATTGCTTTTGCTTAAGGGTTTTAGTAAGCAAAACATCCATCTTGTACTGATCACCTTTAAAACCGCTGAATTTCTCCGGCAGTGCAATATACTTGTAATCGGAAACTTTTTGTGCATACGAAAAAGTAAAACACACTGTTGCGATTATTATTGAAAGTTTCTTCATTTTTTATTTAAATTACTTCTGAATTTTAATCATTTCTAAACTCTCCCATATCCAATTTCAGAGAAAAGAAATTAGAAAAGAAGTTGGATCCGCCAATCCCTGAATTACTGATGGCATAATCAAGGGTAAGACCCCTGTATCTGATTCCTAAACCTGCACTCGGCTGAAAAGAAACTTTTCTACTCAAATCTTCAATATCAGTAATCGACTGAAACCTGTTGACTCCCAGTCTTACAAAAATCATCTTTTGATATCCTATTTCTGCACCTGCATAAGGGGTAATACTGGCAAAATCTGTTGAAAGAAGCGCTGCCGTTTTAGCAAAATCTACATTAATTCCTGCTTCGGGCAAAATATAAACGCTGCTGTTGATCTCAAATAACTTACTTGCACCGGCATTTAATTTTGGCATCGTCAATTCCATTTTATCTGTAGGTGCAGGGTTAAACTCTTCGCCATTAACGACTGTTGTAAGCTCATCCTGGTTAATGCTCCAGAAATTGACCGTTGTAGTGGCATCCCGAAGCATACCTCCGAATTTCCATCCGTTATCTGCTTTATATATTGCTCCTACATCAAAACCGAAACCGTAGCCGCTTGCAAATTTCCCTACATTCCTGTAGACAATTTTCGCATTGACACCCACGTCTAATTTAGGATTTCCACCCGGATGAAATGCGTAGGAAATGATGCCCGCATAATCGGACTGAGAAAATTTGGTGATTTTATCATAGTCAATATTTCCTTCAGTATCAATTAGCTGAGTTGTATTCAAAATATTATCAACTCCCAATCTAACAATTGATACACCAAAAACTCCCTCTTCCAGAACTTTAGCATACGCCAGGTAATCATATTTCGCAATCGATTCAAAATATTCTGCATGCATCGCAGCTCCTTGCCAGTCTTTAGTAATTCCATTTAAACCTGCAGGATTCCACATCGGTGAATAGACATCATCCTGATTAGAGATTACTGCACCACCCATAGCCAAACCCCTCGCTCCTGCGCCAATATTTAGGAATTCATTGGAGTATTTTCTGATAATCTGAGATTGAGAAAACCCAAATAATAGGGAAAATAGTAGTAAAAGATATTTTTTCATCATGCAAATTAGATGCTTAGTTAATTGTTTTTTGTTTCTTACTTTTGATCAGAGCGTTGGCTACAATGGCTAAAATCATTACGAATGATGCCACGTAAAATATAGAGCTCATATGTTCTGATTCTCCAAAGATAAAAAAAGCTAGTATAATTCCGTAGACTGGTTCCAAATTTACTGTTAAAATTAATGTGAAAGGAGAAATATATTTCATAAGCTTCACCGATTCCAGCATTGGGAATGCTGTGAAAACACTTGCCAATAAGCATATTAACGCTAAATCCTTATAATTTATTTCGTTCATTTGAAATATTTGTCCTGATAATAAATAAAATACAGACAAAATAAGCCAACCACTGAAAATTTCGTAAAAAATAATGTTTCCCGGACTGGTTTTACCAAATAGTTTTCCATTAAAAACAGAGAATATCGTCCCAAAAACTGCGCAGAGAATTCCAAAGAAAATGCCTTGTTTATATTGAAATTCTGTTTTAAAAATAAGCAGAATACAGGCAACAATAACAATCCCCATGACGACTTCTGAAACATCAACTTTTCGCTTAAAAACCAAAGGTTCTAAAATTGCTGCAAACAATGTCGACAATGACAAACAACTGAGCGCAATTGAAACATTAGAGACTTTAATCGAATAAAAAAAACAAAGCCAGTGCAACGCCATAAAAAAGCCTATGGCCGCAAGTTGTAAAAAAAGTTTTTTTGAAACTTTAATACTTTCTTTTTTAAAAATTCTGATGAAGATAAATAGAAATATTGCAGCAAACAACATTCTGTAGAAAACCAGAATATGAGCATTTGCAGTAATCAGTTTCCCTAATAATGCAGTAAATCCCCACAAAAAAACAATCAAATGCAATCTGAAAAGAGCTAATTTTTGCATATTTAATGTATCATATTTAAAAGATCAAATTTACAAATAGCATTTTATTAAAACGTTACTATTTAACGATGATCATAAGAAAATTTAGACAGAAACTAAATGATACTAAATTTTAAAAAAATCCACAAAAAACCCTGAAAGTCTATAGAACTTTCAGGGCCTTCAAATAATAAACTATTAAAAAAATAAACTAGGAACAGAGGATTTATAACGGAGTAATCAGCTCCTTTCCTCTTATGTAAAAATATAAAAAAAACAAACATAAAAAAACTTATCTATGTTAAATATTTCATAATTTTCTGATTTTCATCATGTTAAATCATAAAAACTTATCGAAAATTATTTTTCATAAAAGTAGTATCTTAGGCACATTAAAATAGAAGTTTCATGGATATTGAATTCAACAAAAGGGAAGATCAAAACAAATTAAAATTATCTGAAATAAACCGTCTACTTGCTGAAATAAAAAAAGGTGGTGGAGAGAAGAGGCTTCAGAAGCTGCGTGATGAAGGAAAAATGACGGCAAGAGAAAGAATTGACTATCTTCTTGATAAAGATTCAGATTCTATTGAAATCGGAGCTTTTGCAGGTTACGAAATGTATGAAGAACATGGTGGTTGCCCAAGCGGAGGTGTTGTTGTAGTGATGGGATATGTTTCCGGAAAACAATGTCTTGTAGTTGCCAATGATGCTTCTGTAAAAGCGGGCGCATGGTTTCCGATTACAGGTAAGAAAAACCTGAGAGCACAGGAAATTGCTATGGAAAATAAGCTTCCGATTATTTATCTGGTGGATTCAGCAGGAGTTTATCTTCCAATGCAGGATGAGATTTTTCCTGATAAAGAACATTTCGGCAGAATCTTTAGAAATAATGCTAAAATGAGCGCAATGGGCATCATTCAGATTTCAGCTGTAATGGGAAGTTGTGTTGCAGGTGGTGCTTACCTTCCTATTATGAGTGATGAGGCGATGATTGTTGACAAAACAGGATCTATCTTCCTCGCCGGAAGTTATTTGGTAAAAGCTGCTATCGGTGAAAGTATTGATAATGAAACTTTAGGTGGTGCCACAACTCATTGTGCCATTTCCGGGGTTACTGATTATAAAGCTAAAGACGATCAGGATGCTTTAAACAGAATAAAAAACATAATGAAATCTATCGGAAGCTATGATAAAGCTGGTTTCGACAGAATTGAGAGTTTTCCACCAAAAGAAAAAATAGATAATATTTTCGGAATTATGCCGGTTTCTCGTGCTGACCAATATGACACTTTAGAAATCATAAAATGTTTGGTTGATAATTCTGAATTTGAAGAATACAAATCTGATTATGGTAAGAGTATCATTTGTGCCACAGCAAGAGTAGATGGCTGGTCTGTAGGTATTGTTGCCAATCAAAGAAAACTGGTAAAAAGCGGTAAAGGTGAAATGCAGTTTGGAGGGGTGATTTACTCCGATTCTGCTGACAAAGCAACGAGATTTATTGCCAATTGTAACCAAAGAAAAATTCCATTGATTTTCCTACAAGATGTGACTGGCTTTATGGTCGGTTCTAAATCTGAACATGGCGGAATCATTAAAGATGGTGCAAAAATGGTCAATGCAGTTGCTAATTCTGTAGTTCCTAAGTTTACTATTATTACAGGAAATTCTTACGGTGCAGGAAATTATGCAATGTGCGGAAAAGCTTACGATCCGCGACTGATCGTAGCTTGGCCTTGGGCAGATTTAGCAGTAATGGGTGGTTCTCAGGCTGCAAAGGTTTTAGCTCAAATCCAGGAATCAACATTGAAAAAACAAGGAAAAGAGATTACCGAAGAAGCACATAAAGAAATTTTAGACTCGATCTCTAAAAAATACCTGAAACAAACTGAAGCTACATATGCTGCCTCAAGATTATGGACAGATGCCATCATTAACCCAATTGATACTAGAAAATGGATTTCTATGGGAATTGAAGCTGCAGATCATGCTCCTATAACAGAAAAATTTAATTTGGGAGTTATTCAAGTCTGATTACAAAAATCACAAATACTAAATCAAGCCTTACTTTAACAAGTGAGGCTTTTTTATTATGTTAAATATTATTAAACAATTATAAACTGTCTTAAAGGCATAATATAAGGGTAAGATTCTTGTTGTATAAAGGAAAACTAATAGCATTCACCTCTTTTTAATTACTAATCCCAAAAGGAAACCTATGAAAAGATATTTTGCAGTATTTATCATCTTATACACAATTGTTTTATTATATATGATGTTTTATGCTTCCGGAAGAGAGCCATCTGAAATATCGTACATTCAGCATCATCCATTTACTACAATACAACATTTTTTTAATGATCATAATATAGATAATCAAGCTTTTATAGTCAATATTTTTGGTAACATATTTTTGTTTAGTCCATTTGGTTGGCTAGGCTTATGCGCTAAAAAATTCAATCGTTTAGTTCCAATTACTTTCTTTTTTTTAATTATGATAAGTATTATCGAATCTATACAGTATTTTTCAGGCCGCGGTGTTGCAGATATTGATGATGTATTTCTTAATACTATAGGAATGCTTTTAGGCTTTATTTTATTCAAATATGCAACTTGGAAAAATATTGCAAATATTAAATTTCACTTTGAGCTATTAGAACACAAAAAAAGAGCTTCAACAACTGTATAAAAATTAATCTATTAAGTGTAATAGAATGCAATTATATAATTTGTACAAAGTAGAATAAAATTATGGAGTAACTAATTCTCAATATTAAAGGATGCCTTTACTTTATAAAAACAGACTACAAAAGGTTATATAGCTAAATATTAGTATATTATGTAAATTTTCTTTCTTATTTATAGCACATTATATTTTTTGATATCCTTGTGAACAAAAGAGTGCTGTATAAAATTGTACGGACGTATGTATTTTACTTTTATATAAATCTTTCTGTACAGCTATTTCTACTTTATCTTAGTTCAGACTTTTGCATATAGCTTTCTATTTTCAGTTTAAAGTTTTCCAGGATCTATTTGCGTAAACCGGTTTTTACTTTTTTTTAGGATATAAAAAGACTTATAACCAGATACTAACAATAAAAAGTCCCATACTACTGAGTACAGGACTTTTTTGGGTTTCATTATTTAGTAATTGATTATTTGTTATAACAAAAAAGACTCCTGTTTTTCAGTAGGAGTCTTTTTGGGAGTGTATTGTTGAATGTATTGCATAAAAAAAGCTCCTCAATCTTTCGATTGAGGAGCTTTTAAAAAAAAAACTGGCGGCGACCTACTCTCCCGCTTTCGCAGTACCATCGGCGCTGGTGGGCTTAACTTCTGTGTTCGGAATGGGAACAGGTGAGCCCCACCGCTAAAACCACCCTAAAGGTTGTATATAAGATATCAGAGGATAGATTTCAGATTTCAGACTTTTCTAGTCTGTTATCTGATGTCTTATTTCTGACATCTGTTTTAAGCGATAAGAATATTCACAAAGAGAGAACCTTGATTGCGCAATTAAGCGATGCCAATTAGGCTATAAATCTACGGGTAATTAGTACTACTCGGCTATGCTGTTACCAACTTTACACCTGTAGCCTATCAACGTCGTCATCTCCAACGACCCTTAAAAGATGTCTCATCTTGAGGCGAGTTTCGCACTTATATGCTTTCAGTGCTTATCTCTTCCAAACGTAGCTACTCAGCGGTGCTCCTGGCGGAACAACTGATACACCAGAGGTTTGTTCAATTCGGTCCTCTCGTACTAGAATCAAGCCCTCTCAAACATCTAACGCCCGCAATAGATAGAGACCGAACTGTCTCACGACGTTCTGAACCCAGCTCGCGTGCCACTTTAATGGGCGAACAGCCCAACCCTTGGGACCTTCTCCAGCCCCAGGATGTGACGAGCCGACATCGAGGTGCCGAACCTCCCCGTCGATGTGAGCTCTTGGGGGAGACTAGCCTGTTATCCCCGGAGTACCTTTTATCCTATGAGCGATGGCCCTTCCATACGGAACCACCGGATCACTATGTCCTGCTTTCGCACCTGATCGACTTGTAGGTCTCACAGTCAAGCACCCTTATGCCATTACACTCTACGCACGGTTACCAAGCGTGCTGAGGGTACCTTTGAAAGCCTCCGTTACTCTTTTGGAGGCGACCACCCCAGTCAAACTACCCACCACGCAATGTCCTTCTAAAAGAAGTTAGGCTCCAAGTAAGTAAAGGGTGGTATTTCAACGTTGACTCCACAAACACTAGCGTGCCTGCTTCAAAGTCTCCCACCTATCCTACACATTACTTACTCAAAGTCAATACGAAGTTATAGTAAAGGTTCACAGGGTCTTTTCGTCCCATTGCGGGTACTCGGCATCTTCACCGAGACTACAATTTCACAGAGCTCATGGTTGAGACAGTGCCCAGATCGTTACACCATTCGTGCAGGTCGGAACTTACCCGACAAGGAATTTCGCTACCTTAGGACCGTTATAGTTACGGCCGCCGTTTACTGGGGCTTCAGTCAAACGCTTCGCATTGCTGCTAACGCCCTTCCTTAACCTTCCAGCACCGGGCAGGTGTCAGACCCTATACAGCATCTTTCGATTTAGCAGAGTCCTGTGTTTTTGATAAACAGTCGCCTGGGCCTCTTCACTGCGGCCAACATTGCTGTTGGCGTCTCTTCTTCCGAAGTTACGAGACTATTTTGCCTAGTTCCTTAACCATGATTCACTCTAGCACCTTAGGATTCTCTCCTCGACTACCTGTGTCGGTTTTGGTACGGGTTGCTTCACTTCGGCTTTTCTTGGAAGCACTTTCCTTACAGCAACTTCGCCCGAAGGCTAGGTCTTGACTATTCCGTCAGTCTCCAGTAAGTACGGCACTCCGTCCCCTTTTTAGTGTGAGCAAGTATGGGAATATTAACCCATTGTCCATCCACTACCCCTTTCGGGTTCGCGTTAGGTCCCGACTAACCCTCAGCTGATTAGCATGGCTGAGGAAACCTTAGTCTTTCGGTGAGCGGGTTTCTCGCCCGCTTTATCGTTACTTATGCCTACATTTTCTTTTCTGTACGCTCCACAATAGCTCACGCTACTGCTTCTGTGCAAACAGAATGCTCCCCTACCAGATACAACCCGAGGTTGTAAATCCATAGCTTCGGTACTCTATTTATGCCCGATTATTATCCATGCCGGACCGCTCGACTAGTGAGCTGTTACGCACTCTTTAAATGAATGGCTGCTTCCAAGCCAACATCCTAGCTGTCAATGCAGTCCAACCGCGTTGCTTCAACTTAATAGAGATTTGGGGACCTTAGCTGTTGGTCTGGGTTCTTTCCCTCTCGGACACGGACCTTAGCACCCGCGCCCTCACTGCCGTGGAACATTTATTAGCATTCGGAGTTTGTCAGGAATTGGTAGGATTTGACTCCCCCGCATCCAATCAGTAGCTCTACCTCTAATAAACTTATACACGACGCTGCACCTAAATGCATTTCGGGGAGTACGAGCTATCTCCCAGTTTGATTGGCCTTTCACCCCTACCCACAGGTCATCCGAAGACTTTTCAACGTCAACCGGTTCGGTCCTCCACTTTGTGTTACCAAAGCTTCAACCTGCCCATGGGTAGATCACAAGGTTTCGCGTCTAATCCTACTAACTATACGCCCTATTCAGACTCGCTTTCGCTCCGGCTCCGGACCTGAAGTCCTTAACCTCGCTAGTAAAATTAACTCGTAGGCTCATTATGCAAAAGGCACGCCGTCACCCAACTTGTGGGCTCCGACCGCTTGTAGGCGTACGGTTTCAGGTTCTATTTCACCCTTCTATTCGAAGTGCTTTTCACCTTTCCTTCACAGTACTTGTTCACTATCGGTCTTTCAGGAGTATTTAGCCTTGGAGGATGGTCCCCCCATATTCAGACAGGATTTCACGTGTCCCGCCCTACTCATTTATCATCTATGTATGCCTTTCAAATACGGGGCTATCACCCTCTATGGCTGTTCTTTCCAGAACATTCTTTTAAACATATAAAGACTTTTGGGCTAATCCGCGTTCGCTCGCCACTACTTACGGAATCTCTTCGATTTCTTTTCCTCCGGGTACTTAGATGTTTCAGTTCTCCGGGTTTGCTCTCCTTGCGGAGTGACTGGTCTTCAACCAGACGGGTTGCCCCATTCGGACATCTGCGGATCAATTCGTGTGTGCCGATCCCCGCAGCTTTTCGCAGCTTACCGCGTCCTTCTTCGCCTCTGAAAGCCTAGGCATCCGCCATACGCCCTTAACGATTTCTTTCCTAATTATTAATTAGTTCAGTATTTTGTCTAATATTACTATTAAACTATTTTGTAAACTCAAACGCTTAATTGCGCTCGGTTTTCTCTTTGTGATATTTTTACCGTTAATGTCAATGATCTTTAAATTCTTTCTGCTCGTCTGATAAATGGATATTTGTTTTGGCTCTATCCATCTTACTTTTAAATCAAACTCGCAAAACTGTGGAGAATAAGGGAGTCGAACCCTTGACCTCCTGCGTGCAAGGCAGGCGCTCTAGCCAGCTGAGCTAATTCCCCCTCTAGTTAGACTTGGAGAGTAAAGAATAAAGAACAAAGACGTATCTTTTTTCTTTTCTCTTTCTTCTTCCCGTCTTTTTTAAATTAGTAGTCTCGGGCAGGCTCGAACTGCCGACCTCTACATTATCAGTGTAGCGCTCTAACCAGCTGAGCTACGAGACTTTGTTTAGATGTTAGATTTTAGACACTAGATGTTAGACTAATCTCTAACTTCTAATTTTCTAACCTCTATTTTCTAAATCTCTCCCTCTGATACTAATTTCTAGTGGGTTTTGTATTTTTATAATATAAGCAACCGAGTAAAAAACTAAAACGTCTTCTTTAAGTAAGTACATGATACATTTAAGTATCTTTTTTTGTTTATCGTCTAATGACGCTCTAAAATGAGATGTTCCAGCCGCACCTTCCGGTACGGCTACCTTGTTACGACTTAGCCCTAGTTACCTGTTTTACCCTAGGCAGCTCCTGTTACGGTCACCGACTTCAGGTACCCCAGACTTCCATGGCTTGACGGGCGGTGTGTACAAGGCCCGGGAACGTATTCACCGCGCCATGGCTGATGCGCGATTACTAGCGATTCCAGCTTCATAGAGTCGAGTTGCAGACTCCAATCCGAACTGAGACCGGCTTTCGAGATTTGCATCACATCGCTGTGTAGCTGCCCTCTGTACCGGCCATTGTATTACGTGTGTGGCCCAAGGCGTAAGGGCCGTGATGATTTGACGTCATCCCCACCTTCCTCTCTACTTGCGTAGGCAGTCTCACTAGAGTCCTCAACTTAATGCTAGCAACTAGTGACAGGGGTTGCGCTCGTTGCAGGACTTAACCTAACACCTCACGGCACGAGCTGACGACAACCATGCAGCACCTTGAAAATTGTCCGAAGAAAAGTCTATTTCTAAACCTGTCAATTCCCATTTAAGCCTTGGTAAGGTTCCTCGCGTATCATCGAATTAAACCACATAATCCACCGCTTGTGCGGGCCCCCGTCAATTCCTTTGAGTTTCAATCTTGCGATCGTACTCCCCAGGTGGCTAACTTATCACTTTCGCTTAGTCTCTGAATCCGAAAACCCAAAAACGAGTTAGCATCGTTTACGGCGTGGACTACCAGGGTATCTAATCCTGTTCGCTCCCCACGCTTTCGTCCATCAGCGTCAGTTAAGACATGGTAACCTGCCTTCGCAATTGGTGTTCTAAGTAATATCTATGCATTTCACCGCTACACTACTTATTCCAGCTACCTCTACCTTACTCAAGACCCGCAGTATCAATGGCAGTTTCATAGTTAAGCTATGAGATTTCACCACTGACTTACGAGTCCGCCTACGGACCCTTTAAACCCAATAAATCCGGATAACGCTTGCACCCTCCGTATTACCGCGGCTGCTGGCACGGAGTTAGCCGGTGCTTATTCATACTGTACCTTCAGCTACTTACACGTAAGTAGGTTTATCCCAGTATAAAAGAAGTTTACAACCCATAGGGCCTTAGTCCTTCACGCGGGATGGCTGGATCAGGCTCTCACCCATTGTCCAATATTCCTCACTGCTGCCTCCCGTAGGAGTCTGGTCCGTGTCTCAGTACCAGTGTGGGGGATCACCCTCTCAGGCCCCCTAAAGATCATTGACTTGGTGAGCCGTTACCTCACCAACTATCTAATCTTGCGCGTGCCCATCTCTATCCACCGGAGTTTTCAATATCAACTGATGCCAGTTAATATATTATGGGGTATTAATCTTCCTTTCGAAAGGCTATCCCCCAGATAAAGGCAGGTTGCACACGTGTTCCGCACCCGTGCGCCGCTCTCAAAGTCCCGAAGGACTTCTACCGCTCGGCTTGCATGTGTTAGGCCTCCCGCTAGCGTTCATCCTGAGCCAGGATCAAACTCTCCATTGTATGTTTGTCTGACTCACTCAAAGTTATTGACGCTTTAGTCTTTTCCTTACTTGGTTGTTATATCTATGTTTCAATGATCTCTTCTCTTACGCTCCCTCGGCTACCCTTTTCTGTCGTTGGGCGTTGCCGTATTTGCGTGTGCAAAAGTAATAATTTATTTCGTCCTGACCAAATGTTTTTTGAAGAAATTTTAAAGTTTTTTAAGTAACCCTAAACACCCTCTTTCTAAACATCCAATCTACTACTCCTGCGCTCCCCGTATTGGGATTGCAAAGATACAAATCTTTTTAAACCTCACAAATTTTTATCGCTAAAAATTTATTAATTATTAAAAAGTTTCTCTCTATCCTAAAGTAATATAAACTACAGCCCTAAAGCTCTCCTGCGCTACTGTCATACTCTCGTTTTCAGTGGGGCAAAGATAGAAACTTTAACCCATCCAACCAAAAGAAGTTAACATAATGTTGATCTTTAATTCATATTTAAACCTAAAATACTGAAAATGTGAGAGAAAAATTTTAAAGGAGAAGGACTGTCGTGAAGCTGGTGACGGGAGCGTAGGAGAAATGAGGCGTGGCGAATGGGATCGGTTATAGAAAGTATATAAAGTAAGTGGAATTGTTTTTAAAAATCTATCTGGGATGGATGCGTTCAAAGGATTTGTAGTGGTATTTTGGAGAACGCGGTATCAACATCAGAGAGAAACCTTACATATTATTAGATAGTATAGGGTTGTGATTATTCTTAATCCTTATATTTCATTATCAAATTCTGCTACAAACATTACACTCCTTTGGAATGAAAACCATTTAACCAATATATAATGTTATATTATACAAGTGCTCAAAAATATTAACCCTGAAAAAAATTTAAAATACAAACACAAATGAACTACTCTTTTCCAAAAACAACATTATTTAAGAAAGTGAGAAATATGAGAAACTATTCTAAAAATAACGTTTGATAAGTACCTTATATATATAGTATCCGATTAGGCAGCCAATAGTATCTGCTACAATATCTAAACTTTCCATAGATCTGCCGAGATGCATCTCTTCCTGCAGGATTTCTGTGAGGAATGCATATATAAGGATAATCTGAAAGAAGTAGGAGAACCGGATTCTCGGGAAAGCTGCCATGAATGAAAAACCAAGCATTGAAAATATTCCCAAATGCAAAACTTTATCGATCCCATCGAACATAAAGAAATATTCGTGGTTTTCTTCGCCGGGACGAAGGAGCATATAGGTAAGAAATGCCCAGTAAATGGGCAGTATCTTTATAAATATGTTTGAAATCTTATCCAATGATTGCTTGGTATTCTTCGGCAGAAAGTAATTCTGACTGATCCGCACCTTCAGCAATTTCTAATTTGATAATCCAACCGTTTCCGTAAGGTTCTGTGTTAAGTAACTCCGGCTGATCTTCTAAAGCTGCGTTGAACTCGATCACTTTTCCCGAAATCGGCAAGAATAAATCTGAAACTGTTTTTACAGCTTCTACACTTCCGAAAACGTCTCCGCCATTGATGTCATCATCTACTGTATCTACATCTACGTAAACAATATCTCCCAACTCTCCCTGTGCAAAGTCTGTAATACCAATGGTAGCGACATTACCTTCGATCTTTACCCATTCGTGATCTTTAGTGTACTTTAATTCTGATGGTGTGTTCATTTTAATTTTTTATTTAATACTGACAAATTTATTCAAAATAGAGATATGCTCAAAGAAAAATAAATGATTATTTAATACACCGTGAAATCTGGTTGATTAATTCATATTTAATAAAAAATCCCTCTCTGATTCAGAAAGGGATTGTCATTATATTATTCTAGAATCCTCCGGAATCACCAAAAGTAAATGTCGCTGAAATACCAGCTCTGATGGTTGATAACGGGAATGCTGTAGAAATTTTATATTTTGAAGTCATCTGCTCGTAGAATAACCTTAAGTTTAAGTTTTCTGAAACGTTGTAATCAGCAGAAAGCTTGATATTCATCAATCTCTGACCACCGGTAACCTGCGAATCATTCAGTAAAATATTCATGATGCTTGTACGACTGTCTCGAAGAGAAATATCTCCTCTAATGTTAAGATCACTTCCTTTTGCTCTTCCGCCTCTTGGGTTACCCATGTTTCCTAATCTAAAGTTTCTTACAATATAGCCTAATCTAACAACATATTCTGTGTTCGAATCTTCTGTTAAAGTATGATTCACTAATCCTAACAATAAAGTTCTCATTCTGTTATACTGTAAACCGAACTGCATATTGTTTCTCATCGTCACATCGATTCCGATAAGCGGTGCGAAAGCTTCCACATAACCTACCTGTGAAAATGTATATGGATTGATTACATCACCATTTATATCAAATCTTTCCGAAGGAGGTTGGCTCAGACTATTAAAATGATCAATACTCGACTGTATACCGGTTGCCGTGTAGGTTGCATTATAGCTGTGCAGAATATCAAATTTAGTAAACTGACCGCTAATTATCGGAATATTTTTTAAACCTGAATAGATAATTCTCCAGTTTGGTATAGGAAGACCTGATTTTTTAGCATCACCCATTCTTTCCGGACTTTTACCTTCTACTGCTGCCCGGAACGCAGGAATCAAAACATAAGCATTGGCTATACTGTAACCATCGGTGAAACCATCCGTACCAGGATTTGTTCCTAACTGTTGCGAGATCAATCTTGCATTTTGTCTGATCGATTCGTAAACAGCCTGCCCGGTTTGGAAAGCTGTACTGGTAATAATAACTGAGTTTGAGTAACTCACCATATCACTGGCAAAAGTAAGATTCGGGTTAGAGAAACCATCACTGTCCCGGAAGTTGAAACCGGTTTGTGAGAAGTTTCTGTTGTATGTTTGTAAAACATTGAAGTCTATCCTGAAATCGTTGACCGGCATCATTTGTAAATTTGCCCTCAACTCTCTTGTTGACATTTTTACATAAGGATCGATCATAAAGTCAGAATCACTTACCCAACCATTTTCGATAACCGTACGTCTGATGTCTGCCTGAGATCCTAAAAGGAATCCAATCGTAGGACCTCCTGCAGTTTGCCCGTAACCGTAACCGTTCGGCGCAGATAATAATCCCGGAAGAACAGTACCGTTGTTTTCAGAATAATTAACGTCTAGTTGTTTAAATGAAGTTAATACAAATGCTGCACTCTGTAAAATCGACAACTTATTTTTAAACTTATAGCTTTTAAATTTATATCTTTTTTTGTCCCAAGCCTGAGTATAGGCGTTGTTTAAAGAATCCATTTCCTGCTTACGTTTCTGGAGGGTGGTAGACATTCTTTTGAAATATCCGAACTGACCAAAGAACTTCGGAATATCAGCCGTTGCTGTAGCCTGAATAATATTGGTATTCTGACCGATAGAACCTAAGCTTTCTACATTTCTAGTTTCAGGATTGGTAAATCCACTTAACACCGTTGATCTCGCATTCCAGTTATACGTAAACCCATACTGTAATTCGGCATCAATAAAATCTAAATACGGAATCAGCTGGAAAGGCAATTTATAATTTAGCTGCACTCTGTGATTGTATAATACAGGTCGTCCTGCTCTGAACATATTTCCGAAAATGGAAGAATTATCCATCGTGTTGACATCCACATTATCATTTAATGTTCTGGTAAGCGAGTTGATTTCCAGTTTTAAAGATTTGGTAAAATTAAATCCTAAACCATACTGCCATCCGAAATAGAAGTTTCTGTTTTTGATGGCCGCAAAATCGTCTCCAAGGTTTCCGCTTAAGATTGCATCAATGTTTCTGAATTCAAGCTCGTTGTAATTCCTGTCTAATTCTGTTCTGAACGACAATCTTGTAGGAACCGGATTAAAATTAAATTCTTTGATCCATCTTAAATACTTTGTGGACTTGGCTGTGTCGCTGATCATTTTATTGAAAGGCTTAATCACCCAAGGTTTGAATGTGTAATTGTAATCTAAGAAACCTCTGAAATACTGTCTGTAATTCTTTTTGGTGTAGATATCTCTATAATAGTCGTCATTGTAAACTGCGGTAAGTGAAAGGTTTTCTACATCATAGAATCGTGGTTTGCTGTTTTCTTTCACACGCTCTTTACGCATATTCACCACACCTAAACTTCTTTGTTGTGTATATGTTCTTGCTACTTTTTTCAGTTCTTCCCTGTTAACTGCTTTGCTAAATTCTACATCAGTATCCAAAGGATTGTATTTTGGATCTTCGATGGTTTGTGAATACGAATAATTCACCGGAATTTTCACTCCCGTTTTTTCAGGTAAAAATTTATCTACATTCACCTGTGTATTGATACTAAAGGCTGATTGTGTCGATTGATTTCTCTCGGCAGGTTTAGAATCTATATTTCCGAAACCTACTGAAGTATAAGAACCACTTGCATTAACGACAGCAAAATCACCAAGGTTGAAATTTAAACTTGCGTTTCCGGCATATCCACCGTCATTTTCAATTTCTGAAAGACGGATCTCATTAACCCAAAGAATTCTGTCCATAGTACCACCAATTCTTTCACCTGCATTTCTAATACCAACCATTATGGTAGTCACATTTCCTAAGCTTGGACGACCTTTGATATAGATTTTTTTGAAGGTATCTCCTCCTCCAAATTCTGAATCTTCTGATCTCTTAATAATCTCAGTTGGAGAGTTTTTATCTCTTCTCAACTTGGCATCTACAAAATTCTGAATATCAAAATCAACTTCATTTTCAAAAGGCCAGATATCCATAGGAGCGGTCGCCGATCTCGGAGTAAGTTTTAATGAAGATTCATATTCATAATAATTATCTGTTGCATCACTTCCGAAACGGATAAAGAACTTTGTTTTCTCATCTATTCTTCCAATATTTAGATCACTATTAGTGGGATCTTGAGCATGTACAAAAAGTTTTAGCTTTTTATATCTTCTCATATCTAAAGTCATATTCTTAAAAACACCTTTTGCTTCATTAGCTGGAAGTGAAGTTGCTTTTAAATATAAAGAAGCTTCATTCTGTCTTTGCGCACCTGCATTTCCGCTTAGTACCTGTCTGTCAATTCCCGGAGGCAATACGTAAGGTGGCAGATTCAATGCATTTTCTTCAATGTTTACACTTCCAACTTCAAAATCATCAATGTTTAAATCGTTTATAGTTCCTTCATCTGTCGCCGGATCTGGCGTTTCAGGAACTGGAGGAACAGCTGCTGTATTTATAAATTTCGCAATATTTTTAGGATATCTTCTCCAGTCTGATCTCACTAAATCTATTGTACCAAATCTTAAAGTTGACGTCTGCTCAAATCCTGTCATTAATAATCTGGCAAATCTTACATTATTAAGTATGGATTGTTCTTTATCACCGCCTGCATCTGGTTCAGCATATTTAGAAACCGGGACTCTGAATAAATACCATTTAACATCATCTGTCTGACCATTCTGGAAAGTTGCATTAACCGTTTTTACGTCAACAATATTATTCTGACCTAAAGTTAAACTTGCCGGATCAAGCTTAATGACATATTCGTTATAATTTTCGCTTTGATCTAAGTTGTAATCTCTGTTGATATCTTCTGCATCCGGAGTTTGGGAAGCTACTTCCAAAGAATTACTTTGAGAATTTCCGTCCGGACCTCTGAAATATTTGTATCTCTGAACAATTGATGCCGCCTGACTTCCTGTAAATCTTTCAGACATATAAAAGATGAAATCATCAACTGCAGGATCCGTAAGATTAAGAACCGGATTCACAAATGTACTGGTCGGGAATTTTAAACCTTCCTGATCAGAGCGTAAACCGTCATATCCTGCATCCTGAACTAAACGATCATCGCCTTCACTCGAAAATGCATAAAGAATAGGTGGCTGATTCGGCTGGGTTCCCCAGTTTGAATTGGAAGTTGACGAAGCTTGTGACGGTGTTGGCAATCCGTTTTCGTACTGCATTAATCCGTCTTTCAGAATATCTTCGCTTACGTTTCCTAATTGCAACAAAAGTCTAGGGTCTGTACCTAAATTATTTCCGTCAGCATAAGGATCCATCATCCAGAATTCAACATACTCAATATTTGAATTGATAAAGTTGGACACCTGAATCGGTCTCATGATTCCCGCCCATCTCTGCTGAGGAGTTTCGTTATTTGGGTTGACGTTATAAGGACCTTTTTCTAAAGGATAATATGAAATATCAAAAGTATTGGTAAACGTCTGCTCACCCGCCACAAAATCTCTGTTGTTGAAAATTTCTGAAAACTGAACTCTTCTGGATGCGTGATTGGAAACCGACTGTGCCGTAATTCCTGCAGGGGCTTTGCCTCCTACTCCCCAAAATCTCGGGTCAATATTGTACCATGAAAGCAAACCCCTCCCATAACCATTTGTTACATTATCGTTGACTCCGGCTCCGGCAAAAACAGGATTACTCTGGTTTTTTTCAGGTTTTGAAGCTAAACTCCATGCCGCAGGTTCTTTTAATGAAATTTTTGAAGTCGTCTGTTCAAAATCATCGACATACGACTGATCATTAGTTCCTTTATTGATGCCCGGAAGCAGGTAAGCTCCTTCCATTTTGAAATTTAAATTGGATGGCGCCTCTGTATTGATACCCGGGATTTTATCTGTCAATCTCGTCAGGAATGGAAGCTGATTGTTGTACATCAGGTTCAATCCTGCCATTGTATTGTTAACGGCTTCCTGACCGTAATTTACTTTTTGGGTAAGCGGAGATTCAGAATAATTAACCACAGTACCACCAAAAATAAAGTTTTCGCTCACTCTTCTTTCTAAATTAACACCCAAAAATCTTTTTCTCTGAGTATTGAATGTCAATTGATTTTCTAGTGAAATATTAATTGCCTGGCCTGATTGTTTTACGTTTTCATTAATAATAGTTACAGTTCCAAGCATATAATCTACAGTGTAGTCTACACCCTCAGTAAGCTGTACTCCGTTTGCAGCAACTTTTACAGAACCTTGAGGCACGTTTACTGCGCCTAAAGAAATACCTTGTCCCTGTGCTCCTTTGTAACGACCTTCCATGGTGTATCGCTGAGCAAGATTGCTGGATGTAGCCACTTGTTTTTGTTGAGAATATAAATCGCTGAAAACATACTGAGGATTATTCCCTACAAGACCCGCCATATAACTTCCGAAAGGTTCTACCTTGGTATATATTAATTTTCCTAATTCGGGACGGATGGTAATTCCGGGTACAAAATCGAAAACTCCGTCACCTAAAACTCCGTTGTTACTTTGTAAATCGCCATGTACATTCAGACGATCCCAGTTTAATAATTTTAATAAATTGGTATCCTGAACAGGTGTGTTTGGTAGATAGTTTACTTTACCTCCTGTCTGTGCGTCTCTGTAATAAATATTTAAGATAAAACCATCCTGATCAATCTGACCTGCATCTAATGCGTAGATGTTCTTCATCATCAATTTCCACATCGGTGATGTAGTCTTTACGGTTGTATTGGGTTTCAAAACTTTGGTTACTAAGACAGGACTTTCCTCAGAAAATTCTCCGACTTTGTAAACCTGGTTGGTTCCGTTTACTGTATAAGAATAAGAAACTGCTAAAAGCTGATTGTCATTTAATCGTTGATTTAATGAAATATATCCTAACTGTGGATGAAAGGTAAACTCATTGTTGGCTAATCTTCTTGCTTTTCTGTTGTAAATAAACTGTTCGCCGTCTGCATATGTTTCGGTACCACCCGTAGAATTGGGAAGAACCTGTCCGTTGATTGTATTATAAGCAGAATTCACATCACGCAGACCTGCACCCAAACCGGTAACCGCTGCATAAATACCGTTTTGTGAGTTATCTGGTGTGCCGGAAACTCCATCTCCCAAATCTCGTATACCAACAATACTTTTCTGATACGCAAGATTAGAATTTCCTTGATCCAGAACCCAGACTTCCATTCTGCTAATGTTGATTCTTGAGTTGATCTGGGGATAATTCAGTAATGCATTGTCATAATTATTAAGGAAATAATGCCCGATAAAGTAATGCTGATTGTCTTCGTAATCGATGGCATTTACTTTAAATGTATTCATTACGCCACCACCCTGTACAACGATATTTCTCGCCTCACCCTGCTGTTGAGAAAGAACGACAGTTCCGAAAGTTTTTCCTAATTGAAATTCAGTTTTTACCCCGAATAATGATTCTGAACCGCGTATCAAACTGGTTGAAAGCGGCATATTTACATTACCGAATTCAACTCTTTTTATAATTTTATCTTCACCACCGGCACTCGGTTTATTTACATCACCCAAACCTTTTGTCTGAAGATCTTTCCAGCTTCCTTTTGCCTGCCAAACCAAATTCATTCTGTTCTCAAATGCAAAACCGCTCTGTGTATCATAATTGGCTTTCAGCTGTAGGTTCTCTCCTACTTTTCCAATCAAACCCAATTGAATTCTCTGGTCGATATCAAAGGTAAAACTTGTTCTGTTTTGAGGTAGAATCAAAGGATTATCAATTTTCTGATATAAACCCGCTAAATCAAAAGATGCGTATCCTGAAGGAATAATCTCAATTTTATTACTCCCGAAAATGGTTTCAAAAAGTCTGTTATTGATCGTCAATGAAGGAATCAACCCTTTTCTCTGAGCCTCTGAAGTATCTCTTCTGAAAAGTAGATTGTAACGTTCAGATTTATCTTTGTAATATGCTTTTGCCTGTTGAGCAAGCATAAATTCTTTATAATCTTCCGGCGACATCGCAGTAGGCTGACCGACTACCGTGTTTCCGATCTTAGGATACACGTAGTACATCCCGGTTTTGATGTCGTAGTAGGCTTCGTAATAGGTTGGATCAGTTACCTTGTAATCTTTCTTAATCGAAAACCCTTGCTGCGGATTTTCCTGTGCAGACAAATTTATTGATAAGAATAAAAATGCCAGAAACGAATATATCTTGAGAAACTTATTATTTTCCACCAAAAGTTAAATGTTTTTTAAAATTTGTTTTACCAATTCTTCAACAGAAATCGCTGGATCCAGCTTAATGATACGATCTGCAATCTTCTCACTCATTCTCTTAGAAATCCCTAAAACTTCTAATGCAGATAACGCCTCATCCTTGATTTTATTATTAATTGCATTAGAAATATTTTCTTCAGCAGTTCCGAATTTCTGTACTTTATCTTTCAAATCAACAATGATTCTCTCAGCTGTCTTTGTTCCCAAGCCTTTTGCTTTCTGAATTACGGCACTATTTTTGGAAAGTATTGCTGTAGCGACCTCTGAAAGGCTTAGAGTTGACAGTAAAATCAATGCTGAAACAGCACCGACACCGTTGACACTTATGAGGAGATTAAACATTTCTTTTTCTGAACGGGTCTTAAAGCCAAAAAGCAAATGTGCATCCTCGCGTATAATTTGTTGAATGAAAAGCATGGTTTCCTGATTCAAAGTCAGGGTTTGTGAGGTCATTAAACTGATGCCTACATAATACCCAACGCCATTGACGTTGATCACTGCATAAGTTGGAGTAAGCTCCTGAACAATTCCTTGTAAAGAAAATATCATCATTAATTTTTATAACTTCCAAATATAGTAATTTAAACTAAGTAATAAATTCATTTAACACAAGAATGCTATTTAACTTTTTTTGTATTGGTAAAGACAATGATTGAGTATAAAAAAACAAAAACTCCAAAATTGATTTGGAGTTTTATATTTATAAAATTGATGTATTTACTTTTTACCTTCTCTTCTCTGAGCATCCAAAACTGCAACTGTTGCCAAGTTTACAATCTCATCTACGCTTGATCTCATTTGTAAAACGTGAACAGGCTGTTTCAGTCCCATCAAAATCGGTCCGATTACCTGCGCCACCTTCATTCCTCGGATGATTTTGTAAGATAAATTGGCAGATTCAAGATTCGGGAAGATGAATGTATTTGCCGGAGTCGTTCCTAATTTTGAGAACGGGTAATCACTTAAATGATCTGCATTCATCGCAAAATCAGGCTGAATTTCTCCATCCACAATCATTTTCGGAAATTTCTCATGAAGGATGCTTACTGCTTTTGCAACCTTTTTTGAAGTATCAGATATGGCTGAAAAGTTTTCAAAGCCTAGCATCGCAATTCTTGGTTCGATCGCAAAAGATTTCACCGTATGTTCTGCCATTTTAGCAATATTCACCAGATCTTCAGCAGAAGGATTTTGATTAATCGAAGTATCTGCGAAGAAAATCGGTTTCTTTTCAGACAAGATCATCATCATTGCAGCAACTTTCTCAACACCTTTTTCTTTTTCAATCACCTCTAAAACAGGTCTTAAAGTAGAAACATAATTTTTAGAAAAACCTACGATCAATCCGTCTGTATCTCCATGTTTCAGCATCAATGGTCCAAAGTAATCTCTCTGGCGAACGTATCTTTTTGCTTTGTACTCATTCATTCCTTTTCTCTGACGAAGTTTCCAAAGTGTTTCTCGGTATTTTTTTCTGTTTTCTTTCTGGTCGTCGTCACTCGGATCGATAATCGGAACATCAAGCGTAATTCCGAAACGAAGCATTTGTTCTTTGACGTATTTTTTATCTCCTAAAAGACTTGGGTAAGCAATTCCTTCTTCATAAAGAATTTGTGCCGCTTTCAGAACATTGTATTCTTCAGCATTGCCCAAAGTGATTCTCTTAGGATTTGCTTTGGCCCGGTTCTGCATCATTCTCACCAACTTCTCATCTCTTCCCATTCTGTCAAGAAGCTGAGTTTCGTATTCGTCGAAATCTGCAATGGTCTTTCTTGCAATTCCGCTGTCGATGGCAGCTTTTGCCACTGCGCTTGAAACTTTGGTGATCAACCTGTTATCAAATGGTTTCGGAATAAAATATTCTCTTCCAAATTGTAAGTTCTGAACATTATAAGCCAAAATCACCGCTTCCGGAACCGGTTCTTTCGCCAGATTAGCAATTGCGTGAACGGCTGCCAATTTCATTTCTTCATTAATACCTTTTGCCTGAACATCCAGCGCACCACGGAAAATATACGGAAAACCCAGAACATTGTTTACCTGGTTAGGATAATCACTTCTTCCGGTTGCCATGATGACATCTTTTCTTGTCGCCATTGCCAGATCGTAAGCAATCTCAGGATCAGGATTTGCCAATGCAAAAACGATCGGGTTTTCTGCCATGCTGCTCAACATTTCGGGTGTCATCACGTTTCCTTTAGACAAACCAATGAAAACGTCTGAGCCTTTGCAGGCATCTTCTAAAGTTTCAAGATCTGTATGAGCAACAAAATCTATTTTTTCAGGGGTAAGATTTTCTCTTTTATGATTAATCACGCCTTTGCTGTCGCACATCAAAACATTTTCTCTTTTTAAACCTAAAGAAATATAGAGATTGGTACACGCAACTGCCGCCGCTCCTGCTCCGTTTACCACCATTTTTACTTCTTCGATGTTTTTGTTGGCAATCTGAAGTGAGTTGATTAACGCAGCTGCAGAAATAATCGCTGTTCCGTGCTGATCATCATGCATCAAAGGAATATCCAATTCCTCTTTTAATCTTTGTTCGATATAAAAAGCTTCCGGAGCTTTGATATCTTCAAGGTTGATACCTCCAAAAGTCGGGGCAATACCTTTTACAATCTGAATAAATTTATCGGGATCTTTTTCGTCAATTTCAATATCAAAAACATTGATATCTGCAAAGATTTTAAACAAAAGACCTTTCCCTTCCATTACCGGTTTTGAAGCTTCTGCTCCAATGTCTCCCAAACCAAGAACTGCCGTTCCGTTTGAGATTACGGCAACCAGATTTCCTTTTCCAGTATAATCATAAACTGTTTCAGGATGATGATGAATTTCCATACAAGGCACTGCAACTCCCGGAGAATATGCCAATGACAAATCTCTCTGCGAAGAGTGCGGTTTAGAAGGAATGACTTCAATTTTTCCTTTCGGTTCAGCTTTATGATAATCTAGCGCGGCCTGATTGAAATTTTTTTCGTCGCGTTGAGTTTTATTCGACATAGAATTTTCTGTTTATTTTAAAGTATATATTTAATATGGTAGTTGACCAAGCTATCGATCGGTTTTTGTACAACATGTCCCACATTGAGGTGAAGTTCTGAAGCTACAGAACGGAGAATATCTTCGTAGTAATATGCAATAGATCCGATAAAATTGATCTCAGATTCTTTTGATTCTTCATAAGGAAGAACCTGATATTCAAAGAAATTTTTCATCTCTTCGGAAACCATTTGAACAAAATAAGGATGATTTTTTCTCTCGACTACAAATTTATTGAAATCTGCCAGGAAAGCATTGGGTCTTGAGCCATGATACATATTTTTCAATGCAACATCAATGGTTAAATGGTAGGTGTTTTCAAACTCTTCATGAAGGTCTTGCGGAAGTTTCTGCATAAAAAATCTGCGTACCAATTGCTTTCCAATAGCACTTCCACTTCCTTCGTCACCGATTAAAATACCCAATGAGGGAAGTTTTATTTTTAAATTTTCTCCGTCGAAATAACATGAATTGGAACCTGTTCCCAAAATACAAACGATGGCAGGTTTTCCGTTGTACGCCGCAAAAGCAGCTGCAGCCAAATCTTCTCTTACTGTAATTCTGGCATTAAAAAATACCTTTCCAACTTCTTGTTCTATCGTTTCGCAGTTTTGCTTAACGCCACAACCTGAACCATAGAAATAAATCTTGGTAATTGAATTTTTTACTGATATTAAGCTTGTATTTTTTTCAATTTCCGGAATGATAAGTTCTCTGCTGATAAAATTGGGATTAAAACCAATGGTTTCTGTTTTTAAGAAAACATTTTTAAATTCATCTAAAATTATCCAATCTGATTTTGTAGAACCACTATCAACAATAGCAATCATAATTCTTATTTTAAGAGTGCTAAATTATGAATTAATCTTCAAATAGTCTTTAAAACACAGATGCAAACCCACTAAAATGATTTAGTTCAGCTTTTGATTTCGCTTTTATTTTGATTAAATTTTACGAGCCAGTCTTCTATTTCTTCTTCAAGATAAGATGTCTGCATCACCATAGCGTTAATAAAGTCATCAGGAATTGGTTCTCCCTCTTTATTTTCAAGATTCCAAAGTTCATTAGACATATTTTCGTATTCCGAATAAACTCTTTTAAAACGAATGTTTTCTTTTTCCAAAGCTTCAATATTTTGTTGCTGAAGCTGAAATTTCCTGTATTTGTTTTGAGATTTCATAAAAATATCTGATTGTTATTATTGTGTAAAACTTGAGCTAACGGTCTCAATCACTTGGTACAAGATAGAAAAACCATCAACAGAAAAAGTTGAAAATGAATTTAGTATCAGGTAAATTTTGTTTCGTTCTGAAAATTAAATTTAGAAATTATTTTCTTTCGAAAAAAAAAATTAACAACTTTTTTCACTGTTTAACATATAGTTATAAATTTGTGCATTATTAAATCTAATGAGAGAATTACTTCTACGCCAGAAACAGGTCTTACTTTTTATCATTGCGGGCGGATTGAGTGCAATTGTAGAGATCGGCAGTTTCAAAATCTTCAGTACCTATCTGCCACAGATATTCTCTCAGGAGCAGAATTTCCATGGAGTACATTTCCCTTTAAGTAATATCTTATCTACCAGTTGTGGGATTTTGGTCAATTATTTTCTCAGCATCTGGTTTGTATTTGAAAGAGGAAAACATTCTAAAAACAGAGAGTTTGTCTATTTCATGGGCGTTTCTTTTTTTTCTACTCTGGTAAGTTTATTTTTCTTCCAGATATCTTACAGCTTTATATTTAAAGATAATATTGATTTAATTTTTTATACCTTGAGTCCGGAAATGATCAGTAAAATCTCAGCGATTCTTTTGGTTTCCATTCTTAACTATTCGGTGAAGAAAAAAGTAATTTTTAACGGTTGATTTGTGGTAAAGATTTTAAATTATCTCTGGAGGTTTTGGCTTGTCGTTTTGGCATTTTTGCTTACAATTATATTAGGTTTACCTGTTTATCTGTTTTCTCTTAACAAGAAAACCTACAAATATGCCTACATTTTTATCAGAATATGGTGCTATGGAGTTTTCTACGGGATGGGAATGAGATATCAACTCATCAACCTTACAGATAAAAAAATCGATAAAAACACACAATATGTTGTGATCTCAAATCACACCTCGATTATGGATATTATGCTGCCATGTATTTTATTTCCCAATCATCCGCTTTGTTATGTAGGAAAAATTGAATTGTTGAAAATTCCAATTTTCGGAACTATTTATAAAAGAATATGTGTGATGGTAGACCGCAGCAGCCCGAGAAGCCGCGCCGATGTTTACAGAAGATGCGCAGAAAAAATGGAGGAAGGCAACAGCATTGTTATTTTCCCCGAAGGTGGTGTTCCCGATGACACTTCTGTAATTCTTGATCAGTTCAAAGACGGAGCATTCACATTATCCTCGAAACATCAGTCTCCAATTGCCGTGTTTACTTTCATAGGTTTAAAAGAAATGTTTCCGTTTGATCATTCCAAAGGTTTCCCCGGAAAAGTAAAAGTTTACTTCAACGACATTCTAGAATCAACAGACTCTCCGAAAGATTTAAAATTGTCTTCATTTGAGACAATAAAAAAAACATTAACAAAACACAGTTAATCAAAGAAAAAAATTATATTTGTTGTTCAGATATTATTAAATAACAAATATGTCAAACTATTCTAAACAAACTAACTGGGGACAATTTATCCCTTTGGTAACTGTATTTTTTTTCTGGGGATTTGTTGCTGCAAGTAACGATATTTTAATCCCTGTTTTCAAGGAGGCTTTCGATCTATCCCAAACCGAAAGTATGCTGGTACAAATATGCTTCTACGTTGCTTATACAGTAGGATCTTTAATTTATATGGCAGTTTCGAAAGGTATAAAACAGGATTTAGTCAATAAAATAGGGTATAAAAACGGACTGATCGCAGGTCTTTTAATCTCCGCTTCAGGTACACTACTATTCTATCCTGCTGCTAATATGGCATCATTTCCATTAATGATTTCCGGTTTGTTTATCGTAGGTTTAGGATTTTCTCTGCAACAAATTGTTGCCAATCCTTTAGCGATCGAAGTGGGACCATCAGAAACAGGCTCTCAAAGACTGACGATGGCGGGAGGAATTAATAATTTAGGAACAACCATCGGACCTCTTATTGTCTCCTTTGCTATTTTTGGTTCTGCAACTGCAGCTAGCGATGAAATAAGCATTGAAAGCGTAAAAATTCCTTATCTGATTTTAGGAGCAGCATTTGTCTTGGTTGCTATTATGCTAAAATTTTCTTCACTTCCTGCTATTACGCCAACTATTCTTGAAGACATTAAAGAGGAAACTGCAGGATCACATAAAAAATCTGCCCTTCAATTTCCACAACTTGTTTTAGGAATGATTGCAATATTCGTCTATGTAGGTGTGGAAGTTTCTACAGCGAGTAATCTTCCTGCATATATGGAAAAAGATTTAGGATTTTCAACCAAAGAGGTTGCCCCATACATTTCATTATATTGGGCATCAATGATGATCGGACGTTGGACCGGAGCGGTAGATGCTTTTGACATCAAAGCCGGATTCAAAAAAATATTGAGATTTTTGGCTCCTTATTTAGCATTTGCAGTTTTCTTATTAGTTAACGCTATTGCCAATCATGATTTGAGTCCGTTTTATGTATATGGATTAATAATTATTGCGATGATTATTTGCGATGTCCTGAGTAAAGGAAACCCTGCAAGAATGCTTCTTATTTTCTCAACAGCGGGTATTGCGGCACTCATTATAGGAATGCTCACATCAGGAATGACCTCTGTATACGCCTTTACAAGCGTTGGTCTATTTTGTTCTACACTTTGGCCATGTATCTTCGCTTTGGCAATCAATGGTCTTGGTAAACACACCAACCAAGGTTCTGGTCTTTTGATTATGATGATTATGGGTGGTGGAATTGTCAGTCTTCTTCAAGGTTATGTTGCAGATTTAACGAATATTCACTTCAGTTATATCGTTGGTGTTATCTGCTTTGCTTATTTGGCATTTTATGCCATCCGTGTAAGTGGAATTTTAAAATCTCAAGGAATTGATTTGGATAAAATCTCTAAAGGAAGTGGTCATTAATACAACAAAAACATATCATAAAAAGAGATTTTGGGCAACTATTTTAGTTGTCCAAATTCTTTTGTTCTACCTATTTTCAAAGCTGAAAATTATAATTTCTGCATTTGAAGTTTTCTATGAATTACAGAAGAAAATACATCAGTTATTATTTTCGTGGATTCCGGTTTCAGTCGGAGATGTTTTGTATATCCTGTTAGGAATTTCACTTTTCTATTTTTTGATAGAATGCCTGAAGAAAAAAACCACAAATCCATCTCTTGTAAAAATATTTATTCTTATCAATATTTTTTATTTTATCTACCAGATTTTTTGGGGAATGCTTTATTTTCAAAAACCAATCATAGCAAAACTTACTGAGACGGAAATCACATTAGAAAAAAAGAAAAAATTAGCTTTAAAGTATCTTGAAAAATGCAGGCAGACCAGAATATTACTCAAGGAAGACCAACAAGGAGTTTTTATTGTTTCGGACATTAAAAAGATACAATCAGAAATCATCAATCAGCAAAAAAAACTTCCATTATCTATTTCAGATAAAAAATCAACTGAAATCAATTCTTTTAAGCCAAGCATATTTAAAAATGTCATGAGCTTTTCGGGTATTTTGGGATACTACAATCCATTCACAGCAGAAGCACAATATAATTCTGAATTACCATCCTCTTACCTACCTTTTACATTAGCCCATGAAAGTTCTCACCAACTTGGCTTTGCCCGAGAGCAGGAGGCCAATTTTATAGGATATTTAATTGGGATACATTCTTCAAATACGGAACTTAGATACAGCACAGAATATTTTACTTTAAAAAGCCTTCTAAACTCGATTGTTTACGAAGATGAAAAGTTTGTCGAAAATATGCTTAAAAATTATTCTGAAGGAATGAAAAGAGACAGATTATATGAAAAGAAATTTGTTTTGGAACATCAAGGCTGGCTCAACGATTTTTTCGGATTTACAAACAATATGTTTCTCAAAAGCAATCAGCAGGAAGGCGCTGTTACCTATTCTTACTTCATTGATCTCTTAATTCGATACGAAAATTAGGGAAAAAAAAAGAACCGTATCAGATGATACGATTCTAAAAACACAAATGATGAAAAAAAATTTATTACCTTGACTTGTTCCCTCATTCAAGGCACTGTAAAAGTACAACAATATTTCTTATTTCAAAACGATCTACCATCTTTTTAATTAATTTTAAGAAAAATTTATGATTTATAAGTTTAACAGTTCATTTACCCCTTTTAACATATTTACTATATAACAATATTTCATATTATATTTTAACAATAATAAAACAATAATAAAACATTGTTATTAAGTTAATAAAAATTATAAGATATTTTTAAACTAAATTCTTAAGAGAATATTAATGATTTGAATGAAAAAAAAGTGCTAATATGTTTATTTTCTAACTAATTATTGATATCAGTAATCATTTCGAGACAATATATTTAACCTAAATCAAAATCAACATTGCTTACGTTTATTTTTTTGTGTAAAATTTGAAAAAAATGAAACAGCAACTATAAAAACAACTGATGAATCTGATGCTGCATTAAAAAAAGATTTAGAATCTTTTGAAGCTTATGTTGGAAAACTGAAAATTCTAGTAACTCAATATCAATTTGATGCTTTAGTTTCTCATACATACAATACCGGAGGATCTTCTACATTGTTTGATTTGATTAATAAAAAATCACCAAAGGATGTTATTAAAGATTGGTTTGAAAACAGATACATTACTGCGCGAGGTGTAAACTTCGAGGATTAGTGAGACGTAGAAAGGCAGAAGCAAATTTATATTTTTTGTAGAATATTAAAATAATAATCCACACTCTATGGTGTGGATTATTATTTTAATTTTTCCCTATAATTAATATCACTAAATGTTGTTCCATTATTTATACCTAAAGGAACTTCTCTAATAGGTTGGTTTTTCATTAAATAGTGGATTATATTTATATTATTTGCTGGCTTTAAATTAGTTTCAAGATATACTACTTGCGATGCAATATCATAAGTTTCAATTACATCTAAATCAGCAGTTAAATATAGATATTTGTCAGTAAGAACTCCATATTTTTTTATATCGGAAATTATTCTTTCATGAGAAAATTTTCTCTCACCCATCCCTAAAATATTGGATTCAAATTGATTGCGTAATTTGTTGTTTTCATTTTGTAATTGATCTATCAGTAATTTGTTAGAGTATTCAAATTCGGTTTTACTATCATACTTATTTTGCTTTCTAACTAAATTCAAAACTTCTTCTAAAATATCTCTCTCACTTCTTTTCGGTGTTGAAATAACGGTAGTTGAATTTTTAAGAATTCCTTGAACGTTCTTTTCTAATATTGGATAGAAGGTTTCAAACATTTCTGTAAGGAGCGGTAGTTCTACAATATTTGATCCCATAGATTTATTTATTGAAGTTATTAATTTGAACATATCTTCTTTGTCAAAATGTGTAAGCTGCAATATTGAAAGAGGACCTTTTACTTCAGACTTATCAATTCCAAAAACAATAGGACATACTTTGGAATTATCCAAACTATAAGACAAAGCTCCTGCTTCAAATAGTATCCAAGGTTTTTCAGAGTTTTCATTTGTGAGGCAAATTATTCCAGCAATACATTCACTCAGTTTATGATTTAGCTCTGCCTGCCACTTTGTGCCTTTATCTATATCATCTGGACTATAGAATGGTTTTGCAGATTGAATAATCTTTGGAATGAACTTTTTTATTTCTTGTGCGATTTGTTTGCTTATATCACCAGACCAGCTAATAAAAATATTCATGATTTTAATTTTAACGAATATAGAAATATTTATTAACTTTACTTAACCGGTTTATTTCAACCGTTTAGAATTCTCATTGGGCTTTCAGTTTTGGAAGTCTAATTTTATTTTAACACGTCAAGTTTTGTCGCATTATCAATTCAAATTTGAAAAATATTTAAATTTACTTTATGAATAGATATCAAAAATTGGAAAATGAACATCAAACATCTTACAGAATTTCTGATGAGTTACGTTTCAGCTATGAAAGATGATAACAAGGAGGAAACAGAAAGATTAATGGTAGAAATCACACCAATTTTTGACATATTGCATAGTGATTCAGAAGAGGATAAAAAAGAAGAAATTAAACTTTGACTTCTTCCCGGATTACAGCTTTAAGTTTCATGTTACAAATTTTTATTACACATAGTTTTCAAATATACAAGTTCAAACAAAGTTTTTATTGACACCTCTAAAATCCCTCCAGATCTTTATTTTAAAAAAATGTTAAATTAAACATTCACCTTGCAATGAATTAAAAAATAATTGTATACTTGCACCAATATAAAAAACCAACAATTACAAAATTATCTAGGTATAAAGGGACTTACCATCCAAAATCAAAACATGTGAAATCCCATTAAAAAGAAATAAAAAATAGTATGGGCGAGTATAATCTGAAAATCGAAAGAGTAGGATAAAAAATTACAAAACAACAACTAAACAAAATATTTCAATATTATGAAAAATTTATTAAATTCTATTTTTGCTACCTTATCAATGTTATTAGTATTAAATTCTTGTCAGGATGACAATGATGCAGTACAACAAAAAGAAACTCAGACTTCAGCTACTAACAATGTTGCTAAAACATTTGCGACACCAGAGGAATTTGTTAATTCCGTTGCTATAATAGGGCAAGGTGGTTATGAAGATCCTTCTAATCCGGAAAACACTTTTCTTTTAATGGAAATCAAAGATTTTAGTGGAAATATTCAACTAAATGAAGCATACCAAATAAAAGGAATAGAGTATAATGACAACGGAAAATTCAACGATAAAGTTGCTAACGATGGGATTTATACATCTGTTAAAAGTTACAAGGTTATAAACAAAGAAGTGGTAATGAATACCATTATCGTTAATAAAAGCGAATTCTTTAATTACGAAACTGCACTTTCCAAATACCTATCTGATACAAATGCTAAAAGATTAATTAAACTTGGTTGTAAAGTAAGAAACATTAAATGTCCACAAACATCATGGTACAATACATGTATTTGGGGTAGTTCATGTACTTGCGTTGACTTCTATGATTGTGAATTATCAGTAGAAATCGAATTCTAAAGTTTAATATGAATTTTAGTCTCAAAAGATTAATAATAATATTTGTGGCAATTATTGCCACAAATATTTTATTTAAAGAAATCAATACAAAATTTTTTGACGACAATTTGATAATAAAAATTGTCTCTAAGTTGTTACTAGTAATAGTTACCGCTATACTTTTATTTAAACACGACTTATTCACAAAATTTAAATACACTAAAAGATATATTTTCTTTACAGTTATTTCATTTACGTTAATATTATCATCCTATCTTTTTATTAGAGATGAGATATTGACTAGTCGATTAAATATTGATGATTACTCCCACTCTGTATTTTTATTTTCCTGTTTCGCTGTAGCCCTATTTGAAGAATTATTTTTTAGAATATTTATGTTCCTATTTATTCTAAAAATTTTCGAAAATGATAAACGAAAATTATTAAAATCAATTGTTTTGACATCTGTCTTTTTTGGGGTAGCTCATTATTCAAATTTTTTAAATCCTGAGTATTATCCACTTTCAGTTATTAATCAATCATTATTTGCAATTGCCATAGGCATTCTATTACAAAGCATATATATCCGATTTAACAGTTTAATATTTATTGTAACTATACATACTTTAATAAATTATTTCGGAAGCTACAGATCAAAACTTTTAGTAATAAATAATAATTTAAACAGTGATTACGAACCAGGTGAATTTTCAACAACCCTTTTATCAATTGCTATATTTTTACTTATCGTAATTGTTGCCAGCTATTTTCTTGTTCGCGGAAACAATGTTTACACAATTTCAGAAGAAAAATCAGGAAATATAAAGAAATAAGAGACTAAAAATTTACTTTAAAAATCTTGAATAGTCATCTGCAAGTTCTGCATCAATATCTCGCAAATATGCTTTCAAAGCTTCCAACGTTGTATGTCCTGTTATTTTCATTAAAAGGTCATAAGTCTCAAGCTCCGTTTTTTCTTTACGTATTTCTCTAAAAAGCTTTGTAATAAACGTATGTCTGAAAGAATACATAGTGTATTCATCTCCTAAACCCAACTCATCTTTAAATATTTTAAATTTTTTAGAAAAGAAGTTTCTTTTATTTGTTTCCGTTGTTTCAATTCCTTTTTCGTTTGTCACAAAAATGTATTCTGCATCTGGCTGTTTTTTAATCAACCTTAATTGTTCAGCAAAAAAGCTCGGGATCAATTTTACCTTAAGTTCTTTATTTTTTGCCTTCACCTCCAGATAAGCAGGATTTTCATTTAACTTCAGATCGTTCCATTTCAGTCGCACCACTTCAACTGGTCTAAGAATATTATAACATACGAAATTTAAAAACAAAGACAGCTGAGGATCATTAACCTGTATTTTTTCAAGCAAAAGGTTTAGAAGCTCATCAGATATATGTTTTGTTTTTTTTAGGCTTCGCTTTGACGTTTTTGACGCTCGTAATGAAATTTTCTGAAATCATTTCGTTATCCTTAAGCACATTAAAAATTGATGATAAAACACTTTTGTGATTATTGTATGATTTAGCGGATCCTGCGACCATCAGTTCGTTAAAATATTCAAAGATGTATTTCTTCGGAAAATCATTTACATCAATGACATCGTACCCCTTTTTTGCTAAAAAATCCTGAAGTTTTTTAACTCTGGAACTGTAATCAACTTTTGCGGAATCTGATAAGTTGACCTTTTTCAATTCAAACGCCCAATCCAAAGCACTTTTAATTGTGTAACTATCTTTTTGGTCTGTAGCAGGATATGGTGAGAATCCTTTTTTAAGCAAATCAGTTAGATTTTTCTGTATAATTTTAAGCCTGGTAAGTCTTTCTTTTACTGTTGTAAAATCACGATTTACATTCATATATACGGCAGGCTGCCTGGTCATTTCACCGGTTAACGGATTCCTGTAAGAATAGTACACATACCATCGCTTAGAAAGGTCAAAATTCTTTCCACCGTGGTATATTTTGGGTAAAAGGTACTGTCTTTCAGTCATCCCATTATAGTATTCAAAATAGTATTCGGTCTTCAAAACCTCTGTTATTGATAACATAAAAAATCGATGTATCTAATTGATACACCGACATTTATTCTTGTAGCGAAGACGGGAATTGAACCCGTGACCTCAGGGTTATGAATCCTGCGCTCTAACCAACTGAGCTACCTCGCCTTTTTGGTGGTGCAAATATATAAAATATTTAACATTCACCAAAATTATTTTATACTTAAATCTGTCAAAACATCGCCAACATGTTCCGGCTTACTGATAATCTTATTGTTAGCATCTAAAATAAAATAACTAGGCGTAGCATGTACGTTATAGGTATCTGCATACGAACTGTTCCAGCCTCTTAGTTCTGAATCATTGATCCATGGAAATGCTGCGATTTTATTGGTATAAGCTTCTTTCTCGCTGTCTAATGAAAGAGCAATTACCTGAATGTTCTGCGCTTTCAACTGAGCATATTTTTCTAAAAGTTTTGGCAATTCACTTTCACAGTGAGAACACGTTGAAGACCAGAAAACAATCACTTTTTTGTCAGCTTTAACATCTGCAATAGATTTCGCTGTAGTATTCACAGGGGACTGAAACTTGTAATTTGGAAATACTGCTCCTATTTCAACGTTTGCATTAGATTTTAACGTTGATGCTAATCTGTCTGTAATTGTACATTTTAGATTTTTTGCTAATGACAAATATTTAGTTTTAAAATCTTTCATTTCGTAGACATCAAAAATGTCAATAAGCTCAGATAAAACAGTTTGCCCGCGTGGTGTTTCCACTTTTAACCGATCTAATAATTTGTCTACCGATTGACTTACATTTGTATTTCCACCGTTATTAAGGTAGGCCACTAAAATTGGTCTTACTAACGATGAAGACTCAAGCATGTCATTGGATTTATCAAAGAAATCAATAACTTCATCCTGAGACACTTTTTTAGCGGGATCATTTGAAAGAAATTTATTGTAGTTTGAATTATAAAAGGAAATAAATGGATGTTTTGTAACATCCTCACCGCTTGTCCCCGACAGGTTTGCAATTTCTGTTGATAATGCTTTCCCAAAGTCTGTATTATCCTTGTAATATTCTTTAATTTGAGCTAATGCAGGAAGGATCAATTCTTTTTTCTGGGAAGATTCTTGAATAGAATTCATCATCTTATTAGCTTCATCTAGATAAGTCACAGTTTTTAATTTATTATTTGCTGTTTCTAATTTGATATTGACGTTTTTATTCTCGGAAATAAAACTTACCGTGTTATTGGTATTGGGAAAATAAAGTTTCATCATTCCAAAATAGCTTTTTGGATATTTAAATGTCCAAGAATTATTTTTGTTCTGTTCTTTTGTAACAATATTATCTTTAGATCCATTAAGGGTATATAATATAACATCAGTTTCACTAAAATCTGCTGTGGACTGAACATTTATTGAAAATTGTGCATGCATTGAGAGCGTACATATCAATCCTGATAATATTACTATTTTTTTCATAATGTAAAAATAAAAAAACTCCCTGACTAATCAGAGAGTTTCAAATATTTTAAGAATTTTTTATATTTTTTGAATCTTAAATTTTTTTGCAAAATAGACAATCATTGAAATTGCTATAATTGCCAGTACATAGACATACATATCGATTGGTGATGCCTGCTGACCCGGAGTGGTACCTCCTACGCCTCCGCCAGGGTTTGGTGGCTGTGCGTTAGTAAATAAAACTGCAAAAAAAAGAAAAGCAGTTATTACTTTATTAAAATTTTTCATATTTGTGTTTATTTTAAGATTTTAGCATTAACGGTTTCACCGTTATCAGCAACAATTTTTACAACATAAGAATTTTTGATTGAATTATCCAGTTCTATAACAAAATCCTGAGAAGTATTAACACCTGTTTTAGAGATAACTACTTTACCACTCATGTCATATACCTGAATATCTGCTTTTTTCCAGTTAGGATCAAACCTTACAATGTAGTTGGTGATTTGAGGGTTGTACACCACCATTGTTCTGGAAGGTTTAACTGAATTATTTGTTCCTAATACAGCACTATTTGGTTCACCGTAATACAAATCAAATTCTGCATTTGCCACCGGTATCACAGCTCCCTGAACTGCCGCCTGTGCAGTTCCGTTTGGTGCTTTGTAATAAAATCCGATTCCTGTAGATAATTGATGAGTTCCGTTTGAAACTAATTCTGCATTTTCTCTGATCTCAAACTTATAAGATTTAATTTTATTAAGATCGTAATTTACCAGTTTCACGTTTTTCCCGGTGAAGTTAGCTTCATTAGCCTCATTAATATATAACCAATATGAACTTGTATAATTATTGTCATACCCGCCAGTCAAAGCTTCTTCGAAAGTTCCTAAGACACTTCCCTGAGCAGAACCTACCTGAGTATAAGAATCATTAGAATGACCAGTAGTTCCACCAGGATATACTACATAATAAGTTCTTCCTACTTCATTTCCGTTAACATCAAGACCAATCACACCCAGCTGTTTTACAGTGCTTGTATTTTTAGAAGCATTTTTACTTGCTGCGATGCTATAATCTGTTGCATCTGCTCTGCTGTAATAATTGAATCTTCTCAGATTTGCAAAATTAAGAACCTGGTTAGCTGCTGTATTATCTTTAAGCTTTAGTACAAATGTACCCATAGGTCTTACTACCATATAATCAATATCTCCTGTAGGTACTGATGGAGTACCACCTCCTGTGGCAAAAGATACAAACTTATATGAAGTAGAGCCACCACCACCAAGATTGGCATTGGTGTACTGAACCCCGCTTACCTCAAATCTGATTGCCTGAAGATTGCTTAAATTGATCCCATCACCTGTAGTTGCAGCTTCGTTGTAGGCAATTCTTCTTAAATCAAGATTCGTTAAATATGGGTTTGAGAATTGATATATATTTTTTCCGTAATTACCCTGCCATACTAAACCACCTGCCGCCAAATGGAAAGCATCCTGTAAATATGACCAGTATTTTTCATTATATTGGTTTAAGTTACCTCCACCGGTACCAAAACTCACACCTAATCCGGCATTTGCTAAGGTTACTGATGCCCCAATATCAGAGTAAGGGCGTCCTTTTAATGTTCTTGTTAAAGTATTGGCATTAAGTCCTGTACCTCCTACCGCATAGTAAGAGTGAAACTGGGAATCAATTCCAGTTCTGTAGGTAAGATTGGTAAAATGGTTGAAAACAACAGTTGCGTTATTCCATTGCAGGATATCATTTTTTGATCCTCTTACACCGGTAAATGTTTTACCCAGCTCAGCATTAAGTGTTGATAATGTCTTGCTGTAAAATGGCAAACCCATTTGTTGGTAATCTCCCTGATTGACCTGTCTGTATTCCTGATCAACAATACCTGTAATATTTGTCTGGGGAATGCCGGTAATGTACAATTGTCCGAATGTGAAAGTTGGAGTAGCTGCAGATGAGTTTGTATTTACAGTAGCAAATGCAGTGGGCTCATTAAGGCTATTTACAAAATTTCCGCCTCCGTTCGCTTCAGTTTTATCAGCGTTTGCTCCGTCTATTGTTTTGAAAACATCTGTTGCAGAACCTGCAACCATAACATTCCCGTGATTTTCAATATTTCCGGAACTTTTGACTTGGAGACCACCACCATTGTATACGAGGGTACCTTTGCTTACATACATTTTAGCTGTATCATCTACATGAAGTAGAATCTGTGCATTAATAGAGACAGCTAAGGATAAAAGTCCTATTGTTAATAAATTTTTTTTCATTGTATATTACTTTTGTGTTAATATAATATTCAATTGCAAATATATAATTTTTTTTTAAAAAAACATCAAAATCATTTATTAATCAAAACATTATCACTTGTTAACGTTATTTCGTCATCCTCCCCTATTGAGAACATATAGTCTTCTAAAACTTTTTCAGTAGTTCCTCTAAGCCCTCTAGCACCCAAACCTTTTTCCATGGTTTCATCCACAATTTTCTCGATAGAACCCTCTGTAAAGACCAATTTTGTACCGTCCATTTTAAAGAGTTCAACAAACTGATTGGTGATAGAATTTTTGGGCTCGGTCATGATTCTTATCATGGTTTCTTTCGTCAGTTTTTCCAGATAAGTGATGATCGGGAATCTTCCTAAAAGTTCCGGAATCAACCCAAACGAACGAAGATCTATTGCATTAAGATGAGTCAATACATCATCATCGTCACCTACTTTATTGATTTTTTCTGAACTAAAACCAATCGCCTGCTTATTCATTCTTCTCTCAATGATCTCTTTAATACCATCAAAAGCACCACCTGCAATAAACAGTATATTCTGTGTATTTACCTGAATATACTTCTGATCAGGATGCTTTCTTCCTCCTTGTGGCGGAACGTTCACAATACTGCCCTCAAGTAATTTCAACAAACCTTGCTGAACACCTTCTCCGGAAACATCTCTGGTAATACTCGGGTTATCAGATTTTCTTGCTATTTTATCAATTTCATCTATAAATACGATTCCTTTTTCTGCTTTTTCAACATCGTAATCTGCTACCATCAGAAGTCTCGACAAGATGCTTTCTACATCTTCACCTACATAACCTGCTTCAGTTAAAATTGTAGCATCTACAATGCAGAAAGGAACATTCAGCTCTTTTGCAATTGTTTTAGCCAATAAAGTTTTACCTGTTCCCGTTTCACCGATCATGATGATATTGGATTTCTCAAGTTCTACTTCTCTGTTTTCATCTTTTGCGTGCAATAATCTTTTATAATGATTATATACAGCAATTGACAGTTGTTTTTTTGCCTGATCCTGTCCGATTACGTACAGATCAAGGAATTCTTTTATCTGCTTTGGCTTTTTTAATTCTTCTATGCTTTCTGCCGGGGAATATCCCGCTGGAGAAACACTTTCTTTCACGATAGAATGTGCCTGTTCGATGCAGTTTTCGCAAATAAATCCGTTTTGTCCTGAGACTAACATTTGCACTTCATTTCTTTTCTTGCCACAGAAAGAACATTGGTTTGAATTCATTTTGATATAAATATGATTAAAGAAAATCGTAAAAAATTTCTTTTTTACGACTATCTGTTTTGTTAAGAATTGATAATTAAATTTTGAATTTCTGTATATTCTTCTACAGATAATTTAAGCCGCTCATTTTTAAAATTCATGTCCTCTACTTTCTGCAAAGGTATCAGATGAATATGAGCATGTGGAACCTCAAGCCCCACCACAGCAACGCCTACTCTAACGCAGGGAACTGCATTTTTTACTTTTTTTGCCACTTCCTGAGCAAAACCCCAGAGGTTTTTAAAATCTTCACTTTCCAGATCAAAAATCAAGTCAACTTCTTTTTTCGGGACAACCAGCGTATGCCCTTTTACCAAAGGCATTGCATCAAGGAATGCTATAAAATCATCGGTTTCCGCAATTGTATAAGCAGGAATATCTCCGTTGATGATTTTGGTGAAAATTGAACTCATTCTTATTAGAAATTAGATGTTAGAATTTAGATATTAGTTATAAAGTAATTTCCAATACTTCAAAAGAAAGTTTATTTCCGTTTGGTAAAACAATTTCTGCTGTTTCGCCGATAACTTTCCCCAGTAAACCTTTCGCAATGGGTGTATTTACTGATATCTTACCTGTTTTCAGATCACTTTCATTATCCGGAACCAATTTGAAAATCTGTTCTTTTTTGGTATCATTATTCATCAATCTCACCGTTGTTAAGATTGAAACTTTTGAAGTATCAAGCTGAGTTTCATCAATTACTTTAGAAGTCGTCACAATATCTTTAAGTTTAGAAATTCTCATTTCCAACATTCCCTGAGCTTCTTTGGCCGCATCGTATTCTGCATTTTCAGACAAATCTCCTTTATCTCTTGCTTCTGCTATTTGCTGAGTAATTTTAGGTCTCTCTATCTTTTCCAGTTGCTCAAGCTCGGTTTTCATTTTTTCTAATCCTTCCTTAGTTACATAGCTTGCCATAATCTTTAAATTTTGTTTTAGTATAAAAAAATTATCCGACATTTGTCGGACAATGTTTTAGCGTGTTAATCGTTATTGTTTTACAAATATATAAAAATTTATATTCTAATGAAAAAAACTTTCTCAATCATATCATTTTTCATCTTATTGACTTTCAGTTTATTAAATGTAAACTCATGCGGAAGCCGTGAAGATACGGTAAGCTGTTTTCCCGACTCACCGATAAACGTAAATTTAAACTTAAATCTTGCCAGTTACAACAACCTCAACTTCGTAGGACAGCCAATTTACGTAGATGAGCAGCAATCCGGAACACGCGGACTTATAGTCGTAAGAACTTCAGATTCACCGGCATCTTTTAAAGTATATGACAGAAATGCACCTCATCTTTGTCCGGATGAAGATACCACTTTAGAAATCAAAGATAATATCAGTATTGTCTGCCCGAAAGATAACGCTACGTGGATTTTAATTACAGGTCAGCCAACAGCCATTTCTTCAGTTCCGCCGAAAACTTATTTTTGGAATTACGATCCTGCAACAAAGAATCTTAATCTTTATAATTAAATGAAAGCTGTCATACAAAGAGTTTCTGAAGCGAATGTAAAAGTTGACGGCAAAACTGTGGGTGAAATTGGGAAAGGACTCATGCTTTTGATCGGTATTGATGAGCAAGATGAAAAAACCGATGCCGACTGGCTCATCCAAAAAATTTTAAATCTCAGGATCTTCGGCGACGAAAATGAAAAACTGAATCTTTCCGTAATAGATATTTCGGGAGAAATCCTTTGCATTAGCCAGTTTACACTGATCGCAGATTACAAAAAGGGCAATCGACCATCATTCATCAAAGCAGCAAAACCTAATCAGGCGACTCCATTATTTGATTATTTTAAAGAAGAAATAAAAAAATCTGGTCTTAGAACCGAAAGTGGAATTTTTGGCGCAGATATGAAAGTTTCACTCATCAATGACGGACCTGTTACGATCGTAATGGATTCTATTACTAAAATCTGATATTCTCCTTTTTTTCCACCAAAAACAACATTAAAAAACACAATAATTCACCATCATATATTAATTTTATATCACTAATCAATGATTAGTTACAAAAAGTAACTTTAGGAATTACCCATTACAAAGGGCTTTTAACGTATTATCCTTTAAAATTATCAACTTTTTATTGCAAGTATTATAATTATTTAATTAAATTTAAGAACGAAAAAAAATTAAACAATTATGAAAAAAAATTATTTTAAGCTTATCTTCATTCTATGGGGATATAGTATTAGTGGACAAGTTGGTCTTAATACGGAAACACCAAGAGCAACATTAGATGTAGAAGGCAGACCAGAAATTACAATTCCTGACGGAATTATACCCCCTCGACTCACAGGAAATTTATTGGAAGCAAAGGAAGCTGCTTATGGCCCCGATCAACATGGAGCTATTGTATTTGTGACAGAACCTGTAACGACTGCGGGACCAAAA
Organism: Chryseobacterium sp. AC417; assembly: GCF_979258215.1. NCBI lineage: Bacteria > Pseudomonadati > Bacteroidota > Flavobacteriia > Flavobacteriales > Weeksellaceae > Chryseobacterium > Chryseobacterium sp. AC417. The sequence continues at coordinate 1,338,707 of NZ_OZ409845.1, read as the reverse complement.
ACCATCGCCGTCACAACCAGAGGAATTTTTGTGTATGATGCAAATGCAAACAATGGTAGTGGATTTGGCCTTTGGAATGGGTTACAAATGGGAGGCAACTCTCCTTCAACAGGAACCGGTGACGGAGCTTATGCCGCAAGACTGAGAGGTACATTATCACTTCTTAATCTTGGGAGCAATCTTCTTGGGAGCAATATACAAACAATACCTTTACCGACAGCAACCAGCCTGCCTAATGCTAATCTAGACATCTCTTCAACACAGATAACAACTACAGAGACTGATTCGTACTACACGATTCCTTCAACAGGTATTTATCAAATCAATTACAGCTACCGTACCGGTCAAGGTCTTCGATTAGAACTTCTGGGAGCAAACCGCCCTGGACTGATTATTACAAAGACAGCATCGGGTGCAGCTGCAACAACTGCAACAACGGTTGATTACAGATATTTTGGCGGTATAAATTTAGTAGCATTATCAGGAGTTCCAATTTTGGGGGGATTAACACTTGCAAATCTTGCATTAACCGAAGGACAAATCAGCCATATCCACCAATTTACTGCAGGAGACAGGGTGAGATTTGGTGTTGTTACAGGTGGTTTAGCGGCAGGCGTTTTAAGCGATTCTTCTGCTGAATTATCAATTTATAAGATCAGATAATAAAGAAAAATATAAAAGAAAATGCTTTCTCAGAATAGTGAGAAAGCATTTTTTGTATTTTAGATAAGTCTGGTTTTATCTTACAGGAACGCTGCTGAAATTCAATGCAACCTTAAGATTCATATCAGAAGTAGTCTGGTTTTTCAATTCATAAACCGTTCTCACCGTAACTCCTGTACTTTTTACAATTTCATCTAAAAATCCGGTACTGCTTAAATCTAAATTCAGGCTTGCCGAATCTGTTGAAATATCAGAACGTGAAGCCACTAACTTCTCATTAGTCCCGTTAGAAGAAATGTAAACTTTTACAGATTTCAAAGCACTGAGATTACCTCCAGTTGGAGAAACTACAGATATTTTCGCATCAGAGATTCTTACATCCTTAATCTGAGCATTATTGTTACCACCAAACCAAGTCTGCAGATTTGCAGCCGTAGCTGTAGAAGAAACTTCCTTGTTTGCAGGAACTCCGGTAGAAATCAACACATTTGCAGTGTAAGGAAATGTATTCTGAACTATTGATTGTACGGTTCCACAACTCACCAGAGCTGCAGAAGCTATAGAGGTAATGATAGCTATTGAGAATATATTTTTCATAATAAATTATTATTGTATATTATTGAATTACACAAACTGTACCAATTTATTCTATACGAACAGAGAATTTTCCGGTAGTTTTACCATCCGCCATATTATTTTTCCCAACGATTAGCCAAACTTCCCCTGGTTTTGGTACGTCATAAATAACTTCTCTCATGAATGGGCCGTTCATTTTGCCATCCGGAAGCTTAATCTGGTTGAATCTTATATTAAAATCCTGCTGTTCTGTAGTGATTTTCGCAGTGATTTTCGGTTTGGTGAAATTGGTGATTTTAAGAATTAATTTATCGTGTTTCTCAGTAAATTCTTCTTCAATGGTGAAAGGAAGTTTTTTACCTTCTGCCATTCTTATAATTACCCTGTCTTTTTCTTCACGCATTACATCATCTTTCGAGACTTTTTGTGTTTCTGCAGAGCTGCTGTCTGGAGAATCATTAGTAACCTGATCAGAAGAATCATTTTTCTGAATAATGCTTTCTTCGTTTGCCATTAAAGAGTCTTTATCTGACCTCTCAGTCACAGCTGCTTCTTTCTTACAAGACATCATCATCAAAGGAATGAGTAACAAAAGTGATTTTTTCATATTAAAATATTTTAATGGTGATCAAGATTTTGCACGATTTATTTATTAATGGTTTCGTAAAACAAAACTTTTGAAAGAAACGTTCTTGGCTCTTCATAATTTACCTTTGCCAAAACATCTTTTTTTAATTGTTTATTTTGTTTTTCCTCAGCATATTTCAACAAATATTTTTCGCTGAAATTAATAGATTCAAGATGATAATTGATCACAAAATCATTTCTTTTCATATTTTGAGAAGTGATCACCCCGCCCCAATTGATGAAACTGCAAGCCAAAACCGTTCCATAAACCGACCAGACCATCGAATTGAAAAGATAAGCGTTCGTTTTCTTTTTTTGAATTTTGATCAAGGTAAGCATTAAACCAATGAGAGATAAAGTAAGAAAAGCATACACTCCAAGTCGCTTGTAGGTAAAGCCGTAATTGACGATGTATTCTGTATTTTTCAACATGGCAGAAACCACTAAAATGCCATTCAAAATGATCCAGACTTTGACTAACAGTTTCATTAAACCTGCTTTCTGATCAAAATTAAAGTTAGATTTAAAATAAAACATAATTACCAGAATTGCCATTACGATTGACATCATTACTGCGCCTACTCTTTCATGCGTTTCTTCTGACAATTGATTGGGAGTTTTTACGGCTTCATAAAACTGTTCGTAATTGAAAGTAATAATAAAAAACACCAACAAAACATTTAAACAAAAGAAAGATATCACGCCACTCATTCTTTCAGAATTTAAATCTAAAAATGAATACGTTGCCTTTTGAATTTTGGCTTTTTCACCGAATTCATTATCAAGAATATTATTTTGTTTATAGATGAGTTTTTCGACAGAATAATTCCAATAATTGAATGCAATAAAAAATCCTAAAACAGAGATACACAACAATTGCCAAATGTTAATATCTAATTCATAATCTGTAAAAATACTGGCAAAATGATCACTTCCGGCAGAATAAATTCCGAAGAATATTGAAATTAATAAAACCGGAATTAAAATAAATGCTAAGGTTTTCTGCCACAATCCTGAAGTATTTGTTTTGGGCAACCAGGAATCAAAACTAAAAAATCTGCAGATAAAAGTAAAACAATTGACCAAAAATACCGGGATCAACAGAAGAACTTTCATCCTCCTGTTTTTCGAACGGTAAGCAAGTAATAAAACTGAACTTACAACTGCCAAAAATGAAGGAAAATCTCCGTACCAAGCAAATGCAATACCCGAAAGTACGCTTGCTACAAAAAGAATCATCAAAGTTTTTGTCCTGTTTTTCTCAGGAGTTCTGAAGAGAGTGAGTACAGCATAAACAATTGTTAAAATTCCGAGATTAAGTCCTACATCTTCATTGTAGAAAAGAGCTACAAATAAGACAGTTGTAAGCAATATATAGTGATGTGTTTTCATGAGAAAAATTTTAAGATTAATGATAAGTTGATGTTGAGTTTAATAGAGAACCTGGATTTCTTTTTGCCGGATAAAATCTTTAAGGTGATCGAAATTCTGCCAAAGGAGTTCTTCAAAATCCCAATGGTGAAAAGCTCTCATGTTCTGACCTTTACGAAAAGCTTTAAGATATATTTTAAAATATTCCGGAAAAACAATCGTTCCCAAAGCCAAAACTCCCAGGAGATAAGCGCTGCGTTTTCCGTTCCCGAAAAGCAGATACTGCATTGTAATTTCGTCCTGAATATTGGTTCCTAAATCTGTGATCAGATGATAAACATCGTGATTTTCCATTTTGGGAATCATCCTGAAACCGTGATTATGATAAAATTCGCCCATTATCCTTCCTAAAGAATCTTCATTGAAACTCAGCAATTGTTCTTCATTAAACTGCCATTGTCTTTTTTTCTTTTTAAAATATTTCCTATACTGTTTTTGTGAATTTTCGTACATAAAAATGATAAAGCGGACGCGTAGTTTTTTCATAATTAAAAATTTAGAAGTGATGTTGCATTGAAGAAGTATAAAATGAAATAGGAATATTTATATGAATACTTAATGAAAGCCAAAAGAAAAATTTCATATTGATGTTTTTTTATCATCCATAATTTAAGCTTGGGTTAAAGTAAAAACAGTAATCTCTGGTCTTACCATAAACCTTACCTGAAAAGAATGGCCAATTGCGCGGTTGATGTAGAGCATTCTTCCATCATTCAAATCAATTTCGCCGGAAACATATTTTTTATTTTCCACGGGAAGAATAGGTGTCACCACTCCCGGAATTCTGCATTGTCCGCCGTGCGTATGACCGCTTAAAACCCAGCCTTGATAACCGTTCCAAACATCTCTGTCGCAGACATCCGGATTGTGACAAAGCACAAGGTTGGCTTTTTCAGCATCATAATCTTTCATTACTTTCATCGGATCGAAATTGGGCGACCAAAGATCATCAAAACCGATAATGTTCAAACCGTGAGATTCTTTTTGCTCATTTTTAAGCATCGTCACCCCATTATTTTCAAGAATTCTAGTGATTTCTTCTGACGAACCTAAATCTTTCCAGGCTTTTCCATAATCATGATTTCCGAGAATTCCGAAAGTTCCCAATTTTCCGTAAACTGCTTTTGCCATTACTTTTTTCAGGCTTTCATGATCTTCAGAAGTGCCGTGGTTGACAAAATCTCCGGTATAGACGACAAAATCCGGGTTGAAATTTTGAGCTTCCTGGAATGATTTGATAAGAAAATTCCAGTCGAAACGGTTTCCGACGTGCAAATCTGAAATCTGCATCAGAATTTTACCTTCTAAATCTTCTGGTAAATTTTTAATCGGAAGTTTTTTTTCAACAAATTCTACCCAAAATGGTTCAACCTGCCAAGAATACAGAAAAGGCAACGCTCCAACTGCTGAAAGCTGTAAAAGTCTTTTGAGAAAGTGTTTTCGGGTCATCGCTTTATATTTTTAATACATTTAATTTCCTGCGAAAGGAGTTCCGAATATCCCCACTGCCAATTCTGCCCAAATAAGCATTAGCAGCAAAACAATCACTGCGCAAATCACAATTCTGTAAGTTTTGTTTTTTACAATCCTTTGAATTAAATCAATAATAAAAGCCGTTCCGAATAAAAGTAATCCGCCGATTATAAAATCGCTTAGAGACCAGTTAAACTCTTTAGAAATAAAATTTCCGATCAGAGGAATGCATAATAAAACTGCAGGTACTGCATAAACGATTGTTGTTTTTTGTTTTTGTGTCATTTTGTTAATTTTAAATTTATAAAGTACTTTGTTTTTCAAAGCTGATTTTCAAAAAAATATAGAGTTATCTTCCAATTAATTTTTCCAAGGCATCTAAATGTTCTGTAAAAGCAATTCTTCCCGATTGAGTAACACGATAAGACGTCTTGGGTTTTTTGCCTACAAATTCTTTTTTTACTTCTATATAATTGGCTTTTTCCAAAGCATTGCTGTGGCTTGCCATATTTCCGTCTGTGATTTCAAGAAGGTTTTTCATTTCAGAAAAATCAACCCAATCGTTGACCATAAGAACAGACATAATGCCTAATCTTACACGGCTTTCGAATTCTTTGTTGAGTTTTGAAATGTTGATCATTAGTCTTCTATTCTATTAATAATTAAAGTATCAGAATCCGTTTTTACACTTACTGTTATTGAAACTGGAACATATCCATTTTGTTTAACATAAAGTTCCCTTACTAGTGCATTTTTAGATCGATAATTCCAAATTTCTTTTTTCTCTATTAGCAAATTTTGAGAGTACAACATTTTATTTATCAATGTACTATCATTTGACTTCAAATTTTTAAAATCTTCAGATTTTTCAATTTCATAAATGATCCTATTTCTATCATTTTCTGTTTATCTTAAGATATGTAGTTTGATAATAATCTGACATTCCTATAATTTTATTTGACTCAATTTTATAATTATCTTTTAAAAACAGATTTACTAATTTTAAATCTTTTTTTACATCAGACTTAGAATAAAGCTCACTTTCAAAAACAAATATTATCACGGGTACTATAACAATTCCTGCTAAAAATACTGAAACAAAAACCGCTGTTTTAAAATACCCTCTATTCTTTATAACATAAAATAAAATCACAGAGCAAATGAGTAAAAGCAAGCAAAGAAAACCAAGAATGATAAAACCCACTCCCATTCTACTTATACTTCTTATGCATAATTAATCCATACACAATATGCAACACACCAAAACCGATCGTCCATGCGACTAATCCCCACCCCAAAAACAGGAAGGAAAGCAATCCTAAAACAATCTGGCAATATCCTAAATATTTGATATCTGTCAAAGTATATCTTTCCGCACTTACTAAAGCCAATCCGTAAAAAATCAACGTTGCAGGTGCAACCAAAACAAATAAATGGTGATACAAAAGTATCAGACAAAACAAACCGCCCGTTACCAGCGGAACTGCGAATGTAACCAGAAGTCTTCTCGTGGTGGCATCCCAGATTTTCAGTCCTTTCTTTTTGCTTTTATTAGCCGTTAAAATATATCCGCTTAAAAGCGCAATAATCAAAATTACAGCTCCCGTAAGAACAAGTTCTTGCACTAATTCTTTTCCGAAGATATTTCTGTCACCGTCAAAATAATCAATGCCTTCTCTCTGAAAAACAAAATAAACATACACTGCTCCGATAATCGCAGCCAAACCTGCAACAACCCCCGACAAACCACTTAATGATATAAAACGAGACGAACGCTCCATCATGGTGCGGATGTGTGATAAATCTTCGTGATAGTTTTTCGATTCCATATAAAAGAACTTTGAATTGCAAAGTTATATTTTATTTTTAATTATCAAAACTTTTTTTAAAATAATTTGTTCAAATTCTTAACTTTAGAAAAACGTATGGTATGGACAAAGAAATTCTTCGCTCAGAAATTTTCAGACATTTGGACGGTGTTGTTACTGCGCCTGTAGTAGCTTCGCTGTTGAAAAGAGAAATCATTGCTTTCATTATCGAACGCAAAAAAATATTTCTGAGTGAGCTTTCGGAAGAATTTAAAGCGAATGAAGGCTACCTCAATGTAGCAATTCGGGCATTGGCGTCACAAGGCTTTTTAGAGTATGAGGTAAATAATGAGAATGACAGCATTACAATTTCTGCAAACAACACAACTCAATTGTTGCAAAAATATGGTTTGCTTTATGTTAAAGTGATTCCGTTTTTAAAGTTTTCTACAGATATTAAAAATCAAATCAATGAAACTTCTTTTATCGAAGAATTTTCGCAACTGAGTGATACTGTAAAAAAACATTTTGGAATTCAGCTTTCTGATGATGTCGAAGAAAAAATCGTACAGGAACAGATTTTAAAGCATATTGAAGGCTGCATCATCGGTCCGGTTATTGTTTATTTGGGAATGACAGGAATGTTTCACAAATATTTTATGGAAACTTCTTTTCAGGCTGCAGAGTTTCACAAAAACTCAGAGAATTTTGAAGTAATTCTAGATTTCCTTACCTACTTGGGCTGGTTTAAAAAAACCGGTGACAACTATAAATTTACAGAAACCGGAATTTATTTTGCCAAAAGAGCCGCATCATATGGTGTTACGGTATCTTATCTGCCCCTCTTGAATAAAATGGATGAACTTCTGTTTGGAAATGCATCCAAAATAAGAGAAATCTCAGATGGCGAAGATGAAATACATGTAGACCGTGCAATGAATGTATGGGGAAGCGGCGGCTCACACTCCAATTATTTTAAAGTAGCGAATGATTTTATTATTCAGATTTTTAATCAGCCCATACATTTACAGCCAAAAGGTGTTCTGGATATGGGTTGCGGAAACGGCGCATTTATTCAGCACATATTTGAGACGATTGAAAGATACACACTTCGAGGGAAAATGCTGGAAGAGCACCCTCTTTTTCTTGTAGGTGCAGATTACAACCAAGCCGCTTTGAAAGTGACAAGAGCCAACCTCATCAACAACGACATTTGGGCTAAAGTAATTTGGGGTGATATTGGAAATCCTCAACAACTGGCTGAAGATTTAAAAGAAAATTATGAAATTGAACTTTCAGATCTGTTGAATATCAGAACGTTTCTTGATCATAACAGAGTTTGGAAAGCTCCTGCAAACAGTCAGCCTGAAAGAATCAGCACTTCAACAGGAGCATTTGCGCATCGTGGAAAAAGATTGCCTAATCATTTAGTAGAAGAAAGTTTAAAAGAACATCTTGAATTGTGGCTGCCTTATATCAGGAAAAACGGACTATTAATCATTGAGCTTCATGCTTTAGATTCAAAACTGACGAGTCAAAATTTAGGAAAAACTCCGGCAACAGCTTATGAAACAACACATGGTTTTTCTGATCAGTATATTTTGGAAGTGGAAGTTTTTAAAAAGATATGCCTGGAAACTGGATTGCAGATTGATAAAGAATTATTCAGGAAGTTTCCGAATTCTGAGTTGGCTACGGTTTCAATTAATCTTTTGAAAAGCTGATGAGAAATTACATTGTATAGAAAGTTTTTACTACATTTTTATACAGCAAAAAAATCCACTCTGATATTCAGAATGGATTTTTAGATTTGGTTTTGATTATTATTAGTTTTTAAGTTTGGTTCCTGAAATTTCAAATGGGAAACTCACTCTTTGTCCGCCGTCATCCAGATTTACCCATGTAGAGCTTGCAACAACAAACTGCTGCGCATTGTTTACTTTACCTGCATCATGAGGTAATTGTGGGTAGAAATGAGTTCCTGTAGAAGTTTTTGATCCCCATTTTATCCAATAAGTACCTGCAGCAAGATTAAGATCAGGCGCATTTATTTTCATTTTATAAATTTTTCTGGTGGTGTTATCCGTTTGTCCCTGCAATATTCTGTACCATTTTGTTTCTTCGGCAGAAACATAACGGTTGCTGGTTATATCTCCATATACTTTTACAGCTCCTGCTACAGAAGGATCTGATGAATAAATTTCGAAGTAAAACTCATTTACAGGAAATGTAGCTCCTGCGAAACTTGTTTGATAAGCATAGAAATAAAAATTCTGAATGTTCCATTTTTCACCAGCAGGAATCTGGAAGTCGTCTGCAAGCATACGGTCGGTTACAGTTCCGTTAAGTCCCCAAGTGCTTTGTGGCGCTTTAACCTCACTCCAGCTATATCCTGCCGGAGAAGTAGTTCCTGCAACAGAAGTAGTTCCTGTACTCATTCCGGTTACTGCGCTGTAGGTAAATGTTTCCGGCTCTGGTACAACTTCGTCGTCATCACTTTTACAGCTTAAAACCAAAGTGGCGATAGACATCAGGCATAAAAAAAATCTTGATTTCATAATAAAAAGTTTTATAAATTATTTGATACAAAACTACTTCGCCCGGTCATTTCTTTATAGAGGAAAACCACCCTTTATACAGAGTGGTTTCCTTGTTTATTTCAATAATGATGATATCTGAAATTTTATTTGGCTCTTAATCTTTCTTTGATGGCTCCAATATTTTTCTTTGCCGAATCTTCCAAAATCAAACTTGCGCTCATGTGAATTCTTGCAGGCATCAATTCATTAAAGTGCTCTGTACCTTCCCACGAAACTTTTTTGATTAAAGCTAAAGCGTCCTCACTTCTGGTTGCTAAAGTATTCAGAAACTTTTCAAGTTTTGAATCCATTTCGGCAATAGTTTCAGAAACTGAATGGTAAATATTGTGCTGCTCTGCCCATTCTGAAGATCTGAAATCTGCATCAATTGCTATTGCAGAAAACTGAGATTTCCCGATTTTTCTTTCTACGTAAGGCCCGATTACAAAGGGTCCGATTCCCAGATTGATTTCCGTTAAAGCCAACGCAGCATCTTTGGTTGCAAAACAATAATCTGCACCACAAGCCAATCCTACTCCACCTCCTGTAGTTTTGCCCTGTACTCTTACGATTACTATTTTTCCGCAGTTTCTCATTGCATTGAGCACTTTAGCAAAACCTCCGAAAAACTTGGTTGAGGTTTCAAGCTCATCAATTGACAGAAGCTCATCAAAACTTGCACCGGCACAGAATGCTTTTTCTCCTTCACTTTTTACCAAAATAGCTTTTACTTCATTTTTTGCGCCTTCGTCTAAAATAGTTTGAGCCAGTTTTTCAAGAATTGCTCCCGGAAGAGCATTGCTCTTTTGCGTTCCGAATGTAATCTCCGCAATATTGTTTTTAATTTCTGATGTTACAAAATCACTCATTTTTTCAAAATATAGTTTGGATATTATTTAGTGCAAAAATAGATTAATCTTTGGACAAATAAATAAAGTCTTACTTTTTATCAATTTATTAAATATCAAAGTATATGACATCAAAATTTAATAAAATAAGTAAATTAAATACCACTATGAATCATCAAAATCTTAGACTTTTGTTTTCAATCATCAGCTATCAACCATTAAAACTTAAGAATAGTTTCATCATATGATTCTATTACATGAATGATTAAACCTTTGAAATTTCTCAAAGGTTTTTGTTTTATAATTTTCAGATGTTTACAACTTTATAATCATATCACATCTGAAATGAGAACATTGAAGTAGATCATATTGCTTAATCGAATTTTTCTTCCGGCTCAAGACCTTTAATGAAAGTCTCAAAATCTTTTGCCAAAAATGTCTTTTTAAACTCAGATTCCTGGTCTATGTGTACCACTTCAGGTTCACCATCTTTGCCACAATTTGTATAATCAAGCAAAATCATATCATGACCTGCTGAAGGACAATCTGCAATGTAAATTCCGGTTGCCGGGTAACCCCATTCTTCGATCATAAACTGACTTCCGAGTGATCCGCAGAGCGAATTTTTTTTTGTTCTTCCGATTCCCATAAAACCCGTCATTGCAACATGGTCTTCTGCCCAGGAATTACTTTCAGTGGTTGGAAAGCAAGGTCTGTTGACCAATCCGCCGTTTTGTATTCTCATTAACTCAATGTAAGAATCCGGGAGTTTATATCCAAGTTCTTTTTCAATCGACTCAATCATTTCCTCATCCGGTACATCTTCAATGTAATCTCTTGAAGAGTAGCTACATTCACTCCAAAAATTTGTAAGATCAAAGTCTTTAAAAAATTTTAAATCCATAGTATTAGTTTATTGAAAAAGGGAGCTTATTTGCCGTGACAAATTTATAACTATTTTATGTTAAATCCATCCAAACTATTTAAAATGATGCATAAAATGTTTTTTCTCCTGAAATGGTTTCTCAATTATTTTTATTTCCTAATATAAAATTTACAATAATTTCACATTTAATTTCTCTCCATGATAATTAAAATGATAAAAAAGATCGAATTTTTATACCTTCATCTAAAGAACAATGTTTCAAATTAAAAAAAATCCCTTTCAGTAAAAGCTAAAAGGGATGATAATTTTATTTATAATTTGAATTAAACCAATCCAAACTGTTCAAAATGATGCGTGAAATGTTTTCTTTGGAAAAGCTCCATCATTTCTTTATTCAGATGCCCGAACCTTGGATGATAATGTTCTGCAAAAGGATTTTCTTTGTAATAAACTGTAAACTCTTTTAAAGTTTCAATTAATTTCGACTTCGCTTCATCCAGATTTTTATTTTTATTCTGCGGAACTTCACCTTCTTTCCATAAAGGATATTGCGCTCCCGGACGAATCTTCTGGTCGGTGTACAACCAATCCTGAAGTTTCTCTAATTTCTCAGCAGGAATCTCGTCAAAATCTTGTGGTTTCAAATCACCGAAGCCGTTTCTCAATACTTCCTCTAAATGTTCAACCATCAGTTGCGGTGTAAAATCCCCGAAAACAGGTTGAGTTCTTTCCGTAAGTGCATTTAATTTTTTCTGAATATTCTGAACTTTAAAATCAATAAACGGCGAATGCTTTGCAACTAAAGTTAAAATCGTAGCTACACAAACCACCTCATCTCTCTGATTGACAACTTCCACCAGCCATTTCACAACACCGGAAGGAATATTTCTGCCTTTTACTCCACGGTTGATTTTTTCTTTTGCCGTTAAATAAACCGTAATCGTATCTCCCGCATAAACAGGCTTGAAGAAGGAACAATTTTCCAACCCATAATTGGCGATAACAGGTCCTTTTTTACCAGAAACAAACAATCCTGCTGCTGCAGAAAGAATAAAATATCCATGAGCAACGGTTTTATCGAAAATAGTTCCGCTCAGACTTGTTGCATCGGTGTGTGCGTAAAAATGATCCCAAGAAACGTTTGAGAAATTCACGATATCTGCATCCGTAACCGTTCTTCCCGCTGTTTCCAAAGAATCTCCAATCTCAACATCTTCAAAATATTTCTGGAAAGGATGCTTGTCTGCAAATTTTTTCTCTGCTCCTTGCTGATAAACTTTTGTAATCGCCGTTAAAATATCCGGTGAACCCTGAATTGCTGTTTTCTGAAGGAAGAAATGAAGACCGTTTAATCCGCCCATTTCCTCACCGCCTCCTGCTCTTCCGGGACCGCCGTGCATTAACGTAGGAAGTGGAGAACCGTGACCTGTACTTTCTTTTGCGTTGTCTCTGTTTAACACGAAAATTCTACCGTGCTGAGAAGCCATTTTCCAGGAAGTTTCAGCAACAAAATTTTCATCGTGAGAAACAATTGAGCCTACCAAACTTCCTTTTCCTCTTTTTGCCAAGGCTGCAGCTTCTTCCGCATCTTTATAAGGCATCAAAGTAGAAACCGGACCAAAAGCTTCGACATCGTGAGATATATTTTTAGTAAAAGGAGAATCGTTTAAGAACAATTTCGGACTCATAAATGCACCATTTTCATAATCTGCATCTATAAGTTCGTGCTTTCCGTCATAAACAAGTTCATTTTCAGTTTTTAAGATATTTACTTTTCTTAAAACCTCATCATACTGCTCTTTTCCGACCAAAGAACCCATTCTTGTATCTCTGCTTAAGGGGTTTCCAATTTTTGTCTGATCCAAAGCTTTAGATAAAGCATTCTGAACCTCACCAATTAAGTTTTCAGGAACGATAATTCTTCTGATTGCCGTACATTTCTGACCAGATTTTGTGGTCATTTCGTTACGAACTTCTTTGATGAATAAATCAAATTCGGGAGTTCCAGGTTTTGCATCCAATCCAAGAATTGAACAGTTCAAAGAATCGGCTTCCATGTTGAAACGAACAGAATTTCCTGATACAGAAGGCAATGCTTTTAGTTTTCTACCGGTTGTTGCAGACCCCGTGAACAGTACAGAATCCCCATCCTGAACATAATCCAGAATATTTCCCGGCTCGCCACAAACCAATTGAAGAGCACCTTCAGGCAGTACTCCACTTTCAATCATATCGTGAAAAACTGCATTGGTTAAATAAGAACCGTAAGGTGATGGCTTCACAATACTTGGAACACCCGCCAATAATGAAGTTGATAATTTTTCCAGCATTCCCCAAACAGGAAAGTTATACGCATTAATTTGCACAGAAACTCCTTCACTTGGCGTCAAAATATGAGTTCCCAGGAAAGTTCCGTTGGCGGAAATCTTCTGAGTTTCTCCATCTACCCAAAACGGCGTGTTCGGAAGCATTCTCTTTGCCAATCCTGAATACGTGAAGAAAGTACCGAAACCTCCTTCGATGTCTACCCAGGAATCTGCGTGGGTTGCGCCTGTTTTATATGATAATTCGTAATATTTTTTCTTTCTTTCTAAAAGGTAAAGCGCTACTTTTTTCAGCATCTCTCCACGATCATAGAAAGTCATCGATGAAAGATTTTTGTAACCTACTGTTCTTCCGTAATCAAGAGCCTGTTCGAAATTAAGCCCTTCAGTATCAGAAATGGCAACCTGCTCTCCTGTCACAGCATTGTATAAAGGGATTCCGTTTCCGTTACCTTCTACCCATTCGCCGTGGATATAGTTTTTTAATTTTTCCATATAGTTTTTAATTTAACAATGTATCAATTTAACCGTTTACCAATTACTGATACACTTTAGATTTATTTTTTAAAATTAATTTTCCGAAGTTTTTATAAATTCCAAAGCTTCATCAAATCTTTTACTCCACGGAAAAAAATATTGTATGACCATCGGAATATGTTTTTTATTAATCAATTTAGGTTTTACACTGGGTTGAAAAGGATGAAGTGCTTCCAGAAAATTTTCGTTAGCAACTTTAATCGAGGGATATGTTTTTTCGCCTACATAAATTAAAAAGGGCGGAGTCTTTTCATTGATAAAATAGATGGGAGATGCCTCTTTCCATTTTTCCGGATTTTTGCTCCATGTAGCGTCATAATTATTTTCTGCGGTTGGAGGATTTTTTTCTAAATAGTTTTTCATATCAATTCCTGCAGCATCAATTAAAATAATACCGGAAACCGTATTTTCAGGAATATTATATTTCGGATTCATCACTGCAGAAGCTGCCAATTGACCGCCCGCCGAATGACCTGAAACAAATATCTGCTGAGAATCTCCATTATATTTTTGAGCATTTGCTTTTGTGAATTGTATAGCCGCTGCTATTTCTTTTGTCATCTGATCGACATCTGCCTTCGGACTTAAGGTATAATTTGGAATAACTGCAATGATGTTTTTACGGGCAAAATTTTTACCCATCAAATTATATGTTTTTTTATCACCTGTATTCCAATTTCCTCCATGTACAAAGATGAGTACAGGATATTTTTTATTAACAGCCTTTTTTGGAGCGAAAACATTCAATTTAACTTCTTCTCCTGCATTGTTTTGAGTAAATGAAACATCCTTATAAACAGCCGTTGATTTGCAGCTGCTTATCATCAGACCCATTAAGAAAACTATGCAGAATGTACATTTCATATTACTACTATTTTGATAAAATAAGTTATTTGGGTTCCTGATAAGGAAACATTTTCACCAAACCTTCATACAAACTTCTGTGAAGAATTGTTGCATGATTGTCTGTTTCCATCATTTTATATTCTACCGTCCAGTTTTTTTTATTTGATTTTTTAAGAATATCGAATAGATTTTCTGCATCTTTTATCATGACAGGATGTTCCCCTTTTCCGACAGAAATATAAATGAATTTCTTAGTATCCTGAATTTTAGATAATAACTGATCTGCCTTTTTCAAAAGACTTTGATCATCCCACCACAAACTCGGACTGATGATAAAATAATGATTAAATAGTTCAGGTTTTTTCAACAAAATCTCTGTTGCCAAAAGTCCGCCAAGTGATTGTCCGAACACATAAGTATCGGTAGTTTTAAACTGACTTTCTATATAAGGCTTTAATTCTTTTTCAAGGAAACTGATGAACTTTTCCGAATGCCCCGTCGTAGGATAATCTTTTTGTAAATCTTTTAAATCTGTATGAAAAGTGAAGTCTTTTTTCCTGTCGACATTGGCAATTCCTACTACAATCGTTTCCGGCATTGCATACATTAAATTGAAGAACTGAACCAATCCTGTCACGTGAATAAAATCTTCATTCATGCTTCCATCCAGAAGATAAATGATCGGATAAGATTTTGTTTTATCAAAATTCTGTGGAAGATAGATGTTTAAGGTTCTTTCTTCGTTTAAGATTTTAGACTTAAATGTTCTGATTTCTCCAATCGTTAATGGTTTTACATTTCCATTCTGGGCAGAAACCATGAAGTGAAATACAAACAGAATACTGAAGGAAATGAGAAGTTTTTTTAACATATTAAATTTTGAAGCTCAATTATTTCACATCATCCCAAATGCTGTAATCAACAACTTTCGTAGGAATCTGCTGTACATATTCTGTAAATGGTTCGCAAGGCAAAATCGCATCTTTCCCTTCTCTTGCCAATTCCTGATAAAGTTTTGTTCCTTCCGTTTTCCATTTGATCATTTCATCAGAAACATCACGGATAATTTTTGCCGGACTTCCGACAATCAGCTTTCTTGCATCACATCTGAAATTTGCAGGAACAAACGCTAAAGCTCCAATGATACATTCATCACCGATAACGGCTTTGTCCATCACAACAGCGTTCATTCCAACCAGACAATTTCTACCGATATGTCCCGAATGAATAATAGCACCGTGACCTATGTGTGCAGATTCTTCCAAAATGGTTTCAATACCCGGAAAAACGTGCAGTGTACAGTTTTCCTGAACATTTGCCCCGTCTTTGATGATAATTTTACCCCAGTCGCCACGAATCACAGCATTTGGACCAATATAAACCTCTTCGCCGATTTCTACATTCCCGATGATTACCGCTTGCGGATGAACGTAAGCGGATGATTTGATAATGGGACGAATACCGTGATATGAGTAAATATTCATAATTTTTTAATTAAAAAATTAATTTAACAATGTATCAATCTAACAGTTTACCAATTGAGATTCTTCGACAAGTTCAGCATGATAGTGTGTAAAATTGGTACATTCATACATTGTCATATTGGTACATTGTTATACTGTTATATTGTTACATTATTGAAAAAGTTATACTTTTTCAATCACCATTGCATACCCTTGACCGACACCGATACAAAGCGTACATAACGCATATTTTTTATTTTGTTTCTGTAGCTCAATTGCCGCAGAACCAATGATTCTAGCTCCGGAAACTCCAAGCGGATGACCGATTGCAATTGCTCCTCCATTTGGATTGACTCTTGAATCATCATCCTGTAAACCTAAACTTCTGGTTACCGCCAAAGATTGAGCAGCAAAAGCTTCGTTCAATTCGATAACATCCATATCTTCTAATGAAAGATTCAGTCTTTTTAATAATTTCTGAGCCGCTTCAACCGGACCAATTCCCATGATTCTTGGTTCAACACCGGCAACTGAAGATCCTAAAATCTTAGCTTTCGGTTGTAAACCATATTTTTTTACCGCTTCCTCACTTGCTAAAATAAGAGCTGCTGCTCCGTCATTCATTCCGGAAGCATTTCCTGCAGTTACGGTTCCGCCTTCTTTTCTGAAAGCCGGACGCAGTTTCCCTAAACCTTCCATTGAAGATGTTGGCTTGATAAATTCGTCTTTATCGAAAATTTTTGGTTCGCCTTTTTTTTGCGGAATTTCAACGTTTACAATTTCTTCCGCCAGTCTTCCGCTTTCCTGTGCTTTTGTTGCTTTTTGTTGTGACCACAGCGCAAATTTATCCTGATCTTCACGGTTGATGTTGTGCATTTCTGCTAAGTTTTCAGCGGTGTCTCCCATTGCGTCAACGCCGTACATTTCTTTCATTTTTGGATTTACAAATCTCCATCCGAAAGTGGTATCAAACATCTGGCTGTCTCTCCCGAAAGCTGTACTTGGTTTTGACATTACGTAAGGTGAACGCGTCATGTGTTCTACTCCACCAGCAATATAAATTTCACCTTCTCCGGCTGCTATAGAACGGAAAGCATTGGCAACCGCCGACATTCCTGAAGCACATAATCTGTTGACGGTTTCCCCTCCAATCTTATACGGAAGTCCGGCCAATAAAAGTCCCATTCTTGCAACGTTTCTGTTGTCTTCACCCGCTTGATTTGCGCACCCGAAAATAACATCTTCAATTTCCTCAACAGGAACTTCAGGGTTTCTTGCAACAATTTCTTTCAAAACGATTGCTGCCAAATCATCAGCTCTCACTTCTGACAGACCTCCACCTAATTTTGAAATGGGAGTTCTGATGTAATCTATGATATATACGTTGTTCATGATATTTCAATTTAACAATGTAGCAATCTAACAGTATAACAATGTTAAATGCCTTAATTTTTATTTAAACTTGTACTTAATATTTTATAAATAATTTTTCCTAATTCTACAATTTGGTGTTCTAGTTTTTCATCAAATGGATAATTTTTGGAATGTTTACACAGATAAAGCCAATATTTGGTTTCTTCCAATTCTTTGGCTGAAATTTTTATCTTGTTGATAAAATCATTTTTACTATGAGGATTTTGTGCTTCAAATGCATTTGCACCAATGCTTGTTCCAGAGCGTAACAATTGTTTTGCAATAACAAATTTTCTTTTCTCCTCTAACAATTCACAGAATTCAATAATATCCAACGAAAACTGGACTGTTTTCTGAATTAATGGATTATTTTCAAAATTGATCATCATTATTAAATTGTTAGATTGGTAAATTATTACATGGCTAGATTGAGCTTAGAGCTCCGTTACTTTTTTTCCAATTTTATAAACTGTTCCCACAAATTTTGCAACCAACTCATCATTCTGATTGGTAATTTTGATGTCGTAGATGGCCGTTTTTCTTGTATTGTTGACCAAAATGCTTTCTGCTCTAAAAATATCGCCTTCTTTTCCTGCTTTGGTAAAATTGATGATACAATTCAGTGCAACAGCAGCTTCTCCGGAATTGTTGGATGAAAATGCCAGTGCAGAATCTGCAAAAGCAAACGTAACGCCTCCGTGAACAGTTTTAAGCCCATTAATCATATCTTTTTTGATGGGCATTTCTATCAAACAATAGTTTTCTTTGACTTCGATGATTTTGATATTCATCCATTGGGAAAAATAATCCTGATCGAGCATATATTCTGCAACCTGTCTTGGTGTCATAAATTTAATTTAACAGTGTAACATTTTACCAATTGATGCTTCGACAAGTTCAGCATGACAGTAGGTGATTGTTACATGGATGTATTTTTTACATTTTTCTTAACAAAGGGCTTTGTCTGTATCTCTCTTCCTGATATTCTTCATAAAGATTCTGCAGAGCTTCTGAGATTTTTGCATAACCGATTTCTTTTCCCCAAGCCAATAATCCTTTTGGATAGTTTACGCCTTTCTGCATTGCCAATTCTAAGTCTTCATCGCTTGCAATTCCTAATCTTTTTGCTTCTACAGCTTCGTTGATCAGCATTGAAATAATTCTTAAAAAGATTGGTTGATAAAGAGCGTTGTCTTTCGTTGGTTCTGTTTTTACAGCGCCGTCAGCATAATCGTAAAATCCTTTTCCTGTTTTTCTGCCGTGAAGTTTTGCTTCAGACATTCTTTGCTGTAGAAGAGATGGTTTGTATTTCGGGTCGTAGAAATATTCTTTGTAAACCGTTGTGGTAACAGAGAAATTCACATCAACACCGATTAAATCCATCAATTCAAAAGGACCCATTTTGAAGTTTCCGATTGTTTTCATCGCATCATCAACCTGTTCTATAGTGGCAATGTTTTCTTCAACAATTCTTAATGCCTCACCGTAATAGGGACGAGCAATTCTGTTGACAATGAAGCCGGGAATATCTTTGGCAATCACAGGCGTTTTGCCCCAATCCTTCATAAGATTGTACATTTTTTCGGCTAAAGATTTTTCGGTAAGTAAAGACGGAATAATTTCAACCAAAGGCATTAAAGGAGCCGGATTGAAAAAGTGAATCCCTATAAAACGCTCCTGTTTTTGCAATTCTGCACCGAGAGAAGTGATGGATATGGATGATGTATTGGAAGCAATCACACAGCTTTCTGAAATATGTTTCTCTAATTCTGTGAAAACTTTAGTCTTTATTTCTTTATTTTCGATGATGGCTTCAATGATCAACCCGCAATCCTTGAAGTCCTTCAATTCTGTCGCAATGGAAATATTAGATAAAATTTCGACCATTGTCTCTGACGAAATCTTCTGTTTGTCTACCAATCTGGTTAAGGTTTTTTCTAAACCTACAGTTGCCGTTTCTACCTGTTTTGCATTGGCATCATAGACCCAAACTTTACATCCGTTGGTTGCGGCTACTTGAGCAATGCCAATTCCCATTGTTCCTGCACCGATAATTCCTATATTCATAATCTAACCGTGTATCAATGTAACAATGTAACAATTACGCCCTGTCATGCTGAACTTGTTGAAGCATTTCATTGGTAAACTGCTACATTGGTACATTGTTATATTAATTCTTATTTTCCCAAATAATTAGGTTTTCTTTTTTGTAAAAATGCACTTACTCCTTCTTTGAAATCTTCCGTTTCGGCAGCTTCCTGCTGTAAATCTCCTTCCAGTTCCAACTGTTCCTTCAAAGTATTATTATACGAATTTGCAAAGGCTTTTTTGGTTAATTTTAAACCAACAGTCGGCATATTGGAAACTTTCTCTAAAATTTCCATTGATTTTGAATTGAATTCTTCTTCAGTGAAAACCTCAGCAACCAAACCATAAGATTTTGATTCTTCAGCCGATAATTTTTTACCGGTAAATGCTAAATAGTTTGCCAATTGTCTTCCCAATAATTTAGGCAAAAAATAAGTTCCGCCTGTATCAGGAATCAAACCTATATTGGAGAATGCCTGAGCAAAATATGCTTTATCACTTGCTAAAACGAAGTCACAAATCAACGCCAACATTGCACCGGCTCCCACTGCAGGACCGTTTACCAAAGCAACAACAGGTTTTTTGCAACGCGTAATTTCTAACACCAATGGATTGTAATAATCGGTTACAATTCTTCTGATGATCTCGTTATCGTGATGTTCGTTGCCCTGAACAAATGCATCATCCAGGTTCTGACCAGAGCAGAACGCTTTTCCTCTTCCTGAAATGGCAACACATCTTACCGTAGGATCATTACTGCACTCTTTTACAAAATCTCTCAAATCTGACAACGAAGGCTTCGTTAAAGCATTCATCGTATCAGGTTGATTGAGATAAGCGATTTTTAATTTTCCGTCAAAATGCGATTCAATATCGAGTTGTGTGTACATAGTTTTAATTTTATGATTAATGTAAATTTACATATAAAAATGTGGCAAAGTATGAGTTTAGCCTAATAACAATATTTACAGCATTCAAAATTGTTACATTTCTAGATGATTACATTAATTTTAGTGGCATTTGAAATAATCAAAAGGTTCCAAACAATCCAGACATTGATAAGAGGCCTTACATAAAGTAGACCCGAATCTGCTGATCTGCTTAGAATTCATAGAACCACAACGAGGACATTTTTTGGGTTTCCCGATGTGATTTTCGTCTGCTCCTTTTTCGGGCGGCGAAATTCCATACACATGAAGTTTTTCTCTCGCTTCATCTGTCAACCAGTCTGTGGTCCAGATCGGAAACATTTTGGTGACTACTTTTGCATCCCATCCGTTTTCCTTCATGATCTTGATGATGTCTTCCTCAATGGTAAACATTGCGGGACAGGCAGAATAAGTAGGAGTAATCGTTATTTCACAAGAATTCTCGCTCGTCACTTTCGCTTCTCTTACAATGCCCAATTCCACGATATTGATTACCGGAATTTCCGGATCGGGGACTAATTCTAATATTTCTAAAGGATTTTTCAATCTTCTTTTATCTCAAAGTTTTTAACGCAAAGTGTGCTAAGATTTTTTTAACTACTAACTGCTTTTAAGTTCGCAAAGGCGTTTCACTCAGCAAAGTCAACAAAATATAATTCCAATGCCAGTTCAAATTGTTACATTGATAAACTGCTACATTGTTACATTCAAAAACCTACCACGTACATCCCGGATACGCTCTCTGCATATACTGCAATTCACAAAGCATAAATCCGAAATATTCTGTATGGTATCCTGTTCTTGATTTTGGCTGCATGAAAGGATTTGCAGGATATTCCAAACCAAAATCTGCAAAATCTTTTGTTGTAATCGAAAGGAAGTCTTCATACAAAGCATCAACATTCGGAGCGATATTTAAAGCAATTAAATCATCTTCACCTTCTGTTTTTGCAAATAAACCTTTGGTATATTCCCAGATGTTTTCGATGGATCTTTCCAGACGCATTTTACTTTCTTCTGTTCCCTGTCCGAAAATTTTCATCCATGAAGCGGCATGAGTGTAATGATATCTTACCTCTTTCAAAGATTTCTGAGCGATGGCAGAAAGTTCTTCGTCCGTTGAGTTTGACAAAGCTTCATACATTAATTTCTGATACACAGAAAAAACATATACTTTCAGAATGGTCTGAGCATAATCTTCGTTGGGAAGTTCTGTCCAGTGTGCATTCAGATATTCGTGCTCGTATCTAAGGAAAGCCAGGTCATCTTCACTTTTTCCGTTATCGGCAACTCTTGAAGCGTAAACATAAAAATTGTTGGCTTGCCCAAGTTCATCCAAAGCAATATTCGTCAATGCAATATCTTCCTCCAGATAAGGACCTTCACCGCACCACGCAGATAAACGCTGTCCCATAATGAAACTGTCGTCCGCTAGTTTTAATAAATAATTATATAATGGGTTCATTGTTTAGTAGATTTCAGATTTCAGATATTAGATTTCAGATTGACAATAAGTCTATTATCTTATATCTCACATCTTAAAATCTTTATTAATTACATATTTTTCACATCGTTTGGAATATCGTAGAACGTCGGGTGACGGTATAATTTGTCATCAGCCGGATCGAAAAATGCTTCTTTGTCTATTCCTTCCGAAGTAACCATATATTTACTTGGAACTACCCAAACAGAAGTTCCTTCCTTTCTTCTTGTATAAACGTCTCTTGCGTTCTGCAAAGCCATTTCTGCTGTTGGTGCCTGTACAATTCCAACGTGTTTGTGAGATAATCCCGGTTTAGTCTGAATAAACACTTCCCACACATCTAAATTTGCCATAAATAAAATTAAATTTAACAATGTATCAATGTACCAGTTTACCAATGAAATGCTTCGACAAGCTCAGCATGACAATGATTGTTACATTTTTACATTGGTATATTGTTATATCGAAATTTTTTCTTGTTTCTCAGCAAAAGCAATCGCCGCTTCTTTTACCCATAGGTTTTCCTGCTGCGCTTTTACTTTGGTCTGCAATCTTTTTTTGTTGCAAGGCCCGTTTCCTTTTAAGATTTCCATGAATTCACCCCAAGGAAGTTCCCCGAAATCGTAATGTTGTCTTTCCTCATTCCATTTCAGATCTTTATCAGGAACGGTTAAGCCTAAAAATTCAGCCTGAGAAACCGTAACGTCAATAAATCTCTGACGAAGACTGTCGTTACTTTCTCTTTTCACTCTGTAATTCATTGAGATTTTTGAGTTTGGCGAACTGTCGTCATTCGGACCAAACATCATCAAAGCCGGCCACCAGAAACGGTTTAACGAAGCCTGAGCCATTTCTTTCTGCTGTTTTGTACCACGGCAAAGTGCCATCAAAATTTCATACCCCTGTCTTTGGTGAAAAGATTCTTCTTTACAGATTTTTACCATCGCTCTGGAGTAAGGACCGTAAGAATTCCCCATCAACATAACTTGATTCATAATCGCTGCACCATCAACTAACCAACCGATTGCACCAATATCTGCCCAGCTCAAAGTAGGATAATTGAAAATACTTGAGTATTTTGCTTTTCCTTCCAGCATATCTTCATAGGTTGCATCTCTGTCTGCTCTGATTGTTCCGTTTCCTAACGTTTCGGTGGCAGAATACAGGTATAAACCGTGACCTGCTTCATCCTGTACTTTAGCCAAAAGAGCCATTTTTCTTCTTAATGAAGGTGCTTCTGGAAACCCAGTTTGCTTCCGGCAACATTCCGACAATCTCAGAATGTGCGTGCTGTGAAATCTGACGAACCAATAATTTTCTGTAATCATCGGGCATTACATCTTTTGGTTCTACTTTATTTTCGTCGTGTACGTATTGTACGAATTTTTCTAAGTCCATAATTTTTCAATTTAGCAATGTATCAGTCTAGCAATGTACCAATGATTGTTACATCGGTAAACTGGTAAATTGTTACATTAATTATACATCATAATTTAGCATCACCACATTGGTCGTCGGATGACACTGGCAAGTCAGAACAAAACCTCTGGCTACTTCGTCTTCGGTCAATGCGAAATTTTTCTCCATGAAAACTTCTCCTTCGAGAACTTCCGCTTTACACGTACAGCAAACTCCTCCTTTACAAGCGAAAGGTACGGGGAGATTGTCTTTCAATGCTTTATCTAAGATACTCTCTTTTTTTGAATTCAAATGGAACGAATATTCATCATCATCGATAATCACCGTTACCATACTTTCAATATTGGCAATTGCCTTGAATTCATCACTCATTTCCGCAGAATCTTCTTCATCCGGAGCCGAGAAATATTCAAACAAAACCTGAATGGCAGGAACTTTCTTTTCTTTTTTCAAATAGTCAGAAATCCCTTTGATCATATCAGAAGGTCCGCAAATAAAATAAGTAGCTTCTTTGATGTCAATGTCTGTATATCTTTCAAACAAATGTTCTAATTTTTCCGGAGAAATTCTTCCTTCAAAAATAGGGTCTGCGTGTTTTTCACGGCTTACCAGATAAACTACTTTCAGCCTGCCGTTGAACTGCTCTACCAATGCATCTATCTCAGCTTTTTTCATCACATGATTCATGCTTCTGTTGCTGTAGAAAAGATAGGCGTTTGAGTTGGGCTCCTGGTAAAGACTTTCTTTTAAGTTAGAAAGAATCGGGCTGATTCCGCTTCCGGCTGCTAATCCAACATAGGTTTTTGTGTTGGTCGGATGATAAGAAGTATTGAAACCGCCCATCGGAGGCATTACTTCCAGCAATTCATCCATATGAAGATGCTCATTGAAATATCCTGAAACTTTTCCGTTTTCTAAAAGCTTTACCAGAACTTCAAGCGTATTGCTTTTTTCGCTCGGCGCATTGCAGATAGAGTAAGAACGGCGTTCTTCATTACCGTTTACCATGAGTTTAAAGTTCAGATACTGCCCTTGTTTGAACCTGAATTTATCTTTCAGCTCCTCAGGAATTTCTAACGCTACATTTACAGCATCATTGGTATCTTTCTGAACTTTTACAGTTTTTAATTTATAAAATGAATTCATTTTTGATATGCTAAATAAAACTAACTAACACTTGTTAGGTACAAATGTAAAAATATTTTCTGTGATGACAAAATTTTTATAATTCTTTGATATTCTATGATTTTCCTATAAGACCGAAAAGTATTTTGTTCCTGATTTCATCTTTAATTTCAACGGTAGATTCTACATTTCTTTTAAACCAGAAATAAGAATTGTTTAAAGTATGAAGAATAAATCTTGTCGTAAAAGCAGGAGATTTCAATTCCCAGTTTTCGGCCTTATAGATTTCAATCAGCAATTTTTCGACTTCCAGCTGATAATTTTTTCTCATTTCGACAAATTCAGGAAGTCGACCGTCCAAATGTTTCCATTCATTGGAATAGATGTGAGTAACATCCCGGTTTTCAAGAACCACAGATAAATGTTTGTCGATAAATAAATTCAATTTTTCTGTAGGAGGAACATCGGTATTTTTGATTTCCTGAAGCTGCGCAAAAAATTCATGAGCGATTCCAAAGCAAATCCATTCCAGAATTTCTTCTTTTGAACGGATGTGTGCGTATAAAGAAGCAGCTTTGATGTTCAGTCTTGTTGCCAAATCTCTTACAGAACTGCCCATATAACCTTTTTCTTTAAAAAGTTCTACCGCAACGTCTAAAATTTTCTTTTGTTTTTCTTTAAGCTCCATGATGTAATACAAAAGTAACTATTCTGATTTAAAATTTATTTCTGAAAATTGATAACATACGAATGTCAAAATATACCGTAAAAATTATGGTGTAAACCTCTTTTTCGGAAAATTTGTCAATAAAAATAATCATAAAAATACAATATTCGGAAAATTTGTCTTAAAAATTTATAAATTCAATAATAGAATACTTTTTGCGATCAGTTAAGTGAATTAAATGATTAAATAGGATTTAAGGACATCAGAATTTAGAAATTCGATTTAAAATTAGCACTTATTAGACTCTTATGGTCTGAAATCTGATGTCTGAAATCTTATATTGACAACAAAACCAAAATATACACGATATGAACTTAAATCAATATACCGTAAAATCACAGGAAGCCATCCAGGCCGCTCAGCAAGTAGCAATGGAACTTGGCAACCAGCAAATAGAACCTCAACATCTTTTGGAAGGAATTTTTCAAATAGATGAAAATATATCGCCTTTCCTGCTAAAAAAATCTGAAGCAGACGCCACTTTGGTAAGAGAGCGAAACCGTGAAAATCTTGCAAAACTGCCAAAAGTACAGGGTGGAAATATTTACCTTTCACAATCTGCCAACAAAGTTTTGCTTGATGCACCCAACATCGCCAAAAAAATGGGAGATGAATTCGTGACGATCGAACATTTATGGCTTTCATTATTAGAAACCAATTCCGAAGTCTCTAAGACACTGAAAGATTTGGGCGTAACCAAAAGTCTTTTGGAAGGCGCAATTAAAGAATTAAGAAAAGGAAGTACTGCGAATTCTGCAAGCTCAGAAGAAACGTATCAATCCTTAAAAAAATACGCAAAAAACTTCAACGAACTCGCTGCAGAAGGAAAACTTGATCCCGTCATCGGTCGTGACGAGGAAATCAGAAGAGTTTTGCAGATTCTTTCCAGAAGAACTAAAAATAATCCGATTCTGATTGGTGAACCCGGAGTGGGTAAAACTGCCATTGCTGAAGGAATTGCGCACAGAATTATTTCCGGAGACATTCCTGAAAACTTACAGGATAAAACCTTGTATTCCTTAGATATGGGAGCTTTGATTGCCGGAGCAAAATACAAAGGTGAATTTGAAGAACGCTTGAAATCTGTGATCAACGAGGTCACAAAGTCGAACGGACAAATTATTCTTTTCATCGATGAAATCCATACTTTGGTAGGAGCCGGAGGTGGCGAAGGTGCAATGGATGCCGCCAATATTCTGAAACCCGCGTTGGCAAGAGGAGAATTAAGAGCGATCGGAGCCACAACTTTGAATGAATATCAAAAATATTTTGAAAAAGATAAAGCATTAGAAAGACGTTTCCAGAAAGTGATGGTGGAAGAACCTGATACGGAATCTGCCATCTCCATTCTTCGTGGGATTAAAGATAAATATGAAGCACATCATAAAGTAAGAATCAAAGATGAAGCTATTATTGCTGCGGTAGAAATGTCTCAGCGATATATTTCAGACCGATTTTTACCGGATAAAGCGATTGATCTGATTGATGAAGCTTCGGCAAAATTGAGAATGGAAATCAATTCGAAACCTGAAGAACTTGATGTTCTCGACAGAAAACTGATGCAGATGGAAATTGAATTGGCAGCCATCTCAAGAGAAGGAAATCAGACGAAAATTGACCATTTGAAAGAAGATATTTCAAAAATTTCTGAACAACGAAATGAAATTAATGCAAAATGGCTGAAGGAAAAACAAAAATCTGAGGATCTTACATCCATTAAAAAAGATATTGAATCTCTGAAACTGGAAGCCGAAAGAGCTTCAAGAGCAGGAGATTATGCAAAAGTTGCTGAAATACAGTATGGGAAAATCAAGGAAAAAGAAGATGCTTTGCAAAAACTCGAACTGGAAATGCAAAACCATCAGAATGAATTGATTAAAGAAGAAGTGACCTCGGAAAATATCTCGGAAGTGATCGGAAAATGGACAGGAATTCCTGTTACCAAATTGCTACAGTCTGAAAGAGAAAAATTATTACATCTGGAAACCGAACTTCATCACAGAGTTGTAGGTCAGGAGGAAGCAATCCAGGCGGTTTCAGATGCGATCAGAAGAAACAGAGCGGGATTGAGCGACGAGAAAAAACCAATCGGAAGTTTCTTGTTTTTAGGAACAACCGGTGTTGGTAAAACTGAGCTGGCAAAAGCTTTAGCAGAATTCCTTTTCGATGACGAAAACAATATGACGAGAATTGATATGAGTGAATATCAGGAAAGACACAGCGTGTCCAGGCTTGTTGGTGCGCCTCCTGGATATGTGGGTTACGATGAAGGTGGACAATTAACGGAAGCAGTGAGAAGAAGACCTTACTCAGTTGTGCTTTTAGATGAAATTGAAAAAGCGCATCCTGATGTTTTCAATACTTTGCTGCAGGTTTTGGATGACGGAAGATTAACAGATAATAAAGGCAGAGTGGTAAATTTTAAAAACACGATTATCATTATGACTTCGAATCTCGGTTCGCACATCATTCAGGAGAATTTTGAAGATATCACTGAGGAAAATCAAGATGAAATTGTTGACAAAACTAAAATTGAAGTTTTCGGCTTATTAAAACAAACTTTGCGTCCAGAATTTTTGAACAGAATTGATGAAACGGTATTGTTCCAGCCTTTAAGAAAAAAAGAAATCGGAAAAATCGTTCAGTATCAGTTGAGAGGTTTCAATGATTTGTTGTTAAAACGAAACATCATTATGACAGCAACACAGGATGCTTTGGATTATCTGACCAATAAAGGTTACGACCCAAGCTTTGGAGCAAGACCTTTGAAAAGAGTAATTCAGCAGGAAGTTCTGAATAAATTATCAAGAGAAATCCTTGCAGGAACCGTGAATGACGGGGACAGAATCACTTTAGATTATTTTGAGGAAACAGGTTTGGTTTTCAGACCATTAGACAAATAACAGAGTAGTTTTTTTCATATATATTATTTTTAAAGAAATAACCGCAAACTAAAATTTGCGGTTATTTTATTTTAAAAGTACCGTAAAATCACGGAATTTTAAGCTTAGGGAAAAAACATATCCTATTTTTCTTTAATTTGCAGTAAAATTTAGAACTAATACTATGGAAAACAAAACTGAAACAACAGAAAAAAAGAGACTTAGTGCTGCGAATTTGATGCCTACAGAAATAATTCAAACCCAGGTTGACAATTATCGTAATAACCAGCTTTTGACAATCAATGAAAACATGAGAATAGATGATGCGCATTCGATCTGGTTTGATCTGGTTACTATGAAAAAATTTATTGCAGATATTGAAGAAGAAGCGACTAATGTAGATTCTGCAGTAAAAACTGAAGATTTGGGCATCCGTTTTTATTATGCAGCATATCCTGAGCAACCTGCAGAACCAATTCCTGAAGATTATGCCAAAAGACACACTCTCATCATGGTTCCTACAAAAAGGCAGGATGATCTTAACTATGACTTTAATCCTTATCAAGAAATCGGTCAGGCATTGGCAATGACGTTAGAAGTTTCAGGAAGAGCGGTTGCTCAGAATCATGGGGCACTTATTCCTCCGGGAACATCTATTGTAGAGTCATACTAATGAAAGACCTCCAATTATTGCTGCAGGATTCGATGATTTTCACTGAAGGTTTTGCAGCATTTATTGCTGTTTTTATGACTTTCAAAAAAAGCAAGAAAACGACATATCGTTATTTTGCGGGTTATCTCGTATTTATTTTTTGCTGTGAAATGCTTGGAAAATTCGGTGCAGAATACAGTCCGTTTCCTATAAATTTAGTTTTTAATTATTTTGTGATCCCATTAGAATTCATATTTTTCTTTTGGCTTTATGCTTATGTTTCTTTACAGAAAAAGGTTTTATTTTGGAGTTTTACAGCCTTATTTTTATTAGCTTATATACCCAATGAACTTTATTTTTTGAAAAATAAGTATATCTTTTCTTTCAATTATACTTTTGGGAGCGTACTGTTGATGTTTTTAGTTGTTATGGAATATTATAAGCAGATTAATTCAGATCATATCCTGGAATTTGCTAAAAATCCTATGTTTTACACCAACCTCGGAGTAACGTTATTTTATATTGGGACTCTTCCATATTGGACGTTTTATCTTCAAATCTTCGAACACAGACAAATTCTGGAATATATATACTTTATATTTCCAGACTTCGGCGATTATTATGTATCTTATGTTCGCAAGTTCTTTTATATGGGGAAAACAGAATTATTCTTAACAATTTTTTTATTCAACATTTTCTTTGTCTTTTTTATTGTTGCCGTAATGGTTTATATAAAAAAATACAAACAGAGAAAAGTAGAATATTTAAGTGAAATTCAAATCAAGAACGAAATTCATCAGAGAGAACTTTTAGCCACTCAATTAGAAATTCAACAGTCTACAATGCAGCAAATAGGTCGTGAGCTTCATGATAATATTGGTCAGAAACTCACTTTGGTAAGTCTTTACACTCAACAGCTTTTGTACGAAAATAAAGTTCCTGAAGTGGTTGAGAGAATAGATCAGGTTTCACAAATCATTAATCAGTCACTTCAGGATTTACGAAATCTGTCTAAAACTCTTACAGATGATAATATCAACCAGAAAGAAATTGTAGCTTTAATTAAAGAAGAGGTTGAGACCACCAATACCATTAAAAAATGCATCATAAGTTTTGAACACAATTTTGAGGATTTAGATTTAGATTTCATGCACAAAAATGTTTTACTCAGAATTACGCAGGAGTTTATTCAGAACAGCATTAAACATTCACAATGCAAAAATATTTTTATTCATCTGAATACTTCTGAAACCAATTTATGGGAACTTATTATTAAAGATGATGGGGTTGGCTTCGATGCCTCTACAAACCTCAGCAATGGAATTGGGCTAACAAATATGAGAAACCGTGCTAAGATCATCGGAGCCGAATTTAGTCTCGAAAGTAAAAAAGATTCCGGAACCACACTCAGCATATCTTTTAAAAAACAATCATGAAAACAACCATAATTATTGTAGATGATCATCTCCTGATTGCAAAAGCATTAGAAGGAATCATCAATAATTTCAAAGATTTTACAGTAATAAATGTAGCAGAAAACGGCCAGGATCTTATTGATAAGTTTGAGAATAACTGCAAGATTCCTGATATTATTCTGATGGACATCAGTATGCCCGTAATGGATGGTTTTGAAACTGTAATTTGGCTTAAAAACAATCATCCGGACATTAAAGTAATGGCATTAAGTATGCAGGGTGATGAACAAAGTCTTATTAAAATGATAAAAAACGGAGCCAAAGGGTATTTATTAAAAAATACGCATCCTAAAGATCTTGAAGAGGCTCTTATCAAAATAAAGGATAATGGTTTTTTCTACCCGGAATGGGCTTCAAAAATTATATTTAATGTAAATGACGAAAAAAATAATGAAAAAGCAGTGCGGATTTCCACCCGGGAAAAAGAATTTCTCAAATACACCGTAACTGAGCTCAGTTATAAACAAATTTCCGATATAATGTGCTGCAGCCCTAGAACAGTAGAAAGTTATAGAGATCAGCTTTGTGAAAAATTAAAACTGAAAACAAGAGTAGGTTTGGCGATTTTTGCGCTAAAAAACGGTTTTGCAGAATCTTAATTCTCAAATCTTTATAAGTAAGATTTTAATATTTAGTAATCTGGAATTTTTAAACAAAAGAAGGAACTTTTCAGCTCCTCCTTTTTGAATATAATTTTGAAAAAATATCTTAACTTATTGTATACTCACCAATTCTACATCAAAGATGATCGTAGCACCTGCGGGAATTGCCGCTCCGGCTCCGCCATCTCCGTAAGCCAAATCAGAAGGAATGTAAAATCTGTATTTAGATCCTTTGCTCATGAGTTGGATACCTTCTGTCCATCCTTTTATGACAGCGCCAAGATTAATATCCATTGGTGCGCCTCCATTTTTATCGGTAGAGTCAAAAACAGTTCCATCAAGCAGTTTTCCGGTATATTTTACCTGTACAACATCTGATGCTTTTGGTTTCGTTGTACCATCACCTTCCTGTAAAACCTCGTACTGTAAACCGGAAGCCGTAGTTTTCACTTTAGGATTGCTTTTATTTTTGGCAAGAAAATCCTGACCTTTTTTCTTGTTTTCAGTTGCCTGTACTAATGCTGAAGAATGTTTCTTTTCATTTTGCTTTTGCATAAATTCCTGCATAAAGGTATCCATCTCTTCTGCAGGCAACAGCTTTTTTTTGCCTTCCATTTCCTCTTTGATAGCCTGAGCCAAAAGATCTGCATCTACTTTGAAACCTTCCTGCTTCATATTTTGTGCAATATTAAGGCCTATATAATAAGAAGCTTTTTGGTCATCGGTATATTTGCTGTCTCCCTTTGTATCGTCTTTCTTGTCACATGAAACACTAAATGCTGCTATACAAAATAATGCTATAATCTGTTTTTTCATTGATAATTTTTATTGTTGATCAGTAATTAATTAATGGCTGCAAATCTATCATTAATTATAGAAATTTTCTTATTACAAAAAAGTTTTTCTACCATTAATTTTTAAATTAATGGTCATCTGAATTCATATGATTACATTATTTTTAAAATTGCAGATCTACCAATACCGGGAAATGATCTGACGGATACAACAGATTTTCTCTTCTGTCGTTGATATGTCTGTGAGATTTTATTTTAAAACCTTTCACAAAAATATAATCGATTCTGTTTTGCGGGATTTCAGTTACATTAAAAGCGGTAAAAGTCCCTACCGGACCATAATGTTTCTTTTCTGAATTGTAAAACGTGTCTTCCAGGTTTTGCGAAAGAATTTTAATTGGTTCCGAATCTTCCGTTAAATTAAAATCACCAGTCAACACCAACGGTAAGTTTTTTGGATTCAGTTCTTTAGATTTCTTCAAAATTAATTCTGAAGATTTTACTCTTGCGATATTTCCTACATGATCGAAATGGATGTTCATTGCCAAAAATTCTTTCTCAGATTCTTTATCTTTAAAAACAGCGTAAGTACAAATTCTGTTCAAAGCCGCATCCCAGCCTTTAGATGGTTTTTCGGGAGTTTCAGAAAGCCAGAATGTTCCGGATTTAATAATCTGAAGTCTTTTCGTATCATAAAATATTGCAGAAAACTCGCCTTTTTCTTTTCCGTCATCTCTTCCGACTCCTACATAATCGTAGTTTTTTAGACCCATTTTAATATCTTTCATCTGCTCAGGAAGCGCTTCCTGCACACCAAAAAAATCCGGATGATAATAGGTCAGCAGATCTGAAACATCTTTTTTTCTGTTGGGCCAAGCATTTTCTTTGTCGGAATCTACATTCAGCCTGATATTGAAACTCATTACTTTTACATCCTGAGAAAAGCCTGCTGCAAAAAACATCAGTAAAACGATTGAAAATCTGAAATTCATTATGGTCTTTATTTAAATTGAAAACAAAAATAAAACTTCTCTTGTACAGAAAAGCCTTATTGTGATGATTAAATTGTTAAATTATCTTTTTCCTCTTCAATGCCTGAACAAAATTTTTCAAATTCTTTCTCTGAAATTGTCTTATCGCTCTGAAATTTTACGATTCCCAGGATCTTGTAATGTTCCAGAAATTTATTTTTTTTCTCTTTAAGAATCTTTTTAAATTCTTCAATATTCACATTTTCTTTAAGAACAGCAAGGTAAATTTTCATGATTAAACTATTTGAATTAAACCACTCCCAATATCTCTATACTTCAAACCTTCGATAGGTTTTGCCTGTGTTTCTATCATTTCCCAAATTTCTTTTGCTGTTTTATCCGGAAACTGCTCCATATTCAAAGCTGCAAGTCCGGAGACATGTGGTGTTGCCATACTGGTTCCGCTTAAGGCAAGATAATTATTTTTATTCTTTGCATTTTTGGGATAACTGCTAAAAACATCTACTCCCGGAGCGCAAACATTAATATTTCCTCCTGTGGAAGGATTTAAACCGGCATTAGAAAAACCTGCAACCCGCATTTGTCCGTCGATGGCAGCAACAGCAAGGATTGAAAGAGAATTTGCCGGCGCAGAAACAGGTTTTGGGAGAGAAGGTCGGTTGCTGTCGTTTCCTGCTGCTGCAATGATGAGACAATTGTTTTCTAATGCTCTCATTCCCACAGTTTCAAAAAGTACGGAAGGCTTTTCGTTTAAACCTACAGGAGCTGCAAGTGAAAGCGACAAAACTCTGAACTGCTTGGTAATTGCCCAGTCGATAGCATCAATAACGCTGCTTGTTGTTCCTTTTCCTTTATTGGAAAGCACTTTGGCTATTTTCAGATTGCAGTCTTTTGCAATTCCGTAGCGTTTGCCTGTATCGGATCTCAGATTTCCGGCAGCAACACCGGCGCAGTGCGTTCCATGACCATTGGGATCTTTGTTCCATTCTTCTCCTTCGATGAAGGATTTACCTTCAATTTCGCGGGCAGAAAAATCGGGATGGGTCATTTCTAAACCTGTATCTAAAATGCAAACATTAATTCCTTTACCTGTAAAAATTGTTTTCTCTATTCCTACCGCTTTCAGCCCCCATTCCATTTCCATAAAATTCTTTGGCGGAATTGGTTTATTGTTGAGGTATTTTTCGAGCTCCGAAATTTTAACTGAAAGTTCTGTGGTTTGTTGTTTTAATTCAGCTATGATTTTCATCTCATCTGCAGGAAAAAACTCACGCTCTTTTTCGAAATAGATGATAGGATTTGTATCATCATTCACTGCTTTTTTAAGCTGATCTTCATCCATATTTTCTACTACTACCACTCCCAGATTTTTATACAAAACTCCGTTATCATGATCAATCACCTGAAAAGAGCGGTTTTCTTTTGAAAGCAGTTCTGAAGAGGTGATGCTTACCTGAAGCTCTTTCTCTACTTTTCTGAGTGATGTTTTCTCCTGATTTCTGAGCAGGACGATGTATTTTTCTTTTTTCATGGCTGGTTTTTTTATGAAATTTTGGTACATATTTTTTCGATAATCAAATAGATATCTTCTGCTAAAAGTGTAAGTCTCAGTTTTTTGTTGAGCCCTGCAATAGTTAAATTCTGTGGAAGAAGCTGATTCCAAAAAGTTTCAATTTTTGCGACTGAATTCAGAGCTTGTATTTTTGCATCATCTAAAATTCCGTTTTGGTACATGGAGATGATTAATCCGGAAAGCAGTTCTTCCGATTCGTCTAGTTTTCTTTGTTCTTTAGAAAGTAAACCGGTCAGGAAACCGTGAATATTTTCAATTCCGTTAAAAGAAAATCCATGCACAAGATCTCTCTTTCCAAAATTTACTTTTTCCATTTTCACGGGATTAAAACCACGCTTGACAGTGGAAATCATACTCATTATTTTTAAAACTTCAGATTCGTATGTGGTATTTCCTTTTGCTTTAAAATATTCTAAAAGATCACGAAGAAAAGTATCGAAACGGGCATCAAAATCAAAAGATTTAGAGAGATACAACTCCTGAACTTTATTGAGCTGATCTAAATGAAACTCTAAAGTCTGCGTGCTGTGGTGTATGAGTTCCTGCATTACTCAAAAGTTATTTGTTCGACCTCGTTACCGTCTTTATCTTTATAAGACATTATTCTTATGCCTTCAGCTTCCATAGACACTTGCAGATTGATGAAAAGTTTGTCTTTGTCTTCTGCTGCTGTCGTGTTAGGATCAATGTAGATATTGTTGAGCTTAGCATTCACCAATGTATATTTATTCACCAAAATGTTCGAAAAAATGTCTT
This sequence comes from Chryseobacterium sp. AC417, assembly GCF_979258215.1. Classification (NCBI taxonomy): domain Bacteria; kingdom Pseudomonadati; phylum Bacteroidota; class Flavobacteriia; order Flavobacteriales; family Weeksellaceae; genus Chryseobacterium; species Chryseobacterium sp. AC417. Next base: position 1,303,736 of record NZ_OZ409845.1, on the reverse strand, counting down.
TCAGCTCATTGACTTCTTCATCTGTCGTTCCATTCTGTGGTCTGAAAACGCCTGTATTCAAAGTCTGTATTTTAGATTTCAGATCAATTTTTATAATTTCTGCAACAGGAAGTTTGCCAAATTTCTGGTCGTGAGATTCGAGCTTTTTAAAAAGAGTTTTAAAATCGTCATTTTGAATCTGCTTTTTTGTGATCTCAGAAATATTGAGCTTTTTTTCCCGGTTTACCAGTCGTATTCTTTCGTTAACCTCGCCGATAAGCTGATCTTCGTTGAGTTTAAAATTATATTTAGCATCAGAATCAATGTCGGTTATTTTCAGAGGAATATCCATTTTCACACTGGGCAAAGCATATCTTGGTGCCGTAAAAAATTTGAGGTAAGGATGTTTTGCGTATTCTTTTGCGATGGCAACAGCATTTTCGTCAGCCTTTTTACGAGCCTGAATTATCTCGTTGTTGAGATAATCCAGGTAATCTGATAATTTGATCATGATCGTAAAAATTTGAAATTACTGAGCGAGTATTCCCAAAACTTTTTCAAGTCCGGCAGGCATTTCGTCATTCGTGGCTCTTACCTTCACTCCCAGAGAATATTCTTTTTCTACTTTGATTCCTGTGCTTGAAGATCTTTTATAAGACACATCTACACTCAGTTTCACAGGTCCCCATCCACCGGAAGCTCCTACTTTTAAACCAAATTCGTCACTCACATTTTTAGTGTATGTAGAATTTAATTTAACATTGAAATCAACTTCGCAAGATTCTATTCTGAAGCTTGGAACATTCAGCAGAGCGATGAACGGAACAGAAAGTTCTACATCAGTAGGAATCATTGGTTCTTCATTCGGAGTTTCTGTTTCGTTGATATAATCGGGATTTGGCGCATTTTTTTTGTATTTAAAATCTGCCATTCTCAATTTTTTTGCACTTGCAGGATCATTAGGATCGGAAAGTTCAAAACCAACTTCATTGATAAAGCTTACAGTCGCAATTGAAGCATTTGACTGCGCTTTTACACAGGCATCCAAAGGACCACCGATGATGGTTGCGAAATCTATACTGCCCAATTCTGATGCAAAATCTGCATTTGCTGCATCCGAAGTTTTAAAAATATTTTCATCTGCAGCCATCTTCAAAGAAATCATTTTAAGAACTTCTGAAGATGCGTTGGCTAAAGATTTTTCCCACTTTTCATCATAGCCATTTTTAAACTGATCTACAATTGAAAGAATCTCTTTTAACGAAAGATTTTTCAGTTCTGAAACTTCCACTCCTGAAATTTTTTCATAAACACCTGGAGTAAGAACTTTTTCTACTCCTGATAAAAGATCAATTAATTCATTTTTTGATTTTTTGGCGTGATTAGATTCTAACGCCGCTTTTAATGTTTCCATTTTTGTTTTGTTTTTAGGTTAATACTAATTTGTAGTACAAATCTAAATCACTAAATATGAAAACATTACAGGACTTTCACCTAAAAGTAAAGGGTGAAAACACCTTAAATAAAAAATGCAGAATATCCTTATTGGAAATCTGCATTTTTATGAATTAAACGAAATAAATTTAATTCGATTTTTTAGCTTTAATCATTGCTTCAAGCATATCCCACATTTCCTGCGGTACATCTTCGAGCATGTTAAATTCTCCTGCGCCCTGCAACCATTCTCCACCATCAATTGTCACTACTTCACCATTCATGTACGCTGAATAATCTGACACCAGATAAGCAGCAAGATTTGCCAGTTCCTGATGTTCTCCTACTCTTCTCAAAGGAACTTTTTTTCTCATATCAAATTTTTCCTGCAAATCTCCCGGCAGCAATCTGTCCCACGCTCCTTTTGTAGGAAACGGTCCCGGCGCAATGGCATTAAAACGGATTCCGTATTTTGCCCATTCAACGGCTAGAGATCTTGTCATTGCCAGAACACCTGCTTTTGCACAAGCTGACGGAACAACGTAGGCAGAACCTGTCCAGGCATAAGTGGTGACGATATTTAAAACCGTCCCGGGTGTTTTAGAATCAATCCAGTGTTTTCCAATGGAAAGTGTGCAGTTTTTTGTCCCTTTTAAAACGATATCTAAAATGGAATCAAAAGCAGAATGCGTCAGTCTTTCAGTTGGAGAGATGAAATTTCCGGCTGCGTTATTCAATAAGATATCAATTCTACCGAATTCTTTCAGAGTCGCTTCTTTCATGGCTTCTACCTCATCCCAATTTCTAACATCGCAAGAAACACACAGAACTTTTCCGCCGGTTGCATCTTCCAGTTCTTTTGCTGTGGCTTGCAATTTTTCTAAATTTCTCGAAGTAATGACTACTTTTGCCCCTAATTCTAAGAAATATTTGGTCATCGCTTTTCCGAGACCGCTTCCGCCACCTGTAACGATGGCTACTTTATCTTTGAGAGCACCCTCACGCAACATGGGTTGTGTATAAAGATTCATAAATTTTATTTTTCTTAAAAATAATAAATATAAACCTGTTGCAGCCTAAAATCTGTTGATAAATGATGTTATAAATAATTGTTCTTTATATTGATCTCAGAAAAAAGGTATCTGATACCGTTCTTACATAAAAAAAACAGCTGATCAATTACGATCAGCTGTTGATTATATTTTTTTAATTCTTATGAAGCAGTAACCACACCTTTAAAAGAAAGGGTTTTTGGTGTTTTGCTGTCACTTGTAGTAACATTTACTGTTTTCACAAATGCACCTGGACTTGCAGCATTATAGCTTGCTTCTACAAAGCCTTTTTTTCCCGGTTGTATTGGCGTTTTTGTGTAATTGGCCGTTGTGCAGCCACAAGATGGTGCAACGTTTTCGATAATAATCGGTTTTGAAGAGGTATTTGTGAATTCAAATCTGATTAACTTTGGTTTTCCCTGAGGAATACTTCCTACGTCGATAGATTCTGATTTCCATTTGATTGCTTCGGCAACTGCTTTCACTAAAGAAGTACCTTCAACAGGAAGTACATTTGCATAAAATGGTGAAAATGCCATAACTGCAAGTAATGCTGTAATTTTTAAATTTTTCATAAGTATAAATTTTGAATAGTTAATAAAGAAACCTATAATTGTATTTCAATAGAGCAAATGTATTGATGATTTTGATGAGAAGTTGTTAACCAGTCTCAAAGATTTGTTAACAAGTTGTTAATGACAAAATATTAATAAATATTTTGAATAATATTGCTTCTGAAAATGGAAATAAAAAAGCTCAATATCATTATAAGTCTCGGGTTTGTCGCTATTGTCGGAATTCTTACGGCTCAGCTTCTGTGGGCAAAACAGGCCTATAATCTTGAGGATAAAAAATTTAACCAAAAAGTAAATATCGCTTTACTGCAAGTTGCTGAAAAATTATCTGTAGGAAAAACCTCTTTCACAGAAAACCCTGTACAGAATATTGCCAACGACTATTATGTAGTCAACACCAATAATGAATTTCATCCTTCCATTCTTGAATATTATCTAAAAACAGAATTCACGCGTCTTCATATAGAAACAGACTACGTATATGCAATGTATAATTGCCAAAGTGATAAAATGGTGTACGGAAAATATATTTCAGTTGATGATGAAAACCTAAAAAATCAGTTCATAGAATTTCCGAAACATAAAAATCTGGTGTATTATTTCTCGATACGCTTTCCCGATAAAACCACTTACCTGATTAGTTCACTGAGGTTTTGGTACCTGCTTACACTAGCATTGATTATTATTCTTCTGGTCTATGTTTATTCAATTTATACCATCATTCAGCAAAAAAAATTCTCAGAACTGCAGCGTGATTTTATCAATAATATGACTCATGAGTTTAAAACTCCGCTGTCATCAATTCTTTTGGCTACAGAAGCTCTTAACAAACAACAGATTATTCAGGAGAATTCCAAGCTTCAAACCTACACTTCAATCATTATCAACCAAAGCAATAAGCTCAACAATCATATTGAAAAAATACTGAATATTGCTAAAAATGATGCTTCCGGATTGTCTTTAAAAACTCAAAAAATCATGTTGTTGCCTTTTATTCAGGAAATTGCTGAGACTATGAAGCAGAAAAATGAAAATCTTACGATTCATGTAAATGTAGAAAATAATATTTCGGTGATGGCAGATGAGTTTCATTTCACCAATATCATTTACAATATTTTAGATAATTCTATTAAATATTGTGAAACCAAACCGGATATTACAATTTCAGCAAAAAAAGATTCAAAAGGTTTATATTTAAAGTTTAAAGACAACGGAATAGGAATTCCCAGTAAAAATATCCCTCATATTTTTGATAAATTCTACCGGGTGAATACTAAGAAGAATAATGAAATCAATGGTTTCGGACTTGGTTTATTTTATGTAAAAAAAATCGTTCAGCAACATCGCTGGAAAATTTCTGTTGAGAATAATGCAGATCAGGGAATTACCACGACACTGCTTTTACCCTATTGAAATACTGCTTAATAAATGGAAAAACCTAAAATTTTGTATGCAGAAGATGACCAGACAATTGCTTTTCTGATTCAGGACAGCCTTGAAACTCATTACCATATTGATTATCATGCAAATGGCAAGTCTGCTTTACACGCATTTGACTGCAAAGATTTTGATATTTGTCTGCTCGATATCATGATGCCCGAAGTAGATGGTTTTGAGGTGGCAAAACATATTCGGGCTCATAATTCAGAGATTCCCATTATTTTTATTTCTGCTAAAGCTTTAAAAGAGGACAGAATCAAAGGACTGAAAATTGGCGCCGATGATTATTTGGTGAAACCTTTCAGTATTGAAGAATTGATTTTAAAAATCGAAATTTTCTTAAAACGCACAAGAAAAACAGAAACATCTGTAATTAAATATAAAGTCGGAAAATATCAATTCGACCCGAAAAACTACACTCTTCAGGAAGAAAATAACATCATTGCACTTACACAAAGAGAATCTGAATTGCTTTTATATTTTATCAGACACAAAAATTCTGTTTTAAAAAGACAAGATATTTTAAAAGCCATTTGGGGAGATGATGATTATTTCATGGGACGAAGTCTGGATGTTTTCATCTCAAGACTACGCAAAGTTTTTCATAATGAGGACAATATCACCATAGAAAATCTTCACGGAATTGGTTTTCGTTTTTCTGAAAAATAATTAAAACCTAAAAAACACCATCCGTAATTCGCATACAACATTCATCGTTTTGCATACATCCGAATCTTTATTTCTGTTCAACTTTGTTCTATTAAAATTAATATTTAAAATATGAACAAAGTAAAATTAGGAAATCAGGGTTTAATCATTCCAAATATCGGTTTAGGCTGTATGGGAATGACGAGTTTTGGTGATAACGACATCTATGGAAAGGCAGATGAAAAAGAAGCTATTGCAACCATTCACCGTTCATTAGAATTGGGAGGCAACTTTCTTGATACGGCAGATTTGTACGGCCCTTTTACAAACGAAAGACTCGTTGCCAAAGCTATTGAAGGGAATCGTGACCAGTATATCATTGCAACAAAATTCGGTTGGGAAATTGATGACAGCGATCAGATAACATGGGCGATCAATGGAAAGAAAGAGTACGTAAAAAAATCAGTAGAACGTTCGCTAAAGAACCTGAAAACAGACTACATTGATCTTTATTACATGCACCGTCTCGACAAAAATACTCCGGTTGAAGAAACGGTAGAAGCGATGAGCGAATTGGTAAAAGAAGGAAAAATTGGATACATTGGTTTGTCTGAAGTTTCATCTGAAACGGTTAAAAGAGCACACGCTATTCATCCGATTACTGCAGTACAAAGCGAATTTTCTCTTTTTGAGAGAACTGTAGAAGAAAAGGGGGTCATCAAAACATTAAACGAGTTGGGAATAGGTTTTGTTGCATATTCACCACTGGGAAGAGGGTTTTTATCCGGACAGATCCGTTCGATTGATGACATCCCGGAAAATGACTTCAGAAGAGGAATTCCACGTTTTCAGGAACAGTATTTTCATAAAAACATTGAATTGGTGGAAGCTATTGAAAATCTTGCCAAGGAAAAGAAGATTACTTCTTCTCAATTAGCATTGGCCTGGATCATCAGCAAAGGAATTGTACCGATTCCGGGAACCAAACGCACAAAATATGTGGAGCAGAATATTGAAGCTGGTAAAATTGAACTGACAGAAAACGAACTTACAAAACTGGATAGTATTGTACCTTTAGGAACCGATACCGGAGCGCCTTACGATGAATTTAGTATGGGACTTTTGGATTATTAAATTTAAATTTGAATTAATGAATACAATTCCGTCCATCTCAGCTTTCCACAGATTATTATCTTTGCCAGAACCAAAACATCCGTTGGTAAGCGTCATCAATTTATCCGAAAGTAATTTCATAGAAGATGAGGTCTGGAAGGGTTTCACCAACAGATTTTATTGTGTTGCCCTGAAAAGAGAAGCAACGGGAAAGATGAAATACGGACAGCAACATTATGATTATGATAAAGGTGTTCTGAGTTTTACGGCTCCCAATCAGGTGCAGTATCTGAATTATGGAAACGATGGATTGCAACAATAATGGTTATCTATTGATTTTTCACGAAGATTTTCTACTGAAGCATCCGTTGGCAAAAACAATTTCATCTTATGGGTTTTTCTCTTATGCCGTGAATGAAGCTTTGCATTTATCTGAAGATGAGGAAAATGATCTGATCGAAATTCTTCATAAAATTGATAAAGAAAGTCAGCATATTGACCGACATACACAGGAAATTATTTTATCCCAAATAGATCTTCTGCTGAATTATTCTCATCGTTTTTATGAGCGCCAATTTATCACGAGAAAAAACAACAACCATCAGTTGCTGGTAAAATTCGAAAGGTTTCTGAACGATTATTTTGATGAGAAAACTGCAGAAAAAGGACTTTTGACTGTTCATCAGATTGCTGAAGCGATGAATCTCTCACCCAATTATTTAAGTGACCTTTTGCGGGTTCACACGGGACAAAACTCTCAGCAACACATTCATGAAAAGCTGATCAGCAAGGCAAAAGAAAAACTGTCGACCACAGAACTTTCTGTAAGCGAAATTGCTTACGAATTGGGATTTGAACATTCGCAGTCTTTCAGTACGCTTTTCAAAAAGAAAACCAATATGTCGCCTTTGGAATTTAGGCAGTCTCTTAATTAACATAAAACGACTGCATTTTAGCAGTCGTTTTTGTTTATTTCTGAACTTCAAAAAGCAATCGCTCTCCGAATTTTTCTTCATTGATTTTTCCGTTATCATACACCAGGTTTCCGTTGACAAAAGTATGGGTCACTTTCGAATGGAATTCGGTTCCTTCAAGCGGGCTCCAGCCACATTTGTAAAGAATATTTTCTTTAGCAACCGTCCAGTTTTCATTTAAATCTACCAAAACCAAATCTGCTTTATACCCTTCTCTTATAAAACCTCTTTTCTCCACTCTGAAAAGAATGGCAGGATTGTGAGCCATTTTTTCAACAATTTTTTCCAGTGAAATTTTTCCGTTGATATAATTTTCAAGCATTACGTTCAAAGAATGTTGAACCAAAGGCGCTCCGGAAGGACATTTTGTGTAAACATTCTGCTTTTCTTCCCAAGTGTGTGGCGCATGATCTGTTGCAATTACATCAATTCTGTTATCCAGCAAAGCTTCCCAAAGTACATCTTTATCTTTTTGAGTTTTTACCGCAGGATTCCATTTGATAAGTCCGCCTTTTGTATCGTAATCTTCATTCGTGAAAGTCAGGTGATGAACACAAACTTCTGCCGTAATTTTTTTATCTTTTAAAGGAATATCATTTCTAAAAAGTTCCATTTCTTTCGCTGTAGAAAGATGGAAAACATGAAGTCTTGCACCTGTTTTTTCGGCCAATTCAACCGCTTTTGAAGAAGATTTGTAACAAGCTTCTTCACTTCTGATCAGATGGTGAAATTTCACAGGAATATCTTCACCATATTCATCCAGATATTTTTGGGTATTTGCTTTAATCGTTGCTTCATCTTCGCAATGAACGGCGATCAGCATTTTTGTATTGCTAAAAATATTTTCCAGCGTTTCCGGGTTATCAACCAACATATTTCCTGTGGAAGAACCTAGAAACAATTTAATTCCGGGAACATTTCTTGGGTTTGTCTTTAAAACTTCCTCCAGATTGTCATTCGTTCCACCCATCATAAAGCCATAATTGGCGTAAGCTTTCTGAGAACCAATTTCGTATTTATCAGCCAATAATTCCTGCGTTACAGCATTAGGAACAGTGTTTGGCTGGTCGATGAAACTTGTAATTCCGCCAGCAATTGCAGCTTTAGATTCGGTTTCAATATCACCTTTCTGCGTCAATCCAGGTTCACGGAAATGCACCTGATCATCGATAATTCCCGGCAAAAGATATTTTCCTGAAGCATCGATAATCTGATCCGCTTCTTCAGAAATAAGAGAATCTATTCTGGTAATTAAATCATTTTCAATAAGAATATCATTTTCAATAATTTTTCCTTCGTTGACGATTTTTGCATTTTTTATAAGGATTTTCATGTATTTATTTTAAATGTGGAAATTTATATTGCACAAATTTAATATTTTCAACAATGATTTTTAGGCATCAATCAGAAATTTGTGAATTCTAATATTTACATTTGCATTTTAAAAAAATAAATTTGTACAAGAAATTATTTGGTCAAACCGCTGTATATGGGTTGAGTTCGGTCTTAGTAAGGATATTTCCTTTCCTGATTGCGCCTATCGTGACCAATGCATTCGGACCTTCTGCATCATCACCTTTTGTAGATTGGTACTCTATTGCAGGAGTAATTACCGTTTTTTTGACCCACGGAATGGAAACTTCTTTTTTCCGTTTTGCACAGGAAGGCAGTATTGATAAAAAAACTTTAGTATCTACCACTTCATTGAGCATTCTGGGATTTGGTTTCATCTATCTTATTTTAGGATATGTTTTTAGGCAGGATCTTGCGAATGCTTTCGAAACTCCGGATCAAGTTAATTATCTTGTTATTTTTCTTTTTATTCTTTCTTTTGATGCATTTGCAACAATTCCTTCAGCTGTTTTGAGATTAGAAGGAAAACCTGTTTTATATACCGTTTCAAAAGTTGCAGGATCGTTAGTTTATTATTTTCTGATCGTGTTTTTCATAAAATGGCTTCCTCATTACCCAAAAGGAATTTTAGGTTTACAATATGACCCGGAAATTGGTGTCGGATATGTCTTCATTGCCAATTTGGTACAGAGTATCATCACATTAGCGATTGTAGGAAAAGAATTTGTGAACTTTAGTTTTAAAAAGTTTGATTTTAATCTTTGGAAAAGAATCATGAGTTATTCATGGCCAGTGATGGTTGCAGGACTTGCAGGAGTGATCAATCAGACTTTAGACAGACAGTTTCTAAAATATTTGCTTCCGAAAGAAGAAGCCAAACATCAGATTGGTGTTTACGGAGGCGTTTATAAAATTGCAACCTTCATTACAGTTTTCCGGCAGGCATATCAGTTGGGAATTGAACCCTACTTTTTCTCAAGTTTTAAAGATAAAAACAATCATAAAACTTATGCGGTTTTAATGGATGTTTTCGTCATTTGCAATTGCTTAATCTATGTTGGGTTGATGGTCAATCTGCAATGGATTTCTGAAAAATACTTAGGAAACCCGCTTTATTTTGAAGGAATTGAAATTATTCCTTTTGTCATGTTGGGAGCCTTATTTTTAGGAATTTACCTCAATCTTTCGATCTGGTACAAATTATCTGATCAGACGAGAGTGGGCTTATACATTTCTCTTATCGGAGCTGCTATTACGATATTTATCAACTTTACTTTTATCCCAGAATACGGATATTGGGCAAGTGCTTTTGCTGCATTGATCACGTATACAAGCATGATGATTATTTCCTATATTTGGGGTAAAATACAATATCCCATTCATTACAATATAAAAAAAATAGCAACATATTTAGTATTGTCTATTGTTATATCAATGATTTCTTTTTATTATTTTCGTTATAATTATTTTGTCGGGAATGGATTATTCTTGCTATTTATTGCGTTTTTAATATATAACGAGAGAACAATGATCAGCAAAATTCTTAGAAAATCTTAAATTTAAATTAAACTATATAAAATTCATCTATGAAAATAATCGTTCCTATGGCTGGACGTGGCTCCAGATTACGACCACATACATTAACCGTTCCAAAACCTTTGATTCCTATTGCCGGAAAACCTATCGTACAGAGATTGGTAGAAGATATTGCCAAAGTTTGTGGCGAAAAAATAGAGGAAGTAGCCTTTATCATTGGAGATTTTGGAGATGAGGTTGAGAAATCTTTGCTTCAGATTGCCGAAAGATTAGGTGCAAAAGGAAGCATTTATCATCAGGAAGAAGCATTAGGAACTGCTCACGCAATTAAATGTGCTGAACAATCGATGACCGGAAATGTAGTTGTAGCGTTTGCCGACACTCTTTTTAGAGCTGATTTTACATTAGATACAAATTCTGACGGTGTAATTTGGGTAAAAAGCGTTGAAGACCCTTCCGCTTTTGGCGTTGTCAAGTTAAACGAACAAGGTTTTATTACAGATTTTATAGAAAAACCTGAAATTTTTGTTTCAGATTTGGCAATCATTGGAATTTATTATTTTAACAGTGCCGAAAAACTGATGGATGAAATTAACTATATCATCTCAAATGATATCAAAAACGGAGGTGAATATCAGTTGACACTTGCTCTTGAAAATTTAAAAGCTAAAGGTGCAAAATTCAGATCAGGACAGGTAAATGACTGGATGGACTGCGGAAACAAAAATGCTACTGTAGAAACTAACAGTAAAATTTTAGCCTACGAAAAAGAAGAAATGTCTACTTTTACTTCTACCGCAACGATTGAAAATTCATTGATCATTCCGCCATGTTTTATCGGTGAAAATGTAAAAATTATGAATTCAAAAATTGGTCCCGGAGTTTCGATAGGAAACAATACCGTTATCATCAACTCAAATATTGAAAACTCTTTAATACAGGAAAACACAAAAATCAACCACGGAAACCTTTCAAATTCTATGATTGGAAATTCTGCCCAGTATTTTGGGGTAGCCAGAGAAATTTCTTTAGGCGATTTTTCAGTTTTAGATTTCCTGAATAAAGAATAGTTTCACATAAAATAATTGACCTCAAAACCACACAAAATGTTTTGTGTGGTTTGGCGTTAATATTGTAAAGTATTAATTTAAAAGAAAATATGAAAAAATGGATTGCGTTATTGCTGGTCACACTGGTTGTGCTTTCATGTAAAACCAGAAAAAACGTTGTGCAGAATACATCTGAAAATGACAGCACTGCAGTCGAAAACTCAGCTGTAAAAGATCCTATTGATACGGGAAAAAACATATCAGACAGGCTGACTTTTTACGAAAGCATTTATATCCATCCGAAATTTGAACATGTAAAAATCAATAGTAAAATAACAGCAGACAATATCAGAGTCAGTCCATTAGATGCCACCATTTACATTGAAAGTAATAAAAAAATCTGGTCGAATATTAATTTTCTTTTCTTTAACGCTGCAAGGGCAATTATTACCCCCGAAGGAATCAAAGCGGTCGACAAATACAACAAAAATTATATAGATTCTGATTTTGAATATTTAAATAATCTGCTCAATATCAATTTTATCGACTACAAAACTTTAGAAAAAATCCTTTTAGGGCGTACTTTTTTAGTGGTAAGCGACAGAAATTCTAAGATTACAAAAAACATGGAGGGTTATGAACTGACATCCATTGTTAATCAGAAAATCGTAACCAATGAGCAGGAAAGAGAGTATAAAATCAATATGCGATATTCTAATGATTTTGATTTAATTTATGTTAATTTGCAGGATGTAAAATCCGATGATGCGATAGAAATCGTATATGACCAGTGGGAGACCTTCGAGAATAATCTTAGATTTCCGCAAAATGTTAAAATAATTATAAAAGGGTCAAAAACAAGTCAGATTTTACTGGAAAATACGAAATTTGGATTCACTAAAATGGAAACACCTTATTCAGTTCCAGCCAATTATAAGAAAATCGAGATTAAATGATCAAAAAATTTAGCTTTTTAATAGTAATTTTGCTGTTTTCGTTGCACTTCGGGCAAAAAAAAGAAGAATTACAGCAGCAGAATGCAGAACTTAAAAAACAAATTGCAAAAATAAATTCTGAGTTAGCCAAAACCAGAAATGAGTCTAAACTTTCGATATCTTATCTTACAAGTGTCAATCAAAAGTTGGCTTTAAGAGAAAAAGTTTATAATAATACTCAGAAAGAAAAACGATTTATAGAAGACGAAATTTATCTTCGTCAGCTTGAAATCAACAGACAGAACCGGGAATTAGCGGTATTAAGAAAAAACTACGCTCAGGTTTTGGTTAATGCATATAAAAATAAAGGGGTACAGAATAAAGTGACTTTTATTCTATCTTCAAAAGGCTTCGGAGAGGCTTTACGCAGGGTACAATATCTAAAGCAGTATTCTGATTACCAGGATAAAAAAGCAGCAGAAATCACCAATGCAGCTGTAGAATTAAAAAAATCTGTTGATAAAAAAAGAAAATCTGCTGTAGAAAAAGAAAATCTTTTAGCGAATCAGCAAAAAGATTTAACGACAATTAGTGTTGAGAGAAAACAGAAAGAGCAGTTAGTTAATGATTTTAAAAAGAATGAAAATAAGCTTGCTGGTGAATTGAGACAAAAGCAAACTCAGTCTAAAGCACTTGAAGGACAAATCAGGTCAATTATTGCCGAAGAAATAAGAAAAGCAAAAGCGGAGGAAGAATCAAGAAAAAAAGCTGAAGCAGAAAAAATTCGTTTAGCTAAAATCGCTGCCGACAGAGAAAAGGCGAAAATTGATGCAGAAAATAAAGCTCGTGCTGAAGCTTTGGAAAGAGAAAGAAAACTTGCTGAAACGGAAGCCAAGAAAGCAGCAGAATTTGCCGCTAAAAAAGCAGAAGATGAAAGAAGAAGAAATGAAGATGCTGCAAAAATTGAGGCGAGTGCAAAAGATGAGGCCAGAAAGATTGCCGCTAAGAAAGCTTCTGATGATGCCGCTTTAAAATCAAGAGAAGCCGCCACCAAATTAGCCGCAGCAAAGGCAGCAGAAGCTGCGCTTGAAAAGAAAACCGGCGAAGATAAAAAAGCAGCAGAAACGAAAGCAATGACAAGTTACGGAGTTTCTACAGCAGCTGGAAATAACTTCGCAGCAAACAAAGGAAGATTGGCGATGCCTGCATACGGTACAATTACGCATCGTTTTGGAAGACAGCCACATCCTGTTTTTAAAAATATTGTAGAAGAAAACAACGGAATTAAAATTTCTGTAGCAAAAGGTACCGGTGCAAAAGCTGTGTTTCCGGGAACAGTTTCATCAGTAATGGCAGCAGCAGATGGTACAAAAACAGTTTTAATAAAGCATGGAGATTATTTCTCTATTTATTCTAACTTAAGCAATAATACAGTTTCGAAAGGTCAGCAAGTTTCCGCAGGAACTTCAGTAGGATCTGTGGCACAGGATTTTGATGGTTCATATACCTTAGATTTCCAGATTTGGAGAGGAGATACACCAGTAGATCCGTTAGGATGGGTTTCAAATTAAAATATTAACTTTATAAAAATTTTTAAAATGTATACACTTACAATATTGTCATTATCTTGGCAACACTTATTGATCGTAGCGATCATTCTTTTACTTCTTTTCGGAGGAAAAAAAATTCCGGAATTGATGAAAGGTCTAGGTTCAGGTATCAAAGAATTTAAAGATTCTGTAAAAGAAGAAGACAAACCAGTAACAAAAACTGAAAATCCTGCTTCTAATACTACAAACAATACCGGAAACTAGTTTTTTCAGCCAAAATGAATTTCACAGATACCGCTTGGAAAATCTTCAATACATCAATTGAAGATTACCATGTTTTAGACAACATAGAAACTCCTATTAATAATACGTTTCCTACAGACAGTTTGGAACGAATTTTGTATGCTAAAAACTGGATTGACACCGTTCAATGGCATTTGGAAGATATTATTAGGGATGAAAATATAAATCCTGTAGATGCACTGCAGCTCAAAAGAATGATCGACGCTTCTAATCAGAAACGAACAGATTTGGTTGAGTTCATAGACAGTTGGTTTTTAGATAAATATAAAAATATTACTCCGAAACCTGATGCAAAGATTAATACTGAAACTCCCGCTTGGGCTGTAGACAGATTATCAATTCTTTCGCTGAAGGTTTATCATATGTCATTGGAAGCTCATAGAGATTCTGCTTCAGAAGAACATCGTTTAAACTGCCAACAGAAACTGGATGTACTTCTTGATCAAAAAGAGGATTTATTTACTTCTATAGATCAATTGCTTACTGATATTGAGAATGGTGATGTTAAGATGAAAGTGTACAAACAAATGAAAATGTACAACGATGAAAGTCTTAATCCAATCCTTTATCAAAAGGAGCAAAAATGAAACGATTATATTTTTCCGGATTACTTTTAATACTTATTTCTTCCTGCGCTACAGAAAAACCAAATGTTTCTCCACTATCCAGCAACTTCTATGTTGAAGCAAAAAAAGCTGAAGCAGAATCTGGAAATAATTTTTCGATTAATATCCATCAAAATATTAATGCAGCTGAAATAACAAATCTTATTTCTTCTTTCCCAAAATTTAAAAATACAGCCGTAAACGAAGAAGTAGACGCATTAAAATATTCTTTACAAAATTATCTGTATGCAATTGATGCAGGCAATATTACCGGAAAAAACAAAACACTCAAAAACTTAGAAAAGTCTTACAAAAAAATTCAGACGCTCAGAAAATATCTTAACAGAGATGAAGATGCAGTTCTCAACAGATATTTGGTAAGATTAAAAACTAATGTTGCTTTCATTGAAGACTCAATAAACAGTAAAATAACCAACAATTAAATGATTAAAATTCAGGCGGAAGCTAATGTCCCAACAGACCACGGAAATTTCCGAATGATAGCTTTCTCAGAAGATTCTAATGACTGGATGCCTCACATGGCCATCATAGCCGAAAATACAGATTTCTCAAAACCGGTGAATGTGCGTTTTCATTCTGAATGTATTACTGGTGAAGTTTTCCATTCCCAAAAATGCGAATGCGGACAACAATTGGATGCTGCTATGAAATATACCCAAGATCACGGCGGAATCATTGTATACCTCCGTCAGGAAGGCAGAAATATAGGCATTATCAATAAGTTAAAGGCCTATTCTCTTCAGGAAAAAGGTTTTGATACTGTTGCCGCCAATTTAGAGCTGGGATTGCCTGCTGATGACAGAAACTTTGGAGTTGCTATCGAAATTCTCAATATCCTACAAGTTGACAACATTAATCTTTTAACCAACAATCCTGAAAAAGTAAAGTTTGTAGAAGAGAGCAGCATCAATCTCAACTCAAGAATACCTTTGCAAATTCCTGCGAATGATTCTAGCCGTGGATATTTACAGACAAAGAAAGATTACTTCGGTCATCTTTTAGATGATCAGAATTAATTAAATTTACTTACACAAAAAACAAAATCTCCGGAATTAATTCCGGAGATTTTTTCATTATAAAACTGAAAAGATATATTTTATTAATTTACTTTTGAAACCGGTACTTTGGTATCATTTAAATTATAATATTTAATTACTGCATTGTAGTCATTATGATCAACTGCATTTGCATTCTTTCCTGCAACCGTTGGAATTAAGACAACTCTAAACATCTGATTGTTTAAATAAGCATTGGTTTCTGCTGCAGTGATTTGAGTAGCTTGATTAAAATTTGCTTTCGAAGTAATTTCAACATCTAAAGTTGTAAAATCGAAATTATAATCTAATTCTCTATTTGCAGGAAATGCTATATTGTTATCTAGATAATATGTTTTAGGAATTAATTGCCAAACTGCGTTAACACCCGTTCCCGAACCAACATTTCTATATACCAAAACAACATCAGTTACAGGAATATTAATTGGTACAGATAAAGTGTAGTTATTGGTCGAGTTTAAACTCCCCGTAAAATCTTTCACTGCGGGATATTCATATTGTTGTGTATTGTCAATCACCTCATCATCACTATTATCACAGCTGTATATAAGGAAACTAGCGAAAGCCAGTGTTAAAATTGAAAGAAATTTTCTCATCTTATTAAATTTAAAATTGTTAGTTACTTACGCAGATCAAATCATATACCAAAAAACTAAAAAACATTGTTTCTACTGTATTTTTTAATCGTATTTTTGTTCTTATTCAAACATCATGAACAAAGTAGGTTTTCAATTACTCTTCATCATACTTTTTATTAATTCGCAAATTTCAGCACAGTATCAGCCGAAGAACATTTCTCAGTCAGATCAAAACAAAGCGCAGCAATGGGTTGATAAAACCTACAACTCACTTTCTCAGGACGAAAAACTAGGTCAGCTATTTATCGTTGCACTTTACACCAACAAAGATGAGAACCACATCAGCCAGGTAAGAAATATTGTTGCCAATGATAAAATTGGAGGTTTGATTCTTATGCAGGACGATGCAGCAAGAGAAATTAATCTAGTCAATGAATTTCAACAAAAATCTAAAATCCCCTTAATGATCGGGATGGATGCTGAATGGGGATTGTATCAGAGAATCGCTAAAGCTCACAAATTTCCGTGGGCAATGACTTTAGGAGCGATTCAGGATAAGAACCTGATTTATCAGATGGCAGCAAAAATCGCTGAAGACTGTAAGAGAATGGGAATCAACTGGGATTTCGCACCTGTTGTAGATGTCAATACCAACCCAAACAATCCGATTATCGGGAACAGAAGTTTCGGCTCAGAAGTTTCTAATGTCACGCAATCTGCACTCTCCTACTCCAATGGTTTGCAGGATAACAATATTTTAGCGGCAATGAAACATTTTCCGGGACACGGTGACACCAATACCGATTCACATTTAGACCTGCCCGTCGTTTCACATAATATGGAAAGATTAAATTCAATCGAGCTGGCTCCTTTTAAAGCTTTGATGGATAAGGGAATTGGCGGTGTGATGGTAGCACACCTGTACGTTCCAAGTTTAGAATCCGGAAAAGGAATTCCTGCTTCTATTTCAAAAAATATCATTACAGGTTTATTAAAGGAAAAATTCGGATATAAAGGTTTGATTATTACCGATGCTTTAAATATGGGAGCGGTTGCCAATAAATACAAACCTGGCGAACTGGACGCATTGGCTTTCAAAGCGGGGAACGACATTATGCTTTTTTCTCAGGGTGTCGCAGAAGGTAAAAAATTGATTCAGAAAGCAATTGACAACGGAGAAATTTCGCAAAAAAGAGTGGAAGAAAGTGTAAAGAAAATTTTACTGACAAAATATTTTTTAGGTTTAAGTCAATACACTCCGAAAAATCCTGAAAACGTCAACCAAGATATCAACAATGATTCTCATAAAACATTGGTTCAGAATCTTTATTCTAATGCTTTAACTTTAATAAAGGATGAGAAAAAACTACTTCCTCTGAACTGCAAGAACACTTGCTACTATGTTCCGTTGGAAGAAGCACCCTATCAAACTTTTGTAGATCAGCTGAATTTAAATTCTACGGTCATTATTAAAAAGGCTTCAGAAATCAATAGTATTCCGGCAAACTCTACAGTGATCGTTGGTTTTCATAAAGACAATTCAACAGCTTATAAACCTTATAAAATTTCAGCCGAATCTAAAAAGGTGTTGGCAGATTTAGCAAAAAATCAAAATGTGATTCTCAATGTTTTTGGCAGTGCTTATGCTTTGAAAGATCTTGATTTATCTAAAGTTTCCACGGTTTTGGTTTCATATGAAAACAACGAAGACTCTATGACGGCAACAGCAAACGCCATCAACGGAAAAACAAAAATCTCTGGAAAGCTTCCGGTTTTAGTAAATGACCAACTGAAACCTGGTATGGGAATCACATTAGAAGCTCCGCAATTTTCAAAATCTACAGAATTCACCACATCAAAATAATATTAACCAATGAAACGCATCTTTAAAGCGTTCCGCCTTATAACTGAAAAAATAAAAATAAACAGATGAAAATAGGCATACTTTGCTACCCAACATACGGCGGAAGCGGAATTGTGGCAACAGAACTCGGGATGTCTCTCGCCAACAAAGGCTATGAGGTACATTTCATCAGTTCGGCACTTCCGGCAAGATTAGATATTACAAACCCCAATATTTTCTTTCACAAAGTCAATGTGCAGACCTATCCGCTTTTCCAGTATCAGCCTTATGATATTGCATTAAGCTCGATGATTTACCGAGTTGTGAATCTTTATAAATTAGATCTACTTCATGCACACTACGCAATTCCTTATGCTTATGCGGCTTTTACAGCAAAGCAAATGTTGAAGGAAGACAATAACGATATTCCTTTGGTTACAACGCTCCACGGAACAGATATTACATTGGTTGGGCAGCATCCAAGTTATAAACACGCCGTAGAGTTTTCTATCAATCAATCGGATGCCATTACATCCGTATCTGAAAGTCTGAAAAAAGACACGCTACAGTTTTTCCGCATCAAAAAAGAGATTCAGGTTATTACCAACTTCATCGACAATTCAGAATTTGCAGATCTTAACGAATGCCAAAGAACGCAGTTTGCAAGTGCAGACGAGAAAATCTTGATTCATGTTTCCAATTTAAGACCGGTAAAACGTATTGAAGAAGTGTTGCAAATTTTTAAAAGTGTTGAAAAGAAAGTAAAATCTAAGCTCATCATCATCGGTGAAGGTCCGGATATGGAGAAAGTGAATTCTTTCTTAGAAGAAAACCCGGAATTGATCTCTAAAATCCGTCTTTTGGGTAAAGTGAATGATCTGTACAGAATTTTAAGACTTTCAGATGTATTTTTATTACCATCTGAGCAGGAAAGCTTCGGTTTGGCAGCTCTAGAAGCAATGGCGGCAAATACACCCGTTATCAGTTCAAACGCAGGTGGAATTCCTGAAGTAAACATTCAGGGAGAAACAGGATTTTTAGCTGAAATCGGAAATGTAGAAGCCATGAGCAATTATACCATCAAACTTCTCAGCAACGAAGAATTATTGGCTCAGATGAAGATCAATGCTAAAGAACAGGCGATTAAATTTGATCTGAAAAACATTCTTCCAATTTACGAGGAAATGTACAAAACAACGATTGCGAATTTTAAAAAGGAAACTGCGAAGGTTTAAAATCTTCATTGAAATATAAAATGAAATCAGGGCTAGTTGCTCTGATTTTTTTTAGCTTTAAATTTAAATTTCCCGAAACCATCTCGCTTGGCTGCGACAAACTTTCGGACATTTCCGAAAACGTGTTACAGGGTTGCAGTAAGCTTTCCGAGATTGAAGGTAACTATTTATTTCTGAGACTTCAGAAGATCGTTTTCTTCCTGTAACTCTTTATTCTCCTGCTTCAGACTTTCGTTTTCTTTTTTGAGAAGATTGATGTAATCTTTTTGGTTTTCAAGGATATAATCTGGGATATTAAAGTATGTATTATTATTTCCAACATAGTTTCCGTAGCTATTATCAAAATTCTGTATCATATTAGTTGCTTCAGAATTTTCTCTTATTTCTTCTATATCTACATCCAGAAGTCTTGCAATACGCTCCCACTCCATATCGGTAATTCCTACTTCTCCTTTTTCTTTTCTCTGATAATGGGTCTGGCTGATATTCAGATGCTCGGCAACATCCTGCTGAGAAAATTTCTTTTGCTTCCGTACTCGTATTAAGTTTTCTTTTACCATCGGGTTATTTTTTACAAATATACCATTATGCGAATAAACCCGAATAAAACCCGAATAAAATTCGGTGATTTTTTGAATTTTTTATTCTAGTTTTGTCACAGTTCTCTTCATGACGAGAATTTTCTATATATTTAACCCATTAAAACACACAATGATTATGAAAAAAAATCTATTGTTCAGGCTCTGCCTGATGATGACAGTGCTGCTGTCGCTCTACTCCTGTATTCATGATGAAGTCTATTCTTCATCTGACCCCTCTTCTACAGAATACACTAACAAAAGTCTTTGGAAACAAGACGAGAAGTACATTACCAATGTCATGAAAGTCTATGCCGAAAACGAGGCAGACATCAAAAAAGTAAACGGAATTCCTTACTGGAACTTTGCCACAACAGTAGACAGCTTCGACGAAAGCTTCGTTGCAGTGCCAATCGTAGATAACGGAAAAGTAACCTCGGTGTTGAAAGTACCGAGACACGGCAAAAAGATCTACTTCTATTACACACAAGATGAAAGTGATCTTTCATTTTTCCAGGCTTTGGTTTTTGCCAAAATTAAAAAAGCAGGAATGCCTGATGGTTCTACGGCACAGACCAACACCATTACCTGTACCCGGCAATGGGTAAGTATGTGGTATCCCGATGATGAAAATAACCCTGAAGGACCGGGATCTTGGGGATCTCCGGTGTCGATCATCAAATGCAAAGCATTAAAAGACGAATGTCTTGGCTTTATCAACGAGTACGGACAATGTGACGGTGGTAATGGTGAAGGTGGCTACACGTATCCCGGAGGTGGCGGTGGCGGTGGAACAGAGCCGGTGGAGAAAACCCCTTGTGAGAAAGCTAAAAACACATTTACAAAAACAGCTATAAAATCAAGATATGATATCCTGAAAGGGAAAGTAAATGAAGGTGCGGAAACAGGATATGGCTTTAAATTTGCAGCAGATGGATCAATAGTAACCAATCCTATGAATCCTGACGCTATGAGTGTAGATGCTATGAATCTAAGCCTAACTTCTACAACTTTTGGATACAACCATACCCATCTGAATAAAAACAATGGCAGGGTTTCTATAAAGATATTTTCACCAAGAGATGTTAGTACTTTCTTAGAAATTCTCAGAAATGCTATAGCTAATGGTATTCCTATTGATCAGGTATTTGGTGGCATGGTATCTCCTGATCCTGATCACATCACCAATACCTACCAGATACAATACATCGGTGACGGGTCTGATCTTCCTCCTGCTTTTACAGAGACACAATTGGAGAATCTGAAAACTTGGTATACGAGAAAGGCACAAAAAATTATGGAGAATACAGGAGAAGCTTTGAGCCATACAGATATGCAAAAGCTATTTGCAGAAACGCTTGAAAAAATGAACATACACAATACCTTACTATTTAAAATAGAAGGAAACGCTACCAATCCTGAGAAAGTAAACTATGACGAATACGGCAACCCTTCTGAAAACCAATGTCCTTAATTACTAAAATTACTATTATGAAAAATATATTATTGATACTAAGTATTGTATTTGTTTGTGCTAATTGCAAAGCACAGCAAGAACAAATTATTCCATTAGGAACAAAAGGATGGCCTTTAGAAAATACATATTACAAAGATCTGAATAATGAACTTGATCCCTATACAGGAACATGGAAAGGTACTTTCGAAGGTAAAACATTTACTATAACTTTTACTAAAATAAAAGATTATGAACCTTATGATAAATATTATGAGGATAGAATAATGGGTCGGTATAAAATGCTGGATGCCAATGGAAATCAATTATACTCAACCTATAATCTTCCTGTAGAACAAGCAAAAGTGGCAAGTTTGGGGTTTGTAAACAGGGCTATAAGAGATAAAATTTCGCTTATGTTTACCGATCATTGCATTGATGGAGAAATTCATCTGAATTTTGATAATCCTCAAAAAACACAGATGCATTGGCAATATTACACAAATCAGACTATAACAACTGATAATTCCAATTGTGCACCTTTCAATGAAATGCCCAGAGGTGAAATGACTTTGATCAAGCAGTAATGTAAAGCCTCCAATTGGAGGTTTTTAAATAATAATGGGACTAGTTGCAAAGACTATTTTTCAAAGATGAACATACACAACACGGTATTATTCAAAATAGAAGGAAACGCTACCAATCCTGAGAAAGTAAACTATGACGAATATGGAAACCCTTCTGAAAATCAATGTCCTTAATTATTAAAATGACTATTATGAAAAATATAATCTTGTCATTGCTATTGATGATTTCCTGCAAATCATTTCCACAGTCTACCTGTGCGCAATATACCGTTGTCCCGTTAAGAACATTTACAGATATTCCTGAAAATGAATGTTACTATAGAAAAGACACACAAAATGAACTCAATGATTACGAAGGGACTTGGAAGGGGACTTGGAATAATAAAACCATTTATATTACTTTCAAAAAAGTAATCAATAAATATGATGATTCATTAGGCTTTAATTTGGATAATTTGGTGGGGAAATTTAAAATATTAGACAGTAACGGAAATATTCTATTTAACAATACTTCATTAACGGATAGTAATGCTAAAACCTTCGGTATTGGATTTCACCATATCACAGACAAATATCACATGATTTATATAGACAATGATCTTTGTGGCATAACGGGAGATGTTAAAATATCATTTGCCAATGCTGCCAAAACACAATTGAATATTGATTTTGATCAGGATAAAAATATTATAGATACCGATTGTTATTATTACAGCTACCAACCAAGCCAATATCCGGAGCCGTTGCCAAAGAATAATATTGTGCTGACGAAGCAGTAGGATGAAAATAATATTTATTAAATATATATTAATTCTTGTTTCTGCTTTTGTTTCGTGTAGTATTTGGAATTAATAAATTTAAATAAACTACTAAAAAAGTAACTTTTTGTTACCAAAGTAATAATTTAAAAACCTCCAATTGGGGGTTGTATTTTTTGCGAAAAGAACGGGGGTGGGATAAAACTTTTCAAAGTAGAAAACAGCAGCAATACAGAGTTACATCTTGAAAACGGAACAGAAAAACCAAAAGAATGTTCTCAATAAAATTACATACTTATTCATATGAAAAAAAAGTACCTTATATTATTCTTCTTAGTTTTATTGTTTAAGAATCTATATTCACAAATATCAACGGAAGTTGTTCCAATTTCGGAAACTTATTCATCTAATGGAAAATTTAAATTGTTGTCATTTTCCTACGATGATGAATTTCCAAATTTAAGAGGAGAATCATTTGTATCGTATACTCAAAAATACGACAGTATTGGAGTTAGAAAAAAATTTTATACGGTTAATAGGTCGTTTGATATTTATGAAGGAAATCCTTTTTTCGTAGCTATCAGTAATGATGGTAGGAAAATCATATACATCACTAATTACGTTTATGAAAAAGGGCTGGAAAATAGAAACGTAACATATTATGTAGATGGTAAGCTAGAGAAAACATATACAACTGTAGAGTTTACAAACTGTGAAAAAGATAAAGAAAAGTGTGAATTATTTTATGACAACCAATATCAAATATACAGTGGTAGAAGTTCGACCATTAAAGAATACAAAAAGACTGCTTCTGATAAAGATGTTTTTTTGAATAAAAGTTTTGTTTTCAATAAAAATGACACGATATATGTTACTGATGCAAGAAAAAAAATAACCCTTTTTGATTTAGATAAAGGGAAAATTGTCGGTTCAAAAATTGATTTTGATTCTGTTTATCCAAAAATTAAAAACATTGAGGCTATTAAAAGTAGAATTTCTTATTATAAATATCCCTATAAGTATGTAACAGATATTCAAAATTCAACAAATAATGAAAAAATCACTGAAAGCATAGGTAAAATGGTTGGTTTGAAATTTATTTCTATAAATGATTCCACTTTTCACAAATACAAACTTTTCAGAATTGAATTAAGTGGATATATGGATCGAAAAGGAAAGTTTGAAATTGAAAGTTTGAAGACTGATTCTGTGTTTAATAAAAAATTAATTGAAGAATTTATAGCAATAACTACATTCAAAACAGAATTTATTCCTCGGGAAGTTGACAAGATTTATTTAACAAATTTTTTATGAGGCTATCGTAGTTATGATGAGAAAATTGCAGAAAAAGAAACTGTTAAAGAAAAAGAAAGAAAAAAAGAAGAATTTAAAAAACGCCTTACTCTTGAAAAAATTGACAATATTTACATTCCTAAAAACTTATATGAATGTCTAACAGAATTAGACCGTATTCTGAATTTCGAAAATAAGAAACAATTACTTGAAGCAAAAAATTATTGGCAATTTAACTCACATATGGGCGGATTAGGAATGTGGATTAGAAACAATTGGGGAATTAACGGTGGTTCCCGACTTTTAAATTACTTTAACAAACGAAATATTGGAAAAGAAATATTTGATAATGATGAAATTTCGGGAATAATTATTAGTCAGTACATTATTTGGTTGAAAGGAGATAAGAACTCTTGGGAAAAATGGGAGAAACAAAATGCTCATAAATAAAATTATGAAAGTATTACTACCAATAGCATTATTAATATCAAATTTATTTTTTGCACAACAATATTTTTTTATTGATAGTCTGAAAGCAGGATTCAAAGTAAATGAATACACTTTAGAAACTGACGAGATTTATAATATTAAAAAAGATATTAATATTTATAACGTATTTATATCAAAAAAAAACATTCTATTAATCTCACAATTACCTGATTTAGATGAAAAAATATTACCTAAAACAAATGAAAGAGGAAGCAATTGGGTAATTATTGACTATGAAAAAATAAAAGGAAAAATATTTTCAAATAAAGATATATATAACCTAGCGTATAATTGGAAAATGAATAATAATCCTGATAAAAAAACGCTAAAATATAAAATTATAAGAAAAGAAAAAGGAAATTATTATGTTTCCAAAATGTGTTTAACCGAATTTTTCAGTATTGAAAATTTTAGGTATCCATTTATTTCAATCTATGGCACAATTAATATTGATGAACCAAAAATTTCTATTAAGGAAATGGAAAATCAATTCAAACAACAATTTCCTGAAAAAGAGTTTATAATGGATGTAAGAAACGATATTTCATTTCAAGATACTGAATCTTATAGTTTTAGAAATTATTTATCTAAAGAATTTTATATTAAAAAAGATAAAGCTTACCAATTTTGGACATTTGATGGATGGTGGATTGAAGATGGTTATGATGAACATCGCGGTATAGATAGATTTTTGTACATTCCAGAAAAAGGTATTGTAGGAGGTTCTTATGATTTTTATTTTAAATTAAAGCCTAAAATTTCATCTTCTGAGTACTATACTGCTCCAAAAGGATTACTGTGGAACAATATTATCAATGAAAAAATAATGATTGCAAAAGAATTAAGATAGATAATAATACAGAAAATTAAAACACTGCAAAGTATCCATACTTTGTAGTGTTTTAATTTTAAAAAGAAACAAATCTGAATATATTGCTTTTGTACTCGTTCAAATTTTTCCTAAATTAGTGGTAACACAAAACACCAAGATGAACGAAAAATTATTACAATATCTTTGGAATTTTAAGATATTCACTCATTTCAACTTTAAAGATCTTGAAGGAAATGCTATCGAAATAGTAGATTTCGGGAAATGGAACAAAGATTCCGGACCGGATTTTCTGATGGCGAAAATCAAAATCAACAATATAATCCTCGCAGGAAATATAGAACTTCATGTGAAATCTTCCGACTGGATTTTCCACCAACATTCAAATGACCCTAATTACGACAATATTGTTCTTCACGTAGTTTATCAAAATGATGCAGACATCGATGAACTTAACAAAAAGAATATTCCTACGCTTGAGCTGAAAAACCACATCGATGTAAGTGTATTTGGGAAATATGAAAAACTTTTAAATGACAGCCAGTTTATTCCGTGTGAAGATTTGTTTAATCCAGATAAAATTCCGGTTCATTTTTACGAAGAAAGTTTGTTGAAAAAGCTTGAAGAGAAATCTTCAGAACTTCAGAAAGACCTTGAAATTTATAAAAATAATTACGAAGCCGTATTATTTCACAGCCTCGCCTACTCTTTCGGATTGAAAGTGAATGCGCATCTCTTCAAACAGATTGCAGAAAGTATAGATTTTACTGTTTTAAATAAAATTCGTCAAAACAAAACCCAGCTTGAAGCTTTATTGTTCGGGATTTCCGGCTGGCTTGAAAAACCCGAAGACGAGCAAATGAAAATCTGGAAAAGAGAATTTGAATTTCTAAAAGCAAAATATCAGATTTACAGTGTAGTTATTCGTCCGAAATTTTTGCGATTACGCCCACCCAACTTCCCTACAATTCGTTTGTCGCAATTGGCGGATCTTTATCATCAGCATCAAAATTTATTTTCAAAAATGATCAATGCTAAAAATTCTGAGGAATTGGTGGAGATTTTCAGCAATACAAAAGCATCTGAGTATTGGGATAATCATTTTAATTTTGAAAAAATTTCGCCCGTCGATCAACCCAAAATTTTATCTAAAGATTTTATTGAACTCATTATTCTTAATACAGTTTTACCTTTTAAATATCATTACCATAAATATCATAATGAAGAAATTGCAGATGAAATTCTTGCATTTTACAAAGAACTTTCCTCTGAAAAAAATTCGATTGTTGAAGGATGGAAAAATTTAGGTTTAAAAATTAAAAATACATTGCAAACTCAAAGTCTGATTTATCATTACAAAAATTACTGTACAACAAAAAATTGCTTAAATTGCAGCATCGGATTTAAAATTTTAAAAGAAACTCATCATGTTTAACAATTTGCGTCACAAGATGGAAAGAGAATGGTTTGGAGTACTCACAAGAATGGGTGCGAAGCTTGGAATTCCGGTATCTAAACTACGCGTTTTCTTCATCTACTCTACTTTTGCAACGGCAGGAGTTTTCTTTTTAATCTATTTAGGATTGGCATTTACTTTGTGGGTGAAAGATATTTTCATCACCAGAAGACCCAGTGTTTTTGATTTATAACTATGGAATTTTTACAGATTAATTCACCTGACGATTACCGTATAAAGAAGATTTATGATTCTTATGCTTCAAGTTTTCCTGAAGATGAGAGGCGAGATTGGTACAAATTTGTACGTTTATTTGAGCATCCGCAAGTGAAAGTAGTGTCGGTTTTACACAATACGGAAAACATTGGATATTTGGTACTTTGGGAGCTGAAAAATCATGTTTTTGTGGAACATTTTGAGGTTTTTGCAGAATTCAGAAATCAAAAATTGGGTTCACAGATTACAGATTATCTATTTGAAAACCATCCAAGAATAGTTTTGGAAATTGAGCCAGAACACCTCAATGAAAATTCGCAGCGCCGTTTCTCTTTTTATCAAAAAAACGGTTTTCATCTGATTGACGAAATGTACATTCAGCCGAGTTACGGTGAAGGCAAAAAGCAGCTTCAGCTCTGGCTTTTATCAAATTATCATCCGGAAAACATTCATGAAGTGAAAGATGAAATCTACGATGTAGTGTATCATTAAACTACCGAATATTATTTTTTTGTCTGAGATTTCATTCTTTCAATATATTGGGGAGCTACTTTTTCAATTTCGAAAACTGTTCCGTTAATATTCTTCGACTTCACAAAATCTAATGATCTCGGATTTTCGAGAAAAGCAAATTGTAAAAACTCGTTAATATTTTCTTTGGAAATCCCCAGAGAGTCGAAATACTCAGTATCTAGCCTGCTTACTAACCATTTTAAATGCCTTTGCAAATCTTCAAACTTATAGAGATTCTTCATTCTGCGTGCATCGCCGCTTATCACTTTGTATAAAGCATCTACATTGATTGCTGCCATAGGAAAACCGACAACAAATGCATCTGAAAGATCAGGAGCTTTTTCTCTAGCCACTTCAGGCGGTCTTGGAAGACCAATATCTTTCTGCAATTGTGACACTTTACTTTCTTTGGCAAGCCTTCTAGAATCTTTATTTAAGTCTCCTGTAAGATTCAGAATTTTAACTTCTTCTATTTCTTGGGAAATTCTGATTAAAATAATATTCAACGAAGAATCGTAATCTGAAATCTTTTTGGAAGCTCTTTCATATCCTGCTTTTGAGAATCTGATTTCGTCATTTACACCTGCTTCAATTTCAAAATTTCCGGAGGCATTGCTGGAGGTTTTTTTACCATTTGAAATATTTACCACCAAAACGTTACTAATGATCATATCATTTTCACTTAATATATTACCTGAAATTTTCTGCTGAGAAAACAAAAAATTACTTGCCAGTAACAAAGTAATCAAAAAATACGCTTTCATATAAAATTTTTCTTATCATTTGTGTTTGTTTATTATTTCTCTTGCGGGGTCTTATAAGAAGATATTCTCAGTAAAACTGCCCTTTGAAATCTCATTAAATCTGCATCGCTGACGAAGCCATATTTCAATATGCTTGTCCGCTCAAAACCACCTACCAAAACGTAATAGATAAAATGCTGAACCTGGGAATTTTCAATTTTCAAATCATTAAAATACTGGTAACCCAATGCTGTTACCATATAATTCATAAAATCTACATCATCCCATTTGTTCTTTATTTTACCAATCGAAAAACCTTGTCCTTTCGGTTGTACAAATTCGCCTGGTTTTGCAGCAAGAATTCTTGGATCAGATTTTTGAGCAATGTAAACGTCTAAATCTTTCTTCAGTTTTTCAACTTTTCTTGGCGGATTTAATGTTTTAGTATCAATTTTCAAATCGCCTGTCAGCATTTTTTTTATCTCGACTTCGTCAATCAACTGCGCAGTTCTTACCAATTTTACATTAATGGGTGAATCAACGTTATCTTTAGTAATATTTTTATTGACTCTTTCGTAACCGATTTTGATGAATCGCAGGTTATCACCCTGTCTTCCGGAAATCATAAAGTGTCCGTCCCGATTGGTTGTCACACGCTCATCTGTTCGAATGTTGATTACGCTAACTTCAGACATTTCTATATTTTCTTCAGAAGTGACCTTCCCGAAAATAAAATCCTGAGCATCAATATTAACGAAGAAAAACACGGATAAAATAAAGAGTAGTTTTAATTTCACGGATTATTGTTTTATAGAGCAAAACTAAAGTAATTTTTATTGAATTTCAGAAGTTTAACCACCGTTAACGCTTTTAGTAATTTTTTGGCATCTTTCTTTTTAAAACTGTTAAAAACCAATCTGCAATTGTTAAAATTTCATTTTAATTTTAATTAAATTGCAGACTTAATCTCTCAAAAAATGAATAATTCGTATACGGTCATCAATGCTTCTGCAGGTTCAGGTAAAACCTATGCTCTTGTTCAGCGGCTTCTGATGATTTGTTTGCGATATCCCAATCAGCAACATTCTATCCGTAATATTCTGGCATTGACGTTCACCAATAAAGCGGCCAATGAGATGAAAGAAAGAATCTTGTCTTGGCTGGGGAATTTTACCGCTGAAAACTATACAGACAACACAGATTTAAAAAATATTCAAACAGCTTTTGAAAGTGAAGGTGTAAAAATTACCATTGACGAGCTTCATTTCAGGTCAAAAAAATTACTGGATTACGTTCTTCATAATTATTCTACTTTAAATATCGGAACAATTGACCGTTTCAACTCAAGATTGGTTCGAAGTTTTTCTTACGAATTGGGTTTGGCTAAAAATTTCAACCTTGAGATTGATGCAGAACCTTTTCTCATTGAAGCAGTAGATAAAATGCTCGACCAGATTGGCGAAAATGACAGTATTTCCAATTCTTTTATGGATTATGTGGATTACAGTCTTGAAAATAATGAAAGAATCAATTTAAATAAAAACCTCTACGATTCTGCAAAAGAATTTGTAAAAGATATTCATTATGAACATCTTAAAAACAATAAAAGCTTCGATGACAGTAAATATGAAGACATCAAAAATACACTTCGGAAAGAGATTGTCTTCAACAAAAAGCGTTCTTTAGAAATCGCAAAGCAATCTATTGAGCTTTTTAAATCAAGAAATATTGATGTAGAAGATTTTTCACAAGGAAAAAACGGGATTGGTGGATTTTTCACTAAAATTTTAGATTTTTACGATAAAAAAAGACCGGGATTTCCTTTTCCTACCAACGAAGAAAGTGCTTTAAACAATATTCAAAAAGGAGCTGCAACAAAATCAAAACATAAAGAGTCTGAGATTTTTGAAATTCTAGAGCAACTTTTGGAAAACAGAATGCAACTGATTCTTTTATTTATAGAAACTCAGAAAAAAGAGAAAATCTTGTCTGCTTTACTTCCTTTGAAAGTTAATAAAGATATTCAGGACGAGCTGAAAAAAATTGAAGATGAAAATGGTCTGGTTTTGCTTTCAAAATTCAATATTCTCATCAACGAAAATCTCAAAAATGAGCCTTCTGCATTTATTTATGAAAAAGTAGGTTCACAATTTCAGCATTATTTCTTTGATGAATTTCAGGATACCTCAGAATTGCAGTGGCAAAACTTCATGCCGCTGAGAGACCACAGTGTTTCTACCGAAAACACATCTTTCACTTTGGTTGGAGATCCGAAACAGAGCATTTACAGGTTTCGAGGTGGTGAGAGTAAACTAATGCTTGACATTATTAATAAAAAAGAAATTTCGCCTAAAGAAGCTGAATTATTGGTTTTAAAAGACAACTGGCGAAGTGCAAAAAATATTGTTCAGTTTAATAATGAGCTGTATCAATTTCATTCTATAGATTTAGAAGAAGAACATAAAAATATTTTCGGAATTGATGCCGAACAGAATTCAAAATCTAACATTGAAGGTCGGGTAAAAGTAAATCTTATTGAAAATCTTACGAAAGATGATTTTTATAATGACGTTTCCGAAAAAATGCAAAACGACATTCAGGAATGTATTGATAACGGATTTACATTTTCAGACATTACGATTCTCTGTCGTGGAAACTTTGATATTTTCAGTTATTCACAGAAATTGGGGAATTTAAAGGTTAATTACAAAGGAGAAGAAACAAACATTAAAACGATTTCAGATAAAGGTCTGACGTTAGAATTATCGAATACTTTACAAGCGGTCATTCAGTTTTTGAGATGGGAAACCAATCCTAAGAACAAACCTCATCTGATTATGCTGATGTTTTACCTGAACCGTTTAGGCAGAATTAACATGGCTGATTTTAGTTTTGATATGAAAGAAATTCTGGCAATTGATTCTCATGAGGAAATTTTAGAATTTATTCAAGCTCAATATGCTTTAAAACTGAAACAGGATAATTTTCCTAAATTTAATCTCTACAATTTTGTTGAGTATTACATCAACGAATTTGCGGTAGAAAATAAAGAAACCGATTTTCTACTCAACTTTTTGGAAATGTTGTTTAATTTCACTCAAAATGCAGGAGCAAGCACGAAAGAATTTTTGAAATATTGGGACGAAGAAGCTTCAAAACATACCATCCAGGCTTCTGAAAATATTGATGCCATTCAGATCATGACGATTCACAAAGCGAAAGGTCTGGAATTCCCGATTGTTTTTATTCCTTTAGAAAATAAAAATGCGGACAGCCAGTTTAATAATTGGTTTGATACGGATGAAGATGAAGCTCTGAAATCTGTGAACATCAATCAGTTCAATAAAAATCTGGAAGCTTACGATCCTGAAATTGAGAAATTTAACAAAATTAATTCCTATAAAAACTTTGTAGACCGACTTTGCCTGCAATATGTTGCGACAACAAGACCTGTGGAACAGCTTTTCTTTTATCTGCAAAAAGCCAATAAAACGTCAAACAATCTTGAGATTTTAGAATTTATTCAATCTAAAAATACCGAAAATCTTGATGAGTTTGATTTGTATAAAACAGATCCTGAAATGTTGGTAAAGCAGACAAAACATAAAAGTGCTTCTTATAAAACCAAAGACATCCAAAATCTAAATAATAAGCACGAAAAAAGCACTTCAATAAAAATTGCAACGCCCTCTAAAACCTATCAGGAACGAAATAAAAAAGTGCGAACCGGAATTTTCGTTCATGAATTGTTATCAAAAATCAATACTGAAAAAGATATTGAAAAAGTATTGGAATGCTATACTTTGGAAGGTCAGATAACTCTAGAAGAAAAGGAAGAAATTTATCATGCTTTAATTGAAATCATTACCAGACATTCTGAATTTTTTGATGAAAAATGGGAAGTGATTAATGAAAAAGACATCATGATCTCCGAGAGAGGTATAAGTAAAATTTATCGTCCAGACCGTATTCTAAAAAGTGATGAAGGTTGTATCATTGTTGATTTTAAAACCGGACAGGAATCTGAAAAGGACATAAGACAGATTGAAACGTATAAAATTGTGTTGGAGAATTTAGGAATGAAGGTTCTGAAAACGCAGTTGATTTATTTGTAGAAATATTTTAAATCTTAATTTCATTGAATAGAATCGGCGGCACCAAAGGTGCCGCCGATTATTATTTATCTCAAAAATTTAAGCTTTCGTATCCGGAACAAAAACTCTCTGCGAAAGTTCCTGATCAAAAAGATACAATGCAGATGGATTATCACAAACCATTTTGATTTTAGTAACATACTGTGAAGCGCTCGCTTCCTCTTCTACCTGCTCATTGATGAACCACTGTAAAAAAGAAGTTGTAGCAAAATCGCCTTCGTCGTTGGCATTCTTTACAATATTAAAAATGCTTCTGGTTACTTTTTTTTCATGTTCCAGTGCTTTTTCGAAAATATCCACTGCATTTTCGAAGTCATAAGGTGGTTTTGCAATCTCCCCGATGATGATCTGACCTCCGACATCATTCAGATAATCAAACATTTTATCTGCATGCATGAGTTCTTCTTTGCTTTGAACTCTGAAGTAATTGGCAATTCCGTCCAAGTCTTTGGCGAAAAACCAAGCAGACATTGAAAGATAATATTGAGCAGCATATTGCTCGTGAGCTATTTGTTCGTTGATGAGTTGTGCAATTTTTTCGCTTACCATAATAAAAATTTATACTCAAATTTACGCATTAAAAGGCAACTTGAAAAGTTTTCCTAAAATTTAGATTTAGATTGAATATAAAAAAGGATGGAATTGCTTCCACCCTCTAGCATTAAAAATCAAAACTATAAACTATTAATTCATTTGAGACTGAACCGCCGGCTTCATACCGTGTCTCATCATTTTTCTATCTCCCTTTACTCCTTTTTCTTTCATCATCGCTCTTCTTTGTTCCATTTTTGCCTTTTTACCGGCTTGCCATTTTTCGTACTGATCAGGAGAAAGAATTTTTTTCATGTCATTATCCATCTGCTGTCTTTTGGCCTTCATCTGCTCTATTTTAGCCTGTCTCTGCTCTTTGTTTTTCTCAAAATTGTTCTTCATTTCAGATTTTCTCTTTTCATGAAGATCATTTATCTGAACCACCTGACTTTGGTTCAGATTAAGTTCCTTCTGCATTTCAGCCATTCTTTCCTGTTCCTTCTGCTGCATTTTCTGTTTCATTTCTTCCCTGTTGAATTTTTTATCTTGTGGAACTTGTTGTGCCATTGCAAAACTTCCCATTCCGATCATTGCGATTGCTAATACTAATTTTTTCATTATGTTTAAATTAATTGGTTTGTTATGTCTTTTTGATACATTAAAAAAGCATTAGTTAAATGCGAAATTCATAAATAATGTTAAATTTTAATAAAAATATTTTTATAATATTTATTAAATAAAAAGAGATCAGATAACAAAACCTGATCTCTACACCACTCAAATATAATATATGAAAACTAATTTTTTACTAAGCTGTTTCTGAATCCTCCAGAACTTCTTCCTTCACTTCTTTTATTTTCCTGTCTTGGTGAAGAATTCTGAATTCTCGGGCTAGAACTCTCACTTCTTTGCTGAGATCTAAATCCTCCATTTCCTCTTGTTCCATTATTTTCAGACCTTGGAGTAACTGTTCTCGGTGCGCTGGCTTCAGATTTTCTGTTATTATTGTTTCGGAATCCTCCTGCATTTTCATTTCCTCTCACTCCATTATTTCCGTTATTACTTCTTACACCACTGTTATTTCTTACACCATTGTCAGAATTTCTGAATCCTCCGTTGTTTCCATTATTTCCTCTTACTGCATTATCTTGATTTCTGAATCCACCGGAAGAATTGTTATTTCCGTTTCTTAAACCAGAATTTCTGACCACATTCAAGGTTGGGTTATCATTACGTCTGAAACTGTTTCTATCAACTCTATAAACATTGATATTCACGTTTCGATATCTTGGTGTTACCCTAAATCTCGGTGAATAATATGACCTTCTGTAATTTTGAAAATATGCAATCGGTCTGTGTCCATGGTAATAATTGTTTTGAAAAACAACAAACACTCTCGGTCCCAAAATTCTCTCCATTGCATAAAATCTGTCATAGTACCATCTGTCTGGGTTGTATCTGTAAAAATTATTCCAGTTAGAGAAATTTGCGTACAGATTATTCAGATATAAGATCTGATCAATTTGCCAGCGATTGAGTCTGTTCTGTTGAAAGAAAACATTCCAGTTGATATTGACAATGCTGTTTCTGTAATCATTGTAATAACTTTGATAATAATCTTGAGGATAATAATCCTGAGGATAATTGTAGTAATAATCATCAGGAAAATAATTTTGATCGTCCTGATCAGAATAATATCCGTCATTATTACCGTAGTCATCATTGTATCCGTTGTTTGGATATTGCTGTGCAAACGACAAAGTCGCCGAGAGTTAAAGCAAATCCCAAAAATATTTTTTTCATTTCGATAATCATTAATTGTTAATTGTTAATTAAGAGAACTCTCATTCTTGTCTTTTGGATGTAAAGAAAAAAAAGAAGTTAAACCCTAGAGTAAAACTTCTTTATAAATATTTTTAATCAATTGATAATCAATATCATTATTTTTGTTAAGCACGACCGCTATCTTTAACCCAATCTGAAATTTTCTGATTAAAAGATGTATTTTCCGTTAAATTTTCTACATTTAAATGCATTCTGTATCGCCAATAATGCGGAAACACTGCAGGATTATTAATTCTCTCATGGTCCATATTGGGATTGGTCAAATTTTGATCCGTTGCAAAAAATTCTTGAATGGGGAAAATAGCCAACATTGCATCATTATACAAATGCTGTTTCATGATGATTTCTGCTAAATAAGGGTCAAGATTTTCCATTGCTTTGCCATACTGCATCAACTGTTGATTATAAAATCTTTGGGTTAAATCATCATTCTCATTCCACCATTGTCGCAAGGTTGAGCTATCATGCGAAGAAGCCGTAACAACATTAAGATAACCAGCATTTTTAGGATTGTAAAAAGAAATCTGTTCTGAAGGCATACGCTGCACTTTCAAAGCAACAATTGCCAATTCATCCATCACATCAGGTACACAATCCGGAACCATTCCCAAATCTTCACCACAAATCAACATTTTTGTAGAATTTAAAATGACCGGAAGTTTTTCCATTGCCTTTTCTTTCCACATAAAATCTTGTCTTTTGAAGAAATAATCCAGGTACAATTCGTAGATTGCTTTTTTCTCCCAATCTGAAAGATATTTGTAAGATTCAGTTTTAAATGCATTAAATCTCGGATGATAAACAGTTTGCCCATCTTTCTCCTCAGTTAAAAATAAAACGTTGGCACAAAGTAATATCAATTGCTCTTCAATAAAACCTGTCGGTTTTTTCTTGAAATAGTCTGATAGTTTTCTTTGCGTATCAAATTCTTCTTTGAAAGAATAAGTTCCGTCTAAATTATTATTTAAAAAATCCAAAGCTTTATTGCTCTGTTCTCCGAAATAATTCCAAAGAATCAAATCATTGATAAACGGTTTGCAATATCTGTCAAAATCAAAAGGAATATGTCTTGCTTTAAACTCTTCTAAAACAACAGGTACAGCAGGATAAAAATATCCTAAAATACCTTGTGTAGCAGAAATGGGCATTCTCCAGATTCTGAAAAACCCAAGAATATGATCAATCCTCATTGCATCAAAGTATTGTTCTAATGCTTTGAACCTGTTTTTCCACCATTGATAATCATCAGCTTTCATAGCTTCCCAGTTATAAGTCGGGAATTCCCAATTCTGTCCCAGTTCTGTAAACTGATCCGGCGGTGCACCCGCTTGGAAATCCATCCCGAATAATTCAGGTTCTGTCCAGGCTTCTACAGAATATCTGTAAATTCCAATCGGCAAATCTCCTTTTAAAGAAATTCCTAAACTATGAATATAGTCGACAGAATCTTTCAACTGTTTATGAAGTTGAAACTGTACCCAGGCATGAAGCATTGAAGAATCATAATCTTTACTTTTAGCCGAGAAAAAAGGTGCTATTTTTCCGGCAATGTATTTCTTATGCGTTTTCCAATCGTTGAAGTTGGGCGTTTTGTATTTATCTCTTAAAACACAAAATGCAGCATAAGGCAGAAGCCATGTTTCATTATCTTTTATGAACTTTTTAAAGTTTTTGTCTTTATAAATTTTCTCTTTTTCGAGATTAAAAATTCTTTCAAGATACTTCCATTTAGCAGAAATCATCTTTTCATAATCGATTAAATCCAATGAATTTAGTTCTGATTTCTCCGTTTGATATTCTTCAACTAATTCTTTAGGTAATTTGTAATCTAAATTTGTAATTGAAATATATTGCGGATGTAAAGCATAAACAGACACGGCTGCATAAGGGTAAGAATCTGTCCAGGAATAGTTTGCAGTGGTATCATTGATGGGTAAAATCTGAATAATTCCTAATGAAGTTTCATTTGCCCAATCTGCCAGTTTTTTTAAATCTGAGAATTCACCTACCCCAAAACCTTCTTCACTCCGCAAAGAAAAAACAGGAATTGCAACTCCTGCATCGTGATACATTTGGTAAGATTTAAATTTAAAATAATGATCTGCTGAAATTTGCAAAACATCTTTCTGAAGATTGGGAACCGTATATCTGTTATCACCATTTTCAATATCAATTACTTTACCTGTAACTTTATCGAAAATGGCATATTTGTACTCAATCAAATGATTTTCAGAAATCTCAACCGAGGTTTCCCAAATTCCAAAATCAGTCTGAGATAGATGAACCACTTTGCTATAATCCCAGTTTCCTAAAGATTCTGTATTTCCAAATAAAACAATTTCCCAGTTTGGATTGTACACAGGCGCTTCAAGTCTGAACAGATGAGTATGTTTTTTGAGTACCGATAACTTTTTCGGAACAAACTGATTCAGCTTATTGTATAAAATTTTATTATTCAGATAGTTTTCGGGGAAATTCTTATTATTCCATTTGTCAAAAATCAAAAACTCTTTATAGTTATGAGGAAAAATCAGTTTGTGTGAAACAAATTCTTGTCGTACTACATTATTTTTATCATCAACAAGCTGGTAATGGTAAGCAATTGATTTTGAGAAATAATCGAC
The DNA here is from genome assembly GCF_979258215.1 of Chryseobacterium sp. AC417. Classification (NCBI taxonomy): domain Bacteria; kingdom Pseudomonadati; phylum Bacteroidota; class Flavobacteriia; order Flavobacteriales; family Weeksellaceae; genus Chryseobacterium; species Chryseobacterium sp. AC417. The sequence goes on along the minus strand of NZ_OZ409845.1, from coordinate 1,266,389 downwards.
CTCACATTTCCAAAAACCATCTTCGGTATAAAACATGGTATGAAGTTTAGGAGCATTGCCATCTTCATTAATCACCAACTGCAGGTTTTCTCCAGCATTTGCCCGATAGCCAATGTTAAAATATAATTTCATCTATCTATTTTTTTGATAAAAATACAGTTTTAAAATTGAAAAACAAACGGTTGCAGTGTCAAATAATCATTAAAAAAGCCTTTTCTCAGATTTGAAAAAAGGCTTTCTTTAAGTGTATAAAACTCAGATTTATCTTGTTACAAGTATCTTTTTATTCAATAAAGCTTTGCCGGATTCATCTGTGATATTCACAATATATGAACCGCTAACCAAATTTTTAAGATATACCTGTTGATTTAATTGACCATCTTTTACAGACAATTTTTGCGTCAGTACATTCTTTCCGGAAATGTCAAAAACACTCACTTTTATATTTCCTTTTACTGATTTATCGTTCACATTTACATAGACAAAATGCTCGTCAACCTTGGTTGGATAAACATCTAAATTAGCAAAAAGATTCGTAGAAGATGCTCTGTCATTAACAAAATATTTACTTGCCAAATCATAAATATGAAGATTACTTTCTCCTGAAAGTTGTTTTGCTTCTAAATCATCAAGAGTCATTTCATACATTGAAGCTCCTTTTGCACTTGCTATAACAATTTTACCTTTAGAATTTACCGCAGCTCCGTTCACAGAATAATTTTCAGGAAGACCGGATATTTTCCCGATAAATTTTGCATTTAAATCTTTAGTAGAAACCTTAAAAACATTTCCTGAAGTTGAGAACACGTAAAAGTTATTTTCTCCATCAGCAATCATATCTCCGCCAAATCCGGCTTCCATAGAGGTGAAAGAATTTTTACCATTGGCAGCATCGTCTTTTATAATTCCAAGATCGCTTACCACAAACTGATTATTTTTTTTACTGATCTGAAGAAACTGCGTTCCTGAATTATTAATGGCATAAATATCTCCGTTATATCCTGTTGCCATTCGAGTAATATGAGAATTGATATCACAAGATGTAACTCTTGCAACGGTATTTTCAACTAACGTAATCTCCTTTGTTTTTTGATTTAAAACATAAATGTTAGAAGAAAACATTGGCATGTAGAATAAATTATCACCTGAAGAATCGTAAGCCAAAGCAGCTAAAGTCATTGACTGTGCATGATTGTACGAAGTTTTGTCCTCAGTAACTGTAGATTTTCTTGCTTGAGAAATAACTCTCGCTTCCGAAGAAACTCCAAAGATGCTTTGACCGGAAGTTCCGTCTGCATCCATTGCACGAAAATCGCTAAACTCTATTCTTGGAGAATCTTTACCTGCAAGAGCGAAAAAGTCTTGTTGTGCATTAATGGTATTTCCAAGTAATAAAAGAATAATAGGGAATAAATGTTTTTTCATAAGTACTAATTAATTTTTGTAATTGTTTTACTGTTACTAAGTTAAACATTTTTTGATTTGATCAAAAAAATATTTCAATATTATACTTCAAATTGTTGACATAAAAATTCACGCGCATAAATTAATAATCTTGTACGCATGAATTGGGTTTGATGCATATGAATTTCAAAGTTTGAAATAGATTATGGAAAATGATATGAAATAAAAAACTCCCACCTTAAAAGTGAGAGTTTCTATGATATGATTGAAGTAAAATTAATTTAAAACGTAAGAAGTGCCGTCTCTTCCGTCTTTTAACTCAATCCCTTCTGCTAAAAGCTTGTCTCTGATCTGGTCTGAAAGATCAAAGTTCTTAGATTTTCTTGCCTGATTTCTCAGCTCGATTAAAACCTGTAATGTCTGATCTAATTTTTCATTGTTGTTTTCTTCGATCGCTTGAAGACCTAAAACATCGAATATCAAAGCATTTAAAGTTGATTTTAGATCTTCCAAATCCTCTGTTGAAATTGCTTCTTTTTCATCTTTTAAAGCAAAAATAAATTTCACTGCTTCAAATAAATGCGCAATCAAAACTGGTGAATTAAAATCATCCGTCAGAGCATCATACGCTTTAGTTTTCCATTCTTTAAGATTGAAACCTGATTCTTTTTGATCGTTTGGACTGATTGAATTTAAAACTTTTACAGCTTCCATTAATCTTGTAAAACCTTTTTCGCTGGCAATCATTGCGTCATTGGAAATATCTAAAACACTTCTGTAATGCGCCTGCAAAAAGCAGAAACGAACAATCGTGGGATGAAAAGGTTTTTCGAAGAAGTCATTATCACCTGAAACTAATTGTTTAGGCAAAATATAATTTCCGGTAGATTTGCTCATACGCTGAGAATTCATGGTCAACATATTGGCGTGCATCCAGTAATTCACGGGTTCAATATCATTGCAAGCTTTTCCTTGGGCAATTTCACATTCGTGGTGTGGGAATTTAAGATCCATTCCGCCACCGTGAATATCGAATTGATCACCTAAATATTTAGTACTCATCGCTGTACATTCAAGATGCCATCCCGGGAAACCTTCTCCCCAAGGCGAATTCCAACGCATGATGTGTGCAGGGGAAGCTTTTTTCCACAACGCAAAATCCTGTGGATTTTTCTTTTCTCCCTGTCCGTCAAGATCTCTTGTATTGGCAAAAAGTTCTTCGATATTACGTTTTGAAAGTTCGCCGTAGTTCAGGCCTCTTTTGTTGTATTCTAAGACATCAAAATAAACCGAGCCGTTGCTTTCGTAGGCAAAACCTTTCTCGATTAATTTTTGTGTTAGTTCTATTTGTTCAACAATATGACCGGTTGCAGTAGGCTCAATATTCGGAGGAAGTAAATTGAACATTTCTAAAACTTTGTGGAAATCAACTGTGTATTTCTGTACAATTTCCATTGGTTCCAATTTCTCCAGACGGGTTTGTTTTACGAATCGGTCGTTATTCACGTCTCCATCGTCGGTAAGGTGCCCTGCGTCGGTAATATTTCTTACGTATCTCACTTTATATCCCAAATGCATTAGGCTTCTGTAGATAAAATCGAAAGAAAGAAAAGTACGCACATTTCCCAAATGCACATTGCTGTAAACCGTCGGCCCACAAACGTACATTCCGATATTTCCATCTAAAATCGGTTTAAATATTTCTTTTTCTGATGTAAGCGAGTTGTATATTTTTAGTTGCATTAATTTTTTTTTAATTAAATGATTGAATGATTAAAAGGAGTCAAAAATTAGACTAACAAATTGTTCCACAACAAATTATGATTGTGTGGAAAATCTGATTTTTAACTTTTCTAAATTTTATCATTTCTAAATTTTAATAATCAAGTTTCGCATGACTTCCTACATAATGCAGAAATTCCTGTCTGGTAATAGGATTGGTTCTGAAAATTCCGCTTAATTCTGCAGTAATGGTTGAACTTGCCGTGTCTTTTATTCCTCTGCAGTTGACACAAAGATGTTTTGCATCAATGATACAGGCAACATCCTTTGTTCCTAAAGCTTCTTTCAGTGCATCCACAACCTGCATCGTTAATCTTTCCTGAACTTGCGGTCTTCTTGCGTAATAATCTACAATTCTGTTGATTTTCGAAAGTCCGATCACATCACCATTTGAAATGTAGGCAACATGTGCTCTTCCGATAATCGGTAAAAAATGGTGCTCACAGAAAGAATATACCGTGATGTCTTTTTCCACCAACATCTGGCGGTATTTGTATTTGTTTGAAAAAGTAGAAATTCCTGGCTTATTTTCCGGAAGAAGCCCGCCGAAAATTTCATTCACGTACATTTTGGCAACACGTTTTGGGGAATCTTTTAAGGAATCATCCTCCATGTCTAATCCTAAGGTTTCCATGATTTCTCCAAAAAGTTTTGTGATTTTTTCTATTTTTTCCTGTGGCGATTTCTCAAAAGCATCTTCACGGATCGGCGTATGCTCTTTCCCTGTGAAAATATCATCATCGTTATCGGTAAAATCAACCATTTTTATTTATTTTGCAACAAAAATACGGATAAAATTAATTCTATATTTTAATTTAGCTCAAATTTGAATTACCTTTCACCTCTATACAGTCTAAAATATTATGATCATTGCTGAAGAAGTACTAAATAATGCACAAAAGAAAGAATTTCTAGAGTTTCCTGCCAGACTTTATAAACACGACAAAGCGTATATCCGACCTTTAGACAAAGATATTGAGCGCGTTTTTGACAGCAGTATAAACAAATGTTTTGCAAATGGTGAAAGCAAACGTTTTCTGTTTAAAAATAACGCCAACGAAACAATAGGAAAAGTAGCTGTTTTTATCAATAAACAATACATTGAAAAGCAACCAACAGGAGGAATTGGTTTTTTCGACTGCATCAATGATCAGACAACCGCCAATTTTATCTTCGATCATTGTAAAAACTGGCTTCAGGAAAGAGGAATGGAGGCAATGGATGGCTCTATTAATTTCGGAGAACGGGATAAATTTTGGGGTGTATTGATTGAAGGTTTTAGTCCACCTTTATATGGGATGAACTACAACTTTCCTTATTACAAAGCGCTTTTTGAGAATTATGGTTTTGAAATTTACTATAATCAGCTATGTTTCAGCAGAAAAGCTCACGCGCCCACTTCAAGGATTTTTAATATTATGCATGCCAAATATTCAAAAAATGAAAACTTCTCTGCAAAGCCCGTTAATAAAGCGAATATAAAAAAGTTTGCTGAAGATTTTCACATCATTTACAATAAATCCTGGGAAAGCCATGGAGGAGGAAAACAAATGTCATTAGATGATGTAAAAAAGCTTTTCAATACGATGAAACCTGTAATGAATGAGCATATTGCATGGTTTGCCTACGAAAATGGAAATCCAATTGCGATGTGGATTAATATTCCGGATCTTAATCAATGGTTTAAGCATTTGAATGGTAAATTTGGAACTTGGGAAAAACTAAAATTTCTGTACTATAAAACTTTTAAGCACAATTCTAAATTTGTCGGTTTAATTTTCGGGGTTCTTCCCGAATGGCAAAACAAAGGTGTAGAAGGCTACCTCATTGTGGAAGCTGCAAAACATTTTCAGGTTGCTACAAAATTTGAAGATTTTGAAATGCAGTGGATTGGAGATTTTAATCCAAAAATGTTGGGTCTTGCAAAACATCTTGAAACCGAAGTGACAAGAAAACTGGCAACGTACAGATATTTGTTTGACAGAAATAAGGTTTTTGAGAGACACCCGGATATTCAATAATTTCACCCTTTCTTTTTATTGTATTTTCCATTAATTTAAAAAAAAAATAATATATTTGACAAATTTAATCATCCATTATAATGAGAAAAACAATATTCAGCATTATACTATTTTCGAGCGTTTCTATACTTGCACAAAGTTTTACACCGGGTGCATATCAGTCATCATATTCAAATACATTATCCGTAAATAGTTTGGGAGGAGACCAAGCTGTATTTGGAGTTAGATCTGAAAATTCAGGGAGATCTTTAAAATATGATGAAATAATTGGAAGTCCATATTTTGATAAGAATTTTTACGAAGCAACAGTTTCAAAAGATTATGAAAAAACTACTGTAAGATATAATAGTTATTTGGATGAAATTGAATTTCAAAAAGATGGTAAGCCATTAGTATTGCCTAAAGATTCTAAGTTCTCACGAATAGAGATCGCAAAAGCCAAAGAAACTATGGTTTTATTGGAAACTGATGACGATCTAAAAGGTTATTTTTTCGAAGTTTTGAATGGAAACAATTCACTGTATAAAAAAATAAAAACTAAATTTATTGATGCAATGCCTGCAACTAATTCCTATGCTAGTGATAGACCTGCAGTTTTCAAATTATTAGATCCTATTTATTATATAAAAACTGAAAATGGTTTTATTAAAAAACCTAAAAATCAAAAAGAGATAATGGCACAACTTCCTAATAAAAAGGATGCACTAGATTCATTTTTCAAAGAAAACAAAATAAAATTTGATAAAGAGGAAGACTTGAAAAAACTTGTCAATTTCTTGAATCATTAATTATAAAGGCTATCTTCACAGGTAGCCTTCCTTTTTCAAAATAACTCTCCTGCCACTTTTTTGATATTGTCACTTTTTCCCATAGAATAAAAATGTAAAACAGGAACACCAAAATCCAATAATTCTTTACACTGATGAACCGCCCATTCTACACCGATTTGTTTTACGGCTTCATTATTCTTTGCGCTTTCAACTGCATTAATGAGATCTTCAGGTAAATCTATTTTGAAAACCTGTGGCAATAATTTCAAATGTTTTTTTATCGCAATCGGTTTTATTCCCGGAATAATCGGAACCGTGATCCCCATTTCTCTTGCTTTATTTACAAACTCAATGAATTTTTTATTATCGAAAAACATTTGTGTGACGATGTAATCTGCACCTGCGTCTACTTTTTGTTTTAACCATTTTAAATCATAATTCATAGACGGAGCCTCCATGTGTTTTTCCGGATAACCCGCTACTCCAATGCAGAATTTATTATGTTCGTCACAAACTTGTTCTTCGTCATGAAGATATTTTCCCCTTCCGAGATTGTTGATTTGATTGACCAAATCCATTGCAGTGGCGTGACCTCCCGGAGTCGCTTCAAAATACTGATGCCCTTTCATTGCATCTCCGCGAAGTGCCATTATATTGTCAATTCCAAGATACATACAGTCCACTAAAAGATATTCTGTTTCTTCTTTAGTAAAACCTCCACAAAGTAAATGGGGAACAGTATCTACACCATATTTATGCTGAATTGCTGAACAAATACCCAACGTTCCCGGTCGCATTCTCGTAATTCTGCGCTCCACCAAACCGTTTCCTTTATCAATGTAAATATATTCTTCGCGAGAAGTAGTCACATCAATAAACGGGGGTTTAAATTCCATCAAAGGATCAATGTTGGTATATAAATCTTCAATCCCGATTCCTTTTTGAGGCGGAACAACCTCCAAGGAAAATAGGGGTTTGCCGTTGGCGTTTTTTATGTGGTCTGTGATTTTCATTTTTAATGAATAGTGAATTATATATTTTTTGATTGAGTGATTTTGTTTTCCGGCGGCGGCTTTGCCGCCGCCGGAAAACAAAAAATCTAAATTCCGTCTGCTAAATTTGGAGAAAGCCATTTTTTAGCCTCTCGTAAAGAAATTCCTTTTCTTACCGAATATTCTTTTACCTGCTCTTCTGTGATTTTCGCCAAACCAAAATACTTTGCGTGCGGACTTCCAAAATAATATCCGGAAACGGCAGCCGTTGGGAACATCGCTAAACTTTCAGTAAGATAAACCCCAATGTTTTCTTCAACTTTTAATAAATCCCAAATTGCATGCTTTTCTAAATGATCGGGGCAAGCCGGATAACCGGGAGCGGGACGAATTCCTTTGTATTTTTCGGCAATTAAATCTTCATTGCTCAGATTTTCCTGATTAGCATAACCCCAGTATTCTGTACGAACTTTTTTATGTAAAAATTCTGCATAAGCTTCTGCAAAACGGTCTGCGATTGCTTTTACCATGATGGCATTGTAATCGTCGTTGTCTTTTTCATATTGATCAGATAATTCATCAGTTCCAAAACCTGTTGTCACACAAAAAGCTCCCATATAATCGGTTTTACCGGTACTTTTTGGAGCAATAAAATCACTTAACGCCAGATACTCTTTCCCTTTCGACTTTTGAAGTTGCTGTCTTAGTGTTAAAAATTTAACCACTTCCTGATCGGTTTCATCATAGATTAAAATATCGTCGGTTTCGTTTGAGTTAGCTTTGAAAATTCCAAATATCGCTTTTGCGGTGAGTAATTTCTCATCAACAATCTTCTTTAAAATTTTTTTTCCGTCTTCGAACAATTCTCTAGCCTGCTCTCCTACCACCTCATCTTCCAAAATATTCGGATATTTTCCATGTAAATCCCAGCTTCTGAAAAACGGTGACCAATCGATGAATGGAACCAATTCATTCAAATCCTGATTTTCAAAAACCTGAATTCCTAGCTGATTTGGAGTGAAAATTTCTTCGTTTTCCCAATCAATTTTAAATTTATCCTTTCTTGCTTGTTCCAGTGAAACATAATCTTTATCAATCTGTCTATTTAAAAACTTCTCGCGGAAATCTGAATAATCGTTTTTCAAATCGTTTACATATTCCTTATTGCGATCTCCCAAAAGAGAGCTTACCACGTTGACTGCCCTTGAAGCATCATTGACGTGTACGACTGCATTTTTATATTTTAAATCTATCTTTACAGCAGTATGTGCTTTTGAAGTTGTCGCACCTCCGATTAACAAAGGAAAATTAAGATTCTGCCGTTCCAACTCTGAAGCGATGTAAACCATTTCGTCCAAACTTGGCGTAATTAATCCGCTCAAACCGATGACATCTACATTATGATCAATGGCTGCCTGAATAATTTTCTCAGCAGGAACCATCACTCCCAAATCGATAATATCGTAATTATTACAACCTAAAACAACACTCACAATATTTTTCCCAATATCATGAACATCACCTTTTACGGTTGCCATTAAAATTTTCCCGTTGGGTTTCTGAGCAACATCTTTTTCGGCTTCGATAAACGGCTGAAGATAGGCAACTGCTTTTTTCATCACACGAGCAGATTTTACTACTTGAGGAAGAAACATTTTTCCGCTTCCGAACAAGTCTCCGACAACGCCCATTCCTGTCATTAGATTAACTTCAATGACATGAAGAGGTCTTGCAGATTGTAATCTTGCTTCTTCAACATCTTCTTCGATAAAACGATCAATACCTTTAACTAATGAGTGTGTAATTCTTTCCTGCAAAGGATAAGAACGCCATTCTAATTCTTCAACCTTTTCTTTTTTAATTGATTTATTTCTTTCGGAATAATCTAAAAGACGTTCTGTAGCATCTTCTCTTTTATCGAGAATCACGTCTTCTACAAGCTCGAGAAGTTCTTTGTTAATTTGATCATACACCTCAAGCATTGCAGGATTTACAATCCCTATATTCATTCCGGCCTGAATGGCGTGGTAAAGAAAAACCGAGTGCATCGCTTCACGTACCGTATCATTTCCACGGAAGGAGAACGAAACATTAGAAACTCCACCACTCACCGAAGCGTACGGAAGATTTTGTCTCACCCATCTTGTCGCTTCAATAAAATCGATTGCGTTTCGGCGGTGCTCATCCATTCCTGTTGCAACCGGAAATATATTTAAATCGAAAATAATATCTTCAGCCGGAAATTTAACTTCATTCACCAAAATATCGTAAGAACGCTTTGTTATTTCAAGTCTTCTTTCGTAATTATCGGCTTGCCCTACCTCATCAAAAGCCATTACAACGACAGCTGCTCCGTATCTTTTTATTGCTTTGGCGTGTTTTACGAACTCTTCTTTTCCTTCCTTTAAACTGATAGAATTGACCACGCATTTTCCCTGAACAACCTGCAGACCTGCTTCCAAAATCTCCCACTTGGAGGAATCGATCATGATGGGGATTTTGGAAATATCCGGTTCTGAACCAATAAGATTAAGGAATTTGATCATGGAAGCTTTTCCATCAATCAAACCGTCATCAAAATTAACGTCAAGAATCTGAGCGCCGCCATCAACCTGATCTCTGGCGATATCTAAGGCTTCAGAAAATTTTTCTTCTTTAATTAATCTTAAAAACTTTTTAGATCCCGCAACATTGGTTCTTTCACCAACATTTATGAAATTACTTTCCTGAGTTATAATCAAAGGCTCGAGACCTGATAATCGAAGGTATTTGGTTGTCGGTTGCCGGTTGTCGGTTGTCAGATTTATACTGTTACTTTCCATTGTTCAACTTTTTATAATAGTTAATAAATCCGTTAATTAATTTTTTGCAAACTAAAACTTGATTTGAAATTTTATTAAATTCGAGTTCGGAAATATAATTTTGGTCTAACGATAAGTAAATTTGGGTTTCCAATTCAAATAAAGAACCCTTTGCAATATGCAAAAATTGTATTGTATCATTAGAGGTTCTTCTTCCACAACCTTCAGCAATATTAGATGGTATTGAGACAGAACATTTTCTAATTTGACTAGTTAATCCAAAAAGTTCTTCTTTAGGAAATTTTTTGGTTTTTTCGTAAACTAAATTTGTTAATTTTCTTGATTCTATCCATACTTCCAAACTTGTATAATCCATATTTATTTTCATATTTCCCTGACAACCATCAACTAACAACCGAAAACTTTCTAGGTTCATATTTCTCAACCAAATCAGCAATAGCTTTAATATGCTCAGGAGTTGTTCCGCAACATCCACCAATAATATTGATCAATCCTTTTTCTACATATTCTTTAATTTGAACAGCCATTTGTTCCGGAGATTCGTCGTACTGACCGAATGCATTGGGTAATCCTGCATTGGGATATGCCGAAACACAAAATTCAGAACTGTGTGCTAATGTTTCTAAATAAGGTGTGAGCTGATTCGCTCCTAAAGCACAGTTGAATCCTACGCTCAGTAAATTCAAATGTGAAACTGAAATTAAAAATGCTTCCGCAGTTTGTCCGCTCAGTGTTCTTCCTGACGCGTCAGTAATCGTTCCTGAAACCATGATCGGAATTTCAATTCCTCTTTCTTCCTGTATTTCATCGATGGCGAAAAGTGCAGCTTTTGCATTCAAAGTATCAAAAATGGTCTCAACCAAAAGAATATCTGATCCTCCATCCAATAGAGCTTCGCACTGCTGTTTGTATGCTAATCTCAATTCTTCAAAAGTTATCGCACGATAACCGGGATCATTAACATCCGGGCTTAAACTTGCAGTTCTGTTGGTTGGTCCTATAGAGCCTGCAACAAATCTTGGTTTATCAGGATTTATAGCCGTGAATTCATCACAGACTTTTCTGGCAATTTTTGCAGATTCATAATTTAGTTCATATACCAAATCTTCCATGTGATAATCTGCCATTGCGATGGTAGTCCCGGAAAAGGTGTTGGTTTCAATGAGATCGGCTCCAGCTTTGAGATATTTTCTGTGAACTTCCTCAATCGCTTCAGGTTGTGTGAGCGAAAGGAGGTCGTTATTTCCTTGTACGGGATGTTCCCAATCTTTGAAACGCTCTCCACGGTAATCTTGTTCCACAAATTTGTATCGTTGAAGCATCGTTCCCATTGCTCCGTCGAGAATGAGAATGCGATCTTGTAGTGCTTTATATAATTGTGCTGAATTTTTCATTTAATATTTCGGCGAAAGCCAATTTTATATTTATTTAATTAAAATGATCTAAAGCCCGCTCTTATTGAATTAATCAAGCGCCTGCTTCAAATCTGCGATAATATCATCCACATTCTCTAAACCTACTGAGCAGCGAACCAAACCTGCGGTAATTCCCACTTCATTTCTTTCTTCATCAGACAGTTTGGAATGCGTTGTAGATGCAGGATGCGTGACAATCGTTCTCGTATCACCAAGATTAGCAGAAAGCGAGCACATTTTTATTGAATCTAAAAAGTTTCTTCCGCCTTCAATGCCGCCTTTGATTTCGAAAGCGACCACATTTCCGCCCAACTTCATTTGCTTTTTGGCAATTTCATAGCTTGGATGAGATTTTAAAAATGGATATTTTACCAATTCAACATTGGGATGACTTTCTAAAAACTCAGCCACTTTAAAAGCATTTTCACAGTGTCTCTCAACACGGATAGCCAATGTTTCTAAACTTTTCGACAAAACCCAAGCGTTGAACGGCGACATTGCCGGTCCGGTATTTCTAGCGAAAAGATAGATTTCTCTTATTAAATCTTCTCTTCCAACTGCTACACCGCCTAAAACACGACCTTGTCCGTCAATTAGTTTTGTTGCTGAATGCACTACAATATCAGCTCCGTACTTAATAGGCTGTTGAAGATAAGGCGTCGCAAAACAGTTGTCTACAATAAAAATCAGATGATGCTTTTTTGCAATTTGACCAAAAAATTCTAAATCTAAAATTTCAATCGCAGGATTTGTCGGAGTTTCCAAATACAGAATTTTTGTATTTGGTTTGATGTAGTTTTCTACATTTTCAGAATCTTCGGCTTTGAAATAGGTGGTCTCAATATTCCATTTTGGAAAATATTTGGTAAATAACGTATGTGTAGATCCAAAAACTGATTGGCAGCTAACAATATGATCTCCTGCATTAAGCAAGGTCGCAAACGTTGAATAAATGGCTGCCATTCCTGTTGCAAAAGCGTAACCAGATTCTGCACCTTCCATTTTTACTATTTTATCTGTAAATTCTGTGACATTCGGGTTTGAAAACCGGCTGTACAGATTTTTAGATTTTTCTTCGGCGAAACTTGCTCTCATATCTTCTGCATCTTCAAAAACAAAGCTTGAGGTAAGATACAATGGCGTAGAATGCTCATCAAAATGAGATCTTTCGGTTTGGGTTCTTACGGCAAGGGTTTCAAAATTCTCCATGACAATTGTAATTATTTAGTTTCACTTAGTCTTAAAATATCTCCGAAGACACCTCTTGCTGTAACTTTTGCTCCGGCTCCGGCTCCCATGATCACGATGGGGTTTTCACCATAACTTTCGGTGTAGATTTCAAAGATTGAATCTGACCCTTTTAGTTGTCCTAAGGCTGAAGTTGCAGGAACAGAAATTAATTTCACATCCAATTCGCCTTTCTCTTTCTGTAAGTCTCCGTGCAAATCTCCAACATATCTTAAAACGTGATCCTGTGCTTGATTTTTCTTCATTTTATCATATTCATCATCTAATTCTCCCAATCGTTCGAGAAATTCTGGTTTGGAAATCGAACTCAACACATCCGGAACTAAATTCTGAATTTTGATATCTGTAAATTCATTGATTAAATCTAATTCCCGCGCCAAAATCAACAGTTTTCTCGCAACATCATTTCCTGATAAATCTTCTCTTGGATCCGGTTCGGTAAAACCTTTTTCTAAAGCTTCAAGCACGATTGTTGAAAATTTATCGTCTCTCAAAGAAAAATTGTTGAACACATAACTCAATGTTCCTGAGAACACACCTTTAATTCTCGTAATATTTTCTCCTGACAGGTGTAAAAGTTTTATGGTGTCAATTAATGGTAAACCTGCTCCAACATTGGTTTCGTACAGATAACGTTTGTTATTTTTGTTCAACGTATGTCTTAGTTTACGATATTCTTCGATGGGAAGTGTATTGAAAATTTTGTTTGATGAAACTAAATCGAATCCGTTTTCTGCAAGAGCATGATAGTTTTTCACAAAATCAATACTCGCAGTATTATCCACAACAATCAGGTTTTCAAGCTGATTTTGTTTTGAAAAATTAATCAATTCGTCTACACTTGAAGATTTTTCGGCCGCAAAAACCTCATCACTCCAATTGCTGTCAAATCCTTTTTTGCTGAAAGCTATTTTTCTTGAATTAGCAACAGCTACCACTTTCAAATGAATATTTTTTCGTCTTTTAATTTCTTCTGAAGATTGTAATACCTGTTCTATTAAGGTTTTTCCTACATTTCCGTGACCTATAATTGCCAAATGAACTGTTTTTGGTTTTTTGAAAATTTCAGATTCAATGATATTTTTAGTCTTCTCATCCTGAGAAGAGGTCACTATGATATTGATGCGTTTCTCGCTTGAATTTTGATTTAAAAGCAACGGAAAAACATTATTTCTGGCCAGTTCAGAAAGTATTTTATTTAAATCTTCTGCTACAAAACCGATGACAGAAACATTGTTGATGCTGTAAATTTGTGAAACCTTTCCTGATTTTCTTTCTTCAGCAAATTCTTCAATCAGGCAATTGACTGCTTTTTCAGAATCATCTTCATGTACGAGAATTGATAATCCATTTTCTACAGCTTGTTGAGAAATCACTCCCACACTGATTCGTGCCAAAGTAAGTGCTTTAAAAACTCTTCCGTCAATTCCTATTTCACCTAAAAAATCTGCTCCTTCAAATTTGATGATTGATCGATTTTTTAAAAATTTTATTTCGTTTGCATTATTTTTCATCTGATATTTATTTTCTTATTTGTGGAATTTCGCTTACGCTCTATTCATCTACAAAATATTTTTTATAATATTATTTAATTGTTCGTATTCCATTAAAAAGGCATCATGCCCATGAATTGATTGGATCTCGTGGTAGAACACATCTTCTTTTTCAGTTTTTAGCTTCTTAAAACACGTTTGAATTTGAGAAGCCGGGAAAAATAAGTCGGTATCTACAGAGATCATGTGCATTCGTGCTTTGATTTTACTTAAATCTGCATCGTTTGTATTGATGTTCATGAGCAAATAATTCATCAGTTGGTATGACTTTAAACTAAATCTTTCGGCAAGAGATTTCCCATGATAATTCAACCAGTCTTCAGATTCTAATTGCTGTTTTTCCTCATTGAATTTATTTTGAAATCTGTTATTTAAAGACTCAGGGGTTCTGTAACACAGCATCGCATGAATTCTTGCTTTTTGGAGAGGTTCATTATTCCCATTTAATAAAAATTGTTGAACCAAACATTGGGCATGTAACCAATCATGAGTTTTATAATGGCAAGCAATCGGGATAAAAAGCTCTGCTAAATCTTGTTTTTTAGCAAGCATTTCCCAACCAATTCCGCCCCCGAGCGAGCCTCCGATAATGGCATATAAGTTTTTAATATTCAAAGTTTCAAGACCTTTCAGAAAAATATTCGCTATATCTGAAGATGTAAACTCTGAATATTCGTCGATAAAAAAATCATCATACCCATTTCCTGGAATATTAAAACAGAGAACCGTAAATTTGTTTGTATCAGTTGCCTGGTTTTCCCCAATCAAATTCTTCCACCAACCTGTCTCTCCCGAAACATTTGAATTTCCGGTTAAAGCATGATTGACCAAAATAATGGGTGCAGAAAACAAGTCTCTTCCAAAAAGCTGATAGCTTAATGGGATTTGATATTCCTTGTGGGAATCGGTTCGGTACAAAAAATTAATATGTTGCAGTTCTGTTTTCAATTTTATATTATTAAAATAAATTTGAAAATGCCAAGGGAAATGGCTGAAAAAGAACTTCAGTAAGTTATCTGTCCAAAATAAAATTTTATTTGGTAGAACGTAGCACCTTCTTCGCTTGCGCAAAGGGTTGCTAAGGTTTCACAGGGTCTATCCCTCAACCTTTCTTGATAACATTTTCAATATGTAAATGAACGAATGGTGCAAAGATAATACATTTCTCTTAAAAAATTAAATAAAAATTATTTTTCGTTAAAAATCCTTTATCTGAAAGCGTTTCAGAAGCATGTTAAGAATTATTAAGCTTAAAAAAATTGGTTTTTTTTACCAAAAAATCTACCTTAGCAATGAAAAATGATGTGATATGAGTGTCGAGAAGCAAAGACTAAAAGATAAAAACTGGTTAAACTGGGGACCTTACGTAAGCAACCGACAGTGGGGAAATGTACGTGAAGACTACAGCCCAAACGGTGATGCGTGGCATTTTGCCAATCATAACAATGCTGAAAGTTATGCATATCGTTGGGGTGAAGAAGGTATCGCAGGAATCTCAGATACCAAGCAGCTTTTTTGCTTTGCACTTTCATTTTGGAATAAAAACGATGAAAGAGTAAAAGAACGGTTTTTCGGATTGAGCAATCCGCAGGGAAATCACGGGGAAGACATCAAAGAAATTTTCTATTACTTAGACAATACACCTACTCATAGTTATATGAAAATGGTGTACAAATATCCTATCAATAAATTTCCCTACGAAGATTTAGTTTCAGAAAATGGTAAACGAACCAAAAAAGAGCAGGAATATGAAATCATCGACACCGGTATTTTCGATAAAGATGAATATTTCGATATTTTTATTGAATACTGCAAAGGGAATATTGATGATATCTTGGTGAGAATTACCGTTTGTAACCGAAGTCGGCAGGATGCACCTATAGTAGTGATTCCGACCGCATGGTATCGAAATAATTGGAAATGGGGATATAATGAATACCAAGGACAGCTGGAAGATTCTCATGATGGATGCATCAACATTAATCACGACAGCGTTTCGTTAAAAAAGTTTTATTCGAAAAATAAAAATGCACAGAGCGTTTTTTGTGATAATGAAACCAATACTCCTAAACTTTACGGATGCCCGGAAATTGATAATACATTCTACAAAGATGGCATCAACAATTTTGTCGTTCATCAGAAAAACACCATTAATCCGGAAAAAAAAGGTTCAAAAGCTTCGTTTATTGCTGAGGCGGAAGTAAAAGCCGGAGAATGTGAAATTTTTGAATTCAGACTTGCACCACATGAAATGGATGATGCATTTTATGATTTTGAAAATATATTCAATGCAAGAATCTCTGAAGCGAACGAATTTTATGAAGAGATTCAGCAGGATATTCCCAATGAAGATGAAAGAAATGTGCAGAGACAGGCTTTTGCCGGGCTTCTCTGGAACAAACAATTTTACCATTATAACGTAGGAAAATGGCTAAAAGGAGATCCTAATCATGAAGCACCAAGAGATTTTAATCATTATGTGAGAAATACCGAATGGGAACATCTTCACAATAAAGATATTATCTCCATGCCGGATAAGTGGGAATATCCTTGGTATGCGACTTGGGATTTGGCATTTCACTGTGTTCCGTACGCAATTATTGACGGCGATTTTGCTAAAAATCAGCTCCTTCTCTTAACCAAAGAATGGTACATGCATCCCAACGGACAAATGCCTGCTTATGAATGGAATTTAAGTGATGTAAATCCGCCTGTGCACGCTTGGTCTTGTTTCAGGGTTTTTAAAATCGATGAAAAAAGTAATGGTAAGCCTGATCTTTTATTTTTAGAAAAAGTTTTTCAAAAACTTCTTTTAAATTTTACATGGTGGGTAAACCGAAAAGATAAAAACGGCAAAAATATTTTTGGCGGCGGATTCTTGGGACTTGATAATATCGGAGCTTTTGACCGAAACATGGAATTAAAAGATGGTGAGCATCTTGAACAAGCTGACGGAACGAGTTGGATGGCGATGTATGCACTAAACATGATGCGTATTGCCATGGAACTAGCTCAGTATTACCAAGTTTATGAAGATATGGCAATTAAATTCTTTGAGCATTATCTCTACATCGCAGAAGCCATGGAAAATATGGGTGAAGACAAGGAAGGTCTTTGGAACGAAGAAGACGGATTCTTCTATGATGTACTTCAGCTTGGAAATGGTGAAAGTGTTACCCTAAGATTGAGAAGTATTGTAGGGTTGATCCCATTGTTTGCCGTGGAAATTATTGATCATCATCTTTTGGATAAAATGCCTAATTTCAAAGCAAGAATGGATTGGGTTCTTAAAAACAAACCTGAACTTGCCAATCTGGTTTCTCATTGGGACGAAGAAGGTAGCGGCAGAAAACACCTGATGAGTATTCTTCGTCGTACAAGACTGAAAAAAGTTTTATCAAGAATGGTGGACGAGAAAGAATTTCTAAGCGACTACGGAATCCGTGCGATGTCAAAGGTTTATGAAGCCAATCCTTTTGTGTTTACCGTTCACGGTAATAAGAATGTAGTGTATTATACTCCTGCAGAAAGCGATAGCCGAATGTTCGGAGGAAACAGCAACTGGAGAGGTCCTATTTGGTTTCCGATTAACTTCCTGATTGTAGAAAGTCTTCAGCGTTTTCATTTTTATTACGGAAACAGCTTGAAAATTGAATTTCCGACAGGAAGTGGTGAACAGAAAAATCTGGATGAAGTTGCCCACAATATCAGCAACAGACTCTGCTCTATATTTTTAAAAGATGAGAGTGGACAAAGAGCTTTCAACGGAGGAAATTATAAATTTAACTATGATCCAAATTTCAAAGATTACATCACATTCTTTGAATATTTCCACGGAGATAACGGTCGTGGTGTAGGAGCATCTCATCAGACAGGCTGGACAGCTACTGTCGCTAAATTACTTAAACCTAGATTAGCGTAATTGGGTAGGGGAGTTTTAGTGTTGGAGAATTTATGAGTTATATGCTTTTATTTTTTCCTACTCAAACTCTCCCACTCTATTTATTCACCTACTTTCTCTCCGTTTACATACACTTCATAACCGATTTCAACATTAGGTTCTAAAGTTTTTGAAACCGAACAGTATTTTTCGAATGATAATTCTGAAGCTTTTAATGCTTTTTTAGGATCAATTGTACCTTCTAAAAAGAATTTAACCATAATTGATTTAAAAGGTTTTGCATCTTCCACAGGAATTCTTTCACCTTCCACTTCAGCTTTAAAATCTGTAATTTCCTGTCTTTGTTTTTTTAAGATTGAAACTACGTCGATTCCGCTGCATCCTGCAACTGCCATCAGTACGCTTTCCATTGGGGAAACTCCTTTTGCACCAGGTTGTGAAGTGTTGTCTAAAAGAATTGAATTTCCCTGTGCGTTGGTACATTCAAATAAAAAGTCGTCGTTTATTCGGTTTAATGTTATTTTCATTTTGCTTATTGCTTATTGCTTATTGCTTATTGCTTATTGCTTATTGCTTATTGCTTATTCGAAATTATAAAATTCCTCTTGCCTTAATTTCAAGATATTTATTAATAACTTCCACATTCAGATTTTCCGGAAGTGTGTAAACAGAATAAATTCCGTATTTTCTTAATTCCTGAATGATCAATTTTTTTTCGAATTCAAATTTTTCTGCAATCACTTCATCGTAAATCTCCTGCATACTTTCAGGATTTTTGTGAAGTAAAGACTGAAGTTCTGAATTTTTAAAGAAAACCACCACCAGTAAATGGTTTTTGGCGATTCCACGAAGGTATTTCATCTGCCGGTTTAAAGCGTCCAACGTTTCAAAATTGGTAAAAAGTAAAACCAAACTTCTTTGATTCACAGAATATTTTACATCCTGATATAATCTATTAAAATCACTTTCAAAGAAATCTGTTTTAATATTATAAAGCGCTTCTGAAATCCTTCTTAACTGACCAGATTTATTATCTGCAGCAACTTTATTTTCCGTTTTTTTGGAAAATGTCATCATTCCGGCCCGGTCGCCTTTTTTAAGAATAATGTGGGACAACGCCATACTCGCATTAATAGAATAATCAAGAAGACTTAAACCTTTGAATGGCATCTTCATGGTTCTCCCCTTATCAATCAGCATAAAAATACGCTGCGATTTTTCATCCTGAAACTGATTGACCATCAATCGATTGGTTTTTGAGGTTGCTTTCCAATTGATGGTTCTTACATCGTCTCCGGGAACATATTCTTTAATCTGCTCAAACTCCATCGTATGACCGAGTTTTCTGATTTTTTTGATTCCTCCGAGTAAAAATTCGTTTTGCAACGCCATCAATTCATATTTTCTAAGATGAACAAATGACGGATAAGCAGGAAGCATTGCATTCTTCTGAAAGGTAAATCTTTTAGAAATAAAACCTAATGGCGATGACACAAAGACATTTAAAGCTCCGAAACTATATTCTCCTCTTTCTTTCGGCTCAAGAATATATTGAAATAAAGTGTTTTTACCGGATGCAATTTGTTTTTCAATTAAAAAATCTCTCTTCTGAAACTGAAACGGAATTTCATCAATGATTTTTGTATTAATTTTAAAACTGTAATTATTTTTTATATCAACTTTTACTGCATTTTCATCGCCGTTTGATAATTTTTCGGGCAAAATTCTCTGTGCTAAAATCCCGTCTTTTTCTCTGAATAAAAGCAGACAATCGACCATCGCAGTAAGAAAAACCAACAATAAAACGACATGCGCTACAATCATTAAAAACGGAAAGAAAAACGCAAAAACATACAGAATCCCCACTCCGATGAGCGTGAAAAAAAAGCGGTTGTTGATGAATAGGTTTTTCATTTATTTCAGTTAAAAGCTGTAGAAAATTAAATCTCAATTATTGATGATTCTTATCTTGGGATTTCGATTCCTTCCAAAATCTGACGGATAATTTCATCAGCCGTCAATCCTTCCATTTCTCTTTCCGGAGAAACGATTACTCTATGTCTCAATACGGCATAACTGGCTTCCTTGATATCTTCAGGAGTGACAAAATCTCTTCCTCGTAATGCAGCAAAGGCTTTTGAAGCTGTCAACAAAGCTAAACTAGCTCTTGGTGAAGCTCCTAAATATAAGAATTGATTTTCTCTTGTATTGATAATGATTTTTGCGATGTATTCTATCAGTTGAGATTCAACGATGATTTCTTTAACCAGTTTTTGATAGTTACCCAATTGCTGCGCACTAATAACAGGCTGTACGACCTCTGTTTTATCTTCGTGTCTGCTTTCGTGTTGGTTTTTGATAATGGAAATTTCCTGTTCAAGATCAGGATATCCAACATTTATTTTAAACAAGAAACGGTCAAGCTGTGCTTCCGGAAGTCTGTAAGTTCCTTCATGCTCGATCGGGTTTTGGGTTGCCACCACTAAAAACGGGGCTTCCATTTCGTATTGTGTTCCGTCCATCGTTATTTGCCTTTCTTCCATCACTTCAAACAGAGCAGATTGTGTTTTAGCAGGCGAACGGTTGATCTCATCAATCAAAATAAAATTTGAGAAAATAGGACCTTTTTTAAACTCAAATTCAGAATTTTTCATACTGAAAATTGAGGTTCCCAAAATATCTGAAGGCATCAGATCCGGAGTAAATTGTATTCTGCTAAAATCTACATCAATTGTTTTTGCTAAAAGTTTTGCTGTAATCGTTTTCGCAACTCCCGGTACACCTTCTATCAAAACGTGACCATTTGATAACAACGCCGCCAAAAGATGCTCTATCATATCATGCTGACCTACGATTACTTTTGCAATTTCTAATTTTACTTTTTCTAAACTAGTACGAAGTTCCATCATGTCAATTCTTGACGCAAATTGACTTTCGTTTTTATCTAAATTGATAGAATTTTGCAGTTCTGTATTTTGGTTTTCCTGGTTTTCCATTGTTTATTTAATTTAATGAGCTCCGTAGGAGCGAAATGTTTGTAGTTTATCGTTGAGTATATGATGCATGGCTCCGTAGAAACGACACTTAATCATCATAAAATTCAAACATGTATTTTTCATCGTATTGTATTTCAAATTTATTTAAAATTTCAAGATATTCTTCCTGGAAATTTTTCTTTTTATGATGTTCTTCCTGATTAAGAATGTAATTAACAACTTTATCAATCTGACTTTTTGAATAAGAAAATGCACCGTAACCTTCTTGCCAATTAAATTTTCCATTTAACCATTTTTCTTCATTCATGAATTTTGAAGAATTTGCTTTAATATCACGAACAAAATCTGAAATTTTGAGATTCAAACTATTAAAGCCTACAAGAAGATGAATATGGTCGGGATTAGCATAAACAGCCAATAACTTTTGATTACTATTCTTAATAATTCCAGAAATATATCTTTGCAAAACTTCTCTTTTTTCAGGCGCAATCAGATTTTGTCTCCCCTTTACAGCGAAGATAAATTGAATGTAAATCTGAATATAAGTATTTGCCATATCTGTTTCACTCCTTCGGAGTCCAATTTATTATTATCAATTTTATTTACAAACATGTCGCTCCTACGGAGCTCTCCTCTTCAATTTTATCGTAAAATTTCATCCAAAAGTTTATTCATTCTGGCCAAATCTTCCTTCATCACACTTGCGTAAGGATCCTGAGATTTTTTAATTAAAACTACAGCTTCATTAATAATTTCAATACTTTTTCCGGTTTTTAGCTGGAGTTTTTTTGGAAATTCTTCATCTAAGTTTTGGGTATCAATTAAAAGATCAAGTCTTACTTTATTGAGAAAATACTGAGATTTTTTCGCCATCATATCATGAAAATCCCCTTCCTGCAGATAAAGGTTCCCAATACTTTTTACAAAATCTACAGATGTATTTTTCAATGGTTCAATAATCGGAACGATGCGCTGTTTTCTTTTAGCATTAAAAAAGATAAATAAAACCAAACCTGCTAATAAAAGCCACCAAGCATATTTCAAGGCAGGATTTCCTAAAATAAACCGCATAAAAAATTGAGACTCTTTGGTATTTGCTTCCACAAACCAAAGCGTTTCTTTATCATCAAGATAAGAAAAAACATCCTGAGTATATTTTGTGTTTCCAGACTGCAGAAGATAATAATTGGTAAGGAAAAGAGGTTCACAATGTGCATAGATAGTACCTTTTCCAAATTTTGTTTCGATGAAATTAACCTGATCTGTATTTTCATCTTCAACAGTTTTTCCCAATGCCTGAACGTTCGGTTTGATATAGGAAAAACCACGTCCAGAAGGGAATTTATCAAGTTTTATGAAATCGTTTTGATATTTTTTATCAGTCAGTTTCAGAACATTTTTATCTTCAAATGAAATTTGTGAATCATAAAAGCCAATCGTGTCTGAGATCTCTTTCGGCATTTTACTCATAATAAACATCGCATCAGAGCCATTCGAAACTTCATTAAGAATTTTCTTCCAGGATTGGATATCAATATCACTTTCTATGACAAGAATATTATGAGGTTTCTTCTTATTTTGGCTGTAATAATCGTAAGCCGTAACCTCGATTTTTTTCAGATTACTTTTAAATAAATCTTTCACTTCCTGATTAAACACAAATAATCCGAAAGGTGATTTTTCATTGACATCAAAATTCTTACGCCAGTCTACAGCTTCTTTTTTGTTAACTTCAAACAATGCCAAAATCACCATGATAATGATAAAAATAATAGCATATATTCTGAAAGTTTTATTCATTTTTAGCTTTTAATTATGGTTTGAATGACTGATATTGCTCTTTAAATTTCTCATAACTCTGCTCATCAATACTGAACTCTCCGTACCAAACATAATCGAAAATATAAGAAAGATTTGAAAATTCTTTTTTGAAAGTCGGAACCTTCAATTCTGCCACATAATCTTTATTGGTTTTTTCAGGATTCCAGAGAATGAGTTTTTTGTCGCTGAGTTTTTTCAGGACAAACAAAAACTGGTAGCGTACTGCAGAACGGTAATCTTTTGTACGTTCGAAAGTAGCAATACTTTCAGGGAAATTAATTTCGTGGATGTTCTCATGAAGTTCTTCATCATTGATGATGACTTTCTTATTTTTCTTTCCGAAAATGAAATTTCCATTCTTCCCGATGATAAATTTAACAATGAAATACAGTAGAAATCCTACCAGAATAATCGCAAAAATACGCACGAGCAATGTTGTAATCTGAGCTGAACTTTCTAAACTCGTTTCTCCAAAAATACTCTGAATAATCTTTAAAACTTTCTTCATCAACTTATCCCAAAATGATTCTCTGGGTTTTGAAGTCGAATAGTCAAACTCTTCACCTTTATATCTTGACTTGATGTTTGCTTTAAAATCTTTAGGATAGACTGTGTTTTCAGAAACAGGATTTTTAAGCAAAACAGAATCTGCAGGATACATATTTTTATAATGTCCCGTAATCAAAGAATCCTCATAAGATTCTTTGTAGTAATCATCATAAACAGCCGTGCTATCTACTTCCTGAGCATTTAAAAACCCAAAATATAAAAGAAAAAATATAAAGAAAAAGATTTTATTCATTGATTCCTATCGTATCTATTTCTGCTAATTCTACCTGCTGATGAAGGTCTCTTCTGCTGTCATAATACATCAAACCTGAATTTATATACAATAAATTTGAAAGGAAAAATGAAATCAACAGTGAAAATCCATATGTCACAAAGAATAATATTCCCATTGTTCCTGAGAACGGATTTTGTTCAAAATTAGCATCAGGTTCGGTAGTAAGCATCGTTCCAAAAAATATAATCAAAGGAATCATTGTGAAAATAGTGGTAATCACATACAAAATAATTGAAATTACCGTCGTTGAACCCCAATATTTCCAGTAAGGAGACTTTTCTCTGCCATTTGGATAAGAAAACTGAGATCTGATAGAAAAACTTAAGCTTTCAAAAAATCCTTTTTGGCTGTTGAAATAATCATGCATCAAAAACATTATGACATTAAAAACCGTTGGAAAAACAAACAAAACCAAAGGCAGCCCAATAATGATGAGTATCATTGCATAAGAAACTCCCATCAAAATAAATGACAATGGGGTCACGATAAAAATCATTCCGAGACAAAGTATTCCAATTCGTCCGGCATTGTCCTTAAAGTCATTCAAAATATCATCCATTTTGATTTTATTTTCTCCTTTTGCCAGTCTTTTCAGATAAAATACAGGATAGAGATAATTGACAATCATTAAAACAGAAAAAAGCACAAACGTTATCACACCGATCATGATAAACATTCCTAGATTGTCTTCAAAATAGTTTTCAAGATAAGAGCTGTCCCCATTTATATTTGACCCAAAAATCTGCGTCAAAAACTCTCTGTATCCAAATATGACAACAACGACCAACAGAATGAGCAAAAGCCCGTTCAGAAGGATATAATTTTTAAAATAATTCTTCCCGTATAATTTGAAAAATCCAAAACTATCACTGATGAAAGCTCCAAAATCTCTATTTTTATAAAACTGCATCATGGGTATTTTTAATTGCGTTATTATGTTTTTTATTGACAATAAAAGGATACACAAAATAGTAAAATCCTATGATGGCTAAACATCCGAAGATGATGATCAGATTTAAAAATTCCGGCATTTTTAAGGCATGTCTTGTTACGTAACCTTCAATGATTCCTGCACAAATCGTGAATGGAATGGTGCTTAAAAATATTTTAAACGAATCTTTCAATCCGATTTTTAAAGATTCAAATCTAGACAATGTCTTTGGGAAAAGTATGGATGTTCCCAAAACCAATCCGCACATGGCTTCGATAACCATTGCGAAGATTTCAAAAACCCCGTGTAGCCAGATTCCTCTTGCGCTGTCTTTCAATGCTCCGTAATCATAGAAAAAATACTGAAACGAGCCCAACATCACAGAATTTGATAACAGCACATACAATGAACCGATTCCACCGAAAATTCCGTACAAATACATTTTCGCACCTACTCCAATATTGTTTAAAGTAATGCCTATTGTGCTTCCCCAAGTTGAGCCGCTTTGGTAAACACCGACCGCATTTCCTGCTTTAATATTTTCGATGGTGGTATTTACATAACTTTCACCCAAAATAATTTTGGCGAAATCTTTATCGTAAACTGCCGACAAAACACCCATCGAAGTGAAGAGAATAAAAAACACAAAAGCGTACATTAAATATCTTCTGTACTGATAAACCAGAAGCGGAACTTCTGTTCTGAAGAAATACAGCATTCTGTTTTCTTCCACTCTTTTGGTCTTGTAAATTTTCTGAAAAATCTGAGATGAAAGATGGTTAAGATAAACCGTCGTATTACTTTTCGGGTAATACGTCTGGGCAAAAGAAAGGTCATTAATCAGATTAATGTACAACGAAGACAGGTCATCAGGATTTTTTTTGATTTTCCCTTGAATAACCTGTTCGATTCCCAACCATTTTTCTTTATTTTGTTTAATAAAAAAAACTTCTCTCATAATTGTAAGGCTAAAATAATAAAAATTATGTCTCAAATTGCGATTAATACCTCACAAAATGTAAATATTAACTTTAACATATCAAGTGTTGGTGAAAGGATTCTTGCATTTCTCATCGATTCTACAATCAAAATTGCCTATGGTATCTTT
The DNA here is from genome assembly GCF_979258215.1 of Chryseobacterium sp. AC417. Classification (NCBI taxonomy): domain Bacteria; kingdom Pseudomonadati; phylum Bacteroidota; class Flavobacteriia; order Flavobacteriales; family Weeksellaceae; genus Chryseobacterium; species Chryseobacterium sp. AC417. Next base: position 1,240,781 of record NZ_OZ409845.1, on the reverse strand, counting down.
ATTCTTTATGTTTTTTTCAGTGTTTTTGATTTGGGATATATTTTGAATGGGCTAGACCAATGGTCTGTAGGCGCTGTTTACAGTATTCTTCTTTTCCCTACCGTTATTTATCCGCTTGTTTTAGAAAGCTTGATGGACGGACAAACTGTTGGCAAAAAAGTAATGAAAATTCGTGTGGTGAAAATTGACGGTTATCAGGCAAGTTTTGGTGATTATCTGATTCGATGGGTTTTCAGAGTGATTGATGTTTCTTTTTTTATTGTAGGATTTATCACGATGATTATCACAAAAAACAACCAGCGTTTTGGAGACATTGCAGCCGGAACTGCAGTAATCTCACTTAAAAACAATATCAATATTTCTCATACTATATTAGAAAATCTACGTACTGATTATGTTCCAACTTTTCCACAGGTGATTGGTTTGAGCGATAACGACATGAGAATCATTAAAGATAATTATCTGAAAGCTTTAAAAATAGATGACCGACAAATCATCAGCAAACTTTCAGACAAAATAAAAGGCATTCTAAAACTAGAAGTTGACCCGACAAAAATGACAGAAAGACAGTTCATCGGCGTTATTATCAAAGATTACAATTATTATACAGGAAAAGAATAATTCAATATGTTTGGTCAATTTTTGCTTCAAAAATTGAATTGTGAATTAATAATGTCTTTCGGTGTAGAATTTGTATCTGTCTTTCAGATCAAACTTTTGAAATTACTTTCATTCGTTAGATTCGATAACATTAAACAATAAAGAACATACATATGAAGCTCGAAAATAATAAATCAGGAAATGGTGGTGTCATTACCATGAACAACGAAATAAAAGAAGTCGGAAGACTTACTTACACCATCTTCCCGGCTGATAATAAACTGATTATTTCATTTGTACTCGTTCATCCTGAATTTGAAGGTCGCGGAATGGGAAAATATCTGGTTGAAGAAGCCATCAAATTTGCAAGAGAAAATAAATGGAACGTCTATCCACACTGTTCATACGCAAGATCGGTGATGAGAAGAATGAGTAATGTGGAAGATATTTTACTTGAACGTTAAAACTTCATTTAAGATAATATCTTCAATATCATCAGGATAATTTACTTTAAAATGAATATCAGAATGTACCCAATTTCTAATTTCTTCAACATCAAGAATTTTAGAATTGGGAATTCCTATTTTATCTAAAGCGCAGGCATTACACTCTTGCTCGTATTGATTATGAATTGGAATGACGAACAATTTTTTATCCAGAAAAAGTGCTTCTGACGGTCCCTCAAATCCTGCGTTACACAAAATACCATCACAGTTTTCAAAACACTCTAAGAAATGAGTCTCATCAATCGGATAAATTTCAACATTGCCTGTCTGACTGTGAAGATGAGTATACTTTGAAAAAACTTTCCATTCAACAGGAATCTGACCCAGAGCTTTCGTGATATTTTCATCTGAAAAACTGGGAAGATAAACCACATAAAATCCTTTTTTTGTTGGGTTCAGGTTTCTGATTTTTCTTCTTATGACCGGTTTTTTGATTTTAGGATGATAATTTTCAAAATGAAAACCAATCTTATCTTTACTTGGACAATAATGTTCCAGTACAGATTCTCCCAAAAAACTTTTCCTGGCTGGTTTCGGCGTTTCTTTAAAACTCATGGAAGCTTGATGACTTAGTTCAAGCATTCTTAAATTTCTCAGCTTGCAAGCCCAGGCTGTCAAAGGTTCGTAATCATTAATAATTAGATCATAATGATTCAGCTCAATTTGCCGGATGGTATTGATCGCTTCCAGAAAATTATTTTTAAAAAGAATTTTTTTGTACGAAATTCCTCCTGTTTTATTATAGAGAAGAGAAACACCCCGATGTTTAAAATCTATTGGAAAATCGGTCTGTAACTGGGATTGATGACCACTGATGAGCGTATCAACAGAAGCATATTTTTTTAGGATAGGAATAATCTCCTGTGCTCTCGCAACGTGACCGTTTCCTGTTCCCTGAAAAGCATATAATATCTTCATGTTACGAAAATTGGGTTACTATTTTAAGAAGTTCAGAATTATTCATATCCTGAATTTCTTCCGTCTCATCATCTTTTAATAAATGCTGATGTTCTTCGTAATGAAAGATTTTCCATTCGCCATTGTTATATTCTAAAGCAGAGAGGTTTTCAATCCAGTCACCGGAATTTAAATATGTACAAGAACCTTTTTTAGTAACCACTTCACGAATTTGTGGCTGATGAATATGACCGCAAATCACGAAGTCGTATCCGTTATCAATGGCTAGTTCAGAAGCTGTCAATTCAAAATCACCAATATATTTTACAGCTTTCTTGACGTTATTTTTAATTTTTTTTGAAAATGAATATTTTTCTTTACCCATTTTATCTAAAAACCAATTCACAACATTATTGATCACAATCAAAAGATCGTAGCCTTTTCCACCTAATTTTGCAATCCATTTTGAATGCTGAACAGAGGCATCGAAAACATCACCGTGGAAAATCCAGGTTTTCTTTCCGTTCAACGTTACACAAAGTTTATTGATTACTTTTAATTTACCTAATTCAAAATCGGTAAATTTTCTGAACATTTCATCGTGATTGCCTGTGATGTAGTAAACATCGGTGGTTTTTGTGGCAAATGAAATAATTTTTTTGATGACCTTTAGATGAGGCTTAGGGAAGTAAGACTTTTTAAATTGCCAGATATCAATAATATCACCATTTAAAACCAATGTTTTCGGTTGAATAGAATTTAAATATCTCAACAATTCTTTAGCCTTACATCCGTAAGTTCCCAAATGTACATCCGAAATGACAACCAATTCAACGTTTCTTTTCATTTACAGATTGCTTTTTAACCCAATAAATCTTCCAATTCTGATTACTTATCAGGAATTCTCAGTTCACATGATTTTATGCAAAGAAACTACATGAAAATGAATTGTATATGAATGCTATATTATTTTTTATAATGATTCTAACAGTGCATCTGTTATTTCCATGTTGTGATACACATTCTGCACATCATCATCTTCCTCAAAACGGTCAAGCATTTTCATGTTTGCTTTAAACTGCTCTTCTGTAACTTCTTTGATTATGTTTGGAATTCTCTGTAGTTCTGCACTTTTTACCTCGATTCCTAATTCATCTAATTTATGAGATAAAGATCCAAAATCTTCAAATGCTGTAGTAATCATAACTTCTTCTTCATCTTTATCGATATCTTCTGCACCACCGTCGATCATTTCCATTTCGAAGTCATCCCAATCCATTTTGATTTGAGTCATATCAATACTGAAAATTCCTTTTCTGTCGAAGATGAAGGCTAATTCACCATTCTTACCTAAGTTACCGTCAAATTTATTGAAGATAGCTCTTACGTTGGCAACGGTTCTCGTGGTGTTGTTGGTAGTACATTCTACAAAAAATGCTACACCGCCTTGTCCGTATCCTTCATAGTTGATTTCCTCATAGTTTTCTGCATCTGCACCACTTGCTTTTTTGATGGCTCTTTCTACATTATCTTTAGGCATATTTGCACCTTTAGCATTCTGGATGCATCTTCTCAATGCAGGATTAGCTTCCGGATCAGGACCACCGGCTTTTACTGCTAAGGCAATATCTTTACCTATTTTAGAAAAAGTTTTGGCCATTTTATCCCAACGTGCCATTTTCGAAGCTTTTCTATATTCAAATGCTCTTCCCATTTTATATTTTAAATTTTCACAAAATTACTCAAAATCAACAACAAAAAAAATACCCCAGAAAAATCTGGAGGTATTTATTATTTAGAAAAATTAATTATTTTCTTTTTTTAGCTGGAGCTTTTTTCTTAGCTGGAGCTTTTTTCACTGGAGCATCTTCGTAATCTCTTTTTTGGATTGCATTCCACTCAGCAGCATCTTCAACAGCTCTTACAACTACTTTTCTGTCTACTTGTCTTTCAGCGTCAGTAGCTTTATCAGAGACTGTAGCTTTGGCTTCACCTACACCAACTGATTTTAGAGCATTAGCATCTACACCTCTTGCATCTAAAGCAGCAACTACCGCAGCGGCTCTTTCTCTAGATAACTTCAAGTTGTATGCTTCAGCACCTTTAGCATCAGTTCTACCTTCAAGCACATAGTTACCTCCATCTTTTTTGATGATATCAGCAGCTTTATCCAAAGCAGGCGCAGATTCAGCTTTAATTGTAGCTTTATTGAAGTCGAAATATACGCTTCTAACCTCGTTTTCAATTTCTGTTCTGGTAACTTCTCTTGGTTTAGGACATCCGTTGTATTTCTGGAAGACCTGGAACAGTAGGACAAGCATCATCTTTGTCTAAGATACCGTCACCGTCTGTATCTGGCCAAGGACAACCATTGTTTTCTGCAGGACCTGCAACTGTAGGACAAGCATCATCTTTGTCGATAATACCATCTCCATCAGTATCTGGCCAAGGACAACCGTTGTTTTCAACCGGACCAGCAACATCTGGACACTGATCGTCTTTATCTGGAACTCCATCTCCGTCAGTATCAGGACATCCTTGGAATTCTGGTAAACCTGGTGTATCAGGACATAAATCGTCTTTATCTAAGATACCATCTTTATCTCTATCTCTGTTTCCGAATCTAAAGTTCAAAGAAGCAGAAGCTTGCCAAAAGTTAGCAACTGTAGACTTATCGCCAGGAGTTGAAACGTAATCTCCTTGTATACCAAGACCGAAGTTCTTAGTTAACCAGAAGTTAGCACCAGCTCCAGCAGCAACTGTAAAGAAGTTAGCTTTACCATTTTCGTTACCGTTTTCACCGTTATTAACACTTTCTCCTGTCCAGTCAGTTCTAGGGAAAGTAAGAGCAGTATAATCATGTCTAAGGTAGTTAGCACCTACTCTTAAATATGGATCAAACCAAGACTCTTCATTCCAGATAAGACCTGCAGCTTTAGCTTGGAAACCAAGACCAGTCATTAACATGAATTCTTTACCCATGTTGAATCTTTGGTTTTCAACGTTTCCAACTGTAGTTTGCCAGTCAATTACCAAACCTTTACCGATGTTTCTAGCAACAGTCAGTTTAGACAAGGGTGGAGTGATTGAGAAGTTGTTCACGTTGAACATATTCTTCGTCAAATTTGTAGCAGAAAACGTGTTACTGAAGTTACCTGCCTGTGCTTTATGGTTCTCTGCATGAGCACCAACTCCGATCAACCACGGATTATTGGTAGTCTGAGCGAACACAGTAGAGGCAACAGTAAGCGCCAATGCTGAAATTCCTAATTTTAGATTTTTCATAGAATTAAATGATTAAATAATTGATATTGCAAAATAAATATAATTTTTCTTTATAAACAAAGTTTTCAGGATGATTTTTAACTTTTCTTTAATATTCTATCGAGGTTGCGTTTATTTTCTCTGTCTTTTATTGCTTCTCTTTTATCAAAAAGCTTTTTTCCTCTTCCCAACGCTATCAGTACTTTAGCCTTGCCACTGTCGTTGATATATAATTTTAAAGGGATTATTGTATTTCCTGCATCTTTGAGTTTTTTTTCGAATTTTAACAATTCTCTTTTGTGCAACAGCAATTTTCGTTCCCTTTTCGTCTTGTGGTTATAAAACGTGCCTAATTTATACTCATCAATCATCATATTAATAATGTACAATTCTCCGTCAATGAACTGGCAGAAGGCATCCGTGATTGATGCTTTGGATGAGCGTAATGATTTTATTTCTGTTCCGGTGAGCACCATTCCAGCTTCCAATTCTTCAATAAATTCATACTCAAAACGCGCCCTTTTATTTAAAATTTTAACAGTTTTTTCAATCTTCATGATCTAAATTTTCATTCATGTAATATACAAAATTACATTCAGCAAAAACTTGGGTATTACAATATTATAATTACCCGATTTCTTTTCGTAATTTTGCGCCAAATTTACAAACAATATGTTAACAGTATCAAACTTATCTTTACAATTTGGGAAGAGAGTTCTTTTTGACGAAGTAAACATCATGTTTACAAAAGGAAACTGCTACGGTATCATCGGGGCAAATGGAGCAGGAAAGTCAACATTCCTTAAAATACTTACCGGAAAACAAGATCCAACCACAGGACACGTTTCTCTGGAACCAGGGAAAAGAATGTCAGTCTTGGAGCAGGATCACTTTGCATATGATCAATTTACTGTTTTAGAAGCTGTTTTAAGAGGAAATAAAAAATTATTTGAGATAAAAGAAGAGATGGACGCTTTGTACGCCAAAGAAGATTTCTCTGATGAAGACGGAATAAAAGCAGGTGAACTAGGCGTTGTCTATGACGAAATGGGTGGTTGGAACTCAGAATCTGATGCACAGACTATGCTTTCTAATGTAGGAATTAAAGATAGTATGCACTGGCAGATGATGAGCGAACTAGAGAATCAGGACAAAGTAAAAGTTCTATTGGCTCAGGCTCTTTTCGGAAATCCTGATGTATTGATCTTGGATGAACCTACCAATGACCTTGATATTGATACGATCGCCTGGTTAGAAGATTTCTTAGCTGATTATGAAAATACTGTGATTGTCGTTTCTCACGACCGTCACTTTTTAGATACGGTTTGTACGCACATCGGAGATTTAGATTATGCTAAATTGAATTTATACACAGGTAACTACTCTTTTTGGTATCAAGCTTCGCAGTTAGCAACAAGACAAAGAGCTCAGGCGAACAAAAAAGCTGAAGAAAAGAAAAAAGAACTTCAGGATTTCATCGCAAGATTCAGTTCAAATGTTGCAAAAGCTAAACAGGCTACTGCAAGAAAGAAAATGATCGACAAATTGAACATTGATGATATTAAACCTTCTTCAAGAAGATACCCTGCAATCATTTTTGAAATGGAAAGAGAAGTTGGAGATCAGATTTTAGATGTTAAAGGGCTAGAAAAAACAAAAGACGGAGAATTATTGTTCTCAAATATAGATTTAAATCTTAAAAAAGGAGATAAAGTTGCCATCATTTCTAAAAACTCTCTGGCAATTACAGAATTTTTTGAAATTTTAGCAGGAAATACTAAAGCTGATAAAGGAAATGTGGCTTGGGGAGTTACGACCAACCAATCTCACATGCCTTTGGACAACACTTCTTTCTTTCAGGAAGACATTAATTTGGTTGATTGGTTAAGACAATTTACCAAAAATGATGAAGAGCGTCACGAAGAATTTATGAGAGGTTTCTTAGGAAGAATGCTATTCTCAGGTGATGAAGCTTTAAAGTCTTGTAAAGTACTTTCCGGAGGTGAAAAAATGAGATGTATGTTTAGCAGAATGATGCTTCAGAAAGCTAACGTATTGCTACTAGATGAACCAACCAACCATTTAGATCTTGAGAGTATCACTACTTTGAACAACTCATTGTCAAACTTTAAAGGAAACTTACTGTTATCCTCTCATGACCACGAAATGCTTCAAACAGTATGTAATAGAATCGTAGAATTGACTCCGAAAGGAATTATCGACAGAGAAACTACTTACGACGAATATCTTGCAGATAAAAAGATCAAAGAATTAAGAGAAAAGATGTATTCTTAATTAGATTATACTAAACTTCCATACTATCAGGATAGAAATTTCTATCCTGATTTTTTTTGTATTAATTTAGTAGATTATATAATTAGATAAGAAATATTAATATTTATACGGTTTTATAACAGTAAACCTTAAATGAATTATAGAAGAATTTTTAACCGATTTCTTCTAATTTTCTTTTAGCTTTTCTTTCGTTATTTATCTCATGTTATATTTTCTGATATCCTTGTGAACAAAAGAGTGCTGTATAAAATTGTACGGACGTATGTATTTTACTTTTATATAAATCTTTCTGTACAGCTATTTCTACTTTATCTTAGTTCAGACTTTTGCATATAGCTTTCTATTTTCAGTTTAAAGTTTTCCAGGATCTATTTGCGTAAACCGGTTTTTACTTTTTTTTAGGATATAAAAAGACTTATAACCAGATACTAACAATAAAAAGTCCCATACTACTGAGTACAGGACTTTTTTGGGTTTCATTATTTAGTAATTGATTATTTGTTATAACAAAAAAGACTCCTGTTTTTCAGTAGGAGTCTTTTTGGGAGTGTATTGTTGAATGTATTGCATAAAAAAAGCTCCTCAATCTTTCGATTGAGGAGCTTTTAAAAAAAAACTGGCGGCGACCTACTCTCCCGCTTTCGCAGTACCATCGGCGCTGGTGGGCTTAACTTCTGTGTTCGGAATGGGAACAGGTGAGCCCCACCGCTAAAACCACCCTAAAGGTTGTATATAAGATATCAGAGGATAGATTTCAGATTTCAGACTTTTCTAGTCTGTTATCTGATGTCTTATTTCTGACATCTGTTTTAAGCGATAAGAATATTCACAAAGAGAGAACCTTGATTGCGCAATTAAGCGATGCCAATTAGGCTATAAATCTACGGGTAATTAGTACTACTCGGCTATGCTGTTACCAACTTTACACCTGTAGCCTATCAACGTCGTCATCTCCAACGACCCTTAAAAGATGTCTCATCTTGAGGCGAGTTTCGCACTTATATGCTTTCAGTGCTTATCTCTTCCAAACGTAGCTACTCAGCGGTGCTCCTGGCGGAACAACTGATACACCAGAGGTTTGTTCAATTCGGTCCTCTCGTACTAGAATCAAGCCCTCTCAAACATCTAACGCCCGCAATAGATAGAGACCGAACTGTCTCACGACGTTCTGAACCCAGCTCGCGTGCCACTTTAATGGGCGAACAGCCCAACCCTTGGGACCTTCTCCAGCCCCAGGATGTGACGAGCCGACATCGAGGTGCCGAACCTCCCCGTCGATGTGAGCTCTTGGGGGAGACTAGCCTGTTATCCCCGGAGTACCTTTTATCCTATGAGCGATGGCCCTTCCATACGGAACCACCGGATCACTATGTCCTGCTTTCGCACCTGATCGACTTGTAGGTCTCACAGTCAAGCACCCTTATGCCATTACACTCTACGCACGGTTACCAAGCGTGCTGAGGGTACCTTTGAAAGCCTCCGTTACTCTTTTGGAGGCGACCACCCCAGTCAAACTACCCACCACGCAATGTCCTTCTAAAAGAAGTTAGGCTCCAAGTAAGTAAAGGGTGGTATTTCAACGTTGACTCCACAAACACTAGCGTGCCTGCTTCAAAGTCTCCCACCTATCCTACACATTACTTACTCAAAGTCAATACGAAGTTATAGTAAAGGTTCACAGGGTCTTTTCGTCCCATTGCGGGTACTCGGCATCTTCACCGAGACTACAATTTCACAGAGCTCATGGTTGAGACAGTGCCCAGATCGTTACACCATTCGTGCAGGTCGGAACTTACCCGACAAGGAATTTCGCTACCTTAGGACCGTTATAGTTACGGCCGCCGTTTACTGGGGCTTCAGTCAAACGCTTCGCATTGCTGCTAACGCCCTTCCTTAACCTTCCAGCACCGGGCAGGTGTCAGACCCTATACAGCATCTTTCGATTTAGCAGAGTCCTGTGTTTTTGATAAACAGTCGCCTGGGCCTCTTCACTGCGGCCAACATTGCTGTTGGCGTCTCTTCTTCCGAAGTTACGAGACTATTTTGCCTAGTTCCTTAACCATGATTCACTCTAGCACCTTAGGATTCTCTCCTCGACTACCTGTGTCGGTTTTGGTACGGGTTGCTTCACTTCGGCTTTTCTTGGAAGCACTTTCCTTACAGCAACTTCGCCCGAAGGCTAGGTCTTGACTATTCCGTCAGTCTCCAGTAAGTACGGCACTCCGTCCCCTTTTTAGTGTGAGCAAGTATGGGAATATTAACCCATTGTCCATCCACTACCCCTTTCGGGTTCGCGTTAGGTCCCGACTAACCCTCAGCTGATTAGCATGGCTGAGGAAACCTTAGTCTTTCGGTGAGCGGGTTTCTCGCCCGCTTTATCGTTACTTATGCCTACATTTTCTTTTCTGTACGCTCCACAATAGCTCACGCTACTGCTTCTGTGCAAACAGAATGCTCCCCTACCAGATACAACCCGAGGTTGTAAATCCATAGCTTCGGTACTCTATTTATGCCCGATTATTATCCATGCCGGACCGCTCGACTAGTGAGCTGTTACGCACTCTTTAAATGAATGGCTGCTTCCAAGCCAACATCCTAGCTGTCAATGCAGTCCAACCGCGTTGCTTCAACTTAATAGAGATTTGGGGACCTTAGCTGTTGGTCTGGGTTCTTTCCCTCTCGGACACGGACCTTAGCACCCGCGCCCTCACTGCCGTGGAACATTTATTAGCATTCGGAGTTTGTCAGGAATTGGTAGGATTTGACTCCCCCGCATCCAATCAGTAGCTCTACCTCTAATAAACTTATACACGACGCTGCACCTAAATGCATTTCGGGGAGTACGAGCTATCTCCCAGTTTGATTGGCCTTTCACCCCTACCCACAGGTCATCCGAAGACTTTTCAACGTCAACCGGTTCGGTCCTCCACTTTGTGTTACCAAAGCTTCAACCTGCCCATGGGTAGATCACAAGGTTTCGCGTCTAATCCTACTAACTATACGCCCTATTCAGACTCGCTTTCGCTCCGGCTCCGGACCTGAAGTCCTTAACCTCGCTAGTAAAATTAACTCGTAGGCTCATTATGCAAAAGGCACGCCGTCACCCAACTTGTGGGCTCCGACCGCTTGTAGGCGTACGGTTTCAGGTTCTATTTCACCCTTCTATTCGAAGTGCTTTTCACCTTTCCTTCACAGTACTTGTTCACTATCGGTCTTTCAGGAGTATTTAGCCTTGGAGGATGGTCCCCCCATATTCAGACAGGATTTCACGTGTCCCGCCCTACTCATTTATCATCTATGTATGCCTTTCAAATACGGGGCTATCACCCTCTATGGCTGTTCTTTCCAGAACATTCTTTTAAACATATAAAGACTTTTGGGCTAATCCGCGTTCGCTCGCCACTACTTACGGAATCTCTTCGATTTCTTTTCCTCCGGGTACTTAGATGTTTCAGTTCTCCGGGTTTGCTCTCCTTGCGGAGTGACTGGTCTTCAACCAGACGGGTTGCCCCATTCGGACATCTGCGGATCAATTCGTGTGTGCCGATCCCCGCAGCTTTTCGCAGCTTACCGCGTCCTTCTTCGCCTCTGAAAGCCTAGGCATCCGCCATACGCCCTTAACGATTTCTTTCCTAATTATTAATTAGTTCAGTATTTTGTCTAATATTACTATTAAACTATTTTGTAAACTCAAACGCTTAATTGCGCTCGGTTTTCTCTTTGTGATATTTTTACCGTTAATGTCAATGATCTTTAAATTCTTTCTGCTCGTCTGATAAATGGATATTTGTTTTGGCTCTATCCATCTTACTTTTAAATCAAACTCGCAAAACTGTGGAGAATAAGGGAGTCGAACCCTTGACCTCCTGCGTGCAAGGCAGGCGCTCTAGCCAGCTGAGCTAATTCCCCCTCTAGTTAGACTTGGAGAGTAAAGAATAAAGAACAAAGACGTATCTTTTTTCTTTTCTCTTTCTTCTTCCCGTCTTTTTTAAATTAGTAGTCTCGGGCAGGCTCGAACTGCCGACCTCTACATTATCAGTGTAGCGCTCTAACCAGCTGAGCTACGAGACTTTGTTTAGATGTTAGATTTTAGACACTAGATGTTAGACTAATCTCTAACTTCTAATTTTCTAACCTCTATTTTCTAAATCTCTCCCTCTGATACTAATTTCTAGTGGGTTTTGTATTTTTATAATATAAGCAACCGAGTAAAAAACTAAAACGTCTTCTTTAAGTAAGTACATGATACATTTAAGTATCTTTTTTTGTTTATCGTCTAATGACGCTCTAAAATGAGATGTTCCAGCCGCACCTTCCGGTACGGCTACCTTGTTACGACTTAGCCCTAGTTACCTGTTTTACCCTAGGCAGCTCCTGTTACGGTCACCGACTTCAGGTACCCCAGACTTCCATGGCTTGACGGGCGGTGTGTACAAGGCCCGGGAACGTATTCACCGCGCCATGGCTGATGCGCGATTACTAGCGATTCCAGCTTCATAGAGTCGAGTTGCAGACTCCAATCCGAACTGAGACCGGCTTTCGAGATTTGCATCACATCGCTGTGTAGCTGCCCTCTGTACCGGCCATTGTATTACGTGTGTGGCCCAAGGCGTAAGGGCCGTGATGATTTGACGTCATCCCCACCTTCCTCTCTACTTGCGTAGGCAGTCTCACTAGAGTCCTCAACTTAATGCTAGCAACTAGTGACAGGGGTTGCGCTCGTTGCAGGACTTAACCTAACACCTCACGGCACGAGCTGACGACAACCATGCAGCACCTTGAAAATTGTCCGAAGAAAAGTCTATTTCTAAACCTGTCAATTCCCATTTAAGCCTTGGTAAGGTTCCTCGCGTATCATCGAATTAAACCACATAATCCACCGCTTGTGCGGGCCCCCGTCAATTCCTTTGAGTTTCAATCTTGCGATCGTACTCCCCAGGTGGCTAACTTATCACTTTCGCTTAGTCTCTGAATCCGAAAACCCAAAAACGAGTTAGCATCGTTTACGGCGTGGACTACCAGGGTATCTAATCCTGTTCGCTCCCCACGCTTTCGTCCATCAGCGTCAGTTAAGACATGGTAACCTGCCTTCGCAATTGGTGTTCTAAGTAATATCTATGCATTTCACCGCTACACTACTTATTCCAGCTACCTCTACCTTACTCAAGACCCGCAGTATCAATGGCAGTTTCATAGTTAAGCTATGAGATTTCACCACTGACTTACGAGTCCGCCTACGGACCCTTTAAACCCAATAAATCCGGATAACGCTTGCACCCTCCGTATTACCGCGGCTGCTGGCACGGAGTTAGCCGGTGCTTATTCATACTGTACCTTCAGCTACTTACACGTAAGTAGGTTTATCCCAGTATAAAAGAAGTTTACAACCCATAGGGCCTTAGTCCTTCACGCGGGATGGCTGGATCAGGCTCTCACCCATTGTCCAATATTCCTCACTGCTGCCTCCCGTAGGAGTCTGGTCCGTGTCTCAGTACCAGTGTGGGGGATCACCCTCTCAGGCCCCCTAAAGATCATTGACTTGGTGAGCCGTTACCTCACCAACTATCTAATCTTGCGCGTGCCCATCTCTATCCACCGGAGTTTTCAATATCAACTGATGCCAGTTAATATATTATGGGGTATTAATCTTCCTTTCGAAAGGCTATCCCCCAGATAAAGGCAGGTTGCACACGTGTTCCGCACCCGTGCGCCGCTCTCAAAGTCCCGAAGGACTTCTACCGCTCGGCTTGCATGTGTTAGGCCTCCCGCTAGCGTTCATCCTGAGCCAGGATCAAACTCTCCATTGTATGTTTGTCTGACTCACTCAAAGTTATTGACGCTTTAGTCTTTTCCTTACTTGGTTGTTATATCTATGTTTCAATGATCTCTTCTCTTACGCTCCCTCGGCTACCCTTTTCTGTCGTTGGGCGTTGCCGTATTTGCGTGTGCAAAAGTAATAATTTATTTCGTCCTGACCAAATGTTTTTTGAAGAAATTTTAAAGTTTTTTAAGTAACCCTAAACACCCTCTTTCTAAACATCCAATCTACTACTCCTGCGCTCCCCGTATTGGGATTGCAAAGATACAAATCTTTTTAAACCTCACAAATTTTTATCGCTAAAAATTTATTAATTATTAAAAAGTTTCTCTCTATCCTAAAGTAATATAAACTACAGCCCTAAAGCTCTCCTGCGCTACTGTCATACTCTCGTTTTCAGTGGGGCAAAGATAGAAACTTTAACCCATCCAACCAAAAGAAGTTAACATAATGTTGATCTTTAATTCATATTTAAACCTAAAATACTGAAAATGTGAGAGAAAAATTTTAAGAATGAAGGATGAGTGATGAAGCCGATGTCTGCAGCGTAGGAGAAACGAGAAGTGGAGAGTGGGAGACGTAAGGCGCATTTGGAAACTTATGGCGAAATTATATGCTACACTTGCGCAGTTACTACGAAGCTTATTATTCTCAGAAGTATTTATCATGAACTGTTACGAAATTGAGAACTATTATATTTGCTGTGAAGGTAAAAACAATATTGCATCTACGGAGCTTACTTATTATTAGAATGTGTAGCATTTTTTCTAAAGGAAATTTTCGGCACAGATTCAAATAGTTTGATACAAATACAATTTGTGACAAAACATCATATAAAGACCTCCTCTCCAGCCCCGATCGCAACGGCATCCTTTTTGGCAGCGGGCGGAGCGCAGCGGAGACCGCGTCAAAAAGATATAGTGAAGAGCGGGAAAAGCTCCTAAAAATTTACTTCAAATGTGAAGAAATTTTGCTATCCTATATATAAGGAAAAATCCTTTCTCGGAATTACCGAAAAAGGATTAACTAACTATTTTAAATTGAATTAATCAATAAATAAACTAGCAATTGCTGTAGCTTCAGCTCCTGTTAAGATTTCATCATAAGCTGCAGAACCTGCTGCTGCTCCGAAAGCTGTTGCTGTATTGAAACCTGCTTGCATGGTAACATCTTCTCCATTATATACTGCATTAGTTGCTGCAGGCATATTTCCTCCGTTTGCTAATTCGATCCATCCTTTGTTAGCACGCATTCTACGAACCATAGAAGCATGTCTTGCTTCTACAGAGTGAATTTGTAAAGCTGCCTGTAGTACTGCACCATTTGACATAACGTTTCCTGCCTGTCCTTTGTAAGCTCTTACCCCTGTATCTTCAAAAGCCTGTGCTAATGTAAGAAACTGCTGATAGTTGGTAAATGGTGTGAAAGCACCGTTTGCTGTAAAATCAAAAGTTGGTTTTGCAACCGGAGCTGTTCCTAAAGATGTTAATGTACTTTTAAGGAAAGTAACGTGAGCTGCTTCGTGTTTTGAAATCTGAAGAAAAACCGTTCTGTCTCCTGTAGGAATTAAACCTGCTGTGTTAAGACCGATTCTGTAAAATTCGTCTTCTAAGTATTCCAAAGTTAATGCTAATTGAAGAGCATCTGTTAATGCACTTTTCATTGCTAAAGTCGGTTCTGTTTTAGTTTCAGCTTTGGCAGAAGTTGCCATGAAGCTTCCCAATCCTAATGGTATTGCTGCTACTGCCGCTTTTGTACCAAATGATTTAATATCTGAAAGATTATCTAGTCTAGACGTTTGCTTTGTGAAAAAAGAATCGTCAGCCAATTTATCTAATAATTTTAGTATGTTCATAATAATAGATTTTTGAAATGAATAATTTAATTAATGCCTCTTTCTTTCCAAGTAAATGGAGTTTTAATAAATCCTCCAGCTGCTGCGATAACATCTTTCGGTTCTTTTGCAACATCAAGACCAGTTACAGGATCTACTACATCATCTCCGGAAAAAGCTGCAGTTAACGGATTAATCAAATCTCTAATTGCTGATGCATGTCTTGCTTCCACAGAAACAATTTTACCTGCCAATACAAGATAAGTAGGGTTAGTAATATATTTACCTGCCGCATTATAAGCAGCAACACCGGTATCTTCTAAAGCTTTTGCAGTAGCAAGTACAGAATTTCTATCATTAAAGTTTACATTAGGATATTGAAATTCAAGAGTTGGCAATACATTAGGTGTTGCACCTGTGATGGCAGCCTTAAAAAAGTCTCTGTGAATAACCTCGTGGTGATACAAATCTGTAAGCACTTCTTTTTCAGCATTTGAAATTCCTGCATAGAAGTTATTAACTACTTTCGTGTAGAAATCGGCTTCTAACTGCTCCAGAGCGTAAGCGTAGTTAAGAACACCTACATCACCCATACCCAGGTCAAAAATTTTATTATCATTATACTCAAAATCATCA
This sequence comes from Chryseobacterium sp. AC417, assembly GCF_979258215.1. Lineage (NCBI taxonomy): Bacteria > Pseudomonadati > Bacteroidota > Flavobacteriia > Flavobacteriales > Weeksellaceae > Chryseobacterium > Chryseobacterium sp. AC417. Next base: position 1,224,931 of record NZ_OZ409845.1, on the reverse strand, counting down.
TCATCACAACCTACAAGGGTAAGTCCTGCAACGGCAATACCAATGCCGCTTAGTTTTAGAAAGTTTCGTCTGCTGGTATCCAGAGTAGCTCCCTGGTTAGAAACATTAATAGGTTTTTTCATAATATTATTTTTATAAAGGTTTAGTACTTTAATGATATCTACGATAATAGTTTTGGTTTGGTTTTCATAATGTGCAAAAAAACCAAACATTTATAAAATAAATTACTTAAAATACCTTAAAACACTGAAAATAAAATAAATGAAAATGAATGAGTGGCAATAATGAAGATGATGATCTGCTGGTTTTTAAATAAAAAAATCCTTATTTTTGTGAAATGAGTCAAAAATGGATTTACAAGCCCGAACCTGATGAAGAAACTGTTGACGGATTAAGTTCGTCTCTCGGTTTTGGAACTTTTGAATCCAAACTATTGGTTCTTAGAGGAATTGACAATTATCAGAAAGCGCGTGAATTCTTCAAACCCAATATGCAGGATATTCACAATCCTTTTTTAATGGCAGATATGCAAAAAGCTGTTGAGCGAATTGCCACAGCCATTGAAAACGGTGAAAAAATAATGGTTTACGGTGATTATGATGTGGATGGAACCACTGCCGTTGCACTTACTTATCTGTATTTAAGAAAAATAGTTCAAAAAAAATATTTAGATTTTTATATTCCTGACAGAAACTCTGAAGGATACGGAATTTCCACTGAAGGTATTGATTATGCCAAAGAAAATGGTTTTTCACTGATTATCGCTCTAGACTGTGGGATCAAGGCAATTGACATGATCAATTATGCAAAAGAAAAACAAGTAGATTTCATCATTTGCGATCACCATCTTCCGGGAGACGAAATACCTGATGCAGTTGCCGTTTTAGATCCGAAAAGAAATGACTGTCGCTACCCTTTCAAAGAACTTTCAGGCTGCGGAGTTGGTTTTAAATTATGTCAAGGACTTAATACGATTTACAAAATTCCCGAAACAGAATTATTTGAATTGACCGATTTACTCGCTATTTCTATTGCCGCAGATATTGTTTCCATGACTGGTGAAAACCGGGTTTTAGCAAAAATGGGCCTTAAAGTTCTCCGAAAAACCCGCAATCTCGGTTTAAGACTTCTGATCCCAGAAGATAAATTATCACACTTTGAAATTTCAAACATCGTTTTCGAAATTGCTCCAAAAATAAATGCTGCAGGAAGAATTTCCCACGGAAAAGCGGCTGTAGAGCTGATGGTTTCTGATAATCTGAAACACGCTCAGCAAATTGTAGGTGACATTATGAATCTGAATGATGAAAGACGTGAGCTCGATATGAACTCTACCCTTTCTGCATTAAATCAAGTAATCGAATCTCAACAGGAGACTAAATATTCCACGATTGTGTATCATCCGGAATGGAATAAAGGCGTGATTGGAATTGTTGCTTCACGACTGACTGAAACCTATTATAAACCTACTTTGGTTTTCACCGATGGAAATAATGGTGAAATGGTGGCTTCAGCAAGATCTATTTCAGATTTTGATGTGCACGAAGCATTGGATATCTGTTCGGAATATTTTCTGAAATTTGGCGGACATCATGCAGCGGCAGGACTTTCAATGGAGAAAAGTAAATTTGAAGATTTTAAAATAAAGTTTGAAAAAACGGTTGCCGAAAAAATTAAGGATCATCAAAAAGAGCCTTCTATCACGATAGATTCTGATGTGGAAGCCGATGAGATCAACAGAGATTTTATCAATTTCCATCGCAAACTGGGACCTTTCGGACCTCAGAATATGAAGCCTAACTTGGTTTTAAAAAATCAGAAAATTGCCGGTTACCTAAAAACGATGGGGAAAGATAATAACCACCTCAAATTTTACATCAAACAAGAATCTACCGGAAGAAATATTGAATGTGTAGGTTTTAAGCTTGGACAATTTGCTGATGATTTTAGAAATAAATCTTTTGATATCGCTTTCACTTTAGAAGAAAATCACTGGAAGGGCAATGTAACACATTATCTGAATATAAAAGATGTAAAATTTATAGAAGGCGAATAAGTGAATTTTCCTTTTGAAGAGAATGGTGAATTTAAAATTACCTTAAATAAATATTTTAAAATTGACAAGTGTAGTGAATTGATCTGCAGAGCAAAATTGACAATTATCTTTAAACAATGAAAAAAATCGGTTTATTTTTCGGGTCTTTCAATCCTATTCATATCGGTCATTTGATTTTGGCAAATTATATTCTTGAGAATTCGGATATGAATGAATTATGGTTTGTGGTGAGTCCGCAGAATCCTTTTAAAGAAAAAAAATCTCTTTTGAATGATCATAACCGTTTGGATATGGTACAACTTGCCGTAAAAAATTATCCTAAAATGAGGGCTTCCAACGTAGAATTTTCTTTACCCACTCCCAGTTATACAGTGGATACTTTGACGTATCTCAAAGAAAAACATCCTGAATATTCTTTCAGTCTGATTATGGGAGAAGATAACCTCATCAGTTTTCACAAATGGAAAAATTCGGATATTTTAATTAAAAATCATCACATTATTGTGTACCCGAGAGTTTTTGACGGAGAGAAAAAAGATTCTGAATATCTGCAGCACGAAAATATTTCTATCATTAAAGCTCCAGTGATTGAATTGTCTGCAACTGAGATTCGCTCAATGATCAAAGAAGGTAAAAACGTAAGACCTATGCTTCCTCCGGAGGTGTTTGAATATCTTGATGGGAGTAGTTTTTATAAGTAGTTGTTAGTTGTTAGTTGTTAGTTGTTAGTTGTTAGTTGTTAGTTGTTAGTTGTTAGTTGTTAGTTGTTAGTTGTTAGTCAAAATTAAATCAATATGGAATTCTTTGAAAATTTTTTCTCAAAATATAGTCAGGAAAAAGTCATAAAATGGTTTAAGCAAATCTGTATAGCAGAAGCTATTTCTTGGTTTTTTCTATTTACTGCGATGATCTGGATTCGTGTTGATCCTGAAGGTATTTTACCTATTATTTACATAAGCACAATAGGGAGTATTCACGGATTATTTTTTACGCTGTATCTCATCTTTTTGCCTGCAATAAGAAAAATTTACTCTTGGGATGACGAAGATTCTGTTTTCGCATTAATCTCTGCATTCTTCCCTTTTGCCACAATTTGGATTGATAAAAAACTGGCTCGTTTCGACAGAGAATAAAAAAAGAGGCTTTTTTTTGAAGCCTCTTTTTATTGAAATATTACATTTAATTATCTCGAATAACGTGTCCTGTCACACTCAATGTATGTGAACCTGTAGAATTGGTATACGTTCCGTTGATTGTAAAATCAATGTATTGTCCTATCGCACCATAATTGCTTATTTGCAGCGTAAGATTATTCCCGTTAGCACTTATATATCCTCCCGAAGATTCTAAACTAAAATTTGAAGTATAAGTACCGACCGCAGAGGGGTTTTGGGAGCTAAAATTAAAACTTCCTGTTGCATTTTGTGAACTTACATTTAATCCTCCAGTTCCGATTGGAGTTTGTAAATTTCCAATAGCATTGATTGGAGAAATAAAATATTTAATTGCTTGTGCATCTGTTTGACTTGTAATAAATTCTGTCGTAGCAGTGCAAACAGTAAGATTACCCAAATTAGTTGTAGGAGCAGCTGCGGTAAAATTAATATCTCCTGTTGTTTGAAGATTTGCGAAATCGGCACCAGAAAATGTTAACTGCTGACTTGATGCACAACTTAAAACATTAAAAGAAAAGCTTCCATTATTGACCTGTGTGGAATAATAAGTAGAAAAATAATTTGTGCCTGAAGTATACGATAAATACGCAAGTCCGTTTGTCACATTATTGCCAGAACAATCCTTAAGAGTACCTGTAATTGTTATTGTATTACTCAAACTCTGCGAAATTGTAATTGCAGGAAGTATATTGGTAGAATTATTTGCAAAAGGGCCAATATTATTGGTGACAATTACATTATTACAAGCGTCATAAATTCTCATAATTAAATTTTCGCCAGCTGGTATAATTCCCGATGCGTTTCCGTTTCCATCTGTTGTGGCAGAACTGGAAGACTGGTTTTGTCTAAATATTTTTACATTGACGTTGGTCAAAGGTTGTGCAGCAGAGTTTTGAATATGAACTTTCAAAATACATTGTGGAAATTGTACATCGCAATTCCACCAAGAAAAGTGACTTACATTTCCTACATAAGCATTTCCAACCTTCGTCGCAGAACCTTCTTCCTGCCAAATCCCTGTAGTTTCGTTGAAAGACCATAAAGGTATGGTTGCCGGAGCTGTTGACGTTTGACTTGCATCGATCGCGACCGTCATCTCGGCTGTATGATTGTTTGCAATCTGAAGATTTTGTCCGGCAGCACCCGTCAACTGTACATGCAACATTCCAAAAGTCTCCATTATTCGGGCATTTCCTGCTGCGTTGTTTGCGAGAAGAGATCCAGGCATCAACTCGTTTAAATACTGGTCTGAAGGTTTTAAATGAAACAGGGCAACATTTACGTTTCCAGTGTATGCATTTCCATTGGCGTCTTTGAAGCTGCCGTCAAATTTTACTTTGGTTCCATTCGGTAACGAAACAGTTGCTGTCGCTCCTGAAGCGATCGTGGATGTGTTGGTTGCAGGAATCATCATGATATTGATTCTGTTGCTTCCGCTGGTAGGAACCATGGTGCGAGAACCATTCACAAAACCGGCTTTCGTCACTTTTACGTAAGCGAAGTTTTCTTTTACATCGGCATTTTTAATTGCAAAAATACCCTTAGAATTAGTTTGTACTGTTGTCGAACCAATGGTAACCGACGCACCCGAAATAGGAGTTCCGTTTGTTGCTAAAACTAAACCGTGGAAATTTCTTTGTGCCGAATTTCCAAAATTAAAGTTTGTTTCCTGATTTTCCTGATTTTCGAGATCGATAAAAGAATCGCTTTTACATGATACGAGCAGTAGAATAATCATTAATAATGAGTAAAGTTTTGTCATAAATTATTATTTTTTTTGTGAATTTAAAATTACTCAAAAAAAAGTGAATTCAAATATTATATTTTTTAATGTAACAAAACAGTTCATTAAGTTGTCTAATTATCTAGAAAGCCAAAGTAATAAAAACTTTTAAATAAAATTTTAGTAACTAACATTCAGCAAGTTATAATGCAAAATAAATTATTTTTACTACTTTGTATTGCATGATACTAAATTTATTACATATCTTTGCAATATTCAATAATGACAAATACAAGCATCTATAAACTATTAAACTTAAGATCATGAAAACGCCACTTCTTATCGCCGCTATATTTTTTACCGGATTGACATTTGCTCAGGAAAAAAAATCAGACTCAGTAAAAACTACAAAAATTGAAGAAGTTGTACTGAAGAAACAGGTTTTCAAAAAACAAAGCGACCGTTTTGTGTACGATGTTGCCGCTTCGCCAGTTACGAAAGGAAATACAACGTTTGACTTGTTAAGACAAACTCCCCTAATTTCTACAACAGATGATAAAACATTAAAAATTGCAGGGAAAAACAATGCGTTAATCTACATTAACGGAAGAAAAACCAATATGGATGCTGAGTCTCTTACTCAATTCCTTAAAAACACACCTGCAGAAAATATTCAGAAAATTGAAGTAATCACTGTTCCCGGAAGTGAATTTCAGGTAGAATCTTCAGATGGTATCATCAACATTATTTTGAAGAAGAAAATGAGTGATGGCACAAGTGGAAACATGAGAATGTCTAATTCGCAGAACAAATACAATTCAAGCCAAGCCAGTTTTTCTGTTAACTACAGAAAAGACAAATTGGGTATTAGCGGAAATTTGAGTGGTGGTGAAAACATTCAGGCTCAAAGCTATATTTTAAAAAACGGAATAGGAAATGTAAAAAACGAATCTGTAGGAACTATTGACGATCCCAATAAAAATATCGGTGGATATCTTAATTTTGACTATCAGCTGAATGATAATCAAAATTTAGCTTTATCTTGGAATTCTTGGGCAAATAAAAGTTATGATTCTTCGATTGATTTATTGAATACTTTAACCCAGCCTAATCAGAACGGTATTTTAGGGATTACTCAGACCAAAACCAGAAACAGAGAAAACGCAAGAAATTATAACAATTCTGTCAATTTAAATTACGAATTAAAAACTGATTCTCTGGGAAGTAAGCTGAATGTGAATGCTGCATATCTTCATTACAGGAGATTCCAGTATTCTGACAACAGTACATTGCTTCCTGATAACATAGGCACATTTGCCAGAAAACGAATCACTATCATACAAGATATTCCGCAGATCATTAATAACTTTTCGGGTACGGTAGATTATATCCAGAAATTCAAAAATAATTTTACAGCTTCTGTTGGTGGAAATTTAAACAAAACAAAAACCGATAACGATACAAAAAATTATAGTTATCTGTTTGTAGATCAATCAGGAAATGATATTCCGAATGTGCAGCCTTCACTAGATTTTAATCATTTTGTATATGACGAAAGTATTTATGGTTTGTATCTGACTCTTGAGAAGAAATTCTCAGATAAATTTTCAGGAAAAATCGGTGCAAGATATGAGATCACAAACAGTTTGGGAACTGCTGACAGCCCAACAAACATTAATCCCGAACAAAAACAGCAGAGAATTGAAAGAAATTACAATAATCTATTGCCTTACTTGAGCTTTAATTACGCCATCAATGATAAGAATAACATTTCTTATGCATTCTCGAGCAGAATGAGAAGACCGAGTTTTTGGGAGCTTAATCCTGTAAAAAATTATATTACCGAAAACAATTATACTCAGAATAATCCTTTTGTAAAAGCATCTTCCATATATAATCAGGAATTGACTTACATGTATAAAAATTCTTACTTTTTAATCTTAAATCATTCCTTATTTAAGGATCAGATCACACAGGTTCCTTTACAGAGAGAGTATATGGAAAATAATATTAAAAAAGTACAGCTTGCTTACATCAGAACCAATTTCGGTACGAAACAGGAAATGTCTGCAATGTTGGGGATTCAGAAATCATTTTTTAATCAATATCTCACCACTAATTTCAATATAGGACTTCAGCGTAATGTGAATGATGGTTTTTTGAATACTGATCCTACAACAGGACAAGTCTTTGACGATTATGTAAATACGACAAAATCGACCAGTATCCTGATCCAAACCAATAATACTATTCGCCTGGATAAAAAGAAAACCTGGTTTTTAGGTATAAATTATTTCTATGTAAACAAACAGCAAATTGAATTAGGAATGCTGAAAGATCTCATGAGTTTAGACCTCAGCATAAAGAAAAACTGGAATGACTGGACATTTGCATTAAATCTTAATGATGTCTTAAGAACCAATATTGTAGAGATTGAAGATTTTCAGGACGGCGGTAACTACAACTATATCAGAAACGATCAATACAAACAAGGCGGAACTTTCAGCATCACGTACAACTTCGGAAACCAGAAAGTGAAAAAAGTAAGAGATATCGAAGGTGCATCAGATGCCATTAAAAGCAGAACGAGATAAAAAATCATTTCTTCATATATATTATTTTGTAAGAGAAACCTGCCGGGAAACCGGTGGGTTTTTCTATCTTTAGGAGTATGAATAAATTTTGGATCTTTTTGTTTTTCATCTTTATCTCCGGGTGCAAAGAGAATACGATCAACTTCGGAAAAGATATTTCCTTTGATCAGGAGATGGATCTCTCTTATGGAAATGATGCTGAACAGAAAATAGATTTGTACCTTCCAAAAAACAAAGATTCCATCAAAGGAATTTTTGTAATCATTCATGGTGGCGGTTGGAAAGCAGGAAACAAAAGTAATCTGACGTTTTTCACATTATCATTGATGAAGAACATGCCAGATTACGCTTTTGCAAATATCAATTACCGATTGGCAGATGCAGACTCTTTGCTCTTCCCAATCAAACTGATGATATTGATAGCGCTCTTGGCTTTTTAAATAAAAGATTAAAGTCAAATTCTAAATTTATTTTGCTGGGAAACAGCGCAGGAGCACACCTATCCATGTTATATGGTTACAATTCTTTTTTGGATTTTAAACATCGTAACAAAATTAAAGCGGTAGTTAATATTGTGGGACCCGTAGATTTGTTGCATAAAGATTTCGCTCAATATCCTGATTATCATTTTGTTGAAAAGCACATGATAGGTCTTAACACTCCTACTACAACTGATCTTACAAGCAGAGACATTCCAAATCCTTTATATTGGATTAATGAAAAATCTCCCCCTACTATTTCCTTTTATGGAACCAATGATCAAATTATTCCTTTATCGCAAAAAAGGATTTTAGATTCAGCTTTACATAAAAATGGTGTCTTCAATCAGTCTTTCGAATTTTCTGGCGGACATCTGGATTGGGATAATGAGAGAAACGCACCGTTTTTGATTAATAAGATCGACGGGTTTTTGAAAAACATCAAATAACATCAGATTATTTAATTCAACTTTTTATATAGATTTATTTTTTCGAGTCCGTAATTATTCATTCTGATTACAGAAGCATCAACGTTCCAATATGGTAAATTCTCGTAAAGCTGATTAGATAATTTCTCAATTCCGGGAATATGTTCCTGATTAAACTCAAAATTTCTTTCCGCTGTCACCACTTCGATACCACTGTGTTTGTTACGATATCCTGCAGGAATGCTGAAAGAATTTACTTCAACAATATCCTCCCATTTTACATATTCACTTTTCTCAGATAAAACAAAATGAAATCCCTTTTCTTCGTATCTGAAAATTCCATTAAAATTCTGCAGAGCATCTATTTCTTTTTCAACAGATTCATATTCATCATTTGCAATTGAATTTGGATACTTAATCTTAACAATTGAAAATATTATGAATGCAAAACAAATGAGAACAAGGAAATAAGCAACACCCGCATTCTCAAAATCAGAATAATTGTAAAGCACAAATCCGAGTGCTAAAATGCTCAATACCAATAGAGGTTTCTCCACAATTTCATTTAAATTATATTATCAAACCTATTCAGACTTCACAACATCCGTTCTTTCCGAAATTCCATTCGCATTGAAAGCTTCAATCTGGAAATAGTAAGAATCTACCCGATCTGCTCCGGTGAAGAAATATTCGTTTTTACCGTAAACCATAATGCTTCCGTACAATTTATCAGGAGATTTTCCCCAATAAATAACGTAACCATCGGCTTCTGAATTTTGTTGCCATTTCATCCAGATGCTTCTTCGCTCACCATATTTTTTAGGATCTGCTCTTAAAGGCACAAATCCCTGCACTTTTCCGGGCTTCGTTCCTGCTCCTTTTCCAAATGCTCTGAAACCGCTTAATGCAAATTTTCCAGTCGGCATTTTCAGATTTTCCATTTTTAAATATCTTGCTTCGGCCGGTTTTTCCAATTCTATATAATCGTGTGGAACATCTTTGGTATTTTTACTTTTATCGACAATGACTTTCCATTTTTTACCGTCGTTTGAACCGTAGATTTTATACTGATGCATTTTGCCTAAAGTTTTTCCCATAAATTCTACATCCTGATCTGCATAATTGACCTGAATTGCATTGATGGTAGAAACTTCACCTAAATCCGTCTGAAACCACTCACCAGAATTGCCTGTTTTTGCACTCCAATACGTTTTAATATCTTCATCTACCGCATAATTGGAATGATAACCTCCTAAAGTTGATGAAACCTGAACGGGTTTATTGTAATTCAGTAACATCCAATTGGTGAAAAGTCCTTTTGAGAAATCTTTACCCTGTGCAAACTGCGGAAGTAAAGTAGGATAATCACCGTAAGCAGTGTTGGTATACATGACGTCATCTTTATCAAAACCTGCAGGCCAAATTCCCAAACGTCTTTCAAAATTATTTTTAGTCGAAATAAAAATCGTTGAAACGTGCCACCAGTTTTTAAAATTGTCTTCGAAAGTTGCTCCATGACCTGCTCCTCTTGCAAAGCCGCCCGGTTTATATGAAAACGGATTGTGCTGTTGGTACTCGTAACCTTCCAAAGGATTTTTTGAAACATACACTCCGTCAGAATAACCGCTGAATTCTGTTGCCGGAGCGCCATATTGCATATAGTATTTGTCTTTATATTTTGTCACCCAAGCTCCTTCTACAAAGGGTTGAAGAAAAACATTGTCGTTGTACTCCCCAAATCTTTCCCAACCGTGATCTTCGGGTTTTAATCTTAGAATTGGTTTTACAAAACCTTCAGACTGCAAATTTTTTACCTTTACTTCAGTTCCCAAAAGCGGCCATTCGTTGCTTGATCCCCAATACAGATACAATTTATTTTTGTCTTCATCATAATGAAATGCAGGATCCCAAGCTCCAACTTTTAGTGTATCAACCGCAATTTTCCAGTCGTCCTGAGTTGGGTTTGTGCTTTTCCAGATCGGGAAATCAGATTCCCAAGTTGATCCATAGACGTATAATGTATCTTTCATTGCCCACACGGCAGGTGCGTTCAGATCGTGGGTGTATTTATTATCTCTGAGGAATTTTCTTTTGACAAATTTCCAATCGAGCATATTGTCGCTGTGCCAATATCCTTCCTGATTGGTAGAAAACAGAAACAGTTTTTTCTGAAAATTGACAATCACCGGGTCTGCTGTTGCACGGTGTTTCCCTTGTTTTGAAAAAACTTCAAAAGGCGTGTAACCATAATCGATATTGATTGGATTACAGTAGGTTTTCTGCTGCGCATTTGAGAATAAACTGAATACAACAGTTAATAAAAAAATATATTTTTGCATCTGAAATAATTCTTGAATACAAATTTAATTAAAGTTTTTTGGGTTTGGTGATGAAAGCTTCGTGATTAAAGTATTTAAATAATAGAAAATGTTTACTACCAAAAATTTAAAGATTTCTTTAATAAAAAATTTAGCTGCTTTATAAAACAAAAAACCCACCGCAATTGCGGTGGGTTTTTATCTGCTCACGGATTATAAATCCGCGACATCGGGTTTTTTTCTAATTTCTCAAATGTACTTTTCGATTTCCTGTTTGAGATTTTCGAGTTCGGTTTGATTAAAATATTCCAGACTTCGTAAATATCTAAATCCTGCTTTATATTGAACTTCACGCAAATTGTATTGTTTCAGCCACAAATTTATTCTGCTGTTTCTGATCAGCTGTAAACTTGCAATATTAAAAAACCTCGCAAATTGCGAGGTTCTTTATTTATATGCCACACGATACAATCGTGCGGTAGCGAGATTTATAATTTAATATAAGATATTGCACCATCATGTCTGATTGATATTATCCAACTTAAATTTTGATTTGATATGTCAATATCATCTGCTGAAGGATACCAAATATCATTAAAATATTTACAGAAGTCTTTTGTTGAAAATTTATCAACATTTACAAAAGAGTTCCAAGTAACATATATACTATTATCTTCTTTTAAACTTAACTCTTTTATTAAATTAAAAAAATTAAAATTTTCATCTTCAGCATTTAATTTATCAAAAAACACCTGTTTTTCGCTTAGATCATTATCAAAATCTTTTTCTTGAATTTGGTATTTTTTTATAATATTATATTTTATCTTAACACATTCTTCATCTATTAACTCATCGTAAAAAGGAAACTCAATATTATATTCTTTTCTAAATAATTCTTTTTTAAAACTTTCCATTTTTTAATGCTTTATTGGTATTGCTCCACTAATTCCTCCTTTTCCTCTTTTTCCTCCTGTATAATCCCAATAGTTAACGTGTGGAAATTCTTCACCAGTACCTGGCTTAGCATTCGGATGGGCAGGATCTAATCTATACCCTTTCAATCCGGTTCCCCTTTGAGGACTTCCAAACTTTCCAGTACCCATTTTAGGTAATGTTTCTGACGCTTCTAAACCAATCATAGACTTTGCTTCAGCTAATGCACCTTTTGTGCCTGAAAGACTTCCTTTTGCAGCACCTAAAAGTTTCAATGCATCATCACCCTGCCCTTTAACTAAAAGAATGGGGGCAATAGCATACTTCAAATCAGAATCTGAAGAGCCTAAAATCATTCCTCCCACCTCAAAAATCGCAAACGGATCACCCGCACCTCCCATCATTTTTATTCCTCCTACAGGTAATTGAAAAGCTCCTGCGCTCATACCTTGAATTGCTGTTCCTTTGTCTGTAGCGAAAGCAGAATTTTGAAATCTTCCATTTTGATCCATTACAGTCCCATCTCCATTTAAAGAATAGCTGTAGCTACTCGTTTCAATACCGGCTATACTAGTTGAACCTTGTATTGTAGCACTTTCATATACTTTACTTACACCAGTATATCCTGCTGCTTTAGCTTGTTCTACCGTATTAATATTTGGATCATAAGTATAAGATTTGCCTTTAGCTAAATCAAATTGCTCGATCCAACCAGTTCCTTCTCTTCCATCAGGATCAATAAACATAATCGGATTATTAAATGCATAATTATAAGGACTATGTCTAGTCATCTTCTCCGCCAACGGATCCACCACACCCCATCTTCCAATATCCGGCATATAAAATCTTGCGCCGTAATCATACATTCCCGTCTCCTGGAGTTCTTTCCCGTTGTACTTGTAATTATAATAGCTGCCCAGATAGCCTTTATCTACACCACCTATATGATTAAGACCAAAAGAGTAATAATCATTAGTATCTGTAATTTCGACACTGCCGTCGGCCTTTTTAGCGTAACTCACCCTCGCATTTCCAAGATGATCTCTGTATTGGTAAATGTAACGATTTTCAGTAAAACTATAAAATCCTTCTGTAGTACCAACAAAATCCAGTAAAAAAGCAGGCTCTAATACTATCGGAATTGGATCCATATTGCGATATGCACGCTGTTCGTAAGCAAATTCAATTGGACACCACATGCATGGTGTTATAACTTGAGTTTGATTATATTGAAAACCATCAAGATAATCGGTAATTTTTGTAGTGGTAGCTCCTCCACGCTCGGGACGTGTTGTAAATTTTTTTCTGAGCTTTAAACCATCTCCCCTGTACAGATAATCCATAGTATAACTTCCAAAAACAGGATCATACGGCTGAAAGATCAACATTTTTGATGGTAGGCTCAAATGATTATAAGTAATACTCGATATACCTTTATCCGGCATAGTAGTCATATTTCCATTATTATCGTAAGTCATAATCCCGTTACCACCTTCATACCCAATATCTAAAGATGTCTCAATAACTTGCGTGAGGCGGTTACCCTCATACTGATAGTCAAGATCATCTACTTTCAATGCTATCGTACTGCCCACATCAGGATAAGCAAATCTTTTGAGCGTTTTTATGTTGCCATTTTTATCATAGGTCAGATTCTCATTATAATAGAAGGTATTAGGATCTGTCTGATCGGGTTCTGTATATACAGCATCTAACAATCTGTTTAAACTGTCGTACGCATAAGTATATCGTTTCCTGCTGTTGACGGTGGACATATTCCAATCGACTTCTGCAATATTTCCATTATACCTGCCGGAACCGGCAGCTGTGTATTCAGGATTTGTATATTTTATCTTATAACCGAAAAAATCAGTTCCAAGATTTACAGCATCATTAATTTTTGTCATCCATCCACGGATGTTGTATTCATAATCAATGCTTTGCAAAGGTGTTGTCGGATTGGTTCCGCCGACTTTTTTGGTTTGTAACTGCGACAACTCATTGTAGGTATTCTGAGCCAGAATTTCCTCTGCATTGTTATCTACTTTATGTCTGTGAACCAGCGGTCTGTTTTGATGGTCATACGTAAAAGTTTCTGTGATGACCTTTTCCGTATCCGAGTCCAGCCTTTTGTGTCTTGTCACAGCCTGTTTGGTAACTCCGGCAAAATAAAGCTCAGATTCTGTTTTGGTATAACCTCCGAGGTGGTTGATAGAATGAGAGCCAATTGCCCTTCCTTTTTCATCGTACCAGGTATAATTTTTTGTCCAGTTATCATCCTCGATGTTTTTCACATGAGAAGCAACGGGTAGACTTTTGGTACTGATGTTTGAATTTTGGGCATCCTGTGTCAATACATTTTGACCTAGCACTTGAGTAGGCAGTGCGGGACTTCCTGTAGGATAGGTGTCGTAGTAATTAACGGATAATAAAGTTATTATCTCATTAAACAGGATATTCGTGTAATACACTTGTATTCCGTTTTTTGTAAAACCTACTGCGTCTCTCGAATCGACAACTACGTAATTGTTGGCGACATTCTGTAAGGATTCTCTGGGTGCTGCAAGGATAATGCCGGTATAAGCCACTCTTCCAAATGGATCATATTTCGTGAAAAGCCATTTCCCTTCTGTACGTAGATTAGCATCCTGTGTAAAAATAAGCCTGTCAGCTTTATCATACACCATGTGTTCCCAGCCTTTTCCAGGAAGCTTCTTTTCTACCAATCGGTTTCTGCCGTCATACTTATATTGATAGCAAAGGTCATTTAACAGATTCTCAGTAATTGCCTGATGTACTGCTAAAGGTGGAATTACAAATGCCAACTGATTATATTCATTGTAAACATAGTAGGTATCAACATTATTGAGTCCGTCAGTTTTTCTCACCAATAACGTTTGTCCTTGTCCGTTTTTAAATTCAATAGTTATGTTCCCGTCTTCATCAGTTATAATGTTTTTGTACAATTGGTTAGGAGGGAAGGTAATGGCACTTGATAGGCTTAAAACTGATGATATGCTGTCATTAACCCAACTTGTCGTTGTCTCAAATTTGTATACTTCACCACTGTAATTGGTTTCATATCCGAACTGTACCGGCTTATTCGTCCAGGCATTACCTACATGGATTTGCTGCTGAATCCTGTCTAATGGTGAGTTTTCTAATATTTTCTCAGAATAAATTTTCTCAGAGCCATAAATCGCAGGGTTGGAAGCGTAATCCAACGGCGCAGTAAAAATGCTGCCATTGGCAGTGAAAGTCTGTGTCACAGGAAGATAATCTCTCACCTGTCTTCCAAAAGCGTCATATTCGATATGGGTAACAACATCTCTTCCCAGAGGTGATGCTTTTACGTTGACAACCTGCTTGGGTCTGCCCAAACCGTCAAAATATTGAACGGTTTCTATTTGTTTGGCTGTTGAACTTGATATGGTGACAGGTTCAAGATATACTCTGGTTTGTACATAGTTTTCTGCATTCGTTGCCTGTGCATGGTATAACCCTACTACAAACAGTAAATTGATGAGGATAATAAGTTTTTTCATGTATTTTTATGGTTTGTAGTTGTACCTGAACTCTTTCAGAATATTACCTGACGCATTGTTTTCTCTGATTTCTTTTAGACGATTTGCTGAATCATATAAATAAAACTCCCTGATTCCTGATGGCGGAGTGATACTCGTTACACCAATTAAAGGATCGTATGTGTAAGTGCTGATTTGGGCGTTTCTTCTCGGTAAAGCTTCAAACTGCTTTCTGAAAATATCTAACTGAGCAATTAAATCGTTTTCAGATACCGGAGTTCCTTGTGAGGCATCTGTAACTGAATATTGGACAATGGTATCAATCATTGCTTGAGGAATATCACTCATACTTGCACCTATGAGTTTTGCAATAGGCTGAGTTTGATTGTAACCCCAGATTATCGATGTCGGTTTACCTTCCCTCGTCGTGTACTGTAATAAATTTCCCTTCGAATCATACTGATCAAAAGTGACTTCTGTAGAATTTAATCCCAAAAGGTCAGTTGATTTTACTTCATATGGAAGTGCAAGTCCGGAAGTTTTGACATCGGCGTCTGATTGTGAAACAGGATAAACTTTTTCTGTTTTTGACAATGTTTTTGTAGTACTATTTTCTGTTTTCAAAATCGTAGTCTCCAATGGAATACCAATTATATTTTTACTTATCATTAGCTGATTTCCTTTCTCATAAGCGTATTGGTAATTTGTTTGATTTGTGCTTAAATCAGCATAAATATTTTTCTGACTACTTAACTGAAAATGCAGAGGATTATTATAAAAATAATCTGTCTGAGTTAACAGTGGGTTTTGTCCGTTTGTATCATATAAAGTTGTTTTTTTAGAAGAGAGAAAATGAAACTGGCTTCGTAATTGATACCTGTTGATACCGTAATATTTAAAGGTAATAGTAGAAGTATTTCCATAAGAGTCGGTTGTTATCTCCTCGGTAGTTTTTACTACTCTTCCAACATAATTATTTATAGTTTTATTAAAAACAGGATTTAAACTATAAATAAACTCTTCTGAGCTTAGTGTAATAAAATTATTATTAACCTTTCTAAATGTTTTATTCAACTTTTCGCGTCCAGCAAGAAAATTATTAGAGAAAGAGATTCCTCTAAAAAGTTCATCTTGACATACATATTCTGGGAATGTTTCTTTATTGTCCGAAAAATTATGCAAAACTCCACCCTTTTCAAAATTCTCTCCATAACTCTCTACCACGTAAGGATACATAATCATGTAACCATCTAATGAAGATAAATTGACTTTGGGATTAGAATTCATGGTATATTTAGATGTTACAATGGTTGTCGAGTAATTGTAAATTTTTGATGATTGAAACAAATCAACATTTCTATCAAGTTGAGGATCTTCTGTTGCAAAAACTCCAGAAGTAGTATCGAGACTTTCTAATTTTCCGTAAAAGTATTTTTTAGTTTCTATATTTCCATTATTATCATAATTTAATGTTTTTGAAACTCTCATTCCCGCTACAGGATCATTAACTCTAACTGTGTAGGGCGAACCTGCAGGAGCATTGATGAATGCATTAGCACCTAAACAAGGGCGACTCACTCTACTTTTTAATTTATAATTAATACCTGGTGATAGTATAACAGTTGTGTTGGCAGGGGTTTCGTTTGTAGAAAGAGACTGGATTATAACTCCTGTGTCTGCGTTTATTACATTTACACTTACTTGAGGAGGATGTACAGGATCGTCGGCTCCGCAATCCCTCCATGCTACAGCATACAAAGTAGCAGTGATATTACTGTTTACAGTAAAGATTTGTGAATAGACAATGGTATTGTAGCCAACCGATTCAGAAATTACAGCATCAGCCAATTGTACAATAGGAGGAGTAATTGTTTTATCTCTAGAAATAGAATTAGGCTCATAAACCAATTCTGATTTGCCTTTTGTAGGATAATAAATGTTTTTCAACATTCCATTTTTAGTATATATATAACTAGGAGTTCTATTAGAACTTATATTTTTAAATGCATTATAAACTGCATCGGTATTATTTATTGGATTTTGATTTACAAGGTTATTGTATATAATATTACTGTTGTTAGTTGCACCATTATAATATCCATAAATATCCTTTGCAAAAGAATGCCTTGGAGGCAACTGTTCCGGAGAATAATAATCAAATGCATATTTTATGAGACTTTCATTAGTCATAGGAGCTACTTCTTTGATTTCTTTCAAAAAAATATGTTTTTCATTAGTATCTGTATATGAATTTAATATTCCCGAACTATTAAGAACCCCATAACTATAGTAATTAAAAATAAATTTCTTTATAATATTTAAGGTATTGTTAAATATATCAATAGAAATAAGCTGTTTGGATTGATTGGAATTAGGATCTATTTTTTGATAATTAAAATTAACTTTTTTATCATTGATTATAATTTCCTTTAAAAAAGATGTATCATGACGTAACTCGTTATAACAAGGCGGATATAATACTGCATTAGGTAAGCTACTATTATTGCCTCCGGATATAGCTTTCTGATAGTATGATTGTATATATTGAAAATTTTCTTGTTCGTAGTTCAGAAATATTTCTTGTCCCTGATTTGTCTTTATTTTACTTAAATACCATGCCGTATCATATAATATTGGTGGGGTTACACCTCCGCAGTGACTCCTGTTGAATGATTTTTCAACGGCATTTATTCCGCCAAAATAGTATTCTGTTCCATCAATATCTATAATTTTAAATTTTGGCGTTGCATTGTTAGGGGCAGGTAATCTTTCAATCTTTATATTCGATGGTTCAATTTGGACGATATCATTCCCTTCAAAATAAAATTTCCCTGAAGTCCCTAAAAAGTTAAAATGAAATATGTCTTTCTCTGTATCTATTGTCCCATTGGCTACATTCGCACCTTCAGCACTATCATATAAGCATAAACTTGTAGTATTTACATTAGTGAAAGGAAACTGTAGATCATCAAGATCATTTATTTGTCTTGATATAACTCCACCCGCAATTAGATTCCAATCTATTCCTAGCTGTTTAGCAACCCCATCAACCTGAACTCCATTTGAATTATAAGTTATATTTATCGGAATACTCAAACCTGACTCTTGTAAAGTATAGATATTTAAATTAACATTCGGAGATCCTGTAAACATTCCTACAGGAACATTTCCATATTTCCCAAGTTCTGAGGCTTGTGGTGAAGGGGGAACAATCTTGGGGAGAAAATCTTCATCTTGTGCCCAATACATTTGCATAGCTATTAATCCAATAACAGTAATTATTTTTTTCATTATGTTTTTATTTCTTAATCAATTTAGCGTTCGCAGTTTTATTCGTATCCGTTTTTATCGTCACCAAATAAGCTCCCTGAATTAGATTCTGCGTATTGATCTTCGTGATTTTGTTTTTGGTTTTTAGTGTTTGGAGCTGTCTTCCGCCCATGTCATAAATCGTGATATCTGCTTCTTTAAAATCAAGCCCAATCTCCACATAACAGTAATCCGAAACAGGATTCGGATAGATTTTAATATCCTGCTTTTCAATCAACTGATCAAGCTGTTTATCGCCCAACTTAACGATCTTCCAGTTTTCCTTTCCTAATTCTTCGGCACTGGTTCCAGCTAAAATAATTGAGCCGTCTCTGTTTAATTTGATGTCAGACAAACGTTCTTCCTTTTTTCTAGATTCTCCCTTTACGTGCTTTCTCCACTGTTCGCTGCCTTCAGAATTTAAATACAACATCCAGAAGGTTTCGTCATCGGTTTCAATTCTGCCTTCTGCCTGTGTATAACCACCGAGTAAAATTCCCTGAGTTAAATCTTTATTCTTTGCTCTTTCATCTTTCCTCTGAATCACATTCATCCCCATCAAAACATCCCTGTTTTTAAAATTGTAGGATTTTTGCCACAGTTCTTCACCTCGGTCATTTAAAGAAATCAACCAGATGTCGGTTCCTTCTTCAATTCCTGTTGTCTTATTTCCTGATCTTTCTGATCTTGATTCTCCGCCAACGATAAATCCTGTAGAAGTCATTGCCAAAGTCCGCAAATGGTCATCACTTTTACCTCCAAAGTTCTTTTCCCATTCTACTTTTCCTTCTTTATTCAGCTTTACAATCCAAAAATCACCTTCTCCGAAGTTTTCGGTTTTCTTGGAACCGCCAACAGTACTTCTTGAGTAAATTCCGAGCAAAGCACCGCCATCCAAAGTAGGAATCATTTTTTCCACTTCATCCAGTCCCTTGCCGCCTAAAATGATTTGTGACAATTCTTTTCCGTTTTTATCCAGTCTTGAGATCACTACATCTTTCGATCCGTGACCTTTTGGAGCATTCTGAACATTTCCTGCAACAAAAAATCCGAAATCTGTAGTTTGGATCACTGCTTTCGCTTCTTCATCCTGAGCCGATCCTAAAGTTTTCTGCCATAGCTCGTCTCCGAATTCGTTGATTCTGATGAGCCAGATGTCGCTGCCGCCTTTTGCATTGTCTTTTTTGTCTAATCCTGCGTTGGAGTACGAAGTTCCTGCCAGTAAAAAACCGCCTTCCTGTGTGGCAACCGTTGCAGAAAGAAAGTCATGGTTTTGTCCCGATAAATATTTTTCCCAGACTTCCTCACCCTGCTGGTTGAGCTTTACCAAATGAAAATCGTAACCGTTATTCTGTTTGTTTTCGGAAGTCAGTTTTTTTGCCTGAATGGAACTTCCTGTAATGAGATATTGCTGATCGATCGTTGTGGTCACCTGAGAAAGAAAATCCTGAGTGGAGGATTTGATGTCTTTCTGCCATACCACATCCTGAGCATAGAATATTGCAGCAGCGCACAGAACTGCACTCGTGTAGAGCTTTTTCATCATAGAGTTTTAATTTCTTATGGTTATTATTTTATGTTGCGAATTTAACTTTTTTTAACGTATATTATAATCTCATTAATGAGAATTAATATGACTGATATCACATTTCAATTCGACAAATCTAATTTGTCATAACGACAAAACTTGACGTGTTATTAACAAAAGGCAAGCTCTTAAAAAGTCATACTATCAGAGTAAATAAACATAATCAACAGAAAATAAATTTTATACTTCTGCTAAAATTTTAAGATAAAAACTGTATTCTACCATAATTTCATCTTAGAATTAGTTTTTGCCTTATTAATTAGATTTGAAAAGATTATTTAATCTCTTGCTTTTGGTTTACGCCAGATAAATCCATCCAGTAAATAATGCGTCAGTTGAGGAACCACGAGTAGCGGAACCAAAAACGGGAACCAAAATTCTGAGAGTTTAAAATCCCATGAAAAATGTTCTCTCCAGATGAATATTTCCCATAAAAATTCTTCAAAAAACGCAAATCCTAAAATCACAGCAATAAATAGAACGATTCCGAATGTGGATTTGAAAACAGACAGTTGATTCAGTTGATGACTTTCTTTCTGTTTAATTTCTCTGATGTAAACCAAAGCAACATAAGGAATTCCGTGTGAAATGACATTGAGAAAAGTGAAAACCAGATCATTGTTGAAATAGACAATCCCGAAATACCATGAAAGATAAGTTCCAACCATAATAGAAACTTTGGGAATATTAAGTTGTTTCGTTTTTGAAGATTCAACAACCGTTTTAATAATCCAGATTGCCAGAATGATACAATATAAAATTGAAATAAAACCAATGTAATCAGGAAGATTTTTAAACCATGTAAATTCATTTTCAACAAACCATGTGAAAGCTCTGGGTGTTTTAAACCAATACAGCATCGGAAATATGGTAGCCGAATAAATGGCAATTTCATCTATTCTCTTACTACGGGTATTGGGTTCAAACCGGGCATAAATCCGCATAAAACCATACTGCTGACGAATGAAATGAAATACCGCAACCAAAGCCAGAACAGACCAAAACGTCAAACTTCCGAATTGGTATAAAATCAATCCTAAAACCCAGCTTACAACAGGAATTCCGTAATACAAAAGAGGTTTTCTCTGAACTTCAGATTTTACGAAATACGTTTTAAATAAAGTTGAATATACATGAGCAACATCTATAAACACGATCAGGAAAAGCCATGTGTAGAAAGAATATTGATTTTCAAGATTCTGAATCTGTTTCTGGAAAAGAAAAATAACCGCCAAGATCAAAAAAGGAGGCAAAAGAATCAGCCAGCTGTCTGTTTTTGCATTATGTATCCAAGGTTGCTTCATATCATCTGTTTTGCAGCTCTGATTCCCTGATAAAAGGCTTCTTCAAAAATTGAAATCCCGGATAAATCAGTGTGAGCGAAAAATATTTTTCCTTCAATCGGTTCTTGTGCTTTTGCAGTTTCTTTACCAAAGATTTGATTGGGAACCGGTGCAATCATCGCATGACCCATTTTATGAAATTCCATTTCAACAATAAAATCTTCAATCAGAGGATGCGCTATCTTCAGGTCTTCTAAAACCATATTTTTTAGCTGATCTTCCTTCATGGAATACAGTTTCTTTCTTACTTTTCTGGAATCATTAGAAGAAAAACTTTTGTAATAGGTAATTACTTTTTCGCCCAAAATCTGATTGATATTCTGATGCTGATCGTAAATATATCCTAAACCTTCTGAACCGTAAATCACATTATCCCAGGCAAGTTCTTCATCACCACCGAATTCGTTTTTCAATGTAATGGTGGTCAGAAGCCACGGCACATAATGGAAAGATTTTGTATTTCTGTTTTTAAATATTCTTTCATTCACAAATTGCGGCGTAGCAAAAAGCACTTTTTCTGCAATAATTTTCTTGGTCTTTTTCTGAATATTATCGAAGCTTAAAACCTCAACGTTATCATCTTTTATGGTAACTTCAAAAACCAAATGCTGTGTTAAATTTTTGTTTTGAATATATTTTGAAAAATGTTTTGTCAGTCTTGCATTTCCTTCAGGCCATGTGAAAACCTGATCTTTGTATTTTGTACTCCAGTTGTTTTTTCTTCCTGCAAAATAGTGAATTCCTGCCCACGCAGAAACGTAATCAATTCCTAATCCGTAATCATCTCTGCAGGAATAGTCTAAAAACCAAAGCAATTCTTCAGATTTAAAATTTTTCTGCTGCAGCCAATCTTTAAAAATGATTTTCTCTAACTGTAAAACCTCATCTTCTCTGCTGGAATCCTGAACAGGAATTGCAAACCAATGTTTTTCCTGAGAATCTTTTTTTAGACGAAACTGATTCATTAGAGTAAAAAATCGATCAAGCTCATTTTGAACTTCCTGAGAAATTCCTTTTTGCGGGACTACATCATTCTGCCACGAATTTTTGAAAAACAATCTTTCCTGCTGCGGAAAAGTCATTTGATATTCGTCTAAAATCGGTTCGCCTTTTTCATCTTCCCCGAGACAAATTTTACTTTCTTTCAGAAAATCGATGATTTCTGTATTTTCTTTGTTGGGTAAAGGTAAATAATGCGCTCCCAAAGGAAATTTAGAAAATTTGTTTTGTCCGTTTGACGAGTTTCCGCCGAGATGATTTTCCATTTCGAGCAGAAGAAAATCTTCCTGATTGTTCTGATCTAAAAAACGACACGCCGAAAGCCCGGAAATACCGCCTCCGACAATTAGATATTTGACATGAATCTCTTCCGAAAAAGGAGGGAAATCTTTCGCCCAAAGCTGGTGACCCAAAATATGATTGGTTCCGGTAATTTTCAGCAGCAAAGATTTACCTATTTTCTCACAATACTGCAAAAAAGGCAGCATCAGACTGCCTAAAAAGATTGTTTTAAGGAAATCTTTTCTACTGTACTTTCCCCCACTCTTCATCAAAATAACGTACTAATATTTGATTATCTAATCGATTGACCTCTACAGAATCTACCTTCATGTCTTTGGTGAAATAAGACATCTGAGAAAAATTGTAATCATAAAATTTAAGATCCGGAATTTTTCTGTAAACCTTATTGTTAATCGGCTCAAAAGATGCCATCGAAAATCCCCATTCGCCAAAGGAAGGAACGTAAGTGTGATAGGCACTGGTGAAAGGAAAAACCTCATGTATTGTTTTTTCTATACACCAAAAAGATTTTGGCGCAAAATACGGTGAAGTGGTCTGAACAACCATCTTTGTATCGGTTGTGGTCACTTTTTCAAGCTCGTGATAGAACTGCAGAGAATATAATTTTCCTAAACTGTAATTGGAAGGATCCGGAAAATCAATAATAATCACATCAAATTTTGATCGGTTTTCTTTGATCCAAATATAGGCGTCTTTATTAACAACCTTGACTTTTTTATCGGAAAGAGAATTTTGGTTCAGATGACGCATCGTTTCATTGGTTTTAAAGAAATTGGTCATTTCTCCATCCAAATCTACCAATGTGATATTTTTAACATCTTTATATTTTAAAACTTCACGAGCAGCAAAACCGTCACCGCCACCGAGAATCAAAACCTGATCAATTTTTTTTGCCATCGACATTGCAGGATGTACCAAAGCTTCGTGATAACGGTACTCATCGGTTGATGAGAACTGCAGATTGTTATTTAAATATAATCTGAATTCTTTGGCGTTTCTCGTTAAAACAATTCTCTGGTAAGGTGAATTTTTTGCGTAAACCACATTTTCACCATATAGTTTTTCTTCTGAAAAGGATAAAATCTTATCTGAAAATATGAATAAAAACAAGAGTAAGACAAAAGCGCCAATTGATTTTATTTTTAATGATAAAGAATTCCTTAAATCTCGTTGCAGATAAAAACACAAAAAAATGGCAATAGAAATATTAATTAATCCGAAAAACAAAGGTGTTTTAATGATCCCCAGATTCGGAATCAGGATGAGCGGAAAAAGAATAGAAGCCAATAAAGCTCCTACATAATCAAAAGCAAAAACATTGGAAACTAAATCTTTAAACTGAACTTTATCCTGCAAAATGTTCATCAGCAAAGGAATCTCAAGCCCTACTAAACATCCCGTTGCAAAGACAAAAGCATACAATGCCCATTCAAAATGCCCTACTGTATTAAAGAGCAGAAAAAGCACAACAGAACTTATCCCGCCAACGATTCCTACGAGAATTTCTATCTCAATAAACTTATCTATTAAACTCCCTTTGATAAATTTGGCCAGATAAGAACCTACTCCCATCGAAAAAAGATACACCCCGATGATAAAGGAAAACTGCTTCACAGAATCTCCCAAAAGATAACTTGCCAATGTTCCTGCAACCAATTCGTAAACCAATCCGCACGTTGCAATGACAAAAACCGATGAAAGCAAAAGCAGTTCTAAAGACAGTCTTTTTTTATCCATGAACTGCCGAACCGATGATAATAGAAATCCCTATGATAAAAGATCCGAAGATGATAGCCAGTGCAATATTTTTATTCTGAGCAATCTCATGCCATGTTTTTTCAGGCGTCAGTTTTTCTATAATCACATAGCAAACCAATAGTATTGCGATGCCTAAAAATGAATAAATAACTGAATTAATAACCGGTAAGAAGTTTATATTTTCCATGATTGTATAATTTTTATTTGTGATAATATCTGTAGTAACCCACGCCTGTAGAATGTCTTCTTGCTGTGCCGTCTCTGTAAGTTTCTGTTTTTTCGCAGTCGCAAAGCTGATTTCCTTCAAAAGTAAGATAAACAAACCAGCCCACAAACAAACTTCCTGTCATCAACAGAAACCAATTATTTTTAAAGTAGGTAAAAACTGCATTCATAATTTATGATTGTGGATAAGGTGAGTTTGAACTGTTTTTCCATTTTGAAACATTGAAGTAATATCTTCCGACATAACAGATAACATATATCAGTACCATTAAAAGAATGATGATCCAAAAATTCCAGAACGAGACAGGAAGCCATGTTGCTTTTACATCTACCGAACTTTCGTCAGATATTGCGCTTAAAGCAGGAGTCTGAATTACAGAATTTATATTCAGAAGAGAATCTAAGTTTTTATTCGGAAAACTCATCCTGACCAATTTTCCTGTATCGCTCGAGTCTGTTTCTAATGTTTTTACGTCACCAAAGGAAAGAGTTTCTTTAGTGGTATTGTTGATCACATTGATAATTCCTGATGCTTCTCTGGAGATCGTTACTCCATTATCCGAAGATAACGTGTTGAGCGAAACAGTTTCTGCTGGGGGCTGCTTTTCAGCTGATAGAACGAAATGGTATTTTCCGGGTGCTACACCGCAAATATTAAAATCTTCACTGTCACTGCCTTCACTCCAGCTTTCTCCTCCTTCTACACCAGAATATTTTTCTATATCTTTTGATACATACGTTGACTCGTTGGTATTTTCATTCACAAGGCTCAACTGAACATTTGCCCAGGAATTGTCAACATCAGCATGCACATCTATTTTTAATGGTGCAGAACCTCCCGAGAGTGTAAAACTTTTAGAAAGGAGCTCTTTATCGGTAACGTTTTTGAATTGAATTTTTTCCTGAAATACCGTATCATTGGTTCTGGAAACATACACATACGTTTGAACCAGACAGATAAAAAGTGCGGCAATACACAAAATATTGATTGCCTGCTTCATATCTACATAATAGGGCTGTACAATTCCTATTCCTGAATAGGTAGGAAGATTCTGAATTTTAAAGGCTTTCTTGATTTCGTGTTTTGAAATATGTTTTCCCTTAAAATATTCTGGCTTGCTTCCTGACTCTTCACGGGAAATCATATCCGTTCCGTTTACAAATTCTTTGTAAGTGGCAATTCTAAAATATAAATTATCTTCGAAAAAACCTGTCGCAGCATGAATATAGCATTGAGTAGTCTCGTACCATCGGTATTTTTTTCCGTTGTATTCTCCTAAAGATTTAGTTATACTTACAAACTTTTGAGTAGGAATAAGCTCCAACAAAACCCAATGTCCATCGCTTTCGCTGAGAAAGAGATCATTTCCTGAAGCATCTTTCAAAGTATATTCTCTCCAAAAAATATCCGTTCCGTATTTGCGGATAATGATTGATATGACTGTAAATTCTACATCCTGCAGTATTCCTTTTTGACCGATTTCCAAAACAACATGTTCTGTTGGCTTTTTTACGATTTTTTTGGAGATATTCTGCTCAACATCAATCAAATTAGCGCAGTGTTGACACACGTACTCTTCAATAGAGAATGTGATCGCTATTTTATTTTCTTTCTTACAAACCGGACAAATATATTGCATCGTGTTATCTGTAAATCTTGTGTTCCTGAATAATTTTGGCACTAAAATACCTCACAACTTCATTTGCAATCTGCTCTACCTTTTCTGTGTTATCCTGCGTATAATTGCAGAGAAAAACATCAAAAGTTAACTGCTTAAACTCTGGCCATGTATGAATTGTAAGGTGTGATTCTTTGAGACAGACAGCCGAAGTAAAACTTTGGTTCTCAAAAATATGATTGGTGACACCAACCACTTCCACATGCTTTTGCTCTAAAATAGAATGGATATATTCTAAAAACTGGATACTGTCTAATAACAAAGCTTCCAACTCTGTTTCCAAAGTTAGAAGAATATGTAAACCTTTATTTGATAATGGCTGCAATGAAATAATTTTTTACAAATATATTATTTTTTCGGTAAGAAAACTTCTGCCAACATGCAACGTGCACTTCCACCACCGTTGACTTCAATGGTATTTAAATCTGAATAGATAATTTCACAGTATTTTTCAATATTTGAAACTTGCTCCGGGTTTAAGGACTGATAAGCGGTTTGGCTCATTACAAGAAACCTTTCTCCATCTTTATTCTTAACCTGAAGCATATTTCCTGCAAACTGCTGCATTTGTTCTTCCGAAATTTCAATGATTCCTTTTCCAGAATTTTTAATGGTTTCGATAACTTTACTTCTTTCAAGTTCGTTATCGATACAATCAAGGCAAATAACAACAAACTGATCTGCAACACACATCATGACATTTGTATGATAAATCGGAAGTCTTTCTTCGCCGACTGTCTGAAAAGAATGAAAAACTACCGGCATAAAACCATATTTATCACAAAATTCTCTGAATAAATTTTCATCCAATCTTAAAGAAACCGAACCATAAGCAATCTTATTTTCGTGATCGAAGATCATGCTTCCTGTTCCTTCTAAAAAGTGACCCTGAATTTCCGGTAAAGACCAGTCATCGATCTCAGCAACTTCAAAACCCTGATTTTTTATAGTTTCGATAATATCCTCTCTTCGCTCAACTCTTCTGTTAGAAGCAAACATAGGATATAAAACTACTTTTCCATCATTGTGAAAACTCACCCAGTTGTTTGGGAAAATAGAATCTGGTGTGTGCGGATCGATGGTATCTTTTATCGTAATTACATTAATGCCTTTACTTTTCAGTTTTTCAACAAAAATTTTGAATTCTGCCAAAGCTTTAGATTGAATATTTGCACCTTTTTGCTCTATCTGAAAGTAATTATTCTTTGCCGTTTCTGCGTTGTACCCGAATGCAATCGGCTCTATCATTAGTACTGTATCTGTTGTCTGCATAGTTTGAGTAGGAGGGTTTTTGATTGGGAGAGTTAGAGGCTTAAGTGTCTGAAAATAAAAGTTATTAACTTAACTATTACATATTTTACATCTAAAACCTATTTCTCATGATGAGTGAATGAACACCAACTTTTTGACTGATTCATCATGTTTACCAACATCCCTATTATTTGATTATACTGATTATTTAGATTATTAAATTGTTCTTCGTTTATGTATTTACAGGCTGATAAAAACTGCAGCCATGTTTGAGTTTCTCTCGCCTCACCTTCAGAATCGGTTAGTTTTGCTACAAAAGATTTTTCATATTTTCTTTTGCCCCAAGCTTCGCTGATATTGGCTGAAACTGATCGGGATGATCTTCTAATTTGATCTGTAAGGGAATAGCGTTCTTCTGTCGGAAATGTTTTTGAAAGTTCATAGATTTCCATTGCTGTATCAAATGATTTTTGATAAATTTTTAAATCTTGATGAAATTTAATTGTTGACATCTTTGTATTTTTAACTAAAATAAAAAAAATCAATAATATTTCAATCAGAAGTCATAAAATTCACAAAAACTCAAACACTCCGACTCTCAAACATATTACTCTCTCACCAACGGCATCGTAGAGCAACGTAAAAGTCCTCCCATTTTAGAAATTTCTCTGTATGGAATTTCTTCCACGGTCATTCCCCATTCGTTTCTCAAGTGATTATTCATTCTTGTAAACGAACTGTCTGAAACGACAACTTCCGGAGAAATTGAAAAAATATTCGGGAACATTTCAAACATTTCTTCATCTGTAACATGGAAACAATTTTCTTCTCCGAAAATATCGATGATTAAATTGTAATCACTTTCGTCAACAAAACCGTTCTTGTAAACAATACATTTATCAGTACCAATGGGGTTGAAGGTGCAATCTAAATGCAAAATCCCCTGATAGGGTTCTCTGTCGTTTTTTTTCAATTCAAAATCGAGAATTCGTTTCTTGGGAAAATATTCTTTCAAGATTTCAATCGCATATTCGTTGGTGCGGGCTGTTTTATAATTCCTGTAATCTTGTGAAAAACAAGTTCCTATAAAAATAAAGTCATTCCAGACGATGACGTCTCCACCTTCAATATGAGCCGTGTCGGGAAGATTGATAATATCACGCCATTTTACTTTTTCGAAAATTGAACGATAAGCATCTTGCTCATCAGCACGGTCTGCAATGACGTTAGAAATGATCATTTTATCTTCAATGACAAATGAAACATCTCTTGCAAATACCTGATTATAATCTTTGATAATGCTTGGTCGCAAGACTTCTACATCATATTTTTTCAGCACTTTTTCAAAAGCTTCCATTTCATTTATGATATCTTTTTCTTTCGGATAAATATTGTGCTGAAGGGAATGGTATGACTTCGCATCATAACTTTCTTCTAAAGTAGGATCTGGCCCCATCGAATTAGGCTGACCCAAAACCACAGATTTTAATCTTCCGGTTTCGTTTTTGATATTTAATTTCATAAAAATTCTTCTGATGTATTTGCTTTAAATAAAGCATTCTTTACATAGCATGAGCAACAAATATAATGAAACGGCATTGAAGTCAAAAATTTAATATTGAATAAAATGCATGGAATTTATGCCTACAATATTGGTTTGAAATATTGTCAAAATATTCAAATTCTATCTGTTTAATTTCTCTTTTTCAGATAGAAATAAGGGATGGATATTGAAATCAAATGATATTATCTTTAAATTGAAAATTACAGTTTACAGTTTTGATTTATTTTAAATGATTATTCATTAAGAATTTTTAGATATAAGCAATTTTTAAATGACCAAAACATCGTACTAGGTTCATCTTTTGAATAATTTTTGATTCAAATATAAATTATAGAGTGGACAGTATCAATTAGCTGATTGATTAATGATCTTTTCTGATACAAACATTCCGCTCCTACGGAGTTTAGTTTATGAGGGCTCTTCTTTCTACAAACATGATGCTCCTACGGAGCTCAGCTTATAAGGGCTCTTCTTTCTACAAACATTTCGCTCCTAAGGAGCTGAAAAAGAGTCTAAATTTCTGTGCTACAAACGTTACGCTCCTACGGAGCTCAATTGAAGGATTTGTTTTGCTACAAAAATTGCATTCGTAAAGCGCTAAATTCCCAAATATATTTTTACAAAAAATCCCAAAGCAAAAACTTTGGGATTTAAATTTATCTAAGAAAATAATATTATCTGTTTGAAATATCGATGTAATCTCTTTTTTGAGCTCCTTGGTACACCTGTCTTGGTCTTCCGATCGGATCTCCTTTTAATCTCATTTCTTTCCACTGAGCGATCCATCCCGGAAGTCTTCCCAATGCGAACATTACGGTAAACATTTCTGTAGGAATTCCCAGCGCTCTGTAAATAATTCCAGAATAGAAATCTACGTTTGGATATAATTTTCTTTCGATGAAATATTCGTCTTCAAGAGCTACTTTTTCTAACTGCATTGCAATATCAAGTGCTTTGTCTTCAATTCCTAATGCAATTAACAAATCGTCAGCAGCTTTTTTGATGATTTTTGCTCTTGGATCGAAGTTTTTGTATACTCTGTGTCCGAAGCCCATCAAACGGAAACTGTCGTTTTTATCTTTCGCTTTTTCAACCCATTTATTAACATCACCACCATCTTTTTCGATCAATTCAAGCATTTCGATAACTGCCTGGTTTGCACCACCGTGAAGAGGACCCCAAAGTGCAGAAATACCTGCAGATACAGAAGCAAAAAGACCTGTGTGAGCAGAACCTACCATTCTTACAGTAGATGTAGAACAGTTTTGCTCGTGGTCAGCGTGAAGAATCAATAATTTGTCTAAAGCCTGTACGACAACCGGATTGATCTCGAAATCAGCATTTGGCTGTCTGAAAGACATTTTGTAGAAATTTTCTACATAGTTCAGGTTGTTATCTCCGTGGTTTAATGGTAAACCAAGGGTTTTTCTGTACGTCCATGCAGCAAGATGAGCAAATTTTGCAATCAGCAATTCTGCAGCAAGATCCATTTCTTCTTTTGAGTTTACATTAACAGCTTTAGGATTAAAAGCAGTTAATGCAGAAGTAAGAGAAGATAAAACTCCCATTGGATGAGCAGAACGAGGGAAAGCATCGATGATTTTTTTCATCTCTTCTGCTACGAAGTTATATTTTTTAATATTACCGTTGAAGGTATTGAACTGATCTGCTGTAGGTAAATCACCGTGTAACAAAAGATACATTACTTCTGTGAAGTTTGACTTCTCAGCAATTTGCTCGATAGGATAACCTCTGTAGAACAATTCTCCTTTATCACCATCCAGATAAGTAATCTCACTAAGTGTAGCACCTGTGTTTTTGTACCCTAAATCTAAGGTAATAAGACCGGTTTGATCTCTTAATTTTGAAATATCTATTCCTCTGTCTCCGATTGTACTATCTACGATAGGATATTCATACGAATTACCGTCATAATTCAATATAACTTTGTTGTCTGACATTATATAATATTTTATTTAAATTTCTTAAAAATACACAAAAAACAGCAATACCAAAAAAGTTTGCTGTTTTTTTTATTTAATTTATCTGTTTATTTTGAAAGCATCCAATCCTGGGAAATATGCTGTTTCTCCCAAAGCTTCTTCAATTCTCAACAATTGGTTATACTTCGCCATTCTGTCTGATCTTGAAGCAGAGCCAGTTTTAATCTGACCGCAATTCATGGCAACCGCTAAATCTGCGATTGTAGAATCTTCAGTTTCGCCAGATCTGTGAGACATTACTGATGTAAACTTGTTGTGCTGAGCCATTTGTACAGCTGCCATCGTTTCAGAAAGAGAACCGATTTGGTTTACTTTAACCAAAATTGAATTGGCAATACCTTCGTCAACTCCTCTTTTTAGTCTCTCAACATTGGTAACAAATAAATCATCACCTACTAATTGTACTCTGTCACCAATTTTATCGGTTAACATTTTCCAACCTTCCCAGTCATTTTCCTGCATACCATCTTCGATAGAGATAATCGGATATTTATTTGCCAATTCAGCTAAATAAGAAACTTGCTCACTGCTTGTGAACTGAGCCGCATCAGGAGTCTGGAATTTTCTGTAATCGTAAACTCCGTCTTTGTAGAATTCTGAAGCTGCACAATCTAATGCAATCATCACATCATCGCCCGGCTTGTAACCAGCTTTTTCAATAGCCTGAAGTAAAGTATCCAGAGCATCTTCTGTTCCTTTGAAAGTTGGCGCAAAACCACCTTCGTCACCTACAGCGGTTGACAAACCTCTTGAATGAAGAATCGCTTTTA
Source organism: Chryseobacterium sp. AC417 (assembly GCF_979258215.1). Taxonomy (NCBI): domain Bacteria; kingdom Pseudomonadati; phylum Bacteroidota; class Flavobacteriia; order Flavobacteriales; family Weeksellaceae; genus Chryseobacterium; species Chryseobacterium sp. AC417. Next base: position 1,192,909 of record NZ_OZ409845.1, on the reverse strand, counting down.
AATGATGGAAAATTTCAGTTCCTTTCCTCAACGCATGAGAGAAAGAATCTGCTTTTACCGGCATTACCATAAATTCCTGAAAAGCAATCGGTGCATCTGAGTGAGAACCACCATTGATTACGTTCATCATCGGAACAGGAAGTGTATTTGCATTAACACCACCGATATATTTGTACAAAGGCATTTTCAGTTCTGCAGCAGCAGCTTTTGCAGCAGCCAGTGAAACTCCTAAAATTGCGTTAGCACCTATGTTTCCTTTATTCTTAGTTCCGTCTAAATCGATCATGATCTGATCTAAAAGATTCTGATCAAAAACAGGAAGACCTACTAATTCGGGAGCAATTACTTCTCTTACATTTTCTACAGCTTTAGAAACTCCTTTCCCCATCCATTCAGAACCGCCATCACGCAATTCTACGGCTTCATGTTCTCCGGTAGATGCCCCGGAAGGCACTGCAGCACGACCCATCGCACCACTTTCTGTAAATACATCAACTTCTACTGTAGGATTCCCTCTCGAATCTAAAATCTGTCTCGCTTCTATGTAAGAAATGTAACTCATTTTTGTTTATTTAATAGTTTAGACAAATTTAATTAAAAAATAAGTTGTTTCGTTATTCGAAGTATATCAATTGATGTTTTTTGAGTTAAATTTTAGTTAATATTATGATAAAAAAAATACTCTTTTTCGAAAAAGCTTAAAAGAGAGTAGTATAATCGTTTTGCTGTTTAAAATTTGAAGCCGATTCTTATTTTATAATCATCAAACTTATAAACTTACGGACTAGGAGTTGATAATTGTAAAAATTTCCCTCTTTGTGTATTGGTTAAGTTATATGTTATTGCAAAGAAAACTCCCACCTTATAATTGTTTACATATTTTGTCTCATCAAGATTAAAACTTGATGGCAGAGATATTTGACCGGTATATTTCTGAAATTCCGGATTCAGTTCTTTGATTTTTTTAAATGAAGGACCAATTGTAAATATGACCTTATTAGATCTACCCCACAATAAACTAGGACCAATATATATTGAACTGATATCGAAATTAGCAACATCTAAAGCAGTTCCAAGAGAAAAACCAAAGGCAATGTCGTTACTACTTCTTCTACTGGCATGCAGCAAACCAACTAACTTTGGTGAATAATCACTTTTTGTACTACTCAGGAGATATTTATTCCCAACATTATCTTCATTAATTACATACTCTTGATTTTTCGATCCAAAATCAAGGCTCACACCAACTCCAAAATCTAAACGCATTCCACCTTTTACAAATTCTTTGTAAGAGAATTTTTTGTTTGAACTGAAAATTACATATTCACCATCAATTTTCTTTTTTTCTTTAATATCTATATCGAAATTAAGATAATCCCCATAAGCTTGTATTGGCTCAGAAACGTAAACATAGGAATCTTTATTTAATAAAATTCTATTAACTATCTCTACATAATTAAGTTTTTGGTGAAGATTCATCTTATTAATATCTTCGTCTGTTTTTGTTATGTATGTTTTCCATTCATCAATTTCTTTTTTAATATTTTCTGAAACAAAAGTATTGCCGGTACTATTAAATTCTAAAATAATATCTTGAACTTCTTTTGAATCAAGAAAATCTTTAAACTCGATTTTGCATTCTAAATATTCGTTGAGTGTGACATATTTATCGTCATGTTTTTTTGCATTTAAAATGGCTGATCTTTCAAATGAATCCAATGTATTTGTTTTAAGATTAGAATCTTCATATAATTTTTTATAAATATCATAAGTCAAATGAGGAGTATTAATTTTTTCCAAATAATTATTATAACTGCCATTCATTATATTAATAACATATACATATATTTGCATTCTTTGGGATAGTACCGATAATTTTTTCTTGAATTCCGAATATAATTGATTAGCAGTATCAGGTTTACTTGATCTAAAATCTAAAGCTTCATCTAATATGTTCAATCCTTCGCTACTAAAATCTTTGGACTGAGATAGATTTTTAATTATGAAATTTTGGTTTTCTAATTTTTTATTAAGAATCTGTGATTCAATATTTGCAGATGTTGGTGCTTTTCCGTCTGTATTTTCTGTTTTTGCGGGAGCTCTTAAATCAATATTACTATCGATATCTTCTCCTATCACACCTTTGATAACAGGATTATAAAATATTCTATTGATATTTTTTATCTTAAAAACAATCGGTTTTCCAAATTCTGGCTCTACGCCATTTTTTTCAAAAATTCCTTTTGAGAAATCATATACTATTGAATCTTGTTTTTGCGCAAATATTGGATTGCAAAAAATCACTAGTAGATACAGATAAATTTTAGTTTTCATGGTTATTAGTTTAAACGTTTTTACATTTCAAATTTCACATTATAAACCCCACAAATCAATTACCCAAAAGGGTGATTATTACAAAAAAAAGCAGCATCATAAAATGATACTGCTGTTATAAAATTTTAAAGAGATTATATAGTAATCTTGAAAAAAATAGAAGTTCCTTTTTCTGTAGATGAAATCTCAAATTGTCCGGATGATTCTTTCATTCTTCTTTCCATATTCCTGAGACCGTTTCCTGATGCATTCTCAATATTAAATCCTTTACCGTTATCTAATATTTTCATAATCAAATATTGCTTTTCTAATGAGAACGAAAGTTTTAGTTGATCTGCACCCGAGTATTTATATGCATTGTTGAGAGATTCTTTAAGACACAGAAACATATTTCTTCTCAGTTCTGTAGAGATCGCTACAACAGAGTTATTGATCGCATTATTTTCAAAACTCAAATTAATTGATGTCTTTTTCAAAAAGCTTTCTGCGTAAATTTTAGCATATTCAATAAAACTTTCAGCGGTATCGTTTCCAGAATTTAAGCTCCAAAGCATTTCCCGCATAGAAATATTCATTTCCTCGGAGGTTTTCAGAAGTTCATCAATATCTGTTTTCAAATCTTCATCTTCTGCTTTCTGTTTGAGAAATTCTGCCTGAAGTTTTAAAGCTGAAATTCCTGCTCCGAGATCATCGTGCATATCATGAGAAATACGTTCACGCTCCAGCTCTATAGATTTTTGTTTTTCGAGCTCTTTTTGGAGAAGCAGATTTTGATATTCTGACTCTTGAAGTTGTTGTTCTTTAACATATAAAAGCTGCTTTCTATTATAAATTACAACCACAAAAATAATGAACGCCACGAAGAACATCATTACAATTGTGATCATAACGTATGTAATTTTTATTTCATTGATATTATCCATTTAATTTTTTCTTATATTTTAAAAGAGAAACAAATAATAATGAATAGAAAATAATATTTACACAGAAGAAAAATGATTGGGATACAATCAGCAATTGCCCATCAACTTTGCTAAATAAATATCTTGGAATAATTCTCAAAATAAAAAACACTCCCCAAAACAACAATCCGCTGGAGACCCAAAATTTAGAATCATCTAAAATACTTTTTTGATCCGGATACATTATTTTACCATAAAACCAAATCAAGCTATAAAGAATGTATAGAAAGGAGAATGACATTCCTATTACCTGATTGATTTCGAAGAAATTAACAAAAATGGCTGACGAAAAAATGAATAGAAAGCCGAAAAAAATCAATTTGTTCAATATTTTTAAATTTCTTCTTTGATTTCTATTAAAATAAATCAGAAAAAAGATTGCGCAAAAAAGAATGTAAATATTGTACAAAAAACCAAATTGAGCTGTATTCTCATACAATATCTGAAGAACAAACATCACGAAATCAAGAAGAAAGCTTACAGTTAAGTAAACATACAAGAATTCCTGTCTTATGCTCTTCTTTAGATATAAAAATATAGAAAAAGAAGTGACAAGAAATAGAACGATGAGATAAGCTAACTGAAATTCGGAATACATTACGGCTGCATATTTCCTATGTCGTAGAAACCAGTGTTGCCTCCAATGGGATTTTGTTGAAAAGCAAGAGAAATTCTATTTTGATTTTCAGGATCTGAAAGGTAATCTGAGACATCATGATTATTATTAGTACTATTTCTATAACTGCAATCAGTGTGGATCAATATTAATTTAACAGTCATTTCATTATGTAAAGACATATTTATCCTAAATTGATCTACTACAGATTTATTAAAAGTTATGTACTCTGTAATATCATTTATCGAAGAGTTTGATCTGATCTCCTGTCCTATATACATACTAAAATGATCTCTTATCTGCTCATATATATTAGCATCAAAAGTATACGGTTGAATTATATAATTATCGTCTACAATATAAACCGCACAATTGTCATAATCAATATTATTTAAACTATATGCATCACAAGTAATCATTAAAAAATAAAGGTCATTTCCAAAATTAGTAGAAATTGAAACACCTGTAATCGACCTTTTATCAATAAATAAAAAATGCAAATATTGATAATTAATTTCAAGATTCTTAAATGACTGACAATTAATTTTAAAATCATCATTAATATTCAGGATCGTTCTTGCCTTTTCATGAGTACATTTTAACTGTTCTTCGGTGAACCTTTTATTTAGAAATTTCTCATCGATCTGTAATAGTTCTGTTGTGCTTTTCATAGTTTTTTAGTTTTTAAAATGGTTAAATTTATTGATAGCTTCTACTTTATTATTTACCTGAAGCTTTCTGTATATATTTCCGACGTGTTTTTTTACGGTATCAATGCTTACACATATTTTATCTGCAATTTCTTTGTATAAAAGTCCTTGAGACAAAAGTTCTACAATTTCTGTTTCCCTTTTTGTAAGCTCTTCAAAGTCTTTCACTTCAATTGTTTTTCTTTCAAAATGAGTTAAAACTCTTCTTGCAATTGAAAAACTCATTGGTGCACCTCCGTTATAAACGTCACGGATTGATGATAGAATTTTGTCCATGCTTTCGCCCTTGATAAGATATCCCATAGCGCCGGCTTTTAGAGAGTTGAAGATCATCTCATCATTCTCAAAACTGGTACACATAATAAACTGTGTGGTGGGCATTTCTTTTTTCAACTTTATGATAATATCAATTCCCAGCATATCCTGAAGCCGTATATCCATCATCACTACGTCGGGAGAAATATGAGATAAATTTTTGAGTGCCTCATTTCCGGCAAAGAACTGTGCAATCACCTTCATGTCAGTTTGGTAATCGATCACTTTCTTCAACGCATTGTTGTAGTTTTTTTCGTCTTCTACTATGGCTATGGAAATGCTCATGTTATTGATATCGTTAAGACAAATTTCAACAGAAAACAAAAAATATACAATTACACTTTTGTGTAATAATTGAAATTTGAGTTCAGGTTATTGTTTTCCTTTTTGTTTTTACTAAATTTAATGAAAATTATACAAATAGAATATTAATTTAATTTAAAAATAAACTTAATGAAAACTTTACTTTTACTTGGAACGTCTTTTGTCGCACTATCATTAGCAAGCTGCAAAAAAGAAGGGAACAAAGGAGTTATAAAAAGCGAAAATGCAGAACAAGTAATTCTTGCTGATGATGGAAAAACAGATTCTACAATTGCTTACAATATTAATGTAAATGGGAAGAAGACCATCAAAACAGATTATGTTTATAAGGCAACAGATGGTACTCTTGTAAAGGTTGTTTTTGATTACGAATCTGAAAATAGAAATGTAACGATCATCAATAATAATAAAACATTTGTATTAGACAAAACTGAGGCTAAAACCAATGAAACAATTTATGAAAAAGATGATATGAAAGCAACAGTGAAAGGAGATAGCTTAATCATTCATCAGGGTGATAATATCATTGAACTCGTAAAGACTAAAATCTAAATAAAAAAAGACCGCTCAGAAATCTGAACGGTCTTTTTTTATATATTTCTGAATGAATATTATTCACCAGCCTTTTCTTCAGTAGAATCAGTTGTTTCTGCCTTAGGCTCTTCAACTTTTTCTTCTACTGCAGCAGCTTCAACAGCTACTTTTGCAGTAGAAGCAGATCTTCTACTTCTTCTTGTCGTCTTCTTCTCCTCAGCATTAGGATTATAAAGCTCATTGAAATCAACTAACTCGATAAGAGCAGTATCTGCAGCATCACCAGGTCTGAAACCAGTCTTGATGATTCTCGTATAACCACCATTTCTTTCAGCGATTTTCGGAGCTACAGTTCTGAATAATTCAGCAACCGCTTCTTTACTTTGAAGATATGAAAAAACAATTCTTCTGTTGTGTGTAGTATCTTCTTTTGCTTTTGTTAATAGAGGCTCAACATATACTCTTAAAGCTTTCGCTTTAGCTACAGTAGTGTTGATTCTTTTATGCTCAATCAGAGAACAAGCCATATTAGAAAGTAACGCGCTTCTGTGAGAAGCTGTTCTTCCTAAGTGATTGAATTTTTTACCGTGTCTCATTATTATTTAATTATCAGCGTCTAATTTATATTTTGCAACGTCAAAACCGAAGTTAAGACCTTTTGAATGCACTAATTCTTCTAGTTCTGTCAAAGATTTTTTACCAAAATTTCTGAATTTCATCAAATCAGACTTACTGTAAGAAACCAATTCTCCCAATGTTTCAACTTCAGCCGCTTTCAGACAGTTCAGGGCTCTTACAGAAAGATCCATATCTGCTAATTTAGACTTTAGAAGTTGTCTTGTGTGAAGAGTTTCCTCATCGTATTGGATAGATGCCTTTACAGCTTCAGTTTCTAGAGTGATTCTCTCATCAGAGAACAACATGAAGTGATAAATCAATATCTTAGAAGCTTCAGTTAAAGCATTCTGAGGGCTTATAGAACCGTCAGTTTCAATATCTAATACTAATTTTTCGTAGTCTGTTTTTTGCTCTACACGATAATTTTCAATGCTATACTGCACTTTTTTGATCGGCGTAAAAATAGAGTCGATAGCAATGGTACCTACAGGTGCATTGTTTGACTTGTTTTGGTCAGAAGGCACATACCCCCTTCCTTTTTCTACATTAAACGTGATTTCGAAAGTTACATCTGAGTTTAGGTTACAGATCATCAATTCTGGATTAAGAATCTCAAAACCGTTGATTGATTTACCTAAATCTCCAGCAGTAATTACAGTTTGACCGGTAACTTTAGCAACAACCTGTTCGTTAGTCTGGTTTTCTGCCGTAGCTTTTAATCTTACCTGCTTAAGGTTAAGAATAATTTCGGTAACGTCTTCAATTACTCCTGGAATCGTTGAAAATTCGTGCTCTACACCTTCTATTTTGATAGATGAAATAGCGTATCCTTCTAGAGAAGAAAGCAACACTCTTCTCAAAGCATTACCGATTGTAAGCCCGAAACCTGGTTCTAAAGGTCTGAATTCGAATTGACCTTTAAATTCATCAGAGTTAAGTAGAATTACTTTATCGGGTTTTATGAATTGTAAAATTGCCATATTATTGGGTTGAGCAAAAATTTGATTAAAAAATTATTTAGAGTAAAGTTCGACGATAAGCTGTTCCTTGATGTCTTCCGGAATTTGGATTCTCTCAGGAGCAGATACGAAAGTACCTTGCTTTTTCTCATCGTTGAATTGTAACCACTCATAGTTTGCTTTAGAAGCTAAAGCATCTGCAACCACTTCTAGAGACTTAGATTTTTCTCTGATAGCAATTACATCACCAGCTTTTACCAAATAAGAAGGAATGTTAAGAATCTCGCCATTCACTGTAATGTGTCTGTGAGAAGTCAACTGTCTTGCACCAGCTCTGGTTTTAGAAAAACCTAATCTGTATACAACGTTATCCAATCTTGATTCGCAAAGCTGTAATAAAACTTCACCTGTTACACCTTTACTTCTGTGTGCTTTTTCAAATAAGTTAGCAAACTGTCTTTCTAAAATACCGTAAGTATATTTAGCTTTTTGCTTTTCCATCAACTGGACAGCATATTCAGATTTTTTTGCTCCTCTTCTTTTATTAACACCGTGTTGTCCCGGCGGTTGGTTTTTTCTTTTCTCGAAGTTCTTATCATCTCCGTAGATTGCAGCACCAAACTTTCTAGCAATCTTTGTTTTAGGTCCAATATATCTTGCCATAATGGGTAAATTCTAAAAATTAAACTCTTCTTCTTTTTGGTGGTCTACATCCATTGTGCGGCATAGGAGTAACGTCAATAATTTCGCTCACCTCGATACCTGAATTGTGAATTGTTCTGATAGCAGATTCTCTACCTGCACCTGGACCTTTCACATACACCTTTACTCTTCTTAAACCAGCTTCGTGAGCTACGTTTGAGCAATTTTCTGCTGCCATTTGAGCAGCAAAAGGAGTGTTCTTTTTAGAACCTCTGAACCCCATTTTACCGGCAGAAGCCCAAGAGATAACTTCTCCGTTTTTATTTGTTAAAGAAATGATGATGTTATTGAAAGAAGCTTGAATATGCGCTTCACCAATAGCCTCAACTTTTACTTTTCTTTTTTTAACTACTTTACTTTGTTTTGCCATAATTCCTAACGATTATTTACTTGCTTTTTTCTTGTTAGCAACTGTTTTTCTCTTTCCTTTACGGGTTCTCGAGTTGTTTTTCGTTCTCTGGCCTCTTAAAGGTAGTCCTAGTCTGTGACGTATTCCTCGTTGGCATCCTATGTCCATTAATCGCTTAATGTTCAATTGCACTTCAGATCTAAGCTCACCTTCTACTTTAATGTTTTCGGTAATGTAATTTCTGATTGCAGCCAATTCATCGTCATTCCATTCGTTGACTTTCTTGTCTTCGCTGATACCGGCGTTCTTAAGGATTTCTGAAGATGTACTTCTTCCAATTCCGTAGATGTAAGTTAAACCGATAACACCTCTTTTGTTTTTTGGTAAATCAATACCTGAAATTCTCGCCATAATTTAGCCTTGTCTTTGTTTAAATTTTGGGTTCTTCTTGTTGATTACAAATAGAACGCCTTTTCTGCGAACGATTTTGCAATCAGCACTTCTTTTTTTAATTGATGCTCTAACTTTCATTTGATATATTATAATCTTTTAATAAGGACAAATGGAATCTTCGATTTCATTTGAAATATAATTATTTTTTTACTGAAAAGCGGAAGCATGCAGCTTCAATATTCAGCACTTATCTTTTAACAATAGCCAAACGGAGATCAGAAGATTCCATTTGGCGGTTGTTTAATATCTAAATGTGATTCTCCCTTTTGATAAATCGTAAGGAGACATTTCAAGTTTTACCTTATCACCAGGTAAAAGTTTTATATAATGCATTCTCATTTTACCAGAAATATGAGCGATAAGTATATGCCCATTTTCCAATTCTACACGAAACTGCGCATTCGAAAGTGCTTCCGTAATAACGCCGTCCTGTTCAATATGTTTCTGTTTTGCCATAAATTAATATCCAGTCGATCTTGATAGTTTAGACTGCATTAAGCCATCATAATGATGATTCAGCAGATAAGTGTTAATCTGTTGAACAGTATCTAATACCACCCCAACCATAATTAGCAACGAAGTTCCGCCGAAAAATAAGGCGAATGCATCTGTCTGAACAAGGCTTCCATGCACTATTGCTGGAAGGACTGCAAAGATAGATAAAAATATTGCACCCGGCAAGGTAATTTTTGATAAAATATCATCTAAATAATCAGCTGTCTCTTTACCTGGTCTTACCTTCGGTACCAAACCTCCGTTTCTCTTTAAATCATCAGCCATTTGGTTCACCGGAATTGTAATTGCGGTATAGAAAAATGAAAAGATAATAATCAATAGCGCAAACAATACATTGTACTGCCAGCTAAAAACATTCTTGAAACCTGCAAGAAAGGTATTAGACTCGTCAAATTTTGTTAATAAACCAGGTACAAACATCAATGCCTGCGCAAAAATGATTGGCATAACCCCGGCTGCATTAACTTTTAACGGAATCCACTGTCTTGCTCCCTGCATTAGATTTTTGTTTACACCTCCTCTCGCTTGAGCTCTGCTTACATACTGAATAGGGATTTTTCTTACCGCAACAGATAATACTACTGCTAAAAGAACAACCAACATCCAGAATATCACTTCAATAAGGATCATGATAGAACCCATTCCGCCTTTTCCGTTTTGTACTGCGATTTCCTGTACAAATGCTTCTGGTAATCTAGATAAAATACCTACCATAATAAGGATGGAAATACCATTTCCAATACCTTTATCGGTAATTTTTTCACCTAACCACATAGCAAATACAGAACCACCTACCAAGATTACAATACTTGGCAACCAGAACATAATAGAATTGGGATCTACAAGATATGCAGACTGGAACTGAGCATACGGTAAAAATAACTGAGTAATAGACGTTAAATAAGAAGGTGCCTGTACAAGACAAACTCCAATGGTTAACCATCTAGTAATCTGATTCAGCGTATTTCTACCTGACTCTCCATCTTTTTGAAGTTTCTGAAGATAAGGAATTGCCATCCCCATCAACTGAACGATAATAGAAGCAGATATATAAGGCATGATACCTAACGCCATTACAGATGCATGGCTGAAAGCCCCACCTGTGAACGACGAAAGCAAGCCAAGGAGACCTGCTCCTTGCTTGTTACCGCCTTGATCTTTATAATGCTCTAAGAGATCTCCTACTTCTGCAAGGTTAATTGCAGGTAAAGAGATGAAAGATGCGAATCTATACACAAGGATAATACCTAAAGTAAAGAGAATTTTGTCTCTCAGTTCTTTAAGGCTCCAGATATTCTTAAGGGTTTGTATAAATTCTTTCATTAGTAATATTATAAGGTAATTGCTTTTCCACCTACTTTAGAGATTAATTCTTCAGCAGATTTAGTGAACTTGTCAGCAGAAATTGAAACCGCAGATTTCAATTCTCCTCTACCCATAATTTTCACTATTTCGTTTTTGGTAGCTAAACCGTTTTCTATTAAAACTTCTTTTGTAATATCTCCAGTTATAGATTTAGTATCAATTAAGTTTTGAATATCATCCAGGTTAATACCTCTGTATTCTTTTCTGTTTACGTTTTTGAAACCGAATTTAGGTAATCTTCTTTGCAAAGGCATTTGCCCCCCTTCGAAACCGATTTTTTGAGAATAACCAGCTCTTGCTTGCTGACCATTGTGACCTTTCCCAGCTGTACCGCCTTTTCCACTACCTTGTCCTCTACCAATTCTCTTTGAACTAAAAGTAGAACCTGCTGCAGGTCTTATGTTGTTTAAATTCATTTTAAAATTATTTTAAAAATTATTTTTGAACTTCAAGTAAGTGACTAACTGCAGCGATCATTCCTAAAATAGAAGGAGTAGCTTCGTGCTCTATAACTTGGTGAAGTCTCTTAAATCCTAATGCTTCAAGCGTTCTCTTTTGGGTTTTTGTTCTACCAATAGCGCTTCTTACTTGTTTTACTTTAATTGTTGCCATTGTATATTTATTAACCGTTAAACACTTTACTTAGAGAAACTCCTCTCATTCTTGCAATTTCTTCTGGTCTTCTGATATCTAACAATGCTTTGAAAGTTGCCTTTACCACATTGTGAGGGTTTGAAGATCCTTTAGATTTTGAAAGGATATCATGGATACCAGCAGATTCTAATACCGCTCTTACCGCACCACCGGCAATAAGACCTGTACCGTGAGAAGCTGGTCTCAAGAAGATATCTGCACCTCCATATCTCGCCGTACTTTGGTGAGGAATGGTGTGATTCATCACAGGAACTTTTACTAAGTTTTTCTTAGCATCTTCTACTGCTTTAGCAATAGCAGAAGCAACTTCCTTAGATTTTCCTAAACCAAAACCGATAGTTCCGTTCTCGTCTCCTACAACAACAATTGCAGAAAATCCGAAAGCTCTACCCCCTTTAGTTACTTTTGTTACCCTATTTACGGATACGAGACGATCTTTTAATTCTAATCCTCCCGGTTTTACTCTTTCTATATTATCTAGTCCTAACATATTTTCCGAAATTTAATGATTAGAATTTAAGTCCTCCTTCTCTCGCACCGTCAGCTAGAGCCTTAACTCTACCGTGATATACGAAACCGTTTCTATCAAATACAATAGCTTCAATTCCGGCAGCAATAGCTTTGGCAGCGATAGCTTTACCTACAGCAGCAGAAATTTCACTTTTAGTACCGTTAGCATTCACACCTTTTTCTCTCGAAGAAGCTGAAGCTAAAGTTTTACCATCTTTATCGTCTATTAACTGAGCGTAAATTTCCTTATTACTCTTGTATACAGATAATCTTGGCAATTCAGAAGATCCAGAGATTTTCCCTCTTACTCTTCTTTTTATTCTTATTCTTTTTTCTAATTTACTTAGTGCCATTTTCTTAAAATTTATTAAGCAGATTTACCAGCTTTACGTCTAACATTTTCTCCTACGAATCTTACACCTTTTCCTTTGTACGGCTCAGGCTTTCTGAATGAACGGATTTTCGCCGCTACCATTCCTAGAAGTTGCTTGTCAAAAGACGTTAAAGTAATAATTGGGTTTTTACCTTTTTCAGTCAATGTATCGATTACTACTTCTTTAGGAAGTTCTAATACGATACCGTGAGAGAATCCTAAAGCTAACTCAAGTTTTTGACCTGAGTGAGAAGCTCTATAACCTACTCCCACTAGTTCTAACTTCTTAGTGAAACCTTCAGTGGCTCCAATAATCATGTTATTTACCAACGCTCTGTACAAACCGTGCAGCGCTCTGTGTTGTTTAGACTCAGATGGTCTGCTGAATGTAAGCACTCCATCTTCTTGTTCTAAAGTAATTCCTTCTGTAAGTTCCTGGATCAGTTCTCCTTTAGGACCTTTTACAGTTACTAAGCCATCTTTTTCAGTGACAGTAACTCCAGCTGGAATTGTTATAATTGATTTACCAATTCTTGACATTTTCCTTTGATTAAAAATTAATAAACATAGCAGATTACTTCACCGCCTACTTTTTCTTCTCTAGCTTTCTTATCTGTCATTACTCCTCTAGAAGTTGAGATAATAGCTACACCCAAACCGTTCAGTACTCTTGGAAGTTCTGTAGAACCTTTGTACTGTCTTAGACCTGGTCTTGAAGCTCTCTGGATAGATTTGATTGCAGGCTTGTTTGTTTGCTTGTCATACTTAAGAGCGATTTTGATTGTCCCTTGAACAGCGCTATCTTCAAACTTGTAGTTTAAGATATACCCTTGATCAAATAAGATTTTCGTAAGCTCCTTTTTGATTTTCGATGCAGGAATTTCCACCACTTTGTGGCCTGCGCTTTGTGCGTTCCTTACTCTAGTTAGGAAATCTGAAATTGGATCTGTTACCATTTTTCTATTTTAAATTATTGGTTAAAGACAATCAGTATTGAAAGGACTTGAAGATTAAAATATCAGACTTCAGAAAACTTCGGTCTGATATTTATTTCTTTAGTATCCAGACAACTTAATTGTCCCGATTTTAATTAGTAATTATTACCAACTGGCTTTTTTCACTCCCGGGATAAGACCGTTGTTGGCCATTTCTCTGAAAGTTACTCTTGAAAGACCAAAAGTTCTCATGTAACCTCTTGGTCTACCTGTCAGTTTACATCTGTTGTGTAATCTTACAGGAGAAGCATTTTTTGGTAATTTTTGAAGTCCTTCGTAATCACCAGCTTCTTTCAACGCTTTTCTTTTCTCAGCGTATTTAGCTACAGTAGCTTCTCTTTTGCGCTCACGCGCTTTCATTGATTCTTTAGCCATTTCTTAGTTCTTTTTGAAAGGTAAACCGAAGTGAGTTAATAATGCTTTAGCTTCTTTATCTGTTTTCGCAGTTGTAACGAAAGTAATATCCATCCCTTGGATTTTCTTTACTTTGTCGATTACGATTTCAGGGAAGATAATCTGCTCAGTAATACCTAAGTTATAGTTACCTCTACCATCGAAACCATCAGCTTTGATACCAGAAAAATCTCTAATACGTGGTAAAGCAGAAGACGTCAATCTGTCTAAGAATTCGTACATTTTCTGAGCTCTAAGAGTTACCTTAGCACCTACAGGCATACCTTTTCTTAATTTGAAAGCAGCTTCATCCTTTTTTGAAATAGTACCTACGGCTTTTTGCCCGGTAATATTTGTAAGTTCTTCAACAGCATAATCGATGATTTTTTTATCAGCAGTAGCGTCTCCTAAACCTTGAGATAAAATAATTTTCTCAAGTCTTGGTACCTGCATCACTGATTTATATCCGAATTCTTCCATCATTGCTGGAACAATTGTCTCGTGATATGCTTTTTTGGGTCTTGCTATATATTCCATTTGTTATTTAAAATTATAAAGTTTCACCCGTTTTTTTGTCGATTCTTACTTTTTTATCTCCGTCGATTTTGTAACCGATTTTGATAGCTTTACCGTCTTTATTAACTAAAGCTATGTTTGAGATATGTATAGAAGCTTCCTTTTCTGTAATTCCTCCTTGAGGATTTGAAGCTGAAGGCTTAACGTGTTTTTTAACGATGTTAAGTCCTGCAACGATTACTCTAGGGTCTTTTCCTTCTTTTTTGATCACTTCAATAACTTCACCAGTTTTACCTTTGATTTCTTTTTTACCAGTGGTAATGATTACGTTATCTCCTCTTTTTATTTTTAACTTTGACATTTTTTTAAATTTTAAATATTAAAGTACTTCAGGAGCTAATGAAATGATTTTCATATATTCTTTGTCTCTCAACTCACGAGCAACGGGTCCGAAAACACGTGTTCCTCTCATCTCTCCTCCAGCGTTTAGCAAAACACAAGCATTATCTTCGAATTTGATGTAAGATCCATCTTTTCTTCTCACTGCTTTTTTTGTTCTTACTACTACCGCTTTTGATACTTGACCTTTCTTAGCGTTTCCTGATGGTGTAGAATCTTTAATAGTAACTACGATTTTATCACCAACTGAAGCATATCTTCTTCTGGTACCTCCCAGAACTCTGATCACTAGTACTTCTTTAGCACCTGTGTTATCAGCAACTTTTAATCTTGATTCTGTTTGTAACATTACTTAGCTTTTTCAATGATTCTTACTAATCTCCATCTCTTGCTCTTGCTCAAAGGTCTTGTTTCTGTAATTAATACAGTATCCCCTTCTGTGCATTCGTTGTTCTCGTCGTGTGCAGTATATTTTTTCGTTTTCAGAACGAATTTACCGTACATCGGGTGCTTCACTCTTGTAGTTTCACTAACAACAATAGTTTTTTCCATTTTATTGCTGGAAACCACTCCGATTCTTTCTTTTCTTAAATTTCTATCCATTGTAAAAAGGATTATTGTTTGTTAGTTAACTCAGTGTTTAGTCTTGCGATTGTCTTTCTCAAATCTCTGATTTGGATTGGATTTTCAAGTGGACTGATTTTGTGAGCCATTTTCATTTTTGAAAATTGAGCTTGAGCTTCAGCCAATTTTGCTTGAATATCTTCAGCGCTTAGATTTTTAATTTCAGCTTGTTTCATTGTTTCAGAGATTAAAGAGGTTTAACAAAATCGTTAGCAACTACAAATTTGGTAACTACCGGTAATTTCTGTGCAGCAAGTCTTAAAGCTTCCTTAGCGATTTCGTAAGATACACCTCCGATTTCGAACATAATTTTACCTGGTTTTACTACAGCTACCCAATATTCTACAGCACCTTTACCTTTACCCATCCTTACTTCGGCTGGTTTCTTAGTAATTGGCTTATCTGGGAATATTTTGATCCATAGTTGACCTTCTCTTTTCATATATCTTGTCGCAGCGATACGAGCAGCTTCGATCTGTCTAGCAGTAATCCAAGCGCCTTCATTGGCTTTGATTCCGAAAGTTCCGTAAGCAAGTTGATTACCTCTTTGTGCAATCCCCTTCATTTTCATCTTGTGAACTCTACGGAATTTGGTTCTTTTTGGTTGTAACATAATTTCTTAAATTTTAGATTTTAGAATTTAGAATTTAAAAAAGTAACGGTCATTTAAAAACTATCCTCTAAAATTTTATTAATTATTTTTTTTATCTCTAGAAGGTCTTCTGTTGTCTCTGTCTCCACCTCCTCTGTTTCCGCCACCTGATGAAGGACCAGTTTTCTTCTGTTGTCCTACTAATGGAGAAAGATCTCTTCTGCCGTACACTTCACCTTTCATGATCCAAACTTTAACTCCTAACTTACCGTACTGAGTTAATGCTTCACCGATATGATAATCGATATCTGCTCTGAAAGTTGATAATGGAATTCTTCCGTCTTTGAAAGACTCAGATCTTGCCATTTCAGCACCGTTCAATCTACCAGAGATTTGAACTTTGATACCTTCAGCACCCATTCTCATTGTAGAAGCGATAGCCATCTTCACAGCTCTTCTGTAAGAAATTCTGTTTTCGATTTGCTTAGCGATACTGTCTGCAACTAATACTGCATCAAGTTCAGGTCTTTTGATTTCGAAAATATTGATTTGAATATCCTTTTTTGTAAGTTTCTTCAATTCTTCTTTTAACTTGTCAACTTCCTGACCTCCTTTACCGATGATTAATCCCGGTCTAGCAGTAGTGATTGTTACTGTTACTAATTTAAGTGTTCTTTCAATATAAATTTTTGAAATTCCACCTTTAGATAATCTTGCTTCAAGGTATCTTCTGATTTTGTAGTCTTCAGCGATTCTGTCTCCATAATCGTTTCCGCCAAACCAGTTAGAATCCCATCCTCTGATGATACCTAATCTGTTACCAATTGGATTTGTCTTCTGTCCCATACCTTGAATTAATTTTCTTTTGTACCTAAGATTAGTGTAATGTGGTTTGATCTTTTTCTGATTCTATACCCTCTACCTTGTGGAGCTGGTCTTAGTCTCTTCAATTGTCTTGCACTGTCTACAAAAATTTCTTTAACGATAAGGTTAGCTTCTTCAATATCAGCACCATCGTTCTTTGTTTGCCAGTTGGCCATCGCAGAAAGTAATACTTTTTCTAATTTCTCAGAAGCTCCTTTTTTTGAATATTTTAGGATGCTTAAAGCTTTGTCAACTTCTACCCCTCTGATGATATCAGCAACTAATCTCATCTTTCTAGGAGATGTAGGGCAATCATTGTGCAATGCTTTCACTACATCTTGATTTGTTAATTTACGTGCTAATGCACTTTCTCTTTTTCTTGATCCCATGATTATCTACTTCCTTTGTTTTTATTACCACCATGACCTCTGAAAGATCTTGTTGGAGAAAATTCGCCTAGCTTGTGACCAACCATGTTTTCTGTAACATATACAGGGATAAAAGATTTCCCGTTGTGTACTGCAATAGTTTGTCCTACGAAGTCCGGAGAGATCATTGATGCTCTAGACCAAGTTTTAATAACTGTTTTTTTACCAGCCTCTATATTTGCCTGAACCTTCTTATCTAAAGTATATGCGATGAATGGTCCTTTTTTAAGTGATCTTGCCATAATTATTTACGTTTAGATATGATATGACGGTTAGACGCTTTGTTTTTCTTTCTAGTTTTGTAACCTTTAGCAGGCATACCGTTTCTAGATCTTGGGTGACCTCCAGAAGACTTACCTTCTCCACCTCCCATTGGGTGATCTACAGGGTTCATTACTACCGGTCTAGTTCTAGGTCTTCTACCTAACCATCTGCTTCTACCAGCCTTACCTGATACAGTTAGCTGATGATCAGAGTTTGAAACAGATCCAATCATTGCATAACATTCAGTAAGGATCATTCTAGACTCTCCTGAAGGCAATTTGATGATTGCATATTTTCCGTCTCTTGAAGTCAATTGAGCTGATGAACCAGCACTTCTTGCTAAGATTGCACCTTGACCTGGCTTCATTTCGATACAAGAAATTACAGTTCCCAAAGGAATACTTTTCAATTTCATTGCGTTACCTACATTAGGTTCTACGCTTTCACCAGAAATGATTTTTTGGTCAACTTTGATCCCGTTTGGAGCGATGATATATCTCTTCTCTCCGTCTGCATATTCAACTAAAGCGATGAAAGCAGTTCTGTTTGGATCATACTCTACAGTTTTTACCGTTGCTTCAACATCATGTTTGTTTCTTTTGAAGTCGATAATTCTGTATTTCTTTTTGTGTCCACCTCCGGTGTAACGCATGGTCATTTTACCAGTTTGGTTACGTCCACCTGACTTACTAATACCAACAGTTAGAGACTTCTCTGGTTTGTTGGTAGTAATTTCCTCAAAATTGTTTACAATTCTGAATCTCTGTCCTGGGGTGATAGGTTTTAATTTTCTAACAGACATTACTATTATTTATAATTAATAATTAATTTACAGCAAAAATGTCGATTACTTCTCCTTCAGCAAGAGTGATAATCGCCTTTTTTAATTTGTTTGTCTTTCCTACTTGAAGACCTTTTTTAGTGTATTTCGAAGAAACTTTAGGAGCATAAATCATGGTTCTAACGTCTGCTACTTTTACACCATAAGCTTGCTCTATTGCATTTTTAATCTGGATTTTATTCGCCTTAGGTTGTACTAAGAAAGAATAAGCACCTCTTAAATCTGTAAGATAGTTTGCTTTTTCTGAAATAACTGGTTTAATAATTAGTGACATGATTTATTTCTTTAAATTTTCCTGGAATTTTTCAACTGCACCTTCTAAGAAAACGATCTCACCTGCATTGATTAAGTCATAAGAAGAAATTTCGTTGAATTTCATCACCTTAGTCTTAGGCAAGTTTCTTGAAGATAAATACACATTTTTATTTGTATCAGGAAGAATGAATAAAGATTTCTTATCATTCAATGCCAAAGCATTTAGGATAGTGATGAAATCTTTAGTTTTAGGAGCAGAAATGCTCAATCCTTCAACAATTTTTATGCTGTTATCTCTCATTTTCTGAGAAAGAACAGATTTTTTAGCTAATCTCTTAAGAGCTTTGTTCAATTTGAATCTGTAGTCTCTTGGTTTTGGACCAAAAATTCTACCTCCACCTCTGAAAACCGGCGATTTGATATCACCATATCTTGCAGAACCTGAACCTTTTTGCTTTTTCAACTTTTTAGTTGAACCAGTGATTTCGCTTCTCTCTTTTGATTTATGAGTACCTTGACGCTGAGCAGCAAGATATTGTTTTACTTCTAAGTAAACCGCGTGCTTATTTGGCTCGATTCCGAATACAGATTCGTCTAGAGTTACTTTTTTTCCGGTTTCTTTTCCTGATGTATTTAATACTACTAGTTCCATTTTCTGATAATTACATAAGAATTTTTAGCTCCCGGAACAGCACCTTTTACTACTAAAAGATTTTGTTCTTGATCCACTTTTAATACCTGAAGGTTTTGTACAGTTACCTGCTTACCTCCCATTCTACCTGCCATTCTCATTCCTTTGAATACTCTCGAAGGATCCGATCCCGCACCGATAGAACCTGGAGCTCTTAATCTGTTGTGCTGACCGTGAGTAGCTTGCATTACACCTCCAAAACCGTGTCTTTTAACAACACCCTGGAAACCTTTACCTTTTGAAGTTCCTGTTACGTCAACAAATTCACCTTCAGCGAATAAGCTTACAGTTACATCTACTCCTACTGTTACCGTGTCAACGAATTCTCTGTAGAATTCTACCAACTTAGCTTTAGGAGTTGAACCCGCCTTTTTAAAATGGCCGGCTAACGCTTTACCAACGTTCTTTTCACTCTTGTCATCGAAACCTAACTGAACAGCTTTATATCCGTCCTTTTCAATGGTTCTGACCTGTAAAACTGAGCAAGGACCTGCCTGGATAACGGTACACGGCATATTTTTGCCGTTTTCGTCAAACAGAGAAGTCATCCCAATTTTTTTTCCAATAATACCTGACATTATTTATATAATATGTTATAAAATTTTCTTGTATACACTCTCATTTTTCGAGTTCTCAAATAATTACCAAGTTTGAATTGGGCATATTCCTCCCCTAAAATGAGTGTGCAAATGTATGAATAATTTTCAAAATGACAAATATTTAATGTAAAATATTTTGATTTTTAAAGGTTTAGCAAATTCAGGCAAAAATTTACTTCACTACATGAGAGAATATTTCTATTTTTGAGAAAAAGTTATATGAAGAATATCTTCGTCATCTTCTTTAGCGTGGTCAGTATATTTTCACTTGCTCAATATAATGAGTGTTCTTTAACTTCTGATTTAGCTTTACAGAATTGTAATCCAGCATTTAATACATAATGAAAATCCTTCCACTTATTTTTATTTTATTTTTAGTTGCATCCTGTAGCGAAAGACAGACACATCGTTATACCTATTACTATTGGAAAACTAATCTTGCTTTAAATCAAACAGAAAAAAAAGCACTCGCACAATCTAATTCACCTTATTTATATACACGGTTTTTTGATGTTGATAAAGTAAACGGAAAATTTGAACCGGTTGCTGTGATTACCAAAGACAAAAGTTTTCAAACTGATAAAAAGATTGTACCTACTATTTTTATTACAAATCGTACATTTTTTAAGATAACTAATTCAGATATAGAATTTCTTGCAAAAAGCATCAGCGATTTAATTCAGAAAAAAGTTAAAGATTATGAACTCTCTTCAAACAATGAAATTCAAATAGACTGTGACTGGACCGTCGGAACCAAAGATGATTATTTTAAATTTTTGAATGCATTAAGAAAAATCTCCGGAAAAGAAATTACCTGTACACTACGACTTCATCAGGTGAAAGATAAGAACCTGATGGGTATTCCGCCGGTGAAAAAAGTGTATCTGATGTGCTATTCCACTTCTTCACCTTTAGAAAATTCAGATAAAAATTCAATTTTGGATGTAAACATTCTGAAAAGCTATTTATCAAAACTGGAAGATTATCCTTTAAACAAAATCGAAGTTGCATTACCAATTTATTCCTGGGGAATTGTGACCAACCATTTGGGAAAACACAAACTCATCAATGGCCTGTCAAAAAAAGATTTGGAAAATCAGAATTTCAAAAAAATCTCTGATCATGAAATTGAAATTATAAAAGACGGTTTCTACTTTGGAAATTACTTAAATAAAGGTTTTAAAATAAAAATTGAGGAGATTTCGGATGAGCAACTCGATAATGTTATCCAATTTTTAGATAAAAAAATAAGCAGCTATACTGTAATATATTATCAATTAGATAGTAAATTTGTGGAAGGCAGAATTTTCTAAAAAGACAGAAAGTTTAAAGCAAAACACCAAAAATAAATATGAAAAAATACATTTTATCATTAGCCGTTGCATCGCTTTTTTACACCCAATCAGAAGCCTGCTCTTGGGCAGATCCGGATTATGACTATTTTAATCTTTTTACCCAAAGTATTATTAAAGATAAATCTTATCTTCCTTTTCTTCACAACTATTCGTCCAGGTTTTATACCGATTTCAAAACCTCTCAAATTCCGAATGAGAATATTGATTCATGGAGAAAATTCTTCAATAATCAGCTGACTTATACCGAAACAGATTATCTGGTGAATAAGATCACTATGAATGATCTCAATGATCTGAAGAGAGGGAATCCTAATAACTCCTTGCTAAAAAAAGCAGGAACAGGTTTTTACGCAAAATATCGTGAAGGCATTGATTATCTTATAGAGGCAAAATATCTGGAGCCTTATATGAAAATCAATTATGTAGAAAGTCCAGATTCTTTCTATTACCGTGAAAATGAAAGTGACAAAAACGCAACTCAATTAGATTATACAAAAACGATCTCGGCATTGACTTCTTTATATAATGCTGCCAAAAATCCTGAAATCAAACAGCGATACGGTTATCAGCTGGTGAGATTTAATCACTACACAAGAAATTTTGATGTAGCTCTTGAGGCTTTTAAAAAATATGTTCAGCCGATTTCGTCAAGAGGCGCAGCATATTATATGGCATTAGATCAATTGGCAGGTGCGCAAAGAGGTTTGCAAATGGGAAGCGAAGCAAACTGGAATTTCTTTCAGGTTTTTAAAAACAGCAAAAGCCGAAAAGAATCTGCATTTATATCGATGAAACTTTCTGACACGGCATCTTTCAACAACATTTTGAAAAGAGCTGAAAATAACGAGGAGAAAAACATGGCGTATTTTCTGTTAGGCTATGAAGATTTTACCAACCCGATTCCGATGATGGAAAAAATGTATGACATTGATCCCAATTCGGAAATCCTGAAAGTAATGGCAGCGAGAAGCATCAACGAGTTGGAAAGAAGCTATCTTCCTACCTATTATTATGAATCAAAAGAGGCAGATCAATCTGTCAATACTAAATCTACGACAGCGCCTGAAACAAAAAAAGCAGAAAAAAAAGAATTGAGCTTTTGGCAGAAATTTATTTTATTTTTTAAAAATCTGTTCAGTTCAAAACCTGACAAAAATAAAGAGGAAAGTAAAAATGACCAAAGTGACGATGAGTTGCTCGAAAACCCAAACAGAATTCCTTTTTACACAAAAAATCAAAGTTATTATTACGACGAAAACCAGAAAGATTATCTCGATGATTTAGAAAAATTCGCTTCTAAAACTAAAGAAAAATCCACTGACGAATATTGGCAGATTGCAGATGCTTATCTCAAATTTTTAAAGAAAGATTACAAAGCAAGCACAGAAATTTTAGAAGATATCAAAACCAATAATCCTGAATATCTTGAAGAGATCAAAAGAATGAAGGTGTTGAATGATATTGTGTCACACCCAAAAATTGATGCTGAATACGAGGAGCATTTGATGGCAGATTATGCTGATTATTTTGTTGAAAAGAAAATTGAACAAGACAGCACAGAAGATCAAAGTTATGATGATTACGGATCGACTCCCTCCACAGCTTCTTTCCTGAAAGATGTTTTGGCGAACCGATATTTTCTGCAGGGTGAAGACGGAAAATCTTACCTGATGAATAATAAATTATCTGATCTTCAATACAATCCGAATTCTACGTTGGTAAAAAGTGTGGAAGATTTTTACAGAAAACCAAATAAGACCCAATTTGAACAGCAGATCATTGCTAAAAACATGGACAACGTCGGGAATATTGACGCATTTTTTAATGTAATTTATGGTGACCGAGCCATGAGACTGGCAGATTTTGGTAAAGCTAAATTGCACTATCAAAAAGCACAGAACTTCTCAGGAATTCCGAGAGATAATTATGAAACGTACAATCCGCAAACCGGAAATTATGAAAAGCTGGTTTATAACGGGGAAAACTACGACGGTTTCAACAATATTCCGAGTTTGGTTTTCGGACATAATGTTTGGGAAAGTTTCGGAAGTTCTGACGAAGAAAGTATGCAGGCAGAAGATTACACAGCTTTTCCTTTCATTAAACCAAAGATGAATAAACTTGAATTGGCGGATGCTCTCATTCAGCTTAAAAAAATAGGAAACGGCAAAGATGAAAAGTCAGCCAGTGCAAATAAATTCATCGGAAATATTTTGTATAACACTTCCATTCTCGGATATTACAGAGAATTGTTCGTTATGGATGTCGACAACAGCAACGGTGGGAAATACGACTTTTGGAGTACCGATAAGAAAACACCTTATCAGTATTACTACAAGAATTTTACTTCGACAATTTATATTGAACCTGATAATTTTGATCTGGCTTTGAATTTTTATAAAAAAGCATTAACTCTTTCTGCTAATAAAGAAGACAAAGCAAGAATTCTCTTCCAGATGGCAAGCGCCGAGCAGGGAAAATATTATCAGTACGAAGCCAAAAATCAATCAAACACAGATTATTCTGACCCAAAATGGTCTGAGAAAAATGACGCGTATCAGAAACAAATGAATGATCTTAAAAACCAAAAGTACAGAACTTATTTTGCCCAGCTGAAATCTCAATATTCCGATACTGAAGTAGCGAGAACGCTTTTGGGAAGCTGCAGCTATTTTGATTATTTTATGAAGAGATAATTTTTTAGATAAATTAAAATAAAAAAGGAATCAATGCGATTCCTTTTTTTGATTCTGTTCCTGCAACCATATTTCATGTTTCTTTTTAAAGGTTTCATGTTTCCTATTTTGATTTCTTTTGGCGGCATCAATCGAATGTGACGCATGAATATCTTCGTCTTCTTCGGCAAAGTCTGCCAATTTTTCGTAGTAACAATGAATCTGGTCGAGTTCTTTCTCTGTAAGATCTTCAATATCTACCATTCGGTTGCTAGCCTTTTCATTGGCAGCAATTAACTCGTTTAATTTTATCTGAATCGCTTTTGAATCTTTATTCTGAGATTTTTGAATCAAAAAAACCATCAGAAAAGTAATTATTGTAGTTCCTGTATTAATCACCAACTGCCATGGTTCGGAATAATTAAAAACCGGCCCGGAAACTGCCCAAATTACAACGATAGAGACTGCGCTGAGAAAAGCATAAGAACTTCCCGTGAATTTGGTTGCCCAATTTGAAAATTTCTCAAAAATACTTTTATCTGATTTTGACATTATGCTTAATTTATGTTTAAATATAAACAAAAACCTACCCACTTGGTTGAGTTTTTAAGATATTTAAATGGAGATTTTATCACTTTGTCTAATCAATTTTCTGACATAATTATTTCGGATAATGGATGGCTTTATCGAGCTCGATTGGATTATTACTTTTCCTGATGTGATTCTGCATCATATCAGACAACTCTTTCATTTGTTCAGGACTTTTAACTTCAATACCCATCACCATAAATCTCGCGGTAGGATCAGTATTGTTCTTTATTTGTTCTTTAAACTCATGAAGCGGATCATTAAAATTATCAAACATTAATTTTTTGAGTCTTGCTTCATTAATTTTTACCGGCTTTTGTCCTCCAAAATTCTCAATAATTCCCGTGGTATCATACGTTTTCGAGAGATTATAACTTTTAAACAGAGAAAATTTAAAATTATTTTTGTCATCAGAAATTTCAAAAATCATACCCGGAAGACCTTTAAATTTGTATGGACCTTCGCTTAGCGCAATATCTTTTGTAAACCATGCCGTCCAGTTTCTACCTCCGAATTTGGTAGTTGCTTTTTGCAATTTGTATCCTCCTAGATTCTTCGTTTCATGAGACAGTTTCCAGTTTATCTGATCTTCTGTATCTACAATAAACATGTTTTGAACATGAATATAATTTGAATTAATATTCGAATTTTTCTTTCTGATTAAAGCGGGAGTATCATCCCAAATAACGTGGTTTTGACCTTTTGTTTTGTTGGTAGAATCTGTAACTACAAAATCATAGTTGTAAAATTTAACGTTATCAGTATTCACATCCAAAACCATACTTACCTTTCGCGACTCTGAATCA
Source organism: Chryseobacterium sp. AC417 (assembly GCF_979258215.1). NCBI lineage: Bacteria > Pseudomonadati > Bacteroidota > Flavobacteriia > Flavobacteriales > Weeksellaceae > Chryseobacterium > Chryseobacterium sp. AC417. The sequence goes on along the minus strand of NZ_OZ409845.1, from coordinate 1,167,730 downwards.
GTTGAATCTACTTTATAATGATATTCATAAATAAACCGATGCGTTTGAGCTGTCAGACTCAAACTTATCATTGTCATAAATAGTAAAATTGCTTTCATTGTAATAATTTGTTACAAATATAGAAATAAAATAGAACCTTGCAATACATAATAGTGTTAAATTTAAAACTTGTTTTAGTTTCAAAAAAAATCCCTATTCTTTCGAAAAGGGATTCTATAATGATGATAACTAAATTATCACACTTTAATTTCAACGTCAACTCCTGAAGGAAGTTCTAATTTCATTAGAGCATCAACAGTTTTAGAAGAAGAAGAGTAGATATCCATTAGTCTCTTGTGAGCTGATAATTGGAACTGCTCTCTTGCTTTCTTGTTTACGTGGGGAGATCTCAACACCGTGAAGATTCTCTTATTGGTAGGTAATGGAATAGGTCCGTTTACAACAGCACCAGTAGCCTTTACCGTTTTTACGATTTTCTCAGCAGACTTGTCTACCAAGTTGTAATCGTAAGATTTTAGTTTTATTCTGATTCTTTGTGACATTTCTTTGATTTAAAAAATTAACCTTTTGCTTTAGCGATAATATCTTCAGCAACGTTTTGAGGAGTAGCTTGGTACTTCTCTAATTCCATAGAAGAAGTAGCTCTTCCTGATGAAAGTGTTCTTAGAGTAGTAACATAACCAAACATTTCAGATAATGGAACTGAACCTTTGATCACAACGGCACCGTTCTTTTCTTCTTGTCCACTGATTGTACCTCTTCTCTTGTTAAGGTCACCAATGATGTTACCCATATATTCTTCCGGAGTTACAACCTCCAGTTTCATAATAGGTTCCATAATTACTGGCTTAGCAGCACGTCCCGCTTCTTTAAATCCTAATTTTGCAGCCATTTCAAAAGAAAGTGCGTCAGAATCCACTGCGTGGAAAGATCCGTCTTTAAGAGTCACTTTAATACCTTCAACTTCGAAACCAGCCAAAGGACCGTTTTTCATTGCAGCTTTAAAGCCTTTTTCAATAGAAGGAACAAATTCTCTAGGAACGTTACCACCTTTGATCTCATTAACGAATTCTAAACCAATTTTACCTTCGTCAGCTGGTCCTAATTCAAATACGATATCAGCAAATTTACCCTTACCACCAGATTGTTTTTTGTAAACTTCTCTGTGCTGAGCAACTCTTGTAAGATTTTCTTTGTATTCTACCTGTGGCTGACCTTGGTTTACTTCTACTTTGAATTCTCTTCTCATACGATCTACAAGAATGTCAAGGTGAAGTTCACCCATTCCTGAAATGATTGTTTGACCAGAAGCTTCGTCAGTTTTAACCTGGAAAGTAGGATCTTCTTCAGCTAATTTAGCCAAAGCGTTACCCATTTTATCCTGATCTGCTTTAGTTTTAGGCTCAACAGCAATACCAATTACCGGATCTGGGAAAACCATCGATTCTAGAACGATTGGGTTTTTCTCGTCACACATTGTATCACCAGTTTTGATAGATTTAAAACCTACCGCTGCACCAATATCTCCTGCTTCAATATAATCTACAGGATTTTGCTTATTAGCGTGCATCTGATAGATTCTAGAGATTCTTTCTTTATCACCTGAACGAGTGTTCAAGATATAAGAACCTGCATCTAGTCTTCCAGAGTATGCTCTGAAGAAAGCCAATCTTCCTACGAAAGGATCGGTAGCAATCTTAAATGCCAAAGCCGCGAAAGGCTCTTTTACGTCTGGTTTTCTTGTAATCTCAAGATCTGTTCTTGGGTCAGTACCTTTGATATCATCTTTATCCAATGGTGAAGGCAAGTATTTACATACTGCATCCAACATAAACTGTACTCCTTTATTCTTGAATGAAGAACCACAAGTCATTGGGATAATAGATAAATCGATAGTAGCCTTTCTCAAAGCTTCGTTGATTTCGTCTTCTGAAATTGAATCCGGATCTTCGAAGAATTTCTCCATCAAAGTATCATCATAATCAGCAACTGCTTCAACTAATTTTTCTCTATATTCCAGAACTTCAGCTTTCATGTCTTCAGGAATTGGCACTACTTCAAAAGTAGCTCCTTGTCCTGCTTCGTCCCAAACGATCGCTCTGTTTTTAATTAAATCAACTACACCTTTGAAATCTTCTTCAGCACCGATTGGTAAAACGATTGGAACTGCGTTTGATCCTAACATGGTCTTAACCTGGTTTACCACGTTAAGGAAGTCAGCACCTTGTCTGTCCATTTTGTTTACGAATCCCATTCTAGCAACTTTATAGTTGTCAGCAAGTCTCCAGTTTGTTTCAGACTGAGGCTCTACTCCATCTACTGCCGAGAATAAGAATACCAAACCATCTAATACTCTTAAAGATCTGTTTACTTCTACAGTGAAGTCAACGTGTCCCGGGGTATCAATGATATTGAAGTGGTAAGCTTTACTTTCAGGTAAAATTTTACCTTGATCAGTTGGGAAATTCCAAGAACAAGTAGTTGCAGCAGAAGTAATTGTAATACCTCTTTCTGCTTCCTGTTCCATCCAGTCCATTGTAGAAGCACCATCGTGAACTTCACCAATTTTATGGTTTACTCCTGTATAGAATAAGATTCTTTCTGTAGTGGTAGTTTTACCGGCATCAATATGCGCAGCAATACCAATATTTCTTGTAAATTTAAGATCTCTACTCATTTCTAATTAGAATTTAAAGTGTGAGAAAGCTTTGTTAGCTTCCGCCATCTTGTGAGTATCAGATTTTTTCTTGTATGCAGCACCTTCTTCTCTAGAAGCCGCTACGATTTCGTTAGCTAATTTCAAAGCCATAGACTTATCATTTCTTTTTTTAGAATAGCTAATTAACCATTTCATTGCCATAGAAATTTTTCTATCAGCTCTGATTGGCATAGGAATCTGGAAGTTAGCTCCACCTACTCTTCTAGAACGTACTTCTACGTGAGGCATAACGTTTGTTAATGCATCTTTCCAGATTTCAAGGGCAGTTTTTTCAGTTTCTCCTTTTTTTGCTTCTACTAAGTCTAAAGCATCGTAGAATATTTTGAATGCGATAGATTTTTTACCGTCTAGCATCAAGTTGTTTACGAATCTAGTTACCAATTGATCATTAAATGTCGGATCTGGTAACAACGGTCTTTTTTTCGCTTTTGTCTTTCTCATTGTTTCTGTACCTTATTTAATGATTATTTTTTCTTACCTTTAGCTGGCGCAGCTGCTGCCTGACCTGGTTTTGGTCTCTTAGCTCCATACTTAGATCTTCTCTGCGTTCTTCCGCTAACACCTGCAGTGTCTAATGCTCCTCTTACGATATGATAACGTACTCCCGGTAGGTCTTTCACCCTTCCGCCGCGTACCAATACTATCGAGTGCTCTTGAAGATTATGTCCTTCGCCCGGGATGTAGGCGTTGACTTCTTTACCGTTTGAAAGTCTTACCCTTGCAACTTTTCTAAGTGCAGAGTTAGGTTTCTTAGGTGTGGTAGTATATACTCTCGTACATACACCTCGTCTTTGTGGACAAGAATCAAGGGCAGCCGATTTACTCTTCTTGGTGAGTGCGACTCTTCCTTTTCTTACTAATTGTTGAATAGTAGGCATTTAATTGCTTTTTATTTTAGGGTGCAAAATTATGAATAATTTTTTAATTGACAATAAGTTAAGTGGAAATAAATATTTTTTAATCAAAAATAATTATGCAGAAATTCAGACAGAATACGTCTTATGATCTATATTTTATTAAAATTTTAATTTTACAGCTGAGAAAGAAATAATCAGTTGATCAATTCAACTTTTACATTTTTGTTCCAATTAAAGTTTTTGATATTTTTTTTCATTTGGGTGAGTTGTTCTAGATCAATACAATAAATAGAAACCTCTTCCCCATAGACCGAAATCTTATTATTTATCTTTAAAACTGCAACTTTCTTCCAGGCTTCAGGGATATTACCGTCAAACCAATCTTCATACACCACAGCTATCTCATAATGATTGTCAACTGTAAATTTTTCGATAAAATTTTTAAAATTCTCATCAAATTTTTTTCCATCTTTTGTAAAAGGAATCATTTCACTAGATCCAAGTCCTACAATATCCAGCAGACGAATATCTGTGAAATAAGTAATCGCACCGACATCATTGGCAACAACTTTAGATTGATTATAATAGGTATTGAGAAATTTTGCAGACTGTATTTGTTGTTCATAAATATTTTTCCCGCCGTTATTTAAAATCATATGGGCAATTCCAAATTTATAAATGAGTAAAATAAAATTCATTACAATCAAAAAACTCATCAGCTTTTCTTGTTTAATATAATTTTTAAAATCTTCAAAAAACAATTTCAATCTTGGAATCAAAGCCATAGAAAAGCCAACTAAAATATACGCTTCATATCTAAAACTACCTCGCAAGTCGGCAAAAAGTGCATGACAAATCATCAGAAGCGTAATCACTATTAAAAGGAAATTATTTTTTACTGCCTCAAGAAACTTATGATTTTTTAAATCTCTAAAAATAAAAATACCACACATTATTATAGGAAAGATCCCAACTTTATAAAAACTGATGTTTAGAAAAAGTTTATTCAATATAATATCTTTTAGCTGAATAAATAGATTGGTGTCAAGATTTAATTTAGTTCCTTTTACAACTACAGAATTTGGAAAAAGGTAGCCATCCTGCTGATAATTAAAATAACAAAATACTGCGATAGGAATAAATCCGGTCAATACAATCATCACAGCAGTTTTCAATTTTTTAATTAAAATAAAACAAAAAGCAAGAGTGATGAAATAAAACATACTTTCAAAACGCACAAGACCCATCAAGACTATCGTAAAATAAAAACCAAAAACAGCTGACCTGTTATGATTCATTTTTGATAAACATAAAATATTAACCACCATGAGCAAAACCTGAAACAGGTGTTCCATCCCGGATAACATCAACAGATGCAAAACCGCAAAAAAAACTGTAAACAAAACTGCTAATACTACGTTTTTAACCTCTTTTAAATATTCAGAATAATATATATTGAGGAAATAAAGAATGCCAAGCCCAAATACAATATTGATATACAATGGAAGTTGATCATTATTTCCAAAAATCTTGATACAGACACTCAGAACATAAGTGAAAAGAGGAGATGAAGACGAGGATGAAAATTCATGAGAAGTAATACCCCAAACCTGATGCAGTGCAAAGTTTTTTGCCATTGCCAAATGAATGTAAGCATCATCCAGAAAATAGATGTAATGATAATCAGTTTTAAAAAGAACATTGATGTAATATCCAAAACTCAATATGGCAATGATAAATACTATCATGCAGAAGCTTTTTAAATCAAATTTAACATCTGAGAACATACCTAATACATTTTAAAAATACCAAAGATAACCATCATCAATCATTTGAAGACGATTACGGCACAATTTTTCCTGCCAATTAAGTTATTAAAAAATAAACATATGAAAAATGCCAATATTATCGGTTTGCAAGAAGCAGATTGCCAAAAAATCTCAGAAAAACTCAATATACTTTTAGCCAACTATTCGGTTTTTTACCAAAACACCAGAGGTTCTCACTGGAATATCAAAGGCGAACAGTTCTTTACTCTTCATCCGAAATTTGAAGAATTGTACAACAGTTTAGTTTTAAAAATTGATGAGATTGCAGAAAGAATTCTCACATTAGGAGCGACTCCTGCTCATAATTATTCAGATTATCTTCAGGTTTCAACGATCAAGGAAAGCAAAGAAGTTTCTGACGGAAACAAAAGTGTTGAAATCATTTTAAACTCTTTCAAAGTGGTCATCGATTTACAAAGAGAACTTTTAGACATTACTGATAAGGCAGGAGACGAAGGTACCAACTCGCAGATGAGCGATTATATCACAGAGCAGGAAAAAGAAAGTCTGGATGTACAATTCATATTTAGGAAAATAAAAGACAAAAATCATTTTGCTGATGATAAAAATCGCCTCCAAAAAAGGCGATTTTTTTATTTATTTTATTACATTTATTTAAAATTAAAACATGTCCGAAATACGACTCAATTCTATACTCGACAACGATTTTTATAAGATTACAATGCAAAATGCGGTTGTCAAACTTTTCCCAAGTCAAATTGTAAAATACGAGTTTATCAACCGTGGAAAACACCACTTCCCTGAAGGTTTTGATTTGGCTTTGAAAATGATTGTCGATAAAATGGCAGAATTGAAACTCACAAAGGAAGAAAAGAAATTTCTGGCTAAAACCTGTCCGTATTTAAATTTACCTTATTTAGACTTTTTGGAAGGTTATCACTATGATCCTTCAGAGGTAAAAATAGTTCAGACAGGAAGTGACTTGAGAGTAACCGTTGAAGGATTATGGTACAGAACAATTCTTTGGGAAGTACCATTGTTAGCTTTAATCAGCGAATTGCATTACGAGATGAATCATATGGAAAGAGATTCTAACGATGTGGTGATGAGCAAAACACTTGAAAAGGCAAATTCATTAAATGAATTGGGAGTTAATTTTGCGGAGTTTGGAACCCGAAGAAGACATTCGTATAAAGTTCAGAATTTGGTGATGGAAGCTTTAACGCAGAAAAAGGAATCCACATTTATCGGAAGCTCAAACGTACATTTTGCGATGAAGTACAATGTAAAGCCTATCGGAACCCACGCTCACGAATGGTTTATGTTTCACGGAGCCGAGTTTGGTTTCAAAATGGTCAACGAATTAGCTCTTGAGCATTGGGTTGATGTCTACAGAGGCGATTTGGGAGTTGCACTATCTGATACGTATACAACTGATGTTTTCTTTCAGCAGTTTGATAAAAAATTTGCTAAACTTTTCGATGGTGTGCGTCACGACAGCGGAGATCCGTTTGAATTTGCCGACAAGACGATTACTCATTACCAAAGCAACGGAATTAATCCTTTATTTAAATACATTATTTTTTCAGATAATTTAAACTTAGAAAAAGTAGGAGAAATCACCAATTACTGCAAAGGAAAAATCGGAGTTTCTTTCGGAATCGGAACCAATCTCACCAACGATGTAGGTCTGAAACCAATGAATATCGTCATGAAATTAATCGGAGTTCAGGCTCTCAACAAAGAATGGATTCCTACGGTGAAACTATCCGACGAACACGGAAAATACACCGGTGATCCGAAAATGATCGAGCTGGCAAAAGAATTTTTGAGAATTAAAGACTAAAAACATATAATGATGAAAAAAATAATCCTTCTAATTTTAATCTCATCGACCTTGACGTCTTGTTTTATCTACACAAAAGGTGAAGATGGAAAACCGGCTGAAGATGGAAAACCAGGACAAAACACTTCAGTTGCCGAAAAAACTTCAGGATTTAACCAAAAATTAGCTGATTCTCTCGGAGCAGACAAGTTCGGAATGAAGGCTTACACAATCGTCATGCTGACAACAGGCACAGCGAAAATTGAAGACAAAGCTAAAATGACCGACCTGATGAATGGCCACATGGAAAACATCGGAAAACTCGCCAAAGAAGGAAAAATAGTCGTTGCCGGACCGTTTTCAGGAAAAAACCAAAGAGAATACCGAGGAATGTTTATATTCAATACAAAATCTAAAGAAGAAGCTGAATCTTGGGTAAAAACAGATCCCGCAGTTGCTGCAGGTGTTTTCAATTATGAAATTTTTCCTTGGTACGGTTCCGCTGCATTGCCTTTATATCTGAAGCATCACGATGAGATTGCGAAAGAAAATCCTTAAGTATAAACCTCGCAAATATGTGAGGTTTCTTATTTTTAATTAAATTAAACCAGCATGAAAAATAGATTTCGTTTCAACTAAAATTTTGACGGTTTCCCATAATCAAATCCTACTTTTCTTTTGTAATTTTGAAGAATGGAGACGACTTATTTAATCATTGGATTTATTTCCGGAGGAATTATTGGTGCTGTTATTTTGTATTTTATCCTAAAATCTTCAACGGTTTCCAGGAACTCTTACGATGAGCTTAATAGTTTATTCATTAAAAATAATTCAGATCTTGAAAATTCAATCTTAAAGATGAATGAATTAAGTCAAAATATTAATAATGAAAAAGAAATAAACTTACGTCAACACGATTTGCTCAATGATTTGAGAAGCGAGTTTTCCAGAATATCTGCGGAAAAATCTTCATTAGACACTCAGTTAAAAGAACAAAAACAGATTTATAACGATCAGATGATTCAGATCAAAGAACTCCAAGATAAAAAACAGGAAATTCTTGCTTTGAATTCTGAACTTTCAGCTATTAACAACAGTCTGAAAAATTCTCTTGAGACACAAAAAGAGGAAATCACTAAAATTCAGGAGGAATCAAAACTGCAATTTGAAAATTTGGCTAATAAAATTTTAGAAGAAAAAAGTGAAAAATTTACCACCCTTAACCAGAACAATCTTAAAAACATCCTTGATCCTTTTCAGGAAAGAATTACAGATTTGAAAAATAAAGTGAACGAAGTTTATGACAAGGAAAACAAAGAGCGTTTTTCTTTAGGTGAAAAAGTAAAAGAATTAGCATTACTCAATCAACAGATTTCGGAAGATGCCAAAAAATTGACCAGAGCATTAAAAGGTGAAAGCAAGACCCAAGGAAACTGGGGTGAAATGATTCTGGAAAGCATTCTGGAAAAATCCGGGTTGGTAAAAGGAAGAGAGTATTTTCTGGAACATGAACTGAGAGATGAAGATAACAAAGCTTTGTTTTCGGAATTTTCCGGTAAAAAAATGCGTCCTGATGCTGTAGTAAAATATCCCGACGAAAGAAATGTCATTATTGATTCTAAAGTTTCATTGACAGCTTTCACAGAACTCGTTGACGAAACGGATCAAAGTGTTTATCAAATAAAACTCAATCAACATTTGTCTTCCATGAAAACTCACATCAGTCAACTAAGTCAGAAAGCGTACGATGATTACGGAAAATCTCTGGACTTTGTGATGATGTTTATACCGAGCGAACCTGCTTATATTGCTGCAATGCAGGCTGATCAAAATCTTTGGAACTTTGCTTATGAGAAAAGAATTTTACTTCTCAATCCAAGCAATCTGATTACATCACTGAAATTGATTGCCGATCTCTGGAAAAGAGAATATCAAAACAGAAATTCTATGGAGATTGCAGAGCGTGGCGCAAAACTATATGATAAATTTGCGGGTTTTATAGAAAATCTTGAGAAAGTCGGGAAGAATATTGATCAGGCAAAAAATGTTTACAACGATGCATTCAAACAATTATCAACAGGTAACGACAATCTGATTTCTCAAACCCAAAAACTTAAATCTTTAGGAATCAAAAATAAAAAAGAACTTTCTCAAAGTCTGATCAACGGCATAAATGATGATTTATGATGGATAAATGATTTTTAAAAATTATTTTTGCAGTATATATTGATAAGCAATCATGATCATCGAAAGTTTTCAGAACGAAAAAATAAAGAACATCACCAAGCTTTTGACAGACAACCGTTTCAGAAAGAAATCTGGTGTTTTTGTCGTTGAAGGTCAGCAGGAAAACGAAAGAGCTTTGAAATATCATTTTGCACCTGAAGAATTCTTTATTTGTGAAAATATTTTTAAAGGAACACTTCCAAAAGAGAAAATCCATTATGTTTCTGAGAAAGTTTATGAAAAAATAGCTTACAGAGGAAGTTCTGAGGGGATTATCGGGATTTATAAAGCCAAAGAATCTGATTTAAATACTTTTAAACCTAAAAACGACTCAACCGTCATTATCGTTGAAGGCGTTGAAAAACCTGGAAATTTGGGAGCAATTTTGAGAAGCTGCGAAGCTTTCGGAATTGATGCTTTAATTATTGCAGATGCCAAAACAGATTTTTATAATCCGAATGTGATTCGTTCAAGTGTGGGATGTTTATTCGGAATGGAAGTTTTTCAGGCAGATAACCAGGAAACTTTGGATTTTTTGCTGAAAAACGAAGTCAATATCTACACCACTATTATGGATGAGACTTCTGAAGACCTGTATAAAAGAGATTTCAAAACAAAATCAGCAATTTTATTCGGCACAGAACATTCAGGGCTCAGTGAATTTTGGATCGGAAAAGGAAAAAACACTTTGATCCCGATGATCGGAAGTATTGATTCGTTGAACTTAAGCAATGCTGTAGCCATTACCTGCTATGAAACCTTGAAACAGAAGAAAAGTCAGTAAAACTGATAACTCAATATTGAGCATAAAAAAACCGCTTCGCTGGGCGAAACGGTTCTTTATTTTTAGCAGTTGCTAGAAATTATTTCTTAACAGCAGCTTTAGCTGAGTCAGTTTTAACTTCAACGCTATCTTTCTTCATATCAGCAGCAGCTTTAGTAGAATCGATAGTAGCATCAGCAGTTGAATCAATTGCAGTCTGAGTTGAATCAGCAGTTTGCTCTAATGAATCTGTAGTAGAAGTTGTAGCTTCACCTTTCTTACAAGCAACTAAAGAGATTGCAGCGATAGCAGCTACGAATAATGACTTTTTCATAATAAATTAAATTTAATTTTGTTAATATTGTTTTTTAAATCTTTTTCTCTGTTCGGTTATTTGAACAAGACAAAGGTATAGCAGATTCAAAATTTGTTTATGAAAAATAATTGTAATACCTTTGTAAAACAGTTTTACAAATAAATATAACTGATAATCAATACATTAATATTATATTAACAAATTGACTGATCTAGATTTACTACACTTTGAGCAGCTAAAAAAGGATGTGCAAGCTCAATATCTGAAAGAACACTCTCCTTCCTATGATGATATATCAAAATGGAAGGGTATAGATATCATATATTTCCAGGAAGATCTTCGAAAAAGGGCTAAAGGGAACATCAGCGAAAAAACATTCTACACCTATTTTAAAAACTCTCCTGTTACCAAATTGCCTCGCATCGACATGCTTACTTTACTCAGTGTTTATGCAGGTTATAGCTCGTGGTACGATTTTAAAAAGCAACATCTTTTTGCCGGAGAATTATTACAGGATGAGACAGATCTTGAGGATAATGACATAAGAGAATTAGAAAAAACAATTTCTAGTGCTCTGAATCTTCCAAAAAGTGAGAATTCTTCTAAAATAGCTGAAACAAAAGCACCTGAAAACATTGATTTACAAAAAATAGCTACTGAAAATCAAAACATTGAACAAAAAACGGCTTTAGAAATTTATCCTGAAAAAAGTACCACCAAAACACAAAAGAATACCTATCAGAAAACAGCATGGATTGCCGCAACTTCACTTTTTGTGATTTTATTAGGGATCTTAGGTTTTAAAGATGAAATTTTCCAAAAAACTTACACGTACTGTTTTACGGATGCTGACAGAAATCAGAAAGTACAAAGCACGATTGAAATAAAGGTGATCAAACAGAACGAATCACCATTATTTTATAGAATCAAACCTGGTGAATGCTTTTATTATCAAACAAAAGATAATAACATACAGATGCAGATCAGTTCGACAGTCTATGAAAATCTGGAAATCAACCGAAATCTTGAGGATGCTCCTGAAGAAGAAACCATTGAACTGAAACCTGATGATTATAAAATGGCGGTGTTTTATTATTCTACTAAAGATGTGTCAGGAAATCCATCAGAACAGATTAATATAAAAAGACGTCAGCTGGAAAGCCGTATAAGCAATGATGCTATAATTTCTCAAGTGTATGATAATGAAATATATGGGATTGAGACTTTAGACAAGCAGAAATACATCACTTTAGTTACTACCCCTACAACATCCCTCAAAAACCTTTCTGTGATCGAAATGAAAAAAGATAAAAACGGAAAAATAATTTCCATCAAATTTAAAATCTCAACCAATGAAAACAATAAATAAACTTTGGATTTTGGTCATCTTGATGGGCTTACTCTCATCATGTGTAAAAAAAGAAGATCAAAGCATCAGTGATTTAGATAAACTAAGAAACAGCAGTAACAAAAAATCATATCCAGGTGTACAAATGGACAGTATAAAAGTGATTAATGATATCACCACCCAAAAAGTTCAACAGCTTTTGGAACTTTCTACTTTGTATCTTTCAGGAAACCGGAATACAGAAATCGATACAACCATCTACTCTCAAATGCAGGGGTATTTTCAAAAACCTGACAGCCTCACCTTTAAACCATTATTTAAAGATCTGGAAAGCTTAAAAGTAAAAACAGTAAAAGTGAATAATTTAAAGGTGTATAAAGAGGTGCAGAATCAGGACACTTTGGATTTGGTGAAATTCAATGTAGAATATTTTGATAACAGAAATAAATCTATAGGCACGTTTGAGAAAAACGCACAATATACTTTGGTTTCAAAAGACTTGAAGTTAAAAAAAGAATTTAAATTTTATTTCGTCAATTTTTATCAGCAACTTCCAAAGAAAGACAGCACTTCAGTTGGAGTAACCAAATAATCTAAGGGAATATCATTTTCCCAAACATCATCTATCATATCATCGGGGTTAAAATAATTAACTCCGATTTTTTTTGAATGATTAGAAATGTTTTTAAATAAACCATCATAAAACCCCTTTCCGTAGCCTACTCTATTTCCTTTTTTATCGCAATATAAAAGCGGAGTGATGATAAAATCGAAATCATATACTTCGGAATTTATATTCGAAACAGGTTCTGAAATTCCCCATTTATTCGTTTCAAATTTTGTTTCGGCAAAAATTTCAACAGAAATTAATTGTGTTTCTATAATTTTCGGAACAAAAACGCGAATATTTTGACTTAGAAAATATTGAATAAAAATACCTGTTTTTAGTTCATTAAATTTTTCAATCGGAATAAAGATGTGGATTTTTTGTTCCGGAACTGGTTTAAAATAATGAATGAAATTTTCAAAAATCTGATTAGACAGAAAGAAAACCTCATCGAATGACAAGGCTTTTCTTTTTTGCATATATTTTTTTCTAAGCCCAGCTTTCAACATGATAATTATGCATTTTTATCCTGCAAAATTTTATACAGTTTATCCGATAGACGAACTCTGAATGGAAGCTCAAAAGTGATTTGATCACCTATTTTGGCGGTATCAGAAGGCACTCCGTTTACAAAAATTTCGGTAATTGTAATTTCCTGCTGACCGGTTGTAGGACCAGAAATCAAAACCTTATCACCCACTGAAAGTTCGTTTTGCTCAATTAAAAACTGTGCAATTTTTGATTTTGTGTAATAATGTTCGGCCTTTCCAATCCATGTTTTTTTACTGGTGATTTTTTGGCGAATATTTTTCGTTTCTGCTTTTGCTAAAGGTTTATCGGGTAAGTCTCCTGAGTTTTTGAAAGTTAAAGCGTCTGATTTTCCTTTTCTGAAAACTTTATTTCCAACCTGTAAGCCTTTTCTTAACCTTAACTGCTCGGCTGCAGGCAAATGTGTTATCTCTAAGCATTCTGTGGAACAACAGTTTTCCATTGTTACTTTGCAGTCATCGCACTGAATGAATAACAGATGACAGGCGTCATTTGCACAATTTGTATGGTTATCACAAGGTTTGCCGCACTGGTGACATTGTGAAATAATGTCATCGGTAATTCTCTCGCCCAAACGATGATCAAAGACAAAGTTTTTTCCAATGAATTTACTTTCTATATTTTCTTCTTTGATTTGACGGGTATACTCAATAATTCCGCCTTCTAACTGGAACACATTTTTAAAACCCTGATGTTTAAAATAAGCACTTGCTTTTTCACAGCGGATTCCTCCGGTACAATACATCAATAGATTTTTATCTTCTTTAAAATCCTGTAGCTGCTCATTAATAATAGGCAGACTTTCTCTGAAGGTTTCTACATCCGGAGTAATTGCACCTTCAAAGTGCCCGACTTCACTTTCGTAATGATTTCTAAAATCGACAACGATCGTGTTCGGATCGTCCAGCAAATTATTAAATTCCTGAGCCTTTAAGTGAATTCCTTTATTGGTAACGTCAAAAGTTTCATCATTTAAACCATCAGCGACAATTTTGTGTCTTACTTTGATGGTTAATTTTAAAAAAGAATGATCGTCCTGTTCTATTGCTACATTTAGCCGAATTCCTTTCATAAAATCATAAGCTTCCAACGTATCCCGGAAGGCTTCCAAATGATCTGCAGGAATACTCATTTGAGCATTTATTCCTTCATGGGCAACATAAATACGTCCGAGAGCATCAAGTGCATTCCAGGCTATAAAAAGTTCGTCGCGGAATTTTTTGGGATTTTCAATTTTGGCATACGCATAGAAAGACAAAGTAAGACGTTGCTTACCGGCTTCATCAATAAGCTGAGCTCTTTCTTCTGCGCTTAAGGTGTTGTACAGTTGCATGCTATAAACGGTTTAAGTGAGAAAAATAATTCTGCAAATATAAAGATTTTAGATTATTCACGAATACAATATGACAGATCTCAGATTTTTAATATGGTAAAATTGTCAGAATTTTCTTTAATAAAATCTTAAGCTATGTTAATAAAGATTTTAACAATTATGATCTGATATACAAAATGACACAATACTCGTTAAATTTTAGTTAAAACAGTAACACAGCATACTAATTGCATACTTATTAAGCATTAAATATACATTCAGTAATTCATAATAATTAAATATACAAGACATACAATGAAGAGTACTTTAAAAAAACTTTTACCATTTGCCGTTGTAGGGGTTATCTCAGGAGCTACTACCGTTGGCGTACAACAATACTTAGGTCACGATTCTGATAATGCTGACCAATCTTATTTCACAAAAGCCAGCAATACATCTTTTGTAGGAATGAATACCGGAGCAGTAGGAGACGATTTTGTGAAAGCTGCCAAAACGACAGTTCCAGCTGTGGTAACCATTAAAAACTTTCAGACCAGAAGCTCGAGCAGAGCATCTGAACAGGATTTACTAGATTATTTCTTCGGTGATCCGTTTGGCGGAAGAGGGCAGCAAAAACAAAGGCAGCAACAGCAAACTCCGGAGAATATGCCTTCAGGAATGGGTTCCGGGGTGATCATTTCAGCAGATGGTTATATTATTTCAAATAACCATGTTGTTGCAGGAGCAAACAAGCTTGAAGTTGTCTTAAGCAATAAAAAATCTTACATCGCAACTTTGGTAGGAACAGATCCAAACACTGATATTTCGTTATTAAAAATTGAGGAAAAAGGTCTTCCGTTTTTAAATTTTGCCAATTCAGATAATATTGATGTGGGACAATGGGTTTTGGCAGTAGGTAATCCGTTAGGCTTAAATTCTACAGTGACTGCCGGAATTATTTCTGCAAAAGGAAGAGGAATCGGAATTTTGAGCGGGCAAGGAAAAGCAAATAATCCTATCGAAAGTTTTATTCAGACTGATGCAGCGATTAACCCCGGAAATTCAGGAGGTGCATTAGTTAATGTGAATGGAGATTTGATTGGAATTAATTCAGCAATATCATCCACAACAGGATATTATCAAGGTTACGGATTTGCCGTTCCTGCAAACCTGGCAAGAAAAGTAGTTGAGGATATTAAAAAATTCGGAATCGTACAAAGAGGATTCTTAGGAGTTACCTCATTAGATCTTTCAAACGATCAGCAAGTAGCTTTTTATAACAGAGACAAAAAAACCAATATTAAAGTTGGTTCCGGGGTTTATGTAACAGGTTTTTCAGACAACAGTGGTGCTGAAGATGCGGGATTGAAAACCGGTGATATCATTACAAAAGTTGATAACACTCCGGTTACAGATTTTGCAGACTTATCAATTGCTGTCGGAAGTAAACGTCCCGGAGATAAAGTAATGGTAACTTACCTTAGAAGCGGAAAAGAAGCTTCAACAACCGTAACGTTGAAAGATCAGAAAGGTGGAATATCTTCGAGATCAAAAGCAGACTTAAGTGTTACAGAAAAAATAGGTGCAGATTTTGAGCCTTTGAATGACAGGTTTAAGACCGAATACGGATTAAACAGCGGAGTTATTACAAAGAATGTACAGGAAGCTGGAGAAATGGCTAAGATTGGTATTGTAGATGATTATATCGTTATCGAAATCAATGGCAAGCCTGTTAACTCTCAAAAAGATGTGGAGAAGATTTTAGAAAAATACCAGGGAAATGTGCAGGTAAAATTTGTAGATAACTTTGGAAGAATTTATACTAAAGGTTTTAAAATGCCTTAGTTGAATATTCAGGACAAATAAGAACGCTGCGGTTGGTAACTGCAGCGTTTTTTATGTTTAAAATCTATCGATTGTTCATTTTATCGGCGATTCTTTTTTTCTTTTTCCTTTCATAGATGACTTCTACAATTTTACCGCCCATCCAGGCAAACGGAAAAAATATGAGAAATATAGAAATTTTATAAAAAGTAGGATGATAAGGGAAAACTACAACATCAAGCATTGCGATAAACAACATGATAAAACCAATCAAAATTGCATAAGCCACTTTAGCATATTTTACGATAATAGCCGTGGCAACTCCCCCTACCGTACTTCCTAATCCCGAAATAAAAAGAAGAAAACCAAAAAAAGCATCATTATTTTTCATGCTTTCCAAAAATCTTTGCCAATGCTCGAAAGGTGCAAAAGCTTCAAAAGTCACCCATTTCGGGAAAGCTCTTATACCCAGCGTGATGATCAGCCCTGCAATCGCAAGACCTACTAATACGGCAAATGTATTTCTGATAAAACTCATTAATCCTGATGTGCGATCATAGAAATTTCGATATCAACATTCTTCGGCAGACAAGAAACCTGTACTGTTTCACGAGCAGGATAGCTTTCGGCATCAAGATAAGAGGCATAAATGTCATTCATCACTGCAAAGTCATCCATACTTTTAAGAAAAATACTCGCTTTTACGACATTTTTAAAAGTCATTCCTGCTTCCGTAAGAATTGCCTCAAGGTTTTTCATCACCTGATGGGTTTCTTTTTCAATGCCTTCAACCAATTTTCCTGTAGCAGGATCAACAGGAATCTGACCTGAAATGTATAAAACTCCGTTTGCAAAATTAGCCTGTGAATAAGGCCCGATAGCTGCAGGAGCATTAGTAGTAGATATTATTTTTTTCATAAGTAGGTATTATTATATTATGTATATCACACCATCTTCACTACAAGTGAAAATCATGCCGTTTTTTTAACAGAATTTATTTCGGGTGCAAATATAAAATTTAAAATTAAATAAATTTATGATTCTAAAAAGGAGGATTCGGCTGTGTAAAACTTCGGTCTTTATATTTCAGCGCATCGCTTAAGATATTTGCTTTAATGCCAATAAAAAAGTCATACACTTTATATTGTCCGAATGGTACCCAGTTAAAATTGATGGTAAAACTTCTCTGATCTCTGGAAAATCCTATTCTTGTATATGCCAAATCTCTGGTCACCATATCGTAATGAGTACTGCCTGTAATATTCCAGTACGGAGTTAGCTTAATACTTCCGTCTAAACCAATAGACGCCAATGTAGTTGGAGTTCTTGCCGTTGTTCTGGAATAGGCATAATTGGCATTCACATTCAACGTCCATGCCTGATCAAAATGTGCATAATTATCATCATCAAAATAATAATTTTCGTTTCTTATTTCTCCTTTGGAGCCATATTTTTTAGCATAATCTGTTTTCTCTCCAAAAAGCTCACTGCTTAAAGGATACGAAAGTTGCACGTTGAAGGACTGTACACTGAAAGCTCCAAACTCTTCTGTTCTGATTCCTATTTCTTCCCCGGGAATGAAGAGTGTTTTATAAGGATCTAAGCTTAAACTTGTATTGATGCTAAGCTTATTATCAAACATCGAAGACTGTCCGTTTACCGTAATGATAGACCAAGGATGTGTTTTTGCGGCAAAATTGTAATTTCCTGAAATATTTAAAGACTCAAATATCTTAATTTTTTTAACTCCGGTAGAATCACTTTTAGATCTTACTTTCATCTCGATATTGTTTCCTATATTAAAGCCTAATGCTCCTACCAATCCTGAAGTTGGCGCACCTACAATTCCGTTATCAAAGATCGAATAAGGCGTAATGGCGCCATTGGCATCATAATAATTCCTGAAATATCCGAATCCTGAACCTCCGAAATCAGGAGCATATGTGAAACCTATACTCGGCGTCATCATGTGTCTGATTGCCTCAATAGATCCGCCTTTTTTGAAGTTTGCCTGACCATAAAGCTGAGTCTGTAAACTTGCTGTGGTAGAAAAAGTAGAATAACCTGCAATTTTCTTGTTGACCTGATCGACGACTTTATTTTCAATAGGATCATAGAACTTGGTCAGCGTTTTCGTTGTCAATGCATTATCGATATTTGCCCCCAAACTGAATGTAAAATACTTTGCTATCGTGGTATTGGTTCCTAAAGATATGTTGTTTTTAAGACCTGTCTGCATCTTATCCCACATCGCTTTGGTAAAAAGTTCTCCTTCATCTGTACTCACAAAATTGGTTAAATTCAAACCTGTATTGACTGTAATATTTTCAAGTAAACCTGTTCTTGTCCCGGTTTTTGATCCAAATAAATAAAACTGATTGATGGCAACATTCATCTGCGGCAAACGCAAATCTGCCAAACCTGTTGCGAAATTCTGGGAATAAGAAGCGGTTCCGGTAATCGTAGCAGGAAGTTTTAAAAATCTTTTGGTGAGTGAAAGCGTAGAATTCTGTTGCGTTCTCAGCACACTCTGATCCATGATATAATTGTTATTGACCGTATTGTTATAAAATGTCTGACTGGTTACATCAACGGATGCAGAAAAATTCAAAAACGGATTTGCTTTTGTATCCTGACTATGCCTCCATGCAATTCTGTATGTCCCTGTTTTGCTATAGTCATCCAAACCTTTAATACCCCGAACTGTAGTACCAATATCTGCAGAAAAATTACCTGAATAACGGTACTTTTTGAGATAATTCATTTCCGGACGGAGATTCCAGCTGCCTTTCGTATAAATATCTGCTAAAACTTTTAGATCGAAATGTTCCCCGATTGGTTGATAATATCCTAAACCGTTCAGGAAGAAACCTACATCTTCCCTTTCACCAAAACTCGGAATCAAAATACCCGCTGATCTTTTATCTGAGAACGGTAATATCGCAAAAGGCATAATAAGAGGCGTTGGTACCTGCTCAATATACATCTGCACAGGTCCTGTAATTACAGAACTGCTGTTTTTGCCTTTTACCATCTTAATATGAGGTGCCAGTAAATGGTAATCTGCTACGGTATCTTTTTTCTTGATAAAATAATCGTCTGTAGTAAACAGACCACGTCTCATAAAGAAAACCGAATCATTGTACTTTTTGGTTTTTTCTGCTACAATAATCCCTTCACTTTCTTCAGTTCTTGCATTGTAGGCAATTGCCTGCTTGGTTTTAGTATTATAGCTGAACTCATTAGTTTCATATTTTTTACCAGCTTGTGTAGTAATTACAGGTTCAATTATTTTACCTAAAGAATCCTGCTTACCTCTTGCATAAATAAGGTTTTTCTGCTCATCAATAGATATGTAATCTGCATCAATCTGCATATCCTGATATTTCACCTGAGCATTTCTGTTCAGGTAAATCATTTTTTTAGGAAAATCTCGACGTTGAACGTCTGCCTTAGTTTCGAGAACATCCTCTAAGGCTTCTTTCTTTACAACAATTGTATCCTTTTTGAGGATGGTATCATTAACTATCGGAGTTTTCTTTAGATCTTTAGGATTTTGCTGTGCTAAAAAACTGTTAAAAATTAGGATAATTAAAATTTGTAATATATTTTTGAAGACGGTTTTGTCCAATTTTTGTTTTATATAATTTAGGCTCAAAATTAGTATAATTTTTAAAACTGTAAGATGTACACACGAAAATTTAAAATAATTTTAGCATTTCTTTTATTACTTTCAACACATTTCGTCTTTTCGCAGAAAAAATTCACTGTAGTTTTAGATGCAGGGCATGGAGGAAGCGACCATGGTGCCAATAGAAGTTATGCGGATATCGGAACTGTACTGGAAAAGAATGTTACTTTAGGAATTTCACTCAAATTGGGCTCAATGCTTGAAAAAAACAAAGATTTTAAAGTAATCTATACTAGAAAATTTGATGAATATCCATCACTTACAGATAGAACAAATACAGCCAATCGAAGCAAAGCAGATTTATTTATCTCTATACACGTCAATTCTTCACCCAGCAGAAGCGCTACTGCAAGAGGAACCGAAACTTTTGTACAAGGCCCTGCCCAAAACAGAGAAAATCTTGAAGTAGCCAAACAGGAAAACAGCGTGATCTACCTTGATGAAAAAGATAAAGAGACTTTCGCATCCTATGACGCATCTTCTCCTGAATCTTTGATAGCTTTGAAGCTTCAGCAAAGTAAATATCTTGAAAACAGTTTGATTGTAGGAAGTTTTGTAGAAGGTAATTTTGAAAAGAGCGGCCGTTTTTCAAGAGGTGTAAAGCAAGAAAACCTCCACATTTTAAGAAGGAGCTCGATGCCTTCCATCCTTATAGAAACCGGATTTGTAAACAATTACGAAGATGCTGCTTTTTTAAATTCAGAAAGAGGACAAGAAGAAACAGCTGAAAACATCTATAAAGCAATCATAGATTACAAAAAAGCAGTTGACAGAAAAGGAGGTGTACAAACGCCATTAAAAAAACCAGAACCCGAAAAGAAAGCGGAAGTTCCTTTAAAGAATGATTTTAGGATTTTACTTCTTACTTCTGCAATAAAATACAATGAAGACGATCCTGCGCTTAAAGGTCTAAATTACATTCTCCCGTTGAAAGAAAATGGAATCTACAAATATTATTATAGTGTTACCAATCTTGCATCTGTGAAAGACAGCAACATAAAAACGGCTAAAGACGCAGGTTTCAGAAATGCCTATGCAGTAGGATTTATGCCAAATCAAAAGCTGAATGCAGGATATTACACCATAGAAGTGTTCACAGGAAAGGATAAACTAAGTGCTAATTCTTTCATTCTTCAGACATTAAAAGATGTTGAAAGAGATAAAAACAACGGTATGTTTTATTACACTTACGGAAAAGTTTCTTCACTGGAAGACGCAATCAAACTTCAGAAAGAACTGGAATCTAAAGGCTTGAAAAACACAGTCATCCAAAAAGTAAGCAAATAGCTAAAAATAATTTTGATGTTTGAAAGTTAATCTATACTTTTGCAACCTCAAAATTCGGCCTATTCGTCTAGTGGTAAGGACTCAAGGTTTTCATCCTTGCAACAGGAGTTCGATTCTCCTATAGGCTACTAAATTGATATCATGCCGGATTTAAAAATTCAGGAAGCAAAAATGCTTTTTAATAAAATCCACTCGGACCCAAAAAGTTACGATTTAAAAATAAATGATGAAGGGATTACAGGCAGAGATGATAAAATAAATTTCAGACTATACAGGAACGGTGAAGGAAGTGCCTTTGAGGTAATCATTGACGGATTAACGTTCACCAACACCACTGGAGAATGGAATAATGCATTGAATATGCTGACAAGCACAATCAAAAAAATAGATAAAGAACAACAGAATATAAAAATAGAACAAGCATTAGATAAACTCAAAAAGTACCTCTCAGAATAAAGTTAAAATTTTTTAAAAATAAATTTGGCTGGTATAAAAAAAGTTTATAAATTTGCACTCACATTTGAACGATATGGCAAATCATAAATCAGCATTAAAGAGAATAAGACAAAACGAAGTTAGAAAAGTTCGTAACAGATACTACCACAAGACTGCTAGAACAGCTGTGAAAGTATTAAGAAATGAAGAAGATAAGGCTGCTGCGACTGAGCAATTGCCAAAAGTTATCTCTTTATTAGACAGATTAGCAAAGAAAAACATTATTCACAAGAATAAAGCGGCTAATTTGAAAAGCAAATTGACTAAGCACGTTAATAAATTAGCGTAATTAATAGTAGGCCCGTTCGTCTATCGGTTAGGACCTCAGGTTTTCATCCTGGTAAGAGGGGTTCGACTCCCCTACGGGCTACTAAATAAAAAGAATTGAAACTTTTAAAAATTCAAAATACTAACCCGTTACTCGTAACGTGATGGTAGATGGCCCGTTCGTCTATCGGTTAGGACCTCAGGTTTTCATCCTGGTAAGAGGGGTTCGACTCCCCTACGGGCTACTAAATATACTTTAACCTCTGATTCTTTCAAGAATCAGAGGTTTATTGTTTTTACTTATTCCGGAGCTACTCGATATTCTAAAATTACTTTACATCATCTCCTCCAAAGTAAATTATTTCTACATCTGTATGATTTAAGACATAAAGTAATGTCTTATCATTTGTGTAGATTCGTAAATTATACAAAGAATAGCATAATAAATATATTATAACTATATTTGTAACAATAATTAAAATATTTTTTTTAAATGTCAAAGATAAATTATATTCTTTATCATTACTTCAATCATGCTCAAAAATATTAAATAAAACATTATGAAAATCATCTATATTATTTTAAAAAATCAGAAGTCTACATTACTTTTATTTTTTTTATCAGCATTGATAATGACTCATGCTCAAGTCGGAATTGGCACTACAACACCCAATGCAAGCTCTATACTAGATTTAACTTCTACTACTAAAGGTCTGTTAACACCCAGAATGACAACAGCCGAGCGAAACGCTATCGCATCACCTGCAGATGGGTTAATGGTATATGATACGACATTGAAGGCATTTTATTATTACACAAGCTCTACATCTTCTTGGTCTCAAATGGCAAGTGGTGTAACAGGAAGACTGAATTTTAAACGTATAAAGTCTACTGATGTACTTGCAACAGTTTTAGCTTCTGAGCTTACAGCAGGTGGAGGTTCTAAATATCTGATGGATTCTAATACTCTATATGAAATCAACGGGCAGGTTGCATTTGATTTTCCTATTGATATGAATAATTCTTACATACATGGATTAGATACCAATAATGACATCATCGTAAGAACCACAGGCAATATCTTTGAAGGCGCTACCGGAGGAACGATCCGAAGTGTAACGCTAATCGCTTCAGGGGGAAGTGTATTTAATCTTAACAGTTCAGCCACTCAGAATTTTATCTTTAGAGATTGTATTGTAGCCAATTCAAACAGTGTAGGTACTGTTTCGGGTTTTGGCTTAGTCTTTTTAAGCATCATTCAGTTTTCGGGAAATACCAATGGTGTAACCTATAATAATATTACTCAGCTACTTCTTAGTAATTTAGGATGGTTTGGAAACAACACGGGCACGTTTGAAAAACTGACAGGCA
Source organism: Chryseobacterium sp. AC417 (assembly GCF_979258215.1). Classification (NCBI taxonomy): domain Bacteria; kingdom Pseudomonadati; phylum Bacteroidota; class Flavobacteriia; order Flavobacteriales; family Weeksellaceae; genus Chryseobacterium; species Chryseobacterium sp. AC417. The sequence continues at coordinate 1,144,483 of NZ_OZ409845.1, read as the reverse complement.
CATTCACCTTAGTTGAGAAGCAGGGCGGTTTCAGCCAGGTAAATGGTACTGCTGTAGGATTTGACGTTTCTACAGCTGGTCTTACCATCACTGGAGATGCAGTGTTGGAATCAGTAGTTTTCACCGGAACAAATAGTGCAGGATACGTAAAACCTTACACAACAGGAACCTACCCTGGATACAATTTCAATAACAGCTGGACAGTGAGAGCCGCAGGAATTCCTACAGAATCCGATAATAATGCAGTTGGAGATTTTGCTGTAGACTATGCGGTTGGAACCGGTATCGCAGTTACTTTTAACAACAGTAATCCCAGTAATATTGTGAAGATTGGTACAGGAACGTCTGTTTCAACTTCATCAAATTTATTCAGATTTTCCACCGATGGTGGAGTTCCAAACAGATTAAAATATTTAGGTAAAAAGAAAAGAATATTCCAGATAACGGGATCAGTATCTTTTCAGGTACCTGCTGCCGGAACATATATTATTTATATTGCCAAGAACGGTACAGTTATTAATCAATTCAAAATTTACGGAAGAGGATCGGCAGTAAACGATATCGTTGTAGTTCCTATTAATGGTACTACCGAGCTTCTTACCAATGATTATGTTGAGATTTTCGCACAGCGTTTTTCTGGTTCTACCGGTGATATTGTTGTTCCTAATATGGCTATTACGATAAAATAGATTATAACATCTTACTTTAAATAATTGATGATTGCCAAAGCCACTGAATTACAGTGGCTTTTTTGATTAAAATCAGCTAAATTTAAGTTTGGGAAACTTACTTTAAAGCCTCTTCATATCTTCTGCTTACTTCCTCCCAGTTAGTCACATTCCAGATAGCCGTAAGATAATCTGCTCTTTTGTTTTGGTATTTCAGGTAATAAGCATGTTCCCATACATCAATTCCAAAGATTGGGGTTCCTTTTTCTTCTACAACGTCCATCAAAGGATTATCCTGATTGGGAGTTGAAGAAACAAATAATTTTCCGCTCTTGTCTACAGAAAGCCAAGCCCAGCCAGAACCGAAACGTTCTGCTCCCGCTTTACTCATCTTTTCTTTGAAAGCATTCATGCTTCCGAAAGCATCAGTAATTGCTTTTGACAATTTTGCTGATGGCTGGGTATTTTTTTGAGGCGTTAAAACCGTCCAGAACAACTCATGGTTGTAATGTCCTCCCGCATTGTTTCTTACCGCCATTGGTAAAGTTCCTGCTTTTGAAAGAATCTCAAACAACGTCTGCTTTTCCTGTGGAGTTCCGGCAATTGCTTTATTCAAATTTGCAACATACGCCGCAGCATGCTTCGAATAGTGAACCTCCATCGTCTGTGCATCAATATTACCCTCTAATGCATTGTAAGCATATGGTAATGGTGTTTGTTTGAATTGTGCAAACGCAAATTGCGCTGCAAAAACTGCAGTAAAAGCAGCTACCTTAAAAATCTTCATAACGTTTTGTATATATGGTTAAACATTTAATTCTCTGAGTAGAAGATAAATTGATAGAAGTTTTACAGTTTATTATTAGCTTCTATCGTTCAGCTTCTCGCTTTATTTCAATAATTTCTTAATGTCTTCAATCAAAAATTCCCTGTCAGGATGAAATTTTCCGTTTAATCTGGGAATTGTTCCTGCTGCATCTTCATAATTCAATCCTGAATAATAAAGAATAGGCATTTTATCTTTGTTGTATCTGCATCTTATATTTCCCTCTTTATCTACCAAAGCAATCATTCCGCTGTGATTAAGGTTTTCACTTTCATCTTCTTTATCACCTACATAAATATCGAACTGATCTGCAAGATTACCAATATACGCTCTGTCGCCGGTGAGAAAATGCCAGTTGAGAGATTTTACCCCAATTTTTTCAGCATGGCTTTTCAGTTGTTCCGGTGTGTCATTTTCCGGATCGATACTGATTGAGATGATTCCAAAATCCGGGTTATTAATATCGTCTTCAATTGCTCTCATGTTTGTATTCATTACGGGACAAATGGTTGGACATTTACTGAAGAAAAATTCCACCACATATACTTTCCCCAACATATCTTTATTGCTGACTTTTTTATTATTCTGATCTGTGAGTTCAAAATCCGGCACTTTCATGACGGTGTAAAGATTATTTTTAAAATAACTCATTCCAAATCCTATCCCTAAAAAGATCAAAGCAATAATCACAATCGGAATTATGATCTTATTTTTCGTGCTGTTTTCAGCTTTTTTATTTTTGGACATATTTCTCTGGATTTTTTTTGAACTCGTCCTTACAGTAGCTACTGCAAAAACCGTACGTTTTATTTTTATAAACTGCCGTATCTTTCATATTGGCTTCAGTTTTCATATGGCAAATGGAATCTTCGGCATTGGCAAACTTCACTATCTTACCATTTGACTTTGAAGCCACACTTTTTGTTTTATGCTTTACTTTGGGAGTTTCCTGCGTACAGGAAAGCAATGAAGCGGACAATAGTACCGCAAAAATTATTTTTGTTTTCATTAAATTTTATTTAAAATGAATGATTGTAATGTCTGAAAAACAGGTTGATTTAAACTAAATATAACTTTGGTTTTATTTCAAATCATTAAAATATTAAACTCAGCTTCATTTATTAAAATGCTGGTATACTTAAAATGTAAATAAAATAAGACAATTTAAAGTCAAAAACTAAACATTAGTTTAAATAAAATTTAAAATAAGGGAGGATGAAATATTCGGGAAAAATATTCTGAAGAATGTAAATTAATATGATATGAATTTTCCATTTTTAAATGAAAAAAAGAAAGATCAATATTTTCAAACGAAAGAATTTCATTGGCTAAGAAAACATCTGGTACAGCAATTTTTATATTTTGGGAATGATTAGATTGCCTTTCAGTTTTTGTTAGTTCTTTTTTAACAAAGCATTTACCTTTACAGTCAGATTCTACAACATTTCTATTTTCACAAAGGTTTTTCACAATGTAATTATAATTGACTGCATAATTTAACAATGGCAATGCAGGGCGGATTGCGATCGTGAAAATGATGAAAAAGGAGATGAAAAATTTCAAGTCTTAATCTTTACTACAAATATAGTGTAGAAAATTGAGTTAAGTAGTCATGTATGATGAATGTCAGTCTTGGGTTTGGCAGAGGAATATTGGGAGTTTAATGTAGAAAATGATTTCCGAGAGAGTGCCCGAACCTACAAAGATTTTTGATAATTTATTTTTAATAATAAGTTTTGGCTAAAGCCAATTGCATCTGAATTTTGCAAAGCGGGCTAAAGCCCGCCCCTATTGATAAAGCTGTGATCTTTAGTCTAGTTGTAACATCTGGTTATAATTGCTTAAAACTTCATTTTGTATTCTTACAAGCCATTTATTGTGATGAATGGAAATATAGGTTATAAAAAAATTTCAGATTTCATCTTTATAAGCTTAAAACAAAAAGAATTCTTACTTTTATGCTATGAAAGTTTTAATTATAAATGGTCCGAATCTGAATCTTTTAGGAACAAGAGAACCTGAAATCTATGGAACTATTTCCATGGAAGATTATTTAGAGAAATTAAAAGCTGAATTTATTTCTTACGAACTGGAATATTATCAATCTAATATCGAAGGAGAATTGATTAACAGGCTTCAGGAAGATGATTTTGATGCTTTAGTGATCAACCCCGGAGCTTTCACGCATTATTCTTATGCAATTGCGGACTGTTTAAAAAATATTCAGAAGCCGAAAGTGGAAGTTCACATCAGTAATATTTACAAAAGAGAAGAGTTTCGTCAGAAATCTGTGACAACAGCTTGTACGGATGCAGTTTTGTCAGGTTTTGGGATGGATGGATATAGATTGGCTGTTTTGAGTTTCAGTTTGAAATAAAAACTTCCAGGGATTAGAAAAATCATGCAAATTTTTCATTAAAATAAAAAAAGCCTCATCAATCGATGAGGCTCTTCACTATTTCTAAATGGTCTGTTCCTGCAATTGAGGACCAGAAGCAATCAGCTTTTTGGCTTCGTCATTACCGCAGTATTGATCGAAGTTTTTGATATATTTTGCAGCAAGATCTTTTGCTTTTTCTTCCCATTCTGCAACATCGGTGTAGGTATCTCTTGGATCTAAAATACCTTCAGAAACATTTGGCAGTGAAGTAGGAATTTCTAAATTCATTATAGGAATGATTGTTTTGTCAGCATTTTCAATTGATCCGTCGATAATAGAATCAATAATTGCTCTTGTATCTTTCAGAGAAATTCTTTTTCCTGTACCATTCCAGCCTGTGTTTACCAGATAGGCTTTTGCACCATGCTCTTTCATTTTTCCAATCAAAGTTTTGGAATACATTGTTGGGTGTAAGGTAAGGAATGCTTCACCAAATGCAGGAGAGAAAGATGGTTCCGGTTCTGTAATTCCTCTTTCAGTTCCGGCTAATTTTGAAGTATAACCACATAGGAAATGATACTGAGCCTGGTTTTCATCTAAAATAGAAACCGGAGGCAAAACCCCGAAAGCATCAGCCGAAAGATAAACAATCTTGCTTGCATGACCTGCTTTAGAAGGTAAAACGATTTTATTAATATGGTAAATCGGATAAGAAACTCTTGTGTTTTCTGTGATAGACCCATCTGTGTAATCTGATACACCATTATTTACCACTACATTTTCCAGAAGTGCATCTCTCTTGATGGCTCTGAAAATATCCGGTTCTTTTTCTGCTGACAAATCGATTACTTTAGCATAACAACCGCCTTCATAGTTGAAAACTCCGTTGTGATCCCAACCATGCTCATCATCACCAATTAAATATCTTTTAGGATCTGCAGACAAAGTTGTTTTTCCTGTTCCCGAAAGCCCGAAAAATAACGCTACATCACCTTTTTCTCCTACGTTTGCAGAACAGTGCATAGATGCCATACCTTTTAATGGAAGATAATAGTTCATCATGGCAAACATTCCTTTTTTCATTTCTCCTCCGTACCATGTTCCACCGATAATCTGTAATTTCTCAGTAAGATTAAACATAACGAAGTTCTCAGAATTCAATTCCTGCTCTTCCCAATTTAGGTTGGTAGTTTTTGAACCATTAATTACTGTGAAATCCGGTTCTCCGTAGTTTTCTAGATCGAAATGAGAAGGGCGGATAAACATATTCGTTACGAAATGTGCCTGCCAAGCCACTTCAACGATAAATCTCACTTTAAGTCTTGTATCATCATTAGTTCCGCAAAAAGTATCGACAACGTAGATTTTTTTTGCATCAGAAAGCTGCTTCAAAACTAAGTCTTTACAAGATTCGAAAATTTCAGGAGTTGTGGGTAAATTCACTTTACCATCCCAGAAAATAGTTTCTTTCGTAACATCATCCTCAACAATATACCTGTCTTTAGGCGAGCGACCGGTGAAAATTCCTGTTTTTACCGACACGGCTCCAGATTCTGTAAGCTCAGCTTTTTCAAAACCTTGATTTTCAGTCGAAATTTCCGCTTGATATAACTCTTCGTACGAAGGATTATAAGTTAATTCATACTCTCCTTTAATCCCTAATTTTTGTAAATCCTGGATGATTTTAGCGTTTTTCATTTTACTTATATTTTCTTTTTCTTTTTGTTTGTTTATCCTTAGCCATATTAACTAATTGTTAAACGTGGATAAATATAAACATATAAGCGAAAATGACAAATAAAAAATGAGATATTTAAAATATTGACTATCAACTAATTAAATCGCTCCAATTGAAAACTGTTGAAAAACCTTTTCCCCAAAAATAGTCCTCAAAGCCTTCAAATTTTGCACTCATTACAAAATCTCCGCCCCAGGCTCCCAAACTTTTGACAAAAGTGGGGCAATCTGGGAAAAATTTAGACTTAACTGTCGGAATTTCAATAAAATCGGAAATCTTTTGCTCATGTAACATCATTAGTTTAGAAAAATTTTCCAATTCATCACATAACAAAATATTTTTTGTGAGATCAGAAAATTCATCAACCAGTTTTTGAGACTTTATTTTTGATCTGTAAAGATCAATTGCTTCACGGCTATCCTGCTTTTGATTAAGATGAATGAAAATCAATTCATCCTTATATTTCGGGTTGAAATTTACTTTTTCAAAATAAATTTCAGGCTTGTTTTGATAAAGCACGGCAGATTTTGCTTTTGCAACTGCAATGTCATACCCACTTCCACCCAAACTTATAGAATTAAGATGAAAAGGATCAATATCTGACCATTCAGCAAGATTGTTCATCAAAGTAGAACTGCTGCCAAGACCGTAATCTGAAGGAAACTGAAGGTTTGTTTTTAAATAGTATGTGTGAGTGTTTTTAAATGTATTTTCAGAAAGATACTGAACATTTTTTAGAACTTTTAAGATAAATTCTGCACTCGAATTGAGGTTGGTTTCTATGATCTGCCAATTCTTATAATCAATAACAGCTTTTAACCATAATTTATTCTGATGATAGGCTTCCCAAAAAATAACCGATTTTCCATCTGCTTTTTCCTCAAAAAAAAACTCTTGTCCTAGCTTTGTGGGTACAGCTAAGACAAGAGCTCCGTCTACAGCGAAATATTCTGAAGTAAGCATCAGCTTTCCCGGTGAATAGATCTCGCCCATTTTTATTTATTTTAAATTGCAGAAGCTGATGTAACTTCGCTGTCAATTTTCTTAATTAATCCTTGCAATGTTTTTCCGGGACCCACTTCTATAAAGTTGGTAGCTCCGTCTTTGATCATGTTTTGCACAGATTGCGTCCATTTCACAGGACCTGTCAGCTGAGAAATCAGATTATTTTTAATCTGTTCAGGATCAGTTACAGCGGTTGTTGTAATATTCTGATAAACAGGTATCGTAGCTTTTCTGAATTTTGTATTTTCAATTGCTGCTGCTAATCTCTCCTGAGCCGGCTGCATTAATGGTGAATGAAAAGCGCCGTTTACCGGTAAAAGCAAGGCTCTTTTTGCTCCTGCTTCTTTCAGTTTTGCACATGCTTCTTCTACAGCCGCAGTTTCACCAGAAATCACCAATTGTCCCGGACAATTATAATTTGCAGGAACTACAATCCCGTTGATTGTTGCGCAAATTTCTTCTACTTTGGCATCTTCCAATCCTAAGATTGCAGCCATAGAACTTGGGTTTGCGTCACAAGCTGCCTGCATTGCTTTTGCTCTTTCAGAAACCAATTTCAAACCATCATCAAAAGATAAAACTCCATTCGCTACTAAAGCTGAAAATTCCCCTAAAGAATGTCCGGCGACCATTTCTGCGCCAAGACCGTTCACTGCTTTCAAAGCAGCAACCGAATGAATAAATATTGAAGGCTGGGTAACCTCAGTTTTTTTAAGATCTTCATCGGTACCATTAAACATAATGGAAACAATATCGAATCCTAAGATTTCATTGGCATATTCCATTAAGTCTTTGATGTCTTTACGGGAATCGTATAATTCTTTTCCCATACCCACAAACTGTGAACCCTGCCCAGGAAATACAAGTGCTTTCATTTATTGATTTAAAAAATTTGATACAAATATAAACTTTAAAAGTTGAATTACTTTCAGGTTTTACGGAGTTAATCTTACTACTCTTAAACCGGTATTGACGTAAGCGCCGTTTGTTTTAGACTTTACAAATTCGAATTTCGTAGCAAGCTGAGTCTGCACTTTATTCATTTGTTTAAAGATTTCTCCTTTTTTATTTTCTCTTGTCAACATGTCATTCATCACATCAAAACCAATAATGGCATATTTCCCCGGAGTTTTGCAGTATTTGGCTTTATAAGCTGCTAATATTTCTTTTTCAAAACCTCCGTCGGTATTGATTGTTCTATCCATCAGATACACCAGACTTGCCTGGCTCAATTCATCTATTTTCTTTTCAAAACTTGGGACAGAATATAAACTGAATGCTTTCATGCCCTGAACTTCTTTTGATAGTGCAATCATCCTGTTAGAAAATGCTTCTCCTACGGTATCATTATCACTTGCTAAAATGGCAATTACTGGTGTAGATTGCCCGGTCATCATATTCTGATCCAACTGAATGTCATTTGCTGAACTTACAATAGAAACATTGGTATTTTTAACAGATTTTTCCAGATTTGATTTGATGTAATTGGCATTTTCTTTTTTAGAATCTGCAACAATGAATATTTTTTGATCAGAATAAATTGTTTTTACTTCTTCAACGATTTTATCAGAATAAGTTTTATCGTTGGTTTCAACAATAATTAAGTTGCTGTAATTATATAATTCCGGAGAGTTGGCAAATGGTGCAACTACAGGAATTTTTTGAGTTTTTGTAAAATCTAAAAGATCTATCACATTCGATTTGAAAAACGGACCGATAATTAAATCTGTATTATTAGGGTTGATTTGGGTAAGAGAATTTTTGAAAGATGCCTCATTGCCAGAATCCACCACTTTAATGTCAAGTTTTTGTCCTTTGGCTGCATTCCTTTGAATCGCCAATTTAGCTCCGGTAAGGAAATCTACCGCCATTGAACGATACTGGCTTTCATTGGTACTGTATCCGAATGGAAGCATCAAAACTACGCTCAACGCATCATCATTTTTCTTTACATAAGCAGCATCCAGCTTTTTGATTTTTAAAATCATCCCAGCTTTTAAACCTTTTGATAACTCCGGGTTTAATGCAACCAGCTCATCGATCGTCACACCAAATTTATTAACAATTGAAAAAACGGTATCTCCCTGCTCAACAGTGTAAGTTGCATATTCCTCCTGACCGGAAGAACTGTGAACACTGGTTGATCTCTCGTTTCCTGAATCTATTTTTGTTTTCGTATTGTTTGATGACACTCCTTCTACAGGTGTTTCAACTGATTTCACCGTTGTCACTGCAGTCTGGTTACCACCATATTTTTTTATGCTGTCAAAAGGCAATGTAATTTCATCACCTATCTTCATGTGAGAATCTAAATCCGGATTTAATTTTCTTAAATCTGTTTCAGAAATTCTATACTGTTTTGTAATACCGTAAATAGTCTGTTTTGGCTGAAGCAAAATTCTTCCGGTTTTTGGAGAAGGAGTTTGAGACACCGCTTTAGAGGCTGGAATATTTCCACCTTTAACGTTGAGAATATCACCAATTGCCAGTTTTCCATCTTTGAATTTCGGGTTGAGCTTCAACAATTCATCTATCGTGATACCATATTTTTTTGAAATATTGTAAGGATTATCACCTTTTATAACCGTATGTGTTTTCTGTGCAGATACACTCAGAAACATGCATAAACCAGATAGTAAAAAAAACTTCTTAATCATTTTCAATATTTAATGTACAAAAATACTTCTTTAAAATTAAATCGCAACTATTATTAACTTTGATTGCTCTACCTCCATTTCTTCTAAAATTGTTTCCAGCCAAGAATATCCAAAATCTGCAAAAAAAACACTGAAATTAAAAATTCTTTCCTGCCATGTTTTTGCCGGATGAACATCTAGAAATAATGTTTCTAAACGTTCAAGTAACTCATTTTGTTTAATTTTCTCAGCATGAAGCAATCTTTTTTTCAGTCGTTTAAAAGATTTCAGCTGACGAACTTCTTCAGCTTTCACCATATTTCCAAAAGATTTTTCGGTAGTTTCTGCTAAAGATTTTAGCTCGGAAAAATTATTAAGAAGTAAATTTTCCTGTGTATCTAAAGATTCAAGAATAGAATGATTATCAAGAATTTTAGAATTAGAAATCTGAGTAAAATTCTGAAAAAAATCTTCTATTTTTAAACTCAGCTTGTCAATTTTATGTAAAGTTTTCTCTTTAATAAACAACATCGAATTTCTGGGAATCAAAATCGGAAAAGGAATATTGATTTTAGTAAAATAATCCTTCAATTCAAGCCAGTACATGATTTCCGCATTACCCCCAATGTATGCCAAATTGGGTAAAACCTTTTCCTGATAAACAGGACGCATCAATGCATTCGGACTGAATCTTTCCGGGAAATTTTCAAGTTCTTTTAATATTTCTTCTTTTGTAAACTTTTTATTAGCATCAACAATGATATAATTTTCGCCATCATAATCTATCCTGTCTCTGGTTTCCGAAAGATAAAATAAATTTATTTCCCGAGGATTGACCTGAACTTTACTATATTTTTCCGTCAGAAAATCGACTTTTTCTTTTGAAGTTGTATTTAAACTAAAATTAAGCAACTCGTCTTTGAAAATCTCCTTAACCTGACTTTTAAGCTCCTTAGAGTCTCCGTCAAGAATTAATAAGCCAAAATCTGAAAACAATCTGTTGACTAAAATTCTGATGGCTTCCGTTAAAGTATTTCCAGCTTTATAAGATTCTTTCAGCATTAAAATCAATTCAGTTCCGAAAATAGAATCTTTGAATTCTTTTTCAAATTCTGAAATGAAAAACATATCGTTTATTTTGATTCTACCGACAGCTCCGCCGGATTTTTCGTTGGTTTCGTAATAATTATTTTCAGTTTTAAAATGATTGATCTCTGCAAAATCATGATCTTCTGAAGCCATCCAGTAAACCGGAACAAAATTAAATTCAGGAAATTTTTCTTTAAGATTGGTACAGGTTTTTATCGTTTGCAGAATTTTATATACAAAAAAAGCTGGCCCTGAGAAAAGATTCAATTGATGTCCTGTTGTGATCGTAAAAGTATTCGGAGATTTTAAACGATCAATATTCTCTTTCTGTTTTGAAGAAAGCTGAAGTTTTGAAAGCTGATCTGTAAATGTTTTAGAAATAATTTCTCTCTGAACATTCTCGAATGAATCTTGCTTCAAATGAATCTGCTTGGCAAAGTTATCAGATGAAAAGGTAGAACTTTCGAAGCCCTCAATCTGATGATTTAAAAAATCTTTTATCAGCTGAGGAATACTTTCGATATCGTGAAATGAAATTTTATTGACTGTTTTCAACTTGATTAAATTTAGTTGAACAAATACCAAACAATCCCGATATTCAATCTAAAATCATAGACCGGATAATGTGGAAATGCGTAGGCTTTATTGTGTGAAATCATGGTCCCGATCTGTTGTCCTTCAATAAAAAAGAACATTTTTTTGACCTTGAAATTAATGTAAAGATCAGCAATTGGCTCACCTCCTATTGAAAAAGAGTCTGCGCCGGGAAGAATATATTCGTTGAGAATCGGAAAATATTCTCTTGAAGCAAATTTTGAGAAGTAGTACACTTTTATACCCGCCTGAATTTCTGCCGCATTTTTGAACGCTTTGGATTGAAAGAAAAAATTAGCTCTTCCTATAAATGATGGCATTGGCAGAAGTTCTTTATTGGTTAAAGCACTTTGAAACTGTACTCTTGTATTCAAATGAAATTTTCTGTAGCTAAAAGTTGCTTCTCCCCCAATTTGAGAAATGTTTAGCGAATTCTGGCTTTGACGAGATATCGCATCCGAACCGAAATAAGTATAATTGTCTATTCTGAAATAATTGGCAAATAATTCAGATTTAAACCATTTTAAATTAACGCTTCCTCCAATTTCTGTGATCGCCTGATTTTTTGCGTCTTGAAGATAATAATTAAATCTTCTGTACACAGAAGAGTTTGCCAAATAATTGAAAGACGGATAAACACTTTGGAAGTTAACTTTTGCATTGACAAAATAATCTTTTATGGGCTCAAACTTTACATTGTTTGTTGTTTTCAGATAATTTCCAAACTGACTTCCTTTAGAAAATTCTAAAAATGAATTTAGCTGAAATTTGTCAAATAATTTAACCTGTAAATTTCCGACAGCACCTAATCTGTTTTCTTTTAATTCAGCAGGAACATCTACGGTTGGTAAATTAATTTCGTTGAGACCAAATTTGAGCATTTGATATCGCACTCCGGCATCCAGTTTAATTTTTTCATTATCTAAAACCAAGCTGACTGTGTTGCTCAGATTATTGGAATATTTTTTGGTAGATGGCGAGAAATTAGTGACAATTTGTGAAGCTGTACTGTACCAGTAATTTTCTAAAGCGTCTTGAAAATAATAGTATTTATTACCTTGGTTAAATATTGTATGTCTGATTCTAAATGGAAATTTTTCAGAATTAAAAGGGGTAAACTGATGACTCAAATAATATCTTCTGTAAGAATATTGACTGCTGGATTCTGCCAAGTTAACCTGAGCATTTTGTTTATTGCTTTCGCTGTTCCCTGACTGGAATAGGGCATCATCTACTATTCCGCCATTCTCTGCATTGTTAACATTTTGATGAAGATAGTGAGCAAAAAGCTCATAGTTTCCACTTTTTGAAGTGTAGTGACCAGAAAATAAGGTATTGTTATTTGCAGCGAGAGAGTTTCTGTACATTCCTTCAGAACGGAGTCCGTTGTACTCAAGAGCAAAATTGAATCTCTTTCCAATGTTTTGTGTATATGTAGATTGAAGAGCTGCACCATTTCGCATGGCTGTATGATAAATAAAAGTTGCGGTGGGTGTTTTGACATCATAATATTTGACGTCCTGAATTCCCATGATCACATACGATTTATTTGACGGCAGCAATGAAAGATTCTGTTCGGCATTTACTTCATACGACAAAGGATTGAATCCTGCACCAATATTAGCAAATTGCACACGACCAAAATTATCTCTGTTGTTATATTGCGAAAAGATATTTGTTTTATCAAAAGTCATTACCGTATCAAATACTTTCTTTTCTGAAAATTGTGTCTGGTATTGATAATCCTGGATGGTCGGTTTAAATATTTTTAAAGAATCTTTCTGTCCGGAATCTATGACTAGGGTATCCGACAACTTCTTATCCAATCTGTTGGAATCTGTTTTGTTGACGATCACCTGGGCCTGGAAAATTGAGCCGAAGAAAAGTATAACGGGGAAAATGTATTTCATTTATTTTTAGTTAAATAAAATCAAACATTGGAAATGATTTTATTATGCAAAAATAGGAAATAAAAGGAAATAAAAAACCCTGCTTGAAGCAGGGTTTTTACTATTCTAAAAATGATTATTTAATAACCAGGATTTTGCTGAATATTTGGGTTAGCAGAAATTTCTGTAAATGGAATTGGTAAAGTATATTTATAACTTCCATTAGCTAAGTTAGTAACAGGAATGTTATCATCGGTAGGATTTCTATCCATACTTACTCCCGCCTGAACAGCCAATCTTTTTAGGTCAATATAACGGTGACCCTCTAAGCCTAATTCAACTCTACGTTCTTTTAAAATATCTGCATAAGCAGTCTGCGTATTTCCATAAGTCGGTGTTGTTGCCGTACCATTATAATTTCTAGCAACTCTCACTGCCTGAATAGCAGCTTGAGCACCGGATAAATTGTTACCAGCAACTTCAGCCTCGGCTAAAATGAAATACATCTCTGACAATCTAAACAGTTTTAGATCGTTTCTTACAGGTGTACTTGTTTTTCCAGGATACTTGTCAATCACTAGTCTGTCAGATGTAATTGGAGATGGACTAGTTGTATAATTAGGATCTATAATAGAACTTGGATCAATATAGGTATATCTTCTTACATCACTACCAGTATTTACTAAATTAAATAAATTTCTTCCTAAAAACCACATAGGAACTCCAGAAACTGCAGATGTATTTGTATTCCAGTATGTACCCACACTTGCTCCTACTCCTGTTGGTAGCCTATTTAGAGAAAAAATAATTTCCCCTCTACTAAAGTCGTTCCATAAGTTTCTGTATGGATTAAACGATGAAGCTACTGCATAAAATGATGAATTCCAAACCGGTGTACCAATTACTGGTGCAGCCGCTGTAGTTATTGGAGTGGCTAAAGTCAATGATAAACCTGAATTTGAGATTACATCTTGTGCATACTGTTTAGCTAATGCAGCATTACCTCTATAAATATTAAATCTTGCAGAAAGCGCATTTACAAATCCTTTATCAACATAATATCTAGCTGCAGCATTGCTCGCAGGCGAATATGCTAAAGTATTCCTTGCAAAATCTAAATCAGCATTAATAATATCAAATACAGCTTGATTGGTGCTTCTTGGTAATTTAGAATCTGTTTCCGGAATGCCATCTGTTATTATAACTCCTAACGCTCCAGGATTTTTCATATCTGTTGAATAATATGCTAATAATTGAACATAAGCATATGCTCTTAGAGCTCTAGCCTGTGCAATAATATTATTATACTGAGCTTGCTCAGAAGCAGCAGGTGTAAATAATTGAGAACCCGCAATTAGTCTGTTTACACGGTTGATCAATCTGTAATGGTTAGCCCATATACCACCAGGTACACCATCTGAAGCATCTAAAAAATGTCTGTGTAACTGAAACTCTTGGCCTCCGCTACCACTCCCAGGTTTCACTTCATCCGTAAATACGGCAGTAAAGTAAATATCATTACCAGTTTCCATACTTGAATATACAGAACCCAATAAGAAACTATTTAAATTTCCTACACTGCTGAAAATTGCATCGTCATCTAATTGACCAGGTTGCTCAATTTCAATTGCATCCTGACAACCTGTTATTGAAAAACCTGCAGTAACAAAAGTTGCTAAAAATAAGGCTGTTTTTATAATTCTTTTCATAATATTAAAATTTAGAAATCTACATTCATCCCTACAGAAACAGTTCTAGGGTTTGGATATACATTTAATGAATAAGTAGTTACCGGCTCAGGATCAAAACCTTTCCAATCTGACCAAGTCAACAAGTTTTCAGCTTGAATAAATACTTTAATTGATCTTACTGGTAAATTACCTAATCTGCTTTTAGAAAAATTATATCCAAGAGATACATTTTTCAATCTGATGAAATCAGATTTATATAAGAATCTGTCAGATTGACCTTCTAAACCAGCATTATTAGCAGTAAGTGAAGGAATATTTGATCCTGTATTTGTTGGAGTCCAAGCATTTAATAAATCTGCAGAAACATTAATATTATTTGCAGCATAGAACGGATCCATTACCCAAGAATAAAGGTTGTCATAAATATATCCTCCTTGTTGGAAAGAGAATAAAGTATCGAAGAACAGACCTTTGTGTTCAAAGTTAAATCCGAATCCTCCCGTAAATTTTGCGTAAGGAGATTTACCTGTTGCTCTCCTATCTGTTGCTACAGGAGTCTTAGTTGTATTTCCATTAATATCTAAAAATAACTGCTCACCATCTGTAGGATCTACTCCTATATAAGGATATAAGTAGTATTGACTTGCAGGACCACCAATTCCGTCATTGTTATCACCGTTAACAATATCCTCAGTTACTAAAGATACAATTCTATTTTTATTATAAGCACTATTAACAAAAACTGACAATCTCGTGTCTTCTTTTCTGATAACATTAAATCTTAATAGACCTTCAACACCTTTATTATCCATTCTACCAGTATTACCTGTAATGGAAGAAACACCTGTAATTGGAGAAACACTTATTGGACCATATAATCTTTCAGTTCTTTTTTCGTAGTAGTCAAATGAACCTTCTACAATACCTTTATATTTAAAATCTAAACCGATATCAGATTGTGTTACTTGTTCCCATTGTAGCGCAGTATTTGCTAAATTAGAGATACCAAATCCTGGTAAGTTTTGGTAACCTGAATTACTGGTATAAAGATCTAAAAAGTTGTTTGGAAGAACAATTAGAGGATTCGTATTGTTTGCAGTTGCAGCTAGATTTTGATTTCCAGTTGTACCTACTGATCCTCTTAATTTTAAAAGATCAAATCCAGATCCCTCCATAAAGTTCTCTTTATCAATATTCCATCTTGCACCTACTGACCAGAAAGTCTCCCATCTATTTTCCGGAGCAAATCTGTAAGAACCATCTCTTCTTACAACTCCACTGATTCCATACTTATCTTTATAATCGTAATCTAAGGTACCAAAGTATGCTAATGTTCCGGCGGTAACTTTCAATGCTGAAGCTGTAGGTCTATATATGTTTGGAGTTGCCGGGTTAAAAGGCACATAACCTGTCCCTGCACCAAAAGCCCAGTTCAAAGGATTTAGACCATTCTGAGTTTGTGAACTTTGATTAAAATGCACTTTAATATAATCCATAAAAGCTGACGCTGAAATGGTATGATCTTCTCCAAAAGTCTTGTTGAAACTAATATTCGTAATTGTGTTGAAAGTAAGGTCTTTCTGGTTAGTAAATGTTTCAGAGCCTCCGAATTCTGCACCTTGACCAGCAGCAACTGCTAAAGACAGATACCCATTAGCACCTCTTGCAAAAATTCTTCCGTAATCTTTGTATTCAATTCCGGTTCTGTTTCCAACACTTAACCAGTCTGTAACTTTGTAATTAATATTACCGTTAGCATTAATACTTGTTTCTGTAAATTGGTTTCTTACTCCTCCCATAATATTATCATACAGGACGTATGGTCTGGCAACTACAGAGTTTGTTCCAATAGCATTAAAAAGTTCTCTACCATTCTTATACGGTGAAGGAGCCAAAAATGAAGGAGAAAGTACCCCACCAAACAAAGGATTCTGAATTACATTCGCATTAATTCCAGCATTGGTCTCATCGTCTAATTGATTTCTTTCAGAATATCCTAAACCAATGATCGCTCCAAATGTTAATTTATTATCTTTAGACTTCCCAGTAAGATTATTTCTTAAAGTAAATCTTTGAAAATCAGTTCCTTTAACGATACCCTCACTGTTCAAATATCCTAAAGATACAAAATTATTAAGATTTTCGCCACCAGCACTTACAGAAAGGTTGTGTTGTTGAGAAATACCCACTCTTGTAAATTCCTTATTCCAATCGGTATCAATACCCCAATTATCGATTTCGCTTTGAGATAAATTATTTTCAACAGCAAAACCACCGCCGCCATAATTCTTCTGGATTTGCAATAATTGCCTAGCATTAGACATGTTGTAATCCGGCTTTGGCATCGTTGAGAATGATGTTAATCCATCATAAGACACTCTTAAACCAGAATTAAATCTACCACCTTTTGTTGTAATTACCACAACACCATTTGCTCCTCTGTTACCATATATAGCTGTAGCTTGAGCATCTTTAAGTATACTGAAAGTATCAATATCATAAGAGTTAAGGTTTCTGAACTGCGTAGAAGAAGTAATGATACCATCTACAACAAATAAAGGATCTGTAGATCCGTTCAATGAGCTTAGACCTCTAATTAAGATATTGAATTTTCCTGAACCTGGTGAACCAGATGCTGAGTTTACAACAATACCTGGTGCAGTACCTTGAATTGAGTTCAAAACTGAAATATTAGGTCTGTTTTCTAAAGTTTCAGAACCAATCGTAACAGATGCAGCAGCAGACTTAGCTTTTGTAGACGTCTTACTATACCCCAAAACAACAACCTCTTCGATTACTTTAACCTTATCAGGAACAGTATCATTCTTTGTTGTCTGCGCGAAAGCAACTTGTCCTAAGAAGAACATTGCTCCAGCACTTAATACACGTAGTTTAACATTCATATTAACAAAATTTTAATATTTTTAATGAGCAAATATGTTAATAAATATTAACACTTGCAAGTTTTTTAGCAAATGATACTTTTTTTTTTTCAATTGTTTTATATTTTAACTTTTAATATAAACATAATTATACAGTTAAAAAGAGATAAGTTAAATAATATTACTATTATTATTGCATTAATCATATTTTTAACATTTAATTTTCAACTCAATATTTGTTATTTAGATTTAATCTAAATTAAATACGTGTATTTTATTTTATAGTATTCTTTTTTAGTGAATAAAATTAATTTTGTTTTTTTTTCGCTATATTGTAGGCAAAAATTTAACATGAAAAAAATAATTTCAGCAACATTTCTTGCAATAGTATGCATAGGATATTCACAACAAACACTATCTGTAAATCAAGTAATAGGCGATAATTCTGTTTTTGGGGGAGTAAGATCAGAATCAGGTAAATCTCTCAAATATGAGGATATAAAGGGTTCACCTTATTACGATACCAATTTTCAGTTAGCGAAAGTAGGAGATAATTATGAAAACGTTGTAATTAGGTACAATACTTATAAAGATGAAATAGAATTTCAAAAAGAGGGCAAAGTACAAGTCCTTCCCAAAGAATCGGTTTTCTCTAGAATAGAAATTTTAAAACCCAAAACTGTTTTGGTTTATTTGGATACAAATGACTCAATGACCGGATATTTTTTCGAATTAATAAACGGGAAAAATTCTTTATATAAAAAGATTAAAACAGATTTTAGGGATATTGTACCTGCACCAAATTCTTATGCTTCGGATAAACCTGCTACTTTTAAAACCAATGCACCAATATATTATATAAAGACAATTGAAGGTAGTTTTTTAAAAAATCCTAAAAATGAAAAAGATATTCTACAAATAGATAATGGTAAAAATGATCAAATAAAAACTTTCATAAAATCAAACAAAATTAAATTAAATAAAGAAGAAGACTTGATAAAGTTAGTAAATTATTTAAATTCACTATAAAGGTTATCCTTGTTATAATTGTTTAATAATTTACAATACATAACTTTAAATAATTAATATAGAGTAATCGTTATTGTACAAATAATTTCTGTTTTCATTAAATTTTTCATTACTTACAGCGTACATTTTAGTTAGAATTATTCTATAAAAAACACTTTTCTGTGATAAATAATGAAAATACTTTAGTAAAATAGCATTAATTATCAATTTAACACAAATTATATATATATTTGTATAAAATTTTTTTAGAATGAAAAAAACTGTATTTTTATCTGTAGCACTTTGCCTATTTTCTGCGAAATCATTTTCCCAGACAAAGGAAGAGCGACTGAAAATTTCAACATATTCCAACAAATTGGGCAATGAAAAATTGTTGAATACACTAAATAATGATGAAGTTAGCAGAAAACAAAGGTTAAATAATTTTTTAACTTCAAATCCAAGTTTTGTAAAACGCATGACGTTTGGAGAATTTGGCATTCAAGAATTGATAGACGTATTACCAAATGGCGATATGATTTATGCGAGAACTTACAATGAGGGTGCTGGAATTACAGCTAGAGCAAATAAACTTTACAATGGAGGTTCTCTTGGTATAAATATACAAGGTCAAAATATGCTTGCTGGAGTTTGGGACGGTGGAAATGTACGCGACACTCACCAAGAATTTATGAATGGTTCTGTAAGTAAAATCAGTAATTTAGACGGAACAACCTTTATAGCCCATGCAACCCATGTTATGGGAACTATATTATCAAAAGGCGTATTACCTTCTGTGAAAGGCATAGCATTTAATGCATCAGGTATTTCTTATGACTGGAACACTGATTTAGCTGAAATGTTAGGAGAATCTGCAAATGGATTATTAGTTTCAAATCATTCTTACGGATTTGGTGTTTTGGGTAGCGTTTGGTTTTATGGTGCTTATGACAGTCGAGCAAAACAAATTGACGATATATGCTACAATAATCCATTTTATCTGCCTGTCTTTTCTGCTGGTAATAGTAGAAATGAAACAACTGCTCCCGGATCAACCCAGATTGCTAACAAATTTGGTTATGATATGATATTTGGTCATGGAAACGCAAAAAATGTAATCACAGTGGCAGCTGTTGAGCAAGTTGATGAATACACAGGTCCTTTTAGTGTTGCGATGTCATCATTTAGTAGCTGGGGACCATCTGATGACGGAAGAATAAAACCAGATATTTCTATGAAAGGAGTAAATGTAAGATCTACACTTGCTACCTCAAATACATCAACAGGTTTTATGTCTGGAACATCTATGGCATCTCCTGGAGTTACTGGTGTTGTTTTATTATTACAACAATACTATAATCAACTGCAATCAAATTACATGAAGGCCGCAACTGCTAAGGGATTAATTTTGCATACTGCGGATGAAGCTGGCTTTTATCCTGGACCGGATTATGAATTTGGTTGGGGGTTAATAAACGCTGAAAGAGCAGCTACAACTATTAAAAATAAAAATTCGACTACAACCAGCAAAAGCATTATTGATGAATTAACATTAACTAATAATGTACCTTATACAAAAACTATTACTGCTAACGGAACCAGTCCATTAAAAATTTCAATATCATGGACAGATCCTCAAGCCCCTACTGCTAATTCTGGAACAACAGATCCTTCTACTAAATATTTAGTAAACGATTTAGACATTAAAGTTTCCAAAAATGGGGTTGATTACTTTCCTTGGAAACTGGAAGGAATGTTAGCTCCTTATAGTCCGCCGACAAATACAGGAACTAATAATGTAGATAATTTTGAAAGAGTAGATATCAATAACCCTTCAGGAACTTACACTATTACTGTAACTCATAAAGGAACATTATCGGGTGGTATCCAAAACTTTAGCTTGATTGCTACATCTGATAATCTTTCAACGCTTTCTACTAATGAGGCTATTTTAGCTAATGATAAAAAGGTAGATTTCTATCCTAATCCAGCAAAAGATTATATTCAAATTAATGAGAAAGATAAAGATTTATTAATTAATATTTATGACGTTTCTGGTAAATTGGTATTGACTTCAAAATTAGTTGATAATAAAATCAGCATTAGTCAACTAATTAAAGGAAATTACATTGCTAATTTTATCAATAAAAAAGGAGATATAAAAAGCTTTAAATTTATTAAGGAATAAATTATAATTTTTCAGATTATTAAAAGGGTGTTTCTTAGTTTAAGAAACACCCTTTTTAATATGAATATCTAATTACAATATGGCTATGTTTATTTTTTTGCTTATAAATCCAAAATATTAACATGATCATATTCGTTTAATAAGAACATTATTTTCAAGTCCTTACAATTGATATTAAGCGGTTTGAGTTGAATAGTAAGTACTCAATTCCATTGCAGCTGTTGTTTCTGGTGATCCTAATACTGCTTTGCTCACTCTCAACTGATAGGTGTTTCCAATTACAAAAAACAATTAACACATACATATAATACTGACAGTTGAGATAAAAGTTATCTTCCGTTTCATTAATGATATATGATAGAAATGAAAAAATAACCCAAGAGCAATACCTACGCCTACACTGCTTCACCACCGCTTCCTTCACAATGTGCTGGTTGATAACACCTGTAGATTCGTCTTTTAATGTTTTGCATTTAATGGTCGATGCAGGAGATCCCGAGATCCTGATCCTTCAGGATTATCTTCATCATCGAAATACAATACACATACTTATCCATTGTTGGGTACATGTAATTTCGTTTGTATGCGCTGTTGAGCCATTAATTATTTAAAAAACCTCCAATTGGAGGTTTTTATGTTATTGCTTGATCAAAGTCATTTCACCTCTTGGTATTTCATTAAAAGGTGCACAATTGGAGTTATCAGTTGTTATAGTCTGATTTGCGTAATTAAAGAATAAGATAAGTATTAAAAATATTTTATTATTGTATTGATCTACAAGCTTAAATTTTCTATATAAAGATTTAATACTAACTAAAAAAGATTTCTTTCTTTTAAATAAGTTTCCTTCTTAATCAGAAATAATCTTTTAATACTTTTTCCATTCCTTCCTCTAAAACCTCTTTTAGTTTTTTTAATAGCATCATATTGATATTTCATGTGGATCAATTTACCCTCATTATTTTTTGATAAATATAAGAGAACGTATTTAAATTTTTTGAATTCTGGAATACCATCATGGTCATAAGCCTCAAACTGAATTGTATCAATATCTTTTTTGTTAAAAACATTTTGACATACTTGATATCTGCACAAAAAGGCTTCATCCATAAAATAGTCTGTTACGATTATAGAATCGTTTGAATTAGGATTTTTAATCTTTTTTTTATAATTAGCATTCGGATTAAAACTTTCTACAGATATTTTTTTACCTATAAAAGCATATAAATTTATATTATCATTTTCCTCATAAAAAGTTGATTCTTTAATTTTTTTTTGAGAACTACAACTGAGAAAAAATATTAAAGCTAAAAATTGAACCTGCTGTTTCATTTTCATTACTGCTTGATCAAAGTCATTTCACCTCTTGGCATTTCATTAAAAGGTGCACAGCCTGAATTACCAGTTATTATGGTCTGGTTTGTAAAATATTGCCAGTACATTTGCGTTTTTTGAGGGTTCATAAAATTGAGATGAATCTCACCATCTATACAATGATCTGTAAACATGAGCGAAAGTTTATCTCTGATAGCTCTGTTTACAAAACCTAAACTTGTCACTTTTGCTTGTTCTACAGAAAGATTATAGGTGGAATATAATTGATTTCCATTGTCATCCAGCATTTTATACCGACCCATTATGCGATCTTTAAAATATTTACCAATAGGTTCATAATGCTTGAATTTAACGAAAGTAATGGTAAAAGTTTTTCCCTCAAAAGTACCTTTCCATGTTCCTGTATAGGGATCAAGTTCATTATTCAGATCTTTGTAATATGTATTTTCTACAGGCCATCCCTTAGTATCTAATGGAATAATCTGTTCCTGCTGTTGTGCTTTACAATTCATGCAAATAAACATAAAGCTTAGTATCAATAATATATTTTTCATAATAATCATTTTAATAATTAAGGACATTGATTTTCAGAAGGGTTTCCATATTCGTCATAGTTTACTTTCTTAGGATTGGTAGAATTTCCTTCTATTTTGAACAATACGGTATTTTGTACGTTCATTTTTTCAAGGGTTTCAGCAAACAGCCTTTGCAAATCTGTATGGCTTAATGGCTCTCCAGTGTTTTGCATAATTTCTTTTGCATTTCTAGTATACCAAGTTTTCAGATTTTCTAATTGTGTCTCTGTAAACGCAGGAGGAAGATCAGAGCCGTCACCTGTATATTGTATCTGGTAGGTATTGGTGATGTGATCAGGATCAGGAGATACCATGCCACCAAATACCTGATCAATAGGAATGCCATTAGCTATAGTATTTCTGAGAATTTCTAAGAAAGTACTAACATCTCTTGGTGAAAATATCTTTATGGAAACCCTGCCATTGTTTTTATTCAGATGGGTATGGTTGTATCCAAAAGTTGTAGAAGTTAGGCTTAGGTTCATAGCATCTACACTCATAGCATCAGGATTCATAGGAGTGGTTACTATTGATCCATCTGCTGTAAATTTAACGCCATATCCTGTTTCACTGGGTGCATTTACTTTCCCTTTTAGGATATCATATCTCGATTTTACAGCTGTCATTGTATATGTGTTTTTAGCTTTCTCACAAGGGGTTTCTTCCACCGGCTCTGTTCCACCGCCACCGCCAAGTCCGGGATAGGTGTAGCCGCCTTCACCATTACCACCGTCACATTGTCCTACTCGTTGATAAACCTGTACATTCGTCTTTTAATGCTTTGCATTTGATGATCGATACCGGAGATCCCCAAGATCCTGGTCCTTCAGGATTACTTTCATCATCGGGATACCACATACTTACCCATTGTCTGGTACAGGTAATGGTGTTGGTCTGTGCCGTAGAACCATCCGGCATCCCTTCTTTTTTAATTTTGGCAAAAACCAAAGCCTGAAAAAATGAAGATCACTTTCATCTTGTGTGTAATAGAAGTAGATCTTTTTGCAGTGTCTAGGTACTTTCAGCACCGAGGTTACTTTTCCGCTGTCTATGATTGGTACTGCAACGAAGCTTTCGTCGAAGCTCTCTACTGTCGTGGCATAGTCCCAGTAAGGGATTCCGTTTACTTTCTTGATGTCTGCCTCGTTTTCGGCATAGACTTTCATGACATTGGTAATGTACTTTCGTCCTGTTTCCAGAGGCTTTTGTTAGTGTACTCTGTAGAAGAAGGGTCAGATGAAGAGTAGACTTCATCGTGAATGCAGGAGTAGAGGGACAGGATCACTGTCATCATCAGGCAAAGCCTGAGAAATAATTTTTTTTTCATAAACATTTGTATTTAAGAATTTAAATATATAATAATTCTGCAACAAATATCATAAAAGAATGAATAAATTTTATACAAGTTTGGTTGTAAAATAACTGAACCTTAGTTGTTTTTTTCAATTTTTAAGGACTTTAGCATAAAATTTACAAGATGACTTTGGGAACCAAACTCAACAAGCTAAGAACAGGGCGCAATCTCACCCAGGTGCAGATTGCAGAAAAACTGCATATCTCACAAAATGCGTACAACAAATGGGAAAGCGACAAGGCAAAACCCGCCATGGAAAACCTGATGAAGATCGCAGATTTTTATGAAACGGATGTGTATGACTTATTGGATGAGACACCAATTGTACAAAACAACACCGATAGAGCTGTTGGAAATATTCATAATAACAATACTGTTACAATTAATAATTCTTTTTCAGAAGAACTGATAGAAAGTATTATTAAAAATCAGCAGGATATTACCAATCTGGTAGAGTCGCAGAGTAAGCTGATCGAGAACCTGCTGAAAAAGTAAGACAAATAAAAGAATAGACAGTTCTACCTATTTCTATTAAGTAAAATATTGTCTACTGTCACATTATTATAATCTCCATTGAATGTAAGGTTTGTCATTCCGTAGGAATCTCAGCAATGTTTTGAAGAATATAATTTAGATTCCTACGGAATGACAAAAATGAACTTAAATTTTAAAACTTGCTTAAAATAAAAACTGCCCGTATCAGATGATATGGGCAATTTTAATATATATGATAATTGAATTACTTCAATTTTTTCTTCACAGATACTTCTTCGTACACTTCAAGAATATCGTTCTGTTCGATATCGTTGTAACCTTTCAGGTTTAATCCGCATTCATAGCCTTTTGTAACTTCTCTTACATCGTCTTTGAAACGTTTTAAACTTTCCAGTTCACCATCAAATTTCACGATACCGTCTCTCAGCAATCTTACTTTAGACTGTCTCGTTACTTTTCCGGTAAGAACCATACAACCTGCAATAGTACCGATCTTAGAAATCTTGAAGACTTCACGGATCTCTACATTACCGATGACCTGCTCCTGAATCTCAGGAGAAAGCATTCCCTCCATAGCTTCTTTTACCTCATCAATTGCTTTATAGATTACAGAATACGTTCTGATTTCAATTTCTTCACGGTCAGCCAAATCTTTTGCATTAGCACCGGCTCTTACATTAAATCCGATGATAATTGCATCTGAAGCTGCAGCCAAGTTGATATCAGATTCAGTGATCTGTCCTACTCCTGAGTGAAGAATGTTGACGCTGATCTCTTCTGTTGATAATCTCTGTAATTGGTCTGAAAGTGCTTCTACTGAACCATCCACGTCACCTTTCAAGATAATGTTCAATTCTTTGAATTCTCCTAAAGCGATACGTCTACCCAATTCTTCAAGCGTCGTATGTTTTTTGGTTCTGATAGAAAGTTCTCTCTGTAACTGCTCTCTCTTGTTAGCGATCGCTTTACCTTCACTTTCGTCTGCATACACTCTGAATTTGTCACCAGCTGTTGGTGCTCCGTCTAATCCTAAGATTGTTGCCGGGATAGAAGGTCCTGCTTCTTCAAGATTTTTCCCTCTCTCATCAAGCAAAGCTTTTACTTTACCGTGGTTTTTACCTGCTACTACATAATCTCCGACTTTTAAAGTTCCGCTTTGTACCAACATGGTTGCTACATAACCTCTACCTTTGTCTAGTGAAGCTTCAATCACAACACCTTGTGCAGCACGTTCAGGATTCGCTTTTAATTCAAGCATTTCTGCCTGTAGCAATACTTTCTCTAATAAGGTATCCATATTGTTACCCATTTTAGCAGAAATTTCCTGCGCCTGTACGTTTCCACCCCATTCTTCAACTAAAATATTCATTCCTGAAAGCTGTTGACGGATGTTATCCGGGTTTGCATTCGGCTTATCTACCTTGTTGATCGCAATAATCATTGGTACACCTGCAGCCTGTGCATGCGAAATAGCTTCTTTTGTTTGAGGCATTACATCATCATCCGCAGCAATTACAATAATGGCAATATCAGTGATTTGTGCACCTCTTGCTCTCATTGCGGTAAAGGCTTCGTGACCCGGTGTATCTAAGAATGTAATTCTTTGTCCGTTTTCCAACTGCACATTATAAGCACCGATATGCTGAGTAATTCCTCCGGATTCACCTGCGATAACATTGGTTTTTCTTACGTAATCCAATAATGAAGTTTTACCGTGATCAACATGTCCCATTACTGTAACAACAGGTGCTCTTGAAACAAGGCTTTCTTCAGTATCGATATCTTCTTCAGAATCTGTATCTTCAAGATCAGCATCCGAGAATTCAATTTTAAATCCGAATTCGTCAGCTACCAATAATAAGGTATCAGCTTCTAATCTTTGGTTCATGGTAACCATTACCCCTAAAGAGAAACAAGCAGAAATCACTTCAGTTGCACTTACATCCATCAAACTTGCCAATTCTCCGACAGTGATGAATTCTGTAACTTTTAATGAAGTATCTCTTGCATCTGCTTCCTGCTGACGCTCATCTTGCTCTCTACGGTAAGATCTTTTATCTTTTCTGTGTTTAGCAGATTTAGATTTGCCTCCTTTATTGGTTAGTTTTTCAAGAGTTTCCTTGATCTGGTTTTTAACCTGCTCATCTGTTAATTCAACAGGCATGGTTCTTTGTCCCGGTCTGGTGTTGTTTCCAAAACGGTTTCCACCAGCTTGACCTTGACCAGCCGGACGATTTTGTCCACCCTGTCCCGGAGGTCTGTTTCCTTGAGGTCCGCCCGGACGGTTTTGACCGCCTTGTCCCGGAGGTCTGTTTCCTTGAGGACCACCTTGTCCCGGAGGACGGTTTCCTCCTGGACCATTCTGACCTTGAGGACGGTTTTGTCCGCCTTGATTATTTCCACCTTGTTGGTTTGGACCAGTATTCTGGTTAGGACCACCCGGTTTTTCGATTCTTTTTCTTTTCTTCTTGGCTCCGGAATTTGGCTTCGGCGCAAACTGCGTTAAGTCAATCTTTTCGCCAACAATTTTTGGTCCATCCAATTTTTGATAAACCGTTTCGATTTTCTGAGATTCCTGAGGCTCTTCAGCTACAGGTACTGGTTTTTTTTCTTCCACTTTCTCAATAGGTTTTTCAACCGGTTTTGGTGTTTCTTTTACCGGCTCCACAGGTTTTACCACTGCTTTTACCTCTTCCACTTTTGGTTTATCTTTTTTTGCAGGTCTGTTTCTATTTCCCTCAATCTGAGACAAATCGATTTTGTCCAACACTTTAAATTCCTGCTTCTCAGGTGTTGGTTTAGTTTCAGAAACCACTTTTGGTTCTTCTTTCGCCGGTTCTTTCACTTCTTCAACCGCCTCCTTTTTCTCCTCAACAGGAGCAGGAGCGGGAACAGGAATTTCTTCCACAGCTTCAGGTTTTTTAGGTTCCAAATCAATTTTACCTAAAATTCTGGTTTCTGGTTTATTAGCTTTAGCTCTTATTACTTCAGGTGTTTTCTTTTCTTCGATTTCCAGTTTTTCTTCCGGAACTTTAGATATAACCACCTCATGGGAAGCTTTACGCTGTTCGCCGTCTTTGGCAAACTCAGCTTCCAATGCAGAATATGCCGCTTCTTCTAATTGAGCGTTAGGATTATTTTCAACCACGATATCTTTAGACTGTAAAAATTCTACCAGTCTCGACATCGATATATTGAATTCCTTAACCGCTTTATTTAATCTTATTTTTGGCATCTATATTATTTACTGTTTTTTTAATTCTTAAAATTAAAGTATTCTTTTACTATTATAAAATTTAATCTAAATTTTAATCTTCAAATTCTGCTTTCAGAATACTTTTTACGTCATTGATTGTTTCCTCTTCCAGGTCAACCATTTTTAACAGACTTTCTGTATCCTTATCCAGAACTGATTTTGCAGTCGTAAGACCTACTTTCTTAAACTCATCCAAAATCCACTGCTCGATATCATCATTGAATTCTCTCAAATCAACGTCATCATCTTCGCTGGCTTCTCTGTATACGTCAATTTCGTAACCTGTTAACCATGAAGCCAATCTGATGTTTTGACCTTGCTTCCCGATCACTTTAGAAATCTCTTCAACTGGAGTATAAACCATTGCATAGTTTGTATCCTCATTGATGTCAATTTTATTGATGGTAACATTTCCTAAAGCTCTCTTCACCAATATTTCAGGGTTGTTTGACCACTGAATTACATCTATATTTTCGTTTCTTAGTTCTCTTACCACACCATGGATTCTTGATCCTTTCACTCCCACACAAGCTCCTACCGGATCTATTCTGTCATCATACGCATCAACAGCGATTTTTGCTTTTTCTCCCGGAATTCTTACTGCTTTTTTAAGAATAATCGTTCCGTCCTGAATTTCAGGGATTTCTAATTCCAATAATTTCTCCAAGAATTTCGGAGCTGTTCTTGAAATGATAATTTGTGGCTTAGAACCTTTAAAATCAACAGACTCTACAATAGCTCTGATGTTTTCGCCTTTTTTGAAGAAATCAGAAGAAATTTGATTTTCTTTTGGCAGAATAAACTCATTATCCTCATCATCCAACAAGATCACATGCTTGTGACGGATGTGGTGAATTTCTCCTGTTACAATTTCTCCGATTTTATCTTTAAACTGCTCATAAAGCATCGCATTGTTATGTTCCTGCAATTTCGTAGCCAAAATTTGCTTCAGGGTAAGGATGTTTCTTCTTCCCAACTGAGCCACCGGAATTTCCATTGTAAAATCTTCACCTACTTCAAAAGTCGGGTCAATTTTCTTCGCTTCAGTGATTTCGATTTCCAAATCATCATCTTCAGACATCTCGTCTTCAACAATAGTTTTATTTAAAAATATCTGAAAGTCACCCTTATCAGGGTTTACAATGACATCAAAATGATCATCAGAGTCGAATCTTTTTCTTAAAAGAGTTTTCAGAGAATCCTCAATTATTGCCATAAGATCAATCTTACTGATGCCTTTTTCGTCTTTAAAATCACCAAAGGATTCAATCAACGCTATATTATCCATTTATCTTTTTTTCTTTAATTAAAATTTAACTACTACCAATGCTTTCTTGATCTCAGAGTACAAAATATCTTTTTCCTCTTCCACATCAACTTTACCTTTACCGATATCTTTCGGTTTACGGTAACGAAGAATCAGTGTGATTTTTTCATCATCTACATTTGCCAATTCTCCTTCTATTGTTGAAGAATCTTGCAGCATTACTTCTATTTCTCTTCCTAAGTTTTTATTAAACTGTCTTGGCATCGTCAAAGGTTCGCTCAGCCCTGCCGACATTACCTGAAGGCTGAAATCATGCTCATCACGATCTGCATTGAATTCTATCGCTCGGCTTGCATCCAGACAATCCTGTAACGTCACACCATTATCACCATCCAAAATTACAGTCACATCGTCTGCTGCAGAAATCTTTAAATCAATAAGAAATAAATCCTCTCTCGTCTCAAGGAAAGTATTTAATAATGTTTCAATATTTTTTCTAAACTCCATATATTTATTATCATGGTCTATCTGTACGAAAAAAGGCTTTCTTGCGAAGCCTTCTCATTTTTCCGTAAATCTTATGCAAATATAATACATTTTTATAAAATAAACAAATACTGTTCATAATCAATTGAATAAGAATTTAAAACTCAATCCGTTAAAATTAATTAAATTTTATGATTATTTAATTTCTAAACCAAAATTATATATAAATATCAATCATTATAGACAACTTATTACTAATTTAAAGAACCATGAAACAATTTTTAGTATTTTTGTCAAGAATTTTTTAAAAACATATATTTTGAATATTACGATAGTAGGAACAGGCTATGTAGGATTGGTGACGGGCACTACCCTTGCAGAACTTGGAAACTCTGTATATTGTGTTGATATTGATGAAAAAAAAGTAACGGACATGAAAAACGGGATTGTGCCTATTTATGAGCCCAATCTTGAAGAAATGTTCCTCAGAAATATACAGGCAGAAAGACTTTTTTTTACAACCAATTTAAAAGAAGCTTTAGATAAAAGCGAAGTCATTTATCTTGCCTTACCTACACCTCCTGGTGGAGATGGCTCTGCGGATCTTTCTTACGTGTTACAAGTTGCCAATGATATTGGTGAAATGATGACTGAATATAAAGTGGTGGTTAATAAAAGTACAGTACCAGTAGGAACCGCCGACAGAGTAACAGAAGTTATCGCTTCAAAAACTCAAATACCGTTTGATGTAGTTTCAAATCCTGAATTTTTGCGTGAAGGATTTGCTGTTGAAGATTCTTTGAATCCTGCGAGAGTAGTAGTAGGATCAAGCTCTGAAAAAGCAAAAGATATTATGGCTCAGATCTATCAGCCTTTTACCAATACCGGAATTCCTATTATATTTATGGATGAGAAATCATCTGAATTGACGAAATATGCTTCCAACTCATTCTTGGCTGTGAAAATCACTTTTATGAATGAAATTGCCAACTATTGCGAAAAAGTGGGTGCCGACGTTGATAAAGTGAGACTTGGAATGGGGAGCGATGACAGAATCGGTCATCGATTTTTGTTTCCAGGGATCGGATATGGCGGAAGCTGTTTTCCGAAAGATGTAAAAGCATTAATCAGATCCGGAAAGGATGAAAATTTTAATTTTCAGATTCTGGAAGCAACAGAAAACGTTAATATTTCTCAAAAGGTTATCTTGGTGTCTGAAATCGAAAAATACTTCGGAGGAAATATTAAAGGTAAGAAGATTGCTGTTTGGGGACTCGCTTTTAAAGCAAATACTGATGACATCAGAGAAGCATCTTCTCTGGATAATATAAATTTATTGTTACAGAAAGGAGCAAAAGTTACTGCTTATGATGCAATAGCAGAAAAAAATGTTCAGAAAATTTTGGGCGACAGCATTGAATATGCCAAAACCATGTACGAAGCATTGGAAAACGCTGACGCATTGTTTATCGCTACAGAATGGCCGGAATTTAAAAATCCTAACTTTAAAATGATGGCCGAAAAAATGAATAATAAAGTTATTTTTGACGGAAGAAACTTATATCCGCTTGAAACTCCTGAGCAAAATGGATTTTTTTATAAAAGTATCGGAAGAAAAACAGTTGGCAAGTAGCAGATCGCTTCAATTAAAATTTAATTAAAGTCATTCATTTGGCAAAATATATACAATGAAAAATATCATCATCACAGGCGGAGCAGGATTTATCGGTTCTCACGTTGTAAGAGAATTTGTTAAAAACAATCCGGATTCTAAGATTATTAATCTTGACGCTTTAACGTACGCCGGAAATCTTGAAAATTTAAAAGACATTGAAAACGAGCCCAATTATGTTTTCGAAAAAGCTGATATCACAAAACCGGAAGAGCTAAGAAAGGTTTTTGAAAAATACAATCCTGATGCAGTGGTACATTTAGCCGCAGAAAGTCATGTTGACAGAAGTATTACAGATCCGAACGCATTCATCAACACGAATGTGAACGGAACTGCTAATCTGCTCAATCTGTGTATCGAATTTTGGACATTAAACCCAGATCATACCCACGGAAGATTTCCTAATGAGCCAAGAAAAAACTTGTTTTATCACGTTTCAACAGATGAAGTATACGGAAGTTTAGGTGAAACAGGATTTTTCTTAGAAACCACACCTTACGACCCGCAATCACCATATTCTGCAAGTAAAGCTGCTTCTGATCATTTGGTAAGAGCATATGGAAATACTTACGGAATGCCATTTATTTTGTCAAACTGTTCAAATAACTATGGTCCAAATCACTTCCCGGAAAAGTTGATTCCGCTTTGTATTTCGAATATTATCAATGAAAAACCTTTGCCAATATACGGTGACGGAAAATATACGAGAGATTGGTTATTTGTAATAGATCACGCTAAAGCAATTTATCAGATTTTTAACGAATCAAAAACAGGAGAGACCTATAATATCGGAGGTTTTAATGAATGGCAGAATATTGATCTGGTAAAAGAACTTATCAAACAAATGGATGAAAAGCTTGGAAATCCTGCAGGACATTCAGAGAAATTAATCACTTATGTGAAAGACAGACCTGGTCACGACAAACGCTACGCAATTGATGCTTCGAAACTTAATAAAGATTTGGGCTGGAAACCGTCTGTTACTTTCGAACAAGGACTAGGGAAAACAATCGACTGGTTTCTGGAGAATAAAGAATGGCTGGAAAACGTAACTTCCGGAGATTATCAAAAATATTACGACGGACAGTATAATTAATATAAATCACCGAATTAATGAAAGGAATTATTTTAGCAGGCGGTTCAGGAACAAGACTGTATCCACTGACAATTGCCGTAAGCAAACAACTGATGCCGGTTTATGACAAGCCGATGATCTACTACCCGCTTTCTACACTTCTTTTAGCCGGAATTAAGGAAATTTTAGTAATTTCTACACCTCATGATATAGATGGTTTCAAAAAATTATTAGGTGACGGCTCTTCTATCGGCTGTGATATCTCTTATAAGATACAACCTTCACCGGATGGTCTGGCTCAGGCTTTTATTTTGGGTGAAGAATTTATCGGTGATGATTCCGTGGCTTTGGTATTAGGAGATAATATATTTTATGGTGCCGGTTTACCACAGTTGTTGGCAAGTAAAACCAATGTAAAAGGCGGTTGTGTTTTTGCGTATCAGGTGGCTGATCCGGAAAGATACGGTGTAGTAGAATTTGACGAA
The DNA here is from genome assembly GCF_979258215.1 of Chryseobacterium sp. AC417. Taxonomy (NCBI): domain Bacteria; kingdom Pseudomonadati; phylum Bacteroidota; class Flavobacteriia; order Flavobacteriales; family Weeksellaceae; genus Chryseobacterium; species Chryseobacterium sp. AC417. Next base: position 1,111,889 of record NZ_OZ409845.1, on the reverse strand, counting down.
CATCTTAAAGCGGTGTCTATTGAAGAAAAACCTTTGGAGCCGAAATCTAATTTCGCAGTTCCAGGATTGTATTTCTATGATAATTCTGTAGTAGAATATGCTAAAAATCTGAAACCTTCACCAAGAGGCGAACTTGAGATCACAGACATCAACAAAATTTATCTTGAAGAAGGAAAATTAGAAGTTGGCGTTATGAGCAGAGGTACCGCTTGGTTAGATACCGGAACTTTTGACTCTTTACACGATGCCTCAGAATTTGTAAAAGTTTTGGAGAAAAGACAAGGTTTCAAAATATCCTGTATTGAAGAAATTGCTTATAAAAAAGGATTTATTAATGAAGAGCAACTCTTAGAATCTGCCAAAAAATACGGTAAAAGCGGTTATGGAGAATATTTGAAAAAGCTTGTGAATAAATAACTAACTTTATAATAAATTTAAAAAACTATTGACTGTAAAAGTCAATAGTTTTAGATGAATAATTTTTCATCCGGCTAAAGCGCTCTATTTCAATTAATTTATTATAAATTTGCAAAAACACAACAAATGAATGAACCACAACAAAAGTGGACAGAAACTATTGAAGATAGCCATTCTTTATTTGATCTAAAGCTCAAAGAAGTATGGAGGTATAAAGATCTTGTTTACATGTTTGTAAAAAGAGACTTTGTATCTAGTTTTAAACAAACTGTTTTGGGACCGGTCTGGTTTTTCATCAATCCTATTTTAACAACAATTGTATATCTCATAGTTTTTGGCAAAATTGCCAATCTTCCTACAGATGGCGCCCCGCCAATACTTTTTTATCTCGCAGGTGTTACTTTATGGAATTATTTTTCCGGTTCGCTTACCGGTACTTCTTACACTTTTGCCGGGAACGCAGGAATTTTTGGAAAAGTATATTTTCCAAGATTGGTTACTCCCATTTCTATTGTTATTTCAAATTTGATGCGTTTTGGAGTTCAATTTATACTTTTTATACTGGCTTGGTTGTACTATCTAACAAAAGGAGAAGCACATCCTAATTGGTGGGTTTTAGCAACACCTTTTTTAATTATTTTGATGGCATTATTTGCGTTGGGTGTAGGAATGATTTTTTCTGCACTTACTACAAAATATAAAGATCTCAATATGTTATTAGGCTTCGGAGTGAGCTTATATATGTATGCAACACCTGTAATTTATCCGGTTTCCTCATTGTCAGGTATTTTCAGGAAACTGGCGTACTATAATCCTCTAACCGGCATTTTTGAATGTTTTAAATATGCCTGGATAGGCGTTGGAGATTTTTCCCCATTTATGTTAGGAATAAGTACCATCATCATACTTGTTTTATTATTGATCGGGGTTATCATATTCAATAAAGTCGAAAAAACTTTTATGGATACCGTGTAACACAATGTATGTTGAATAAAACACAAAAAGAAAATTAAATTTATAAAATTAAATTAAATGCTTGCATTAAAGGCAGAAAATATATCAAAACAATACCGTCTAGGACAAGTGGGAACCGGAACGCTCTCTCATGATCTTAACAGGTTTTGGCACCAAATAAGGGGTAAAGAAAATCCTTATTTAAAGATAGGAGAAGCCAACGACAGAGCATCCAAGGGAGGTTCAGAATATGTATGGTCACTCAGTGATATCAATTTTGAGATCGAGCAGGGAGATGCTGTAGGAATTATTGGCAGAAACGGAGCCGGAAAGTCTACGTTACTAAAACTGTTAAGCAAAGTAACCAAACCTACTACGGGGAAAATATACACTAACGGAAGGATTGCTTCGCTGCTAGAGGTGGGTACAGGTTTTCATCCCGAAATGACAGGTCGTGAGAATGTATTTCTGAATGGAGCAATCTTGGGAATGACCCGTAAAGAGATCAAAAGAAAGTTTGACGAGATTGTAGACTTCTCTGGTGTAGAAAGATATATAGATACACCTGTCAAAAGATATTCTTCCGGAATGTATGTGCGTCTGGCTTTTGCTGTTGCTGCTCACTTAGAGTCTGAAATACTTATAGTAGATGAAGTCTTAGCAGTAGGTGATTCAGAATTTCAAAAAAAATGTCTTGGTAAGATGGGCGATGTAAGCCAGGGTGAAGGAAGAACTGTTCTATTCGTGAGCCATAATATGGCAGCAGTGAATGAGCTTTGCAATAGTGGCATATTACTAGACAAAGGATCTATTCTTATGCAGGGTCCGAATGACAAATGCATAATAGAATATCAAAAAAGGAGCGGACATATTTCTCATTACAATGTTTCATCAGATGATTTCAAAATAGAAAATGAAAATATTGCCGTAAAATCATATTCCGCATTGCCTATTCACGGAAATGTTTTAAATATTAACTCAGGAATACGGTTTGAAGTTATTTTTTCGAATAAAATCCGAAATGTAAAATTAGATCTTTCATTTTATATAAGAAACTCCCATGAAGTCACGGTAATGAGCAATGGCATAATGATAAGCGAACAGGCTGAATTGGGAGAATATGCACTTATTTTTGAGATTGAACCTCATATTCTGAATGAAGATTCTTATTATTTTGAAATGTTTTGGGGAGTCAACCGTTCAGAAGTTGCATTTAAAACAGAACTATTCGGCTTTGAAATCAACGGGATAAAAAACCAATTTGGCGAAATCACTAAATCTCCCGGTGTTCTTTTTCCAAATATAAAATATCAAACAAAAAAGATATAATCTAGTATTATCTAAAAATTTAATCATGCTTTTAAACATTATCTTTTCATATAATCGCGCAATGCAGTTAGATTATCTTTTGACTACTATTTTAAAAAGAATTAAAGTAGATAGTTATGAAACTGTCATTTTATATCATACAACAGGAAGACATGATTTAGGATATGAAAAATTAATTTACAAATATAAAGACTACCCCAATATCAGCTTTGTAGAAAGGAAAGAAGTATTGTTTGATCCTGCTTTTTTTAAGACTTTTAATAGCAAAAAGAATTATAATTTTTTTCTGGAAAAAAATTTATATAATAAGAAAGGAGATAATTTCAAAGGTTTACTTCAAAAATTGTTAAGAAAGTCAAAACATGAATTAGTGATGTTTAATACTGATGATGGTGTTTTCTATGAAGATATATTTTTGAGTGATGAAATTCTTTCTATATTTAAAAGCAATCCCGACACAGTGTCTTATAGAATGTACGTTGGTGATAATATAGAGGGTTTCCCTGATTACGTACAGCAAAAAAACGGCTATTACGAATGGGATTATTATGAAGATAAAAACATTACGCATTGGTCTTACCCATTTTCTGTAGATGGTACAATTTATAATACTCAATATTTATTGAAGATTTTAGAAAAAGTACCTTATCATAACCCCATTACAATGGAAGAGAATGTTTTTCGATTTGCACTGGCTCATAAGCTTTTCAGAAAAGGATTAGGCCCTATCACCACTAAATTAGTGGGAACTACATTAAACAGGGTTTCAGTAGAGACGTTCAATCCTACGATCAATATTAGTGTGGATTTTTTAAACGAAAAATTTATTGATGGTTATACACTTCATCTCGGATTACCCGATCATATTGATGTTGTAAATATTGTTCCTTTTGAAGTCGCCATAACAAAAGGAGACACCAAAGAAGTTATTTATTCCTTAGATGAACATGGCAAAAAAATACAGAATTTATATGGTGTGGAAGGCTCAAAAGAGCAGCTAGAATAATAAATAATTATAAAGACTTATTTATTTAGATGGAAAAGCCATTAGTAACGATCATTATTGTTTCGTATAATCATTCGAAATATATTAAGGAAAATCTGGACAGCATAAAAAACCAGACCTACAATAACATCCAGCTTATCGTAGGTGATGATGCTTCTTCGGATAATTCTGTAGTTATTTTAGAAAAATGGTTGCATGAAAACAATTTTCCTGCACTGAAAAATATCCATCAGACCAATACAGGATTAGCAACCATGCTCAACGAATGTGTAGCACTTGCATATGGAAAATATATTAAAATAATTGCAGCTGATGATTTTTTGCATCCAAAATCAATAGAAAAATGCGTCGAAAAATTAGAAACATTGAATGAGAACTATGGAATGGTATTTACAGATACTTATGCAATTGATGACCGTTCTAAAGTAATAGCAGACATTGCAGATTATAATAAACTGGGAGGCGTCTCACCTGAAATTTTTAAAAAAGAACTGGTAAAATCTAACAGGATTGCTGCGTTGACAGTTTTAATGAAAAAAGAAGTTTTACAAAAAACCGGAGAATATAGAGATGATTTATTGATTGAAGATTATTACAGATGGCTAAAAATCAATTCATTGTTTTACATCGCATATATTCCTGAAAAGCTGGCTTATTACAGATTACATGAGGGAAACTTATCCAAAACAAAAGCGCAAAGAATTGAGTATGAAACAATAATGGTTCAGATGATGTTTGATAAAGATGGCGATAACAGGCAAAAAATTAATAATTTTACAAGTAAAAGTTATTTTAATCATCAAAAATTACCCATTGAGTATCGCTTGCTATACAAAAGCTATCCCTATTCTATCAAAAGACTATCTTTTTTATTAAATAATAAAATACCTGTTATACTATATCGATTTTTTAATAAAATATTGTGAAAAAAGTGAAGCCACTAATTTCCATAATTGTCCCATGCTACAAACAGTCACAATATCTTGATGAATGTTTGCAGTCTGTGCTTGATCAAACTTACCAAGACTGGGAATGTATCGTTGTGAATGATGGCTCTCCTGACAATACGGAAGAAGTCGTTAAACATTGGACAGAAAAAGACAGTCGTTTTACTTATGTATTTAAAAAAAACGGAGGTTTATCTTCTGCAAGAAATGCAGGAATTGAAATGGCTAAAGGCAGATGGATTTTACCATTAGATGCTGATGATAAAATTGGACATCAGTATTTGGAACTAGCAGAAAAAAAATTTGCCGATGGTTATACTGTTATATATTGTAAAGCAGAGTTTTTTAATCAAATTAACCAACCTTGGAAATTACCTGAATATAATTATTCTCAATTATTGATAGAAAACCTCATTTTCTGTTCAGCATTTTTCAATAAAAGTGATTGGGAAAAAACTTCCGGATATGATGTGAATTTAATTCATGGCAAAGAAGACTGGGATTTTTGGTTATCTATTTTAGATGAAAAAAAGAAAGTTCATTGTCTTGATTATTTAGGTTTCTTTTATCGAAGAAAAGAAGAATCTATGGATGTTGAGATTAATAAGAATAAAGCAAAAAAAGATTTTTCTTTAAATTATATCTATAAAAAACAATTAGAAAAATATCTTCCTGATAATCAAAACGCTATAGAATATTATCAGCAACAAAAAAGACTTAGTATAAATCTTAAATTTTATAATGAAATGGTTAATAAAAATAAGATCACCAAATTTTTATTTAAATTAATTACCAAACTCTCATAGAATGCTTTCGATAATAATTTCATCATATCAACAAACTTATTATGATCAGCTCATTAGAAATATCAGTGAGACGATTGGTAATAATTTTCTGTATGAAATTATTCAAATGTGGAATCCTAACTTGATGGGAATTACAGAAGCTTACAATTTAGGAGCAGAAAAATCAATTTACGAGAATCTTTTGTTTATTCATGAAGACGTTATTTTTCATACAAATGACTGGGGCAGAAAACTAATAGCTCATCTTAATAAACCCAACATTGGGATTATTGGATTGGCAGGAGCTTCGTATGTACCCGTTGCTCCCAGCAGCTGGACAGTTTCAGAAAAGTACAATTTTATCAATATCCTTCAAGGTGAGAAAGAAAAATCAGAAGCAATCCATATTCATACAACCAAAGAACATATCACTAAAGTATACGTTGTGGATGGTGTTTTTATGTCTGTGAAAAAAGAAATTTACACTCAATTTAAATTTAACGAAGAATTGCTTAAATGTTTCCATGGATATGATTTAGATTTCAGTTTGAGAGTTGCCGAGAAGTTTCAAAATTTTGTAATTGATGATATTCTCATCCAACATTTCTCAATGGGTAATCAAGACAAAATCTGGCTTGATACCAATATTAGAATCAAGAAAAAACTGAATATTAATTTTCATCAGGCAGTCGATTCTGAAACAGAAAAAAACGTTTTCAACAGTTTTTTATACCTTTATTTCAAATTTTACCCTATCAATATAAAAAATATTTTATTAACACTTAAATTTTATCCTTTAAAACATATTAAATTTGCACATCACCTATTTTTGGCGAAAAAATATTATCATTTGATTAGGTATTATAGGGATATTAATAAAAAACACAAATGATTATAGGAAACGGACTTATTGCCAATGCCCTCAAACCGATTGATACAGAGAATATTTTATTCTTTGCATCCGGCGTTTCTAATTCTCTGGAAATAAGAACTTCTGAATTTGACAGAGAATTTTCTCTTTTACAAAAAAGTATATTCGATCATTCTGAAAAAAAACTGGTTTACTTTTCTACATTAAGTATTAATGATCAGTCCAAGCAAAACAGCCTTTATGTGCTTCATAAACTTCGAATAGAAAATTTTATTAAAAACAATTGTAAAAATTATTTAATATTAAGAGTAGGAAATGTCGTGGGAAAAGGAGGAAATCCCAATACCCTCTTTAATTTTCTGAAAACACAGATAATTAACCATAGTCAATTTGCACTTCATAGTAAAGCAAGACGATTACTGATTGATATTGATGACATCTCAAAATTTTTACAATTAAACAGCAATCATATAGGAAATCAAACCATCAATTGTGCATTTCCGTACTATTATGATTTAAAAGAAATTGTAAAAATGATTGAAGTGAAAATAAAAAAAACTGCTGATTATAAAGAAATTATTGAAGGAGATTTTTATAAGATCGATTTTGATGATCAATTTACCTACTTTTTTTCTGAAATTAGCTCTGATGATTACTTAAAAAAATTAGTACAAAAATATATTTAAAATACAAATTGACACGAATGCCCGAAATTTATATCATTATCGTCACTTACAATGCCATGAAATGGGCTGAAAAATGCTTTACAAGTCTCAGAAATTCTTCTGTTCCTGTGAAAATTATTGTAGTTGACAACGGATCGATAGACGGCACTCAGGAATATATAAAAAATGAATTTCCCGAGGTAGAATTTATTCAGTCTGAAGAAAACTTAGGATTCGGAAGAGCGAATAACATTGGTATTGAGAAAGCCTACAAAGAAGGTGCAGATTTTTTTTATCTGATGAACCAAGACGCATGGATTTATCCTGACAGCCTTGAAAATTTATTAAAAGTTTATCACAATCATCCTAAAAATGATGAGATTGGAATCATCAGTCCGATGCATCTGGATGGTTCAGAAACGTACCTGGATATATTCCTTGACAAGTACATTGCCAGCAATTTTGAAAAAACAAGATTCATTTCTGATCTTTATTTGCAAAATATAAAACCTTTTTACGAGATCAGCTTTATCAATGCGGCTCATTGGTTTATTCCAAAAGCTACAATTGAAACGGTAGGTGGTTTTAATCCTTATTTTTTTCATTATGGGGAAGATTTAGAATATGCTAATCGTGTAAAATTTCATAGAAAAAAAATATTATTAACGCCGAACAGCAAGGTTGTACATGATGGCAAACAGATTTTAAGTAAAGTAGATTACAATAAATATGAAGATTTAGGGATTGAAACAAATATCATTAACCCAAATCTTCCCAATGCATTACAGCTGGAGAAAAAATCACTTCGCCAAAGTATGGTAAAAAATATGTTTACAGGAAACAGGATGATGTACAAAAAACTGCAGCTGAAATATAAAAAGATTCTGAAAGAAGAAAAAACACTGATAGAAATTGCTCACAAAGTGAAGAAAGCTGGATTGACATTTTTGAATGTAAAAATTTAGCTCGTAAAAAACCCTCAAATTAAACTTAATATGTCATTAATAAAAAGAATTAAAAACAAGATAAAACTTCAATCTCATTCCGGAAACAACTATCATTGCCCATTTTGTGGTTATGATGCTAAAGATTTAAAAATAGTGGGTCACGATCTTCCCGTTCTAAAAGAAAAGCAGGTCGTTGGCGGAGGAAGAAGAGCTGCGGGTTGTTATAAATGCGAATCCAGAGACCGAGAAAGGCTGTTATATGCGTTTCTTATTGATGAATTGAAGCTTCCTGACAATAAAAACATCGGCATACTTCATATTGCACCCGAGCCCAAACTTTCAAAAATAATTCTCGCACAGAATTTTAAAGAATATATTTGTGGCGATTTATTTACAAAAGGTTACGATTATCCGGAATATGTTCAGAATATGAACGTTATGGATATTCCCTTTGAGGATCAGCATTTTGATTATGCCATTTGCAATCATGTTTTGGAGCACATTCCTGAGGACACAAAAGCAATGAAAGAGCTTCACAGAGTATTGAAAGTTGGAGGGAAAGCCATTTTGCAGGTTCCTATTTCTAAAAACAGTCAACATACATCCGAAGATTTCACCATTACTGATCAGAATAAAAGAAAAGAATTATTCGGGCAGTTTGATCATGTAAGAATATACGGTCAGGATTATGTTGACAGATTAGAAAGTGTAGGCTTTAAAGTAAATCGGGTAAATATTTCAGAGAAATATCAAAAGTTTGGAGTAAATCCTGACGAAGATATTTTCTTTTGTGAAAAACTAATTCCATAATAATACAATCAGCTTATGTGTGGAATTGCCGGAATTATTGCTCCAAACTCCAGAAATTATCAACAGGAAATCCTAAAAATGACCGATGCTATTGCGCATCGCGGTCCAGATTCTGCCCATCATGAGTTTTATGAGAATGCAACATTGGGACATCGCAGACTCTCGATCATTGATCTTTCTGAAAACGGAAAACAGCCTATGTTTTCCAATACAAAAAACGAATGTATTGTTCTGAATGGTGAAATCTATGGCTATCAAACCCTGAAAAATAATTATTCTGATTATCCTTATCAAGGAAGTTCTGACACTGAAGTTATTCTTGCAATGTATCAGCGCAAGCAGGAAAAGATGATTCATGATCTTCCCGGAATGTTTGCATTTGCGATTTGGGATGATGTAAAACAGCAGTTATTTTGTGCGAGAGACCGATTTGGAGAAAAGCCTTTTTATTATGCAATCGGGAAAAATAAAGAATTCATTTTTGCTTCAGAGATCAAAGCTATAATAGCAAGCGGGTTAATCGAGCCAAAAGTTAGCCAGGAAGCACTTTCACATTATCTGCAATATGGCTATGTAAGCACTTACCAAAGTATATATTCTAACATCTTCATCCTACCTCCTGCTCATCAGTTGATTTGGAAAAAGGGTGAAATCGAAATTTTAAGATATTACAGTCTTCCGAAAAGCGACCGCCAGATCAGTTTATCAAATGCGAAGGAAGAATTTATTTTTCTTTTAAAAAATGCTGTGCAAAAACAACTTATTGCCGATGTGGAAGTTGGAAGCTTTCTTAGTGGAGGCTTAGATTCTTCATCAATAGTGGCACTGGTAAATGAATTTCTGCCGCATCAGACTACCATCAGTTTTGGATATGACCACGAAAAAAGCGAACTTAAATATGCCCGTGAAATTGCAGAAAAATATGAAACGAAACACGTAGAAATACATGAAAAGAAAGAAGATCTTGTTTCAGGAATTTTGAAGGTTAATCCCTTCTTAGATGAACCTTTTGCTGACCGTTCTTGTCTTCCGCACTTTGAAATCTGCAAGGCTGCAAGAAAAAATCTCACTGTCGTACTTTCTGGCGATGTGGGAGATGAGCTATTTGGCGGCTATAGTTTTTATAAGGTTGAAAATGAGCTGAAAAAACATTTCAGTTATCAGAATATCGTAGCTCAATTTGGATTAAAATTGTATCAGAATCTGAAGCAGACCTCATATATTTCACAGAAAAATATTCAGTACAGTTCGATATTAGATTTTCATCAAAATGATGTGCGAAATTTCTTTGATAAAAATGAAAGAAAGCAGCTTGGCATTAATGAAAACTACTCTCAGCCTTACAGTTTTACCGCAGACGAAAACTCGTTAAACGATATTATGCGTATCGATCTGGAAAAATTTGTTCCCGGGAATATGCTGGTAAAATCAGATAGGATGGCAATGGCAAATTCTCTGGAAGTAAGAACACCGTTTTTGGATGTAGACTTTGCCGAATTTTGCATTCAGCTTCCTGATCAGCTTAAGATCAACTCTGCTCAGGAAAAAACAATCCTTAGAGAATCGATGAATTCTTACTGGACAGAAACGATCAGAAACCGCCAAAAACAAGGCTTTGGATTAAGTATTGAAAATTGGTTTGAGGAAGATAATTTAATGAATCTTTCTGACGACCTTTTGAAAAATAAGAATCATGCGGTTTTTAATTATATCGATTTTAAAGCTTCCCAAAAGTTTTTAGACAAAGGACAAAAACACTGGAATCTTTTGCAATTGGCATTGTGGGCTGAAAAAATAAAATGATGAGCATCAGGAAAAAACTCTCTTCACAATTTTACTATCTGCAATGGCTTTGGCAGACCAGAAAGTTACGGTCAGATTTTCCGAAATATAAAATCATGAGCATTGACAAAACTATAGATAAAATAATACAGGAAAAAATTTCATTGAGCCGTTTTGGTGATGGAGAATTCAGGCTGCTGTTCCCCGAATTCGCTTTAGAATTCCAGGAAAACAATGAAGTAATAAGAGAGAAACTTAAAGAAGTTCTGAATTCTGAGCTGGAAAATCACATTGTTTGTCTTCCGGAACCACTTTCTTCGGTTTCAAAACTTGATATTTTGACAAAATACTGGTGGAAAAAATTCATTAACAATTACGGCAAAAGAATAGTCCCTTTTTTGAATAAAGACACAATGTATGGTAACTCATTCATGACAAGATTTTATCTTGGTTATGAAAACAAATCTGTAAAAAGAAACCAGGGTATTGTAAATTCTTTGAAAAACATCTGGGAAAATAAAGATCTCCTGCTTATTGAAGGAAGATTTTCCCGACTTGGTGTAGGCAATGATCTGTTTGCCAACGCAAGATCAGTTCAGAGAATCCTGTCTCCCGAAAAAAATGCATTCAGATGTTATGATGCAATATTTGAATCGGCAAAAATGCACGGTCAGGAAAAAATAATTCTCATCGCACTAGGTCCTACAGCAACAATTCTAGCTTACGATTTGGCGAAATTAAATTATTGGGCCGTAGACATCGGACATATTGATATTGAATATATGTGGTTTTTGCAAGGTACAACCGAAAAAATTGCCATTGCAGGAAGGCACGTTAATGAAGCAGAAAAACAGGAAGCCTTCCACATTCCTGATGAATTTCTGGAGACTTATACCAATAGTATTATTGTAGAAATTACCGAATGAGCTTAAATATTTCAGTCATCATCCCCGTATATAATGCTTCTTTGTTTCTTAGAAAAGCGGTTGCTTCTGCTTTGCAGTTTAATGAAGTAAAAGAAATAGTATTAGTAGAAGATAAATCCACCGATAATTCATTAATCATTTGTCAGGAATTGGTGAATGATAATTCAAAAATAAAGCTGTATCAACATTCTGACAAAGAAAATCATGGTGCAGGAGCAACAAGAAAATCTGGGTCTTGAAAAAGCCGAATCAGAATACATTGCCTTTTTAGATGCGGATGATTATTATCTTCCCAACCGTTTTGATGCTGAAAAAACAATTTTTAATGATCCTAAAATTGAAGGTGTATTCGGAGCAATTGGTGTAGAATATCTATCGGAAAAAGGTAAAGAAGAATTTCAGAATAAATTTAAAAATACCACATTGACCACTGTGAATTTTCCGGCGGCAGGTGAAGACGTTTTTAAGGGATTAATGGGATTGACAACTCAAGTTTTCGGTTCTTTTTTTCACCTGAATACTTTAACGGTAAAAAAATCTTCGATTGAAAAAAATAATCTCCAATTTAACAAAGATTTGCGTGTTCATCAGGATTCTGATTTTATTATTAAATTATCGTATCACTGTTATCTGAAATCAGGAATTATAGAAAAAGCGATTGCAGTAAGAGGTGTACATGATGACAATAGAATTACCAAAATAAAAGCTTATTCAGGTAAATTTTATCATAATAATCTCTTATTACAAACCTCTCTTTACGAATGGAGTAAAGCATTAAAACTAAATCCTATCTATTCTAAAAAGATAAGATTGGATTATTTAAGCTTTAAAATAGCCAATCAAAAAGGTCTGAGAAAATGGGTTAATTTTTTTACAACCTGTTTAATAAATCCTGAGTTTATCAAAACAAAATATCGTTTTCACGCCTTAAATAAAAACCATGATTCGTAAAAAAATAAATCAGATTATTGTACTTGTGAAAGATTCTCTGGCTTTTGCAAAACTAAAATTATATCATCCGCCACAGAATCAAAAGTCTTTATTGGTGAACGTTGAAAACCCTCAGTTATACCACAGATTTTTTTATTTGGTCTTAAAATTTTATCAGATATCCGGTTACAATATTTATTATCCTATGAGTTTCTCGAAGTTCAGAAACCTAAGAAATAAAAATCTTTATCTGGGTTTGATTTTGAGAGAGAAAAATTTCTTATCAATAAATAAAAATAACTTTATACAAGATATCATCGAAATCAATGATAAAATGTTCAGTCCTGATTATTTTCTAAATTATTTTAAAAAAGAAAATCAAGAGAACAATTGCTTTCATGTACCGATGAGTTTTCATCCTTTTATGTACCATCAAAATATTTGGGATAACAAGGTAAACACAGAGAAGCAACGGATAAATTCTATTTACTGCTACGGAAATTTTGATTCTAAAGCCTATTTAGATATTAAAAGAACGGAATTTAATGTGATTCCTAGAACAGAATTGTTGGATTTTTTCCAGCAAAAAAAACAATTTATGTCTATTCATAATAAAGAGGAAATCATTTCTGAAAATACCGACCAACTAAATGGAAAATTTATCTTTGCCATTAAAGAAAACTGTCCTATAGCAATGGATGACATCAGAGAACTTTTATCTTATTTCAATTTTTATCTCTGCTGTCCGGGAGTTGTAATGCCATTATGTCATAATGTAATTGAAGCGATGTCTGTGGGAACGATCCCTCTCATAGAAAAAGAATATGCAGAAGTAATGTATCCCAATCTGCAACATCAAGTGAATGCTATTATTTTTAAAGATTTACCCGATCTTGATAAAATTCTTTCAGAACAGCTTTTTGCTTTTTCAGAAACAGAAATTTCTAATATGAGGAAAAATGTTTTAGAATATTATCAGAATTTTCTCACGCCGGAAAGCGTTGTAAATCATCTTAACGAAAACATTAAAAGCAAAACACTCATATATCTTCAGGCTGAACATCGCAGCGTAAAATTTAAAAAATAACATTTCTTATCATGGGAATTACACAAAAAATCACCTCAAAATTATATGGCAAAATTGCTTACCAAACTTTTTTTGAAAAACTTTTTTATACAGCACTAAAAGGAATGAACTATGGAAACGGTTCAGATTATGAAAAAAGTGGAGAAAAATATGTTTTCGCCTTAATCAATAAAATTTTCGCTAATCAAACAATTACAATCTTTGATGTAGGAGCCAACATTGGAGGATATAGTAAATCACTGATTCAAAATATACAATCAGATTTTACAATTCATGCTTTTGAGCCTACTTCATTTTGTATTGCGGAACTAAAAAAAATAAACCACCTCAACTTTATACCTTATCAAATAGGCTTCAGCAGCAAAGCTGGAACAGCGGAGATTAATTATGATTACGACGGATCTGTATGGGCATCGATTGAAAATAGCGAGTATGCACGACATCACAAGAAGCTTGATAAAACAGAAATTATAAACTTAAAGACAATAGACACCTTCATTGAGGAAAACAACATTTCAAATGTTGATTTTCTGAAAATTGATGTAGAGGGACACGAGTTGGAAGCTTTCAAAGGCGCTTTAAGATCATTAGAAAACAACAAGATTTCCTTAATACAATTTGAATTTGGCTTGGCAAGTCTGTATGCAGGAAACACCTTGAAAGACTTCTTTTCACTTCTTTCTAATTATGATATCTACAGAATTCTACAAGACGGAATTCGCAAGGTAACTTATCATGAGGCATTTGAAATTTACTTGACGACAAACTACTTAGCTGTAAATAAAAATGTAAATCTTAAAACCTAATGAAAATATCTGTCATCATTCCCGTTTACAACGCAGAAAACTATATTGTTCAGGCTGTGGAATCTGCACTTCAGTTTGAAGAGGTCTTTGAAGTAATTTTGGTGGAAGATCAGTCTCCCGACAATGCTTTGGAAGTTTGTCAAAAATTAACTGAAAAATATGATCGTGTAAAACTTTATCAACATCCTGACAAAAAAAACCATGGTGCCGGAGCCAGCAGAAACTTAGCTATTGAGAAGTCTACAGGAGATTTTATTGCATTTTTAGATGCTGACGATTATTATCTTCCTAATCGATTTGACGCCGAAAGAGAGCTTTTCAAAAACCCTGATGTGGAGGGCGTTTATGGAGCAATTGGTGTTCACTATTATTCGGAAAGGGCAAAAAAACAGTATTATAAGGTATTTGGCGACCGCCTGACAACTGTATATAAAAGACACAATCCAAAAGATGTATTTCCTGGTCAGCTTAATATGAAAGGAAGTTTTGGGCTTTTCAGCATTGATGCTTTAACTCTACGAAGAGAATCTTTAATACAAAAAGTGAAACCTTTGTTTAAAACTCATTTAAGACTACATCAAGATACAGAATTACTTTTCAGAAGCTCTTTTTATTTAAATTTTTATTCAGGAATTTTAGATGAAGCTGTGGCGATGAGAGGTGTTCACGAGAATAACCGAATTACACAGGTTGACACAAAAAAGATAAAACCTTCTTCCACAAGAGTTTTACTTTGGAGAGAAGTAAATCACTGGGCAGAAAATGAAAACACGTTACCTGAAGAGATTAAAATTCATATCAAAAGAGTGCACCGCAGCTGGGAAATTGCAAATGCACCTGCCATAAAAAAATGGGGTATGATTTTGAAGTATCTTGTGAAAGATTTCCCAAGCATCAAATCCGGATTGTACAATATTAATTTTAGGAAAGATTTATTTTAATAAAATTATTTTTTCATCAGAATAGAATCTGAAATTTGTGCTGTGAAAATTTTACCAGATTCTTTGTACATATGGTTTCCGTCTGTATATTTATAATTATTGAAATTTTTAGAAAAATCAAAAAACCTTACATCATCACTTTGTGCTAAGTTTTTGATTGTCTGGTTAAATTGAGGATATTTTTCATTCTCAATGTTCATAATTTCAAAAGAAGCTGGTACACGGACTATATAGACCTTACCTTTTTGTTTTAAATACTTTACGATCTGTCTAAATGCTTGTAAACGATCTGATGACAATTTCTGTTTTTTCGAAAGGCTTTTATAAAAAGATATTTTTTCTTCTGTCCTTCTGTTTACCGAATCTCTATTCATGTTTACGGTAACCTCCAACCAGCCATCATTATGTAGAAAAGTATTTGATTTTCCAGCTTCTTTTCTTTCTGTATAGAGCTTAAACCAGCTTCTTGTGTAATTTTTTATTAGATATTCGTAATTGGGCGACAGATCATAAAAATACATATTATTAAGTGGAGAATTTTCTTCAGGATATTCTGCAGTATTTTTTACATTTCTATCCATAGATAAATTCCAGGGGTCAACTGTTAAGATAAATGTTCCATTTTGAGTATTGGGATCCATTTTTCTTTTTAAAGCTTTAAGATAAATCTGTCCGTAAGGTGATTCTACAACATTGAACGAGAAATTATCAAACTTTTTATTGAGTTTTTTATTCAAAATACCGGGTATTACCGCTTGTGCACCTCTCGAATCTCCTAAAATAATATTTTGAGGTTTTTCAACAGAAAAATGCATATAATTATCATCTGTATTACCATCAGCAAAAATACCCAACAAGCCAAATAACAATAATATCGCTATACAGTAAGGTAATATTTTTAAAAGAAACTTTTTCATACTAAAACTGAAAATAAATAAATTCATTGTTTCCAAAAACGGCATATCGTAAAATGATATATATAATCAGTATATATATAATGCGTCTGATCCAGGGATTAAATCTGCTCACTTCAAGGCCGTGAAATCTTTCCCTGTTGATCCATTCGATAATCAGCATAAAAACAATTAAGCAAAAGACTTTGAAAGGAAAATGATGGGGAAATGAAAAGACTTCCACGTCAAATATATTGCGAATATATACAACTGCCTGTGATAACGATGATGATCTAAAGAAAATCCAGGCAAAACAGACGATTGAAAATGTAAATAAAATCTGGAATATTTCTTTTAATGACGGGAAAAATTTGCCCTGAGAAACCATTTCCATATTCTGCCTGTTTTTTTTGGCAACCAATAAAGGTAGAAAGTATAAAGCATTTAAGAATCCCCAAATAATGAATGTCCAGTTGGCCCCGTGCCAAAATCCTGAAACTAAAAAAATAGCAAAAGTATTTCTTATTTTCATCCAAATTCCACCGCTGCTTCCTCCCATTGGAATGTATAAATAATCTCTGAACCATGATGAAAGAGAAATATGCCACCTTCTCCAAAATTCAGCTATATCTCTTGAAAAATAAGGAAACGCAAAATTCTTTAACAGTTCTATCCCAAACAATCTGGATACTCCCAGAGCAATATCTGAATATCAGAGAAATCACCGTAAATCTGAAAAGCAAAAAGAACAGCACCCAATACCAGATTAGAGGAACTTTCCGTTTGATAATTATTAAATATCTCGTTTACAATAGGTGCACAATTGTCTGCTATTACCATTTTTTTAAACAGCCCCCACAAGATTTGTCTCATCCCATCAGCAGCTTGTTGATGATTGAAAATTCTTTTCTTTTGAATTTGCGGCAAAAGATGGGTTGCTCTCTCAATCGGGCCTGCAACCAGCAAAGGAAAATAGCTTACGAAAACAGCATAATCTGTGAAATTCTTTTCAGCTTTTATTCTTTTTTTATAAACATCAATCACGTAAGATAGCCCATGAAATGTATAAAAAGAAATTCCTACAGGAAGAAAAATATTAATAAGCCAAATATTCACATTCAACCCAAAACTATTAATTAACTCGGAAAAACTTTCGACGAAAAAATTATAATATTTAAAAACACCCAAAAAACCAAGATTAATTCCGATACTTATGATCAACCAAAACTTAGCTTCTTTGTCTGTTTTGCTTTTCTCAATTTGAATTCCTGAAAAATAATCTAATGTTATTGAAAATATTAATAGAAACAAAAATCTCCAATCCCAGCAGGCATAGAAATAAAAGCTTGCAAAAAGCAAGAGACGATTTTGATATTGATACTTTTTATTAAAGAGAAACCAATAAAGAAAAAAAACGACTGGCAGAAATATTAAAAATCCGAAGGAATTGAATAGCATACAGTTTTTTTATAATTTCTAAATAATTATAGATGAAAAAACTGTATATAAATGTTTCATAAAATTCGTAATTATAGTAATTTTTATGGATTTTTATTTTAATTTAAGAATAACACACCAGATAAGATAAATCTTAATTTAATATCCTATTCTTTATTGAAGTTTTTATATTAAAGGTAAAGTTGATATTTAAAATAATTTACTTGACAAAAACACCCACAAACTTGCCTTCAAATTCAACAACTGTGGTTTGAATGCTATTTTTCTCACAAAAATCCTGATAGGCAGAATTGTCACCAATATCGTCACTGATAAACACACCACCCTTTCTCAAATGTCTGTACAATTCGTTATAAGCCCAGACTCTACCGTTATAACTTTTATCAGAATCATAATGTACTACATCAAAAACCTTATTTTCACTGAAGATTTTAGGTAAAGCTTCCTTATCAGCAAAACGAAATAATTTCCAGAACTTTTTAAGATTTTCAGGAACTATAAAACCTACATATTGATCTCCATTTTGTCCCAGATATGGCATATCTGAGCTGTATAGGGTTCCGTTTCTTTTTTCAAGAGACAACAAAGAAAAAAGAGAAGACCAGCCATAAGCAACTCCGGTTTCTACTGCATTCTCCGCATTGGTAAATTCACAAGCGTAATAAATGAGCTCAAGAGCTCCGGGACCACCCATTTTTATGGGACAATTTTTTTCTTTCTGTGATGCTTGTTCTAAGACTTCACTAAAATTTTTTCTAAACGAAGAACTGTCAATTTTAAAAAGCGCAGAAATAGCATCCTCCTGTGAAACAACTTTAGACTCAGCCCAGGAATGGGTTTTTTCTTTACCTTTGAAGGCATTATTTCTGTTGATGGTGTTTTTTAAAATTTTCCTTCCCAGTTCAGGATAGAGGTCTGGTCTTTTAATATAACCTATTAAGGTTTTAAGAACTCTTTTTATTTCGCCCAAAGCATTTAAATTAATTTACAAAAATAAAGATTTTATCTTATTAATGATTTATAAGAATAATTATCTTTGTGAAAATTTATTAACACAAATCCCTCTTCATCTGATGAAGTTTTCTATACTTATTGCCAATTACAATAACGGAAAGTTTTTCAAAAACTGTTACGATTCTATTATTGCCCAAAGCTATAATAATTGGGAGGCTATTATTTTGGATGATGCATCTACAGACAATTCTTTAGAAATCATTAAAAAATTGGTAGATCATGACAATCGTTTTAAAATTTTCAGAAATGAGCATAACAGCGGAGTGGGTATTACCAAAAGCAAACTAATAGAACTGGCAAACGGAAAAATCTGCGGTTTTGTAGATCCTGATGATGCGATTACACCCAATGCATTGAGCTCAAGCATTAAAATTTTCTCAACCAGAAAAGAAGTGGGACTCACCTATTCTAAATATGTGAAGTGTGACGAAAATCTAATTCATTTGGAAATTCCTAAAAATTCTATGCAGGTTCCAAATAATGACCTCTATTTTTTCAACTGTCCGGTTCATATCGTACATTTTGTTTGCTTTAGGAAAGATCTGTATGAGCAGACCGTAAAAATAAACTCTGAAATGAAAATTGCTGAGGATCAGGATTTATATTTAAAAATGTATGAAAAAGGAAAAGTAAAATTTATTGACGAAGCTAATTATCTGTACAGAACTCATTCTGGTGGTATCTCACAAAATGATAACAAACCAAAATCAAGAGAATATTTTGCTCAAGTAATTTTTAATGCAATGAAACGAAGAAATTTAAAAATGATTAATGGTAAAGCAGTTCCTGATCACTTCAAAGATTCCAAACAGATTTATGATTTACTTGAATATCAAAATTCTGTTTTCTTTAGGATAAAAAAGAAGTTGAAAATTTTGGGTCAGCAGTTATTTAATATATGATGAAAAACAATAAAAAATAATTTAAAAAACACTAAAATGATGAAAAACACTAAAACAAAGGTTCTTTTCAGACACCGCTCTATGGAAATGGGTGGTGTTGAAAAAGTAATTTTAAGCATGCTCAATCATCTTGATAAAGAAAAATTTGAGATGACGGTTTGTTTAAATATCAATCAGGGTGAACTTCGCAATGAGTTTCCTAATCATGTAAGAAAAGTTTTTATAACTAACGGAAAAGAAGATTTTTCTACAAATTCAATTATTCAAAAATTACAACTTGCAAAAAGAAAAATAAAGCTTCTGAAAGCTGAAAAAGACCCGAAAATAGCCGAAAAGTTACTCAATGAAAATTTTGACGTTGAAATTGCACCCACTTATGCGGCCTTTTCATCAGTTTTAAATTCACCGAATAAAAATTCAAAAAAAATCGGCTGGTTTCATTCAGATATTACCTTTCCAAAACTGCAACCCGTAGTACCCTCAATTTTAAAACAGATTCCTCAGTTTGATTACTTTATTTTTGGATCTCAACAGACTAAAGATATTTTAATAGAAACCTATCCTACTTTAAACATTCCGGAAAATCAGGTCATCTTAAATGCCATTCCGATGGATGAGCTGAAACATAAAGCTGAAGCTTTTAAACCAAAATTCCCAAACAAACCGGTATTTGTTTCTGTGGCAAGGCTTCACAGCAGAAAAGGTTTTCACAAGTTGATGGATGCACATGCAGGATTATTAAAAGATGGCCTTGATCATCATATTATCGTGATAGGTGACGGTGATGAAATGGAAAATTTAAAAAAACAGGCGGAACATTTAGGCGTAACCAAAAGTTTTGAATTTTTAGGATCATTGTTAAATCCTTATCCCTATGTGAAAAACGCAGATTTTTTTATTCTGCCTTCTGAATCTGAAGGATGGCCATTGATTATTGCAGATTCACTTATTCTTCAGAAGCCTATAATTTCTACTAATGTAGGCGGAATTCCTGAAATGATAAATCATAAAAAAACGGGTTACCTCATCAATTACGAAACCAGTGAGATGTATGAAGCCATGAAGAAATTTATCACCGAGCCAGAATTTGTCTCCAATATTAAAGAAAATCTGACTGATATTGAAAAACAGTTTGATAATCAAAAAATTTTTGATGCAGTTGAAAATATCATCACTAAATTAGTTGAAAAATAATCCCCTGCAGTTAAAACAATATTTGATGAATTTATTTTACAGAATCATACTCAAAATTCATGCGATCTGGCAAAGTATACATGATACGGCGTACATAGAAATATGTAAAGCTCGAGGCATGAAAGTAGGTAAAAATGTAGTTTTTATTAAAGCTCCGGCATTTGGCTCTGAACCATACCTGATTGAAATTGGTGATCGCACAAAGATTACTGCAGGTTGTACGTTCATCAATCATGACGGCGCTATGTATGTCATCAGAAATATGGAAAAATATGCAGATGCCAGAAATTTTGGGAGAATTAAGCTTGGTAACAATTGTTTTGTTGGCAATAACTGTATATTCCTTCCCGGTTCTCAAATGGGCGACAACTGTATTTTGGGAGCGGGCTCTGTTCTGAATTCATCCATGCCGGATAACTCTGTATATGCAGGAGTTCCTGCAAAATTCATCTGCACGATTGAAGAATATGGTGACAAAGCACTTGCAAATAACGTGATGTACCCGAGAGAACTGGAACCATATCGTCCTAAATTAGATGCATACATCAAAGAAAATCTCCCTCATAATTATAAACACATAAAAAAATAAATGATTGAAAAGAAAAAAATTCTCATTCGTATAGGCTCCCTGCGTCACGGCGGTGCTGAAAAAGTTTTGGTAACTTTTCTCAAAAATCTTCCGGAAGACAAATACGAAATCGATTTATTATTAAATCTATATTCTGGCAAATATCTGAGCGAAGTACCCAAGTGGATCAACATTATCTATCTGAATAAAGGTGAAATGATTACGACCAACCGACTGCAGGATATCCCGGAAAAAGCTGCAAGAGTAATTTTCCAGAAGGTTCTGAAAGAATTTCCGGATCTTTTGTATACCCTCATATTAAAAGATAAGAAGTACGATATTGAGTTTGCGGCAATCCATGGGATGAGAGACGAAATCCTTCACTCTACACATCATACTTCAAAAAAAATTGTCTGGATTCATAATGATCTTTCACAGGTAAAAGAATATACCGATGATGAGATCCGTAAGTTTTTCGGATTTGATTCTATCATGGTGATTTCAAAGAAAATTGAACAATTATTTCACGATTTAGCCAGAAATGAAACCGAAAAGCAGAAAATTGTAAAAATTTATAATCCTTTAGATACCAAAGAAATTGTTACTAAAGCTGAGCAGCCGGTTATTAATTATGAGTTTGATAATGAAATTCCTACGTTTATTTCCGTTGGAACCGTTTTTCCGCAGAAAGGTTTTGACAGGCTTCTGAAAGTTCACAAAAAATTACTTGATGAAGGATTTTTACATAAAATATTAATTGTAGGTGATGGTTATGATTTTGAAAATATCAAACAATTAAAAACAGAATTGGGAGTTGATAAAACGGCTACAATGCTTGGCTTCACAGACAATCCTTATCCATATTTTAAGAATTCAGATTTTTATATTTTGAGTTCGAGATATGAAGGTTTTCCTACTGTACTGTTTGAAGCAATTACATTGAAAAAGAAAATAATCGCAACAGAAGTTTCCGGTGTGAACGAAATGCTGAATAATGGTGAGCTGGGTCTTATTGTAGAAAATTCTGAAGAAGGAATCTATCTAGGGATGAAAAAAGCTTTGACTGAACCCCAATATTTCTCCGTATTCACCGAAAAACTTCAAAATTACTCCATGCCTTTCAATCTTGATCATTCTGTTGCAAGAATAGTTTCGGTTTTAGATGAATTATAATTAAAATTTAATCCTGATAAAAATAAAAGAGAATCCGTAAATTTGCCGCATGCCCAAAACATATTCAATCATACAGAAAGATTTTTACAGAGAAAGCGGAGAATGGCTTTCGCCCATTCAGATTTTGCTGAAATGCATCAACCCGAATCTTCATTTTATTTATATTTTAAGAAAAACTCAGAAATTTAATAAAACTCCTCTCTTAGGATTATACTGGAAGATTGTTTTAAGGCATTTTCAGATAAAATATGGTTTTCAGATTTATCCTGAAACACAGATAGGAGAAGGTTTATACCTGGGTCATTGGGGAAGTTTGGTCGTAAATCCCAAAGCGATAATCGGCAGAAACTGTAACATCGCACAAGGTGTAACGATCGGTCAACAAAACCGGGGAAAAAATGAAGGTTTCCCAGTCATTGGTGATGACGTCTGGATCGGTCCTAATGCTGTAATTGTAGGCAGTGTAAAAATTGGAAATAATGTTTTAATTGCTCCGAATTCTTATGTAAACACAGATGTGCCCGATAATTCTATTGTTGCAGGAAACAAAGCGAAAATATATCCTACTGCAAATGCAACTGAAGGATATATCAACAACAGGGTATAAATATTGATTTTTTTTATATTTTATCTATATTAAATTCTGTTAAAAAAGATTGTAACTACATCAAAATTTATATTTTTGTACTGTTATTGATTTAGTCTATTGAATTTGGAAATAATTTAAACGGAATAAATAATCATCTATTTTAATCTTATTTATGTCACAGTCGTACAAAGTTATTTTTGAAAACAACAGAAAATGGGTAGAGTCTAAAATCGCAAAAAACCCGACGTTCTTTGAAGATTTAGCCAAAACTCAAAATCCTGACTATTTATACATCGGGTGTTCAGACAGCAGAGTGACAGCAGAAGAATTGATGGGTACAGAACCGGGCGAAGTTTTTGTAACAAGAAATATTGCTAATGTTGTCAATACTTTAGATATGAGTTCTACCGCTGTAATTCAATATGCTGTAGAACATTTAAAAGTAAAACACATTATTGTGTGTGGACACTATAATTGTGGTGGTGTAAAAGCAGCCATGACGCCTCAGGATTTAGGACTATTAAATCCTTGGCTGAGAAACATTCGTGATGTATACAGATTACACCAAGCCGAGCTGGATTCTATCAATGATGAAGGAAAACGTTATGACAGACTTGTAGAACTGAATGTCCAGGAGCAATGCATCAACGTCATAAAAATGGCTTGCGTACAGGAAAGATATATCATTGATGAATTTCCTGTGGTGCATGGTTGGGTTTTTGACCTGAGAACCGGAAAAATTATTGATCTGGAGATTGACTTTGAAAAAATCTTAAAAGACATACAAAAAATATATAATCTTACCAGCTCAGACTGGGTAATGAGCAGAAAGATAAAATAATCTTTCAAAAAAATAAAGAGTAAATGAAATTCTGGAGTATTATTACATTAATGATTGTCCTCAACTTTACAGCTTTGCCCAGCATTGCTGCCGTTGCTGATTGGGACATCATGACGACCAATGTAATCGTCAACGAAGAAGAAACCCATTCTCACTACTCATCTCTCTTTTCAGTTTACGAGAAAACACTTCCAAAAACTTTAGATGTCTATGATTATCTTAAGTTTTTTGAACCCGATCTTGAAGGAAAATCTTTCACACTCATCGATGATTCTTTTCATCTTTCACCTTTACTGCGTATATTTTCTCCTCCTCCGGAAGCTTAGTTATACTACATTTATCTATTCAGATCATTTTTGATTCTGAACACTTCTATTTTGTATTAATTCCAGTCTTATCTGATTGGTTTTAGTCAATCATTTATTTTACACAACGCAATAACGTATTTTTCAATAGTCATGAAAAAATCAAAATCTTTCTTTGGAGGAATTCAGGAGAACTTCCCTTCGGGTCTCGTCGTATTTTTAGTAGCTCTTCCCCTCTGTTTAGGAATCGCCATAGCATCCGGAGCACCACCTTTATCTGGAATTATTTCCGGAATCATCGGTGGTTTGGTAATCGGCGCCATCAGTAATTCAAATATATCAGTTTCAGGACCTGCAGCAGGATTAACAGCAATTGTTTTGACTGCTATTTCTGACTTGGGTGCATTTGAGCTTTTTCTTTGTGCAGGGCTTATTGCCGGCACGATTCAACTTATTTTAGGATTTGTAAGAGCCGGAAGTATTTCCAACTACTTTCCTAATAATGTGATTGAAGGAATGCTTGCCGGAATTGGTATCATCATCATATTAAAACAAATTCCACACGCTTTGGGATTTGATAAAGATTATGAAGGTCATGAATCTATTTTTGATAAAGGATTAAATTTTGGATACTTCAACGAGTTATTCGGTGCTGTACATCCGGGTGCAATTATTGTTACTTTGGTTTCTGTCGGAATTCTTCTGGCTTGGGACAAAATACCTTTCCTAAAAAGACTGAAGATGCTTCCGGGAGCTTTGGTTGCTGTTGTTGCAGGAATTTCATTAAATGAAATGTTTAAAATTTCTGGAAGCGCATTAGCTATTGGTCCCGAACATTTAGTTCCTTTGCCTGTGCCAAAAACCATAGAAGATTTTAAAAATTTAATCACAACACCTGATTTTAGTGGTCTCACAAATTACAAAGTCTGGATCGCAGGCGCAACCATCGCTGTCGTTGCATCCGTTGAAACGCTTCTCTGCATAGAAGCATCGGATCGATTAGATGTTCAAAGAAGAATTACAGATACCAATCTGGAGCTAAAGGCCCAAGGAATCGGTAACTTAGTAAGCTCATTAATTGGCGGACTTCCTATGACCTCTGTAGTAGTAAGAAGTTCTGCTAATGCCAACGCAGGTGCAACTTCAAAAGTTTCAACAATGATTCACGGTGTCTTACTACTGGTTTGTGTACTTACAATTCCGTTTTTATTAAATCTAATTCCATTGGCAACGTTGGCTGCGGTATTAATTTTGGTAGGATATAAATTGGCAAAACCTGCAACATTCAAACATTTCTGGCATCTTGGTAAATTCCAGTTTATTCCTTTCGTAGCGACTGTGGTGGCAATTGTTGCAACAGATTTGCTAAAAGGAGTAGGAATTGGTCTTGCCATCTCGGTTTTCTATATACTTCAGGGGAATATGAAGCGTGCCTATTATCTGAGCAGAGAAAAACTAGACGATGCAGATGGGATCACTATGAAATTAGCAGAAGAAGTTTCTTTCCTAAACAAAGCAGCCATTAAAAAGACATTGAAAAATATCAAACCTAATTCTACCTTAATTATTGATGCCACAGGAACTTCTTATATTGCGACTGATGTATTGGAAATGATTCAGGATTTTGCAAATATCCGTGCAAAAGAAGAAGATATTAACGTAGAACTTTTAGGCTTCAAAACTTCGTACAAAGATTACGAAACCGATGAAGACTCACACATCGTCATTACTCACAAAAGAGCAATGTAAATTAAACAAAATCAATTTTAAATTTAAATTTAATTCAAAAAAATATACAGTTATATGAAAGCACATACATCTGAAACACAATCGACCATTACTCCTGAAAAAGCACTAGAATTTTTGAAAGAAGGAAATCACAGATTCGTAGGTAACCTTAAAGCGAACAGAGATCTTCTGGAACAAGTAAATGCTACTCGTGAAGGACAGTGGCCATTTGCAGTGGTGTTGAGCTGTATTGACAGCCGTACTTCTGCAGAATTAATTTTTGACCAAGGTCTGGGCGATGTTTTCAGCATCAGAATTGCAGGTAATTTTGTGAATCAGGATATCTTAGGCTCAATGGAATTTGGCTGTAATGTAGCCGGATCTAAATTAGTGGTTGTTTTAGGGCATACTAAATGTGGCGCTTTAAAAGGCGGATTAGATGCTGCTAAAATCGAAGGTATGGGAATGGATAACCTCAACCATCTGATTGATCATTTTGATCCGATTATTAAAACAATTATCCAAGATGGTGAAGAGCGAACTTCTGCAAACGCAGATCTTCTTGAAAGACTGAATCAGCACAATGTAAAAAATGCAATCGATGATATCCGTAAGCAAAGTTCTACATTGAGAAGACTTGAAGAAGAGGGTAAGATCAAAATCGTGGGTGCAAATTACGATGTAGAGACTGGTGTTGTAACCTGGTTATAAAACCAACATAGTAAATATGAACGGCGGGAGCTTTGCTCCCGCCGTTTTTTTTGTCCATTCTGATTAAAATATATCTATAAAAATTTACTTTCCGTTAAATGCTGACATTGTATTCCCAATTCCGGCAAAAACAAATGACAGACAGGCTTTGGAAAACTTTTCAATCCGTTCTCCCAATTTTTCAGATTCTTCTTCGTTCCATGTTCCGAGAACGTAATCGACTTGTCTGCCTTCAGAAAACTCTGCAGAAATCCCAAACCGCAATCTCGCATAATTCTGAGTCTGTAAACTTTCCTGAATACTTTTAAGACCATTATGTCCTGCATCAGAACCTTTCATTTTCATTCTTAGAGTTCCGAAAGGTAAAGCAAGATCGTCGGTAACAATCATCACATTTTCCAACGGAATATTTTCTTTCTGCATCCAGAATTTTACGGCGTTACCAGATAAATTCATGTAGGTGTCTGGTTTTAGTACAAAAACTTTTCTGCCTTTATATTTCCCTTCAGCCAGCCATCCAAAGTTGCTTGTATTAAAAGAAGTTTCCAGACTTTCTGCTATTTTATCAGCAACCTTAAAGCCTATATTGTGACGCGTATTTTCATATTCCGGTCCTTTGTTACCCAAACCGACAATTAAATATTTCATGAGAAATTTTTTGCAAAATTAAGAGATATAAAACAAAAAACTCAATCCTGTAAGAATTGAGTTTAAATACTTTTTTAGTAACGTTTTTATAAAGGCTTATAAAAATAATTTACACTAAAACCTTGTGTCATATAGGTCTGCTCATCATATCTATACGCTGTTGAGAAAATAACAGGTGTAGGAATTGGTGGTGCAAGATCTGTAATGGTAAGTCTCTTTGGATTGTTCGGAGACATAATAAAAGATTTGTCGTCTCCGTCATTCGTAGATAAAAGTGCCGAAACTTTGTATGCAAAAGGCAATAAAGTGTACGGGTTGATGTGAGAATCATAGTTTAAAAACTCATAACCGTATTTCGACAACGCCGGACCGTTGACCCCTGCACTGATTTTACCGTAATGTCTTTCTACCTTAGAAACATTATCTCCCAAATAAGTATACCATGTTTTAGAATAATCTTTATATTCAAAAGGTACTCCAGGAGCATCAGGACCATCCTTCATGTTAATGATATCAAGTTTACCTGTAGTTGCGCTATAAGCTAAGTCATAAATTCTTTTTGTTCTTTTATCAAGAGCATAAGGACCAGCAGGTGTTGTTGGAGGTGCAGCCGGAGTTCTTTTATAGGTCGCTCTGTTTTCTGAAATAATGGTTAATCTACCTAAGTTTCCATAAGTAAACAACTGTGTATAAACAATACTGTCATCTTCTACAGCACCATTTCCATCAAGATCCAGACGACCGTTGAAAGTGATCTGACTGATCTTATCGCCACTCCACATAACATTGGTGACAGAATTTCCCGGTGTAATCACTTTGGTCAAAAGCAAACCATTATATTGATATTCTGCAATTGTTGCTGCATCTGTAACTTCTCTGAATAAAGCTCTTGGACCGTTAAAACCACTATTTGGATTTAAATCAATCAACGGGTTTCCTTCTTCATCAACCAAATCTTTACAAGAATGAATAGATGAAATACCAGCTACAAGTAAAATAAAATAGAATATTTGTTTCATTTCCGAAGGGTATTATTTATATTTCCACAAATATAATTTTTTTTTGAATAAAAATCATGTTTTTATTTATATTATCATAAAACTAACAAACAAAAACACGTTATAAAGCCTTATAAATATATTTTTGAGCTTGAGCCTGATCCGAAGTTGGGTAATTCATCGAATCATAAAGATAAGTAAAATCACCACTTACCAATGGAGCCGGAACTGATCCGATAGGAGGAAAGACGATATTAAAACTCTTGACATTATTAGCAGATAATGATTGGAAATTAGCTGGATGAAACAAACCCCACATCAGAAAAAAAGTTTTTGGTAAGGTTGTGTATGGGTTTATTTTATCATCGTAAAGTGGGTAATTATATATACCATTAGACATTACAGAAGACATATCCGGAACTCCTGTTGGGCTTGTAATTCCTGCTTCTATTACAATTTTTGTAATATTATCTCCGGTATTCGTGAAATTATAATTGGTGAAATTTACATATGTAGCTCCCGACTTCTTTTTTTCTACAATTTTCGTCATTTTACCGGAACCATCGTAAGTGTAAGTATATTCGCTATTAAAGTTAGCCATACCTCCAATAGCTCTTTGACAAGTTGTATAAGTGATTTTCCCGCTTACATCGTATGTAATATCAAAATCATAAGTTTGACCATTACTTACCGGCGCACCATTTAATTCTTGTCCGAATTTTACTTTAGTAATTTTCCCTGAAGTATACGTGGCAGTTCCTACTATAAATGATGTAGGACCGCTTGTTTCTTTGAAAATCGCTTTCTGAAGAACATTTCCGGTGGTTACAAATTCTTGATTAGTAACATTATTGACAGTAATTTTGTGTAAAATTCTTGGTCCTGTAATTGTGGGACCTGTAGTTCCACCGCCACTCCCGCCTGGAGTGTTATTAGGATTATTTTGGTTGATAGGATCTGCGGTAGTATTGTCGCATGAGAACATGAAGAAAAGAAGTAGAGCTGCTACTACTTTAAAAAAGTTGTTTCTAATCATAAAAATTTAGTTTTTTTTAGTTCACAAATATAATTATTTTTCAACATGACTAGACTTAAATTTAATTTTTATCAAAAAAAAATCTAAAAACATGGTTTTTAGATTTAATTATTGAAATATTAATGTGAAATATTAAATGTAAACTTTTTTAAATTCCTAAAATAGATTTTAACAAAACATTCACCTCATCCACATTTTGAACTCCGTCTTTTCTCATCATCAGCTGATTTCCATCTTTATTTATTTTTTCTTTCAACTGTGCCTGCGACGGGTTTTGAGTTAAGTAACTGATAATATGTCTGAATTTATCGGTCTGATAGAATTTATCTTGCGGATTATTCGGGAAATAGCCTAAGAAAGTTCCGTTTTTCATAACGATTTTCTCAAAACCTATATCTGCAGCAAGCCATTTCAGCGCAACACTTTTCAAGAGATTGATTGCATCATCGGGTAAATTTCCAAAACGGTCGGTCAATTCAGATTCAAATTTCTGAAGATCAATTTCATTATCAATTTCAGCTAATTTCTGGTACAGCAAAAGCCTTTCTTCTGTGCTTGAAATATAAGAATCCGGCAACATCAATTCTAAATCTGTATCGATATTGACATCTTTAACCGATTTAAATAATTTCTGACGATCTTCTTCATTCTCAAAAAGATTTTCAAAATCTTTATCATCTTTCAGCTCTTCCAAAGCTTCCTGCATCATTTTCTGATAGGTTTCAAAGCCCATTTCATTGATAAATCCGCTTTGTTCACCACCCAATAAGTCTCCTGCACCACGTATCTCCAGATCTTTCATTGCAATCTGAAAACCACTTCCCAAATCTGAGAACTGCTCAATAGCTTCGAGCCTTTTTCTTGCATCAGAAGTCACCATATCCAAAGGCGGAGTGATCAGATAGCAAAATGCTTTTCTGTTGCTTCTACCAACACGACCTCTCATCTGGTGAAGATCTGCCATCCCGAAACGTTGTGCATCATTGATAAACATGGTATTGGCATTGGGCACATCTACTCCACTTTCTACAATGGTGGTGGCAACCAAAACATCATATTTCCCTTCCATAAAGTCAAGCACATTTCTTTCCAGCTGTTTGCCCTCCATTTGTCCGTGACCTGTAATTACTCTCGCATCGGGAACCAGTCTTTGGATAAGACCTGCAATGTCTTTCAGGTTTTCAACCCTGTTGTTGATAAAATAAACCTGTCCGTCACGCTGTAACTCGTAAGATACCGCATCACGGATAATCTCTTCACTAAAACCAACCATATGAGTTTCCACAGGCTGCCTGTTTGGCGGCGGCGTTTTGATAACTGATAAATCTCTCGCTGCCATCAATGAAAACTGCAAAGTTCTGGGGATTGGTGTTGCCGTCAAAGTCAGAGTATCAATATTTGATTTTAAGGTTTTCAATTTGTCTTTTACCGAAACTCCGAATTTATGCTCTTCATCGATAATCAATAATCCCAAATCTTTAAATTTCACTTTTTCAGAAGCCAACTGATGCGTTCCGATCACGATGTCTATTTTTCCGTCTTTTAAGCCTGCTATCGTTTCAGCTTTTTGTTTTGCCGATCTGAATCTGTTTAAATAAGAAACATTGACAGGAAAATCTTTCAGTCTCTCGGTAAAACTGCGGTAATGCTGAAATGCCAAAATCGTTGTGGGAACTAAGATAGCAACCTGTTTGCCATCTGTTGCCGCTTTAAATGCGGCACGAATAGCAACTTCAGTTTTTCCGAAACCTACATCTCCACAAACCAAACGATCCATAACCGTGTCTGCTTCCATATCATTTTTCACATCAATGGTTGCTTTTTCCTGATCCGGAGTATCTTCGTAGATGAAGCTTGCTTCCAGTTCATTTTGCAAATAAGAGTCTGGTGTATAAGCGAATCCTTTGGCGGTTTTTCTTTCGGCGTATAATTTAATCAAATCAAAAGCGATCTGTTTTACTTTGGCTTTTGTTTTCTGTTTTAAAGATTTCCAGGCAGGAGAACCGAGTTTGCTCAAAACAACTTCCCTTCCATCCGGGCCGTTATACTTTGAAATTTTATGTAATGAATGAATACTTACATATAATAAGTCTCCATTTTTATAAGTCAGTTTAAAACACTCCTGAATTTTACCATCGTTATTCACTTTCACCAATCCCATGAATTTTCCGATTCCATGGTCGATGTGAGCGATATAATCTCCCACTTTTAAAGACATTAAATCTTTCAACGTAAGCTGCTCAGATTTTGCAAACGTATTTTTGGCT
This sequence comes from Chryseobacterium sp. AC417, assembly GCF_979258215.1. NCBI lineage: Bacteria > Pseudomonadati > Bacteroidota > Flavobacteriia > Flavobacteriales > Weeksellaceae > Chryseobacterium > Chryseobacterium sp. AC417. Next base: position 1,080,361 of record NZ_OZ409845.1, on the reverse strand, counting down.
TTATATCTTTGATAACGGTCAAAAATCTGGTGATCGGTATAAACTAGAAGTTTGTGATCAGTGTCTACAAAACCTTCGTGAAGTTCCGATTTAAAACTTTTAAACGAAATTTTAGACGACCCGGACTGAGCAAAATCGATGTCCTCAAAAATAGATTCCAGCCGTTCTTTCTGCTTGTCGGTCGCAAAAGAAATCCAGGTATCAAAACCTTGCTCTTGTTTTTCTTCTAAATCTTCAATTAACAATTCAAAATTTTTGTGGAAAGAAGGTTGCTGGGTTTGATTGAGCTGGAGTGCTTCAGAGTCTGGGAGTTCGAGATTCTGTGAACTGAAATCAATGGTTTTAAATTTTTTATAGTCAAACAAAAACTCTTCGTCTGAAATAAATAATTCCTGTGGAGTTCTGTGCGAAATATCTTTGCTTAAACTATCATATTTCTCCAACGATTTTTCATAAAAGCTTCTGATTTTATTTAAGCCTACAACCGCATTTTTCGAAATCATAAAACTGTCTTTCGGCAACAGTTCCAGCAAAGAAACACGACTTCCTGAAACCGAATAATTCATATTTGAAACCAATTGAAAGTCTTTTATCTTATCTACAGAAAGCTGAGTTTCGATGTCAAAAGTTTTAATGTTTTCAACTTCATTACCGAAGAAAGTAATTCGATAAGGTTTTTCGTTGGAGTAAGAAAAAACATCTACGATTCCTCCTCTCACAGAAAATTCTCCCGGCTCAGAAACAAAGTCGGTTTGCTGAAACTGATAATGTGAGAGCAATTCATCCACAAAATCAAAATCAAGCTGATCGCCAACTTTGATGTGATGAGAAATTGCTTTAAAATCTTCTTTCTTTAAAACCTTTTCAGACAAAGCGCCCATGTATGCAACAATGATCTTCGGAGATTTTTCAGAATTTATTTTATTTAAAACATCCGTTCGTAAAACCAAATTGGCATTTTGAGTTTTTTCAACCTGATAAGGCTCAAGATGCGTTGCCGGAAAATATAAAACTTTTTCTTTACCCAGCAAATCCTCCATTTCAGTATTTACATAGAGAGCCTCTTCCTTGTCATCAACAAGATAAAGTATGGTCTTTTTTTGCGTAAGAAAAAGTTCGGCAATAAAAATCGAAACAGATGAGCCTGCACTTCCTTTTACAGAAAGGTGCTGATGATTTTCCAGCTGTACAAAAATTTCTTTCCCGAATTCTTTTTTCAGAAGATCCGGAAGAAAGCTTTCTTTTATGGTTTTTAAATGCATAAAAAATAATATAGATATAAACGACAAAAGCGATTTCGGGAGAATTCCGAAACCGTTTTAGTATGACAAAGATAATACTATTTTTTCTTTAAGATAAATCGAATGGTAGCAAATTAATATAAAGCAACAATAAACGTTTATAAATCTTAAATTATCAGTATAATTCAAAAAATGAGTTAAAAACAATTCATTTTTTGTCACACGGCATGGTGTTTGGAAAACTAAACCCATAAACCAAAAAAAATAATTTTATGAAAAATGTAATCAAGATTTTAGGAGTTTTTATGCTGGTCATGTTCACAGCAATTTCATTCACATCATGTAGTGATGATGACGATCCGGCTGATAATGATTTCTTTGCAGGAACTTACAAAGGATCTGTATCTTACAATGACGGATCTACAACTATCGGATCAGATAATGGTGAAGTGTTTGTAACAAAAATTGCAAGTGCTACGAAATATAACTTCAAATTTTCAAATGGAATTCCTGATCTGAACGGACTTGAATTTGAAAAGCAAGGAGATAATTCTTTGGTAATGGTAGGTTCTAACGCATTGGTCTATGTAAGAATCGACAACAACGAATTAAAAATGCTTTATAAGGCAGATGGTAAAACCTGGACAGCCAACGCTACCAGATAATACTGTCAATAAATATTAAAAACCTGTTTCTCTTTTGGGAAGCAGGTTTTTTTTATTACCTAAAGCAAGAGTCTATAATTTTTAATTTTCAGCGAGTTTAATTAAGTCTGAAAAAATGATTTTTTGTAGTAAAATTTTAATTAACTTTACCTTATTAAACAAATATAAACACATGAAAAAATTTCTTACCGCAATGTCAATCGTATTAGGATTAGGATTTGCATCTGCTCAACAAGCTGTTCCGGCAACGAAAAACACCGTACAGAAAACAACTAAAACTGTAAAAGCTGTAAAAAAAGAAGCCGCAAAACCAACAGTAAAACTTAAGAAAGACGGTACTCCCGACAAAAGATTCAAAGAAAACCAAAAATTAAAAAAAGACGGAACACCAGACAAAAGATATAAAGTGAACAAATAATCAACATATAAAAATATTATTTTCATCATCAATTTTTGAAAAACCGATACATTTTTGTCGGTTTTTTTATGTTTAAATTTCAAAATATAATAACACAATTCTCTACTTATTTATAAATTTGAAGCATGTTAAACTTCTTCAAAAAAAATGCAGCATTAATCTGGGCAAAAAATCATGTTCAGAAAGCGAACGATTTTAAGCAAAATGCTGAAAAAAATCAGGAAAACTTACTTTTATTGCTGGTAAAAACTGCTGAGAAAACCCTTTTTGGAAGAGAACATCAATTTGAAAACATCAATTCTATTCAAGATTTTCAGAAAAATGTAATGATTGCAGATTATGAAGATCTTAAACCATATATCGAAAAAGTAAAAAAGGGTCAACGAGAAATTCTCTGGACAGGAACTCCGGAATATTTTGCTAAAACTTCCGGTACGACTTCCGGATCAAAATATATTCCCATTTCAAAAGAAGGAATGCCATATCAGGTTGCAGGTGCGCAAAGTGCATTATTTCACTATATTTCAAAAAAAGGCAACGCCGATTTCGTTAACGGAAAAATGATCTTTTTGCAGGGAAGTCCGGAACTGGAAGAGGTTTTCGGCATTAAAACAGGCAGACTTTCGGGAATTGTTGCCCATCACATTCCCAAATATCTTCAAAAAAACCGTCTGCCAAGCTGGGAAACCAATCTGATGGAAGACTGGGAAGCAAAAGTCGACAAAATAGTAGAAGAAACGGAAAAAGAAAACATGACTTTGATTTCCGGAATTCCGCCCTGGCTGATCATGTATTTTGAAAAACTCATTGAGAAAAACGGTAAAAAAATAAAACAGCTTTTTCCAAATCTTCAATTAATAGTTACCGGCGGTGTCAATTATGAGCCATATCGTGAAAAAATGGAAGAGCTTTTGGGAGGAAAAGTTGATATTGTGCAAACGTTTCCGGCATCAGAAGGCTTTTTTGCTTTTCAGGATGACTATACTCAGGAAGGACTTCTGCTTTTGACCAATCATGGAATTTTCTACGAATTTATTCCGCTTGAACAATACGGAAAACCGAATGCAGAAAGATTGACTTTAAAGGAAATTCAGCTCAACAGAGATTACGCTCTGATTTTAACGACAAACTCTGGATTATGGGCATATTCTATCGGTGATGTCGTACGTTTTATTGATAAAAATCCTCACCGGATTCTGGTGAGCGGAAGAACTAAACATTTCACTTCAGCTTTTGGAGAACATGTCATTGCCTTTGAAGTGGAAGAAGCGATGAAAGCTACAGTAGAAAAGTTCTCTGCACAAATTACTGAATTTCATCTGGCTCCAGAGGTCAATCCTACAGAAGGTTTACCTTACCATGAATGGTTTATAGAATTTGAAAAAGAGCCGGAAAATTTAGACTTATTTAAAAATGAACTGGATGATCAATTGAGAAAACGCAATACTTATTATGATGATCTGGTTACAGGAAACATTCTTCAGAAATTAAAAATTAGCAAACTTTCAAAAAATGCTTTCCAGGAATATGCAAAATCTCAAGGAAAACTTGGTGGTCAGAATAAAATTCCAAGATTGGCAAATGAAAGAAAAATTGCAGATTTACTGAAAATTTATAAAATTTAAACACATTTTCTTCATTCTGAAAAGATATATTCAAAAAAATTGATAAATTTGGAAAACTAAAATTTTATAATGAAAGCATCTGTACTTTTAAAATCATCTTTACTAACCGGTTTATTTGTCATCTCATCTTGTGCTACTACAAAGTACAGCGAAAACATCTCAACAAATAATTACTCTAATCTTGAAGCGGGAAAAATTTATGTTGTAACGCCTAGAGACGGTTCTAAAAAACAAACGATTTTGTTTAGAAACATCAGTGGAGACAACATTATCGGGACTGCAGGGAAGAAAGACAGCGCAGAAGTAGTGATCCCAAAATCGAATATTGCATCTGTAAAAGACAGATCAAAAGGCAGAGTTGCAGGAGGAGCAGTGCTTATCGGAGCTGCAGGAGCTGCCGCAATTGTCATCAGTGCTTTGAGAGCAGACTAAAATAGATTTTATCTTTCAAAAGAGATAACCAATTTCTTTTGAAAACACAGTATACCAATAGCCCTGAATGAATATTTAGGGCTATTTTTGCGGAATGATTTCTCTTACTCCGCTTAAAACCCTAGAAAATATAGAATTCAGGAATCTTCTTACAGGAAGATTTTTTATTGTTTTAGCATTCAGAATGCTTGCAACTTTACTTGGCTGGTGGGTGTATCAGTTGACAAAAGATCCCTTCTCTATAGGATTGATCGGACTTTCAGAAGTAATTCCGGCGGTGAGTTGCGCTTTATATGCCGGTCACGTTATTGATATGAATGAAAAGAAAAAATTACTTCTCATATGTACCTATCTGTATGTTTTTCTGATCGGATTATTATTAATTCCTGCTTTTTATAATGTCGAGCTTCATTTTTCGGGACACGAAATCACCTACTACATTTACGCTGTTATCTTTTTTACAGGAATTGTAAGAGCTTTTATTGGTCCTATTGTTCCATCGATGATTCCGAAAATAGTTCAGAAGGTTAATCTTCCCAGTGCCATTACTTTAAATCAGGCAACATTTTTAATTTCTTCTGTTTGTGGTCACGCCGCCGGAGGATTTTTGATTGGATTGGTTGGTGTAAAATGGACTTTGATTGTGATTATTTCATTAATTTCCATTGCATCTATATTTTTCTGGCAACTTCAAAAACAATTTTCGGAACATAAAAAAGATGAAATTAAAGTTTGGGAAAGCATGCATGAAGGAATTTCTTATATTTTTAAAACTAAAGAAATCTTAGGTGCGCTTTGTCTGGATATGTTTGCGGTACTTTTTGGCGGTGCCGTTGCGATGATTCCTGTTTTCGCCACTGATATTTTGAAATCGGGTGCTGAAGGTTTTGGATTACTGAACGCTGCTTCAGATATCGGTTCCATGATCATCATTACTACACTATCCATCATTCCTTTAAGAAAAAATCAGGGTAAAATTTTGCTTGGTGTGGTTGCGGGATTTGGGCTTTGTATAATTGGTTTCGGGCTTTCTCACTATTACTGGTTATCCTTTATGTTTCTGGTTCTAAGCGGAATGCTTGACGGAATTTCTGTTGTCATCCGGGGAACGATTGTACAGCTGAAAACACCGGATCATATCAGAGGTCGTGTTTTGAGTGTAAATTCTATTTTCATTATGTCGAGTAATGAGATGGGACAGTTTGAAAGCGGGCTAGCTGCAAAATTAATGGGAGTCGTAAGATCTGTCGTATTTGGCGGAAGCATGACCTTAATTATTGCGTTGGTGGTAGCAGCTACAAATCCTAAACTAAGAAAAATGCAGTATTAAGACATATTTGGCTAACTTTTGATTATATTAGCAAATTCTAAATACGTGGTTAATAATTTTTATATATTTGTAACAAAATTTTTCCGAAAATGAAAAAAACTCTACTCATTTTTTTGATGATATTTTCTCAGATGTTTTTTGCACAGTCTGATTGTCCTACCGCAATAACAGTTTGTGGGAATTCCGGAATATCATATACACCATCCGGTCCGGGAAATATCCTGGAAGATCTTGGCGGTTGTTTGAGTGATGACGAAAACTTCTCTGTGTGGTATACTTTTTCTATTGCTACCGCAGGAACTTTAACATTTACTATTGATCCTAATGTATTCGCAGACGATTATGACTTCGGAGTTTACGGACCTAATAAAACTTGTGGAACTTTGGGAGCACCCATACGATGTAATTATTCCGGAGCAGACGGACCTACAGGTTTAAATTTAACTACTGTACACCCAGCTGTAAACGGACAATGGAGCGGTTTTATGAATGTGCTTCCGGGAGAGACCTATTATCTGGTTATTGATAACTTCTCAAACAGTCCAAATGGTTTTACACTTTCTTGGGGTGGTACAGCTACATTGGCTTCGCCATTTAATGACCCGAGTTTAATTACTAATCCGTTTATTGCACCAGGTCTGCCAAACGCAAACCCTACAGCACCGAATGAAGTGGTAATTTGTACCAATCCTTCCGTTTTTAATTTCACTTCATTATCAAGTGCAATTATTAACGGTAATACTAATTTCACAGTAAATTACCATTATAATACTAATGATCTATTGACTGGTGACAACCCTATCGTAAATCCGATTACTGTAAATACTACAGATACTTATTACTACAGTATAACATACACAGATCCCACCAATCCGAATAACCCTATTAATAAATGTAAACAGACAGGTACATTTAAATTCAAAGACGGAAGTATTGTAGCAACTGACGACACTTTAACAGAATGTAATAACAATAACGAAGGAACAGCTGTATTTAACTTGACCGATGCCAATGTTACTACAATAGCAAATGCAACAAAAAAATACTATCCTTCAATAATAGATCTTAATGCCAACACCAACGAAATTACCAATCCTTATCAATATCTTTCTGCTGGCGGATCTGCATTTGTTTTGGTAACCTCAGAATTTGGATGTAAAGATATTGCAGAGATCAAGCTGAACTTTTATCCTATAGTAGTGGTAACTGAAGCTACACTCAGAGCCTGTTTTATAGAATCTAATCCTTCAACTGGTTTGTTTAATCTAAACAATGCTACCGTTAATACGCAGACAGGAACTACTAAAAAATATTATCCATCTACAGCAGATGCGGTTAACCAGACCAACGAAATATTAAATCCTTTAACCTATACAGCGCCAAATGGTGTAGTATATGTAAGAGTAACTAATGCCAATGGATGTTTTAATGTAGCTAAAATCAATCTTGTGGTAATCCCACCTGTATATTCTACAGTATTAATTGATAAAGTGATATGTATTGAAGATAAAACCACTTTAGATGCAGGTCCTGGCTTTACTTCTTACGAGTGGAGCACTGGTGCAACTACGCAGATTATCTCTGATGTAACCGTGGGAACTTATTGGGTTAAACTTAAAACCGGAGACTGTACTGCAATACAGACTGTAAAAGTTTTTGCTTCTGATCAGCCTGTAATTTCAAATATTGAAATTACCAACAACTCTCTTACTGTAAATGTAACTGGCGGTACACCGGCTTATCAATACTCAATAGATAATGTAAACTGGCAGGACTCTAATTCATTTACGGGTCTTACGAGAGGTGATTACATAGTTTATGTAAAAGATGCTTACGACTGTGTTCCTATGGAAGTAAACATTTTAGTTCCAAACATGATCAACGTCATTACTCCAAACGGAGACGGAATAAACGATGTAATAGATTATTCTGCTTTAGGAAGCAGACAGAATTTAGTTCTAAGTATTTTTGACAGATACGGATACAAAATTTTCCAGGCAGATAAAACGAATGGTTTCAAATGGGACGGTACTACTAATGGTGGTAAAAAAGTTCCTACAGGTAACTATTGGTATTCTGTAACATGGAACGAAAACAACAAGACCAAAACACCAATCAAATTCTCAGGTTGGATAATGGTAAAAAACAGAGAATAATCTCGATCAAAAAAATAAAGAATCGCTTATCAAAGCGATTTTTTATTTAAAATCATTTGTAATATTTTGTTTAAATTTGCTATAAATTCATTTTAACATGAAAAAAATACTACTTTTTATTATTATCATAATTTCGCAATTTTATTATTCGCAATCAGATTGCACCACAGCAATTCCTGTTTGCGGAAATTCAAATGTTTCATTTACCCCTTCAGGACCTGGAAATGTTTTGGAAGATCTTGGCGGATGCTTAACTGATGATGAAAACTTTTCCGTATGGTATACATTTACCGTTGCTACATCAGGTACATTAGCTTTTACAATAGATGCAAACATAAACACAACAGATTATGATTTTGCAGTTTATGCTGCCAATGCAACATGTGCCGCACTAGGAACGCCTATACGATGTAATTTTGCAGGATCTTCTCCTACAGGAAATACGGGATTAGAGCTTACTCCAAGTGGATCTGCCTATTTCGAAGCTTATTTGGATGTAGTTGCTGGTCAAACGTATTATCTGGTGATTGATAACTATAGTAATGCAGCAAATGCCGGATTTTCATTAATTTGGGAAGGTACCGCTTCGTTAACCTCTCCTTTTACCAATCCTGCACTGACTCCAAATCCTTTTATTACACCTGGGGTACCAAATGCTACAGATCCTACTCAACCTAACGAAATTCTGAAATGTGCATTACCAATGATGTTTGACTTTACAACATTGAGTACAGGAATTTTAAACGGAAACCAAAACTTTACAGTTACATATCACGATACCGCAAATAATGCGATCACTGGTGACAGCCCACTTACGACAGCTATGGTTAATGGTACTACAATCTATTATTATAGACTGAAATATGTTGATCCTACCAATCCTACCAATCCTGTAAATGGATGTTTTTTAACTGGTAAATTTAAATTCAAACAAGGAAATATTGTGGCTGATAACGCTACACTAACTGAATGTAACAACAACGGTGCAGGTACAGCAACTTACAATCTTACAACAGCAGCCGTATTTGGAGATCCTACAGCTACTAAGAAGTATTACACTTCGCTGGCTAATCTGAATGCAGACACCAACGCCATTACCAATCCGACGGCATACGTATCATCTGCACCAGCTACAATATACGTAAAAGTAACTTCAATAGAAGGTTGTTCAGATGATTCAACAATCACATTAGCATATCATCCTGTAGTAGTAGTTACACCTGCCATATTAGAATCATGTTACATCCCTACTGCAATTACTACTGCTCTATTTGATTTAACAACTGCAACTGTTTCTACCCAAACAGGAATTACAAAAAGATTTTTTAAAACTCAGGCAAATGCTTTGGCAGGAACTAGTGAAATTCCCAATCCTACAATGTACATCTCTGAAAACAGTGAAGTTTTTGTAAGAGTTACAAATTCTAATGGATGTTTTGCTATCACAAAAATTACTTTAAAAGTACTTCCTCCTGTAAAATCTACAGTTTTAAAAGACAAAACGATTTGTATAGAAGATAGAACAATTCTTGATGCAGGACCAGGATTTGATGGGTACGAGTGGAGCACCGGTGCAACCACACAAACCATACAAGGTGTTGGCATAGGGCAGTATTGGGTAAAACTACAAACCGGTAAATGCTTCACTATGCAGCTAGTGAGTGTGTTGCCAGCTCAACAGCCCGTAATCGCTAGTTTAGACATTACCAATAACACAATTACCGTAACAGCAACTGGTGGAACTGCTCCTTATCAGTATTCTATTGATGGGATCACTTGGCAGAATTCTAATGTATTCACTAATCTGCCTAGAGGTGAAAATAAAATTTATCTGAAAGATTCTTTCGATTGTAATCCTGTCAGTGTTCAGGTAACAGTACCCAATCTTGTGAATGCAATCACTCCGAACGGTGATAATGTAAATGATGAAGTAGATTATTCTGCATTAGCTTACAAGAAAAATCTTGTCTTCACAGTTTACAACAGATATGGTAATAAAGTCTACGAATCTGATAAACTAAGAAACTACAAATGGAACGGAACTTCGGGCGGTAAAAAAATACTAACCGGAACCTACTGGTATACCATTACTTGGAACGAAAATGACATCAGCAATACCCAAACAAAATACAGTGGATGGATATTGGTAAAAAACAGAGAATAAATAAACAATCATATCATTACAATCACCTCAGCAATGGGGTGATTTTTTTATTCACAACATTCAACCCTTACAGACATTGATATTTTGAAAGTTATCAACAATAATTATGAATTACTCATTTCAAATTATTTCTTAAATAAACTATCTTTGCATTATGGCGCAGAAAGAAACTTTATCTTCTCTTACACAAGGAAACTTTGCTAAAGAGTTGTCGATTGCAGATGGAAAAATGCCTCCTAATGCTATAGATTTTGAAAGGTTGGTGATTGGTACTTTTTTAATTGATAAAAAAGGACTCGATCATTCTATTGACCTTTTGACACCCGAAGTTTTCTATGACCCGAGACACGCTGTAATTTTTGAAGCGATTTTAAAATTATATGAAGGAAACCATCCTGTCGACCTGATGACCGTTATTCAGGAGTTAAAAAAAACAGAGAAATTAAGTTCTGCGGGTGGTGATCATTATATTATAGAGCTGACTATGGGCGTAAGTTCGTCTGCCCATATCGAATATCACGTACGGGTAATCCTTGAAAAATACATTCTGAGAAGCTTAATCAATGTTTCCGCAAATGTAATTGATACTTCATACAAAGAATCAACAGATGTTTTTGAGCTTTTAGATAAAGCGGAGCAGTCATTTTTTGAAATAACCAACGGAACTATTAAAAAAGGTTTCGACACCGCCAACTCTTTGGTAAAACAAGCGATTGATACTATTAAATCTTTAAAAGACAAAGAAGGAATTTCCGGAGTTCCATCTGGCTTTGCAGGAGTTGATAAAGAAACCGGTGGCTGGCAAAATTCAGATTTAATTATCATTGCGGCACGTCCCGCAATGGGAAAAACTGCTTTTCTGCTTTCGATGGCAAGAAATATTGCTGTGGGGCACAAAATTCCGATGGCATTATTTTCTCTAGAGATGGCATCTGTACAGCTGATTACCAGAATGATTGCTTCTGAAACCAAAATTTCCTCAGAAAAATTAAGAAAAGGACAAATGAGCGATGAAGAATGGCAACGTCTGTTTTCCAACGTTTCGGAACTGGAAAATGCTCCTTTATATATTGACGAAACTCCTTCCCTGTCCATTTTTGACTTCCGTGCAAAGTGCCGAAGACTGGTTATGCAACATGGTGTGAGAATCATCATGGTTGATTATCTTCAGCTAATGACTGCAAGCAGCGGAGGAAAAGGTGTAGGAAACCGTGAGCAGGAAATTGCAATGATTTCGCGTTCCTTAAAAGCCATTGCCAAAGAGCTGAATGTTCCCGTGATTGCACTTTCGCAGCTTTCAAGAACTGTGGAAACCCGTCCCGGAAAAAGACCTCAGCTTTCAGATTTGAGAGAATCCGGAGCGATTGAGCAGGATGCAGATATTGTGTCATTTATCTTCAGACCAGAATATTACAAAATCGCTGTTTGGGATAACGATGAAGAAGGTCAGGAATCTTCAACAGAAAATCAGGCAGAACTCATCATTGCAAAACACAGAAATGGCGCAACTGCCGATGTGAGACTCTCCTTCATGAAGCATTTTGCAAAATTTGGCGATTTAGATTTATATGGAAACAATGATTATGGATATCCATCAGGAGGCGGACAAACACCTGAACCAAGCGGTTTTGAGAAAATAAAAACAACCATTCAGCCTGGTGCAGCATTTGATTTACCCGATAATTCTAAAGTTTCCGGTTCTTCAATGAATGATCTGGATGATGAAGACGATTTTCCTTTTTAAATGAAGTTTCATCATCAAATTGAGTTTCCTAAAGCTTAGATATAAAATTTATATTTAAAATCAACCTCCATATTTTCCTAACACTAAACCTCGGTCTAAACATTTTGAGAATTGAAATTTACACAGACGGTGCATGCAGCGGAAATCCGGGAAAAGGCGGATACGGTATTGTCATGAAAGTACCCGAAAAAAATTACCAGAAAACATTCTCAAAAGGTTTTCGCAAAACTACCAACAACAGAATGGAATTGCTGGCAGTAATTACCGCACTGGAAAAATTAAAATCAAATGAAAATGACATTCATGTCTTCACAGACAGCAAATATGTTTCTGATGCTATCAATCAAAACTGGCTTGCAGGTTGGATTAAAAGAGGCTGGAAGAATGTAAAAAATCCTGATTTGTGGAAACGTTTTTTAGTGCTTTTCAATGAATATCATCCTACAATGCACTGGATAAAAGGACATGCAGGACATTTTGAAAATGAACTTTGCGACAAACTCGCCGTAGCCGCTGCCAATTCTACCAATCTTGAGGTTGACGCATACTTTGAAAATTTGGAAAGCAATTCTCTGTTTTAACTTATTAAATTTTGAATAATTCGAGCTTTACATTACTATTCTAATTATTTCTTTTAAAAATACAATAAATTTTACCATATATTCATTATTTTTTGCTAAATTAACATTAAATACACATTTTTAAATCAGGATTTAATATCTTTACACGTCTAAATAAATATCCTGATTAAATGAATAAAAATTTACTGTTTTATTTTACTTTACTTCTATTTTGTATTTTCGGGAAAACATATTCCCAAACTTATCAACTTACAGGAAATCCGGTGACTACAACGGGATGGACTATGGTTGCACCAACAGTTGTAAACACTGATTTTATACAGCTTACTCCAGATACCAATAATCAGTCTGGTTCTATAAGGCTGAACCAGCCCATTAACCTGAAATTCTGTGACAAATGGAGGGTGGAATTTGATTTCAGAATGGATTCTAACCAAACAGCTAACGGAGACGGCCTTGCTTTTTGGTATTTAGCCAATCCGCCTGTTGCAAGTGTATTGGGATCAGGACTTGGAGTTTCACAAAATGCCGTTGGTCTTGTTGCAGGTTTTGACACTTACAACAATACCACTACAGCAGTAATGAGTAAAGTACATGTTGCCTACGGACAGGTAGTGAATACAACCGATCTGAACAATGTTGAGTTTTTCAATGTTGCCGGAAGTTCTTTCCATTCAGCAGATCTTAATACGACATTGCCATTTCAGGGAACTACTTACAAGCATGTTGAAGTGACAGCAGAAGTAAATCCTCTTGCTCCTACCAGCTGGATTATACAGATTAAAATTGATGGTACAGTAATCTGTAATCAGTCTTTTGCTCCATCTGGCGCAGCGGCGGCGATGACTGTCGGATATTTTGGATTCTCTGCTTCTACGGGAGGAAACAGATCAAGACACTCTATTAAAAACGTAAAAATATATACCGATAAAGTAAGTATTTTACAACCTTCTGTTACACAGTCTTTTTGCCCTAATCCTTCGACCGGATTTGCTACAACGAATTTAACATCGTTTAATTCACAATTTGTTACAACACCTGCAAACTATACTTTCACCTACTCTGCAGGAGGATCACCAATTACCAATCCAACAAATTATCAGTTCAACGCAAACACTACGGTAAGCGTATCTATAAAGGATAATTCAGGAGTTTTGTGCGATAATCCAGATGGTCAGATTCTACTGACATTATCTCCTTTTACGGCTAGTAACAGAACAATTTCTGAATGCAATAATAACAATGCTACAACAGCAATATTTAATCTCACTACCGCCAATGTAAGTACTGTACCGGGAATTACGAAAAAATATTTTAAAACACTCGCAGATCTGAATGCCGGAACCAACGAGATCACAAATCCTACCGCTTACGTTTCTGCACCGGGAATAGTTTATGTAAAAGTTACCACTCCCCAAGGATGTACCGGTAATGCGCAAATTACTTTAAACTTTCTACCGCTTCCTGCAGTAACGGATGCTACATTACAATCCTGTTTTATTGCGACAAATACTGCAACAGCGTTATTTGATTTAACTTCAGCCAATGTAACTTCAGATGCAGGCATTACGAAGAAATTTTACACTTCTTTAACTGATGCATTAGCAGGAATTAATGAAATTTTAAATCCTATCGCTTATATTTCTTCAGATTCAGAAGTTTTTGTGAAAGTGATTGCTTCAGTAAGCAACTGTTTTATCATCAAGAAAATTACACTCAAAATAACACCTCCGGTGAAATCTTCTGTTTTGAAAGATAAAATAATCTGCATAGATGACAGAACTACGCTTGATGCGGGACAAGGTTTTGACGGATACGAATGGAGTACCGGTGCAACAACTTCTTCTATACAAGGCGTTGCTGTAGGAATGTACTGGGTAAAACTAAAAACAGGAAACTGCTACACACTCCAGGTGGTGAATGTAAAAGCAGCAGCAAATCCTGTGATCGCAAGTATTGACATTACCAACAATACGATCACTGTAAATGCTACTGGCGGAACTGCGCCCTATCAATATTCTTTAAATGGTACAAACTGGCAAAATTCTAATGTTTTCACAGGATTACCCAGAGGTGAAAACAAAATTTTTGTAAAAGATTCTTATAATTGCGAGCCTGTTGAAATACAGATCACCGTACCAAATCTCCTCAATGTTATAACTCCAAACGGAGATAACGTGAATGATATGATTGATTACAGCGCTTTGGCTTACAAGAAAAATCTTGTGTTTATTGTTTATGACAGATACGGAAATAAAAAGTATGAAGCTGACAAATTGAGAAACTTCAAATGGGATGGCACCTCCAACGGAAAGAAAATCTCAACAGGTACATACTGGTATACAATCTCTTGGAACGAAAACGATAAAAACAGCACCCAAACAAATTATAACGGCTGGGTACTTGTAAAAAACAGAGAATAATTTTCACAAATAAAAATCACTCCATTTCGGAGTGATTTTTTGTAAGATCTGCCTGAGAAAAACAAAACTGATTTGTGCTTTTTAATGAAAATTATATAAAAAACTATCAATAATAGATAATAATTTAAATCATCACATTATTGCAAAAATATAATTAATTATAAACAGGAACCGATGATTAATGATTAAGAGAATTTTAAAATAAACTAATCACCATATTAAATTTAATAAAATGAAGAAAAAACTACTACTTCACTTTTCTGTATTCTTATTCTTCCTAAACATTTCTGCCCAGACGTATCAGCTTACCGGAAATCCTGTGAATACTACAGGCTGGGATATTGTACCTTCGGCTATTGTAAGTGGAGACTTCATAAGACTTACAGCAGATCAAACGAGCCAGTTCGGAGCAATAAAACTTTCAGATCCTATCAATTTAAAATATTGTGATAAATGGAAAGTTGAATTTGATTTCAGAATTGATGGAAACGGAACCACAGCATACGGAAGAGGTGACGGTTTGACGTTCTGGTATCTTTCAAACCCACCTACCGCATTTACAACAGGAGGAGGTTTAGGAATACCGGCTAATGCAAACGGATTGATGGTGGCTTTTGATATCTTCAACAATACTACTGAAGGACAAATGAGTAAAGTTCATCTTTTATACGGAACCAACAATGTACCGGCAGGAAACGCAAACATAGAATACAATACGACTGCGGGGAGCTCATTTCACTCTCCTGATCTACAGGCTACACAGCCTTTTGTCGGCACAAATTACAAACACGTTGAGGTAAACGGACAAGTCGATCCGGCTAACCTCAATAACTGGATCATCCAGATCAGGATAGACGGCGTAGTAATCACCAATCAATCTTTTGCGCCATCAGGCGGAGCCATCGGAATGACAACCGGATATTTCGGGTTTTCATCGGGAACAGGAGCTGCGAGTGCAAGACACTCAATTAAAAATGCCAAAATATTCATTGATAAAGTACCTATTTTACAAAGTACCATTACCCCATTCGTATGCACCAATCCCTCTACAGGAAATGGTTTTGTGGATTTGACATCTTACGCATCACAATTTGTAAATGTTCCTAGCAATTACATCATTACGTACTATGTTTTGGGAAGTTCTACCCCAATTACAACTCCCAGCAATTTTCAATATACCGGAAATACCACAATTACGGTAGTCATCAAAGACCCTTCCTCTACATTATGTGACAATGGAGATGCCAGAATAATTTTAAATCCAACTCCGTTTGAAGCAACAGATGCTCCTCTTACTGAATGCAATAACAACAATGCAGGTGTTGGAATATTTAATCTAAATGATGCCGCCATAACAACATTACCTAATGTTATCAAACAATACTATCCTACTCTTGCAGACCTGAATGCAGGAACCAATCAGATTACCAACTTTGCAGCCTTTTCTGCCGCACAGGGTACAACTATTCACGTAAAAGTAACAACAGCGCAGGGTTGTGTAGACAATGCAATCATCACACTTAATACTTCTCCGGTTGTGGTTGTCAACGATGCAACTTTAAGAGTTTGTTCTGAGCCTAATAATCCATCATTAGGTATATTCAATTTAGCGAATGCTAATGTAACTTTACAAGCGGGGACAACTAAAAAATACTATCCATCATTAACAGATGCAGTCAATGCAACAAATGAAATTCCCAATCCTACATCATACACGGCACCCAACGGTGTTGTTTATGTAAGAGTCATCAATGGAGCTGGCTGTTTTACAGTTGCTAAAGTAAATTTAATTGTGATTCCGCCGGTCTACTCTACAACTTTGATTGATAAGATAATCTGTATAGAAGACAAAACAACTTTAGATGCAGGATCCGGATTTACCGGATACGAATGGAGTACTGGCGCAACGACACAAATCATTACCAATGCAGGAGTAGGTACCTATTGGGTAAAACTAAAAACAGGCGATTGTATTGCCACGCAAACTGTAAAAGTATATGCTTCTGAACAACCAGTGGTAACGTACATTGATATATCAAATACGACAATCACGGTTAATGTAAATGGAGGAACCCCTTCCTATCAATATTCTCTTGACAATGTCAACTGGCAGGATTCTAATGTATTCACAGGGATTTCCAGAGGGATGTATAAAATTTACGTAAGAGATATTTACGAATGTGAACCTATCATCGTAAACGTTACTGTCCCTAATTTAATTAACGTAATTACACCAAACTCAGACGGACAAAACGACTTCATCGATTACTCTGCATTGGCAGGAAAATTAGATTTAACCTTTAATGTTTTCGACAGATACGGTACAAAACTTCATCAAGGTGACAAAACCAACCGATATATTTGGGACGGAACCGCCAATGGCAGAAAAGTCCCAACCGGAAGCTACTGGTATTCTGTAACCTGGAATGAAGATAACAAAACCAAAACACCTGTAAAATTCTCGGGGTGGATCATGGTAAAAAACAGAGAATAATTTTTTTCATATTTAATTATATTTTTGATCACTCCCCTAAAAAGGAGTGATTTTTATTGATTAATTTAAAAACAGATATTTCGGCACAAAACTCTCATTATTCACATTCAATTCTTAAATTTGTCTTTATGAATTATTTGGAAGCTTTAAGCAGAAGATATTCTGTAAAAAAATTTAACCCCGAATTAATTATTCCGCAGGAGACACTTCTCAATATTCTTGAGTCGGGAAAAATGGCAGTAAGTTCACAGGGTTTGCAGCCCTACAGAATTATAGTCGTCGAAAGTAAAGAGATGAAGCATAAACTGATTCCCTCATTTTACAATCCTTCGCAAATTTCTACATGCTCGCATCTGGCTGTTATAATTTCAAAAAAAACCGTTGATGACCAGTATATCCACGGATATTTTAGTCACATATCTGAGGTAAGAGACATTCCGTTAGAAAGTCTGGATTTATTTAAGAAAAGTATTAATCAACACATTGTTCAAAAGACACAGGATGAAATTTTCAACTGGGCAGAAAAGCAATCGTACATCGTTTTAGCAAATTTAATATATGCCGCAGCCTTAGAAAATGTAGACACCTGCCCTATGGAAGGCTTCCGTCAGGAAGTTATTGAGGATGTTTTAAATATTAATACTGAAAAAGAAAAAGTGACGGTGACTCTTGCTTTAGGCTACCGATCTGATGAAGATCAATTTCAACACCTGAAAAAAGTAAGAAAACCAAACGAAAAATTATTTAAATTTATTTAATTATTTTAGACGATTGTCTTAAAGCAACTATATGATAAGAGCGGATGTATTAGTTATAGGTTCCGGAATTTCCGGACTTTCTTATGCCATAAAAATTTCAGAACAGCTTCCCGATGCCAAAATAATCATTGTAACAAAATCTGACGAAGATGAAAGCAATACCAAATATGCACAAGGAGGTTTGGCAGTTGTTACAGATTCTAAAAATGATAATTTTGACAAACACATTGAGGACACCATGCGTGCAGGAGATGGTGAAAACAAACGAGATGTTGTAGAAATGGTGGTAAGAGAAGCACCCGCAAGATTTAATGAAATTGTAGAATGGGGAGCCAACTTCGACAAAAAAAACGGAGAATTCACATTAGGAAGAGAAGGCGGCCACACCGAAAACAGAATTGTACACCATAAAGACATTACAGGTTTCGAAATCGAAAGAGCTCTACTGGAAACTGCAAAAAGCAGCCCAAATATCGAAATTCTGGATCATCATTATGTCATCGACATTATCACCCAGCACCACGTACCGGGAAAAGAACTTAATGAAGGCGAAATCAATTGCTACGGTGCCTATATTTTAGATGAAAAATCTAAATCAATTAAGAAAATTACTTCAAAAATCACTTTGGCCGCAACTGGCGGAGCCGGTCATGTATATAAAAACACCACCAATCCTACCATCGCAACCGGAGACGGAATCGCATTTGTTGCCCGTGCGAAAGGTAAAGTGACCAATATGCAGTATTATCAGTTTCACCCTACTGCATTATACAGCAAGCTTGACGGAATGTTATTTCTAATTTCTGAAGCAGTGCGTGGTGATGGCGCAAAACTGAGAACCAAAAAAGGTCAGAAATTCATGCATAAATATGATGAACGCGAAGAATTAGCGTCCAGAGATATTGTCGCAAGAGCAATTGATGCCGAAATGAAAGTTACTGGAGATGAATTTGTAGGTCTTGATTGCCGTGGAATGAGTCACGAAAAATTCTTAGAACATTTTCCCAATATTTATAAAAAATGTAAGGATGAAGGCATTGATCCATTCAAGCAATTAATTCCTGTGGTTCCGGCTTGTCATTATTTAATGGGAGGTATTGAAGTTGATAAAGACGGGCAATCTTCAATCAATAATTTATTTGCAGTAGGAGAATGCACCAATTCCGGATTACACGGCGCCAACAGGCTGGCTTCCAATTCCTTATTGGAGGGTTTGGTTTTTGGTCATAATGCTGCCATGAAAACGGTAGAACTCTTAAACGAAAACCACTTTAATTTTGATGATTTGAAAGCAGTTCCTGAGTGGAATGAAGAAGGAATGAAAATTATTGATGAGATGGTCATCGTTTCTTATCTTAGAAAACAGCTTCAGGAAATGATGAGCGATCTTGTAGGAATTGTTAGAAGCAACAGACGATTAAAAATGGCTCTTCAGAAACATCAGGAAATTGCTGCTGCTGTTGACGAAATTTACCACTACTCTATTTTATCACCTCAGCTTTCAGAATTAAGAAATTTAACTACCGTTGCACATTTGATTATTACCCAATCAATGGAAATGACTCAAAATAAAGGAGCATTTTATAATAAAGATTTAGTTTAAACATTTTTGCCTTCATAAAATAAAACACAAAAAATCATAGCTATTTTTTCACAATGCTAGAGAAAAAAAACGAGCAGTACATCAACTGGATTTTAGATTTAAAACAGAAAATCCAGCAAAGCCAAATCAAAGCGGCAATTCAGGTGAATTCTGCTTTGATAGAAATGTATTGGGATTTGGGAAAGGAAATTATAGAAAGAAATTTTGAAAACACATATGGTTCTGGTTTCTTTTCACAATTAAGCAAAGACTTGCGTACAGAATTTCCAGAAATAAAAGGACTTTCTGAAAGCAATTTAAAGTATTGCAAAAGATTCTATTTGTTTTATAATCAAGACATGGGAAATCGTCAACAAGTTATTGACGATTTGGAAAATGATATTTTATCACAAAATATCTTTCTAATTCCGTGGGGACATCATATAACATTAATGACGAAATGTAAGACTTCAGAAGAAGCTTATTTCTATATCAAAAAAACCATTGAAAGTGGTTGGAGCCGTGCTGTTCTGCTCAATATGATTTCCGGTAAATTGATTGAAAGTCAAGGAAAGGCGATCAACAATTTTTCAAAAACACTTCCTGATTACGATAGCGATCTAGTGCGTGAAACCTTGAAAGACCCCTATATTTTTGATTTTCTGAACATTACAGAAAACTATAAAGAAAGAGAGCTGGAGAATGCCCTGACTGAAAATATTTCAAAATTTTTGATAGAACTAGGAAGCGGTTTTGCATTTGTTGGAAAACAAGTGGAAATATCTGTAGGCAATCAGTCTTTTTTTATTGATTTACTTTTCTATCATATCAAATTAAAAAGATATGTCGTGGTAGAATTAAAAACCGGACATTTTGAGCCGGAGTTTGCCGGCAAACTGAATTTTTATGTAACTGCTGTCGACAAACAAATGAGAGATAATACCGACAACGCAACGGTAGGATTATTGATTTGTAAAGACAAAAACGAAATCATCGCAGAATATTCTCTTACAGATCTTCATAAGCCTTTGGGCATATCCTCTTACGAACTCAAGAAAATATTACCCGAAAATTTTAAATCTCATCTTCCGTCAATAGAAGATGTAGAAAAAGAATTGAAAAAAATTACAACAATGAAATCGCTATGAGTTGCAAACACGAATGCCTATGAAGAAGATGCAATAACATACGACTTTTTAAAAACAATAGATATCTACATATGAAAAGACCCAGCTACGCAACCGATAAAGTTTTAAAACAGTTCATAAAGAATGCTTTAGAAGAAGACATTCAGGATGGTGACCATTCTACCTTGTCTACAATTCCTAAAGATTTGCAGCAAAGTGCAAAACTTTTAGTGAAAGAAAACTGTATTTTGGCGGGAGTCGAATTGGCAGAAATTATCTTTAAAGCCTTTGATAAAGATTTAAAAGTAGAAAGATTCATCAAAGATGGCGAAACTGCAAAAGTTGGCGATGTAGCATTCATCGTCACCGGAAGCGCAAGGTCTATTTTATCAACAGAAAGATTAGTTTTAAACTGTATGCAGAGAATGAGCGGTATTGCAACGCTTACTCAGGATTGGGATTCGAGACTAATCGGTACCAAAACTAAACTTTTAGACACCAGAAAAACAACGCCCAATTTCAGAGTTTGCGAAAAATGGGCAGTGGCAATTGGTGGCGGAACCAATCACAGATACGGATTGTACGATATGATTATGCTGAAAGATAACCACATCGATTATAACGGAAGTATCACCAATGCGGTAAAAATGGCGAAAGATTACGTGAAAAAAACTAAGAAAAAACTTAAAATTGAAGTTGAAACCCGCACTTTGGAAGAAGTACAGGAAGCCATCAATGCAAAAGTTGACAGAATTATGCTTGACAATATGGATGTTGCTACTATGAAACAGGCAGTGAAATTGATAGATGGGTCTTGTGAGAGTGAAGCATCGGGAGGAATTACGAGAGATCAATTAAAAGAAATCGCTACCACAGGAGTGACTTTTATCTCTGCAGGAGCATTAACACATTCTGCAAAAAATATCGATTTAAGTTTAAAGGCTGTTATGTAAAACATTATATATTTGATAAAAACAAGTGGTATTTGTTAAAAATTAAACAATATGATTTTTTTCACGTTAAAATCCAAATTTTATATATTTAATTGAAAAACAACAACTTAATCATTATTAAGACTGATTAAAAATTAATATTAAGTTAATAAGAGTTAAAGTTTATTTGTCGAATTTTGCAAAAAATTAATTCTAACTAACTTAAGATTATGAAATTAATCAACAAATCGATGCTAACTGCGGTAATCACACTTTCTACAGCTAGCGTTTATTATGCACAACAAGTTCAGGATACTGTTGACACAAGATCAAGAGATATTGAAACCGTTGTAATATCAGGTGTAGCCGATCTTGCAAAAGACAGAAAAACACCGGTAGCAGTCTCAAACATTAAGGCTGCACAAATCGTTGAAAGATTGGGTAACCAAGAGCTTCCTGAAATTTTAAACACTACACCTTCAGTGTATGTAACTAAAGGCGGTGGTGGTTTCGGAGATGCTGTTATCAGAGTAAGAGGTTTTGGAAATTCCAATACTGCTGTAATGATCAATGGTATGCCTGTAAATGACATGGAAAATGGAGCTGTATATTGGTCAAACTGGGCTGGTCTTTCTGATGTAACTTCAGACATTCAAGTACAAAGAGGTCTTGGTTCTTCTAAATTGGCTATCGCTTCTGTGGGTGGTACTATGAATTACATTACTAAAGCTGCTGATAAAAGAAGAGAAGGTATAGTAACATTGGGAATTGCTAATGATGGATATCTTAAAACTTCATTTGCTTACAACACTGGTAAATCTAAAACAGGATGGTCTTCTTCATTCTTGATGGGAAGAACCGCTGGAGCAATGTATGCGAATGGTACAGATTTCGAATCTTACAACTACTATTTTGCTTTGGGTTATCAGCCGAATGAAAAACATGATTTACAGTTTACATTCACAGGTGCTCCTCAGTGGCATAATCAAAACTTCACAAACACAATCCAAACTTATATTAAATATGGTAAAGATGGTGAACCTAATAGAAAATACAACTCAAACTGGGGTTTATTGAATGGTGAAGAATTTTCTACAAATACAAACTATTATTCAAAGCCAATTGCATCAATCAACTGGGATTGGAAAATTTCCGAAAAATCAAAATTATCAACCGTAGGATATGGATCTTGGGGTAGAGGTGGTGGAACTGGTTTTTTAGGAAGCATTAATGGAAAAACAGTTTTCAACGTTGCTAAAACTGCTGACGGACAAATGAGATGGGATGACATCGTAAGATGGAATCAAGGTGCTGTTATTTCAGATTTCACAAATAATGCCGGTACTGCAGCTCCAGCAAATGCAACTCCGGGTATTGCAACAAGAAGTAACGGTTTAGTAAGAAGAGCACACGTAAACTCTCACGACTGGTATGGTATTTTATCTAATTTCCAACATAAAGTAAATGAGAACTGGAACTTCCAAGTAGGTATTGACGCAAGGTATTATTATGGTTATCACCCTGGTGTGGTTTCAGATTTCTTAGGAAACAAAGAATACCGTGAAAATCAGAACTTAAATTCTCAACCTTTCTATACAGTAACTCAGGCATACAAAGCACTTCCTTCTGCAAATCCTTTTGTAAAAGCGATTAAAGATGACTCTCAGATCGCTAGTAGAAACTATGATGGCGAAGTTTTATGGTATGGAGGTTTTGGACAAGTTGAATATTCAAACGACAAGATCTCTGCATTTGCACAAGGATCTGTATCCAATCAAGGTTTCCAAAGAATTGACAACTGGGTAGTTGATGGGGTTACAAAACAACCAAATCCAACAACCGGCCAAGTGGTTAACACAAAAACAGGATTTAAAGATATTTTAGGTTATAACGTAAAAGGAGGTTTAAACTATAACGTTAATGATCAGCATAATGTATTTGGAAATATTGGTTACTATTCTAGACAACCTTTTTTCACTGCAGTTTATCCAAATAATCAACAAGTAGTAAATCCTAACTTAACAAACGAGAAAATTTTCTCTGCAGAATTAGGTTACGGTTTCAGATCTTCTAATTTCAGAGCTAATGTTAACCTTTACAGAACTTCTTGGGCAGACAGATTCCAAAGAAGAACTGGTTTAACAATTCCAAATGGTAGTGGAGGAAACTTCCAAAATGCTTATGCAGAAGTAAACGGAATCACCGAAGTTCACTCTGGAGTTGAATTTGAAGGATTCTATAAAGTTGGCCAATATCTTGAGCTAGAAGGTATGTTCTCTATGGGAAATTGGGAGTATAAAGGTGATGCGTCTAGTACATCTTTTGACGAAAACAACAACCCTATCAACATATCACCAGGATCAAACACTGCAACATTAGCATTAGACGGTGTAAAAGTAGGTGATGCTGCGCAGATGACCGCTTCATTCACAGCGATTGTAAAACCAGTACAAGGATTAAGATTTTATGCGAATTGGAGATATGCAAATGATTTGTACGCTGGATTTAACGTAAATGATTTTGACAATTCTAGAAACACACCTACCTTCAGAGCGCCAGCAACAGAATTTGGAGCATTAGAATTACCAGACTTTCATTTATTTGACATCGGTGCATCTTACGTATTCAAATTGAAAAGCGGACAAAGCTTTACAATAGGAGCAAACGTTTATAACTTATTTGATACTACATATATTTCAGAAGCTACAACAAATATACATGCTAATCAAACAAGAGAAAACTTTGCAGCTGGTACTTCAGGAAATACAGCATTTGCAGCTTATCAAGCAGCAGGGCAATACAATGGAATTAGCCAACAAAACCAAGTTTACTTCGGTTACGGAAGAACATGGTCTACAACATTAACGTTTAGATTCTAATAAATTCACTTTTATTACATACCAAATCCCGGCTTTATCGCCGGGATTTTTTTTATATTTGCAATTAACTAAAAATAAATATTATGGATTTCAACTTTATGCTTCAGGCGCACCGTGGTTTTGCTTATTTAATCTTATTGGCTACTGCAGTTTTCGTTGTGGCACTCTTGGTAACCATGTTCGGATATTCCGGAAAAATCTCTAAGCTTTTAAGAAAATCTACGTTGTTTACCATGATATTCTTTCATACCCAGGCTTTGATCGGACTGATCATGCTGTTCTTCTTTTCTCCCGGCTTCAAAGCAGCCAAAGAAGCTGGTACGTTGATGAAAGATGCTGTTTCCAGAAACACTTATGTTGAACACCCTACAGCAATGATTATTGCTGCAGTTTTATTAACCATTCTTAATAAAAAATTTAAAACAAACGATAAAATTCAGATGAGCTGGGTAATCATAGCTTTTGTTGCGATTGCATTAATGCTTTGGGCATTCCAGTGGCACAGACTTTTCGGAGCTTAATTGAAATTGATTTCAAATTTATACAACTTAATAAAATCGCTCAATTCTAAAAATTTTTTTTGAAACAAAAGCGATTCAAATATAATCCTTAAAATAATAGTATTCTCACATGAAAGTAGCTGTAGTAGGGTCAACCGGAATGGTTGGACAGGTTATGCTTAAAGTTTTGGAGGAAAGAAATTTCCCGATAACAGAATTAATTCCAGTAGCATCAGAAAGATCTATCGGAAAAAAGGTTAAGTATAAACAGGCAGAATATACCATCGTAAGTATGGAAGATGCCATCGCTGCCAAACCCCAAATCGCTATTTTCTCTGCAGGCGGAGATACGTCATTAGAATTTGCTCCAAAATTTGCCGAGGCAGGTACCACTGTTATTGACA
This sequence comes from Chryseobacterium sp. AC417, assembly GCF_979258215.1. NCBI lineage: Bacteria > Pseudomonadati > Bacteroidota > Flavobacteriia > Flavobacteriales > Weeksellaceae > Chryseobacterium > Chryseobacterium sp. AC417. Next base: position 1,054,906 of record NZ_OZ409845.1, on the reverse strand, counting down.
ATTCTTCAGCATGGAGAATGGATCCTGATAAAAAATTAGTGGTTCCCGAAATCAATGCAGATGTTTTGACAAAGGAAGATAAGATCATTGCCAACCCTAACTGTTCAACAATTCAGTTGGTGATGGTTTTAGGTCCTCTGAATAAAAAATATGATTTAAAAAGAGTAATCGTTTCCACCTATCAGTCTGTAACAGGGACAGGAAAAGCTGCCGTTGATCAGCTGAATGCTGAAATATCCGGTGATGATTCTGTTGCTAAAGTTTACCCTTATCAGATCTTCAAAAATGCTTTGCCACACTGCGACGTTTTTTCTGATGACGATTATACGAAAGAAGAAATAAAATTAATGAAGGAACCTAAAAAGATTTTGGGTGACGATACCTTCAATTTAACAGCAACTGCCGTAAGAGTTCCGGTACAGGGCGGTCATTCTGAAAGCGTGAACATCGAATTTGAAAACGAATTTGAGCTGGACGAAGTAAGAAAAATTTTATCCGAAACTCCCGGAGTGATCGTGATGGATAACGTTAAAAACAACGAATATCCAATGCCTTTATATTCTGAAGGGAAAGATGAAGTTTTCGTAGGGAGAATCAGACGAGATCTCTCACAGCCTAAAACACTCAACCTCTGGATTGTGGCAGACAATCTGCGAAAAGGTGCTGCCACCAATGCAGTACAGATTGCAGAATACTTGGTAGCAAATAACTTAGTATAAACTAACAAAAATAAAAAGAGTCTCCGAAAGAGATTCTTTTTTTTATCAAACTATGAAAAGCAGTAAAAACGCAGAAAATATTAACTTCCAAAAAATCATAGCGCTTATTGGCGTAACGCTATTTGTGGCAAAAATCATTGCCTGGAAACTCACAGATTCAGATTCTGTGTTTTCTGACGCCATGGAAAGCATCGTGAATATTATTAGTGCATTCATGGGCTTATATTCACTATATTTAGCAGCAAAACCGAAAGACGAAGATCATCCGTATGGTCACGGCAAAGTAGAGTTTGTAACATCAGGAATAGAGGGAGCATTGATCATTATTGCGGGGATCATGATCATCTATGAAGGAGCAAACAGCTTATTGACCGGAAAAGTGATCTCTCAGATCAATTGGGGAATCTTGATTATTGCCACAACAGCTGTCATTAATTATATTTTAGGATACATCTCTATTCAGAAGGGTAAGAAGGTTAATTCTGTCGTACTTATAGCTTCCGGAAAGCATTTGCAATCAGATACGTTGACAACTTTTGGAGTCGTACTGAGTTTAATTATCGTCTATTTTACAGGAATTTATTGGATAGATTCTGTTGTAGCTCTTCTTTTTGGAGGGTACATTATTTTTGTAGGGTATAAAATCGTACGAAAAGCATTAAGCGGAATCATGGACGAACAAGATCCTGAACTCTTAAACAACATCATCCGACTTCTTGAAGACAACCGTAAAACAGAATGGATAGACATTCACAATATGAAAATTCAGCAGTTTGGCTCGTCATTGCACATTGATGCACACATCACCCTTCCCTACTACTACAGCCTAAGAGAAGCTCATAATGAGATGGAAAACGTCATCCTTCTTCTGGCAAAAAACACATCCAGAACCGTCGAATTCAATTTCCATATGGATGACTGTAAACCTATTTCCTGTCCGGTCTGTCAGATTATGGATTGCCCTGTAAGAAAACAGCCGTTTATAAAAAGAGTGGAATGGACTGCCGAAAACGTAACAAGAGTAGAAAAACACACCATCGACGAGTCTTTGAATCAAAGTGACCATGTCAATTGATATTTTTATTGAGTGTAGAAAAGACAATTTCAACTAAAAGATTCAATTACTTTTATCTAAAACCTGTTTTCTATAATAAAACAAGGGTACGATCAAAAGTAAAATCAACGGCTGAATGACAAATCTCCGCATGTAAAAGGAAAAAAGATAGCCCATTTCAAACCTGTCATGAATACAATACAGATAAATTGGGAATGTAATCAGAAAAATAATGCCAATCAGCATTGCACCTTGTATCGTCCATTCTTTATTTCTAAACAAAAAATGAATGATTACACACGAGAAAAAAAGATTCAAAATAAATCTGAAAATATGACTTACAACCAGTTTCCCCCATTCGAAATTTGGAAAAGCAATATTTTTATTCGCTTCGTGAAAATAATTCAGAAATGGATCATAGAAAATCTGATCTTCAAGCATTCTGACCCCGAAAAGCCCGCAAACACCGGCTGTGACTAAAAACCAACTAAGAATTTTCATTTTTTAAAGCAAAAAATTTAATCCAGATCATCCAAAGAATCACCACACTTCCGTAGATAATCGCCGGAAAAAGATAATCGTGAGCCAACTTATTGTATTGAGAATAATCTCGGGTCACAATATTGAGCCCTACAATTCTTAAAACATTCATGATATAAAGGGCTAAAAGACTGACACCAACAAAAATGAAAGTTTTAGTTCCTTTGTAAAAAGCAAAAATGAAAGACACAAAAAGTATAATTACAGAAACTGCATTGCAACCCTCCACCATTCTGGTCACGTATTTTTCTTTTACGTAAAAATAGACCTGTTCATTAGGAACATCATCGTATAATAACGTAGGAAAATGGAGTTTGTTCTGAATGAACATCACATGATCGGCAATCACCCTCGAATAAGGATCAAGACCTTGTGTCTTAAAGCTGTTGAGATAAAACTGATAGGCAAAAAGCAACACCACATAAATGATGATAAATCTCAGCAAAATACCCAAAACCGGCTTAAAGTCCTTTAGCATACTGCAAAGATAAAAATTCGGACGTAAATTAGTATATTTGTTACCATATTATGACTTCCGAAAACGCAAAAATATTTTTCGAAAACCATTTTGGCGAAAAATCAACCCAATTTGTCACTTTAGCTCAAAGCGGTTCTGCAAGAGTCAATTTTCTGGCTCAAAATCAAACCGGAAAATACATCATCACCTTCAACGAAAATGTTCCGGAAAACGAAAGTTTTCTCTATTTTTCACAGGTTTTTTCAGATTTAAATCTTAATACACCAAAAATCTTTACGATTTCTGATGACAGAAAAATGTATATCCAGGAATTTTTGGGCGAAAATACATTTTCGGAAATTATTACTAAAGAAAATTTATCTGTAAACGTTCAATCTTTGGTGAAACAGACTTTAGAAAAACTTTTTCAGTTACAAATTCAGACGCAGAATCAAATTGATTATACCCAAACTTTTGAATATGAAAGTTACGACGAGCTTCCTGTTATGCACGATTTGTATTACTTTAAAAATTTTGTTGCTGATGTTCTGGAACTCGAATATCATAAATCTTCGCTCTTAAAAGAATTTAAAAAACTCGTTGACCTCATCGGAAATTTAGAACCAAAAGGATTAATGATTCGTGATTTTCAGGCTAGAAATATTATGGTAAATGAAAACAATGCTGTCTCGTTTATTGATTATCAGTCGGCGATGAAAGGTCCTCTGATGTATGATGTTATCTCATTTTTATTTCAGGCTAAAGCTAATTTTCCGAAAGACTTTAACAATGAAATGCTTGATTTTTATATTCAACAGTTTGAAAATGAAGAGATTCGATTTCAACTAAAAAACTCGGTAAAACCCGTTAAGCTGATGCGTTTTCTACAGGTTCTTGGCGCATATGGCTTCCGTGGATTGATTCAAAGAAAAAAACATTTTGTTGCAAGCATTGATAAAGGGATCGAAAATATAACAGCATTTTCTAGTAACTGGGAAGAAATGAAAAATTATCCGGAGCTAAAAAAAGTGATTGAGCAACTAAGCTCTGAGAAAACGAAATTGAAAATCAAAGAATTATTGAAACATTAAGATTAAACGCAATCTTTGTCATTCCGCAGATTAAAAAAATAGTAATTAGATAATAAAAAAATATGCTACACATAGACATCCACAGTTTTTCGTATAAAAAAGGAGGAATCCCCAAAGACCATTCAGGAAACGGAGGCGGTTTTACATTTGACTGTCGCGGAATTTTAAACCCCGGAAGAGTAGAAGAATATAAAATCCAGACCGGAAATGACATCGGGGTTCAGGAATATCTTGAAACAAAAACGGATATGCCTCAATTTTTAGAATTGGTAAAAAGCATGGTTTCCATCAATATCGATAATTATCTTGGAAGAGGTTTTGAAAATCTGCAAATTAACTTTGGCTGCACCGGCGGACAGCACAGATCGGTTTATTCAGCCATAAAAATAGCCCATTTTATCGAGGAAAAATACGGAAATCAGGTAGAAATAAGTCTTCATCACGACGAACAGCACCAACTTAATAATAGGTAATCAATACTGTGCAATAAGTAATATTAGCTTTGCTTTTTCACTATCTTAAAATCACTGATTACCAATTACACATTACCCATATTATGAAGGCATTAATTTTTGCAGCAGGAAAAGGAACCAGACTAAAACCCTTTACAGATCATCATCCGAAAGCTTTGGCTACAGTGAACGGCATTCCGCTTTTGGAAAGAAATATTACCTATCTGAAAAGTTTCGGAATTACCGATTTTGTGATCAACGTACACCATTTTGGCAACCAAATCATCGATTTTTTAAAGATTAATAATAATTTCAACTGCAAAATTGAGATTTCAAACGAGTCTGCTGAACTTCTGGAAACCGGTGGCGGATTGGTTTTTGCTAAACAATTTCTAAATCACGGAGAAGACTTTATCATCCTGAATGCAGATATTTTAACCAACATCAATATCACAGATTTTGTAAAATACCACAAAAGTCTGAAAGATTTTGCTACTTTAGCAGTATCAGACAGAGAAAGTTCAAGAAAGCTACTCTTCAACGATAGCATGGTGTTGAGAGGCTGGCTGAATGTACAAACCGGAGAGCAGCGGCTTGCAGAGTTTAATAAAGGTTTTAAGCCTTATGCATTCAGTGGTGTGCATTGTATTAATCCTACCATTTTTGATAAAATAAAACGAACCGGAAAATTTTCTATCATGGAGGAATATCTGGATATTATGCACACAGAAAAAATTCATGGCTTTATACACAACAGCATTCTGATCGACGTGGGAAGACCGGAATCTGTAATTGAAGCCGAAAAATATTTTAAATAATACAATGGAAATAGAAGGAAGCAGGGATGAAAGTTTACAAAATCCTGAATTAGATATCAACGAATCAATATTACATAACAGTTTCAGACAAAAAACCTGGGACGAAATCGTAACGAAAGACAGCTGGATGGTTTTCAAAATCATGGCAGAATTTGTGGACGGTTATGAGAGAATGGCGAAAATTGGACCCTGCGTTTCAATATTCGGGTCTGCAAGACTGAAGCCTGAAACTAAATATTACCAAATGGCGGTAGAAATTGCTGAGAAAATCACCAAAATAGGCTTCGGAATCATCACCGGCGGGGGCCCCGGAATTATGGAAGCAGGTAACAAAGGCGCTTTCACGGCTGAAGGAAAATCGATAGGTTTAAATATTGATCTTCCGTTTGAACAGCATTTCAATCCTTACATCAATAAAATGTACTCTCTCAATTTCGATTACTTTTTCGTGAGAAAAGTGATGTTTGTAAAGTATTCACAAGGTTTTGTTGTGATGCCGGGAGGTTTTGGAACTTTGGATGAATTAACTGAAGCGATTACCCTTATTCAAACCAATAAGATAGGGAGATTTCCTATTGTGTTGGTAGGTTCAGAATTTTGGGGAGGTCTTTTGGGATGGTTTAAAGAAACTTTACTGAAAGAAGGAATGATTTCTGAAAATGATCTTGACCTTTATCGTGTGGTAGATACTGCTGACGAAGCTGTAGCGCATATTAAGTCTTTTTATGACAAGTACTCCGTAAATGTTAACTTTTAGTTGGCATTATATTTGAGCAGAATATATTTACTAAGATGATTAACAATCAAGAAATTAAGATGAAAAAACTACTATACATATCAGGTATTTTAACATTATTTGTGTTCATGAGTTTTATGACTTTGGACTTCTTTTCTACAATGACGAAAGTAGATTATGTGGACGGAAGTAAGACCTTGAAATTCACCACAAAAATGAATACCAGTCATATTTCGGATGCTATCAAAATCAACCGCAGTACAGCAGGTTTTGAAGCAGAAGTAAAAAAATATGTAAACAACAATTTTGATGTTTATGTAAATGGTTCTCCTAAAACCCTTACTTTCACAGGAAGTCAGGTAAGCGGAGAGACGGTTTGGGTGTATTTTGAGACAAGCGAGGTTAATGATATCAGTACTTTGAAGATCAAGAACAGTCTTCTTTTAAGTGCTTTTCCGAAACAAATCAACCTTGTAAATATTGCGTACAAAGGAACTCAGAAAACAATGAATTTCCAACGCGGAAAAGAGATGAACGAAGTTTCTTTTTAATAAGAATTTACAGCTTAAATTATATAGCCACTGCTTTTGCGGTGGTTTTTTTTATGTTATCAATCGCAGTGTGAATAAATAAAAAGGCTGTCTATTGAAAGACAGCCTTATAACTATTTAAAATTTAAATATTATTGAGCCTGAATATTATCTAATTGTATTGTAGTTGTGATACCACCTGTAGTTCCTGTATATTCAAAAAGAATATATCCGTTACCTGTTAAAGTAGATGGTAGTGTATATGTACCCGCTGAGGTTAATGTACCATAACCGGTAAGAGGTGTTTGAGGAATAGTAAATTGTGAAGTTATATCTGTTTTTGTAACTGCAGAGATATCTCCAAGTGCTGTATAGTTTGTTGTTGTATAAACTTTCAATGCATTACCATTCCAGAAGCCAACATTTACATCAAATTTAAATGTATTTGCAGCTGTAAAGTCAATAGGTACAGCAAAATAAGTTACATAATTTCCAGAACCAGCATTTGCTGAAAGCTGAATGTATTTATTATTGCTGAAAGTTTTCAATTGCCAGTAACGATTTCCAAATAAAGGATCGTTTACATATTTTGGATAAACCTCTAAGTTTGATGGCGTCAAAGAATAACTTTCGAAGTTTTCAAGAAAGCTTCCTGAGAATGCAATAGCAGTTCCGCCTTTTGGTGGAGCAGCATCTAATCTTGCCCCTTCGAAATTAAGATCATTGGTTTTTCTGATCAGCATTTGCCAGCTACTATTGTAACGACTTACTACGAAGGTAGCATTCCCATTTCCTTTTGGTAAAAGTTTTGAACCTTCTGAAAAGAAACCAGAATTTCTTACTGTTACGGTATTTCCAGTTGCATCTTCTAAAGTTCTGTCTGTATCTACTCCGGCTCCAACAAGATAGTCGATGAATGTTTTGTTCACTGGCAAAATGTCACCAGTTGCAAACTGTACATTAGGAACTGTAACAAGCATATTAATATACTTCGCATCTTTTGCTTCATTTAAATTAGCAAGTTGGACAGGCTTTAAAGAAGCCACCTCAAGACCATTACCGTTACAGACTCCGGAAACATATCTGCTCACTAACACTCCCGGGATTCTTCCGATATCAAAAGAAGGATCTACTGAACCAATCTTCACAACACCTCTATCTGTTCCTAATCTTAAACCTTTAGCATTGATTCTGATATGTGCTCCCACAGGAAAATCTGCATAATTACTTGATTTATCTACTTCAATCTGTAAAGCTGCAGTAGGATTTTCAGGCTTATCCTGAAAAGAGATTGTTTTGTAGAAGTTTCCGTTTTCGTCAGAAGAGGTAACATAGCCATCAAAAATTTCATCTTTATCTCCCGGAAGTTGTACATATCCTGTAGCCGGAGCTTTAGCCTTAAAAGCTGCTAATGTTATGGTAGGTTCTGCAAATTTATTATTACAGTTGATAGGTGGTGTTTCCCACTCATCTTTCTGCACACAAGAAGTAATAGAAAGCACAGCAAATGCAGCTCCTGTTACGATACTTAAGTATTTGTTTTTATTCATCTTAATTATTTTTAATTATAAGTTTTTAAAATCTGAATTGTAAGTTAACGAAGTATGATCTTCCCTGAGTATACCAATATTTTGGAGCAAATAATGTAAATTCTCTGTCACTGTCTTGTCTGAAATCCGGAAATTTTGCATTTCTGGTCTGCTCAAAACCCCCTGTAATATATCTTGTATTATCAAATACATTATTTACAGAAGCAGAGATTAACACATAGTATTTACCAATGACCCAAGATTTTCCTGCATTTACATTAAAGAAAAACGCTGACGGTAATTTATTAGGCTCTAAGACTCTTCTTAATTCCGATTCTGTAAGATCAGCAAAAGGAGTTCCTGAGTTGTTGTTCTGAATAAAAGATTCTGTTCTTACTAATGCAGACGGATCAAGATAATTATCATCAAGATAATTCCAGTTAGCTCCCAACCACCAGTATTTCGGTGAGTTGTATCTTGCCCCTACTGAATATGCTTGCTGAGGCGTACCTCCCTGTCGATAATTTTTAATAAAAGCTTTTCCTAAATTCACATAAGAAAGACCATTAGAAAATGTTCCCGTTGCATCTGACGCAAAATAAGTGACAGGATCATTTTGATACGTAAACTGCCCGATACTCGCCAATCCCTGTAAGGACAAAGTAGGAATAACTTTCACGTCAACACCCAACTCTGCACCTAGATTTCTTCTTTTGACATCGGTCATCACCTGAGTTACAAATGCACTCTGAACCAGCGTTTGATTCCCCTCAGAATCTGAATTATTCAATTGGATTCCGTCTGCAAAAAATCTTTGCACGGTTGTTTCATTACTTGAATTAATTAAATAACCTGTCAATCTTAACTTTAAGAAGGGCGAGGAAATTACATAGCTAAGATCATTAGCACTAATTACCATATTCTGCACATTTGGAGCAACAGAACCATTGACTCTTGGATTGATAAATAAATCTTCTAAATAAGGAGACTGTGAAAAGTAAGCGCCGTTATAAACCAGGAAATTTCTTCCGTCTAATTTATAAACTGCCTGACCTTTAAGACCGTAATTCCAGAAGTTGTAGTTTTTACCTTTTCCAAACGAATCTTTGTATAAATAATGATTAAATAAACCTTCTCTGCTTGACGATGAATAACCTGCCATTGCAGAAACGAAAACATCAAACTTTCCTGTAGAAAATTTAATACCAGGATTTACTTTAACTTCCTGTCTTCTGAAAATGTAATCGTAAGTCATTCTATCACCTACTTTTTTCGTTACATTTTCTTCACCTTCATTGAACAAGCCGGATTTGCCGGGCTGATTGGTAGCTGCAAATGGATCACGGTTTAATACAAAATCGGCTCCTAAAAGATCATTCACTTCTCTGTATTGCTCAGAACGGTAATTCTGGTAAGATAAGTTTAATAAAAATTTAGTAGTATCATTAAAATTGTGAGTAAAATGCGTTGCAGCATTGAAGATTTTATCATCACTTACATCATTCACAAGATAATACAAAGCTCTTTTACCTGTTTGCCCATAATAGCTTCCTGCAGGTTGCTGCATATTTCTTCGGTATAGATTATCCCAATTGAGCTGCGTAACATTAGGATCTGCTTTATTCCATGCCGCTAAAGAAGTCTGATAAGCATCCTGAGCGGTTGTTGTTACACCATTTGGTCCTAAGACTGAAGCATTTGGATCTAAAGAATCATAAAAGCTAGGTAAGTTTCTATAATAGGTAGGTGAAGGGTTTTGTACATTCTGCCAGTCTAAACGAGAACCCTTATCTTTTCCGAACTGATAAGAAACAGAGGTCCAAAGATTAGATTTTGGAGTGATTTTCCAGAAATCCTGAAGCTGGAAAATTGGCTGGAAGCCTTTTCTTACTCTTTCACTTCTTTGCTTACCATCCTGATATCCCCAGTAAGAGTTATAATGTACACCTCTGTAATCATATACTTCCTGTGTACTTGGGCTTGAGGTGGATCTCCTGTATGGTGCAGCAATAAAGTTGAAGGTCATGCTGTGTTTATCTGTAAACTTTTTTTCGATCCCCAAATAAGCACCGTAAGCATCATAGAAAGTTCCTTCCTGAATACCTTCTTCTGCCCATCTTCTCGCACCCATTACAGTAAATGCCCATCCTTTGCTGTTCATTCCGGAGCTGTATCTTAACGATGTTCTGTTTCTGTAATTCCTGTTGGTAAGAGACTGCGTAAACTGAAATCCTTTTCTGTATTCGCTCGCTTTGGTATTCTTATAGATCACAGAACTGTTACCTCCAAAAGCATATTCTGATGGCGCATGATTTTGAGAAATCTCCGGGTATCTTGTGATCTCGTTAAGACCTCCCCAGTTTCCAAAATCCACGTTTCCGTTATCAGATTTTATCATAGAGACTCCATTTAGCATCGTTTCTCCCATTCTTCCATCGATCCCTCTTGGTCGATACCAATAGAAACCTAAATCAAACGCTGCAATTCTACTGAAAACATCCATTGAAGACTGTAACAGACCAACCGTAGAAGCCTGGCTACTATTGTCTTCATCATCATCGCTTTCAATAATCGCTAAGCCCTGATCTGCGCTTGTGAGACTAGAATTCAGAGTAAATACTCCCAAATCCTTCCTTTTCTCATCACTGGTTACATCAAACTCTACTACTTTTGTTTCGTAATTGGGTTTTGTAATGATCAATTGGTAATGTCCCGGCATTACATCTACAAGCTGGAAGTAACCAATCTTGTCTGCCGTCACATCATTTTCTGCCCCTTTCACATCTACTTCAGCCTGCTCCACAGGCTTTCCCTGCGCATCCTTTAAATATGCAAAAACCGTAGTCTGTGCAAAATAAAAAGAAGCAGGAAGTAAAGTAAATAAGGAGACTAATGATAGTTTTTTAATCATGCGTGTATATACTTTTTTAATAGTTTTAATAGTTCGTATTCAATAAGTTAAAAACTTTGGGGGCACAAATTTAATAAAAAATTATATTTAATAATTTTTTTAACATTATCATTTCTTAACATTGTTAAATTTCTATAATGTTTCATAAAAGGTATGAATATCCAGGTGATAAATTTACATTTAATTAAAATGGCATGAATTAAAATTAAGTAAATTTGCAGATTAATAATATGTAATATTCTACGATGAAAAAAATTTTAAATCTGGTTGTAGTCATTTTTTCAGTAATGACTTTTGCACAGCAGGGAAAAGTAAAAAGAGTGGCTGCGGTTGGTTTTTTAAATGTTGAAAACCTTTGGGATACTATTCGTTCTGCTGATTACATAGACGGAACTAAGGACAAAACCAATCCTGCATTCCACAGAAGCATCCCTTTAGATTCTATTAAATTTCTGAAGCAGAAAAGTACGATGGACAATGGAGTGATGGCTTACTGGTGGGTAAAAAAGCAGTAAGATACCAAAGCGGATCAGATGAATTTACACCTGCGAGCGGAAAAAATTACAACACCAAGATCTACGGCAAGAAACTGGAAAACGCAGCTAAAGTAATTGCTGAATTAGGATCACAATACACAAAAACCGCACCTGCTGTAGTAGGACTCATTGAGGTAGAAAACAGACAGGTTATTCAGGATTTGGTTAAGCAACCTGCATTATCAAAATATGATTATGGTATTATACATTATAATTCTTACGATTACAGAGGAATTGATGTTGCTCTGATTTACCAAAAGAGAAGATTTACCGTAACCCATTCTCTTAAAAAAGAACTGAAAGTTTATGGTCCTGACGGAAAAAGAGAATATACAAGAGATATTCTTGTAGTATCTGGAATTTTAGATAACGAAAAAGTAGCTTTCTTTATGAATCACTGGCCTTCAAGAAGAGGCGGTGAGGCTGTTTCTTTACCTAAAAGAAATGCTGCCGCAGCATTATTAAAACAACAAATGGACAGCATACGAACAGAAGATCCGGCGACAAAACTTTTTGCAATGGGAGATTTTAACGATGATCCTGTAAGTGCAAGTTTAAAAAATCATTTAAAAGCTGCAGCCACCGAAAAAGATTTGAGTGATGAAAAACCGTATCTTAATTTAATGTATCCATTATACAAGAAAGGTATTGCTTCTTTAGCTTACCAGGACGCACCCAATTTATTTGATCAGATTATTGTATCAAAAAATTTAGTTTTAGATAAAAATCCAAAAGAATATTCGGTTTACAAAGCTGAAGTCTACGCTCCTGCATATCTCATCAACAAAGAAGGGAATTATAAAGGTTATCCTTTCCGATCTTGGAACGGCGACCAATTTACAGGAGGTTACAGTGATCACTTTCCTGCATTTGTCGTCTTACAGAAAGAACCATAAATCATCTTAAGCACTCTTCATCGGGTGCTTTTTTTATGTAATCTATCATTATAAGAAATATAATATGATGATTGTTTTTGTCTAATTCCATTAAATTTTGTTGCTCTGCTTATTAAATTTTATCGGTTTTGTTTTTATTAATTGAGATAATAAATTAAATTGAATTAGATTGGTAAAGCTGAAGCAAGTATTTTTATGAATAAAATACTTTAAAACATTAATTATTAAAAATAAATTAACGTAAAATGAATATAGTAATATATATTTCTAAATTTAACAAAAGTTAACTTATAATTCTCAAAATATAGTTTGGTAAGTTATTATTATTCCATACATTCGTAAAATAACCACACAAAACTATTAACCTTGAAAAATTCCATAGCAAAAACACCAGTGCTCTCAGTAATACATCTGCAGCAAAACTTCAGTATACTTTCGCAGATACACTCTAATTAATCTTTTTAGTAGACGTCTCCATCTAAACATATTTTGTATTGGATATTATTCTTTATGTAAACGCATTATTTATTTCACTACTGTATGAGTATGATATTTAAATGCTGATTACATACTAATTATTGGGTGTAGATCTTCCTGAAAATCAATTAGATGATATAATTTCATCAACAAATAAATCATAAAATTAACATTAAATCATCATCATGAAAAAACAATTTTTAGCATTAGCAATATTTGCGTCAGTTACATTATCTGCACAGCTTTATTCTCCGAATGGTGCTCTGGTTACCTCAAATCCCACTACCGGCAACGTTGGAATTGGCGTTTCGGATCCTTCATCGAAATTACAGGTAGGAGGAGACATAAGTGCGACAGGAGGTCCAATTTTAAATATAGGTTTTAATACAACAGACAAAACAAACGGAATTGCAAATTATGGGATGTCATTGTTAGGAATATATCCCATTGGAGGGGGGCTTTTCGGACCAGGAGTTGGACTGTCTGGCTTTTATGGCGTAAGTTTTTTTACCGGATATAACGAGAGAATGAGAATAGATGGATTAGGAAATGTGGGTATTGGAACTTTATCTCCTCAGTACAAATTAGATGTAAATGGTAAATCTTCTTTTTCTGATAATGTAAAAGTAGACGCAAAATTTGAAGCAAAAGAAATAAAAGTAACCCTTACCCCAACAGCCGATTTTGTGTTTGAAAAAAAATACAATCTTCCAAAATTAGAAGATGTCGAAAAACACATTAAGGAAAAAAAGCATTTACCGGAAATAGCTTCTGCTAAACAAATGGAAAAGGAAGGTGTAAATGTGGGTGAGTTTCAGATTAAATTGCTGCAGAAAATTGAAGAATTGACGCTTTATACTATTGAGCAGAATAAGATTACGAAAGAACAAAATAGGCTTATTAAAGAACAGCAGAAAAGAATCGAAAAACTTGAAAATTTTAATAACAATAATAAATAACTTATGAAAACAAAAATATGTTTACTTTTTCTTTTCATCAGTTTTTGTGGAAATTTCACATTTGCACAACATGAAAATGACAACTGGAGGTTTGGAAATAACAATTGGCAATTTGATAGCAGCACACCAAACGGTTTTACACATGCTACAAATATAAATCCATATATAAGATATGCGAGTTCTGTGATTAGTGATAAAAATACAGGCCAATTACTTTTTTATAGTGATGGTTATAAAATTTATAATAGGAATAATCTGGTTATGATAAATGGGGATGATCTTTTTGGAATTAATAACAATTCTTTTAACACTTTCGGCAATCCTTCTGATCAATCTTCAATAATAGTTCCATTACCCGGCTCTAATTCTATATTTTATGTCTTTTATATTAATGGCAATAAGAAGATTGATGATCAGGGCATTAATTCTGACCTGACATCATACAATTATGGATTGAGATACGCTATTGTTGATATGACTTTAGCGGGAGGTTTGGGTGCAGTCACGTCAAAAAATATATTATTTAGCAATTCGCCTACTAATGCATTGACATCTACAATTGGGAGCGATGGAAATTCTTACTGGATTATAACAGCAAATAACGGAAACTTTCTCTCTTACAGACTGACACCAATTGGCTTAAACGTTACTCCTGTTATAAGCCCAGCAACAAATTATGGCAATTTCTTTAAAATATCCCCGGATAGCAAAAAATTAGTGACACGAATAAATAATAACCCTAACAAAGGTATTTATTTATATGATTTTAATAATACTAGTGGGGCAATTACGAATCAACAAAATATTCTTGTTAATAGTTTTGGTATCACACAATCACAATATGTAGACCATTCAGACTTCAATAATAGCATTGAGTTTTCAGCTAATAGTGAAATCATTTATTTTACCAGTTGGGATGGATGTTTATGCGTCAATCCGGCAGCAACCTCCGCTTTCCACAAATACAGAATTGCTGATGGTATTTTTGGAACGAGTCCGAGTACCACATATGGAAGAAGTTTTTCACTACAAAGAGCAGAAAACGGAAAAATCTATGCGATTGGAGCCTATATAGGATATCCAACAACCGGAACTAGAGCAGTGAATTTTGGATGGGATAGTACTCCCGGATCGACAATTCTTAATAATTCTTACGAATGGAAGGTTATAAACAGTCCAAATAATTTCATAAATTCTTTTGTTGAAGAAATATATCCTCAACTTACTCAAACAAAAAATGGCTATTCATTTCCTCAATTAGTTCCACATTTAAATAATGTAAACACCTGTCCTGATATTCGTACTATTACACAACAGATAACAGCTTCTCAAAATTTTCAAGCAGGTCAATCTATTATTGCATCTTCAGCAATAAATGATGATTTAATTGTAAACTATAAGGCGGGTCAAAATGTAACTCTACTTATGGGTTTTCATGTAAAAGCTACTCGAGGCAGCTTATTCCGTGCCTACATTGGTCCATGTGACGGAATAATCGAAAATTTCGCTAAGAATAATGAATCTTTAATGGACATTGAAGGTAAAAACCTTTCAAAATCATTATCAGTTTCAGAAGTTAAGATATTCCCTAATCCTGCATCTACATACATCAATATAGATTCAGGAAACGAAAAGGTTGTTGCCTGGAAACTATATGACCTATCGGGGAAGAATATTCTAAAAGGAAATTCTAAACAAATAAATGTACAGAGTTTGCCAAGAACAACGTATTTATTAAAAATAAACACTGAAAGCAAACAAGTCACCAAAAAAGTAATCTTAAATTGACTCTATTCTACAACTAAACATCTAAAATTATTATGAAAAAACAATTTTTATCATTAGCAATTTTTGCTTCAGCATTTTTATCAGCTCAAATTTATACTCCAACAGGAAGTATTAGTGGTACAACATCAAATCCGGCAACCGGGAATATTGCGATTGGTCATAACAATCCTTTGCGAAAACTACATATTTCAAATGGAGATATGTATCTTGATGGACCAGCAGTTATAAATTTTGGAGATGATGCAAGATTTGCTGTCACCAATACAACTATACCATCATTATCTATACCTACTTACTCAATGGCACAATATGGAATTGCTGCACCTACAACATCATATTCTGCAGAACTTTGGGCTTCTGGTAATGATGGGATTCGATTTTTCACACGTTCCTTACCTAGAATGACCATACTTAATAATGGAAATGTAGGAATTGGCTCATTAAATCCAGACTCAAAACTAACTGTAAAGGGGTTAATACATGCTGAAGAAATAAAGGTAGACTTAAATGTTCCTGCGGATTACGTATTTGAAAAGTATTATACCGGTAACTCTGCTTTGAATCCCCAATACAAAATGCTTACTCTTGAAGATGTTGAAAAATTTACTAGAGAAAATAATCATCTACCAAGCATTCCTTCATCTAAGGAAATTAAAGAAAACGGGCTAAAAGTGGGTGAAATGACTAACTTATTATTACAAAAAATTGAGGAATTGACGCTTTACACAATTGAACAGAATAAAAGAATCAAAGAACTAGAATCTAAAATTAATAAAAACTAAAAACTATGAAAAAAATCCTATTAACAGCAATTTTATTATCATCTATAACTTTTCAGGCACAACAAACTCTTGATGATAATACTTTTTTTACAAATTTAATTGGAAGACAAGCCAGAGATTATCCATCAGAACATCAAAACTACCGTATATCAAACACACTCACACCTGCTGGATATGTTTTGGACACAAATTGGTGGGGTGGTATAAACTTTACAACTCAAGGCTCAGTAAAACTAAAATCATTATGGGGAACATTATATGTTGCAAACACTGGTGCCACCGGAATTAATACAGAAGACCCACAACATACCTTAGATGTTCGCGGAGATTTCAAAGTAAGAAGCAATAATAATTACTTTTTTTATAACGGAGCTGGTGATTTAGAATTGAAATATGAGCAAAATGGACAAGGTGGAAGAGCAATTGTACATGACACCAACAACGTATTAGCATTAAATTATAATAATGATTTTTCTGGTGGAACAAGAGTAGGAAATACCTTTTTAGTAAAAGGGGATAACGCCGCCCTACAAGGAAAATTAGAAGCTAAAGAAATAAAAGTTACTCTCACCCCAACTGCCGATTTTGTATTTGAAGAAAAATACAATCTCCCAAAATTAGAAGATGTTGAAAAACATATCAAAGAGAAAAAACATTTACCAGAAATTGCTTCTGCAAAAGAAATGGAAAAAGAAGGGGTAAATGTGGGTGAGTTCCAAATTAAGTTGTTACAAAAAATCGAAGAATTGACGCTTTATACGATTGAGCAAAATAAGCAACTGAAAATTCAAAAGGAGGAAATAGAATTGCTTAAAAAAAAGATGAATTCTAATAATAACAAAACAGATAATCGATGAAAACGAAAAGTATTTTTCTAGCATTTGTGTTAAACTTAGTTTTTATCACAACTTTTGCACAGGGAGAGAACGATAATTGGTATTTTGGAAATCAAGCTGCTGTAAATTTTTCCAATCCAACTACGCCTATATCTGTGAGCAATAGCCAAATGAATACGTCTGAAGCCTCTGGAACAGCAAGCGACACAAATGGAAATTTGCTTTTTTACTGTAACTCGCAAACAATTTGGAATCGACAGCATCAACCAATGCTAAACGGAACTGGACTTTCAGGAGGAGCTTCGTCGCAACAGTTGGCAATTGTAAAAAATCCAGCCAATAGCAATCAATTTTATGTTTTTGTCACTCCAGAGGACGAGAATTTTAATAATCCTAATAATCCTCTTCCTCAATGGATTTCATATTCAATCGTAGATATGTCACTTGGTCCCGTTGTTGGCGGGTTACCATTGGGTGCAGTTTTACAAAACTTTAAAAATGTTCCAATTTTAGATAATCTTGGGAATAACTTTCGCTCAGAAGCAGTTACAATTGTTGCTGGATCTAATGCCAATACCTACTGGGTTCTCATTCCTAGTGGAAATAACCTATTTAGCTATCGAATTGACAATACGGGATTTTCTGGCGTACCTGTTACTAGCAATCTAAATTTTCCGGGAAATTTAGGTGCTCGAGCAGGCTATAGCATAAAAGCTTCTCCAAAATTGAATAATCAAAATTTCTCCCATTATATTTGTGTATCACTTTGGCAAGATAGCGTAAATCCTAACAGCACTTTGAATCTTGTTAACAGAGTTGTTTCGTTCAATTCTAGCACAGGATTAGTGACCAATAATTATTCTTTAAATGTAAATTCAACTCGAAGTTATCTGCCAGAATTTAATACACATGGTTCAGTTTTGTTCTTAGCAAACACATCAATATTTGCGGTGGATTTACTAAACTCTTCAACAGGCAATGTGAATTCTTTACAAATTTTTAATGGCCCAACAACACCTTTATCAGCTACTTACACAAATCTTCAACGAAATAAATATGGGAATATTTATATAAATAGATTTGGTAGTAGCTTTTTAGGAATTATAAATAATCCGGAGATATATGGTTCGAATATGAGCGTAACAATGAATTCTGTAAATCTGGGTAACGGAATTTGTAGATATGGCCTTCCCAACTTATTACTGAAAATAGGTCTACTTACTATCCTTGTATAGATAGTTTAACACTGACATCAGAACCAAATACAAATTTCAATTATGTAGTTGGAGACAACATCACAACTTTGGATACTTATACAGTTGGAGCTGGATATAACATTTCCATGCAAGCAGGACAAACTATAAATCTTTTATCTGGTACCCATATTCAATTAAGAGCAAATTATCATGCTTTTATTGCACGTTGTACCGAAGGTGATGCTACTTCTAAAATTTTTAATGATAATCAAAATCAAAAAGAAATGGTTTTAGATTTAGATATGGAAGAAAGAAAAACTTTGGATAAGCAAATTGATATATATCCAAATCCATCATCTACATACATCAATATAGATTCAGGAAATGATAAAATCACTTCTTGGGAATTATTTGATGTTTCAGGGAGAAGTATTCTGAAAGGAACTTCTAATCAAGTAAATGTGCAAAGTTTACCAAGAGCCACATATTTATTAAAAATAAATACTAAAAATAACCAAGTCACCAAAAAAGTTCTTGTAAAATAATATAAGGAGGCTCAATTGCTAGAGCCTCTTTTCTTTAGATTTATTAACAATAAAATCATTATAAATTTACCATGAAAAAACAAATTTTATCATTAGCGATTTTTGCTTCGGCTACATTATCTGCACAACTTTATTCTCCGAACGGAGCACCCGTTACCTCAAATCCTATTACCGGAAATGTTGGGATTGGCGTTTCGGACCCATCATCAAAATTACAAGTTGAGGGAGATATAAGTGTAACAGGAAGTTCAATTTTAAATGTCGGATTTAATACAACTGATAAAACCAATGGCATTTCAAATTACGGATTATCATTATTAGGAATATATCCTACAGGAATTTCAAATGGTACAGGTCCAGGAACTAATCTTTCGGGATATTTTGGCGTAAGTTTATCTACAGGAACCCAGGAAAGGATTAGAATAGATCGTACAGGAAATGTCGGAATTAATACATTGAATCCTACGAGAAGATTAACCGTGAATGGTGACATTTATGCAATTGGGAGTTCTGCTTTAAGTTTACAGGACGATACTAGATTTGATGTTACGACAGCTGATGTCCCTGTACTTAATTCTACAGTATCCATGCCACATTACGGTATTCTTGCTGCATCTGTGACAGCTGGTGCAGAATTATGGATGGCAGGATTTAAAGGTGTTAGGATATTTACAGGAGGTGAGTCAAATCCAAAATTCTTTATTAATACTAATGGTAATGCTTATCTGCAAGGGAAATTAGAAGCAAAAGAAATAAAAGTAACACTTACCCCAACTGCAGATTTTGTATTTGAAGAAAAATACAATCTCCCAAAATTAGAAGATGTTGAAAAACATATCAAAGAGAAAAAACATTTACCAGAAATTGCTTCTGCAAAAGAAATGGAAAAGGAAGGTGTAAATGTGGGTGAGTTCCAAATTAAGTTGTTACAAAAGATCGAAGAATTAACTCTCTACACGATTGAGCAGAATAAGATGATTAAAGAGCAACAAAAGAGAATTGAGACGCTTGAGAATTCTAATAATAAACAAACAAATAAGTTATGAGAACAAAAATATATATCGTTTTTGCTCTGCTTTTCTGTTTGTTAAAAACGTTTGCACAATCATATGAAGAGCTATACTTGCAGGAAGAAACCACTCGTTTAAACCAAGTGCAGATTATAGAAAATGAAATTCAAGTTTTTATTAATCAGAACATCAATGCTTATGATTTTACAGAAGTAATAAACAATGTAAATAACATGAAAGATGAAGATGGAAATTCTTTATCGGGGAATTCTTATCAAGAAGCATTACTTTACGCAAAAAAACAAAAATTAAGAGATGTTTTTTTTCAACAAAACCCAGAGAAATTAAAATATTTTTATGCTACAACACTTAAACAACAATGTGTGAATGGTGGTTTTGAAACTGGAACAACTGCAGGATTTAGCATGGGAACTAGAGCTTACAATCCGCCAAACTGGTCGGTTTACAATATGTTTCCTCCAGCCTCACCCCAATCATTTGTTACTTTGGTTGACAATACGGTTCCAGATCCATTAATTGGTTCAGCCCTAGCGAGGGTGAATACCGGAACATATGCAATTAGGGTGAATAACAGTGTTAATGGGCAATATGATGTATCAATGCTTACAAGACAGTTTGTAGTAAATGAAAATAATATCAGCTTTGCATACGCTTTGGTTTTTGGAGATTCCATGAGTCATTTTGCTACCGGAGATAATCCTTATTATCAAGTAAGATTACTAAATAGCAATAACATTCCTGTTTACACTCGAAATGTAATGCTAAATCCTGGCAATACATTTTTTATCAATCAACAGAACACTCAGATATTTTATACCAATTGGTTATGTGAGCGTATAAACACATCTGGATTGATGGGACAGACTGTAACACTGCAAATTATCATGGCAGACTGTGGTGGAAGTGCACACTGGGGATATGGATATTTTGATGATTTTTGTGGGTTTACATGTAATCAACCTGCATTTAATCCAAATATTTCCTTAAACCCAATCATTAGGGGTTGCCCAACCTTTCCCCTTCCAATTACTGGCAATATCTCTTTGCCTAATAATGCTTTTTTTACAAATGTTACTATACAAGTTCTTGACAGCTCTAATAATGTGGTAAGTACCATTATTAATTCATCTGCACCGAGTGGTTTTTTTTCTACCAATCTTAATTATGATAACTTTTACCCAAATGGTTACAACATTAATACAGATTTTAACATTAGAGCACTTTTGAATTACACAATTAATGGAGTATCACAAACACCTATTATTGCAAATAACACTAATCCACCAGGTCCTGATGTTTCTTTTAAAAACTGTCCTACACCATGTAGAGAAGATTGGTATTTTACAACTAATCAGCCGATTCAAACATCAACAAATTTTCAGGCTAGTTGCTGCATCACCTCCGAATCTTTAATAAACCCTAATCTTAACGTAGAATTTAGAGCAGGATATGAAATAATATTAAAACCAGCCCCAAACGGAACTGCAGGATTTTATGCTACAAGCCATCAATCTGGTAATTTTCATGCATATATTGCCCGTTGTGATGAAAGTAATAGTTTTTCAGAAGCTCAAAGAAAACAATCAAAAACAATTACAAAAAGCACTTCCATTGAGTCATACATTAAAATACACCCCAACCCTACATCCACATACATCAACATAGATTCAGGAAATGAAAAGATCATTTCTTGGGAATTATTTGATGTTTCAGGGAAAAGTATTCTGAAAGGAAGCTCAACTCAAGTAAATGTGCAAAGCTTACCAAGAGCTGTCTATTTACTAAAAATTAATGTTAATAATAAAATAACCACTAAAAAAGTGATTGTAAAATAAAGACAGTACATCAAAAAAGTATAACAAAAAAGGTTCAGAATAATTCTGAACCTTTTTTGTTATTTCTAAATCAAGTTGATTATTTATTAAATAACTCTTCAACTTTATCCCAGTTGACTACTTCAAAGAATGCAGCTACATAATCAGGTCTTCTGTTTTGGTAGTTTAAATAATAAGCATGTTCCCAAACATCTAATCCTAAAACCGGAGTTCCTTTTGAATCTGCAATTGGCATTAATGGATTATCCTGGTTTTGAGTAGAAGTTACAGATACAGATCCGTCTTCATTTTTCACCAACCAAGCCCAACCCGAGCCAAATCTTGTTTTTGCAGCATCAGAAAAATCATTTTTAAATTTTTCAAGGCCACCGTAATTTTCAATAGCAGCTTTTACACTTCCCACTGGCTCTTTGCTTCCGCCTGGAGTTAAAATTTCCCAGAATAAAGAGTGATTGAAGTGACCACCTCCATTATTTCTAACTGCCGGCTTTTCAACACCGTTTCTACAGATATCTTCAATTGACAATTCTGCAAGATCAGTTCCTTCAATCGCTTTATTTAAATTATCGATATATGCTTGATGGTGCTTTGTATGGTGAATTTCCATAGTTTTTGCATCAATCGTTGGCTCAAGAGCATCGTAAGAGTATCCTAATTTTGGTAATTCAAATGACATAAATTTAATTTTTAATGTTAATAGGTAAATTTAGCCAATATTTAAGCCAATATCAACAATTACAGATTATTTTAATAAATCTTTAACATTGATAAATAATTAGGAATTTTAGATTTACACCAAATAAAAAAGCACAGACCAAAATCTGTGCTTCGTTTAAACAATATTAATATATCTATCTATTCATAGACATTAAAAATTCTTCGTTGTTCAGAGTACCTCTGATATTTTTATTTACAAATTCCATGGCTTCGACAGGATTCATTTCTGAAAGATATTTTCTGAAAATCCACATTCTCTGTGAAGTTACCTCATCCAGCAATAAATCATCTCTCCTTGTACTGGAAGACACCAAATCAATAGCAGGATAAATTCTTCTGTTGGCAATTTTTCTGTCTAATTGAAGTTCCATGTTGCCGGTACCTTTGAATTCTTCAAAAATAACCTCATCCATTTTAGAACCTGTATCGATCAATGCGGTTGCAATAATTGTCAGCGATCCGCCGTTTTCAATTTTTCTTGCTGCACCAAAGAACCTCTTCGGTTTGTGTAACGCATTTGCATCTACACCACCCGAAAGAACTTTTCCAGACGCTGGAGTTACGGTATTATAAGCTCTTGCTAATCTGGTGATTGAGTCTAATAAAATAACCACATCGTGACCGCATTCTACCATTCTCTGGGCTTTAGCCAAAACAAGGTTGGCAACTTTCACGTGCTTATCTGCTGCTTCATCAAATGTAGAAGCGATTACTTCTGCATTTACACTTCTTTCCATATCGGTAACCTCTTCAGGACGTTCGTCAATCAAAAGTACCATCATATAAACTTCAGGGTGATTGGCTGCGATAGAATTGGCAATATCTTTCAGCAACATTGTTTTACCGGTTTTTGGCTGGGCAACGATCATTGCTCTCTGACCTTTTCCGATTGGCGCAAATAAATCAACGATTCTTGTAGACATCGTAGAATTATCTCCAGAAAGATTAAATTTCTCTTCAGGGAAAAGCGGAGTTAAATATTCAAAAGCGACACGATCTTTAATGAATGCCAAATCACGCCCGTTAACTTCAACCGGCTTTAATAAAGAAAAATATTTTTCACCTTCTTTCGGCAAACGCACAATACCTCTTACCGTATCCCCTGTTTTTAACCCAAAATTCCTGATTTGTGCAGTAGAAACATACACATCGTCCGGAGATGAAATATAACTGAAATCTGAAGACCTCAGGAAACCATAGTTATCAGGTAATATTTCTAATACGCCTTCAATACTAACCATTCCGTCGAAATTGAATTCTTTTCTGGATTCATTCTCTTCCTGTCTTTCAGAATTTCTGTTCTGATTCTGATTAGGGTTTTGGTTTTGATTAGGATTAGAATTCTGGTTTTGATTGGGATTCTGATTATTGTTTTGGTTAGGATTCTGATTATTATTCTGATTCCTGTTTTGAGGGTTCCCACCGTTTTGCTGCGGTTGGTTTGGTCCTTTTTGATTAGGATTCTGACCTTGTTGTTGTGGTCTTTTAGGTCTTTCTTCTCTCGCCTGTGTCGGAGCCGGAGTTGCAGCTTCAGCTTGAGAATCTGTATTTGCCTGAGTTTCTACTTTTTCCTGAACCTGATTTTCAGGATTATTAGCAGGAGCTACTCTTTTTCTTTTTTGTTTTGATGCATTGTTCAAAGGCCTTTCTTCGGTCTGCTCTTTTGCATCTTCCTGAATCGCCGCTTCTGCAGCAGCTGGCTTTTCTTCAGCTGGCTCGTCTTTTTTCGCAGGTTCTGCTTCTGCTGGATTTTCGGCAGCAGCTTTTGGTCTCGGTGCCTTTTTGGGAGCAGATTTTTTAGGTGCAGCTTTCACTGTTTTTTCTGCTGTGGCAGGTTTCTCTTCAGGTTCTGTGTTACTTTCTGTGGTATTGAAGTAATCTTTTGCAACTTTAGGGTTAGAAGCCTGAAAATCAAGAACAGCGAATATTTTATCATTATCTGTGCTGTTTCTTGCAACCTTAACGCCTAAATCTTTTAGAATTTTAGCCAATTCCGTTACGGATTTTGACCTTAACGTTTCTATGTTAAACATATATAAAGTAAAAAATGTAATTAGTTGTGAGTAAGAAAAGTAAGTCCGGTGACTTTTGTTTTCAAGTACATTGTATATTGCAAATCTACACTTATTTTTGAATTGTGCAAAATTTATGTTATTTTTGCATCTGAATTTAAAATTCTATGTTACAAAGAATACAGACTATTTGGATTTTACTGTCGGTTTTAGCGGCAGCTTTCCTATATATTACAGGACAGGATGTAGAAGTTTTCGGAAAGACTCCGATAATCAGCATCCTATCAATTGTTTTGGTTTTGGTAGGCGCATTTAGTTTGTTTAGCTTTAAAAACAGAAAAAGACAAATCATGCTGAATACCATCAGCATCATTATAAACGCTTTGTTGATTGGTATATTGTTGTACTGGGTGCAAAACTTATCCGGAGGAATAGATTTTCCTGAGAAGGGTATTGAGCCGGTTTTCCCATTGATTGCGGTAATCTGTTTGTTTTTGGCAAACTTATTTATCAAAAAAGATGAGAGGCTCGTAAAATCTGTAGACAGACTTCGATAACTTAACAATGATTTTTTTTGAGTAAGAACAGCTTCCTTTGGGAGCTGTTTTTTTTACTTATACAACAGATTCGTACAGATGCAGAGTTTTTATTTAAATTTGCCAAGATCACATGATTGTTATTTGACAAAGTATGATGCAACAATTCATTAAAAACTTCGACATATCCATTTAAAATAAATATTTAACATGAAAAAACTCACTTATCTTATGCTGTCTCTTTTCTCTGCAACTGCTTTTGCACAGGAAGTTTCTACCGAAAGAATCAAAACCGTCATATCAACTCTTGCTTCTGACGAAATGAAAGGCCGGGAAATCGGAACTGCTGAAAACGACAATGCGGCAAAGTATATCGCTCAACTTTTTAAAGAAAACAATTTAGAATACTGTACGGGAAATTCTTACCTCGTTCCATTCAATTATAAAGGAAAAATAGCTTACAATGTTTGCGGAATCAAAAAGGGTAAATCTGAAAAAACCTTAGGCTTTTCTGGACATTTTGATCATATTGGAGTGAGCAAAAAAGAAGGCGATGATACTATTTACAATGGTGCAGACGACGATGCAAGCGGAATTACAACATTGGTAGGCGTCGCAGATTATTTCAAAAACAAAAAACCGGAATTCTCAATGCTTTTCATGGCATTCAACGGTGAAGAAAAAGGTATGTTGGGATCAACAGCCATATCAGAAGATAAAAATTTAGACAAAATATATCAAAATCTTTCTGCTCTTTTTAATTTTGAAATGGTAGCAACTGAATCTGAATTTGGTAAAAATGCAGTATTTATCACAGGAGATGAATTTTCTGACCTTGACGAATTATTTAATGAAAATGCAGTAAATGATCTAAAAATCTACCCCGATCCTTACGCTTCAGAGCAGTTATTTTACAGATCAGATAACGTAAGTTTTGTGAAGAAAAAAATCATCGCTCATTCTATTTCTACTGCAGATATGAGCAAAATTAAACATTATCACCAGGTAAACGACGATATTAATGTGGTGGATTTTGAAAATATGACACAGCTTATTAATAATTTCGGGAAAACTCTGGAAAAATTAAACCCAAAAAACTTTAATCCAAAGTATAACGATAAAGTAAAATTCAATTAAAACCGTCTTATCATTATATTTTAATTAATTTTGCTATCCAATTATATTGAATGAACGAATATAAAAAAATACTGAAATTTGCCAAACCGCATCAAAAATACATTTACGGGAGTTTGTTTTTTAACCTTATGTATTCTGCTTTTCAGATTGCTTCTTTAGGGACGATTCTTCCGGTTTTAGGAATGCTTTTTGGAACTATTAAACCAGAAAAATACGAATCTGCGCCCGTTTACTCGGGAGACATCATAGATTTCTTCACCTATTTAAAAGAATACTCTAATTACTATGTTCAGAGTTCTGGTTACTGAATATGGTTCTTTAAAAGTATTGGCATGGCTGTGTATCATCACTGCATTCATGTTTTTACTAAGAAATGTTTTCCGTTATTTAGGTTCTTTTTTACTGATCAATTACCGGGTAGGTGTTACCAAAGACCTTCGTGGTGCGATGTACCGAAAAATTCTTTCTCTTCCTGTATCATTCTTTACAGAAAGCAGAAAAGGAGATATGATGTCACGGATGTCAAATGATGTTGGTGATGTAGAAGGCAGTATCTTGGGAAGTTTGGTAGATCTTATCAATGCACCTTTTATGCTTATCAGCACATTGATTACTTTATTCTTTTTAAGCCCGGAAATGACGCTCTTTTCATTATTAGTTTTACCAATCATGGGAACAATGATTGCCCTTATTGGAAAAAGCCTTAAAAAAGATTCTCACGAAGCTCAGAACGAGATGGGAAATATCTTTTCTATCGTCGATGAAACCTTAAAATCGAATAAAGTCATTAAGATTTTTAATGCAGAAAAAATAATGAACAACCGTTTTATGCAGTCGATGCAGAAATGGATTAACAGTTCAATAAGATTAGGCAGAAAAAAGGAATTAGCATCGCCCATGAGTGAGTTTTTAGGATCTGTTACTTTCTTAATTATTGCGTGGTATGGCGGAAAACAAATCATTGTAGAACAAAACATTTCTCCTGCTGATTTCCTTGTATTCCTGGGTATTTTCTTCCAGATTTTACCGCCAGTTAAAAGTTTGGCAAGTTCTATCTCTAATGTACAGAAAGGCGAAGCTTCTCTCATCAGAGTATTGGAAATTCTGGATGCTGATGTGAAAATAGAAGAAGCTGCAGAACCGGTTTCAATTTCTAATCTTGAAGCTCATATTCAGTTCAAAAACATTGGTTTTTACTACGATAAATCTAATTTAATTCTTAAAAACTTTAATCTGACTATTCCGAAAGGGAAAACAGTTGCACTCGTGGGGCAAAGTGGAAGCGGAAAAACAACTATCGCCAATCTTTTAGCACGATTTTACGATGTTTCTGAAGGCGAAATTTTGATTGACGAAACCAACATCAAACATTTAAAGCTCGTAGAATACAGGAAGCTTTTGGGTATGGTTACTCAGGAATCAGTTCTGTTCAACGATACGGTTTATAACAATATTCTGATGGGTAAACCAGAAGCCACGAAAGACGAAGTCATCGCTGCAGCCAAAATTGCCAATGCAGATTTATTCATTTCTCAACTTCCGAACGGTTACGACACCAATATCGGAGATGATGGAGGAAAACTTTCCGGTGGCCAAAAACAAAGGGTTTCTATTGCACGAGCAGTTCTTAAAAACCCACCGATTATGATTTTGGACGAAGCTACCTCCGCTTTAGATACAGAGTCTGAAAAATTTGTACAGGATGCGCTTGAGAAGATGATGGAAAACAGAACGTCTTTAGTGATTGCTCACAGACTTTCTACCATTCAAAAAGCCGACTGGATCGTTGTAATGGAAAAAGGCGATATTGTGGAACAGGGAACTCACCAGGAACTTATGACAAAACGAGGAACCTATCACAAGCTGGTAGAACTTCAGAATTTTGATTAAATCTTTTTAAATTCAATTTAAAATGAACCCCATACAAGAGTACTTCTTCAGAATTGACGAGCCTGAAAGAAGTACTCTTTTGTTTTTAAGAAAGAAAATTTTAGAATCCGACCCGGAAAACATCACTGAAACTTTAAGTTTCGGGCTTCCCTTTTTTAAGTTTAAAAAGAAAATGCTGTGTTACCTCTACTACAGCAAAAAGTATAAGAAACATTACATCAGCTTTTATCACGGCGATCGATTAGATCATGCTGAACTGATTTCTGAAGGCAGAAAGAAGTTTAAAATTCTTTTGATTGACATGAAAGAAGATTTGCCTTTGGGATTTATTTTAGAGCTCATCAACGAGGTCAAACTTCACATCAAATAAAAAAGAGAAACCTATCAATGTTTCTCTTTTGTTATTTCAAGTTATGTGATGATTATTTTCTGATAATTTTATGTTTAAACTGAGTTCCACCTTCCAATATAATATCAAGCAAATATGTTCCTGATGGATAAGCTGTGAGATCAACTTTTGAATCTTTTACTTCACTTAATTTCCTTCCTTCAATAGAATAAACGATGATATTCTTTACTTTCTTATCTGATTTGATGTTCACAAAATCTGATGTAGGATTCGGAAAAACAGAGACATCAACCGTTGAAACATCTTTCACCGCCAAAAGCTGATTATTACTCTGCATGTAGATAGAAAGTACAATTCTGCCATCCTGTCCGTTAAAAACAGCAGTCGGAACTTCATATTTTAAAGTATGATTTCCTCCCGAAAGTGATAATGCCGTAAAACTTCTAATAGGAACAGAGTCTCCGGGACACCAATTATTCCAAGCAGTCCACCAAGCGGGGCTCTGCGGATAGTTACCATAAATTCCATTACCCTGAGTATTATACATTCTGTAGGGCTCACAAGATTTACCACCGGGTGTAAATGTTAACATTGAAATATCATCTAAATACACTAAGTTTTGTCTTCTTACATATTCTTCACCACCGGAATTTGCACCATGTGGAGTCGTAATGATAAAAAATTTGGCATTGCCTGTACTTTGATTTAAATTAAAATTAACAAGCCTTACAGTTTCTCCTGCTTGATCAGTATTATTATAATTATTCAACTCGTTAGAATCTAATAAAGGCAATAGATTATTATATTGATTAGGAACTGCAGGATCATTGTAGGTGACAAAATTAAGCGTTCCTTCAAAAACATCATTTCTGCCGCTGCATCCTGCAACTTGTGTATTGGCTGCATAAGGAACTCCAAAAACATCAAGTTCTACCCACATATCATACATATTCCTAAGAGCAGTATTTCTAAAAACAGAGTACAGATTATCTACTTCATAGGTGTATGGTACTGAAGTAGGAGAAATGTTTTTGTTCATGAATGGCGTTATATATCTTCCAATTTCAAATCTTTTTACGGCAGGATCATTGAGCGTATAAGTCGTTTGGTTTTTCGGAACTAAAGCGATATGTATTCCACCAATTCTGTCATAATTATCACACAACGCTCCGATCGTTACATTCAGCTGAATTTTATTTTGAAAAGAATTCAGTTCATTATCCGTCAGCTTTTTAGCATATCTGTAATTGGCAAGCCTTATTGTATTTGAAGGAACCGGGTTGGTAACGTTGCCTGCATAACCATCATAAAACACTATTTGAGAAAAAACATTGACTGTAGTTTGTGCTTGTGTAATTAAAAATGATAAGAATAATAAAATAGAAAGTAATAATTTTTTCATATACACTAAATTTGTAATATTTTTGTCAAATATCTAACAAAAACACCAAATAAACAAGAATAAAAACATAAAAAATTCAAAATAAATAAATTATTCCAAATCATCTATTACTTAAAAAAATTTTAATATTTAAACGAAAAAAAGAGAAAACGTTGATGTTTTCTCTTTTATAAATTATATTTTACATTTTTTATTAATCTTTCATTCTGGCGATCACATCGATTCCACCTTTGGTTTTATCGCCTATTTTGCAGATAATCTCGGTATCTAAAGGCAGGAAAATATCCATTCTTGAACCAAATTTGATAAATCCGAACTCATGCCCTGCTTTTGCCAGATCGCCTTCTTTACAATAGAAAACAATCCTTCTCGCTACATAACCTGCAATCTGTCTGAAAACCACTTTATGATGGGTCATGCTTTCTACTGCAACGGTCGTTCTTTCGTTCTCTGTAGAAGATTTTTCGTGCCATGCAACCAGATATTTTCCTGGGTGATATTTTTTGTAAATTACATTTCCTGAGACCGGAAAACGACAGATATGTACATTTAAAGGTGACATAAAGATAGAAACCTGAATGGCTTTTTCCTTTAAAAACTCAGTTTCCTCTACTTCTTTGATCATCACTACTTTTCCGTCTACTGGTGCAATTACATTTTCTGTATGATCTAAAATATCACGATTGGGAACTCTGAAGAACCAAAAAACCAGACCGTAAACAATGAGTAAAGGGAGAATGATCAGTAACGAATACATTTCCAGAAAATAAATGGATAAGGCAGCAATGATCGCAAACAGTAAACTGGCAACTACAATGGTACCTTTCGATTCTTTATGTAATTTCATAAATGGATATATCTAATTGTATGTTTTAAACTTTATATTCTGCGAATGCAAAGATAATATTTAAGTTTAAATAAATTTTTCTAAAATAAAGTACAAATATACAACAGGAACACATACTAAAAAACTATCAAGCCTGTCTAATACACCACCATGTCCCGGAATAATATTTCCGCTGTCTTTAGCGCCGAAAGTTCTTTTCAATTGACTTTCTACTAAATCCCCGAGAGGTGCAAATGCTGCAATCAAAAAGCCCACAACCATCCAGTTTCCTCGAAGCTGTGGCTGATACATTTCAACAAAATAAGAAAGAATTAAGGTAAGAACTACTCCACCTGCATACCCTTCCCATGTTTTTTTAGGTGAAATTTTAGGAGCCATTTTATGTTTCCCGATTGACCTTCCTACTATATAAGCGAAAGTATCACTGCTCCAGATCAAGATAAATAAGAAAATAACTTCAAGCGAAAAACTGTTATCAAACGAATGAAACTTTGGCAAACCTAAAGCAAAAGAAAAAGGCAATGCAACGTATATTACCGTAAATATCAATTTTCCGCTGTCAAAGTAAAGTTCGCTTGTAAATTTGAATAATGTAACAATCGCAATTACAATTAATGCCAAAGCAAGAATTTCGGTAAGCCTGAAATTGAAGTAAAAATCGTGATAAAAAAATCGCTTCGAAAACATATAGAAAATAATCAAAACGACAGGTAACACTACCCATTTTTCATATCCTTCACCAAACTTCATGATCTTAATACATTCCCAAGTTCCCACCAGTAAAAGAAATGTGATCAATCCGTAGTACAGATATTGTTGTTTTACAAGACCCGGAGAAATATTATCTAAAAGTTGTGCTCCTAAAGGTGTAGTACAAAGAATAATGACTGCAATGTAAACAATCCCCGATATGGTTCTCTGAATAAGATTTTTGTCCAAAATTTAAAGTTTAAATTGTTTCTAGTCTTCCAATAAAAGCAGAAACAGCTTGGTATTATTATTTGCAGCAGCATCCAGTTTAGAATGATTCCCGCTGATTGAGGTAAGATTTTTAATGTTTCCGGTGCGTTTTATTTTTCCCATTGCATCATTCAGATTATTCACGATCTGAGAAACATTGGCCATCACAACAATTTTTGACGGCAATCTTGAAGAATGATAATGAAGGATATTATTGTGTGAAAGCATAATTCTGCCATCATATGCAATAAGATATTCACAGGTAATGAATGCAGCATCATTAGATACTTCAAGTTGTGGAGTATGGGAAATCTTCAGAACATTTAAAAAATTTTGCAAATCTTTGTCACAGCAAAATACAGAATTCACACCCTCAATCTTTAAGATTTGGTTTAAGGTCTGCAAAGCTTCAGCTTCATCGGCACAATAATTAAAAAAACCTCCGGAATGTGTAAACAATTGGGCAAACTTATAATCGAGATCAGCATTTTTCAGCGAATCTCCCAGCTTTTCCAGACTTTGTCTGTCATCATCCTCGGGCTGATTGGTTAGTTTGCTTACAATTCTCTTAAATAAACTCAACTTAATGTATTTTAGTCAACTTGATACAAAAATAGAAAATTAATTAGAATTGCTTCTAATAATATCGGTTTAAAATGAAAAAACCCGGCAATTTTACAATCACCGGGCTGTATTCAATTGAATATAAATATTTTAAAGCTGAGTGGGGCTTTCCGGTGCCTGAATCTCGCCTTCTTCTACTTTTTCGTGTATCGGAATAATCGTATTCGTCACTGGTCTCTCCGTCAATTCAGGATCCCATGCTCTCTGACCGAATATTTCTTCAAGATCTTCTCGGAATATTACTTCTTTTTCCAGAAGTTTTTTCGCCAAAGCATTCAGTTTATCTTTATTTTCACTTAAAATTCTAACTGCTCTTTCGTACTGATTTTCGATAATCGATTTGATTTCGGCATCAATTTTAGAAGCAGTAGCTTCAGAATAAGGTTTTCCAAAATTATATTCTGACTGACCCGAACTGTCGTAATACGAAATATTACCAATAGTCGGGCTCAATCCGTAGATCGTAACCATCGCCTGAGCTCTTTTGGTAACCGTTTCTAAATCTGAAAGCGCACCTGTAGAAATATTATTAAAGATCACCTGTTCTGCTGCTCTACCGCCTAAGGTAGCACACAT
The DNA here is from genome assembly GCF_979258215.1 of Chryseobacterium sp. AC417. NCBI lineage: Bacteria > Pseudomonadati > Bacteroidota > Flavobacteriia > Flavobacteriales > Weeksellaceae > Chryseobacterium > Chryseobacterium sp. AC417. Next base: position 1,022,138 of record NZ_OZ409845.1, on the reverse strand, counting down.
TTCGTCCAACATTTGTTCGGTAGTCGTCAACTGTCTTTCTTCCGGAAGATACCAGGCTGCACCTAAAGAACGTCCTCTCGGTACAATCGTCACTTTCAATAATGGTGAAGCGTGCTCTACCAACCAGGAAATTGTTGCGTGACCCGCTTCGTGGAATGCCACTCTTTTCTTTTCAGAAGGCTTGATTGCCATGTTTTTCTTTTCAAGACCGCCAATGATTCTGTCAACAGCGTCTAAGAAATCCTGTTTGTTTACAGACTCATGACTATTTCTAGCTGCAATTAAGGCTGCTTCGTTACAAACATTTGCAATATCTGCTCCACTGAAACCCGGAGTTTGCTTTGCCAGGAAATCACGGTCTACGGTATCGTCTAATTTGATTTTCTTTAAATGAACATCAAATATTTCTCTTCTCTCATGTAATTCCGGTAGATCCACATAAACCGAACGGTCAAAACGACCTGCTCTCATTAATGCTTTATCCAAAATATCAGCTCTGTTGGTAGCTGCCATTACGATAACATTGACATCGGTTCCGAAACCGTCCATCTCAGTTAGCAATTGGTTCAATGTATTTTCTCTTTCGTCGTTACCGCCGGAGAAATTGTTTTTTCCTCTTGCACGTCCGATCGCATCGATCTCATCAATAAAAATAATTGCCGGAGATTTTGCTTTTGCCTGAGCAAATAAATCTCTTACTCTTGATGCTCCTACCCCAACAAACATTTCAACAAAATCTGAACCTGAAAGTGAGAAGAACGGAACTTTAGCTTCCCCTGCAACAGCTTTCGCCAGTAAGGTTTTACCTGTTCCCGGAGGGCCTACCAAAAGTACTCCTTTAGGAATTTTACCTCCTAACTTGGTGTATTTTTCAGAATTTTTCAGGAAATCTACAACTTCCTGTACTTCTTCTTTAGCCCCTTCTAATCCTGCAACATCTTTAAATGTTGTTTGAATTTTTTCTTTTTCGTCGAAAAGTTTAGCTTTAGATTTTCCGATTGAGAATATCTGTCCGCCCGGACCACCACCGTTCCCCATCTTTCTGAAAAGAATGAAGTAGAATAATCCTAAAATAGCAATCCAAATTAAGGCTGAGAAAAGAATTTCCGTAAACGGACTTTTACCTTCAGCGTAATCTTTGGAAGTTTTTATAGCCGGATTATCTTTTTTGATGGTATCAAATTTTTCTAAGAAAAGTTGTAAATCTCCATATTTCAGACTGTAATCAGCTTTTGAAGACATTCCTAAATTTGAAAAAGGATTTGCTTTATCGTCTTTCTTTACGGTTGCCGTTTGTGCAGCCTTTGTCAAAAATACCTCAGCTTTCTGCGCTTGTTTGTCAATTACTACATTCTGAATTTTTCCAGTCTGCATTTCTCTGAAGAAAGCATCTTCGTCAATTGTTTTTGCATTATTATCACCCAAAAAGTTTGAGCCAAAAAATAACAAAAGGGCAATTATTGCGATTGGAAAAAACCAGTTAAATCCTTTATTATTCATTTAATACTTTTAAAATTTTTATACTTCACTTTCAATTTTGGTGATTTTCGCATCACCCCAAAGTTCTTCTATGTCGTAATACTGACGAGTTTCTTTCTGGAAGATATGCACGACAACCGTTACATAATCCACCAAGACCCACATTGAGTTTTCTGTACCCTCAACATGCCAAGGTCTGTCCTGAAGATCGTTTCTTACTTTTTTTTCTACACTTCCAGCTAATGCTGAAACTTGTGTATTTGAGTTTCCACTACATATTATAAAGGTTTCTGCTACTGAATTTTCAATTTTTGAAAGGTCGAAAATCATAATGTCTTCTCCTTTTACATCCTGTATAGCTTCTACAATTTTATCTATTAGCGCTTGCTTTTCTACTGTTTTGTTCATTAAAATATCTATAATCTGCAAATTTATTGTTTTTCTTTTACTTTAGCCTTACTTTTAGGGCTTTAAATGTCTTAAAGTTTTCTTAAATGAGCGAACTGTTTTATCAAAAAGAGTGTTCTTCTACTAATGACGAAATATCTCGGGTTTTACTTTATCCACATTCAGATTTTGTCGGGCTCTATACTTTTAATCAGACAAAAGGAAGAGGTCAGTATGGAAATATTTGGAGTTCGCAGGCTGAGCAGAATCTTGCGTACACAATTGCCGTAAAAACTAAAAACATAACGCTCAGTGATTTTTTGTTCAATTACTATACCGCAACTACAATACGAGAATTTCTTGCCAAACTGACTGATAAACCGGCAAAAATAAAGTGGCCAAATGACATCATCCTCGCAAACAAAAAAGTAGTTGGAATTTTGATTGAGAAGAAAAAATTCAACGGGGAAAACTATTTCATCATCGGAGCAGGAATCAATATTCTTCAGGAAAAATTTAATGAAATATCTAATGCAGGATCATTCTTTACGCAAACCGGAGAACAATTAGACCTGCAAAATTTCACGAGAAATCTCCATCACTTCTTAGTCGAGAAATTTAAAAACCTGGCTTCTGAAAACGAAATTTTAGAAAATTTTAATATCAATTTATTCAGAAAAGATGAAATTTCCGTATTTGAAATTGACGGAAAGCGACAAAATGGCATCATCAAAAAAGCTGACGAAAAAGGTGAAATCTGGATTGAATTTGAAAACGAATTTCGGTCTTTTTACCACAAAGAAATAAAACTTCTTTATTGATTGGCTCTTCTAATGTACAATACCAAAGTCAAAGGGAAAAATATAATATTGGGCATCCACATTGATAATGCGGGAGACAAGACTTTATTCTCTGAGACAACTTTTAATGCTTCAAAAGAGAAAACAAACACAAATGCCAGAGAAATTCCTATCGCCAGATTGATTCCTAAACCGCCTCTTTTCTTTTGGGATGAAAGGGAAAGTGCTAAAAAAGTAAGTATAATAATTGAAACAGGCATTGAGGTTCTTTGATGAAACTCATTCAGGTGAGCATTTAAGTTGCTGTTTCCTTTTTCTTTTTCTCTTTCAATAAATTTTATGAGTTCGGGAGTGGTTTTATTCTGACCCAAAAGTTCATTTGGAAACAATTCTTCAGGCGCTTGCCCATAACTTTTTCTTAATTCAAAGCCCTGTCCCAATTTTTCTGAATCATTAGTATTGATCGTTTTTTCAAGATAACTATTGAGTACAAACTGTTTTTTGGACCGATCCCAATACGCATCATTTGCCTTTAACTCATAGGTCATTTTACGATTTTTATCAAACTTTTGGTAGACAAAACCGTAACCTCTATTGTCTTTTTTGTTCCAGGAGTTGACAAAAATATATTCCGTCTTGCTTAACTGAGCCGAAACGGGAGCTGTCCCGAGAATTTTATCTTTATTGGTTTGATTATAGGTGTAAGCTTCGAGCGCATTTTTCTTGATATTTGCCCAAGGTAAAACGAAATGATTCACAATGAGTGAGAGCAAAGCAATAAAAAGGGATGTTAAAAAATAAGGCTTTGCAAATCTGTGAAAACTTGCTCCACTACTTATAATTGCTACAATCTCCGTGTTATTTGCCATTCTCGAGGTAAAATAGATCACAGAGATAAACACCAGAATCGCTAAGAAAGTAACAACAAGATTAATAATCCAAAACGGATAAAAATGGATTAGGAAATAAGTAAGATTTAGTTTTGGGTCAATTGCGGTTGCATTTTCAATTCTGGGAATTTTCTGCTGAACGTCGATAACCAAAACAACTATAGACAGCAATATCAACATGAAACCAAAGGTTCCAAGGTATTTTTTTATGATATATCCGTCTACAATTTTAAACATCAAATAATTTTAAAGTCTTTGTCTTAACACAGGAACTACAGAATTTTTCCATTCATAGAAATCTCCTGCTATAATATGTTCTCTCGCAACTTTTACCAAATCTAAGTAAAAAGCCAGATTATGAATCGATGCAATCTGCTTTGCCAGATATTCTTTTGAAACAAATAAATGACGCACATACGCTTTAGAATATTCCTGATCTACAAAACTTGTCCCAAACTCGTCTAAAGGAGAAAAATCTTTCTTCCATTTTTCGTTTTTAAGATTCACAACACCTTGCCATGTAAAAAGCATTCCGTTTCGTGCGTTTCTTGTAGGCATTACACAATCCATCATGTCGATTCCCAAACCGATAGACTCCAGAATATTCCATGGAGTTCCTACTCCCATTAAGTATCTTGGTTTCTCTTTCGGTAAAATATCGGTAACCTCATCGGTGATTCTGTAGAGTTCATCTTCCGGTTCACCTACAGACAGTCCGCCAATGGCATTTCCCTCTGCACCTGCTTCTGCAATGACTTCCGCTGAAATTTTTCTTAAATCTGAATACGTTGAACCCTGAACGATTGGGAAAAACCTTTGCTTGTAGCCGTATAATTCAGGATTTTTTTCATTCCAATCCATGCATCTTTTTAACCAGCGATGAGTCATATCCATAGACTTTTTCACCTGATTATAATGTGCAGGATAAGCAACACATTCGTCAAATGCCATGAAAATATCTGCCCCGATCTGTCTCTGGATTTCCATCGATTTTTCCGGGGTGAATAAATGTACGCTTCCGTCGATATGAGATTTGAATTTCACTCCTTCTTCAGACATTTTTCTCGTTCCCGAAAGCGAAAAAACCTGAAAACCACCGGAATCGGTAAGAATTGGAAGATCCCAGTTCATAAATTTATGCAAACCTCCTGCTTCCTGCATCACATCCATACCCGGACGAAGATATAAATGATAGGTATTCCCCAGAATAATCTGAGCTTTGATATCATCTTTTAACTCTCTCTGGTGTACAGTTTTTACACTGGCGACAGTTCCTACCGGCATGAAAATCGGAGTTTGCACCACACCATGAGCTGTTACCAATTCTCCTGCTCTTGCTTTTCCCTGCGAAGTTTTTTCTATCTTAAAAAATTGCTGCATATTTATCTTACTAATTTGGGGAGATTGGTGTTGGGTTTAAATTTACCTTCCACAAAATCTTTTGCCTTAGGATCTTTATCTAAAAGAATTTCCTGAGCATTATCCACAATTTTATTCATTTTTCCTTTTGCTACATAATATTTATAGCTTTCAACAAAATCGTCTGCCTTTACATTATGATTCTTAAGGATATATCTCGTTCCGCTTTCTAAATTTTTATTCTGATACGTGTTGGTAACCTGATCGTTTATCGCCAAATCTGCCATGATCTCAGACATTGTACTTTTGTCTAAAAGATTTTTTGGCTTGTCAATATATTCGGTACAAGAAACCAAAAACAGAAAAATAAAAAGCACACCCAGTCTTTTCATAATTTATTGATTATTGATTTCCATTTTAAATTTAAAACACCAAAAACAGCTTCGTGAATGATACCGCCGTTCATTTTGCTTTCTCCTAATTCTCTATTGGTAAAGATAATCGGGACTTCAACAATTTTAAAACCTTTCTTAAAAGTTCTGAATTTCATTTCGATCTGAAAACCATACCCTTTCAGTTTCACATTATCTAAACCGATTTCTTCTAAAACTTTTCTCGAAAAGCAAACAAAACCGGCAGTGGTATCGTGAATGGAAAGTCCTAAGATAAATCTCACATATTTCGAAGCAAAATAAGACAACAAAACTCTCCCCATTGGCCAATTGACAACATTCACACCTGTAGAATAACGAGAACCGACTGCCATATCGGCATTCAGGCAAGCATCAAAAAGTAGAGGTAAATCGTTGGGATTATGAGAAAAATCGGCATCCATCTCAAAAATGTAGTCGTAATTATTTTGAAGCGCCCATTTGAAACCGTGGATGTAGGCTTTTCCCAACCCATCTTTAATGTGTCTTATTGACAGATGAAGTGTGTGAGGAAATTTTTTCTGTAATTCTTTAACGATATCCGAGGTTTTATCTGGCGAAGAATCATCTACTACCAAAATATGAAACTCTTGCTCCAAAGCAAAAACAGCAGAAATTATCTTTTCGATATTCTCCTTTTCGTTGTATGTTGGAATGATGACAAGTTTTTTCATTTCAATTGGCAAAGATAAGTTATTTAAGCTTTTTATTTTATACAAAATAATCTATAATTTTGCAAAAAAATATTCCGTTGCCACAATCCCAAAATTTTACCAACCAAATAAGAATACCTGAAAATAATGATTGGGTAGTTTTTATACTCATAGGATGCCTTTTCTTATATATTTTTATGATGAATGTCGTAGAGCGGGAAGCCAACCTCAAAGATTTTCTTCTTCAGAAGTACTTTGATTCAAGCAACAATCTGCCGAGCTGGATGATTACTTCCTGTGTAATCATACTAAGTTTAGCTGTATTACTATCCCAATATATACCGGTGGTTCCTGAATATGTGGCAAAATTGAATGTTTTTGGATACCAGATGAATAAATTTGGGTTTTGCCTCACCGCAGTTTCTTTATTTTATTTTCTGCGGACTGCGTTAGGATTTTTATTTTACCAAAGTATAGGCGATGGTAAAAAATGGAATATTTTTTATTTTACCTCTACCAAATTTTACTTCGTACTATCTATTTTGGTGATTATTCTCTGTATTACCCACTATTATTTCCCTATTAACAGAAGTGAGGCGTTTTTGTACTATTTCTATTTTTTCACATTTGTATTCATATTCAAAGTTTTTTTCTATTTATTTCACAGGAACAATATATTACCTCAAAAATGGTATTATAAATTTTTGTATATTTGCACGCTTCAAATAGCACCTTTATTGTGGCTATGGAAGTTATTATTTATTTAATAGAAGTACAAGATGAGAATAAAGTCTATATTGGTTTCTCAACCAGCGCCTAGTGAATCTTCTCCCTATTTGGAAATCGCAAAGAAGGAAAAAATAAAGATTGATTTCCGTCCTTTTATCCATGTCGCAGGAGTTGACAACAAAGAATTGCGAACTCAGAAGATAGATCTGACCCAGTATACCGGTATTATTTTTACCAGTAAAAATGCGATTGACCATTATTTCAGACTTGCGGAGGAAATGAGATTTTCAGTTCCGGATACCATGAGATATATCTGCCAATCTGAAGCAATCGCCAATTATCTTCAAAAACATATCATTTACAGAAAGAGAAAAATCAGCTTTGGTGAGAAAAACTTTACAGATCTTCTGCCTTTGTTTAAGAAGTTTCCTTCTGAAAAATATTTGCTTCCTTCGTCTGATGTTCTGAGTGCGGATATTCCAAAAACTTTGGATTCTGCCAATATTCAATGGACGAGAGCAATCATGTACAGAACGGTTTGCAGCGATTTGACAGATATCAATATTAAGGATTATGATATGTTGATTTTTTTCAGCCCGCAAGGAATTAAATCTTTACAGCAAAACTTTCCCGACTTTAAGCAGGAAGACACAAAAATTGGAGTTTTCGGACCTACCACTTCAGCAGCAGCAGAAGAAGCAGGCTTGAAAATAGATCTGATGGCTCCTACAAAGGAAACACCATCAATGACGATGGCACTTGAAAAATTCATCAAAAGTTTACACAAATAGTTTTTAAAACTTTATACCATACAGCCGTCTTTTCGTTTAAAGGAAAGATGGCTTTTTTTTAATTAAATTTGAACAAAAATTAATATTGAATACAATTTCGTTTTTAAGCACAATTTTAGTATACAATTTAACACGAAAAGATTCAATTAAATAGTACAATATTCAGATGAAAGCTCCCCAAGCAAAAAAAATAGAAAATATACTCGAAATTCACGGCGATAAAAGAACTGATCATTATTTCTGGATGAATGACCGAGAAAACCCTGAAGTCGTCAAATATCTAGAAGAAGAAAATGCTTACGAAGAAGCGATGATGAAAGAAACTGAAGCTTTTCAGGAAGAACTTTACGAGGAAATGAAAGCACGTTATAAAAAAGACGACGAGTCTTTGCCCTATTTTTTTAATGAATATTGGTACATCGTGCGTTATGAAGAAGGAAAAGAATATCCTATTTTCTGCAGAAGATTTCAAACAATGGAAAATCCTGAAGAAATCATTCTGGATGTCAATATTCTTGCAGAAGGTCAGGAGTTTTTTGAGGTTGCCAATGTTGCAGTGAGTCCTGATAACGAGTTGGTTTCTTTCTCGGAAGATAATGTAGGAAGAAGGATCTACAGCTTAAATTTTAAAAATTTAAAAACAGGTGAAATTCTTTCAGACAAAATAGAAAACACGACAGGAAAGGCAGTTTGGGCAAATGATAACAAGCACATTTTTTATATCAGAAAAGATGAAAGTCTTCGTGCGTATAAAGTTTACCGACATGAATTAGGAACAGAGCCTTCTGAAGATGTATTGATTTTTCATGAAGAAGATGAAACTTTTGATATCAATGTTTTTAAAACTAAATCTTTAGAATATATTTTTCTGGCGAGTTCGAGTACGATTTCTGATGAGCATCATTTTATTCCTTCAGACAATGTTTTTGCAGAATGGAAAGTGATACAGCCAAGAATTGATGATCTGGAATATTCTGTGGAGCATTACGAAGATGAATTTTACATCATTACCAATGCAGACGACGCCACCAATTTCAAAATTGTAAAAACCAAAATTAACAATTGTGGCATAGAAAATTGGGTTGATGTAATCCCTCATCGTGCAGAGGTTTTATTGGAAGGCTTTGAAATTTTCAAAGATTATCTTGTTTTGGAAGAAAGAGAGCAAGGACTTTTACAAATCAAAATCATCAACGACAAAAGCGGAGAAACGTATGATCTACCTTTTTCAGATCCAACTTATACTGCTTATATTGGGTTAAATTTAGAATTTAATACCGAAATTCTGCGTTACGGGTATACTTCACTCACGGTTCCCAGTTCTACTTTTGAATACAATATGAAAGATAAAACCACCAAACTTCTGAAACAACAGGAAGTTTTGGGTGGAAAATTTGTCGCGGAAAATTATATTTCAGAAAGAATATGGGCAGAGTCGAGAGATGGAGAATCTAAAATTCCTATTTCATTAGTTTATCATAAAGACACCGAAAAAACATCCGAAACTCCGGTTCTTTTATACGGATACGGAAGTTACGGACATACGGTTGATGCTAGTTTTTCTAATGTGAGGCTTTCAATTTTGGACCGAGGTTTCATCTATGCCATTGCACACATCCGCGGTGGGGAATATTTGGGAAGAGAATGGTATGAAGAGGGAAAAATGCTTTTTAAAAAGAACACCTTCTTCGATTTCATCGATGCCGGAAAATATTTAATTAAAAAAAACTACACTTCATCCAGGCATCTTTATGCAATGGGTGGAAGCGCAGGAGGTTTATTGGTAGGAGCTGTCGTTAATTACGAACCTCAGTTATTCCACGGGATTGTTGCGCAGGTTCCTTTTGTTGATGTTGTAACAACGATGCTGGATGAAACCATTCCTTTGACAACCGGAGAATATGATGAATGGGGAAATCCGAATGACGAAGAATATTATCATTATATGAAAGAATATTCGCCATACGACAATGTAGAAGCGAAAGATTACCCGAATATGCTGATCACAACTGGTTTTCACGATTCACAGGTACAATATTGGGAACCTGCAAAATGGGTTGCCAAATTACGTGAATTGAAGACTGATGACAATCTTTTATTATTTAAAACCGATATGAGCTCAGGTCACGGCGGCGCAAGCGGAAGATTTGAATCTTTAAAAGAAGACGCTTTGGAATATGCTTTTTTGATGAAACTTGAAAATAAAATAATCTAAATCATTATTCTGATTTTGTTTAAATTTATTATTAAATAAAATTGTGATGTTAATATTAATTTTTGTAGCAATTACAGTCATTTATTATCTTATACAGAGAGATAAGATCAGAAGAAGTGAAAAAAGAGAGGATTTCAAAATCAGACAGGAAGAAAAATTGGCTCAACTTCTAAAAAACGCAAGAGAAGAAGACCAAAGGAAACACGATAATAATAATTTATAAACAAATGTTTTATTCTTTAATAAAAAGAATACCAAACAAATATATCATGACAGAAGCAGAATTATGGGCTAAGGTTGAAGAATTTTTTCAAATAAATTTCGACACAGAAAAACACCCGCAGATTGACACCATTCTATTTTTAATTGGCGTACAGGAATTGGGAAGCGGGCAACAGAAATATACCAAAGACGACAAATTAAACATCCTTCACATTGCAGTCTGCAGATTGCTGGAGCCTTTTGGCTACTTCAAATTTACCCATTATGATAAAGACGGATATCCGCATTTTGACGAACTGGAAAAACTCCCGGAATTGAAACCTAATGAACAACAACTTCTGATGAAGAAAGCGATTATTCATTACTTTCAGGAAGAGGAGCTCATATAAAAAAAGGAAAGCGATGATGCTTTCCTTTTTTATATTATTTCAAAATTTCTTCCAATTGATTTAAACCCATTTTAAAACCTTCTTCAAAACCCATTTCAAGTTGCTTTTTCATATCTTCCTCATTTTGAAAATGCATATTTACAGACAACTTGGTTCCTTCTTCAACTCCTGTAAATCCCAGCAACCATTTGGTTTGTGGAAAATTTTCGTCAATATTTCCATTCTCATCACAAAATGCATCTGTTCCGTCGAAACTTCTCCCGTTATTGATTTCTCCATATTTTACAACTGAATACATTTTCTCACCTTCCGGACCATTCATCGAATACAACCAAACTCCACCTTCCTCAAAATTGAGATTTTTGGTTTCGCATTTCCAGGGTTTTGGCGCCCACCATTGATCCAGCAACTCACCTTTGGTAAAATAATCCCAAACTTTCGATACTTCCGCATCATACACTTTCATCACATAGATGCTTTTCGCATCAAAATCTTTATTAAAAACAATTTCAGAACCCATACATAATATTTTATTTAAAATTAAAAATTTAAAGTCAGAAATTATCAATTATTTCCCAATAAAAAACATATAATTCCTAAATAAATGTTAAAAAACATGATTTTATGAAATTGAACACAATTTTATGGCGCATTTTTTGTTTATATGGTCATAAAATATTTAATTTTAACATTTGTAATTACAAATTATATTCATGAATAACAAATTCATCCCGATAATCTCAGTTTTTATGACCATCTCGTTGATCGTCTTCGTAACGCTGCAGTTTTATTGGCTTAAAGGATATTACGGAGCTTTGGAACAGGAGTTTTCAAATAAGGTTTACACAGCTCTTGAAAACACCTCAAAAACGGTTTCAGAATTAGAAGTTGAAAAATTATTCAATGAAAATTATGAAAATTTCAGAACCAATATTAAAGCAAACAGCAAACAGCCATCGCTTACCACTATTCAGCAGACTATAGATTCCGGAACTCAAAGGTCAATCGTTTATTCTAAAAATCTTGTAGAACAGAAACTACTGCCTCTCAATAAAAGCGGAGATTCTTTACGTTTAACCACAATGTACACTGATGGTGCTGCTTATACGATTAAAAAAGACACTACTAAGAGAGAAATATTAACTAATGAAATTAATCAGGATATTGAAAACGGAGATTATACTTTCAAGGAATTCCTAGATGTAAGAGGTAACAATCTGCCCATCGCAAAACGTGTTGATACAAAAGACTTAGACTCAATTATCACCAAAGAATTGAGTATGAAAGGAATATCTGCTAACTTCGGCTATGGAGTTATGGATAAAAATAACAAAATGACAAACGTTTTCAATAAAATTTTTAAAGATAAAAAAGAAAGCAATATCTATTCATATCCTTTATTTACCGACACGAAAGACCGTACTTTATATACTTTAGCACTAGTTTTTCCAAAAAAAGAATATTCTTTGGCGATGAATAACTGGCCTATGCTTTTGGGAACGTTTCTCTCTTTGCTGACGATTTTGGGAATTTACATTATCTCAATCAGTTACATGATGAAGCAGAAGAAAATTGCTGAGATCAAAACCGACTTTATCAACAATATGTCTCATGAGTTCAAAACTCCGCTGGCAACAATTTCAGTGGCTACAGATTCTTTAGCAAATGATAAAATTGCTACAAATCCTGAAAAAGTTAGATATTACTCCGGTCTCATTAAGCAGGAAAACCTGCGGATGAAAAAACAGGTAGAAAATGTTCTCAACATGTCTAAACTTGAAAGAAATGAGGTGAAATTGTTTCTGCGTGAAACCAACGTAAGAGAATTGATACAGAAAACAACAGAATCATTCGGGCTCATTGTCTCTCAAAGAAACGGAAGATTGAGGCAGGAATTTAATGCCAGTAAATACATATTTAAAATTGACGAATTCCATATTTCGAATATGCTGGTCAACCTCTTGGATAATGCAAATAAGTATTCTCCCGAAGCGCCGGAAATTGACGTAAAAACAAGAAACGAAGGCAACTGGTATGTGATAGAAATTTCCGATAAAGGAATGGGTATGGAAACCGAAAACAAAACCAGGATTTTTGAAAAATTCTTCCGTGAAGAAACAGGAAATATTCACAATGTAAAAGGTCAGGGACTCGGGCTTTCTTATGTGAAAAAAATCATCGAACTTCATAAAGGTCAGGTAATTGTAAATTCAGAAAAAGACAACGGAAGTACATTTATCATTAAACTTCCAATGGCTTAAACATAAATTACATAAACAAAAAAAAGATATGAGTAACAGAATATTATTAGTAGAAGACGACCAGAGTTTCGGAGCCGTGTTAAAAGATTACCTTTCAATCAACAATTTTGAAGTGACTTTAGCGGTGGATGGCGAACAGGGTCTTAAGGAATTTACAGAAAACGAATTTGATATCTGTATTTTCGATGTGATGATGCCAAAAAAAGATGGTTTTTCTTTGGCAGAAGACGTTAAAAAAATTGACAAAAACACACCTATCATATTTCTTACTGCAAGAAACATGAGAGAAGATATACTGAAAGGTTACCAATTGGGAGCTGATGATTATATCACAAAACCATTTGATACTGAATTACTTTTATACAAAATCAAAGCAATTCTTCAGAGAAGCTCAACTTTAGAAAATGAAGAGCAGGAGCAGTTTAAAATCAGCAATATTTTCTTTGATTCTATGTTGAGACAGTTGAGAGTTGGTGATAATGAGTACAAACTTTCACCTAAAGAAAACGAGCTTTTAAAATTATTGTGTCTTCACAGAAACGACTTTATGCCAAGAGATCTTGCATTAAGAAAGATCTGAAAAAAGAAAACTACTTTACGGCAAGAAGTATGGACGTTTATATTGCTAAATTGAGAAAACTCCTCAAAGACGATGATGGTTTGGAAATCATCAATGTACACGGAGAAGGCTTCAGACTTTTGGTTAAAAACTAAAACGAACGTTAAAATATCAACATAATACAGAAATTAGCAAAGCATTCGAAAATGTTTTGCTAATTTTGTTGTGTACGATTAATTTTTAATATGATTTCGTTTTGAGATTCATATTTCATCAACAAAATTTACACATGAAAAATATATTTTTAGGCTTTATCACTGCTGGGATTTTAGTTATTTCTTGCAAAAAAGATGAAAAACCCACTTACATCAAAGACGAAGCCGGAACCCAGCAACCTGCCACTGCTGTAAATAATGCACCCCAAACTTCATTATTAAATCAGGCTGGAATTCAAACAGCTGCGCCAAATTCTCAATCTGTCGCAACTGCTCCTGGAATGAATCCTCCACACGGACAACCTGGGCATAAGTGTGAAATTCCTGTCGGACAACCATTAAACGGAGCTGGCGGAACAGTGCAGACAGCCAATCCTTCAACACAAAATATCACTGTGAACGGGAATAATCAGCCAGTTCAGATTGATCCCAATGCAGTAAGTCCGGGAAAAATAATGATTGATCAAAACGGAAAACAGGTAAAAACTGCTCCGGGAATGAACCCTCCACATGGACAGCCTGGTCACAGATGTGATATTCCGGTTGGTCAGGCATTGAATAGCAAACCAGCACCTGCATCTCAGCCTTCAGCGCAAACAAACCAGATACAAGCGCCACAGCCTGCACCAGCGCCACAAGCTGTAGCCAATAATACAGGACCAAAACCTAAACTAAATCCTGCGCATGGTGAGCCTTGGCATGATTGCGCTAAAAAAGTTGGTGACGCACTATAATTTTTTTCGTAAGTTTGCATCGTGAAGTACATTCAGGTTTTATTGATTATCTTTTGTTTAGGAATTTTCTTGATTCCTAAAGATAATTTTTATGCCCAGGCTTCACAGGAAAACTGTTGCAAAACAGAATCAAAGACTGATACTTGTTGCAATAAAGATCATAGCAGCCATGATAAAAAAGATGGGCAATCTTCTTGTAATGACGATTGTTGTTCTTTTTGCATGACTTGTCACACCTTCGTTGAAAACCTTTCTGGCAAAACGATATTTTTCAATTATTCTCCATTCAAATCTGAGAAAAAATTAGAATTTCAATATTCTGACCCCTACATTTCAAATAGTTTAAAAGACATTTGGCAACCGCCAAAACTAGCTTAATTATATTCGGATTATTCATTAAATGTTAATGAATCGTTTTTTAATTAAACTAAATTTTAAACACATGAAATCATATACTACCAAGGTAATCCTTGGCCTATTTCTATTATTTACACAATTCATCTTTGCTCAAACACTCAATAAAAACCAGTTTCAGGTAAAAGGAAATTGTGAAATGTGCAAAGAGAGAATCGAATCAACAGCATTAAAAGCTGGCGCAACAGCAGCACGATATTCCATTGACACACAAACTCTTACTTTAGAAACGTCCACAAATATTTCTTCGGAAGATATTCTCAAAAAAGTAGCAGAAGCCGGACATGACAATGAAAAATTTAAAGCAACAGACGATACTTATTACAAGCTTCCGAGTTGCTGTCATTACGAAAGAGAAGTTCCTGCTGCAAAAATCGCATCAACAGAAAATCATAACCACACGAAAGGTGAGAATGAATTTTTCGTGAAAGGAAACTGTGAATCTTGCAAAGCCAGAATAGAAAAAGCAGCTAAATCTGTCGGAGCAAAATCAGCAGAATGGAATGCAGAAAAACAAACCGTAGTCTTAGATTTTGACTCATCTAAAACTTCATCTGATAAAATTCTCAAAAAAATCGCTGATGTAGGTCACGACAATGAAATGTACAAAACAATAGATGAAGTATATAAAAACCTTCCTGGTTGTTGTTTGTACGACAGAGACATCCCGATGGGCGCAGCTAATCCCAAACTGCACGCCGATGAAAACCAAGACCATAAAGAAACTGATAAGCATAACCACTCACCTGATGAGAACTCTGAAAGTATTAAAAGTAACAACGAGAAAAACATTGAAGAAGTACAACTAACAGCTTCAAAAGCAGGAACTTCTATCAATAAAAAAGAAGCAGGCCTGGTTTTTAATATTGATAAAAAAGAATTATTAAAAGCAGCTTGTTGTAATTTATCTGAAAGTTTTGAAACCAATGCAACCGTAGATGTTTCATTCAGCAATGCGGTAACAGGAACAAAGCAGCTGAAAATGTTGGGTTTAGATCAAAAATACACCAGCTTAACGAAAGAACTTCTCCCTGAAATTAGAGGTTTGGCGTCAGCTTACGGTTTAAATTTCATTCCCGGAAGATGGATTGAAAGTATTCAGCTGACAAAAGGCGGGAGCACTGTAACCAGTGGGTACGAAAGCATTACCGGACAAATCAATACAGAGCTCATCAAACATTCTGAAAAATCTGAAACTTCTTTAAATTTATTTTCAGATTTTAATGGGAGAGCTGAAGCCAATATTACGCATGTAGAACCCATCAACGATCATTGGACGCAAACTTTTCTGCTTCATGGCAACGGAACGTTTGGTGATACAGACATGAATGAAGACACTTTTCTGGACAGACCAAAAGGAACTCAATTGAATGCAGCTTATTTATTGAATTATAATGATTTAGAGCACTCAGGTTTTGGTTCGCATTTCGGGATTAATTTCGTGAAAGACGAAAGAACTGCCGGACAAATGGGTTTTGATAAAAAACTTTCACAAGATAAACAACACGCTTACGGAGTAGGAATAGACATTTCAAGATTTCAGGTTTGGAACAAGACAGGATATGTTTTTAAAGGAAAACCTTACCAAAGTCTGGGCTGGATGAATCAGTATGTTTATCATCAGCAAGACAGCTTTTTTGGTTTGAGAAATTATTCCGGACAACAGCACACGTATTATTCAAATTTAATTTTTGAAAGCATCATCGGAAATACCAATCATAAGTACAAAACCGGAGCAAGCTTTATGTACGATACCTATAACGAAGATTATTTGACTGATAATTTTAAAAGAAACGAAGTTGTTCCGGGGATTTTTGCAGAATATACATTAACAGGATTAAAATATACTTTGGTTGCTGGTGCGAGAGCCGATTTCCATAATCTGGCAGGAACTCAGTTTACACCCAGAGTAAACTTTAAATATGATTTTACTCCGCAAACTATTTTAAGATTATCTGCAGGACGAGGTTTCAGAACAGCGTCTGTTTTTGCGGAAAATCAACAGTATTTTGCATCCAACAGAAATATCCAGATTTTCCAAAATGGCGGAGATATTTATGGCTTGAGACCGGAAATCGCTTGGAATTATGGCGCAAGTTTACAGCAGGAATTTAAGTTATTCGGAAGAAAATCTACTTTGATGGTAGATTTTTTCAGAACAGACTTTCAGGATCAGGTTTTGGTAGATTTAGACCGTTCACCTCAACAACTGACTTTCTATAATTTAGAAGGTAAATCTTTTGCCAACTCGTTCCAGACACAGTTTGATTTTACACCTTTCAAAAATTTTGAAGTGAGACTGGCTTATAAGTATTATGATGTACAGGCAGATTATCTCGATGGCAGAAGAGAAATTCCTTTTATGGCTAAGCACAGAGGTTTTGTCAATTTAGCTTATGCAACCAATAAAAATACAAAAGGTGGTTTCTGGAGTTTCGATACTACTTTAAATGTTGTCGGGAAACAAAGGCTTCCCAATACTGCAAGCAATCCGTTAGAATTCCAGATTCCTACATACTCGGAATCTTATGCGGTTGTGAATGCACAGATTTCAAGAAATTTCAATCAAAAAATAAGAGCTTATTTCGGAGGGGAAAACCTGACTTCTTATTATCAGAAAAATGCGATAGTAGATTTTAAAAATCCTTTCGGAAATTATTTTGATGGAGGAATGGTATATGCTCCGATCATGAAAGCCAATTTCTATTTGGGATTAGATGTGAGTTTCTAATTTGGAACGATAGAATTTGTTTTTTAAATGAGTCAATTTTCAAATTTCAATATAAAAACAAAGCATGATGTCAATAATTTAATTTTATTGCGTCATGCTTTTTTGTATCTTTCAACTAAACAAAATGTATGGGTTTAGAAAGCTTATTTTTTGAAGACGATTATAAAAAATTTGGTTTCGAGCACTTTTCACAAGATAACTTTAAGACTGTGGAACGTTTAAAATCACAGCCATACATCAAAGTTCTGTATTTGCCTGCAGGATACGAACTGACAGTAGATTTTAATCACTTTAAAACAGATTCTCCGAGTTTGTTTTTCATCACTTACCAGCTTCTTGATATTAAAAAAGGAAATACAGATGAAGCTTCCCTCCTTTATTACAACAGAGATTTTTATTGCATTCAAATACATGACAAAGAAGTTGCATGTGATGGATTACTCTTTCACAATGTTTTTGAAAATCCTAAAGTTGAACTCAATGATTCTGAAAACAAAATTATTAAGAGTCTGTTTGAGAATATTAAAGACGAGCTACAGTCTAAAGATTCTTCATCTGAAGAAATGATCAGAACTTATCTGAAACAAATCATCATCCGTGCTACAAGAAAGTGGAAAGCGCAAAACATCGAAACTGAAAGCCTAAAAATAAGTCATCATGAATTGGATATTTTCAGAGATTTCAGTCGATATTTAGAAATTCATTACAGAGAAAAGCATCATGTATCAGATTATGCCGAAATGTTGCATATTGCTCCCAAAACACTGTCTCATAAGTTTAAAAGCCTCAATCTGGACTCACCCAATCAATATATCATCAACAGAATTTTGCTTGAAGCAAAAAGGCTACTCTTCTATACTGAAAAAACAGTGAAGGAAATTGGTTATGATCTAGGCTATGAAGATCCTGCATATTTCAACAGACTGTTCACCCAAAAAACCGGAAGTACACCTGTAAATTTCAAGAAAAATTATTCATCGGGAAAAAAGTACAACATTTAATGCCTTTAATCTATTTATTTGCGAACTTAGACTCCATATCTTTGTATCATCAAAAAACAATCAATATTTAACATTAAAAAATTCAAACATTATGAAACGTAACGCAACAGCCGTTTGGAACGGTACCGTAAAAGAAGGAAAAGGTCATTTAACGACTCAAAGCACAACGCTTAACCAAACTCAGTATTCTTTCAACAGCCGATTTGAAGATGGCGTAGGAACAAATCCTGAAGAATTATTAGCAGCAGCGCACGCAGGATGTTTTACAATGAAATTGAGTGCAGAATTATCTCAGGCTGGTTTTACACCTGAAGAACTAACGACAAAATCTGTCATCACTTTAGATCCAAGTGTTGGTAAAATAACAAAATCTGAATTGACTTTAACAGCAAAAATACCTGGAATTTCTGAAGAAGATTTTCAGAAGTATGCAAAAATTGCTGAAGAAGGTTGTCCGGTGAGTGCAGCTTTCAATTTTGAAATCACTCTGAATGCTACTTTGGCTTAATTAAAAAATTAAGTTACTGAAATACAAGTCTGAGAATTATGATCTCAGGCTTTATTTTTGAAATAAAATATACCGATTGGTATATTTTTTACTATATTTGCATAGTACCAAAGATAAAAATGTCTAAAGCAGATAAAACCAAACAGTTCATCATTGAGAAAACGGCAGCTTTGTTTAATAGCAAAGGCTACACAAGAACTTCACTTTCAGATATTTCTGAAGCAACCGGTTTAACGAAAGGAAGCATTTACGGTAATTTTGAAAACAGAGATGAACTGGCTCTTGAGGTGTACAAGTTCAATTCAGGTTTGCTTAGTAAAAATTTATCTAAATCTTTTGGAAACGAATTTCCTTCTTCTCTGGATAAACTGAATGCTTTTGTTTCATTTTACAGAAAAAACTGGCATTTTGTTTTTGCAAACGGCGGCTGTCCGATTATGAATGCGGCAACAGAATCTGATGACACTTTTCCGGATCTTAAAAAACAGGTTAAAATCTCTTTTGAGATCTGGATGAAAAATATTTCCCTAATTATTTCAAAAGGTCAGAGCAATGGAGAATTCAACCCGAAAATATCTCCGGAAGAATATGCATCGCTTTTTATCATGCTAATCGAGGGAGGAATTCTTTTGTCTAAAACTACAGGGGACGAAATGCATTTAAATCTTGCCTTAGATAAAGTTTTATCAATTATTAATACAGAAATCAAAAAGATTCCATCTTAAAAAAATACTATGGATAAACTTGCAAAGCTCCAAACCTTCATTGGGAAGGAATTTACAGAATCGCCTTCTCCTTTTATGAGATGGCTCAACCCCGTAGTGGTTTTGGCTGATGAAGGGCACATCATATTTCAATATAAAGTAAGGACAGAATGGCTCAATCCTATGGGAAATCTTCATGGTGGTGTAACCGCAGCGATTATGGATGATATCATCGGAGCAACAATGTTTTCACTGAATGAAAAAAACTTTATCGTAACTGTAAATAATACCATCGATTATTTCTCCACAGCAAAAGAAAATGATCTTATTCTGGCAGAGGCAACAATTATCAAACATGGAAAGCAATTTATAAATGCACAATGCGAAATATGGAATGCTGATAAAACCCGCCTGATTGCAAGAGGAACTTCTAATTTATTTAAAATCAATAACTAAACATAAAACTCCCTTTTACATTTGGCATGATTATGTTAAGTCTCAAGAAAGTATAAATCTCTATATGAACTCGCTAAAATTTGTTTTGATTCACAAATATCACTCGATAAGCGATAACATATAACCTTTAAAAAAGTATAAAATCTATATGAAAAGAGTTGTCATCACAGGAATGGGTGCAGTAACACCGTTAGGAAATACGGTCGAAGATTTCTGGCAAAACAGCATCAACGGAAAAAGCGGTGCAGATCTAATAAAACATTTTGATACAGAAAAATCTAAAGTACATTTCGCCTGCGAAGTCAAAAATTTTGACCCAAAAGTTCATCTCACGCACAACGAAATCAAAAGAAGTGATCTCTTTACACAATATGCAATGTACTCTTCTGCCGAAGCCATTCAGGATTCAGGACTGGATCTTGAAAAGATGGATCCGTTCGATACCGGAGTAATCTGGGGAACCGGTCAGGGCGGAATGTGGACATTTGAACATGAGGTAATGGAATTTGCGAAAGGTGACGGCACACCACGTTTCAATCCGTTTTTTGTTCCGAAATTTATTGCAAACATGGCATCAGGAATGATCTCTATGAAGTTTGGTCTTCAGGGGATTAACTATACCACCGTTTCTGCATGTGCAACCGGAAATACCGCTATCATGGATGCTTTCAATTATATCAGATTAGGAAAAGCAAAAGTGATTATCAGCGGAGGTTCTGAAGCAGCAATTACTCCGGCTTCAGTTGGCGGCTTTTCTATTATGAAAGCAATGTCTACAAGAAATGATGATTTTGCAACAGCAAGTCGCCCGTACGATGCCGACAGAGATGGTTTTGTAATGGGTGAAGGTGCAGGATCCTTGGTTCTTGAAGAATATGAACACGCAAAAGCTCGTGGAGCAAAAATTTATGCAGAACTAGTAGGAGCAGCAATGACGGCGGATGCTTACCATATGACAGCACCTCATCCCGAAGGAGCAGGAGCAATAAAAGCAATGCAGCTTGCTTTGGAAGAAGCGGGTGTAAATGCCGAAGATATTAATTATATTAATCCTCATGCAACTTCTACTCCACTTGGAGATTTGATTGAGCTGAATGCAATTACTAAAATTTTCAAAGGAAACACCAATCTTGACATCAGTGCAACAAAATCAATGACGGGTCATTTATTGGGAGCAGCAGGAGCAGCAGAAGCGATTCTTTCTATAAAAGCTATCCAGAACGGAATTATTCCGCCAACTATTAATATGCACAATATTGATGAGAGAATCCCGAGAGACATTAATATCGTTTTTAATGAAGCGAAAGAAAAAGAAATCAATTATGCTTTAAGCAATGCATTTGGTTTTGGTGGCCATAATGCAACCTTAGTATTTAAAAAGTTTAAATAAATTTAAAAAATTCAAACAAACATAAAAAAAAGCTGTCTTCATTTATAAGACAGCTTTTTTATTTTAGTTTAAGCTTTCAGCCATTCTGATGATGAAAGATAATTCTCATCAGGATAATAAATAAAAAGACAATTTTTTCCTTTTATTGTATTGATAATGGGCTCAGTCAGATTTCTGGGGAGCGCCGGACAACCCCAGCTTCTGCCGATTCTTTTATGCACCGCTGCAAATTCTTCACTTACATAGTCTGCACCGTGCATTACCACTGCTCTTCTGTATGCGGCATCATTGAAGCCTTTATCCATTCCTAAAAGTTTCAGTGAATATCCATTGTCTCCATTATAAGTTGATTCAGTAATATAGAATCCCATGCTGCTTTGTAACGAACTTTCTGTGTTAGAAAAATTAGTCGCAAATTCTTCACCAGTATTCTTTCCATGAGCAACGAGTGAATTAAAAAGAATTTTTTTCTGTTCCGTATCAATTACCCAAAGTCTTTTTGTATTGGATGATAAAGAAAAATCACAAACTGTAAGTAAATGTGCGTCTTCGCTTAGCTTTCCTGCTTTCTTAAGGTTTTCAAATCCTAATAATGCTTTAGCAAAAACGTCAAATTGTAGTTTATTGGTATTTTCGAATGATAACGACTGGTAAAGTTCTTCCGAAGAACTCACATTGTTTGTTTTTTTTGAAGATTCTGATTCAACTATAGTTTCTATTTTGTTTGTGTTTATCGTATTTCTGTTATTTTTTTCTTTGTTTGGAGAAAGATAAAATGATGTAGAAATCAAATACACAATGCCTAATACGCTATAAAATCCTTTCATTAAATACTATGTTAATTAAAATTGGTCGGACAAAATTATATAAACATAACAAGATAACAGTTAAAAACCGTGAAAGTTTAACTGAATTTAAGAAAGTTTAACGTAGTGATTATCTGATATTAAGCTTTTATTTTTTAGAATCAGGCACAAACTCCAAGCTTACAGAATTCATACAATAACGAGTTCCTGTCGGAGCAGGACCATCATTAAAAACATGACCCAAATGAGAATCGCAACGTTTACAAACCACTTCAATTCTTTCCATGCCATGCGAAGAATCTCTGTTGTAAGCAGTTCCTTCTTTATCCGCTTCAAAAAAACTCGGCCATCCGCAAGTAGATGAAAACTTAGAATCTGAACGGAATAAATGATTGCCACAAACCGCACAATAATATTCTCCTAACTCGTCAAATTCATTGTATTTCCCGGTGAAAGGTCTTTCTGTGGCGGCTTCTCTGGCGATGGCATACAAATCCGGTGAAAGAATTTTTTTCCACTCATCATTAGAAACCTTTAGCTTTGTTCGGTCTGTTCTAGAATAATATGGATTATTTTTTGCTTCTGTATTTTCCATGGAAGTAGATTTTACGGGTTTTTGAGTCTGCGAACACATCTGCAGAAAGGTTAATAATAATATGGGAATTAAAAATTTCATGATTGAATTAAAAACTGAAGATCAAATGCAAATTTTAATCCGAAATGAAGTTTGAATGACTTTTTTTGAATTCCAACTTCAAATTTACTAAATTTGAGACTATGAATGACGAACTAAAAAGAAAACAGCTCAATAAATATAAGGCTTTTGCTACAGGACTTTTTGTTTTAATGGCAGTTATTTTTGTAGTGACTACCATTCTCCAAAAAACTCACGAGTCGCATTGGATTGGCTACGTGCGAGCATTTTCAGAAGCTGCAATGGTTGGTGCTTTGGCAGACTGGTTTGCCGTGACAGCGCTGTTTCGTCATCCGCTGGGAATCCCTATTCCGCATACGAATCTGATTGAAAACAGTAAAGAAAAACTGGGTGATAATCTGGGCAGTTTTGTAGTTTCAAATTTTCTTTCGCCGAAAACAATTCGTCCCTACATTCAGAAAATTAAAATCTCAAATTTTGTCGGTGAATGGCTTACTAAAGAAAGTAACCAGGAAGTTTTGATTAAAAATCTTTCAGACATCGTTTTAGACATTTTGAATAAACTGGATGATTCTGAAGTCACCCGTTTTATCAGCAAAAAAGTGAGCGAAATGACTGATGATATTCAATTAAATAAAATTTTAGGAAACGGAATCATCTATCTTTTAGACAAAAACGATCATCAGAAAATCGTCACCAATCTTTCAAAACAAATCAAAGAATATCTGATAGAAAATGACGCAATGATTCAGGATCGGGTAAAAAAAGGAAGCTATTCTTTTATTCCTTCGTTTGTTGACAATAAAATTGCTGAGAAAATTGCGAGCGGGCTTTCAGATTTCTTCCGAGAAGTTGAGGAAGATACCAATCACGAAATCAGAGACTTAATCACCAAAAAGATTTATGAATTTTCTAATGATTTAAAAGAAGATCCAAAATGGAATGATGAATTTAAAACCATCAAAAATGACTTTCTGAAAAATGACAAACTAGACCAATATTCGAACGACATTTGGCTTTCGATTAAAAAAACATTAAGTACAGAATTGCAGGAAGAAGAATCTTCGTTAAAGAAATACATCACAAAAAATCTGAATGAGTTTTCTCAGAATCTTAAAACCGATGAAAAACTTCAGAACAAAATCGATCACTGGGTGAGAGTTACCGCTTATAAATACATTCTCAAAAACACACATCAAGCAGGAAACCTCATCAGTTCAACGGTTGGAAATTGGGAAGGAAAACAACTCAGTGAAAAAATGGAACTGGAGGTCGGAAAAGATTTGCAGTTCATCCGTGTCAACGGAACTTTGGTAGGTGGTTTGGTGGGATTGATTATTTACACAATTTCCCACTTTTTTCTTTAATCTAAATTGTAAGCATAAAAAAGCAAAGCCTCAACGACTTTGCTTTTCAATATATTTTAATTTAAATCTATCGTGCAATTCTGCTTGCTCTCGTCAAAAGTTCCTGATTAATATCGTTAATCAATTGTGGCCCTTCATAAATAAACCCTGTATACAGCTGAACCAAACTTGCACCGGCATCCAGTTTTTCGATCGCATCTTTTGCCGAATGTATCCCGCCAACTCCGATGATAGGGAAAGCTCTGTTGCTTTTATCTGAAAGATATTTGATCATTTTTGTGCTTCTCTCACGAATGGGTTTTCCGCTCAGACCGCCGTTTCCGATTTCTGCTAAAACTTCCGGTGAAGTTTTCAAACCTTCTCTGTTGACTGATGTGTTTGAAACCACGATTCCGTCAATTTTTGTTTCTGCAATTAGATCTATAATTTCGTCTAATTGCTGATTATTTAAATCCGGAGCTATTTTTAGAAGAATTGGTTTAGGATTGATTTTGGTTTGATTGATTTCTTTTACGGCTGTAATCAGCTCTCTCAGATATTCAACATCTTCCAGTTTTGCATGGCTTCCGACGTTGGGACAGCTTACATTCAAAACAAAATAATCTACATAAGAATGCAGACCTTCGAAACAGTCGAGATAATCCTGTGTATAATTTTCCGGGGTTGTGTTGGTGTTTTTTCCGATGTTTCCGCCGATGATGATTTTGCCTTTGTTGCCCTTTAGTTTTTCAATTGCTGTTTCTAAGCCGTCATTGTTAAAACCCATCCTGTTGATGATTCCGCCATCTTCAATTAACCGGAATAGTCTTTTCTTAGGATTTCCTGCCTGTGCTTTTGGCGTTACGGTTCCTATTTCTACAAATCCGAAACCTAAATCTCCCAATTCGTTGAACAAAACCGCATTTTTATCAAAACCAGCGGCTAAACCAACCGGATTTTTGAATTTCAATCCGAAAACTTCTCTTTCAAGACGTTTGTCTTCAATAGGTTTCGGGAGAAATAATTGGGTAAGAAAACCAAAATTTTTAAGCATTGAAAAAGTAAAGTGATGAACTTCTTCGGGATCAAATTTGAAAAGAATGGGGCGTATGAGCGATTTGTACATTAGAAAAAAGTTTTACAAAAATACCATTTTAAATCGAATGTTTTTTTGGCGAGTGATATTTTATTTAAATGAGATCATTTGTTTTAGGCTATCAACAATATAAACTAAGGTCGAAATTTAAAAGATCTCCTACTTTTTTGAACTCGTCATCGATAGTGGCATTCACTGTAATTCTTTCGTTTGAAACAGGATGTTTGAAGGTCAACTGGTGTGCGTGTAGCGTCATTTTATTGATACCAAATGCTTGGAGCCAAAGTTTATTTTGCTTGTTGCATCCATGTTTTCGGCAGCCTAAAATCGGATGCAAAATATGTTTAAAATGTTTTCTCAGCTGATGAAATCGTCCCGTTTCAGGAATGGCTTCTACCAGACAATATCTGGAAGTCTGATGTTTTAAAAAAGGCAAATCTATTTCTGAGGTCTGGAGACGTTGATAATAAGTGACTGCATTCTGTTTAACTTCATTTTCGTTCACTAAA
Source organism: Chryseobacterium sp. AC417 (assembly GCF_979258215.1). Classification (NCBI taxonomy): domain Bacteria; kingdom Pseudomonadati; phylum Bacteroidota; class Flavobacteriia; order Flavobacteriales; family Weeksellaceae; genus Chryseobacterium; species Chryseobacterium sp. AC417. The sequence continues at coordinate 996,408 of NZ_OZ409845.1, read as the reverse complement.
TCATAATCAATTGTGTCTTCTTCATTTGCCCAGCCACGCAGGATAGCGATATACTTCTTTTCAACTTCCCGTGATGCAAATTGCTCGCTCATTATTCTGAGTGTTTCTTTATCTAAAGTAAACAACAAAACGCCCGAAGTTTTTCTGTCTAAACGGTGCACAGGGAAAACTTTCTGCCCAATCTGCTTCTTCAGCTCCTGAATCGCATACGTTTCTGCTTCACCGGAATAAAAAGATTTATGCACCAATAATCCGCTGGGTTTATTGATGGCAATAAGATGCTCGTCTCGGTAAAGGATTTCTAACATGGGACAAAAGTAGGAAAACCTTGTTCATTAAAAAAAATCGTGATTAAAGTTCACGTTTAAAAGTGTAATGAAACAAATACGTTCCCATATGTTCTCTACTTTCGACACTCACCAATTCCCAACCTTCATTACCATATTGGTTGAGTGTTTTATCCATTTCAATCGGATCATATTCTACAGTCCAAAAATTAACTTTAGGCTTTAATACAACAGTCTTGTATTCGAATCTTTTTTTCATAGAAAGTCTTTTATTTTAAATCTACAATTAATATTTGAATCCTGCTTGTTTCATAAAATTCAAAAATCAACATTATCTATCAATAAATTGTCTTTTTTTATTGATTTTCCTGATTTTGGATTCCATTTTCATATTTTTGCAGTTCAGACGTAAAAAAATTATGGCAAAGCAAGAAGATGTTTTCAAGAAAGTGATTTCTCACGCTAAAGAATATGGTTTTATTTTCCCTTCCAGTGAGATCTATGACGGGTTATCCGCTGTTTATGATTATGGACAGAATGGTGCAGAACTGAAAAATAATATCAAACAATACTGGTGGAAAGCGATGGTACAGCTGAACGAAAATATTGTAGGTATTGATTCAGCAATTCTGATGCACCCAACTACTTGGAAAGCTTCTGGCCACGTTGATGCATTCAACGATCCTTTGATTGACAATAAAGATTCTAAAAAACGTTTCAGAGCAGATGTTTTGGTAGAAGATTACTGCGCAAAAATCGAGGATAAAGAAAATAAAGAAATTGAAAAAGCAGCCAAAAGATTTGGCGAGTCTTTTGATAAAGCTCAGTTTGAAGCCACAAATCCTAAAATTTTAGAATACCGTGCAAAAAGAACAGAAATCCTTTCGAGATTAGCAAAATCTTTAGAAAATGAAGATCTGGCTGACGTAAAAGCTTTAATTGAAGAACTGGAAATTGCTGATCCGGACACAGGTTCCAGAAACTGGACGGAAGTAAGACAATTCAACTTAATGTTCGGAACTAAACTGGGTGCTTCTGCAGATTCTGCGATGGACCTTTATCTCAGACCGGAAACTGCACAGGGTATTTTCGTGAATTTCTTAAACGTTCAGAAAACTTCACGTCACAGGCTTCCTTTCGGTATTGCTCAGATTGGTAAAGCGTTCAGAAACGAAATCGTTGCAAGACAGTTTATCTTCAGAATGCGTGAATTTGAACAGATGGAAATGCAGTTTTTCGTGGCTCCGGGAACCGAACTGGAATTTTATGAACAGTGGAAAACAAAACGTCTGAACTGGCATTTGGCTCTTGGTTTAGGAAACGACAATTACAGATTCCATGATCATGAGAAACTGGCGCATTATGCAAATGCAGCAGCAGATATAGAATTTAATTTCCCGTTTGGATTTAAAGAACTGGAAGGTATTCACTCCAGAACAGATTTCGATTTGAAAGCGCATGAGAAATTCTCCGGAAGAAAACTGCAGTTTTTTGATCCTGAAAGAAACGAAAACTATGTTCCTTATGTCGTAGAAACTTCTGTTGGTCTCGACAGATTATTCCTTTCTATATTCTCGCATTGTTTAAAAGACGAGGTTCTGGAAGACGGTTCCGAAAGAACAGTTTTATCTTTACCGCCAGCTTTGGCACCGGTAAAAGCAGCTATTTTACCGTTGATGAAAAAAGACGGTTTAGCAGAATATGCTGAGAATATCTTTAATGATTTAAAATATGATTTCAATTTATTCTACGAAGAAAAAGATGCCATCGGGAAACGTTACAGAAGACAGGACGCCATTGGAACACCTTACTGTATTACGATTGACCACGATTCATTAACCGATCACACGGTAACCATCAGAGACAGAGACACGATGCAGCAGGAAAGAGTTCCGGTTTCTGAGCTGAGACGAATTATTGATGAGAAAACAAATTTCAGAAATTTGCTTTCTAAAATATAAAACTTTTAAATTAAATATTTAAATCCCGACATTTTAAGTTCGGGATTTTTTATTTTTGTTAAATTATCAAAAAAAAAGAAAGCTCAAAATATTCCAACATTCATGAAAAAAGTATTAACAGCAGTTATCGTAGGAACCTCAGCAATAGCTGCTGTAATTTATCTTTCAGGATACGGATATATTTTTAAAGCAATCGGAATTAATTTAAAAAAAGGTCCAGTAACTCCTTCCATCGATGATGAGGAAAAATTCCCTTCTCTCCCCGTTCCGAATCTCCATCCGAAATCATGGGGAAAAGATGCAAATTACAATACCAAAATACTTTCGGAAACTGTCTTAGAAAATTTGGAAAAAACACGCGCTTCATCACTTATCATAATACATGACAGCAAACTTATACATGAACAATATTGGAAAGACCACACCTCATCTTCATTAATGAATTCTTTTTCGATGGCTAAAGGAATTCTTTCAATTTTGGTCGGTTGTGCTATTGACGATGGGTATCTACAATCCGAGGATCAGCTTATCTCTTCCATATTTCCACAATATAAAAACAGCCGTTATGGGAAATCCCTGACACTTCGCCATCTTATGACAATGCAGGCTGGGCTGGATTGGGAAGAAGAATATCATCATCCTTTTGCACCCAATTCTAAACAATATTTTATTGATGATCTTGCAGAGCAGGCTTTTAATGTAGATGTAAAAGAAATGCCCGGAGAAAAATATGAATACCAAAGTGTTGCACCACAGCTTCTAGGTCTTGCTCTGAGAAAAGCAATTGGCAAACAGCTCTCAGTCTATCTTTCAGAAAAGCTCTGGAAGCCTCTAAATATGGAATTTCCTGCCAAATGGAGTATCGATGAAAAAGGAATGGAAAAAACTTTCTGTTGTATTCATGCAACTCCAAGAGATTTTGCGAAAATCGGGCAGCTTATCATACAGAATGGCAATTGGGAAGGAAAACAACTTATCAGTAAAGAATACTTCGAAAAACTGCTCACTCCTACAAAAGCCAACGATGCATTTTGTTTCACAATTTGGGCAGATAACGAGAATAAGATTAAGCATAAATTTTTCTATGGGTTTTTAGGTCAATTTATTATTATGATTCCAGAAAAGAAAATGGTAATTGTGAAAACAGGTTTCTATAACCGACTTGAGGTTGATAAAAAACTAAGACCCCTTCAGGTAAAACTTCTGGTTGATGAGCTTAGCCAAATGATATAATTTATTTTCAACAAAACAAAAGCTTTTCGTTTTTACTTAAGAATAATTCAAGTATTTTTCTATTTTTGTTAAAATTTCATTAATGAAGAAAATCTACTTGTTACTTTTGGGGTTGACCCAAACTTTCGCCTATTCGCAAACTCAGGATTTAGCTTCTTTAGCTTCCGGACAAAACATCGGGATGAATGCGCTTTTTGACACTAAAGATAATTTATATGGTTATGTGTCTATGTATTCTTACGGAAAAACGGATAAAAAAACTCAGAAATTTGAATATGTGATTTTGGATAAAAACCTCAACCCTGTTGCCAATAAGGAATTTGAAGCAGGACTTTTGGTTTCCAACTATTTCGGATATGTAGATTTTAAAGGTCAAATTATTTTACGCCCTTCCGATTTCAATTATCTGCAGGCTTTTTCCAAAGATGCTGCTTTGCCTGTGTCGATGGTGATTAATCCTAAAACAAATACGGTTGCGCCAAAAATATATTACGATTATCTGGAAAACGGAACTTTTGTAGAAATTAATCAGCCAAAGAGTTTTAAAGAAGAAAGAAAAGAAAACCGAGCAGAGAAAAAAGACAAAGGCTACAATTATGTTTCTTCAGTCGGAGAAATTAAAGAAGGAGGTTTCATTGCTGTAGAATACAATGACTATGGAAGATACGTCAACAAAAACAGTCTGATAAAATTTGACGAAAACAAAAAAGAAAATCTGGAGATACAAATACAATACGAATGGTGATAAAAAAGTTTTTTCTGATCTAACCATTTTAGACAAAGACGAAAAAAGTCTTTACGGTATCCTGAAAAACGTCAATGACGACAATAAGACATTCAATCTTTTGGTTATAGATATGAAAACCGGAAAAGAAATTTCTAATAAACCTGTCACCGGACTTTCTCCCGAAACTATAGACTATATAGATGATTTATATTCCAGTGGCAGGAGAATGGCGAATGACAAAGTTTTTGACGACCGAGTTGTACTTCTCGGAAGAAATTATGTCTCAGAGAAAGACAGAGGTTTTGCGAGATTTATGCTTGATAAAAAGAACTATAATATTGATCTTAAAGAATTAAACTATAAACCGGATCTTTCTAACCACATTCCGAAACTGAGTGCAGACGGAGGCGTAGAAAACGGTTATTTTCTTCAGACCAAAGATGTTTTTTTCCTGAGTGACGGAAGCGTAGGAATTTTGTCGGAAAAATTTAAACCCGAAGGAAATTACAGTGCTCCGAAGACTACCGATTTAGTATATATCAATACCGATAAAGATTTTAAAGTAAAAGATGTGCAGATTTTTGAAAAAGAAAAAACAAGATGGTCAAATAACGATTATCTGTTTTCGCAATATCTGAATGACAGTAAAGATGTTGTTTTCTTCTATCGTGACTACCAAAAAGATCAGGTAACAAAAGAAAAAAAATGGAATCTCTTTATTAATACGGTGATCAACGGAAAATTTAAGCAGGAAATTATTCCTATTTCTGAGAAAGACAATTATATTGTAACACCGTATGTTGCAAAAGAAGGATATATTTTACTTCGGGAGCTTAATGAGAAAGAGAAGTTCAATCAGGTTCGTCTTGAACGATTGAATTATTAATAATAAAAAGAATCCTGATCTACGATCAGGATTCTTTCGTTTGATAGTAATCTGCAATATTTTTTATTTCATCGAGACTCAGATTCCACATAAAATTCAGAAACTGCTGGTAGCTTTCACTTTGATTCTTAGGATCCACACGATCTAAATATCGATTTAAGTTATAATTTTTCCGGGCTTCGTAGATTTTACCGAAACATTTTCCCAGCCAGCTTTTATAATACTTCTCTTCTTCCCCATCCTGTAAAAACTGGAGGGTTGCATAAATCCCTACTCCATAATCTTCTGAGTGATAAAGATTCGGCAACGTTTCCATTCTTGCGATTTTCTCAAGAACTGCATAAGATTCTGATGCTTTTTCGTCCGGAGCTTCAGTTTTCAATTCGGAAAACAGCTTCTTGAGATGATTGATTCTCATCGTAACTTCAGGATGTGTTTTCAGAGAATCTTTATTCAGCTTTTCGTTAAAATTATTGTAGTTGTACAAAGAAAAATCTTCTTTTTTCAGCCATTTATCCTGAAATTCCTGTTTCGGAAGATTAAAGAATTTCCTGTACGTTTCCACATTCAATTGACGCGGAGAGATGGTATCAAAATCTTCCAGTCTTTTCAGCGTATTAATGAATTCTGTTTTTTTAAAATCACTGTTTTTAAAAACTACATATCCTAAAGAATCTGCCTGCATTTCCTGCTTTCTGTTTTCGGCACCTTTTTGATAAATTCTGTTTTTCAGAACATCGAAAGCCCTTTGATTGCGGTTTATTTTTGTCGATTTAATGTTTTGCACCACCATTTTATCCATCTGATCTTCGCCAATTAATTTGAGGAAAGTCTGCAGGGTATGTCCTGTAATTTTATGTCCTAATTCATGCGAAATAACAGACGCGAGCTGATCATCATTATTTAACCAATTAAAGAGCCCCATGTTGATCACAAAAGTTCCGTCAGCAAAGCAGTAAGCATTCGGTGTATTGTTTTTAGCAATAAGGATTTTTAAATTTTGCGGAATCTGAGGATTGTTTTTTCTTAAGCGCTCAAGCAGATTTTTTACCTTTGCATCAAATACAGAATTGAAAATGAAGTCTTTATTTTTCACCTGTTTTTCAAAATCTTTGCTTAATTCTTTATAGATTTTAGACAATTCGTTTCCTGCTTTTCCGGAATATTTTGTTTTTAAATCTTTAATTAAAAATTCATTGTTGGCAGAGTAATTTTTGACAAACTCTTTTCTTTGAACATAATCTGTGGTATCAAGCGGTTTATACGCTTGCCCAAAAAAAAATGCCGAAAAGGACAACAATAGAAAAGATAAATATTTTGTCATTATAACCATCAATAATCACAAAAATAATTCATTTAGTGATACATTTATTACTTTCTTTTCAAAATTATTTTAAATTTGTTAAAGATCGTTCATTATGACAATTGTAATATATTTTATCGCGTTGATCATTGCTTTGGTTGCTTTGATTTATCTTTTGGGATATGCCTATCTTTTTAGCGGAATTTCTAAAACGTATCTCCGTGGAAAATCCAGCGCCAATATTGATGACGGAAAATTTTTCAGAAGTAATCTTATAGCTACAGCTACACCCAAACCCTGGGAAGAAGACCCTGAATTGAATAAAAAAGAACTTCCAAAACATATTTCTGACGATCTTTTTCATTCTAATACTGCATCATTTTTAGTAATCAAAAATGGGAAGCTTTTACATGAGCAATACTGGAACGGTTACACATCACTTTCTAAAACCAACTCTTTTTCAATGGCAAAAGCAATTACAGTCATGCTGTACGGGAAAGCTCTGGAAGAAGGAAAGATTAAAAATATCGACCAGAATTTTTCTGAATTTTATGATGAGTTTAAAACCAAACCTTTCGGTAAAGATCTAAATTTACATCATCTTGCAAAAATGGAATCATGGTCTGGATTGGGATGAAAACTACAAAAACCCTTTTCTTCCCAATGCTCGGGCTTACTATGGAAGAAGTCTGATGAAAGCTACATTTGCAAGAAAATTTAAAGAAAAACCTGGTGAAAGATTTGAATATCAAAGTGGCTCAACTCAGCTTTTAGGATTTGCTGTAAAAAAAGCAGTCAATCAATCTCTATCAAGTTACCTATCAGAAAAATTCTGGATTCCGTTGGGAATGGAAAAAAATGCCGACTGGAGCGTGGACGAAAGCGGAATGGAAAAAACCTATTGCTGTATTCATTCCAATTCCAGAGATTTTGCAAAACTCGGACAGCTGTTTTTAGATGACGGAAAAGTGGGTAATGCACAGATCCTAAATTTAGATTTCATTGAAAAAATGAGAACTCCCACAGAAAAATCAAATCAAATCTACGGCATGGGATTGTGGATTAACCATGACAATCCTATTAAACATTATTACTTCCTTGGTCTTCAAGGTCAGTATATCATCATGATTCCGGAGCACAAAATGGTGATCGTGAGAACCGGAAGCTATAACAATTTACCTAAAACAGACCGCGGAAGACCAGATCAGGTGAAATTTCTTGTGAATGAAACCGTAAAATTATTTGCTTAAAAATGGAAAAGTACAGCCCAAAAGTTGATGAATACATAGAACAATCTCAGGATTTTGCGAAGCCAATTTTAATCTATATCCGAGAAATTCTTCATGAGTTTTGTCCCGATGCAGAAGAAGCTATCAAATGGAAATTTCCGACTTTTATGTACAAGGGAAAAATTCTCTGCTCGATGGTGTCATTTAAACACTATTGCAGTATGGGATTTTGGCTGCATGATGCAATGCAGACATTAAAAAACCTTGAAACAGAGGTAGAAAGAACCAATATGTTCAGTTTGGGCAAGATTACCAAATTGGAAGATCTGCCGTCAAAACCTCAGCTTAAAAAAATTATTCTGGAAGCAATGGAACTCACCGAAATGGGTGTTAAGCTTAAAAAAACAGCACCATCAAAGGTGGAAATTGCAATTCCTGAATATTTTAAAAATGTTTTAAATCAAAACAAAAAAGCGTTAGAATTTTTTGAAAAAGCTTCTGTCTCATTCAGAAAAGAATATATCCATTGGATCACAGAAGCTAAAACAGAAACTACCCGAAACAAGAGAATGGAACAGGCTCTGGAATGGATTTCAGAAGGCAAAGGAAGAAATTGGAAGTATGAAAAGAAGAAATAATTTTGCGGAAAGTTGGATGATGGAAGCCTGATGTTTACAAGTTTGAAAACAAATCTCCTCTTTTAAACTAAATTCTTAGTGGAATCTGAAATTCGCCTCGGGAAGTGTATTGTTTTTTAGAAAAGCTTCGTATTCGGGAGACATCTGAGTGTGTCCCCAAGTATTTTTACCACTCATGCTTCCGAGTCGCACCTTATCTTTGCCATATTTTTTATTCATCGCATCCATCACTCTCATCACCGGTAAATGTTGGTTTTGGGTGTCTTCTTCAAACAAACTTAAAAAAAATCAATACACCATATACGGCAACCCAAACAAATAACCAACAGATCCCACTTATTGTTATCAATACTATATTATGATATTATAACGGTACACATAAATTTATATTTTTAAATTTCTTGGTAATCCAATTTCATGAGCCTGCGGATAAGGTTTTCGGGAGGTCATACTCACATCTTCTTTAATCTGCCGGTGGATATCATATTGTTTTTCTTTATCATAGGAATAACGAGGATCAGGAATCATGTGCATTTTTGCCATCTTATGAATGGTAATGGTCGGAAAATGATAATCGACTTCTACCGTTCCCAAAAGCAAATAACATCCACCTCCCTGAAAATTATACTGCTTCAGACTATCCGGAAAATGCGCTGTATCAAAATAATCTCCATTCACATCAATCCAGGTTCCGAAATACATTTCTCCTTTTCTGGTTGGGACATGTTTTCTTGCAATCAGATAAGCCAGCATTTTCACTTGTTTTTTATGAAACTTCAATAAATCTTTTACGCAGACGGAGCCTCTATATTTAGTTTGCAACAAATCAAAAGGACTGCATGAAACCGGAAAACCTATTAATTCAATCTCATCGAAAGCATCTTCAAAACTTTCTCTTTTTAATTCCGGAAGCTTAAACTGCTGAACAGGTTCTTCAATTAGTAGTAAGCCTCGATTCTCTGGTTTAAAATTCACTAATAATACTCTAGCTTCTACAAGCAATTCGTTTTTAGGTTTACCTGTAAAACGAAATGCGCCGATAAATATTAAGGTTTGGATCGTTTCGATACCGATCTGAATACGTTTAATAAAGTCTTGTAAGGATTTATAATCTCCATTCCTTTCCCGTTCTTCAACAATTTCATAGGCAATTTTTGTCTCTAACCCATCCAAAAGCATTAACCCTAAAAAAATATTCTTTTCCTTTAACGAAGTCTGAAATTCACTTGAATTCACACAGGGAACCTGAACATTTCCTCCAGACATTCTTGCTTCATGAATATAGACTTCTGTACGATAAAACCCTCCCTGATTATTGATGACGGAAACCATGAATTCCAATGGATAATATACTTTCAGATATAAGCTTTGATAGCTTTCCACTGCATATGATGCCGAGTGCGCCTTACAAAAAGAATATCCTGCAAAAGATTCAATCTGGCGAAAAGCTTCAGCAGTAAGTACTTCCGAATGCCCTTGATTTCTACAGGAATTAAAAAAATTGACTTTTACTTCGTTCAATTTTTCAATAGATCGCTCTTTTCCGCTCATCGCTCTTCGGAGAATATCGCCATCGGCATGAGTAAGCCCGCCAAAATACTGGGCAATTTTGATAACATCTTCCTGATACACCATAATTCCATAGGTTTCTTTCAAATTTTCTTCAAAAACAGAATGGAAATACTGAAATTGATCCGGATGATTATGCCTGAAAATATATTCTCGCATCATACCGCTCTGTGCTACGCCCGGCCTGATAATAGAAGAAGCTGCAACGAGGATTCTGTAATTATCACATTTTAATCTTCTTAAAAGCCCACGCATCGCAGGAGATTCTATGTAAAAACAACCAATTGTTCTTCCTATAGCCAAATATTCATTAGCTTTTTCTTCATCTTTGGAAAGTTTTGTGTCCCTGATATCCACATCAATTCCTCTTGTTTTTTTGATAAGATCTACGGTATCCTTTATCGTTCCAAGTCCTCTTTGGGACAAGATATCAAATTTTTCTAATTTTATATCTTCCGCTACATTCATATCGAACTGAACAATCGGAAATCCTTTTGGCGGCATTTCAAGTGCGGAATACTGAGTAATAGGCTCATCAGAAATTAAAATTCCGCAAGCGTGCATGCTTCGTTGATTCGGAAATTTTTCCATTAACTTAACGTATGTATGGATTGTTTGAACAACCGAATTCGTCTCATGAACTTCCATAGTTTTTTTAGTCAGTTCATCCAGCTCATCTTTAGGCAGCCCAAAAGTTTTCCCAACTTCTCTAAATCTTGATTTGTATTTAAACTCCACATTGGTTCCACAGAAAGCAACGTGATCTTTCCCATAACGGTTAAAAATATATTCCAGAATCGCATCCCTGTTCTGCCAGCTCCAGTCGATATCAAAATCCGGAGGGCTTTTTCTGTTAAGGTTTAGGAATCTTTCAAAATATAGATCAAGTTCCAAAGGACATATATCAGTAATTCCTATGCAGTAACTGACAATGGAGTTGGCTCCGCTTCCACGACCAACATGCATGAATCCCATTCTGTTGCTGTATCGTACAATATCCCAAGTGATCAGAAAATAAGAACAGAAGTTAAGTTCATCAATTACTTTTAGTTCTTTCTCTACCCTTATTTTTGCGGTTTCATTGTCCTTTCCGTAACGTTTCTCCAACCCCAAATATGCCAACCTTCTCAAAAGCTTAACATCAGATTCTTTGGACTTAGTATAGTATTGCTTACTCTTAACTTTTTCAAAATCAAATTCAAAACTACAGGTTTCCAACAATTTTTCGGTATTCTTTATGATTTCAGGATACCTTTGAAAAGCCTTGATAATCGAATCTCCAGATTTAAAATACTCTGATTTCCTGCAAACATCCTCTTCAGACAGTTTCGATAGTAAAGTATTGTTGTCAATAGCCCTTAAGACCCTATGAAGATTATATTCTTTTTTATTACTGAAAGTAACAGGATGAAGGACCACCATTTTCGGAATCAGCATTTTAAATTCAGGACGGATCAAAAGATTCAGCTCTTCTTCCAGAATTCCAATAAACTCATTGTCTTTCAACTTTGAAGGAATATTATCAATCGGATATACCACAAACACGTTTTTAAATATAGGGGCAACCTCAGAAAGTTCAGCTCCATGGCAGTTGTAATCTGTCAACACTTTATTGACTTCACCAATTCCCGAGAACTCTTTTGCAATAGCAATGTAAAGCAGTCTGTTTTCTTTTTTGACTTCAATTCCTGCAACAGGTTTAATTCCTACTTTTTCACATTCCTTCTTGAAATCATAAATCGCAGTAATGGTATTGATATCCGTCAATACTAATTCCTTAATACCTAAAGAATGTGCCTGCCGTACCAGCTCTTCTACAGATAAAGCGCCATAACGAAGGCTATGAAAAGAATGACAATTCAGAAACATGATAGAAAGTTTTATACGTTATTTTCCAAAATCAAAACCAGATGCCCTGCCGACCGCATCAGTACCAAACCGATTCTTTAAATAATCCATTGCCTGGTATAAACTCATCTGCTCTTCTGTATCTTCGAATAGATTCATCTGATGGTTACCATGCACCAGCCCGGTAAATCGTAATCCAACTAATCTCAGTCTCATTCTTCTTGTATATACCTGATTGAAAAGTTCCAGTGCTATTCTCGAAAGCGTATGATCAGCGGAAGTGTAAGCTACTTTATGCTGTTTGGTTTCCGTATCGAAATTGGCATAGCGAATCTTTACGATCACGGTCGAAGTCAGCCATTTTTCCTGTCTCAATTGATAAGCTAATTGTTCCGCCATTCCTGATATAAGCCTTTTCAATTCTATAATATCCATCGTGTCATTTGTAAATGTTCTTTCCGTTGAAATTGACTTTCTTTCCGAATATGGAACAACAGGGTTTTCATCAATACCATTGGCTTTTTTCCATAATTCTTTCCCATTTACTCCAATCATCTGCTGAAGCACAATTACCGGCATTTCAGCCAAAGTATGAATGGTGCGGATTCCAATCCTTGACAATAGTTGAAAGGTCTTATCGCCAACCATTGGAATCTTCTTAATGGATAAAGGATTTAAAAATGACTGCACTTCCATTTCCTTAATTTCCAGACTTTCCCACGGGTTTTGATTCTCCTGTTCCTATTTTTGAGACCGTTTTATTCGTAGATAGGGCAAAACTTATGGGAAGTCCTGCTTCTTTTTTTACTGCTGCTGCAATTTCCTGAGTCCATTGATAACAACCGAAAAATTGATCCATTCCGGAAAGATCCAGGTAAAATTCATCGATGCTCGCTTTTTCCATCACAGGTACTTTTTCCTGAATAATTTCGGTAACCGTATGGGATAAATTAGAATACAATTCATGATCGCCACGGATTACTTTTGCATCCGGACATAATCTGAGCGCCATTCGAATCGGCATTGCTGACCGGACCCCGAACTTACGTGCTTCATATGAACACGATGCAACCACTCCACGATCTCCACCTCCTATAATTAGGGGAATTCCGTCAAGCTGAGCATTATTACGCCTCTCGCAGGATACGAAAAATGTATCTAAGTCCATATGTACAATCGCACGATTCATTTTACAAAACTAGATACTATTTGTATCATTTTTCGTATATTTGCAGATACAATTTGTATCAATGTCGATTTTTTCAGAAAACATCAGGTTTTTAAGGACTCAAAAAAATTTATCTCAACAGGAACTTGCGGATAGAATCTCCATGAGCCGTGTCCGCTATTCAAAATATGAGGATGGACGTTCTGAAGCTCCTTACGAACTTTTAATCAGAATTTCAAAATATTTTAATGTGAGTATTGATTTGCTTCTCACGGTGGATATCAGAAAATATCCGCTGGAAAATGTATTAAAACTTCCAGAATAACAGGATTGTTTTGCCTGTTGTGGTAGACGAATTAGGAAATAACAGTATTGAAATTGTGCCTCAAAAAGCATCTATGGGCTATTTATCGGGGTACAGTGACCCTGAATACATTGAAAACTTACAGAGAATTACGCTTCCATTTCTGACTGGTGGAAAGTACAGGGCTTTTCCTGCTCAAGGAGATTCTATGCCGCCATTTAAAGATGGTTCCTATATTATTGGAAAATATGTTGAAAGCATTGATGACCTGAAACCGAATAAAAGTTATGTTTTTGTCACGTTAAATGATGGTATTTCTTACAAAAGATTTACCTCAAGAAATAAAAAAACAATAACTGTTGCTGCTGACAACTCTTTTTATAAACCTTATGATATTCCTCTGGGAGAAGTTGTAGAAGTCTGGCAATACGCCTCAGGAATTTTCCCCGAAGATTTTGAACCTGATAACTTTGAAAATTATAATTTAAAAGAAATGTTTCTGGAAATCAGAAAAGACATTCAAGGTCTTGATGAAAAGATTTCAAAAAACAATTAGAAAAAACTTACATTATTTAATGATCATCTCTTACTACGATTTTCAGAACTTACCAGACCGTCAGGCGCAGTATGATTTCACTCTTGCTCACGGACGTTTAATCAGCGAAAGAACCACTTCTCAATCAAAATATATTTTGTACGAAGTTTCGAGTTTTTCGGTGGAACTTATTTATGATATCATTCACGATAAAATTATCAGTATGAACCTTTTTGAAAATAAATCTTCCTATTTGAACAAAAATTAAAACTACCATAAATCCTATCCAAACAAGATATTAAGTATTAAATATTTAAACTAAATACTACAGTGAGCCAGCTCAGTTTATTTAATTCAGAAGACCTTTATGAGTTTCCAAAAAACCTTTTGGAATATAGAGAACATTTTCTAGATCCAAAAGAGGCTGACCAACTAAAAAAGCACTTACTATCTACAGTTCCGTGGAAGCAACGTACCCAGAAAATGTATGATAAAACTGTATTGACTCCTCGACTCACTGCATGGTACAGCGATAAGAAAATTTTCGAATCTGCAGACAAGACATCAGATGCTAATCCATGGACACCTGAGCTCATATCACTAAAAGAAAGAATTGAAAAAGAATTTCGCTATCAATTCAATGGCGTTTTGCTGAATCTCTACAGAGACCACAATGATTCCGTTGCCTGGCATCGGGATAAAGAAAGCAGATATGGAAAACGACCGATTATTGCTTCAGTAAGCCTTGGACAAACAAGAAATTTTGATTTTAGAAAAGTAGATCATCATCAGAGTAAATACAGCCTTCCTCTCCCTCATGGATCATTATTAATTATGAAAGGTGATTTACAGGAGCACTGGGAACACAGAATTGCTAAGTCCAGCATTCCAATGAAAGAACGTATTAATTTAACTTTTCGTTTGCGAACTGCATAATTATAATAAAAAGCAACTCTAAAGATGCTTTATTTACAGTACATTTTTTATTATTTAAGAATTCTATTTTTTATCCTACAAAACAAAAATATTGAATTCAATATCAATCACTCAGATTCTGACGATGAAACAACATTCCTAGAATTATATAAAAAAGAAGATATCCCTGTTAAGCATTACATCTGTAACAATGTTACCCATTTTTACAGTCGGTATTGGGAATATATTGAATTAGCCTTCAAAAAGCACGAAATTTGGGATCTGATAATGAACAAGACAGAAAAAAAACTTTTCACTCTAAATTAGAAAAACTCTATCAAAATTTCCCGAAACAAGAATATGATATAGATACGGTTGTAAAAATCTTTATCCGGAAGTCTTCAATTAGATTTAAGAAACAAAATTTTCGTTAAAACACATAATAGAGTTTATTAAGACCTATTACGAGCCTATTTATTCAAAACAACACACATAATTAGTTCTAAAATAATTATCAAAACATTGTTATCAAAATTAGAATTGTTAATCAAATGATTAGCTACGTAATTTCGATATACTATTGATAAGTAATAACTTTCGATAACAGGAAACGAAGAAATTATTGCACTCTACTAAGGCATACATGATTAAGAAATGACTGATTTAAAACACAAAACTATAACTTTTAAAACAGAATATTATGTTTAACTGAAACTTTAACATTTAATTTAATCAACTGATAATCATTATATTAAATAATTTTAAATACGTCATGTTTTGTCGTATTCCGCATCTACATTTGCTTTTCAGAACAATTAAAAAAAATTTGATATGGATAAAATAACACTACAAAGAATTGAAAAGCTGCACCCGTTTGTAAGAGAAGAAGTGAAAAAAATCATTGAAGAATGTGACACCGCTCTTACCGGAAAAGCAAAGGTAAGGATCACGCAAGGATGGCGAAGTTTTGAGGAGCAGGAAAAGCTCTACGCTATTGGCAGAATTACTTCAGGAAAAAAAGTCACCAATGCAAAAGCCGGACAAAGCATTCACAATTATGGTCTGGCTGTAGACATCTGTATGATGATCGACGGAAAAACGGCAAGTTGGGACACCGTAAAAGACTGGGATAATGATCAAGTTGCCGATTGGTACGAATGTGTGAAAATTTTCGCAAAATATGGCTGGGATTGGGGCGGAAACTGGAAAACTTTCAAAGATCTCCCCCACTTTGAGAAGAAAAATATTCTGACGAAAAAAGGATTGGTGAAGACGAGCTGGAGAACACTTTTAAAGATGAAAAGAGATAAAGATGGGTATGTTGTTTTTTAGAAAATAATTTAATGCGACGAGTTCTGTCGCACTCCGTTCCTACCTTTACTTTACCAAACAACAGTAGAGAAAATGAAAAAAGTAACCCTACTTTCTTTAGACGGAGGTGGAATAAGAGGTATCATTACCTGCATTATTTTACGCTACATAGAAGAGCAACTTCAGATCTATGATCACCCAAAGGCGAAGCTTGGAGATTATTTTGATCTGGTTGCAGGAAGCAGCACGGGAGCATTGATTGCTTCGATTATTTTGTGTCCAGACGAACAACGAAAAGCAAAATATTCTATCCAGAAAGGTCTTGAATTATACGCTGAAAAGGGCGGCAATATATTTCAGGTTTCCTTTTGGGAAAGACTGGTCAATCCTTTTGGATTGTTGAATGAAAAAATCTCCAGGAAGCACTTGAAAAAAACCTGAATGATTTTTTTGGAAAATTAGAATTAAAAGAATTAATAAAGCCTTGTTTAATAACAAGTTACGATATAGAAAACAGAAGAGCCAAACTTTTTAATTCATGGAAAGCCCATCTAAATACAGATAATTTTTACGTAAAAGACGTTTGCAGAGCAACTTCGGCTGCACCTACTTATTTTAGTCCGGTACAAATTAAATCAATGTACGGACAGATTTTCAGCCTGATCGACGGAGGAATGTTTGCCAATAATCCCGCACTTTGTGCTTATGCAGAAGCCAGAAAAATTCCGTTTGCCGAAGTGCTGAAAAATCATCAGAAAGCCAACCATCCAACTGTGAATGATATGATCATCATCTCTATAGGAACCGGTATTGAATCTAAAAATTATTCTTTTAATAAAATGGAAAAAGCCGGGAAAATAGGTTGGGTAACACCAATTATAGACATCCTCATGTCTGCAAATGCAGAGACCGTGGATTATCAGCTTGGGCAGATGTTTCAGACTTTGGGTCAGAGAAATCAAAAAAATTATTACCGTATCAATCCTTCTCTGAAAAACGCTTCACCCGCAATGGATAATGTAAGAAGATCTAATATTGAAAATCTTATTCAGGCAGGATTGAGCTATATTGATGATAACAGAGAAACTTTAAATCAAATTGTGCAAAAATTAATCAGAAATAAAATATAAGCTATTTTGCTTATAAATGTAACAAATAAGGTTTTAAGCTTATATTGATTCAGTGAAAATGAAATAAAAACAGTTCATGTTTTTTGACGACACAAAAAATGATCTTTATTTATCATTAAAAAGCAAACACACTGCGAAAATATAAATTTAAAGATAAAGAAAATTATAACACGACGAGTTTTGTCGTCTCTCAAAACTATCTTTGAAGTAATAAAAATCCTCAAGAAAAACACAAACTATTTTTAAATAAAGTAAATAACAAAGATTATAACACGACGAGTTTTGTCGCCTCTCGAAATTATCTTTGAAGTAAGAAAAATCCTCAAGAAAACACAAACTATTTTAATGAAATTAATAAGAAAGATTATAACACGACGAGTTTTGTCGCCCTCTCCTATTATCTTTGAAGTAAGAAATAACTAGAGAAATGGTAGCTCAATAAGTTCATTTCAGTCTTAAAAATAACCCAAACAAATTTCTATTATTATCAGCCTTCAGTTTGAAAAAACTGAAACAGGAAATGTATTACCCAATTTTGAATATTAGTCTGCTAGCACTAACTATATATTATTTAACCCATTTTTTAACCTTTAAATTTTTAAAATTATGCCAAATTTAGTACAAGAACTAAACAGTTTAGATTTCAGCGTTTACATCGGAGGTCCTTTGCAGGCAGCTGTAAAAGCACAACATGACGCTTCCATTTCTCAGGTCAACTTCATCAAAGAAGTAGGTTTTATCCCCGGTACAACAACAGGAACAGGCGCTGCGGCCGTGACCACACCTTCTCAGTTGAGATATGTAGATTTTAATTACGAAAAATCTATTCCTAATCCCGATTTTGGTAAAACTCTTCAACAATTGAAAGATGAGGGAAGAATTGATGCCGCTGCAACACAAATACCACCAAGCATTAATGTTGCGCTGCAATTCCTTAAATCAGCTGTAAACCTAAAAGTTCCTTTCCTTACGATGCTTACGGTTCCGGCTTTAAGAATTGATGAGATTACAATTGATTTTAATGCAAAATTGAATTCAGTAGAAACTCAAAACGTATCAAGCGAATTCGCAGGAAGTGCATCTATCAGTGCAAAGTTCTGGAAAGTGAAATTCAATGCATCTGCTTCTTATAAAAAGACGACTTCAAGCACTTCAACGACAGAAAAAACATACACTTTGGGTGTACATGTAAGAGCTGTAAATGATGAATTGCCTGCCGGTCTTTCAAGAATCATGGATATGCTGGAAGACAGTATTGCTGCTGTTTAATTTTTTTATCTTTTTTTCGGATGGTTGCTTCGGCAGCCATCCTTTTCAACTATTTTTTTATTAATTATTAAAACATGATATTATGCCAAAATTGAATGAATACTTAGGAGGTCTTGTTTCAGAGATTGCTTCTGCCAGAAAAATGGCAGATCTACAAACAGTGCAAATAGCAAGAGAATACGCAAAAGATGATATGCTGAAACATTTTTCTATTCCGAGAATGAAAGTGAGCAGCGTAGATCTTACAGTGCCTTTTGCGCAGGCCGGAGCTTCAGCTAAAATGAGTTTTAAAGAATTTATATATGATGAAATTACGACCATTGTAAAAGAAGATTACGACCCGCTTGATGAATCAAACAATACAATTTTAAAAAATTATTTATCTTCTTTAGAACCAGAGTATAATAAGATTATAACAACTATTAAAGCTTATGAAATGCGACTAATAGATACATCAGCTTATCAATTGGACACTCAAATTCAGCGATCAATTGTAGCAGATGATCATCCGCTGATCAAAGAAGGCACTTTTGACGCTTTATCGAAACAAATTCTTACATTTTGCTTAAACAATTTCAACTGGATAAAAACAATAGATGAAAATCTGTTTACTCAAAGCATACGCAACAGAATGATCATAGAATACGAAAACGGTATTAAAAATCTGCCAACTCAGACTAGTGAAATCATTGTAGAAGCAAGCCAACTGATGAAAATAGACCCTAAATATCTGATCTATGCTAAAATGACAATCACAGAATCCGGAATGGAATGGAGTAAATATGAAAACATTAATGGTGATATTGTAGAAACTCTAATACCTGAATAATACGATGAAAAAATCACAATTTATTTTAGTAAGCCAATTAAAAGAAAAACTACAAGAGTTTCCAAACATTGTTTCATCACTGGAAACAAAAGATCCTTATTTTATTGAAAGAATATTATCCTGGTTAAAATCTGTAGAAGATATCCTGTCTACAAATAATATCAGCGAAGTCTCAGAAATGGCAGGCTTTAGAAGTAAAATACTTACTGCTAAATTCAGTAATGAAAGAGGCACAAATATTAAGAAAAATCAAATAAAAATTGCTGCAGGAAGTCTTTATGACATACAAAATACTGTACTCAATGTTTTGATGCCTTATGAACAAAAAATGAATGAATGTCGGGAAATTATCAAACAATTATTGGTTTTAGCAACCCAAACAAAAGCAGTAGAATATGACAGCAAAATAGATTTTGAAGATTTTGTGAGAAAAATATGGCAATATATACTTTATGATGACAACTTAAGAGCCGGAGCTGCAAGACTAAAATCTGTACTTTCAGATATGGATATCATCATGCTTATCGCTGATGAAATTAATCCTGAAGATTTTTCATAAACAAAAAAAATAACTCAAATTTTTTGAGTTATTTTTTTTTATACGTCACCTTTTGTCGCTTCCCTCTTCTATCTTTGGAATAGAAATAAAAACACAAAAAACAATCATTAAAATCTTTTAAAAGCGCTTGAATTCATCATTTTAATATGCTGAACAGCCAGAAATATGTGGAAAATTTACTAAAATTCAAAACCAACAACAACATGGAATCACCAGATCACAACACCGACCTCATCATTGATAAAGATATTTACACCATCAATTGGAACGACATTGAAAATATCGAAATAGACTATAATAATTATCTCAACGAAATTGAAAATTTCTTCAGAGAAGATTTCGAGAATGACATTCTTGAAGAAGATATTTTTTAAATAAAGTTTTACAACACGTCAAGTTTTGTCGCTTCCCACTATTACTTTTGAAATATAAATAAAACACAAACAATCAACTTAAATTTTCCGAAAAGCCTTTGAATTCACCATTCACAAAATGCTGAACAGCCAGAAATATGTTCAAAAACCAACAAATAAAAACATAAAAATGACATTTCCCAACAAAAATTAAGGTGGACATCCTTTGCTGGAAACCACCCTAAAAAATAAGGCTGAAACATGAAGTGACTCTACTAAAAAGGGACTTCGAAAATTTAAATATTATAAAAAAACAATTTATACAAATGAAATCAAAAGAAGAATTGAAACGTTTTTTCGAAAACGGAGACATCCCCAAACAGGAAGAGTTTTGGGAATGGCAGGAGTCTTATTGGCATAAAGACGAACAACTACCTGCAGACCGAGTAGATTATGACTTTTCTCAAAAAGCTGATTTAGTCGACGGAAAGGTTCCTGCATCGCAGTTACCAAGTTATGTGGATGACATATTAGAATTTGATTCAGTAGAAAGTCTTCCAAACCCCGGTGAAAAAGGTAAAATTTATCTAATAACTAATGATAATGTACAGTTTAGATGGAGCGGTTCCGAATATATACAAATTAGTTCGGGGAAGAATTTGATGACAACTGATACATATCAGGAAGTCACAGGCACAAAAAGGTTTTTTAATACAGGAAATTCAGTTAATGATTTAAATCTACAAGTATGGGGTAAAAATGGTGCTAAGGCTGGAGTATTCTTTTATAGTGAAGGAATGGATACAGCGCAAATTAACTTTGACGGATATTTCAATTTTAAGAATCAGAATGATGAAGGATATAGAAATATAAAGTCGGCAGGTTTTATAAAAGATGGATATAACAACGGTTTCATTCTTTTAGCCGGCGGAGGGCATATACCTATTACTGAATTTGTTGCGAATTCTGATTTTGATAATCAATTAGCTTTAGTACATAAAGCAGATATTACAGGTGGTATTTATAATGGTTCTACTGGGAGAACTAACAAATCTTGGTTTGATTATAATTGGGCAGGTACAGGTGGTGCTGGTTCAGTGATGAATTTTTCAGGTTTAGGAGGTAATTACTCTACTGAATTATTTGCGAGCTATAATAACCCTGATAATATAGGGATAAGAACCCATCAAGGTGACACTGGTACATGGAACGAACCGGTATTTTTATGGCATGATAAAAATCTTAATCCTAGTGCTATAGTGCCATATGATAATGCAACTAAAGATGTAAATCTTGCTGCTAAAAAAATTACTTTCATTGAAAATGGTAATATCGTAAAAAAGCAAAATAGTGTACAGATTGCAAATAAAGTTTATCAAAATTATTATGATGCAGGAGTTCACAATGGAATTCTATCAGTAAAATTTCCCGAGGTAAATCCTAATCCAACCATACTTACTGTTGATATTAATATTTATGGATATGGCACAACATATTTAGGAAAACTAACCGTTTCTTTTTATAAATATTTAGGAGGTATAATTACAAATGGATCAAAGGCTATATGGGAAGTAACTGACAATTTTCCTACTACTTTAGTAAGAGCCGGTATGAAAGGAGATGGTTATGTATCTATTTTATTGGGTGAGCCTGATACTGCTTGGGGAGAATATTTTTCTCTTGAAGTCAGTAAAGTTAAAACTCAATATGGAGAGTGGAATAGAGATTGGACTCAAGGCTGGTTTGATGTTTTCGAAAATAACATGTCAGATTATACTACATTAATTGATATACCTTCAGATGTAGCAGCTACTCAATCATGGATTAAAAATAATTTAGAAGATAATTATTGGAAGAAAAATGATATATCAACTACTTATTGGGGACTAGATTCTAATAGACCAATTGCACTTTTAAACAATAATCAAGCTCAAAAAGTATATACAGGCGGATTATTAGCTTCTGACTTTTATGACGATGGAATTAATATCCCTACCAATGGAATCTATTCTAAAGGCAACATCAAAACTCTTAATTATGGTTCTGCAATAGAATGGGCTATAGCTTATAATTGGACTCAAAATGAGGGCGCAACAACGAATTGGGTTAACCAGAATTACATCCCAAAAACTCACCCCGCTAATCATGTTACTGTTGCTAATATTGGTAATTGGCTATCTTATACCAATCATAACTATAATATGTCGATTCAGCCGGATCAGGTTGGTAATAATGAGTTCCAAACGGGCTTTGGTTCCTGGAACAATAATGGGGGTGGCGCAGGAGGTTATATGGATTATATTCATTTTGGAGGTTATATTGATTCTTCAGGGGGCAATCAGAATTTAATCGCTTTCAGAAAAAACGGTCCGGGCTTAAGGCAATTTCAAAACACAAAAGGAAGCCCTACAATTTATGGTGATAATGGCACCTATGTTGACTATTGGCACACAGGAAATTTTGACCCTGCTGACTATGCTACAACAACACAGCTGGATACAGCAGTAGCTAATGGTAGCACTGCATTTAACTGGGGCAATCACGCTTCAGCAGGTTACGCACAAGCCCAGGAAAACGCATCGGCAATAGGTTTTGAATTAGGAAATCCTGAACAGCCCTACATCTATCACAATACAGATGGTCATAAATTTTTAGCGACTACAGATTGGGTTCAATCACAAGACTACACAACTCTCGCATTTGTTGAAGAAAGCATCAATGCAATCACACTAGAAATTACAAACCCAAGTCATTCTGTTGACGCTACAAACAAATTCGTTACCATCATCATTACAGATGATTTCCCTAGCGAGTCTATAGAATGGGAAATATTAAGCCCTGAACAGAATATCACCGTGATCAATCTCGGAATTCATACCATAGATCTCAATTTTGAGGGGAAAACATTTGATCGGCTTGGAGAAAGAGAAACCTCTGAATATTATATCAATAAGGACCGAAAGCTGATAAGAAAAGCAAATTATAAAGAAACCGATGTATTAATATCATAGCCAGTTATCAATTTTCAAATATTATAATAATCTTAAATTAAACAAAATGTCAACAAACAACAAAAACAACGCTTCACAAACCCTTTTTAGATTTGTAAGCTTAAGAAACCCACAATTAACCGAAACTAAAGATAAAAACTTAGGCTTTATTCATAGACCCGGAACATTGACCAGTGCCTTTGATAACCATGTATCTGCAAATGATTCTGCAATAGCAAAATTTCAGGCAATGGAACGTGCTGCAAAAAATTTTATTCCTACCGGATTCGAAAAGGAAGCAGACATTGAATCAGGAGTTTTTGCAGAAGCTTTAAGAATAGGGAGAAAGATTGCCAAAAGAGAAGAACTTTCGGATCAGGACAGAGATTCTGCAATAGATCTACATATTGACAGTACTCAGGATCAATATAAAACGTTATGGGATAACCTTATGTTCCAAACGGTAATGCAGAGTGATTTTTATGTGAAAGAAGCAATCATTCATATTTTGAAAGCATTTCATTTTGGATATGTTTGTCAATTACAGCCTACAGAGGAACTTACAAAAATCAATGGGGACGATTACAAAGTAAAAGCTCTTGAAGCAAAGGTGGTCTTACCTTTAAGATTTTTCGGGGATGGCACAGATAACAGCAATTCGCCAGTATCATATAACAGAGCATTTACTGTCGGGAGATCAACAATCGGAACTGAAGATTCTATCAATTCCCAGCAACTTCCTGTTTCTGTTCAGGAACAGTTAAAAGCTGAAGGAGAAAAAATCTCAGAACTTTCTAGTCTCAACTTAGACAAACAAGGCCTAGACTTACTCAAATCCGAATTGGAAAAAATTCAGAAGTCATATTACAAGATGAAAAATAAGGCTTATGATGTTGCTTATCAAGAATATCTGACACAATATCAATCTGATATTGATGAATACAATAGAAAATCGGAAGAAATTGAAGCTCAGATAACAGAAGAAACACCTGAGGAAGAAATCAGAGCTTTATATGAAGAACTGGGGGAATTGAATGTTCCTCAATTTACATTCAATTATAGAGATGAACTTAATTTTGACGATTTCAAAGCTAAACTTTCTTTAGAGTCTTTAAAACTGTTTGTCAATATTTTCACTGATGCCGGAAGCAGAGATTTAGATTTTTCAAGTGTTAATGTATTGTCTGATCGTCAGCTTCAAATTAGCGAAATGCTTGTGAACATAAATGAAGAATATGATACATACGTTGAAGTTTTTGAAAAATTAAATGAAGATGTTTCTGCGCATTCTCAATCTTTATTTGAAAAAACAGTTTTGAATGAGAGACTATATGCTAATCTGGGTGGAGTTTTGATTCCGGTTAACAATACGACCAGTAGGTCATCAAACGTTATATCAAGAACTTACTACCTGAAAGCTCATCAGTCAAATGGTACAATGTGTTATGCGACTTTCTATTATCAGGCAGAAAGCAACGTTTGGGGATTGGCTTCTGCAAAAATAACGGCAAGTACAGATGTCGGATTATTTGAAGAAACCTATTCAAGCATCAATGTAAGTGGAGACAAAATCACCTTCCCTCCTATCTTGATCAACAAATTTGCAAAATCAATCAGAAGTTTGAAAATACAAATTTTCTTCAACAATGGTGAGGAAGCAAATCTTGATCTTTCAGCAATACAGTTAGAAACTCCATATACTGGGATTTTATATACTGAAAGAGTCAGACAGGAAATTGAAAACCCTACTGAAGTGGGAACCACTCCAAAACCTGGAACTTTTATCCCAAAACATTTTGGGGTCAAGAGACTGGGTATTGCAGATTATTTAAAAGTTGAACAAAGTGTTCATGCTTATGTTCCGGGAGAAGTTTCTAATATTGAAAACGTAATGGCGAGCGAATTGCGTCACAAATCTTCAGTTTCCAGAGATTATTCTGAAATCACCGATACAACATCAGAATCTATCGAAACCGAAAAAATTTCTGATACTACAAAAACTGACAGAAATGAAATGCAGTCTGAAGTTGCCAAAGAGATCGATAAGCAGCAAAGTATTACTGCAAGTACAAGATTCAGCTATGGAGCGGGTAAAACAGTCTTTGAAATAGGAGCGGGTTATGCTAACAATACTGCCCAGCTGGATAGCACAAGACAAGCGGTAACAAAATCTCAGGAAATCACTGAGCGTGCAATGGAAAGAATTCTTACGAAAATCAACAAAGAACGTGTTCAGAAAATCATAAAAGAATATACAGAAACCAATGTGCACGAATTTGACAACCGTGGAAAAGTAACAGATACCGATAATCCTGATGCAGCA
This sequence comes from Chryseobacterium sp. AC417, assembly GCF_979258215.1. NCBI lineage: Bacteria > Pseudomonadati > Bacteroidota > Flavobacteriia > Flavobacteriales > Weeksellaceae > Chryseobacterium > Chryseobacterium sp. AC417. The sequence continues at coordinate 971,041 of NZ_OZ409845.1, read as the reverse complement.
CAGCCGAAACACATTACCGGAGTTTACAGATGGGTGGATAAGAAAATGAAAAACCAGATCTATAACTATGGTAAACGTACCATGTTTGAATTCATGATTCCAGAACCCGCAAAACTGCACCGTCTGGCTGCTTTTGTGAATAAAGAAACATTCAAAGAACCTGTAGATCCAGAAAAGCACCAAGACCCAATACGATGGCCGATCCGAAATCTGCTACAAAAGAGTTGCTGGAATACTGGGCTAATATTTATGGGGTAACATTAAATCCTCTTCCCGAATTGACAAAGTCTTATAATATCGGAAGACAGAATTTCAGCGGAAATGACGGAAGTCTATTAATTTCGATCCCAGCTAATTACACTGCAAAATCTGCAAAAATTATGTTCGGACACAACAGAGACAAACATGGATGGTTGGGAAACAAATCTCATTCATTACACTTTAATAATTTTAATGGTGGTGAATATCATTCTACCAGTACTATTACTTACGAGCCTAGAAGTGGGCATAAAGAAATCGGTTTTTTTGGAGTCAATATCACAGGGCAGTATAATTATACTTTTAGAGGTGATAATCTGAACGGATGTTTTTTCGCCTTTAATTTTAATTGTGAGCTTTCACAATCATTTTTAGATGCGTGGAAACAGGAAAGTTTTGATGCCATTATTAAAGCTTATGAAGCTGCTTACGCTGATTTCCTTGTTAAGCAAAAAGAAGCAGATGAAAAAGCAAAACAGCAGGAAGAGGAAAACAAAAACAAACTCTCCGTTTTTTACAGAGATATGGAAAGAGTAATTCTGAAGCACAACTGCATTGCATACTTATTACAAGATTACCTAAATGTTTTAGGGCAAAACTTCACTTCTGGTGACCAGATGAAAAACTTCCAGGTCATCTTGGGAGAAGAGCTGGAACAGTACGCTGCTTTAGCCAAATTTATGGAACAGGCATTTGAATGGGAAATCATGGATTATACATTCTACCCTTATTACTGGGCAAACCGTGACGAATGGCAAAAAATGTATCTGACAGAAAATGCTGATCCTTTATTCAGAAGTTTCTTACAATCTGGTATGGCAAGAGTAATTGTTACCGTAAAGCCCGGCTTTGAAGATGCTGTACAATTCTTTATGACAACAGGAAGAATCTGGAATGGCGGCGAAGTTCCTGTAATCGGAGATCCGATGTACATGTCTATCGTAGATGAAATGAGACAGCCAACAGGAGAGCCTCAAGGTAAATTCTGGATTTCGAGAATCCCTACTACTTTGACGATATTACAGGCAGAATCTGTAGGACTAAAAGTAGATCCTGATCAGCCTTTACCAATTTTTGTTGAGGAACATCCTGAGAATTGTGAAAATCCGAAGGAATTGGAAGGTGAAACGAGTTTTAATCAAATTGGATATCATTTAACCGAAGGTAAGGATACGACAACTTTGCCGAAAGAACTAACCACAATTATTAATAAAAAGTAATTTTTTTTGCAGAACTGGGCGCTATATCATATTGCCGCCCTGCTTCTGTAACTATTTAATTTTCAAAAATTTTAAATTATGTATGATTACACACCTATAGGGATATATTCTGCCAAAGCTTTAGCAGATGAGGAAAGAGAAGATAGAAAAAATTTTGAAGAAACAAGAATATTTGATACGGATAAAAATTTCTCACAATTGGCTAATAATATTGTCAGAGAAAACCCAAACATAAAACCTGCAAGACTAAAAGAGTTTTATGATCAAATTATTAAAAGAGATGGAGAACTTTTAGTAGTTAACAATGAAATAAAGCAGATTTATACAAAATTATTAAATTTTCAAGTTCCTAAAAAAGGTATAGACAGATTAACAGCAATTGGAGGGAAAATGCAATATATAAGGGGAAATGATGAAAAGCAAAGTAAAAATGTAAATATGGATTATTTTTCTGTCAGAATTGATAAAATGCCTACATTTGCAGGTAATTTAGCTGATGTTGGAATGCTTTTTAAGAAGATCAGAGATAATTTTTTAATTCTTTCAAAAGGAGATGTCTCTTTTGAATCATATTGTAGAGAAATAACAGTAGGTGGAAATTGGGAATTCATGCCTTATCCCAAAACTTCTCAAGAGGAAATGAGACGGTGGGAAAAACAATTAGGTTTCTCTATATTCAAAATTAAGGCTGGAGGAGATTTGGTTTCTAAAGCAACAGGTGATCATGGTGCTGTGCTTGAAAGTGAAATCTCACAAAACAGTTGGATATTCACTACTGTTTATACGCCGGAGAGTGATACTCAACCATTTTCTGGTCACAGGCAATTTGGTATACATAAAGATGAAGAAGGAAATTATCGTTTCTTCGCTCGAGCAGTTGATAGGATTTGGCCTAGTAGTTTTATAACATTTTGGAATGGAAAAGAATGTTCTGTTTTAGATTATTTACATATTGCAGATTCTACTTGGAATAATTTAATAAGCAATGTATCAAAATTTATAAATAAGAATGGAGGAAAAACAACTGTAATGACGCCTGAACTTAAAAGAGTTAATTTTAATATCTTCTTCAAAAAATTCAGATCCAACAAACCAGTAAATTTTATTGGCAATATAAACCAATTTAAAACAAATTAATTTAAATGAATTCTTTAAAGTCACAAAATATTTCAAATATTTCAATAATTACATTCATATTAAAAATATGGATACTAGGAAATATATTTTCATCATTTTTTTTAGTGTTAATTGAAAAATTAATTGATAAAGAAAATTTTCAAATTCAAGAAATATTGAGTGAAGGAGTATTTTGGGAAGTAATTTTTTATATTATTTGTATCGGTTTAATTCTTTCCGTACCAGCATTATTTATTTTAGCATTAGTAATGAAAATATTAACTAATAATAGATTAATATTAGTTGCAATTATTATAACTCTAATTATTATTACATTTTATTTCACAGGATCAATGAACCTTAAAAATTCTAAATTTCCCATTCCTCTTCCTCCTACTATTTATTCAGCAGTTATATCATTATTGATATTAACAATGAAAATTAAGAAAAACTCTAATAAATTAGATCTGTAATGATTGCTGGAGACAATAGTCAAATTACTTCTATTTAAATTAAAACTGCAAAGTCATCGGCTTTGTAGTTTTTTTATTAATAATTATCAGTATTTGCAATAGATTTAAAAATAGATTGTAAAATTGTTTTCTAGTCTATAATTTGTTTTTTGCTAAAAATAATATAATGAAACCTTACAAAAAGTTTTAGAGTTTATAGCCTATGCAAGCGACTTAGATTCAAAGGTTAAAATTGTAGATAAACTTTTTGATATGAGAGAGCCTTTTCCTCTTTCCTTAATCTATCAGCCATCATACACATATATGAGGATATAGCGGAGAAATCTAACTATATTACAGAAAAAAACCTCACATAAAATGAAAAAATTCTTGCTTTTATTTGTAATTGTATTTTTAAGTTCATGTGAAAAAAAATTACACCCTATTATTGATTCCGATCTCAAATCAATTAATCAAGTTAGGCAGTTAGGACTATACGAATATGATAAAATTGGTAATGATAAAAATGGGGATAAAACTATTTTTTTCTCTAATATTAAACCTGATTATATTTTAAAGTACAGAAAAGATTACCCTTTAGGAAGGTTAAAAAGTTATTCATCTAAAAATCCAGAAGTATTAAAATATTTTGACCAAGAGCTTAAAAATGAGTTTATTTACTATCAATTCCGAAATGATTCATTAATATCGAGACTATATATTATTGATAATTTTTTAAACGAAAATAAAAAAGTTACAAAACTTAGTGAGGTGAAGAAGATTCTGGATTCTCTGAAAACTAATTATAGCTCCTCAGGCTCATATGAAAATTTACTTAGAGAGAAATTTAACTACAAAACGCCTACAACAGATGACATCTTTTTAATTAACAATAAATATCCCGCTATAATACATGCAACACCTAAATTATTCTTTATAGAGATTTTTTATAATAAGAATGATAATTTTAATACGATTTGGTCTTTAGAAAACTAGATTATAAACTCTCTCGCTGCCGCACGATTACATCGTGTGGCTTTTTGTTTTCAAACACTTTTCTATCTTTATAAAAAACACAATAATGAGTCGTAATTACAAATTCTACAATCCCGAAGGATTACACTTAAGTTTTGCCGTTATAGTTGGCTAGATGTATTTATCCGAAACAACAAAGAAGTTCTTTTGCAACGTTAAGAATAAACTCCCAAAAAACTTATCCACAAAAATAAAACACGACACCGTTTGTCGCATTAACCGCATATATTTGTTTTAGAAAATACCAACTGAAAAGCTGGCGTTCCAATTGAAAAAATAGAATACACCAAAGCTGCAAACCTAAAAATACCCGAATGAAAAAAGATTTTTACCTTACAAGATATGCCTTAATTATCAAGAAATTAGAGAGTGCTCCCGCTACCTATTCCCAGTTGGAGGACTATCTTCTCAACTCTTTTGAATTTCAGGATGCAGGAATCAAGAGCTACTCGATCCGTACTTTGCAAAGGGATATCCGTGAAATCTCAGATCTTTTTAATCTTTCCATTCACAACAAAAAGAAGGGCGATAACCGGTATTACATCGAAAGCCGGCCGATGATGGAAGTTGATGAATACAACCAAAAACTTCTGGAATCTTTCCAGGTCAGCAATGCCTTAAATCTACATCCTGATTTTGCAGATTTCATCTTTTTTGAAAGCAGAAAACCGACAGGAGTTGAGCATTTTTATGACCTTTTCTTTGCCATCCGTAATAAAAGAGTGGTCACTTTTGAGCATTATAATTACAAAAACAAACTGATGACTTCCAGAAAAGTTCATCCCCTCGCTCTAAAAGAATCCAAAGATAGATGGTATCTGATCGCCATTGACACCAAAGATAAAGTGCTAAAATCTTTCGGTTTAGACAGAATCAATTATCTGGACGTGAACGCTGCAAAATTCAGAGAAAAATATAAATACAATTTCAGAGAACATTTTAAAAATGCTTTCGGAGTGATGAATTTAACCGAACAGAATCCCCGGAAAATTGTTTTGAAATGCAGCAAACACCAAGGAGAATATATCCGTAGTTTTGCCCTTCATCAGTCTCAGAAAGAAACCAAAGAAACATCGGATGATATTTATTTTGAGTTCTTCCTCCACCCTACTTACGATTTTATGCAGGAGATTTTATCTTACGGAAAAGAGGTGAAAGTTTTAGAACCTAAAGATTTAGTTGAGAATATTAAAAAGCATTTGCAAGAATCGCTCAACAGTTATTTTGAAGATTAATGGTTTTGCATCTTTTTTATTACATTTACATAAATAATAACTTTTGAAAGCCCTGTGTCTCTTTTTTGTATTTCTTTCAGCATTTTGTTTTTCTCAGCAGACTGAGGAATTCAGGCAGGTGAAAAACTATTACGATCAGCATAGAAGTATGCTCAATCAGGAATTTAAAAAGAAATTTGACGCAGAAAAAAACAGCATTATAAAAACTTCCATCAAACAGGATTTTCTTTTCTTTATGAAAAAGATGGACAGTATTGAGAATGTTGCCCTTATCGGAGCTTTGCTTAAGGTAAAAAACCTTGAAGATTTAAGTAAAATCAAAACCAGACTTACACCAGCATCACCTGCTATTTCTAATACCACAGAGCAAACGGCAAATTATCCCGGCGGAATCAATACTTTGAGACAACAGGTTACCAATCTTTTCTATGGAGATGGTGTTTTCAGCGAAACGCAAAACATCAAAACAGTGGTTGCTTTTATTGTAGAAAGAGATGGCAGCATCAGCAATGTGCAGGCAGAAGGAGAAAATTTCACGTTTAACCGTCAGGCTGAGATCGCATTGTATTTGGTTCCGGATAAATTTTCGCCCGCTTCTATTAACGGAATCCCCGTCAGATATAGATTCAGACTGCCTTTGACAATGAATTTTGAGTAATTCTTAAATTTTTCATAGTTGTATCGTTTTAAATATTACTTTTAAAAAAAAAATAACATGAAAAAAATCTTTACCATCTTAACGGTCTCATTAAGTCTGTTCTCTCTTAATGCACAAGAACTAAATTCGAACCAAGAAAACAATTCGGAAAGAAAAAATGACATTCTGATAGATCCATTCTTACTGATAGCAGTGCCGTTGGCAAACGTTTCTTACGAAAGGCTCATCAATAAAGATATGGGGATTGGAGTAAACGCTATGATTACTTTGAGTGATGAGGTAGAAGATTTCAAGCAGTTTTCGCCTTATTTCAGATATTATTTAGGGAAAAAATATGCTTCAGGTTTGTTTTTTGAAGGTTTTGTACCTGTAACGATCCAAAGAGACGATGTTTATTACAACGAATACGACAGCCCAACCAATAGCATTTACTACCAATATGGCGGAGACAAAACAGTTACCACGGTAGGCGTTGGATTCGGCATTGGAGGAAAATGGGTAATCAAAGACCGATTAGTGATAGAAGCAAGTGGAGGTATTGCCAGAAGATTTGGAGACTTCGACAAATACGACATGGGACCTGTAACAGGAAAAATCATGGGCGGAATCGGATATCGATTCTAAATTTTAAAATATATGTTGATGAAAAGCTTAGTTTTGTACTAAGCTTTTATTGTTATGTTTACCGACGAATATTTTATGAAAATGGCTTTTCAGGAAGCCGAAATTGCTCTAGAGAAAGATGAGGTCCCTATTGGATGTGTAATAGTTTCCAACAACCGGGTCATTGCGAGAGCACATAATCTTACCGAAACCTTAAATGACGTTACCGCTCATGCAGAAATGCAGGCTATTACTTCTGCTGCCAATTTTCTGGGTGGAAAATATCTGATCAACTGTACTTTATATGTGACTTTAGAACCATGCGTGATGTGTTCGGGAGCGCTTTCATGGTCGCAGATTTCAAAAGTGGTGATTGGAGCAAGAGACGATCAGCGAGGATTTATCAATAAAAACCTAAAACTTCATCCCAAAACAGAAATCATCACCGGAATTATGGAAAACGAGTGTTCTGCTATTGTGAAAGATTTTTTTAAGTCGAAGAGGTAAATTAATACAAAATCATATTTAAGTTTATCATTCCGCAGGAATCTCAACAGTTTTTACTCGTTTTGTTGAGATTCCTACGGAATGACAAAAATGTTGTTAAATTATTATTGCTTTTGTAATTAAAATTAATCTAAATCTTTTCCTAAAAAGTACAGTCCTTTCAAAGTATGCAGCCTGTCGGCAACATGAATTTTGTCTGTAAGTGGTTTGTAAACGTGAGAAACTCCGCCGGTTGCGATGACAAAACAATCGTCATTCACCTCATCATTGATGCGATCGATAAAACCTTCCACCATCCCCAGGAAACCGTACACCATTCCGCTTTGCATACAGCTGATGGTATCTAATCCCAATACAGATTTCGGTTTTACCAGTTCGATTTCCGGGAGCTGGGCGGTCTGACTGATCAGAGAATTTAATGAAGTAACGATTCCGGGCGCAATGATGACGCCTAATGTTTCTCCATTTTCAGCCACACAACTTGCCGTAAGTGCGGTACCAAAATCGAGCACTATTTTTTTTCTGTCAGGATAAAGATTGTGAGCAGCAACAAGGTTGGCGTAAATATCCGTACCCATCTGCTTAGACTTTGCTATGACTTCTGATGGCGTGTTACGATCTACCATTACAGGAACGATCCCGTGAATTTTTCTTATCGCAGACGTTATTTCCCTTGTCAGTTGAGGTACTACAGAGCCTATGATAATTTTTGTGATATTTTTAGGATCAACTTTATAGGTTTGATATAAGATCAGCATCTGACCATGCAGTTCATCGGCAGTACGGTACGGTTTTGTATTGATCACCCATGAGATATCACAATTATCATCATCAAAAAGACCAAATCTGACATTGCTGTTTCCAACATTGATTACAATAGAATTCATTGAATAGCTTTTCGGTGGTAAATGTAACGATTTTAATAAAAAAGAGTCTTTCAATATTTACAAAAATGGGTTATCATTGTAAAATACATTTTATGAAACTTAAAACTCCTATGAAAAAACTTTTAATTCTGCTTTTAATCAGCCATTTTGCAATACTTTTTTCTCAAAAGAACGTCAAAATGTATTACGAACAAAAACAAGATACTATCACTTATTATGTAGACAATCTTGAAATTTATCCTGCATCCATTAGTTTTGACAGTCAGCCAGAATTAGAGAACATGAAAAAACCTGATCTCTTTAGGACCATTCAAGCATTTCCTGCTAAATCGACGAGAAACAGGGTTACTTACTTTGTAGTAAACGATAAGAAAAAAAGATGGGGAATCAAGAGAATGCCCAGTTATAAAACATTTATCGGAGATATTACCATAAGAAAGTACGACCACACCTATCCATATGATCTTCCTTTTCAGAAAGGAAAATCTTTTACAGTTTATCAAGGATACAACGGAAAGTTTTCTCACCAAAACGAAAATTCTTTAGATTTTACGATGCCTGAAGGAACAGAAATCTTGGCAGCAAGAGAAAGGTCTGGTGATTGACGTAGTTCAAAGCAATAACAAAAGTTGCCCGACCAAAAACTGTGCACCATTCGGAAACTATGTTTCCATCCTGCATTCTGACGGAACGATTGCACAATACTTTCATTTACAGCAAAACGGTGCAAAAGTAAACATCGGAGATACCGTAACCAAAAGCCAACTGATCGCCTTAAGCGGAAATACAGGCTGGAGCAGCGGACCACATCTGCATTTTGTATGTTTCGTTCCGAGTGCTGTTGCCGATAAAAACAGAATTACAGTGAAGACTCTTTTTAATACCGGAAATGAAGATAAGGTGCATTATCTGGAGGAAGGTAAATCTTATGCGAGGGGATATTAAATTACTTAAAAAGAATCTGATGGAGAAATACAAAATCACAATCTTTAGGCAGTCACGTATCTTGCTATGTTTGTTTTCATTACCCCTATTTGTAATTCTCATAATTTTTATTTCAGCAGAAATCAATTCACTGTTGGTTACAATTCCATTCCTTTCACTTATACTTTGCTCAATGTATTATTTTTCTGTTGGAAATCTGGAAATAATAATTGAAAACAATGAGGAAATCATTTTTGAATGGAAAAAGAAATTCATTTTTAATTACAAACCGATTCCTCCTGTCAAAATATCTGATATACAAACTATCGTTGTTGATAGTAATCAATTTATTAGAACAATAAAAACCCGTAGTAGAAAAATATTTATTAATAATTCAAAAATACAGCCTAAAGATGCAGAAAAACTTATGTTAAGACTCGAAAATATTGCTGTAAAATATGACATAAAAATCATCGACAGTTGGATGGAGATTGCTAAAAAAAAGAATTGTTTTTGATATAACTACCGATCTGGCAAATTTGTAATCCGTAAGAATCTGTAAGAGCTTACATTGCTAATAAATGGTCATGACTTACAAATCCACAACATCTATAAAAAATTTAATTTTCTTTAATTCAAAACTTATCGGTTTTAAACAAAACGCAACTTACAGAAAACCCAAACACTCTTTGTCTGTAACCAAATACAGTTTGCATTGATACAAAACAAAATCCCCAAAGAAAAACTCTTCGGGGATTATTTATTATTAAAACTCCATTATTTCACCTCCACAAAATTGTTTTCAGGATTCACATCAGCCATTCTCTGGCTTAAATCTATTCCTAATAATGACAATTGAGATTTTGTGTAAGGAATCGTCAGTGTATATTCTTTCTGCGTCCACGGCCAATATTTTTCAGTGGTAAAATCACCGTAACCGTCTTCCTTTTTCCATGTGTGCGTCATGTTCATCGGGATGTAGTAAGTGACAATTTTCTTGTCGGTTGTCATTACACTGAAATCAATAGGCATCGGAATCTGACTATTATTCAATAAAGTTATGGTTGTAGATTTTGCATCGTATTTTACATTTTTAATTCCGTAATCGATGGTTTTTGTCGTGTTAATCCAATAATGATGAAACCATTTGAGATCCATCCCAGAAACTTTTTGTGCGATATGCAAGAAATCTCTGTCGGTAGGATGTTTCATGCTCCACTCTCTGAAATATTCCGTCATTATTTTTTCCAAATTCTGTTCGCCAACGATATAGCCCAACTGCACCAGATACAATTCACCTTTCACATAACTTGCAAAACTGTACGCCGTACCATTATCGTGATGATCGCCCAACCAAACGGCAGGCTCTTCGATTCCTTTTTGTACAATATTCCGGTATGCGTTGATTTTATCAACGAAAGGATTTGGTCTTTCGTCTTTTGGAGGAAACAGCTGATGCATCACTAGGCTTTCTGCATAACTTGTAAAACCTTCATCCATCCACGGTCTCAGAGGTTCGTTGGTTGCCAGCATTTGCTGATACCAAGAGTGTGCACCTTCGTGAACCATGAGTCCCATTAAATCTTCAATATTATTTGCTTCACCTAAGATCATGGTACACATTCCGTACTCCATACCGCCATCACCACCTTGAATGAAAGCGTAAGAAGGATAGGCATATTTCCCGAATCGGGAATTCATAATCTGGAAATATTTTGTGATGTAAGGCTTTGCTTCACTCCAGACTTTAGTCTTATCATTTTTCTGATATACAAAAAATACTTTCGGACCTTGTTGAACATCAAAACTTTCCACCGAATAATCTTTATCTGCCGCCCATGCAAAATCGAGCATATTTTTGGCAGTCCATTTCCAGGTTGCTTTATTTTTATCAACTTTAATGTTTGCTGATGCATCATAACCTTTCACTTCTGCAGGATTCAAAAGCGTTCCGCCCGCTCCTATTAAATAATCTTTGTTGATTTTAATGGTTACATCAAAATCTGCAAACGGCGCATGAAATTCTCTTCCCACATAGTCGAAAGTTGCCCAGCCATCGTAATCGTATTCTGCAATTTTCGGATACCACTGTGTCATCGTCATATCGACCCCTTCACGGTTATTTCTTCCGCTTCTTCTGATTTGCTGAGGTATTACAGCATCCCATTCCATAGTAAAAGTAGTTTTTGAATTGGGCTTGATCGGTTCATTTAAATACACCTTCATCACCGTTTCCTGAATTTCAAACTTCAGATCTTTTCCATTTTGTTTGATCCAGTGAATATTTTGTGCACCTTCCTGATCTTTCGGAATCGAAGCCAATCTTGAATTACCATCTTTCTGTAATCTTGAATCACCATTTTTTCCCTGTCCGGCAACTCTTTGATCCATCATAGAGTTTGGTTTAAAGGCATTCCAGTACAAATGAAAATACACAACATTGAGTTCGTCTGGTGAGTTGTTGGAATAACTTAGGGTTTGATTTCCCTCGTAGGTAAATTTTTCTGCATTGACGTCAATTTCCATTTTGTATTGGGCAGCCTGCTGATAATAAGCGTTCTGCTGTGCCTGAAACTGTGAAAAGATAAACGCAAAAAGGATTGCAACCGATTTTTTCATTGAAGATTTTATTTTTTTTAAAGGTAAGTAATTAAAATAAAAGCCTCAAATGTGGAGTTTGATGAGGTTTTTGTTTTAGATTAAAATTAATTTTGATTGTTAAGTTTTCTCTTATTTAATGCAATTTCCTAATCTCTTTCATATTTTTGACCAACTGAACTTAAATCATCAAATAAATCGCCTGAAAAATCATTGACGAAAATGTTTTTTAGCTGTTTTTGATTTTCTTTAAAATTTTCATATTCAGTTTTATTAGTTCTCATATTATAGAAATCATTCTTTACCGTATAATCTCCTGTAATTAAATTATACATTTTATTGCAATGTCCACCGGGAACTCTATAGCTATAATCGTATCCTATAAGTTGAATGTCTTTTACTTTTTGGTTAAATCTCAGTTTCAAAGTATGACCACGAACTCCAGTTCCTTCCTCTGTAACTGAAAATGTTAGAACCCCATTCTTATATTTTAAAGGCATCACGTATACTCCATTAAAAATATCAAAATCGATATAATAGTATTTACTTTTTGAAGACAGATAAATTAACAAATATTTTTTCTTTGAAGCATAAAAATCATTTCCCGATTGATAAATAATAGTAAAAGTATCGTCTTTTTTATCTTCATCAAAATCAACAGTAATCCTTTTCATGTCTTTTCCAATAACAGAACCTCCTTTAAATTCAGAAAAACCTTTTGGAATTTTAAATTGAGAAAAACAGTAAAAAGGAAATATTAATAATAAAAGAAAATATATTTTCATTGCTCTTTCAATAATTTTTTAATCAAAGTAATCTGCCCCAAATGATAATAAGCATGCTCAATCATGCCGTCAATATTCCTTACATAAGTTCCGTATTTTTCATCGACAAAAACTTCATTCAGTTTAGAATCAGGCATCTGTTCTAATAATGTTGCGAACTTTTCAGAATCATTCCATAATTTATTTAAAAGTTCTTCCCACTGCTCCTGAGATTCAATCGGAGGAAAGTCAAAGCTGAACTTATCTTTAATTTCCAAATCTCCACCTTCAAAAACATTCAGAATTCCAGAAATGTAATAATCGATGTGAAAAGTTAGCATAGCGATGGTGTTTAAGTCTGCAATTTTCGTTGTTGCTTGCTCCCAAGTGACATCTGAAAGCTGATCTTTAAAATTGGTATTGGCGATCCACAAACCGTCGAGGGTAACTTCTCGGAATCTTTTTGCTAATTGTGAGGTTGTACTCATTTGTTTAGTTTTAATAATTTTAAAGATAATATTTTTTGAGTTTCCCACAGATTACACGGATTCTACAGATATTGCGATTAAAATTTGTGAAAGATTCTTTAAAAGAAATTTTCTTTCCCCAACCCTAAAGGGTGGAAAATTGCTCAAAGTTCAATAAAAGCCTTTAGGGACGGGGAAATTAATTTTGATGCATTTGGCGAGACATTTAAACAAATAATTAGTACTATTCGTAATTTTTTAAACAAAAACCTCAAATGCAAAACACCTGAGGCTGATAAAATTTTAAACTAAATTATTTTGTAGAAGGAATTTCTTATTTTCCGCTTTGTAGAATCTTTTCGAGAATTCTTAGCGTAATCAGGTAGGTTGGCTTTACTCCGGTCAATCCCAAACCACCTGAAGAAAGGGTGGCTCCTGTTTCCAAAGGATTATCTGAAGCATAGTAAGCATAACTTACAAACAGATCCGGTGCAATATGATGTCTGATTTTTGAGGCAACCTGGATCGCTTTCTGGTAATGCGCACCTTCCATTTCGAGCCCGATTGCCTTCCATGAAGTATTCATAAAATATTGTAGAATGTCTCTGTTCTGAAGGGAAGTTCCTAAAACGGTAATCATCGGTCCCTCAAAAGCTTTCAGTTCATCATCTCTAAAATCATCCAGTTTCAAAGCATTTTCAAAAGGATAATTATCTGCGGTTCCTTCAAAAATATGAGAAGTCGGGATCATGATATCTCCTTTTCCACCTGCAAGAATTCCTGCTTTTCCCATGATAGAGACAGATTTCACCTTCATCATATAGACTTCACCTTTTTGCTCGAAAGGTCTCAGTAATTCATCCATTACCTCAAAAGCCTGCTCGCCAAATGCATAATCGAAAACCATGATAACATCATTTCCGTCGTATTTCAGATGTCCGAAAGGAGTGTTTTTAAGATTTGTTTTGCTTAAATCAATGATCTGAACATCGATATTACTCCCGCTTTTGTCATTGATATAAATTAAACCTTCTTCTAAGGCATACTTTGAAACTTTGTCACGAAGATCTTTTTTATCTGAAATCTCTCCATATAATTTGTAATCTACGTCTTTGGTGTCTTTTTTCTTTAAAGCGTCATTACCGTAAAGCATATTTTTTACTGAGTGCATATTTGCGGAAATAATATGTAACGGACGCATGTGAAGGTCGTTTTCAAATAAAATTTCTTTCACTTTGTGAGCCCATTTTTCCCCAAAATAGTGATGTCCTACTCTTTCCTTTAATATAGCACTGAAATAAATTTCTCTCTCGCGGCTTTGCTTAGCATCTTCCAGACTCACTTTTCCTAAATGGTAAATGATTTTGAATAATCTGTCGGGATTTTCATCGTCTCCGAAAGTATTATAAGCATTTAAGGTTTCATCAAAAGTTCTTCCTATTAATGAAGAAAGATGAATCAAGGCAACTTCTTTTTCTCTTCTGCTGAATTTTTTCTCACCTTTTACCACTTCTTCGATAATTTTGAAAGCTCTGGTAGGCTTCCAGTTTTCATCCTGAATAAATGCGAGATTACGTATTTTATCGGCTTCTATAAATAAGAACGTTAAATGCGTAAGAATATCATAGATTTCTGAACGTCCCAAAAGAACCTCAATATTCATCTGATGTTCATCGATTCGGTAACAGTTTCTTCTTCTCTTTTTGGGTACGATCGGCTCAAAACTGCCTTTATCAAAACCTTCATCTGATGTAAGATGAATGAAAGCACATTCTTCTATTCCTTCCGGAAGTCTGTCTAAAACATACATCAAACCATCCAATTCCAACTTACTTGGAACGCTCATGGTACCGTAAATTTCGGGATTGATCGTCTTTAACAAACTTCTGATGCTTTCTCCTGAAACCCCGCTTGGCTTGAAAAAACCTCTATAAAACAGGTGTCTCATAGAAATGTATAGTCTTTCAATTGCCTCGGTGGTTTCTCTTGCTCTGGAATTTGTCATATATTAAATTTTTTATAAAAAGTCTGCTAAGTTACGAAAATTATTATGAGCATTTTAAATAACTAATAAACAGTTATTTAACTTAAATCATTTATTTATCCCTAAATTTTGTAACATGTTTTTAAAATTAATATTTCTAAAGAAAACATAGAAAAAATCAGGAATAAGTTTTCTTCATATTAGAAAATTTTTAATTTGCTTTGAATACTTATTCTTAATTTTAAAACTTAAGTAAATTCAACTCTTTTAATAGATGTTTTATTAAAATGACAAGCAAAATAAAAATAACCCCTAAAAATTTAGGGTAAAAATAATTTCAATTCATTTTTTTTGTAAATTTGCCCCATAAAATTCAACACCTATATGTCAACTTTAAGATTTAAAGCTTTAGAAACTTTACCATTCAAGGACTTTAGAAAAGATAATTCGGTAGAAATTCCTGCTAAATTATCAGAATTATTTTGTGAAAACGTATTCTCTGAGAACACAATGAGAGAATACCTTACAAAAGAAGCATTCCAATCTATAATGGATGCTATAAAAAAAGGAAGCAAAATCCAGAGATTAATTGCAGATCAGGTAGCAGTAGCTATGAAAGATTGGGCAATGAGCAAAGGAGTTACTCACTACACACACTGGTTTCAGCCATTGACAGGAAGCACTGCAGAAAAGCACGATTCTTTCTTCACACCTATCGAAGGTGGCAGAGCCATTGAAAGATTCAGCGGAAATTTATTGATTCAGCAAGAGCCGGATGCATCTTCTTTCCCGAACGGCGGAATCAGAAACACGTTTGAAGCAAGAGGTTACACTGCTTGGGATCCTACATCTCCGGCATTTATTATGGGAACTACTTTATGTATTCCTTCTATCTTTATTTCTTACACAGGAGAAACTCTAGATTATAAAGCACCTTTATTGAGAGCTTTGCACGCTGTAGACGAAGCGGCAACTGACGTCATGCAGTATTTCGACAAAAATGTAACGAAAGTAACTCCTACATTAGGTTGGGAGCAAGAATATTTCCTGGTTGATTCTGCATTGTACCAATCTCGTCCGGATTTGGTTTTAACAGGTAAAACTTTATTGGGCCATTCTCCTGCAAAAGGACAGCAGTTAGACGACCATTATTTCGGTTCAATTCCTACAAGAGTCATGAACTTCATGAAAGAATTGGAAGTTGAATGTATGAAATTGGGAATTCCTGTAACAACAAGACACAACGAAGTTGCTCCAAACCAATTTGAGCTCGCTCCGATGTTTGAAGAAGTAAACGTAGCTGTAGATCACAATTCTTTGTTGATGGACGTTATGGCAAGAATCGCTCACAGACATCATTTTCATATTTTATTCCACGAAAAACCATTCGCAGGAGTAAACGGAAGCGGAAAGCACAATAACTGGTCTTTAGCAACTGATACCGGTGAAAATCTTCTAAGCCCGGGAAAAAATCCTAAGAAAAACTTACAGTTCTTAACGTTTTTCGTAAACACTATTAAAGCTGTACATGAATATGCAGATCTTTTAAGAGCAAGCATCGCTTCTGCAAGCAACGACCACAGATTAGGCGCAAACGAAGCTCCACCGGCAATTATTTCTGTATTTATCGGAAGTCAGTTGTTCAGAGTTTTGGAAGAGCTTGAAAAAGTAACGGAAGGAAAACTTTCACCGGACGAAAAAACAGACTTAAAATTAAATGTAGTTGGAAAAATTCCTGAAATTTTGCTGGATAATACTGACAGAAACAGAACTTCTCCGTTTGCATTTACAGGAAATAAATTTGAGATCAGAGCGGTAGGTTCTTCTGCAAACTGTGCAGAATCTATGACGGTAATGAACACGATTGCTGCAAAACAATTAAGCGATTTCAAAAAAGAAGTTGATGCTTTAATTGAAACAGGTCTTAAAAAAGACGAAGCTATCTTTAATGTATTGAGAGAATACATCAAACAGTGCAAAAGCATTATGTTTGAAGGAGACGGATATTCTGATGACTGGGCTGTAGAAGCTGAAAAAAGAGGCTTAAACAACTGGAAAACAACTCCTGAAGCATTGAAGCAGGAAATGAATCAGAAATTCCTGGATCTGTATGAAGAGATTGGAATTTTCAATCACAGAGAAGTTGAAGCAAGAAACGAAATCAAATTAGAAAAATACTCTACCGTTATTGATATTGAAGCAAGGGTTTTGAGTGACATCGCAAGAAACCACATTATTCCTTCTGCTTTAAATTACCAAAACAGATTGATCGAAAACGTAAGAGGTCTTAAAGATATTTTTGGAGAAAAAGAATTCAAAACATTGGCAAAGGAGCAAATCAGCCTGATTACCAATATCTCTGAAAACATTTCGACAATCAAATTAGGTGTTGAGAATCTTATGAAAGCAAGAGAAACTGCAAAAGCAGTGACAGAAAGCCAAACACAGGCAGAAGATTACTGTAATAAAGTAAAGCCTTTGTTTGACGTAATCAGAGATGCATCGGACGATCTTGAAATGATGGTGGATGATGAACTTTGGCCAATGACGAAATACAGAGAATTGTTATTCACGAGATAACATTCTTACAGTCCTATATAAACAATGGTTCCCTGGAAAAACAGGGAACTTTTTTTATGAATTTTTAACAACGAAAATTTTTTGAAACAATTTTAAAGAATTCCGATTAATACAGCAAAACGGAAATATTATGTTAAAAAATCTTAATAAAAAAAAATGATGATTTACCGAAACAGGCCGATAGCAAAGGTTTTTTCTTTAACATAGTTGCGATGGATGTTAAAATATGTTAAAACAACAACATGACAATAATCATATCGAGGTTGTCTTAGATGGAATATCTACTTTTGTATGGCTTTAGAAAAATAACTAATCCCCTTTTTAACACGGAAATTTAAAAATATATGAAGAAAAGAGTATTGTTTTATTTAGTTGCTTTTGTATCTACAATATCACTACAATCATGCGTTACAAATTACGTAGTTTCAAAACCGGCAACTTACACTAAAGAATACAAAACAGATGCCAAACTTGTTGCTTTAGACACGAAGATAGAAAATGATAAGAAGTTGCTAATCAACTCTTTTATATCTGAAAAATCAGTGGCCATTGCAAACGCAAAAAATTCTTTAAAAAATTCTGAAATCGCAAAAGCGATCAAACATAATAAAACCATTGATAATATCTTAACAGAAGCTCAAACTTATCTTGGAACACCTTACAGATACGGAGGAATGACAAGAAACGGAATCGACTGTTCAGCATTTGTATTATCAGTTTTCGGGGCAGCAGCAGGACTTACATTACCAAGAGTTGCAGCTTCACAGGCTGAGGAAGGAGAAAAAATCGAAAAAGAAAACCTTCAGAAAGGAGATTTAATCTTTTTCTCTCACGGTAGAAGAATTTCTCACGTAGGAATTGTAGAAAGCGTAACAGAAGAGGGAGAAATCAAATTTATACACGCAGCCACTTCAAAAGGAGTCATGATTTCTTCACTGAATGATTCTTATTGGGGACCAAAATTCAGGTTTGCCAAAAGAGTAATTAACGAAAACGGAGACAATTACAACAATTTAGCATCGACTAGTTTTTAGTTTTAAATAATTGATTTATATAATTTATATAAATGAAGCCATCAAAATTTTGATGGCTTTTATTTTTGTCTAAATTTGATCTGTTTAATTATTTTGTCATTCAAAATATAAATAGCAATCATTTTATCAATAGAATCGGGCTTTAGCCCGATAGAATATTTGTAGAAAAAGTTGGCTTTAGCCAAACCTTTAGAATTTTCGGCTAAAGCAAATTGGGATTTATTCTGAAAAAACGGCTTCCTTCAATAAGCTCAGGATAATATATCCGTTTCTCTACGTAATTGAGTTTTCTGTAAAAAATCAATTATTATATTTAGCTGTTTTTATCAATTTCTATATCAAACTGCCTTAAAAGTCCGTGAACTTCTGACAGTGAGAATTTAGTCTTCTTAAGCTTATTAGATTCCGGATTGATGGTATAATTGAATGAAGTTCTGAGATCTGATTTCTCTAACTTGGTTCTTTCAAATATTGTCCCACTGAAATCACAATTTGAAAATGCAGAACTGGTCAAATCACATTCGGTAAAATCAACTTCAATAAGCTTGCAATTTTTGAATGAAATCTTTTTGATGGTCGTTTTATAGAAAACAGAATTATTCAAAGCACATCCTTCAAATCTGAAAGACATTCCAAATGGATTACAATCGTCGAAATGCATCCCGAACATTTTACAGTCCTTAAAAACAACCTCTCGAAAACCAGCTTCGATTAATTGGGTCATGCTTAAATTACATTCAACGAATTCGCAATCGGTAAATTTAAACCGAGAAAGATTTGCATATTCAAAATTACAGTTCTGGAATATGCAGTTTTCATACTCACCCATCTGCAATGGCAATTCAGCAAAATTTATTTGAGAATAATTTTGATCTACAACGTAAGCTTCACTCATAAGAATTTCTAGATTTTTATCCCGTAGATTTTCACGGATTTGCACAAACTTCAGATTCAACAATTAAGAAGGGATATAAAGATTTCTAAAATTTATCAAAAATTTATTTACAGATAATTGTAAACATCATCATCAAGCTTCTAACATCCAGTATTTAAACCAAACTATTCTTATCCGTGTAATTGAGTTTAAAGAAAATAAAGGTCATCATCGAAAATGCAAGCAGCGAGCTCCCACCATAACTGAAGTATGGTAACGGAATGCCTACAGTAGGAAACAAGCCCATAACCATCCCTAAATTAATAGAAAAGTGCATCAACAGAATAGAAGCAAATGAATATCCGAAAACCCTGTTAAAAGATGATTTCTGCTGTTCTGCGAGATAATAAATTCGTCCGATAAAAATCATGTAGCACAATACCAATAGTGTACTTCCTGCAAAACCCCATTCTTCTCCTACAGTACAGAAAATGTAATCTGTTTCCTGCTCAGGCACGAATTTTCCCTGAGTGACGGAACCTTGACGATAACCCTTCCCAAACATTCCGCCAGAACCGATAGCCGTTTTAGAATACAGTAAATTATATCCTGAAGTATCTCTGAAGGCCTTTTCGCCTTTGTACAAAACTTCAATTCTTTCTCTCTGGTGTTTTGGAAGCTTTTCTAAAACGTAAGGGGTAGCAAATGCCAATCCGCACAAAAGAATAATTGATCCTGCTATACTTGAAATGGAAATAACATTCCAGCTCATTTTATAGAAATTCAAAAACATAAGAACTCCTGCAATGATTAATATTCCGATGGCAATATAAATAGGGTTTACTGCCAGTGAAAGTAAAAATACCATAGCCAAAAGAAAGCCTACACCAAACAACCATCCACTTAATCCTTCACGATATAAAGCAATGAAAAACGCCATGAAAACTAACAGAGATCCTACATCCGGAATGGCTAAAACAACAACCGCCGGAATTCCTACAATTGCGAGAGTAGTTAAAAGTGATCTCCTGTTTTTGAGATTAAATTCTGATCCGGAGACGTAATTTGCAAGCATCAATGCCACACCTATTTTTGCAAATTCTACCGGCTGCATCGTGAAACTTCCGAATTTGTACCAGTTTTTCTGACCTAAAATTTCTTTTCCGAAAGGAAAAAGTCCTATTAATAACAAAACACCTCCGATATAAATGATACCAGACATATTTTCGAAAAACTTACTTCTGCTGAAAAATATAATTAACCCTGCAAATAGAGAAATTCCGAAAAAAATCAATTGTTTTTTGCCTAAAGCCTCATCTACACTGTAAATATTAGCAATGGCAAAAATGCAAAGTACAAGATACAAACCAAGTCCTAATTTATCTATTCCTTCTGTCCACTTCATTGCTTAACAGGTTTTTTAGGTTCAGCTTTCTTCTTCTTGGCTTCTAATTTTTCTTTTGCTTTTTTAATAAGGTTTAAGCTATCCTGTATCCTTTTAAGCTTAATAGAATCCGGTTTTGGTTCTTTATACAGGCCTTTTCTTTTCAGATCGGCAATCCATTGTCTTTTATATTCGGGCATAAAGCTCGAAGTGATCATTTTTTTGTAAAGATGTTCTCTCTTAAGATCTCCTGTTATATATTTTTCTGCAATCACAGTTGATGCAGGTCCTGCCCAAGTAGCTCCAAATCCGGCATGTTCCATTACGGCAACTACCACTATTTTAGGCTTATCTGCAGGTGCAATCAGCACAAAAATTGAATTATCTTTTCCTTGAGGAACCTGTGCCGTACCGGTTTTAGCTAACTGGGTAAAGTCATTAGACTTTAAGCCTCTCGCTGTTCCGTTTAAAACCACGGCTTCCATACCTTTTAAAACGGGTCCAAAATGTTTGGGATCTACTAAAGTCTTGTGTTTAACCTTAAATCTCGGATCAGGATTTGGTTTCCCGTCAATCAATTTTACAATGTGAGGCGTATAATACCAACCTCTGTTGGCAATTGCCGCCACATAATTTGCTAACTGAAGAGGTGTTACCATCACATCACCTTGACCCATCCCGTTGTAGATGGCTCCGGTAGACATTTCGTCCCAATTCTTATAGTCCTGTTTAGTAGAACCATTTGCTTTTATGATTGCCTTAAACCTTCTTTCATAAAAATCTCCTGAAGGAATTCTTCCTTTTGCACCCACCGCAAAATCGTTATTCAGAAATTCTCCAACGCCAAAGCTGCTCATGATTTTCTTCCATTCATCAACACCTTTTGATGGGTTTCCGGGATATTTTTTAATAATAGCAATAAAGGCATACGTAAAAAAGCAGTTACTTGAAACCTGAATAGCCGGAATCAGTGGATCTGCTCCTCCATGACCTTTTATCCGTTTTCCTTTATAATAAAAACCACCACCACAGGGGAAAATTGTATTTTCATCCATCACTCCCATCTGCATTGCTGCTAAAGCTGTCAGCAATTTAAATGTAGAACCTGGTGGATAACCTGCCTGTAAAGAGCGATCAAACGTAGGTTTGTTTTCATAAATTGTATCTCTTGAGAGCGCGTATAAATTTTTTGACTTATTGGGTCCGGTGAAAAGGTTCGGGTCAATATCCGGTCCGGTTGCTGCCACTAAAACCTCCCCATTATTGGGATCAATCGCAACGATAGCACCGTGTTTATTCACCAACATTTCTTCTGCAATTCTCTGCAAATCGTAATCGATTGTCAGTGTAATATCTTTTCCGGTAATAACGTCTTTATCCAGAGTTCCGTTTTTGTAAGGTCCTACATTCCTGAGTTTAATATCTTTCTGAATGTATTTAATTCCTTTAACACCTCGAAGTTCTTTTTCATAAGATTTTTCGATACCGGCTTTTCCGATGAGGTCACCCGGCAAATAATAAGTAGAATCTTTTTTGATCTCCCTGTCGTTGACTTCGCTTGTATATCCCAAAAGATTTCCGGAAGTTGAAACTTCATACTGTCTTTGTGGTCGCTGAACGATACTGAAAGCGGGATATTTAAATATAATTTCCTGAACTCGGGCGATTTCCTCTCTGCTAAGATCTTTGATGAACGTCATGGGAGTCAGTTTGGAATAATACTTTTCGCTTTTTATCACTTTAATTTTCTGGATAAAATCTCTTTTATCAATTCTCATTAAATTACAGAAAGCCAAAGTATCAAAATCAGGTTTCATCAATGCCTGAGTAAAAGAAATTTCGTAAGCCGGCTGATTTCCCACCATGATTTTCCCGTTTCGGTCAAAAATAACGCCGCGTTGAGGAATTACATATTCGGTTTTGATGGAAGTATTGGCCGCATTTAAAGCATAACGGTCTGTGAACAATTGTAAATAAGAAAGTCTTGCTATAAAAATAAGAGCAATTACAATAAGCACGGTTAAAATTTTTATATGGCGTGTGTTCAAACTTTCTGTTTGATTTTAAAAATTAATGCGTAAATAACGATAAATATAAAAGAAATTACACTAGTTACCAAGACATTAACCAATATTTCAAAAACTCTGCTGAATTTAAAGAACTCGATGTACTGTACCAAAAGCTGATGTAAAAATATGCTTGAGAAAAGGAACAATAAAAACTGAGACCATTGTAACGACTGAAATGAGAAAAAATCTGTAGAAGTATCTGTAGAAGATCTGAAAATAAGCGTTCTAAAGTAGGCAATCAATGTGGTTGCAAAAGCATTGATCCCTCCGGAATGTAAAAAAGTATCAATTACCAAACCTATTAAAAAGCTTAAAGCCAAAAACTGAAATTTATTTCTGAAAAATGGATAGAACATTACAAAAACCGGATATAAAACCGGTGTGTATTTTCCGAACAGGGTAATTCTGTTCAAAACAAATATCTGTAATGCAACAAGAAAAATCATGATCAAAAGATCTGTAAATAACGTTCTGCTAATCATTTTCTTTTTTTATTACGGCCTGCATAGTGTCACTAATTTTCTGAACCTCAGCTTTTTTCAGATTTTTCACTACAAAAACTTTACTTAAAGCTCCCATCTTTTCACTTAACTCAACAGAAATATCCCAGAATCCGGTTTGGTTATCTACTGTGTAGCCTGCAATGGTTCCGATCATGATTCCTTTAGGAAAAATTGCAGATTTACCATCTGTTACAATAGTGTCACCAACTTTAAGAGAAACATATTTAGGAACATCAGACAAGTGCATTACTCGGGAATTATCGCCTCTCCAAGTCAAAGTACCAAAATATCCTGATTTTTTCAAAGCTGCATTAATTCTGATTTTATTTACACTTAATACAGATTGTACCAAGGCATAACTGTCGGTAGAATTGATCACGATTCCGGCAATCCCTTTTGGAGCCATTACGCCCATCTGAGGAAGAACTCCGTCACGTTTTCCGCGGTTGATGGTAAAATAGTTGTTTCGTCGGTTGATACTGTTGAAAACGATTTCACCGTCTACGAAAGTATAGATCTGACCGCCACCCAAAGTATCATGAACTTTTCTGAAAGAAGGGTTTTTAGTTCCCTGTTTTCCATACAGTTCAAGCATTAAAGCTTTGTTTTGGGCGACAAGATCTTCGTTGGTCTGTTTTAGTTTTAAATAAGAAACTCCTTCATCAATATAACCCGAAACCCAGGAATTAAACGCAGCTGTCTGACCCGCAAGCCAAGATCGCTGCATTGCATTTTTAGAGAATATCAGAACAAGAGCAATGATTTGCAGGAAAATAAAGAAAACAAGAAGAGCATTCTTTGAAAATAATCTCAGCAAAAATCCCATTCAGATAAAGAGTCGTAAAAGTTAAAATTATTTGATTAAGAAGTTGAATTTATCCATATTCTTAAGTGCAATACCTGTACCACGTACAACAGCTCTCAAAGGATCTTCAGCCACAAAAACCGGGAGCCCTGTTTTCTTGTGTAGTCTGTCTGCCAAACCTCTCAATAAAGCACCACCACCAGCAAGATAAATACCTGTTTTGTAAATATCGGCTGACAATTCCGGAGGCGTAAGAGAAAGCGTTTCCATTACGGCATCTTCAATTCTGATGATTGATTTATCTAAAGCGCGGGCAATTTCTTTGTAGCCTACCATAATTTCTTTTGGCTTACCTGTAATAAGGTCTCTACCTTGCACCGGAATATCTTCAATGTCAACATCAAGATCTTCAACCGCAGAACCAACTTCTATTTTTACTCTTTCAGCAGTTCTTTCACCAATGTAAAGATTGTGGTGAGTTCTCAGGAAATAAGCAATATCATTGGTAAATACATCACCTGCAATTTTTACCGATTTATCACAAACAATACCTCCTAAAGCCACAACTGCAATTTCTGTAGTACCACCGCCTATATCGATAATCATATTACCTTCAGGTTTCTGAACATCAATACCAACTCCTATCGCAGCAGCCATTGGTTCATAGATCAACCTTACATCTTTAGCATTTACTTTCTGAGCAGAATCTCTTACCGCTCTTTTTTCAACCTCAGTAATTCCCGATGGAATACAGATTACAATTCTTAAAGCAGGCTGGATAAATCTCCCTTTGATCCCCGGAATTTTTTTGATAAATTCTTTGATCATATGCTCAGAAGCATGGAAATCTGCAATAACACCATCTTTCAACGGACGGATTGTTTTGATATCCTCATGGGTTTTACCCTGCATATGTTTTGCCTGTTCACCCACCGCTATCGGCTTACCTGTAGAACGTTCAATTGCGACAATTGAAGGCTGATCTATAACAATTTTGTTGTTATGGATGATAAGCGTGTTGGCAGTTCCAAGGTCTATCGCAATGTCTTGCGTAAACATATCGAATATACTCATAATTTTGTCCTGATTTAAGTTTACAAAGATATAAATTTAAAGACTACTAATGAATAATATACTTAATATAATTTGGTTAAAATTTTATTAAAATTCTGAACTTCGATTTAAGTTTTGTTTACTTATTGCAGTAATAATTACTTATTAATTTATAGGTTTTTACGATATTTATCATATACAATATCAGCAGTAGTTTAATTTAAAAATACTTAAATTTGCGACTGATTATGATACAGTATTCCAATACACATCAGACGTCAAATTTCGCTGTGCTTTCTGTGAGTTATGAGAAAGCCGATGTAGAAACAAGAGGGAAATTTGCATTTTTCGATGAAAATATTAAAAACTTTGTCACCCGAATTCATGATGAAAATTTAGGGGATGCGTTTGTGGTTTCTACCTGCAACAGAACCGAGATTTATACCACCACATCCAATTATCTTTTTGTCGCTGAAGAATACTGCAAAACTATTGGTGTTAATCTTTCAGACTTTTTGCCGTTCGCCAATATTTTAACAAAAGAAGAAGCACTGAATCATTTATTCAGAGTAGCAGCAGGATTGGAAAGCCAGATCATCGGAGATTTTGAAATTATCGGGCAGATCAAAAAAGCTTACGCAAGATTTAAAAAAGAAAGACAAAACTCAAATCCTTTTTTGGAAAGATCGATTAACTCTGCAATCCAGATTTTCGAAAAGGATAAAAAACGAAACCGCTATTTCAAACGGAGCAGCCTCGGTTTCTTATGCTGCCGTTCATTATATCTTAAATAATCAGAAGAAACTGAACGAAAAGAATATTTTACTTCTTGGTGTGGGCGAGATCGGACAAAACACCGTAGAAAATCTGGTAAAACACGTTTATCAGCCGAAAATAAAAATAGCCAACCGAACTCAGGAAACTGCAGAGAAAATTTCTGAAAAATACCATATCCCGCATGTTGATTATGCCAATTTTGATAAAGAATTACAAAATACCGATATTCTAATTGTGGCAACGGGAGCTAAGACTCCTATCATCAATGCATCTCATTTCCAAAACGGAAGGGAAACTTTGGTGATTGATCTCTCTATTCCTCACAACGTAGACAAAAATGTTTCTGAAATTGAAAATGTAACATTAATTGATGTTGATGAGCTTTCAAAACAAATTCAGCAAACCATTCAGCAAAGGGAAAAAGAAATTCCGAAAGCAGAAAAAATCATCAAGGAAATGACCAAAGACTTCCTGGAATGGGAGAAAAAAAGAAAACTGGCACCCAATATCCACCATTTCAAAGCGGTCTTAAAAAACATGGAACGCAACGAAATGCACAATTTCTACAGAAAAAATAAGTACATCAATATCAACGACATGGAGCTTTCTGAGAAGATGATTCAGAAAATTACCAATCGTTTTGCAAAATATATCATCGATAATCCTCTCAAAGCCGAAGAAATTAGTAAATTAATGCACGAAATATTAGTTGAACAACCAAACAACGAATTCAATGAAAAGCATTAGGATAGGAACCCGAAATTCGGCACTTGCACTTTGGCAGGCTAGAGAAGTAGCCAGGCATTTGCAAAACAACAATTACCTCACAGAGATCACTCCAATCGTTTCGTCAGGTGATAAAAATCTCAATCAGCCACTTTATTCTTTAGGAATTACCGGTGTTTTTACAAGAGACCTGGATGTAGCTTTATTAAACGACGAAATTGATATTGCCGTACATTCTTTAAAGGATATACCTACGCAATTACCTCATAACATAGAATTGATTGCACATCTTGAAAGAGATTTTCCGCAAGATGTTCTGATCAGAAGAAAATCTGCCAAAGACAAAGAATTTCACGAACTGAAGCTGGCAACAAGCAGTTTGAGAAGACGGGCTTTTTGGTTAAAACATTATCCGAATACAGAATTTTCTGATATCAGAGGAAACATACAAACAAGATTGCAAAAACTGGAAGAACAGGATTTTGACGCAACCATATTATCTTTAGCCGGAATCAAAAGAATGAAGATGGATATCAATTACGAGATGCTTCCCGTAATGATTCCTGCGGCTTCCCAAGGTGTAATTGCCGTTGTGGGACATTCTGAAAAGCCGGAAATCAATGAAATTTTAAAATCAATTAACCATCAACAAACGCAAATCTGTGTAGAAATGGAAAGAAATTTCCTGAGCACATTAGAAGGCGGGTGTACTGCTCCTATCGGTGCTTTTGCAGAGAAGATTGAAAATCAAATCCGCTTCAAAGGGGCACTTTGCTCACTTGACGGGAAAAACTACATCGGCATCGACGAAAGTTTTGAGTATAATGAAGAAGAGAATTTTGGAGAGAAATTTGCCAACATCGTTTTAGAAAACGGAGGAAGAGAATTGATGGCAGAGATTAAAAGCCAGCTTTAACTGATTTAAAATTATTAAATTCCAGATTTTACATCAATGAAAAAGTATTTATCCATACTTGTCATGTTGGTTTTTGTTTTTACAGCACAAGCTCAGTTTTCTCAGAAACTTTCTGATGCGGCTTTGAGTTTAACAAAAAACAAAGTCACTTACGATCCCGCTTATTTTTCAATCAAATATCCAAATGGTGATGTTCCGGCGGACAAAGGTGTTTGCACCGATGTTGTTATCAGAGCGTACAGAAAACTCGGAATTGATTTACAAAAGGAAGTGCATGAAGATATGAAGAAAAACTTTTCTAAATATCCTAAAAACTGGGGTCTGAAAAGACCAGATACGAATATTGACCATCGCAGAGTTCCCAATCTGAGAGTTTTCTTTGCAAAATTCGGGAATTCAAAATCTATTGAAACAAATCCTGCTTTTTATGCTCCCGGAGATATTGTCACATGGCTTTTGCCGGGAAATTTGACCCACATCGGAATTGTAGTCAATAAAAAATCGGCTGACGGAAAAAGATATCTGATCGTTCACAACATCGGTGGCGGACAAGTAATTGAAGATTGCCTGTTTAAATTTACAATTACCGGGCATTATCAATATCCGAAATAATTATTCATGAAGAATTTTATCTGCACTTTATTTTTATTGATATTAAATTTTTCTTTTGCACAGAAGATTGATTTTAAGGTGATTAATAAACCCATCAATTATTCAGAAGAGAGAATTCGTCTCAGCTTAGAATATCTGAAAGACCACCACGGTTTGATTCAAAAATCGGCGACGATTGTTCCGAAAATGATTGTTCTGCATTACACAGCAGGCGGAACTGTTGAAAGTAATTTTAAATATTTCAACAATACTCATTTAGAAAGTGCCAGAAATACTTTAAAAAAACAAAGTACACTCAATGTTTCTTCACAGTATATTGTTGACCGAGACGGAACCATTTATCAATTGATGGAACCCAATCTGTTTGCCAGACACACCATCGGACTGAATTACTGCGCCATCGGAATTGAAAATATAGGCAGTAAAAAACAACCGCTTACAGAAAAACAAGTTGCAGCAAACGCACAGTTAGTAAGATATTTAACTCAAAAATATAAAATAGAATACTTAATCGGGCATTCAGAGTACGGAATATTCAGAAATTCAAAACTTTGGAAAGAATCTGACCCAAAATATTTTACAGGAAAAGAAGATCCCGGAAAAGACTTCATGAGCAAAGTAAGAATTCAGGTCGCTGATTTAAAATTAAAAGATAAGCCGGGTAATTAATTCCTT
This sequence comes from Chryseobacterium sp. AC417, assembly GCF_979258215.1. Classification (NCBI taxonomy): domain Bacteria; kingdom Pseudomonadati; phylum Bacteroidota; class Flavobacteriia; order Flavobacteriales; family Weeksellaceae; genus Chryseobacterium; species Chryseobacterium sp. AC417. Next base: position 942,325 of record NZ_OZ409845.1, on the reverse strand, counting down.
TTTTAAAAACTTGTGATCTTTGTTAAGTGAAACGCCTTAACGAACTCAAAACAGTTAGTAGTTAAAAAAAGTCTTTGGGGACTTTGCGTTAAAAATTTTATTCTTATTTAAATGTAAGATTTAGAAAATGAACATTTTATTTACCAAAAACATAGATTCAGAAATACTTTCCAAAGAATTGGGAAACGGTATTTCGGCTGAATGTGTTGAGGTTGTTCATATCGAAAATTTGCAGGTTGAAGCATTTGATTTAAAAAATTACTCTTTGATTTTTACAAGTTCGAACGGTGTAAAATCTTTTTTTGAAAATCAGTTTAAACCCAATGAAGATTTTGCAGCAAAAAATTACAATAAAATCTACTGCGTTGGTGAAAAAACAAAAAAAGAACTTCGGAAAAACGGATTCGGAACTTTTAAAGTTTTAAAAAATGCTGATACCCTTTCAAAATTCATCATTGATCATTGTCAGAACGAGAAATTTATCCATTTCTGCGGAAAATCTGGCGATTGATGTTTTAGACAGAAAACTTCCGCTTCAAAATATCGCCTACAAAAAAGCGACTGTTTACAGCACAAAAGAAATCTATCCTGTAATAACTGAAAAATATCATGCAATAGTTTTTTTTAGCCCAAGTGGAGTTCGTAGTTTTGCGAAAAATAATTCTTTAGAAAATGTGGCTCTTTTTTCAATCGGAGAAACGACCTCAAAAGAGTTAAGAATGCATACAAAATCTGAGATTTTTACAAGCAGAAAAAATACTTTATCAAACCTGTTGTTGGTCATCAAAGATGTTTTAAAGAACAATAATCTTGAAGCAATCAATTAAAAACCAACAATTATCAACTTATATTATGATTAAAAACGACCTATATTTAAAAGCACTTCGTGGAGAAACCGTAGAAAGACCGCCGGTTTGGATGATGAGACAGGCAGGAAGATATTTACCCGAATTCATTGCACTACGTGACAAATACGACTTTTTTACGAGATGTCAGACTCCGGAATTGGCTTCAGAAATCACCGTTCAGCCGATCAGAAGATATCCTCTGGATGCTGCGATTTTATTTTCCGACATTTTGGTGGTTCCTCAGGCGATGGGAATTGATTTTAAAATGAAAGAAAACGTAGGTCCGTGGTTGGATAATCCGATCAGAACAATGGAAGATGTACAGAATGTGATTGTTCCGGATGTGAATGACACTTTAGGATATGTTTTTGATGCTATTGAACTAACATTAATTAAATTAGACAACGAAATTCCATTGATTGGTTTTGCAGGTTCGCCTTGGACACTGCTTTGCTACTGTGTGGAAGGAAAAGGCAGCAAAGCTTTTGATATTGCTAAATCTTTCTGTTTCCAGCAGCCGGAAGCTGCCCATTTATTGTTGCAGAAAATCACAGATACTACGATTGCTTATCTAAAAAGAAAAGTTGAAAAAGGTGTTTCTGCAGTTCAGGTTTTTGATTCTTGGGGCGGAATGCTTTCTCCACAGGATTATCAGGAATTTTCATGGAAATATATCAGCCAGATTGTTGAAGCTTTAGCTCCGTTAACTCATGTTGTCGTGTTCGGAAAAGGATGCTGGTTTGCATTAGAAGATATGACGATGTCGCCTGTTTCTGCTTTGGGTGTTGACTGGACAATCAAACCGGAATTGGCAAGAACGTTGACGAATCACACGATGACTTTACAAGGGAATTTTGATCCCGCAAGATTACATTCTACTCCTGAAACCATCAAAAAAATGGTGAACGAAATGATCAATCGTTTCGGTAAAGATAGATACATTGCCAACTTAGGTCACGGAATTCTACCAAATATTCCTTTAGAAAATGCGGAAGCATTTATCAGAGCGGTTGTAGACTGGAAACCGAATAATTAATAGTTTAAGCATTTTCTGGATAAAATTCCGGGGAAATCTAAGCTATCTTAAAACATTGCCGCAATTCTTATACGGAATGATATTTAAATACCATAAAAAACCCTTTCAACAAAAAGCTGAAAGGGTTTTCTTTATCAATAAATGATTAGTTAATCTCTGTGATGAAATCTTCTTTTGATTTTCTTACTTTCGTCAGGTTTGCCAACCAGTCATTTTCTTCATCTCTGTAGCCTAAAGGTAGAAGCAGAACGCTTTTCAGTCCTTTTTCTTTTAGGTTTAAAATTTTATCAACCTCTTCAGGAGAAAAACCTTCCATGGGTGTAGAGTCTACTTCTTCGTAAGCTGCTGCAATAATGGCCGCACTAAAAGAAATGTACGCCTGCTTTGATGCATGTGTAAAGTTTTCTTCTGCCGTTCTCGGCGGGTACATAGCCAATAACTGTTGTCTGTAGTTTTCCCAGCCCTCGTTTTTGAAACCTCTGATTTCGTTGGTCAGATCAAACATCGCATTGATTCTTTCCTCCGTGTAATTGTCCCAAGCTGCAAACACCAACAAATGGGAAGAATCTGTAATCTGCGGCTGATTCCAGGCATGAGGTTTTATTTGCTCTTTAATTTCCTGATTAGAGATCACAATAATTTCGATAGGCTGCAAGCCGCTTGATGTAGGCGCTAATCTTGCTGCTTCTAAAATTTTATCTATTTTCTCCTGAGAAACTTTTTGCCCGTTCATCGCTTTTGTAGCGTATCTCCAGTTTAATTTTTCTAATAATTCCATAATTTTATTTTACGGGGCAAAATTAATTCAAATCAAATGAAAAAAATACCACAAATTAAAATTTGAAATATTGTTAAAATCTATAATGTAACAATTATTATTACATTTATCTTTTACGATAGCATTCTCTTCGCTTTTTTTACACCTTCTACCAACAAATCGATCTCATGAAATGTATTGTAAACTGCAAAACTTGCTCTCACCGTTCCCGCAATATCAAAGAAATCCATAATCGGTTGTGTACAGTGATGTCCGGTTCTTACGGCAATTCCCATTTTATCGAGAATCATCCCTACGTCAGAAGAAATTCCCACTCCTTCGAGATTGAAAGAAACAACTCCTGTTCTGTTTGCTTTTTCGCCATACACTTTTAAACCTTCAATTTCTAAAAGATGCTTTTGAGCATATTCCAACAAAGCATTTTCATGCTGCTGAATATTTTTGTGACCTAAATGATTGATAAAATCAACAGCTGCACCAAGAGCGATATTTCCGCCTACGTTAGGAGTTCCTGCTTCATATTTAAAAGGTAAACCTGCATAAGTAGTTCTGTCAAACGAACAAACTGCAATCATTTCTCCACCTCCGTGAAATGGTGGAAGATCTTCAAGAACTGATTGTTTACCGTACAAAATACCGGTTCCCATCGGAGCATACATTTTGTGGCCCGAAAACACAAAGAAATCACAATCTAAAGCCTGAACATCAATTTTAAAATGCGGAGCCGACTGAGCACCGTCAATAACAATATAAGCATCAGAATGAGCTCTTGTTCTGGCGATAATCTCTTCAATCGGATTAATAATACCCAATGCGTTAGAAACCTGGTTCACAGATACTACTTTTGTTTTCTCACTCAAAAATTGATCTAAATAATCAAGCTGAAGAATTCCGTTTTCATCGAGTGGAATGACGCGGAGCTTAGCCCCTGTTCTTTCACACAGCAATTGCCACGGAACGATATTGGAGTGATGTTCGAGATAAGAAATGATAATCTCGTCATCTTTTTTAAGCTTTTGAGTTAAAATATAGGAGATGAGGTTGATTCCCTCTGTTGTACCTTTTGTGAAAATAACTTCAAAATCATGTTTTGCATTGATGAACTTCTGAATTTTTCTTCTCGAAAGCTCCATTTCTTCGGTTGCCAGCTGGCTCAATGTATGAATTCCTCGATGCACATTGGCATTGATTTCTGTATAATATTGATTCCAAACTTCTAAAACTGAATTTGGTTTTTGCGACGTTGCTGCATTGTCTAGATAAACCAAAGGCTTACCGTTTACCTCTTGGTTTAATATAGAAAACTGACTTCTTATTTCCTGAATGTCAAACATTTATTACAATTTTTATTATTCAATGTTCTTATTTAGAACACTTCAAATTTACGACTTTTTAATTTGATGGATGTTGATTGAAGTCAGGATTTGATTTTGTTTAATACTAAATATTTAATAAAAATTACAAATGCTCAGTCCTGGCTTTTTAGTGTAGCCGTAAAAAAACCTGCCAATAAAATTGACAGGTTTTAGTATTATGATTAAGAAAATTCTTACTCAGCTGTTGCTTCTTCTGATGCAGGAGCAGCTCCTTCAGTTTCAGTTTCAGCTACAACTTCTTCTTCGTCATCATCAACCAATGCACCACCTTTAGCAGCATTTCTAGACATTTTAACAGCAACTACTACTGCATTGTCTGGGTGCACGAATGAATAACCTTCCGCTTTAAGACCTCCTACATAAAGTTTGTTACCAATCTTTAATGCAGTGATATCTACAACTACCTCGTCTGGCAAGTTTGCAGGAATAGCTTTTACTTTCAACTTTCTGAAAGACTGACGTAAAACACCACCAGCTACCACACCTTTAGAACGACCTGTTAATCTTACCGGAACTTCCATAACTACTGGCTTATCGTCAGATAATTGATAAAAGTCTGCGTGAAGAATTTTGTCTGTAACCGGGTGGAACTGAATATCTTGAAGAACTGCAGGAATTACCTGACCGTCAACTTCAATAGATACCGTGTGTGCTTCAGGAGTATACACCAACCCTTTGAACGCTTTCTCTAATGCAGAGAAGTTCAATGGCTCGCCACCTCCGTAAACAACACAAGGAACTAATTCAGCATCACGTAAAGCTTTTGTCGACTTTTTGCCCACGCTTTCTCTTTTTGTACCTTGAATTGTAATAGATTTCATTTATAAAAATTTAAAAATTTGTTTTGATTTTAATTCGCAAACAGCTTATTACCAATTAGATAACGAACTTGCTGCTAATTGATTGATGCTCATGCACCATCTTCATAACGTCAGCAAATAATGGGGCGCAAGATAGCACTTTTATTTTAGATGACAAATTAGTTTTTACAGGAATTGAGTCAGTTACAATCACTTCCAGCAATTGTGAGTTCTCAATATTCTCATAAGCCTTCCCGGAAAGCACACCGTGAGTAGCCATTGCTCTTACAGATTTTGCTCCTTTTTCCATTAAAATATCTGCAGCTTTGCAAAGTGTTCCTGCGGTATCAATCATGTCATCAATCAGGATTACATTTTTACCTTCCACATCTCCGATAAGGAACATTTCTTCTATAACATTTGCTTTTTTTCTTTCTTTATAAGCAATTACAACGTCTGCTCCTAAGTGACCTGCGTAGTTTTTAGCTCTTTTTGCACCTCCCATATCCGGAGACGCAATAGTAAGATTATCAAGATTCATATCTCTGATGTAATCTACAAAAATCGTAGAAGCATACAAATGATCTACAGGAATTTCAAAGAATCCTTGAATTTGATCTGCATGCAGATCCATCGTCATGATTCTTGTGGCTCCGGCAGCCGTTAAAAGATTTGCGACCAATTTTGCTCCGATAGGAGCTCTGGGTTTATCTTTTCTGTCTTGCCTTGCAAGCCCGAAATAAGGAAGAACTACAGTAATGCTTTTTGCAGAAGCTCTTTTTGAGGCATCAATCATTAGAAGAAGTTCTAAAAGATTGTCAGCCGGTGGAAATGTAGATCCGATAAGGAAAACTCTCCCGCCTCTTACAGATTCGTCTAAAACAGGTTCAAATTCACCATCACTAAACTCCTGAAAGTTGATTTTTCCTAATGCTTTGCCATAGTATTGGGCAATTTTTTCTGCAAGATCCTTACTGGTTCTTGTCGAAAACAGATAACTTTGTTGATCGGCCATTTTTACTTTTTAAAAGATTTTGCAAATTTAAAAAAAAACCACAAGAATAGTCTTGTGGTTTCCATTTTTATTTTTTTCCCTTTTTTATGGGAATGTAACGCCTGAATATTTATTAGGATCCACTTGGGGTAAAGTAGATTTATACTTTGCATTGATAGATTTTATAAATTCGTTGGCAACAATAGCATATCCTCTACCAGTAAGGTGTACACCGTCTAATGAAAACGCTCCTCCTGTAACGAATGTTGCTGTATATCTCACTCCGTTCCAAGAAATTCCTGATTTAGAGTTTAGTTCTATCATTTTAGCATTCATATCAACAAATGCCAAACCTTTAGAATCTGCCAAAGACTTGATTGTTGTATTATAGGAAGCCGTTGCCGTTAAAACTTTCGCAGCCTCCATTTCTGTAAGAACCAATTTATCTTCCAAAGGTACAGATGTACCACCACCAGCTTGAGGAGTAAGCACTGCGCTTGCTGTCAATAGAATATAATCTTTAGCTGTAGTTTGTCTGTATTTTGGCAAACCTGGAACCGTTGCCAAGTCTTTATCTGCGATTACCGCACCATTAGCGACTGCTCCAGCTGTAAATTTGATTAATCTTTTTTGATATTCGGCATCATTTATTGCTCCTAAAGCTTTTGCCTGTGCTAATCCTGCGTTGTATGCTGCATAACCTCCATTCAGTTGGGTAACTTGTGCATCTGTAAGATTAGTAAGAGGCATTGCCGGAACTCTTGTAAAGAATGGTACATTGGTTACGTTTGGAATATTCGCAACCACACCTTTTCTTGTAGTACCTGCAGGAAATACGGCACTTACCAAAGCAGTATACGTATTTGTAAATCCTACGCCTACTGCACCGTCTACCGGAGTAATAGGGTTTGTTCCGTCTCCTCCTGTGGTTGCATATCCTAAAACATCATTATTTCCAATCCATAAAGAAACAAAAGTTGGGTTTTGAGCCAATGCATCCCCAACAACTGAAGCGGTAGTAGAAGAAGCAAATCTTACAAAATAAGGATTTGCAAGTCCTAAAGGAAGACCAGCAGGATTACCATAACCCGGAGCTAATAAGTGAGATACTTTAGCACCAGGAACTCCCATATTTTGGTATGGTGCACCAGAAATTACATTATCTAAAGCAGCAGCCGGATTATTAGGCACCGGACTCAATGCTCCATTCACCATTTTAAGCTCGAGTTTTCCTGGAAAACCGGGTAAACCAATAAATCCTCCTACGTTATTCGGCATCAAAGGTTGTTTAAAATCTCCTCCTCCGGCAAGCTTCATCTGCATTGCGATCATACTTGGAAAAGATTCGTTTTGTCCACCAGAATATAACGCTCCGTCTCTGTATCCTGAAGTCAGTGAATTTCCTAAAGAAATAAACCTCGAAAAATCTGCTTCACCTTTGGTCACAACGATGTCTTGTACGTCTGTATCAAAATCTGTTTCACAGCTTGTTGTAAAAAACAATGCCGAAACAGCCAATGTTGATATTATTATTTTTTTCATATTATTCAATTAAAAAGGGTTGTAAGATAAACCTAAACCAACATAAAATGCTTTAGCTTTTGCCTGACCATAAAAACCAAGATATTCATTTTTCACATCTCTGCTCTGTGGCATTACATATCCACCGGCAACATCTACTCCGAATTGTTTCAGTTTAAATCCTAAACCGCCTGTAAGCACGAAAGAATCAAAAGAAGGTGTTTCGGGGATGAAGTTTTCATCCGTATAAGGAGACTCGTCATAGTAAGCACCTAGACGACCAAATATCATATTGGTAAATGCATATTGAGTTCCTAATCTCACAGTTTTCGAGTTTCTGAAATTTTTAGGAGCAACAAGCACTGTAGGATCTGCCTGATTACCGATCGGGGCATTGGCAAAATCTAATGTCAGCTTGCTGTATCTTTCCCAACCGTGATAATTAAAGTCTGCCGAAATTAACCACTTCGGTGTTACTTTATAAGTTAGACCAATGGTATATTCTTCTACTAAAGGCAAAGTTGCCGTAAAGCCATCCTGTCCAGCCGAATTCAAGCCTAATAAACCGTTAACCGTACTTTGTGCGGGAACAGTAAATGTAGCGGTTCCTTTTTTAGCTTTCATATCAATCGGAGAACGATAAGCGATACTCATATCAAACTTAGGATCGGGTCTGAAATAGAAACCAAAACCATAGCCGTGACCACTTGCCTTTTCATCGTTGATATTAACTGTTCCTCCGAATTGCGTCACCGCTTTATCCCAGTTTACCTGTCCTTTTGCATAAATATAACTTGCTCCAAAAGCTAACCAATCAGCCATTTTTACAGACACCATCGGCTGAAAGTAGAAACTTTTCAATTCTAATTTCTGCACCATCTCTCTGCCTTCCCAATCGTAAGGATATTGAATAGTGCTTCCGAAAGGCGTTGTGAAACTGAAACCGATGGATAATTTATCAATTGGCTTGTACGCAATCGCAGCATAAATAGGTGTTCCGATAGGATTATCAGTTTCTGTACTCTGCAGTGTATTTAAATTTTGAAAAGTAACTTTATTACTTGCTCCAAAACCTCCGGCAACAATGCTCAGTTTAGACGGAATGAATGACATACCTGCAGGATTGAAGAATGCAACACTCGCATCTTCAGCATGAGCACTGGTATGTGCCATCGCCAATTGCTTTACCCCTTGCAATGAAACCCTGAAGCCTCCTGCATAAGATAGAACCCCAGCCAATAAAGCAGTTGATACTAATATTTTTTTCATAGACATATATTATATAATTCAAATATAAAATTATTTTGACTACAAGTGTTAATTATTCTTAACATTTTAAACAAACCGACAAAAGAAAATTATGTTTAAAATAACACTTTTGATAATTCAACAACTAAGTGACTATTTATAAACACTTTACACACGAAAATAATTAACTATAAATGCTGACGTTTAAGTTTAAACATTGAAGAAAATAAAGATTTACTATATTTGGAATTGTGTAAAGATAAAAATCAATAAATTTGCAAGATTAAATAAATTATAATATATGAGTTGTGGATGCAAAACATCCGGCGATTCTGCACATTCTTGCGGAACGAAATCCGCGAATGGCTGTGAAAGTGTAAATACCTGTGGTAATAGTTATAAATTAAGTGTTTTCGATTGGTTATCTAACGTACAAAACCCCGCATCTAACAGATGTGATTTTGTGGAAGTTAGATTTAAAAATGACAGAAAATCATTTTATAAAAATGTAAACAATATCCCTTTACATATAGGTAGCGTAGTAACAGTAGAATCTAGCCCCGGACATGATGTAGGTGTGGTAAGTCTCTCAGGAGAATTGGTAAAAATTCAGATGAAAAAGAAAAGATTTTCAACTGAAGACCCCCTTAAAATATACAGATTAGCTAACCAGAAAGATATTGAAATCTGGCAGGAAGCAAGAAAAAAGGAAGAAATAGTAAAAGTTGACGCCAGAAAAATATCTCACAGATTAGGTCTTGAAATGAAGATCACGGATGTGGAATATCAAGGCGACGGATCAAAAGTAACATTTTACTACACAGCAGACAGTCGTGTAGATTTCAGAATGTTGATTAAAGAATTTGCCGGAACGTTCAGAACTAAAATCGATATGAAGCAGATCGGTTTCAGACAGGAGGCCGCAAAAATCGGAGGAATTGGCTCATGTGGAAGAGAACTGTGCTGTTCAACCTGGTTAACAGATTTCAGATCTGTGAACACCAACGTTGCAAGATATCAGCAATTAAGCATCAATCCTCAAAAATTAGCTGGACAATGCGGAAAGCTGAAATGTTGTCTGAACTATGAATTAGACAGTTACCTGGATGCATTAAGTCATTTCCCGTCTTCTTCAACAATGCTTGACACTGAAAAAGGAAGAGCTTTTTGTATTAAAATTGACGTTTTCAAAAAGAAAATGTGGTTTGCTTACGTTGACAGTTCAATGGCTTGGTACGATTTCGATATCGATTTAGTTAAAAAACTGATTGCACAAAATAAGAAAGGTGAAAAAATACTTCCGCTTGAAGAGCTGAAAGTACCGGATATTGCTTTACCAAGCGTAGATCTTATTCAGGAGAACAGTGTAGACAGATTTGAGAAGAAAAACAGAGGAGGTTTTAATAAAAGCAGAAATCCTAATCAGAATCAAAACCCACATCAACCCAGACCGAATAACAATCAGGGACCAAGAAAAGATCGCCCGGAAAGGACTGACAGAAATGACAGACCTCAAAAAGCAGAGCGACCTGCAACTGATAAACCAGCAAACTCTGAAAGACCGAGAAATACAAATCCCAATGCAAAACCTAATCCTAACCAAAACCAAAGACAGCCAAGGCCGCAGCAACCAAAGGTTCAGTTAGAAAACGCAGAGGCTAATGTAAATCCTGAACAGAAAGCGCAACCGGCAAAAAAGAAGTTTAAAAAGAAATTTCCTCCCAAAAAAGATAACAATGCATAGAATTTTAGGGATAATAATGCTTTCTTTTTTAATCGGATGCAGCACTTCCGGTGAAGATGTTATCATGAACTCTGTTGATAATAAATGGAGTAAGAAAGCCGAACAAAAATTTAAACTCGAAATCACAGATCCTCAAAATCCTAAAAATATTATATTTGTGGTAAGGAATAATAATGAATATCCTTACAGCAATATCAGATTTATTGTTAATTTTAAAAACCAAAAAAGCAAGATTGCTCAGGTTGATACCTTGAATTACATTTTGGCAAAACCAAATGGCGAATGGCTGGGTACAGGATTTGGAGAAACGAAAGAAACATTATTTCAATATAAAACAAATTATAAATTCCCGGCTAAAGGAACTTATGAAATTGGAGTATTGCAGGCCATGCGAAACGACAATCTTCCGGGAATTGAAGACTTAGGTATAAAAGTAGAAACGGCTAAACCGTAATTATACATGGAAGACAACAGACAAAATATAGGAAACAAGGGAAAAACGTTCCCGCTTCCTCCTAAAAAAAACGGTAAAAATACTGCGTGGAAGAAGTGGGTCAAATTCATTTGGGTTGGCTTTATTGCAGTAGTTTTAGGGATTTCAGGACTTTTCTTTGCGGTTTCCCAAGGGTTTCTTGGTGAAATGCCGGATGTAAAAGAACTTGAAAACCCCGATATTTATGTGGCATCGCAGATTATTTCTTCAGACGGAGTTGTTTTAGGCAAATTCGAAAAAGAAAAAACACAGCCAGTAACCTATCAGGAGCTTCCTCCTCATCTTATTTATGCACTTCAGGCTAAAGAAGATGAGCGATTTAAAGAACATTCCGGTATTGATCTGAAATCAATTCTTAGAGCTGTAAGATACAGAGGTGACAGAGGTGGAGGTTCAACAATTACACAACAGCTTGCAAAGCTATTGTTTACCAAAGAACCGTCTCGAAATCCTGTAAAAAGAGCGATTCAGAAACTTAAAGAGTGGGTAGTAGCAGTAAGTCTTGAAAAAAGATATACTAAAGAAGAAATCATCACTTTGTATTTCAATAAGTTTGATTTCACTTACAATGCCAATGGTATTGAGATGGCTTCAAAAATCTATTTTAATAAATCCGCAAAACAGCTTACTTTACCTGAGGCTGCTGTTTTCGTATCGATGTTAGAAGCTCCCATTGCCAATAATCCTTTGAGAAATCCTGAAAGAGCAAAGAGAAGAAGAGATGTTGTTCTTGAGCAAATGCTTGGTACAGGTTATGTAGATCAGACAACTTATGATAAAGCGATTGCCACTCCAATAACTACGGAATATACTCCCATCAAGAATATAAATGACAATCACTCTGCTTATTATAAATTTTATCTGAAAAAAGAAATCGACAAATATTTAGGTGACTATGAAAAAGAAACAGGCAAGCAATTAAATCTTTATAAAGACGGTTTAAAGATTTATGTGACTCTTGATTCCAAAATGCAGCAGTATGCTGAAGAATCCATCAAAGAACACTTAACAGATCTTCAGAAAAGATTTGATGCAGAACAAAGAGGAAGAAAAAACAGACCTTTCTACCTGATTTCCGACAAGCAGGCAAATGGTATCATGATGCAGGCGGTAAAAAGAACCGGACGTTACAAACAACTTGAAAGAGCTGGTGTTCCTGAAGATTCTATCCTGATGGAATTCCATAAACCTATAAAAACTTCTCGTTTTACTTGGGCAGGCGAAGAAGAAGTTGAAATGTCGCCTTGGGATTCTATCAGATATCACAAACAAATCGCACAGGCAGGGTTGATGTCAATAGTTCCAGGAACCGGTGAAATTAAAGCCTGGGTTGGAGGAATTGATTGGCAACATTTCCAGTACGATCACATTAAACAGGGGAAAAGACAAGTAGGATCTACATTTAAACCTTTTGTTTATGCTACGGCTATTATGAAATTAGGTTTAACACCTTGCTCTACCATCTCAAATGCAAGTTTTAATAAAGGAAGTTATCATGTTCCTGGGAGAGGAGGAATGCTTACGCTGAAAGATGCTTTAGCTCATTCTCAAAACCCTGTAGCATTAAGACTTGCTGAAATGTCTGGAACCCAGAGTGTCATACAAACTGCAAGAGATCTGGGTGTAACAGAAGAAATATCTACCAGCTTGCCGATGGCATTAGGTGCTTCTGATATTACCATTTATGAAATGGTGGGTGCTTACAGTACTTTTGCTAATTATGGTAACTATAATAAACCTGAGATGATCTGGAGAATTGAAGATGCCAACGGAAGAGTGATCAAAGAAGTAAACGGAGAACCGAAAGAAGTAATGAATCCTAACTACGCTTACACCATGATTGAGCTGATGAAAGGGGTAGCACAATTTGGTACTGCTTCCGGAGAATTAGGAAGAAAAGGAATATCAAAAGATGTAGAAATAGCAGGTAAAACTGGTACTACACAGAACAACTCAGACGGTTGGTTTATGGGGATTACTCCAAAACTTGCAACCGGAGCTTGGGTTGGCTGGGAAGACAGAGCTACTCACTTTTGGGGAACCGGTGAAGGACAAGGAGCGAAAATGGCATTACCAATCTGGGCGATTTACATGAAAAAGTCTGGGCAGATAAAACGCTTAAGATTTCTCCTGATGATAAATTTGTGAAACCGGGCGACTGGAAAGACGGATGCTCCAATCTTCAAGGACTAAGCGGTGGGTATGGTGATGACGGCGGATTACAAACCATCGATCAAATCAAAAATCCTAAACCTGCAGACCCTACACCAAAAAATAATTCAGGTAAAAAAGAAGACAATGTCAACGAAAATCTGAATACAGGAGAAGAAATAGATTTTAATAAATAAAAATCTTATAACAATCATAAGACCTTTCAATCACTGAAGGGTCTTTTTTTTGAACTCATTTTCATAAATTTGAATTATGAATCTTCAAAACATCAAACAACCGTTCATCGAAAATTTTCCAGGAGATTTTTCTAAAAATCCCATTCAGAGAAATACACCAAAAGTATTATTCTCAATCATTGATCCGGTAGGATTTGCTGAGCCGAAATTAATTGCTTTTAATGAAAAACTTTCTGAAGAGATCGGTTTAGGAAAATTTGAAGATCATAATGTTGACTTTCTTGTGGGGAACAACTTACCTGAAAACATAAAAACTTATTCAACAGCCTATGCAGGTCATCAGTTTGGAAACTGGGCCGGACAACTCGGCGACGGAAGGGCCATCCTTGCAGGAGAAATCGAAAATGAAGCAGGAGAAAAAACCGAAATTCAATGGAAAGGTGCGGGAGCGACTCCTTATTCAAGACACGCAGATGGAAGAGCAGTCTTAAGATCATCTGTGAGAGAGTACCTGATGAGTGAAGCGATGTATCATTTGGGAATACCTACAACTCGGGCATTAAGTCTTTGCTTCACCGGAGAAAACGTAGTTAGAGATATGATGTACAGTGGAAATCCGCAGGAAGAGAAAGGCGCGGTTGTCGTAAGAACGGCTGCAAGTTTTTTACGTTTCGGACATTTTGAACTGATGTCTGCTCAAAAGGAAATTGATACGTTACAGAAACTCACTGATTTTACGATTAAAAATTATTTCCCGGAAATCACTTCTGAAGGTGAACAAAAATATAAGGATTTTTTCCAGTCGGTTTGCACAAAAACGGCAGATTTGATGGTTGAATGGTTCAGAGTAGGTTTTGTACATGGAGTGATGAATACGGATAATATGTCAATTCTTGGATTAACAATCGATTACGGTCCTTTTTCTATGATGGATGAATATGATCTGAATTTTACTCCAAATACTACAGATCTTCCTGGTAGAAGATATGCATTCGGTAAGCAAGGTCAGATCTCCCAATGGAATCTTTGGCAACTTGCCAATTCTCTTTTTCCATTAATAAAAGATGAAAAATTTCTTGAAGAAACCTTAAATTCTTACGGAACTTATTTTTGGGAAACGCATGATCAAATGCTTTGTAAAAAATTTGGGTTTGATCAGCTCTTGGAATCTGATGAAGAATTTTTCAGTAATTGGCAGGGTTTGATGCAGGAACTTCAGTTAGATTATACTTTATTTTTTAATGTACTGGAAAGATTAGATGAGGTTTCAGATTTAAAAGCTGATATTCAAAAAATATCTTACATTATTTTAGATGAGTTTAAAGTAAAAAAACTGGAGAATTTTATCCAATTATATAAAGAGCGATTGGATAACAACACCATTTCAAAAACGGAATCTTTAGATTTAATGAAAAGAACCAACCCGAAGTTTCTTTTGAGAAACTATCTTTTATTCGAGTGCATCGATGAAATCAACGAAGGAAAAATTGAAATGCTTAATAAATTGACTAAAGCTTTAGAAAATCCTTATGAAGAAATTTTTCCGGAATTTTCGGTAAAGAGACCTTCAAATTATGATGATATTAGTGGGTGTTCAATGCTTTCTTGTAGCTCATGAGTATAAATATTGTAACAAAATTAAAATTTAACATAATAATTTATTCCAGATACTATTTTATTACTAATTTTATAAAAAATTTTTTTATGAAAAAACTTCTACTATCTGCACTTGCACTAACAATAAGTGTATCTGCATATTCTCAAACTTTATTAGATGAAAGTTTTGAATCTTATACAAATTTTGCAATCACAGGATTTGGTGGATGGCAAACGTTGGATCTTGATGGCCTGAATACATACACTGGAGGTGGACCTGTTGTTGGTGGAACTACAACATGGGCTCCAGATTGGCTAAACGCAGGCGATCCAATGGCTTTTCAGATTTTCAATCTTTCGGCTAGTAATGCAACTAATAATGCTACATCTACAGCTACCGATGAAGAAGTAAGAGATTTTTCGCCACACTCTGGACAAAAAGCAGCCGTATCGTGGGCTGGAGTGCCTACCACATCTGTAACAGCCAACAATGACTGGCTGATTTCACCAGTCGTTACACTTGGAGCTAGCAATAATATATTAACTCTATGGGTTAAAGCATTATCACCAGCATTTGTTGAGAGATATAAAATTGGAGTATATGTTGGTAGTGGTACACCAACATCGGTTTCAAACTTTACGATTATTGCGGGAAGTACGGGTGGATCTATAGCTCCTTCAACTTGGCAACAAGTTACTACTAGCTTAAATGCATATTCTGGACAGAGTATAAGAATAGGTATACAATACATGGCTGCAGATAAATACATGTTATTAGTTGATGATGTTAAGATTACAACAGGAGTTTTATCAACAGATGAAGTTTCAAGATCGAAAACAAGCATTTACCCAAACCCTACAAAAGGAGAAGTTAACATCAAAACTGATAATAAAATAAAATCTTCTACAGTATTTGACCTGTCTGGTAAAGTGTTACTCCGAACGGATTCACAAAAAGTAAATATCGGTTCTTTCACAAAAGGAACTTATTTATTAAAAGTTGAATTTGCTGACGGAAGCATAAAAACCGAAAAAATAATTAAAGATTAATTATTTAATTATTTTACCAATACATTAAAACTCACCATAACTGGTGGGTTTTTTTATTTGATTTGCAGTAATATAAGCCGTCTATCTATATTAATTTCAAAGTCAATATTCAAGATTATTCTTCTTCTACTCTTATGAACTTATAATCATATTTCAAACAACTAATCCTTGACTAAACTTAGCAATTAATTACAGAATTTTTTAATTACCAACTATTTAGGTTTTTTTTATTAAGTTTGTAAAAAAAATTATGAACAAATTACTACTTTCTGCATTTGCGTTAACAATATGTGCAAATGCATATTCACAATTAACCTGGACTCCACAAAATTCGGCTTTTGCTAATGCAAGCACAGGAATAAGTACTATTTCTATTGTGGATAACAATACATCATGGGCATTAGGATATGATGGAAGTGCTTTGCCTGCCAACTATCAGACATTTACCAAAACAACCAATGGAGGTACAACCTGGTCTTCAGGAACTATTAGTGTAGGTAATGCAGCTTACCTAATTTCTGACTTGACTGCAGTTTCTGGAACTACAGCTTGGGCAACAGCAACTCCTACCTTAGGAGGAAACGGTGGTGGAGTATGGAAAACGACTAATGGTGGAACAACGTGGACAAAGCAAACATCAGCTTTATTTAATTTATCTGCATCTTTTGCAAATACGATTTATTTTTGGGATGAAAACAATGGTGTTGCTATGGGAGATCCGACCGGAACTTTATTCGAGATCTATACAACTGCAAATGGTGGCACAAACTGGACTAAATTGACAGCTGCGTCTGTTGCAGCAGCAACTTCAGGAGAATTTGGCTATGTTCATCTTAAAGAAGTTGCAGGAGACAATATTTGGTTTGGTACTTCGGCTGGAAGAATTTTTAAATCCGCTAATAAAGGTGCCACATGGACTGTTGTTTCAACACCAATTTCAGATTTTGGCGGTACAACATCAAGTGGAAAAATAGCTTTAAAAGACGCAAATAATGCTTGGATTTTGGGTAACGATGGAGCAGTTTATTCTACTACAAATGGAGGAACAACTTGGACTACATTACCTATAATTCTAACACAAGCATCAGATATCACTTATGTTCCTGGGACTACTTCAACTTTAATAGCAGTAGGTAATGCGGCAGGATCTAGTATAAGCTCGAATGGTGGTACTAGTTGGACAACCATTGAAAGCTCAAACGATTTGGTCAGTGTAGCTGCTTTGAATACATCTACAGTTTTTGGGGGAAGTTTTAACACGAGTTCTACAGTAGGGGGAATGTTTAAATTATCTGCAATATTAGCAGTTAACGATATTGCAAATGTAAAAACTACTTCCATCAACGTATACCCTAACCCAACAAAAGGAGAAATCAACATCAAAACTGACAAAAAGATCAAGTCTTCAACAGTATTTGACCTTTCAGGTAAAGTATTATTGCAAACAACTTCAGAAAAAGTTAATATTAGTTCTTTCACAAAAGGAACCTACTTATTAAAAGTTGAGTTCGCTGATGGAAGCACAAAAACTGAAAAAATTATGAAAGACTAATTTATTCTCAGATATAAAGTATAACTCACCCTAATCGGTGAGTTTTTTTATTTTATTTTTGCACAAAATTAATCTTGTGTCTGTACAATCAAAATTTATAAACTTCCTTAAAATTGTTTTTCCATCAACCTTTATTGAGTTGGGTCTTTTCGTTTTCTTTTTATTAGCGTACGGAGTTTTGGGATCATATATTGCAGTCAATTACAGAATAATTTTTGACAGCAGAATTCCTTGGGATGCTTATTTTAGTTTTGACAATAAAGCTATTATTATGACTGGCGGAAGTTTTGAAAGACATCCTTTGTCTTATTACTTTTTCAACTGGATGCGAGATTCCGTCTTGTTTTTCACCAATGGAAAAATGGATGTGAATTTCAGACTGATTTTAGCATGGCTAAGCAATTTTGTTATAAGTTTAAGCTTAGTTCAGGTCTACAAGTATTTAAACAATATCATCAGACTCCCTTTGTTTTTAAGTTTACTGATTGTCTTCTTTTTCAGTTTATTTTCAACAAACATTCTCCTTTCATTCACACCGGAAACATACACATACACTCTATTTCTACTGGTTTTATACAATTATTACACTGCCATTAAATTTAAAAAAGATGGGAAAATTGCAGGCTCAGCACTCATTCTTGCGGGAGTAACAATCGGTGGATTGACTGTGACAAATATTGTAAAAATCTTCATCCCTGTTATTTTCGAAAAAGGTTTATTCAAAAGCTGGAAAAAATTTGGGAATGCCTCATTCAGAGTACTCCTTTCTTGCCTTGTATTTATACTTTTATACCTGAATCGGATCGATTTTAAATATCAAAATATTCTTGCAAAATCTGGTGAGCAATATGAGAAATTCTCCAATGTGAAGTCAACACCGATTTGGGATATGATTTATTCCTATTTTTTCGGAGGAAATATCCTTTTTCCAAGCTTTTTTATCCGTGAAAAGCATAATATGAAAGGTTTTTATTTCAAAGCTATTTTCATGGAGGTGTACTCTACTGCTTTTGCATACCTATTTATCGGTCTGATATTGGGGTTTTTATTGTGGAGTTATTTTAAGAATTTCAGGAATAAATTGGTGCAGATTCTCATGCTTTCGTTTTTAGTAGATATTGTCATTCACTGTATCTTCAGATTTGGACTTCATACTTCATACATCTACGGCGGACACTTTGTTTTTGTTTATCCTGTATTGTTTGGATGGCTGTTTTTTGCATATAAAAATTCACCAAAAATACTTTCTTTTCTTACGACAGCTACAAGTATTTTTACCTTTTATCTATTGCTAAACAATTACCACAGAATGATTGATTTTTTTGATTTTCTAAACACATATTATCAATAAAAAAGCGCAGAGAAGACATCTTCCCTACGCTATTATTTATATTTTCTAATCTTTATTTTGCTTCAGCACAGAAAATTCTGTATTGCACTGCCATAGCAGATTTGAAATATTCTTTTACTCTTGAAAGATCTGCAGCGGCGCTCTGTTTGGTAAAATAGCTTCCTGCCAAAATCTTGTAGTTGGGTCTTAGAGAAGCATCCGTTTCTACTTTCAGATTGGGAAATCTTTTTCTGAAGTATGCTTTCACTTCATTCGCCTCTTCATTGCTCTTTACTGTTGTTATCTGAATTTTAAATCCTAAGATTCTCGGATTTTTTCTGCAAACTTCAGCATTGGTAAGCTCTCTGTTGGGAACAAAAATCTTCGCAGGTCTTGTTGGGGTTTCATAATCTGTGGTAGAATTATTCACAGCAACTCTTGCGCATTTTTCTTCCAAGACCGCTCATCACGTCATTAACACGTGAATCCATAGTCATTACCAGCTCAGTTCCAGACAATGTATCTCTCTTTACAACCTGTTGGGCATCAACGCTATAAAAACCGAAGAAAGAAAGCATTGAAAATATTTTGATGAAATTTCTCATTTAAACTTATTTCTGCAAATTTAGAATAATTTAAAAATACAGCAACCATAGTTATTTAGAATAGTTACAAATTATACGTTGATGACATTTTCCCCTCTGCTTATACCGTTAAATTCCTGTTAAAAATATTATTTTTGCGGAATTGATTACTAATTCAATATTTACTAACATAAGATAATTTAAATGATTAGTTGGAGAAAGCATTATAAAAAAGGGCTGATTGCGATAGGTTTATTGCTATCAACAAGTGCTTCAATTTACGGGCAAGACGGCGATCCTAAAAATGGTGAAAAACTTTTTAAGGCAAACTGTACAGCATGTCACGCGTTGGATAAACAAGTTATCGGTCCTGCACTGAAAGGTGTAGTAGATAGACTTAAAACCGAACAAGGACTTGATACAGATTGGCTTCATAAGTGGATTAAAGATAACAAGGCACTTAGAGCTTCTGGCGACAAGTATGCAAATGAGGTCTTTGAAAAATTTAATAAAACTGAAATGTTGGCGTTTCCTAATCTTGCAGATAAGGATATTGATGACATCTTAGCTTATACAACTAATCCTCCTGCTGAAGAGCCTAAAGTAGATGCAGCAGCACCTGCTGCTGGAACAGCAAACTCCGCATCTACAAATAATACGACTTCAAGCATTGTAATTATTTCACTTCTGGCAATTGCCGGTTTACTGGTTTGGATCTTAGTCAAACTAAGACAATTGGTAAAATTAGGTCAGTCTGATGATTTGGCCGGGCTTAATGAAACAAGAGTAAAATCTTTCAGTGAAATCTATGAAAAATACCACTACATCGGCAAAGGTCTTTTGGCTGTTTTAGCCCTTTTAGCAACTTACGGTGTATGGAACTGGATCATGTGGATCGGTGTTTATAAAGGGTATAAGCCTGAACAACCTATCTACTTCTCTCACAAAATTCACGCTGGAGAAAATAAAATCGACTGTCAGTTATGTCACTCAAGTGCAAAATACGGTAAGGTTTCTGAAATCCCTTCTATGAACGTTTGTATGAACTGTCACAGAACAATTTCTGAGTACAATGGTAAATACCTTGAACCAGGAAAAGACAAAGCATTCTATGACGGAGAAATCCAGAAGATTTATGCTGCAACGGGATGGGATCCTGCAAAACAGCAATACACAGGTAAGACAACTCCTGTAGAATGGACAAGAATTCACAATATGCCGGATTTTGTTTACTTCAACCACTCACAACACGTAGTAGCAGGTGAACAAGCGATTATCAATTCATTCAACAAGAAAAATCCTGATAATAAGATTGATGTTGTATGTAAAGCATGTCACGGAAAAATTGACACAATGAATGTGGTACAAATGGCAAACGACTTCACTATGGGATGGTGTATCGAATGTCACAGAACTACTGAAGTTGATATGAACAACGGTTATAATAAAGAATACTTCAAAAATCTACACGAAAAGCTTAAAAAGCAATACCCTCAAGATGGCGGTAAAATTACTGTAGATGCGATTGGAGGTCTTGAGTGTGGTAAATGTCATTATTAATAACTAAAAAATCAGAAGTATAAATGGCTTCAAACAAAATACAATTTAGAAGTATTCACGAACTTAAAGACCCTGCCCTAAACGGTAAGCTGGCTCTTAAAGAGTTCCAAGAAGAAATTCCGGTAGAAGATTTCTTAGGAGATGCTGAGAAAAGTGATGCTAGTACAACAAGAAGAGATTTCTTGAAGCTATTAGGTTTCTCAACCGCAGCAGTTACTTTAGCAGCTTGTGAGGCTCCGGTAATCAAAACAATTCCTTATGTGGTAAAGCCGCATGATATTATTCCGGGAGTTCCTAACTATTACGCTTCAACATATTTTGACGGTTTCGACTTTGCAAGTGTTTTAGTAAAAACCAGAGAAGGAAGACCAATCAAAATTGAGCCGAACCCTGCAGCTGGTGACTTAGGTAAAACCAATGCAAGAGCTCAGGCAAGTGTACTTTCTCTTTACGATAACGATAAAGTAAAGCAACCAAAACTTGAAGGTAAAGACGAAACTTTCGATAAAGTAGATGATTTTGTAATCAAAGGATTAAATGAAGCAGCAGCTTCAGGTAAAAGAATTGTTTTATTATCTCACTCTTTTGCTTCGCCTACATTCAAAAAATTATTTGCTGAATTTAAAGCTAAATATCCTACCGCTGAACTGGTAACTTACGATGCAATTCCTTACGCTGCTTCTTTGGATGCTTCACAGGAAGTATTCGGACAGAGAGCTTTGCCTGTTTATGACCTTAAAGGTTCTGAGTTGGTAGTTTCTTTTCAGGCAGATTTCTTAGGAGAATACAATGCTGCAAGTTTAGAATCTTCTTACGCCGCTGCAAGAAAGCCTGGAGCAAGCATGTTGAGACACATTCAGGTGGAATCAAACATGTCGTTAACGGGTGCTAATGCAGATTCAAGATATAGATTAAAGCCAAGTGCTGTAAACAAAACTTTAGTTGAAGTTTACAACGCAATTGTTGGAGGTGGCTCTTCAGATAAATTAGCAAACGAAATTTCTAAAGAAGTAACTGCAAAAGGCAGCAAAGCTGTTGTTTTCGCAGATGGTTCAAAAGGTGCTCAGGTTTTAGCTCACTTAATCAACCAAAAATTAGGTTCAGTAGCTTTCACTGGTAAAGCAAACTTCCTTAAAGAATTTGACAAAGCAAGATTTGAAGAATTTTTAGGTTGGGTAAATGGCGGACAGGTTGGTGTATTAATTACCAACAACGTAGACCCTATTTATTCTCACCATAAAGGTCAGGATTTCAAAAAATCTTTAGCTAAAGTTCCTTATGTAATTGCTGTAGCAGACAAGAAAAACGAAATGTATAAAGCAGCGAAAGCTGTAATTCCTGTAGCCAACTGGCTAGAATCTTGGGGTGATATGGAACCTCAGTCAGGCGTTTATTCATTAATGCAGCCTACGATCCAGAAAATCTACAAATCAAGACAGATCGAAGAATCTCTATTGGTTTGGAAAAATGGAAAGAACAATGCAGCAAACAACTATTACGATTATTTAAAAGCGAGTTCAGCTTCTGTATTAGGAGCAACTTCTTTCAACAAAGCTTTGTATAATGGTATTATAGCTTCTAACAATGCAACTACTTTATCTTACGCTGGCGGAAACGCTGCACAGGCTGTTGCTGAATTAGGAAACTTTAAAGCTTCAGATTTAGAATTAGTTTTATATACAAAGACTTCTATTGGAGACGGAACTCAGGCAAACAACCCTTGGTTGCAGGAATTACCGGATCCGTTGACAAGAATGTCTTGGGATAATTATTTGACAATTTCTCCGAAAGATGCTCAAAGATTAGAAATAGAAAATGACCTGAATGCAAGAATGCAGTTAGACGGTTCTCTAGTAAATCTTACAGTAAACGGAGTAACAATAAAAGATGTTCCTGTATTTATTCAGCCAGGTCAGGCAGACGGATCAGTAGGTCTTGCGCTTGGTTATGGTAAAAAAGATTCAGGAGCAACTGCAGATACAGGGGTAAATGCTTATCCTTTATTTGATGGTTCAAACCTTGCCATTTCTAATATTAAGATAGAAAAAACAGGAGAAAACCACGAATTTGCAGGTATTCAGCTTCAAAATACACTGATGGGTCGTTATGACATTGCTAAAGAAGTTCCTTTAAAGGAATACTTAAATGTAGCATTTGATGACGAACACCACGGATGGAATAAGCCATTGGAATATCACACCATCAGCGGTGCGTTACCAGCAGGTAAAATTGACCTTTGGGATGCATTCGATGATACAGACGGTCCTCACTTTAACTTATCGGTTGACTTGAACTCTTGTACTGGTTGTGGAGCATGTATTATTGCATGTCAGGCAGAAAACAACGTTCCTGTTGTTGGTAAAGAAGAGATCAGAATGTCCAGAGATATGTATTGGTTGAGAATCGACCGTTACTATTCTGCTAAAGAAAAAATTGAGACTAAAGAAGGTGTAGAAAGAGGATTGAATGTTCCTCAGCTTTATGACATCTTGATTGAACCAAACGAAAGTCCTGATGTAATTTTCCAGCCGGTAATGTGTCAGCATTGTAACCACGCTCCTTGTGAAACTGTATGCCCGGTAGCGGCTACTTCACACGGTAAGCAGGGTCAAAACCATATGGCTTACAACAGATGTATCGGAACCAGATATTGTGCAAACAACTGTCCGTACAAAGTGAGACGTTTCAACTGGTTTACTTATAACCTGAATGATAAATTTGATTTCAATCAAAATAACGATTTAGGAAGAATGGTACTTAACCCGGATGTTGTTGTAAGAACAAGAGGGGTTATGGAGAAATGTTCATTATGTATCCAAAAGACTCAAGCTACGATCTTAGAGGCTAAGAAAGAAAACAGAAAAGTAACAGATAATGAATTTAAGGGTTCCGTTGCTTGTGCCGCAGCTTGTCCTACAGGATCACTGACTTTCGGAGACATGAATGACAAAGAATCTGAAGTGAGAGAATTATATTCTAGCAACAGAAGATACTATTTACTTGAAGAGATCGGAACAAAACCAAACGTGTTCTATCACACTAAAGTAAGAAACAGAGCAGAAAATTAAAGTTTAAATAATAAATAGGTAAAAAATGTCAGGACATTACGAAGCTCCGATAAGGGAACCTCTGATTATTGGTCACAAAACTTATCACGATATCACAGAAGATATTGCACGACCTATAGAAGAAAGAGCAGGAAAATTATGGTGGGTATCACTATATGCAGCCTTAGTTCTTTTCATCTACGGATTTGGCTGTATCGCCTACACTATCGGGACAGGTATTGGAGCATGGGGGCTTAATAGAACTATTAACTGGGGTTGGGATATTACCAACTTCGTATGGTGGGTAGGTATTGGTCACGCCGGAACCTTAATCTCAGCAGTATTATTATTATTTAGACAGCGTTGGAGAATGTCTGTAAACCGATCTGCGGAAGCAATGACAATCTTCGCAGTTGTACAGGCAGCAATCTTCCCGGTGATTCACATGGGTAGAGTTTGGGTAGGATATTGGGTATTCCCTCTTCCTAACCAGTTTGGTTCTCTTTGGGGGAACTTCAACTCTCCTCTACTTTGGGACGTATTTGCAATCTCTACATATTTCTCAGTGTCAACAGTATTTCTGGTTTATGGGATTGATTCCTGACTTTGCAATGATCAGAGACAGAGCAAAAACTCCTTGGACAAAGAAAATTTATACCTTCCTTGCCTTCGGTTGGGGTGGAAAAGCAAAACACTGGCAGAGATTTGAAGAATTGTCTTTGGTATTGGCAGGTTTGGCAACTCCACTAGTATTCTCGGTACACACTACAGTATCTTTTGACTTTGCTACTTCAGTAATCAAAGGATGGCACTCTACGATCTATCCTCCTTACTTCGTTGCAGGAGCAATCTTCTCAGGATTTGCAATGGTACAAACGCTATTGTTAATCGCCAGAAAAGTGTGTCACCTGGAAGATTATATTACAATGTATCATATTGAAATTATGAACATCGTAATCATCTTAACCGGTGGTATGGTAACTGTAGCTTACGGAACCGAATATTTTATCGGATGGTACTCTGGATCAAGATTTGAAGATTTTACTTATCTTTCTCCGGGTGCTGCAACAGGACCTTACTGGTGGGCTTTCTGGGCATTGATTACTTGTAACTTGATTATCCCTGCATTATTCTGGTTTAAGAGAATAAGAACAAATATTATCGCAACATTTATCATTGCATTAATCATCAACATCGGTATGTGGTTTGAGCGTTTCGACATCATCGTTATCAACCTTTCAAGAGATTACTTGCCAGGAACTTGGACGATGTTTAAACCAACCATTATCGACGTAGGTGTATATTTAGGAACGATCGGGTTTTTCTCTGTATTATTCTTACTATACGCAAGAACGTTCCCTGTAATTGCACAGGCAGAATTAAAATCGATTTTGAAAATCTCAGGTGAAACTTATAAAGCAAAAGAAGGAGATGAGCACCACTAAAATTGTATACGGACTTTATGCAGATGACGACGATCTTATGAACGGAGTTAGAGCATTCAACGATAAAGGAATCGCAATAAACGAAGTTTATACTCCATTCCCTGTTCACGGGCTAGATAAAGCTTTAGGTTTAAAGAAAACAAGAATTTCTGATGCTGCATTTATCTACGCTTTATATGGTGTGAGTATTGGCGCTACCGTTACCTGGTACGTGATGAATCATGACTGGCCTCAGAATATTGGTGGTAAACCAGCTTTTGATTGGGCTCACAACATGCCGGCATTTGTAGTTCCAATGTTTGAACTAATGGTATTCTGTGCTGCACACATGATGTCTTTAACTTTCTTGGTTAGAAATAAAATGTATCCAGGTGCACCGGCTCAGAACCCAGACCCTAGAACCACAGACGATAAATTCATGATGGAATTTATTACTGAAGATGTAGAATCTATTAAGCAGCTGCTTGTTGATACGGGAGTTGAAGAAATAACTGTAAAAGATGCTTAAAATGAAAAGAAATATTTTAAAAATAACAGCAGTTTTAGGTTTAGCTTCAGTTTTACTTAATTCTTGCGGACCAAAAGATAATACCCCATTGGTATATTTCCCGGATATGTACTTTCCGGTAGCTTACGACCCTTTAATGAAAGCTGAGATCGCCTATTCAGATCATGAAAATGAGATTCCTGCATTTGTGAAAAATAACGGTGCTACAGGTCTTGGCCCAGTGGAAGGTTCTGTTGCTCAGAATAAAGACGGTATTTTCGCAGAAAATAAGCTTCCAAAAAACCCGGATGAGTATAACGCTGGTTATGATGCTTCAAAATCATTATCTTCTTCTCCTCTGAACCCAGCTAATGCTGCGAAAGATATTGAAAGAGGTAAAATATTATTTGATCATACTTGTTCAGCTTGCCACGGAACTGGTGGTGACGGACAAGGACCAATCGTGCAAAGCGGAGCATACTCTGGTGTACCCAATTATGCAGACAGAGAAATCACTGTAGGTTCTGTACATTATGTAATAACAAACGGTAGAAATGCAATGGGTTCTTATGCAGGACAATTAAACGCTGGTGACAGATGGAGAGTTGCAATGTACGTGATGAATGCTTTTAAAAAAGGCGCAGTTCCGGCAGCAACTACAGCAGCAAAAACAGATTCTACCGCAACTAAAAAATAAGAAAAGAAATGTATAGTTTTTCACCAAAATTAAAATCAACTTCTATAATACTTCTTGTTGTAGGTTTAGTTCTATTTGGAATTGGTTATTTTATGAATCATGGAATAACTGCAGAAAAAGTTGAACACATGATGGAGGCAGTTCATTCTGCTGGTCACGATGCACCTACACATTCTAGTGAGATGATAGGACCTCAGGATCATGCTTCTCATCTTGAGCATGCAACAATGCAGATTCACAATCAGCCTTTGGCAGCAATACATTTCGTAGCAGTATTTTTCTTCGGAGTAAGTTGTGCAGTATTATTTTTCTACTGTATTCAGCATGCAGCTCATGCAGGATGGCCAATTATTATTACAAGAGTAATGGAAGCTATTGCTTCTTACATCCCTTATGGTGGTGCTATTTTAGTAATTCTAATGCTACTGAATATCTTCCACCAAGGTCACTTATTCCACTGGATGGATCCTGATTTAACAGATCCAAATTCTGCACATTTCGATGTCATCTTGTTTGAAAAGAAAAGATTTTTAAATATTCCTTTCTATGCAATCAGAACATTGATCTACGTAATCGGAGCATCATTCTTCGCATGGAAACTGAAAGCACAATCTAAAAAAGTAGATGATACGAAATCTTTGGTTGAGTATCAGTTCCTTTACAGATGGGCAGTAGGATATATCGCATTCTTCGGGTTTGCTTCTGCAGCTTGGGCATGGGACTGGTTGATGTCTATTGACCCTCACTGGTATTCTACAATGTATATCTGGTATTCTATGGTTAGCTGTCTTTCAAGTGGTATCGCAGTAATTATTTTACTTAGTGTTTACCTGAAGAAAAACGGATTCTTGCCACAGTTCAATGACAATCACTTGCACGATTTAGGAGTTTTCCTTTTTGCGACAAGTATGCTTTGGACGTATACATGGTTCGCACAGTTTATGTTATACTGGTATGCAAACGTACCGGAAGAGGTTAATTACTTCTTTGGAAGATTCCAGCACTACGGTGTGACATTCTTACCGATGTTGATCATCAACTTCTTATTACCACTATTGGTATTGGTAAGTTCAAGCATTAAGAGAAATTATAAAGTGGTTACTATTATGGCGGTTGTTGTAATATTAGGTCACCTTTTAGATTATTTTAATATGGTTATGCCGGGAACGGTTGGTCCTTACTGGAATACTCCTGAAGTTCTTCTGTTAGTATTGGGTGCTATTTTATTTGTTGTAGGATTATTTATCTTCACAGTAATGTCTGCATTGGCTAAATTAAAATTAATTCCGACAGGTAACCCTTACCTTCACGAATCTGAAATTTATGAGTATCCTTTCTAAGGACTTGTAACAAAATAAAACTTTAAAAGACTGATTTATCATAAATCAGTCTTTTTTTGTCATTTAAGGCAACCATTTATTAAAAATACTGTCTTATTATAAAATAAACTTAAAAAAATAAACCATGAAAAAAATTCAGCTACTTACTGTACTATTTGTATTCTTACTCAACTTTGTAAGCGCACAGACCACAACCTTTCTTTCTGAAAAAACAAACCAGCCCCTTCCAAAGGTTTCAGTCTTTGGAAATGACGGAAGCATCGTTGCCTATTCTGACATTGACGGAAAAATAGAAAGAAAGATGTTAACATCTTCTCAGGAAAAATTCCAACTGGTCTATGAGAATATATTGCTAGGAACATTTTCTTATGCTGAACTGGATAAAGATGTGGTAAAGCTAAATGACCGGGTAAAAGATATTGAAACTGTTGTCATAAAAAACACCAAACCTGCAAAATATATTTTGATAAAAGGAAATTTCAATGCCTATGTAACATTAAACAGTAAGCTCAATTGTTACGTTGACGGAATTGTTACCTACGTTTTTGATAACAAAACAAAAAAAGTAAAAAGTACAAACATCGAACAATATCGCATTTTCAGATTAGAGAATGCTAAGAACGAGAAAAAGGAAATGGGATCTTGGGATTATAATTCTTTCCTGGAGCTTCCAAAATTGAAAAGTGTAGGTAATGTAGAAGAATACAAACAGAAAAACACAAAAGTAAAAGAACTTAAAGGAACAAATAAAGACGAAATAGAAATCACAGGTGAAGCACTTCAGGAGAAAGAACTGGCTCTTTTCGGGTATCGCTTCTTTGATATTAGAGGAATTATTAATGTTTCTTACGATAAAGATTCAAAAAAAACATTGCGCGATCTTTTAGAATCCAATGAAATTAGTTTCATCAAAGTAAAACATAAAACTGAGCAACAATATAATCAAATCATAGTGTATAAAAATTTCGCACCTATTGAGCTGGAATTCAGTGACAATAAGGATGTAGAAAAAGTAAAATACGATAAAGATATCAGTCAATACACAACCAGCTACTGGCAAGATTCTTCCTTCCCAAATATGCAGACTATTTTCAGTTCGTTCTTCAAAGAAGATTTAAAGGAAAAAGAAAACAAAAAATAAAGAAACTTTATTCACAAAGGTTTTCTAAATTTGCATCAAACCATAAACAAAATGAAAAAGCTAAGTTTTCTACTTATTTTTAGTTTACTTCTTTTTACAGCTTGTAAGAAAGATCATGCCGATGCTACCACGACTCAGACTTTACAGTCGAGCATCAATGACATGGCATCAAGTCTTACGACGATCAAACAGATCAAATTTAACGAAGCCTTATATATTCTAAAAACTTTTGGTGTTGAGGCAGATGGCGATGTGAATGAGCTGAAAGCTTTGGGTCAACTTATTGATGGAAAAAAAGTTCCTGAAATTTTGTCAATGGCAGATCAGGTGGCTCAGAAAAATGGCATTGAATGGGCAAGTACAGCTCCACCATCATTAGGAGAAATGAATATTTTCGGTGACGAAACAGCAAAAGAAAGCGACCCGAATGATGTAAGAGCAAACTCTTTAAATATTGTAACCCAATTATCCGGTGATGCAGGATATGGGGCAACATCAATGCAAATTATCCCAAGATTGGTAGACAATGCAGGAAAACCTATTGCTTTTACAGGCGCGGCTTTAGAAACCACTTTAGAAGTTTTCAGTAACGGAATTAAGCTTTCGACAGCGAAAAATTTAATGCTGGATAATAATTTCAAAGGATTTAACCTTAAATTTTCATCTTTACTCGCATCTAAAATTGTTGATAATAAAATTGACATCACAGTTTCCGTAAAGACAACTTCAAAAACTTTCAAAATGTCTAAAATAGGATTGGATGTAAATCCAAATGCTTTGAGAGTTCCTGAAATTCCGAAAACAGATTCGACGATGATTGTGGAAGATCCAAATGCAGTGATTGATCCTGCCAATCCCACAGGAACTACTCCAGGTACGGTAACAGATCCAAATACAACTCCTACTCAGCCAAAACCGGCGGTAACTGACCCTAAAGGTACAGTAAGCAAATTTTTAAATAATGTAAGTTCACAAAATTTAAAAGCAGCTTTTGACGCATCAAGCAATCCAAGTTGGGGAAGCTATGAATCATTTTCTAATCCCACATCTGGTTTTGGTGCTGTGAAAAACGTAAGTGTGAAAAACATTACGACCAACGCTTCAAATCCTAATGTCTCGAGTGTGAATGCAACCTATGATGTTACTGATAAAAATGGAAGAACAACTTCTTTAAAAGCAACTTTCGGGCTTAAAAACGTAAATGGAGAATGGAAAATTTCAAGTTATAAGATCAACCCGTAATAATAAGCGAATAATATAACGCTGAAATTTTATGAAAATATAAAGAATTTACAATTCAGATAATAATACCTGCAAAGTATTTTGTAAATCACTTAGAAACAATTAAATTTGCAGTTCAATTTTTTAAGAATTTATGGCAAAATTGGGAAAAAATGCTCCAAATGAGCAAGAAGGTAAAGAAACAGTAGAATTTTTTAAAGATCTTGATAGAGAGGCTTTAAATACAGAAAGATTCTTAGAAAGATATCAGAAACCATTAAGCATCGCTTTCGGAGTTTTAGTTTTGGGAGTTTTAGGGTTTTTCGGATACCAACAGTTTGTGGTAGCTCCAAAAAATGCTGAAGCGGTAAAAACTTATTTAGCAGCTCAGAAAAACCTTACGGAAGGTAAAGATAAAGAAGCTTTGGGTGGAAAATCTGCAGCAAATCCTGGTTATTTGGGAACTTACAACGAATATTCTTCAACTAAAATCGGTAAACTTTCTGCTTATAATGCAGGTTTATTGAAATTCAAAGAAGGTAAATTCCAGGAAGCCTATGATCTTTTGGATAAATTTTCATCTGATAACAAAACATTGATGGCAATGAAGTATGGCGCAATGGCTGATGCACAATCTGGACTTAACAAAAACGATGAAGCTTTATCATTGTTAGACAAAGCCACTTCAGCATCTGATGATCCTTACACTTCTTATTATTTCACAAGAAAAGCGGGTATTTTAGCTTTAGGAATGAAAAAAAATGCAGAAGCTAAAAAATATTTCGCAGCAATTGACGAGAAATATCAGGACTACGACAACGGAATGTCTGATTCTTATATAGAAATGGCTAAATACATAAACTAAAAACATGGCAACAGTTAATCTTTCAGATTACAAGCCACTACATATTACCAATGCCGAAGATTTTTCTATCGGCATTGTTTTTTCTGAGTGGAATGACTTTGTAACCTATAACTTACGTGACGCAGCTTTGGAAATTCTTGCAAAAGAAGGGGTAAAGTCTGAAAACATCAAATTATTTTCCGTTCCGGGGGCTTTTGAATTAAATTATGCGAGTATGCAACTTTGCAAAGAGCGCAAATTTGATGCAGTAATCTCTATCGGATGTGTGATCAGAGGCGAAACTCCACACTTTGATTTTGTATGTGATGCCGTAGCTCAAGGAATTAAAGACTGTAATATTTTAACCGACACTCCTACAATTTTCTGTGTGTTGACAGATGATACAAAAGAACAGTCTATCGCTCGAAGTGGCGGTGATCTTGGGAACAAAGGTGTAGAAGCAGCAGTAACAGCTCTAAGCATGATTAATTTTAAAAGAAATCTTTCCAATAAAAAAGGAAATATTGGTTTTGGAAATTCTCAAGTCTAAATGATTTCTATATAAAGAATATTTTTAACTTTACCTGTAAAATTACTTATTATGAAATGGACAGACGACAGAAGTGGTAACGTGGATGACAGAAGAGGATCCGGTGGCGGCGGAGCAATTGTTGGCGGCGGTCTGGGAACGATTATTATTGCTGCAATTGTATTTTTTCTTGGTGGAGATCCTTCAGCGATTCTTTCAGGAGGAGGTTCAGCACCACAGACTGAACAACGAGAATTAAATCAAAACGAACTTCAAATTGGCGAATTCATCAAAATGATTACCGCAGAAAACGAAGAAACCTGGACTAAGATTTTCGCAGAAAACAATATGCAATATCAGCCTGCAAAAGTAGTTTTATTTGAATCTCAAACACAATCTGGCTGCGGAACGGCACAGTCTGCAATGGGACCATTTTACTGTCCGGCAGACCAGGCTGTTTATATGGACATGAGTTTCTTTCAGGAACTTCAGGAAAAATTTGGCGCTAAAGTAACCGAATTTACCATCGCCTATGTAATGGCTCATGAAATGGGACATCACGTACAGAATCTTCTGGGAACTTTAAACAAGACAGACCAATTAAGAAGAAGCGGAAAGTATTCGGAAACACAGCTTAATCAGGTTTCTGTAGCAACCGAGCTTCAAGCGGATTTTTATGCCGGACTTTGGGCAAGATATTCTAACGAAAGGGAAAAATTCTTAGAGCCCGGAGATTTGGAATCGGCAGTTGAGGCGGCAGAAGCAGTGGGTGACGATAATATACAGCAAAAAACGCAAGGACATGTAAATCAGGAAAGTTTTACGCACGGTTCATCGGCACAGAGAAAAGAATGGTTTATGAAAGGATATAATTCCGGAGACATCAAGCAGGGAGATACTTTTAATCAACTTTTAAGATAACAAAAAAGACCTGAAGAAATTTCTTCAGGTCTTTTTAATTTATTTCAGCTCGATAGGATTGCTGTTTTTTTTCACCTCTTCTTTTACCCTTTCTTCCATTCGCTTTCTCATATCTGCCGGATTTTGATTTCCGCCACCTCGATTTCCAATTCTAGCTCCACCGCCACCTTGATTCATAAACGACATAGGATCGGTTTTGAATTTTTCCTGTTGCTTAAGGTAATCTGTTCTTTTCACTTTAATCACATTTACGAATGAGGTCATTTCAGGAAAATCAGCAATCTTATAATTTTTCATTAAATCAAAAGAATAATCTCCTTGGGTGTCTTCTGCTTTCACAACTAACCCAGGAAGTCCGCTGAATTTATACGGACCATCCTGATAGGGCAAATCTGTTGTGAACCAGGCTGTCCAGGTTCTGCCACCAAAATCAGTTTCAGCTTTTTGAACTTTATATTCACCAATTTTTGTGGTTTCAGATAAGATTTTCCAGTTTAAAGGTCGGTCTTCTTCGTAAGAATAAAGATCTCTTCCCAGACGATCTTTGTAAAAAGTTTTTTGATCTTTTTTGTCCTTCTCAATAGAATAATTAATATTGGTTCTCAAACTTTCCATTTGATCTCTGTTGAAACCTCTTGCACCACCACTTTGACGGTTAGCCTGCATTACCGAATCTCTTTTAATTCTGTTTTCGGAATAGAACATTGATTTTTCTGCCGAGATGTCTAAATAAGCATTCTCCGTTTTTACATCCGCTTTATTAGAAGCGTCAGATTTCATTGTTACCTGATAAACAAATCTATTGGTTTGTGCAAAGGTTGTCTGCACCAATAACGCCACAGCTAAAATGCCTAATTTTTTCATTATTTTCCTTGATTTATAGTTTTGATTTTAAATAATCATCAAAGTTAAGCCATCGATGATAAAAATTGATAAAATAAAAATTACGATTTTTTATTACTGATTAAAGTTTGTATTTTTGCACTATTAAATCATTCTAAATAAATACAATGATAAAAGTTTCAGATCATGCTAAGGAAAAAGCTATTCAACTGATGACAGAAGATGGTTTTAATCCGGCAGAAGATTATATAAGAGTGGGAGTAAAGAGTGGTGGTTGTTCTGGTTTGGAATATGTTTTAGGTTTTGACAACAAAAAAACAGATACCGATCAGATTTTCGAAGACAATAATATCAAAATTGTTGTAGAAAAAAAATCAATTCTTTATTTAGCAGGAACTGTCCTGGAATACTCAGGTGGATTGAATGGAAAAGGATTTGTTTTTAACAATCCTAATGCAGCCAGAACGTGTGGTTGTGGTGAGAGTTTTTCTTTGTAATTAGAAATTAGAGTTAGAAATTAGAAACGAGCCTATTGCGAAATCTAAAATCTAAAGTCTGAAATCTAAAATCTAATAAAATGAGTAAATATACTGAAGACGACCTACGCGTCGATTTAGAAAATAAAAAATACGAATTCGGCTGGGAAACGATACTCGATTACGAAGATTTCCCGATTGGTTTAAACGAAGACATCGTCCGGGCTATTTCTGCCAAGAAAGAAGAACCGGAATGGATGACAGAATGGCGTTTAGAGTCTTTCAGAATTTGGTTGAAAATGACTGAGCCTACTTGGGCAAACATCAAATACACACAACCAGATTTTCAGGCTATAAAATATTACGCTGCGCCAAAATCAAACCCTACTTTAGAAAGTCTGGACGAAGTTGATCCTGAATTATTGGCAACTTTTGCTAAATTAGGAATCAATATTGAAGAACAGAAAAGACTTTCAAATGTTGCGGTAGACATTGTAATAGATTCTGTCTCTGTAAAAACAACTTTTCAGGATACATTATCTGAAAAAGGAATTATTTTCTGTTCCATCTCTGAAGCGATTAAAAATCATCCAGACTTGGTAAGAAAATATCTTGGCAAAGTAGTTCCTAGAGGTGATAACTTTTACGCAGCATTGAACTCCGCAGTATTTTCTGACGGAAGTTTCTGCTATATTCCAAAAGGAGTAAGATGCCCTATGGAATTATCAACCTATTTCCGGATTAATCAGGCAGGAACCGGTCAGTTTGAGAGAACGCTTGTGATTGCAGATGAAGGAAGTTATGTATCTTATCTTGAAGGCTGTACAGCTCCCTCAAGAGACGAAAATCAGCTTCACGCCGCTGTGGTTGAATTGATTGCATTGGATCATGCTGAAATTAAATATTCAACGGTTCAAAACTGGTATCCCGGAAATGAAGAAGGTAAAGGTGGCGTTTTCAATTTTGTAACCAAAAGAGGTTTGTGTGAAACCAAAGCTAAAATCTCATGGACTCAGGTGGAAACGGGTTCTGCAATAACATGGAAATATCCGTCTTGTATTTTAAAAGGTGACGGCTCTGTAGGTGAGTTCTACTCTATCGCAGTGACCAATAATCATCAGTATGCAGATACGGGAACGAAGATGATTCACATCGGAAAGAATACAAAATCAACAATTATTTCTAAAGGAATCTCGGCAGGAAAATCTCAAAACTCATACAGAGGACTGGTAAAAGTAATGCCTTCTGCAAAAGGAGCAAGAAACTTTTCTCAGTGTGATTCACTGTTAATGGGTAATGAATGTGGTGCACATACTTTTCCTTATATTGAAATTAAAGATCCTACGGCTCAGTTAGAACATGAGGCTACAACTTCAAAAATCGGTGAAGACCAGATTTTCTACTGCAACCAGAGAGGTATTGATACCGAAAGAGCAATTGCTTTAATCGTAAATGGTTTTAGTAAAGAGGTTTTAAATAAATTACCTATGGAATTTGCTATTGAAGCTCAGAAATTACTTGAGATTTCTTTGGAAGGTTCTGTTGGATAAAATTAAGATTTTATTTAAATTTTAATTTTACAAACTAATATTAGCAATGTCTTTGTCATTCCGGAGGAATCTAAACATAGAATTTCAACGCTGTTGAGATTCCTCCGGAATGACAAAGACTATTTAAAAATCTACAAATTATTAGAATAATTTTTAAATAGATTAATAATAAAATTAAACATAGGAATTGATTAAATTCTTAATATTAATAAATAATAAAAGCATTAAGTATTCCTTAATGATCGATAAATAAAGTTTATGTTAAACATTAAAAACTTACACGCCAGAATTGAAGATGGCGCACAAATATTAAAAGGTATCAATCTTGAAATAAAGCCGGGCGAGGTTCATGCGATCATGGGACCAAACGGGGCAGGAAAATCTACGCTTTCTTCTGTAATTGCAGGAAAAGAAGATTACGAAGTAACGGAGGGTGAAATCCTTTTTCAAGGTGAAAACATTATTGAAGATGCTCCTGAAGAGAGAGCGCACAAAGGTATTTTCCTTTCATTTCAGTATCCGGTAGAAATTCCGGGAGTTTCTGTGACTAACTTTATCAAAGCAGCTTTGAATGAAAACAGAAAAGCCAATAATCTTGAAGATATGCTTGCAAAAGAAATGCTGGCAATGATTCGCGAAAAGTCTGAGAAATTGGGAATTAAAAAAGATTTCCTTTCAAGATCATTGAACGAAGGATTTTCAGGAGGTGAAAAGAAAAGAAATGAAATTTTCCAGATGATGATGCTGAATCCTAAGTTGGCTATTCTTGACGAAACCGATTCAGGATTAGACATCGATGCTTTGAGAATCGTTGCAGATGGGGTAAATCAGTTCAAAAACGAAGGAAATGCAGTTCTTCTGATTACGCACTACCAAAGATTGCTGAATTATATTGAGCCTGATTATGTACACGTTTTAGCAAACGGAAAAATCATTAAGACAGGTGATAAATCTTTAGCTTTAGAATTAGAAAGCAAAGGGTACGATTGGTTGCTTAACTAATAAAATATTTTTGGGTAAGTTTTTTATCAATTCTTAGTCGAAAAGGCAGTGAAAAACTGCGATATTGATACAAATTAAATTATAATAAAGGTGTGATGGCCCAAATATCAGTAATGGCTTTATACGATCAAACAATAGAAAATCACAGTGAATTTTTGGAGAGTCTGCGTCACAGATTTTTAGATGACGACAGAAAAAAGGCGCTTGAGAAATTTGCGATCAAAGGTTTTCCTACCAAGAAAGACGAAGAGTACAAATATACCAACCTCAAAGAAATCACAGAAAAAGAGTACAACTTTTTCCCGAAAGAAAGTCACAACATCTCCAAAGAACAGCTGGATCAGCTTCATTTGGGAGAAGAAAACTTTGACTGGATTGTTTTTGTAAACGGTCAGCTTCGCAAAGAGCTTTCAAACATTTCTATCGAAAATGCAGAATTTTTGTCTTTCAACTATGCTTTGAATGATGAAAACCACAAAGATGTTTTCGACAAATATTTCAACACCATCGCAGCAAAAGATTTAGCTTTTACAAACTTAAATCAGGCATACTGCAAATACGGGTTCTTCCTTAAGGTTCCGAAAAACGTGATCATTGAGAAGCCGATTCATGTTTTTTATCTTTCTCAAAATCAAGAAGAAAACACTTTCTACAACACCAGAAATTTATTGATTGTTGAAGAAGGGGCTAAAGTAGAAATCATTGAAAGTCACCATAATTTTGATGAGAGTTTTGTGTTTACCAATTCGGTAACTGAAATTTTCACGTATCAGAATGCAAAAGCAGACTGGCACAAAATTCAGAATGACAGCGATACTTCTTATCTGGTAGACCATACTTTCGCAAAACAGGAAAGAGACAGCTTAACGACGGTAAATACGTTTACATTCGGAGGAAAAATCATCAGAAACAATCTTGATTTTATTCACAACGGTGAAAATATCAACTCTTTCATGAACGGAATCACCATTATCGGGAAAGATCAGTTGGTAGATCATCATACTGCGGTTCACCACAATACACCAAACTGTCAGAGTTACCAAAATTACAAAGGCATTTATAAAGATAAATCTCACGGAGTTTTCAACGGAAAGGTATTCGTAAATAAAATTGCGCAGAAAACCAATGCTTATCAGCAAAATAACAATGTTTTATTGAGCGAAGGAGCTACGATCGACACAAAGCCTCAGTTGGAAATTTTTGCAGATGATGTGAAGTGTTCTCACGGTTGTACAGTAGGTCAGCTGAACAAGGATGCTTTGTTTTATTTAAGAGCAAGAGGAATTTCTAAAAAAGAAGCACAAGCTTTATTGTTATATGCTTTTGCCAATGACGCGATGCAGAATATCGACATTGAGCCATTAAAAGTAAAAATAGAGCAACTTTTAGCAGAAAAACTTGAAGTTACGATGGAGTTTTAATTCAAAATTAATTTCACTAAATATTAAAAAGCACTTCGATTGGAAATGCTTTTTTTGTTTCAATGAGATTTACTTTATTTCTTCAGCCAATACTGATGATCTTTCCTGCCAGAAATGCTTCACTCCATTATCAATATTATACGCAAACCCGATTCCCAAAGTCTGTTTCAGCTGTGTTTTCTGAATCTGATTATGGTCGTACATGACATCTACCGTAATGATCGAAGAGATAAACTTGTTGATTTTCATATTTAAAAGCATATTGTAAGACAGCACCATATGATCTGGATTATCGAGATAATTGGAGAATATAGAGGCTGTATTGGTCATTTCTATATTTTCCATCAGTTTAACCTTATAAATCGCAGAACCTAAGAAACCAATTTGCATTAAGAAAAAATCTCCGTCAGCTTTTAAACCGTAATTTCCTGCAAGCTGCAATTCTTTATCGAGTACGAAAGTAAATCTGCCATTGAGAGGACGTAACGTTACGGTTAAATTGTCATCTGGTCTGTACGTTAAACCCAAACCTGCATTCACATATCCCGGAGCCATAAAATTTGATATTTTCTTTGCTTCCGGATTATTTCCGTCTTCAAAACCACCAGAGAACTGCGAAAGCAAACTTGCACCTGTAGATAGATACCAGCTTTTAGAAAACTGTCTTCCATAGTTGCTGGAGATATTAAGAACGTCCTGAGTTTTTCTGGTTCCGATATCTTGGGTAGTATTTTGGCCGTAATTTAAAATAATAATATTTTCCCAAAGGTTGCGTTCCTTCTCGTAGGTAAGATTATAATTTGCACTTGCAAGCCATCCCACATTATTGGCTCCACCTCCTACCCAATTTGAGAATGCTACCTGATTAAACAAGAGGCTATTTTTTGCAATTACAGACCAATATTTAGGTTTTTTGATGGTATCAACTGCTGCTGAATCAGAAATTATTACCTGAGCAAAAGAACTACCGCTGAAATACATCAATAACAGTATTAAATAATTTTTCATAAAATTGTATTTTTTCAAGTGCAAAAATAAGTATATAAATTTAAATTCCAACTGATGGGATTTTCTGAGCCATAATTCTATTAAAATCATAGCGTTTTGTCTCAAATCGTTTTTAAAATCCCAAATCATCGACAAATTTTCCGAAATTTATACTTGGCTTTTGATTTGACAGTTTTCATTCATGTTTAAAAATGTAATTCACAAAAACGCAATCATCAATCCTCTGCTCATGCTTGGAGCCATGTGGTTGGGATATTTTTTACAGATGCTGGGCTTTTTTGGAAGTTGCTTCGGTGCGATCATTCCGTTACTGCCGGAAGGTTTGTTGGGGATAATCACCTCTCCTCTTCTCCACGGAAGTATAGATCATATCTTCGGAAACTCTATCCCCATTGCAGTTTTGATGTTTTTATTGTACCAGTTTTATCCTTTGGTTGCCAATAAAGTTTTGGTTTTGGGCTGGCTGGCTACAGGACTTTTACTTTGGATACTTCCACCCATAGACATTCTGACGGGTGAATATATGTACACCTGTACCATCGGAGCCAGCGGTGTTGTGTATGTTCTCGCATTTTTTCTGTTTTTCAGCGGAGTTTTTAAATGGAATATGACGCTTCTAACTATATCACTTCTTGTCGTTTTATATTACGGAAGTTTGATTTGGGGAATGTTTCCTGAAGAACTTTTTTATAATATGCCGGAACCGAGCAAGATTTCATGGCAAGCTCATTTATCAGGAGCTGTTATAGGCAGTATTCTTGCCTTTACATTTAAAAATGTTGGCGATAAAAAGAAAAGATATATCTGGGAATTTCCTAACTATTACAGTGAAAAAGATGATAAGCTTTGGCAGGAATATAAAGAAAACAATCCTGATGATTTTCTGGAATTACCCTACAAAAAAAATGAAGATATTTGGGATCGTTTAGACGAAATACGTAAAAAATAAATCTAAAAATGTTTACATTTGAATAAAAAAAACACAAATGTATTCTGAAGAACACCTTTATTCTATCGCGCTTCGTGAGTGTAATTTTATTGGAGATATTAATTTTTATAAGCTTGTGCGGGCTTTCGGAAGTGCAAAAAACGTCTGGGAAATATCAAAAAAAGAATTAAGCAAAACCGATGGAATAGGCACTAAAACAGTTTCTGATATTGGAAATTCTGAGCATCTGAAATTTGCTGAAAAAGAGATTCTGTTTTGCGAAAAAAATTCCATCAAAATCAATCTGCGACAACAGAATGAGCTGCCGTTTTTACTGAAAGAATGTGACGATGCACCTGCAATTCTCTACCAAAAAGGAAACTTTGAAACAAAAGTAAAAGCAACCAGTATAGTCGGAACAAGAAACATGACGGCTTACGGTAAAAAATTTATTGAAGATTTTTTTGAAGAAATAAAACCCCATCCGTTCATTTCGATAAGCGGATTAGCTTTAGGCGTCGATAAAGAAGTTCACGAGCAGTCTCTGAAACATCAGATTCCTACGATTGGTGTTTTAGCTCACGGTTTTCACACCTTTTATCCTTCAAAAAACAGAAAGCTTTCAGAAAAAATCCTTGAAGAAAATGGAGGGTTGCTAACAGAATTTAATTCTTCACGAAAACCCGACAGAGAAAATTTTATTCAGCGAAACAGGATTGTTGCCGGCATTTCTCCTGCTACAATTGTTGTGGAGACAGCATTTGGAGGCGGCTCTATCAGCACCGCAACTTTCGCAAATACCTACAACAGAGACATTTTTGCATTGCCCGGAAAAATCACAGATAAATACAGCCAGGGCTGCAATCAGCTTATCTTTCAAAATAAAGCAACAGCAATTTCCACGATTAAAGATTTGCTTGATCTTATAGGAATCAATTCACCAAAAACCAAAATAGAAGAACTTTTCCCATACAGTAAAATGACAATTCAATTATCTGAAAATCAAGAAATAATATATAAAAGCATTGCAGAAAACCCACATGTTTCATTAGATGATTTGGCAGAGAAAATTTCTGTTGCTTCACACAAGATACTTCCGGTGATTTTAGAATTGGAGCTTTTGGGGAAAGTAAAATCATTTTCCGGGAGACAATTTCTCGCTATTTGAAAATTAACGATTTCTTAATATTTCATTATTTCACATATAACATTTAATTTTTAACAAATTTTAGATCATAATTATCAATTTAACAATATTCTGTTGCATTATTATTGAGTTTTCAGCAAATATCAAATCAGGTATTGTGAATCTTGAAAAAAAAATTAAATTTGTTGACATAATATTCAACCCTACTTAATATGGAACAATATAATATTGACCAGAAGATCCAGGAATTTATTGCTAAAATTGAGGCGAAAAATCCTAACGAACCGGAATTTTTACAGGCAGTAAAAGAAGTTGCCATCACTGTAATTCCGTTTATCTTAACAAGAAAAGAATATACAGGCATGAAGCTTCTTGAGAGAATGGCTGAAGCTGAAAGAATTATTATTTTCAGAGTTCCATGGGTTGATGACAAAGGTGAAATTCAGGTAAACAGAGGGTTCAGAATTCAGATGAACTCTGCAATCGGACCTTATAAAGGAGGAATCCGTTTCCATCCTACGGTCAACCTTTCTGTTCTTAAATTTTTGGCATTCGAGCAGGTTTTCAAAAACTCTCTGACTACACTTCCGATGGGAGGTGGAAAAGGAGGTTCAGACTTTGATCCTCAAGGTAAAACTGACATGGAAGTAATGCGTTTTTGCCAGGCTTTCATGACTGAACTTTGCAAACATATCGGTCCTGAAACTGACGTTCCTGCGGGAGACATCGGTGTTGGAGCCAGAGAAATCGGATATTTATTCGGTCAATACAAAAAAATAAGAAACGAATTTACGGGTGTTCTTACCGGAAAAGGTTTGGCTTACGGTGGTTCATTAATCCGTCCTGAAGCTACAGGATATGGTGTGGTGTACTTCGCTGAGCAGATGCTGAAAACTATCGGACAGACTTTTAAAGATAAAACGGTAACGGTATCAGGTTTCGGAAACGTAGCTTGGGGAGTTATCAAAAAAGTAAACGAACTGGGTGGAAAAGTGGTTACACTTTCTGGTCCTGACGGTTATGTTTATGATAAAGATGGTATTGACGGTGATAAAATAGATTATTTATTAGAATTAAGATCTTCAGGTAATAACAGAGCTGAAGATTATGCTAAGAAATATCCGTCAGCTATTTTCTATGCCGGCAAACGTCCTTGGGAAGTGAAGTGTGATGTTGCGATACCTTCTGCAACTCAAAACGAATTACACTTAGAAGATGCAAGAATGTTGGTAGAAAACGGTTGCGTTTGTGTAACTGAAGCTGCCAATATGCCTTCTACATTAGATGCTATCAATTATTTCCTTGAAAACAAAGTATTGTTCTCTCCGGGAAAAGCTTCTAACGCAGGTGGTGTAGCCACTTCAGGATTGGAAATGACTCAAAACTCAATCAGATTAAACTGGACTTCTGAAGAAGTTGATGCAAGACTGAAAGAGATCATGATCGGGATCCACAAAGCTTGTAGAGACTATGGTAAAGAGGAAGACGGCTATGTGAACTACGTGAAAGGTGCCAACATCGCCGGATTCGTAAAAGTAGCAGAAGCAATGCTTGCTCAGGGAGTCGTATAAAAATATAAAGGTCGGGAAGTTTCCCCGGCCTTTTTTCTTACAACCTGTCCCGGGAATATAAATGGGAAAAAGTAATAGTGAAAGAGGAAAGCGTTGGATTTATTCAGCGCTTTTTTTATTTTTATTAAAACTTTCAATCATGAAAAATACATTCAAAACTATTGATGAATATTGTGATTTGTTTCCTGAAGAAGTTCAGATAAAATTTGAATTGTTAAGAAAAACCATTCATTCTCAAAACTCTGAAATCGAAGAATATATTGGGTACCAAATGCCTGGATTCAAATATCTGAAAAAACCGCTGGTGTATTTTGCAGGTTATAAAAATCACATCGGGTTTTATCCAGGAGCCGAAGCTGTAGAAAAATTTAAGGAAGAATTGAGTGAAAAAAAGTATACAATTTCAAAAGGAACGATACAGTTTCCGATTGAGGAAGAACTTCCTTTAGATTTGATTGAAAAGATTATACAGTTCAGAATGATGGAAATTGAGCAGAAAAAATCCTGAAACATTAAAGCTTCAGGATTCCAATTTACTATCTAAAAAACTACTTCTAATATAAATCAACGGGGATTGATTTTATAATGAAACGAAGCGAGATTGATAAAATTATATTGAATTTATCTTTTAACGTAAGTTTAGTATTATTTAAATATATTTAAGAGTATCATTTAATTCTGCTCATCATTTTTTCTACAAACTCAAATGCTGCAGGACAAATCACGGTATTCTGTATCATCAGGTGATTGATTTGGTAAATCTTTTTCCTGTCTGTATGCGGATATTCTCTACACGCTTTAGGACGTACTTCATAGATCGAGCAGGTATTATCGTTATTCAGAAAGAAGCACGGAAGATTCTGCAAAACTTTATCCTTATCCTCATCTACACGCAGAAACTTACTTTCAAAATCTGCCTGTTTCATCCGCAGATGTTTTGAGATACGCTCTATATCTTTCTCAGTGTAAAGAGGTCCGGTAGTCTTGCAGCAGTTTGCACATTGCAGACAGTCAATTTTTTCGAAAACCTCTTCATGAATTTCTTCAACAACATAGTCAAGATTTTTAGGCGGTTTCTTTTTGAGACCGTCTAAAAATTTTTTATGCTCTTTTTGCTTTTGTAAAGCCTGTTTTTTATAAAAATCTACATTCATTATTTCTAATCAACTTGTACAGTGGGCAGATTTACTTTTTTAAATTCATTTATTTTATCTAAATCTAAAACCGTTGATTGCTTTGAAATATCGGGATAATACATCGGAATAAACTGTGCACCATATATTATTTCCTTGGAAACATAAGAAGATCTTTGGACTACGGTGTTAGAAAAAACTTCGTCAAATGCGCGTACATGCACAATGATTTCAATATTTATATTTTTAAAATCCTCTTCTGAAAACCTGTAAAATGGTGAATTTTCATCTATTTTATGCACAATTGTCCAGTTCAGTGCCAATGTATTGATTCTATTGAGATGGGTGTCAAGTGTGTAAAAATTCGTTTTAGAATCTCCGTCTTCTGTAATCTCTATTGCAGTAGAAAGTACAACTTCTGCATCTGTCAACGCATTGTTTTTATAAGGCGCTACTCTGAACATCAATGCTGTAACATCTTGAAAAGGAGCAATGACAGCCACTTTTGAAAACATAAGATATGCTCTGGGTCGTGAAAATCTACCGTAAAATAAACCTGTTGCTATAGCAAAAGTAAGTAAACCTAGAAATGCTTCAAAAGTAGCCACAAGACTTGCCACAAAACCCACCGGTGCAATTCTGCCATAACCGACTGTGGTAAACGTTTGTGAGCTGAAGAAAAAAACATCAATAAACTCATCGAGAGGATTACTCTTGTTAATCCCCGTAAGATGCTCTACCCCAATAAAATAATAAATGGCTGCAAAAATAAAATTGATGAAAATATACATCAAAACCAGATAAGAAATAAAACGGAAAGAAGACAGGTTCAGCATCGTGTGATACCAGCTCATTCTGTTTAAAATATTAACTCCTTTCCTTTTTACATTAGGTAATCCGTCTTTATTGATAAATCGTCCTGAAGCATTTGCTCCAAAGCCGCTACTGTCTGTGTTTTTCTGCTGAATTCTTTTTTTAAAACCTCTTGCCATATTGTATTGTCATTTGTGTGCTTACATTTTCCTGTTTATTAAACCGCAGTTAGAAAGCGCAAAGATAAAACATTGTTTTTTATGAAATTTTACAGGTAGCCCAATGAAATATCATGTTATTTTTAAACTAAATTTGAAGAACGAAATTGAATCGAAAATAAAATTACCAATGAAAGATTTAGAATCGAGAGAAGACATAGAATTGCTCGTCAACTCATTTTATAAAAAAGTTGCAGAAGACGAAACAATTGGTTTCTTCTTTAAAGACATCGTAAAGGTAGATTGGGAAAAGCATTTGCCTAAGATGTATTCGTTTTGGGAAACCATTTTATTCGGACAGATG
Organism: Chryseobacterium sp. AC417; assembly: GCF_979258215.1. NCBI lineage: Bacteria > Pseudomonadati > Bacteroidota > Flavobacteriia > Flavobacteriales > Weeksellaceae > Chryseobacterium > Chryseobacterium sp. AC417. Next base: position 897,381 of record NZ_OZ409845.1, on the reverse strand, counting down.
AGCTATAAAGGAAACCCGATGCAGATGCACTTTCCGATCAACGAAATTCAGGCAATGGAAAAACAGCATTTTACGCAATGGCTAAAACTCTGGAAAAATACTGTTGAAGAGAATTTTATCGGTCAAAACGCTTCTATGGCCATTACCAAATCTGAAAATATCGCCAATTTAATGGCTTACAAAATGGAAATGGCTAGAAAACCATAAAAGTTCTTGATTTTATAGTTGCTTGCTCTAATTTAAGGTACGATTACTGTGAAAATATAGGCAGCCAGATTCACCAGCAAAACCGTTCCGTACAATACATTCGTTTTTCCTCTGCTTAATGAAAGCATTACGATGAAAACCGATAAAGTAAGCAGAATAATATCTTTCTTATCTAAACCTAAAACCAAAGGGATATCGTACATAATACTCACTGCAGAAATGGCAGGAATCGTTAAGCCAATACTTGCCAAAGCAGATCCCAATGCTAAATTAAGACTTGACTGAATCTGATTGTTTCTCGCAGCCCTTATCGCCGCCAAACCTTCCGGAAGTAAGACAACCGCTGCAATGATAACTCCGACAAGAGATTTCGGAGCACCCATACTCTGGACCACATCTTCAATTGTACCGGATAAACCTTTCGCCAAAAGCACAACAATCACCAGACAAATAACCAAAAACAGAAAACTGACAATAGTCTGAGTCTTAGTTGGCACATAATGGCTCTCCGTATTTCCGTCTGCCGGAACAAAATAACTTCTGTGTCTTACCGTCTGAACCATCAAAAACACCCCGTAAATCACAAGACAGGCAATAGAAACAAAGATCAACTGTGCAGTATTGTAATAAGGTCCGTTTACACTTGATGTAAAATTTGGTAGTATCAAAGTAATCACGAGAATAGAAACGATACTGATCAGATATGTTGTTGCTGAGGTGCGAGCGAAATACTGCTCAAAATACTTCACCCCTCCCACCAATATACAGATACCGATAATTCCATTCAGAATAATCATTACCGCCGCAAAAACAGTGTCTCTTGCTAAGGTTAAAGCCTGATCGCCTCCTGCAACCATCAGTGAAATAATCAGGGCAACTTCTATAATGGTTATACAAAGTGCCAAAATAATTGTTCCGTAAGGTTCGCCAACTTTATGGGCAACCACTTCTGCGTGATGCACGGCAGAAAGTACACTTCCTATTAACAGAAATCCGGCAACAATATCAGAAACCGTTCCTGTACCCATTAATCCGGTGAAGTAATAAATAACAGCAAGTACGGGGAAAATGTAGGTGTAATGTAAAATTTCTTTTAGTTTCATAAGCGTCTCTAAAATACAAAAAATCTATGGGCTTTTTTTAAAAGGAAACATTAATCATATTTTAATGAGGCCAGAGAACAAAATCCTGATAATCTGTGATCATGTGAAGGAGAAGTCCGATACCTATTATTCTTATATTTCCTTTAAAAAAAAGCAGCAAAAAATAAACCGCAATAGCATAATAAGAATGTAAGAAATGAAACCCGATACTCATTCTGTCCGGATCAAAAACAGGATCTGCAAACAGATGATCAAGATCCACCAACATTGTTGCCAGAAGAATGAGATACACTTTCTTCCAATCTTTTCTGTAAAACACAAATGCAACAATTCCCGGAAAAACCAAATGCAGAAAATAATGGGTAAAAGTCTTAAGCAAATGAAGATCAGATGGATTCATCAATAGAATTTTTAACTTATTATCTCAAAATTAAAGGTAATTTTTGTTTGGCAAATTTTATCTTTAAGTAATAATTGTTGGATTGATTGGTATAAAAAATAGATTCAAAATCTTTCAGAAACCTTTTATCCAAACTCATTAAAGTTTTTAAAGACGAAGAAAGTAACGGACTGTTTTTCAGGAAAATATAGTTTTTCTTCCGTAGATTATTTGTTATGTTATTCTTTCTCGCTGATTTTATGACAATTTCCCTGCTGTTTTTAGAAGCAAGATTGGGTTGAAAAGGGATTGCAGTAAACTGATTTTGAGCATTCATCCATTTTTTATTTTGGAAAAAGCCCCACGTCTTTTCAGGATTTGAGCTTTGAAGCAAAATTTCATAATTGGGCTGAATAATTTTCTGATAGCTCACCTTTTCAATTTCGTTAAAATCATCATCATAACCGTAGCTGATTATGGTATCATTTACTTCCTCAAGATCAGCAGTCATTTTCAGGGAATTGACATTCGCAGAATCATTAAACTTTTCATTAAAAAAATGGCTTACATTTTTGATGTTTTCAGCATCCAATTCAGCTTCTAAAAAATTGGTCTTACTTTGTAAATCTGTAAACAAAGATTCAAAATTCTCTGATTGCGAAGTGTTGCTTATTTCAATTTCATTATCATTTAAATGAATTGAAAAATTCTGAGTTCTTAATTCTGAAATGAATGATATACTTCCCAAACCATCATCAATAAAAGAGTTTGCATTTAAAATTTTGTTTCTGAAATTTTCCGACAATGGTTTCCCGATGTTTTTTAAATTAACATCAGACGTTCCTACAAAACATTTTTCACCCTCGATTTTGATGAAGAATTGATTATTTTTAAATCCGCCTTTTCCGTCACTTATCAATTTATACCGCTTTATAAATTCTGAAAATGCAGTTTCGTCACTGACTTCAAATATGGTATACCATTCTGAAATTTTGGTATTTTTCAGGTGGAAAATCTGAAGAAAATCCGGAATTTTCAATCCTGAATCACGAAACGAAATTTTATTTCCCTTTTTCTGATCTCCATCAAACCATTCAGAAGGATGAGCCAGAGTAACTTGAAATATACTCTCTTTTAACATTTTTCACATCCACCAAAACCAAAATATCTGCATTATCAGGAACATATTTCAAGTCTTTATCTTTATGAAAAAGCAAGATGTAAACCGCAGCAGCAAACAAAAAAATAATGGTAAGAATGATCTGTTTTTTCTTCATTTACAGAGTTTGTGGCTTTTTATCAGCTTCCATATTCTTGAAAATCTCATCAAAAAGATCAAAGAAATACATCAGGCTGTTGTCGGAAGAATTTTTAATATTGTAATCCATCTCAGTTTGGATGCTTTCACCTCTCACTTCCGTTTTAAAATACACTTCACCCACATTTTTTCTCAACAGATCCAATGTTTTTCTTTCAGAAACTGTTTTAAATTCCTGCTCCATGCCCAATAATAATTTTTGAATATTTAATCTTCCTGATAAAGGATATTTAGCAGAATCTTTCATCCATTGTTTAGAAATATCAGATTGATTTTTTGCTGACAAATTCTCTGTAGAAGTTGTAAGATAAACGATTCCGTCTTTTACCGTGAAAAATAGCTGGTCAAGATATCCATTGCTTTTACTTTCTTTAAATGCATAAACTTCTCCGTTTTTCGTAAAATTTTTGGCGAAATCTTTATTGGTTGTCAATACATCAAAAATACGTTTCCAATATCCTTCGTTATCTGTTGCGAACGCAAAAGTAAAATCCGGAACCATCACATCTTTTGTCTTTTTCACTTCTTTCTCATTGTAATCTTCGTCATAATCATAATCTGTATATTCTACTTTTTTAGATTTCAGCTCATTCAAAACAAAAATTCCGTTTCCGGGTGCAATTTTGGAGATAGCTTCTTCATCTAAGACAATCTTCATGGTTTCCATCATCAGCTGCAGTTCTTTCTGGTATTCTGTTTCACCGGCATCCTGAAAGAAACCGTACATCATGTCAAAAACCTTGTAGCCATTAACGTTCATTGCGTAGTAACCTACACTTTTATCACTGATTAAAGCCGTAAGTTTTTTGTTTTTCTTACCCTTGTAAACATCAGAAATACTCTTCTGAATCTCATTATTTTTATGTTGATAGTTATTAACCAATCTTACTTTATCTTTATCAAAATACAGATTGTAAGATGAGTTTGAATTGTACATTTTCTGAATAAACTTTGTGTAACCTACAAGACTGAACATCTTTCCGTAAACGCCTTCATTCATTATTTTCCCGTAATCGGTATAAGCAAAGACATCAGAATTGGTGTCTCTGAAACCTAACATCTCTTTGGGAGCTTCAAGCACAAAATTCGAACTGAAATACTGATCAAAATTATTTTCGGCGATTCTTTTCACGATTTTGAATTTCTCAATGTCCAGAGAATCCATTTTTTTCTGATATGCAGCATCTTCTTCTTCATACATCTCCGTTCCTTCATAATCATCCTGAGAAACCGGGGGAGGTGTTGCTTCAACATCTTTTTCTGAATAGGTAGAATCTTCTGATCCGTCACCTGATGTTTTCTTTTCCTTCGGATATTGGTGATGCTTCTCCAGATATTTAATGTCTTTCTGATATTTAAGAATATCGGCATTACTTGATTTGATGTTTTCCTTTAAATATTGAATTTCTTCTTTTAAATATTTAATCTCCTCTTTATAATCAAAAGGTTCTTCCTCATAAACCGCCGCACTGTCTACGACAGCAACTGCGCTATCGATAACTGTTACCACGCTGTCTGTAACATTATCATCTGTCCAGATATTACTGGATGGCTTGTTATAATTAATCATCGAAAGAAAAGCTCTGTTCTCATTCCAAGCAACGAATGTGTCATCATCAATATCAATGTATGAATAGTTGTTTTTCTTAGAAACTTCCTGTCCTTTTTTCTTGGTTGAATTGATAAATTGCTGGAATTTTTCTTTGTTATCTATAATAAAATGAGCGTTATATGCCTGAACAGAATCATTCAGAGTAGCATAATGATATTGTGTGGCATCGTATTTTATTCCTGTTTTGGAGTAGTCATTCACATGACGGTTGCTTGTCTTTTTCTTTGGTAATTTCCTGCAAAAACGGATTAAATTTTTCCCAATTGATTTTTTTGTTCAGTTGTTTACCGTTGATTTCCATGTAGAATACAGCATTCTGAGGAATTTTCATGCTGTTTTGAGCATCAACGAAGATAAAACCAAAAAGCAGAATAGCTAGAATTGGCATTTTTAAAAGTAGAGATTTCATATTAAGTGTGAGGATTATTGAAATAGAATAGTATTCTGGATTTGTTTTTTCTGAAGGATAAAGTCTAAAATATTCCCTTCTAATTTTATTGCTTTTTTGTTTGGTGCAAGCTGATAAGAAGAATTAGACTGAAATTTAATCATGTTTTCAAACTGCAGGACAGAAGTATATTTCGCATTGTTAAAAATTTCTTTGTCGGCTGTACTCAGTTTGTCGTAATCACTTTTGAATGTATTGATTTTATTTCTTGTAAAAGATTTTTTAGCAGGATGGTGCATATAAATCTGAGTAGGAATCATTTTTCCTAAAATATTTTTAGCTTTCAACTGTTCTAATCCGGCATTTACGTTTTCAATTTTTTTGAAGTTGCAGCTCAGTTTAATCACATAATTGTCAAAATCCATCGAGGTTTTTACATTGGAAATTCCCGGAACACTTTTAAAAATTCTTGCAGCTTCATTGATCTTAGCTTCAATTTCAGATTTTTTCGGAACTTTTTTACCGTTGATTGTCTCCATTTTTGATATGGAAGCCAGTCTGGTTTTGCTTTTACTTGCGTTTAAGATAAGAGAATATTCTCCGCTTCCGTCAGCTTTTACATTGACTTTATCTAAAATATCAAAACAGCTCGTGAGCAATAACAATGGAAGCAAAAACAATAAACACTTGGAGAAAATTTTCATGATTTAGTTTTAAAGAGCAAACTTACTTAATTTAGATCGAATTAGTATTTTAAATTCTGCCTTTTAGATAATCCTGTCTCACCTCTTCATCCAATTTTTCAATCGCGTATCTCAGGCAGGTTCTTGGCATATCTTTGTAATGTTGATTGAGATAATTGATCAATTCAGTTTCATTTTTATTTCCCATCTCTCTCAAAAGCCAGCCGTTTGCTTTGTGCATTAAATCGTGTGGATGATGTAAATTCTGAGTTACAAATTCTTTAGTCAAATCAAATGACCCTTTTTTAATATAATACATGGTTCCTACAACTGCCATTCTTTTGTGCCACATCTGGTCAGAAACGGAAAGCATCCGCAAAAGGTTTTCTTTCTGATTTTCAAATGCATGCCTGCCCAAAATTTTGTAACAACTCGTGTCAACCAAATCCCAATTGTTGATGTATTGAAGATGATTCAGATAAAATTCTACGACTTCATCTTTTGCAGTCTGATCTTTTGTTTTTTCAAATTTAGAAATAAGCATTAATAAAGCCGTTAAGCGATGCTCATGGTAAGGAGAAGAAAGCAATTCGCTCAGTTCTGTGAGATTAATTTTTGAATAAAACTCTTTCGCAACCAATCTTTGATCCGGAACTTTTACTCCCAAAAACAAATCTCCTTCCCCATATTCTCCTTTTCCTGTTTTGAAAAATTTAGGAAAAAAAGCGGCCTTTTCCGGAACGGATAAGACAGCTAATGCTTCTTTGATTTCTTTAAGAATATTATTCATTGACTTACAAACAATTAAAGAACTTCTTCTAAAGCAATACTTTCCAACTCCTTTTCTTCTTTTTCAATCTGTTTCGGATTGGCTACTTTTGCAATCGTAAGTCCCTGAACGATAATAGAGAAGACAACAACACAATAAGTAATACTTAAAATGGCATTGCTGTATTCATTTTTCGGAATAGACATCGCTAAAGCAATGGAAACGCCGCCCCGAATTCCACCCCAAAACAAAACTTTTATAGTTTGGGGACTAAACCTTGTTCTGAAAGACATAAATTTTGTAGGTCCCCAAATCGAAATAAATCTTGCACAAAGAACCACAACAATTGCTAAAATTCCCGGAATAACATAATAGTTTAAATCCTTAATCATCAGCAGTTCAAACCCGATGAACAGGAATAAAACGGCGTTCAGAATTTCATCAATCAGTTCCCAGAATTTAATTAAATAATCCTGAGTGACAGATTTCATTTTAAATTTCACATTAAAATTACCCATGAATAATCCCGCAGCAACCATCGTTAAAGGACCTGAAACGTGCATCTGTCTTGCAATAAGATAGCCTCCCATTACCACCGCAAGCGTTACCAGAACCGAAATAATATAATCATCCACTTCACGCATCAATCTGGAAGTCACCCATCCTAACACAATTCCCAGAAGCAATCCCCCACCGGCTTCTTTCATTAAAAGAATAGCAATATTTTCTACACCCAAATCTACTTCCTTACCTATTGCAAGCTGTAAAACAACCGTAAAAACCACAACTGCCATACCGTCGTTAAACAATGATTCGCCTGCAATTTTCGTTTCCAGTGATTTCGAAATATTAGCTTGCTTTAAAACACTTAAAACTGCTACAGGATCGGTCGGCGAAATTAATGCTCCGAACACTAAACAATAAATAAAAGGTATTTGTAAACTCACTAAAGGCAACAGATAAAACATCCCGAAACCCACAATAAAGGTCGAGATAATCACTCCTGCCGTTGAAAATATAAGCACCGGACGAAACTGCTCCTTCAAATCATTAATATTAATGTGAATTCCACCTGCGAAAAGAAGGAAATTTAACATTGCTCCCATCAGAACTTCTGTGAAGTCGATACTATTCATCAAATCATTCAAATGACCGAATGTTCTTGGAAGAAAGCTTTCACCAAATAAAACCAAAATTACAGATACCACGATGGCAATAACCATAATTCCGATCGTGCTCGGAAGCTTTAAAAATCTGTAGTTGATATATGCAAAAATGGATGCTAAAACGATAAGTGCAGAAAATGAATAATATAATTCCAATGAAATGTCTTTAAAAAATTAAGTCTAAATAAAATATTTTGATGTAAATTTTGTTCTCTCCTTTTTCCCAAACGTCGATTACGCCATCTTTCAGAGTTTTTGATCTTCTGGTATAATCTTTACCGATATTCATCACATTGAGAAAGATGTATTCGTCTCCCACGCTGTTTAATTTGTATGCTGTTTTCTCTGACTTTCCGTCACCGGAATTTTTGATAGCATCCGTAAGAAGTCTGAGCTGTGAAATATGATGCGTGAAATTGCTCACATCTTTCGTCTGGTCATAAGCTCTAAGCAAAATAAGAATGATATCGAGATTGGTAGGATCTTTTGCATACAGCATCTTTCCGAGCCTGATGCATTCTGCAAAATTATTATTTTTAAACGCGTCGGCTAAGCTTTTAAACTCTTCATCTGACTGGGAAATTTTATTTTTCCCAAAATTTCTCCCGTAGTACAAATGTTGAGCTTCTACACTGTCGAGAGATTTTGGAAGACCTTTAAATTTAAAAATAAGCTTTTCGTAATTGTAGACAGAACTCGGGTTGTTAAGATTTTTTTCAATACTTTTCAGGTCAAGTTTTGTTTTTTGGCTCAACCCAAAAAACGGAAGCAGAAGGAGAAAAAATATGATTTTATAATTCATTAATCTTCTTTTTCAGACCCTTCATCTTCATCGTTATCAAAATATTCAAAAAGAAAATCATTATACGGGAATCTTGAAATATGAATTTTCATCACCTCATCATACAACAGTCTTTTCATTTCAGGGAAATTCTCTTTCGTCAATGCAGAGATGAAAACCGCAGGATGCTTAGATTTTGCCATCCATGTTTTTTTCCATTCTTCAAGAGAAACATTTTTATTGGAACCCGGCGTAAGATCGTCTTCGTCTTTTTTCTCGTAACTGAAATCATCAATTTTGTTAAAAATCATGATCATCGGTTTTTGATGCGCATTGATTTCCATTAAAATCTGATTTACCGATTCTATGTGATCTTCGAAACTTTCGTGAGAAATATCTACAACGTGAATCAGCAAGTCGGCTTCACGCACCTCATCCAAAGTAGATTTAAAAGATTCTACTAACTGAGTAGGCAATTTTCTGATAAAACCTACGGTATCCGTCAACAGGAAAGGTAAATTTCCGATTACTACTTTTCTAACGGTCGTATCAAGCGTTGCAAAAAGTTTATTTTCTGCAAAAACATCAGATTTAGATATCGCATTCATCAACGTCGACTTCCCTACGTTGGTATACCCTACCAAAGCGGCACGCACCACTTTTCCGCGGTTATTACGCTGAGTTGCCATTTGTTTGTCAATGATTTTGAGTTTATCTTTTAGCAATGAGATTCTGTCACGGATGATCCTTCTATCGGTTTCAATCTCCGTTTCACCCGGACCACGCATCCCGATTCCCCCTTTTTGCTTATCTAAGTGAGACCACATTTTGCTTAATCTTGGGAGCAAATATTGGTACTGCGCCAATTCTACCTGAGTTCTTGCATAAGAGGTCTGCGCTCTTTGGGCAAAAATATCAAGAATAAGATTGGTTCTGTCTAAGATTTTTACTTCAATTTCTTTTTCAAGGTTTTTTAGCTGAGACGGCGACAATTCATCATCAAAAATAATGGTTCCGATCTCATTTTCTTTTACATATTCTTTTATTTCCTGTGCTTTTCCGCTTCCGACGAAAGTTTTAGAATCGGGTTGCGTTAAATTCTGCGTAAAACGTCTGTCTATCGTAGCACCTGCCGTTAAAGCCAAAAACTCGAGCTCATCCATATATTCCTGTAACTTATCTGCATCCTGATTTTGGGTGACAACGCCTACCAAAACTGCCCTTTCGTAATTATGTTGTTTCTTTTCTAACATGAAATTCTTTATAATTTATAAGATTACAAGATAGTATTTTAAATTAATAAATCCAAACCAAGTCTGCAAAAAACAGGGAAATCACCTTTTAAATTCCAGTTCTTTACCTCTGGTTTACACGCTTCGTCTCCCCCTACCTTTACACCGTAAAAATCTCACTAACAGATCTTAACCGCAAAAACATTATTAACCAGAAAATTTATGTTAACATGAAAAGCACTTTTATTTACAGCTTCTTTTTGATTCTCTGCACAGCATTTCAGGTAAATGCACAAAAAGCAGTTCTTGCCACCGGATCAAATGCATCAGGAAGTAACGGGTCTGCTTCGTACAGCGTCGGGCAAATTGATTATACCAGCAAAGGAACCAATCATCAAATGATGGAAGGTGTGCAGCAATCCTACGAAATCACCACGCTTTCTACCACAGAAACAGCCGGATCAGACAAAAAAGAAATTTTATTGTATCCAAATCCTTTCAAAGATTTCATCTTCCTGGATTTTACTACAAATGACTACCGAAATTCTGAATATCAATTATTCGATTCTTCCGGAAAACTTGTAAAAGAGGACAAAATAAGAGAGTCAAAATCGGAATTTAATTTCTCTGCAGTTCCTTCTGCGATGTACATCATCAGAATCAATCAGAACGGAAAAAATATTAAAACTTTTAAAATCATTAAAAAATAATCATCATGAAAAGAATTTTACTAACAGTCGGAATTTTATTAGGCTGTCATTTGGTATCAGCACAAGCTCCGGAAAAAATGAGTTATCAGGCTGTGATGAGAAACACATCAGGTCAGTTATTAACCAATCAGAACATTGGAGTAAAAGTAAGCGTTTTGCAGGGTTCGCCAGCGGGAACTGTTGTGTATTCTGAAAGATTAACCGGAACAACTAACGTCAACGGTCTTATCAGTTTGGAAATCGGAACAGGAACGGTACTCTCAGGTACTTTTGCCGGTATCAACTGGTCTTCAGGAAATTATTATTTAAAAACAGAAACAGATCCTACAGGCGGAACGAGTTATACAATTGCTGGAACAAGTCAATTATTAAGTGTTCCCTATGCCATGTATGCAAAAACTTCAGGAAGTTCAGGAGGAAGTTTCGCAATACCTTTCGCAGCAACTGCAAATAATGCTGCCAATCTCTTCTCTATAACGAACGACGGCGACGGAACATCAATAGATGGCGTAAGCAATTCTACTTCCTCAAGCATTGCTCCCGTAAGAGGAACTGTCACCAATGCAACACCCGGAGGGTTTTCATCTGCCGTTCGAGGGATCAATAATGGGACAGGAGGTTTAGGAATCGGAGTTTGGGGATCACAGGCAGGAAGCGGCTGGGGAGTATACGGTGCAACTCCCACAGGAATTGGCGTCTATGGAAATTCATCAGGAGCCGGGTATGGAGTTTATGCAAATAGTACTTCAGGAACAGGACTCAATGCTACGAGCAATACAGGAACTGCAGCTAATATTTCAATTTCAAATAATGCAAATGCAAGTCCTGTACTTACGGCAAGTACTCTAGGAAGCGGGAATGTAATTAATGTTTCAACTACGGGTTCAGGAGCTGGTGTAATGAGTAACACAGGAACCGGCTTCGCCATTCATGGAATTACAACTGCACAGAGTTCTGCCGGAGTTATAGCAGATAATAATGGAGCGGGTGAAGCAGTGGTTGGCAGAAACACCAGTGATATTGCAGGAGCTGTAGTGGGAAGAAATGATGGCGGTGGCTACGGTGTTCATGGTTTTCTTGCTAATAATACGACCGGAACAGGAATAGGTGTTTACGGTAGAGTGGGTGTAAGCGGAAGTACAGGAAGAGCAGGTAGATTTCAAAATTTTAATACCGCAAATGACAGAAACACTTTTGAAGTAGAATCTAACAGTACAGGAAATATACCGGATAGCGCACAAGGTAATGTTGCTTCATTTCTGTCTAATAATACCAATAGTGTAAGTGCCGCAGTGAGAGGAGAAACGAAAACCATATTCGGGAATTTCGGAGCTGCCGGTATTTTTGGGGTTTCTTCCGGAACGGGCGGTTTTGGAGGATTGTTTTATTCTTCAAACGTCAGTGGAAACGGCAGAGCTTTAGTAGCTATCACCGATGGAAATGGGGATGCAATCGTAGCCAATGCAGGTAAAGACGGCGACGCCATTGAAGCCAATGTAGACGGAAACGGACGTGCAATTTACGGCTGGGTTCCTACATTCAGTACAGGTAAAGCAGCAGAATTTAAAAATTTTAATACCGCAAATACTTCAACAGCGCTTAGTGCCACAACTTTAGGAAATGGTATCGCAGGAGATTTTTTTGTAGATAATAATAACGGAACTTCACCTGCCGTGAAAGGAAAAGTAAATTCTATATTTTCAAATTTCGGAACGGCTGGGGTTTATGGTGAATCTGCCGGAACAGGAGGTTTCGGAGGTTTATTCTACGCAAGCAATACAACTGGAAACGGACCCGCATTAATCGCTCTTGCCAACGGAAACGGAAACGGAATTACAGCCAATGCCAAAAACGCAGGAGATGGTATAGAATCAACTGTTGACGGAACAGGAAGTGCAATCTATGGATGGATTCCCAACTTTGGTACAGGAAGAGCAGGTTATTTCAGAAATTTCAATACCGCAAATTCTCAATCTGTACTTTCTGTAACCAATGCAGGAACTGGAACTGGCGTTTTTGTTAATCACACGGGAGCTTCCGGGAACATCGCGGTTTTTCAAAGTGCGGGAGCCAATGTTGCGAGAGTCAATAAAGCAGGAACAGGGTTCTTCAATGGGGGAACTCAAAACAGCGGAGCTGACTTAGCTGAAGTTTTTGACGTGGAAGGAAACATTTCTGAATACGAAATGGGAGACATCCTTGTTATTTCAACAACAAGCGACAGAGCCGTAGAAAAATCATCAAAACCCTACTCCACCTTAGTTGCCGGAGTTTACGCTACAAAACCTGGAGTTTTATTAACCGAAGAAAACGTAGATGCAGATTTATCCGGCAAAGTTCCAATGGGGGTTATTGGAGTTATCCCGACAAAAGTTTGTTTGGAAGGAGGAAAAATCAAACGGGGCGACCTTCTGGTTACTTCATCAAAACCGGGCGTTGCCATGAAAGCCAATCCTAAAAAAGTAAAAATAGGCCAGGTTATCGGAAAAGCGCTTCAGGATTATAACCAAAACTCAATCGGAAAAATAAAAGTATTAGTTAACATTAAATAAAAACCATCATGAAATCATTATACATCATCCCATTTTTGCTTTTAAGCGTAACATTTTATGCACAGGAAAGAAAATCAACAGAACTTCAGGATCAGGAACTGGTTTTGAAAGAAGCAAAAGCATTTGAACAAAAGATGCATGAACAAAACAAAGTTTATTCTTTAAAAAAAGATCAGAATACAACTTTAGCTTCTGAACAAGGTCTCGAAGTAAAAGCGAAAACTGAAAAAATTCAAAGCCAAAGCAATAATCAGGGAAAACTACTGCCAAATACTGCCAGTTTTGAAGAAGTTTTAGCTTCGATTCCTAACAGACAAAATAATCGCAAGGCAAGTATTTCGCCTAATCATTCAATTATAGTTCAGGGTTTGCACAACACGGCAACTTTAGAAGAAATAAAAAAAACGATTCCGAAAAACTAAATCAATAACCACTTTTTTATGGAAGTCTACATCAGTGTAGACTTCTTTTTTTAATCCCAATCTGCGGCGATGAACTTCATTTCATTTCCTTTATCATCAGAAAGCGTCATTCGATGACCTTCAATTGTATATTTTGTCATATTTCCAAATTTCTTCAAAAAAGCATCTTCAAGATTCATATTTTGACAAGCCATTTCTGTACTTGCAAGATTTGAAATTTTCAGTTTTCTATTATTTTTAAATTCTGAAGAGAAAAAAATTCTGTTGCATCCCATTGTTGCGGTTCCTTTCACAAGATTACCTTTTTTTTCTCCGGTTAAATTAATTCCGGCCTTCTTCTCTGTCAAATCTTGTTTGATAAACTGATCGAAAGAAACCAACATCCATTCCCTCTGATAGTGAGGATTACTCAACTTTGCAGCAGAACAATTTAAAACCAAACTTAAAATGAAAAAAGCAGAAAGAAATGATAAAATGTTTTTCATAACACTCTCTCACCCATTTCCATACCATTTAAGGATAGATTAAAGGAAAATTTAGTAAATTAGCCCCACAAAAATTATTTTAAAAAATGAAAAGAATATTTTTATTATTCACTTTTCTTTTAGGTTTTGCTCAAATGAGAGCAGATGAAGGAATGTGGCTGTTGATGCTTATCAAAAGACTTAATGGTGTCGATATGCAAAAAGAAGGTCTTCACCTTACTCCTGAAGAGATTTATTCTGTAAACAATTCTAGTCTGAAAGATGCAATTGTAAGCTTTGGAGGGTTTTGTACAGGAGAAATTGTATCAGACAAAGGTTTGATTTTCACCAATCACCACTGTGGTTACGGTGCCGTTGCTGCCGCATCTACTCCATCAAAGGATTACCTGAAAGACGGTTTCTGGGCGATGAAAGAAAAAGATGAATTCAACTCTAAAGATCTTTACGTAAGATTTTTGGTGAGAATGGATGATGCTACGCAAAGAATCAATTCTAAATTAAACAACAGCATGAGCGCAGCCGACAGAAAAGCTGTAATTGATGCTGAAACAAAAGCAATTCAGACAGAAAATTCTGAAAACGGAAAATATACCGTTGTAGTGAGAGATTTCTTTAACGGAAATGAATTTTATTACTTCGTTTATCAGGATTATAAAGACATCAGACTGGTAGGTGCACCACCATCTTCAATCGGAAAGTACGGTGGAGATACAGATAACTGGGAGTGGCCAAGACACACAGGAGACTTTACGGTTTTCAGAGTGTATGCTGATGCAGCTGGTAATCCTTCAGAATTTAAGCCAACCAATGTTCCTTTGAAACCTAAACACTTTTTACCGGTTTCTCTTAAAGGAATTAAGCCTGGTGATTTCTCAATGATTTTGGGTTACCCTGGAAGAACAAACCGTTACCTTACTTCTTACGGAATCAATCAAATGGTTTCTAAAGACTATCCGGCTTGGGTAGAAACTTCTAAAATGGCGATGGATGTCATGAAGAAGTATATGGATAAAGATAAAGCAACCCAATTAGGTTATGCTTCACAATACGCTTCTGTAGCAAACTACTGGAAAAACAGACAAGGAACAATAGATGCCGTTGAAAAAAACGGAACAATTTCCGAAAAACAAAACCTCGAAAAGACTTTCATACAGTGGGCTGCACAGCCAGGTAATGAAATGTATGACGGTGTTGTAGACCAAATTGCTACCTATTACAAGCAGGTTTCAGACAGAAACGTAGAAAGAAACTACGCATCTCTTTTAACCAGAAATGCGAAATATATTGCTCTTGCTTTTCAGATGGCACCTACATTAGATGCATATGCAAAACAAGATATGGCAGGGAGATTAGCGATGAAACCAAAAGTGGAAGCCGCTATCAAAGATGCTTACGACAACATCAATACTGATCTGGAAGGTGAAATGCTTAATTCTTTGGTCAATCTTTATAAAACCAGAGTAAAAGAAGATGTAGCTTCTCCTACCATTATGGCTTTGGATGCAAACACATTGTCGAATATTGCATTTTCTTCAGTATTTGCAAACAAAACATCCGTAACCAATTTTGTTTTGAATCCGGATCGTTTGAAACTTGATGCAGACCCTCTTTTGAAAATTGCCAGAGGAATTGCTGCAGATCAGAAAGCATCTAATGACAGATTTGTTTTAATTGATGATAATTTTGCAAAAAACAACCGTCTTTTCTTAGCTGGTTTGATGAAAGCAATGCCTGAGAAAAAATTCTACCCGGATGCAAACTCTACGATGAGATTAACATACGGACAGATTGATACTTTGCCAATCAGAACAGACAGAAACTATTTTGGTGTAACAGAAAACTACTACACAACCATGGAAGGTTTGGTAGGTAAATACAAAGCAGGTGACGAAGAGTTTGATCTTCCACAAAGAGTAATTGCTCTTCAGAATGCTAAAGATTACGGTCAATATGCTGATAAAGCAGGTTACCTTCCGGTAAACTTCCTTTCAAACAATGATATTACAGGAGGTAACTCTGGTTCTCCGGTAATTGATGGAGACGGAAACCTAATCGGTATCGCATTCGACGGAAACAGCGAAGCATTAAGTGGTGACATTGTTTTTGAAGATAAATGGCAGAAAACCATCAGTGTAGATATTCGTTTTGTTCTTTGGACAATCGATAAATACGCAGGTGCAAGAAGAATTGTAGATGAATTGAAATTGGTAAGAGACGAGAATACTCCAGCTGATACAGGCGCATCTAAAATAAAAACTGCAGCTCCTGCAAAAAAGAAAAAGAAATAATTTTTTCTAAATGATATTTAAAAAACCGTGGAATTAAATTTCACGGTTTTTTTTAGCTCTTATCCTTCATGAGTATTCAGATCATAGAAAATGCTGACTAAAAAGTAATTCACAGAAAATTTTACTTTTTGTGATCCAGATACTTTTTTATTGCTTCACCCCGGTTTCTTACCTGCAATTTTTCATAAATGCTTTGTGCAATTTTTTTAATGGCATCAATCGATAAAAATAATTTGCCTGCAATTTCCTTATTTAAAAGTCCGTTTGAGATATGATTTAAAACTTCCAATTCGCGAGGATTAAGGGTATTGATTTCCGAAGTGCTATTTCTGTCATCCTCAGTCTTGAAATAAGCAATTATTTTTTTTGCGATAGAAGACGTTATCGGTGCTCCTCCATCTTGAATCAGCAGAATTTTTTCGGTTATTTTTTCTAAAGAATCTTTTTTCAGCAAATATCCATCTGCTCCTGCTTTTAGTGAGTTGAAGACATTTTCGTCATCTTCCAAAACGGTTAAAATAATCAATTTGGTTTCGGGATAATCTCTTTTTATAACAGAAACTGCTTCTACACCAGACATTCCGGGAAGATTGAGATCCATCAAAACAATTTCCGGAAGAATATAGGGGAAATCTCTGATCAAAGATTCTGCATTAGAAAACATTCCTACAATATCAAATTCTTCGCTTTCAAGAAGCAGTAATTTTAATGATTGATAAAAGAGGTTATTGTCTTCTACAAAGGCAATCTTAATTTTCATCTTTTTTATTATTTGTGTTAATGATTAATTGAAAAGTGGTTCCGGAATCGCTGCTTTGTGCCAAAACAATTTGTGCATCCATCAATTCTGCCGCTTTTTTGGCCTTTAATAATCCTATCCCGGTTCCTTGTATGTTTTCTATGCTATTAATTCTTATATAAGGTTTGAAAATATTTTCACGATACGTCTCATTAATTCCGATGCCGTTATCGGTGAAGCTAATCGTCAAATTATCTTTGTAGATAATATAATTTATTTTTAATGACTTAACCCTGTTTTTGTTATAATAATAAGCGTTTTCTGCAACAATAATGACAATTTTGCTTAGTAATGTTGCATCTATTTTCAGATTAATTTCCTGGTTGTCAACAGTATACTCAAAATCTAATTTATTTTTTTTGAAATTTTCTAAACTTTTAGTTATAATTTGCGTCACATTATGCCTGTTTTTTTGTGGTATGGTGAGTATTATTTTATTATAATCGAACATATTATTGATAAATTTTTCTTCCTCTTCAATATTTTTTTTAATTACAGAGAAATAGGGTTTCAATTCGTCGTAAGATTTATTTTCATGAATTCCTTGTTCTATTTTCCCAATAAAAGTGTTGAAAACATGAATGGGAGATTTCAAAAAATGGCTGGAAGCTTCAGTAAAAAGGAAGTAATCGGCAGATTGGTTTTTCAACTTAATTTTTGCGTCTTTCAAAGTTTTATTAAGTTTTATCAATCTTTTCATTTTAAGATGCATGTAATATGCATACATAAAAAGAAGCCCCACAATAAAATTGATATGAACAGTTAAAACAATAATGGTGGTTTTTCTGTGATTTTCGTCCTGATAAAAACGAGGCAGATATTGGTTTAAAGAAGTGTTTTCGATCATTAACAATGAAAAAGATAATAAATTGATGAGTAATAAATATTTGAGCTCTTTGGTATTAAAAACAATCGCAGAACCAATAATCACAGGAATGTAGTAATAGGAAAGATAAGGGTGGGAAAAATAACAGGATGTCACAAAAATAATCACATTATAATAGATGAAAATAAATACTTTGGAGAGCAAATATTTTCTTTTATGATTAAGATAATATACCAGTAACGGGACAGGCATTAATACTAAAGAATAAACCGCACTATTGTAAACCCCCATAAACATGTAAAGAAATGTCGCAATACATTGATTCACAAGATAGCTGAAATTAAGAATATTAAAGAAAATAATCTTCACATTGGTTTCCTCAGAATTCTCCTTGTGAAAACCAATGTACATTAATCTTGCTATTTTAATTAAAAAATAATATTTAATGTATCTCATTTTCATCGGTCAAATCTAATTTAAAAATGGAACCTTTTTCTTTACTGCTGTAATACAAATCCAACGTTGCATTCATTTTAAAAGCAGCAAGTTTTGAAATCGTTAATCCCAATCCACTTCCTGCAGAAGTTTCGATTTCGTTAATTCTGTTGAAAGGATCGAATATTTTTTGTACATAATCCTTACTGATTCCGATGCCATTATCTTTAAAAAAAACAGATAAAATATTATGCTCTCTTTTAGCATAAATTTTTATTTCCGGAACTTCGGAAATATTGTATTTCAAAGCATTATCTACCATATTCTGAATGATAATTTCTAAAAGCAAAGGATTAGAAATTATTATTTTTTCTTCAACCTGATTTACAATATGAGCTTCTTTATATTTTATTTTATAGATTTTGCAACATTTTTCAATAAACTGACCGAGGCTGATAACTTCTAAGCTGTTGACAATATTATAAATGGATAAATAAGAAATCAGATCGTTAGAATATTTTTCATTGAGTTGATTGCTTTCTTTTATGAGATTAAAATAATAGTCGTTCTGTTGTCCTTTTTTATCCCTTACGTTGCTTTCAATTTTATTTAAAAAACTATTAATAATGAACAAAGGGGTTTTAAGTGAATGAGTGGCCGCCAAACCAAAAGTCTGCAACTCATTATTATGTACCTTAAGAGTTTTTTTCACGAAAAAAAGCCTTGTCTTTAATTTTTTTAAATTTTGTTCCTGAATTTCTACAATGAAGACAATTAAAAACACAAGCCAGAGAAGAAAAATACTCATCGTTAAAAGAAAAATTATATTCAGCAATTCTTTTCTTTCAGGAGAAAGAATATTAAAACTCACCGAAAATAAATGCTCCGGATAAAGTGCCTGAATAAAAAACAACGAGACAAGCTGCACAATAAAAAAGATCATATAATATCCCTCTTTCGCAGAAAATACAAACAGACATGCAATAATCGGTATGGTGTAATAATGCGTTAAAGTAATAGGATAGCCGTGAAAAGTGCCGCAAAGAAATAGATAAGTAATGATACCCTGTAAGCCAAAAACTTTTGTTAAAAGAAAATATCCTTTTTTTAAGAAATGTTTATTGATAAAATAAACAGAAAAAACAATACCGTTTAAAAAAACCATCCAGTAAAAACCATTAATCAAATAGATTACGGTGACAAGTAATGTTAAAAAATATACCGAAATAGAAATCGCATTCAGAATTTGAATTTTATTTTTCTCTGCAACATTCTTATGCTGAAGCGTTCCGTTATTAATAATACGGAGAAGATGTATTTTATTGAAAAACGGAATCATTTGTGACATTAACAACAGAATAAATTAAAGTTAAGGAATATTTAGTAACAGTCTAGCTTTAAATTAAAAAAAAACGGGGAACAAATATGTTCCCTGCTAACACAAAATGATGAAAAAAAAGTTATTCACTTTTTATATATCAAAGATGAAGTTTTTAAATGAAGGAAGATTTACACTTTAGGATAAATTGAAATGCACCTTAGGATAAACTTTGAATATTGAATCTCTAAGAAATGAATTATGTTAAGGAATAATTAAAATTAAACATTCCAAAACTCCCGATCCAGACTTCTGTACTGTATCGCTTCAGAAATATGATGCGACAGAATATTTTCAGACTCTTCCAAATCTGCAATTGTTCTTGCCACTTTTAGAATTCTGTCATACGCTCTAGCAGAAAGATTCAGTTTTTCCATTGCCATTTTGATGAGGTTAAATGAAGCATCATCTAATTCACAAAACTTTTCCAATTCTTGCGAACCAATTTGAGCATTATAACTGATCGACAGATCTTTATATCGTTCATTCTGAATCTCACGGGCAATCAAAACACGTTTTCTGATGTCTTCGCTTTTTTCGCCTTTTCTTTTTTCAGCCAATTGCTCAAACTCAACTTTCTGTACTTCCACATGAATATCAATTCGGTCTAAAAGCGGACCCGAAAGTTTATTCATATATCGTTGCATTTCAAAAACCGATGAAGTATTATTAGGATCATCAGGAAAATATCCACTCGGACTTGGGTTCATTGATGCAACCAGCATAAAACTCGAAGGATAGTTTACCGTAAATCTTGCTCTCGAAATGGTAACTTCACGATCTTCCAAAGGCTGTCGCATTACTTCAAGAACGGTTCTTTTAAATTCCGGCATTTCGTCTAAAAATAAAACTCCGTTGTGAGCCAGAGAAATCTCACCCGGTTGAGGATAACTCCCACCGCCAACTAGAGCAACATCCGAAATGGTATGATGCGGAGATCTAAAAGGCCGAACCGTCATCAGAGAAGTTTCAGTTCCCATTTTTCCGGCAACAGAATGTATTTTTGTGGTTTCTAAAGCTTCCTTTAAAGTAAGTGGCGGCAAAATACTCGGAACACGTTTTGCCAGCATGGTTTTTCCACTTCCCGGAGGTCCGATAAGAATGATGTTATGTCCGCCTGCTGCGGCAACCTCCATTGCTCGTTTTGCAGTTTCCTGACCCTTCACTTCAGAAAAATCAAACGGAAAACTATTGATCTTATCCTGAAATTCTTTTCGGGTGTCTAAAACTACTTTCTCAAGCGGTTTTCCTTCATTAAAAAAATCAATGACTTCTTTAATATTTTCAACCCCGTAAACATCGAGATTATTCACAATCGCAGCTTCTCTGGTATTTTGTTTAGGAAGAATAATTCCTTTAAAACCTTCTTCACGAGCCTGAATGGCAATTGGCAAAACTCCTTTAATGGGTTGTAAACTTCCGTCCAGAGACAATTCACCCATGATGATATACTCCTGAATATTATCTGCTACAATTTGGTCTGAAGCCACCAAAATTCCCATTGCAATACTCAGATCATAAGCAGCACCTTCTTTCCGAAGATCCGCAGGAGCCATATTGATTGTGATTTTCTTTCCGGGAATTTTAAAGCCTACATTTTTCAGAGCGGCAGAAATTCGGTAACTGCTTTCTTTAATTGCATTATCCGGGAGACCTACAAGATGATAGCCAACACCGCCGGTGTCTATATTGACTTCGATCGTAATTGTTTGTGCAGAAACGCCGAAAATTGCGCTTCCGTAAATTTTAATCAACATTATGTCGTGTTTTGAGTAAAATTATAAATTTTTCACTTATTTTTCACAAATTAACTATTAATTTTTATTTGTAAATTCTATTTTTGTTTACATCAAATCATTTTTATGAACAAATTAAAAAATGAAGATCAGTTATAGAACGAGAAATGCCGATTGCGATTTGGAAATAGATTTTAAATGAAAACTTTATAGTTCTAAAAACCTATGAAGTTACAGATAGCAATCGAAAATTTAAATTTGTAAAACAGACACAAAAATGATACAAAACATTCCATTAGAAAAAGTCTTATTCCTTGATATTGAAACAGTTCCAAACTCCGGTTCGTGGGAAGAATTACCTGAAACAGAACAGAAACTTTGGGATAAAAAAACAAAATTCCAACGGAAAGATGAGATTTCACCAGAAGACTTTTATGAAAGAGCAGGAATCATGGCAGAATTTGGCAAAATCATCTGTATCTCAATTGGAATGCTCGAAAAAAATGAAACGCTAAGAATTAAAAGTTTTTCCGGTGATCATGAGAAAAAATTACTGCAGGAATTTGGTGAACTTTTTAATAGCCCAAGGCTTCGTGATGTCATTCTTTGTGCTCACAACGGAAAAGAATTTGATTTTCCATGGATTGCGAGACGCTTTCTGATAAACGGGATGCAGCCGCCTTCTCCTTTTCAAATGTTTGGTAAAAAACCGTGGGAAATTCCGCATCTTGACACGATGGAACTTTGGAAATTCGGAGATTATAAAAGCTTTATTTCACTTGAGCTTTTAGCCCATGTTTTCGGAATTCCCACTCCGAAAGACGACATCGACGGATCAATGGTTTCATCAATTTACTACATAGAAAAAGACTTGCAACGAATAGTTGACTATTGTGAAAAAGATGTCTTAACTTTGGCAAACATTTTCCGGCGTATGCGTCAGGAGGATTTATTGCAGAGAAATATCAATTTAGATTAACAAATGAACTTTACAGACGATCAGATTGCCGACATCGGTGAAGAAATTATAAGAGTACTAAAAACAGTTTACGACCCGGAAATTCCGGTGGATATTTACGAGTTGGGATTGATTTACGATGTTCAGATTTCGGAAGAAGCCGATGTGAAAATCATCATGACCTTAACGAGTCCTAACTGTCCCGTTGCGGAAAGTCTTCCGCAAGAGGTAAAGGATAAAGTGAAAGAAGTAGAAAATGTGAAAGAAGTAGATTTGGAGCTCACTTTCGAACCCACCTGGAACAAAGATATGATGAGTGAAGAGGCAAAATTTGAGCTGGGAATGCTTTAATAAAGAAAGGAAGATGGTTGCTGGAAGTTTTTGACAAAACTATCTTTTTCAAAATATAATAACAATAGAAAACCTGGGAAATTTCCCGGGTTTTTGCATTTTAATTTTCATTCAAAAAAACCTATATGCTTACTTACTAATTAATAGATTATGATAAATGCACTTCTCGTAAATTATGGCTAGTCACAACTTCCAGCTTCATTCTCCCAGATTCAAAACTTTATTCTGTAATAATTTCCCTTCCTTCTCTTCTGCTCCATTCACTCCAAGAACCCACGTATAGATTCGGGATTTCAAAACCGGCATAGGCTAAAGCTAAAACTGTATGGCAAGCCGTGACTCCGGAGCCACAATGAATGATTAGTTTTTCTGGTTTACTCTCTAGTAATTGTACATATTTCTGCTTTAAAATTTCAGGTTTCAGGAAATATCCGTTTTCGTCTAAATTTTCTGAAAAAGGAATATTAATTGCTCCGGGAATATGTCCGGCAATTAAATCTATTGGTTCAGATTCACCTTTAAATCGATACGAATCTCTTACATCGATCACTGTCGCAGAATGGCTTATCAATTCATCTTCAACATCTTCCAAGGTTGATATGGGAAGAAGCCAATCTTTTCTTTTGATGATTTCAGCTTTCTCAAAAGTTTCTTCGCCAGATGAGAATTCCAAACTCTGTTTTTCAGCTTCCTGAAATCCTCCATCCAAGACCTGAACGTTTTTTAAGCCGAAAGCTTTCAACATCCACCAAGCTCTTGCTGCAGCATTCACTCCGTTTTTATCATCATAAATTACTATTTGAGAATGTTCTGAAATTCCCAAGCGAGAAACCGTTTCAGCAAATTTTTCAACGTTTGGAAGCGGATGTCTTCCACCAAAAGCGGCATCGTCAACAATTTCTGCCAAATCTGTATCCAAATCTATGAATCTTGCCTCTTTGATGTGTTTTTGAAGATAAATTTCATGTATATCTTTTCCGGTTCGTGCATCAAGAATAATGAGATGTTTCTTTGAAATATTTTTAAATGCTGCAGGTGAAATGATTGGAGACATGTTGAGTTGATTTAAATTAAAAGAAATCAGCAACAAAAAACCGCAGAAATCTCTGCGGTGAATTTATTGATAAATGAAAATCATGGTCTGTACCAATTCCGGGTGAAGACTTCTCGCTACCGGGCAATTGTGAGCTGTTTCTTCAATGAAAGCTTTTTCTTTATCTGAATAGCTGTCTGAAAAAACAAAATTACATACGATTTCGCCAATTCTTCTCGGCTCCGTTTTCATAATTTTTTGAAGGGTACAATATGCTCCGTCAATATTAATATTTTTGTCTTTGCCTAAAATAGCAACAGTTGTAAGTACACATTCTGCCAGAGAAGTTGCACAAAGATCGGTTGGTGAAAACTTTTCTCCTTTCCCGTGATTGTCTGTTGGCGCATCACTTTCGATGATGGTTCCTGACTGTAAATGTTCTGCTGAACATCTGAGTCCGCCGATGTATGTTATTTTTGATGTCATAAAATTTTGAATAAATAAAAGAGACAATGTCTCAAAAATGAAAAATATCCTTCGCTCTGTTGTAAGAACTTTCAAAATTTAACAAGTTCAATTTATGTTCTGCTTTTTCTACACTCATAAAATTGATCACCTGTTCAGTTGGCATATTTCCTACAAGATCGTCTTTTGCCATCGGGCAACCGCCAATTCCTTTGATGGCAGAATCAAATCTTCTGCAGCCTTTATCGTAAGCAGATTTTAATTTTGAATAAGAATCTTCATATCGGTTATGAAAATGTGCTCCGAAATCAATATTCGGATATTTTGAAGGTATTTTCTCAAATAGAACAGAAATCGTTTCCGTTGTTGCAACTCCCGTAGTATCAGAAAGTAAGATATTTTTAATTCCGATTTCAGAAAAACGGTTTGCCCAGAAATCTACATCTTCCCATTTCCACATTTCACCATAAGGATTCCCAAATGCCATGGAGAAATAAAGATTCAATTCTTTGCCTTCACTTTCTGTAAGCTCCAGCATCTTAACCACATCATCAAAAGCCTCTTCCTGATTTTTATTGGTATTTCTGTGCTGAAAAGTTTCAGAAATAGAAAAAGGAAACCCTAAAATATCCACAGACTGATGCGCCAATGCTTTTTCAGCTCCTCTGTAATTTCCGATAATAGCAGAAACCTTGGTGTTGGATAAAGATTTGTCGATATTTTCGGCAACCTCAGCAGAATCGGCCATTTGCGGAATTGCTTTCGGCGAAACAAAACTCAGACAATCTAAGACATCAAACCCTACTTCCATTAATGAGTTGATATAATCGATTTTTTTGGCAGTGGGAATAAATTCTCCCCAACCCTGCATGGCATCTCTGGGACATTCTGTAAGAAACATGTTCACTTTTGATTTTCTCAAATATAATAAAACTAAAACAATTCGATCTTTGCAATAAACAAAGCTAAGATTCTTTTGATAACCAATAATTTATAATTGATTCATAATTTCGATCCGTTATATTCGATTACAAAAAACCTATTCTCAGTATCAAATTTGCTAACTTTGTTAAAATTTTATACATCTAATGAGTACAATTGAATTCAACCAAATGTGGAGAGAAAAATTACTGAACCGTTTTCTCAGCTATGTAAAAATATATTCAACCAGTGATGCAGAAAGCGAAACTACACCCTCTACAGAAAGACAGTGGGATATTGCGAAATACATCGTAGAAGAGCTGAAAACAATTGGTCTGGAAGACGTTTCTATTGACGATCACGGTTACATTATGGCTTATGTTCCTTCCAATCTGGAAAATGACAGTCAGCCAACCATTGGATTTATATCCCATTATGACACTTCACCGGATTTTAGTGGTGAAAACGTAAAACCACAAGTTTGGGAAGATTATCAGGGCGAAGATTTACTTTTAAATAAAGAAAGCAACTTCACACTCTCTCCTTCAAAATTTGAAAGTTTAAAGATGTATATCGGTCAGACTTTAATTACGACAGACGGAAACACTCTTTTGGGAGCCGATGATAAAGCGGGTTGTGCAGAAATTGTAACGGCTGCAGAATACTTAATTGCTCATCCTGAAATCAAGCACGGAAGAATGGCAATTGGCTTCACTCCAGACGAAGAAATCGGAAGAGGTGCACACAAATTTGATGTGGCTAAATTCGGAGCTGAATTCGCTTACACAATGGACGGAAGTGAAGTTGGAGAATTGGAATATGAAAACTTCAACGCTGCAGGAGCTGTCGTAAAAATCCACGGATTGAGTGTACACCCAGGTTATGCTTTCGGAAAAATGGTGAATGCAAGTCTTTTGGCGGCAGAATTCATTCAGTCACTTCCTGCAAATGAAACCCCTTCTACTACCAAAGGTTTTGACGGGTTTTATCATTTGATGGATGTTACTTCTGATGTTTCAGAATGCAAGCTTCAATACATCATTCGTGATCATGACGAAGAGAAATTTGAGGCAAGAAAAAAATTCATGGAGCAAAAAGTGATAGAATTCAACCAAAAATATGGTGAAGGAACGGCTGAAGTTGAAATTAAAGAACAATACCGCAATATGAAACAGCAGTTTGAAGGCAAAATGCACATTGTTGACCTTGCTGCAAAAGCCATGAAAGAAGCAGGAATTGAACCTAAAATAAAAGCGATCAGAGGCGGAACAGACGGAGCGCAATTATCTTATATGGGATTACCTTGTCCGAATATTTTCGCCGGCGGAATGAACTTCCACGGACCTTATGAATATGTTGCTTTGGAAAGTATGGAGAAAGCAGTGGAGGTGATTGTGAATATTGTAAAAGCGTAAGAGTTTTAAAATATAAATTGAAATCCAGCTCGTTTTTTTGAGCTGGATTTCAATTTATCTGAAACTTTTAATTTTTTATAGCAATTTTCTCCTTCATGATAGCCAAAACAAAGGCTAACATTCCCATTAATTTCTTCAAAATTTGTAGTATAAGCCATATCAATATCGTTAATATCACCTGGGTAAGTAATTAAATCTTTATCTAAATTAAAATAGAAATCCTCAAACTTAATTGAATTACCATCTAATCTATATGTAGATTCATAATCTAAGAGCTTCTTTTTCTTTTTATCATAAATCATCCTTTTATATTTGCCATCTTTTCTAATTATTATTGTATCAAAAGTATTTTTATATGATACAGGAGAATATTTGCCATAAACTTCATTTTGGTCAATTCCTTGACAAGAAATAAAGAATAAGAAAAGAATATAAATCAACAACTTCATCCAACGAATTTTCATTTGCAAATTAATTATTTAAATCAAAAAACCACTACAAAATGCAGTGGTTTCACAATATATAAAATTAAAATTTAATCATTCTGTTGATTTCCTAAAAAAGCATCCCAACCCTGCGCTGTCAAAGCAACCAATTGATTAGAACCTCTCGCCACCATAAAGTTTCCTTCTTCTTTTTCAACAGCATGGCCAATAATCGTAAAATCTGGGTGATTTCTCATTTTCTCAAAATCATTTGGCGAAATCGTGAACAGCAATTCATAGTCTTCACCCCCGCTTAAAGCCGTCATCACAGGATTTAAATTCAAATCATCTGCAGTTGTAATCGTCAGATTATCCATCGGGATTTTCTCTTCGTACAATCTGAAACCTACTTTCGACTGGTCTGAAAGATGCAGAATTTCCGAAGCCAAACCGTCTGAAATATCAATCATCGATGTCGGTTTGATATCTAATTGTTCCAAAATTCCTTTCACATCGGTTCTTGCTTCAGGTTTTAATTGCCTTTCCAAAATATAGTCGAAACCTTCCATTTCAGGCTGCATATTCGGATCTGCGAGGAAAACAGCATGCTCTCTTTCCAGAATCTGAAGTCCCATATAAGCACCTCCTAAATCTCCGCTTACCACAAGCAAATCGTTTGGTTTTGCAGTGCTTCTTATGACGATATTTTCTTCATCTTCAATTCCTACTGCCGTAATACTCATGACCAATCCTGCGTTGGAACTCGTAGTATCTCCGCCAATCAAATCAACTTTATATCTTCCGCAAGCCGCCTGAATTCCTGAATATAATTCTTCCAGAGCTTCTACCGGAAAACGGTTGGATACCGCCAAAGAAACTAAAATCTGGGTTGGTGTTGCATTCATTGCCGCAATATCACTTAAATTCACCACAACCGCTTTGTATCCTAAATGTTTCAACGGAACATATCCTAAGTTGAAATGAACTCCCTCTGCCAAAACATCAGTTGTTAAAACTACTTTTTTATTCCCTGGATTGATAACGGCTGCATCATCTCCTACTCCAACTTCCGAAGATTCGTTAGTCAGAGGAAAATGTTCTGTCAAATGTTTTATTAAGCCAAATTCTCCTAATTTGGAAATGGGTGTTAATTCCGGTTCTTTATCTTCAAACATAAATTTTTATATAATTGATGGTTAATAATTGATAAAATGATGACAAAAAAATTAATCATCATTGATCAATTATCATTTATTTATTTATTTATTAAAAATCGCCGGATCAATATTTTCAGGACGGAAAGGAAGTTTTTTAAAATCTTCTCTCGTCATCAATACCGTTTCGGCAGTTTTGTATTTATTCATTGCTTCGATCACGTCATCGGGCGGAGTGGTCATTTTTCTCAGCATGGTATCAATCCAGACACCGGTAGCTTCTGAGGTAGCACAATGAGAACCATCAGGAAGATAAAACTTGTGAACAAAACGATAAATTGCAGCATCTTCTGCACAACCGTCAATTTCAAGACTTACAATCACGATTTGATCGGCAAATATTTCTTTAAAGAAAGAAAATCTTTCATGCATAATGACTGGACCAATTCCCCAACGGCTCATCTGTGTAACTCCCATTTTTTCTTTTTTCATGAAAGCCATTCGGGTTTGCGCACAATACTGTACGTAAGAAGAGTTGGCAAGATGTTTATTGGCGTCTAAGTCGCTCCAGCGTACTTCAAATTTATGGTAGAAAATCATTTTTAATAATAGTTTTAATTTGAACTTTTTAAGACCAAAACATTTAAACAATTAGTTATTTTTTAGCTTTAAAATTCAAAATTATAATCCTCAAAATTACTCAAATAAGATGGTTTATAAAAATTGTAGTTTTGTAAAAATAATCTTCAGTATAAGATTACCAATTTATGAAGCAAATTATCATTATCGGAGGTGGCGCAGCAGGGTTTTTCTGTGCAGCAAATCTTGACGAAAAGAAATATAGAATTACAATTTTAGAACAAAATTCTGACGTACTTCAGAAAGTGAAAATTTCAGGAGGCGGAAGATGTAATGTTTCTCATGCTTGTTTTGATCCAAAAGAATTGGTTCAGTTTTACCCTCGTGGACACAAGGAATTATTGAGTGTTTTTACCAAATTTCAACCTGGTGATATGATGGACTGGCTTGAAAAACGAAAAGTTTCGTTGAAGATCGAAAATGACAACAGAGTTTTTCCGGAAAGCAACTCTTCACAAACCATTATCAATACTTTTCAGAATGAAATCCAGCAGAAAAATATTGAAGTAAAAACGAAATGTTCTGTGAAAGAAATTATTAAAAAAAATGATCAATACCTCGTTTCAACAAGTTTAGGGGATTTTTCAGCTGATTATATTATCTATACCACAGGAAGTTCGCCGAAATCTTTAAAGATGATTGAAAATTTGGGACATAAAATCATTGAATTAGTTCCGTCGCTGTTTACATTTAATATTAAAGATGATTTGCTGAAAGATTTAGCCGGAACAAGTTTTGAAATGGCAGAAACATCAATTCCAACATTAAAAACTGAAGAAACCGGACCGTTGCTGATTACCCATTGGGGACTTTCCGGACCTGCGATTTTGAAAATTTCGGCTTGGGAGGCAATTAATCTGGCACAGATAAAATACAATTTTGAGGTTCAGATAAATTTTATTTCTAAAGATATTGATGATGCAGAAGCATTATTTCAGAATTTTAAAATCTCAAATCCTAAGAAATTAATCGGATCATCGAAAATTTTCGAAGTGACGAATCGTTTTTGGCAGAGAATATTGGAAGTATCAAAAGTTGATTTAAATAAACAAATTGCGAATATTTCCGGAAGAGAAATGCAGACGATTTTAGAAAATTTGTGCAAAAAGAAATTTAACGTAACTGGAAAATCAACTTTTAAAGATGAATTTGTGACTGCAGGTGGCGTCGATTTAAAGGAAATTAATTTTAAAAATATGTCTTCGAAAGTGCTGCCAAATTTTTATATTGCAGGAGAAGTTCTGAATATTGATGCCGTGACGGGTGGTTTTAATTTTCAGGCTTGCTGGAGTGAGGCCTGGTTGATTGCGCAGGATTTAAATAATTTATAAATAAAACTATATCATGAAAAAATTACTTGTTTTTGCACTACTGATTATCTCTGTAAAAACTTTTTCACAGGAAAAGACTTCTCCAAATCAGGAAAATGTAAGCGAAGATGCCAAGATTTATGAAGATGTCGCTGATAAAGCAGAATATCCCGGAGGTTTAGATGCATTTAGGAGAAATTTTGCTCAAACTTTTAATTCAGGTAATATTAATGGAAGAGGGAAGATAAAATCTGAAGCTGTTTTTGTAATAGATCAAACCGGATATATCACGGACATTAATATTATGGGAGATAATAAATCTATGAATAAGGAAATGAGACGAGCAATAAAAGCCATGTCTAAAACTAAATGGGCATCCGCAAAGATAGATGGACTGCCTGTCAAATCCAGGTTCAGATTTCCTCTTATAATTAATATCGGAAACTAATTGCTTTCAGCCAAAAGAAATATTTCAACTTTTATTAAAATCCTTTTAATCATTGGCTTCGGATATTTCTTTTGGCTCATGCTCAAAATCACTTTAGAATATATTCCTTTCGACACCAACGTCAGCTTTTTAATGATTAAACAGACTGAAGTTGCTGAAAGACCGGAATATCTGTGGTTTTTCTATACCCATATTTATACGAGTATTTTTGTCTTACTTACAGGATTTTTAGCCATTTTAAGAAAAGATTTCGGCTTAAAAAACTTTCATAAAAACGCTGGAAAAATTTATATTTTTCTGATTCTGCTTTTTGCTGCTCCATCAGGAATTTACATGGGAATTTTTGCGAATGGTGGATTTTTATCTAAACTTTCCTTTGTGATTTTAGGCTGTTTTTGGTGGCTCACAACTTTTAAGGCATATCAATTAGTGCGGCAAAAAAAATTCAAAGAACACAAACAATGGATGTGGCGAAGTTTTGCGCTCACAATTTCTGCCATCACTTTGAGAATATGGAAGGTAATTATTGTATATTTATTTCACCCAAACCCGATGGATATTTATCAGATTATTGCTTGGTTGGGTTGGATTCCAAACATCCTTTTAATTGAATATCTAATCACAAAAAAATACATATGAAAATTTTAAAATTGACTCTCACCTCGCTGCTTCTCTTTGCTCTTGCTAGCTGTAAAAAAGAGTCAACCGTATCTGCAACTTCTAAGGATTCTGTAGTTGCCAAGAAAGATTCTGTGGTTGCCCCTGAAATTTTCAAAGAATATTATGGAATTTATACCGGAGAATTTTCGGGGAAAGAAATGATGCACGACACCGAAATAGATGAAGACTATGAAGGAATCAACATCAAAAGACTTTCTTTAAAAATAAACAAAATCACGAAAGACAGCGTTTACGGACAAAGCATCGTGAACGGAAATCAACGACCTTTCAGAGGAATTTTTAATGAAAGTTCTCAATCATTCATTCTTGATGAGCCGGGAAATGATAAAACGGACGGAAGATTTGAAATTAAATTAAAAAGCGACAGCATCATCGGAAAATGGACTGCTTTTAATAAATCTGCGGTAAAAGCTGCTACCAAAAATTTAAAGCTGATTAAAAAGGAATTCGTCTACAATCCGAATTTTATGCTCGATGAAAATTCCGATTTGATTGACTGGGAAAATCCGAGAGATTTTAAAGAAAAATATACAGACGAAGAAACCGGAAAAACAGAAACGTATACTTCATCTAAAAATAGAATTGCATCTGATGCAGTCTTCAAAATCAATGCATCAAAGCAAAAACTGAGCGAAAAAGACCTAAAAAATCTACGAAAACTGGATATGGAAATCATTAAAAATTCAGTTTTTGCAAGACATGGCTATTCTTTCAAAAAACAAACCTACAGAAACTTTTTTGAGCAGACCGATTGGTATATTCCGGTTTCAAATAATGTTGACAGTGAGCTTTCTGCGATGGAAAAGGAAAATGTGGCTTTGCTAAACCGGTTTATTAAGTATGCTGAAGATAAATATGACTCGTTCGGCAGATAATTATACAGATTGTCTGTTGATTGAATTAAATTTTATTTTCACAAAAAGATACAGCAGCAAACATCCTGCTCCATAGCATAAAATATCAATCCAAGAAAATGAATTTCCAATCACGATATACATTAGGCTTCCAGGTTGGAAGCCTAACTTTTCTGCAATATTGAAGAATTGGGCAACTTCTATTAAACAGGAAAATGCAAATATTGCCAGAATAAGTTTTATATCATTTACCATCAGAAAACTTTTGAAGAAAGTGAAAAGCAGCATCACGACAATAACATCACCCAGATAGGCTCTGATAAAGAATTGATCTTTTAAAACAGTCGCTATTAAAACTTCAATACAAAAAATAACCACTGTTAAGAGAAAATATTTCAGGCTAAACTTGAATTTCATCATCATTAATTTTGGCTAAAGCCCTGGAATTTAGATTAAAAAAGAGCGGACTAAAGTCCGCACAATATCTCAATTTTAATTATAATAAAACTATTTTTTCACTTTAATAGAACAACCAATTGCAACTGTTTTTGTAGTTTTTATGGGTTCATTTTTTATCAAAGAGTTAACAGCATCTTTCACATAATGTTCTGTTACTTCATCGGCATTTTCGTAATTGTTATCAATTGCGCCTATGTATTTTACAATATTTTTACCACCTTCTTTCTGCAAAAC
The DNA here is from genome assembly GCF_979258215.1 of Chryseobacterium sp. AC417. NCBI lineage: Bacteria > Pseudomonadati > Bacteroidota > Flavobacteriia > Flavobacteriales > Weeksellaceae > Chryseobacterium > Chryseobacterium sp. AC417. The sequence goes on along the minus strand of NZ_OZ409845.1, from coordinate 864,765 downwards.
AAAGACATGAGGCGTTTTTGTTGCCCCATATTGAGGATAAATCTTCTGGCCTTCGTCTAACAGATAAGGAAACGTAAAACCTTTTTCTTTTGCTCTTGTCATCATTTCGTTAAAGCCATCTTGAGGCTGTACTTTGGGATCGTTTGGATTGATTGCAATTACAGGAAAGCCGAGATCTTTAAACGTGTTGTCGAGTTTTATAATTCTGTCCTCATAGCTTTTGGCATAAGGACAATGGTTACACGTAAAAATTACGATAAAACCTTTTGCCTGAACAAAATCTTTCAAAGAAACCATCTTGCCATCGACGTTTTTCAGTTTAAAATCTGTCGCAGCATCTCCTACTTTATAACCTTTAACTTCTGTGGAGCTTTTGGATTCTTGCTGAGGTTTATTCTGAGCATTTATATGTATCAGACTCAAACCAAGCACAAGCGCAGTGAATATTATTTTAAAATTTTTCATCGTTATAGATATTTATTGATTGTATTTTCAAGTTCATCTTTGCTCATTTCTCCGTTGTTGAAATGTACTTTTTCCCCGTTTTTATAAAAAATAGTTACCGGTATATTGCCTTCCCAACTTTCATCAAACTTCGGAATCCATGTATTCATTCTTTTAATATCATCCAGCAAAATCACTTCAGCTTTCAGTTTTTTGTTCTTAATAAACTGAATCACTTTTTCTTTATCTTTCGCACGATCTAAGGAAACTAAAAGCATTTTAAATTTAGAATTATCTTTAAACTTTTCATTGACCTTCATAAAATCGGGCAACTCTTTTACGCACGGAGCGCAAGTTGTTGACCAAAAATTCAAAACCAGAAAAACATCTTTTTCTTCCTGAATTTTCTTCTCAAGCACTTCATAATTGACCGTTGGGACGTCTTTTATGATGATTTCCTCCTGCGAAAAATAAAAAGAGACACTGAAAATCAATGTCATTAAACTCAAAATTTTCTTCATATTCAAAAATAGTAAAAGCATTTTGTAAATCAGCGAGATACGATCCGTTAAACTTTGTTAATTAATGTATTTAGATTAAAGATAAATGCATTTTTTGCTGAAATTATCAGAAACAAAATAAGATTGTATTATAAATTCCTCTGCGATCCAGTTTGATTAATTGGTATTAAGTTTGCTGCCATGAAATAGTTAAAATATACGTCTGATAGTAGTTTAAAATCAGTATTACCAAAACAAAATATAATGAATAAAGCAATTATTCTGTTCGGTTTACTTTTCGGAGCCATTATGTCTGCTCAGGAAGCCGTAAACAAGAATGCAATTGAAAACAATATCACACAAATCCCCAATTACAATGAGTTGGTTAAGAAAAAAATCAACTTAAAAGATGTTGTTACGACCGCAGATACTCCGCCAGAATTTCCAGGAGGATTCAATGCTTTCAAGCAAAAATATTTTGACGGTATGCCTACGATTAATTTAAAACACCAGCAAAAATTAGACACACGGATTTACTTTGTTGTTGAAAAAGATGGCTATGTAAGAAATATTGCAGCCATCGGAAGCGACAAAAAGCATGTAGAAGCAGCAGAATTAGGTGTTAAAAGAATTTTTATCCGTTGGAAACCAGCCATAAAAAATGGTAAACCTGTACGTTATCTTTACACATTTCCATTGTCTGCAAGAAAATATTAAGGAAGGCTTTTTATAATAGAATTTACTTACCGATCATTTTTTTAATCGAATTCAACTTCATTAATGCTTCAATCGGGGTTAACGTATTGATGTCGATTTTCGTCAGCTCTTCCCTGATATTTTCCAAAACAGGATCGTCCAGCTGGAAGAAAGAAAGTTGCATATTTTCTTCAGTTACTCTCTTAATATTTTCAGACGAACCATTTTGAGAACGGCTCGCTTCTAATGTTTTCAAAATCTCATTGGCTCTGTTGACCACTTTCGATGGCATTCCGGCTAATTTTGCAACATGAATACCAAAGCTGTGCTCACTACCGCCAGAAATCAATTTTCTTAGAAAGATAATATTCCCTTTATTCTCCTGAATCGACACATGGAAATTCTTTATCCGTTCAAAATTTACCGTCATCTCATTCAATTCGTGATAATGCGTTGCAAATAGAGTTTTTGCCTGAGTAGAATGCTGATGAAGATATTCTGCAATCGCCCAGGCTATGGAAACACCATCATAAGTAGAAGTACCGCGACCAATTTCGTCTAACAAAATCAAACTTCGGTCAGAAATATTATTTAAAATATAAGCGGCCTCGTTCATCTCCACCATAAAAGTAGATTCTCCGGCAGAGATATTATCACTCGCTCCCACTCTCGTAAAAATTTTATCCAAAACACCGATCTCAGCATATTTTGCAGGAACAAAACTGCCAATTTGCGCCATTAAACAGACAATTGCTGTCTGACGAAGAATTGCAGATTTACCCGCCATGTTGGGACCCGTCACCATAATAATCTGTTGAGAATCTTTATCTAAAAAGATGTCATTCGGGATATATTTTTCGCCTAAAGGAAGAGCATTTTCGATGATCGGATGCCTCGCTTCTTTCAAATCTATAGAGAAACCGTCATTTAAAACCGGCTTTGTATAACTTTCAGAAACTGCCAGTTCAGATAAACCAACCGCAACATCGAGCTGTGCAATGATATTTGAATTCTCCTGAATCATGTCCATATAAATCATCGTGTCCGAACAAACTTTCCGGTACAGTTGATTTTCCAAAACGCTGATTTTTTCTTCAGCACCCAGAATCTGACTTTCATATTCTTTCAGTTCTTCTGTGATGTACCGTTCTGCGTTTACAAGCGTTTGCTTTCTGATCCAATCGCTCGGAACTTTATCTTTATGGGTGTTTCTTACTTCAATGAAATAACCGAAAACATTATTAAAATCAATTTTAAGGCTGGTAATTCCGGTGCGCTCTACTTCACGTTGACACATCTCATCCAGAAAACCACGACCTTTATTTTGCAGACCTCTCAGATGATCAAGCTCTTCTGAGATGTTTTGTTTGATTACGTTTCCTTTGGCGAGATTGACCGGAAGTTCTTCATTCAAATGATTTTCAAGCAACTGAATTAAATCATCTAAAGAATTTAATGGCTCCAGCCATGCTAAAACATCTGCATGAGAATGAAGCAATCCTTTAATTTTCTGAATATTAATCAAACTTTGACGCAGATAACCCATTTCTTTGGGTGAAATTTTTTCTGCTGCCAATTTTCCCATCAACCGGTCTAAATCTGAAATAGATCTCAGAAGTTGTGAAATTTCATATTTGAGTTGATCATTTTCGTTTAAAAAATCAATTAAAGAAAGTCTTCTGCCGATTTCTTCAACAGATTTTAATGGAAGTATAATTCTTCTTCTCAGCAATCTTCCGCCCATTGGTGTGGCCGTTTTATCGATAATATCTAAAAGGGATTTACCTTTCGGATTACTTGGATAAACGATTTCCAGATTTCTCAGTGTAAAATGATCCATCATCAGATACTCTTCCTGCGGAATAATCTGAATTTTGGTGATGTGCGCCAATAATTTGTGATGCGTATCTTCTACCAGATAAGCGAAAATAGCTCCCGCTGCGGTAATTGCTAAAGGTAAAGTCTCAACCCCAAAACCTTTTAACGAATTGGTTCTGAATTGATTCGTCAATTTTTCGTAAGCAAAATTATATTGGTAAGCCCAGTCTTCCAATTTGAAAACATTTCTGTTTTTCAATTGATCCGGAATCTGCACACTTCTCTGATAAATAATTTCACTCGGATCAAACGTATTGATGATATGTAAAATTTTATCTAAATTTCCTTCACTCACCAAAAATTCTCCGGTAGACACATCCACCATCGCAATTCCGTATTTTTCTTTTTCCTTGTGAAGCGAGAGCAGAAAATTGTTCTTTTTTGAAGTTAAAACCTGATCATTGAACGTAACTCCGGGAGTAACCAATTCTGTAACGCCACGTTTTACAATTCCTTTCACGGTTTTCGGGTCTTCCAGCTGATCACAAATCGCAACACGAATTCCGGCTCTCACCAGTTTTGGCAAATAAGAATCTACAGAATGATGCGGAAAACCAGCCAGTTCGATGTGGCCGTCTCCGTTGGCTCTTTTCGTCAGAACAATTCCTAATATCTGGGAAGTTCTCACAGCATCCTGACCAAAGGTTTCGTAGAAATCTCCCACTCTGAAAAGTAAAAGCGCATCAGGATATTTCGCCTTGATGGTGTTGTACTGAGTCATTAACGGGGTTTCTTTCTTCGTCGCCTTTGCCATTAAAAATTGTCTTAAAATTGGGTTGGTAAAAATAGGAAATAAAAAAGAAGGAGGGAAATGATACTTTTTCATTTTTCTCCACAGATTTCGCAGATTAACACAGATTTTTTGCTAATAAATCTTGTCTAAACATACGATTTTACAATGCAACGATTTGTAAATTACTTTCTACTACCTGAACTTTGGTTTTATATTCAGTTTCATTTACAATTTCATAAAGATCAATAATTAATTCGGCTTCCTCTTCTAAAGTAATTATTACTTTAGTTGCTAATTGACGGTTGGTTTCCAGATTATTAATCATCATTCGCATGATTTCTAAGCTAAATTTATCATCAACAAACTGAAATTCTTCAAAAACAAAAAGACAGTTGTTTTCGGCAATCCAATCAATATGAAAGTCAAAAATTTGGTTATTATTATATTTCCCTTTTGTTTCGTAGAATGGGGAAAAAAGTTTTTTAGCTTGAACAAAATTTAGATAATCAGAAAGTGTTTTTATTGATTTGAGGAATCTAAAAAGTTCAAGATTACTATTTTCAAGAATTTGGTTGAGACTTTTTTGTCTTTCCTTTTCCGTTTTTCCAACAATTAAAATGTATTTCTGAAAAGTAAATTTTTTATCCATTTTTTTGTAGTAGCTAAAACTAATACTTTAAATCTTCTCTTTTTTACTACAATGTCTCTCCAAAGCTTCCGTCGCTTTCTCATAAGCCCATTTCTGCTTGTAATCAACCCATTGAGCTTTAAATAGTTTTCGCAAAATCTTATCGGTGTATCTCATAATGAAAACATGATACAGCATATTGGCAAAAACTTTAGGTTTATTGGGCAAGGCTCTTAATGACATTGAAAAGCCTGGTTCTAAATATCTGTTGAAATGCCAAAAAGCTCCGGGAATAAAAAGTGCATCGCCGTGTTCCATGAAAATCTCAATGCCTTTTGCGTATTTCAGAGCCGGAAACTTCTCATAATCCGGATTTTCATAATCGATATCGTAAACCGTGTGAACCGACAGCGGAACTTTATATAAAAACTTCGACTGTTTCTGGTCAAACAGTAAAATTCTTTTTTTTCCTTCGAAATGAAAGTGCATGAAATCTCCCAAATCGACATCGTAATGCATTAAAACATGTGCCTCACTTCCTCCGAAAAATAAAGTCGGAAGTCTCTTGAAAAACTTAATTCCCAAATCAGGATAGGTGAAATTCTTCAGTAATTCAGGAAGACGGTCTGTGATGATGTAAAAGAAAATTCTGAGATCCGAAGGTTGAGATTTTATCGTGTCGATGTAATCTTTCATTTTCATCTTTGCAACTGGTGCATCAGAACTTTTTTTGGAGTCTGCAGGTTTGTTATCATAAAGTGGAACTTCCTGTTCGCCAGCTTTTTCTTTGATAAAATCAAAATTCCATTTGTCGAAAGCTTCCCAGCGGCTTGCATAATTTTTGATCAGAAGCGGTCTCTGTTTTTTGAAGTAATTTTCCTGAAAATCTTCTTTACTGATATTACTGACAACATCTACGTTTTCGAGAATCATGGGTTTATAATTTAATGCGAAATAAAAATAGTGTTTTTTTGAAGTTTATAAAAATTTATCTTTGCAATACAGACATTAACCATGAGGGTTTACAATACCAAACATTTTCTTACCATACTTGTCAGCTTACACAAAAGCGACACATTAAAAATCTTGTTCCCTACAATGGTTTTGATGGGGATGTATTCTTACGGAATTCAATATCTGGAAATTGAATATCTGCATTTGACGGCAAAATCTAAAGTCAGCAATGTTGGGATCATCCATTCTTTACTGGGTTTTGTTTTGTCTTTGCTGCTGGTTTTCAGAACAAATACTGCTTATGACAGATGGTGGGAAGGCAGAAAACTTTGGGGAAAACTGGTAAATGACACCCGAAATTTTGCGGTTAAAATCAATACGATATTGGCTGATGACAGACGTTCTGCAGATCAGATTGCCCGCTACTTAAAATATTATCCTCATTTTTTAGCCAAACATCTTTCTCAGGAATCTACCAGACTTGCCCTAGACGAAGATTATTCTGAAATTGAAAAATCACTGAAGCAGCACGGACCAACTGATTTGGTCATTCTTTTGACACATAAATTGTATCAATTAAAAAAGCTGGGGAAAATATCTGATACGGAAATGCTTTATTTAGACACACAGATATCAGGTTTTCTGGATGTATGCGGGGGTTGTGAAAGAATTAAAAACACGCCCATTCCCTACTCATATTCTTCATTTATAAAGAAGTTTATCATTTTGTATGTTTTGGCTTTGCCCATTGCTTATGTAATTAATCTCGGACTGTTTATGATTCCATTAACGGTTTTTGTATATTATGTGCTCATGAGTTTAGAATTGATTGCTGAGGAAATTGAAGATCCTTTTAATAATGATGAAAACGACATCCCGATGGAAGCGATTGCTCAGAATATTGAGAAAAATGTACATCAGATAATGAGCGATAAAAAATAAAGTTGAAATCCATTCGTAAAGAAGAATTCGTAAATTATAATTAGAAATAAAAATTATTTTGGTAAATAAATTAAAGCTGGAAGAACTCAACAGAATTGATGTAGAAACGTTTAAAAAAGTGGAGAAAATTCCGTTGGTGGTTGTTTTGGATAATATAAGAAGTATGCATAATGTAGGGGCAACTTTCAGAACGGCAGATGCATTTTTGGTGGAAAAAATTATTTTGTGCGGGATAACACCTCAGCCGCCACACCGTGAAATTCACAAAGCGGCTTTAGGTGCAACAGAAAGTGTTGATTGGTCACATGAATCTGATATTAATGTCACCATCAGTGATTTAAAAAGCCAGGGGTTTGAAGTTGTGGGAATCGAACAAACCAACAACAGTCAAATGATCACTGATTTTAAAATTAACAGCTCAAAAAAATATGCCGTGATTTTAGGCAATGAAGTAGAAGGAATAAGTGATGAAGCGTTGCAGAATATTGATTCATTTATCGAAATTCCGCAGCTCGGGACCAAGCATTCTCTGAATGTAAGTGTATGCGGGGGAATTGTGATGTGGGAGTTTGCAAAAGCCCTAAAATAAAAAAACTGCGGCTGTCTGAAAAGACAGTGCAGTTTGAAATAAATCTAATAAAAAGTAAAAATGAAAGGCGACAAAGATAATTGAATATCTTTTATCAACAAAATTTTTTTTCTACTTTTTATTTTTTTTGAAAAAAACCCAATATTTTACAGGAAGGTTTCGTTTAAAATTTTATAAATTAGCACAATGTTTATCAAGGACTATATCTCAAAAGATTTTCCGTGTTTTCATCTGACTGACTCTATCGAATCAGCTAGAGAAACCCTAGAAGCATTTGGATATACCCATATTTTCATTAAAAAATCACATCATTTTTACGGAGCCATTGCCAAAGACTTCCTTTATGAAGCGGAAGGAAGTTTGAAAAACCTTGAGCATCAAATCGAACGATTTGCAATTTTGGAAGATAATAATATCATGGACAGCATCCGTTTGTTTTATACATTCAATGCCAATGTGATTCCGGTGATTAATAAAAATGAAAAATATTTGGGATACATTTGTTGTGATGATGTTTTTCAGAACTTTTCAAAATATCCCCTGTTTTCAGAAACCGGTGCAATCCTTACTATAGAAACTCCGGCAAGAAAATATTCGATGACGGAAATTGCAAATATTGTCGAAAGCAATAATTCTAAGTTCTACGGAGGTTTCATCAGCTTTATGTCAGACGAAGTAATTCATATCACGATTAAAATCAGCAATGAAAATCTAGCTTCAATAGATGCTACTTTTGACCGTTATGATTACAGAATTGTAGAAAAATATTATTCTGACGAGAAAACAGATCTTTTCAAAGACCGTTTAGGTTTTTTACAAAAATTTATCGAAATATAATATGAAGGCAGCCATATATTCTCAGAAAAAAGATCTTGATACTTTTTTATATTTAAGCAAATTTATTTCTGAATTGGAAAGCAGAGGCGTAAAATCTGTTTTATTCAACGAAATGGCTGACGCTCTTCAGTTTTCTAAAATTTTCGAAACTTTTGGCAACAAACAGGATCTTATCGACAAAGAAATTGATCTTTTCTTCACTTTCGGTGGGGACGGAACGATTGTAAACTCATTAACTTTCATTGAAGACCTCGAGATTCCTGTTGTAGGTGTCAATACCGGAAGACTGGGATTTCTGGCAAGCTTTACCAAAGAAGAAGCTTTTAAAGAATTGGATTCTATTTTAAAAGGTGATGTAAAAACCAGTCGCCGTTCTGTAATAGAAGTCGTTTCTCCAAAATCTGACGAATTTTTTCCATACGCTTTAAATGATGTAACAATTTCAAGAAAAGAAACCACCTCAATGGTGACGGTAGATTCTTACATCAATAATGAATTTCTGAATGTTTTCTGGGGAGATGGTGTAATCGTTTCTACACCTACAGGTTCTACCGCATATTCACTAAGTTGTGGCGGACCGATCATTTCTCCAAATAACGAAAACTTTGTCATTACTCCCATCGCACCGCATAATTTGAATGTGAGACCTTTGGTTGTGAACGATAAAGTAGAAATTAAATTTAAAGTAGAAAGCAGAGTTCCACAATATTCTCTCTCTTTAGATTCGAGATTGATACACATTGAAACTGATAAAGAAATTGTGATCAGAAGGGCGAGTTTTCAGCTGTTACTCGTTCAGCCAAACAATTTAAGCTTCTACGAAACCATCCGCCAAAAGCTACTTTGGGGACGAGATAAAAGAAATTAGTAATTTCTCAAAATTGATTATCTTTACAAGAATTTTCAAAAAAAATCCTAATATAATAATAAAGTAAACATGAGCAGAATTTTCCCGGCAGGAGTTGCCACAGGTCAGTTAGTTACAGATATTTTTCAGTATGCTAAAGAAAACAAATTTGCATTGCCTGCAGTGAACGTTATCGGTTCTAGCAACGTAAACGCAGTAATGGAAACTGCCGCAAAATTAAATTCACCTGTAATCATTCAGTTTTCTAACGGTGGAGCATCTTTCAACGCAGGAAAAGGACTAAGCAATGACGCTCAGAAATCAGCTATTTTAGGTGGTATCGCAGGAGCAAAACACATTCATACCCTTGCTGAAGCTTACGGAGCAACAGTAATTTTACATACCGATCACGCTGCAAAAAAATTATTGCCCTGGATCGACGGTTTGATGGACGCTAACGAAGAATTCTTCAAGCAAACAGGAAAATCTCTTTACTCTTCTCACATGCTTGATCTTTCTGAAGAATCTTTGGAAGAAAACTTAGAAATTTCTTCTCAATATTTCGAAAGAATGGCAAAACTTCAGATGACTTTGGAAGTAGAAATAGGAGTAACCGGTGGTGAAGAGGATGGTGTTGACAACTCTGACGTCGATAATTCTAAATTATACACTCAGCCGGAAGACATTGCTTATACCTACGAAAAACTGAAAGCAATCTCTGACAACTTTACCATCGCAGCAGCTTTTGGAAATGTGCACGGAGTTTACAAACCAGGAAATGTGGTTCTTACCCCAAAAATCTTAGATAATTCTCAGAAATTTGTTCAGGAGAAATTCGGAACTGTTGACAAGCCTGTTAATTTCGTATTTCACGGTGGTTCTGGTTCTACTTTAGAAGAAATCAGAGAGGCAATTGATTACGGAGTGGTTAAAATGAATATTGATACCGACCTTCAATTTGCTTACACAGAAGGTATCAGGGATTATATGGTAGAGAATGTAGAATATCTGAGAACTCAAATCGGAAATCCTGAAGGTGAAGAAAAACCAAACAAAAAATTCTATGACCCAAGAGGTTGGATCAGAAAAGGAGAAGAGACTTTCTCTAAAAGATTGGTTAGAGCATTTGAGGATTTAAATAACGTAAATACGCTTAAATAAATTATAAATTTTGGATTATAGATTTTAAATTAATTTTTTAATCTATAATTCAAAATCTAAAATCTAAAATTTCATAAATGGCATTCGACTGGTTTAAAAGAAAAGCACAAAATATTACCACTTCTACAGACGACAAAAAAGATGTGCCGAAAGGACTTTGGCATCAGACACCGTCAGGAAAGGTTGTGGAACACGAAGAACTGAAGAAGAACAATTATGTTTCTCCTGAAGACGGATTTCATGTAAGAATCGGAAGTGCCGAGTTTTTCAGTATTCTTTTTGACGAAGCAACATTCACAGAATTAGATGCGAATGTAGAAAGCATAGATATGCTTCAGTTTAAAGATACAAAATCTTACACAGACCGTCTGAAAGAAGTAAAAGCCAAAACAAAGCTTACGGATTCTATCAGAAATGCAGTAGGTACGGTAAACGGAACCGAAATGGTAGTTTCTTGTATGGATTTTGCCTTTATCGGAGGATCTTTAGGTTCGGTGATGGGTGAGAAAATCAGAAGAGCGGTAGATTACTGTATCGAAAAAAGACTTCCTTACATGATTATCTGTCAGTCTGGCGGTGCAAGAATGCAGGAGGCAACCTATTCTCTGATGCAGTTGGCAAAAGTGCAATCAAAGTTAGCGCAACTTTCGGAAGCCGGACTTTTGTACATTGCTTACCTTTGTGACCCGACTTTTGGTGGAATTACCGCATCTTTTGCAATGACTGCAGACATCATTATGGCTGAGCCAAAAGCATTGATAGGCTTTGCAGGACCAAGAGTTATCCGTGAAACCATTGGAAGAGATTTGCCGGAAGGTTTCCAGACCTCAGAATTTCTTCAGGAAAAAGGTTTTGTAGATTTCATTGTAAAAAGAACTGAGATTAAAGAAATTGTTTCAAAAACAGTTAATTTACTGACAGTAAAGGCTTAAAACTTAAATAAAAATTATATAGTCTCTCTCTTTTTTGGGAGAGATTTTTATTTTATGAGGACTTTCAGAGTAATTTTCAACACCATCAAAAGCATGAGTTTTAAGAAAATTCTTAAACTCCTGTCCGCTGTTTTACCGCACCCGTTATTTTCATTATTAAGTTTTTATGCTACAATAAAAGCTTTTACGATTGCACAAAATTTATATCCAAAAACGGCATCTAATAATGGTGAAGGAAATGCCTTCAGACATTCACTTTGGTGTTGTCTTATCATGATGTACTGCAGTAAAATTTCTTCGCCTGAAAAGGCTTTAGTTTTCTGCAAAAAAATTACAGATTTGCATGAAGAATTATTTCCCAACGAACCTTTAGAAACTAAAATGGATCTCCATAATAACAAAATAGGTATGGATTATTTCATGGAACTTTTACCGGGAATTCACCGCCAGTTTTTTGAGAAAAACTTTTTTATTGAAGAACTTCAAAAGAAAACTTCCAACGCAAGAGTTTTGAAAAGTTTGGATGATGATTTTGAGGGAGAATTGGTTTATTTGGATGAGAAATAGTCAATTTTTTTTTCCAATTAATTATATTTCATCACTTTTTGTAATCTGAAGTTTTTTTAACTAAGTTTAAACAATTAATTTAAATAAATGGTTCTCAGCAGAATTTGGTCGGCTTTCATTATCATTGCCATTGCTATTGCAAGTATAAAATACATTTCGTCGAGTCATTACAAAACCATTTTCAACGATATGGTTGTGGGAAAAGGTGGCGATACGGTACAGGTTGCTACCCAAAATATCAGTGCGCTTTCTCCCATTGTAAGAGACAGCCTGATGAAGAAAAATGATTTTGCAGACAGCAGAATTCATTATAAAACCGATTCTCTGAAACAAAACGTTCAGGTTTATCGGGTACAGGAAGCAGACGGTGTTATCGGAACTTCTGAAACGGCAGTGAAAATATGTATTGGACTGATCGGAATCATGACGCTTTTCATGGGATTCATGAGTATTGCAGAAAAAGCCGGCGGAATTAATCTTTTGAGCCGACTGATACAACCCTTCTTTTCAAAATTATTCCCTGAAATTCCCAAAAACCATCCCGCTTTCGGTCACATGCTGATGAACTTTAGCGCCAATCTTTTAGGTTTAGATAATGCAGCCACTCCGTTTGGTCTAAAAGCGATGGAAAGTTTACAGACATTAAATCCCAATAAAGATACCGCAAGCAATTCGCAAATCATGTTTCTCTGTCTTCACGCAGGTGGAATGACTTTGATTCCGGTTTCTATTATTGCGATCAGAGCTTCGATGGGATCAAAAACACCAACTGATATTTTCCTTCCATGTATGATCGCAACATTTGCAGCGACTTTAGCGGCAATGATTTTCGTTTCATTATATCAAAAAATAAATCTATTGAAACCCGTTGTTCTTGCTTATGTTGGTGGGATTTCAGCATTAATTGCGCTTCTGGTCGTTTATTTAGTTCAATTGAGCAAAAATGAATTGGATGATTTCAGCAAGGTTTTAAGCAACGGTTTGATTTTATTTATTTTTATTGCGATTGTTCTTGGGGCAGTTTACAAAAAAATCAATGTTTTTGATGCTTTTATTGAAGGCGCCAAAGAAGGTTTCTGGACTTGTGTAAAGATTATCCCATATTTAGTAGGAATGCTGATTGCTATTTCACTTTTAAGAACTTCAGGAGTTTTTGATGTCATTATCGATGGGATGAAATGGGTTGCCTATGCTACCAATCTCGACGCAAGATTTGTTGACGGACTTCCGACTGCCTTAATCAAACCTTTATCCGGCTCCGGAGCGAGAGGAATGATGGTTGATACGATGGCAACTTTCGGAGCAGACAGTTTTCAGGGGAAATTAGCAGCTGTTCTTCAGGGAAGCTCAGATACGACGTTTTATGTGATTGCAGTTTACTTTGGAGCAGTAGCCGTAAAGAATACGAGATACACCGTTGTTGCAATGCTTTTGGCTGATTTGGTGGGTGTGATTACTGCAATTGGATTGGCGTATTTGTTTTTTGCTTAAATGAAAAGAATATTTATAATCTTAACCGTTTTTTTATTATTGATTGGTTGTAAAAAGTATCAATCAAACTCTGAAGTAACTTCTAATGTCATTAAGCATAAAAATCACAAAGATTATATTGATTTTAAATATGATAAAGTGATTGCTTTTGCAAGTGTAAACCCCATGGATTATTATGGAGATGATTTTAATAAAAAGATTGATGTAAAAAAATTCAAAGATACCATTAGCAAAACATTAAATTTAAGCCAATTAAGAAGGCTCGATTATATTCTTAGTGGAAGAAATAATGATAAAATAGATTCAGTAAAGGGTGTTGCAGATTGTTTTTACCCAAGACACAATATAATTTTTATTAAAAAAGAAAAAATAATCAATCATATTGCAGTTTGCTTTGAATGCGACCAGATTAAAAGCAGTAAAAGTACCTCTCCAAATATGGAAGATTTAGAATATTTCTTTAATTCTATTGATTTGAAAGTATTTTACAACCCTTTAGAACATAAACAGTATTATGATTCAATTGTACACATCAATAAAAACAAGCTTTATTAATTATTATCTGTTTTTTACCCTAATCAAAATCCATAAACTTTAAATCTAATTATGATTACCGATAAAGAATTCACATTAAGACTCATCCGTCAGCTAACTCAAGCATTAGAAAAACTGATATTAGACAAGCCCGAAGAAAGTCTGATGCAGAAGGAACTCGATTTTGATTCTTTAATGAAAGATATTTTTAAAATTGATTTTAAAGAGCTTTCAGCAAAACCTAAGGAAGAGATTATTGAAACTGTTAAAGAAAGGCAGGAAAGAGACCACAAAGATTATTATGAAATGCTCGGAAATCTTTTCTATTACAACGGGAAAGTATTAAACAACAGTGACTTTTTAGACAAAGCAAAAACCTTCTATGAGCTTTATTTACAAACAAGCGGAATTTTTGCCCTTCCCATTATCAACAGAATCAACGAAATAAAAAAAGCACTTGAATAAAGTGCTTTTGTATTTAGAATGTTATGCTATAGCTTCCGGTGGAAGAAACGCTGGCCTTTTCGGCCTTTACATATTTTTTTACCCAACTTATAGAAGTTGATACTACACAAGGATCTGAAACTCCGCCTGATCTTCTCGCAGATGAGACATTTCCAGCTTTATCAACGGTGTAAGAAATCGTGATTGAGCCACTTGCAGAACAACTGTGGCTTGGCTGTGCCCCTCCTCTACCCATCGTTCCGGGAATATAGCCAACTAATCTTCTGTCGATTCCTACTTTACTGTCACCGTTTCCGTCGCCGCCTAAAGGATCTCCGTTGTTACCTATTCCGTCGCCTGTTCCCTGGCTTCCTGCTTTTGTTCCACGACCTTTTATCAAATTTCCGATTGCTGCGGTTCCTTTTCCATCACCGTTTCCTGTTTTTGAATTGGCGGTTGTGGCAGAACTTTTAGCCTTCGTTTTTGTAGTAGAAGTTGCTGTTGATTTCTTATTTGTTTTTGAATCTTCCTTTTTAGGAGCGGTAACTTTAGAATTATTTCCGGTAATGATTTTATCTTTTAGCTCAGTTTTCTTTGTTTCAGCTTTAGGTTCCGGTGTAATGACCGTTTTTGATTCTGAAACCATATTTTCTACAGGTTCAGGAGCGTTTTCTTCGGCTTTTGCAGCCAAACTACCTTCCTGATTGGCTGGTTCATCAATTCCTGCTCCATTTCTGTTATCACCAAAGTTTACAAGCATCGTAGTCACCACTTCAGTTTCTTTGGGACGCTCGGTAGGTTTCATTTTATAGATGAAAACGAACAACAGAATCGCAGACCAAATTAGTGCAGAAAGTACAGCACTCTTTAGTTTGTCTCTTTTTTCTTCTTCTCTATTAATGGTATAACCTCTCATTTTCATTTATTCTTTTACCGTTGCAATGGCAATATTTAACTTATGCTTTTCTGCGATTTCCATCAAGAAAACGACGTCTTTATGCATTGTACTTTCGTCTGCTCTTATGGTAAATGATTTTGCAGACTTACTCTGAAGATCAGACACAATCGTTTGCTCTACCAATTCTCTCGCAATGGGTTTGTCATCTACGTAATAGGAGCCGTCAGGTTTTACACTGACCGTCATAGGATTCGGGATATTGTCTTCTATGCTTCCCGTCTGTGGAAGTTTGACGTCAATCGCACTTTGATTTGCTGCCGAAGATGTAATCATAAAAAAGATCAGCATCAGCAAAATAACGTCTGTCATTGCTGCTAAACTGAATTCCGGATGCGCTTTATTTCTTCTCTGAATTTTCATATTGTGAATATTACAAAGGTTTATTAATAAGATCTAAAAATTCTCCCGAAACATTTTGTGTTCTCAAAACGAACTTATCAATTCTCGTCAACAAAATATTGTAAAAAAAGTTTGCCGGAATTGCTACTGCCAAACCAACAGCAGTTTGTCCCAATGCGGTATAAATACCTTCTGACAATGTTTTCGGGGAAAATGCTCCTTCTGCATGAGATAGATCAAAGAATGCGATGATCATCCCTATTACTGTTCCCAAAAGTCCCAACATTGGTGCGATACTGGGTACAACAGCTAATAAATTCAGATTTTTTTCCATATTGGCAACCTCGATTTGAGCCTGAGATTCCATTGCACTTACGATATCCGAAACCGGTCTTCCCAATCTTGAAATTCCTTTTTCTAAAATCCTTGATTCCGGAGAGTTTTGTGTTTTACAATAATCAGCCGCCGCATCTATTTTTCCATCTCTAATGAAATCTTCAATATTATTCATAAAATTTGAATCTGTTTTTGTCGTCATTCTTCTGATGTAGAAAAATCTCTCAAAAAAAAGATAGACAGAGAAAACACCTAATGCCAAAACGGTTGCCATTACTATTTTAGCAAAAGCACCACCATGAAAGAGGATGTCCCAAAATGAAAATTCAAGTTTATCAGCGACTACATTGGGTGCAGCAACCTGTGCAAATAAAATCTGAGTAAGTTCCGTTAACAGCATGAATTTGATTATTTATAATGGTTTGAACGACAAAAATAAAGGAATATTATTAATTCGTATCTTAAAATAAGCTTAAATATGGACTTGAAATAAACATTATGCCCAAAAACAGCAAATTTCTTTCCAAAAATATATTGAAAAGAAATTTAAAAGTTTATTTTGAAGAAGATTAGTCTTCGTCTACGATAATTTCGTCGGGAGTAAACTCACATTTAAGCCTGAAGGGAAGCGGCTCGTCTGATCCTGTATAAAAATCATCAATATTTCCTTTCCAGACTACCTGAAGTTCGCCTTCCTCATTTTTATCAAACAAAAGCTCGTTATCATAAATGAACGCATCTTCATCATCAAAAAGATCAACTATGGTGTAAATCTCCTCTGCAGAATCGTTAATCTTTAAAGATTTGCCTTCAATTTCTGGAGAATCTATCGGAAAATCATTAACCTGAAGCAGGAGCTGAGGAAAATTATATTGAAGCGAATCGTCATCTACATGATCGAGACCATCATCCGTAATGATTTCAACTTCCAAAAAATGTTCCTGATTACTATAAACAGCCTTGCAGTAAGTGCTTTTTATATTGTACTTCAATGTTTCGTCCGGATGGTAAATTTTTAAAATCCCTTTCATTATTTCTTAAAAAAGAACTGTAATAGTATGATAGCTCAATGATTTAGGCAAAGATAAAAAATTGTATGAATGTTTAAAATATTTTCAAAATTATTTTTTATAAATAGCCATTCTTCAAATCTATCCTGTGCTAATAATCTCTATTTTTGTGTTTTAAATATTTCACAATGAAAAATATCATATCAAAAGCTGTATTAGGATTAGGTTTGGTCATAAGTCTGGCTTCCTGTAAAAAAACGGACTCACCTTTAACAAAGATTACACCTACCAGTCTCGATTCTATTGCCGCCAATTATTATGAACAATATCTGAAATTATATCCTTTAGAAGCCACTTCGCAAGGAGATTTGAGATACAATGATCAATTGCCGATTAATATTGACAAAGATTTTATTTCTGGTGAAATTGCTTTTTACAAATCTGTACAAAACCAGCTGGAAAATGTGAATTACAAAAACCTTTCAGATGATGACAAGGTTGTTTATGATGTTTTAGACTATAGTTTAAAAGATAAAATAGAGGCGTATGTTTATCATCCGGAGTATATTCCTTTCAGTCAGTTTTCAGGTTTACCCCTGAATTTTCCTTTGTACGGAAGCGGACAGGGAAGTCAGCCTTTCAATACCGAAAAAGATTACGAAGACTGGTTAAAAAGAATGGAGAAGTTCCCGGAATGGATGAATGCAGCTACAGATAATTTCCGTGAAGGAATGACCAATAAAATTGTTCTTCCGAGAAAATTGGTTCTGAAAATGATCCCTCAGATGAAAGCTGAAGAAATTATCACTTCAGACTTTGATAAAAATATTTTTTCCGGACCTGTAAAAAATTTCCCGAAAGATTTTACTTCTGAGCAGAAAGAGAAATTTACTAAACTTTATAAAGACGCTGTTGCTAAAAACATTATCCCCGCATACACAAAAATGGGAGAATTTTTAGAGAAAGAATATTTGCCAAAATCCAGAGAAACTGATGGTTACAATGGCATACCGAAAGGAAACAACATTTATACTTATTATGTAAAAAGCTGGACCACCACAAACAAAACACCTGAAGAAATCAACAAAATCGGACAACAGCAAGTTGCGATGCTTCGTGCTGAAATGGAAAAAGTAAAACAGCAAGTAGGTTTTACCGGAACACTGGAAGAGTTTATTACTTCTGTAAAAGCTGATCCGAAAGCAATGCCGTACAAAACCTCAAAAGAAGTATTAGCGGGTTTTAATGGAATTTTAGCGAAAATAACTCCGAAGTTAAAAACTATGTTCAGCGTGACACCAAAAACTAAATTTGAAATCAGGCAGACCGAAAAATTCAGAGAAGCAAGTGCAAGTGCGGAATACATTCAGGGAACTCCTGATGGAAAAAGACCCGGAATTTTCTACATGCCACTTCCCGACCCTTCAAAATTCAACGTTACTTCCGGAATGGAATCTCTTTTCTTACACGAGGCCATTCCTGGTCATCATTATCAGGTTTCTCTGCAGCAGGAAAACACGAAACTTCCGAAGTTCATGAGGTTTGGCTGGTTTGGAGCTTATGGTGAAGGTTGGGCACATTATTGTGAGACTTTAGGACCAGAATTCGGTTTGTATACAGACCCTTATCAAAAAATGGGGTATTTAAGCGACCAAATGTTGAGAGCCGTCCGTTTGGTTGTTGATACCGGAATTCACACCGGAAAAATGACCCGGGAAGAAGCCATTACTTATTTTCTGAGCAACATTGCCTATGACGAAGCCGGAGCAACTGCAGAAGTGGAAAGATACATGGCAATGCCCGGACAAGCTTTAGGATACAAAATCGGTTCGTTGAGAATTCGAGAACTGAGAGAACAATATCAGAAACAGCTCGGAAACAAGTTTAGTTTAGCAAAGTTTCATGATGAGCTTTTAAGTCAGGGTTGTCTTCCGCTGGATGTTTTGAACAGGAAGATGGAGCTTTGGGCGAAGAAGCAGAAATAAGTTTTAAAAAAATTTAAAAATCCAGAATTTTTACGAAGCAGTTTATTAATTGCTTCGTTTTTTTTATTTTTATAAACATGAAAAAAAAATTTTATTTACTCATTTTCTGCTTTTACTTGTCAATGTTTTACAGCCAAGATAGTAAGGTATTTAACAAAATCGATTCGCTAAACTCAGCAAAAGATGTTCAGGAATTTCTTAATAATGAGAAAAATAAAATAAATTATTATTTAGACGTTGAAGATAAAATTGATTATGATCGTTATTGCGCACTAATTGCTGATAGTCTTAATATAAAACAAAACTGGGGAAAAGCAGATTTTGACAATAATGGACTGACAGATCTTTTGGTAACCGGAAAGATTTCAGAAGGATCGAAAACAATATATATTTTAGATAAGGGAGATCATTTTGAATCTAAAAATCTGAGTAAAGGGAAGCTTTATGAGCAATGCTCATTTTCCCTATTGAAAGATAATAAAATAGAATACCATAGTGTCAAAATACTTAATCGTTACGGATTTATAAAAAGATTAACCGAAAACCTTGTTTACAAGTTTGGTGAGTTTATTGAAGAAAATAAAGTCCCTAAAAGACACAATATTTTACAAATACAATTTGAAAATTCAGGCTCACATTGGAATAAGTTCGTTTTAAAAATAGAAATTGTTTCCAACAGAGACGTAACATGGATTAGTAGAAATGATGGGTTTTTGACATCTGGGGTTTACACAGCAAAACTTTCGAAGGAAAAATATAAAGAAATTGTAGATTTACTAAATTATATTGATTTTAAAAATTTAGCATATGAATATGAAGTCGGTTATTCTGATGCTCCAACCACTTATCTTACAATCACTTATGATAATTTAAAAACCAAAAATATCAGAGATAATGGCGGCATGGGAACTCGAGGACTACAAAAGCTTTATGATATGTTAAATGATTTGAAAGGAAATCAAAAATGGACAAAACTATAAAAATGCTCACAGAATCTTTACAATCCCTTTACACAAGAGATTTAAACAAATTAAAAACAGAAATAGAATCTTACCAAAACGAAGAAGCACTGTGGAAAATTGATAAAGACATTTTGAATTCTGCAGGAAATTTATCGCTTCATCTAGTTGGAAATCTTAATCATTTTTTCGGAGCAATATTGGGAAATTCAGGATATGTAAGAAATCGTGAACAGGAATTTTCATTAAAAAACATCCCAAGAACTGAATTGATTCAACACATTGAAGAAACTTTAAATGTTGTTATTTCAACACTTCATCAACTTTCTGAAGAAGATTTGGCGAAAGATTATCCTCTTGAGCCTTTAGGATATAAAATGACTACAGAATATTTTTTGATTCATTTGTTTGGGCATTTAAGTTATCATTTGGGGCAGATTAACTATCATAGAAGGTTATTGGATATTCTTTAACCACCCCGTCAAAAATTCTTTGAATTTTCGCCACCCCTCCAAAGGAGGGGAATTCTGCAACTATCAATAGCCTTTACTTTTCAAACAACATTTTCGTAATAAAATCTCTCTCCTGGCTTCCTCTAGCAGGAGAATATTCTCTTCCATAGAAAATAATCTGAAGGTGAAGTTTATTCCAAACTTCTTCCTTCCAAATATTTTTGGCGTCTTTTTCAGTTTCTACAACGTTTTTTCCTGAAGTCAATTTCCATTGAATCATTAGACGGTGAATATGTGTATCGACAGGAAATGCAGGGAATCCAAACGCCTGACTCATCACTACTGAAGCGGTTTTGTGACCCACTCCGGGCAAAGCTTCCAATTCTTCGTAGGTTTGAGGAACAATTCCGTTGTGTTTCTCCAAAAGAAGCTCTGCCATTCTTTTCAGATTTTTAGCTTTGGTGTTGGATAGTCCTATTTCTTTGATGAGTTCCTTAATCTCATGAACTTCAAGCTGAGCCATTTTTTCAGGATTTCCTGCAACCTTAAAAAGCTTCGGGGTTACCTGGTTTACTTTTTTATCGGTCGTCTGTGCAGAAAGGGCGACAGCAACCATTAAAGTGAACGCATCTGTGTGTTCCAAAGGAATGGGAACGGTAGGATATAATTTCTCTAATTCTGTCTGAACAAGCTCGGCTCTTTGTTTTTTTGTCATGTAACCCTTAAATTTGAGCAAAAATAAATTATTATGTTGAAAGTAGGAGACAAATTGCCGAGTTTTGAAGGAACCAATCAAGATGGAGAACTTGTAAATTCGGGAAAATTAATAGGAAAGAAATTAGTTATTTTCTTTTATCCACAAGCAAATACTCCGACGTGCACCATTGAAGCTTGTAACCTCAGCGATAATTATTCTCAACTGGAAAAAGCAGGCTTTCAGCTATTGGGAATCAGCGGTGATTCGGTGAAAAAACAAAAGAATTTTCACGACAAATTTGCTTTTCCTTATGATCTTTTGGCTGATAAAAACCGTGATATTATAGAAACATTTGGGGTTTGGCAGGAAAAGAAAACATTTGGAAAAACCTATATGGGAATCGTACGAACTACTTTTATTTTCGACGAAAAAGGAATCTGCATTCGGGTAATTGAAAAAGTGACATCAAAAACTGCGGCCGAACAGATTCTGGAAGGATAGTTTTTGGTCTGTTATTCTGACGAAAAATTATAAATTTATTCGGTTTCGTAATACATCAATTCTTCATCTTCGTTGGGAAGCGTGATGTATTTTTGGAATTTTAAACCTAATTTTTCAATTAATTTTTGAGAAGAGAAATTATCTTTTGAGGTGATGGCTGAGATTTTATTTAATCCAAATTCATCCATTCCGATAGATTTTACTTTTTGTGCAGCTTCAAACATATATCCTTTTCCTTCAAATCTTTCCAAAACAGAAAAACCGATGTCTACAATATCTAAACCTTCCCTTTCAAAAATTCCTACTCCGCCTATTTTTAAATTTCCATCTTTTAGAGCAATCAGATAATTTCCGAAACCTGATTTTTCAAACTGCGGAAGAAATTTAGCTTTAATGTAATTTTCGGCATCAGAAATAGAATTGATGTTACGGTTGCCAATAAATTTAATAAAACTTGGCATATTGTAAAGCTCCAGAATAAGATCAGCATCATCCAAAGACATCGGACGAATGATCAATCTTTCTGTTTCGTAGATCTTATTTTCTTTTTTTGACAGGCTTTTTCTTTGGCTCATCTTTCGGTTCTTCTTTCTTTTCGATTTTTAAAAGTCGCGGATTGTTGGCGCACTTTTTTGTATACAGCTCAATATAAGTTCCGTTGTCTTTTATATTTGAAATAACACCGGTAGATTTGTTGACCGTCAATGTAAAATGAGTTTTCTGATAAGGACATTCTTGTGAGGTTACTTTCCCTAAATCAAGATAATAGTTGGTTTTATCTTCGTAATAATTAGCGGCAACATCTACAAACTGCTCATCAATCATATATCCATCCAAAACTGCTGATAAAGCAGCCTCTTCAGGATTGTTTATTCTTCCAATAAAATTTTTCAGATCCTTTGTTTCTGTGATATAGTTTATTTTTCCTGCGCTTGAATAGGCTATATAATAAAAACTGTCTTCAGACGGACTGATATTAAATCCAGAAAAACTGTGGAACATAATCTTTCTTGTTACCGGAATTTCTCACTTCTCTGTTTTTCCCATAGCTGTTTTGAACCAATACCCAGAAATCAATTTTGTCATCAGGAATTATTCTTGCTAAAACCCCTTCAACACTAGAGAATTTCTTTTTAGTCTGAGAAAATACTGTGATACTCAAAAGGAGAAAAACAGATAAAAAAATACGGTATTGAAATCGTTTCATAACTGGAACTGTGGCAGAAACCGTGCCATCAAATTTACATAAATTTATCTCCTTTCTTTAAACTTTTCAGGTCTAAAACATATTCTTTAATCAGCTGATCATGTTCTCTCGGACAAATCAGAAGAACTTTCTCTGTATCTACAACGATATAATCTTTCAGACCATCGATCACGATCGCCTTTGTATTGTTTTTCACGTGAATGATATTGCCTTGTGAATCATATGTCAAAACATTTTTAATGTTGACAGCGTTGTCATCATTATCTCTTTCACTGTTTTCAAAAACTGAAGTCCACGTTCCCAGATCGCTCCATCCCAAATCGGCAGGAATTACATACACATTCTTGGCTTTTTCTAAAATCCCGTTATCGATTGATATTTTTTGAACCTTTGGGTAAATGAGTTCTATACAGTTTTGTTCGCTATCAGCATTGTATTCGCAGGCAGTGAAGTGCTGCGTCATTTCAGGAAGGTACATTTCAAATGCCTGATGAATCGTTTTTGCATTCCATATAAAAATACCTGCATTCCATAAAAAATCTCCGCTTTCCAAAAAGATTTTTGCCAATTCAAGAATCGGTTTCTCTGTAAAAGTCTTTACTTTATAATAGTCTGAATCTTTATTATCTACATACTGAATGTAGCCGTAGCCGGTATCTGGCCTTGTGGGAGTGATACCTAATGTGATCAAATAATCATTCTCAGAAGCAATACTGAAGGCCAATCCTACTTTTTCTAAAAAAATTTCTTCTTTCAGGATTAAATGGTCTGCCGGCAAAACAATCATCGTAGCATCAGGATTATGCTCTGTTATCTTATTTGCCATATAAAGATTACAGGCTGCGGTGTTTTTCATTAATGGCTCACCCACAATATTTTCTTCGGGTATTTCCGGTAATTGCTGATGAGAGAGATCCACGTATTCTTTATTGGTAATGACAAATATATTTTCGTTGGGGATTATCTTGCTTATTCTGTCATAAGTCTGCTGAATCATCGTGCGACCCGTTCCTAAAATATCCTGAAATTGTTTTGGAAATTTCTGTGTGCTTAAAGGCCAGAACCTGCTACCGATTCCTCCCGCCATAATGACACAGTATTTATCTGATTTTGACATTTTTAACTACATTTTTTCACTCTCGCTAAAGGCTTAAAAGAATATTTTTTACCGGTAGCCTGATTTACACAAAGATAGTTTTTTTTAATCAGACCTTCCAATAAATACTTTTCACCCCGGTATATGAAGTACTCTCCTTTTGTCATTTTCTCAACATATATTTCACCATCTTCCTGATTTTCAATATGAAAATATTTTACCAAATCCGGGCTTGCCATGAAATTTGCTTTCGGCGACTTTGAAAATTTAATAATGATCGGTTTTAGATCATCTTCATAAACCTCCAGACTTTCCAATAGCATAAGTCTGAATGTATGCTTCCATTCGTTTCCATGGGGAGAAATTCTTCGTCCGAATTTTTCAAAAGCAATTAAATGCGCCAACTCATGAGTCAAAACAAAGAAAAAAAGTTGTGGCGCTAAGGTAGAATTGATCGTAATCTCATGAGAAAGATCTCTGAGTTTCCTGTAATCTCCAAGCTTAGAATTTCGGTTTCTGGTTACCTTTATATGAATAGAATGATCTGAAAACCATCTTCTTAAATAGGGAAGTGTATTTTGTGGTAAATATTTTTCTAAAGACTGAATAGACATTTTACAAACTTAACGGAATTCCTCCATAGAAATTCAATAATTTTAAGCTGAAAAGATAATTATATTTTGCCTGTTCTACAGAACCTTGTGCATTCGCATAGTTGTTTCTGGCAATATTCAAATCATAAATTGTTCCTCTGCCCGCCACATAGCTTTTATCTGCAAAATCCATTGCCAGTTTCGTGCTTTTTTCTGCCTCAACAGCAGCGAGATACACTTCGTAGTTAGAATCAACATCAAATTGTGCTTTCTGCACATTCTGTTTTACCACCTGTTTTTGCTGGTCTAAAGAATTCTTGGCAATACTTTCATTAATTTTTGACTGCTCGACCTGAAGTTTTGTAATTCCTTTATTAAAAATCGGAATGTTTACTGAAACTCCGCCCTGCTGACCAAAATTATCTTTGTATTGACTGAAGAATGTTTTTTCGTTTATGTAAAATAATTCGTTTCCTACATTATTGGTATTCAATAAATTATTATAAAAACTTCCGATTCCTACGCTTGCAGTAACGGTTGGCCAGAATGCCGTACGTGTGACTTCAGTTTGAGCCAAAGCAGATTTTATCCTGCTTTCTGCGGCCTTTATCTGCGGCTGGCTTTCGTAAGCAGTATTTAAAACATCATCTACAGAAATCAATTGCGGGCTTAATTGCTCGCCAATTTCCACATTTTCAACATCAAAATTTTTATAATCTTGTAATTGTAAAAGTTGAGCCAATGCAAACAAACTTCTACCAACATTGATCTCAGCGGTTTTTAGATTTTGCTTTTCTCTCGCCCATGCTGCTTCTGCTTCTGCAACAATTGTCTGAGCTGTTGTCCCAACTTCTGTGGTAATTTTTGCTCTGTCAAACTGTTTCTTAGCATTTTCAGTAGCACTTTGTGCAATTTTTACGATTTCTTTATTGAGTAAAGTGGTCAAATATTGCTGAGCGATCTGAAGAGAAATGTCATTTTTAATTGTTTCAATATCATACTGACTTGCTTCTACATCAAACTGTGTTTTTCTCACGGTTTTTTCAAGCCTTCCGTTGTTGTAAAGCAAAACATCCGCTGAAAGGTTCGCGTTATTACTGAATCTGTCATTCCTGATACTTCCCGTTCCTAAAGAAGCCTGCCCGAAACTCACACTATTTCCTATATTTCCTGAAACGGAAGGGAGATAATTATTTTGAGCAATTTTAAGATTAACATCCTGAATTTGTTTTGAATATTGATTTTGGATCACCTGAAGATTGTGCTCTACTGCATAATCAACACATTCTCTCAAAGACCATTTTTTCTGGGCGCTTAAACCCAGACCAGACAATCCTAAAATAATCATCAAAACTTTTTTCATATTAGCTTTTTCTCCATTAGACGAAGAGAATGTAAAAAAGTTACAGTTTTGAAAAATTATTGTTTCATTTTAATGAAAGTTTTGGGAATTTTGCATCATGACAAACGAAGAATACCAAAAAGCCGTTAATTGGCTTTTCGTTCAGGCTCCCAATTACCAGACAGATGGAGAGAAAGCATATAAACCGGGACTTGATAATATTATCAAACTCTGTAATTTTTTTGGTAATCCACAGGAGAAAATAAAGTGCATTCATATCGGTGGAACCAATGGAAAAGGTTCTACAAGCAATATGTTGGCTTCAGTACTTCAGGAATCCGGTTATACTGTTGGTTTGTACAACTCACCTCATTTGATTGATTTTACTGAAAGAATTAAAATAAATGGCGAAAATTGCGATAAAGAATTTGTATTTGAGTTTATACAAAAGTTAAAAACTCTCCCGAAAGATATTTTACCCTCGTTTTTTGAGTTTACAACCATCATGGCTTTTGAATATTTTTATCAGAAAAAAGTTGATTATGCCATCATTGAAGTTGGTCTTGGCGGAAGATTAGACTCTACCAATATTATTAAACCTTTAGTTTCTGCGATAACCAATGTTCAACTCGATCATCAGAACATTTTAGGAGAAACCATTGAAGAAATTGCATTTGAAAAAGCCGGAATTATTAAACCGAATGTTCCGATCATTTTCGGAGATGATAATACAGTGGTAAAGCATATTATTAAAGCTAAAGCCGAAAAAGAAAAAACCACTTTCATTGATGCAACTTTAATAAAATCTGATTTAAAATCTGATTTAAAAGGAATTTATCAAGAAAAAAACATCCGTGCTGTTTTGGCTTTAGTCGATGAGCTAAAAAAGTTAGATTTAAAAATCTCCGATGAAAATTTAGAAAAAGGATTGTTAAATGTTCATCAAAATACAGGATTCATCGGTCGTTGGTTTGAATTTTCACAAAATCCGCTGACTATTTGTGATACGGCGCACAATCAAGCGGGTTTAGAATCTGTTTTTTCTCAGCTCAATTCAATTCCAAAACACAAACATATTGTTTTAGGGTTCGTTAATGACAAAAAAATTGATGACGTTATGGCGTTACTTCCTAAAAATTCTGAGTTCTATTTTGCTAAACCATCCAACAACAGAGGTCGTCATCCTGATGAATATGAAGATTTACTGATCAGCGCAAATATTATTTATAAAATTTTCGACTCTGTACAGCAAGCCTATCTTTCTGCAAAACAACAAGCTACACAAGAAGAAATGATTTTTATTGGCGGAAGTAATTTTGTTGTAGGAGAATTTTTAGAAAAAAACTTGATTGATAAAGAATAAGTGTGTATATTTGCACCACTCAAAACGAGAAATCGTCTAGGGCTCTTAGCTCAGTTGGTTCAGAGCATCTGGTTTACACCCAGAGGGTCGGGGGTTCGAATCCCTCAGGGCCCACAAAAAGGATACTGAAGCCTTTACAAAAATTTCAGGGCTCTTAGCTCAGTTGGTTCAGAGCATCTGGTTTACACCCAGAGGGTCGGGGGTTCGAATCCCTCAGGGCCCACAAAAACTCTCAGATTTTTCTGAGAGTTTTTTATTTTATTTTTATTTCATTCGTTTTACCAGCAATCCTAATTTGTAGAAATCAAGATACTTTAAATTCGAGGGGTTAGAAAGAAGTTTGTTCTGTATTATTTTTTCAGAAAAAGAAAAGAAAAATAGAAATATATATTTTAAGTTTTTGTTTCTTAAAAAATTGTAAGCCTTTACCAGTTTAATCTCAGAAAGTTTTGGTTGTATAGAATCAACTTTAAGCATTTTCGCAAGACTTTCGACAGATTCCACAACTTTTTTTAAATAAATATCATTGGTTTCCAGATCATTATTGAAAATCGGATTCTGAAGATGCTGAATTTTAATGTGCTGTGACTTTAACTCCATTGCAAAAACCAAATCTTCATAGCCATAGTTTTGAAGTTCAGTATTGAACTGCACTTTACTGAAAATTTCTTTTTTGATAATAAAATTATTTGTCTGAAAAGAAAGATAAGGCTTTTGATTGCGCATGACAACAGGCAAATTTTCCCGCTCTACGGCAAATTTCCATCTCAGGAGATGATTTTGATCCGGAATGCTTCCTATTACAGTTCTTCCACCGTATAAAACGTCAGTTATAGGGTTTTGTATTAAAAAGTCTGTATAAATTTTAATAAAGTCTGGGTCGATAATTTTTCCGTCACAATCCAGAAAAAGCAGATAATCACCTTCCGTGTGTTGTAAAAAAAGATTTCGAATTTTGGATCTGCCAATGTTTTTTTCCAGGAACATAAAATGATTTACTTCGCCTAAAAGTTCTTTGTTGATTGTTTTAAATTCTTCGTTTGAAGCATCATCAATTAAGATAATTTCTGCACCAATTCCATTTCTTTCTATCTCTCTTTTCAGGTCAAAAACAAGTTCCCGAACGTCAAAATTATAAACCGGAATGCACACAGAAAGTTTCATTGTCATTAAATTT
This sequence comes from Chryseobacterium sp. AC417, assembly GCF_979258215.1. Taxonomy (NCBI): domain Bacteria; kingdom Pseudomonadati; phylum Bacteroidota; class Flavobacteriia; order Flavobacteriales; family Weeksellaceae; genus Chryseobacterium; species Chryseobacterium sp. AC417. The sequence continues at coordinate 836,573 of NZ_OZ409845.1, read as the reverse complement.
TATTAATGATTTTTTGCACGCTTATTTCTTCTAAGCAAGCCCAGTCTCCACGATAGCACTCTTTGTCGCCAAAAACAGAGCAAGGTCTGCATGTGAGATCATTAATCTGCACAACATCGTTTGAACTTTGTCCAAATCCTAAAAATCCGGCATATGGATGAGTTGATCCCCAAATGGAAACACAACGGGTTCCTACGATACTCGCTAAATGCATATTGGCTGAGTCCATAGAAATCATGACTTCGAGTTTAGAAATTCTGTCTAATTCTTCAGAGAGATTAAGTTTTCCTGCGAGACTTTGGGTATTGGGAATTTGTTTTTCCCAGTTTTCAAGTGTTTCAACTTCTTTTTTACCGCCGCCAAAAAAGTAAATGGTATACTTTTCTGCTAAAATTTTTACAAGTTCAAAAGATTTTTCTAAGGGCAGCATCTTTCCTTTATGCTGAGCAAACGGCGCAAAACCAATTCCTGATTTTTGGTCAGATTTTGGTTTTAAACGATGAGAAAGTTCAACCTTAAAACCCATATCCCGAAAAACATCGGCATATCTTTCTACAGTAAGCTTAAGTTGGGTTTTATTGAGATTCCAGACGTCAGTCAGCGCTTCTTTTTCTTCTTTGCCTTTGTCAATTTTAAATACCTTTAAACCTTTTCGGATATAAATTTTATCTAAAATTTTTGTGCGTATTACATCATGCAGATCTGTAATATAATCCGGATGAAATTCTTGCAAAAGTTCTTTAGATAATCTCCGAATTCCTAAAAAACCTTTGTAATCATCAAGATCAATACCTTTGAATATAACATTCGGAATGTCAGCGTATAAAGCTTCAAAATTCTTTCTGGAAACCATGACGATTTCCACTTGCGGATTTTGCTCAAGAAACTCACGAAAAACCGGCACCGTCATAGCGACATCACCAAAAGCGGAAAAACGATATGCTAAAATTCTGATCACTACTAAGATTTCAGCTGGTATGCGACTGCGTAGAATTTGATCTGCTTGGTCATTGCCATCAGTCCGTTAGCTCTGGAAGGTGATAAAAATTCCTGCAAGCCAATTTTAGAAATAAAATCAAAATCAGAATCAAGGATTTCCTGAGTAGAATGACCGCTGTAAATGCTCACCAGCAAAGAAACAATTCCTTTTGGAAGAATTCCGTCAGAATCTGCGTTGAAAAAAAGTTTTCCATCTTTGTATTCAGCATCAATCCACACTTTACTTTGACAACCTTTGATCAGATTATCATCAGATTTTTTGTCGTCCGGAAGTCCTTTCAGTTCTTTACCCAAATCAATGATGTACTCATATTTCTGTTCCCAGTCTTCAAGAAATGCAAATTCGTCGATAAGTTCCTGCTGATTTTCTTTTATGGTCATTTCTACTTTCTTTATGCAAAGATAACCAATTTTAAAAAGATAATTTATGACAGATTTAAGATGGAAAAAATATTCTTTGTTATTTAAATATTTTTTAACGCAGGGTTAGACAAGATTTTTTTGAAAGGTTTGATAATATTTTAAGACAAACAGAGCCGCTTCGCTTATTTTCGAAATACAAGTTATAGTCCTTTTTACTATTGGAAGAAGAGTTTTACGTATCCGTTTTAAATTTAGCACTATTAAACGATTTAAAATCATACGATGCTTTCTCAAAAACTTCCAGCAATTTTATTTCTTCATTTTCCCAGCAAAGAATTTCGGAAGCTTTTTCCAATTCAGATTGATAATTATGTCTTCCTTTTTTTAAAACTAAACAGATTGCTGCTGCAATATTTTCCGGCTGATGATTCTTAATAATTTCACCAATATTAAATTGATTTTTAATATTCAGCATTTCCGGAAGTGGAGACAGTATTAAAGGAACTCTTGCCTGAATACAATCTAAAACTTTATTAGGAAGCGAAAATTCATAACTTTCACCACCGTTTTCTTCAATACTCATTCCCAGATCAGTTGTTAATGTGATTTTTCTTAAATCATCCGGTAATAATTTACCCAAAAACTGAACTTTACTTTGAAGATTTTCTTTTAAAACTAAATCTTCATATTCTCTTTTCTTTGGACCATCACCGGCAATTTTAAAAATAACATTATCAAGATGATGCATTGCCAAAATGGCTTTATCAATACCACGAAAAGGATTGATTGCACCTTGATATAAAATTATTTTCGGATTGTTGTTTGGTATTTCTACTGAAAAATCAATTTTTCTGGGAGCATTTTGTACGACAACAGGCTCAATTCCATATTTATTCTGAAACCACTTTGCATAACTTCCGCTTGCCGTAATCATGAATTTCAAATTAGGAATGATCTTATTTTGCAGATAACGCCATAATTTTTGAGACATTTTGCCCTGAATCGCCGGCATTTCTGAAAAAATCTCATGACTGTCAAATATCAAAGGAATATTGAATTGCTTCGCTAAAAGATAATTGGGCAGCAATGCATCCAAGTCATTGGCGTGTAAAATCGTGTTTTGATCAGCTTTTTTCTTGAGTTCCTGGTATAATTTCCAATTGAATTCAAAATAAGCAGTTTTTAAAGTTTTAGAAATAATATTAATTCTGGAAAAAGGATACGGACGGGTCATTTTTTCCTCTCCACCCCAATTGTTGCCAATTAATTCAACTTCATATCCGTTTTCAAGCAATGTTCTGCAGACTTTTTCAATTCTTTGGTCAGTATAGAGATTACTGAATGCAGAAGTTAAAATTTTTTTTCGAGCCCTCATTTTTTCTTTGCAGTCAGTAAATGATAAATCTGCACAAAACAGATAATTGCATTTGGAATGATCACCGGCCAAAGCATTCCGCTGAAAATTCCGTAGATGACAAAACAGATACACCCTATCAGATTGATGATTCTGATTTTTTTTAAATCTTTAAGTATAAAACTTAAAATAATGAAAAGTGAGGCGGCATAGCCGATATAAGTAGCAATCTCGGAGCTCATGAGAATAATTTGAGAATAACAAACTTAGTCATTTTCAGCAAGATAAAAAACTTTTATCTGCCATAAAGTCATTAATTGTTTTTTGGTAAAATATTTGTAATTTAGATAATGAATAAAAGTAATGTTGCTTTTATTCTAACGAGATATATTATGGATTATAAGTTTTCACAAGGTTTGAGCCAAGTGTTCAAACAAAGCAAAAATGAAGCTAAGCGGCTGAAAAGTGAATTTCTTAATACAGAACATCTACTTTTAGGTATTATAAAAACAGAAAACTCTGCAAAAGAAATCCTTCAAGGGCTTAATGCCGATTTAACACAAATCAGAAGAAAAATTGAAACTTTAAATACAGCAAGTCTAAATCCTATTTCTGAGGAGGTTACCAATATTTCTTTCACCAAAATGGCAGATCATTCCATTAAACGTGCAGAACTAGAATGCAGACAATATAAAAGCAACGAGATCAATACCGTTCACTTGCTTTTGGGCATTTTATATAAATATGAGGATCCTACTTCAAGTATTTTAGGGGCTTACGACATTGATTATGAAGGAGTTTCAAGAGAATATCAGACGATGCTGAAAAATTCTGGTCAGACCCCTCAAAACTCGGCTTACGATGATGATGATGACAGAGAAGAATTTGAGCAGATGAGAAAGCCTACAGGAAATTTAGGTTCTGCGAAAAGTAAAACGCCTACATTGGATAACTTTGGTAGAGATTTGACTTCTTTGGCGAGAGACGGAAAATTAGATCCTGTAATCGGTCGTGAGAAAGAAATCGAAAGAGTTTCTCAGATTTTATCAAGAAGAAAGAAGAACAATCCGTTGTTGATTGGTGAACCGGGTGTTGGTAAATCTGCCATTGCTGAAGGTCTGGCTTTAAGAATTCAGCAAAAGAAAGTTTCGAGAGTTCTTTTCGGTAAAAGAGTCATCACGCTGGATTTGGCGAGTTTAGTTGCCGGAACAAAATACCGTGGACAGTTTGAAGAAAGAATGAAAGCGATCATGACGGAACTTGAAAAGAACCGTGACGTGATTTTATTCATCGACGAGCTGCATACAATTGTTGGCGCAGGAAGTTCTACTGGAAGTTTAGATGCTTCCAATATGTTTAAACCTGCTTTGGCAAGAGGAGAAATTCAATGTATTGGTGCCACAACGCTTGACGAATATCGTCAGTATATTGAGAAAGACGGTGCTTTAGAAAGAAGATTCCAGAAAGTAATGGTAGAGCCTACCAATATTGAGGAAACCATTCAGATTTTGAACCAGATCAAAGATAAGTACGAAGAGCATCACAACGTTGTGTATACAGAGGAAGCAATTCTTGCCTGTGTCAATTTGACATCAAGATACATTACAGACCGGTTTTTACCAGACAAAGCGATTGATGCAATGGATGAAGCAGGATCTCGTGTTTATATCAAAAACATGAAAGTACCTACCGAAATCATTGATTTTGAAAAGAAAATTGAAGACATCAAAGAACTGAAACAGAAAGCCGTAAAAGCCCAGGATTATCTGGAAGCAAGAAAGCTGAAAGATGAAGAGGAGCGTTTGCAGATGGAGTTGAATTCTGCCCAGGATAAATGGGATAAAGACGTGAAGGAGAAAAAAGAAACCGTATCTGAAGAGAGTGTGGCTGAAGTAGTTTCTATGATGAGCGGTGTGCCGGTAACTAAAGTTGGTAAAAACGAGCTTGATAAACTTGCCGGAATGGATAGTAACCTGAACGGAAAAGTGATTGGTCAGGAAGATGCTGTGAAAAAGGTGGTAAAAGCCATCCAAAGAAACAGAGCCGGATTGAAAGATCCGAACAGACCGATTGGAACATTCATTTTCTTAGGAACAACAGGTGTTGGTAAAACCGAGCTTGCAAAAGTAATGGCAAGGGAACTCTTCGATTCTGATGAAGCATTGATCAGAATTGACATGAGTGAATACATGGAGAAATTCGCTGTTTCTAGGCTAGTTGGTGCGCCTCCGGGATACGTTGGATACGAAGAAGGTGGGCAACTGACAGAAGCAGTAAGAAGAAAACCTTATGCAGTCGTTCTTTTGGATGAGATTGAAAAAGCGCATCCTGATGTGTTCAATATCTTGTTGCAAATTTTAGATGAAGGTCACGTTACAGACAGTCTAGGTAGAAAAATTGATTTTAGAAATACAATTATCATCCTTACTTCAAATATAGGAACCAGAGATATTAAAGATTTTGGAGATGGTGTAGGATTTGGTACTAATGCGAAGAAATCAAACTCAGATTCAAGAACAAGAAGTACGATTGAAAATGCTCTTAAGAAAGCATTTGCTCCTGAATTCCTGAACAGAATTGACGATATTGTGATTTTCAACTCGCTTGAAAGAAATGATATTTCTAAAATCATTGATATTGAATTGGGTAAATTGTATTCAAGACTTGAAAAATTAGGTTATAAAGTAGATTTAACTACTGAAGCTAAAGATTTCATCTCTGAAAAAGGCTGGGATAAAGATTTCGGTGCAAGACCGTTGAAGAGAGCAATTCAGAAATATATTGAAGATCTATTGGCTGAAATGCTGGTTAACAAACAATTATCTGAAGGCGAAACGGTAACTTTAGATTTAAATGAAGCTAAAGATGGGTTAGAAGGAAAATCTCAGAAGACGAAAAAGTCTGCTGTTGAGAAATCTTAATAATTAATTTAAAATAAATTATAAAAGCATCGGGAATTTCCCGATGCTTTTTTTATTAATGCCCACAGATAACTTAGATTTCACGGATGACATTGGTAAGAATGCGTAAGACTAGCAAAATCTGCGAGAGCCATTAGTTAGCAGATGCTTTTAGTAATTTTCAAATACAATCTCGTTTTTCTTAAATTACATATAATTTTCGTTTTTGGGATTTGAAAAGGTAGGTTGATAAATGCACAAATGTTTACTTTAGAAATAACTTTCTTAGATAGAACAAATACTTATTGTACTGTATTTACTTATTCAAATCTTTTGGGTCAATACTTGTTCCGATTAAGTTAAACTTTCTTTTAATTCTTCATAAGTTAAAAGTTCTATATTAAAACAACGAATCAGAAAATAATATGCTGAATCAACTAAGTCTTTTCTTGCGTCTACCAATTCAGTTTTATATTTGAACTTTGGCAATATTGGTTTCCCTTCACTAAACTCACATTTTCCACCACAAATAGGACAAAAACCATGTAAACTAGTACCATGTTCTTCTATCCACTCTTTTTGAGAATCATACATTTTGTCAAATCGTTTTTTATGATTGTCAATTGCGTTTAATGCCTCTTTTACTTCACCAATCCAAAAGTGAATGTTCGAATAATGTCCAACAACGTGATGAGTATACCCAGTTGTAAATTTTTTAAGTTGTTCGGAAATAAGATTTGCTCTATCAATTGTATATATCATTGTTTTTTAACTTTTTGCTTATAACACAAAAGGTAAATTTTAGCGATCTTTGGGAACTTTCTAAAGTCCTACGACAAAACCAACAGTCGGGATCAGTCCACCGGAAAACATACTGCTGTTTTCTTTATACAAAACATTGTACATCAAACCGATTTGCATAAAAGAATTATTCCCGATTTGCTGCATATATCCACCACCTAAATAAAGCGCTGTTTCCTGTTGATTATTTTTAAAATCATAAATCTTATCTTCATAGTTTGCGAAAAAATGCTGCAAATTTCCGCTTACAAAGAAAGATCTTGCAAAATAATAATTTACAAATGGTCCCAATCCAAACATCGTAGATTTATAAAAGTCTGAAGTCTGCCAGGAAACGCTTCCGATTAAGCCCGCTTCCAAATCATTGGTAATCCTGTAACCCACTCTGGGTGCAACCTGAAGATTAAAATAAGAATTGTTTCCGAAACCAAGACCAACTCCACCACCGAAAGTCCATTTATTAGACTCCGAAGTTGGTGTTCCTACAGAAACCTGAGAAAATGCAGATACAGAAAGCATCAGCATCAATACAAAAGATAATTTTTTCATACAAAATCGTTTTTATCAATTTCTAAATTATGATTTTTTTCGCAAAAAGGATTATTGTAATTTTGCACTCGTTAAGATAAAGATAAAAACTTTATCATAAATAGTATGAAAGTAGTAGTAGGATTATCGGGAGGTGTAGATTCCAGCGTAACAGCATATTTGCTACAACAGCAAGGTCATGAAGTAGTGGCTCTTTTTATGAGAAACTGGAACGATGCATCGGTGACTTTGGAAGATGAATGCCCTTGGATTGAGGATAGCAATGATGCCTTAATGGTTGCCCAGAAATTGGGAATTCCGTTTCAGGTGATTGATATGAGCGAGCTTTACAAGGAAAGAATTGTAGATTATATGTTTGAAGAATATCAGAAAGGAAGAACTCCCAATCCTGATGTTTTGTGCAACAGAGAAGTGAAATTTGATGTTTTTATGAAGACGGCAATGTCGTTGGGTGCTGATAAAGTGGCAACGGGACATTATGCAAGAGTAGATTCTACTATTGACGAAAATGGAAAAGAGATTTTCCATTTGTTAGCCGGAAAAGACAATAATAAGGATCAGTCGTATTTCCTTTGTCAGTTAAACCAAGATCAATTGTCGAAAGCCTTATTTCCTATTGGTGAGCTGACAAAACCACAGGTAAGAGAAATCGCCAAGGAAATTGGCTTGGTAACTGCTGATAAAAAAGATTCTCAAGGTTTATGTTTTATTGGGAAAGTAAGTTTGCCACAGTTTTTACAGCAGCAGTTGGTTCCGAAAGAAGGTGAGATTGTAGAAATTTTCAAAGATTCACCTTTATTTTCTCAGGAAATACCCAATTTCACCTCTAAAGAAGAAGAATTAGAATTTTTAAGCAGAAAAATAAATTATAAAAAATCTGACGGAAAAGTAATCGGAAAACATCAGGGAGCACAGTTTTTCACAATCGGTCAAAGCAAAGGTTTGGGAATTGGTGGTCACAAAGAAAGCTGTTTTATTGTTTCCAGAGATATGGAAAACAATATTATTTTCGTTGGCGAAAGCCACAGTTTCCCGGGATTGCACAAAAAAGCTTTGAAGATCGACAATTCTGAGTTGCATTGGGTACGGGAAGATCTACGACTACAAAACGGAGAATCAATGGAAATTTTGGGAAGATTCCGTTACAGACAGGAACTTCAGAAAGCTGTAATTTATCAGTTTGAAAATGCTTTTTACATGGAGTTTGAAAATCCTCAATCAGCGATTGCAGAAGGACAATTTGCATCATGGTATATCGATGATGAATTAATCGGAAGCGGAGTGATTTCGTAATATGAAATTGAAAAAGACCTTTTTACAGGTCTTTTTCTTTTATCTTTTTTATAATTAAATTTTAAAATAGCAAAGCTTAAACATTATTGGGAATCAAAGTATTGTCGGCTTCTGTATGATTCAATATTTCTGAATCATTTCCAATAATTTCTTGTCTGTGTTTTATTCCCCAATCTCTTAAATTATTGATGATGGTCTGCAGAGACTTACCATGTGCAGTAAGTTCGTATTGCACCGTAATCGGTTGGGTATCCAAGACTGTTCTTTTAATCAGTTTATTAATTTCCAATTCTTTCAGCTCTTTGCTCAGCATCTTGTTTGAAATCCCGACTACATCGTTCAGAATATCAGAAAACCTTCTTTTATTGTAATAACAAATTGAAGATATAATGGAGATTTTCCATTTCCCGTGCAATGCATCCATAGAATCCTGCACAGCCATTATTTCTTTTTTATGCTGTTCTTCCTTACGTGGTTGACAACTCATAGGTAGTTACTTTTATGTTACAACGTTACTCCGTTGTTACTGTTACTTTTCGTTACAAAGTTACCAAAATAAATTAAAAGGTAATAATTTTGTATCAGAATTTTATAATATATAAAACAATGGACAGATTAAAAAACAAAGTAGCCGTAGTTACAGGCGCTTCAAAAGGAATAGGTGCCTCTATCGCAAAATATTTTGCCGCAGAAGGAGCAAAAGTAATTGTGAACTACGCATCAAGTAAGGAAGATGCCGACAAAGTAATCAACGAGATTACGAAAAATGGAGGAACTGCAATTGCCTTGCAAGGAGATGTTTCAAAACAAGAAGATGTCATCAGACTTTTTGACGAAACGAAAAAAGCTTTTGGCACACTGGATATTTTGGTAAATAACGCCGGGATTTATAATTATGAGCCTATCGAACAGGTATCAGCAGAAACATTTCACCAACAATTTAATATCAATGTTTTAGGATCTATTTTCGCGATTCAGTCAGCTTTGAAAATGTTTGGCGAGAATGGTGGAAACATCATCAATATCAGTTCAGGAGCTAGCAGATCACCTTTGCCAACAGGTTCGGTATATTCTGCTACGAAGACTGCATTAGATGCATTTACGGTTGCGCTTTCAAAAGAATTTGCGGGCAGAAATATCCGCATCAATTCTATTTTACCAGGTATTGTAGAAACAGAAGGTTCTCACAGTGCCGGATTTATCGGTAGCGAAGCCGAAGCTCAATTTGTATCCAACACGCCACTTGGACGTACCGGACAGCCAGAAGATATCGCAAAGGTCGCCGTATTTATTGCTTCTGAAGATGCAGGGTGGATCACGGGCGAACAAATTGCCGTTTCTGGTGGAGTTTATGGCTTTTAATTATTAAAATTTAAAAAATGAACAGACTAAAGAATAAAGTAGCCGTCATTACAGGTGGAAACAGCGGTATCGGATTTGGAATCGCTGAAGCTTTTAAAAATGAAGGCACTGTAGGTGCAATTATCGGAAGAAATAAGAATACTCTAAATAGTTCGGTAGAAGCTTTAGGCAAAGAATTTATAGGCATTGCAGGGGATGTGACCAATCTTGAAGATTTAGAAAATACTTTTAAGCAGACGTTCGAAAAATTTGGCAAAATTGATGTATTGGTTGTGAATGCAGGAGGCGTTGTTGATGGCGTTGCGATGGGAACTATTGACGAAGTGACGGAAGAAAGCTATGATAAATACATGGAATTAAATTTAAAAAGCTCCTATTTTACTGTACAAAAAGCACTTCCCTACCTCAACGATGGAGCTTCAGTGATCCTGATCGGCTCAAGTGCAGCGCATCGTGCTGCACCTGGAATGGCAATTTATGCGGCGGCAAAAGCAGCGGTCATTTCATTGGCAAAAGGTCTCTCACTAGATTTATTACCCCGAAAAATTAGAGTAAATGCACTTTCACCCGGTTCTATTGACACACCGGTTTTCGGTAAAATGGTGCCGGAAGAACATTTGGAAAAAGTGAAACAAATTCTGGAGAGACATCACACCGATCGGAAGACAAGGTTTGCCTTCTGAAATCGGAAATGCTGCGGTATTTTTAGCCTCAGATGAGTCATCATTTATCGTCGGAACAGAAATTCTGGCTGACGGAGGTCTTACGAATATCAGTTTGATGAAATAGTTTTTCGATACCAAAAATGTAAGCATTCATTTATTATAAGAAAGTCTGGAAATAAATTTTTCCGGACTTTTATTTTTTGTGTAACATATTTGGAATTGTGATACATACCCAGTAAATAACAATTAAAAAATATCATTATGAAAACTTCTTTAAAAAACCAGTACGCTTATACCAACAACATTTTAATTTCGATTGTTTCTGCACTGTTCGGATATAACCTTTATCAGGCGATTGTTCATCCTGAAAAATCTCATCTAATTTTGAGCTTTATTCTTTTGGCAATTACTTATTTCGTATGTAAAAAATATGGATACACAACCAGCAATGAAAAAGAAGAAAAGTAAAAATGTATTGATAAATAGATAAGCCCGAAGCGTTCTGTTTCGGGTTTATTTTTAAAACAATATTTACTCTATTATTTCAATTTAAACTTTAGGTTATTCGGATTAATAAACAATATAACAATGAATTCTAAAATTAAAATCAGTATTAAAAACCCGACAGGTTTTCCTAAGAATATTCCCCGAAATAGTTTTATAATTCCTAAAATGAAAATTGAAATCATAAAATAATACGTTGTTTTAGAAACGTCTTCCTTGAATACTTTTAAAATCAGAATTGAAGCGTAGAATCCGAAAATTAGGATTAAGTAAAATGTTAAAAAATGAGGTCCTCTCAAGGAAATCGGATTGAAACTTTCATGATTTATCATAAGCCATACAAAACTTACCAAAACCGGAATTGTGTGCGTGATTATTTTTTTCATATTATTTAACTAAGTTAATCTCCGCCACCACAGCCACCACAGCCGCCGCCACAACTGCTTCCGCAAGAGCTGCTGTCACCTGATGAATGGTCACTGCCGCAACCTCCAACATAACCACTGTCTCCGCCGTCATGCTGATTTTGATTTTTTGGATCATTCTTTTTGCTAAAAATTTTTGAAAGGAAAAATATTGCCAGAAATAGTAAAGGAATTATTATAAGTAGGTTGGTCAGAAAGTCACTCACCTGATCTGAACAGGAAATTAAAATAAGGATTCCCGAAAGAACAAATGAAACTTTGAAGGCGTTTAACCATAATTTCCTTTTTAGCTTTCCTTTTTTATCTAACCAAATATCATCCGGAGCTTTTACTCTGAAAACTTCATAATAACTGGTCAACGTATCTTCAAACCAGTTTGTGTGTTTTATTTTCTCTTCATAACCTCCATTTGAAGGATGATGATGTAATTTTTGTTGTAAAATATTCGGGCAGAATTCTTCCCAGTAATTTTGAGTGTACATCAGGTGCATATGCCATACTTTATCTACGATATCACTCGGCGAAGCTCCATTGGGCAAAGTGCAACACAGATAAACAAACTTTTTATACTCTTCAATAGCTTTTTGAGTAAAATTTGAACTCCAGTTTTCTTCTTTTGCGAGTTTTTTTGAGAAAGGAAAATCAACATTTGGAGTGTCCAAAGAAAAATTCTGAAGTCTGTTCCAAAGCGGATCATTTTGTAATAAGATTTTTGTTTCCATTGTTTTAACTTTTATTTCTATTCAAATATGGCATTGATTGAAAATATAAAAGTCTTACAACGGTATTTTTAAGTATTAAAAAAAACTTATATTAGTCTTAAAATATAGTAATGAAAAAAGAAGACATTTTGCATCTGGAGAAATTAATGAATTTCCTAAGTCTGCATTTTTTAAAGAAAAACCATTGGGAAGATGTCTCAAAAACCGAATGGTCATACATTGTTGAAGAAATTAACGAACTCATTACCAATGAAAGTGCAGAAAAAAACATCAGGAAAAAACCCGTTTTGTTAGGTTCAAATTATCTATATGAACATCTCATTATCAATAAATTAAAGAAATATTATCAAAACGAAAATTCAATTTCAAGCAAACCAAACCTGGCAAAATTAAGCCTGATTGTCAAAGTATTAGGTTATTCAAATTATATCGATTTCATCAATTCAAATACGGAAGCCTTTAATTTTAATGATCTGAAAATTGATATGTACAATGTGAAACAGAATACGGAATTGCTTGACAAACTGGTCGGTTGCTGGTACTCTTACAACAGAAATCTTCCGGAGAACCCTTTACAAACAAAAGAAGACAGAATTTGGCGTTCTGCAACAGAAATTTATAAATCTGAAACCACCGGTGAATATTTCGTTGAAAGAAGCGGTGGTGACCGTCACAAGTATTTTGGTAAAGTGACGGCGTACTCAGATTATATTTTTATCATTATGAACAGCAATACGTTTATACGGCAACGTCATTTTATTTCAAGAATAAAAGACATCAAAGAAAAGCTGAAAAATCCGGAGTATAAGCTTCACGAATTGCATTTTATAAGTACTTGTATCAGTTTTAATCAGGAACCGATTGCTTTGTTCGAGATCTTTCAAAAAGCAGACAGAAAAAACTATATTCCAGATTCTATCAGTTTTCCGATTGACAGCGATGAGATACCCAAATCAATTATAAAACAGCTTGAAGACACAGAAGCCAACCGAATAGATTACAGATAGTTGATGGTTTCCTCGTTTCGGAATTTGAAATTTATTTTTTGAAGCCAAGAAGTATTCCTTTTTTTCTATTTTTCTTTTCTCTAAGCTAGCTTACTAGCCAATCTTTGAAATCTTTCACGCGGTCACGGCTTATCGTAATTGCTTCCTGCGGCTGAAATTCCATTTCAATTTTGTAGTTTGGGGAAGTATGAATGTTTTTGATATAATCTGAATTGATGATAAATTGCCGGTTTACTCTGAAAAATTTCTTGTCATCCAGAACATCCTCAAGCTCATCCAAAGTGAAATCTGAAGGATAAGATCGTTCCTGTGTCTGGAGATAAACAATTTTATTTTCACTGAAAAAACAGCTTACCTCATGCGTCTGAACAATTTTTAAGTTGTATCCTATTTTTACCAAAACTCTTGATAAAATGCTTTTTTCCTTTTTAATAAGCTGCTTGATTTCCTGCGAGTTGACAGATTGATCAGAAGGCAGAAATGATTTAAATTTTTCAATTGCTCCGGCTAAGTCTTCATCCATGATTGGTTTCAGAAGGTAATCAATACTGTTTAGTTTGAAGGCTTTTAAAGTATATTGGTCAAAAGCAGTTGTATAAATAATGAAAGCTTTTGTAGAAATTTTCTCAAAAATATCAAAAGAAAGCCCGTCACCTAAAACAATATCTGAGAAAATAAGTTGCGGATGGTCATTTTCAGAGAACCACTGCACAGCATCTTCCACAGATTCGAGGTTCGCAACCAATTGTAATTCAGGGAAAAGAGCCAACATTCTTTCCAATTTTCTTGCTGCTGGTTTTTCGTCTTCTATGATGACCGTTCTAATCATTGAGTTTGGTTTTTAGCTGAAAATAAAAGTAAATAAAATCTTTTTAGTTCTGAAAATTAATTGGCTTTTTCTCTTTACCAAGTTCTTTTTCCAAAACCCTGTTTTCCCATTCGGTGTTGAGAACAAATAATTTCACTGCTTTTACCGTCAAAATGATTGCTCAAACCATTAAAATAACTGATCCGCTAAAAAGAGATTGAGACCAATCTCCACTCTTAACCAATCTTCTAATGAATATGATTGTCGCTACAATCGCAAACCATAAGCAGTTTTTATAAAATGATTTCAGGTCTTTTACTCTTTGTTGTGCATTGTTGTAATTCATATGGGTAAGTTTTTAAAATTATCATTAAAATGTTTTTGAATTTTTCTTTTCCTGTTCCATCAATTCTTTTATTTTTTTCTCTTCCCAGTCCTTACCAATTCCGAAAGTTCCGATTGCGTGTATTGCAATCCCCAATCCCCAACCTAACATTGGCCAGTAAAACCACAAACGTTCCGGTGAAGTCAACAGATTCAGAATCAATAAAAACGGAATGACCAAGCAATACGAAGTCAGATTTCCGTAAAATCCTTTCAGATCTTTTACTCTTTTAGCTGCTTTTTCGTACGCTGAATTTTCTTTGTTGAATGATTGATTTTCCATGATAATGATTTTTTTAAAATTGATATTTATTTGTTTTTCTTGAGTCAAATTTAGGTCAGGAAACAGATTCACTTCAACTTTATATGACCGAACGGTAGGTTTTGTGTACTGAACAGCAAAAATCCCGACTCTGGCGAAATGGGGATTTAATTTAAGCTGAATTCTTATTTATTTTTATCCATTAGTTCTTTTATTTTCTTTTCTTCCCAGTCGCTGCCGAATATCATTGCTGGTAAGAAAACACTCAATCCGTGTGCAGCCAGACCAATCCCCCACAAAAGAGGAAGCTTCAACAAATCCCATTCCCAGTACTTTTCTCCCGGATCCAAATCAAGAGCTTTTGCACCAGCAATAAAAATATTGACGAAAAAATACACCATAGCATGTGTATAAAATCCTTTAATTTTTTTCACTTTTCTTTCCGCCTCACGATAACGGATGTGGCGTTTGTTATAATCTTCCATTTTTATCTTGTTTTTCTAAAATTTCTCTTATTTTTCTCTCTTCCCAATTTTTCCCCACTGCAAAAGTTCCCATTCCGTGCGCTGCAATACCAATTCCCCAACCCAACATTGGCCAATAAAACCAGAGGTTTTTGGGAGATGTAATTAAATTTAAAACAATCAGAAAAGGAATAATTATACAATAAGAAATAAGATTTCCGTAAAAACTTTTTATTTCTTTCATCCTTTTCTTTGCTCTGTCGTACGCATGATTATCTTCCTCCATTAAATGGGCAACAACATTGGGTTTATCATTAAGCACAGGAAGCTTTACTTTAAAATAATCTTCAGATTTTTCTATAAAAACATTTCTCTCCGTAAGCAGAGAATACCGCTGTACGATATTTGCCAAGCCAATTCCTGCACTTTCTTTGATCTGCTCACGAATTTGCAGATTGTTTTCAATACACAACACGTCTCCTTCGGTGAAAATTTTTATCAATAAAGGTCTTGATGATGTTGCCAAATTATGTTTGATGCAGTTTTCTAACAGCAATTGCAGTGAAAGAGGAACCACAAATTTCTGCAAATCATCTTTATTGATGTCAAAAATAAAATTGACACTGTTTTCAAACCTTGTTTTGAGTAAATCGCAATACGTTTTTGCAAATTCTATTTCGTCTTCTATGGTAACCAATTCTTTATCTTTCTGTTCAAGAACATAACGGTAAATCTTTGACATAGAAGCAGTAAATTTCTGCGCCTGATGGGGGTTTTCCTCAATTAATGAGCTCAAAACATTTAACGAGTTAAAAAGAAAATGAGGATCGAGCTGATTTTTTAAACTTTCAAACTGTGCATTCGCAGATTTGGCAATGAGTTTCTGCTCTACCACTTCTTTTTTGGAAGTTTTCTTCAGTTCTTCCATAAATCCTTTTGCGTGCAGAAAAGCGGAGATCAACAACGCAATATTGATCGTAAACCAGTTGATAAAATTATATTTACCCGAAAAATATTCCTGTGGAGAAACTGCTTTCTGAAAAACCACAAAATTCATGTAATTACAGAAATACACCAAAATGGTATTGGCAATAAGTATAGAAATAATACTGATGACCGCTCTTTTTGTAGTTGCTTCAGACCAGGGAAATTTTTTGTTTAAAAAATCATTGATTAAGCCATTTCCCGCCCCTAAAAGAAATGAATACATTGCGGAAATGAGTATCGTAATTAAGAAGTTCTCAATCGTTTTATCATTGGTGAGAGCAAAAAAAAAGAAAATCGAAGTTCCCAGCGAGATCCACATTAATATGATAAAATCTTTACGTTTCATTGTTCAGTTTTTCTGATTCAAAAGTAATTCAAATATTTTCAGCAAAAATTATTTATTGCCGAGTGGTGCGTTTTAATTCCTGAGCCGGAAAAGCCTTCCATAATAATTTAGGAAGGCTCAAATATTTCTAATTATTTTCCTTGGTCTGAATTGATAAAATATTCCGCTTCAGACTTACCCCAATTAGGATCTAGCGTAGTTTTTGGCTGAAAAGAATTGTATTTGTCTAATGCGAGTTTAAACAGCTCAATACCTTTTGTTTTACTTCCTCCGTATTGTTCTGGTGTGAAGTAGATATCTTCTGCTTTGATCAGAATGACTCTTGGGTTGTTTGGATTTAATTTTTCAGCAGTATTCAATTCTTCCTGGGCTTTCATCCCGAAAGTCATGTACCTTTCCTGAGGATTGACCATCATTTTTAACGAATAAATCATTTTTTGCAAAAGATGTATTTCAGAATTGTTTTTATCGGCATTTTCTGCGCCATCTACAAATTTCTGCGCCTGATCTGCTATTTCGTCCAAATCCTGTGTTTTGCCTTCCCTCATCAGCAATCTTCCTTTTTGGATGTACGAAAATGCAGTATAATAATTCGGCTGCCACTTCCCTTTTTCTTTGTCGGCAATTCTCTGAAAATCGTTAGCAAGAGTCTGGAATTCTTCAGCGGTTTTACAGTTCTCTATTTTAGAAATTTTTTCAGTCATTATTTTTTCATAACTAGACTGAGCAAATGATACTAAACTCACCATAACTAAAGCAAAGCTTAAAAGATGTTTTTTCATGATTTTAAATTTTTGATGTTATTATTTATTGTTAAATTATTAAAGATTGTTATTAATTGCATCCTGAGTTTTGTCTACTCCGAAGCTGATAAACATTCCGACAAAAACAAAAGTATTAACCGGCGGAACAACAGATGAACTTCTTGATCCGTCTTGCGAGAAATTATATCCGTAAACATTTTTTGTTCCTAAAACATTCGATACGCTTAAAACAAAGATAGTAAACGCTTTTGCCTCTTTTTTACCAAGATTTGGAAGATAATTGATGCTTACATTTAATGCATTGTAGTCTTTCAGCCTTCCTTCATTCCGGATCATGTTTTTATTATCTTGGGTGATAATATCATAATAAGGCCGACCTTTTGCATACGTGTAGGAAAGATTGATTCCGGTTTTCCAATCTGGGAAAAATCTTTTTGCGACTGCAGAAAAGGTGTGTTCTGCTGCGAAATTAGGTTTTAAACTCACAGGATAATTCAGAAAATCTCTTTTGGAATCTAAGAAAGAATAACTGATCCAGTAATCAATATTTTCAAAAGTCTTTTTATCTCTCCAGAACAATTCTATACCTTTCGCAAAACCGTTTCCGTTATTATTGAAAGCATCCTGAACCTGCTGATTCTGATCAGCATCCGGTATGATATTCTGGGTTTTTATCAAATCATCATATTTTTTATAAAATGCTTCCAATCTCAGACTTCTTCCTTCTGTTGATCTCTGAACCTGAAAAATAAAATGTTGTGACTGTTGGAAGCCCAATCTTGCAGATGAGTTTATATATTTACTTTCAGGATTTTGATAGAACAATCCGTAAGCGAAAGAGGTGGTCCAGTCTTTAGCAAAGCGATAGGCTAAAGCAAAACGGGGTGCTATATTATTCTTATTCAGATACGATGAGTTTTCTGCTCTTACTCCAATTTTTGCCGACAGATGATTGCTGAATCCCAAATCTGTTTCTATAAATGCTGCAGAGATAAGATCGTTATAATTCTTATTAACTTCTCCAAAATTCAGTTTTTCGCTTGTGTTGTTGAATTCAAAACCGCCTCTCAAAGCACTTATTCTGTTGATTTTCCTATCGACAACTGCTTTAAAGTTTATATAATTTCCGTTATTCAGTAGCTGTGTTTTTCCAGATTCAACTTCATTATTTTCTGTTGAGAAATTCAAATCTGACTGATTATAGGAATAAGACGTTCCTGCATTCAGGAGATATTTTCCGAATTTTTGCTTGAAAGATATATTATGATACGTATTTTTTCCTTTTAATCTTATTAAAGCGAAATCATATTCAGGTTCCAAACTTTCGGTTTTCACACCCATTTTATTGCTGTCGTACATTCCGTAATATTTGAAAAATCCGCCTGATTTTGTTTTCAATCTAAAATTGGCATCTCCGTTGAAACCTTTTGGAGCATCGATGAAATTGGTGTTGAAATTAAAAACATCCTGCATCAGACCAAGCATAGAATATCCGGCAGTTGCGCCATACGAATAGTTTTTGTCATCACTTAATTTCTGGAAACTTCCGCTCAAAAATATCGGTGACACCCCAAAATCATAAGAACTCTGATCTGGAAGGTCTACACTTTCTAATAGTAAAGCTCCGGAAAGAGCCTGCCCGTACAAAGCTGAATATCCGCCGCTAGAAAAGACATTTCCTTTAAAGAGAGAGGTATTGAAGCGGTCTCTTCCTGCAATTCCGGGTACTGAATTGGAGAAATAATTATTGATCAAACTTCCGTCCATAAAAATCTTAGTTTCGGAACCTGTTCCGCCACGAACGAAAAGTCCTTCTGTTTCTCCTACTTTCTGTACACCGGGAAGAAAGTTTAAAGCTGAAGATATTTGCCCATCTGCTCCGGCGGTTGTATAAATATCTATCGGACTCAGCAGAGCGGTTGCTCTTTTTTTGTCGCTGGCTTCAATTGATCCTGCAGAAACCACTACGGCATCAATCTCATTAATCTGCTCTTTCAATTCTGCATTAATCGATAGATCTTTATCTTCTATCAGAATCGGTTTTTCAATCTCGCTGTACTTCGGGTGAACAAAAGACAATATATGATTTCCTTTTTCTGAAGTTTCAAAAGAAAAATATCCCTCTGAATTTGTTGTTGCACCATCATAAGTGTCTTTTAAGGTCACGTTGATTTCACTAACGCCTTTATTCTTAAAAGTGACTTTTCCTGTAATTTTTGTCTGAGAAAAGCTTAGAATAAATGAAAAAAAAGAAACGAGAAATATGATTCTCCAAATACTGTTATTCATGTCTTGTAGTTTGACCTCAAAATTAAACCACCTTGTTTAAACCTCATCATTTTTTATACTGAATGGTCATATTTTTGTACTGAACAGTTTTTAAACTCCCTAAAATATTATCTATGAAACTAAAGACATTAACATTTTTGACGGGCTGTACTCTATTGGCAGCATCTTGCAGTTCAAGTAAAACCTACAATATTTCATCAAAAAGCGGGACCAAAACAGAAGGAACCGCAGAATTTACTCAAAAAGGCAATGATGTCGTTTTGAATCTGAATGTGACCCATCTTACTCCCGGAATTCACGCTGTACACATTCATGAAAAGGGAGATTGCTCATCACCAACCGCAGAATCTGCTGGCGGACACTGGAATCCGTCAAAATCTGACCATGGAAAATGGGGAAATGCACACTTTCACATGGGTGATATTGGAAATCTCGTTGCTGATCATGAAGGGAAGGCAAAATTGACTTTTAAAACTGATAAATGGTGTTTGGATTGTCCGGAAGAAGCCAAAAATATTATGAGTAAAGGTCTGATCATCCATGCCGGAAAAGACGATTATCAAACACAGCCTACAGGAAATGCAGGCGGAAGAGTTGGGTGTGTAGAGATTAAATAAATTTTATTTGCAAAAAAAAGAGCGGCACTAATCGAAGATTAGCGCCGCTCTTTTTTAATATTTGTTAGCTTAAACTTTAGCTTTCATTTCGGCAATGATGTTCATCGCTTCCTGAAGATAAGTGTCTTTCTTCAGATTTTTGATCCACATTTCAGACTTTTTCCTGAATGCTTCGTCTTTTTTCTCTCTTTCAATTTCTGAAGGATACATGGAGAATTTAAGACCGTTTTCAAATTTGGTTAATGCCTTGAATTTCTCGATCTGTGCTTTTCTCTGCTTCATCAATTCGTTGAATTTATTGATATTCAAAGTGATGGTTTCCTCTTTATCTAATTGCTCTCTCCATTTTGCTGATTCTAGCAATAACTGATAGTTTGAATTTTTTGCCATTCTGTCGTTGCTGGATTTTTCTAATGCTTTCACATCAAAGTAGCTCAATTTCTGATAGTTTGAACTAGGAATTTTGTCCCAAGCCAAAGCAAACTCATCGTATCTCTCACCCACTTCTGCATAGGTAAAGAAATCTTCCATTCTGACATCTGAAACGATTCCTTTTCTTTGGTTAGACTCTCCGCTGATTCTGTAAAATTTCTGAATCGTAAGTTTTAACGATCCGAAATCATCTTCAGTATTTAGAAATCTATTCAAATCAACAAATGTCTGTACTGTTCCTTTCCCGAAAGACTGTGGTGAACCAACGATGATTGCTCTTCCGTAATCCTGCATTGCACCCGCTAAAATTTCAGATGCTGAAGCCGAAAGTTCGTTTTGCATAATTACCAAAGGCCCGGTCCAGATCGGAGTTTCCTGTTTGTTTTTTAAAGTCTGAATTTTTCCGTTTCCGTCTTTTACCTGAACGTAAGGTCCTGCATTCATGAAAAGTCCCATGATGTCACCAACTTCAGTTAATGAACCTCCACCGTTATTTCTTAGATCCAAAACAATCCCTTCAATTCCCTGAGCTTTCAGTTTTACGATTTCGTTTTTGATGTCGTCAGAAGCATTTCTTCCTTTTTCATCTTCAAAATCTGCGTTGAAGCTTGGCAGATTAATGATCCCATATTTTTTACCATTCGGAGAATTTACAATAATACTTCTTGCAAAGGTATCTTCAATCGCTACTTCCTCACGAATCATCGTAACCTCAACAATTGTTTTATCTTTTTTCTGAACGGTCATGGTAACAGGAGTTCCTTTTTCACCTCTGATTAACCTTACGGCTTCATCAGAAAGCATTCCTACTACATTTACGTGATCTTCATTCGGTTTTGATCTTACTTTCAGAATTTTATCTCCCTCAGAAAGTTTCTTTGATTTCCATGCAGGTGCACCAATCGTCAAAGCTCCCAGGTAAAGATTTCCTTTTTTCTCCTGAATAATTGCACCGATCCCTATTACTTTCCCTTTAAACTGAGTATCAAAATCTTCTTTGTCTTTTGGAGAATAATAGTTAGTATGCGGATCGAAAACTTCTGTGTAAGAATTCATATACACTGTAAACCAATCCATTTTTTTTCTTTTCTTGAATCTTGTGAAAGTTTCTTTTACCAGGTCTTTTACTTCATCAGTAGCTTTTGTAAGCTTTTGCTGAGGAGATAGAATCTCGAGTTTAATAGTATCCTGAAGCTTAAATTTCTGAACAGAATCTTTCTTTTCTTTCTGAGCTTCTTCTTTGCTGTTCATCGATTCAATTTCCTGAAGAATATTGTATTTGATGAATTTTTTCCACTCGTTATATTGCTCCTTTTTATCGGCAGGAACGTTTTTAATCTTTGATTCTAAAGTCAGCGTTTCATCTTCTTCCAAGTTGATCGGCTTGCTGAAAATCTCCTGAGTAATCTTATCAATCTCATCAACTCTCTGGTATAATCTGTCGACTGTCAATTTATAAAAAACAAGATCACCCACATTCAGATAATCGTCAAGCTTGGTTTCATGCTTGCCAAATTCTGTCATATCAGACTGCAGGAAGTATCGTTTTCCTGGAATCGATCATTTCAAAATAATGCTTGTAAACATCTTTTGAGTAAGCATCATTGATAGGTTTTGGGCTGTAATGTAAATATGAAAGTGTGTTTTTAACGCTCACCATTATCGTCTGCATTTTCTCATCGTCATTTTTCGGCGAGTTGAAACAAAACATAAGACTTGTTAACGGAATAAGGAGTAAAAATTTATTTAGTTTAAAATTTTTCCACATAAATCTGCAATGTATTTTATTAAATTTTTAAAAAAGTATTTTGATTAGTAGTAATCATTAAATTTCTGTTACAAACTATCAAATTTAATACCTTATTTATTAATATCGAATAGTTTTGAGTAATTTTGTTAAAATTTAAAACTTTTATGGAAAGACCACTTATTCTGGTAACCAATGATGATGGGATTACTGCACCAGGAATCAGAAACCTTGTAGAGTTTATGAACGAGATCGGAGAAGTGATCGTTGTTGCTCCCAATTCACCACAAAGCGGAAAAGGACACGCAATTACCATCAATTCAACCTTAAGTTTTGAGGAAGTAAAATTGGAAGGACCGCAAACAGATTTTTCTTGCAGCGGAACGCCTGTAGACTGTGTGAAAATGGCTCTTGATAAAATACTGACAAGAAGACCGGATATTGTGGTTTCGGGAATTAATCACGGAGCAAACTCATCGATTAATGTTATTTATTCAGGAACTATGTCTGCTGCTGTAGAAGCCGGTGTGGAAGGTCTCCCTGCCATTGGTTTTTCGCTTCAGGATTTCAGTTGGGAGGCAGATTTTACTCAGGCTAAAAAATATATTCAGGAAATTGTAAAAAGAACATTAGAAAACCCGATGCCTAAAGGTGTTGTTCTGAATGTAAACATACCTAAACTGACAACTGAAGAAATAAAAGGCGTAAAAGTTTGTAAGCAGGCTAATGCAAAATGGGAAGAAAGTTTTGACGAAAGAATCAATCCGCATGGTAAAAAATATTATTGGCTGACCGGATATTTCAACAATATGGATGAATCTGAAGACGCTGACGAAACGGCTTTGGCAAACGGATATATTTCCATCGTTCCTGTAAAATTTGACATGACGGCGTATGAATATATGAATACGCTGAATGAGGTGATGAAGTTTGATTAAATATATTTTCCACAGATTTCGCAGATTTGCACAGATTTTTATGCTCAATCTTCTGTGAATATCTGCGGGAAATTTCTTTTATTCAAAAGTTCTATTTCTAAATTCATCTGCATAAATTTCCAATTCGTTTTCTCTTTTGATAAAATCGTAAAAATAATACTTGTTATTAACTGTAAAACAATAATTCCTATGTCCAATTGTAACTTTCACAAAATCAGGTTTGTTTGATTTAAATTTGAAATATTTGATATTATGATCCATATTCAATTCATTATTAATATAATATTTTACAATTTGGTTTTCGTATTTAACCTGAACCGTATCTTTTATACCTGAACGAAAAACAAACGAAAATTCATTGTAGGTAACATCGCTTTTCGTTTTATTATAAAGAATTTTAATTGAATCCTCTCCACAAATATTTGGAATATTGGTTAATTTAAGATTTTCGAAACGTGATTTACATGAAATCAACAAAATGAAAATTATAACAGAATAATAAAAACATTTCATGAGATCAGTTTTTTAAAACAAAACCCTATCCTCTTTCCTCAATTCCTCCAGATATTTAATTTTATCATCTCTGTAAAATAAATTCATCGTCTCAAACGGGATCATTTTTAAATCTTTATTTACGATATGAACGCAAGATTTTTTGACGGCGCGAACATCAAAGTCATGCGCATCCATAAAATTCATGATAATTATTCTAAAAAGATTGTCATAATCTAAATTGGGAGCCGAAACTTCTGGGATACAACACAATAACTGATTTACCTTTGGCTGTACCTGATCAACAGAAATTCCGGTGCTGAAAATATCCAGAAGCTGCATCTGCAAACCGGCATCCTGTTCGTAAACAATCGTGTTTTTGGTTTCATTATTCAATAAATCAGCAGGGTTAATATATCTCGTTAAAGGAATTGTTTCACCTTCCAGCTTCAGAATATAACCCATCGCCAAAGAATCCGGATTGCAAGGAACAGGAATAATATCATCACCATTCAGAAGCGGAAACTGGTTTAAAATTTCCTGTCGCACTTCCGTTAACGTAATTTTTTCATGTGCAGAATCTTCCCGGTTTCTTCCCGCTACCTCAACAGGCTGAAAGGTAATACCGCGTACGCATTTTTGTTTTAAAGCAAAATCAATTAATTTTCCAATTTCGTCTATATTTTTTCCTTTTTGAAGAACGATTACAAGCGTTGTAGAAAGATTTAATTCATTTAATTTTTCTAAAGCTTTCATACGCACATTTGTGAGGTCTTTTCCTCTGAAATCTTCTAAAACTTCAGGTTTAAATGAATCAAACTGAAGATAAATCTCAAATTCCGGAGCATACGTTGCAAGTTTTTCTGCAAAACCGGGATCATTGGCAATTCTGATTCCGTTGGTGTTGAGCATCAAATGTTTGATCGGCTTTGACTTAGCAATATCCATGATTTTAAAAAACTCAGGATGAATCGTTGGTTCGCCGCCACTGATCTGCACAACATCTGGTTGCCCTTCATTTTTAACAATGGTATCAAACATCGCTTCAATCTGTTCCAGGCTTCTGTGACTTCCGTAATGTGGTGACGACATCGCATAACAGGTAGGACAGGTCAGATTACATCGATCGGTAACTTCAACAATCGAAAGACAGCTGTGCTGCTCATGATCTACACACAAACCGCAATCGTACGGACAGCCGTACTCCACATCAGTTCCAAAATGAACAGGCATTTCAGAAGCTTTATTATAGTTTCTTATATTTTTATAATATTGAACATCTGATGCAATCATCGTCTTAAAAAAACCATGATCCGGACATCTTTTGGTCATAAAAACCGCTTCATCTTCAATGATGATCTTCGCTCCTACTCTTTTCAGGCATTCCGGACAAAGGCTGATTGTATAATCGTAATAGGTATAATTTCTTACTGGCATAATTTATAATTTACATTCCTCCGCAGACAACTCCGCTTATCAACCCACAAACTAACATCGAAATCAACACTGTGAGCCAAAATTGCTTTCTGGAAAATTTTCTGCCATTTTTACTCTCGTAAATCAGCTTTACAAAAACTGTGAATACTAGGGAAACAACGAAAGCAACAGCGAGAATCATCAAAATAATCACAGCAACTAAACCTTCTAATCCACCAACTTCCAAAAGGGTCAGATTTTTCATATTATATTTATTTTTGGTGTGTTTTTTAAACTTTTAGTGATTTTAATTTTATAAATGTAATAAATAATTACCACCAAACATACTATCTGAATGGTTCCAAAATTTCCTATAATTTCAATTTTAGGTTTAATAAAATCTAAAAGGAGTCTAAAGCTGAAATAACTGAGCATAAACAACTGAAACAGAAAACCTGGTGCATACTTGTCTTTTTTTGCAATCATCTTCAATTCAATCCAAAGAAAAAGCAGAAAAGCAATCTCATACAACGCAACAGGATGCCTTAGATATTGATCGCCAAGATCCATTCCGAAAATTGAAGTCGTCGGCAACCCATACGTTTCTTCATGAACTCCGGTGAGAAAACATCCAATTCTGCCGATTATGATGGCTAAAATTAAAGGAAAAACAATTAAATCTCCTGTGCTTTCCTTATGACCGACAATTTTCTTGGCTAATTCTACACCTATTAATCCAAAAGCCAATCCGCCAACGATGGTATTATTTGTCCAGAATCTTTTAAAGCTAAAATCATCAAATAAAACATGAGGGTTTTCAAGATTTCCGATAAGTTTTGAGCCAATCAAAGCTCCTGCCGTTGCACCTATCAGAACTGCAGCTGAGGTATTGAATGACATTTTTTCCTGCGACTTTCTTTTTAGAAAGAAATAATAGCGCATAGCAATAAATATTCCCAGGGTTTCAAACACAGGGTGCGCCAAAACTGTTTTGCCAAAAATCTGAAAAGTAAGAGGAAAATCCATGATTTCAAAAGTAGTATATTTAAAGTAAATTATTAATTTTAATTTATCAATAACAAAATAAAATAGTCAAAATGAGAATAGAAAATGATATAAAACTAGGTTTTAAAGATGTGATGTTCAGACCAAAACGTTCTACTTTAAAATCCCGCTCAGAAGTTGATCTGGAAAGAGAGTTTACTTTTCTCCACACTCAGAAAAAATGGAAAGGTACTCCCATTATCGCTGCCAATATGGATACGGTGGGAACTTTTGAAATGGCTGTAGAATTGGCTAAAGATAAAATAATCACCGCTGTACACAAACATTACACTGTAGAAGAATGGTCTGAATTCATTGAAAATCAAGACATAAGCATTCTTAAGTACATCGCTCTGAGTACAGGAACCGGAAAAACTGATGAAGAAAAAATTAAACTAATTCTCGACAGACATCCACAAATCGAATTTTTATGTATTGATGTAGCGAATGGTTATTCTGAGCATTTTGTGCAATTTGTAAAGAAGGCCAGAGAAAATTTTCCAGACAAAATTATCATTGCCGGAAATGTGGTAACAGGAGAAATGGTAGAAGAACTTCTTTTGGTTGGCGCAGACATCATCAAAGTAGGAATCGGTCCGGGATCGGTTTGTACAACCAGAGTAAAAACCGGAGTTGGCTACCCGCAGCTTTCAGCAATTATTGAATGTTCCGACGCTGCACATGGCTTGAAAGGTCACATCATTGCAGACGGTGGCTGCAAAGTTCCGGGAGATGTTGCCAAAGCGTTTGGCGGCGGTGCAGATTTTGTCATGCTTGGCGGAATGTTTGCCGGGCACGATGAAAGTGGAGGTGAAATGATTGAAGAAAATGGCAAGAAATTTAAACTTTTCTACGGAATGAGCTCTAAAACCGCAATGGATAAACATTCCGGAGGAGTGGCTGAGTACAGAGCTTCCGAGGGCAAAACTGTAAAAATAAAATACAAAGGAAGCGTCTCTGAAACCGTAAAGGATATTTTGGGCGGTGTACGCTCAACCTGCACTTATGTTGGTGCTTCGACATTGAAAGAGCTATCAAAAAGGACGACTTTTATAAGAGTTCAGGAGCAGGAAAACCAGATTTTTAATGACTAATGATAAAAAATCCCTTTCATCAATTGGATGAAAGGGATTTTATTTTTAAGATTAAATCTTTCTCATTAAGTAAGCATTCCGCCGTCCACATTCAGAACCTGCCCGGAAATATAAGAAGACATTTCGCTTCCGAAGAAAACGCACGCATTGGCAACATCTTCCGGTTGTCCGCCTCTTTTTAAAGGAATTCCGTCTCTCCAGTTTTGAACTGTTTTTTCGTCTAAAGCAGCCGTCATTTCAGTTTCAATGAATCCTGGCGCAATTGCGTTGCAACGGATATTTCTTGAACCCAGTTCTAGTGCAACAGATTTTGTGAAACCAATAACTCCTGCTTTTGAAGCTGCATAATTTGCCTGTCCTGCATTACCTTTCACCCCAACTACAGAAGTCATATTAATGATAGAGCCAGATTTAGCCTTCATCATTGGCTTAATAACCGCTTTTGTAAGGTTGAATACAGAATCTAAATTGACCTTGATAATCGTGTCCCAATCGTCTTTTGACATTCTCATCAACAGATTATCTTTTGTAATTCCGGCATTGTTCACCAAAATATCAATTTTACCAAATTCAGTCATTACTTCTTCTACCAATTTCTGCGCAGCGTCGTAATCTGATGCATCAGACTGATATCCTTTAATCTGAGTTACAGAACTCAAAGCAGTTTCTAATTCTTTCGCTTTTTCTACAGAACCTGCATAAGTAAATGCCACTTTCGCTCCCTGTTGAGCAAAAATTTCCGCAATACCCTTCCCAATTCCTCTTGTAGCTCCGGTAATTAGTGCTACTTTTCCTTCTAATAGTTTCATATATATGATAGTTGTTATTTAAATTTGATCAGTTTTTTCTTGTGGCAAAGATATTATTAATCTCAAAATAATATCATTGTACTCATTCCAAAACCACTTATTTTACCGAATTATTTACAATCAACACAATCTCACCTTTTAAAGTTTTGCTTTTCGAAAACTCAATTAATTCATCAATGGTACCTCGTTTTGTTTCTTCGAATTTTTTTGAAATTTCCCGGCTTAAACTTGCTCTCGTTTCTTCTCCGAAGAATTCTTTGATCTGCTCCAAAGTCGTATTGATCTTATGCGGGCTTTCATACAAAACAATCGTTTTTTTCTCTTCAGCCAACTGTTTCAGTTTCGTCTGTCTTCCTTTTTTTGGAGGGAGAAAACCGGCAAATAAAAATTCGTTATTCGGCAATCCTGAAACCACTAAAGCAGGAATGAGAGCTGTCGCACCAGGAAGGCAGATCATTTCAATATTATTATCCGAACCCGCTTTTGCCAATAAATAGCCGGGATCTGAAATCCCAGGAGTTCCTGCGTCTGTAATAATAGCGATATTCTGACCGCTTTGAAGGTCTGCAATCACTTTCTCTGTCGCAGTATGTTCGTTGTGTAAATGATATGATTTTAAAGGTTTTGAA
Organism: Chryseobacterium sp. AC417; assembly: GCF_979258215.1. Taxonomy (NCBI): domain Bacteria; kingdom Pseudomonadati; phylum Bacteroidota; class Flavobacteriia; order Flavobacteriales; family Weeksellaceae; genus Chryseobacterium; species Chryseobacterium sp. AC417. Next base: position 808,107 of record NZ_OZ409845.1, on the reverse strand, counting down.
ATTTCGTAATGCTTCAAAAGCACCCCGGAAGTTCGCGTATCTTCACACAAAATATAATCGACCTCTTTCAGCATTTTAATCGCTCTGAAAGTCATGTCTTCTAAATTCCCGACGGGTGTGGGAACAAAATATAGGATTCCGCTCAAAATTATAAGAATTTATTTTCTACCAATATCCAAAGTCTTTGGGCATATTCATCTACTTTATTCCATTTTCTGTCATAGTACAGTTCGCTCAGATATTCTTTTGCTTCTTCCAAAGTTCTGCATCTGTTCAATTCAGAAACGGCCTGGTTAAGATCAGTCTGGCTTCCTCCGAAAAGCAGTTTGGTAAAAGCCATTCTGTCATTCAGATCCAATCTGAACTCAGGTTTTTGCTTTTCCGCTTCCATGAAATGGGTAGGAATATTTGTCTTTAAAAGACTTCCGGAATCTTCTTTCCCAACAGATGTGGGTTTTTCCTGAAGGATTTCTCTTGCCAAAGGATCATCATCAAACAAAGTCTGAATTGTCTTCAGACCTTTTATATTTGCCAGTCTTATTTTTTTCTCCTGCTGATAAGCTTCCAGATTTTCAAAACTTTCATCTGAGGCATGTTTTTCAGATTGTGAGGTAGGTTTGTCGATTTCTACAATTTTTCTCCGGTCAGAAGTTTCTTTTTCGACCAGAATTTCATCGTCACTTGCTTCAGAATCTTTTTTTATTTCCGTTAAAATATTTTCTACATTTGAATTTTCGGTGATGATTTCGTCTTCATTATATTCAAAATCATTCGCAGGTGATTCATTTTCAGATTCTTCAATCAAAATATCATCAGTTGGTACTTCCGATTCAAACATATTCGGAATTTCATCCGACGGATTTATATTGGATGAAACTTCTTCATGATTTTTCTGAATTTGCTCTTCCTCTTCAAACAGATCTGAAACACTTTCATCAGAAATTTCGTTTTCAAACTCTTCAATTTCGTTTAACTGATAATTAAAAATAGCTTCTTCTTCGGTAACTTTTTGATCAAATATTTCTTCATCAATATCTTCCTCATCTTCAGGAACAGAATTTTCAAGAATCCTCTCTTCATCCACAAAACTTAAAACTTTAGAAACATCTTCACTCGATTCTTCTTCAATTTCATCAAGCTGACTGTCAAAATCAGAATTTTCGCTGTTCAAATCTTGTTGACCTTCAGTTTCTTCTACGTTTTCCGAATTTTCAACAATCTTCTCTTCTTCTGCAAGATTCACCATATTCTCATGAAACTCATTTTCAACAATCTCATTCAATTGATTATTAAAAATAGCCTCCTCTTCCATTATCTCATGTCGAAGGTTATTTTCACTTCCTCCAATTTCATTCAGCTCATTGTTAAAAATGGCTTCTTCTTCCGTCACCTCATGTGAAAAATCCTGAGATTCAGTTGTGGTTTCAGTTAATAAAAAACTAGATGAAGCTTGTGAAAACTGTAAATTGTCATTTTGGTAATATTCAACTTTCGATTTCAACAGTTTTAAAAAAGAAATTCTGTCTGTAAGCTCATCCATAAGATTTTGCTTAGAAAGTAGTTCGTCAACATCGTTTATTTTGCCTAAAATACCGATGATATTCTTAGATTCAAAAAAAATCTTTTCCTGTAAATCTTGGATGTTCTGCATAGAAGAATCTTATTAAAAATTGCTTACTTTTGATCTTAAAATATTACGGCTAAAATAACAAATGTTTTTAGAAAATACAATTAATCATTCCAAACAAAGCGGTTGGATGGAAGTTATTTGTGGCTCTATGTTTTCCGGAAAAACCGAAGAGTTGATCCGAAGACTCAGAAGAGCTGAAATGGCGGGGCAGAATGTAGAAATTTTCAAACCCAAAACCGATACAAGATATTCTGACGAAGATGTTGTTTCGCACAATAAAAATAAAATCCGAAGCACTGCAGTAGAAAATCCCAACGAAATTATTCTTTTGGGATCAAACTGTGATGTGGTAGGAATTGATGAGGCACAGTTTTTTGACGACAGCATTGTAGAAATAGCTAATCAATTGGCAAACAGCGGAATCCGTGTTGTTATTGCAGGCTTGGATATGGATTTCCTGGGGCGACCTTTCGGGCCGATTCCTAACCTGATGGCGACTGCAGAATACGTGACAAAAGTGCACGCAATCTGTAAAAGAACGGGAAATCTTGCCAATTACTCGATGAGAACTTCTCAAGGCAATAATCTCGTAGAATTGGGAGAAACAGAGAGTTATGAGGCAGTAAGCCGCCGTGTTTTTATTGAGGAAGTGCTTTCCAAAAAGAAATAATGATTAATACGTTAAGATTGTAATTATCTCTACGATTAAACCCATAGAAATCAGACAAAAAATATAGCAGAAAGGGCACCAATGAATTATACAGTACAACAAATTGCAAACCTCACCAATGCTGAAGTTATTGGCGATAAAAATCTATTAATCAAAAACATAGCTTTTGACAGCAGAATTATTTATTCAACAAAAAATTCGGCTTTTATTGCAATCAATACTAAAAAGAATTCTGGTGAAAAGTTTATAGAATCGGCTGTAGACCGAGGAATTAATGTCATCATATCTGAAAATCAATATCCACAATTTGAAAATGTAACCTGGATAATTGTGAAAAACGCCGTTGAGTTTCTGCAGAAATTAGCCAAATATCATTTTGAAAATTCAAATTTAAAATCTATCGGAATTACCGGAAGCAATGGGAAAACAATTCTGAAAGAATGGCTATATCAATGTCTGTGGAATGAATTCTCAACAGTAAAGAGTCCTAAAAGTTTCAATTCTCAGATTGGTTTGCCGCTTTCTCTGCTTCAGATTAATCCTCAACATCAATTGGGAATTTTTGAAGTCGGGATCTCAAAACCGCACGAAATGCAGAGGCTGGAAGAGATTTTTCATCCACAAATTGGTTTGTTAACGCACATCGGTACTGCTCACGCAGCAAATTTTGAGTCGGAAGAAGAATTGATTTTAGAAAAATTAAAACTTTTCAAAGACTGTGATACTATATTTTTTAACGGAACCGAACAGGTTTATAATTTGGTTTATAAAACATATTCACCAAAGTATTCAAAAGCAGATTTAGTTTCTTACGGACTTGATAATATCAATAAGATTTCTATTATTTCAGACGTTAAAGACAGAAATAAAGATGTTATAATCAAATATTTCCACGAAGAATTTTCACTGAAAATTAAGCAAAGGGATGAGGTAACTTTAACGAATATTTTGGCGTTGATCGGTATTTTAAAGAAATTTAATTTCTCTAATGAAAAAATTCAGGAGAAAATTGATCAGCTTCGTTCGGTAGAAATGCGTCTTGAAAGTATAGAGGGCATTAAAAATAATATCATCATCAATGATTCTTTTAATTTGGATTTAGATTCTCTCAAAACTGCGCTTCAATTTTTAAAAGAATATAAGAAACCAAAAAAATCTTTAGTTTTAACAGATATCATTGGGGTAAATTTAAATTCTGAAGAATTATATGAAGAAGTCTCAGACCTGGTCAATGAGCAAAATTTTGATCATGTATTTCTGATCGGTGAAGAAATTTCTCAATTCCGAGGCTTTTTCACAGGTAAAACGTACACTTTTAATAATACTCAGGAACTTATTGACAGTAAATATCTTACAGAGATTGAAAATCAGATTATTTTATTAAAAGGAGCACGTAAATTTGAGATTGAAAAACTGAAAGATTTACTTGAACTTAGAAAACATGATACCGTATTAGAGATTAATCTTAATGCTATTCTCCATAATATCAATTATCATAAATCTTTACTAAAGCCAAAAACAAAAATGATGGCCATGGTAAAAGCGAATGCCTATGGACTCGGAAGTTATGAAGTTTCAGAATTTCTGCAGCATCATCATATTGATTATCTTGGAGTTGCCTATGCCGATGAAGGAGTTGAGCTTCGGAAAAAAGGAATTACCACTCCTATTGTTGTTATGAATCCTGAACAGCATAGTTATGATGCCATTATTCAGTACAATCTGGAACCTGAAATTTACAGTGTAAGAGTTTTAGAATTATTCTATGAAGCTGTTCAAAAATCTGGAATTGATACAAAATATCCCATTCATATTAAACTTGAAACAGGGATGCATCGTCTTGGTTTTAAAGAAGATGAGTTGGATCATTTATACCAATGCTTAAAAGATAAAAACCTGAAAGTTCAAAGTATATTCAGCCATTTGTCATCATCTGACATGCCCGATGAGAGAGAATTCACTTTAAAACAATTAGAAATATTTGAAAAGAACTCCAGCTATTTAATTGAAAATCTGGGTTATCAACCACTTCGCCACATTCTTAATTCATCAGGTATTACAAATTATACTGATCATCAGTACGATATGGTAAGAATCGGAATTGGAATGCTGGGAGAATCATCAAATTCTGAAATTCAACAGCAGCTACAATCAAGCGTAAGTTTTAAGACCGTAATTTCCCAAATTTCTCTAGTTGAAAACGGAGAATCAGTAGGTTACAGCCGTAGATACAAAACGGATCATTTAACAAAAATTGCCACAATACCGGTGGGTTATGCAGACGGAATCCCAAGATTAATTGGAAATCAGATTGGAAACGTGGGAATTAATAAAACTCTTGCTCCGATTGTCGGAAGCATTTGTATGGATATGATGATGATTAATATTGACGAAATTCCAAATGTAAAAGAAGGTGATACGGTTACCATTTTCAATTCAAAACCAAGTCTTAAAGAATTTGCAGCTTACTGCAAAACAATTACTTATGAAGTTTTAACATCAATTTCACCTCGTGTGAAGCGGATTTATATAAAAGATTAATTATGCAGAAACTCCTTATTTTTCTATTTGCTCTTCAAATGCTTTTCTTCCATTCGCAGGTTAAAAAAGGTTTGGTGATTCCAAAAAATCCGAAAATTGGGCTTTCTCTTGCAGGAGGAGGAGCAAAAGGTTTTGCCCATGTTGGAGTTTTAAAAGTATTAGATTCTTTAGGAATTAAGGTGGATTATATAGCCGGAACCAGTATGGGATCTATCGTGGGTGGATTATACGCTTCAGGATATACCGGAAAAGATATAGAAAAAATAGTGATGGACACTGATTTCTATTCTTTAATAAGAGATCCTAAATCACGTACTGAAAGCACTTTTTTTAATAAATCTGTCGATAAATATCTCCTATCCATTCCTTTAAAAAATGGAAAAATCAATCTTCCCTCCTCTATCAGTTCCGGGCAGAAAAATGTTTATTTACTAAAAGAATTATTTAAAAATGTTTCAACCATTGAAGATTTTTCAAAATTACCCATACCCTTTTTATGTGTCGCTACCAATTTGGAAAGCGGAAATATGCAGATTTTCGAAAAAGGCGATTTGGTACAGTCGATTATGGCGAGTTCTGCCTTTCCTTCGTTAATGGATCCTGTGAAAATTGGTGACAGCATCTATATTGATGGAGCTATGACCGTTAATTATCCTTCAAAACCTCTGAAAGACAAGGGAATTGACATTGTTATCGGTGTAGATTTGAATCAGGATCTTTCTAAAAGAGAAGATTTAAACAATATTATTGCAATTCTAAATCAGGTTATCGATTTTGGGATCCAGAAAGATACTAAACGTCAGTATAAATTTACAGATATTAACATCAAACCCGATCTGAAAGGAATGACCGCAACAAGCTATGATGACAAAAAGAAAATTCTAGACAGCGGTTATGTTGAAGGTTTGAAATACACCGATATCTTAGATCAGCTTCCTAAAAGGGAATTTGACCGCCTCAGACAGTCCGTAAATCCAATTTATTCCAATGTGTATAAGATAGACAGCATTGAATTGGTTGGAAGCAGAATTTACGGTAAAAACTATGTTCTGGGGAAAATGGGACTGAGACTTCCATCTCTACAGACCTACGGTAGTGTCAACAGAGGAATTGACAAATTGGTTGCAACCAATAATTACCGATTTATCAACTATGACATCATCACAGAAAATAATATCAATTATCTTAAGTTATACGTCACTGAAGATGACGCAAGACATTTTTTAAAATTCGGATTGCATTATGATGAAATTTTCAAAACAGGATTGCTTCTCAATTATTCAGCGAAAAGATTACTATTTAAAAATTCAAACTTATCTCTTGATGTTGTTGTAGGAGATAAACCAAGATATTATCTGAATTATTTTGTTGATAACGGATACATTCCGGGCTTCGGTATATACTCTTCCGGAATGAGTTTTGATCTGAAAGGTGATAACAACATCAACGTTGATAAATGGGAATGGCTGAGAAACGAAGTCTATATACAATCAATCTGGAAAGATAAATATGCAGTAGGAGCCGGATTAAGCCACGATTATTTCGAAGCGGAAATGAATGGTCTTAATAAAAGATACAGCCGATTTCTTAATCCTTATGTGTTTCTGAAAAGCGATACACAAGACGATAAAGACTTTCCGCGCAGAGGTTTTTACATGAATGCTGAGGGGAAAGTAATTGACTTAATGAAAGCCGAAGTTGATAAAAGAGTAGTTCAGGTTAAAGCCGACATCAGAATCAATATTCCTTTGTCTAAACAATTCAGCTACCATCTGAATTTGTATGGAGGTGTTACCATAGGCGACAATCTTCCACAATTTTACCGATACAGATTAGGAGGAATTTTTGAGCAGAATATTATTAATTTCAAAACCTTCAACGGCTTTTATTTTGCTCAGCTGAACAGTAATAACGTGGCTTTAATTTCTAACGATATTCAATTTAAGTTTTATAAAAACTTTTTCCTGAGTGGGAATTTCTCTTTTGCAAACATTTCAGATGATATAACGTTCGAAGATGCAGCAAAGGTAAATTACAGCTCCTTAGGAATTATGGCGGGTTATAAATCTCCTTTTGGTCAGATTAAATTCAACTTTAGCCATTCACTTAAAAATAATCAAAAAGGTATATTCAGTGTTATTTTAGGACACTGGTTTTAAAACAATGATACAATTCTTTTACGAAAACCTACCCGAATCTGTTACTACAGATTACAAAAAATGGCTGGAAGAAATCATTCTTTCAGAAGAAAAAAAATTAGGTGATATTAATTATATTTTCTGCGATGACGAATATTTGCTCAAAATAAATCAGGATTATCTACAGCATGATTATTACACCGACATCATCACTTTCGATTCTGTGAAAGGCAAAACGATAAACGGAGAGATTTTCGTATCTTTGCAGCGCATTTCAGACAACGCTTCTACCCTATCAAAAAACTACGAAGAAGAATTACGAAGAGTCTTGGCTCACGGTATACTTCATTTGTGTGGTTATAAAGATAAAACAGAAGAAGAAGAAAAGGAAATGCGTAAAAAAGAAGATATTTATATTACAAAATATAATTAGAAGCTATTCCCGCTGTCCGCACTCGCTTTTTTTCTTTTTCAAAGAAAAAAGAGCTCAAACAAATGCTACCATCGGGGCTACAAACCACGGAATACAGGCGACTTTAAGCCCTTTTCCGGTACAATGTTTCACGTGAAACATTTATAAAGAATTTAAAATTTAAGGCTTAAATAAGCAATTAAAATGATTTCAGAAATATATGATGTAATTGTAGTAGGTGCAGGTCACGCAGGTTGTGAAGCTGCTGCTGCTGCTGCCAATTTGGGTTCAAAAACTTTATTGGTTACAATGAATATGCAGACCATCGGACAGATGAGCTGCAACCCGGCAATGGGAGGAATTGCCAAAGGACAAATCGTAAGAGAGATAGATGCAATGGGAGGTTACTCCGGAATTATAGCTGACAAATCTGCGATACAATTTAAAATGTTGAACCTTTCAAAAGGTCCCGCAATGTGGTCTCCAAGAACACAAAATGACAGAATGTTATTCGCAGAAGAATGGCGTTATGCATTAGAAAACACCCCAAATCTTGACTTTTTTCAGGATATGGTGAAGAGTTTAATTATAGAAAATAATCAAGCGGTAGGAGTTGTAACCTCTTTAGGAATCGAAATCAGATCAAAATCTGTAGTTCTTACTAACGGAACTTTCCTAAACGGTTTGATCCACGTTGGAGACAAACAGTTAGGCGGAGGAAGAATGGGAGAACCAAGAGCTTTCGGAATTACAGAGCAACTCGTTTCTTTTGGTTTCGAATCAGGAAGAATGAAGACCGGTACTCCACCAAGAGTAGACGGAAGAAGCCTTGATTACTCTAAAATGGAGGAACAAAAAGGAGATGAAAATCCTCAAAAATTCAGCTATTTAGAGACTCCGAAATTAACCAAACAATTAAGTTGTCACATTGTTTATACCAACGAAGCAGTACATGATATTTTACGTGAAGGTTTTGACAGAAGCCCAATGTTTAATGGTACCATTCAAAGCTTAGGTCCAAGATATTGTCCAAGTATTGAAGATAAAATCAATCGTTTTGCTGAACGTACAAGGCATCAGCTTTTCGTAGAACCAGAAGGTTGGAGAACAGTCGAAATCTATGTTAACGGATTCAGTTCTTCTTTACCGGAAGATGTACAGATCAAGGCAATGAAACATATCCCGGGATTTGAAAACGTAAAAGTATTCAGACCAGGTTATGCTATTGAATATGACTACTTCCCTCCTACTCAGCTAAAGCATACTTTAGAAACGAAGTTGGTTGATAATTTATATTTTGCGGGTCAGATCAACGGTACTACAGGATATGAGGAAGCTGCCGGACAAGGTTTAATGGCAGGCATTAATGCCCACAATAAGGTTCATGAGAAGGATGAGTTTATTCTTAACAGAGATGAGGCTTATATAGGTGTTCTAATCGATGATTTGATTACAAAAGGTACAGAAGAACCTTACAGAATGTTCACTTCAAGAGCAGAATACAGATTGCTTTTAAGACAGGATAATGCAGACATTAGATTAACTGAAAAAGCGTATCATTTAGGTTTAGCAAAAGAAGAAAGATTGAAAAAAGTTGAAGAGAAAATAACTAAAAGTCAGGAACTTGAAGCATACCTTAGAGAAACTTCTTTAAAGCCAGGAATTATTAATCCTATTCTGGAAAGTATTGATAGCAATCCTGTTGATCAGGCTTACAGAGCTTCTCAGTTTCTTACCAGACCTAATATTACTTTAGATAAATTAGATCAAATTGATTCTATTAAAGAATTTACATCTCAATTTAGCGATGAAGTAAGAGAACAGGCAGAAGTTAATATAAAGTATAAAGGCTATATTGAAAAGGAAAAAGAAAATGTTGCCAAATTAAACAGACTAGAAAATGTGAAGATTCCTGAAGATTTTGATTACATTAAAATCACTAGTCTTTCTTCAGAAGCCAAGCAAAAAATGAATAAAGTAAGACCTAAAACTTTGGCTCAAGCAGGAAGAATAAGCGGTGTTTCTCCAGCTGATATCAATGTTTTAATGGTCTATTTGGGAAGATAAATAAGATATGTTTCACGTGAAACATTCAAAGTAAACTAAGGTATTTAGAATCTTAAAACAATTTTCTGAATACCTTTATTTTTAAAATATAATAATGAAAATAAAAGATCATTTTCTTTCGCAGGAAATATTTGAAATAAAAGAAACAGAAATAAAAGGAGTTTTTAAAACCTCTTCTATTCCATCAAACATTTCCAAATATTATGAAAGTGAAGACTACATTTCTCATCATCAGGATTCAGGAAGTTTAAAAGAAAAGCTTTACAAATTCTTGCAATCTTTCAATCTGCAATACAAAAAAAATATCTTAATAGACAGAATAAAAAAGAATTCTAAAGTATTAGATTATGGTTGCGGAGCCGGAGAATTTTTAAAATATATAGAGAATGATTTCGAAACTTTTGGGTTCGAGCCAAATCAAGATGCCAAATCTGCTGCCTCAAAAAAGGTATCAAAAGCAAAAATAATTAGTGATATTAATTTGATTGAAAATGAAAGTCTGGATGCTATTACTCTTTGGCATGTTTTCGAGCATGTAGAAAATCAGAGTGAAATGCTTTCTATTTTTCATTCAAAACTAAAGGAAAAAGGATTATTGATTATTGCCGTTCCCAACCCTACTTCTTACGATGCAAAACATTATAAAGAATTTTGGGCAGCTTATGATGTACCTCGACATATCTATCACTTTTCTAAAAATGGAATGGAAAATCTCATTTCTAAAAATCATAACTGGAAAATGAGAAAAATAAAACCTTTGGTATTAGATTCATATTACATCTCGATGTTGAGCGAAAAATATAAAAAATCACCCTTATTTTGGCTAAAAGCTGTGGTTTACGGAACGATTTCTAATGTAAAAGCACTTTTTTCTAACGAATTTTCGAGTTTGATATACATTATAGAAAAAAAGTAGAAAATCGATTTTTGAGGTATTTCTGAAAGCCAATTTTTATCAAAATTCAGTTAAAAACTAAAAACTCAGGATTTTTTCTTGAGTTTTTATTTTTTTTTAATTTTACTATCTTGAAATTTTAAATATCTGACGTAAAGATTTTAATGAATTCAAATTTGTTTTTTGAATTTTTAAATTCTAAATCATTTTAAATTTAGTTCAATTAAATTGTTACCTCTTAAATAAGTACACTTTATCATTCCGTAGGAATTTCAACATCTCAAATAAAAGCTCTGTCTAGATTCCTACGGAATGACAAGCTTTGCAAAAACTAAGAAAAATTAGAATTTATAAAGTCTGCATTTAAAATAAAAAAGTCTGCCGAAAATTCAGCAGACTTAAAATTTATATTTTAAAATAATTATTTATTAATCGCAGCAATACCCGGAAGTTCTAATCCTTCCAAACTTTCCAACATTGCTCCGCCTCCTGTTGAAACATAACTCACTTTATCATCGTAACCGAATTGCTTAACGAAAGCCACACTGTCTCCTCCTCCAACTAGAGAAAAAGCTCCTAGTTTTGTAGCTTCTGCAATACTATCACCTAAAGCAACTGTACCTGCGGAGAAATTTGACATTTCAAAAACTCCGATTGGACCATTCCAAAGAATTGTTTTTGAATTTAATAAAACATCATTGAATTGCTCACGAGATTTTGGTCCTGCATCCAATCCCATCCATCCTTCAGGAATTTCATAAATATCTACTTCTTTTCTATCTGCATCATTACTAAAGCTCTCTGCAATCACTGTGTCTGAAGGAAGGTAAACTTTTACATTATGTTCTTTGGCTTTACCGAGAATTTCTAAAGCTAAAGGTAATTTATCCTCTTCAACCAAAGAATTTCCAATTTTTCCACCCAATGCTTTAATGAAAGTAAATGCCATACCTCCGCCAATAATTAAATGATCAACTGCTGGTAAAATATTTTCTATAATGGTAATTTTAGTTGAAACTTTTGAGCCTCCTAAGATAGCTGTAATAGGTCTTTCACCACTTTTTAAAACTTTATCAATAGCTTTTAATTCATCAGCAATCAATAAACCGAAAAATTTAGTTGAATTGAAATAATTGGCAATTACTGCTGTAGAAGCATGATCTCTGTGTGCGGTACCAAAAGCATCATTCACATAAGCATCTCCCAGTTTTGAAAGCTGTTCTGCAAAGCTTTCATCTCCTTTTTCTTCTTCATTATGAAAACGAAGATTCTCTAATAATAAAATTTCTCCGGGTTGAAGTTCAGAAGCCGCTTTTTCTGCTTTCTCTCCAATCGATTCTTCCACAAATTTAACGTCATGACCTAATACACTTGAAACTTCATTGAGAATATGTTTTAAAGAAAACTCATCTTTTACTTCTCCTTTCGGTCTACCCAGGTGAGTCATCAGAATTACAGAACCTCCGTCATTTAAAATCTTTTCTACAGTTGGTTTTACAGCTGAGATTCTTGTGTTGTCTGTAACTTTCAGCTGGTCGTCTTGAGGTACATTAAAGTCAACGCGTACTAAAGCCTTTTTATCTTTAAAATTGAAATCATTGATTGTTTTCATAAATTCCCTTTGATTTTTTGTTTCACAAATGTAAGATTTTAAACTTTTGGAAAAGATTCAAAAGATAAAAGTTTTCAAAAAATTTCCCACAAACCATTCATTCAATAATCAACATAAACTTCTTTATATATAAAAAAAAGAATGATAGTTGTTGTTGAGTGTTGTGAGTTTCGGGGATAACTTTTACGATAAAACTTCATAACATACAGTTCGAATTCAATTCATATTTAATTCACAATGTAAATCGTTGAGCGTCTGATAAATTTAAGACTTACTCACAAATATTAGTAACTTTTGCGTGGTGTTAAATATTAGTTTCTCTGGTATGGAAAAAACAAAGATTAATGAAGGTAAAGATTTTGAAAGTTTTGTATTGACTTTGCCATGGTTTAGTTCATTAACAAATTTTCGTATTCAAAAATATTTTAGTTCAGAAAAGTTTTCCACAGTTATTCACAGTGCTTTTCACATTTTATGAGTAGGCAAATCACAATTTGCATTTTAATACTTAAATTTGTAGAATAATCTAAAGTATAATAAGTTTATAATGAAAAGAAAGATCGCTATTGCCGGAGACCACGCTGGTTTCGAGTATAAAGAAATTCTGAAAAAGCATCTTGAAGAGCAATTTGAAATACAGGATTTTGGAACATTTTCTACCGACAGTGTAGATTACCCGGATTTTGTACATCCTGCAGCAACTTCTGTTGAAAACGGAGAAAATGAATTGGGAATCCTTATATGCGGAAGTGGTAATGGAGTGCAAATCACTGCTAACAAACATCAGAAAATTCGTTGTGCTTTGTGTTGGATGCCAGAAATTGCAGAGTTAGCAAGACAACACAATGATGCAAATATGATTTCTATTCCTGCAAGATTCATATCTAAAGAAGTTGCGATAGAAATTGCAAACAGATTTCTCTCTACTGATTTTGAAGGTGGAAGGCATCAGACAAGAGTTGATAAAATTGCATTTTGTTAAAACATAAAGACCTGTAAATTGATTTGCAGGTCTTATTTATTTTTAAAACCTTATATTTGTACCATCAAATAGAAATTACCAATCTGTTATTCCATCATTCAGACCTTGAAAAATATTAAATATATTTATTAAAAGGTTTCCCCCACTTCTTCTTTTTTATTAAATTTATACGAATGAATCATGTGCAAATCGAAATCAGTAGATTTGAAATGAGATGAAGTGAATCCAAAATAAGAAAAAATAAGCAATCAATGGAAATTGGTTGAATAATAAAATAATAAAAATGCCAAAAAAAAATAAATACATAAGTCAGAAAAATGATTCAAAGCTCATGGAAATAGGGAAATTGATTCTCCGTTTCATGAATCAGAATCAAACTAAAATATACAATTATAAGCAGATTTCAGATGGGATTGATCACAAAAATCCGAGACAGCGTGAGCTGGTCATTCAGTCTTTACACAAGCTTTTAGCAAGTCAAAGAATCAAGGAAACTGAAAAAGGAAAATTCAGCATCAATCTTAATATTGAAGGTACATTGACAGGGATTATCGACTTTAACCAAAGCGGAAATGCCTATGTAACTGTAGAGAATTTAAAAGATGATGTTTTCGTTCATTCTAAAAACGTTAAGGATGCATTGCAAGGCGATAGAGTTCTCATTGTAACCTATAATTTCAAAGGAAAAAAGATGGAAGGCTCTGTGCTGGAAGTTTTGGAAAGAAACCGTACAGAGTTTGTAGGAACTTTTCAGCTGGTTCCGCACAAAGAATTCGGATTTGTAGTTTGCGATAAAAAAACCATCAACACAGATATTTTTATCCCGAAAGGTAAAATAAACGGTGCAGAAAACGGTGATAAAGTCGTTGTAAAAATGCTGGAATGGAAAGCAGGAGACAAAAATCCTGATGGAGAAATTATTAAGGTTTTGGGTGCTCCCGGAGAACATGAAACAGAAATTCACTCTATTTTAGCAGAATACGGTTTGCCTTACAGCTTTCCTGAAGAAGTGGAAATAGATGCCGACAAAATCGACAGAAGAGTAACTGATGAAGAGGTTGCAAAGCGCAGAGATATGCGTAAAATTTGTACGTTCACCATAGATCCGAAAGACGCAAAAGATTTCGATGATGCTCTGTCGATTCAAAAATTGGATAACGGAAACTGGGAAATCGGGGTACACATCGCAGACGTTTCTCATTATGTGATTCCAGGAACAATGTTGGATGATGAAGCTTACGAAAGAGCAACTTCTGTATATTTGGTTGACCGTGTAGTACCGATGTTACCGGAAGTTTTAAGTAACGACGTGTGTTCGTTACGTCCGAATGAAGATAAATTTACATTCTCAGCCGTTTTTGAGATGAATGAGAATGCGGAAGTTGTGAATGAATGGTTTGGAAGAACCGTAATTCACTCAGACAGAAGATTCACGTATGAAGAAGCGCAGGAAAGAATTGAAACTCAGGAAGGTGATTTAACGGAAGAAATTTTAACGCTCGACAGACTTGCAAAAATCATGCGTGATCAGAGAATTAAAAATGGTGCGATTACTTTTGACAGAAGTGAAGTTCGTTTTAATTTAAATGAAAAAAGCGAGCCGATTGGAGTGTACTTTAAAGTCAGCAAAGATTCTAATCATTTGATTGAAGAATTCATGCTTTTGGCGAACAGAAAAGTTTCTGAATTTGTTTCGCTTAAAAAAGGAAGACCCAACGGAAATACCTTTATTTACAGAGTTCACGACGATCCGGATCCTGCGAAGTTAGAAGCTTTAAGAGATTTCGTTTCGACTTTCGGATATAAAATGGATTTGGCAAACACCAAAAAAGTTGCTGAATCTTTGAATAATTTACTTCAAAATGTAAAAGGAAAAGGCGAAGAAAATATGATTGAAACTCTGGCAATGCGAAGCATGAGTAAAGCGGTCTACTCTACAGAAGCAATTGGCCATTATGGTCTTGGGTTTGATTATTATTCGCACTTTACCTCTCCTATCCGTCGTTATCCCGATTTGCTTGCCCACCGTTTGCTACAACATTATCTGGATGGCGGAAAGTCTCCGGATAAAAACGAGTTAGAAGAAAAATCCAAGCATTGCAGTGCAAGAGAACGTTTGGCAGCAGATGCAGAAAGAGATTCTATCAAATTTATGCAGGTAAAATTCATGGAAAAACATTTGGGAGAAACATTTACGGGTGTTATTTCCGGAGTGGCAGAATTTGGTTTCTGGGTTCAGATTCCTGAAAACGGTGCAGAAGGTTTAATCAAATTACGAGATTTGATGGATGATTCTTATTCTTATGACAAGTCTACTCATGCCGTTTATGGTTCCAGAACAGGAAACAGGTATCAATTGGGTCAGGAAGTTAAAATAAAAGTAATAAAGGCTAATTTAATTCAGAAGCAATTAGACTTTAAGATTGTTGATTAAATTTAAAATATAAATCATTAAGACTGTCCGATTGTGGCAGTCTTTTTTGTTTCTAAAAACTTTTATGATGAATTAGGATTTTAAAAATCACTTTTTACAGACAAATAGAAATATAATTTTTAAATTTGGGATAGAAACAATTTTTAATGTTTGAACTCATATTTTCGGCCATTGGTCTAGGTTTTATGCTGAGCTTAGTTTTTATTGGTCCTATCTTTTTTTTGCTTATAGAAACCAGTTTTACAAGAGGCCCGAAACACGCTTTAGCACTCGATTTGGGTGTTATTACAGCAGATCTGTTGTGCATTGTCGCAGCATATTATGCCAGTGCAGATCTGGTAGATCTTATTGATAAACATCCCGGTTTTTACAGAATTACCTCACTACTGATTTTAGCCTACGGAATCATCATGATCGTCACCCGTACAAAAATGAAACTTCCGGGCGAAGAAAAAATAATCGGACAGAATTATATTAAAACATTTTTAAACGGTTTTCTCCTCAACCTTCTCAATGTTGGCGTGATCCTCTTTTGGCTCGTCACAGTGATTGGTGTCAGAAATCAATATCCCGATACCTGCAACGTGATTTTGTACCTGAGTATCGTAATCGCAACCTACCTTGGTATTGATTTGGCAAAAATTTTCCTTGCAAAACAATTTCACTATAAACTCACTCAGAAACTGGCGAATAAGATCAGAAGAGTGGTTGGCTGCATTCTTATACTATTTAGTTTCTTTATATTTCTTCAGAGTTTCAAAAAGTTTAATCAGTTTGATAAAAAATTAGAAGAGGCCGAAAAGAAAGAATTAAAATTAAAGAAAACTCAATAAAAATACATTCGATTAAAAAGAAAAAACATCAATGACATATGAAATCGCCATGATTTAGAAACACAAATACAAATCAAGTTCATCGATTGCATATGACCTTTAAAAACATTAAAATACATATGAAAAAAATATTTCCAAAATCTCTTAAAAAAGGCGATAAAATTGCCATCATTTCCCCTGCAGGAGCTGTAGAACCCGCTCAGCTTGAGAAGGGAATTAAAATGATTAAATCTAAAGGTTTCCAACCCGTCTTAGGCGAAAATCTTTATACGAAATTCTCTAACGGATACAATTACGCAGGAACTGAGGAGCAAAGAAGTCAAGACATCAACTGGGCATTAAATGACCCGGAAATTTCTGCCATCTGGGCATCTCGCGGAGGTTACGGATGTCAACACTTAATTGAAAACTTAAGTTTGAAATGTTTTGTTAAAAATCCGAAGTGGTACATTGGTTATTCTGACAATACCGTGATACAAAGTTTTTTGTTGAAAAAAGGTTTCGCTTCAATTCACGGACAAACGATTAAAACCTCAAGCTTCGGGGTGACAGATGAAAGTTATGATCTTACTTTTAATATTCTCAAAGGAAAACCATTAAAATATACTTTAAAATCAAATCAGTTTAACAAAGAAGGAAATATTGATGGTGAATTGGTTGGAGGTAATTTAGCCTTAATTTATGCGCTTTTAGGAACCAGGTATTCTTTTGATTTTAAAGATAAAATTTTATTCATCGAAGATATTGGCGAAAACTTTTATGCACTCGACAGGATGATCATGAGCTTAGAATTAGGAGGAGTTTTTAATAAAATTAAAGGACTTATAATTGGTGGGATGACCAATATGGGCGATGAAAAAGAGAACAAACAATATGAAGAGAGTTTTGATGAATTTGCTTATCAATTAATTTCAGACAGGATTTCAAAATATACATTTCCGGCTGTTTATGGCTTTCCGAACGGTCATATTCATAACAATATACCATTGATTATAGGTGCAGAAGTTTCTTTGAAAGTTGGACGAAATGTGTTATTAAATTTTAAACAATAATGCTATTTTACTCAAAATTTTTACTCTCATTTCTATTAATATCTGCAGGTATTTTTCATTTTGTGAAACCTCACTTTTTCATGAAAATTATGCCTGATTATATTCCGTTGCATTTGAAAATGGTTTACATCAGCGGTATTGTAGAAATTGTTTGCGGAATTCTCCTACTCTTTCCGGGTACTCAAAAGTTTGGTGCGTATCTTTGTATCGCTTTATTCATTGCAGTTTTTCCTGCCAATATTGAGATGGCAAAAAAGTTTTATCAGATTCATCACAAATATTTTTGGCTGACTGTTTTGAGACTTCCTTTGCAGCTTGTTTTGATTTGGTGGGCTTATCAATTTAGAAAATAATGGCAGATCACAACGATTTAGGAAAAAAAGCAGAAGATTTAGCAGCCGAATATTTACTTAAAAACGGGCACAGAATTTTGGTACGAAATTTCCGGTATCAGAAAACTGAGATTGATATTATTTCGGAAAAAGAGAATTTAATTATTGTCACAGAAGTGAAAGCCAGATCAACAGATTTTTTCATTCTTCCACAGGAAGCCGTTACAAAAGGTAAAATTAAATCGATTGTTACCGCAGCCAATCATTTTATGGAAGAATTTAATAAAAATCAGGAAGTAAGATTTGATATTATTTCAGTCTTACCAGACGAAAAAGGAAAATTATCAATAGAACATATTGTAGATGCTTTTCAGGCATTCGATGCAAATTAGTAGATGACAACAAAAATTATGAAAACAATACTCATTACAGGAGCAACATCCGGAATAGGAAAAGCCACGGCAGAACTTTTTGCTCAACAAGGAAACAGAATCATCATTTGTGGAAGGCGGTCAGATGTTTTAGAGTCCGTAAGACAAGAACTATCAAAATTTACCGAAGTTTTTAGTTTACAATTTGATGTCAGAAATCTTGAAGAAGTTGAAAACGCCATTGCATCACTACCGGAAGAATGGAAAAACATTGATGTCCTTATCAATAATGCAGGAAATGCACATGGTTTAGAGCCCTTATCAGCAGGAAGTACTAACGATTGGGATTCTATGATCGACGGAAACGTAAAAGGTCTTTTATATGTCTCAAAAACGCTGATTCCTATGATGAAAGAAAGAAACTCTGGTCATATTATCAATATCAGTTCAGTTGCAGCAAGACAGACCTATGCAAATGGTGTAGTTTATTGTGCTACAAAAAAGGCAGTTGATGTCATTTCTGAAGGAATGAGGATTGAGCTCACAGAATTCGGAGTAAGAGTGACCAATATTCAGCCGGGAGCGGTAGAAACAGATTTTTCTTTGGTGAGATTTAAAGGAGATCAGGAAAGAGCTGCAACAGTTTATGCAGGCTATGAAGCGTTGAAAGCAGAAGATATTGCTGATGCGATTGCTTATTGTGTAAATGTTCCGCAACACGTAACTGTTTCGGATATGACGATTTATCCGAGCGCACAGAGCGAACCAAGAACGATTCACAGAAAGTAATAATTTGAGAATGAAATTTCTGAGGTTAATTTTTTTTTTAGGTTTTGCCATTGGTTATTCTCAGAAATATTCAAAGGATGAGGAAGCAGTTTTAATTCAGGCTAAAAAGCTTGATTCTTTGATGGAAAATAACAATTCTGAAATTGTTCATTTATTCTGTTCAGATGTTTCATTTGGTCATTCAAATGGCTGGATTCAGAATCTGGATGACTTCAAAAAAGATTTTTCTTCAAAAAAAGTTATTTACAAAGATATCTCAGAGCTTGAAATTTCAGAATCGAAACAGAATAAAAATACAATAAGTCTTAGAAGAATCATTAAGGTTGCCGGTCTTTATAAAAAGCAAGATTTTGAAATGAAACTGGCTTTATTAGAAATCTGGATCAAAAAGAAATCTATGTGGAAATTGTGGAGCCGGCAAAGTGTGGAAATAAAGCAATAAATTTGTAATAAATGAAAAATAGTGAAACAAGAATTTCCAGACTTTTTAATTGATCAAACTCTATTTGATATGAACTTAAATATTTCAGGATCAATTTATTCATCATTAAATTTAATCAAATGAAAATCCTATACCTGGAAACATCTTCCAAAAACTGCTCAGTTGCCATTTCAGACGGCGAAAAATTGTTGTGCGTTTGTGAAGAAGTTTCTGAAAATTATAAACAATCTGAAAGTCTTCACTCATTTGTAGAATGGGCGTTAGAAGGAGCAGAAATTTCTCTGAGAGATATTGAAGCGGTTGCTTTAGGAAGAGGTCCTGGTTCTTATACCGGACTGAGAATTGGTGCTGCATCAGCAAAAGGGTTCTGTTACGGATTAAACATTCCTTTAATCGCAGTCAATTCTATGGAAAGCATGATAGAGCCTTTTTTAACGCAAAACTATGATTTATTTATCCCTTTGGTCGATGCAAGAAGAATGGAGGTTTATACCGCTGTTTATGATGGAATAACGGGAAAAGAACTTGTTCCGACAGAAGCTAAAGTTTTAGACGAAACTTCTTTTCAGGAATTTAAGGACAAGAAGATCATATTTGTAGGCGACGGGGCGAAAAAAGCAAAAGAGATTTTAAATCTTCCAAATGCTGATTTCAATGAAGACATCTACCCTTCCGCTCAATATTTAGTCAAGAGGACTTTAGAGAAAATAAATAATAAAGATTTTGAAGACACTGCTTATTTTGAACCTTTTTATTTAAAAGAATTTCATGGTGTTAAAAAGAAAAAGAGCGAAGATTAACCTTCGCTCTTTTTTATTATTTCTTCTGTGCCGGAACAGGCGTCGTCATTTCCAATGGTTGACTATTCATTCCCGGTTTTTTAGGAACACCACTTTGTATCGCGTTGTTCATCGGTTGTGAACTATTTGGCAACGGATTGTTTTGATTTCCGGGAGCAGTCATATTTTGTGATTGCGAGTTATTCTGTACTGGCTGGCCAAAACCTGCAGGGTTTTGAGACACATTATTATTCCCGGGATTTTGCGGTACTGTATTTCCTTTATTGTCTGTAGACTGAAATGCAATGTCACTTTTCAGATAATTCAGCATTTCTTTTGCCTTCTCACCTTCAGGAGTTTTTCCATAGTTTAGAACGATCTGCTCCAGTTGTAAAATCATGACTTCTTTACCGCTCGATTTTCCTGCATTGAAAGCATTCAAAAGATAAAGTTTAGGAACAAGCGCATCTTTAGGATTTTTTTGGATGGCTTGATCGAGTATATTTTGGCTTTCAGCAAATTTTTCAGATTCAAATAAAGCATAGGCCGTTTTGTAATTATTTTCCATTTCAGGAGAAGTTTTTACAAACGTATTATTTTTAGGATTTCTGGCAAATTCTGCATATGAGCTGTATGGATAATCTGTAGTCAAAATTTGCTTTGCTCTTGCAGACGCTTGCGGATTTTTTTCATAATTCATTGCAAATATCTCGTACAAAGCCTGCAACATGACTTTCTCTTCGGGTTTTACATCTACAAGATCATACAATGTTTTTGTTGCCAAAGGAGTATTGGTAAAATAATTTTGGTACATGATTCCCAGACCCAAAGAAGCAGTATCTCTGTCTTTTTTTAATTGTGATAACTTTCCGGCATCACTTGGAATCTGCTCGATATAATAAGCGGGTTCAAAACGTCTTGGGTTGGGTGCTGCGCTCACTCCCAAAGCTTCATTTTTCAGGTCTTCGATCGATGCCATTTTCTTGGAATAACGCCAGTTGTCTACCAAAGCTCTTTCGCCCCACACCTGCTTAAATGTTGAGGTTCCTTTACTTACGGTTCCTGTATTTCCATAATAAAATCCTTTGGCTGATGTACCGAATTCTTCAAAAGAGGTTGCACTGTTGGCAAATAGTGAATTGGCATTGTAATCGCCTGTATCAAAGCCTTTGTTTCTTTCTTCACGCAGTCTTTCAAGTTCTTCTTTGGCTTCTTTAGCCTTCAGTTTTTCGATATATTGAGCAAAATAATCAGTTTTCTGAGGTTCAGACATTTTAGCAATAGCCAGAATACTGTCGTTTTTTCTGATTAAATAATAGTTTCTTGATATCTTCTTAATATTTTCTGCCTGATCTTTCAATAGAATTTTTGAAGGTTCATACGTCATGGTAACCAATGCAGAATCATAGTATGCACCGGCTCCGATGTAATCATTTTTATCTAAATAGCTTCTTCCGATTTCATAATAAGTCAAGCCTCTTACCTGCGGATCTGAAACTTTTTCTAAAAGAGATTTTCTAAAGAATTCTTGTCCTTCGTCCTGCTTTCCGGCTTTTGTAGCCATTAAACCAAGCGCATAGTAGAATTCGTTTTTTCTTGAAGCATAAGTTCCTTTCTTGCTGATATCTTCTAAGTATTTTCTTGCACCGGCATAATCACCTTTTCCGTTGAATGTTTTGGCAATTTCAATTTGAGACTTCACTTCAAATTCAAAATCGTTGGCATATTTGTAAGCTGCTGCAAAACTTTCACGTGCAGGTTCGTTTCTTCCTAATTCTGCCAAAACCTGACCGCGCAAAAATGCAATTCTGCTTTTTAGTTTTCTGTTTCCATTCAATTCAAAAGCCCGATCCAGTTCTTTTACCGCTTCCTCTTTTTTCCCGGCATCCAAAAGAGATTCTGAATAATAGATACTTAAAAGTTTTTCATGATCTTTACTGATTCCTTCACTTTTTAATTTAGCAAAAACCTGATCAGATTTATAATAATCTTTAAGCTGAGCATATGCTAAACCTTCATAAACCCTTGCCAAAGGAAGTCTTTTATCTTCCTTCATATGGGTAAAAACATAGTTCAGTGCATCTAATGCCTGTCTGGATTTTCCCTGGTAAATACGGGACTGTGCGAGAATAATATAAGCATCAAAAATAGTTTTGTTTTGCTCTTCTCCCTTTCTGATTACCGAATATTTTCCGATTGCTTTCAAAGCTTTTGCTTCTGCAATTTCCAGCGTGGTAGCCCCTTTATTTTCTTGTGGATTGTTTGGGTCTTTTGGCGTTCCCGGCATTCCTCCTGGGTTGCTTGGCGGCATACCGGGAGCACTTCTTCCGTTAGGTGAAGAAGGTCTGTTAACTTCCGCCATTTTCATGGAGTTTTCTGCAAACGCTGAAGACTGCCCGAGATCACTTCCTATTGGCTGTTCTTCGTAGGTAAGAATAGGAATATGAGGTGCATAAAAATTATCTTTATGAGCTTTATCTCTGCCTTCAAATTCACTGTTCAATGCGTCTTTTGCATTAAAAAGTGTATTGTAATAGGTGGTAAATCCTTTTAGAAACTTCGATCTGGCTTCCGGTTTTTTTACTTTCGTACCACAGGAAACAACAATAATCGCTGTCAAAAGGAATAGAATATTCTTTTTCATTATTTAATATAACTCGCTAATCTGCTTTTTATTATCAAAAAAGTTTGATGATTCTGTAAAAATAATAAAATTTTATCGGGAAATTATTTATATTTCTTTTAAAATTTTGTAAACCAAATGGGTAGGCAATCCCATAATGGTGTAAAAACTACCCTTCATGTTTTTTATTTTTGCCATTCCGAGCCATTCCTGGATGCCGTAACTTCCCGCTTTGTCGAAAGGTTTGCAATTTTTTATATAAAAATCAATTTCTTCTTCAGAAATTATTTCCAGCTCTACATGGGCAACATCGGTTTCTGTGATGGTTTTATTTAAAGTTTTAACAGAAATTCCGGTGTAAACCTGATGTATTTTACCTGAAAGTTTCTGCAGCATACTTTTGGCGTCGGCTTCGTCTTTTGGTTTACCTAAAATCTGATTGTCTATAGCAACAATCGTATCTGCGGTAAGTAAAACTTCATCTTTTTCCAGTTTTCTAAATGCGTCTGCTTTTAATTCAGATAAATATGCAGCAGCATCTTCTATTTCTATATGTTCGGGTAAAATTTCTTCACAGTCAATTTTTACGACTTCAAAATCAAAACCTAAGCTTGAAAGCAATTCTTTTCGTCTTGGAGATTGGGATGCTAAAAGTATTTTCATCATTTCAATTTAAACAGATTGTGTATTGTCATCATGCCATTTTCTCTGTACTTTCATCACCTGCTCGATAACATCACGAACAGCTCCGCTCCCACCCTGCTTTTGTGAAATATAATCTGCAATATTTTTAATTTCCGGAACAGCATTTTCCGGACAAGTCGAAATTGCGGAATTTTGCATCATATGAAGATCCGGAAGATCATCTCCCATCGTGAGAATTTCTTCGTTTTTAAGATTATATTTTGTTTTAAAATCTTCATAATCTACCATTTTGTCATGCGATTTTGCGTAATAATCTTCAATTCCGAGATAATTGATACGATGTCTTACCATTTCGTCATTTCCACCGGTGATTACTCCAATCAGATAATTGTTTTTCAGGGCTTTAACGACAGCATAACCATCCAGAACATTCATTACTCTGCTCATATTTCCTCCGGGCATCAGATAAACGCTTCCGTCGGTGAAAACTCCGTCTACATCAAATACAAATGCTTTTATATTTTTTAATTTTTCTTTATAACTCATACATTTTTTTAATAGAATGATTCATTGTTTTATAAATCTCAAGACTTTCATCTTTTAACAATTGTTCATGTAACTCCAAAACTCTTGTGTCGTTTCTTAAGGCTGGTCCGGTTTGTGCAGATTTGGGTTCAATTTCATGAATTTTCTTTACCGTTTCATCAATCAACGGTAAAAAGTAATCAAACGGAATTTCCTGAGCATCTGAAATTTCTTTGGCTCTGGAGAAAAGATGATTAACAAAATTACAGGCAAAAACTGCGGTCAAATGAATGTATTTTCTTTTTTCATGACTGCTTTCCATCACATTTTCAGAAATTTTCGAGGCTAATTCAAAAAGCAAATCTTTATCTGCATCATTTTCAGTTTCAATAAAAAAAGGAATTTTAGAATAATCCAATTCTTTAGATTTAGAAAAGGTCTGTAAGGGATAAAAGCTTGATTTTCTGTACTCTCCTGCCAGAACTTCTTTAGGAAGAGAACCCGATGTATGAGTAACCAGACAATCTTTTTTGGTAATGATTTTAGAAACATTCTCAACCGAACCATCACTCACACAGATGATATAAAGATCTGCATCTTCCAAAACATCTGTCGAAAACGGGATATTTAATTCATTAGATATTTTGTGTAAATCATCCTCATTTCTGCCAAAAATCTGAGCCAGAGGAATCTTTTTCTGCGTAAAAGCTTTAGCCAAATGATAAGCGACATTTCCGGAACCGATGATTACAATTTGCATAAAACAAAGATAACATTTTGTTATGATTAGTGGAAAGGTGATTTCATGACTGTAGCATTTAAAGTCTAAGTTTTTAGAATTTTAATTGATATTTTCGATGTCGCTTAAGAAATATCTAAATTCTCAATCTCGCTGTGTTGAGATTCTTTAGAATGACCAACCTGCTGTAGAATTTTGTTGATAAAGATTTATAAATAATAAACATTTGGACTCAAAATTGAATAAGTAATTTAACTTTCAACTATTTTTGTTATCCAAAACAATGAAAGCATCCTATGAAGATTAAAGACGCGGAAATTATATCGCTGATGCAAAACCCACGAACCCAGGAAAAAGGAGTTCGGGTATTGATGGATGCTTATCAGAGTAGATTGTATTGGCACATTAGAAGAATTATTGTTGACGGAGACCTTGCTCAGGACACGTTGCAAGAGACTTTTATTAAAGCTTATCAGAATTTTCATCAGTTCAAAAATGATAGTCAGCTCTACACTTGGCTGTACAGAATTGCGACCAATGAAGCTCTGCAGCAAATCAATAAGCTCAAAAGAATGCAGAAAACAGATGAAGATCCTGAATATTATATGCAAAATCTGGTAGCCGACAATACACACAGCGATGCTGAAGAGATACAGATCTTTTTGCAAAAAGCCATACAAAGCCTGCCCGAAAAGCAGAAACTGGTATTTATGATGAGGTATTATGATGATTTGCCCTACGAGGAAATATCTAAAATTGTAGATATGTCTGTCGGAACTTTGAAAACAAATTATCATTACGCCAAGCAGAAAATAGAAGAATATATTAAAGAAAATTACGAAAGATAATTTTTAGAAACAACGACATGAAAGATTTTGATCTAGATAAATTAGAACGCAAAAACATTTACAAAATTCCTGAGAATATCTTTGAAAGTATTCAGGATAAAGTGTTGAGCGAGGTAAGTGATTTTGATCTGGAAACATTAGAACGTAAAAATATTTTCAAAGTTTCTGAGAATATGTTCGAAAATATTCAGAATAAAGTGTTGATTGATATAAAGTCTGATAAAAAGGCTCCTATTTTCAAATTAAACTGGGGATATGCAGCAGCAGCTTCATTAGCATTGATTTTTGGCTCAACTTTTTTATATAACTCGGTTTCAGATTCAAACAATGATAAAGGATCATCGGAAGTTTATGCTAATAATCCTGTACCAAAAACTGAAAGTGAAATTGCTTACGAAACTTTAAAATCTGATTTAACTTCAGTTGAAAATAGTAATCAAACAATTAACAACCAGCAGACTAATAATCAAATAAAAACGGTAGCTTATGTTCCTAAAGATAAAGAAACTAAGCCAAAAGCCGATAAGCCGGTTTCTAAAAAAACTGAGGCTCAAATGACAGAATATTTGGATTCATTTTCTAGTTCTGAAATTGCAGAACTAGCCAACAATTCAACACAGGATGTTTATTTGGATTTATATAATTAAAAAGAGATGAAAAAGATATTATTTGCACTTCTTATTGTTTACGGTTTTGGCTTAAATGCCCAAAAAACAGATTACGACTGGAAAAAAATGGATCCTAAACAAAGAAAAGAAGTTATAAATAATCTTTCTCCTGAAGAAAGAAAAACACTTCTTACTCAGTTTAGAAATAATATGGTGCTGGAGAATCTGGACGTAGATCCGAAAGATAAAACGGAGTTTACCGAAGTTTACAATGAATATCTGGATAGCCAAAAAAGAATAAAAAATCAATTTGACTCAAACTTCAATCCGGAGACATTATCCGAGGATGAGGCTAAAGTGAAATTGCAGCAAAGCTTTGATGTAGGACAAAAATTATTAGATAATAGAAAAAAATATGCGGAAAAGATGCAAACCGTCATTCCGTGTCAGAAAGTTTTGAAGTTGTTTCAATCAGAAGGTATGATGAGAGATAAGATGAATGAAAGAAAGCCTAAAAGCGGGAACAATAAGGGTTCAAAACCCAGACAAAACCCATAATAGTTTATTTTTTTAATGTTGGACGACCCTTGCAATTTATTGTGAGGGTCGTTTAATTTTTAGAAAAAATTTTAAAATTATAGAAATCGAATATATACTTTTGTAAAAATTTCTTCATGAAAAAAATCCTGTTTTTTCTTCTAGCCTCAATATCAATATTTGCTCAGAAAACAGAAACAATAGATCTGTCAAAGTCAATAAAAGATACTAAAAAAACCTATAAAAATTTCACAGTTATAGACCAGAGAGTGTCTGAAGATATTGGAGCTGTTCAATTTCATAAAGAAATGGTTAATGTGGTTTTTGAAAACAACCCAGAAACAGATTTGAAGAATTGGTTTTACAAATATAATCCTGTAAGAGGTAATGATGAATTGGTTCTCCTTCTTGAAAATATCGTAATAAGTGAAGATAAAAGAGAAAAATTCTCGATAGGAAAACTTGAATTTCGCGCCAGTACATTTATTAAGAAAGAAGACGGCTATCATTTTCTACATCGGAAAGATACAGCAACTACAATTTCTTCTCACACGACACCTTATATGGCACAAAGTCTTTCAAAAAAACTGATGCTTACATTCTCAGATCTTCTGAAAAAATCTTATGAAGCTAGGCAATGGGATTTTCCCCTCTCAGAAAGCGAGCTTTCAAATTATGCAACGACACTGAAAGATAAACTAGAAATTTTGAAAACAGATGAGCTCAAAGAAGGTGTTTATAAAGATCATTACAGTTTTTTCACCCACAGTCCTGAACCAGGATATGTGATTGAAACCAACAGCAAAGGAGTTGCGACAAAAGCAGTAAAGGGCGAAGAGAAAAAGCCAATCAGAAACTTTTACGCATTTGTTCACAACGGAGTTCCGTTCAAAGTAATTCCTGTGGGCTATGTTGAAATCTTCAGAGAAGACAACAAACTTTTTATCGAAGCCAAAAGAGAAGAACTTTTTCCTGAAGATGCTTCCAGCAGAGCGATCATCGGAGCTTCTTTTGGACTGGTAGGTGCATTGGTAAGTGTTGCTATAGATTCGGCTGTTGCGAAAAAGAGGAGAGGGATCCCAGGATCAGAAGTAGTTCTTGACCCATTAACGGGTTACTATATTTTACCGGAAGGTTTTGATAAAAACAAATAATATTGGAATAAGAGACTGTTTTGGTATTTCTTTATTTTTTATGAATTAACGTTGAGCCAGACTAATATCTGGACAGCAAGAAAGGATTTATAAAAAATCTAAGCAGCTATTTGGCATAGTCAAAAGCTGCCGGAAAACTACGTGCTTCATCAGGTTAATTTATTTTTTCGTGTACTTCATTAAGAATGAGGAATTATCCTGCATTTTCTTATCTTTGCAAATTACATAGTTCTTAAATGAAAAACATACGAAATTTTTGCATAATTGCTCATATCGACCACGGTAAATCTACTTTGGCAGACCGTCTTTTGGAGTACACCAATACCGTGACTCAGAGAGAATTACAATCTCAGACGCTTGATGATATGGATCTGGAAAAAGAACGTGGGATCACGATAAAATCTCACGCCATCCAGATGGATTATGAGCTTAATGGCGAAAAATATATCTTAAACCTTATTGATACACCGGGACACGTAGATTTTTCTTACGAAGTTTCCCGTTCTATTGCCGCATGCGAAGGTGCGCTTCTGATTGTAGATGCTGCACAGAGTATTCAGGCACAGACGATTAGTAATTTGTATCTGGCGTTAGAGAATGATCTGGAAATTATTCCTATTCTTAATAAAATTGATCTTCCTTCTGCAAATCCTGAAGAAGTTACCGATGAAATTATGGGACTGATCGGGTGTAAATATGAAGATGTTCTTAGAGTGTCCGGGAAAACGGGAGAAGGTGTTCACGATTTGCTGGAGCAGATTGTAAAAAGAGTTCCGCCACCAGTGGGAGATCCTGATGCACCGCTTCAGGCTTTGATTTTTGACTCTGTTTATAATCCCTTCCGAGGAATTGAAGCATACTTCAAAGTAGTGAATGGCAGTATTTCTAAAAACGAGAAAATCATGTTTTTTGCAACGGGAAAAGAATATGGTGCAGATGAGGTCGGAACTTTAAAACTAAAACAGCTTCCCAAGAAAACAATTGAGTGTGGTGATGTAGGTTACATTATTTCAGGGATTAAAGATGCCCGTGAAGTAAAAGTGGGGGACACCATTACTTCTTTCGTAAATCCCGCAGCTGCAGCGATTGACGGTTTTGAGGAAGTAAAACCAATGGTCTTTGCCGGTATTTATCCTATTGAATCAGAAGATTTTGAAGAATTGAGATTTTCACTTGAAAAATTAAGACTGAATGATGCTTCTTTGGTTTTCGAGCCTGAAAGTTCCGCAGCCTTAGGTTTCGGTTTCCGTTGTGGATTCTTAGGAATGCTTCATATGGAAATCGTGCAGGAACGTTTGGATAGAGAATTCAATATGGATGTGATCACGACGGTTCCCAACGTATCGTATTTAGGATATTCTAAAAGAGAACCTGAACTTCCGATTTTGATCAACAACCCTTCAGAAATGATTGATCCTAATCTTTTAGACCGGGTTGAAGAACCCTATATAAAAGCTTCTATCATTACAAAATCTGATTTCGTAGGTGCTGTAATGACGCTTTGTATTGAGAAAAGAGGAGAAATTGTTAATCAAAGTTATTTGACAGCAGACAGAGTAGAGCTAACCTTCAATATGCCTTTGGCTGAAGTTGTTTTCGACTTTTATGATCGTCTGAAATCTATTTCAAAAGGTTACGCTTCGTTTGATTATTCGCCCATCGGAATGCGTTCTTCTAAACTGGTAAAAATGGATATTTTAATCAACGGAGATATGGTAGATGCTTTATCATCTTTGATTCACGATTCTAACGCTTATTATATCGGGAAAAAAATGTGTGAAAAGCTTCGTGAACTGATTCCGAGACAGCAGTTTGATATTGCTGTTCAGGCAGCTTTAGGAGCGAAAGTTATTGCAAGAGAAACCATTAAAGCCTTAAGAAAAGATGTTACTGCAAAATGTTATGGTGGAGATATTTCCAGAAAAAGAAAACTACTAGAAAAGCAGAAAGAAGGGAAGAAGAAAATGAAGCAGATTGGTAGAGTAGAAGTGCCACAGTCGGCGTTTATGGCTGTTTTGAAGCTTAATGATTAACCATCATTGATGGTTTTAAAATATAAATCCGCAGAAATTTTCTGCGGATTTTTTTATTTAACTTCAAAATAATTTCTTTGATCTTTTACAATTTTCTTATCATAATTCATTGTAAATTCATCTAACAAAGAATTTCCTGTCCATATTTTGAATTTTCCTTGATCTTTTCCAGTAAGATAATTAACTGATAAAACCATAATTTCATTAGGATTAAGTTCCCAGTAGTGATATTGCCATCTGGAATCACCACATACAAAAGCATTGTCATTCCATATCATTTGCCATTTATTTTTGTCATTGAGAACAGTCAAAGGAAAATTTTTAAATTCTGTGAGAATTAATTTTCGCCTTGAAATATTTTTAACAAAAACCGGGAAAGCTTTATATTTTTTGATAGTTTGATTATCGTAATTATAGGCATATTTAGGTATCGTATCTTTTATTTTTACTACTATTTTAACATTGTTTTCAGAAAGAGAATCAAACCCTACAGGTTTTTCACTGTCTTTCATTCGGCTAAATGCATCATGAAAATATGATGACATTATCTTTTGTTTTCCAATGTCAAAAGAATCTAATTCATATCCTGGCGGAGGAGGAGGTGCAGGAATCATACTCTGAAAATATTTGACTTCAATATTATTAGTGTCTTTTCCGATGTAAATAATGCCTGTTCCACTTTCTCCAATTCCTTCATTAAACTCTTGAAAAGTCAACTTATCATCCTTCGGAAAGCTCAAAACAATATCATCCGCAAAAGTTTTTTTCTCTTTGCAGCTCGTTAATATTAAAATCAAAATCAAAAGAAATTGTTTCATTTCAAATGTTTTATAAGAATTTTGAATGTACAAAAAAACCGTTTCAACTGAAACGGTTTGATATTTATTTTTTGGTATATTTTATTTCCATAGTCTTAAACTCTTTTCCTGTTTTAGAATCTGGTCCGTACATTTCCATTTTTTGATTGTTGTCATCAATAAATGTGAAAACTTCTCTCACCTCACAGTCTTTTCCGGGTCTTGATGGATCGGTCATTTTTCCTTTAAATTCAATTGCTTTTTTGGAAGCATTCCAATCGCCTTCCAGAGTCATTAATCCGGTTCCCATATTGTCAATCCATGTGCTTACAAATTTCTTTTTAGAATTATCGTAACCGGTTATGCTCATTCCTTCGAAGGGCATTCCCATAAAATCTCCTTTGTGTTCGCTGGTCTGATAACGGCCGTCAAAGATCATTTTATTAGTTGTTGTTGATGTACTTGTCATCGGTTTTCCCCCGTCTTCCATCCACATCGTATTTTCTCCAGACCAAACCCCGTCAGATTTTGCCAGCATTTTCTGCATATCTCCGGGAGTTGCGTAGTCCATCCATGCTTTAGTGGCTGTTGCAGAATCTACAGGTTTCCACTCTTCTTTTTCAGTAGTTTCAGCTTTGTCTGAACCGGTTTTAACATCCATTTTTACTTTATCGCAAGCGACAAACAATAACACAGTACAGGCTGCGAAGAATAATTTTTTCATAATGGTTTAGTTTTAAGTTGATTATAAATTTAATGAAAAATTAGATTCAAAAATAAATTATTTTAATCTTGACAATTAGGTTTCTAATGACTAATTTTGTGTATTCGTAACGCAAATTAAATTATGAATTCTACTAAAAAATTACAGGATATAAAAGTGGCTGTCGATGCTGTTATTTTCGGATATTTTGACAAGCAGGATCTTCAGATTCTTTTAATTAAAAGAAAAATTGACCCATTCAAAGGAAGTTGGGCTTTGCCTGGAGGTTTAGTTTTGGATGACGAAAATCTGGATGATGCAGTAAAAAGAGAATTGCAGGAAGAAGCCGGCATAAAGCCTGATTTTTTAGAACAGCTCTACACTTTTGGAAATGTAGGTCGCGATCCTAGAAACAGGGTGGTCTCTGTGGCTTATTTAGGCCTGGTTAATCCTTCCTACCATGAGTTATTTGCAGATTCTGATGCAGAAGATGCACAGTGGTTCAGTGTCAATCAGCTCCCGAAATTAGCTTTTGACCATCAAACTATTATTGATATTGCATTAAAGAGACTGCGTACTAAAATTCAATACCAACCGATTGGCTTTAATCTTCTGAATGATGAGTTTGTATTTTCTGAGCTGGAAAATCTCTACAAAACAATTATCGGACAAGAAATTGACCGCCGGAATTTCCGAAAAAAAATTATGAGTTACGGACTTCTCAATGAGACTTCTCGGTTTAAAAAAGAAGGAAGTGGAAGACCCGGTAAATTGTTTTCTTTCAATCAGGAAAAATATAATGCGCTTGAAGAGGAAGGATTTTATTTTGAAATTAATAGCTTTTAAATACAAGCTGCCCGAATGTTTTTAACAAATAGTACAAATAATTGAATCTACTTTTCAAAAATGATTTAATAATTATAGTTTTTTCATCAATAGGAACGGGCTTTAGCCCGTTTTTCAAGATATTAGTCTACTTATGGCTTTAGCCAAAATTGATTTCAAATAATCTCATCGTCCAATTGTTAAAATGATTTTTTAAAAATGAATTTATGCATTTTTTTACACTGTTAATCAATCTGTTAAAAAAGTTAGTGTGAAATAAACGCAAATATATTTGTATGTTAAAATTAAAACTTCTTATATTTGCGTAATAATAACGCAATTATGAGATACACATTACAAAATACAATCATAAAGTTTCAACAAAAAGAAACCATAGATTTTCTGTTTTTCTGGGGACACACAGTGAAAGAGGAAATTACAAAAGCTTGTTTCAGTCAATGGTTTCCTGTTCAATTTGAAGAAAATGGGATTGAATATAAAACAGCCGAGCATTATATGATGGCCGAAAAGGCGAGGCTTTTTAATGATGATGAAATTTTAAAAAATATTTTAAACGCAGAAACGCCCAATCAGGCAAAAAATTTAGGACGAAAAGTGGAAAACTTTGATCCGCAAGTTTGGGACGACCGAAAGTTTGAAATCGTTACTAAAGCTAACTTTTTAAAATTTTCACAAAATCAAAAATGTAAAGAATTTTTACTTTCAACAAACGACAAAATAATAGTAGAAGCAAGTCCATACGACACAATCTGGGGAATAGGAATGTTGGAATCTGATGAAAATGTTACTAACCCACTATTATGGAGAGGCGAAAATCTTTTGGGATTTGCTTTAATGGAAGTGAGAGATCTACTCAATAGTTAAAATAAGGCGCTTAGAATAAGGCATAACCATGCACTTTTCAATTAGCGTAAATGTAACACAAATATTAATTTAAAACCTAAAGCTATGTTTGGATTTAAACACATCAAATTTGAGTCAATGACTTACGTACTACATTTTAAAAATGGGAAAATCGTAAAGGAAGGAAGAGGGTTGTCATTCTTCTATTTTGCTCCAAACTCTTCTATTGCTGCCATTCCGATGGGAAGTAATGATCTGCCGTTTATTTTTAACGAAAATACTTTTGATTATCAGACGGTGAAAATTCAGGGACAAATCAGCTACAAAATTACTGACCCAAAAGCCCTTTCAAACACGTTAGATTTCACCGTGAATGATGAAGGAGTTTACAAGAAAAATGATATCGAAAAGCTGAACCAGAGAATCATCAATATTGCTCAGACTTCTACATCCTCTTTTATTCATGAGTTGAGTTTAAAAGATGCCATCCGTTCTGCAAAGAAAATTGAAGGCAATATTTTAGAAGGATTAAAGTCTTCAGAAGCCATTCAAAGCATGGGGATTGAAATTTTGGGAGCTAATATTCTGGCGGTTCAGACCACGCCCGAAATGGCAAGGGCTTTAGAAACTGAGACAAGAGAAAAGCTTCAGCAACAGGCAGATGAAGCAATCTATGAGAGAAGAAATTTTGCAGTGGAGCAGGAAAGAAAGATCAAAGAGTCTGAACTGAATACTGAAATTGCAGTTGAAGAAAAGCAAAAACAAATCGAAGAAAAAAGAATGGAAACAGAAGTTCAGCAGGAAGAAAACAATAAAATTTTGAGAGAAATGAAAATTGCCGCCGATATTTCTGTAGAAAATCAAAGAAAGCAACTGATTGAACAGAAAACAGAAAACGACAGAAAAGAGGCAGAAACTCAAGGCTATGTTTTGGAAACGTCTTTAAAACCCTACAAAGATATAGACTGGAGAGTGTTGACTGCGCTCAATGGAAATCAGGATGCAAAATCAAACATTGCTTTAGCCTTCAGAGAATTGGCAGAAAATGCAGGAAAGATCGGAAATCTTAATATTAGTCCAGATTTATTGGAAGCAATTTTGAAAAAGTAAAAAAAGTATTTTTAACACTAACTTCTAACTTCTAACTTCTAACCTCTAACCTCTAACCTCTAACCTCAAACTTCTCATACAATGAAAATCGAATACGCCATCATCATCAAAAATAAAACCAGGTTAGAATCTTTGATTGAAAGATTTAATACCAAAGCTCAGGCTCAGTTTTATATTGAAAGTTCAGGAGGAAATTTTCAGGAATATGTAGATGAGCATGAAAAATTTTATCAGTCATTTCTGGAAGTTCAGACTCAGTTATCCAAGGTCATTAAAAATAAAATCATTGAGAAAGAGTTTCTTCCGTCTTATATTTTCTCTGAAAAAAATTTGATTATCGTTATCGGACAAGACGGATTGGTTGCCAATGTTGCCAAGTATTCCAAGAATATTCCGATCATTGCTATTAATCCGGATGAGGAAAGATATGATGGTGTTCTGCTTCCTTTCAATGTTAAAAACTTTTTGAATGGTGTGCAGTCAGTCATTAACGAAAAATTTAGTTCAAAGAAGATGAGATTTGCAGAAGCGGTGTTGAATGACGGTCAAAAACTATTGGCAGTGAATGATCTATTCATCGGAATTTCTTCTCACAGTTCAGCAAGATATAAAATTCTCCTGAACGGAAAAGAAGAAACCCATTCATCCAGCGGAATCATTGTTTCTACAAAAACAGGAAGTACGGGCTGGCTGAGCTCGATTTTCAATATGGCTTATGGAATTTTAGGTTCCACGAAACTTAAATATCCAAAATTGAATGATGACGATTTGTATTTTGCAGTGAGAGAGCCTTTTAAAAGCATAAGAACTCAAACCGAAATCTGTGGTGGAGCAATCAAAAGAGGAAATAAGCTTGTTATAGAATCTTTAATGCCAAATAATGGTTTTATATTTAGTGACGGAATCGAGCAGGATTTTCTGCAGTTTAACAGTGGTGCTACAGCGGAGATTAGGTTGTCTGATGAGGTGGCGGTGTTGGTGGTCAATTAAAAAAATAAATTATGAAAACAAAGATACTTTACAGACCAGTGGGAGAAAAGGAATTGATTTTAATTATAGAAAGCAATTTCAAAAAATTTCCTCCGAGGTTAGAATGGCAACCGATTTTCTATCTTGTTTTAGATGAATCTTATGCCTCTGAAATCGCAGAAAAATGGAATACTAGAGATGAAGCAGGAAATTATCTTGGTTTTGTGACCAAATTTGAAGTGTTGGAAGAAGAAATTAATAAATATCCTGTTCAAAATGTAGGTGCAAGAAATCATAATGAATTGTGGATTCCTTCTGAAAAATTAGAAACATTCAATCAAGCTATTTTTGGAAATATTAAAGTAATAAAAATATTTATAGGAGACGATTTTAAAGAATCAGAAAATCCTGAAATTGAAAGTTTGATTTTAAAATTTAAATAATGAAAATTGAATTAATAAAAGGTGACATCACGAACATAAAAGCAGACGCCATCGTCAACGCAGCCAATTCATCTTTGTTAGGTGGCGGTGGAGTAGACGGAGCTATTCATCGTGCAGGAGGAAACCAAATTTTGGAGGAATGTAAAGAAATCAGAAACCGACAGGGAAAATGCAAAACAGGAGAAGCAGTTGTAACAACAGCGGGAAATCTTCCTGCAAAGTATGTCATTCACACAGTTGGTCCCATTTGGAATAATGATGAAGAAAAATGTTCAAAACTATTAGCGAATTGTTACAGAAATTCTTTAAAATTAGCCGAAAGTTTAGAAGTGAAGACAATTTCTTTTCCAAATATAAGCACAGGAGTATATAGATTTCCTAAAGAATTGGCGGCAAAAATTGCTATTCAGGAAGTCAAGAATTTTAACTCTGAGATCATTGAGAAAGTCATTTTTGTGTGCTTTGATGATGAGAATGAAAATATTTATAAAGAATTATTAGAATAAGAACAAATGAAAAAACTAACCATACTCTCCGGTGCCGGAATCAGTGCCGAAAGCGGAATAAAAACATTCAGAGACGGAGATGGTCTTTGGGAAAATCATAATGTAACCGATGTAGCGAGTCCGGAAGGATGGAGAAAAGACAGAGAATTAGTTCTCGAATTTTACAACCAAAGACGTCGACAACTCCATGAGGTTGAACCAAACGATGCGCACAAATTAATCGCAGAACTAGAAAAATATTTCGAAGTTCAGATCATCACTCAAAACATAGATGATCTGCACGAAAGAGCAGGCTCGACAAATATTATTCATATTCACGGCGAATTGTTTAAATCTTGTTCGAGCAACAATAAAGCTTTAATGTATGATCAAAAAGACGACATTAAGATCGGAGATGAAGCCGAAGACGGAGCCCAATTGCGACCCTTTATCGTGTGGTTCGGGGAAGAAGTTCCTTTGATGAAGGAAGCTACCGAAAAAGCAAAAGAAGCCGACATTTTCCTCGTTATCGGAACTTCACTGCAGGTTTATCCGGCTGCAGGATTAATTCATGAGATTAAAGATGATTGCTTATTGATTGTCATCAATCCAAACGAAACAGGGTTTGGCTACGGACAAAGAGCTGTTGTGATGAAAGAAACCGCAACCAAAGGAATGAAATTGTTGTTTGATAAGCTTAAAGATTTAGCATAGAAAAAAAATACGCTCCAGTTTGAAGCGTATTTTTTTATTTTTTGGGTAAACCTTTTTTCAAAGCATAGTTAGCTCTTTCGATAGCTTTTTTTTCTTTCCAATCCATGTATCTCTTTTTATATCTGCCTTTCATGAAATTATCAAAATTTCTCTGAACAGTCAGATTCCAGAGAGAATGGGCTTTTACTCCCCAAGATTTGTCCCATGCTCTAAGAGATATTGAGAAACTTCCGTCGAGATATTTCATCCAGTGCCACCATCCCGTCGGCATGAATAGAGTATCGCCATGTTCAAGAAAACATTCGATACCTTCTACACCATCCAGCGCAGGGAATTTTTCAAAATCAGGATTTTCAATGTCAAAATCTTCCAGGGCATAAGTTGCATAAGGTAATTTGTACAATCTTTCTTTCCATTTGTTTTCAAAAAGCAAAACATGTTTTCTGCCATTAAAATGGGTATGGAAAATATGCGCCAAATCGATATCATAATGCAGAAAAGTTACAGAACCTTTTCCTCCGAAAAACATACCGGGATATTTATCTAGAAAACCACCCATTAATTCTTTTGGCGGAATGTATTCTTCAAGCAACTTTGAGGCATGTTTTATAGGGTCAAAAAAGAAAATTCTCAGATCGGTCGGCTCTCTTTGGATGAGATCGATATAATCTGCAAATTTCATTTCTGTTGTAGGAGCATTAATCGGAGCTGCAGGATCTGCTTTTGAGCTGTCATATAAAGGGACTGTAATATCACCTACTACTTCTTTCACATAATCCATTGTCCATTTTTGGTAGGCAGGCCATTTTTTAGCCATATTTTTGATGACTACCGGTCTTCTGGGCTTCAGATATTTTTCACGAAATTCTTCCTGAGTAATATCATCAACAATATCTATAGGTCTTAAAATAACCCCCATTTTTCTATAAATTTTATGTTACAAAATTATTAAATAAATATATACGAAAATTGAAATACTTT
This sequence comes from Chryseobacterium sp. AC417, assembly GCF_979258215.1. Classification (NCBI taxonomy): domain Bacteria; kingdom Pseudomonadati; phylum Bacteroidota; class Flavobacteriia; order Flavobacteriales; family Weeksellaceae; genus Chryseobacterium; species Chryseobacterium sp. AC417. Next base: position 770,525 of record NZ_OZ409845.1, on the reverse strand, counting down.
TCTTTTTAATCTATAATGTTCATCAGATTTATTTGACTGTATTATTAACTGCTATTTGCTCAAAATGGTTAAAGTATTTTGCTTTAAAATAAGATTTAAATAAAAAGCTCCGCAGAAATATTGCAGAGCTTAATATATTGAGAAATTTAATTAAATTATAAAACTTCAATCTGATTTCTGAGTAAATCTTCAAATTCATCTCTTTTTCTGATTAAATGAGCTTTACCATCTAAGAAAAGAACTTCAGCAGGTTTTAATCTTGAGTTAAAGTTTGTACTCATTTCAAAACCATAAGCTCCGGCTGTGTGGAACGCTAAAACATCACCTTCTCTTACCTCATTCAGTTTTCTGTCCCATGCGAAAGTATCTGTTTCACAGATGTTTCCAACTACGGTGTAAATTCTTTCTGCTCCTTTTGGATTGGATAAGTTTTCAATCGTATGGTAAGAATCGTAGAACATCGGACGGATCAAATGATTAAATCCTGAGTTCACTCCAACAAAAACGGTTGCGGTTGTTTGCTTGATAACATTGGCTTTTACCAATAGATAACCGCATTTCCCTACAAGGAATTTCCCTGGTTCAAACCAAAGTTCAAATTTCTTACCGGTTTCTTTAGAGAAATCTGCGATTGCTTTTTCAACTTTTTTACCTAAAGCTTTCACATCAGTTTCCATATCACTTTCCTGATAAGGAATTTTGAAACCGCTTCCCATATCCAGATATTTCAGATTAGGGAAATGTTCAGACAATTCAAGCATAATTTCCAAAGCCTGCAAAAATACTTCAGGATCTTTAATCTCGCTTCCGGTGTGCATGTGAAGACCTTCCACATTCAGGTTGGTGCTTTTCATCACACGTTCGATGTGACGCATCTGATGGATAGAAATACCAAATTTTGAATCGATATGTCCGGTCGAGATTTTATGATTTCCACCTGCATAAATATGCGGATTAATTCTTACAAAAATAGGATAGGTATTTCCGTATTTATTCCCGAACTGCTCAAGAATCGAAATATTGTCGATATTGATGTGAACACCTTGCTGCATAGCTTCTTCAATCTCAGCCAGGTCAACACAATTGGGTGTGAAAAGTATTTTCTCTTTAGGAAAACCTGCTTTTAAGCCTAATTTTACCTCACTGATCGATACGCAATCCAAAGAAGCACCTAAGTTCTTTATGTATTTTAAAATATTGATGTTCGTTAAAGCCTTTGCGGCATAAAAAAACTTGGTGTGTTTTAAAAAAGAAGATGTAAGTTTTTCGTATTGAGTTTTGATCGATTCTGCATCGTAAACGTACACCGGTGTGCCAAATTCTTGGGCAATCTTTAATAATTCTTTTGAATTCATAAATTTAATTTTACATAAAAAAAGGCAGATTCTTCGAAAAGAGTCTGCCACAATAATTATTTTTTATGCAAGGCAACTCTTTTAGGTATTCCAAACCTTTGAAAACTTTACAGCTCCCTTTTTTCCGGTTTGATTTTGTTTAAAATTTTGCATTGCTTTTTTTTATTCTTTTGCAAAAATACTATTTATTTTGAGAAAATGATTTGAAAAGCAGATTCTTGTGGATAAAATTACAGCTAATTGTACAAAAAGTCTCTTTATTTCGGCAAAGGCACTGTTTCGAAATCACCTTTAAGTAAGGCCAGTTGCAAATCATTGGTAAGATCTGTTGTCGGTAATGGCAAATCGATTTTTAGTTTCAAAATTTTGCTTAAGGTTTGAATTTGGGTAAACAATTCATAAAAACCATAAGCAACCGCTTTTCCGTTTTCTATGATTAAAAACAATTTCTCACCTAATTTTCTGCCGCTTCCCAGCCAAAGTTCGTTGCGTTTTCTGAAGTCAATCTTCTTTTTGAAAGTTTCAACATCTTGGTATTCGTCAATTTTGCTGATAAACTGTACCGCTTTAGAACCCTGTGTGAAGGCTTTGAATTTAAGAATCGGTTTTTCTGTTTTATTTAAAGTGTTTTTTTCAACCAGATATTTATGGTTTCTGAAGTACAGTCCGAAAGGAAAAACTTCCCTTTTTTTGATGCCTTTTGAATTTAAAATCAATTTGGCAATGATATCAGTTCCGGTCAGTTCAAAATGAATTTGTTCAGCTTCGCGCTGAATTTCCTCGAATTTCTTCAATTTAGAATTAAAAAGTTTTTTAGAAAACTTATTAATATCCTGTACATATTCTGAAAGAATAATTTTCCCCGATTCATTCTGGAAATAAACAAAACCTTTTTCGCTGGGTAAATCCTGAGTTAACAGCTTGATTTTGTTGATGTAAGTCTTTGCATTGGTTTCATCATGCTGTTCCTGTATGATTTCGTTGTCGGTATCTTTTGAAATCAAAAGCTTAAACAATTCTAAGGTAGCCCTTGCATCACCTTCTGCACGATGTGCATTAACCAATGGAATCCCAAGCGATCTTACCAATTTTCCCAAAGAATAACTTACTTCATCAGGAACCAGTTTTTTTGCCAGCGGAATTGTATCTAAAGTATTGATTTTGAAATCATAACCAAGCCTTTGAAACGATTGGCGGAGCATCCTGTAATCAAATTCGATATTGTGACCTACCAAAGTTGTTCCTTCCGTAATTTCAATGACTCTTTTAGCTAATTCATGAAATTTCGGGGCGGTTTTGACCATTTTCGGACTGATATTGGTCAATTTTTGAACAAAAGGAGTGATATCACTTTCAGGGTTGACAAGCGAAATAAATTGGTCGACAATCTTATGACCATCATATTTAAAAATGGCGATATCAATAATGCATTCTTTTCTGAAACCTGCACCATTGCTTTCTATATCTATAATTGAATACATTTATTTTCTTATCTAACTTACAACATTTATCAAAAACTGAACCTCAAAAATCTCAGCACAAAAATGGAACACCGCTAAAATAATCAAAATACGTCAAAAAGTACAAAAGATAATCGCTTATCTTTTTCTTCCGCCCAAACCGAACATTCCCAAGATTGCTTTTGCTCCCTCTCTCATCAATGTGTTGGCAAATGTTCTTCCCGCACGGCTTTTTAAAACCTGCTCAAACATTCCCGGTTCTTCTTTTACGGGTTTTGTTTTTTGTGTAGGAGCTGAATTTTCAACCGCCTGCTCCATTCTTTGTACGAGCATTTCGTAAGCAGATTCACGGTCAACAGGTTTTTCATATTTTGAAACCAAAGCAGACCTTGAGGTCAAATCTGAAACTTCGGCATCATTCAAAACATCCATTCTTGATTCTGGTGAGATGAGATAGGTATGAACCAAAGGTGTAGGAATCCCTTTTTCATCCAAAGCAGTAATAAAAGCTTCACCAATTCCCAGGTTCTGAATAAGCTCAGAAGCGTTATAAAACTCAGTTGTAGGGTAATTTTCAACAGCTTTAGAAATTTCTTTTTTATCTTTTGCAGTAAAACCTCTTAATGCATGCTGAATTTTTAAGCCTAATTGGGAAAGTACATTTTCTGGTACATCACCAGGAATTTGCGTAATAAAATAAATTCCGACACCTTTCGAACGGATTAATTTTACCATCGTTTCTATTTGAGAGACCAATGCTTTGGAAGATTCGTCAAAAATCAAATGTGCTTCATCGATAAACAGAACCAGTTTTGGTTTTCCGCTGTCGCCTTCTTCGGGAAACGTCATGTAAATTTCTGCAAAAAGCGAAAGCATAAATGTTGAAAATAGCTGAGGTTTACTCTGAATATCGGCAACTCTCAAAATATTGACGACGCCTTTTCCATCACGTGTTTCAAGCAAATCGTGAACGTCAAAACTCAATTCACCGAAAAAATCTGCAGCGCCCTGTTGTTCCAATGCTACAATAGATCTTAAAATTGTACCCAGAGAAGCTGAAGCGATTGATCCGTAATTGGCTGACAATTCTGCTTTACCTTGTGGATTATCTGTAACATATTGAAGAACTTTCTTCAGATCATTTAAATCAATTAAAGGCAGACCCTTATCGTCACAATATTTGAAAACAATAGACATGATACTTTGTTGTGTATCATTCAGTTCTAAAATTTTACTTAACAAAACGGGTCCGAATTCTGTAACTGTCGCACGCAACTTTACCCCTTTGCCACCGGAAATACTCATCAACTCAGCCGGAAAAGCCTGCGGATTGTAAGGAAGCTGCGTTTTTGTATATCGTTCTTCAATAATAGAATTCATTTCTCCGGATTCGGCAATTCCCGAAAAGTCTCCTTTAATATCTAAAACCAGAGACGGAATTCCGGCGTGAGAAAGCTGCTCTGCGAAAACCTGAAGTGTTTTTGTTTTTCCGGTTCCTGTAGCTCCGGCAATCAGACCATGACGGTTGATTGTTTTTAAAGGAATCGTAACGTTGACCTCTGTGACAACATCGCCTTCAAGCATTCCTTTTCCCAGAATTATATGTTCTCCTTTGGGAATGTATCTTTTGTTGAGTTCGTCAATAAATTTTGTTTTGTCTGCCATTTGATATTTTTAACTCTTAAAGGTAAATTATTTTTGTAAAATATGATGTTTTGCTTTTGTCAATTTTCTTAATAAACTAAATTTAAAATGAATATAATTAAATATGATATAAAACAGTCTACCAATCTAATCTACTTTAAAAATGCTCTTCTCATCTGATATTTAGTGAGTTCTGTTTAAATTTAAAATTTAAGAATTTTGATATTGAAAGAAACTATCAATCAGAATTATCATTTCTTTACAATTAATCCATTACTTTGTATCTTTATAATTATTTTAAATAAGAATCAATGAAAATTGAACAAATATATACTGGCTGTTTAGCACAAGGTGCATATTATATCGTATCAGAAAATGAAGCAGCAATCATAGACCCGCTAAGAGAAGTAAAACCTTATCTCGACCGCCTGGAAAAAGACAATGTTACTTTAAAATATATATTTGAAACTCATTTTCATGCAGATTTTGTATCCGGACATTTAGATTTAAGCAAAAAAACAAACGCTCCGATTGTGTATGGGCCGACTGCACAACCTGAATTTGAGGCAATCATTGCTGAAGACAACCAGATATTCGAAATCGGAAACATCAAAATAAAAGCACTTCACACTCCGGGTCATACCATGGAAAGTACAACTTACCTTCTGATTGACGAAAACGGTGTTGAAACTGCTATTTTCACAGGTGACACTCTGTTTTTAGGTGATGTTGGAAGACCCGATCTTGCCCAAAAAGCAGGAACGATGACCCAGGAAGATCTTGCCGGAATTTTATACGAAAGTCTGCACAGCAAAATTTTGCCTTTGGATGACAGCATTACTGTTTATCCTGCTCACGGAGCAGGTTCTGCTTGTGGAAAAAATATGCAGAAAGAAACAGTAGATATTCTTGGTAATCAAAGAAAAACCAATTATGCTCTCAATCAGCCGGATAAAGAATCTTTCATTAAAGAAGTTTTAGACGGATTGACGGCTCCTCCCAAATATTTCGGGATGAATGTTGCGATGAATAAAAATGGTTACGACAGTCTGGATGATGTGATGGATAAAGGTTTAAACCCAATCCCTGTAGAAGATTTTGAAAGTTTTGCGGAAGAAACCGGAGCTTTGATTTTAGATACACGCAGTGCTGCCGATTTCCACAAAGGATTTATTCCAAATTCTGTTAATATTGGTTTGAAAGGCGATTTTGCACCGTGGGTAGGAAGTCTCGTGGTAGATGTAAAATACCCTTTGCTGTTGATTGCTGATGAAGGAACCGAGGAAGAAGTCATTACGAGATTAAGCAGGGTTGGTTTTGATAATGTTTTAGGATATTTAAAAGGAGGATTCAATTCCTGGAAAAATTCTACAAAAGAAATTGATGAGGTAAAAAGAATTTCCCCGACTGAATTTGCAGAACAATTTAATGAGAATTCAAAAATCATCGATGTTAGAAAACTTACTGAATATTCTGCAGAACATCTTGATAATGCTCACAATAAACCATTAGATACAATCAGCGATTGGGTTACAACGATTGATGATTCGGAACATTTCTTTTTACATTGTGCAGGAGGTTACAGAAGCATGATTGCTGCAAGTATTCTTAACTCACACGGAATCAGAAATTTCACTGAAATCGAAGGAGGTTTCAATGGAATTAAAAAGATAGATAAGCTTCCGACTTCAGATTTTGTCTGTCAGTCTAAAACACTTTAGAATCATTGATTTTAATTAAAATAAAACAAAATGTCACAAAAATTTCAGGAGCTCATAGAATCCGAAAGACCCGTATTGATTGATTTTTTTGCAACGTGGTGTCAACCATGCAAAGTGCAGTCATCGGTTTTGACAACCGTAAAAGAAAACATCGGGGACGGAGCTAGAATTGTAAAAATAGATGTAGATCAATATCCGGCAATTGCTTCGCAGTACGGCGTACGCGGAGTTCCTACTTTGGCAGTTTTCAAAAAAGGAGAATTACTGTATAAAGAAAGCGGTGTGCATGATGTGAATCGTTTGACACAGCTTTTGGAGCAATATATTTAGGTTGAGACTAAAGTTTAAGGATATTCACAATGCATAAAAATCATTCGCACAGATCACAAAGATTTTCACAGATACTTAGTTACACTCTTCCGTGAAAATCTGTGCGATCTGGATTTAATTCAACTTTAAATCTTAATTTCAAAATCATCTCTATCACTCAGAAACTGAAAGTGATTTCTAAAATCTTTCAATTCATCTAAATTCAATTCTGCTGAAACTAAATTTCCTTTTTTCTCGGTAATTTCTTTTCCGTCAGCAAAAAAGCAGTGCGAACTTTCCTGATAAAACAGATTATTTCCATCGGTACCGATTCTGTTTAAACCAAAAACATAGGATAAATTTTCGATTGCTCTGGCTTTCAACAAATGTTCCCACGCTCCGACTCTTTTCTCCGGCCAGTTGGCAACGTACAAAATCGCATCATAATCATTATTGTTTCTCGCAAAAACAGGAAACCTTAAATCATAGCAAACCTGTAACAGAAAACGAATTCCGAGATATTCCACAATTACTCTTTTATTTCCTGAAGTGTAGATTTTATCTTCGCCGGAAAAAGAAAATAAATGTCGTTTATCATAGTAAGTAATTTCTGAATTGGGCTTCACAAAATACATTCTGTTAAAAAACTTTCCTTCAACTTCCACAGAGGCACTTCCTGAGAATGCAGCATTTTTCTCTTTTGAAATTTTCTTCAGGAATTCCAGAGATTCTTCATTTTTATCCGAAACTTCAGCAGCCTCCATGCAAAAACCAGTAGAAAACATTTCGGGAAGAAGAAATAAATCTGCATTTTGATTTTGAAGATGCTGTTCAATCAACTTAAAATTTTCAGTTTTATTTTTCCAGATAATATCTTGATTTAATGCCGTAATTTTCATATTTCCAATTCAAAAGTTGGATAAAATTACAGCTTTTAATTGATTTCGGTTTTATATTTGCTGCAAATTGTCATAGTAATAATTTAAAATAAAATCTATGAAGAAATTGGTTTTTATGATGATGCTTATTTTTGCAGGTGCTACAGTTCAAGCACAGGCCTGGACGGGGAAAGGAGATCAGAAAGTAAATTTAGGGGTGAATGCATGGGGTTACGGAACAGGGATTACCGCTACTTACGATTATGGTTTAAATGAATTTTTGTCTGTCGGAGCCGGAGCCAATGCTTACTTTGACGGTTATAAAGACAATGCTAAAGACAACAGAGTTTTTATTTTCGGAAGAGTAAATTTCCATTTGAAAGATGCGTTAGATTTACCAGAAAAGCTTGATATTTATCCCGGAGTTGATTTAGGAGTTCTCGGGAGAGACTTCGGAATCGGTGCTCATATCGGTGCGAGATATTTCTTTACAGAAAAAGTGGGCGTTTTTGCCGAAGTAGGAAACAACGGAAGCCTCGGAGTTTCGTTCAATTTTTAAAAATCAGTCACGATATATGACAAAGCTTCTCATTTCGAGGAGCTTTTTTGTTTGGCATCGTTTTGATAATTGTTACCTTTGCAAATTAAAACCTAAAAACAATTAATGGAATTAGCAATCAAGATCTTTCAATTCATATTAAGCATATCTATCTTAGTAATTCTTCACGAGCTTGGGCATTTCTTACCCGCCAAATATTTCAAAACCAAAGTAGAAAAATTTTATCTGTTTTTCGATCCTTATTTTTCTTTAGTTAAGAAAAAAATAGGTGAAACTGAATATGGTATCGGATGGCTGCCTTTCGGGGGTTATGTAAAAATCGCCGGAATGGTGGACGAAAGTATGGACACCGAGCAGCTGAAGCAGCCTGCTCAACCTTGGGAATTCAGAGCAAAACCGGCTTGGCAAAGACTGATCATCATGATGGGTGGAGTTACTGTAAATTTCTTCTTAGCATGGATCATCTACGGATGTCTTTCCTATTTCAATGGCGAAACTACTTTTGATACTGCGAAAGTGGATGCTCCGATGAATTATACAAGCGTTGCCAAAGGAATGGGTTTTCAGGATGGTGATAAAATCTTAAAAGTAGATGGAAAAACGCAGAATAATCTTGACAAACTGGCTTTAGACGTTTTATTAAGTGACGAAATCACAGTTTTAAGAAACGGAAAAGAAGTGACCTTTCCTACGAATGACGATGGTAAAGCAATGGCATTTAAGGATGAAAATCCTAAAGCATTTCTTACCCCAAGATTTCCTGCGGTAATTGATACGATTGTGAATCCTAAAACAGCAGCTGCAGGTTTAAAAGTAGGTGACCAAATCGTCTCTGTCAATCAGCAAAAAATTAACTATTATGACGAACTGACTGGTGCTATTACTAAGAACGCAGGAAAAAATATCAATATAGAAGTTGTGAGAGCAGGCGATGTTCAGCCATTGGTTTTAGCGGTTTCAAAAGAAGGAACAATTGGAGTTTCTTCTTATAAGCAGATAACCAAATATTACGAAACAAAAAACTTTACTTTCGGAGAGTCAATCGGAAGAGGATTTACAAGAAGTATAGAGAGTTTAACGTATCAGGTAAAACAGTTTAAATTAATCTTCAACAAAAAAGTTCAGGGTTATAAAAAAGTAGGCGGGCCGTTGGCAATCATCAAAAATATGCCTGTTGACAAAGCGAAAGACGGAAGTGTTTCTATTGATTGGACAGCTTTCTGGAGTTTCACGGCTATGTTTTCTGTGTGGTTGGCATTTCTGAACCTTATTCCTATCCCGGGATTGGATGGAGGACACGTAATTTTCACTCTATACGAAATGATTGTAGGAAAACCGGTTCCGCAAAAAATATTAGAAAATGCACAGATGGTAGGAGTTATCTTCTTGTTAGGCTTAATGTTACTGATTTTTGGAAGCGATATTTTTAAATGGATTACAGGAAGTCTGTAATTTTATTAAAAAAATTAAATAAAAAACTTGTGTGGTTTAAATATCAGTCCTATATTTGCACCACCTAAAAATAGGGACATTCCTCCTTAGCTCAGTTGGTTAGAGCATCTGACTGTTAATCAGAGGGTCCTTGGTTCGAGCCCAAGAGGAGGAGCAAAAAAGACTTACAGAAATGTAGGTCTTTTTTGGTTTTTGTATGTTTTACATCTATTTATTTTAAAATTTAAATTCCTGAAAAATAATCTGATAGCACGTTATGGATGATTTTCATTAAAAATTATTTGCTTGATATTATTTTTCATATTATATTTGCACCACCTTAAAAGAGGGAAATTCCTCCTTAGCTCAGTTGGTTAGAGCATCTGACTGTTAATCAGAGGGTCCTTGGTTCGAGCCCAAGAGGAGGAGCAAAAAGACTTACAGAAATGTAGGTCTTTTTTGTTTATATCACTTAAAGGTATACGTTCTGAGATTTTGTGAAATATCTACCGCAAGCATTCTCTGGGCGCAATATTGATAGCTTTATTTTTGTTACATTTGCATTTTTATAAATAAAGGCAAAAGTCTTTAGAAAACTTTTAAATTTTAACAATAAAACAGCACAGTTTTTGTTTAAACAAAATGCTCGAAGATACGAATGATGTTAAACAATCAATTTAAACATAGCCTCCTATATATTTCCATATTTGTAACCAGCCTTTTTCATGCTCAAAACACGGCTAGCGGAAAGATTGTAGACGAAAAAACCAATAAAGAGATCAGCGCTGTTGAAGTCTTTATCAACGATAATAATACACCAATACTTACCACTACTTCAGGAAGTTTCAGCGTGCAGTCAGACAGTATTATTTACAAGCTTAAATTTCAGAAAAAAAATTATGCTCTGGAAAGTGTAGAAATTACTGCTGATAAAAGCACCAATCTTATCGTTAAACTATCTTCCGAAAAAGTAAGCAGCATTGAAGAAGTAGTGATTCACAACGAGAAAACAAAATACAAAAACAAAAAAGAAAATCCGGCATACCGAATCATGCAGGAGGTTTGGAAGCGTAAAAGAAATAATGGTCTTGATAAATTTGACACCTACACGTATAAAGAATACGAGAAAATTCAGTTTGATGCCAACAATCTAGACAGTGCGTTCATGAATAGGAAAATCTTTAATAAATTAGATTTTATCTTTGATTATGCCGACTCTACCGCAAGAGGAAAAATGGCTCTTCCCGTATTTTTGAATGAGTCTGTATATACCAATTTTGGTGAAAATAAGCCTGGGAAAAAAACCAAAAAACTTTTGATTGCCCAAAAAACTTCAGGATTTCAGGATAATAAAATATTGGCAGTTACAGCAAAAAATCTTTACCGTGATATCAATATTTATGATAACACATTGAATTATTTCGACATCGGATTTCCCAGTCCGGTAGGAACAGACGGCTTTAGCACCTATGATTATAATTTGGTGGATACCATATCAATTCGAGGAGAAAGTGCTTACAAAATACGTTACCAGCCAAGAAGAACTGAAGTATTGGCTTTTCAGGGAGATCTCTATATAGATACAGACTCATATGCAGTTTTGGGAGCCACTTTAAAATCGACTAATAAAATCAACGTCAACTTCATCAATGCTATTTCAACAGAACTGGAATACGACAATCCTGATGAAGAAACTTTTTTACCTAAAAAAATTGTCACAGAAATTGAATTAACCCCATTCTCGAAGAAAAAAACGTCAAAAGGTATTGTAGCAAAGAGATCTGTAGACTACTCAGAATATGAGTTTAATAAGCCTTTGGATAATTCTGTTTTCACAAGAAAAGAGGAAGAATATGATGATAGGTTTATCGACAAAGATGATGCATACTGGATTGCGGCAAGACCCGATTCTTTATCGAAAAGTGAGAAAGGAGTTTATGAAATGCTGGATAAACTTCAGCAAACCCCAAAATTTAACCGAATAGTAAAGATTTACGAAACACTTGATTCCCAATATTATAATATTACAAAAGGAATCGATATAGGACCGATATTCTCTATTTATGGAAAAAATGATGTAGAAGGCGACAGAATACGACTGGGCGCAAGAACTTATTTCGGACAGAATGATCCTTGGAGAATTCAGTTTTATAATGCTTATGGTTTTAAAGACCAGCAATTCAAATACGGTGTTGAAGGTCGTTATATGTTCAATAGAGTTAACCGTTTTATGATTGGAGCAGGAACAAAAAGAGATATTACCCAACTTGGCGTACAATTGACCACAGAAGACGGTATTATGTCGCGCTCATTTGCTTCTTCTACCGTTTTTGCAAGAGGAGAGAATGCATCTTTAAGTTCGGTTAATCAGACAAGTGTTTTCACTTCGATAGAGCCCTGGAAAAACTTTCAGGTAAGAGTTGACGGAACTCTGCAAAGTATTAAATCTGCCAATCCTTCAGGCTTTAGCCTGATGTATTACAGAAATGGTGATCTGAGAAAAACAACGAATGATTCTCACGTTACGATCAGCTTAATTGCAAGACCGGGAGCGAAGTTTTCTCAAACCGGAGTTGACCGTTATGAGCACGGAACTTTAGCATCAACGATTGTGCTGAAATATACGAGAGGCATTGAAGGTTTATTTAATGCAGATTTTAATTATAATAAATTGCAGTTTATGTTTTATAAACCGATTCTTTTAGGAAGCTGGGGAAAAACGTTGCTGAATTTTGAAGCCGGAAAAAACTTTGATACCGTTCCTTTGGCTTTGCAAAATGTTATTCCGGGAAACCAATCGTACGGAATTGTTGCTAATACGTTTGCACAGTTGAATTATTATGAATTTGTTGCCGACACGTATTCTACACTTCACGTAGAACACCATTTCAACGGGAAAATTCTTTCTTTTATTCCTCTCATTAAGAAATTGAAGTTGAGAGAGGTTGCGTTCATTAGAGGCGCTTACGGATCTTTGAGTGACGCTTCTAAAAATATCAACGTAGAAAATTTAAAATATTCTGCACCAAACGAGCAGATATATTACGAATACGGATTTGGTATTGAAAATATAGGTTTCGGGAACATCAGAATTTTCCGTGTAGATTTCAACTGGAGAGGAAATTATCTTGACCGTCCGGATGCTTCTAAGTTTGGAATTAAGGCAGGGTTTCAGTTTGGGTTTTAATACTCAGTATGTATTTCTTTAATGAGCTGGCGGAGCCTTTCACATGTTTTACTTATTATGACATCTTATTTTTATCTCTAATAATATTATTCAATTATTTTATTTCAACTAAAAGGGTTAAAATAAGACAGGATGCAATTTTCAAAGTCTTTATTTTTATATTGTTTTTCATTCTTATATATTTCGAATGAGATAGAACTACATAATATACATTATAAATTTAAAGTCATCGATGGGTTTAATCTTTTATATTTAATCCTAAAATTTCCCGTTTGGTGGACATTAGGAATTTTCGAAATTCTGTTTTTAATTAACTTGAAGAAAAATAGTAGTCATTTGACTAAATAATTAAGCACAAAAAATCCTCAACAAATATGCTGAGGATTTTATTTTATAAAACGCTAAAATTAATTATGCGTTCGGCTCAATAGATACGTAAGATCTGTTGTTTGCTTTCTTTCTGAAAACTACTTTACCGTCAACAAGTGCGTGCAAAGTGTGATCTTTACCCATACCCACATTGTTACCTGGGTGATGTTGAGTGCCTCTTTGTCTGATAATGATATTACCAGCAATAGCTTCTTGTCCACCGAAAATCTTCACACCTAATCTTTTAGAATGAGATTCTCTACCGTTTTTGGAACTACCAACTCCTTTCTTGTGTGCCATTTTATTTTAAGGTTTTTTGGTTTAACAATTATTCTGCGCTTTCAGCGTCAGCTTTTTTAGTTGTTTTTTTAGCAGGCTTCTCTGCTTTTTTACTGTCAAATCCTGTAATACCAGTGATTTGAATTTGAGTTAAAGATTGTCTGTGACCGTTCTTTACTTCATAACCTTTTCTTCTTTTCTTTTTGAAGATGATTACTTTATCAGCTTTTACGTGGTCAAGGATCTCTGCCTCTACAGTGATACCGCTTACAGCTGGGGCGCCTACAGTGATTGCTCCGTTTACAGTAAGAAGAATTTTATCGAAAGATACTTTTCCTCCTTTATCTCCTTTCAAACGGTTCACAAACAACTTCTGGTCTTGCTCAACTTTATATTGAAGCCCTGCTATTTCTACAATTGCAAACATTGTCTATAAATTTTTAGTTAATTCGAGGTGCAAATATACTGATTATATTCAAATTAACTAATGCAAATATCAATTTTTTTCGTATTTTTTGTTTAACCAAAATCAGATCACAAATTTAGCAACGATTGATGAAAAAAATTCTTAGGAATTAATCGTATTTTTGAAAAAAAACTTCCAATGAAAATAATTTTAAGCATTCTGTTTTGTATATCACTTACATCATGTACGGTCTACGGATTGACAAACGATTACAAGAAACTTTCAGATGAGGAAAAGCAGACCATTGTTCCTCTGAAGAATTTTGATGAAACAAATTCACAGCAGGTTTATAAAATAAATGGAAGCCAGCTCAGAGAAGAGTTGAAAAAATATCCAAAATCTATAGTTTATATTTTTACAAATGGCTGCACATCACAATACTGTCTTCCAATGTCAAATTATGAACGGTTTGCAAAAGAAAACAATTACAAACTTTTTCTTGTGATGGAAGGTTACTCCCATCTTCAGAAAACAACAGAACAGCGGTCTGAAGTTTTTACCGAACCTTTATTTTCAATTGATAACGATTCTTACAATTCATGGTACTCTGTAAGATATCATCGGTTATTCGAAAATGAATTACGGGGGATTGATAGAAAAGAGAAACCAAAATGGGAAGGAAGTTTATATTTTTTTGAATATGATCAGCTTAAAAAAATCACACAGGAATTACCAATTAAAAATGAACAGAGATCTCTACATTGATTTTGCGAAAGGCCTGGCAACGCTTTCCATTATATTTATTCATACGGCATTTTGGTCGGGGCAGTTTTACATCATTCCGGAATTACGTGTGTTTTCCCTGGTTTTTGATGTTGCACTTTTTTATGCTTTAAGCGGAATAACATCAGGAGCTAACATCGAAAAAACACTTTACCGCCTTTTAAAACTGCAGATAACGTACATGATTTTTGTGACGCTTCTGTTCTTTTTAGATTATTTATTTAAAATTTTCGGACTCACCTTTTTCTCACTCGAATGGTTGCAGAGTTTTTATTCAACTTTCGGGTCAAAATATTCAGCAACAAGTATTTCCACAGCTCCGCAATGGCAAAACCTTGGAAATTGGTATCTTCATGAATATAGTAATGCAGATACTTTTCCGGTTGTGATGGGAAGTTTCTGGTATCTTAAGGTCTATTTTATTCTCACTGTTTTTGGGGTTTTAATTTTAAGATTTTTCCCGAAGCACGTAAATTGGTTTATAGGAATCTGTATTGCTTTAACTTTACTGTTTAATATTTTCCCGGAATATTATCCAACCGGACAGGTAGGTTACGTAGCTTTTTATATGGCTGTTTTTCTTATCGGAAACAGAATGCGTGGAAAAAAAATCCCAGACCAGGGTAATTCCTGTGCTTTACGGATTGGTGGCTGTAGCTCTGGCTTGGATGTTCTGGCATTTTGGAAATGAAATATTTTTCAAAATCAATAAACAAAAATTCCCACCGCAAACACCATATATAATCTGGACTTTATTTTCATTAACCACTTTATTTGTGCTCTACAACAGATTGAAAATCACAAAAGAAAATTTCGTTACACATATTGGTAAAAATGCTATCTTCTTTTATTTCGGACAGGGAATCAGCTCGTCTTTGGTTTATTTTCTTGTTGTTCCGATGAAAGAATTAATGCCTTGGTGGGTTTTGATGGTTTTTATTTACATCATCAACGTCATTTTAGCCTTTATCATCGCAACAGGTTTGAAGAAAACCGATGCTTTTGGATGGGATATTTTGGAAATTTTGCGTAAAAAAACCGCCCAGTAATTCTGAGCGGTTTTTCTTAATGTTTTAATCTAGTCTCTTCTGGTACGTCCTCCTCTTACCAGTACTGCTACCAGAACAATAAATAAAATTGCCCCGATAATGATGTAAGTAGGGTTGGTGTACCATTCTTCGGTAGTGGTAGTTGTTGTAGATGTGCTTACTTTAGAATCTGTTACGGCTTCTTGTGCAGATGCAACAATGCTAAATAATAAAGTCATCATGGCTAATGCAAAGTTTTGCATTTTTTTTGCGATTGATTTAATTTCCATAGTATATATTTTAATGTTAAAATATCTTAAACCAACTCTGTGCCATAAATTTTGAAAGTGAAAAAAACGTTTAAAAAATATAGCTTGATATGAATGTAAATTTTATTAATTAAATTTACCAAAATTTTTACATCATGTTTAAGTTGAAACTTCCTACCGACCCAAGGTGGGCAAATATTGCAGAAGATAACATTCAGGAAATTTTGACCGACCACGCCTGGTGCGAGCAAAAAGCTGCTACCAATGCCATCGGGTTGATTACGATGCTTCCAGAACGTCCTGATATCGTGACAGAACTTTTGGCAATTGCTCAGGAAGAATTACAACATTTTGGGCAGGTTCTGGAGATCATCAAAAAAAGGGGTTACACATTTGGACGTACCAGAAAAGATGATTATGTCAATGAGCTGGTCAATTTTATTCAAAAAGGAGGTCACAGAGATACTTTAATTGTCGACAAAATGCTTTTTGCAGCAATGATTGAGGCAAGAAGCTGTGAGAGATTTAAAGTTTTAACAGAGAATATAAAAGACGAAGAATTAAAAATATTTTATAAAGAGCTGATGATTTCTGAAGCCAACCATTATACAACATTTATCGGTTTTGCAAGAGAACTTGGCGATCCTGATCAAGTGAATAAACGTTGGGAAGAATGGCTGGAATATGAAGCTAAAATCATACAATCTTACGGAAACAAAGAAACCATACACGGCTAAAAAGATCAATTGAAAAAACTTACTTTTGAAAATATCACCAATTTTTTTCTGAAAAATTTCTTTCAGGGATTATTGATCATCGGTCCTATCGGATTGACGATTTTTGTGATATGGTATGTGATTTCATCCGTCGACAATATCATTCCTTCTGTGGCCAGACAAATTCCGGGGCTTGTTTTCGTTTCTACAATTCTGGTGACGGCATTATTGGGATATTTGGGAAATAAATTCGTTGTAGGAAGATTTTTTGTAGATGCAATAGACAGAATTTTAGAAAGAACTCCCGGTATCAAACATATTTATTCGCCTACAAAAGACGTGATGTCTTCGTTTGTGGGTGATAAGAAAAAATTCAGCGATCCCGTTTGGGTAAAAACCAACGAAAATCCGGAGATCTGGAGAATAGGATTTCTTACTCAAAAAGAAATGGCAGATGTGCATAAGCACAATTTTGTAGCCGTTTATCTTCCGCATTCATATGCAATTTCCGGCTGGGTCATCGTAACCGAAGAAAAAAACATCAAACCAGTAGTGGGAATGACGGCTGCAACGGCAATGAAATTTGCGGTAAGCGGCGGTGTGGCAGGATTCCATTCTGACGACAACGTATTTAAGGCACCGGAATAATATTCTTTCATAATAACGTTCTTGTTATTATTACTTTTATACTTGCTTAAATTATTACAAAAACCAAAAATCTTGTGCTTTGGATATCACACTCGTTACATTTCTAACTCTATTTTTTAATCTAATAAATTCTAATAAAATGAATAATAATCCTCTTCTAAACTGTGACTACGAAAAAGGTGTATGCGAAATTTTAGAAACACCAGCTGCTGAGACATCTTCTGCTCAGCTAAACGACCTTAAGACAGACAAAATAACAATCATTTATTATACAGATCCAATCTGCTCATCATGTTGGGGAATTGAACCTCAATTGAGAAAATTAAAATTAGAATACGGACAGGCAATTGATATTGATTATCGTATGGGCGGTCTTCTACCGTCTTGGGATATCTACAATTCCGGCGGAATCAGTAAACCAAGCGATGTTGCGGGACATTGGGAAGAGGTTAGTCCGCATTACAAAATGCCTATCGATGGTGATGTTTGGGTTGAAGATCCTCTGAATTCATCTTATCCTCCGTCAATTGCTTTTAAAGCTGCACAGATGCAGGATAAAAAGAAGGCAGTTGTGTTTTTAAGAATCATCCGTGAAATGGTTTTTTTAGATAAATTAAATATCACTAAAACCGAACATTTAGAAAAAGCAGCTGGTTTGGCTCAACTGGATGTTGCAAAATGGAAAGAAGATTACGAATCTACTGCACAAATAGAATTCAAAAAAGATCTTGATTTGGGAAGGCAACTGGGTGTAAGAGGTTTTCCTACTTTGATTTTTGTAAAAGATGACGAGATGCTTGATATTCTCTATGGTTTTAAACCTTATGAAGATTTTGAGAAGAGAGTAAAAAAGATTGATCCGGAAGCCAAGAGAAACGAATATTCTAAAGAATGGCAAAATTTATTTGCAGTTTATCCTACGCTTACCACTCAGGAATTTGCTGTGCTTTCTAATATTTCTTTTGAAAAATCACAGGAGTTTTTATTAAACCTGAGCAACGAAAATAAACTGGAGCGCAAGAAAATCAAGAATGGTGATCTTTGGCTATTAAACTCAAATCCTAATTAAAATGAGCACAGTTGCAATTATAGGAGCCGGCGTTTCGGGATTGAGTTTGGCCAATTATTTAGAAAAAAATAATATTGATTACCATCTCTACGAGCGAAGAACAAAAGATGATCTCAAAGGTCATGGTTTTATTTTACCAAAAGAAGGTATTGAATATCTATCTCAGATTCTTGATATCGAAGAGCTTTATACAAAAGGAAGTTTCTTAAAAAAATACATTCATTATTGTCACAACGGCAACATTATTTCTGAAAAAGATTTGGATAATGTTTTTGTGATTTCGAGAAGCACATTGATCGATGTCCTAAGTAAACATCTTCCGGCAGATAAAATTTCTTACAACAAAACATTAAATTTAATTGGATTTAATGAAGGAAATGCAGAAATGCAGTTTGAAGACGGAACTTCTTTACAATCGGATATTGTGATTGCATCAGATGGATCCCGAAAGCAGAATAAGAAGAGCCATTTTCGAGAATGAAGAAATGAAAGCGGTAAGAGAAAATGAGGTTGTAAATATCATTGAAAACGAAGAGATTGCCGCTCAGATAGAGAGCGATTTTCTGAAATTTCATCATGAGGATGGCGGTTTGACTTTTGGAGTTTTGAAATTGTCTCCCACCAAAATCTTATGGTATTGCCAGTTTGATACCTTTAAATATGTCATCAAGGAAAGCGACAGTCCGGAAGAAATCAAGCAGTTTATGCTCGATCATTTTGGAAACTGGAATCCGCTGGTTACTTCAATTATCAAAGGTTCCAGTTACGAAAACGCGCATATTTGGAGAGTATATGAATTGGAAAAACTCAATCCTTTTTATCATAACAACATTGCATTTCTGGGAGACGCAGCACATCCTTTGATTCCTTTTACCAGTCAGGGCGTTACGTCTGCACTGAAAGACTCTTATATTCTTACACAGCTTTTGTTGGAGAAAAAAAACCTTCAGGAAACTTTTGAAAGCTACGAGCAGGAAAGAAAACCGGAAATTGAAACGCACATCAGAAACGGCAGAACATTGCTGGATCAATTCCTGTTACCATTAGATCAACAACCAAAAGACACATTACCAATATCTTACAAATAATATGTTTAATAATACTGATATAAATTTTGAGGCTCTCAAAAAAAAGGCCTACAACGGAAGATGGGCAACGTTAGAAGACGGAATTATTCCTTTAACGGCAGCTGATCCGGATTTCAGAATGTCTACAGAAATCGAACAGGGGATTATTGAGTATATCAAAGACGGATATTTGAGTTACGGGCCATTTTCCGGTCTGCCTGAATTTAAGAAAAGCGTTGCCGAACATTTTAATATTGGGAAAAACGGAAATTTTTTACCGGAAAATGTACTTGCTGTTAACAGTGCTGCAATGGGAATGTACATGGTTGCCAAATATGTTTTGAACCCCGGAGATGAAGCCATCATTTTTGATCCGGTTGATTTTTTATTTAAGAAAACAGTTGATGCAGTTAGTGGGGTTCTGAAATTATGTCCGGTAGATTCTCAAACAGGAGATATTGATTTTGAAACATTGGTTTCTTTAATCGGTCCCAAAACTAAATTAATTAGCATTTGTAATCCTCACAATCCTGTGGGACGTATTTACTCAAAAGAAATTTTAAAGAAAATCTCCGAAATTGCTGCGGCACATGATCTTTGGGTGATGAGCGATGAGATCTGGAGTGATATTGTGTACGATAAGAGGGAATTTAATACCTATTCTTCTGTTTCTGAAGAAGCCAAAAAGAAGAGCTTTACCGTATTTGGTTTTTCAAAATCATTTGGAATTGCAGGGTTAAGAATTGGTGCGGTTTTATGCAATGATCAGCAAATATTGGATGATTTTACAGAAAAATCTCAATTCAATTCAACAATTGAAGGTGTTTCTACTTTGTCACAAATTGCCGCCAGTGTAGCGATTGACAGAGCAAAACCGTGGTTTGATGAATTCTTGGTACATCTTCAGAATAACAGAGATTTAGCTTATAAGACACTAAGTAATTCTGGGATTTTAACTCCTAATCTTCCGCAGGCAACCTTTGTAATCTTCCCTAAAATTGAAAACGGAATGTCAAGTGACGCATTTGCCCAACACGTTTTGCAGAAAGGAAAAGTTGCGATTGTTCCCGGATCTGAACGATGGTTCGGAAAGGGTGCGGAAGGTCATGTGAGAATCTGCTTTTCTACTTCACAGGAAATCTTGTCAGAAGGTCTAGATCGAATAATCAAAAGTTTTTAAAACAGAAATGCCTGAAAATCTTTCAGGCATTTTTTATTTGTTTTAGAGTCTGTTATTTTTTAGAAACTTTATATAGCTTACCGCTATCGGTAATTCCGTACAGATTTCCATCAGATCCGTTCAGAACATCTCTGAATCTTTCTTTTTGGTCTAAAAGCAAACGTTCTTCACCCACCACTTTGTTATCTTTCATCACAATTCTGTTAATGTGTTGTCCGCTCAGGCAGGCTATGAATAAATTATTTTTCCATTCAGCAATATTTCCGGTATAGAAAGTAACGCCACTTGGTGAAACTACAGGATCCCAATAATAAACGGGCTGTTCGGTTCCTTCTTTTTGCGTCGTTCCATTATTGATTTTTTCTCCGGAATATTCAATTCCGTATGTTACGTCTCCCCAACCGTAATTTTTTCCAGATTGAATCAGGTTGATTTCGTCTCCGCCTCTTGGTCCCATTTCAATATCCCAAAGCTGACCTTTTTCGTCTAAAGCCAAACCTTGCGGACTTCTGATTCCAAATGCATAGATTTCAGGTTTATACCCGTCTTTTCCCATAAACGGATTTCCGGGAGCGGGTTTTCCGTCTTTGGTTATTTTTAAAATTTTACCTAAATAATTATCCGTTTTCTGAGCGTAGACCCGGGTTTCTTTGTCGGATCTTTCTCCTGTACTCACAAATAAATTTCCGTCTTTATCAAATTGCAGACGACTTCCGTAATGTTTGTCACCATTGTAAGAAGGGGTTGCACGGAAGATTACTTTTACATCAGAAATGTTTTTCAGATCTGCAGATAGTTTTCCTTTGGCAACAGAGGTTAGATTTCCTTCCCCGAAAGGTTCAGAAAAAACAAAAAAGATCATGTTATTGGTTTTAAAATCCGGATCTAAGGAAACATCAAGCATTCCGCCTTGACCTTTATCGTCAACTTTAGGAAAACCCTCAATTTTTGAAATTTCCTTTCCGTCCGCAGAAACAACGTTGATGAAACCTGATTTTTCTGTAATTAAAAACCGTCCGTCTGGTAAATTAATGATTCCCCAAGGTTTCCCTAAATCTTTGTTTAAAACTTCCACATTGTATGGCGTGGCTGTCTTTACTGTTGCAATTCTTGTCTGTCCTTCAAAAGCTGGTTTATAGTTGGTGTTGGGTTTTTCTACCTTTGCAGATGGTTCGCTTGGCTTTCCTTTTCCCTGACACGAAACGAGGCTTGTTGCCGAGGCTAATAAAATAGGTAACAGTAGTTTGTTCATAATTAATATTTAAAGTGGTTTTGTACACAAGAGTAAAAATAATGCCATAAAAATTGCTGAACATTAAAATCTGTTATTTTACTCAAAGTTGATAAAAACGGTAAAGTAAATAACATTAGAACTTCTGGCGAAAAAGAAGCTTTTAACAAGGAAGCTTTACAAAGCAGCAAATAAAATGTAACTTGGAAATCCGCAGAAAGGGATAGAAATCCTGTTGAAAAAGAGTGTAATACTCCTCTCAGCATGACATTTACCAATTATCAAAAAACATAATAATTATATTTAATGAGTCATTTCGGACTCTTTTTTATTTACTAAATTTGTTCAATGCAATTCAAGCTTCAATCAGATTATAAACCAACCGGAGATCAACCTACAGCAATTGAAAAACTGACTGAAGGTATTGAAATCGGTGAGAAATACAGACTTTACTCGGTGTGACGGGTTCTGGTAAAACATTTACCGTTGCCAATGTTGTTCACAATACCCAAAAACCAACGTTGGTTTTAGCGCACAATAAGACTTTGGCAGCTCAGCTTTTTATGGAGTTTAAAGAATTTTTTCCGGAAAATGCTGTAGAATATTTTGTAAGTTACTACGACTATTATCAACCTGAAGCATATATTGCTAGTTCAGGAACCTATATTGAGAAAGATCTGAGCATCAACGAAGAAGTAGAAAAACTGCGTCTTTCGGCGATTGCAAGTTTGCTTTCAGGTCGACGTGATGTATTGATTGTAGCCTCAGTATCATGTATTTACGGTGTAGGAAATCCTGCTGAGTTTCACAAATCATTAATTTCCCTTCAAATTGGCGAGAAGACCACGAGAACAGCACTTCTTCATTCATTAGTTAATGCTTTGTATTCCAGAACATTGGCGGACTTTCAACGAGGAACGTTCCGGGTAAAAGGTGATGTCATCGACATCTTCCCTGCCTACGCAGATAATGGAGTACGAGTACAGTTTTTCGGCGATGAGATTGAGAAAATCCAAAGTTTTGATCCTGTTTCCGGAAATACAACGGCTAATTTTGAGCAGATTCAAATTTATCCTGCGAACCTTTTTGTTACTTCCAAAGAAACTTTGAACGGAGCGATAAGAAACATTCAGGATGACATGGTAAAGCAGGTTGACTTTTTCTCTGAAATCGGAAAACCTTTAGAATCAAAAAGACTTCAGGAAAGAACAGAGCTCGATCTTGAGATGATTAAAGAACTCGGCTATTGCTCAGGAATCGAAAACTATTCTCGTTATCTTGACGGAAGATTGCCGGGATCCAGACCTTTCTGTCTTTTGGATTATTTCCCAAGAGATTATCTGATGGTCATTGATGAAAGCCATGTTACCATTCCGCAAGTTCACGCCATGTATGGTGGTGACAGAAGTCGTAAAGAGGCTTTGGTGGAATACGGCTTCCGGCTTCCTGCAGCAATGGATAACCGTCCTTTAAAATTTGAAGAGTTTGAAGGAATTCAAAATCAGGTAATTTATGTTTCTGCAACACCGGCAGATTATGAGCTGGAGAAAACAGGTGGCGAATATATTGAGCAGATCATCCGTCCGACCGGGCTTTTAGATCCAATTATCGAAGTGCGCCCTTCTTTAAATCAGATTGATGATTTAATGGAAGAGATCAGAAAAAGAGCTGAAATTGATGAAAGAGTTTTGGTGACCACTCTGACTAAAAAAATGGCGGAAG
The DNA here is from genome assembly GCF_979258215.1 of Chryseobacterium sp. AC417. Lineage (NCBI taxonomy): Bacteria > Pseudomonadati > Bacteroidota > Flavobacteriia > Flavobacteriales > Weeksellaceae > Chryseobacterium > Chryseobacterium sp. AC417. Next base: position 747,214 of record NZ_OZ409845.1, on the reverse strand, counting down.
AACTGACTAAATATTTCACAAAATTCGGAATCAGAACCAGATATATTCACTCTGACGTGGAAACTTTGGAACGTATTCAGATCATGCAGGATCTGCGCTTAGGAATTTTTGATGTTTTAATTGGAGTTAATCTATTGAGAGAAGGTTTAGATTTACCTGAAGTTTCCCTTGTAGCTATTCTTGATGCCGATAAAGAAGGAATGCTGAGAAGCAGAAGATCTATGATCCAGACTGTTGGTCGTGCCGCTAGAAACCTCAATGGAAGAGCAATTTTGTATGCCGATAAAATCACCAAATCAATGCAGTCAACTATTGATGAGACTGAATATCGTCGTGAAAAACAGATTGCATATAATTTGGAACACGGAAAAGTTCCTACTGCTTTAAATAAAAAGATTTCTGAAAATCTAGTGGGACGAAGTAAGGATTTTCCGGATGAAAAATATACTCAAAAACAGATTTTACAAAAAGTTGCCGATGTAAAAGCAACTTATGCTACTGCAGACGTAGAAAAACTGATTCTCCAGAAACAAAAAGAGATGGAGGGTGCCGCAAAGAATTTAGATTTTATAAAAGCTGCGCAGTTGAGAGATGAAATTGCAGCATTAAAGGGTTGATTATTATAATGATATAATAATTTCGGCGGCACGAAAGGTGCCGCCGAAATTATTTTTAGTCCAAAAATTACTCCTTAAAATTTATAAACTTTTGTCTTTGGTTTTTGATATTCTGCTTTTCCGGCGCCACGAAGAGGAGTTAGTAAATCCATCAAACCATTTAGTTTTATTTCGTAAACTGTAGAAAGCTGCATTCCCAGTTTTCCTTTCGGCATTCCCTGGCGATTAAACCATTCCAGATAATTAATTGGCAAATCAGCCAGAATCGTATTTTGATATTTACCAAAAGGCATTTTTTCCACACAAATTTCTTTTAGAATTTCCGGATTTATTCCCTGCTCCATTTTTAAACGATTAAATCAATTTTAGTTTCCAATTCTTCATTTTTGTCTTTACTTGAAAGCTCTAGTTCCGGCGTGTCATCATCAGAAAATTCATTTCTGTATACCTGAATAAGCAAAAGAGTAAAAGATATAAAGATAGGGCCAAATATCAACCCCATAAATCCGAATAAATTCATTCCCATAATGATTCCAAAAACAGTATTCAACGGGTGGATATTTTCCAGTTTTTTAAGTAAGGTAAAACGAAGCAAATTATCCGTTATTCCCACAACGATCAAACAGTAAATTCCTAAGCCAATTCCGGGACCGGTTTGACCTTCAGCAATCATAAATATACAGATTGGCACATAGATAATTGCCGCTCCAACAATTGGAATCATCGATGCAACTGCAGTAAGAGCAAATAGCAGAATCGGACTGGGTGCACCAAAGATAAAATAACCAATCAGAGCTACAATACCTTGTCCTAAAGCTACTACCGGAATTCCGATAGCGTTTGCCATGATGAGTTTACGCATCTTCTCACCGATTAAAGAAACATTCGATCTTTTCAACGGAGCTGCAGATGCAAGTATCCGTTCAAACAATCTTGGCTTTTCAAACATAAAATAAAGAATAAAATACATCGACATAATGACTGTCAGAGTATTAAAAGTTCCGCTAAGGGCAGTTGTAGAAAATTGTCCGGCAAAGTTTTTAAGCTTTGCCATATTTTCTTTATTCAGGAGATCAAACTTTGTTTTATTGTATACAAATGTGTGAATTTTTTCAATAAACACATTGAATTTTTCCATGTACGCTTTAGCGTTTCCCAACTTCTCAATAAGAAGATCACCAATGAAGTATAATGGTAAAATGATAATTACAAGACTTGCCAGCATCAGCACCAAAGATGCCATCCAAGGTTTCCATTTTTTTTCTTCCTGCAGATAGAAGTTATACTTTCTGCAAACTACATAGATGGTAATTGCTCCCAAAAGAGAGGGTAAAAATAGCGCCAGATTAAAGCAAATTAAAGCAGCTAAAGTTAAAATAATCGCAAGTAGGGCAATCTGTTTGATTACAATTCCGCTAATTTGTTTTTCGTGGTGTGACATTATTTGTAAGTTATTTGTCTTGGTTTTCCTAAGTATGCACAATAGATGGAGTACATAACAATATAAATAAATGGTGCACTAAAAATTATACCAATACAACATAATAGAAATCCGACAGCACTAATTAAGACTCCCAAAATACCTGTTAACAGAAATACACTATAGTTTTCTTTAGCAATATTGTAGGTTTTAGTCAATGCATCCATCGCATTGGCATTTTCAAATAAAAGAATAGGATAGCCTAATAAAAACAACGGATAAACAAAAACTACAGGTATAATGCATAACATCGTAGCTGCAAATAGCAAAATATTAGTAATTAAACTATACACAAGAATATTCCCAAGATTTTGACGGTAACCGATAAAAAGATCAGAAAACTCAATGGGAATTTTCGTATTAAATTTATTGGTAATATAAATTAAGCCTACATATAATGGTGAGAGGAGAATAGTTAATATTCCTGTAAATGAGTAATATAAACTTACTCCGGGACGATCTAAAAGTATTTCTCTATATGAATCTCTCATCAAAGTCTCTAAAATTGCCATAGTTTGTCCAAGAACCGAATCCGGAAATTGACTGAATGATAAAATCACCAATAAAATAAATAATCATTGCTACTACAGCGTAAAGAATAACGCCTTTATACATTTCAAAAGCGTGCGATATAATAGATCCTGTATCTCTCTTTGGAGCAGATCCTTGCTGGTCAAATTCGTTAAATTCAGACATGGTGTTTATTTTTAATGTTTCTCAAATTTAATTTTTTTCGAGAACAAATCAATCACCATTCTCAAATTTTAATTTCTTCTTTGAAAATAGTTTTATAAAATGAATAAATTATTGCATTCCAGAACGGTAAAGTAAAAAGAGCGCCTACTAAAAATAACGCAAAACCAATGTATTTGAACAAAACTGCAACAATTGTACAAACAAAAATTTCTATGAAGTAAAGTTTTAAAACCTTCCAGTTTAAAGCGATTCCTTCAAATATTGTTTTATTCTGGAAGAACATTAACGGAGCTACAAACAGCGTAACCATTACCCAAACAATAGGAAGAATAATGGTCTGAGCAATAAAAGTATACAAGAAAAACCAGAAAATAAAATAACTTACATATCTGAAAAAATTAAGCCCGTTGTACCCTGCAAATAAATCTCCCATAACAATGGGCTCTTTTAAATCAATTTTTCTGAAAATTTGAAAAAAACCTAAATTTAAAGGATATAAAAAAATCTGTACAGCAACCATTCCAAGATAAAAATTCTGAAAACCTTCGGTTCCCATAATGACCGCAATATTATTTTTATATTCGTCCATTCCTGACGGGCCAGCTTTCATATAATCTGATACAGCTCCGAAAAACTGATTAATAATTCCATATTTTTCCGAAAAATAAAAAAATACAGTTAAAAAAATAGAAAAGTAAACAATTGAAAACATTAATTGATAGAGCAATGTTCTGTTCCAATAATAAAAAGCCTGCTTTAAGATAAAATCGAGTCCCGGTTTTTGTGGATATTTCTCCTGCATTGAAAATATTTTGTGCAAAAGTAAACATCAATAACTACTTTTGCGGAATGTTTTCGTCAAATCATCAAAAATTTATTGAAATGGATGAGCTTTCACTTCAGAAGGTTCCTTTTTTCTTTATGATTGATTTTCTCGTTGACAAAGTAGAAATTTCCACAGAAAATGAAATTCAAAAAAAGGGTTTATTGATTGATTTTCAGTCATTTTCAAATACAGAAAAGCAGGAAGCATTACATAAGAAAACAGATTGGAAAACTTATCCTGAATCACTGGAAAGCTTTAAAAAAGGCTTCGACCACGTTCAGAAAAACATCCGCTTGGGAAATTCTTATCTTACCAACTATACCCGAAAAACAAAAATTGAAACTAATTTAAGTTTAGAAGAAATTTTTCATCATTCTCATGCAAAATACAAGGTCTTGTATAAAGATTTTTTTGTATTTTTTTCTCCTGAAACTTTCGTCAAAATAATCAGTGATAAAATCTTCACGTATCCGATGAAAGGTACTATTGACGCATCTTTGGAAAATGCTGCAGAAATTTTGAAGAATGATAAAAAAGAAAAAGCCGAACATTATACTGTTGTTGATTTGCTTAGAAATGATCTGAGTATGGTCGCAGATAATGTAAAAGTTGACAAATTCCAGCATATTGATTTTTTGAAAACTCAGCAGAAAGATTTGTATGCGATGAGTTCCGAAATTTCGGGAAATTTAAAAACTGAATTTAAAGGAAGAGTAGGCAGCATTTTGCAAAAACTTTTGCCTGCAGGATCAATTTTAGGAGCTCCAAAACCTAAAACTTTAGAAATCATTCTTGAAGCAGAAGGTTTCGACAGAGGTTTTTACACCGGAGTTTGCGGCTGGTTTGATGGTGAAAATCTAGACAGCTGCGTGATGATTCGTTTTATAGAAAAAGAAGGTGATCATCTGTATTTCAAAAGTGGGGGCGGAATTACGCACATGAGTAAATTAGAAGACGAGTATCAGGAAATGAAAAATAAAATCTATGTACCAATTCATTGAAAGCATTAAAGTAGAAGATCAGGAGTTATTCCTACTGGAATTTCACCAAAAACGTGTCAACGATACTTTTGCCCATTTCGGGAAAGAAGGTTCGATTGATTTGGAAAAAATTTTTAAAAACCTGAATCATGATGAGGATGGTTTGTACAAATTAAGGTTGACGTATGATCTGGATAAAAAATTCAGAACACAAATGATTCCTTACGCCATTCCGGAAATACAGGATTTTCAATTGGTTGAGAATAATATTTATGACTATTCTTTTAAGTTTGAAGACCGCAAAGAGCTGGAGAAAATGAAGATAAAATCTAAAGCCGAAGAAATTATCATCGTAAAGAATAACCACATTACCGACACCTCATTTTCAAATCTTTTATTCCAAAAAGGGAAAGATTGGTTTACACCGTCAACTTATCTTTTAAATGGCGTTCAAAGACAACATCTCTTGAAGAAAAAGAAAATAAAAGAAACAGAAATCACTTTACAAAATATCAAAGAATTCTCACATTTTCAGTTGATTAATGCGCTGAATGACTTTGATGATATGTTTATTTACCCGATTTCCAAAATCACCAATCTTCCGGGGAATAATGATTATTTGGATATGTAGAAAAATTCTCCCCATGCTTACAATGAAGAAATTTTAATTACACTTTTAGCTTTCTTTCAGGAAATTAAAATAAGCTTTTCTGGATATCGGCATTATTTTTACCTTGAGTGTTGACTTCCATTATTTTAGGCTGTACATCTGGTTTGAAAAAATTATCAAAAACACGATCTAAAGTTCCGTCATCATCCACTTTCACATAAGAAAAGCCGAAATGTTTCGACAAAAATTCAGCATTTTTATGATGTTTTGTCGCTATGAATTCGTCAACTGCATTTGAGTTTGCGTTTCCCGGTCCCGGAATTATTTTAAAAATATTCCCTTCTCCGTTATTGAAAATAATGATTCTCGTAAACGGCGGAATATATTGATTCCAAAGACCATTAATGTCGTAGAAAAAGCTTAAATCACCGGTAATCAATAGGGTAGGGTTTGCGTTTTTGATTGCAAAACCCATTGCCGTTGAGGTTGAACCGTCAATTCCGCTGGTTCCCCGGTTGCAGTAAATTTTTCTTTTACCGAAATCAAACAACTGTGCATAACGAATCGATGAAGAGTTACTGAAATGAATATTATAATTTTCAGGGATACTTTCCGAAGCTTTATTGAAGAAATAGAAATCTGAGAATTCTACTAAATTTAAAAAGCCGGTATGCTTTTTATCTTTTTTATCTCTTAATACATCCCATAAGTTATAATAAGGTTTAGGTTCTAATCCGATGAAATTTAATAATTTAGAAAAGAAAATTTCAGGTTTAGTCTCTATTTTCTGGGTCAGAGAAAAATAAGTATCGGGTTGCCAAACCTCATCCAAATGCCAATGCTCTTTAGGATGTGCGTTTCTAAGGAACTGTTTTACTTTTTTAGAAACAACGTTTTGTCCGATCGTAATCAATAAATCCGGAGCGTATGTTTTGAAATCCTCTTCCGTAAACCCGAAAATATAACGGTCAATGTGCCTGAAAAATTTTTCGTGATATACATTTGAATTTGCTTCACTTAAAACGACAACCGAATGATTTTTAACCAATTGTGTTAGCTGATTCTCCAATTCCGGACTGTAATCTCTGGTTCCTACCAGAATCATAATTCTTTGTGAAGTATTCCATTCAGCTATTAAGTTTGAAGGAATATCGTATTCTTTCTTTTTAATTGTTTTTTCCACCACAGGAAAAGTAGGCAACTCAGAAACCAAGTCATATAAGGGTTCTTCTAGAGGAATATTGATATGAACCGGACCTTGCTTTTCAAAACAAAGCTCGATTGCCTTTTTAATTATTTCTAAATTAATGTCTTCCGCATTATCTTTACTGTCTTCCAACAATTCAAAATCTCCGTAAGAATGCTGATGAAAAAGATTCTTCTGTCGGATGGTTTGTCCGTCAAAAAGGTCAACGTAATCTGTTGGTCGGTCGGCTGTTAAGATCAAAAGCGGAATATTTGAATAAAAAGCTTCCGTCACGGCAGGATAATAGTTTGCCGCTGCAGAACCGCTTGTACAAGTGATTGCAACAGGTTTTTTCTCACTTATTGCCATCCCAAGAGCTGTAAAGGCTGCACTTCTTTCATCAACGATACTGAAACAGTTGAAGTCATCCAATTCCGAAAAATGAATTGCCAAAGGAGCATTTCTGGATCCCGGAGATATGACAACGTCTAAAATTCCGTATTGCTGAAAAAGATGAGCAAGTACCTGAATACTTCTCTTGGAAGAATATTTTTTCATAGAGCAAATTTAGTTTATAAATAATTAATTCTGAAATCATTTAATTTAAAAAATCTGTATTTTAGCACCACATAAAATTTCTAAAATGGATAAAATACCTAGTGTAGACCTGCGTGATTTCCTTTCGGGTGACCCGGAACGCAAACAGAAATTTGTAAATGAAATCGGAAAAGCTTACGAAGAAATTGGTTTTGTCGCCTTAAAAGGACATTTCCTGGATGAGCAACTCGTAGGTGATCTTTATGGAGAAGTGAAAAACTTCTTTGAACTTCCCACAGAAACCAAACAAAAGTACGAGATACCTGGGATTGGTGGACAGAGAGGCTATGTAGGTTTCGGAAAAGAAACGGCAAAAGGATTCAAAAAAGGTGATCTGAAAGAATTTTGGCATTTCGGACAGTACGTTTCGGATGACTCAAAATACAAGAGCCAATATCCTGACAATGTGATTGTAGACGAACTTCCAAAGTTTAATGAAGTAGGGAAGGAAGCTTACCAAATGCTTGAGAAAACCGGAAAATATGTTTTGAGAGCTTTAGCATTGTATCTTGGGTTAGATGAGTTTTATTTTGATGATAAAATTGCTGAAGGAAATTCTATCTTAAGACCCATTCATTATCCACCCATTACACAAGAGCCGGATGATGCGGTAAGAGCAGCAGCACATGGAGATATCAATCTGATTACTCTTTTGATGGGCTCACAAGGAAAAGGACTTCAGGTTCAAAACCATAAAGGAGAATGGATTGATGCGATTGCAGAACCAGACGAATTGATGATTAACGTTGGAGATATGCTTTCTAGACATACCAACAATAAGTTGAAATCTACCATTCACAGGGTGGTTAATCCGCCGAGAGAATTGTGGGGAACTTCAAGATATTCTATTCCTTTCTTTATGCATCCAATAAGCGAAATGCCGCTGAATGCTCTTGAAAATTGCGTAGATGAAAATCACCCTAAACTGTATGAAGATACAACGGCAGGAGAATTTTTATACGAACGCTTAATTGAATTGGGATTGATCAAAAAATAATATCGAAACCGAACCTTTATTTCAGTTTTTAGCAAATCATCTGTGTCAATCTGTGAAATCTGCGGGCAAAATATATTCCCACAAATCCCACAGATTGACACAGATTTTTTTTCGTAGTTCTTGTTGTGTTGAAATTATGACTGATAACCCAAAAGCTTCCTGATCTGATAGAAGAACCTTTCGATCAATCGTAGATCTTGGGTGACAATTTCAGCATTTCCTCTAAGTTCTTTATCGAATTTCAGGGTTTTGTTATACGAGGTTTTTAAGCCTTTCGGAAGCACAACATCAACATAGTAATTTCCTTTATCATCGGGAATAAGCGAGATATTCTGCACTTTTCCTTCAATGATTCCGTATTCCTGAAAACGGTAGTTATCTAATTTGATTAAGACTTTTTGACCCGTAATAATTTTTCCGGAATTAACGGTCGGTACAGACATTCTTCCTACCAACTGCTCCGTGTGATCCGGTAAAACGGATAGTATAGGATCGCCTGCTTTTACAAACTGATTTTCACCATAAAACTGCTGGAAACTTGCCATTCCGTCAGTAGAAGAAATGATCAGGTAGTTTTGTTCCCATTGTTTTAAAGATTTTCTTAACTGCTCGAATAACTGCAAAGTTTGGGATGAATAGGTAATCTTATCTTTTTCTGTATTGATCGCCGTTCCGCTTTTGGTTTTATTGAGATTTGAAATGCTTTCCTGCATCTGCGAAAGAGAAATGCTGATGTTTTCTAAATTTTGCTGAGCCTGAAGATATTTTAGTTTTTCACCTTCCAGTTCTACTGCTGCAATTACTCCCTGATTGAATAATTCCTGAAATCTCTGGTAATTTTTGCGTGTAAGTTCAGTTTTTGCAGCTTCAAGATTTCTTTGTTGTCTTAATGTCGTTATTCTGTTTTGTGATTCTGAAATACTTTGATTGGCAGCCAGATTCTCAGGAGCATAAGGTTGTAATCTTGTAAATAAATTTTCGTCCTGAAAAGCTTTCGCAAAACTGTTGTAATCTCCTTGTAATTCGCCCAGTTTATAATGCGAAACTTCATTTACAGGAAAAGAAAGCAATTGATCTGAAGCGATAGAATCTACAATTTTTTTTAATTTTAAAACATCCTGATAATTTGCTGTAGACTGCAAAACCAACAACACATCTCCTTTTTTAACTTTCTGATGATCTTTTATAAATATTTTTTCGATTTTTGAGCTGCTTCTGGCTTCAATTTTTTCGGGTGGATTTTGTGAAGTCACCATAACGGGAGCCGGAACAAATTCCGGGTATTTGATGACGTAACTCATCCCGAGAATAAGCAATAATATGATTAATATGATCGTATTTCCCCAACGGAACATCCAATGTGGCGGTTCTGTGAGAATATCCTGAACGCTTTCTGAGCGAAGTTCTATATTGTCTAAAATGTCTTTTTTAGTTTCCAAGTTCTAACTGATTTTTAACGAGTCTGTAATATTCACCTTTTAAAGCAACCAATTCTGCATGATTTCCTTCTTCAACTACCTTTCCTTTATCTAAAACGATAATTTTATCGGCATGTTTTACGGTTGATAATCTGTGAGCAATCACGATGGCTGTTTTGCCTTCAAAAAACTGTTCCAGATTTTCCATGATTACTTTTTCGTTATTCGCATCCAAAGCACTTGTTGCTTCATCGAAGAAAATATATTCAGGTGATTTGTACACGGCTCTTGCGATGAACAATCTTTGTTTTTGTCCGCCACTTACACCCAAACCTTCGTTTCCTATTTTCGTATTGTAGCTTAGTGGTAACCCTTCAATGAATTCTTTGATATTGGCAATTTCGACTGCCTTTCTCAATTTTGTTTTATCTACATAATCTTCACCTACTGCAATGTTATTGGCGATTGTGTCATTAAAAACATATCCTTCCTGCATTACCACGCCACACTGATCTCTCCAAAATCTCGGTGAAATGTTCTTCATCTGGGTATTTCCTATTTTTATTTCCCCTTCGTTGGGTTCATAAAATTTCATTAATAATTTTAAAAGCGTTGTTTTACCGCTTCCGCTGGCTCCGACAATCGCCGTTGTTTTTTGGTAAGGAATATTTAAACTTAAATTTTCAAAAACAGGAACGTCCGAACCAATATATCTAAAGGACATATTGTTTATTTCTATGTCTTTTTCGGGAACTTCGGTGGCATATTGTTCGTCTTTTCTCTCCTCATCTTCCTTATCATGAATTTCGCCTAATCTTTCCAAAGAAATTTTAGCATCCTGAGTTTGCTTAATAAAATCAATGAGTTGTAATAAAGGACTGTTTAATTGACCAATAATGTACTGAACAGAAAGCATCATTCCCAGCGTGAGGTTTCCTTCCAAAACCAATTTCGCAGAAAGAAAACTTACCAGAATATCTTTCATCTGATTGATGAAATTTCCACCGACAGACTGCCATTGTTCTAATGAGAGCGATTTTATTCTCAGCTTAAACAATTTTACCTGCAGAAACTCCCAATCCCAGCGTTTCTGTTTTTCGGCGTTAAACATTTTGATTTCCTGCATCCCGTTAATCAGCTCAATCACTTTGCTCTGTTCCTGAGAAACCTGCGAAAATCTTTTGTAATCGAGTTCTTTTCTTTTTCCAAGAAAAAAGGTGATCCATGCAATATATAATATAGAACCGACCAGATAAACAACGAATAATCTGTAATCATAGAACAGTAAAACAATACTGAAAATGATTAAGTTAACCAATGAGAACAGGGTATTGAGCGATGAATTTGTTAAAAGCTGTTCAATTCTGTGATGATCGTTGATTCTCTGCATGATATCTCCCGTCATTCTTGTATCAAAGAAACTGATCGGAAGTTTCATTAATTTAATAAAGAAATCAGAAATAATCGAAATATTGATTCTGGTGGAAAGGTGAAGCAAAATCCAGCTTCGGATGACTTCAATTCCCATTCTGCCGAGAAAGAGCATGATCTGAGCCAATAAAACCAGATAAATGAAATTCAGATCCTGATTCTGAATTCCCACATCGACAATACTTTGAGTAAGGAAAGGCAAAATAAGAGATAATAGACTTCCTGCTAATAAGCCTACCGCTAACTGAACGATCAACGATTTATATTTCAATAAATATTTTGACAGAAAAGAAAAACTGGCTTTGCTTTCGTGATCATCAAACTCAGTCTGAAAAAATGCCGGTGTAGTTTCAAGAATCAGAACAATTCCTTCTTCTGTATTTTCGTTAGCATTTTCTCCGATCCATCTTTTGATAAATTCTTCCCGTGTGTAGGTAATTAAACCATAGCTCGGATCCGAAACATAAACCTGATTTTTTTTGTCGATTTTATAAACAACGACAAAATGATTTTTGTTCCAATGTACAATACATGGAAATGGTACTTCTTCGGCCAGCGTATTAAAGTCGATCTGCACCCCCAAAGAACGGAAGCCCAAATCTTCAGCAGCATCGCTCAACCCAAGCAAACTGCTTCCTTCTCTTGTTGTTTCGGAAAGGTTACGAATCTGCTGTAACGAAATACTTTTTCCGTAATGTTTGCTGACAATTCTTAAGCATGTGGGACCGCAATCTTTGGAATCGGGCTGAAGGTAAAAAGGAAATTTTTTTGCCAAAATTTAATTTCAAAATTGATAATAAGAAAGAGGCTGAATAAACAGCCCCAACCTTTTCTAAATTATTTAGGATTTATATAATTATTAATTCTTCGTGAATAATCTTTATTATACTACAGACAAACAAAATCCAGATAATAAATTTCTGATATTTTAAAGGAGAGTATTTTTCAATTATTCTGAAAATAAAATTTTAAAAACTTTATTTTATTAATTAACAACAACTAATCCAGTAATAGGATTATGAGATTTATTTAATATCTTAATTGCTAAAATTTAAAGATTTTAAACATACTGCGGACAAACAACAGCCGGACAGTAAATTTTCGGGCATCTTGGTCTGCCATCTGTAGGACAACATTCTTTTGAACATCCGATGACGATTGGCCCGGCTCCCAAAATATCCTTCATTTCGTTTCTTGCTAACTTTTTCAGATTTTTCATAAGATTACTTTTTTATGATTCTACGGGACATGGTACAATACAAATAATATTGGGGCATCTTTTTATTCCCGGAGGAGGGCAGCACGCCTGAGAGCAACCTGCAGCTCCACCGTTAATGTCTTTCATCTGATTTCTTGAGATTTTTTTTAAATTTTTCATAATAAAATAATTTGGTTAATTTGATTTGATGATTCAATTTAAGGCTGATTTCCGCCTCCGCATCCGTCGTAAGCGGTGCACTTCCATTTTCCGTCGATCAGGCAAAGTTGTCCGCCTTTGCAGGTAAGACCGCCCTGAATCGTTTTCATTTCCTTTCGGTTGATTTTCTTTAAATTTTTCATAAAATTGAATTTGGTGTTTTCCTACTCTTTTTAAGCTTTTCGGATGTCGCTTTTTATTAAAATAAAATTAAACAATTTAAATTAAATGAAATAATTATGTTGGAAAATCTTCATCTTCAATCAGTTCACTGATAAAATAATGAATATCTTCACGGTCATATTGATCTGGAAACAGGTAACCATTAATAATAAAAACAGGTGTGAAAGTAATTCCTGCAGCACTGTTTTCTGCAGTCATCCGGATAATATTGGTAAGATCTTCAAGATTCCCTGCATCGCTTTTTCTGCTAATTTCACTTTCATCTTTATTTTTAAACCAAGTATCCACAGACTGTAAAAATTCTTTTTGTGATTTATTTTTGTAAATGTTTAAAAAATCCGAAATAAGCTGGGTATACTTTTCATCAGCTCTTTCTTGTGAATAATTAAACCTCATTTGGAGAGAAATTTCGTCAGGATACTGCAGCAATAAATCTTCTACAATCTTGTGAGCATTTTTACAAAATCCGCAATAAGGATTAGAAACAACAGAAATATGAAGTTTTGCATCTTTATTTCCCAAGAAAAATGTCTGAGTATCGGTAAACTCGATTTTTTCTTTATCTAAAAGTTCTCTTTTGAACAAGTCATAATTTCTTTTAAACCTGAGATTTTTTGCATTAGATTTTTTGAGTTCCTCTTTCTGATTCATCAGATTATTTACAAAAACAAGCGTCAAAAACAGTGAAATAAATAAGAGAACAGCAATAAAGACAACCGGTAAAGTTGCTTCCCAACTAAAGTAAATGGAGCTGATTATGATCTGAGCAAGCAGAATGAAAATTATTACAATACAAACTCTGCAGAGTGATTTTTCTATAAAAAACTGAACGTAAAATGAATAAAGAATCACAAAAATTGAAATCATGGCGGTAATTCGCAAAATACATTGAGCCTGTGGAAAAAGAAGTCCGATCCATATAATTCCCAAAAAATACAGTAAGCTGAAGTCTGAAAGCTTTAATCCCAAAACATCGGTCGTATCGGAAGAGAAAATCTTGGAACATGAGCTCTGCGAAGCATTATTTGAAGCACCGCCACAAATATTACTGACTACAGCAGATTCTTGCCCAAACTTTTGATTGAAAAGTTCTAAGGAAATATAAACTCCGGCCAGCGATAAAATATTGAAAATACTTTCATACCACGTAAACTGCAGAAACGAATAGAGAAGAATAATCCCAAAAACTAAATAAATGAATGGCTTAAAATTGAAAAACGATGTAGTTTTTACATTTTCAGTTTTCTCAAAAAGAAGCACGAAATCTCCTGAATTTTTATAAAGTTCTTCCTTATTGAGTGTCTTTATTTTATCGGAATAGATGGTGAAATCATTTCCTTTCTTTTTTACCAAAGAAAATGAATTGTCTACCAATGCCATATATTCTTCCGGCAATTCGTTCCAATATTCTTTATCTAATTCATAAGCATCATTTTTTAACCCCAGAAAATTTAGAGTATCACTAAAAGCCAGAGCCGATGGATAATTGGGATGAGAATTAAACTGAAAATAGAATTCCTGCTTATCGAGTTTAAAATAGTCTATGAGTTTATCGAAATTCATGGATTGATTTGGTGTGTGATTAATCGGATGAAGATAATAAAATAATTTTTAAGTTCATCTGTATTGCACAGAATAATATCAAAAAGATAATCGCTCTCATAGAGAGCGATTATTATTATTACTAACGATTTATCGTCATTAAAGATTCTTCTGAAACTTTATATTCACCTTTTTGATATACATCTTTACTTGAAAGTAAAACTTCGTAAGTATAAATGCCTTTAGGTAAATTATAGGTGCACTCTTTTTCGTCTTTTTGGATAACGAATTCTTTTTTTACTTCTTCATCTTCTATTTTTCCGTTTAGCTTAATGGTAATTTTCTCATCCATTTTGTTTTTGAAACAAAAGCTGTCAACGGTTTTGGCATTTGGGTCTGCTTGCTTTGTGCCGTTTCCTTTTAAAGCCATGTAACCTTGTACGAGAATATTACCAATTGCTAAACCTTTGTCAAAACCTGTATTTTGAGATTTTAATTTAGAAGAAAATATTAAAATGAAGAATACAAAATAATACTTGGACTTCACATTTAATTATCTGACTGAATTTAATTTTTTAGAAAACTCTTGATAATCTATTCCTCCTTCTTCATTATAAATAACCTTTCCATTTTTTATGATATAAGTTTTCGGAACAATATCTGTGTACAATAAATTATTTTTATCCTTTCCATCTAAAAAGTTTCTAATAGCCTTTCTGTAATTTCTGTTTTCAAAAGTGATATCATTAAGTCTATGTTGAGAAAGATAAGATTGAAGTTCTGTACTGTCTTTATCAATCGATAGAAAAACTAATTTTACATCTTTGTTTTCAGTAGCTATTTTTTCAAAAATCGGCATTTCTTCCAAACAAGGTTTGCACCAAGTTGCCCAAAGATTTACAATAACCAAACTTTCTTTATCTAAATATTCTCTTTGAAAATTACTGTTTGAAAGTTCCTTATCATCTTTAATACTTAGCTCATCGTTAGCTTTCCCGAATGTTGTATTTCCTATTTTAAAACTAAAGCGAGAACCGATTAAGAATAATGCAACGACTAAAATAATAACTATACCTATAACTTTTTTCATCATTTAAAATTATTTATTGTTAAATATATAAAAAATTACACTTATTCCATCAAAGAATTAATTATGTAAGCCTCATCGTTTTCATTTACAAAATAATCTCCCGCTTTTATAATATAACTACCATTTTCATTTTTAACTATCATGTCACTTTTAAACGTCATTAAATTGTTGTTCTTTTTTATTTCTTCTCTTTGTTCATTATTAAGATCAAATTTTATTGATGTACTTGCGGATTTCCCCCATGACGGATAATACGCACAAACAGTAACTGTATAATCAACTTCATGCCCTAAGATTGTTCCCGTAACATGCTCTTGTAGACAAACTTTTTTAATTTTAAATTTAGCAGATAGAGGGTATTCAATTGTATTGTTAACAATTTTATATTCACCTTTTTCCAATACTAAAGGGTTGTCGTTTTCATCTTTGAATTGGGGCATAATAATGTCGTTTTCTACGCTGACTGCACCATCTTTAATTGGAGTGGAACTTTCAAAATTTGACGAAAAAGCATTTGTTTGAGATCCATCTTTATTTGTAATTATATAATGACAGTGTGTTGTAGAAATCACATCTAGGTCGAAGAAACCAAAAACACTACAGCATGAAGTTTTATAGCAAGCAAGCATTCTTTTTTTTGCGGTTTCTTGGGCCGAAACAAAATTTGTTAATACTATAAATCCTAATAGGATAATTTTAAATAAATTTTTCATAATTGTTTGATTGTTAATTTTAAGGTTTTAATTAATCTTTGTCATACAAACCCTGACATGGGTTTTTTGCTGATCAGCGCTTCATATTTATATTTTTGTATTGTACACATACAAAAAATAAACATTTTTGTTTTTGTTGAAGCAAAGATGCAGGAGATTTGTGAAAAAGGCAAACATCATATATCGAAATTGGTAAATTCAGGAATTAGAAAAGTCGAAATTGATAAAAATAGTAACGGGTATTTCTATAAATAATTAATAACCAGAATATTATAAATCATTGGTAAAGGTTATTAAATTCTAAAAAAAGTGTAATTTTGTGTCAGAAAAATACAAATGTTCCGATCTTATTCTGTTGTTTTTATTCTTGTCTTCCAAAATTTATTCTTTTCTCAAAGCATAAAAAATTTTGTGATCCCTGATTCTTTGAAAAAAGAAAAGCTCTGAGCAACTACAAAAACAATATGATAAAGTTTTCAGAATCGATAATAACAAGGCAGAATTATATGCTAACACTATTTTAAGCAAAGGAAAAAAAGAAAAAGACAATATTCTTATCTATGATGGGTATTATAAAATCGCTCATACAAAAGGTCTAAAATCTGAAAACGGACATCCTTATGCAGACTCGCTTATTAACATTACAAAAAATGTTGATACAAAAGAGTATCCTGCGAAAGCACATATAATAAAAGGTATTTTATACAATTATGATTGGAAATATGCAGAAGCTCTTGATCATTATATTGAGGCACAAAAATTATCCAAAAATAAAAACGCAGATCAATTTTTTTACATCAAAAAGCTTATTGGAATTCTAAAAACAGCTACTGATGAAAACAAAGAAGCACTTCCTCTTTTTTTTGAATATTACAAGTATCAGAAACAAAAGCTGAATACCGGCAATAAAGATATTAAAAGTTATATCGGTTCTATTTTTTCGGTCGCAAATTGCTACAATAAAGACAAGCAGTATAATAACGCTTTAACTTATATTAATATTGGGCTTAAAGAATGTCATAGACTTGGAGATTATACTCATTATCCATATTTTATATCGGGAACAGGTATTGCAAATTATTATTTAAAAAACTATAGGCAAGCAGCGGAAAACCATCTAAAAGCAGAAAATAGTTTTCTCAAGAACAATGATTACGGAAATTTAGCCATCACCTATTATTTTTTAGGCAAAATAAATCACGACACCCATAAAGATAACATTGCAGTAAAATACTTCATCAAAGCAGATTCTGTCTTAATGCTTTCTAAAGATTTTTATCCAATAACACGTGACGGTTATGAAGTTTTGATAGACTATTATAAAAAAACAGGAGATAAAGAGAAACAGCTCAAATACATCGATAAATTATTCTATGCAGACAGCATTATCAATAATAGTAAACAGTATCTGTCAAAAGAAATTTATAAGAAATATGATACTCCCATATTATTACAAAAAAAAGAAGATTTGATTAATGATCTAAACAATAAAAATTCTTTATTATATTGGTGTTTAGGTGGTGGGTTCGTAATACTTTCGGCATTGCTTTTTATGTTTATCAAGAATAAAAAGAAAGTACGAGAATATGAAAAACAAGCAGAACTACTTTTAAGAAACTCAATAAAATCAATTGATCTCGTACCACAAATAACAGTTTTTAAAGTTGAGAAAATCAATGAAGATAATCCCGTTTTACAAAAACCCAAAACCACAGTTCCAAGTAATATATTAGTAGAATTAAAATCTCAATTAGAATTATTTGAAGCCAATAAAGTGTTTCTGCAAAAAAACATTACGGTTGATGGGTTAGCTAAAGACCTTGGAACAAACCGTGATTATCTGTCTAAATCAGTTAATGAATTGAAAGGAAAAAATTTCTCACAATATCTGAATGAACTCCGTATCAATTATATTGTTGAGGAATTAAAAACCAATAAAGTTTTAAGAAAACACACAATATCCGCTATTGCAGAAGATATTGGATTTAATAATTCTGAATCGTTTTCTAATGCTTTTAAGAAAATTACAGGAACTCTACCCTCTTATTATATTAAATTGGTGCAAAATCAACAGTCTAAAAATGAGAGTTTTTGTAAAATAACATAAGCCGTGATTGATAAATTTCGACATCAATACTTTTGATTCCATTGTAAAAGAAAGTTAATTTGCACTGCAATTAAAATTTAAATCAAGATGAAACAAAAAAAACAAACAGAAAAAAAATTATCTTTAAAAAAACTACAAATTACTAAGTTGAGCATGATTAGAGGTGGTGATGGGGATATTGATACCATGACCGGTGGAGATACAACGAATACAAGTAAAAATTGTAATAGTGTAGTTAAAGCGACAGTGTCAATATTACCATAAATAATTTTAATTATGCTTCATGCAAATACTAAGAAAGTTTTAATGAAAATAGTACATTTAATTTTGATGCTGTCTTCATTAAATTCTTTTTGTCAAAATATTTATTTTAAATCTTACGGTGACACCGACATTGATAATAAAACTTTTGTAGATCAAATAAAAAATTTGAACCGGAAAGTTTTGCATGATTATAGTAATAATGACACAACAAAGTTCTATGACAATGTTTTCCGTTTTTATATTTTAGACGGAGATTATAAAAATGGACTCTATTATTTAAATAAATTAAAAAATGTCCCAGAGTATAAAATGCTCGATTATAATGAAATAATAGGAGTCCAATTCGAGTTGTTTGCATTAGCAAAATTAGATACTGAGAAAAATAGCTTTAGCGAAAAGTATGCAAACGTATTTAACAAAAAAATAAATTCTTTAACAGGTGCTTCTAAATTTTTTTTAAAAGATTATTTTGTAAACAAAGAACAAGATTTAAAGATTCAAATATCTAAATTTTTAAATACAGATATTGTTAATGACAGCATTTCTACACCCAACGCAATTAAACTATGTAGATATTATATAGCATATTTAATTGCTAAAGAAACTAATAATATTGCGAAGACTTTAATTGAAAGATTAGATAAACAATCATTCTCTGTGAAAGACAGTATTATCATAAAAACAAAAAAAGGAAACGAAATTACTCTATACTATATACTCAATAAAAAAATAAAGGAACCAAAACCTTCTATTTTAAATTTTTCAACATATATAGGAGATAATGACTACTTTATTTCTACAGCAAAAATAAATGCAGACAGAGGTTATAATATAATATATGCTTTCAGTCGAGGAATTTATTTAAGTAAAGACGAAATCACCCCATTTGAGTTTGAAGTTGAAGACGTGAATGAAGTAATAGAATGGATTTCTAAACAAACATGGAGTAATGGGAAAGTAGGAATGATTGGGGGAAGCTATGACGGTTTCAGTCAGTGGGCGGCAACAAAAAATCTGCACCCCGCTTTAAAAACTATTATTCCTTCTGCTTCCGTAGGATTTGGGATTGATTTCCCGATGTACAATAATTGTTTTAGTCCTTACATGCTACGTTGGTTAACTCATGTGAACAAAAAAACAGATTTCGATACCTTTGGCAATGAGAAAAAATGGCTTTCAATTTATAATACATATTATAAAACCGGTGTAGCTTTTAATAAATTGGACAATATATATGGAGGAACAAATCTCACTTTTCAGAAATGGCTAAAACATCCATCTTTTGATAATTATTGGCAGTCTAAACTTCCTTATAAAAAAGATTTCGCAAAGATTAATATTCCAATTCTAACACTTACCGGATATTACGATGCAGATCAGAGAGGTGCAATGTACTATTATCATAATCACCTTAAATATAACAAGAATGCAAATCATTATTTAGTAATTGGTCCTTATAGTCACAGCGGAGTAGTTTCAGGAATTGAGGAAGAATATAAAGGATATAAAATTGACTCTGTGGCAAATATCAATTTAAAGGAAATTTCCTTTCAATGGTTCGATTATATTTTGAAAGGACAAAAAAAGCCTGAGTTCTTAAAAGATAAAGTCAATTACCAGTTAATGGGCAAGAATCAATGGAAAAGTGCACCATCCATTGATAAAATAAGCAATAAGAAGCTGAAATTTTTTCTAAATAAAAAGAAATTAGAAAAAATGAGATCTAATAGGGATTTTATTATTCAAAATATTGATTTTGCAGACAGAAAAGATACCCTGCAAAGTTTTAATGATGAAAAAATATTGGATAGTGTAATTTATAAGAGAGATTTAATTGAAAAGCTTGTTTTTGAGAGCGAACCTTTTGATGATTCTTTCGAAATAAATGGAAATTTTACAGGGAATTTAAAAGCGTCTATAAATAAAAAAGACATGGATATTACCCTAAATATTTATGAAAAACTTGCCAATGGGCAATATTTTAAATTAACACATGAACATTTTGCAAGAGCAAGTTATTCTAAAGACAACACAACAAGAAATTTACTGAAGCCAAATAAAGGTAGAAACAATTCCCATTAAAAACACATTTTTCACCAGTAGAAAAATAGAAAAGGGCAGTAAACTTATTCTAATATTAGGCATTAGGAAAAGTCCAGATGTTCAAATAAACTACGGCACCGGAAAAGACGTAAGTTTAGAAACCGTAGCAGACGCAAAAGAACCTCTTGAGATAAAGTGGTACAACGACAGTTACATTGAAATTCCTATTTTTAAAAACTAATGCCCGATTTCCCTTATCATTTTTTTGAAGAGTGTGTGGTTCGTACTCCTTTATTTTCACGCAGAAACTTTCAGGAAAAAGCAGATAAAAAGGCATTTTCGGATGAAGAACTAAAAGAAATTTGCGAAGATCCAGTTTTTCAGGAAGCTATTTATCTAGCGTCACCCAGTCTGTATCATCAACTGAATAAATGGTTTCATTCAGAAAAAGAATTATCCTCAAGTCAACACCCAAGACTTAAAAACACCATTTTAAAATACTATACCAGAATGAGTACACGATGTACGCCATTCGGACTATTTTCAGGAATTGGCTTGGGGAAATTCAGTAATGAAACTTTAAAGCATTTTAATCAAGGAACTATAAACAACCAACAATTACCAGACAACCAATTGCGTGATACAAAATTGGATATGCACCTGTTAGTTTCTCTAGCAAAATCTTTTGAGAAAACACCCCAAATTGCAGCAAAGCTTTTATATTTCCCCAACAACAGTATCTATAAAGTAGGAAAAAAAATCCGGTATGTAGAATATGAATATATTGCCGGGAAAAGAGACTATATTATTTCATCAGCTCCCCTGGCTGACGAATTGGAACAAGTTTTGGATTTTGCAAAACAAGGCAGAACAATCAGCCAGATTGCAGATATTCTTATCAATAATGAAACTACAAAGAATGAGGCAATAGAATTTATTGAAGAATTGATTGACAATCAGGTTTTGGTCAGTGAGCTGGAGCCTACAGTTTCGGGAATTGATTTTTTAGGCCGGATAATTTCGATTTTAATTAAAGTCGAAGCAAAAACTGAAGCTGATATTTTAATTTCGATAAAAGAAAAGCTCAATCAGTTGGAAGTAAAGATCGGAAACCTGATTTCTTTATATGCAGAAATTGAAGATTTAATCAAGTCTTTCAATGCAGATTACGAGCAAAAATACCTTTTTCAGACAGATCTATATTTTGAAGATGAATTCACTCTGCCCGTTCAGTGGAAAAAAGAAATAAGAAAGGCGTTAAGTTTTCTGAATAAAATCACCTCATCACACAGAGACATTCCGATTGAAAAATTTAAAAAAGCATTTTCTGAACGGTTTGAAACTCAGGAAATGCCCTTATCTTATGTTTTAGATACAGAAATCGGAATTGGATATAAACAGGATCAAACTGCTAAAGGAATTCATCCTTATTTAGAAAATTTGCAACTTCTTGCTTATCGGAAAAAGCAAAATCTTATGATTGAATTGACACCTTTTCAGAAAATTCTTAATGAGAAGGTACAAGAAGCTTTAGTTGAAAATCAATTCATCATTGAATTACATGACGAAGATGTAAAAGATTTTGAAGAAAACTGGAATGACATTCCCGATACCATATCCGTAATGGCAGAAATATCTTCGGAAGACGGTCATGAGAAATTATGTTTCGGAAGTGTTGGAGGAAGCAGTGCAGCCAATCTTCTGGGAAGATTCTGTTCAGAAAAGTCTAAGGTGAAAAATTTAACACAACAGATTACAGTAAAAGAAGAGATGCTTTCCTTCGACCAGGTTAGGCTAAACTCAGCTCAGCAGGACAATAATAAAATTTTAGCAGAAATCATCCATCTTCCCGAAGCCAGAATAGGAAATATAATAAGAAGACCAACTTTAAGGCAATATGAAATTCCATATTTAGCTGCATCTGTTTTACCGGAAGAAAATCAAATTCCTGTCGATGACCTCTACATTTCTTTAAAAAATGACCGAATCGTATTGCGTTCAGAAAAATTGAATAAAGAAGTAAAGCCTTATTTGAGCAATGCGCATAATTATCATCATAATTCTTTACCGGTTTATCATTTCTTATGCGATATACATTCACAAAACACTAGGACGAATTTGTATTTCAATTGGGGAGGTCTTACTCAAGTTTATAAATTTTTACCTAGAGTTGAATATAAAGACATCATTGTGTCAAAAGCCCAATGGAATATCACAGAAAAAGATATTGCATCATTAGGGTTAATTATTAATGATAAAGATGAATTCCTTTTACAAATAGGAATATGGCGAGGTAAAAGACAAGTTCCGCACTGGATTCAGTTGATAAAATCTGACAATACTTTACCGATGAATTTAGAAAATTATGATATGGCAAAACTTTTTATACAAACCATAAAAAGTGAAAAAACGATCACGATTGAAGAATTTTTGTATCATGAAAATGATGATTACAAGCATGAGTTTATTTTCCCGATGTACAGAGAAAAGTTCAGAGATTAGTAGCGCCAGCAATCAGATAAATTGGCAAAAAAACAAAGTTAAATAATGAACAAAAGAAAGTTTAAACCAGGAGATGAATGGCTTTATCTGAAAGTTTACACAGGAATTAAAACAGCAGATATTATTCTGGATGAAGCTATAAAATCCGTAGCCGAATATTTACAGACAAATAATGATATCTCAAAATGGTTTTTCATTCGCTATCATGACCCAAAACCACATCTAAGAATAAGATTTTGTCTTAATAATTCTGAAGATTACAGAGTTCTCAATAAAATAACAAATGAACTTCAAGAATTTGTTGACAGCGGAGAAATCTCAAATATTTCAATCGAAACTTATAGCAGGGAAATTGAACGTTATGGACAAAACACCATAGATGAAGCTGAAACATTATTTCACAAAAACAGTGAATTTACTTTGCTGTGTTTACCATACGACGATGAAGATAAGTTGATGTTCAGTATTTTTTATATTAATGAAATGTTGAATAAGCTTGATATTAAGATTCATGAAAAACTTAGATGGATCAAAAATTTTAATGACGCATTCAAAGAAGAATTTAATGCCGATAAAAATCTCAACAGTCAATTAGACAAAAAATACAGAGAATTTAGACCAAAACTAATGAACTTCTTGCAATCGGATGAGTTTTCGGATGAAAGAAATTCAATAATTATTCATGTTGAAGAATGCAATTCTGAATTACAAAATATTCTTCATCATCACCAAAACCAATCTTTGGAAGTTTCTTTACAAAGTTTTTTTCAAAGCATATTTCACATGAATATTAACAGACTCTTTGTGTCCAATCAAAGATTATTTGAGACGATTATGTATGATTTCTTATTGAGGTACTACAAAATGAAACAGCATTTTTACTCAAACGTAATACATTAAATCAAAAAAAACTTAAAACAAATTTTAAAAAAAAGAATTCTATTGATTTTTTAATTATCTTTACTAAACCATCAAATTTTAAAACAAAACGTTATGAAAAATTTAAAAAAACTTAACAAAGAGCAGTTAAAATCAATTACCGGAGCAGGGGGAATCAAAACATCTCCAGAACATGTATTTCTGTATGTATTATTGCAATGGCGTTGTGGTTTGTGCAACCTGCAGTGATGATTTTAAATGTCCTGATGATTCAATGTAAAGAAATTATCAAAAATGAAATGAACCGTTCCTGTATTGGAGCGGTTTTTTTATTTAAAACAACTTCAGCTGTTGTTCTCTTGTTCCGGTAAAGCCATCCGTAGAAAGTTTCGGAAACTCTTTTCCTTCAAAATATTTCTTTCTGCCGATTTTAAAAGTATTGTGAATCATTTCTGCAATATTTCCTTCGCCTTGCTGTCTTTCAAAAATTCTTTTATCACCCAGTTTTCCTCCACGCATTGATCGAATAAGGTTTAAAACTTTTTGAGCCCTGTCGGGAAAAGCATTTTCAATCCACTTTATAAAAACAGGTTCTACGGTGTCGTTTAATCTTACCAAAGTATATCCGAAACTTCCGGCTCCGGCATCTGAAACAGCTTTTAAAATAGCCAAAGGTTCGTCACTGTTTAATCCGGGAATAATGGGAGCAACCATTACATTGACCGGAATTTTATTTTCAGAAAGAACTTCCACTGCCTTCAGTTTGTTTTTTGAAGTGCTTGTTCTGGGTTCCATTTTTCTTCTCAGATCTTCGTTGATAGTCGGGATGCTTAATGAAACAGAAACCAAATTCTGTTCGGCAAGTGATTTTAATATATCCAAATCACGAAGCACCAAAGCATTTTTTGTCAAAACATTAACGGGGTGTCTGTAATCAAGACAGACTTGTAAAAGTTGTCGGGTAATCTCAAATTGTCTTTCTGCGGGTTGATAACAGTCGGTATTTCCGGAGAGTAAAATGGGTTCCGGTTTATAGCCTCTTTTTCTGAAAAATTTTTCCAGTAATTCCGGAGCGTTTTTCTTAACCATGATTTTTCTTTCAAAGTCAATTCCTGCACTGTATCCCCAATATTCGTGCGTCGGTCTGGCAAAACAATAGGAACAGCCGTGTTCACAACCCTGATAAGGATTCATAGAATACTGTATCGGCAAATCTTCGCTTTTTACCTGATTCACAATGCTTTTCGGGAAAACTTCGGTGAAGGATATTTTTAAAGTTTCGAAATCTTCATCTTCGGGTTCAAAGGTAAATCTGTCGAAACGGTTGATTACATTTCGCTGAGCACCTTGTCCTTTTATGATGTTTTCGTTCTGCATAATGATGTAAAGTTATAGACCTTTGTTCTGAAAATAAGAAATTTTAACACAGAGGTTTTCCACAAAAAAAACCGATACCAAAAATTTTGGATACCGGTTTTTAAAAATTATATTTCTTACTACCTTTTATTTGAATGCATAATATTCGATACCATGATCATCGTCATTCAAATTTTTATCGAAATGTCTGTGATGATCAGAATAATAGTCGGAATATTTCTGATTTTTTTTACTCAGTATCTTTTTTACTCCTAAAAAGCCAAGCACCGCCAAAAGACCAACTCCTCCTGCCAGTAAAACTCCTACTTCTTTTTTCATATCTAGTACAATTTTGTAATTTGATGAAGCAAATAGTATACCTTTTTTAATTGGGGAAATGATAATTTTTGTTAATCTATCGTACACTATACTCCTCTTCCTTATAATATTACAGATCTCATTATGGTTTAATAATTGTACTTACTTAAAAAAATATTATTATGGATAATTTAGGAAACATCGACCAAATGACGACACTGAGCCAGGTTATGGAAACATTGCGGAAAAGAGGAATTGACAGAGAATTCAGGATGCATGAATCTTGCGAGATGAAGTATGAAGATTCAGACAAAGTTTATCAGCCCAATGAACTGACGATTTTGAAAACTTACCGTTTTGAAGGACCAAGTAATCCTGATGACAATGCGGTATTGTACCTTCTGGAAGATCATGAAGGAAATAAAGGAATTATCATTGATTCGTATGGTGCCGAAAGCAATTATCCGGGTCAAGAATTTGATGCTTTTTTACGGGATATACCGATTAATGAAAGTGACGAATATTAATTAAAATATATTATAAACAAACCTAAAGCTACTCAGTTTTGGGTTTTTCTTTTTTCTGAAATACTTTTTTAAGAAAACCTTTTTTCTCCTTTTTTTCATCGGGAGAGACCGCTTTAGAAATGTCTTTTTCTGCTTCCTGTACAGAATTTTTCACATCTTTTACAGTGTTTTTTACATCTTTTACGGTATTCTTCGTATTTTCAACGGCCTTTTTAGTTGTGTCAATATCTATTCCAATCAGGGTTTTCTTTAATCCGTTTTCGATTCCTTTCCAAAATAGGTTAAAGAAAGATTTGGTAGGATCTCTTTCAACATCTTCTACGACCACCGACTCCGGAAATTTTCCTGAATCTGACTTAACAAAAATATTCACCACAGCACTTAGAACCCCTTTTTTTTCTTTGCTGTCTTTATCTAAAATTGAAACTTTCAGGTCTTGATGTTTAATATTAAAAGTTCCACCAATACCTTTAGGATTTCCTTTAAAATTAAACAACATCTCCTGAATTGTTCCTGTTGCAGAAACACTTAAATAAGGCACCACAAAAGAATTCAGTGCGACAGCCGGAATATTGCTCAGCTTTCCTGCAATCGTAAAACGGTCATTTTGATCTGCGGTATTAAATCCCCAATTGACAGAAAGCGGTGAAGTTTTCATGAAAGTACAGTCGATTTTTATATCAACCTGCGTAGGTTTTCCTTTCATCTTAGCAGAATTCAGGTTTTTTACACTCATGTTGAAGTTTGTAAAGGTCAGTTTCCCAGGTCCGCTGCTTTTTGGGGTATCTTCCTCATATTCTAAAACCGAATTTTTTAGTTGAAGCTGATCTACAAACATCGGAATTTTAATCGATCTTAATAGTCTTGAATATAAGGGCTTTTCTTTCGGGTCATCTGCCGGAACTTTACTTCTGAAAATATTGGCGTTGGCAGATAAAATTGTCATATTGGTTGCATGGATAAATTTATTCTCTGAAAACAGATCCCAATTTCCACCGGCTGTTATCTGTACGGCTTTCAGATCATACAAATCGCTTTCAACCGGAATCATTTTAATAAACTGCGCTCTGGAAACAAGAGGCTTCATCGCAAACTGATCAATCCTGATTTTATTTTTATCGAATGCCAACATTCCGCCGGTCATGTGATAAAACTTGGTTTTGTACGCAAAATTCTTTGTCGTCAGCTGGTAATCTTTTATGCCAACAGCCAATCCACCATTCTTTTGGTTTTTAGTTAGTTCAATGTTTTTTATCGTAGCATTAAGATCATTAAAAGATAAAGGCTGACTTTCTTTATCATACGTAATATTTGAATTTTTAAGCGTAACATTTCTTACAAGAACAGGAAACTGAATTCCGTTGAAATCTGCTTTCTTATTTGGTTTTTTAATCGATCCTGCTGTTATTGTTCCATTAACTTCATTTACCAGAACATCTTTTACATCAAGATTAAGTTTTTTATCTACAATTTCCCATGTATTGATATTAAAAGCAATCTGTTGCGCCGTAAGATTCATCGTCGTTTTATCTGAAACAGAACCGTTAGGAACTATCGACACATTTTGTATGTTCCCTTTTTTCGGACTTATAGCCATACTTCCAATATGAATATCCTGGTGATTATAATATTGAATATCTTTTCCGGAAAAACTGAAATCTTTGTATTTCACCGGAATGATTTCCTTGGAGATTTCTTTGTCGAATTCAAAGTGATCAATATTTAAATTGACTTGTCTGGCGGATAAAAGCTTCTTCCCATCCGGTTTATTAACCTGAATGCTTGCATTATTAAGCTTAATATCATCCAGGTTCAACTCAAAATTAAAAGGTTTTTTCAGCTTGTCAGGAATTGCATTGGTGGTATACACTAAAATATCAGGATTTTGGAAAGTCGCATTGGCAAGTGATATCTTATTTTTCTTAAGAACAACGTCTTTAAAATCCATCTTCTGAATTTTAAACTGGTATAATTGAGGTTTTTTCGGATATAATTTTTTAAACAGATCAAAATCGACCAACGGCGTTAACCGGAAATCCTCCACCGACATCTGGCCGTTTTTGGTTGTTATTCTGTTAATTTTCAGGGTATATACCTTGTCGGGCTGATAGAAAAAATCTTTTCCTTTGATGCTGTACTGATCAAAAACTACTGGAAGCTGATCTTCCACAGATTTCTCTGTCATTTGAAGATTTTCCACATACAGATCCAAATCGGTAACCCCTAAAAATCTTTGTTTAGTATGCTTAAAAATATTGATGGTGCCTTTATTGATCCTGATGTTTTCAAAGCTAACAGGATTGTGCTTCTTGCCTGTTTTTTTATTAATCGGCTTGGCTAAAATTATATTGAGATTAGGATGGGCTAAAAGCAGATCATTTGAAGCAATCACCTTATTAAAAATGGCATCATAAATCCCGAAACGGCTTATTTTTAAGGTGTCAATAGTCCCCTGAAGCCCGATAACATTAATGTTCTGCGGATTTTTATTATTAACGGTAATACCATACGCCTGGATATTGCCTGTTGCCAGATCAACATTCAAAGATTTGTAAGAAACTCTATAATCGGTGTTTTTTTTAATATAATCAGGGAGCTGGGTTTTCAGCCAGATATTGATCGCTAAGTTGACAATCAGAATAAGCCCGAACAAAATTCCAAGACCTATCAGAAGCTTTTTAACCCAAGGTTTTTTCATTGTTTAATTTTATTGAAAATGCATTATTTTATTTTTTTGGAGGCAAAGGATATTCAGGAATTTGTTCCTTCTGCATAACTGGAATTTCAGAATTATCAATGACAAATTTCTTTGTGAGATTTGATTTTAAAACCTTTCCGTTTTCAGTAATCTGAAAATAAGAATAGCCTTTTTTTGCGTAAATTCTTGGTTCTTTATTGCTATAAAGATGGAAGTCACTTAAATTAGGATAAATCTCGTCATAAATAAAATCACATAATACTTCCCCTTCCTCATTCATAATACCTGCTTTGTTGTTCTTCATAGCGAAAATTAAGCCACGGATGTACATAAACTTATCATAAACTGGAGGAATGGTGACTTTAAAAGTTTCGTGGTCAATAAAACCCGTCTTTCCATTTTTCACAATAAATTTTGAGTGTTTTGGACCATATTCTGTCCAGTTCGAAATTTCGTTGTACTCTAAGGGAAGAATTACCTTTTTGTTGACATCTATAATTCCGAATTTTTTGTTTTTGGAAACGATAAGATAATTATGATTATTAAATATCGGCGTTACCGTATTATATCCATCTATTAATACTTGATTATTAATATTTATTACTTTATTATCTGCAATAAATAAGTTCTTTTTAATGAGTTCCTCATCATCAAATTTATCATATAGCGTATATATTTCTTTGTATTCAATAGGGATTCTAATTTGTCCTTTATTATCAATGATGCCGAATTTCTTCTTTTGAGAAACTGAGAGAAGATCAGTGCCTTCAATTTTGTAAATTTCATCAAAATCAAAAGGGATAATTTCCTCCCCGGTGGAAGCAACCATTCCGTATTTGTTTTCAAGATTTTTAAAAATCAAAAATGGGGTGTTAATAGAAAAATCATTGTAAACTGGTTCATAAGAGTCTCCTAATTTTTTTAAATCCCTATTATAAATAGAATATATCTTACCTTTTCTCGCATTGTAATATTCCGAAGAATTGTGATTTGAATCAGAATAATCTACATAATCATGTTCTATGGGTACTCGTGCTTCACCATTAGATTTTATCATTCCATATTTACCATTTTTTTTAACAATTGCATTTTGGTAGGTGTCAAAAACAGATGCCGAATCAAATTTATTATCAGGAAATGCGGGTTTTATTTTTTCGTTAAGGAATTCGTATTTTTTATCCCTAAGAACTAAGACGGCTCCATTTTTAAAATAGGTTGTTACTTCACTTAAATTTGATGGAGGTTTTATATTTAAATTATATCCGCTAAAAACTTTATCAAACACGAAATCTGAAATTTGATTTCCTTTACTATTAAAAAATCCCCACTTCCCTTTTTGAGAGGCAATGACAATATCATCTGCATGAGAGTTTCCTATAGACTCATAGCTTATTGGGATTACTATTTCGCCGAGTTTATTTATAAAACCATATTTATTGTTCTTAGAAACACTACATAATCCCTGACAAAAAAAACCGGTCCCATCGAAATCAAAAGGAATAGCTACTCTACCTTTGGTATCTAAAAAGCCATATTTTCCATTTTTCTTCACACTTAATAGCCCTTCTGAGAAAAGATCTAGGTTTCCATAATCTGGAGGAATAATTATCTCCCCTTTTGTGTTGATGTAAAATTCTTTTCCATTATTTTTTGTGTATGCTAAAAGGTTATCATCAAAAGGGTTTATAAAGTCATATTCAAAAGGAATTTGTATAATACTGTCTTTATCAATAAAACCATATTTTCCATTTTTATTGTGTACTCTGAAAAAACCAGTCTCTTTATCCTTTTCTATATAATCAATTTCGTTTTTAGATATTTTCTGAGAACTAGAATTACAAGAAATTAAGAACACAGATAGGAAAAAAATGATTTTTTTCATCTTTATATAATTTGTAACTCAATCACATATCCTTCATGCCCTCTCACATTCATAAAATTTCCACCTTCAAAAGCTAAATACTGACCCTTAATTCCTGTAAGCTTTCCTGTAAATTCAGGATTTTTATCAAGAGTAAATGAATTCACTTTTTCCGGTTTTGAATAGGGGTAATCAAACTTCCACATATTTTCTCCTTCAGAATAAAACTTTTGGAAATCATCAGGAAAATATTCTTTTATTTTCTGTTGAAAATCTGCCAAATCAACGTCATCTTCAAAATCGTCCTGAAGCATTTTTCTCCAGTTGGTTTTATCTGCAAGATGCTCTTTTAGGGCAACTTCAATCATTCCGGCTTCGTAGCGGTTTTCGGTTCTGGCAATTGGTAGTGCAAATGTTGCGCCTTGGTCAATCCATCTTGTCGGAATCTGTGTATTTCTTGTCACACCCACTTTCACATCGCCGGTATAAGCCAGATATACAGTATGCGGTTGCAATTGGATCTGCTTCTCTACATCAAGATCACGCTCACCAATTCCTAAATGTGCTGTAGAAAGTTCAGGACGAATGATGGTGTCACTTGCATAGGGACTTTCAAAGAAACAGCTTTTGCAAAATCCCATTCGATAAATTGTTTTGTTTAATCCGCAGTTTACACATTGATAACCTGTATGTTTTATGCTCAGTTCTTTTCCCAATAATTCATTCATGTGTATTAAATCTCCTGAAAGGTTTAGATAATATTGAATGGGTTGATCATTGAAACTCGTCATTTTTAAAACTTGCCCTTGAAACTGCATAATTGAAAACTTTTAGTAAATATAAAATTTTAAGATCATTTATTATTCTTTTGAGATTTTATTTGGTCTATTTCGTTCTTTAAAACCGAAATCTGTGCCTGAAGATTTTTTATCTCTGGAGTCTGTACATTCTGTTGCCTTGGAGCGTATTTCCAGATCAGATGAATATCTTTGACGAGAGTATCATGTTCATTTAATCTTTCCTTACTGATCGTCATACTGTCATTGAGTAGTGTGATTTTCAGAAAATCTTTTTCTTTATCTTCAAATGTTTCGTAATTGATAATGGCCAGTTCAGGATGATTGACTTTTATATTGTTGATATACTTTTCAGATCGTTCTCTCAGTTTTTCTTTTTCCCATTTTTTCTTGGTAAGCAAAATGCTTGGGATTAAAATAACGGCAGAGATTAAACTGATGAATAAAGAGATTTTACGGTTTTTGATTTTGTTTTTCTCAATATAATATTTCTGGTATCCTAAGATGATGCTGAGAATCCAGGTTCCCACACCAATGAAAAAACAATTGATAAGATAAAAATAAAAGCCACCCCAAAAATAGTCCCAATTTCCGTTTGCAATTCCGAAACCTGCCGTACAAAGCGGAGGAATACAAGCCGTGGAAACCGCAACGCCCGCTATTACTTTAATAGCTTCTTTTCTTACAATTCCCAGAAACCATGCGAAACCGCCTAAAATTGCCAGAAAGCAGTCAAAAATTGTTGCCGATTTAAAACTTTCAAGCTGTGCTGTTTCTGAGTGAAAGGGAGAAACGAAAAAATAGAGCGTTGACGAACACAATGCTACGACAATCATCAGAACCCAATTGATCACACCTAATCGTATAAGGTGCCTGTTGCCTGTAGAAAACCCGAAAGCAGCACCAACGATTGGTCCCATCAAAGGCGATATCAACATTGCGCCAATGACAGCAGCTGAACTGTTGATATTCAAACCCACACATGCAATTCCCATAGAAATCACCAAAAGCCATAGATTGTGCCCTCGAAAATAAATTCCTTCCTCTATTTCGTTAAATGTAAATTGCTCATCTTCCTCTCTGGGTAAAACAAATAGTTTCTGGAAATTAATCATTCATTTATTTTAAAACAAAAGTATGAAATCAGTTTTCAACTATTATTAATAAATTTGTCATCTAAAAACATAAGCATGACGTATCTCGTTACGGGTGGAAGCGGATTTATTGGTTCTCATTTGGTGGAAGAATTATTAAAACAAGGACATTCTGTCATAAACATTGACAACTTTGATGATTTCTATGATTATCAGGTGAAAATTAAAAACACTTTAGATTCTCTTGAAAAAAACATTGATTTTAAATTTTCTGATAAACAGAATGATATTGAACATTTAGTTTCTATTTCAAAATCAAAACATTACACTTTATATTATCAGGATATCAGAGATAAAAAAGGTTTAGAAGAAATCTTTAAAAACCATCAGATTGATCTCATTATTCATTTGGCAGCACTTGCAGGAGTACGACCATCCATCGAGAGACCTTTAGAATACGAGGAAGTCAACGTACGGGGAACGATGAATCTTTGGGAATTATGCAATCAATTCGGGATTAAAAAATTCGTTTGCGCTTCATCATCAAGTGTATACGGAAATAATGAAAAGATACCTTTTTCTGAAGCAGATTACGTAGATAAGCCCATTTCGCCCTATGCAGCAACAAAAAAATGTGGTGAAATTTTAGGTCATGTTTATCATAGTCTTTATCATATTGATATGATTCAGTTGAGGTTTTTTACAGTATATGGACCGAGGCAAAGACCTGATCTGGCGATACATAAATTCACAAAACTCATTTCAGAAAATAAGGAAATCCCTTTCTACGGTGACGGAAATACAGCAAGAGATTACACCTACATTGATGATATTATAGATGGAATTGTAAAATCAATTATTTATTTGGAAAACAATTCAAAAGTATATGAAATTATCAATTTGGGCGAAAATGAAGTCATCATTTTATCTGAAATGCTGTCAACTATAGAACAAAATCTTGACAAAATTGCCGTAAAAAAATTACTGCCAATGCAGCTGGGAGATGTTCAGAAAACCAATGCTGACATCACAAAAGCCCGAAATTTAATTGGCTACAAACCAACGACAAACTTCCAAAATGGCATAAAAATATTTGTGGAATGGTTTTTGAGAAAATGACATCAATCTACTTCACTCACGCTGATTACAGCATTTGGGGTAAAAATAGACGAAATTTAATAAAAGAATTGAAAATCAAGTCATAAAAAAAGTTTATAATATAACCTATTTTTATACTTTTGCAAAAAATAATAAATTATGTACTGGACATTAGAATTAGCTTCATACCTAAGCGACGCACCTTGGCCGATGACAAAGGCAGAACTTATCGACTACGCAATAAGAACTGGTGCACCGATGGAAGTTGTAGAAAACCTTCAGGCAATTGAAGACGAAGGTGAAGTATACGACGCAATCGATGAAATCTGGAGTGACTATCCTACGGACGAAGATTATCTTTGGAACGAAGACGAATATTAACAAAAGCATCAGGCTTTAGGCAATATGCTTAAAGCTTTTTCAATAAATAATATACACCAACCGGTGTAATTTTAATACGCTTAAAGCCTGAGGTTTTGAGCTTAAAACAAATTCTATGAGTTTTTTAAATAAAGTTCTTAAAGGGTTTTTGGGAGACAAAAAAGCGCAAGACCTGAAAGAAGTAAAAAAAGTTGTAACAAAAATCAAATCTGTAGAACCAGCCATTGGAGAATTGTCTGATGATGGTCTAAGAGAAAAAACTGCTGAATTTAAATCTAAAATTAAAGAAGCGACCAATAAAATTACAACTCAGATAGAAGAAATTAAAGAGCAGATCAAAAACTCAAAAAATGTTGATGAAAAAGAAGCTCTTTTCTCTAAAATAGAAACTTTGAAAAAAGAATCTTACGAAATTGAAGAAAAAGTTCTTCTACAGGTTCTTCCCGAAGCTTTTGCATTAATCAAAGAAACATCCAGACGATGGGCTCAGAACGGAGAAATCCGTGTGACAGCCACTGACTGGGACAAAGAACTTGCGGCTACTAAAGATTTCGTTGAAATTCAGGGGAACGAAGCAGTTTGGAAAAACTCATGGAATGCAGCCGGAACTCCTATCTTATGGGATATGGTACATTACGATACTCAGTTCATTGGTGGTGTGATTCTTCACAGCGGTAAAATTGCCGAAATGGCAACAGGTGAGGGTAAAACACTGGTAGGTACACTTCCTATTTACTTAAATGCACTTCCGGAAAGAGGGGTACACGTTGTAACAGTGAATGATTATTTGGCGAAACGTGACTCTGCGTGGATGGGACCATTGTATCAGTTCCACGGGATGTCTATCGATTGTATTGATAATCACCAACCCAACTCAGACGGAAGAAGGAAAGCATACAATTCAGATATTACTTACGGTACCAATAACGAATTCGGTTTTGATTACCTGAGAGATAACATGGTGGCTTCACCTTCAGAACTGGTACAGAGAGAACTCAACTTTGCTATTGTGGATGAGGTTGACTCTGTTTTGGTAGATGACGCAAGAACACCATTGATTATTTCCGGTCCGGTTCCTCAGGGAGACAGACAAGAATTTGATGTTCTGAAACCTTCTATTGATAGAATTGTTGAGGTTCAGAAAAAAACAGTTTCTGCAATCTTTAATGAAGCTAAAAAATTAATTGCAGCAGGAAATACTAAAGAAGGAGGATTCAAATTACTTCAGGCTTACCGAGGTTTACCGAAAAACAGACAGCTAATCAAATTTTTATCCGAAAGCGGAAACAGAGCATTACTTCAGAAAACCGAAGCTCAATACATGGCAGATAACAACCGTGATATGCCGATTGTAGATAAAGATTTGTACTTCGTTATCGAAGAGAAAAACAATCAGGTTGATTTGACCGACAAAGGTGTTGAGTACATGTCTCAGGGAAATGAAGATAATAACTTCTTCGTTCTTCCGGATATCGGAACCGAAATCGCTGAGGTTGAAGCTAAAAATTTATCTAAAGAAGAAGAGTTTGAAGCTAAAGAAAAATTATTTTCTGAATTTGCTGAAAAATCTGAGCGTGTTCACACGATGAGCCAGCTATTAAAAGCGTACACATTATTTGAAAAAGATGATGAATATGTTGTTATTGACGGTGAAGTGAAAATCGTTGATGAGCAAACTGGTCGTATCATGGAAGGAAGACGTTATTCAGACGGTCTTCATCAGGCGATTGAAGCTAAAGAAAGCGTAAAAATCGAAGCAGCTACTCAGACTTTTGCAACGGTGACTCTTCAGAACTATTTCCGTATGTACAACAAACTTGCGGGGATGACAGGTACAGCAGAAACAGAAGCGGGAGAACTTTGGCAGATTTATAAATTAGACGTTGTGGTCATTCCTACCAACCGTCCGATTCAGAGAAACGACAAACAGGATTTGGTTTTCAAGACCAACAGAGAAAAATACAATGCAGTAATTGAAGAAATTGAAAATTTAACATCAGCGGGAAGACCTGTACTAGTAGGTACAACTTCTGTTGAAATTTCGCAGTTGCTTTCAAAAGCGCTTCAGTTGAGAAAAATTCAACACCAGGTATTGAATGCGAAGCTTCACAAAAAAGAAGCGGAGATTGTTGCCGGAGCAGGACAGCCGGGAGTTGTGACAATTGCAACCAACATGGCAGGTCGTGGTACCGATATTAAGCTTTCTAAAGAGGTAAAAGAATCTGGTGGTTTAGCTATTATCGGTACAGAAAGGCATGATTCCAGACGTGTTGACAGACAGTTGAGAGGTAGAGCAGGACGTCAGGGAGATCCCGGAAGTTCTCAGTTCTATGTTTCTTTGGAAGATAACTTGATGCGTTTATTCGGTTCTGAAAGAATTGCTAAAATGATGGACAGAATGGGTCATAAAGATGGTGAAGTGATTCAGCATTCTATGATTTCTAAATCTATCGAAAGAGCTCAGAAAAAAGTAGAAGAAAACAACTTCGGAACAAGAAAGAGACTTCTTGAATACGATGATGTAATGAATAAGCAGCGTGACGTAATTTACAAGAGAAGAAAGAACGCATTGTTCGGAGATCACTTGAAGTATGATATCACCAATATGATTTTTGATGTCTCAAACTCTATTGTGGCAAAAGGCAAAGCGACAGGAAATTTTAAAGATTTTGAATTTGAAGTGATCAAAAATTTCACAATGGAATCTCCGGTTTCTGAAAATGATTTTAAATCAAAACAAATTCCTGAACTGACTGACCTTCTTTTCAAAGCTGCTCAGGCTGATTATGATATGAAATTGAACCTTTTGAAAGAAAAATCATTCCCTATCATTGAGAATGTGTATCAAAACCAGAGTTCAATGTTCAAAATGATTCAGGTTCCTTTCTCAGACGGCGTTAAGACATTAACGATTGTTACAGATTTAAAAGAAGCTTTTGATTCAAAATGTGACAGCTTAATTAATGATTTTGAAAAGAACATTACTTTATCAATCATCGATGAAAACTGGAAACTTCACCTTCGTGAAATGGATGACTTGAGAAAATCTTCTCAGGGAGCCGTTTATGAGCAGAAAGACCCATTGGTTATTTACAAACAGGAATCATTCCACTTGTTCAGCGAAATGGTAGACAAAATGAATAAAGAAATTATTTCATTCTTATACAGAGGAGAAATTCCTGCATAATACAATTTAAAAGTTTAAAACCCTGTTTCAGATTCTGAAGCAGGGTTTTTTTTATGAAAAATTTATATTCATTAAAAAGATGATAAAAATCACAAGATTGTTTTATTTAGAATAATTAAAAACAATATATTTGCAAAAAAAATAATTCTTTCATGAAAAAGCTATTGGTTTGTGCATCGGTTTTAGGATCAATGTTATCGGTTGCACAGGAAAAAGATACTATTAAATCTAGTAACATTGACGAAGTTATTGTACAAGGATATATTACTCGAGATAGGGAGTCTGTAAACAAAATGCCTCTGAAAGAAATTGAAAACCCACAGGTTTATAATACCGTCAATAAGAATGTAATCAAGGAGCAAGTTGTCACCAACTTTAATGATGCATTGAAAAACGTTACCGGTATTGCCAGATTATGGGAATCTACAGGAAGAGGAAATGACGGAGGCGAATATTATACGATGAGAGGTTTTTCTCTGCAGCCAAGTTTGATAAACGGAATGCCCGCATTGAGCAACGGAACATTAGATCCTGCAGGAATTGAAACCATTGAAGCTATCAAAGGACCATCCGGAACATTATACGGTGGAAGTGTAATTTCTTACGGAGGTCTTATTAATGTAATCACGAAAAAGCCTTATCAATATTTTGGTGGTGAAGTAAATTATATCAACGGAACTTATGGTTTAAACAGAGTAACAGCAGATGTCAACGCTCCGCTAAGTAAAAACTTATTTGCAAGGGTAAATGCTGCTTACCAAAAACAGAATACTTTTCAGGATGCGGGTTTTAGCGAATCTTTCTATGTAGCTCCCTCCATTAAGTTTATTGCCAATGACAAGCTTACATTTTATGTAAATACAGAAATCAAAACCAGCGAGTCTGCAAACGCACCGATGATTTTCTTAAATAGAAATCTTCCACTTACCTATAATTCAATCGACGTTTTTAAGAATAATTATAAAAATTCATATACTAGTGATGATTTAACGATTAAAAACTCAACATTTAATCTTCAAGCATCTGCTAACTATAAAATTTCTGATAACTGGACATCTAAGACAATTTTTTCTACAAGCAATTCCAAAACAGACGGTTACTATCATTATTTGTATGATCAATCAAATGGAAAAGATTTTACTAGATTCATAGCTGATGTGGGAGGTGAAACCAACACAACAGGAATTCAGCAAAATTTTGTTGGTAATTTTAATTTTGGAAGCATTAAAAACAAATTACTCGTAGGTTTAGATTATTTCCAAAGAGATTTTATTCAAGGCGGAACCGGTTGGATTGGCTATGGAGTGGTAAATATTGTTGATCAAACAGATACAAAATCTGATTTATTAACAAAATCTGCTGTAGATTATGAATTAAGAGGAGCTGGGCAGACAATAGGTCATGCTGAAGCCAAAATTTATAGTGCTTACGTTTCTGACGTTGTCAATATTTTACCAAACTTATCTGCAATGTTAAGTCTTAGAGTAGATCATTTTACGGGTAGAGCAAGTGCTTATGCCACTGATGATGCAAAAGGACAAACTACATTTTCACCAAAATTAGGTTTGGTTTATCAGCCAATTCTGGATAAAGTATCCGTTTTTGCAAATTATATGAACGGATTTAGAAATGTTGATCCTTCAACAATACAGCTTACGGATAACCTTGGAAATGTTCTAAGCAGCGAACTTCGTTATTTTGATCCTGAACATGCCAATCAATGGGAAGTTGGTACGAAAGCGAATTTAGCAGGAGACAAGTTTGCAATTACAGCGAGTTATTACAGCATTAATGTAAAAAATAAGGTAATGGGCAATGGACTTAATGTTTCTCAAAACGGAGAAGTTGACAGCAAAGGTTTTGAGGTTAGTGTTTTGGGTAGCCCAATCCCGGGAATGAATATCATTGCAGGTTATAGTTATAATGACAGTAATGTTGTAAAAGGAGACGAAGGTTATCCTGGTAACAGAACAGAAGATTCAGGACCAAAAAACCTTATTAACTTTTGGGGAACATATAAGATACAAGATGGTTCTCTAAGAAACTTCGGAATAGGCTTTGGAGGTAATTCGGCAAGCAGATTTTATACACTTAACAGAGGTAATATCGGTGCATTTCCCCTTCCTAGCTATATCATAATGAACTCATCTCTTTCTTACACAGAAGACAGATATAGCATCATACTAAAGTTAGACAATATCGCTAATAAAAAATACTTCTCAGGATGGTCTACGGTAACACCTCAGAGGCTAAGAACACTTTCTTTGAGTTTAAATTATAAATTTTAATTAGATATAATTAAAACAATCTGCCAAATTACGTGAGTAGTTTGGCAGATTAAGTTAAATAAGAATCAAAAATCTTTTGCACAACTTAGTATTTCATGAGAAAAAAACATCACCATAAAAAAAAGCCGAGTCAGTTTAAAAAATGGACTGGTAAACTGCATCTCTGGTTCGGTTTATCCATCGGTTTGATCATACTGATCGTCTCAGTGACAGGTGCACTGTATGTCTTTAAAGATGAAATTGAAAACTACACGAGAAAAGATGTTATTTATCACAGCGAAGAAAATATTGCTCAGAAAAAAGTTCTTCCAATACGTGTTTTAGAAAAATCTGTCGATGCTCAGGTAAAGGAGAAATTTAAAATCCATTGGGTGAACGTTCCTATTGATAAGAAAATGTCTTACCAGTTTTATTGGTATGAGCACAACACTGAAGCCTGGAATTACTTTGATGAATTTCCCATTTATAAAGTTGCTTACGTAAATCCTTATGACGGTAAAGTTTTGAGAGTTTATGACGAGAAAAATGGCTTTTTTCAGATCGTAAAAATGATCCACTGGAGTTTTTTACTGAAGCAGGAATGGGGAAAATATGTAGTAGGGATTCCGGTAATCATCTTTATCATTATGTTGATTTCAGGGATTATTTTGTGGTGGCCCAAAAATAAAGCAGCCAGAAAACAGCGTTTTTCATTCAGGTGGAAAAACATCAAAAGCTGGAAACGAAAAAACTACGATCTTCATAATATTCTTGGTTTTTATGGTTCTATTTTTGCGCTGATTTTTTCGATAACCGGTTTGTTTTATGCCTTTTTTGTTATTCAGGCGATGATGTATGTGGTTTTTTCAGGAGGAAATACCGTCTTCCCTGATTTTTCACACATCACTACAAAAGCTCCGATAGAAGCACGTACAGAAACAACTTTAGATAAAGTAATCAATACGGTTCAGACCAAATATCCAAATTCTTACGGCTTTTCAGTAGATTTGGGACATCCTCACATGGACGATCATGAGCATCCTAATTTTTCTATTTTCGTAAAACATCTTTCTTATTCATATCACAAAAACAGCAGCCTTATTTTTGATGAAAACTCGGGTGAGCTTCTGCATACTCATGACCATGAAGATAAAGACCTGGGTGAAAAAGCTGTTGCAGCTAACTATGATGTTCATGTAGGATCTATTTTAGGTTTACCTACAAAAATTATTGCATTTATTGTCAGCATTATTTGCGCTTCACTTCCGGTTACGGGCTTTATGATTTGGTGGGGGCGAAGAAAGAAAACTAAAAAACCTGTCTGATTATTTTTAATAAAATTTTAGTTAACCCACTATTAATACAATCTTTTTTATAAATTTATTGCTTCGAAATTATACAATAAGAAAATGTCAGTAGTAGATTTGTCAAAACAGGTTGCATTAGGTATCGATATTGGAGGTACAAATACAAAATTTGGACTCGTTAATCACAGAGGTCAAATTTTAACCAAAGGCTCAATTTCCACCGATGAATATGCCACTCCTGAAGCATTTATTGATGCTCTTCATGAGAAAATCCAGCCATTAATTGATGAGCATGGAGTAGGAAATATAATTGAAGGAATTGGTGTTGGAGCACCAAATGCCAATTATTACAGCGGTACGATCGAGCAGGCGCCCAATCTTCCATGGAAAGGAGTCATTCAGTTTGCGAATCTGATGACTGAAAAATTCGGTCTGCCTTGTAAAATGACCAACGATGCCAATGCTGCTGCGCTTGGCGAAATGATGTACGGTGCTGCAAGAGGTATGAAAGATTTTATCATGATTACTTTGGGAACAGGGGTAGGAAGCGGAATTGTTTCTGGTGGTTATTTAATTTACGGTCACGATGGTTTTGCCGGAGAATTGGGACATACCATTGTAAAGCCAGGCGGCAGAAAACACTGGAGTACAGGTTCTGAGGGAAGTCTTGAATCTTATGCATCTGCAACAGGAATAACAATCACAGCAAAGAAAATGAGAGCAGAGTTTCCGGATTCTATGCTGAATCAATATCCTGAAGATGCGATCAATTCCAAAACCGTGCATGAATGTGCTTTAAAAGGCGACCCTGTAGCCATTGAAGTTTTCAGATATACGGGTCAGAAATTAGGTGAAGCTTTAGCTAATTTTGTGATGTTCTCATCTCCTGAAGCTATTTTATTATTCGGAGGTGTCATCAAAGCAGGAGATTTTATCCTTAAACCAGCCAAACTTCACATGGAAAGAAATCTTCTTCCGATTTTCAGAAATAAAGTAAGATTGGTTTTCAGTGAATTAGACGAAGCGGATGCAGCTATTTTAGGAGCAAGTGCTTTAGTTTGGGAAAAATAAATTCAGAAATATAAAATATCAGGCATTCTCTTTTGGGAATGCTTTTTTGTTTAACAATTCTATTGAAAATTAATTTCAGATTATTTGCTAAATCTATCATCGTAATTTGTGTTTAGATCTTTTCTAACATCAGTTTTGGCTCAATTTTTTCTTACTTTTGAAACAGTTTTTAAGCGAGCTGCAATACGTCTGCAAAGAAACTATATGAACAAAAAATCAATAGAAAATGGATAAAAATAATTTACAGACCATCACTTTCGGTGGCGGTTGTTTCTGGTGTGTAGAAAGCTGTTTTAATATGTTAAAAGGTGTAGAATCTGCAATCTCAGGGTATTCTGGTGGTCATAAAGATAATCCGACTTATGAAGAAATCTGTACTGGAGAAACAGGGCATGCAGAAGTTGTACAAATTACTTATGATCCGGCAATTATCTCTTATGATCAGTTGATGGATGTATTTTTCTTCTTACACGATCCTACCCAGCTCAACAGACAAGGGAATGACATCGGAACGCAATACCGTTCAGTGATTTTCTATAAAGACGATACCGAAAAACAAAGAGCAGAAAATTCTATCAAAGAATCTGAAGCTTCAGGAAAATGGTCAGGAAAATACGTAACAGAATTGGTGCCATTTGAAAAATTCTGGCCGGCAGAACAGTATCAACAAGGATATTACAATGTGAATCCTAACCAACCTTACTGCAGTGCGGTAGTTGGTCCAAAAATTCAAAAATTCAAAAAGCATTTCGGAGAATTGGGAATGTTGACAGATTCAGAATAAATACAAAGCGGAGAGAAATCTTCGCTTTTTTGTTTTTACTCTTCCTGAATTCCTGTATACTTTTCAATAATGTAAGCAGTGGAGCTTCGCAATTCTCTTCCGTTATCTGGATCTTCACCATCCAGCGTGAAAAACTCAACTACTCCATTATATTTAGAATACCATGTATTTCCTACCGCATTCTCAACAGTCAAAGTATCTTTTCTTGTGATTTTTTTAAAATATTTAATTAAATAAGCATCCGCTGGTGTTAAATCAAGATTAGGTCGATCGTCTTCACAATCTGTGATTTTATATTCTACCTTATCCCAGTACATACATTTCTTTTCTTTCGCAGATTCGCCTAATAAAGAAAGCACAGAAGGGTTTTCTTTATTTTGTTGTTTAGAAAAAGTATAATTCCCTGTAAGAAGTAGTAATACGAAAGCAACTTCTACCATTCCGAAACCATTCTGTTTCATAAATTCCGGCATCTTGAAATATTGCTCGTTGGTAATATTGATAATGATATTAGAAAGTTTTTCAGTTAAAGATTCTTCATCCTGATCGACACTTATTTTTACTGTTGTTTTATTAGCATCGTCATTTTTTTTGACAAAAGTTCTGGAAAAATCTGCAAAATCTTTATATCCCAAATACACACTCAATTTATTCAAAATTAAAGTTTCAATACCTGTTTCTTCTTTTATTCCAGTAATAAATGAATCATGGTATCTAGAAAGTGTTTTCACAGATATTATAAAACCTAACTTTCTTTCAATATCATCAGAAAGATCTGTTGCCCATCCGTTCTTTGTATCCTTTTCAGATTTAGATTTAATTTTTTTAAATACTTCATGAATCAGTAGTTTTCTATTGGACATAATTAGTTTT
This sequence comes from Chryseobacterium sp. AC417, assembly GCF_979258215.1. Classification (NCBI taxonomy): domain Bacteria; kingdom Pseudomonadati; phylum Bacteroidota; class Flavobacteriia; order Flavobacteriales; family Weeksellaceae; genus Chryseobacterium; species Chryseobacterium sp. AC417. The sequence continues at coordinate 704,017 of NZ_OZ409845.1, read as the reverse complement.
TAAGAGTATTACAAAATAGGTGATTTCTAACCATACTTCATTACGGTTTTCCGTAATCAAATCCCGTCCATTTATTGTCCATCGATGTCTATGTTTTGTCTAACACCTGTGTCACCGTTTATCGCAAATTTGCTAAAGAAATCAGTGACAAACAAACAATTACAAAAAACAAATTTACAAACTGATTTCAAAATCACCTAAGAAAACGGAAGAAAACTCCGGGTTGGGAAGCAGATGTTTCTCTTCCGTTTTTGAAGGTTTACTTCCCAAAAAATTTAGAAGCGCTTCAATTTTTTTTAAACGTGTAACACTGTCTGCGATCAGTTTCGCAGGGAAGAACACGAATGCTTTAACAATAAATTTTTTGACAAAATGATACAATTACTTTTAATGCTACTAGGTTTAGCATTCGGCAACAATAACGGAAATACAACATGCAATAACAACGGCGGTACCGTCACAACGCAAGATTCTGGTGGCGGAACGGGATTCGATCCGGGAAGCGGAACAGATCCTGATGACGGAACAGGTGGTCCGGTAGGTGGAAATACAGGACAAATTCCTCCTCCATTTACACCTCCTCGTCCATAATATTTAAAAGGGCAGATTGTATAATCTGCCTTTTTCTTACCTTGCAACCAAAACTAACTCTATGAAATACATACTATTAATTATTTTATTTATAGCATTTTCTTGTAAAAAAGAAATGAGTATTGATGATAAACCTCCTACGAATGAATATTTTGATAGAGCAGTTTTATTTAAAAATAATAATAGTTCTGATTCCGCTTTTTATTATTTCAACTTATCTAAAAATGATTTTTTAGGAAAAAATGATTCTCTTGGTACAGCAAGAGCTTTAGTAAATATGGCAATTATACAAAATGATAAAGGAGATTTTTATGGTTCTATTGAAACATCATTAGAGACTAATAAATTTCTTGAAAATGAACAAGGTATTATTGCTAAAAGAATACTGACTTCTAACTATAACAACATTGCTACTGCTTTTAATAGCCTTAGAAATTATGATAGTGCGATTATCTACTACAAAAAAGCTATTCAGATTGCAGATAATAATGAAGCTAAATATATCTGCTATAATAATATTGGTGATGCATTGATAACTCAGGGGAAAATCAGTTTAGCTAAAAAATATTTAACGAAAGCAATTCTTGCAGATAGTGTTAATAACTATTCCAGAGCATTAAATAATTATGCAAAAGTTAAATACCTTGATGATAAAAATTATAATCCTTTGTCTGAATTTAATAAAGCATTGGCTATTAGAAAAAAAATTAATGACGGAACTGGTCTAAACTCAAGTTATGAAACACTGTCTAGTTATTATTTAGATAAAGACAAAAAAATGTCGTTAGAATATGCAAAAAAAATGTTGAAAGAAGCATCGCAGAATAAGAGTTCCGACGATCAAATAACCGCATTGAAAAGAATAATTTCGTTAGATCCTGATAATTATCTGCAAAATTTTGAAAAGCTTGATTCTATAAATGAAAATGTACAAACTTCAAGAAACCAACATAAGAGCCAATTTGCAGTAATAAGATATGATGTAGAACAGAAAGATGCTGAGAACAAAAATTTAAAGCTTGAAGATGCTGAAAATAAAATTAATATAATTTATCTAAGCTTTGGCTTAGGAATTTTAACCTTTACCTTGTTTTTGGGATACTTCTGGAACGAAAAAAGAAAGGAAAATATAAGACAGGAAAAGGAAAAGGAAAAAGAACTCGAAGTAAAAAGCACAGAACTCAAATACTCCAAAAAAGTGCATGATGTTGTTGCTAACGGGCTCTATCACATGATGATAGACGTTCAAAATAACCCTGATATAAACAAAGTAAGAATTCTAAACGATATCGAAAAAATGTATGAAGAATCGAGAGATATTGCCAATGAAAATAGTGTAGAAAAAGATTTCTCATCACGCTTCAGCAATATGATTTCTTCTTATTCGTCACCCGAACAAAAAGTTTTGACTGTTGGTTACACAGATGCTATCTGGGAAAATATTTCTCACAATATACAGCTGGAGCTATATTATATTTTACGAGAGCTTTTAGTGAATATGAAAAAACACAGCCGAGCAAAACTGGTGGTTCTGAAATTTGAAAAAGATAAAAATTCTTTAAGCATAAAATATACAGATAACGGAGTAGGGATAAATGATCTGAAAAATAGAAAAGGTACAGGCATCTTTAATACGGAAAACCGTATGGAGATGATAGGAGGAGATATTAATTTTGAAAAAAATCCTAAAGGAGGATTAATTATTCAACTCGTTATTCCAACAAATTAAAAACATGTTTAAAAAAATTATTATTGCCGAAGACCACGAGATAAGAAATCTCGGAGTTATCAATACCCTCAATGAACTGGAAATTTTGAATTTTGAATTTGAAAGCTACTGTGATGAGGCTTTAAAAAAAATAAAAAAAGCAGTAGATGAAAAGAATCCTTATGATCTGCTTATCTCAGATCTGTCCTTTGATAAAGACCATATAAAACAAAATATAAAATCAGGTACGGAGCTTATTGCTGAAGCGAGAAAGCTACAGCCAGATCTGAAAGTAATTGTATTTTCAATAGAAAATAAGCCGAAGGTGATCGATGATCTTTATAAAATAAACGAAATCAACGGGTTTGTAAGCAAGGGTAGAGATGACGGGAAGGAACTTAAAAAAACGATGAATAAAGTTTATAAAGGAGAAACCGTGATTCCACAGGATATTTTAAACAGTATCAGAAATGCACCTTTAGAAATGATTACAGACTATGACCTGTCTATCTTAAAATATTTATCCAAAGGCTGGACGCAAAGTGAAATTGAAGACCACTTTAAAGAAAACAAAATCACTCCCAACAGTAAAAGCTCCATCGAAAAAAAACTGAATGATCTACGTGAAAGCCTCAATGCAAAAAATAATATTGAGTTAATCGTTATCTGCAAAGACAGCGGAATTATATAAAATATATTCCTAATTAAATCAAGCCTTTCAATTTTTTTGAAAGGTTTTTTGTTTTTACGGTTTCCCGTAAGGATTGGTTTCTAAAGGGTTATACTTTTGGAGTGTTAAAACAATTAAAAAAGTTTACTTATGAAGAAACCATTAGGTACAAAAGCAAAGACAGGTGAAAACTGTCCAGAATCAGGAGTTTGGAAAGTTGTTGGGAGTCCATCAACAACAGCTCCAATCTCAAAAGGAAATAGAATGCCTCCTTATGATGGAAAAGCGGTTACTTGGGAATTAATCCAATACGCATAAGTTTGGCTCCAGTGATTGTTTTTTATAATCACTGGATTTATAAAATAAAAAATATCAGTTATGGGAAAATTTATTATAACTCAAAAGAGTAAACAACGAGTAATTAATTCCCGTTTCCACACAAAATTATTGGCAGAAAGTAAAAGGTGCAGAAGTCCGGTAAAACAGGATATATTTATTATAAAGATGTAAAATAACAAAAACAAAATATCATGAATTTAAAACAATTTTTAAACGAAGAGCAAGATCCGAAAGCTGTCGAAAAACTGCTGGAAAGAATTAATAGCCTCCTTACTTCACAAGAGTTTGTAGAATACATTGCAGTTCAGAAAAAACCTGCATTGAATTTATCACCGGATTGTATTGCACTTACCAACAGAAGAATTATTTTCTGCAGACCTAAAAACTTCGGCTTCTCTATGGATTTTCAAGATTACAGCTGGGTAGATGTTGCAGATTGTCACATTAAAGAAGGTATTTTAGGCTCTGCTTTTACAATGAGAACCGTAAGTAATTTCAGTAATATGATGGATTATCTTCCAAAAGCACAGGCAAGAAAGCTCTATCAGTTTGCTCAGGAAATAGAAGAGCAAATGAGAGGAGTACGCAGAGAAAAAGATCTTGAAGCGAGAAGAGCTTCTGCAGGAGGAGGTGTTACTGTAAACAATACAACACCTATAATTGCACACGCATTACAAACAGAACAGACAAAACCTCAGCTTATAGAAACCGAAGATCCGTTTGCGGTTTTACAGAAACTGAAAGGGTTAGTAGAAAACGGAATCATTTCTCCTGAAGAGTTTGAAAGTAAAAAGAACGAAATACTATCAAGAGTTTAATTATGAAATCAAAATTTACAACCGCAATGCTTGCTCTTTTTTTAGGAGGATTGGGCATTCACAGATTCTACTTAGGACAAAATACAATGGGAATATTATATCTTTTATTTTGTTGGACGCTCATTCCCTCATTGATCGCATGTATTGATTTCTTCGTATTTATTTTTATGTCTGAGGATAATTTCAATTACAAATATAACCTTAGAACAGGATTTTAAAAAACCTCAAGCCATGAAACTTTTCCTCACATTCTGTGCGATATGTTGTTTCGTTGGTATTTTCAGGCTTCCTATTGAATATTATACTTTTCTGAGAATTATTGTTTTTATTGGAGCTTCAATCGTTATTTATAATTTTTTGAGCTTTAAACAGTATTATTTTAGTGTAATTTTTCTGATTATTCTTATCATTTTCAATCCTTTCATTCCCATGTACTTATATCGAAAAAGTCTATGGATTCCTATTGATACTATAACAGGAATTCTTTTCTTATTCATCGCTTTTGCCGAAAAAACAGAACAAGAAAAGAAAGAAGAAATTACTGAAGAATCATCAGAATATTCAATACAACCTAAAGCATACTCAAGAGACAAAATTAATAACCCTAAAAAACCAAAAGAAGACTAAATCACTATGGAAAATATTCAAATCACGGAGAATCTCAAAGCTCATTTTCTAAGATTGTATCAAATGGCAATTTGTGACGATGATTTCAGCACTTTAGAACTAAAAATGCTTTACCAATGTGCTGAAGAAAGAGGTATTTCATCTAAAAATCTGGACGAAATATTATTAAATCCTATCAATTTTAAATCTCTTGTTCCTCAGACTATTGAAGAAAAAGTAGATTATTTGTATGATCTCACAGTAATGATCTGGGCAGATGGTATTGTCTCTCCAAATGAATATTCTGCAATGCAAAAATATGTTCTGATGTTTGGTTTTCTAGAAGAAAATGTAAAATCAATCGTCGATTATCTCATCGAAGCCGTAAAAATGGGTAAGCCTAAAACAGACATTTTACAAGAATTAAAAAACTAAATTAAACATGACCACAAATATTAAAAACCTATTCAAATTGAAATCAATTCCTATTGAAACTGCGAAAGAAGAAGTTTTAAAATCCGAAGTTGATCCCAACGAAGAATCTCCCGAAGAAAGCAGAAAAAGAACCTATCACGAATCGGGATATAGAGACAGCTCCAGAACCAATGGAAATCATTCTACATTGTCAATTTGTCTTGACGCTGTTTACTCAAAATTCCAGAATGAGGAAAAAGAAATGGTTGAAAAACAGCAAAAACTGAAAGAATCATACGTTAATGAACAAAAAAATAAGGAAACGGAAATTAAGGCTTTAACGGTATCATTAGAAACAAAAGAAGATCAATTAAAAAACAAAAATAAAGAGGTTGAAAATCACCAACATCAGATTCAGGTTTTGAAAGCAGAAATAAATGATCTCCCAAGAAATCCCGAAAAATATAGCGTAAAAGCCACAAAAGGAGCCTCTACAAAGTTTTGGATCGGCTCTATTCTTCTTTTTCCGATTACTTTATATCTGTTAACCTTCTATATTTCAACTTCTTATTCGGCATTTTTCAAAAGTTTCGATGCAAAAGTTACGGTTATACAAAGTGTTTTGGATGCAAGAGCTTGGGAAAGAGCTTGGTCTGAAGGCTTTATTGAAGGTGCATTTGTGACTTTTATTCCTTTTGTCTTTTTAGGCTTGGGATTTTTGATTCATATGTTTAATGAAACTAAAATTTGGGTAAATTATGTGAAATTAGGCTTGCTTTTTATTGTCACTTTTATATTCGATGCCATTTTAGCCTATCAAATCGAATCTAAATTATACGAATTAAATAAAACGTTTAATTCTCCGCCATTTGATCTCAAAATCGCCTTTACCACAATTCAGTTTTGGGGAATTATTTTTGCGGGATTTATAGTTTACATTATTTGGGGATTAGTTTTCGACTTCGTGATGAAAGAACACAAGGAGAAAGATAAAATTAAAAGTGAACAGGAAATCCGACAAAAAAACGTGCTATTCGTTTTAGAGAAAATAACTGTTCTCAAAAAAGAAATTGAAGAAATTCTCGCAAATATTGGAAGTACAAAAGAAATTGTTATTAAGACACGTGGCAGAATTGAAGAACTTCAGAATATTATTGATGGAGTAATTATTCCAACAAAAGAGTATAAACTGTATGCTTCAGAATATGTGCAGGGTTGGATAACATTTATTGGCGAAAAAATAGCCGTTTCAAGAACCGAAAAACAAACGATGATTGATAATTGTATCGAAACATACAATACAAATCTTGAATCTGTGGGAGCAAACTCCGAAAATCAAAACTTAATTTATTTATCATCTTTATAATTTAAATTATGAAAACAATACTCTATTTAATATTCATTATTTCTTTGGTTTCCTGTTGTAAAAAAAAGCTCACTACAACTGATTGTACAACAAATGATTCAATCGTATCTGATCCAAACAATATCAATGTCAGTATTTTAATTGATTTATCAGACAGAATTGATCCGAAAACCAACCCGAATCCAACGATGCAATATTTCCAAAGAGATACAGAATACATCAAAGCGATTGAGAAAGGATTTTTAAATCATATCAAGTCCAAAAGAATAATTACTTATGACGATCAGATGCAGGTTTTCTTTAATCCTGAACCTTCAGATCCGAAAATGAATGAATGTACTAAACAACTAAAGGTTTCTTTTGATAAAAATATAACGAAAGATTACTTTACAACTGTTGAAAAAAGATATTCTGAATTACCTTTAAGTATTTATCAATCTGCTATTAATGACGACAAATTTGTAGGATCGGATATTTGGGAGTTCTTTAGAAATAAAGTCAAAGATTATTGTATAAAAGATGATCACAGAAATATCCTTTTTATTTTGACCGATGGTTATATGTATCATGAAGATTCAAAATTTTCGCAAGAAAAGAAAACATCTTATTTAACCACAAAACTAATCAAAGCAAACAATCTTACAGATACTAATTTCAAAACTACCATTGAAAAAAATAATTTTGGATTTGTAAAAGCCAATGACAACTTAAGCAATATTGAAGTTATCGTCTTAGGAATTAATCCTGAAAAAGGCAACCCTTTTGAAGAAGGCGTCATCAAAGAATATTGGGGAAAATGGTTTAAAGAAATGAAGATCAAAAACTATCAGATAAAATCAGCGGACCTTCCGTCTAATCTTGAACCGCTGATTTTAAAGGCAATTTCAGGTAAAAACTAAAAACACGACTATATATATTATTCTAAAGGCGAAGTTTTCTTCGTCTTTTTGGTTTGTAATCTTTTCCTTATTTTTGTGAAATTCAGTATTGATATGAAGAAAATTGTTCTGATTGAGGATGAAACCAGTGTCGTTTCTTTTATTAAAAAAGGTCTGCAGGAGAAAGGATATGAAGTTTCGGTAGCATTTGACGGACGTACCGGGGTGAATCTTGTGCAGGAAAATGATTTTGACATGGTCATTTTAGACATCATGCTTCCGGAAATGAACGGTTTGGATGTCTGTAAAGAAATAAGAAAAACCAACAAACACGTTCCTATTCTATTTTTAACGGCATTGGGAAGTTCAGAAAATATCGTCCTCGGACTCGAAAACGGCGGTGACGATTATCTGGTGAAGCCATTTAAATTTATAGAATTGGTTGCCAGAATAAAATCTTTACTGAGAAGAAGCCTCCCTGTCACAACTCCTGAGGTTACAGAAGATGAAACGTTTAATGAATATCTTTTTCAGTTTTCAGATGTAACGGTGAATGATTATACCAAAAAAGTGATGCGTGCAGGAGAAGAAATTTCTCTCACTTCTACAGAATACAAATTATTGATGTATTTTATCAACAATCCCGAAAAAGTAATTTCAAGAGCTGAAATTCTGGATGCAGTTTGGGGAGTAAACTATGATTTGGGAACAAATGTGGTGGATGTTTACGTCAATTATTTAAGAAAGAAAATAGACAATCAGGACGACAAAAAACTTATTCACACGGTAATCGGAATGGGGTATGTTCTTAAAAAACCTTAGAGAATGCTTAACAGAGTAATGACAAATCAGACCAAAACAATGGTTCTTTTGATGGGTGTTTTTATAACCGTCATTTCGCTTTTCGGCGGGTTGGTCTACTATTCAATTGTTAATTTCTCGCATCAGAGGTTTTATGAATTATTAAAAATTCGAACGACTACCATTGTTCAGATCGAGAAAAGTAAAAAAAATCTTGATCTTCCCGAAAATCATATTCTCAACAGCTTAAACGATGAAGAACTTCCCATGGAAAGGGATTACGTTTTTGCCGTTCCTACTGATTCAAATTTTAAAAATATATCCAAAGAAGTACATATTCCGGATACCTTTTTTAAAAATATTATCAGAAAAGGCGAGGCTAATTATAACGATAAAGAATTTTACTACATCGGTCAGTCTTTTAAGTTCAATAATAAAGAATACATCGCAATCGCTTCTGCGCAAAATCATTACGTTATTTATTATCTTGGGTTTCTCAAAAGAACAATCATTACCTGTATGGTGCTTTCAATTTTCTTCAGTATGATTTTTTCTTTTTATTTATCCAAAACTTTATTCAAACCGATTCTTAAAATCACCGGAAAGGTAAAACAGATCAGTTCTGAAAATCTGCATTTAAGACTAGAATCGCAGCCAGATAATAAAGAACTGAATGAGCTGATCGAAACGTTCAACACAATGCTCACCAGAATAGAGACTTCATTTGAAACTCAAAATCATTTGATCGGAAATGTTTCTCACGAGTTGAGAACGCCACTTACTTCTATTATGGGAGAGGCAGATGTTGCCCTTTCTATCAACAGAACCGCTGATGAATACAAGGAAACGTTAGAAATTATACTTGACGAAGCAGAAAAATTGGATAAAAAGATTAAAGCTCTTCTTATCATTGCTCAAACCGGTTTTGACGGAAAAATTCAGAAAATTGACAAAGTAAGAATCGATCAGTTGCTTTGGGATGTCATTGAAACCATCAGAAAAATTGATTCAAGAAATAATATTTATCTGGACATCAGTATGTTGCCGGATAACCCTAAAAAACTGAAAGTTCAGGGGAATGAGCAGCTTCTGCATCTTGCTGTTGCCAATATCGTGAACAACGGGTGCAAATATTCTAATTTCCAACAGGTAAAAGTTTCGCTGGGCGCTACAGATACAGACGTTTACATCATCATAAAAGATACAGGAATCGGTATCCCGGAATCTGAAATGGATAAAATCTACGATCCGTTTTTCAGAGCTTCCAACACCAGAAATTATGAAGGATATGGCATCGGTCTTCCGCTTGCAAGGAATATTGTGAGAATGCATAACGGTGAACTGATTGTAAGCTCACACGAAAATCAGGGTACTACAGTTCAGCTTCGTTTTCCTACAATTTTTGCCAGCCAGAAAGAAGAAAAACTTTCTTAGTTTACCAACGAAACATTTATTAAAATGAAATTCTAATGTCATTTTAATCTCTTTAATTACATTTTAATTCTATTCCAAAAGTCTTCTAATCTCACAGATATAGTTTTGTATTATCAAAATAGGTAATCACTAAATCTAAAAGATATGATCAAGACCATTTTAATTGCAACAGACTATTCTCTTGAATCTTTAAACATATTAAAGAAAGTACTGAAAGAGAAAAACGCCACAGGAGAAGACACAAAATACAATATTTTGCTTGTGTCGGGTTATGACATGGGAGATTCTATAAGAGATCTTTTATTCAACACCAAAGGAACTGTTTTCAGTAAAATCAGATCAAAAGAATTCTGTGATGCGTACAGCATTATCAAAAACAAATATCCACATCTGGTCAATAAGATCGTTTGTGATGTCTTTACCGGAAGTTTCCAAAGAGCATTCAATAATTATCTGATTGCAGAAAATGTGGAAGAAGCTTACTTCACTTCATCTTTAAAAGAGAAGAACGGCAAAGGCAAATTTGATCTTAATCCTTACATCAAAAAGTCGAAAAACATCAAAGTACAGGAAGTAGAGATCGATACTAAGCAATTCATGCCGGAAAGAGGCCGATTGGCAGAAGTATTTGTTGAGGTTTAATGTTAACCATCAAAAATTTAAAAAATGTTAAGAAATTATAGTAACAGCAGGACATTGGGAGACAATATAAGACTGGGGACGCTGACTGCCTTTACAGCAGGAACTATAAACATAGCATCTCTACTTATATTCTTATCCTTTACCTCAAACGTAACAGGTCATTACGCTGTATTTGCAGCTGAAATAAGTAAAGGAAACTGGTCGCAGGTTGCGGTTGTAGGAACATGGATCTTTCTATTTTTCTTCGGAAGTTTTACTGCCAACTTTTTTGTAATTAATTTTAATAAGAAAAGTAAATATTTTGCACATGCAATGCCACTGGTTCTGGAAATACTATGTCTTTTAGCAGTAGGCATTTATGGGCAGTTATATTACAGAAAAACACTTGAAGAAGCACAGTTTTTGGTTGCCATGATGCTTTTTGCTACTGGTCTGCAAAATGGTTTAACGGCAAGTATATCTAATTTTTTGGTAAAGACAACACACCTTACTGGGACTACTACAGATTTGGGAATTCTGATGTCTATGTTTACCCATAAAAAATACAGGAAAAACCCCGAACTGATCGCAAGAGCAAAGCTTTTATCAAGCATTATGTTTTCGTATGTTTTAGGAGCTATTTTCTCAGGACTGGTTTATTATTCATTGGAATTCAGCGTATTTTACATCATCAGTTTATGTTTACTGATAGTGATAGGGTATGATTTTTACAAAATTAACGTAAGACATTTCAGAACCAATTACAGATACGCAAAAATTTATAATAAGCCCAATTTTATGGCATTTATGTATTACAAAATCCACGGTAATGGTGAAGTAATGGTAACAGAATCCAGAAAAGAAAAATCTAAGCTTATCTTAAAAGAGACCTAAAACATTTCATAATTGACAGCACAAATCGTATATACTTTAGTTTTTGTAGCCCCTGTTTGTTTTGCAAATGGGGGCTTTTATTTTACGGGTATCCATGTTTTGGCAGACTTAATTTTTAATTCATTCCCAATTTATTTTAATTCTTATTTCCTTTGACTATTTTTGTACGTTCATTCATCATTTTATGTCAGATATTATTCAGCTTTTACCGGATCATGTAGCCAACCAGATTGCCGCAGGTGAAGTGGTGCAGCGACCGGCTTCCATCGTAAAAGAACTTTTGGAGAATGCCATCGATGCCGGAGCTTCAAAAATAGAGCTGATCATAAGAGATGCCGGAAAAAATCTCATTCAGGTAGTTGATGACGGAAAAGGAATGTCTGAAACTGATGCAAGAATGTCTTTTGAACGCCATGCAACATCAAAAATACGGGTCACAGACGATATATTTAAAATTTCTACAAAAGGTTTTCGTGGCGAAGCATTGGCATCAATTGCTGCTGTTTCTCAGGTTGAATTGAAAACCAGACAAACAGATTCTTCTCTGGGAACCAATATTTACATCGAAGGCGGAATTTTTCAGTTTCAGGAACCTGTGCAAACTGCAGAAGGATCTAATTTTTTAATTAAAAACCTTTTCTACAACGTTCCTGCAAGAAGAAAATTCCTGAAAAACAACAATATAGAATTCAGACACGTTATTGATGAATTTCAACGGGTGGCTTTGGCTCATGAAAATTTAGAGTTTTCTATGTTTCATGATGATGAGCCTGTTTTCAGACTGAGAAAAGGTACACAAATGCAACGAATTGTAGATGTGTTCGGAAGAAAATTGCATCCTCAGTTGATTCCTATCAAAGAAGATATATTGTGGTGCAAGCTTCACGGATTTGTTGCTAAACCCGAAGGGGCTAAAAAAACACGTGGCGAGCAGTTTCTTTTCGTAAACGGAAGGTTTTTTAAAAGTCCGTATTTCAACAAAGCTGTTCAGGAAGCTTTTGACGGGCTTCTTTTGCCGGGATATATTCCGACATTTTTTCTTTTTCTGGAATTAGATCCTGAGAAAATAGACGTCAATATTCATCCGCAAAAAACGGAAGTGAAATTTGAGGACGAGCATTTGATTTTTGCCCTGATTCGTTCTACCATCAAAAGATCATTGGGTATTTACAATATCGCACCAAGTCTTGATTTTGAAAGAGATCCTCAGCTGGATGAGATGATGCAGAAAAGTTTCCCCAGCAAAAGCAATAATACCGGAAATCTTAAAATGCCTGAAATTACGGTTGACAGAGATTACAATCCGTTTTTGGAAGACCGAGAAGTTACAAAAACTGAAATTCATAATCTTACAGAGATGTATCATCAGAATATTTCTGCTGAGCCGTCGAAAATCAATCTCTTTGAAGATGAAGATTTTGATGAAGATCTGATGCGCCTTCCCAACGGATATTGGCTCTTCAATAAGGGTGACAGAACTTTGATGCTGGATTTGGGGAGAATGCACAGACTTATTGTTGCTGAAAATAACAGAACCGCAAAGAAAGGAAACGTAAGTCATGCTTTACTGTTCTCTCTGGAATATCACATGAACGAAATTGAAAAAAGCAAATACAAATCAATCAAAAAATTTCTGCCGGAGCTTGGCTTTGACATGAAAATTGCTCATGAGAATGTTTTAAGAATAGATACTGTTCCTGAAGGATTAAAGGAAACTCAGGTGATGAAATTTCTGGAAAACCTTTTTGATATTCTTGAATATAAAACAGAAGAAGAATTTATGCAGTTTTATCATAATCAGTGGGCAAAAATGCAGTCGAAATCCAGAATTTGATTTTATCTACAAAGCCGATGCAGAACAAGTGATCAAAGACTTCACCGCATTAGGTTTCCCGGAGTTTTTACCTACAGGTAAAAGATGTTTTTATGAAGTTCCGTTCAATGATTTAAAAAATAAATTTTAAGAAGATGTTTAATAATATACCGCCGATTACCAGAAATTTAATAATTATAAATGTTATTGTATTTATAGCTGCATATTTGATTCCTGTATTGAATTTAAATTTAACTGGATTTTATCCGTTTTCACCAAATTTTAAATCTTGGCAAATCATTACCCATATGTTCATGCACGGAAGTATTATACATATAGCCTTTAATATGTTCACATTGTATAGTTTTGGACCAATTTTAGAGCAATCATTAGGTGACCGCAAGTACTTAATATTGTATTTTTTAAGCGGATTAGGTGCATTTTTCTTATTCAATCTTCAAGATTTTATTCAAATTCAAAATTTAATCTCACAACTTAAAGAGATGAATGTTGATGTTTCAGATATATATTTAAAATCAGACTTAAAAACTTTTGGTTATAGTGAGACTGCGTATTCAAATAATCCTTTATCACGTAATTTATATGAAAGTTTCACTGGTGGAATGGTGGGAGCATCGGGAGCAATATTCGGAGTAATTGCCGCATTTGCAACTCTATATCCGGATTCTAAAATCGGGATCATGTTTATTCCGGTTCCTGTGAAGGTAAAGTATCTACTTCCTATCATCGTTATTGGCTCAGTATATCTAGGAATTTTCGGAGGAGGAGGCAATATTGCCCATCTTGCTCACGTTGGTGGTGCAATTGTAGGGTTTATCTTGGCGAAAATCTGGCGAAAACATTTATATAGATTTAATTAAAATACAATTGTGAAAATTTTCCGTCTCGTTTTATTTATCCTCCATTTTGGCATCTTATTTCTACTACTGGGTGTTTTGCTGAATGCCTACATTCCGCCGAAAGTTTTTCCCTGGTTTAATCTGTTGTCTCTAGGATTTCCGGTGCTCATGATCGGATATATTCTGCTCACATTTTTCTGGATTTTCTCATGGAAAAAAAGAGCTTTTGTATTTATGTTTTTAGGTTTATTTTTGTTAAATCCTGTCAAAAGATGGATTAACTATTCTTCTGAAAGTAAAGATGCTGCTGATTTAAAAATTGTAAGTCTGAATGTAAAGGGAGGAAAACTTGGTGTTGAAAATATTCAGGATTTCATCAATCAGCAGAATGCAGACATCGTTTTATTACAGGAGACCCCTGCTGAGAAGTTTGAATTTAACCAATTAAGAAAAGAACATTCTGCGCCAATAGTTTCAACGTACACAAAATATAAAACAATAGATCACAAAGAATTGTTTGCAGGAATGTATAGTGAAGAATTTAATGCGTATTCTGAATTGACAGACATTGAGATCAAAGGAAAAAGATACCGTATCATCAACGCCTATCTACAGCCATTCAAATTTGAAAAAAGCATGGTCAAGCTCAATGGTAACACTAATGAAGACGAGGAAAAAGTGAAAACCATTGTGAAGAAGTTAATTCCAACATTTAAAAAGCATCAGGAGCAGATTCAGATCATTAGAAAAAGCATTGATGAATCGCCCTATCCTGTGATATTAGCAGGAGATCTCAATTCTGTCCCCAATTCTTATGAATATTATCACTTAGGAAAAGGCTTGAAAGACGCTTTTTTTCAAGTTGGAAAAGGCAGCGGCACCAGTTTTCATGATTATAAATTTCCTATCAGGATTGATTTTATTTTTACATCACCTTCCATTAATCCTGTAAGTTATAAAGTTGATAGATCTGTAAAGCTTTCTGACCACTATCCGGTCATTGCAACATTCCATCTAAACTGATATTTATTTTTTATGATCTGAAACATATGCGATGGCAGCATTTTTGTTATTGAAAATCGATGCTGGTTTTTTTATAAATTGGGCGGATTTTTTATATTTAATTTAAAAAAAATTAAAAATTTAAGCAATAAGGCAGACTATACCGTAAAAAATTAACAAATCATTATCCCCGTTATTGCGGAATTTCTATTAAATTAGTTCCATGAAAAAAATATTGGCTGTCGGATGTATTGTTTCCGTCTTTTTAATTGCCTGTTCAAAGCGAGAACCTGTAAACACAGATGATACTCAGGCTTTACAACCTCATTATGATACTACGGCAATTGATTCTTTTTCAGCGGGTGCAACTACGGTAGATATTGTAAGGCAGATTAGAATGTCTTCCAAACAATATCAGGATTCTGTAAAAGAAGCCATTAAACTTGAACAGGAAGAAAAACGAATAACTGAAGAACTCGAAAAAGAGAACAAGAAAAAAGTGGAAGAAGAAAAGAAGTTAAAAACGAAAGAAAATGAAAACACTTCCATCCCAAAAACAGATTAAAAAATAATTATAATACACAATGAAAAAACAAATCTTAGCAGCTCTCGCTGTTTCAGCGCTTATTGTAAGCTGCACACAATCAACCTCAAAAACTGAAAAAGTAGAAAATCCGGACGGATCTGTAACTACGACTACGGTTACGGAAAGTCACACGGGCTTGGTTGATACTACCAAAGTAGATCAAGCGAAGTCTAATATCAAAAATACTGTTGATAAAACAGGAGACAAAATTGATCAGACGGCGCAAAAAGCAAAAGAAGACATGAATGCAGTAGGAAAAGATATTAAAAGTGGAGCCAACAAAATTGGTAAAGACATCAAATCCGGAACTCAGGAAGTAGGAAAAGATATAAAAGATGCTGCTGCAACCGGAGCTCAAAAAGTAGAGGAGGGTGCAAAAAAACTAAAAGAAGACCTTAAAAGATAAAATATTCTTTGTAAGATTAAAACCGCAGAAATTTCTGCGGTTTTTTTATGACTGATTCATTTTCAATAAGGGATCTATATATTCTCTGTCGTTGCTCAGACGCGGCACTTTGTTTTGCCCGCCGAGCTTTCCTTTAGACTCAAGCCAGCGGTAGAATAAGTTGGGTCTTGCTATATGGATGACAGGTTTTTTCAAAGTGATATTGTTATACCTTTTGGCCTCATAATCAGAATTAATTGCTTTCAGATGCTGATCAAAAATCTCAGTAAACTCATCTAAATTATCAGGTTTTTCGCTGAATTCAAAAATCCATTCGTGAGCACCGCTTTCGTTTTCTTTCATAAAAATGGGTGCGCCCGTGAAATCTCTAACCGCCGCTTTTGTTGCTTCACAGGCTTTCGTCAAAGCAGATTCTACATTGGTAATCATCAATTCTTCACCAAAAGCATTAATGTAATGTTTGGTTCTTCCGGTAATTTTTATTCTGAAAGGATTGGTTGATGTGAAAATAACGGTGTCACCAATTAAATATCTCCACAATCCACCGTTGGTGGTGATGACCATTGCGTAGTTTTTCCCGATTTCTACATCTTCCAGACTAATGACTTTCGGATTCGGACAATGAAACTGATCGATCGGAATAAATTCGTAGAAAATACCGTAGTCGAGCATTAGAAGCATTTCATCACTGTTGGGTCTGTCCTGAATTCCAAAGAATCCTTCAGAAGCGTTGTAAATTTCGTAGTAATTGATATTTTTTCCGATGATTTGTTTAAACTGATCTTTGTAAGGTTTAAAGCTGATTCCACCATGGAAAAATACTTCCAGATTCGGCCACAATTCTGAAATGTTTTTGACGTCTGTTTCTTTCAAAACTCTTTGTAACAGAACCATCATCCAGCTTGGAACACCCAAAATACTTCCTACATCTTCATTTTTAACTTCAGAAGTAATGGCTTTTAACTTACTTTCCCATTCTCCCATTAAAGAAACTTTCTTGCTTGGTGTGGTTGTAATTTCTACCCAAAAAGGAAGATTATCAATCAGAATTGCTGAAAGATCTCCAAATTTGGTGTTGAAATCTGCATACAATTCCGAACTTCCGCCGAGACGTAAATTTTTATTGGTAAAAAGCTGATTTTCAGGGTGATTATTAGCATAGATAGAGACCATATCCTTGCCAGCTTTCATGTGACAGTATTCTAAACTCTCTGCAGAAATGGGAATGAATTTACTTTTGGCATTTGTCGTTCCGGAAGATTTCGCAAAATGCTTGATGTAGCCAGGCCAGCTTACATCTTTATGGCCTTGTCTGGCTTTTTCGATATATGGTTCGAAGTCTTCGTAAGTGACAACAGGAACTTTATTTTTAAAATCCTGATAGCTTGATATGGTGTTAAAGCCATATCGCTTACCATACTCGGTATCTTCTGCATGAAACAGCTGTGAAAAAAGAATTCCGTTCTGCGTTTCTATGGGATGATCCATAAAATTCTGTATCTGATCTATCCTTTGCCTGATAAACCAATTGACTACCGTATTGAAAAGTGCTTTCGTTGCCATTTCAACAAATATAATCATATTTGAATTTCCTGCGAATGATTTAAATAAAAAAACCGTCACAAAATTTGTAACGGTTTCTATATAAAGCTTTTAATTACTTGCTATTAGCAATATTCGTCATAAGCAGCCTGAAGATTTGCTGCGATTGCTCCTGCAGGATTTCCTTCGATATGGTGTCTTTCCAGCATATGAACCAATTCTCCGTCTTTGAAAAGTGCCACACATGGTGAGCTTGGAGGGAATGGAGCTAAATGCTTTCTAGCTGCATCAACTGCATCTTTATCAAAACCTGCAAAAACAGTGGTCAAATGATCTGGTTTTTTTTCTCCGGTTAAAGAGTAAACTACGCCCGGTCTTGCTGCTCCTGCCGCACATCCGCAAACAGAGTTGATTACTAAAAGAGTAGTTCCGGATTGCTTCAAAGCATCTTCTACTTGTGCAGGAGTTGCTAAATCCTGAAAACCTTTATTTGTAAGTTCAGCCTTCATCGGCAATACTAAATCTGATGGATACATTTTTATAAATTTTAATTGACAACAAATTTACAATATTCTCTAAGACTTGTCAATTTATAAAAACTATTGATTAATTCGCAAAACAAAATGAATATTAATGATTTTATATATAAATTCTAGCTGAATTAAATTATTGTTGAGAATTTTCAGTTAAAGTATTGTTAATTTTTATTAATTTTGAAATGATTATAAAAACTAATACCCGTGAGAAAATTTTTTTTCATAAGATTTTATCATACATCAGTTGATACTGATATATAGAATGTAGTGTGGTTCCCAACTTTTCTGGATTACTTAACAGTGGTTTTTTAGAATATCCATAAGTAATTTTGAAAAGTCAGCCCATCAAAAAAGCCCGAAACATCATGTTCCGGGCTTTGTTAATCAAATCGATATGCAAAGGTTGAATATCCTAAAATATAATCGATGATTTAATTGATGAATGATCTCAACATCAATTATCATGGATATATTATGTTTACGAAAGAAGCTTTTTAGCCATCTCGGAAATACTTTTTCCGTCAGATTTTCCGGCTAGGTTTTTTGAAGCTATTCCCATTACTTTCCCTAAATCTTTCATAGATTCAGCGCCTGTTTCAGAAATAATCTGCTTAATTTCTGTTTCTAATTCTTCAGAAGATAATTGGGCAGGCAAAAACTTCTCAATTACTTTCATCTGAGCGTCCTCTACTTCTGCCAAATCGTTTCTTCCCTGAGCAGCAAACTGCTCATAAGAATCTTTTCTCTGCTTGATCATTCTTTGCAGAATTGCAATTTCCTGTTCTGCAGAAACTTCAGCTCCTAAAGCTTCGGTTTTCAGCAATAATATCTGAGATTTTACAGCGCGCAGAGAGTCTAAAGCAACTCTGTCTTTTGCTCTCATTGCTGTTTTTATTGCTTCGCTTATGGTATTTTCTAAACTCATTTTTATTTAATTTAACAATGTATCAATGTAACAGTTTACCAATGAAATGCTTCGACAAGCTCAGCATGACAGTTCGAAATTGTTACATTGGTACATTTCTACATTGTTATATTATTTTAGTCTACATCTTTATTTAAGAATCTGTTTTCTCTGATCTGCATGTTTCCGTTGTTGTCAGACAAATAAGTGTTGATATTTTGGTCTGAAGCATTGGAGCCGTCAATTGAAATATTTTTTCTTTTGAAAGCAGGTACAGATTCAAATTCGTTCACATGATCAAAATTTTGATAACGGGAATTAAATTCTTTCAGTTTGTTTCTTCTTTCTGACACTCTTTCCTGATCTGCAGGTTTATTCACAAAAGTAAATTCAGATTCTGTGTGTCTTGTAGTTTCTATTTCTACTCTTTTTTCTACAACAGGTCTTTCTTCAGCTTTCGGTTGTTCTGAAGCATGATAAAATGTTTCAATTTTTTGCGTTATTTCTTCTGTTTTTTTCTCAATCACATTAGAAATTTCAACTTCATTTTTGGGCTGTT
This sequence comes from Chryseobacterium sp. AC417, assembly GCF_979258215.1. Taxonomy (NCBI): domain Bacteria; kingdom Pseudomonadati; phylum Bacteroidota; class Flavobacteriia; order Flavobacteriales; family Weeksellaceae; genus Chryseobacterium; species Chryseobacterium sp. AC417. The sequence goes on along the minus strand of NZ_OZ409845.1, from coordinate 684,669 downwards.
CAAAATCATATTTTTCAGCAATCGGTTCGTTCACTGTAAAATTAAACTCAACCGCTTTTTCATCTGAATAATTATTGCTGAATGAATTTTCAACTGACTCATTTTTCTTATTTTCAAAATCAAAAGAGAAAGACTGAATCTCCAAATCGTTTGGATCATTGTCATCATCAAAAGAAAATAAATTTATATTGTCTTCATTGCTTGCCTCATCATTTCTCCAGCTCTGAATTGTGCTTTCTGACGTATCTTCCTGTCTATCAGAGAATTTTATTTCAGTTTTTACATCTTCATCCTCGATAATCATTTTTTTTTCAATAGACGACATCTTGAATTGCGGTGTCGGCTGGTCTTCATCATCTAATCTGAAAAGATTTTTTCCTCCAAATTCGTATCCCTGTTCAGAAGAAACTTCTCTTTCATCTCTTGTTTTGAACGGAGAAGCTTTTGGAGTTTCCAGTGCATCATTTAAACCAATTCTGATTTTCTCAGTAGGTCCTGAAAATTTTTGATTATCATTAGAAAAACCAGTGGCAATCACCAATACACTTACTGCATCACCTAATTCTTCATCGGCTCCTACACCAAAAATAATGTCGGCTGTGTGACCGGCTTCTTTCTGAATGTAATCCATAATGATCCCGATTTCGTCCATCGTAGCTTCTTCCACACCGCTTCTGATCAACAATAACACGTTTCTTGCACCTGTAATTTTGTTGTCATTCAATAATGGGGAGTCTAATGCTTTTCTTACAGCTTCTTCAGCTTTGTTTTCACCTGAAGCTGTACCTGTAGACATTAATGCCGTACCGGAATTCTGAAGCACCGATTTAGCATCTCTAAAGTCGATGTTTACATCAAAGTAGCCGGTAATAACTTCTGCCATTCCTTTTGCGGCATTGGTTAAAACTTCATCGGCTTTAGAAAATCCTTGTTTGAAGCCAAGGTTTCCAAATTGCTGTCTTAATTTATCATTGTTGATCACAATGAGTGAATCAACATTATTTCTTAGTTTTTCAAGACCTAATTCTGCCTGATCTAGTCTTCTTTTTCCTTCAAAGCTGAACGGAACAGTCACAATACCTACCGTAAGAATCCCCATATCTTTGGCAACTTTAGCAATAACAGGTGCAGCACCAGTTCCGGTACCACCACCCATTCCTGCGGTAATGAAAACCATTTTGGTGTTTTGTCCCATTGCTGCTTTGATCTCCTCGATACTTTCAATCGCCGCTTTTTCGCCTACTTCAGGATCTGCACCTGCTCCAAGACCTTCAGTAATGGTAACTCCCAACTGAACTTTGTTGGAAACAGGATTGTTATCTAAAGTCTGAGCATCTGTATTACAAATCACGAAATCTACCCCGTGTATTCCTTTTTCGTACATGTGCTTCAGTGCGTTGTTTCCGCCACCACCTACACCGATTACTTTAATAATCGAAGAATTTCCTTTTGGCAGATCAAATGAAAATCCTTGTGTGCCTATATTTTCCATAGTTATATTTTTATATGTTTGATAATCGATTATGATAGTTGATGAGAAAAATCATTCATCGCTTATCATTCATCACTTCTATTTTTTTTATTCGACTTCTTCAAAGAATTTTTTCACTTTTTCCATCAGAGACTGTCCGAAAGTTGGCTTCTGAGGTCTTGATATCTGTACAGGTGTTCTGAATTCTTCTTCTTGTTGTTGCGTTATTTGAGTTTGAGTCTCAACGTGAGCCTGCTGTTCAGTTTGATCAGCTTTACTTTCAATAACCTCTTCCTCTTCTACAGCAACTGTTTTTTTATCTCTGATTTTCAAACTTTCCATCAGCAACCCGATAGACGTTGCAAATTCCGGTCCTTTAAGATACTGGTTTTTATCGTTGGCAATATATTCATTTGCGAAACCAATTCTACTATCAAAGCCTGTTGTATAATTTGCTAGCTGACGAAGATGCTTCAGATTGGAACCTCCACCTGTCAGAACAATTCCTGCAATCAGCTTTTTCTTTTGTTCAAATGCTCCGTAAGCCTTTAATTCGGTATTGACCATTTCTAAAATTTCCTCTACTCTTGCATTGATAATCTGTGCTAAAGTTTTCAGTGAAATTTCTTTGTCTGGTCTTCCGTGAAGTCCTGGAATCGTTACAAATGTGCTGTCTTTCTCCAGCTCCGGAACTGCAGAACCAAACTTAACCTTTAATTGCTCAGCGTGCTTTTCTATAATTGAACATCCTTCTTTGATGTCTTCCGTGATAATTCCGCCTCCGTAAGGAATGACGCAGGTATGACGGATGATGTTATCTTTGAAAATAGCAATATCTGTAGTACCACCACCGATGTCTACAATGGCTACTCCTGCTTCTTTTTCTTCTTTGGTAAGAACAGCTTCGGAAGATGCTAAAGGTTCTAATGTAAGCGCCTCCATCTCTAAACCTGCTTCTCTTACACATCTTGCGATGTTTCTGATGCTACCCATTTGTCCAACAACAACATGGAAATTGGCTTCAAGACGTTTTCCGTGCATCCCGACAGGCTCCTGAATTTCGCCTTCAGAATCAACCTTATATTCCTGCGGTAAAACATGGATAATCTCTTCACCAGGAAGCATGACCAGTTTTTTCACCTGATCTTTCAGTGCTTCGATGTCATCATCTGTGATGAATCTGTCCGGATTCTCACGCATAATATAATCTGAATGCTGCAGAGAACGAATATGTTTTCCTGCAATACCCACAGTGACCTTATGAATAGGAACTCCCGCACTGGTTTGTGCTTCTGCCACAGCTGCTTTGATAGAGTTGATGGTTTGTGAAATATTATTCACAATCCCTTTATGAACTCCAAGACTTTTGGCCTTACCAACACCGAGAACTTCTATTTTCCCGTGGGCATTCCTCCTTCCGACAATGGCGACAATTTTGGTTGTCCCGATGTCAAGACCTACTGAATACTCTTGATTTTCCATTGTATATTGATTTGATTTATTTCTTTTTACTTAAAAGGATTTTTCCTGTTCTTTATTAAATTGTCCGTTATGAACTTTCTGTTTTATTCTATTTTAACCTTCGCTTTAGTTTTAGGCTTTGCTGCCGGTTTCTTTTCGGGAGTTTTCTTTTTCTCCTTTGGTTTGACAACTGCTTTTGGCTTTGTCTTTTCTTTAGGTTTTAAAGCAGCAGAACTCGCTTTTTTAACCGGGGTTTTAGCTAAATCTTGATGCCCCGCTTTTAAAATACTGTCATTTTCTTTAAAATAAGGATTCAGTGTTGTGACAATCTGATTCTGATATTTCACCGAAACCATACTGTACTTTTGGGGATCCTGGAACACCAGGTATTTCTCAACAAAAGTTTTGAAACCTTTTACTTTTAATTCAATATTATCTAAATCTCCAATCTCTACTTTGTAATTCCCTTCGCTTGTGAGGAGATTGTAGTTGTCTTTATATTTTGAAATTCCGATGAAATACTTTTTGCTGAAATTATCTTTGTCAATTTTGTCAACCAATTCTGCCAGCTTTTCATATTCATCTTTTTTCACATTTCCGGTTACCAACATACAGGGATGAGAATAGGGTCTGGAAATCGGAAATTCTGTTCCCTTTTCGTCTACATAAAAATCATTGCCGTTATAATTCAACCTGAAAACCGGAACTCTTTGTTTGATATCCAAATTGAGTTTTCCATTAAGATTTAAATAAACATTGGCACTGTCAACCGCCGGAAGGGCATTAATTTTCTTTTCCAATTCAGGAATATTTAAATCCCCAACTTTTCCTGACGGATTCTCTTTTTTGACGATTTCTTTAATATCCTTTTCATCAATAAAATACACCGGAGTTTTTTCATTCATTTTCACAGAAATTTTACTATCCGTAATCTTCTGGCTACTGAATTTCTTCAAAGAGAAACTCAACAGGAAACCAAGTAGGATTACTGTGACGGCAATTTTTAAAATTCTGTATTTGTTTTTCATTTTTTTTATTCATGTATCAATGTAAAAGTATTCATGGGCACTGCATCATTAATACGTTTATACATTACTACTTTTTACATCTTATTTAACCACTCGCAAATCGGGTCGTACAGCGTATCAATATTTCCTGCACCCACTGTGAGCAAAATGTCAAAATCTTTTTCTTTTATTTTATTAAAAGCTTCAGACAAACCTGAAATTTCTTTTTTATCTAAAGTCACTTTTTCCAATAACCAATTTGAAGTAATGCCATCAAAGTTTTCCTGAAGTTCTCTCGCCGGATAAATATCAAGCAAAATCAGTTCTTCAGAATTGCTTAAACTTTCAGCAAATCCATCTGCAAAATCTCTCGTTCGGCTGAAAAGATGTGGCTGGAAAACAACCAGCAGTTTTTTATCAGGATAAAACGTTTTGATGGAACCAACAACCGCATTAATCTCAGTCGGATGGTGCGCATAATCATCAATATAAATTTTACCAGTCGGATAAATATGTTTCGTATATCTTCTTTTAATTCCTTTAAAATTGGCAATTGCTTTCTTTAAAGTTTCAAAATCAACTCCTAAATTGTGTAGAATTGCAATCGCAACGGTTGCATTTTCAACATTGTGAATTCCGGGAACGTCCCAGACAAACTCTTCGACGAACTCAGAGTGAGAATCATTTGCTGGTACATGAAAATCAAAATAAATTTTATCATAATCCATCCGAAGATTGTCTGAATAATAATCAGCTTCTTCGTTTACAGCATACGTTTTATGCGCTCTTCCTATTTCAATTCCTTTTCTCACAAAAAGTTGTTTGTCTTCAGGAACTAATGCCGCAAACTGTCTGAAACCTTCTTCAATCGTATTTTTATCTCCATAGATATCCAAATGATCTGCATCTGTAGAAGTGATCACCGCCCAATCCGGAGAAAGACTCAGGAAACTTCTGTCATATTCGTCGGCTTCCACTACAGAATACTGATTTCCGTTGTACAGAAAATTTGATTTAAAATTCTCAGAAATCCCTCCTAAAAAACAGGAAAATGGCAAATCTGCTTCTTTGCACAAATGTGAAACCAGAGTAGAGGTAGTTGTTTTTCCATGAGTTCCTGCTACTGCGATGCAGTCTGTGTTTTCGGTAATTAAACCTAAAACTTTGGCACGTTTTAAAACTTGAAACTGATTTTCATTAAAATAATCTAAAATCCCAAGCTTTTTAATCGCCGGAGTGTAGATAACCAATGTATTTTCTTTTTGAAGTAATGTGATTTTTTCGTCAAGAATATCTTCGAAAACAATATCTATTCCTTCGCTCATCAACTGCTGAGTCAGTTTTGTATTGGTTTTGTCGTACCCCAAAACTTTCTTGCCGGAAGCATGGAAATAGCGCGCCAAAGCACTCATTCCGATACCTCCGATGCCGACGAAGTAAAAATTTTGATATGTTTTTAAATTGTTCATTTTATTTATCCTATTTGCTTTCTAAGCAAGCTTAATTAGTCCGTTACACACAATGGTTTCTATTTTTTAATAGCCCTTCGACAAGACATCTCTAATACCAACTGCTTTTATTTTGCGGTGTCAGACTTAGCTTGTCGAAGCTTTCATTATTTTAAAAATCTCATCCACAATCTCTTTTGCTGCATTGGGTTTGGCAAAATATTTCAGATTGTCAGACATTTCTTTTCTTACATTTTCGTTTTCGCAGATTTCTGATAATGTACTCCAGAATTTCTCTGGCATTTCAGAATCTTTTACCATTTTGGCTGCGTTTTTTTCAACCAGATTCATTGCATTTTTGGTCTGATGATCTTCTGCTGCAAACGGAAATGGTACCAATAAAACAGGTTTCTGAGCAACAGCCAACTCTGAAATAGCAATTGCACCTGCTCTAGAAACGATGACATCGGCTGCTGAATAGGCAGTTTCCATGTCTTTGATGAATTCCTTTATTTGTAGTTGATTGTTAGTCGGTTGTTGGCTGTTTGAATTTCCATCAACTGATAATTGATAACGATCAACAATTTCTTTATAATCCAGTTTTCCCGTTTGCCAGATTAACTGGTAACCTTTTTCTTTCAGGTTTTCTACATTATCTTTCCAGCCGTTGTTTAATGTTCGTGAGCCTAAAGAGCCTCCGACTGACAGAATCGTAAGTTTATCTTCTAAACCCATTTTCTCCTTTGCCTGAGAAGTTTCCTGCATTCCTGAAATGATATTCTCACGAATAGGATTTCCTAAAAACTTTATTTTTTCAGCCGGAAAACCTTCCACTTGAGGATAGGCTGTAAAAACTGCTTTTGCTTTTTTACTTAAAATTTTATTGGTCACTCCTGCATGGGCATTCTGTTCCTGAATAAAAATCGGAATTCCCATTTTGGTCGCTTCGTACAAAGCGGGTCCGCTTGCGAAACCGCCTGTCCCGACTGCAAAATCCGGAGCAAAACTTTTAATTATTCTTTTAGATTTAGATAGACTTTTCAAAATTTTGAAAGGCAGACCTAAATTGGAAAGTATATTTCCTCTATTGATTCCAGCGATGTCTATTCCTTCTATTTTATAACCTGCCTGCGGAACTTTTTCCATTTCCATTTTTCCGTTGGCGCCAATGAACAAAAATTCTGCATCAGGAAATCTTTTCTTGATTTCGTCTGCGATAGCAATTGCCGGGAAGATGTGTCCTCCTGTTCCGCCGCCTGATAACAATATTTTTAATTTTTTGTTCATACTTTTTATTATTGATAAATGATGATTGATAAGCGATATGAAAATCAATTATAAATTATCATTCATCATTTATATTTAAGCGATATCGTTTATCTCTTCTATATTTTGTTTTTTACCCATTCCTTCTTCATCGTAGATCTGAATTCTTGAGCTTATATTTAAAATAATTCCTAATTGTAAATACGTAACCAACATGGATGTTCCACCATAACTAATCAATGGCAAAGGCTGTCCTGTAACCGGAATCAGGTTGACTGCCACAGCAATATTTACTGCCAATTGTATAAAAATCATTACTCCGAGACTGAGCACAAGCAACGATCCAAAAAAGGCGGGCATTTTACTCGCGATCATGACGATCCTGATGATCATAATCAGATACATACTGATGAGAAATATGGCACCAATTACTCCATATTCTTCAACAATTACTGCAAAAATGAAATCGGATGCAGATTGCGGAAGCATTTGTTTCAGAGCGCTTTTTCCCGGTCCCATTCCTGTAATTCCGCCGTGAACGATGGCAGCTTTTGCCTGCATTACCTGATAATTCTTTGCTTTGACGCTTTCATCATCCACATCGGCAGTTTTTGCCTTGCTTGAAGTAAATGTTTCGATTCGGCTCATCCACGTATGTACACGGTTTCCGCCGATCATATTGGTATTCAGAGCAATGATTAAAAACAGAATAATAGCAATGACTGATGTTGAAATAAATCCTGCAATGTACTTCCAGTGAAGCTGTCCGATCACTAAAACGATTACAGACACCATCAAAATCATCAATGCTGTAGAGCCATTATCTTTTGCAACCAATACAAAAACAAGTAAAATGGGTCCGAAAATGTACATCACATTTTCAATGGGAAGTCTTTCTCGTGTAATTTTTTTGGTTAAATATCTGCACAGGTAAATAACTAACATTAAAAAAGCAAAAGATGAGGGCTGAAATGAAATGGGTGTTCCGGGAATTTTTAACCATCGGGAAGCACTTGCACCATCAATGGTCTGTCCGGTAAACATCGTAACGATCAATAGGATAATCATAATTCCCAGCATAATGCTGCTGAGTTTTCCGAGGTACTCATATTTTACGGTTCCTGCCAGTCGCATTACTCCTAATCCTAAGACAACAAAAAACATATGTTTGATAACGTGCCCTGTCGTAGTTCCGTTATTGACGATGTATTCTAAATTCGAACTTGCAGAATACACCGGGAAAATAGAGAAAATGGAGATCACAATAATGACCATCCAAAGCACTTTATCGCCCTTTAGAAATTCAAATTTGCTTTCTGTGTATTGTTCGTTCATATTTCTATGCTATTAGTTGTTACTATTAGCTGTTGTTTTTAAAACTTGTTCTTTGAACTGATTGCCGCGGTCTTCATAATTCTTGAATAAATCGAAGCTTGCGCAACACGGTGACAGCAAAACCGTATCGCCGTTTTTGGCTAATGATTTTGAGATTTCCACCGCTTCTTCCATGCTGGAAGTATCATAAATAAACTCTTTCTTATCTTTAAAGAAATCGATGATTTTTTGATTATCAATTCCTAAGCAGATAATTGCTTTTACTTTCTTTTTAACTAAATCCTCAATTTCTGAGTAGTCATTTCCTTTATCCTGCCCCCCGACAATCCAAACGGTGGGAGTTTTCATACTTTCTAAGGCATAATAGGTTGCGTTGACATTGGTTGCCTTGCTGTCGTTGATAAATTTTACACCATCTGTTTCAGTTACCAATTCAAGCCTGTGTTCAACTGCCTGAAACGTCATCAATGAATTTCTGATACTTTCATTGCTGATTTCCAATATTTTACCTGCTATGGAAGCCGCTAAGCTGTTGGCAACGTTATGATTTCCCATTAAAGACAGTTCTTCAATTTTCATGGAAAATTTATCTTTCAGCTTTACTATTAATTCCTCGCTATCAATAAAACCTCCTTCATTGAGTTTTTCCTTGGTTGAAAAAGGTATCATTTTCGCTTTGATCTCAAATTTTTCAAGAATATTTTTGCTCATTTCATCATCTTTATTGTAGATGAAAAAATTGTCATTTTCCTGATTTTCAGCGATTCTGAATTTTGCTAAAGCATATTCTTCATAGTTATAATTGTATTGATCCAAATGATCTTTAGACAGATTCAGCAACATTGAAATATAGGGTCTGAAATTCTGAATATCATCCAGCTGGAAAGAACTAACCTCCAAAACATAATACTCATGATTCTCATCTGCAACCTGTTTTGCAAAACTGTAACCAATATTTCCACCCAAACCAACATTCATTCCGTCGCTTTTCAGAATGTAGTAGATCAAAGACGTAGTCGTTGTTTTCCCGTTGCTTCCGGTGATGGCAATAATCTTCGCATTGGTAAATTCTGAGGCAAATTCTATTTCCGAAGAAATTCTGATTCCCTTCATATGAATTTTATGAATCATCTCTGCCTTTTTCGGAATTCCGGGGCTTTTTACGATCCAGTCTGCGCTTAAGATTCTTTCTTCATCGTGGTTCCCTTCTTCAAATTCAATTTCATTTTCTGTCAGAAATTGCTTGTAGTTATCCTTAATGGCTCCTTTGTCTGAAAGAAATACTTCCAAACCTTTCTTTTTAGCCAAATAAGCGGCACCACAACCACTTTCTCCACCTCCTAAGACAACTATTTTCATATAATTTACTTTGTGCACAAGGATTTAAGCTTTACACTTATCCCTTATTGCTAATTTTATCTCATTTTCAATGTAATGAGACATACAATCGCTAACATCACCCCGATAATAATCATTCTGTTGACGATTTTACTTTCGTGAAAACCATCTTTTTGATAATGATGATGCAAAGGAGACATTTTAAACAATCTATTATTCTGGGCATATTCTAACCCGAATTTTCTTTTTCTGTATTTAAAAACAACTACCTGGAGCATTACCGAAACATTTTCGATTAAGAAAATTCCGCAAAGCACAGGGATCATTAATTCTTTTCTTAAAATAACTGCCAAAACAGCAATTACACCACCCAACATCAAGCTTCCGGTATCTCCCATGAAAACCTGAGCGGGATACGTATTGTACCAAAAAAATCCGATCACAGCTCCCACCATGGCGACGACGAAAATCGTGGTTTCACCCATGTTGGGTAAAAACATGATATTTAGATAATCTGCAAAGATGATATTCCCGGAAACATAGGTGAAAAATGCCAGCGTTAAGAGGATTACCGTACTTGTTCCCGCTGCAAGACCGTCAATTCCGTCGGTGATATTGGCTCCGTTTGAGACTGCAGTCACAATAAATATGACGATGGGTATGAAAACAATCCAGGCCCATTCGTGAGCATCTTCGTCATTCATCCAGAAAAGAATTCCGCTATAGTCAAATTCATTATTTTTAGCAAAAGGAACCGTGGAAACAGTGATTTTCTCTGCAGGCATGAAGTTTCGCTCTACATTATTTCTGTTTACCACTTTTGTATCTGCATATTTTCTCTTTACCGTAATATCTGGATGGAAATACATGGTCACTCCGATGATTAACCCTAAACCAACCTGTCCTACGATTTTGAATTTCCCGCTTAATCCGTCTTTATTTTTTTTAATTTTCTTTAAATAATCGTCTAAAAAACCAATGGCTCCCATCCAAACTACGGTAACAATTAAGAGAACTATATAAATATTGGTAATTCTTGTAAACAGTAAAACAGGAATCAAAGTCGCAATAATGATGATGAAACCTCCCATTGTAGGAGTTCCTTCCTTTTGTTTTTGTCCGTCTAATCCTAAATCACGAACCAACTCGCCCATCTGTTTTCCTCTCAGATAATTAATGATGCTTTTTCCGTAGATCAGCGCAATCGTTAAAGACAACAAAACCGCCATCCCTGCTCGGAATGAGATGTACTTCAACATTCCTAATCCCGGAATGTGGATGCCCTGGCTCGTTAAGTATTCGTATAGATAATATAGCATAATGCTTTTATTTAAATTTTATTTGCTCATTAATTGCCATAACTCATTTATCACTTGTTTGTCATCAAAATGATGTTTTACACCATTGATTTCCTGATAGTTTTCGTGACCTTTTCCGGCTACGAGAACAATATCTTTCGGTTCTGAGAATTTGATGGCCATTTTGATGGCTTCTCTTCTGTCAGGAATTGAAGTGTATTTGCTGAAGTTTTGAGGTTCAACACCAGCTTCAATTTCTTTTATAATCTGGTTTGGGTCTTCCGTTCTCGGGTTGTCTGAAGTGATGATCGCTAAAGTTGATTTCTTTGAAGCAATATTTCCCATTTCAGGTCTCTTGGCGTGATCTCTGTCGCCTCCACATCCGAAAACGGTAATCAGTCTTTCGTTTTTTGTTCTGATATCATTGATGCTGTCTAACACATTTTCTAACGCATCCGGAGTGTGTGCATAATCAACAATGAAGAAAATTCCGCCATCAGATTTGAAGGTTTCAAATCTTCCGGAAACTCTTTTTAAAATGCTGATTGCCTGAAGAATTTCATCCTGCTCAAACCCTAATTCCGAAGCAATTCCGAAAACCAACAATAAGTTATAAACATTGAATTTTCCTGTTAAGGTCGTCCAGAATTCTTTTCCGTTGAAATTTAATAGCATTCCGTTGAAGTCGACTTCCAAAGTTCTTCCGTGATAATCTGCCATTGTTTTCAAAGCATAAGACCTTTTTGCAGCCTTTGTGTTCTGAAGCATCACGTTTCCGTTTTTATCATCAACATTAGTGATAGCGATTGCGTTTTCATTTAACTCATCAAAAAATCTTTTCTTGATTTTTAAATATTCGTCAAATGTTTTATGATAATCTAAATGGTCGTGGGTAAGATTGGTAAAGCCTGCGATCTTAAAAGTCAGACCTTCAATCCTGTTTTGGGCAATACCGTGAGAGCTTACTTCCATAAAGGCAAATTCGCAACCCTGATCAACAGCTTTTGCTAAAATTTTGTTGATGGTAATTACATCCGGAGTTGTATGGGTTGCCGGAATAATTTCTTCGCCAATTCTGATTTCTACCGTTGAAAGTAATGCAGAATTGTAGCCTAAATTTTTAAATACATCAAAAAGCAAAGTCGAAACAGAAGTTTTTCCATTAGTTCCGGTAACCCCGATTAATTTTAATTTTTCAGAAGGATTTCCGTAAAAATTGGAAGCCAGATGTCCTAAAGTTTTAGAAGCGTCTTTTACTTTAATGTACGTAATATTTTCATCTAAATTTTCCGGAAGTTCTTCGCAAACAACGGCTTTTGCACCTTTTTCAATGGAAGAGGTAATAAAGGAATGTCCATCTACAACTGTTCCCTTCAATGCGATGTACAAAGAGTTTTCAGAAACCTTTCTGCTATCGAATACCAATGCTGAAACGTCCCTCTCAGGATTTCCAATTGTTTCCAGAATTTGGATTCTTTCTAATAATTTTAATAATTCCATTTACCTAAAAATCGGTACTTCGCACCTCTTACTATTATTGATTCAATACTACCAACATATCGCGACTTCGTCGCTTTTAATTTTGCAGAGACAAATAAATCCTCTGGTTTTTGCTAATCGTGGTGCCTTGTAACGGAAATTGTTCTTTAATTCTTCCAACACCTTTAAAATCGACACGATATCCTAAATTTTCCAATTGCGGGATGACGTTTTTCCCAATCAATCCTACTACGCTTGGCATTTGTTTATTGTTGACTGCTACTTTTACATTCGGCTCAACCATTTTATTCAGGTTAACCTTTCTGTCGACAAGCATTTCTTTTTCTACGTTTTGAGGCGTTTTCAGGAAAGTTTTCCCTGCAATCTCTTTAAAAACCGGTGCGGAAACCGTTCCGCCATAAAACCCCTTTGATACATTGGGCTCGCTGATCATGACGTAGCAAGTGTATTTCGGATTGTCTGCAGGATAAAATCCAGCGAATGACGCTCTGTATTTCATCGGACCAGGCAACCAGTATTCAAATCTTGCGGTTCCTGTTTTTCCCGCCATTTTCAGGTTGGGTGTGAAAATACTTCTTCCTGTTCCTTTTTCTACAGCTTTCGTTAAAGCACTCGTCATCATCTGTATTGCTTTATCAGAGGCCATTTTCTTTACAATCACTTCTTCTTTTGCTTCGAAAACTGTTTTTCCGTCTTTCATGATTTTATCGATGAAGAGAGGTTTCAGCATTTTTCCTTTGTTGGCAATTCCGTTGTAGAAAGTAGTTAACTGTAAAAGGTTAATATTCGTTGCATATCCGTAAGAGATTGAAGCTAAGGTTGCTGCATTCCATGATTTGCTTTTCGGAGTTAAAATTCGGGGTTTTGTAATCCCCGGAAGTTCAATTTCCATTTTATCAAATAATTTCCATCTTCTTAAATGATCTAAGAAAATCTGAGGATTTTCTGCGTAATATTTGGTAATCAGCTTTGCAGTTCCTACGTTGCTGGATTTTGCGAGGACATCACTTATTTCGTAAGTTCCGCCGCCGTGACCGTCTGAAATACGTTGTTTAGCATAAGTCCAAATCCCATTTCCTACGTTTACTGTGGTGCTTTCATCAATAAAGCCGTCGTCCATTGCTGCTAAAAGCGAAATCGTTTTAAAGGTTGATCCCGGTTCAATATTATCTTTTAGAGCATAATTATAAGCATCTTCATACACTCCGGGTTCCGTTTCTCTCAGGTTAACCAGAGCACGAACTTTCCCTGTTGCTACTTCCATTACGATTACCGTACCGTGTTTTGCTTCAAAATTAATCAGCTGTTTTTCTAAGGCCGAATGCGCAATGTCTTGAATTCTAAGGTCTAAAGTAGTGTAAACGTCCTGACCGTCAGTGGGTTCTTTCACCTTCCAAAAATCAATAGGTTTCCACTGTGAAGAATTGACTCTCTGTTCTAGTCTTTCACCATTGATTCCTGTTAAGTATTTTGAAAATGCACCTTCTAAGCCTGCTTTTGCGACTCCATTATCAATGCCTATTGTTCCGGCACCGATTTCTGAAGTTGCAAGCTCTCTTTTGTAATTTCTGTCTATGATAAAGCCTCCCTTGTTTTTACCTCTTTTAAAAATCGGGAACTTTCTGATTCTGTCGTATTGGTCAAAATCTAATCCTTTTACTAAAGAATAATACTGGTTTTTCTTTTTTCTCTGCTCATCAAATTTTTTTCTGAAATCGGCTCTCGATTTTCCGAACATTTTACTTAAAGAATCTGTAAGCGGACCAATATTGTTTGTGTAGACTGTATCTTTCATGGTTTTAAAATCAAGAAAGACATCATAACGCATTACTGTCGTTGCGAGAATAGAACCGTCTGAAGCATACAGATTTCCACGAGCTGCTTTAAGAGTGGCAGTACGATAATTATTGTTGATATAATCATCTTTAATCTCCTGAACATTGGTGTTTTGAAGAACAATAATTCTTGCAATGAAAAGCACAAACACGCACAGAGATGCTACTGCAAAGAAGTAGCCCCATCTTAACGTCTTTTTACGTTTGTTATCATATTCATTTTGCTTTTGCATCAGTACTGTCTAATTTTATTAAAAGTTTATGCGGGTGACTTTCTAAAGTCATTAATGAGTCTGCTGCGACTTCTTTTCCCAGTTCAGATTCCATTTTTACTTTAATGAGTTTGCTCTGGGCATAAGCATTTCTGGATTTGAATTCTTCGGTTTGTTCTTTTAAAGCGTTTACAATTTTTATTTTTTTGTTCACCAAATGGTTAGAATAAATCATCCCCATCATCAAAACAAAAATCAGTAAGAAAAACTTATAATGGGTTTTCAACTCATCACGGTTCAGAAAATTTCCTTTTATAATATCTATAAAAGTGAGTTTTTTTTGAGGGCGATATGCTGTTTTTTTTGCCACTTTATTTTTATTAATAAGAGGTAATTAGTAATGGGTAATTTTCATAAATTGCTTACTATCCATTGCTCATTATTTATAATTTTATTCCTGTTCTCATTTTAGCACTTCTTGCTCTTGAGTTTTCTTCAATTTCCTTGTTATCAGGAATGATTGCCTTGCTTTTTACGAGTTCAAATGTTTTTTCATAATTCCCGTAGATATCACGTTGCGGCTCTCCTTCAAACATTCCGTTTTTCAGAAATCTTTTTACCAGACGGTCTTCTAAAGAATGGTAAGAGATCACAACCAGTCTTCCTCCCGGTTTCAAAACATTATAAGCCTGAACCAGCATTTCTTTTAAGCTTTCCAGTTCCTGATTGACTTCAATTCTTATTGCCTGAAAAAGCTGCGCATAAAACTTATTTACTTTATGCGGTGGAAGAAAACTGAATAATTTTTTTAAATCTTCCGTTGTATTGATGCTTTTTATTTTTCTGTGATGAACGATGTCTCTTGCGAGTTTTCTGGCCTCTCTCAATTCACCATAATAGTAAAAAATATCAGCCAAAGCATCTTCTTCATAATCATTGATCACTTTTTTGGCATCAAGACTCTGCATCACATTCATTCTCATATCGAGCGGCGCATTGTTTCTGGTAGAAAAACCTCTTGCAGCTTCATCAAATTGATGAGAAGAGACGCCAAGATCAGCCAGTACACCATCAACTTTTCCGACACCGTACATATGAAGAGAGTTTTCTAAAAACCTGAAATTCTGATTAATCAATGTAAATCTTGAATCTTCAATATTGTTTTTCAAAGCATCCAAATCCTGATCAAATGCATATAGTCTTCCTTTTTCCGAAAGTCTTTCTAAAATTTCTTTAGAATGACCTCCCCCTCCAAATGTGCAGTCTACAAATATTCCGTCCGGATTCGTCACCAAATCATCCACACTTTGCTTCAATAAAACGGGGTTGTGATATATGCTCATTTGAGTTTATTTTAATTATTCTTCACCAAAAGCGCCCATCACATCTTCTGCAAGACTTGCGAAATCTTCTTCGTTGGTTGCGATTACTTTTTCATAAGCATCTTTATCCCAAATTTCGAAAAGCTCACCTGCGCTCGTTATTACAATATCTTTTGTAAGATCAGCATAATGCGTTAGATCTTTAGAAATTTGCACTCTTCCTGCGCTGTCCAGTTCTACAGTTTTTACACCTGCAGTAAACATTCTGATGAAATCAGCATTCTTTTTAATGAATCTGTTGAGTTTATTTATTTTTTCCATGAGTTTATCCCACGCTTTCATAGGATAAATTTCCAGACATGGCTGAAACACGGAACGCTTTACCACAAAGGTTTTCTCCTCAAAGTTCTCCATCTGCTTGATCAGCGAAGACGGAATCTTCAGGCGACCTTTGTCGTCTATTTTGCATTCGTATGTTCCAATGAAATTTCTCATTTGGGACAAAATTATACAAAAATTTCTAAAACCTCCCACTTTTTCCCACTTTTTGACTTAATGTTAATAAGTTTTATATTTGGCTACGAAAAAATGGTTTAAATATTTGATATAAAAACACTTAGGAATACTGTTATTTCACGAATAATAAAAAGATTTTGAAAAAAGGGTAGAGGAAAAGCGGTATTATATTATTTTTAATTTAAATTAGAGATATCAAAAAATTTTTGGTGTATAATTTGTATTTTTGCAATGCTTTATTAAAGCAATTTTATGATATTTAGTACAAAAAAAGATAAGAAATATACCTTCATTGAAGCTGGGGAAGGACATCCATTGGTGCTTTTGCACGGTTTGATGGGTGGGTTGAGTAATTTTGACAAGATGGTGAATTTTTTTTCAGAAAAAGGATTCAAGGTCTACGTACCTCAACTCCCGATCTATGATTTGCCGGTACTGAATACCAATCTTACCACAATCGCTAAATATGTCATTAAATTTATCGAAAGCGAAATTGGCAAACCTGTAACCATTGTAGGAAATTCTATGGGTGGTCACGTGGGTCTTATTCTGACATTGGCAAGACCGGATCTTGTGAAAAATTTGGTGCTTACCGGAAGTTCAGGTTTGTACGAAAGAGCATTTGGTGACAGTTTTCCAAGAAAAAATGACCGCTCATACATAAGAAAGAAAGCAGAAGAAGTTTTTTATGATCCCGCTGTTGCTACCGAAGAATTGGTCAACGAAGTTTTCAGTGTGGTGAATGACAGAATGAAAGGCATCAAAACCGTAATGCTTGCAAGAAGTGCCATCAAACACAATATGCTGAACGATCTTCCAAAAATTGTACGCCCAACGTGCCTGATCTGGGGAAGCAAGATAATGTTACACCTCCTGAAGTGGCTATTGATATGCATAAATTTATTCCAAATTCAGATCTGTTTTGGATTGATAAATGCGGACACGCTGCAATGATGGAAAAACCCGATGAATTCAACGAAATTCTATACAACTGGGTAAAAGATAAAATATAATTACAGCAAACCATTAAGAATTTCTTAATGGTTTATTTTTCTAAATAAAATCGAGACAAAATGATTATAAAAACAGCAGAGTTTGTAAAAAGCAGTGGAAAATGGCAGGAATGTCCTGAAGGAACGATGCCCGAATATGCTTTTATCGGACGCTCAAACGTAGGAAAATCTTCATTGATCAACGGAATGCTGAACAGGAAAGATTTGGCAAAAACTTCAGGTACTCCGGGGAAAACTCAGTTGATCAATCATTTTATCATTAATGAAAACTGGTACCTGACCGATTTACCAGGATACGGATATGCGAAGGTTTCAAAAGTGATGAGAAGAGATTTTGAGAAACTGATCAATAATTATATTTTAAACAGGAACAATCTCGTTAATCTTTTTGTTCTGATAGATTCTCGTCACACTCCGCAGAAAATTGATTTGGAATTTATCCAGTGGTGTGGTGAAAGCGGTGTTCCGTTTTCAATAGTTTTTACGAAAGCTGATAAACTGAAACCTAATATTGTCATTAAAAACGTTGAAGATTATAAAGCTGAACTTCACAAAACCTGGGAAGATCTGCCTGAAATTTACGTAACGTCTGCAGAAAAAAAAACAGGAACTGATGAGATCTTAAGTTTCATTCAGAAAACAAATGAGTTTTTAGCAAATAACAGCGTGACTTTTAATGAGTAATATTATTTGGAAAATCAAGAGTTTTGAAGAAATTACAACTTCTGAACTTTACGAGATCATAAAAGCAAGGGTAGATGTTTTTGTAGTGGAACAAAATTGTCCGTACCCCGATTTGGATGGATATGACCAGCAAGCTATTCACTTATGGGCTGAACAGGGTAAAGATGTTTTAGCCTACTGCAGAATTTTCAATAAAGGAGTAAAATATCCCGAAACATCTATCGGAAGAGTTTTAACAACTGAAAAAGCCAGAGGAAAAAGTTTAGGCAAACAACTGATACAATATGCAGTTGAAACCATAGAAAATCGTTTTCATACTAGCGAAGTGAGAATCTCTGCACAGGATTATCTGTTGAGGTTTTATTCGGGATTTGGTTTTGAAGATACCGGAAAGAAATATCTGGAAGACAATATTCCGCATACGGAGATGTTTAGAAAATAATTTAATATAAATAGTAACAGCACTTTCTGAAGGTGCTGTTTTTATTATGACCATGATTATAAATAACCGGTTTGCATTTAGAAATATTCTAAACATTTACTATTTGTATTTCCTTGTTAAATGAAATGCTTTTGTATTTCTTAACTGAAACAGTATTATTGCAAAAAAACCTTGTCTTTCATTGCGATAAAAACGTAAGGGTATACAAAGAATATTAAAAATCATCATTAAAAATTAAGCTAATTAAGCCGTTTCACTTATTTTCGAAATATTGAAATAACAGGTTATAAAAACAAAAAAGAGCCTGATTTCAAAAACCAGACTCTTCATTTATAAAACAAAAAAAATTAAGGATATTCGTTTCTTGCTCTTGTTACTAGACCTACCAAGTCTGATCCGCCACTTGCAAAATTGATACTCGGATTGTGTGCACTTTGAGTAGCGACAGCATAAGGCGACCCATTCCAATATCCCCAAAACGGACCACCGCTTTGTCCTGGCCAGATGTCAGCTTTGTGCTGAATACTTTGGTTATCATCCGGACTCCAGAAATCTCCATCCAAAGCAATTCCTGTCTGATAAGTAGGTCTTTGAGTTCCCGTTAAATCTGCGGGATAACCTGCGTGAGTGAAAGAAGCCTGTCCGTCCCAAGAATCTGAGTAAGATTTTGATCCCAGCCAGCCTGTGCTGTTTCCGATTGGGCGGTCAAGAACTACAACAACGTAATCAAACTGTACCTCTGTACCGTCAATCGTAGGACCTGCGACTTTATGTTTGTAGTAAGTCTGAATTCCCCAAGCGCTTCCGTAAGGCGCACTTCCGTTGTAGTACATCGGTGTAAATTTCAACCAGCCTGTCTGATTGTTGGGCTTCCAGTCGATAATGTGCGCACACGTTAACAGATGTCTTGGCCCAATCATTACCCCGCTGGCAATGCCCAAAGGGCTTTCTACTCTGCCTACACAACGCCAAGGATATGCTGTTGAATTAAACACTTTCCTTTGATCCGGCCCGAAGATCGTTCTTGCTCCTTCAGCCGTAAGGAATGTTTCTCTTTCAATAAATTTTGGCTTACGGTCTTTTTTAGGTTCGAGTTTTGGCTGATATTCGAAATCTGCGTGAGTTGGATAAAAATAATCGGTTTCTGTATTTTCATCTGCAGCTGATTTTTCATTCATCGTAATGGCTAGAGATTTCATCCCTTTTGGATAAGATCTTCCATCAATTGTTTCCATTTCCGGTTCCTGATCGATTAATTTTTGGTTTACTGATTTTTCAGTTGATTTTGCTTTAATAGTTTTAAGTCTTAAAACTTCTTCAGCAGTCATTGGGTTGTTGTTTTCAATATTAGACATGATTATTTGGTGTTTTAATCAATTTTTTCCTACTCTTTGGATGGCTTTTCGGATTCCGCCAGTTATCTATAAAAATATTTTCTGGGATAATTCTGTTTTTAAGCTTTCTGTCTGATTGATTTGCGCTGCGCCCATTGCAGATAATGCCATAGCGATCTGATTATCGAGCGTTTTTCTGACGATGTTACCGTTTGTAGCGCGCAAAATTTTGCAGAAGTGATAGGTGAAATATCCTCTGATCTGACCATTCATATTTCCTTCCATAGAAACCTGATTGTCTTTAGAAGCTGCCCATAAAGTATGATTCATCCCGGAAACAGGAACTAAAGCTTTCGTTGTAAAAGTTTCTTTTTTCGAATTTTTTGATAAAGGAATTTCGTTGGCGTAGGTCATGTAAAATTCATCTTCCAACATGGGTGGGATGAAGCGTGCTGCTTCGTAAGAGAAATCTGCGCTCAATCCTAAATCCATTTTTCTTGTTCCGGTTCCGGAATGGCAGCAGTCGAAGATCACTTCAAGATTCACGCCTGCTTTCAATTTGCTTAGAATGGTTTTAAAATCATCGTCACGAAGGACACCTGCGGTTGAGTAATCATGCGGACAAATCGCTTCATCCAGACCATCGATTTCTAAGTCTGTTCCGATGTTGGCAACTCGGGTTCCGTGTCCGGAGTAATAAAATACCAACGAATCTCCTTTTACACTGTTGTTGACCAGCGATTTCAGATAATTTAAAATATTGGCTCTTGTAGCATTCTGGTTGGTAAGGATCCTGATTTGAGCAGGCGCAAAACCGCAAATTACCAACGTGTTTGCCATATCACGGGCATCGTTGATGCATCCGTTTAAATCGGGACCGCCGGATCCGATGGGAGCGTAGTCATTGATTCCTACGATGAGTGCTTTTTTCATGGTTTTATTTATTTAAGTTTTCCCTACTTTTTTTCGGCTTTTCGGGTTGTGCCTGTAATTGTATTTTACATGACAAAATTCTGTCTTTCAGGAGCATAAAAACAGAGGAGAAAACCTGAAATTCTTACAGGAAAATCACCTTTAGAGAAAATTTAAATTGTGGAAAGGCTGAACAAAAAAATCCTCACCTAAAATGGGTAAGGATTGATTGTTTTAAAACCAGAGGTGTTCTGAAACTCTAAATTATAGGTTAATCATAACTACAAACATATTGTTCCTACGGAGCTGTAATTTTAGTTGTTTGTTTTTTATAATTCGGATGAAAAGTTTAATTATCAACTTAACATAAATTATGTTTAAGTGCAAAAAGCACCAAACCTACTCTGTTTTTTATTTCTAATTTTACGAAAACAGAATCTCTGTAACCGTCAATTGTCTTAGGACTGAGGCACATTTTATCGGCAATTTCTTTGTAGGTCAGTTCGCTGCATGCTAATCTGATGAATTCTTTTTCCCTTTCTTTTAAATCTGAAAGAAGTGAGGCGTTTTTTGCATCTTCTGTCTGTACTTTCAGCAGTTTTTGGGCAACAAAATCGGTGTAAAAACTTCCTTTTTCGTAAACGGTATCTATTGCCTGAAAAAGCACAGAAGGCTGCATATCTTTCAGCAAATATCCTTTAGCTCCAGCTTTTAGCATTCTGATCAGCACTTTTTCATCGTCTTCCATAGTAAGTGCAATGACTTTGATGTTTGGGTCATGCTCGGTAAGCCATTCTGTGGTTTCTATTCCGTTTTTGTAGGGCATATTGATGTCCATCAGAACAACGGCAGGAAGTTCAGAAGCATTTTCTAATCCGGCAATGAAATCTTCACCATTTGGGTGATTCATTACGACTTTGTATTTAGGATTTTCTGCAATCATGTTTTCTAATGCTTTAGACATCAAAGTATGATCGTCTACAATTGCAATTGGAATTGTTTTCATGATAAATTTTTGTGATAGGTTATGGATGTTTTTGTTCCTTTTTCCAGCTTTGATTGAATTGAAAATTCAGCATGAATAAGCTTTGCTCTGAGTTCCATATTTTTTAGCCCAGAGCCGTCACTCATCAGTTTTGTATTAAAGCCTTTTCCGTTGTCTGAAATAATGATCTGCAGAATGTCATAATGATCATTTAATTCTATGGAGACATTTTTTGCTCTTGAATGTTTCAGGATATTATTAATGCTTTCCTGGATAATACGAAATAAAATTAAACCGTGCTTTGGCGAAATGTCAATATCATTTTTTTGAGTAAGAAACTCAATTTCCAGCAATCTTAATTTTTTTATTCTCTGAACTTCTCTTTCAATAGATTCTGTCAGTCCGAAATGAATGATACTGCTCGGTAATTAATGTTTTAGATAAATTCCTGATATCTTGTATGCATTCACCTAATAATTCATTTAGTTCATTTAATTCTTCTTTTTCCCCATTGTTTAATTTGGGAATGAGCTGATTCTGTCTCAACCGTACCACCGATAATTTTTGACCCAGATCATCATGCAGTTCCTGGCCGATATAATTAAGAGTCTGTTCTTTCATTTCGATCTGAGAAGTGGCAAGTTCTTTTTCAAACCGCATATCTTTTTCTTTCTGCTTTATCAACAACGAAGTTTTTTTCCGGATGAAAATCACGTAAACGAAAATCATCGTTAAAACAATAATAAGCAGAGTAACCGTAAAAATTATTACCAATTTGTTCTCTTCCATGTTCTATGATTCCACTTGCTTCAATTTGTCGGGTTTGTTCAAAAATAGCCCCAAAACAATGATCCCGTTGTTGATGAGATTAAGTAAAAATAAAATAAAAAAATAAATATCCTTTTCAACTGTTGTTCTGAAAAAAAAGATAGGAATAATTCCTACATAAAGAATTAATGAGCCTACAGAAATCCAGAAAGGCAGATAATTTTTGATTTCAAATATTTTATCGGAATTAAATGTCTGGTACAAGAATAAAATGATCGAAAATATTAAAAGAAGAATATTGATGTAAAAAATATTGAACGATAAATATTCGAAGAAATTTTTTTCTATAAAAAACATTCCAAAAATATTGACAGCAAATAAAAACAACAATATCAATTGTATTTTTCTCAGCAATGGTATGTAAAGTAGTTTTAAATAATAAATGAGATAAAGGAAAAACACGATTACGATACAGACGCTATAAAATTTCTCGGTAAGCAGCTTTGAAAATTTTGCAAAAAAGTAGAAAAACAGATCATTTAATGATAGCAAGATGTATCCTATGAAAAAAAACAGATTTACTTTTTCGATGGTCTTATATTTTGCAACGATTAAAATCATTACTGCAAACAAAACGATCATCGATATCTGTTTGCCCAATTCTACATCCCAGGTCATGATCTCTGTTTTTAGTTCAATGCATTGGTAAATGCGTTGGGTGGAGGAGAAAGGTTAGTCATGTTCATAGGTTGAATATCCTCTATTTTTTCGCTTTCTTCAGTCGTTGCACTGCGTGAGTTTTCAGCAGACACTTTTTTTACTGTGGGCATCAGAAAGATGGTTTGATAGCCCGCATATTCTGGTTTTGCCATTTTGTTGACAGGATGATTGGCAGGATATTTTCCCATATAAATTTTGATTCCCACGTTTTTCAGACCTTTTTTTTCTGCATTTTCTTTTACATATTTGATGTATCCTTCCATTTCTTCGATCGTGAAAGAATACCAGCGAGAATCCGGCTGTCCGTTTCTGGAGTCTGTAAGGATTCTGTTGTTTGTTCTGGTGTATTCATCAAAGAGAACCTGCGCTTCCTGATGCGTTATCAATTTATCTTGGTAACTGTCATCTACAGGTGTACCCTCGGCGGGAGGCGTACAGCGTATAAGTGTGAGCAACAATACACTTACAATAAACACGCTTAAAAACGTACCGAAATTTTTGAATAAAGAAAGAGTTTTCATCTAGTTATAATTTTATAAGGTTATATAACAAAATTAGTTAACTCTTTAAAGATATAAAAGGGGAAAAACACTGTTTTTGAAATTTTCAGAATTTTTTTTCAACTTTATTTATAACAGACAAAGTGAATATTTATCACTATTTTTGTAGTTATATATCATTTTTAACCTTTCTTTAAAAATAAGATCTCTGTAAAGTGTAACAAAAAAACATTATCAATAACTAATTACTCAAATAAATAAATTATGAACAGAAAAATTTCCTTATTTCTCATGGTGTTTTTCTCAGTAATTGCTTTCGCACAGAAAACAGTTTCCGGGAAAATTACAGATGAAGACGGTTTGGCGATCCCAAGTGCCAGTGTAACGGTGGAAGAACCCGGTAAAGATGCCATCCTTGCATACGGAATCACCAATTCTAAAGGAGAATATAAGGTAACGTTCACATCAGCAGAAGCTAATGTAGATTTGAAGGTGAAAGCTTTTAATCAGAAACCTTTAACGAAACAAATCAGCAACAGTGATCAGACTTTGACATTCAAGCTTCAGTCTGAGGCTACGGAAATCAAAGAAGTTCAGCTGAAAACCAAAATGATTACCTCAAGAGGTGATACTATAGCATACGATCTGAAAGCATTCGACAGCAAAAACGACCGTACTTTGGCAGATGTGATGAAGAAAATTCCGGGAATTGAAGTGAACGCAGACGGTTCTATTCTTTACCAGGGGAATGCCATCAACAAATTCTATGTCAACGGAAAAGATTTAATGGAAGGAGGTTACGGAACAATCAACAACTCGCTTCCAAAAGATGCCGTACAGAAAGTTGAGGTTCTTGAAAACCACCAACCGGTAAAAATGCTTCAGGGAAAAATACCTTCCGATGCAGCAGCAATCAACATTAAACTTAAAAACTCTGTAACGATGACAGGTCGGGGCGAAGTGGGAACTGGTTTTGGAGATCCCTGGCTTTGGAATGTAAAGTTAACACCCATGTTTTTCGGCCAGAAAAGCCAGTGGGTAGTCAATTATAAAACCAATAATGTTGGTGAGCAGGTAGAAAATGAAGGAAACATTATGGCATTTGGGAATCGATATGAAGGAAGAAGGATTAACGCATCTCAGAATGACTGGTTAAATGTAGAAAATGCGATGACGCCAAACCTGCCTGTTAGAAGATATTTAATGAATAATGTTCATTATATATCAGCAAACTATTTAACAAATATTGATAAGAAAAAAGAGTGGGAATTGAAAGCAAATGCTAATTATACAAATAATGCAGTTGAAAGAGAGGCATATAGCCAGACCGACTATTTTGCAACAGATAATACTCCAGCATTTGGATTTACACAGAATATTTTTAATAATTTTTATACTGATAAAGCAAAGGGAGAATTAATTTTTACGAAAAACGCTAAAAAAGGATTTTTTAAAAATACAACAAGCTTTTCACAATTTTGGAATGCAGACAGAGGAATTGTTGACAGAACAGATACCCAAACAAATTCTTTAAGACATGGGGAAGAAGCTGTAGAATCTCCAACATCATCATTCCAAAACTCATTGAGCACAATTATTCCATGGAAAGAAAAAATGGTCAATGTACAGTCCTTTATAAATTATCAAAATGACAGTCAGAAATTAGATATTACACCGGCATCATATCTTAACATTCCCGGTTTTAATCCTGGAGGTGCGGCAGAATCTGTAAGACAAAATCTGCAGCTTAAAACTTTTGAAGCAAATCATTCTGCAAATATTGGTTTTTCTGCAAAAGGATGGACTTTTACTCCGGAAGTAGGGTTCAATTATAAAATGACCAATTTAAGATCAGCTCTTACAAACTATCAGGACGGTGAAGCTTTCGGATATGGTTCCGATTTCGATAATGATCTGAAATATACGACTGCAACACCATACGCAAGTGTGGGAATTAATTTTAAAAATGATTCTTGGATGCTTTACGCAAATGTTCCTGTGAACTCAAACAATATAAAAGCAGAAGATCCATTAAGAAATGTATCAAAATCTGTAGAAAAAATAACGTTCGAGCCAAATATTTTCGCACAATATAGTTTTGCGTCATTTTTCAAAGCATCTTTGACCGGGAATATCAGTAATAACTTTGGTGAAGTGAATACTGCATATTCAGGATTTTTAATGACTTCCCCTTCCGGAATCAATGCCATGGCAGCAGAAAATCCGATCCCGGAAAACAACAATAAATCTGCAGGAGCCAGATTAGAATACAGAAACCCTCTGAATAATTTATTTTTTAATCTGAATTACAGACTTTCTGATGCTAAGAGAAATTTGATTTCAAATCCTACAATCGTTGGAGGATATTCAGTAATGAAATATATAGAGCAGGATAATAATGTGGTAAATAACGGGTACAGTGCTGAAATCGGAAAATATTTTCCAAAGTTTAAAACCAATGCTTCATTGAGCTACAGCAACAATACTTCAAAATCTGATGCTTTTTTAAATGATGCATCGTTTACAAACAAAAACAACAGCCAGTCAGTCGGATTTAAGTTCAACAATACGTATTTCAGCTGGATGAGCGTAGATTATAATGCAAGTTTCTCAAAAACAAATCAAACCAGTACAGGACGAGTAAATTCTAATGCAGACAGAACTGGTTTTACACATAATCTTGGTCTATATCTATATCCTATCGAAAATCATACAATTGGATTTAACTGGGATCAGGTAAACACAAATGCTGCTAACGAGAAATACGAAAACGGATTCTATGACTTATCATATCAATTTACTTGGTCTCAAAAGAAGATTGATTTTGAGCTGAAATGGATGAACATCGCCAACAAAAAAGTATTTGAAACGTATGACATCAATACAACCAATATTAGCTACACCAGAATATTACTTCGACCTAGCCAAGTGATGTTTACAGTAAAATTCAACTTTAAATAAAAATAAAAAAACCAATCTCACTGAGGTTGGTTTTTTGTTTAAAACTAAAAGCCCTGCAAATCCGCAGTCGGACCATAACTTCCGGGAAGCTGAATGTCATTTAATCTGTAATAAACTCCCAATTGTGCACGGTGATGGGTAATTTGACTTAAACTGTGACGGATTGCAGCGTATTTTGTTCAGGATGAAAGTGTTTGTCCGTCATTTTTCAAAGACCAGTTCGGAAGAAGATCTTCCTCTGTTGCTTTTTCTAAAGCTTCTTTGCTAGATTTATAATTGTCTTCAAATACTTTGAGCAGATCTTCTTTTGTGGTAAGCAGTTTCGGCTGCATTCCGCCCTGCGCCAAATCTACTTCAGAACTGTTGAGCATAAAATCTGCCCAGCCAAAAATTTCCGCAATGTGGGTAACAAGATGAGCCATTTTCATGCTTTTAGGATGCGGGCTGTAATCATTTTTTTCTTCGGGGTAAATATCAAAAAACTTCTTTGTTGTTTGATACTCGGCCTCCAGCTCGTCTCTGAATTGTTTTAAAGTGTCCATACAATATTTGTTTTAAGGTATTTAAATTTAAAAATTTTAAATAAATAATCGTGACAGAAATTTAATTAAAAAAATCTGTAACAAAATTGTACAACTGCTCACTAATTATATAAACGTTATTAAAATGAAAAATTTATTTTCAATAGTATTGATCGCAGTTTTTACAATTGCTAATGCACAGGAAACCGCAAACCGATTTTTTTATGAATTGACCTATGCACCGAATAAAGATTCTTTAGAAAAAAAGAACAAGGAAATGACCATTTTGGATATTACCAAAGATAAATCTATTTACAGAGATTATCTTGCAGTTTCTCAGGATTCAATTTTAAAATTAGAAGTTGAGGCAATGCAGAAAGCCGGAACATTTAAAGATCTTTCCAAATCTGTAAAACAACCGAAATTCTCTCATATTATTACAAAAACGTATCCGTCAATGGAGGTTTCTTACGCAGATTATATTCTTCAGGATAAAGTAAGTTATAAAGATGAAAAACCTTTTGACTGGAAAATTTCTAGTGACAAAGCAAAGATTGGAGAGTATAATACACAAAAAGCTACCGCTTCATTTGGTGGCAGAAACTGGATCGCCTGGTTTACCACAGATGTTCCTTTCCAGGATGGACCCTATAAGTTTAAAGGATTACCCGGCTTAATCGTAAAAATAGAAGACGATGCTAAAAATTATTCTTGGGAATTAAAAGGAAATAAAAAAATTGCAGACTACAATGCTGAAAGTTATTCGGAAAAGCTGATGAAACAATTCGGTCAGGGAAGAAATAATCTTGAAGTAAACAGAGAAAAGTTTGAGCAAATGTATGCTGCATATAAAAAAGATCCTTTCGGAAGTATCAGATCACAATTGTCACAAATTCCTGCTGATGCAAAAATGCCCGACGGAACTTCAATGTCTCAGATGATGAGAGATGCAGAAGAAAGAATAAAAAAGCAGCTAAGCGAAAACAGCAATTCCATTGAAATAAATGCTTCGTCAGAAAAAGTGAAAAGTAAAAAATAAGATTCATATTAACTCAACTATATTGAAATAAGCCTAAATGCAGTAATGTGTTTGGGTTTATTGTTTTTGTAAGAATAATGTAGACTCAATAATTGTTTGCATCAAAACTGATATTTTACATTTATTCTGGAAGCAATATGTTATTTAGATTAAATTTAAATAGAGTATATTTGCAGGTACAAAAATGTAGGTATTGAGAGATAACTATTCACAGACATTAAGCAGATTTCCTAAGAATAAACTTGGGAAAATTTTGGGCTATAATAATGATCATCTGAAGATGCCCAACAAAATCATAGAAATGGGGCTTTTGCCTGAAACTGTTTTCAGAATTCTGTATCAGGCTCCTTTCAATGGTCCTTTGTACATAGAGTTTGGTGAAGAAAAAAGCAGGATTGCGTTGCGAAAAGAAGAAGGTGAGTTTATCATGGTTGAAGACTGGAATTAATGCAGGAAAAAAATAAAAAACAGGTACTTTTAGTAGGAAACCCAAACGTTGGAAAATCAACAGTTTTCAATGCCTTATGCAATAAAAAACAAAAGACCGGAAACTACGCAGGTGTCACTGTTTCAAGCCATTCGGGAACTTATATCTATAAAAATGAAAAAGTTGAGGTTGTAGATCTTCCGGGATCATATAGCATTTATCCAAGTTCAGAAGATGAGGCTATCTTTTCTAAATTTCTTTTGGAAGGTCAGAAAGATTTTGCGGGAGTTATCTATATTTTAGAAGCTTTAAGTTTAAAGAGAGGTCTGCTTTTATTTCAGCAGATTCAGGATTTGGGAGTTCCCATGATTCTGGTTGTTAATCAGGTAGATCAGGCAGAAAGAAGAGGAATTAATATTGATATTCAAAAGTTTTCTGAAGCACTCAACATCAAAATTATTCAGACAAACGCAAAAGAACAGTTAGGAATAGAAGCTATACAGGAAGCAGTTCTGAATAATGATTTTACCAGAACAGAAAAACCTTCATTTGAAATTCCTTCTGAGCACAAAGATTTTTTACATAAAATTTCTGCGCACAATCAGTTTGAAAATGAATACAAGGCATGGATGAGCCTATCTGTAGAAGCAGATTTGAATAAATTGGCCTCCGCAACAGATTTAATCAATGATCCGGAAGCTAAAAGTTTGGTTCCGAAAAGATTACAGGTTCAGGAAGTGGTGAGAAGATACCAGAATATTGATAAGATTTTAGCTAATGTTATTTCTAAGAAACCTCAGTTCAAAGAACTTTTAACAGAAAAATTAGATAAGATTCTGGTTCATTCTTTCTGGGGATACGTTGTGTTCTTATTTATTTTGCTGATTATCTTTCAGAGTGTTTTTTTCATTGCAGAATATCCAATGAATTGGATTGACGAATTATTTTCCTGGCTTTCAGCATTTAGCGGAGAGCATTTGCCGGAAGGTCCCATCAATTCATTAATTTCAGACGGTATTATTCCGGGATTAGGAGGAATCATCATCTTTGCGCCACAAATAGGAATTTTATTATACTTCCTTTATCTTTTGGAAGATTCGGGATATATGGCAAGAGTTATTTTCTTGATGGACAGGTTTTTACGTCCGTTTGGTCTGAATGGCAAAAGCATCGTTCCATTGGTTTCCGGAACAGCATGTGCAATTCCTGCCGTGATTTCAACTAGAAATATTGAAAACTTCAGAGAAAGATTGCTGACGATTCTGGTAACACCATTTATGACGTGCTCTGCGAGACTTCCGGTGTACAGCATCATCATTGGATTAATTATTTCAGACAAAACCATCCTTGGAATTCAATATAAAGCTTTGGTGCTTTTGGGAATGTATCTGCTGGGATTTTTGGTAGCATTACTTTCTGCAGCAATCCTGAAAGGCTTTATTAAAAATAAAGGAAATACTTATTTGGTAATGGATTTGCCAACCTATAAAAAGCCGCTTTTTGGGTACGATTTGAAAATGGTTTTAGGTAAAGTCTGGGAATTTATTACCGGAGCCGGAAAAATTATATTCATTGTAAGCATAATCATTTGGTTTTTGAGTTATTTCGGACCCAAACAAAGTCGGGATCAAATGGTCGCTACAGACGTAGAGCTGGATCATTCTTATTTAGCCAAAATGGGAAAAGCAATTGAGCCGGCAATTGCACCTTTAGGATATGACTGGAAAATGGGAGTGGGAATTCTGACGAGTTTCGTAGCAAGAGAAGTTTTCGTAGGAACAATGTCTACATTATACAGCTTGGATGACGAAGCTCCGGAAGGAAAAGTAATCGATAAAATGAGACACGATGTGAAACCGAATGGCGAAAAAGTATTCAGTTTTGCAACAGGTATTTCAGTTTTATTGTTTTATGCGTTTGCCATGCAATGCGTTTCTACCGTTGCAGTAGTTTACAGAGAAACGAAAAGCTGGAAATGGACTGGCTTTCAGGTGGTAATGATGACCGGTTTGGCATATTTTGTGTCATTAATAGCTTATCAAATCTTAAAATAATGGATTCTTCCTTAATTTTTCAATATATAATCATCTTTTTGGCAGTAGCATTTGCCTGTTATTCACTGTTCAGGATCATCAGAAAGAATTTTGCTCCCAAAAAATTTGATTCTAAAAGATCAGGTTGTGATAACGATTGTGGATGTTCATAACATCCCTTATACTTAAAATTTTAGGATAAGTTTTCGAAGTTGAAAACAACTTACTAACGTTAAGCATATTTCATAATTCATTCTTTCTTTAATTCGTATTTTTGCAAAAACATTTTTAAAGTATGTCATTAATAAAAAGTATCTCCGGAATCAGAGGAACGATTGGTGGAAAAGTAAATGATAACTTGACACCGCTTGATGTCGTAAAATTTGCTTCAGCATTCGGATCTTGGCTTCAGAATCAAAGAAATAAAAAAGATTTAACCCTAATTATTGGTCGTGATGCAAGAATTTCAGGATCAATGGTTAATTCTCTGGTGACTGCTACTTTGCAGGGATTAGGAATTAATGTAGTGGATCTTGGACTTTCTACGACGCCAACTGTTGAGATCATGGTTCCCGAATTGAAAGCTGACGGAGGAATTATCCTGACCGCTTCTCACAATCCGAAACAATGGAATGCGCTGAAGCTGTTAAATGAAAAAGGAGAATTCATCAACGGAGAAAATGGCGCTGAAGTTTTAGCATTGGCGGAAAATGAGGATTTTAATTATGCTGAAGTTGATGATTTAGGAAAATACGAAACTAGAGATGATGCTTTCGATATTCATATCCAGCAGATTCTTGATTTGCCGATGGTAGATGTTGAAGCTATTAAAGCTAAAAAATATAAAATCGTTGTAGATGCAGTAAATTCTACAGGCGGTATTGCAATTCCGATGCTTTTAGATAGATTAGGTTGCGAAACAGTAAAATTGTACTGCGAACCAAACGGACAGTTCCCACACAATCCTGAACCTTTGAAAGAACATTTAGGAGATATTTGTGAATTAGTAATCAAAGAAAAAGCAGATTTTGGTGTTGTAGTGGATCCGGATGTAGACAGATTGGCTTTGGTAGATGAAAACGGAGAAATGTTCGGAGAAGAATACACGCTTGTTGCTGTAGCTGATTACTTGTTGAAAAACAAAAACGGAGTTGCTGTTTCAAACCTTTCTTCAAGCCGTGCATTGAGAGATGTTGCCAAGACGCATAATTCAGAATACTTTGCAAGTGCTGTAGGAGAAGTAAATGTGGTGAATTTAATGAAAGAAAAAAATGCCGTAATTGGTGGTGAAGGTAATGGTGGAATTATTTACCCGGAACTTCACTACGGAAGAGATTCTTTAGTGGGTGTTGCTCTGTTTTTAACTCATTTGGCTAAAGAAAACAAAACGGTTTCAGAATTAAGAGCTGGCTACCCAAGTTATTTCATGGGAAAAAAGAAAATAGAACTTACCCCTGAAATAAATGTAGATGATCTTTTAACTAAAATGGAAAAAGAATATCAAAATGAAGAGGTATCTACGGTAGACGGAGTGAAAATAGATTTTGAAAACAATTGGGTGCACCTTAGAAAATCTAATACAGAACCAATTATCAGAATTTATACGGAGGCCTTCTCACAAGAAGAAGCCGACAAATTAGGGGATGATATGATTGCGAAGATAAAAAGTTTGATTTAAATTCAGAATTTTTGTACATTTAATATAGAAAATAGTACAATGACAATTACCATTAATCCTAAAAACAAAAAAGAACTTGCCAAGATAAAAGCAATCTTAAAGGCAGTGGAAATTGATTTTGTGGAAGAAAGTCCAGATGAAGATTGGTATGACGAACTTTCAGATGCTGAAAAAAAATCAATAGAATTAGGACTGAAAGATATTGAAGAAGGTAGAGTAGCTGCTCATCCTGAAGTAAAAAAGCTTTATGAAAAGTGGTTATAAAATTGTTTGGTCTAAGCATGCATTAAATGAATTAGAAGAAATAATTGAATATCTAGAAAATAATTTTACCGATAAGGAATTGAGAAGATTAGCCATAGAGATTGAGAGAAATTTGAATTTAATTTCTGAAAATCCAATGATTTTTTCAAAAACGGAAAAATTAGATATTCGTAAAGTGGTTGTG
Organism: Chryseobacterium sp. AC417; assembly: GCF_979258215.1. NCBI lineage: Bacteria > Pseudomonadati > Bacteroidota > Flavobacteriia > Flavobacteriales > Weeksellaceae > Chryseobacterium > Chryseobacterium sp. AC417. The sequence goes on along the minus strand of NZ_OZ409845.1, from coordinate 652,195 downwards.
GCAAAGTATAATACACTATACTATAAAATAGAAAGTGAGAAGATTAAAATCATTTCATTTTTTTCAAATCGACAAAATCCTAGCAATAGGAAATTTTAATTAAAAAAAGTTTTTTCGAAGTTTATAAAATAATTTTAAACATTGAAAATAACGCTGAGATACTATATTGGAAGAATATTTTGGAAATGAACTTGTAAAAAAGTTCGAGGAAATGATGGAAAATAATGATGAATTCTACTTCGATACCGAAGAATTAGATGATATTATTGTGTACTATCTGGAGTTGGGAGATTTTAATTACGCTGATGTGGCGGTAACTTACGGTCTCAAACTTCATCCCAATTCTTTAGATATCAAGATCAAAAAACTTGAAGTGCTTCTAGAATGGGAAGATTATAATACAGCGAAAGAAATGATCAACGAGTTAAAAGGTTCTTCTATGGAGAATACAGACTTTTTGGTATGCTACGCAAAGTATTATTCGAATTTAGGAAATCCTAAAAAAGCAATTGATATTTGCAAAAAAGCTTTAGAATTAAATGAAGAAGAGAACTTCCTGAATAATTTTATAGCAGATGAATATGTCAATTTAGGAGATCCGTTTAACGCTCTTAAGTATTACCAGCAGGCATTGAAAGAAGATCCTACGGACGAATATTCGTTAGAAAACGCAATGATCTGCTTCAGTGATTTGAATAAGAGTGAGGAAGCTATTGCTTTTCTGAATGACTATCTGGATAATTTTGCCTACTCAGAAGTAGCATGGAGCGAGTATGGGCAGTTTTATTTTAACAGAAAAAACTACGAGGAAGCGATCAAAGGTTTTGATTATATGTTGGCGATCAATTCCAGTGCTGTTGGGGTTTATGCAAGTAAAGCAGCTTGTTATGAAGCTTTAAATCAGTACAAAAAAGCAATTGAAGTGTATGAAGAAATGCTTGAGTTGGAATATACAAAAGCTTTCACATTTTATAAAATCGGATTATGCTACAAAGCATTGAGACAGCCGACGATCGCTTTGAACTATTTTCAAAAATCATTGAGAGAAGATCCTCAGTTTTATCTTGCGATGATGGAGCAATCGTACTTATACGAAGAAATGGGCGGAATGCCGGAAGCTTTGCATTTTGCAAGAGAGGCTACTTTGCTGAATGACGGAAACCTTGAGTATCAGAAACGACTGGCGTTTTTGTTCATCGATTCTGGAAGGTTTGAAGAAAGTCTTTCCTGCCTGAAAAAACTGGTAGATGCAGAACCTTCAAGATTTTACAATTGGTATGCATACACTGAGGTATTGATGTTGGTAGGAGAATATGAGGAGGCTGTAACCGTTTTGATTTCGGCTTTAGAACATCACAACCGTGCAGAACTGTATTATCAGCTGAGTAACTGTTATTTCAATTTAAAAAATACCAGCAAAGGTGCTGAAACTCTAGATAAAGCATTAGGGCTTGATCCTTCATTAATCACCGATATGCAGAAAAAATATCCGTACATCAAAGATGAAGTAAAGAAAGCTAAAGTGAAGAAAAAGAATTAAGATATCTGAAAATAAGATTTTGAAGATGGAATATTTAATTTCGATTCAAGATCAAATGTTTCATCTTAACTAATCTTTTTTGAAAAATTTAAATAAAATAATCCTGCAGCAATGCGGGATTTATTTTTGAACAACAGTTTTAGCTCTTAAAAAGATTAAACCTGCAATAATGACACCTGCTCCTGCAAATTGTAAGATGGTCATTTTTTCACCATCTAAAATCCCCCAGATAATCGCAACGATCGGCATCAGTAAAGTGACCGTGGAAGCAAAAAGCGGAGTTGAAACTTTCAACAAACGATAATTCATCATCATTGCCAATCCTGTTCCGAAAACGGAAAGCAAACTCACAAACGTCAATCCGATCATATTTTCTTTTGAAAAGGTAAACGTTGAAATGAATCCTGTAGAAATTAATGCAAAAAGTGAAGGTAAAAATAAAACGAAAGAAAATACAAACGCCGACAAAACAGTTGAAGAAACATCCATTAATTTAGATTTAACTGTAGTTGTACTGATTGCATAACATAATGTTGCCAAAAGCAAAAGTAAAATAGGAAAAATTTTAAACTTAGATTCATCTCCGCCTCCAAAAGCAAGAATACAGACTCCGGTAAAACTTATGAAAATTCCGGTCATTTGTCTTTTTGTAGTTTCAAATTTCCAGAATAATGTACCTACAATAATCACAAAAATAGGCATCATCGAATTGATAATTCCGGCAATACTGCTGGTGATTTCTTTCTCTGCTATAGGAAATAAGAACATCGGTATAAAATTTCCTGTAAAAGCCGCCAAAATAAGCCATTTTAAATGTTTTTTAGGAAACATTTTGTATTTTGATATGGCGATAGGCATCAGAATAATTCCTGCAATCAATACTCTTAACGCTCCGACCTGATACGGAGTAAAATGGTCTAAGGATTTTTTAATTAAAATAAATGATGATCCCCAAATAATACTGAGAATGATCAGAAGAATCCATTTTTCTTTATCTGCGTTCATTATTTTCGTGTAGAGTTTTTAGAAATTCTTTTTTAGAAATCATTTTTGCCCCCAAACTTTCCAGATGGTCGGTGTGAGATTGACAGTCGATCAATGCAAACTCATCTTTGTAAGTTTCCACGAAATGAATAAATCCTGCTTTTGAAGCATTGCTTACTTTAGCAAACATACTTTCTCCGCAAAAAACTTTTCCAACCTGCAGACCATAAAATCCGCCAACCAGCTCATTGTTTTGCCAAACCTCAACGCTTCTTGCCAAACCAAATTCGTGAAGTTTAATAAATGATTCCATCAATTCATCTGAAAGCCATGTGCCGTCTTGCCCTTTACGGCGGGCAATCTGACAGTTTTTTATTACTTCTTTAAAATTTTTATTTTCTGTGAATGTAAAAACATTGTTGTTCAAAATTTTCCTCATCGATTTTGAAATTTTTAACTCGTCAGGAAAAAGAACAAAACGAGGATCGGGACACCACCAAAGAATTTCTTCGTCAGGATTGAACCAAGGGAAAATACCATTCTGATAGGCAAACCAAATTCTTTCCATAGACAAATCGCCGCCAAAAGCAATAATGCCTTCGTGTCCGTCATAATGCAGCGGATTGGGAAATGAAATTTCGTTTGGATCTAATCGAATCATAGGTGAAAAAAATCCCACTTAAAAAGCGGGATTGTATTGATTGTATGCTTATTTATTAAAAAGGTAAATCGTCATCGTCGTCTCCGGCAAAAGGATTTTCGTTAGATACCGGGGATGCAGATTGTTGAGATGATGCCTGAGTTGGCTCAGAACCTGTACCGCCATCCATAACTTTTTCTACTCTCCATCCGGTAATCGAGTTGAAATATTTGGTTTCTCCTTGTGGCGAAACCCATTCTCTACCTCTGATGTTAATTCCAACCTTTACATTTTCTCCTTCTTTCAAAGCATCCAAAAGATTTATTTTATCCTGTAAAAACTCAATGTTTATGGGCTGTGGATATTGCTCTTGTGTAAGAATAACCATTTCTCTCTTTTGAAAACCACTTGCAAATGTTTGAACATCAGTGATTTTCTTTACCGTACCTTGTAATTCCATATCGTAAATATTAACTTTGTAAAAGTAATAAAATGAAATGTAATACAAATGCATCACCAGCAAATTTTACAAAAAAATAATTTTTTTTATGAAAACTCTTGCAAATAAAAATAATTGCCCTATATTTGCACTCACAAAAACGAAAGAAGTTCTTTAAAATAAACTCAATAATAATGCGGATGTGGTGTAATTGGTAGCCACGCCAGACTTAGGATCTGGTGCCGTGAGGCGTGGGGGTTCGAGTCCCTTCATCCGCACAAATTATGCGAAAATAGCTCAGCTGGTAGAGCACAACCTTGCCAAGGTTGGGGTCGCGGGTTCGAGTCCCGTTTTTCGCTCCACACCATGCCCTGGTGGTGGAATTGGTAGACACGCAGGACTTAAAATCCTGTATCCGCAAGGATGTACGGGTTCAAGTCCCGTCTGGGGTACTTTAAAACGCTGTTAATCTTATGATTATCAGCGTTTTTTTTATGATTAATTTAAAATGTTTTGTCTATAAAGTTTCTGAGCATTAATGATAGAATTATGGATAAATTTTCCCATTATAATGAAATGTTTTGAATACATTTATAATTAAATAATTATTAAACTTTACACTTTTCGGGTAAAGTTTTTTTATGGAATGATCTTACATTTTATCTTTGCCAAATCGTGAATTGTTCTTTTTGAATGTATGGATAAAAAGGATTGACTATTTCCATTAATGCCAATTTAAATGAAAAAATATTCTCTTTAAGTTTTACCCAAGTTTAAATCCAAAATTCATGGATGGAGTGGATGATTCAAAATATGCATTAAAATAGTAACAGAAAATGTGTAGCCATTAATTTGAATATATTATCAACGTAGATTTATGACAAATACTTATGATCATGATTAAAAAAATCACATTTTCTATTTCTGTATTGCTCTTCTCATTACAAGTATTGGGACAGGAAGTGATGGAAAAATTTCCATTAGGACAAAATCCTTATGAAGGTGGAGATGTTCAGTTTTATAAAGACTTTCATCAGATAGTTTTGGAAAAAGGATTTAAGCCCTGTGAAAATAAAAATGAATTTCACTTACTTCAATTAGTTGTCTATGAAGATGCCACTGTAAAATATGTAAAAACTGAATCTAATAATGAATCTCCTATCCAAAACAAATGTGCTTTTGAGCTCAGTTTAGAGGTTATAAAGCATATGGATAAATGGAAACCGGCAATAGTTGATGATGTTAAAAAAACTGCTATAGCCTCTTTTTTTATTTTTCCAGATGCATTATTTGATAAATATGAGTCAGGATATTTACCACAAAATTACAATGATACCGCAGGATTCGGAAAAAAAGAAGAATTATCTGGCGGAGTAAATGCTTTCCGGGCAGAAGTTGGTAGAAATGTTGATTTGGGAGGTTTTATCTGGAATAAACCTTTTAAATTAGTCGTTACATTTGTAGTTAATAGAGAAGGAAAAATAGAACAGCTCAAATTAGATGAATCTTCTGGAAACGCAGAATTTGATAAAAGAGTTCTTGATGGAATCAGAAGTATTAGAAAAAAATGGAGTCCAGGTAAGATTCATGGGCAGCCTGTTAATGTTAGATTTCGACTTCCTTTAAATTTTACACCACCAGAATAATTCCTGCCATTCTGTCACAATATTTTGTATCTTTGTACACTTAAATAATTCAGGTTTTTAAATTTTTTGGTTCTGATTTTTATCTTAATTACTAAAGAATTAAACCTTGAATATCAAAAAGATTATCGTGCAGGAAAAATATATAGACGAGACCAAACAAGGCGAAGCTTTTGCCATTGCTGAGAAAACAGGAAATTCTAAAAAATTGTTTTTAGAAAGCTATGGTTGTCAAATGAATTTCTCTGATTCTGAAATTGTCGCATCGATCCTCAATGATCAGGGATATAATACAACACTGAAAGTTGAAGAGGCAGATCTGATTTTATTAAATACCTGCTCTATCCGTGAAAAGGCTGAGCAAACCGTGAGAATGCGTCTCGCTCAGTTTAAAAATCTTAAAAAAGAAAGACCCAGCATGACTGTTGGCGTTTTGGGTTGTATGGCTGAAAGGCTTAAAACTAAATTTTTAGAGGAAGAGCAGCTTGTAGATTTGGTTGTAGGTCCGGATGCGTACAGAGATTTACCCAATCTTTTAAAAGAAACCGAAGACGGGAGAGATGCGATCAACGTAATTCTTTCCAAAGAAGAAACGTATGCAGACATTAATCCTGTTCGTTTGGGCGGAAATGGAGTTACTGCTTTCGTGACGATTACCAGAGGTTGTGATAATATGTGTACTTTCTGCGTAGTTCCGTTTACCAGAGGCAGAGAAAGAAGTCGTGATCCTCATTCAATTTTGGAAGAATGTAAAAGTCTTTGGGAAAGCGGTTATAAAGAAATTACCCTTCTGGGGCAAAACGTAGATTCATATCTTTGGTATGGAGGTGGCCCCAAAAAAGATTTCGTAAAAGCATCAGAAATGCAGAAAGCGACAGCTGTTGATTTCTCAAAACTTCTTGATTCCGTTGCTAAAGCTGTTCCTCAGATGAGAATCAGATTTTCAACATCTAATCCTCAGGATATGAGTCTGGATGTTTTCAGAACCATGGCAAAACATGATAACATTTGCAATTACTGTCATCTTCCGGTACAGAGCGGAAGCAATAAAATGTTGGAAGCCATGAACAGACAACATACCCGCGAAGAATATTTGGAATTAATTAATAAAGCAAAAGAAATCGTTCCCGATATTTCTTTTTCCCAGGATATGATTATCGGTTTTTGTGGTGAAACTGAAGAAGATCATCAAGATACGTTAAGCTTGATGAGAGAAGTAGAATTCGACTACGGTTATATGTTTTCCTATTCTGAAAGACCGGGAACTCCTGCTCACAAAAAAATGGATGATAATATTCCTGCTGATGTAAAACAAAGACGTTTGGCAGAAGTGATTGCTCTACAGGGCGAGTTATCAAGAAAAAGAATGCAGGGTTATGTAGGTAGAGTGCACAGTGTCTTGATTGAGGGAATCTCAAAGAAAAACAAAAACCAATGGAAGGGCAGAAATTCTCAAAATGCAGTATGCGTTTTTGATATGTTGGAAGGCCAGAAATTAGGTGACATTGTGGATGTTTTTGTATTTGGTAATACACAGGGCACACTTTTAGGCGAAACTGTGAAATAATTTAAAAGGTTTAAATATTAATTTTAAAATTATTTAATAGTTAATGAGCAATCTGCAATCAAAAGAACTTTTTCAGAGTATTTCTGCATTATTAGAAAATGCCAGAAAGAAAGTGGTTGTTGCTGTAAATCAGACAATGGTTCTCACTTATTTTGAGATTGGCAGAATGATTGTGGAAGATGAGCAAAACGGAGAAAACCGTGCGGAATATGGGAAAGCTGTAATCAAAGATTTATCATCTCATTTAACTAAAAGGTTTGGAAAAGGATTTTCTGTAGAGAATTTAGATCGAATGCGATTTTTTTATAAAATTTATTCCGAAACAAATTCCGTCAACACTGTTGACGAATTCTCAAAACCAAATTTCGTCAATATCTTCGACGAATGTAGAAAAAGAACAAAAACCCACTGAATTTTTAAAATCAGGCAGACAACATCTGCTAATTTCAATCTCTCATGGTCGCATTATTTAAAATTGATGCGGATAAAAGACATTAATGAAAGAAAATTCTATGAAATAGAAAGTTTTAAAAATAACTGGAGCTTAAGAGAATTACAGAGACAATACGATTCAGCACTGTACACAAGATTGTCTCTAAGCAAAAATAAAGAAGAAATCATTCAGCTTTCCGAAAAAGGACAAATCTTAGAGAAGCCGAAAGATCTCATCAAGGATCCTTACATTCTGGAGTTTCTTGGCTTACGAGAACAATCAAATTATTCTGAAAATGATTTGGAAAGCGGCTTGATTGATAAATTAGAACATTTTCTCTTGGAATTAGGGAATGGCTTTACGTTTGTCGCACGACAGAGCAGAATTACTTTTGATGAAAAGCACTTTAAAATCGATTTGGTTTTTTACAACAGAATTTTGAAATGTTTCGTTTTAATTGATTTGAAAATTGGCGAACTAAAACATCAGGATATCGGGCAAATGCAGATGTATGTAAACTTTTACGATAGAGAGGTAAAACTAAATGACGAAAACAAAACCATAGGAATTATTCTTTGTCAAGATAAAAGTGAAGCTTTGGTACGCTATACTTTGCCGGAAGATAATGAGCAGATTTTTGCAAGCAAATATCTTACTGTTTTGCCAAGCAAAGAAGATTTTATTAATATTTTAAATTCAGACAATGGAAAAATTACATAAATATTGCCTGAGTGTATTGTTGGTAATAGTCTGCAGTAATATTTCGGCACATACCAACAATGAATCTATAAAAAATATTGACTGTAAGCAGTTCTACAAAATCTACAGTCAGTTTTTAAATTATGAATTTGAAGGCTCAAAAGAATTTTGTTTAAAAGAGAAATCAACTCGCAATTTTACAATAAACCATAAGCGAAACGCAGTCGATCTTTTCGGAAATTCTATTTCAGAAAAACAACAAAACAATTCTTATTATAAAAATTCGGGAGATGATTTTTCTGTAAAAGAAAAACATCACAAAATCCTGAAAAACTTCGAGAAACAGAGCAAACAAAATGATTTTGCTGAAAATATTTACTTTAAAAGTAAAGTTGCAAAAATTAGAAATAAAGATGATTTAGATTTAAAATAGAACTTAGAAACATTACGATGACAAATCTTTTAAAACGGTTATACTCATCAATTTCAAAATCTATATTTTTTTAATCTTTAAATCAAGAAAATGGCAGACTTACAATCTATAAAAGCACGTTTTGGAATCATTGGGAATTTTCCGGCGTTGAATCGTGCTCTCGAAAAATCTATACAAGTAGCACCTACCGATATTTCTGTTCTGGTGATCGGGGAAAGTGGTGTTGGGAAAGAATTTATTCCCAAAATTATTCATTCAGAATCAAAAAGAAAACATCAGCCTTATATTGTTGTCAACTGTGGAGCAATTCCTGAAGGAACAATTGATTCCGAACTTTTCGGGCACGAAAAAGGCGCATTTACAGGTGCAACTGCAACCAGAAAAGGCTATTTTGAAGTGGCAGATGGCGGAACGATATTTTTGGATGAAGTGGGCGAATTGCCTTTGCAGACGCAGGTGCGTTTGCTCAGGGTTTTAGAAAGCGGAGAATTTATGAAAGTGGGTTCTTCACAGGTTCAGAAAACCAATGTGAGAATTGTTGCGGCAACCAATGTCAACATGATGAAAGCAATTCAGGACAGCAGATTCCGTGAAGATTTATTTTATCGTTTGAATACCGTTCAGATTGATATGCCTGCTCTAAGAGAAAGAAAGGGTGATATACACTTGCTTTTCAGGAAATTTGCCATTGATTTTGCAGAAAAATACAGAATGCCGGAATTGCAATTGGAATCTGGTGCGGTACATTATATCGAAAATTATGCTTTTCCCGGAAACGTGCGGCAGCTGAGAAATTTGGTCGAACAAATGACCGTTGTGGAAACCGAGAGAAGTGTAACCGTAGCAAAACTAGCAGAATATATTCCGATGGATTCTCATTTGCCGATGGTTGTAAATCATCCCAATGCACATAAACAGAATGATTTCGGAAACGAAAGAGAAATTATGTATAAGATTCTCTTTGATATGAGGAATGATATTAATGATTTAAAATCCTTAACTTCGGAACTGATAAAAAACAGGGGAACTTCAGACCTGAGCAATCAGGAAAAGAATCTGATTAACAGGATTTACACTCCTGAACCGCAGCAAAATGCGAGTCCAAATTCTTTGCTGTTTTTTGAAAATAATAATAGTCAGAACGTTCAGAACCCGACCATAATTTCAAATTCTGAAGACCATTACGAAGACTTTGAAGACATTGAAGTAGAAGAAAACAGACCCGAGTCTCTTTCACTTCAAAACAATGAAAAAGATTTGATTATCAAAGCATTAGAAAAGCACAATGGGCGGAGAAACAAAGCGGCAGACGAGCTCGGAATTTCGCAGAGAACTTTATACAGAAAAATAAAACAATACAACTTAGAAGACTAAATCATCAAATTATGAATGTAAATTTTACTGCAAAGCCAATCAATTTTAAATTGAGTGACTACATGAGCAAAGGCTTTGAACTTTTGAAAAAAGATTTCGGAAACATTTTTGTAGCATTTCTATGCTGTCTTGTGATGGGAATCATCCCGTTCTGCGGAATGTTGGGTGCCGGAAATTTTTATCAATATCTAAGAAAAGTAAACAAAGGTCAACAGGCAAGTCCTGGAGATATTTTTAATTTTGATAAATTCATGCCGTATTTTATGCTTCAGTTGATTATTATTGGGGGCATTATAGCTATTTATATTCCATTATTCATAATTTCAATTCTTGCAGGAGCATTAAATGGGGGCGAGCCATCGGCTTGGTTTTCAATTGTGATGATTCCCTATGTTATTTTTATATACGTAGCAATCTTCTATTTTATACTGAAAGGATTTTACATTCCCGCATTAATTTCACTCAAAGACGTGACAGATCTCAAAACTGCCTGGAATGCCTCAAAAATCATGACAAAAGATAATTTGCTATCCATATTCTTATTTTCATTGGCAGTAGGAATACTTTCTCAGATAGGAATTATCGCCTGTGTGATTGGTGTGCTTGTTACATTACCTTATATGTACGTCGCCAACTATTTTGCATACGAAGATGCAATGAACCAAATTGAGCGCGATGAGATTTCAGAAATTGGAATCCAAGAAAAATATTAAGATTTTAAAAATTTTGTAATGAGTCAGTTGAAACACCTAGTTCTATTAATAATTTGTGCCGGATTTTTAAATTCATGCTACACCTTTACCGGATCGTCATTGAAAGATGAGAAAACGGTACAGATCAATGAGTTTCCGAACAATGCCCCTTTGGTAAATCCTACTTTATCACAGCAGTTTTCAACGGATATTCAGAACAGGTTTTTACAGAGAACGACTCTTAAAGGGACAAAAGAAAATCCTGATATTTTAATTGAAGGGGAAATTACTGATTATTCTATTACCCCGACTACCATCAGTTCTACAACGCAGAATACCGCTGCAGGAGTTATTCAGGATTCGCAGAATAAACTGACCATTACCGTAAAAGTACATTACGAAAACAAATTGCATCCTGATTTGAGTTTCGACAGAACGTATTCGGATGAGGCGGTTTTCAACAGCAGTTTGTCTCAAAGTACGATAGAAACTTCTCAGGTGAAAATTGCAACAGACAGAATTATCAACAAAATATTTAATGACATCGTAGCGAATTGGTAAGATGATACATACTAGAGTTTTAGAATTATTAAAAAATCCGAAAAATATTCAGTCAGAAGATCTGCATCTTTTGAAAGAGGAAATCAATTCTTTCCCGTATATTCAAAATATCAGAGCGCTTCATCTTTACGGGGTTCATCTTTACGACAGAGAAAATTATCAGAAAGCACTTTCTGCAACGGCGGCTTACACTACGGATAAAAAAATATTGTATCAGCTGATCAACGGTAAAATTCAACAGATTAAGCCTGAGATTATTGAAGAAAATCTGAAAATTATTCCTGAAGTAACTGAAAATCAAAATGAAATAAAAGAAACTCTTGTTGAAAATAAAAGTGAACAGCAGGAAAATCCGATACGAAGTGTTGTGAAAAGTTTCTCAAATCATGATTACGAAGCTACAGAAAGTCTTATTCTTGAAAAACCTGAAATTAAACATTTGTTTGTGGAAGGCGAAAGGAACAGAATTTTATTTGAAGGTGAAGAAAATTTCTTAAATGAAGATAATAACGAAACCATTGATATTGAATCTACCCTAGAATCTGGAGTGATTGTAACTCATAAACCTGTTTCTAATACAAATGAACTCAGTGAAACAGACAAAGAAGAAGTGATTATTGCTGAAGAATTAGCATCAACTCCTTCTGAGATAACGGCTGATGAAACTTCTATTGTGCCAAAAACGCAGGTTGAAGAAATTACAGATAATTCTGAATTAAATTTAGAAGAAATTTTACCTGAATCTGATTTTAATGAAACAAAAAAAGTTGTTGAAGCTGCAAAGTCTGAGATAGTTATTGATGAAGCTACAACAGCTTCTGAAAAAGTAAATAATGAGAATGAGACAAGCTTTCAAGCCGTAGAATCTTTCACAACTGAAATTGAAAAACCAATTGAGGATACTATTCAGTCTGCATCAAAACCTGAACAAATTACCGAGGTTTTGAATCCGGAATTAATCATTGATGAAGAAAAAATAGAAACTAAACACGTTGCAGAAAAAATTAACAATGATTCAGAATTAAGTTTTCACGGAACAGATTCTTTCCTTCCTGAAGTCAAAATACAATCAAAAAACAATTCAGAAATATTACCATCCGAAACTCCGAAACCTAATGTCAATAAGCATGAAGACGAGATGCGACGCTTGATTGAAGAGGTGGAGAAAAGGATGAAAGCGAAAAAAGAAACTGCTCCGGAAAAGACAGAAGTAAATGATGAGGAAATAAATCACGACATCAGTTTTGCAGAAACCCAGGAGTTTCATGTAGGTGAAGAGCAGAAAGTAGCAGAGGAAGTGGTTGTAAAAACAGCCGAATCGATTGTAGAAGATGATCTTGAAGAAAAACAATCGGAAGAAAATATTGAGCCTTCAGAAGTAAAACCTGACACAGAAGTTGTTGTTTCTGCATGGAAACCGATGAGCTTTGAAACAAGCCGTCCGGATTCTTTGCTTGATAAACCTGTTAAATTGCTGCAATCAAATGAAGAAATTCAGAGCGTTGAAGAAACTCCAAAACCTGAAATACCTGTACAGGAAGAAATAGAAACTCCTGAAAAAAATATTTCAGAAAATTTAGAAGAGACAGAAGCTGGTCCCGAAGAGCAAAACGGTGAGGCTCCTGTAATGAATGTTTCATTTTTCGGTTCAGATATCGCAAGTTTAGGCTTGTCTTATAAATCTGATCAAAAAGAAAAAGCTGATGCCAAAGAGGAAGAAAAGAAAACTGCTCAACAAAAAATTGATGACAGTAATGTTCCGGGATTCATCAATACTTGGCAAAGCTGGTTAAAAATTGATCGTGCTGAAGAAACACCGGTTGACAAAACAGAGAGTAAAAATAAAGTCATTGAATCTTTTATTGAAAATAATCCTAGAATAAGCCAGTTAAAAGATGAGGTCAATTTCGTAGTAAAAGAAAAAACAGACGATATTTCACATTTGATGACCGAGACTTTAGCCAATCTGTATATCGAACAAAAGCTGTACTCTAAAGCGGTCAACGCATTTTTGGTTTTAGCCAACAAACATCCTGACAGAAAAGAATATTTCGAAGAAAAAATTAAGGAAATCAAAGACAACAGAGGCAAAAATTAAATCAGGATAAATTAAATATAAAACGGCAGAATTGATTTTCTGCCGTTTTTCTTTTTATGTATTTGTAGAACTAAAATCTTTTTTTTTCTTTAGCTTTCGCCAGGCTTTCCGACCTAAAACAACAACTATGACCAAGCTGATCACCGCAAACAATGCAGCAATTACGGGCGCTGCCATTGCTAAAATAGACATGATTCCCGCACCTGCAGTCTCTGTAGTTCCGACCACGGAGTTTCCAAGTCCGCCTGTTGTTGCAGTAGATGCTGCCCGAATTCCCGCAAACCCCGAACTGATCGTAGCCGCTGTTCCTCCACCTGCAATCAATGCCAATGCCCATTGCGGAAAAGTCCCCAGTTCTGTAAACTGACTGGCAAACAATACAGATCCGGCGACTGTTGCCATCGGAATAGAAATCGTGTCAAGCAAATGATCTACAAAAGGAATATAATACGCCAGAATTTCGGCAATCATGGCAATTCCTGTAGTAATTAAAGCAGGTAAGCTAGAAAGCCATTCGAAGCTTTCACTCATAGGAATCCAATGGAAATAAGAAGACAAACTTACTGCAAACATCGGCAAAAACACTCTGAATCCGGATGCAGCAGCCAATCCGATGCCAATAAAAGCACTCAGGATATAAGGTAAATAAGGAATTTGATCTAACATTTTAATTCGTCAATTGTTTCTTTAAAGCTACAAAAATTATAAATATTAAAATGTATGAAATCAATGGGAGAATTTACATCAGGATTTCTTCTGAGATTCACACAATTTAATAAACTGCGACTCAACATCCTGAAATTTCTTTGGTAATTCAGGAGAAACCCAAAACAGCATCGCCGTGGTTTTCTCACCAAAATATTCTTTAAATAATTCTTTATTCAGACGGTAACATTCTCTCAAAAGTCTTTTAATGCGGTTTCTGTGTACTGCTTTCTTGAAATATCTTTTAGAAACGGAAACTCCAAGTTTCACATTGTCTGTCAGCAGGTCTGGATGATTTTTCAGGATAATAATTCGCAGATTTCCGCTGTTTTTCCACTTGCCTTTTTCAAAAAGCAAGGTGATTTCATCCTTTTTTTTAAGTTTTTCCTCTTTGGGATATTTAAAGCTCTGCATCAGACTTTTTCACTAAATGAGTGATGACTTCCGCCGCCGCATACAATCCGAAAATCGCAGGAATATAACTGATAGTTCCATAGAAAGAACGTTTGTAATTGCTTCCGTCTGTCATTTTCAGGCTGTCTTCATCTTGGATTTCGCTCGAAAAAACACATCGGATGCCTTTGTCTATTTTTTCTTTCTTCAGTCTTTTTCTTACCTGTTTCGCAAGATGACATTCTGCAGTTTTATGGATGTCTCTTACCATTACTTTTGAAGGATCAGATTTTCCGCCGGCGCCCATTGAGCTTACAATTTTGATCTTTCTTCTTTTCGCAGCAATAATCAGGCTTACTTTCGGAGTAATGCTGTCGATACAGTCTAAAATATAATCGAATTGACCGGCATCAAGAACTTCACCCATTCTTTCAGGGTTTAGAAATTCATTGATTTTTACCAGCTCAAGCTGTGGATTGATATCCATAAGTCTTTCTGCAACAACTTCCACTTTATGTTTTCCAACCGTTGAATGAAGAGCAGGTAGTTGCCTGTTGATATTCGTAATGTCTACCGTGTCACCGTCTACAATTGTCATTTTTCCCACTCCGGCTCTTGCCAGAAACTCTGCGGCAAAAGATCCTACACCACCTAAACCTACTACCAGAACAGCTGCATTATTCAATGTATGAATACCATCTTCTTTGATCAGAAGCTCTGTTCTTTCCAGCCAAAACTTATCCATTTTTTATCGTTTCTAAATTTTCTACAATTTGCCTTTGGAGCTCGTCTATTGATATTTTCTTGATTTCCGAAACTTTCTGATACAAATCTTTGATGTCAAAATCTTCATTATCAGTTTCTAAAAAGAGTTTATCTAAAGGAACCGTTTTCAAAGTATCCTGCAAAGATAGATGATACAAAACAGGTTTCCCAAAACTCAGATAAAAATTATTCTTCAGAAGGTCATCTGCGACGCTTTGTTTTTTATTAAAACCATGAATAATCATTGCTTGTTCAGATTTTTTTCGGAAAGAAATAACTTCATAAAATTTCTTTACACAATGAATGATTAAAGGTTTTCGAATCTCATTTGCCAGCTGAATTTGCTTTAAAAAAACATCTTCCTGTATTTTCCTGTCTACAGAAATTAATCCGTCAAGTCCGCACTCGCCAATTGCAAAACAATTCTCATTGATAACAGATTGTAACCATTTGAATTGATTTTCAGTATTTTCGGACTGGATATCATGAGGATGAATACCTGCCGAATATAAATTGCCGGAAGGTTGGCTTCCTGTTTGCAGATTATAAATTCCGAAAGGAAAATTTATTTTATGATGATGAAAATCAAAAAAATTCATAATCAAAAATACAACAAATAAAATGTCACTAAAAATTATTAAACGTTCGTTTATAAAATGCGTAATAATTTCTTAACTTTACTAAAACGGCATACATGGGAAAAAAATTTACCGACAAACAAATACATATATTAAATATCGCTGAAGAGTTAATCGCAAAGAAGGGTTACGAGGGTACTTCAGTAAGAGACATTAGCTCAAAAGCCAACATTAATGTGGCAATGATTTCATATTATTTCGGCTCAAAAGAAAAGATGATGTCTTATCTTTATCAGTACCGGGTGTTGAAAACGAGAGAAAATTTTTCTGAATTTGCAGATACCATTAAAGAAGGAAAAGCCGAAATGCAGATGAAAGAAATGATCAAATATATAGTTGCACAGCTTTTCAAATATAATTATTTCCATGGTTTTGTAACTCAGGAATTGCGTCACACGGAAAATCTTAAAGATGAGCTTCTTGATTTTTATCAGTTATTCGTTAAAAAATTAGACGATGTCATTAAAAAAGGGGTGACTTCCGGAGTTTTCACCTTTACTCCAAAACCTGAAGATATTCTGACAACCATTATTGGATCTACCCTTTTTGTGATTCGTAATAAAAATTTCTACGAACTGTATGTTCCTCATAAAGACGAAGAAGCTTACATCAAAGAAGCGGAAAAAAAAGTGAGAATGAATCTTCTGATGAATATTTTTGCCGTTTTGGGATACGCAGCCGACTAATTTTGCGTTAAATAATCATAAAAAAAAATCTTTTAGCAAAAAAGTTATATTTTTGCAAATTAATAGGTCGGTAAAACCGACAACTGTTGAACTTTATATGAAGAAATATATTTTAGGTATTTTTGCGATAGCTGTCATTTCGGCGTGCACCAGTCAGCAAGACAAAGCGATGAAAAGCGCGGATAAAACTTTTATCCTAAAGGCTGCAAATGAAAATTTCGCTAAAAAGAAATGGAAAAATGCTTTGGCTCTTTACGACAGACTTCCCAATCTTGTTGCAGGTACAGATGATGCCCCAAACGTGGTTTTCAACTCTGCGTATGCCAATTATTACGATAAAAACTACAAACTGGCAGGTCATCAGTTCAAAAATTTTGCGGTAAGTTTTCCTCAGGATAACAGAAAAGAAGAGGCGTCATATATGTCTGCTTTGTGTTACTACAATGGTTCTATGGATTATAACTTAGATCAGACGAGTACAGAATTGGCGATTAATGAGCTTCAGGATTTCCTGACCAATTACCCGAATTCTGAAAGATCAAAAAACATCAATACGTTGATTGATGAGCTTTCCTATAAATTGGAATTTAAAGCCTACGAAAATGCTAAGCAGTATTACAAAATGGCTAATTATAAATCTACAGATGTCGCTTTTGAAAATGTTTTGGAAGATTTTCCAAGTACAAAGCTTCGTCCGAAGATCTATGATTATATGATGAAATCTCGCTATCTTTTGGCACAAAACTCTGTTTACGAATTGAAAGATGAGCGTATCGAAAGAGCACTGTCTTTCACAAGAATGGTTGAAAAAGAACTTCCGAACACAGAATATTCTAAGACCGCTTTAGATCTTAGAGGGAAACTGGAAAAGGAAAAGAAAGATTTTGTTATCGTAAAAAAACAAACAGAGGAAAGAATTGCCATACTAACAGCCAAACAAAAAAAGATGGTTGAAAAAATGGCTGAAGATTCAAAAACTGAAAAGCAAATCAAAGATCAGGTGTCTAACGAAAAGCAGGCAATGCAGATTCAGAGAGACAGCGCAGCGTTGCAAACACCTCCGCCCGCAGCGACTTTCAGAATCCAAAGATAATTCGTAAATTTGCCACCTTATAAATAAATAATTTTCTGAAAATGAGTGTAAAAGATACAAAAGCAGAAGTAAATACTATTACTTACGATAAAGATAAGATTGAAGAGAAAGTAGGTTCAATCTATGAAGCTATTGTTATCATGGGGAAGAGAGCTGAGCAGATCAACGCAGAAATTCGTACAGAATTACACAATAAGCTTGACGAGTTTGCGGTTCACAATTCTACATTGGAAGAAGTTTTTGAAAACAGAGAACAGATTGAGATCTCTAAACATTACGAAAAACTTCCAAAGCCAACTTCTATCGCTATCCAGGAATGGCTAGACGGTGAAGTGTACTTTAGAAAGACTGAAGAGAGAAACTAATCACTTAGGTGATTTTTATACATGAAGGTCATAAAGAAATTATTTTCTTTATGACCTTTGCTGTTGCTGTAAGTTTCAGGTCTTACAAAAAAGAAGTATTTTAGTGCTTTAAAATAATCTACATGGATATTTCCGGGAAAAAGATTCTTATTGCCGTCTCTGGTGGAATTGCCGCTTACAAAATTCATTTTCTTATCAGAGATTTTGTGAAAAAAGGTGCAGAAGTTCAGGTAATCATGTCTCAGGATGCAGAGCATTTTGTAACAAAGCTGAGTCTTTCCACTTTATCTAAAAATCCGGTTTATACAGATTTTTATGGCGACAACGGAACATGGAACAGCCATGTAGAATTGGCGCTTTGGGCAGATGTCATCATTATGGCTCCCTGTACGGCAAATACTTTAGCCAAAATGGTTCATGGGATTTGTGATAATTTAATCATTGCGACTTATATGTCTGCAAAGTGTCCTGTTTTTATTGCTCCTGCAATGGATCTGGATATGTATCAACACCCTTCAACCAGACAAAATTTAGAATTGGCAGAAGATTACGGTCACATGGTAATTCCTGCAGAAAGCGGTGAGTTAGCAAGCGGACTGGTTGGTCAGGGAAGAATGGCAGAGCCGGAAACGATTTCAAAAGCGGTAGAAGATTTTTTTAGTTTAAATAGTGAAACCTTAGCTGGTAAAACAGTTTTGATAACTGCGGGACCAACCTATGAAGCGATCGATCCTGTGAGATTTATAGGCAATCATTCTTCAGGAAAAATGGGATTTTCTATAGCTGAAGAAGCTGCAAAACGAGGTGCAAAAGTGATTTTAATTTCAGGACCGACATCTTTGAATTCTAAGCATGAAAACATAAGCATCCACAGAGTTACTTCTGCAAAACAAATGTTTGATAAAGTATTTGAATACTATGATGGAATTGATGTAGGAATTGCCAGTGCAGCCGTTGCAGACTATGCTCCCAAGGAAGTTGCTACAGAAAAGATCAAAAAAAATGATGACACCTTAACCATCGAGTTGATTAAAAATCCGGATATTCTGAAAACAATGGGCGAGAAAAAAGCACATCAGTTTCTGGTAGGATTTGCTCTTGAAACTCAGAATGAAGAAGAAAATGCAAAAGGAAAGCTGGAAAAGAAAAATCTGGATATGATCGTTCTCAATTCCCTTCGTGATGATGGTGCAGGCTTTAAGAATGACACGAACAAAATAAAAATTTTCACCAAAACTGATAAAATAGAGTTTGAACTGAAATCAAAAGAAAATGTAGCAAAAGATATTCTCGATTATATTGAAGCTCAGATTTTAAAATAATTTTTATAAATTTCCGTTCTCAACATTTAGATTATAATGAAACCGCTTTGATTGATTTTGATTCTCAAAATACTTATATAAGTGATAACATATAATCTTTAAAACAATATTTAGCTATACATGAAAAAATATACGATACTTTTATTTTTACTTCTGTTTTTCAATTTCAGTTTCTCTCAGGAACTTTTGGCTACAGTACAGGTAAATTCTCAACAAATTCAGGGAAGTAATCAACAGGCATTTAAGGCGTTGGAGAAAAGTCTCAGAGACTTCATCAACAATACAAGCTGGACGGGCAAAAAGCTTCAGAATTTCGAAAAAATTAAATCAAATTTTGCCATCGTTTTGTCTAGCAGAGATGGCAACAGATACACTGCCCAGATTGTCGTTCAGGCAGTTCGTCCGGTTTTCAGCTCAACTTACGAATCTCCGCTTTTAAATCTTCAGGATCAGAAATTTGCTTTTGAATATGTAGAAAACGAAAATTTGATTTTTAACGAAAGACAGTTTTCCGGAAAAAATTTAATAGATGTCATCAGTTTTTATGTGTACCTGATTTTGGGTTATGATGCAGACAGTTTCCAGTCTACCGGCGGAACGCAGTGGTTTACAAAAGCACAGCAGATTGCCCAGAATTCTCAGAATAGAGGGTATGACGGTTGGGGACAGATTAATGATCCGCGAAGCCGTTCGATTCTGATCGGAGAAATTTTGAACCCGAACATGAGCCAGCTTCGTCAAAATATGTATACCTATCACAGAGCGGGTTTAGACGGTATGTTTAATCAGGATCAAACGCAGTCTAAAAAAATTATTTTCGATGCTTTGATGCAGCTGAAGGTTTATGAAAATTCTTTTCAGCAGAATTATTTCTTTAATACATTTATCAATACGAAATATGATGAGATTTTCAACATATTCAATTCTGGTAACAATGGTGGAATTGTTTTAAATGACCTGAAACAACTGATGATTATCTTTGCACCCAAGTACACAGATAGCAGATGGAATAAGTGGAAGTAAGATACCCGATTCTTGAATTCTGAATTCTAAAATTTTATATTTGCAGTACAAAGAAATCTGCCACCTATCATGCTTTCGAGAATATACATTAAAAATTTTGCCCTCATTGATGCATTAGATGTGTCTTTGAAAAATGGTTTACAGGTAATTACAGGAGAAACCGGAGCCGGAAAATCAATCATTTTGGGAGCACTTCGATTGATTTTGGGAGAGAGAGCAGATCTAAAATCAATCTCAAAAACCGAAGAAAAAAGTATTGTCGAAACAGAGTTTGACCTGAATAACCAATTCAAAAAATTCTTTATCGAAAATGATCTCGATTACGAACATCAAACGATTATCAGACGGGAAATTTTACCTTCGGGAAAATCAAGAGCATTTATTAATGATGTTCCGGTAACTTTGGACGTGCTGAAAGAACTGACTTCACAGTTAATTGATATTCATTCGCAGTTTGAAACTTCAAATCTTTTTACCGCAGATTATCAGTTTAAAATTATTGACGGACTGTCGGATAATAAAAAGATTATTGAAGATTATCAACAGGACTTTTCAGAATTTCAAAGTTTAAAAACTCAGCTCAAAAAATTCCAGACACAACTATCAGAAAATACAAAAGAAACCGATTACAAACAGTTTTTACTGAATGAGCTGGAAGATATAAAATTGGATGATATAGATTATAATGAGGTGCAAAATCAGCTTTCTGTACAGGAAAATGCTGGGATGATTTCTGAAAATATTGCTCAGATTCTCTCAAGGTTCCATCAGGAAGAAATTGGAATTCTCTCTTTCTTTAATGAAGCTAAAAATAAGTTATCAAAAATTGCCGAAGTGTCCCATTCTTTCTCTGAACTGGATGAAAGGCTGGAAGGCTCTTTTGTTGAAATGAAAGATATTCTCTCAGAATTGGAAGACGAAGCCGAAAAAATTGAAATCAATCCGGAAAATTTAGTGATACTTTCAGAACTGAATAATAAAATCAATGCATTATTTCTGAAGCATAACGTTTCTGATATTAACGAATTAAAAGAAATCAGGGATCAATTATCAGGTGAACAAAAAGGAACGGCAGAAATTGAAGTCCATATTGCTGAGATTGAAGTCAACATCGCTAAAAAAGAAAAATCACTTCATTCTTTAGCCGAAAAACTTTCTAAAAACAGAAAGAAAAATGTTCCGGTCTTCATTAAAAAGGCGGAAGATTTACTGAAAAAATTAGGTCTTGAAAAAGCAAAAGTTGATATCGAACTAACCGATATTCCGGAGTTTAATCAGTTTGGAAAAGAAAATATCCAGCTTTTATTTCAGGCAAATTCCGGGTTTCCTTTAAAACCGATTCAGACTGCCATTTCTGGTGGCGAAAGATCTCGTGTGATGTTGGCGGTTAAGAAAATCATTGCCGAAAGTGATATGCTTCCTACGCTTATTTTAGACGAAATTGACACGGGAGTTTCCGGGAAAGTAGCCGAAGAAATCGGAAATCTGATGCGTGAAATGTCTCAGGATATGCAGCTGATCGTCATTTCTCACTTAGCACAGGTTGCTGCAAAAGGAAATGATAATTACAAAGTCGTGAAAGAAGATATCAACGGTAAAACGCAATCTACCATCATCACTTTAAGTGAAGAAGAAAAATTGAATGAGATTGCGCAGCTGCTTTCCGGAAGTAAGATTACGGAGGCGGCAATGGCGCAGGCGAGAGAATTGATTGGTTAAGAAAGAGTTGGATGTATTGGAATAAGAAAATTAATTTAAAAATTATTTATGATTATTTTTGTTATGCTTTTTTATAGGTTGTAAGGATAAAAACCGATCTATAAGAAGATTAAAACTAAAAACTACTTCATAAAGTTTTACTATAACCTGACTTCTGGCTCATTCCAAATCACCTCATTTTAAACAGAATAATTTTCTGATTATTGCAAATTATACCAGTTGTAACCAAACAGTTTTTATTTTATTAAGACATCTTTACCACATCGATATTCCATTTTTTGCATAAATACTGTAACAAAAACTACATTATATTTACTAATGTAAAAAAGTAAACTATGTTTGTACAGTTTCTGAGGTTAGAAATCAAAAGTTTTTTTCGTGGCAGTTCGGTTGGAGTTAATCTGGCAATGAAGATCTTCCGTTTTTTGGGAATTCTGTCGATTGTAGCATACTGTATTGGTGCGGCTTTCCTGGCTTTTTTCTTTGTTAGGAAGGAAATGGAACAGGATCCTGTCAAAGTTGTTTCAAAATTCATGATTATTTTGTGGGCGGCAGATCTTATTTTCAAATATCTTTTTCAGCAGATGTCTACGCAAAATATCAAGCCGTTTCTCACGCTTAATATTCCTAAGAAAACTTTGGTTAATTATATTTTAATCAAAACTTTTATCTCGCCACTCAGCTGGATGAATTCTTTTTTCCTGGTGACATTTACCGCCATTTGTCTTTTCAGCGGATATGGTTTTTTAGGAACTTTAGGTTGGTTTATTGCATTGTCGTTGTTGTTCTATCTTAATAATTTCATCAATATTTTGGTCAACAACAGAGAGAATGTTGCCATCGCTGTGGGAATTGTCTTTGCGGTGATCGTAGGCTTGGGATATTATAATATCATTCCTGTTTTAGAGTATTCCGAACGGTTTTTCTATTCATTTTATGCACAGCCTTATGTCGTCTTATTGCCAGTTGTGCTATTTGCAGGATTATGGTGGATCTGTTTCAGATATATTTACAAAGAATTCTATCTCGATCAGGGGTTGGAAGACAAAAAAACCTTCGGTAAAACAGAAAACATTGCTTTCCTTAATAAATATGGAGCCATCGGAAGTTTCATTAATAATGATATCAAAATGCTGAGACGAAATAAAGTTACAAAAGGCATCATTATCGGAAGTTTTATGTTTGTTTTTTACGGACTGCTAATGTTTACCTCATCTGTTTACAAAACACCTTATATGATGATGTTTATGGGTCTGTTTGTAACGGGTGGTTTTCAGTTTCTGTTTGGTCAGAGAGTGCCTTCTTTCGACAGCTCTTATTATCCGCTGATGATGACACTGAATGTTCCTTACAAAGAATATCTGAAAGCAAAATGGTGGCTCATCAATATTGTAACCGCAGTTTCGATGGTGATTGCATTGTTCTATGCATTCATAAGCTGGGAAGTGTACTTTAGTTTCTTCGCTGCCGGATTGTACAACATCGGAGTAAACTCTCAATTTACATTGTGGTCCGGAGCGTATACCAAAACGCAAATTGATCTTAATTCTAAAGAAAAAGTAATGGGGCAGAAGAACAGTTTCAACATGAAAAGTCTGCTTCTATTAATTCCTAAAATGCTTTTGCCAATGGCTGTTTTTGGAGCTACAAAATATTTCTTCGGAATGACAGCCGCTGTAATGAGTATTGCAGCTTTGGGACTGATAGGATTCTTATTCAGAGAAAAAATATTCGACATTATTGTAAAACAGTACAAAAGCGAAAAATACAGTACACTAGACGCATTCAAATCTAAAAATTAATACCATGATTACGATACATAATTTATCAAAAAAATACGGAAACGCAACGGTTCTTAATATCGAAAATCTTGAAATTCCAAAAGGAGAAACCTTCGGTTTGGTAGGGAACAACGGAGCAGGAAAAACCACTCTTTTTAGCTTAATGCTTGATTTAATACAGCCAACAACAGGTTTTGTAAGCATAGACGGAATCAAAGTCAATGAATCTGAAGCCTGGAAATCTAAAGTTGCCGCTTTCGTAGATGACACTTTTCTGATCGGATATTTGACACCTGAAGAATATTTTTATTTCATTGGGGAATTGAGAGGTCAGAACAAAGCTTCTGTAGATGAGTTTCTGAAACAGTTTCATGATCTTTTCAGTGGTGAAATCATCAACTCCGGAAAGTATGTGAGAGATTTATCCAAAGGAAACCAAAAGAAAGTAGGAATTGTAGGTGCTATCATCGGAAATCCTGAAATCGTAATCCTGGATGAGCCTTTTGCCAATCTTGATCCTTCCACACAGATTAAACTGAAGAATTTGATTAAAGAATTAGCGAAACAAAGTGGTGTTACTTTTTTAATCTCAAGTCATGATCTTGCGCATACGACTGAAGTTTGTAACAGAATTGTGGTCGTTAATAAAGGTCAGCAGGTAAAAGATATTCAAACCAATCCGGAAACGTTGAAAGATTTGGAACAGTATTTTGCAGATCAGGTGAATCAGCCGGTTTAAATTAAAAAAAGCCTCCGTGAAATACAGTTCACGGAGGTTCTATCAATTATCTAAAGTTCTAAAAATTTATTTCAGACTTCCCACCATATCTTCCGGCTTCACCCATTCATCAAATTGTTCAGAAGTTACAAAACCTAGATTTACAGCTTCTTCTTTTAATGTCGTTCCGTTTTTATGAGCAGTTTTTGCAATTTTTGCAGCATTTTCGTAACCGATATGCGTATTCAGTGCAGTTACCAGCATCAAAGATTTATCTACCAATTCTTTAATTCTTTCTTGGTTGGGCTCAATTCCAACAGCGCAATGATCATTAAATGAGATACATGCATCAGCGATTAATTGAGCCGACTGTAAAAAATTATAAGCCATCACTGGCTTGAAAACATTCAGCTCATAATTTCCCTGCGTTCCTGCAAAAGAAATCGTAGTATCGTTTCCTAAAACCTGAGCACAAACCATCGTCAAAGCTTCATTCTGTGTAGGATTTACTTTTCCTGGCATGATTGAAGAACCCGGCTCGTTTTCTGGAATGTGAATTTCCCCAATCCCAGAACGTGGTCCTGAAGCCAATAATCTGATATCCTGAGCAATTTTGTATAAAGAAACCGCTAATTGCTTTAAAGCTCCGTGAGATTCTACGATGGCATCGTGAGCCGCTAAAGCTTCAAATTTATTTTCTGCTGTTACGAATGGAAGATTAGTGAATTTAGCAATGTATTCTGCAACTTTTACATCGTAACCTTGTGGTGTATTTAAGCCGGTTCCTACTGCAGTTCCTCCTAAAGCCAATTCAGAAAGGTGTGGTAAAGTATTTTTTAAAGCTTTAATACCATAATTCAACTGAGCAACGTATCCTGAAAACTCTTGTCCCAAAGTCAGTGGAGTGGCATCCATCAAGTGTGTTCTTCCGATTTTGACGATATTTTTAAAAGCTTCTGTTTTTTCAGCTAAAGTATCTCTGAGTTTTTCAACTGCAGGAATAGTTGTTTCAACAACCTTTTTATAAGCTGCAATGTGCATTGCAGTTGGATACGTATCGTTTGAAGACTGCGATTTATTCACGTCATCATTGGCATGAACTTCAGATTTGTCACCTAAAGTTCCTCCATTGTTCACGTGAGATTTATTTGAAATCACTTCATTCACATTCATATTCGATTGTGTTCCGGAACCTGTTTGCCAAATTACCAACGGAAATTGATCATCCAGTTTGCCTTCTAAAATTTCATCGCAAACCTGGGCAATCATATCTCTTTTTCCAGCATCTAAAACCCCTAAATCTGTATTGGTAAATGCAGCTGCCTTTTTCAAATATGCAAATGCTTCAATAATTTCATGTGGCATAGAGCCTTCCGGACCAATCTTAAAATTGTTTCTTGAACGTTCGGTTTGTGCTCCCCAAAACTTATCAGCCGGAACCTGCACTTCGCCCATCGTGTCTTTTTCTATTCTGTAATTCATTGTGATTGAAATTTTATCTGTTCAGTTTTAATTTTTTATCACAAATTTTAACCACAAAAATTATCAGATCATTTTGTCATTCCGTAGGAATCTCAGCAAGTAATAAACGTAAATAGTTCAAAATGAATGAAAAAATGCGACTATTTTGGTTAAAATAAGTTTCTATAAAATTACTCAATAATAAAAAACCTCGCAATTTATAATCATTATAAATATCAATTTCAATTACTTATTTTTAATTATGTTTTTTTGAGTAAGATGTATTTTTGCACCGAAAATAAAAGTAACATGGAATTTAACTATCAGGATCCTTACCCAATTCTAAAAGACGACACGGTTTATAAAAAATTGACTTCAGAATATGTGAAAATTGAACAGCATGGCGAAAGAGAAGTTTTAACCATCGATCCTAAAGGTCTTGAGTTATTGGCAGAAGAAGCAATGGCAGACGTTTCTTTCATGCTTCGTTCTTCCCATTTGGAAAGTTTGAGGAGAATTATTGATGATCCTGAAGCTACAGATAATGACAGATTCGTTGCCTATAATTTATTACAAAATGCCGCTGTTGCTGTAGAAGGGGCACTTCCATCGTGTCAGGACACAGGAACGGCAATCGTAATGGGTAAAAAAGGTGAAAATGTTTACACGGGAGTTGATGACGGCGAATATTTAAGCAAAGGAATTTACAATACCTACCAAAAAAGAAACTTAAGATATTCTCAGGTCGTTCCTTTGAAGATGTTTGAAGAGAAAAATTCTGGTTCAAATCTTCCTGCGCAGATTGATATTTATGCTAAAAAAGGGGATTACTACGAATTTTTGTTTCTGACGAAAGGTGGAGGTTCTGCCAACAAAACTTTCTTATATCAAAAAACAAAATCTTTACTGAACGAAAAATCTCTTGAAGCTTTTGTAAGAGAGAGAATTTCAGACTTGGGAACAGCGGCTTGTCCGCCTTATCATTTAGCGTTGGTAATTGGTGGAACTTCGGCTGAAGCAAATTTAGCAGCGGTAAAAAAAGCATCAGCAAAATATTATGACAATCTTCCTACTGAAGGAAATGAAGCGGGACAGGCTTTCAGAGATCTGGAATGGGAGGCAAAAGTTCAGAAAATCTGTCAGGAAAGTGCAATCGGTGCTCAGTTTGGTGGAAAATATTTAACACATGATGTGAGAGTGATCAGATTGCCTCGTCATGCGGCTTCTTGCCCGGTCGGTATGGGAGTTTCCTGTTCGGCTGACAGAAATATTAAAGGTAAGATCACCAAAGAAGGTATTTTCTTAGAACAACTGGAGCAAGATCCTAAAAGATTTTTACCCGCAACACCGCCACATTTAGAAGCAGCGGTTGATATTGATCTGAATAAACCAATGCCGGAAATTTTGGCTGAACTTTCTAAATATCCTATCAAAACAAGATTAAAATTGAATGGAACCTTGATCGTTGCAAGAGATATTGCTCACGCAAAAATCAAAGAATTATTAGATGCAGGACAACCAATGCCTGAATATTTCAAAAATCACCCGATCTATTACGCAGGACCTGCAAAAACTCCGGAAGGAATGGCGTCAGGAAGTTTCGGTCCAACTACGGCCGGAAGAATGGATGTATATGTTGACGAATTCCAAAGTCATGGCGGCAGTATGGTTATGCTGGCAAAAGGAAACAGAACCACTGATGTTACCAATGCCTGTCATAAATACGGAGGTTTCTACATCGGTTCGATAGGCGGTCCGGCTGCAATTTTAGCTAAAGAAAATATTCTGTCGGTTGAGGTAGTAGATTTTCCGGAATTAGGTATGGAAGCAGTAAGAAAAATTGAAGTAAAAGATTTCCCCGCATTCATTATTACTGATGATAAAGGAAATGACTTCTTCGCAAATCTTGCTCATTAAAATTTTAAGTTTGAAAGTTACATGTAAGAATTTTAGAGTAGCAACTGTAGTCTAAAATCTAAAATCTAACATCTAACATCTCAATAATTAGTTTAAAATAAAAACAAATTGCAAAATTTGGGTTCTATATCTTTTGATGAAAAAGAAAAAAATCCTATTTTTGCCTAAAATCTATAAGAAAGATGATGTTATCAGCATTTTGGCCGTTTTATCAGTTCCTTTGGACAATTTACTTTGTTACAATGTTCCTAGTGGGATTCTGGTGTATTTTTATGTTTTTTGGTTTCGTTATCCCATTGTGGTTAACAGAAGGTTTGAAAGAATATTTTGGTAAGGTAAAGCCTTTCGATCCTGAAGATATCAGAAGAAAACTAATTACCGAGCAGGAAGGTGTTGAAGTAATCTTCAACCAGCCTAAAGGTCACGGTCCTTTATTACACGATAGCCACGGGCACGACCACGGACATCATTAATGAATGTCATCGCTTTTTCACCTTAATTCTGGAAAAGTGATATCATAGCAAAACAACATATATAAAACCACTGATTTTATCGGTGGTTTCTCTTTTCTAGAGAATTCATACAAGCGTTTCTTTTTTCACCAGATATATTATTCTTTTATTAATCATGATTAAAAGTTTTAAACCAAAAGATTCTTGTATTCTAAAGGCTTTCACAGAAGCAGAGTTTTTCAGAATAGTATTTGATGAATAGTAATCTCAAAAAAATATTCATAAAATTGCAGTATTTGTTTTATATTTAACAAAAAAATATTCATATGAAGAAACTATATTCGTTATTTTTGGTATTTATTGCTGTCTGCGTTTTTGGGCAAATAAGCTACACAATTTCACCAAATCCTTTTAATGAGACCGATCAGATTACTTTATCTGTTCCCGGAAATCAGATAGACGAAACTGCTTGGGGAGTTGCCAACAATGCAATCTATATCTGGACTTGGTCACTAGATCAGAGCTATGCGAACAGCCAGGATTGCCCTACTAACGGAAGCTGGACAAATTCTAATGAGTTAAATAAACTGGCCTACAATTCAGTTACAGACACGTATTCTTTAACGTTTACTCCTACTTCATTTTATGGACGTACAGGAATTGGCAGATTTGGCTTTTTACTTAAAACTAAAACAGGAAACCATCAGACATCACCCGATATTTTTGTGAATGTAGGAACATTAAATTTAAATTTAACAAACCCAGCTGCAAACAGCCTCACATCAGTTCCTACAGGAAATGCAATAAATATTACTGCTACGACAAACATTAATGCAACGTTTCAGTTAAAGGCAAATGGTACAGTTGTACATTCTACTTCAACGCCTTCCAATTCATATACTTATAGTTATACAGTAACTGCAGATGCAGACATGGAACTGATTTCTACTGCAAATGGAACTATAAAAAATGCAACATTCACTTTGCAGGTTCCTAGAAATGTAGTTTCTCAGGCAATTCCGAGCTGGATCAGACAGGGAATCAATTATAATCCTGCGGACAATACAAAAGTTGGTTTGGCTTTGTATGCTCCATTTAAGAGTTTCGTTCATGTGATCGGAAGTTTCAACAACTGGGCGGTGAATGATGCCTATCTAATGAAAAGAGACACCACAAATCCTGATTTGTACTGGATCGAACTAAGCGGATTAACTCCTCAGCAATTATATACTTTCCAATACAGAACCAATGATCTGAAAAAAGTGGCAGATCCTTTTTCTCCTCAGATTTTGTCGTCTTATGATGATCAGTATATTTCTGCAGCCACCTATCCTAATTTACCTGCATTTCCGGCCGGACAAGGCTTTGAAGTGTCTACTTTCACAACAGGACAGACAGCCTATAATTGGCAGGTTACCAACTTTACAAGACCCAATAAAGATAATTTAATTATCTATGAGTTACTCTTAAGAGATTTTACACAGGAAAAAAACTGGCAGTCATTAATTAATAAGATAAATTATCTTAAAGATTTAAAAATCAATGCGATTGAACTGATGCCAATTATGGAATTTGAAGGGAATCTTTCTTGGGGATATAACACATCCTTCCATTATGCTTTAGATAAAGCGTACGGAACTCCTGAAAAATTCAAAGAATTTGTAGATGTATGCCATCAAAACGGTATTGCGGTTATTTTAGATGTAGCATTTAATCATGCTACAGGAAGATCACCTTTGGTAAGACTTTGGAATGTAGATCCTGATGGAGACGGTTACGGAGACGTTGCTGCAAATAATCCTTATTTTAATACCGTTCCAAAGCATTCTTATAATGTTTTTAATGATTTTAACCATACCAGTTCAGCAACAAAATATTATGTTGAAAGAACATTACAACAATGGTTAACAGAATATAAAGTTGACGGCTTTCGTTGGGATTTAACCAAAGGTTTTACTCAAAATTGTTCTGCAAATGATGAAGCATGTACCAATGCTTACCAGCAAGACAGAGTAGATATTCTAAAAGCGTATGCAGATCAACAGTGGGCAATCGATCCAAATTCTTATATGATCTTTGAACATTTAGGAACAGATGCAGAAGAGCAGCAATGGGCAAATTACAGAGTGGCAGAAGGAAAAGGGGTAATGCTTTGGAATAACCAGAACGGATCTTACAACCAAAATACAATGGGATATAGCCAAAACAGCAATTTTGACAGAATGGATCATGAACTTCACGGGTTTACCAATATGCATGGTGTGGGTTATGGTGAAAGCCATGATGAAGAAAGGTTAATGTTTAAAAATCTTGCATATGGTGCTGTAAACGGAACTTATAATGTAACGAATCTGAATACCTCTTTAGAAAGAATGAAAACTTTCGGTGCTACATTTTTCACTATTCCCGGGCCAAAGATGATTTGGCAGTTTGGAGAATTGGGATATGAATTCAGCATCAACAGATGTGCAGATGGAACAATTAATAACAATTGTCGTACAGACGAAAAACCTGTTGCTTTCACTTTGGGTTATGATACGAATACAAACAGAAAAGCTATTTATAATACTTGGGCGCAGATTATTAATATTAGAAACGCACATCCTGTTTTCAGATCTAAAACTTACACAGTAGAATCAAATAACTTAACGAACGATCCGAACGGCCTTATTACAAGAATTTATATTTATGATCCTCTATTAGCAGCAGGCGTGAAAAATGTGGTTGTATTAGCAAATTACGATACTTCGGCTAAAAACGTAGTTCCTTATTTTCCTTTTACTGGTCAATGGCAAAACTTGATGGATAATTCAACTTTTAATGTAGCTTCAACTACAGCTCCCATCACACTTCAACCAGGAGAATTTAGAATCTACGGAAATCCTTTCACGACTTTATCTACAGCTGAGGAAAATTTAGATAAAAGATTATCGCTTCAGATTGCAGATAATCCTGTGAAAAACGGTTTGGCTAAATTGATTTATCACAAAGCCAAAAACGGAGAAATCTCCATTTATGACATGAGTGGTAAGAAAATGGATTCATTTAAATTAAAAAATGAAGACGGAACCTATGAATTAAAAGCAAATTATCCCGCAGGAACCTATCTTGTTCATCTAAAAACAAGTAACGGAGTTGCCATTCAGAAAATGATTGTTCAATAAATCTTAATTCCAAATATCAAATTGAAATTTACAAAAGCTCATGAAAATGAGCTTTTTTTATTAATCATCAAATCCGTATCTTTGCATACTAAATTTTTAATATGTCTAAGTCATTAATTCCAAAATTAGAAGCTATAAAACAAAGATATAATGAGGTTGCAGACCTTATTATACAGCCAGACGTAATTTCGGATCAGAAAAAATATTCTTCATTAAATAAAGAATACAGCGATTTAGGAAAAATTGTACATGTTTACAATCAATATAAAGGTGCTTTAGATAATATCGCAGAATCTGAAGAAATCATCGCAGATGGTTCAGACAGAGACTTAGTTGATATGGCTAAAGAAGAAAAAGTAGAAGCCCAGGCAAAACTTCCCGGTTTAGAAGAAGAATTGAAAGTTCTTTTGATCCCAAAAGATCCTGCCGACGACAAAAATGTAATTGTGGAGCTTCGTGCCGGTACAGGTGGTGATGAAGCAGCAATCTTCGTGGAAGATGTTTACAGAGCCTATTCTATGTTTTTTAAAACCAAAGGATGGAAGCATGAAATCACTGATTCTAATGAAGCAGCGAAAGGTTATAAAGAACTTATTTTAAAAATTGAAGGGGACGGCGTTTATGGCATTATGAAATTCGAATCCGGAGTTCACCGTGTACAGCGTGTTCCCGAAACTGAATCTCAGGGCAGAGTACACACTTCTGCAATTACCGTGGCTGTTTTACCTGAAGCTGAAGAAATTGATTTTGAATTAAATCCTGCAGATATCGAAATGCAGACTTCTCGTTCAGGAGGAGCAGGTGGACAAAACGTAAACAAGGTAGAAACCAAAGTACAGTTGACGCACAAACCTTCAGGAATGGTGGTTGTTTGTCAACAAGCTCGTTCTCAGTTGGCAAACCGGGAATTGGCAATGGAAATGCTTCGTACCAAATTATACGATATTGAAGTTCAGAAATCTGTCGGAGATATTGCTGCACAGCGTAAATCGATGGTTTCTACCGGAGACCGTTCTGCGAAAATTAAAACCTACAACTATCCGCAGGGAAGAGTGACCGATCACAGAATCAACAAGTCTATGTACAATCTTGATGCATACATGAATGGTGATATTTCTGAAATGATTGATGCAGTAATCATGGCAGAAAATGCTGAGAAAATGAAAGGAGAAGAAGAAAATTATTAATTTTTTTTATCTTTAAAATATTGTAAAGCTTCTGAGAAATCGGAAGTTTTTTTTATTCCCACAACTTTCCTTAAATTTGAGAAAATCCATCACAATGAATTTCAAACCAATCTTATTAACGGCTGGAGTATTATTTTCAGCTACTTTTTATGCTCAAAAAATGAATTATCCTAAAGCTATAAAAGGAGATCAGACCGATACTTATTTTGGAACTGCCGTTGCAGATCCGTACAGAGATTTAGAAAACGATTCTGAACCAACCAAAAAATGGGTAGATGAAGAAGTTGCTTATAGTCAGAATTATTTATCTAAAATTCCTTTCAGAGAACAGATCAAAAAACAATTAACAGACATCTGGAATTACGAAAAAATTGGTGCACCTTTCAAAGAAGGAGATTACACATATTATTATAAAAACAACGGACTTCAGGCGCAGTCGGTGTTATACAGGACTGATAATAAAACAAAAACTACAGAAGTATTTTTAGATCCGAATAAATT
Source organism: Chryseobacterium sp. AC417 (assembly GCF_979258215.1). Lineage (NCBI taxonomy): Bacteria > Pseudomonadati > Bacteroidota > Flavobacteriia > Flavobacteriales > Weeksellaceae > Chryseobacterium > Chryseobacterium sp. AC417. The sequence goes on along the minus strand of NZ_OZ409845.1, from coordinate 619,202 downwards.
TTCCGAGAAAGGAACAACTTCTCTTTCCGGTTTATCTTTCAATAAAAAAGGAAACTTAGCAGCATATTCGATCTCAGAAGGTGGTAGCGACTGGAACAAAATCATCATCATTGATGCAATTACAAAAAAACAAATCGATGAAACAATTGTAGATGTAAAGTTCAGTGGAATTTCTTGGTTAGGCGATGAAGGCTTTTACTATTCTAGCTACGACAAACCAAAAGAGGGAACTGTATTGTCAGGAATGACCGATAAGCATAAAGTTTACTATCATAAATTAGGAACAAAGCAATCTGCCGATCAGTTGATTTTTGGGGGAGACAAAACTCCGAGAAGATATTTAGGGGCGGGAGTTTCTGAAGACCAGAGATATTTGATCATTTCCGCAGCCAATGCTACCAATGGAAACGAACTGTATATAAAAGATTTGAAAAACGGTGGCGACTTCATTCAGATCAATAAAGGATTTGACATCAATGTGAATGTTGTAGATACAGAAGGCGATAATCTTTTCATTTTTACCGATAAAGATGCTCCAAATATGCGTTTGGTAAAAACAAGTATCCAAAATCCTTCTCCGGAAACTTGGAAAGACGTAATCCCTGAAACAGAAAATGTATTATCAATTTCCGGCGGTGGCGGTTACTTTTTTGCGACATACATGGTGGATGCGATTGATAAAGTAAAACAGTTTGACAAAACAGGGAAGCAAATCAGAGAAATTACACTTCCCGGAAAAGGTAATGTTTCAGGATTTGGCGGTAAAGAAAAAGAGAAGGAAATGTATTACTCTTTCAGCAATTACATCACACCGGGAACGACTTACAAATTTAATGCAGATTCCGGGAAATCTGAGGTTTACCAAAAGCCTAAGGTGAAATTTAATCCTGAAGATTATGTTTCCGAGCAGGTTTTCTATACATCAAAAGACGGAACAAAAGTTCCGATGATGATTAATTATAAAAAGGGAACTAAGCTTGACGGTAAAAACCCAACAATTCTTTATTCTTACGGAGGTTTCAATATCAGTTTGCAGCCGTCTTTCTCTGTAGTTAATGCGATCTGGATGGAAAATGGCGGAATTTATGCCGTTCCAAACATCCGAGGTGGAGGAGAATATGGAAAAAAATGGCATGATGCAGGAACGAAAATGCAGAAAAAAAATGTATTTGATGACTTCGTCGCAGCTGGAGAATATTTGCAGAATAAAGGCTATACTTCAAAAGAATTTATGGCACTTTCCGGAAGGTCAAATGGCGGATTGTTGGTGGGTGCAACCATGACAATGCGTCCCGATTTGGCTAAAGTTGCCTTTCCTGGAGTTGGTGTTTTAGATATGTTAAGATACAATAAGTTTACCGCAGGTGCAGGTTGGTCTTATGATTATGGCACTGCAGAAGATAACAAAGAAATGTTTGATTATTTGAAATCATATTCGCCGGTTCATAATGTAAAAGCAGGAACTTGCTATCCGTCAACGATGATTATTACAAGCGATCATGATGATAGAGTAGTTCCCGCACATTCATTCAAATTTGGAGCTGAGCTGCAGGAAAAGCAGAAATGTGCAAACCCTATTTTAGTGAGAATTGAAAAAAATGCAGGTCACGGAGCAGGAAGAGCGACCGATCAGGTCATCAGCGAAAACGCAGATCTTATTTCTTTTGCGTTGTATGAAATGGGGATTAGAAAGCTTGGGAAATAATCACTAAAGATAATTTTAATGAATTTTATTAAGTTGAATGTTTTTCTGATTATCCGTAATTTGTAATAAATTGAAAATCCTTTGTGATCTTTGCTAAGTGGAACGCCTTTGCGAACTTATAAACAGTTAGGAGTCAAAAACCTTTACGTACTTTGCGTTAAAATTTAGTAATATGAAATAAAGCGGACCATCATAAATATTTTGAAATCTTTTATGAGATCAAAATTAGAAAGCGAAGTTGTAGCAATACAATTTCGCTTTTTGTATTAACCGGTGAAAGTTCTAGGGAATAATTTAGTAGAGAATAGGATTAAATCCTATCTATTTTCAGAATAATTTAAAAATAAAAAGTTGTTAAAAACATTATTTTAAAACATCTAATGTATTTATTTCCTGTTGAAAATCAATCACAAAACATTAATCCAAAAATGCTTATTTTTAAAATCTTAAATCCGAACTCATGAGAAGGGAAATTCAAAATAAAAATCCCCAATTTACAATATCAGAAAAGCATCTGGAAGTGTATCCGTTTGAAAAAGATGGTTTAGAACTAAAATCATCTTACACGAAACAAGATGTTAAAGATGAATCTCTTACAAAAACAACACCGGGAATTGCACCTTTTTTAAGAGGCCCATATTCAACAATGTATGTTCAGAAACCATGGACAGTGCGTCAATACGCAGGTTTTTCAACAGCTGAGGAATCTAATGCTTTTTACAGAAGAAACTTAGCAGCCGGACAAAAAGGGCTTTCTGTAGCCTTCGATTTGGCGACTCACAGAGGATATGATTCAGATCACGCAAGAGTTGTCGGCGATGTTGGAAAAGCCGGTGTTGCAATTGATTCTGTGGAGGATATGAAGATTTTATTTAATGAAATTCCGTTAGATGAAATTTCGGTTTCGATGACGATGAACGGAGCGGTTTTACCGATTTTATCATTTTATATTGTTGCCGCAGAAGAACAGGGTGTTTCTCAGGATTTACTTTCGGGAACCATTCAGAATGATATTTTAAAGGAGTTTATGGTGAGAAATACCTACATTTATCCGCCAACACCTTCCATGAAAATCATTGCCGATATTTTTGAATATACTTCTAAAAATATTCCGAAATTCAATTCGATTTCTATTTCAGGGTATCATATGCAGGAAGCGGGAGCAACGCCGGTTTTGGAAATGGCTTACACCCTTGCAGATGGTTTGGAATATGTAAGAACCGGGATAAAAGCAGGAATGAATGTTGATGATTTTGCGCCAAGATTGTCTTTTTTCTGGGCAATCGGGATGAATCACTTTATGGAAATCGCTAAAATGCGTGCTGCAAGATATATTTGGGCTGAGCTTTTAAAGCAATTTAATCCTCAAAATCCAAAATCTCTGGCGCTAAGAACTCATTCTCAGACTTCCGGTTGGTCATTGACTGAACAAGAGCCATTTAATAATATTACCAGAACCGCCATTGAAGCCTTATCTTCAGCTTTGGGAGGAACGCAATCTCTACATACAAACGCTCTGGATGAAGCCATTGCTTTACCAACAGATTATTCAGCAAAAATTGCAAGAAATACTCAAATTATTTTACAGCAGGAAAGTGGGATTTGTGATGTCGTTGATCCGATGGGCGGAAGCAATTTGGTCGAAAGTCTTACACAGCAGATGATTGAAGAAGCAATGAAATTTATTGATGAGGTTGAAAAAGAAGGCGGAATGACCAAAGCCATCGAAGCAGGAATTCCGAAAATGAGAATTGAAGAAGCTTCAGCAGTAAAGCAAGCCAAAATTGACAGCGGAGAAGAATTTATCATTGGGGTCAATTCTTTTAAATCAGGGTTGAAACAAATGCAATTGGAGATTTTAGATATTGATAACACAGAAGTTCGAAGAAAACAGATTGAAAGATTAGAATTCATAAAAGCAGAAAGAAATAAGGAAGCTGTTGAAGAAATCTTAAACAGAATTCGTGAGAGCGCAAAAACAGGACATGGAAATCTATTGGCTTTATGCATCGAAGCGGCTCGCAGAAGAGTTACTTTAGGTGAAATGAGTGATGCCATGGAAGAAACTTTTGGACGTTACAAAGCTAATATCAGGACGATACAAGGAGTTTATGCTATGAATGCAGGTAAGAATGAATATTTTGGTAAAGCACTTTTGCTTACCCAGAAATTTGAAGAAGAAGAAGGCCGCCGCCCGAGAATTATGGTGGCAAAAATGGGACAGGATGGTCATGACCGTGGAGCAAAAGTGGTTGCAACTGCCTTTGCTGATATGGGATTTGATGTGGATGTTGCACCGTTGTTTCAAACGCCGGAAGAGGTTGCAAAACAGGCTGTAGAAAATGATATTCATATTTTAGGAGTATCTTCTTTGGCTGCAGGCCACAAAACGTTGGTTCCGCAGGTTGTTGAAGAATTAAAAAAACTCGGAGCAGAAGATATTACGATTGTCGTGGGTGGAGTAATTCCACAGCAGGATTATGAATTTTTGTATGCCAATGGCGCAGATTTTATTTTCGGTCCCGGAACCAATTTGCCAAAATGTGCAGTCGATATTTTGAATAGATTCTTAGACGAAACAACAAAATAAATGATATAGTGGTCACTCAACTTTAACCTGTTGTTTTAAATTTAAGTTAAGACAGACCAGAAATTTCTTTTTTGCACGGCATTTGTACTGTAAGTCATAACAAAATATTAATTATGGCTTATACAGTAATTTCAGTATTTCCGGCAACTGTTGATACAGAGGAAATCAAATCAGAATTAAAAAATCAGGGATTTAACGAAGAAGATATTATTGTTTCAAAATCTAAATTTGAAAATGAATCTTCAGATGATGATTATCGGACTGACGAAAGAACAACAGGCTTTTGGAATCATATTTTCGCAAATGAGAACGAAATGTTAGATGCTTACAGCAGAGAAAGTGTGGGCAAAATCAATGTAGTTGTTTATGCTCCTGATATTGATGCTGCTCAGCGCGCAAAGGCTGCTTTAAATGATAAAGGTGCAATTGAGGTCCAGCGAAGACAGGCTGAAGATCGGCAAAACACGCAAGCCAACACTTCCGGCCTTCCTGAAGATGTGTACAACGGCATCATTGCCAAAGCAAAACACAATCTTTATTTTTTAGGCTCTGAAAGAACATACAGTTCCCCGACCAAAGGAATGAACGATGAAATGGATAGTTTGGGTTCCAAAGATTAATCTCAACAATAAATAAAATACCTGAATAAGAAATTGTTCAGGTATTTTTTGGTAAAAATTTGCATATTCAGAAAAATGTATATCTTTGCATCTGAAAATCAAGTTCAACCAACAAAAAAACAACGAAGCAATGTTCAAATACAATCAACATACATCAGTAGGATTGCCTTTTGCAAAGGCGAGGCTTCGTGGTTTGGTACATTCTTAGAACAACAGTATAATGAAATATCAAAACCCGAAGTCGTAAGATTTCGGGTTTTTTATTGCGCAATATTTCAAACTCAAAACAGTTTTCCCGAAATCATTTTTATCAGGAGCTTAATCCCGCTGTCCACTGTATCTTTTTTGCCCTCGCTTTTCCAGCCAAAGCAAAAAAAGGATGCCGTTTCCATCGGGGCTAGGAACTACAACTCCAAATCAACATTTGTCATAAAATTATTGTGACAAAAAAACCAACTAAATATTTAGTTGAAATAATATTCGATGCGGGAATGTCTAACATGTCGTGTCTAATATCTAACATCTTATTTAAAAACAATGGGAAATTTAAAACTAAAAGGAAAAGATATATTAAAATTAGGATATCCAAACAATCAGAGCGTCAACATCGCTTTGGAAGTGATGAAAAGAAATTTTGCAACCAAAAATATTCATTATGTAAAATCTCTTTTAAAGGAAATCCAGCAAAATCCTGAGAAATTCGATAATGATTTAACATTCGGACAAATTGCGGAAGCGCTTCTTTCATCCAGAAAAACAGAGAAAAGAATGCTCAACACCAACCGGGCCTCTTTCCAGATTTTCGGAAACAACATTTCTGAAGAAGCAAAAAACCAGCTGTATACCGCTTTGAAACTTCCGATCTCAACTCAGGGAGCTTTAATGCCCGATGCACACAGCGGTTACGGACTTCCAATCGGCGGAGTTCTCGCCGTAGAAAATGCTGTGATTCCGTACGGAGTCGGGATGGATATTGGCTGCAGAATGAGCCTGAATATTTTGGATACACCTGTTTCATATCTTGACGGCGCAAGAGATAAATATGAGAAAGCTCTTGCCGAGCATACAAAATTCGGAATGTATGAAACGCACAAATCTCATGTCGAGCACGAAATTTTCGACAGGGATACTTTCAATTTAATTCCGATTTTGAGAAGATTAAAAGGAAAAGCCATCAAACAAATGGGAAGTTCCGGCGGCGGAAATCACTTTGTGGAATTTGGGGAAGTTGAAATTACGGAAGAAGATAAACAAATCAATCTTCCAAAAGGAAAATATCTCGGAATCCTTTCGCATAGCGGTTCTCGTGGATTGGGAGCAGAAATCGCACAGTATTATTCAAGAGTTGCGACAGAACAATGTCCGTTGCCGAAAGAAGCACAAAACTTCGCCTGGCTGGATTTGAACACGCATCTTGGGTTAGAATACTGGACGGCAATGAATTTGGCAGGAGATTATGCTTCAGCCTGTCACGACGATATTCACAGACGATTGGTGAAGGCAGTGGGCGGACGAGTAAAAGCCAGAATCGAAAATCATCACAACTTTGCGTGGAAAGAAATCCACAACGGAAAAGAAGTGATTGTTCACAGAAAAGGAGCCACTCCGGCCAACGAAAATGAGTTGGGAATGATTCCCGGATCAATGACGGCAAAAGGTTTTATCGTTCGAGGAAAAGGAAATCCAGAATCGCTGAACTCGGCGTCGCACGGTGCAGGAAGGGCTTTTTCGAGAGGAGAATGCAGAAACCGTTTCACTCAAAATGACATGAAGAAAGAATTAAAATTAAAGAATGTCACTTTAATGGGTGGAAATGCCGAAGAAGCACCGATGGCGTACAAAGACATCAATGAAGTGATGAGCGCTCAAAGTGAATTGGTAGATATTCTCGGGACTTTCCAACCTAGAATTGTGAGGATGGATAAGTAATTGGGTTGTTAGTTTTTGGTTGATGGTTGTTAGAATTTTTAACGCCATCAACTGACAACCATCAACCGACAACAAATTAAAAACAATGGACAAAATAATACAAATAACCTCAGGAAGAGGACCTTTAGAATGTCAATGGGTAGTTGCCAAAGTTCTGAAGGTTTTCCTTGAGGAAGCAAAAAATAACACAATAGATTACGAAATCATTCACCGTGAAAATGGCGATGAAAATCTGACTTTGAAATCTGCAACTCTCCTTTTAAAAGGCAAAAATTTAAATGAATTTCTTACAACCTGGCTCGGAAGCATTTTATGGATTGGAAAAAGCACTTTTAGAAAATTCCATAAAAGAAGCAACTGGTTTATCGGAATTTTTGAACTGGAAGGATTGGAGAAAATTGAATTTAATGAAAAAGAAATTCAGTTTCAGACAGCGAGAAGTCAGGGAAGTGGCGGACAAAACGTGAATAAGGTAGAAACCGCCGTTCGTGCAACATATCCGAAAACCGGGCAAAGTGTTTTCGTACAGGATTCCCGTTCGCAATTGGAGAACAAGAAAATTTCAATGATCAGACTAAAAGAAAAAGTGATGGAATTTCATATTCAGCAATTGGAAAAACAAATGCAGGAAACGTGGAATAACCATTTGAATGTTCAGAGAGGTAACCCGATCCGAATATTTTCTGGAACTGATTTTAAAAAGAATCATCAGGAAAAATCTTTTAAAAAAGAAAGAAATCAACTGAAAAATGAATTAAAAAACTACAGAAATGACCTTAACTAAAAGTAAATATTATTTCGAAGCTTTGGATAATTATCCTTACAGCTTGCCGGATTGCCTGGAAGCGTTGAATTATGCGCTTTCTTACGATCCTGAAGATGCAGACAGCCTGTGTCTGATGGGAAGGATTTATAGTGAAATGCTTATTGATTACGAAAAAGCAAAACTCTATTTCGAGGAAGCAATGCAATGTGATGTTACGAATCTTAACACACCAAAATATTATATCAAATGTCTTTTGGATAATGAAGATTTGCAGGAAGCTGAAAAACTGATTCAATATTCCCTCAAAATAAAAGGGATTGATAAAGCAACGATTTGGTTTTTCAGATCTTTGCTGTCAGAAAAAAGGGGAAGTTTTCCCAATGCTTTAAAGTTTTTAAATGAAGCTGCAAAGTATTGCTTTACATTGCACAGTCTTGATGTTTTAAAAGAGCGTAAGAAGTTTATTAAATCTAAAATGCCCAACAAAAGATCTAAAAACAAGAAGGAGACGAAATAAGTCTCCTTTTTTGTTTTTAAAGATTATTTCTTATTTACAGAAATCAAGTAATCGTAAACCATTTGGTGTTGCTCATCATTCAATTTGGCTTTAGGAGCCATTCTGCTCAGAGTTTTGATCCAGCCTTGATCATCATGTTTTGCAGGATCCGGTAGCTTGTGACACTTGTTGCAGGAGTTTTCAAAAATGGTTTGTCCCTGCGCTAATTGTTCAGAGGCAGTATATTTTGGTCCAGTGACGGCTGTGCTTTTTGGTCCGCACGATACCAGGAAAGCCGAACCCAGGATCATACTTAAAACTAACTTTTTCATATTATTATTTTTTGGTGAAATGAAATGATTGATCTGATTATTTTTTCACAGAAACTACATAATCATAAACCCATTGATGCTGCTCATCACTCAGTTTTGCTTTTGGAGCCATTGAGTTCATAATTCCTACCCATTGTACAGAGGTAAATTGTGTAGGTTCGTAAAGTTTATGACATCTGTTGCAAGAGTTTTCAAATATTGTTTTTCCTTGAGCGATCTGTTCAGCAGTACTGGTCATAGATTTTGGAGCTTCGGCTACTGATGTAGATTTCGGGGTACAAGATGCTAATAAAAAAGCTGCAAAAGTTCCTGCGATTAATATATTTTTCATGAAGTTTATTTTTGATTGATAACAAAAGTAAGCAATTCCCGAAAGGCTTTGTACAAAGATTATTAATTTATAAACATTAAAATTAATATCTCATTTTCTCTTCTTTTGGTGGTTATTTTTATATTTTTGAATTATTGAATCAAAAAGGTTGCTTCTGATCTTACAGGGACAAAAGAAATAATCAGATGAATTTTTCTACCGAAGACTTAATAAAAGGAATACAATCCGGCAATAAACGCCTGATTGGGAAGGCTATTACATTAGTAGAAAGTAAAAAATCTGAGCATCGTAATCAGGCAGAAGATTTACTTAAAAAAATCATGCCTTTCACCGGAAAATCTATCCGCGTGGGAATTACAGGAGTTCCAGGTGCAGGAAAGTCAACTTTTATTGAAAATTTTGGAAGACTGGCTATTTTAAATGGTAAAAAAGTGGCGGTTCTAGCCATTGATCCAAGTTCTGCGATCAACAAAGGAAGTATTTTGGGTGACAAAACAAGGATGGAAGAATTGTCTAAAGAAGAAAATGCCTTCATCCGACCTTCACCAAGTTCCGGTTTTCTGGGTGGTGTTGCCAATACCACTTTCGAAACGATGATGATTTGCGAAGCTGCAGGGTATGATTATATTTTGATCGAGACTGTTGGTGTAGGACAATCTGAAGTTCTGGTATCGGATATTACTGATGTGTTTTTATTTTTAAAAATTATTGGCGGCGGAGATGAACTTCAAGGGATCAAACGCGGGATCATGGAAATGGTGGATGTGATTTTCATTAATAAAGTGGAAGAAAGCAACCTACAAAAAGCCAAAAATACAAGACTCGAGCTCAAACGAGCCTTAGATTTTCTTCCTTCGAAGGAAAAAGACTGGAAAGTTCCTGTTTTATTAGGTTCTGCTTTATACAATGAAGGTTTAGAAGATGTTTTTCGGAAAATTAATGAATTTATTGACTTAAAAAAGAAAACAGAACGATTTGAACAAGTACGTATTGAGCAATCAGAAAAACGCTTTGAATATTGGGTTCAGGAATATATTTTAAATATGATGAAAAGAAATGAATCGCTTGAAGAAGCTTATCTTGAGCATAAAAAAAATGCTTCAGCGTTGGTTTCGAATCCCAGTACCGAAGCAAAATTATTTGTAGAAAAGTTTCTTAATAAAAATTAATATTAGTCAATCTTTTTTTCTTTAATTTCTTCATTTTTAGAGATGTATCCGTCATAAGAAATCGGTTGTCTGTCGTTACTTCTGATTGATGTTAATGCTCTTCCGTTTTTATAAATTTCAATATTGATATCTGAAACATTTCTCACATCATTCGGCTTAATTTTGTAAACCCAATTTCCTTTTTTACTCTGAGTTTTTGTAACTGCGTAATCTTTTGATGTAAATCTATAGCTGTTGTCAGAACTCCCGTATGTTGAAGTAAAAGCTCTTCCAAAGTAAGGTAAAGTAACTTCCATTACTCCTTTCTTTATCTCAATTCCGTAGTTTTCACCCGAAATCTGAAATGTTCGAAGTTGAGGTGCATTAGGAATAGAATTTACAACATTAATCACATCATAATTCATTGGGTTTGCTTTCTCAGCATGAAAAGTAAACTCATCTGAACTTACTAAATTGGTGACGATCTGAGGATCTGATGTGTTTTGTGCCGAGCAACTCTGAAAGGTTACTGCGACTATAAAAAGGGATATTATTTTAATATATTTTTGCATGATACTTTTTTATTTTCCTATTTAGATAGCAAAATCTATGCAAATCTATTAACCTTTTATGTTTTGGAATGGAAATTGTAAGGTTCAACTTATAATATGCACAACATGAAAATAACACATCTTTTAGGAGCAGGAGCAATAACATTAGCAGTAGTGGCTTGTACAACAAATCCTATCACAGGAAGATCTTCTCTTCAATTTGCAAATAATGCGGAGATTGAAGCAATGGCGTTACAACAATACAAACAAACTTTAACTGAATCTAAAGTTGTTACCGGCTCACAAGCACAAAGCGTAAAAAATGTAGGCAACAGAATAAAAACTGCAGCTGAGAAATATTATTCAAGCATTGGTAGAGGAGCAGATTTAGCTAACTATAAATGGGAATTTAATTTAATTCAGGATAAGCAGGTAAACGCTTGGTGTATGCCTGGAGGAAAGGTTGCTGTCTATACAGGAATTCTTCCGATTACAAAAGATGAAACCGGCTTAGCTGTAGTAATGGGTCATGAAGTTTCTCATGCATTAGCAGGTCATGGTAATGAGAGAATTTCTCAATCTATGATTGCTCAAGGTTTGGGTACAGCTTCAGGATTAGCAATTAAAAATCAAAAAACAGCAGCTATTTTTCAAAGTGTTTATCCTATTGGTTCTCAGGTTGTGTTGCTAAAATACGGCAGAAATCAAGAATCTGAAGCCGATAAAATGGGATTATATCTGATGTCAATGGCAGGTTATGATCCAAGACAGGCTATTCCTTTTTGGAACAGAATGGAAGCATCTTCATCTGGAGCAAGACAGCCAGAGTTTTTGTCTACCCATCCAAGTCCGGATACGAGAGTTTCGGGAATACAAAAAGATTTGCCACAAGCTTTGCAATATTATAAGAACGCTGGAGGAAAGATTTAATTTAGTTAATTGTTATATTCATATCAAAAACACATCTTATTATTATGAAAGGTATATCAATTACAGGACTCATCCTTTTAGCGGTATCTGCATTGCTATTTTATCTCACGACAGATTTTACGGTTAACAGAATTGAAATTTCCCACGTAATGGGAGTCATGGCAGGAATCGGGATCGGACTTATTATTGGCGGAATGATCGGCTACGTGAGTAAAGGCTCCGCAATTAAAGCTGAACAGCAAAGAAGGGAATTCAAACAGCTCCAAAAAGATAAAGAAGAATTAGAAAAACAAGCTGCAATCATCGCACAGCGCGAAGCAGAGATTGAATATCAAAACAAAAATCCTCAAATTTAATTTGAGGATTTTTTATGTTTGAAATTTTAATTTATTAAAATTTATATCCTAAACCAAGCATAAATAAACTTGATCTGTTGTCATAATTAATTTCCTGGCTAGATCCTGCAACCGAATTGATGTACTTTCTCTGGTCTTTAGAAAAAGCACCTTCATATTTTGCAGAAAGAATTACTTTTTTAATTTCACTTTGGAAACCTAACTGATATCCCACAGTAAATTCTTTTGCATCAACTTTCTGTACAAAACTACCGAAATTGTCTCCTTTAGCAAGATTAAAACTTCCTACCGGACCCGCATAAGCACTCAACAAATCTCCCAAAAGACTTACTCCTACCAAAACAGGAATATCTACTCTGCTACTTTTTGCTTTTACAGTAGTTTGTTCTGCATTAATGTCATTCGCTATTGTCACCTCATTGCTGAAATTGGTATAATAGATTTCCGGCATTAGAAATAATCTTGTAGGCAGATCAATTTTCAGAGATAAACCTGCGTTGAAGCCAGTGATGTTTTTTCCTTTTTGTTCTACTGCATTGCTGGCTGCTGTTTTAAGGTTTTTCCAAGAAGCAGAACTTGTAGGAATTAAAACATTGGCTTTGGCTGCAAGCGAAATTTGCGCAGATGCAAAAATCGAGAAACTTAATAACGCGATACTAGTTATTTTTTTCATTGTCGTCTAATTTTGAAATTGTATTCTCTATGGTTTTATTATTTTCTAATAAATACTCTCTTAGTTCTTTGAATAATTCTGATGAATAAACGAAATCTATCAGGTTTTTATTACCCGCAGTGATCAGAATGTCTTTATTACCTTCCCACTCTTTAATTCCTAATCTCAAATACACAATTTTCTCGCCAATCGTCATTACAGAGTTCATGTCATGAGTATTGATAATTGTAGTAGTATTATATTCTTTTGTAATTTCAAGCAAAAGATCATCAATTACATTGGAAGTATAAGGATCTAGCCCGGAATTGGGTTCGTCACAAAAAAGGTATTTTGGATGGTTTACAATTGCTCTGGCAATCGCTACACGTTTTTGCATCCCTCCAGAGATCTCTGACGGAAATTTTCTGTTGGCTTTATCTAAGTGAACTCGCCCGATAACTTCAAAAACTCTTCTTTTCTTTTCTCTAAAAGTAAGGTTCGTAAACATATCGAGAGGAAACATAATATTTTCTTCCACGGTCAATGAATCAAATAAAGCACTCCCTTGGAATAGGGTTCCGATTTCTGAGCGGAGCTGTTGCTTTTCGTCTCTATTCATCACATTGATGTCTCTTCCGTCAAACAGAATTTCTCCGGAAGAGGGCTGATAAACATTAAGCAAACTTTTAAGAAAAACGGTTTTTCCGGAACCACTCTGCCCGATTATAAGATTGGTTTTTCCTTTTTCGAATGTGGTTGAAATTCCTTTAAGCACTTCAACATCACCAAAACTCTTTTTAAGATCTTTTACCTCAATCATCAGCTTAATATTAATTGTGTTAAAATTAATTCGGAAATAATGATGAAAACCATCGTCCAAACCACAGCTTGCGTACTTGCTCTACCAACTTCCAAAGAACCCCCTTTCACGAAATATCCAAAATAAGAAGGAACTGTTGCAATGACAAATGCAAATACAATCGTTTTAGTAAATGCATAATATACAAAAAGATTGGGCATATACATTTGTATACCTGTGATGTAATCTGCGGTTGTCCAGTTTCCTGTTAGAATTCCTGCAATATATCCACCACAAATACCACAAACAATACTTATAGCAATCAAAATGGGATTAAAAATAAGGCAGGCAATGATTTTAGGCAAAATTAAGAAATTTGGAGAGTTGACTCCCATAATATCTAATGCGTCAATCTGTTCAGAAACACGCATCGTACCAATTGTTGATGCGATATATGAACCTACTTTCCCAGCTAAAATAAGGCTGATGATCGTGGGCGCAAATTCGAGTACCAAAACTGCTTTGGTTGCATACCCAACAAATGAAGTCGGAATTGGGAACGAAGATGCATCAAAATTATTAAACATCTGAATAGAAACCACAGCTCCGACAAATATCGAGGTGAAAGTAACCAACCCAAATGAGTTGACCCCCAAATCATTGATTTCTCTCATAAAAAGCTTCCAGAAAACTCTCATTTTCTGAGGCTTTTGAAGAGCTTTACCGATAAGAATCATATATTCTCCTATGGCTGTAAAAAACTTTTTTAACATTCTGCTAAATTAGACTATTTTTTATTTATTTACTTGGCGTTTTTGTCACCCACTACTACCAGTATAATGGTTTTCAAAACAATCATCAAATCGAGTACAAAACTCCAGTTTCTTACGTAGAAAGCATCAGCAAGCACACGTTTATTCATCTCTGCCTCTACATTTCCTGAGTCTCCGCGTAAGCCGTTGACCTGAGCCAGGCCTGTAATTCCGGGACTGACTAAACTTCTCAAAGTATATCTTCCTATTTTCGGTTTGTAATAATTGTCAACAGCCAGCATATGAGGTCTTGGACCTACAACTGACATTTCACCTTTCAAAACATTAATGAACTGTGGCATCTCGTCTAAACTTGTTTTCCTTAAAAATTTACCAAACCGGGTAATCCTTGAATCGTTTTCGCTCGTAGTTTTCGATGCAGATTCATCATTCAAAATCATTGTTCTGAATTTAATGCAGTTAAAAACTTCCTCGTGAAAACCATATCTTTTCTGTATAAAAAAAACAGGTCCTTTTGAGTTAAATTTAATGATTAATGCAATGATCGGAAACAACCATGAACAAATCAAAACTAAGACCAATAATGAAAATATAACATCAAATGATCTTTTTAAAATAAAATTGGAATAATAATCTAAAGGATATTTTTTCTGATGTAAGACAGGCTGTGTATCAATGTAATCCAGATCAAAGAAGAAATAATCACTCTGCGAAATATTAGGAATGAGGGAAATGTGAACTTTATTAGCTTCTGCAGTTCTGAAAATCTCGTTTCTTGTTTCATCGGAAAAAGGCGAGTCAGTAGGAAGAAACAGCGTATGAATACCGTTCTTTTTCCAGAATTTTATAAGTTGATTTGCATTTATTTCTGTGGAGTCGTACCTGAAGAGTTTATAGCCATAATCTTTTCTCTCATTGAGAATGTTTTTAAGGATTTCAGAAGATTTATCTTCATATAGAAACATGACATTTCTGTTGTTAATTCCTAAAGAGCGAAGATATTTTATGATAAAGTACACGAAAGATTTCGTCAGAATAATAAAAAAGAAGAAATAAAGAGACAGCCAAGTAAGTTCTGAACTAAAGAACTGATTATTGCTTACTTTTCTAATGAGTACCAAACCAATGGTAAATAACAGAAAGTGGATCAAAATGCGCTCTATAAATATTACATACGTAAGATTTCTTGATATGCTGTAGATTTTTGTCCTTCCGCTTAATAAGACCCAGAATGAAATAAGAAGAAGTATGGAGAAAGAATTCTGTGACCAAACCTCTCTGTCATGCATCAAATCCTGATTTCTGTTAAAAAAAAAGAATACAAAAACAGATGCAATCACCAACAGGTCTAGCAATAAAATAATTGATTTTAAATATCTTGAGTACCGTATTCTCTGCATCTAATTTTATTGGGGTAACATCATCAGCTAAAATAACAAAAATTACGGGATATTCAGATATTTATGCGTCTGAACTGATGCCTGCCAACGGGGATTTGCAAGTATAAAATCTGTGATTTTAGGATATATTTCTTCACGTTTACTCCATTCGCTTTGTAGATACAGTCTACAGTTTTCAGAAACTTTTGCAGCCTGCTCTTCGGCAAATTTCAAATCATTGTTATTAAAAACAATCATTTTTAATTCGTGCGCCTTTTGATATATTTCTTCTTTTGGAAGTCCTGTTTTTTTAGGTGAAAGGGTAATCCAGTCCAGCTGTCCACTCATAGGATATGCTCCGGAAGTTTCTATATGAACCGTGCATCCTAATTCTTTTAATTTTGAGGTTAAAATATCTAAATTCCACATTAATGGTTCTCCGCCGGTCAAAACAACAATTTTACAGTGTTTGGCAGCAGTTTCTGCAATTTCTTCAGCATTCATTAACGGATGCAATGTAGGATCCCAGCTTTCTTTTACATCGCACCAGTGGCAGCCGACATCGCAGCCACCCAGCCTAATGA
This sequence comes from Chryseobacterium sp. AC417, assembly GCF_979258215.1. Lineage (NCBI taxonomy): Bacteria > Pseudomonadati > Bacteroidota > Flavobacteriia > Flavobacteriales > Weeksellaceae > Chryseobacterium > Chryseobacterium sp. AC417. Next base: position 603,261 of record NZ_OZ409845.1, on the reverse strand, counting down.
AGTAAGCGGCTTTTCCGGTGTGTGCTCCTTCTCCCTGAATAGTGTAAAAATGCTCCATCACAGGGAGCATTTTACCTTCTTTTAATAATGTATCTTCTACTAAATTCATTTTTAAATTAGTCGTTATAGACTGAAGTTTTGTAAGCAATAATGGTGTTTTTCATCAACATTGCTCTGGTCATTGGTCCCACTCCACCAGGAACAGGCGTGATCCAGCTTGCTTTTTCTGCACAACTGTCAAAATCTACGTCACCTGCCAAATAATATCCTTTTGGAGAATCGTTGTCTACTCTGGTAATTCCTACGTCAATAATTACTGCTCCGTCTTTGATCATCTCGCCCTTTAAAAAGTGAGGATCTCCCAAAGCGGTAATTACGATGTCTGCTTTTTTAGTATACTCTTCGATATCTTTAGTGTAAGAGTGTGTTAAAGTCACAGTAGAATTTCCCGGGAAATCTTTTCTCCCCATCAAAATACTCATAGGTCTTCCAACGATTTTACTTCTTCCGATGATGACACAATCCTTACCTTTCGTTTCGATATTATATCTTTCCAGTAATGTCAGAATTCCGAATGGAGTAGCAGGTAAAAATGTATCCATTTCCAAAGCCATTTTCCCAAAGTTTTCAGGGTGGAAACCATCCACATCTTTTCTTGGATCAATCGCATTGATAATTTTTTCCTGATCAATCTGATCCGGTAAAGGTAACTGAACGATAAAACCGTCAACAGCTTTTGATTTATTGAGCTCGTCAATCTTTTCTAATAATTCAGATTCAGAAACTGTGCTCGGAAATTTAATTAAGCTTGATTGAAAACCTACTTCTTCACAGTCTTTCACTTTAGCATTTACATACGCCTTACTCGCTCCGTTGTTCCCAACAAGAATTGCGACCAAATGCGGAGCTCTTTTTTTGCTGTCAAGAATTTTATCAACTTCAACTTTGATTTCTGCTTTGATTTCTTTGGAAACTTTTAATCCGTCAAGAATTTCTGCCATGTTACTTTTATTAGATATTTATTTCGATTTATTTATTTGATTTATAATAATTAATCAACCCGTTCGTAGAACTATCATGCGAGCTAATTGTCTCATTGTTTTCAAGTTCCGGTAAGATTTTGTTTGCCAATACTTTTCCCAATTCTACACCGAACTGGTCGAAACTGAATATATTCCAGATTACACCCTGTACAAAAATCTTATGCTCATACATTGCAATCAACTGTCCTAATGAAAATGGTGTTAATTCATTGATCATTAATGAGTTCGTGGGAGTATTTCCATGGAAGACTTTGTAGTTTAATAAGAAATCAATCTCTTCTTCAGATTTTCCGGCAGCTTTTAATTCTTCTTCAACTTCTTCTTCTGTCTTTCCGAAGGCAAGAGCCTCAGTTTGTGCAAAAAAGTTAGCTAGCAATTTATCCTGATGGTCAGAAACTTTGTTTGGGCTTTTTGCATACGCAATGAAATCCGCAGGAATTAATTCTGTTCCCTGGTGAATCAATTGATAGAAAGCATGTTGACCATTTGTCCCTGGTTCTCCCCAAATGATTGGACCTGTTTCGTATTCTACAAATTCACCGTTTCTGTCCACACATTTTCCGTTACTTTCCATATCTCCTTGTTGTAGATATGCTGCGAAACGGTCAAGATATTGAGAATAAGGTAAAATTGCATACGTCGTAGCTGCATAGAAATTACGGTACCAAATTCCTAAAAGTCCCATCAACACAGGAACGTTTTCAGAGAAATCTGCTGTCTGAAAATGTTGATCTGTATTTTCAGCTCCTTTTAATAATTGTTCGAAATTTTCATATCCAACTGAAAGAACGATGCTTAAACCAATTGCACTCCACAATGAATATCTTCCGCCGACCCAATCCCAAAATTCGAAGATGTTTTCTTCTGCAATCCCAAAGTCTTTTACTGCTTGAACATTAGTTGATAAAGCCACGAAATGTTTTGCAACATCTTCCTGTTTTCCTGCTTTTAAAAACCAGTCTTTGGCAGAATTGGCATTGGTCATTGTTTCCTGAGTTGTAAATGTCTTAGAAGCAATGATGAATAAAGTAGTTTCAGGATTTAAATCTTTTACAACTTCTGCCATATGATTTCCGTCTACGTTGGAAACGAAGTGAACATCCAGTCTTGTTTTAAAATGTTTCAAAGCCGAAACAACCATCACAGGTCCCAAATCTGAACCTCCGATTCCGATATTCACAACATCGGTGATTTCTTTTCCGCTAAACCCTTTGTGATTTCCTGAAATAACGTTTTCAGAAAAAGCTTTCATGTGGTCAAGAACTCTTTTGATCTGTGGCTTGATATTTTCGCCGTCTACCAAAATTTCTTTATCAGAAAAATCTCTCAAAGCGGTATGCAGCACTGCTCTTCCTTCTGTTTCATTGATCTTATCTCCCGAAAACATCTTAGAAATAGCCTCCTTCAATTCACATTCTTCTGCTAAATTCAATAAAAGTTCTTTCGTTCTCGAATCAATTAAGTTTTTAGAATAATCAAAAAGGTAATTTTCATTTTTGATTGAAAACTCTTCAAAACGGTTCGGATTGTATTGAAAAACGCTTCTCAATTCAAAATCATTATTTGCAAAATGCTCGTCGAGTGCTTTCCAGCTATTGGTTTGTGTAGGATTTATTTTTGATAACATATTATAGGAGAGATTATAGGATTTAGGAATTATTTTGAATAAATTCTATAAATCATATTAATTAAATTTCAATTGGCAAATTTACGGAATTTTCGGGCAATGATGTTAATTGAGGATTAAAAATCGATTACTTTGGAATGCACAAATTAAACTTTAAGATTAGGAAATAAGAAAACCTCTACAAAATGCAGAGGTTACACATTATTTATATGAATAACCAAAAGGTTAGGATGCCAGATTTATTCTTTGGTAATCTGAATTGATTTCTTATTAAGTTTATTTTTTCGGTAAAAATAAAATGCAATACCTGCAATGAGTACAATCGGCCAAATTGTAACCAATCCCACAAGAATTTTTTGAATTAAATAAAAACCTTCCACAAAAGCGTTTTTAATATCATACACAAAATTAAATTTGTATTTGTTGTCAATATTTTGAGAATTGGTTACCGCAATTTCTGCAATACGAAGCTTAGGTTCTTTAATGTAAATGTCGACTGTGCTGTACTTTAAATGATCAGCAACATTGATATTAGCGAGTTGTTGTTGATTTTCTTCAGACATATTTTCATCACTCATATTCACTTTATCCTTTGTAGTTTTAAGTTCTGAAATATTTTCGCCGGTTTTCTTGATTCTTTTGACTTCCAGTTCTGCATATTTTATACTTGCAGTTACATCTTCAGCGTTAATAATTCTTGAATTGAGAAAAAGCTTTTTATCATTAATCAACGTTAAAAATTCACCCAGTTTTTGAGTGGGAATACGAACCTGCATAGTGTTTTCCGTTTGATATTTCTTGACAAGTATCGCTTCTTCGTTAGACGTGTTAAAGGTTTCTTCGGAAACAACATTGCTATGCAGATTGCTATGGGTAACAAACCCGCCGAGTTCCTGAACAGATTTTTCCATAGAAATTGTTGTTTCGTAAACATCTTTTACTTCCATGTTGACGTTGGCTGTTTTGATGAATTGCTTGTCTTTTACAGACATTGTGGCAACTGACGAAACGCTGTCAGAAATATTTGTAGATGCTGAATCTGCTGCTACAGACATTTCATAGTCACTTGTTGATACTTCTCCTTTCTTACATGAATAGATTCCTAAAAGAATTGCTGCTGCAAAGGTTAATCTGATGTTTGTAGTTTTCATGATTTAAATGTTTAGTTGATTTGCTTACTTCAAAGTTGAGGACGAAACGTTTGTAATGTTTGAAAATGAAAAGTAAAAAATTTGTAAATAAATAATCGATTTAAATTATTGTAAATCAATATTTTGTAAAATGTGAAAGTCTTTGTCTGTGGTATTTCGGATTGATTTTTGCTTGAATTTTACAAATCAAAACCAAATTCAACATGTCTAACACTTTTTCCAAAATCAGAAACGCCATAGAATTATTTAAATCAATCGATTTTGATCAATTAAGCCAAATTTCGCAAAAAGTAAATCTCCCCAAACTCATGGAGAACTTTTCCAAGCTGGATGATAAACAGCTGAAGGGAATGATGAAAATGCTCGATCCTAATAAAGTGAAAAAAGAACTTCCGCCCATTGATGGCGATTTCTACGACATTTATCACACGTTGACGCCGGAACAAAGAGAAGTTCAGCAAAAAGTGCGGGAATTTATGGAAAAAGAAGTGAAACCTTTGGTGAATCATTATTGGTTGCGAGATGAATTTCCGCATGAATTAATCCCAAAATTTCAAAAATTAGATATCTGTGGTGTAACTTATGAAGGCTACGGATGCAAAGGCATGCCTTTTCTGATGGAAGGTGTGATCGCAATGGAAATGGCTCGGGTTGATGCCTCAATTGCTACTTTTTTTGGAGTACAATCTGGTTTGTCGATGGGTTCTATTTATATCTGCGGCTCAGAAGAACAGAAACAAAAATGGCTTCCTCAAATGCAGAAATTTGAGAAAATAGGAGCTTTCGGGTTAACAGAGCCTGAAGTGGGCTCCGGAGCTGCAGGAGGTTTAACGGTAACCTGCAAAAAAACTCCGGAAGGCTGGATTTTAAATGGTCAGAAAAAATGGATTGGAAACGCAACCTTTGCTGATTTAATTATCATTTGGGCACGAGATTTAGGCGATGGTGAAGTGAAAGGTTTCATCATAGAAAAAGACAATCCCGGTTATGCTGTCGAAAAAATAAAAGGGAAAATGGCTTTAAGAATCGTTCAAAATGGTTTGATAACCTTAAAAGATTGTATCGTTACCGAAGAAAACAGATTGCAAAACGCCAATTCATTCAAAGACACAGCAAAAGTTTTAAGAATGACACGAGCTGGAGTGGCCTGGATGGCGACAGGTTGTGCAAGAGGAGCTTATGAAAGTGCATTAGATTATACAAGAACGAGAGAGCAATTCGGAAAGCCTATTGCTTCATTTCAAATGATTCAGGGGCATTTGGTAGAAATGCTTTCTAATCTTACGGCAATGCAAACCATGGTTTTCAGATTGTCTGAAATGCAGGATGAAGGAATTTTAAAAGACGAGCACGCTTCTTTAGCCAAAGTTTTTTGTACAATGCGAACGCGGGATATTGTTTCCAGAGCACGTGAAGTCTTAGGCGGAAACGGAATTTTGCTGGAATATAACGTTGCAAGATTTGTAGCTGATGCAGAAGCAATTTATTCTTACGAAGGAACCAAAGAAATTAACTCACTGATTGTCGGAAGATCGATTACCGGTTTCAGCGCATTTGTTTAATATATTTGAATGGTCAATTGTCAATTCCCCTTGCTTGTTAATTTTTAAAATTCACTTGCGAAGCAATATTTACAATTGACCATTGATTTTTCTATTTTAACAAAGCTTTATATTTATCTTTATTGTCGATAATCATCCAAAGATTGATGAGAAAAAGAACTCCGGCGATTGACATTCCCGTTGTGGATTTGTCGATTGTGAAAACATGAAGAACAATTCCAATCATTACCGGTAAAATCACAATTGCTCCTAAAGCTCTTGTTTTTGGAAAGATAGATAATAAACCACCAATAACTTCTACAGCTCCCACTAATGGCATTAACCAATGTAACTGATTGAAAGCTTCGAAAACTTTCATTTGTTCCGGTGTTTGTTCTGGCATTGGCATGTAATTGAGAAACTTGTTTAATCCGGCGTTGATGAACATTAAACCGAAAAGCAGACTGATAATAAATTTAATAATTTTCATGAATTGATTTTTTTATTAAAATTAAATAAAATTAGTTATTCATTTGTAATTTTTAAATAAATCATTTTCTATTCTCTTGGTAGAGAAATAATTTTATTTTACATTATTAAATTTTATATATTTGTTTACCAATCAAACTAAAATATTAAAATTATGTTGAAAAACTTTAAAAAATTAAATCGTTCAGATTTAAAAGGAATTAGCGGAGCGGGTGGTTCTGGAAGATGTGATATAGGACCAATCGGATGCCCATGTATAATTCCACCGGGAGATCCTTGTTTAGGCGGTTCTGGTGGAGGAGGTGATCCTGTTTTGGGTTATTGTCCGGATAGTCAGTCATACATTCCTTGTGATCAAACTTGTCCCAACGGTATGAGTCCTCTTTGTCCATTAGGATAAATATAAAAGAGAATTTGTCTCACGAATAAATTTATAAAAAAGTCCGTTTCACTAATGGTGAGGCGGGCTTTTTATTTTTAATCCATTTCTTTAAAGGTAATGTTCTTTGATATTTTATAACTTTTTCTCTTTTTGTTGGGTTTCTGATCCTCCCCAAGAAGCCTTCCCCAAGGTTGTAAACCTTCCACTCGTTCAAAAATAATTTTGATCATTGCGATAGCAGGAATACAGAGAAACATTCCTGAAATTCCCCATAAATGTTCTCCTAAAAGAATTCCGATAAAAGAAAATAATGCATTGATTTTTACTTTAGAGCCTACAACGAACGGAAGAATAATATTTCCGTCAATCACATGAACGATGACGTAACCAATTGCCACATAAACACAAGTAGAAACCGTGCCTGTAGCAAATGCAATAAAGCATGAAATTAAAAGTGAAATGCAGATACCGATGTATGGAATTACATTTAATAATCCTGTTAAAACACCTAATAAAATGGCATATTTTACCCCTAAAACAGTCAGAACTGTGGTCGTTAATACAGAAACAATCAATATCTGAAGACAAAGTCCGATGATATATCTTTTGGTCATGATTCTCACTTCAGATACCACTTCCTGAACACTGGATTTGTGTTTTTCATTAAATACGTCAACAATAAAATTATTTAAGATTCTTCTGTAATTTAAAATGAAGATGAAAAAAAGGATGAAAAATGTCAAAAAGCCAAGACTTGATGAGAAAATCCCGAATGTAAACCCTAAAATCACTCCTGAAGAAGATAAAAGTTTGCTTAGACCCTGATCCAGATAATCGAGCTGCTCATCAATTTTTACATTAAAAGTATGAGAAACCCACGTCTGAAGATTGTGAAAAACCATGTTTGCCTGCTTCGACAAATGCGGAACATCTCTGCTGAAACTGGAAATCTGTGAACCAAAGAAAAAGATCAATCCGGTAAGAATGACCAACATCATGGTAACAGAAATAATTGTAGAAATGGATCTTGGAAGCTTCAGTTTCTTTTCAAAAAAATTGGCAATCGGCAAAAACAGCATAGCCATCAGAAAGGCTAAAAAGAACGGAGCCAAAATGCTCTGCCCCAGATTGATGAGATAACCAATTCCAATGATTGCAACTACTGCAAGTGCAAGTTTGAGAAGAAAAGGAAGTTTAAAAATATTCATGGATAAGTTTTTCTACACATAACAAAAACCCCACCGTTTTATGATGAGGTTTTAGATTTTGTTGCTAAAAATTTATTTTTCGATGGCGAGTTCAAGAACTTCAGTCATCCAGTTTACATAATTTACTTTCAGGTTTTTAAGATAATCCTGTTTAATCTCTTCAACATCTTTTCTGTTGGCCTCACAAAGGATCACTTCTTTAATTCCTGCTCTTGTTGCTGCAAGAAGTTTTTCTTTAATTCCGCCTACAGGAAGTACTTTTCCTCTTAAAGTAATTTCTCCGGTCATTGCCAGATGCGGTTTTACTTTTTTATTTCTGAATGTAGAAACCATAGAAGTCAACATCGCAATACCGGCAGAAGGTCCGTCTTTTGGAGTTGCACCTTCAGGAACGTGAACGTGGATGTTTTTCTTTTCCAAATCATCCTCTGTAATTCCTAAGTCTTCATGTTTAGCTTTAATATATTCCAGAGCAATCGTTGCAGATTCTTTCATCACCGTTCCCAGGTTTCCGGTCATGGTAAGGTTTCCTTTTCCGTTGCTGACGATGCTTTCAATAAATAAAATGTCACCTCCAACGCTCGTCCATGCCAATCCGGTTACGACACCGGGAACATCAGTTAATTCAGATAAACTTTTCGGTCTTGGTACTCCTAAAATTTCGTCAACTTTTTCAACAGAAATTTTTGTATCATAGTCTTTTACCAAAGCAGTTTGCAACGCTACCCATCTTGCAATCGCAGCAATTCTTTTTTCTAAAGTTCTCACACCGCTTTCGGAAGTGTGTGCTTCAATGATATGTTTCAGTTCAGGATTTCCGAGTTTGAAAGATTTTGCCGTCAAACCGTTTTCTTCCTGCTGCTTTTTAATTAAATGTCTCTTTGCAATTTCAATTTTTTCTTCCAAAGTATATCCTGCAATCTGAATGATTTCCATTCTGTCTAAAAGCGGAGTCTGAATGGTTGAAAGAGAGTTTGCCGTTGCCAGAAACATTACTTTAGACAAATCATACCCCATTTCAAGGAAATTATCGTAGAAAGTATTGTTTTGTTCAGGGTCAAGAACTTCAAGCAAAGCCGAGCTCGGGTCACCGTGCATACCTTTTCCCACTTTATCAATTTCGTCTAAGACAATGACAGGATTTGAGGTTCCCGACTTTTTAATCGATTGAAGAATTCTTCCCGCCATCGCACCGATGTAGGTTTTTCTGTGACCACGGATTTCGCTTTCATCGTGCAGTCCGCCCAAAGAAACACGCACATATTTTCTTCCCAAAGCATCAGCAACAGATTTACCAAGAGAAGTTTTTCCAACTCCCGGAGGTCCCACTAATAATAAAATGGGAGATTTCATGTTGTTTTTAAGCTTCAGAACAGCCATGTGTTCCAAAATTCTTTTTTTGATATCTTCTAAACCGAAATGAGCTTTGTCTAAAACTTTTTCAGCCTTTTCTATATCAAAAGTATCTTTGGTAAAGGTCTCCCACGGAAGATCTGTGAAGAAATCAAGATAATTTCTCTGAACATTATAATCCGGAGAATTAGGATTTTGTCTTTGCAATCTTCCGATTTCCTTTTGAAAATGTTCTTCAACTTCAGGTTTCCAGTTTTTTACGCTGGCTTTTTTTAATAGATCTTCTACATCACTTTCCGGTCCGCCACCCAATTCATCCTGAATAGTTCTGATTTGTTGATTCAGAAAATATTCTCTTTGTTGCTTATCAAGATCTTTCGAAGTTTTCTGGTGAATTTGATTTCTCAATTCCAGCTTTCTGAAATCTTCATGCATCATTTCGTAGCACTTATTGGCTCTTTCCATCAGGCTTTTTTCTTCAAGCAATTTTTGCTTTTCTGCATAAGGGAAACTTGCATTTGTACAGATAAAATTCAATAAATCATCATTGTTATTGATGTTTTTTATTGCAAAATTAGCTGCATTGGGAATGTTCGGATCAAGTTCAATAATCTTTAAAGCTAAATCTTTTACATTTTCTAGCAGTGCTTCGTATTCTTCTTTATTTTTCGCTTTAGCATCTTTTAATCTCGTAATTTCAGCTTTAAAATAAGGCTGGTTACCAGTGATTTTTTTGATCTTGAACCGGTGGAAACCTTTTGTAATTGCGGTTACATTTCCTTCCGGAAGTTTGATGATTTTTATAATTTTTGCTAAAGTGCCAATTTGATGAAAATCTTTTTCGGTAGGCTGCTCAATATCAGAGTTTTTCTGGCTTACGATTCCGATGAAGTCACCGTTTTGCTGAGCTTCTTCTAGAAGTTGAATAGAAGTTTTTCTCCCCGCGGTAATAGGAATTACCACATTCGGGAACATCACCATATTTCGCACCGGAAGTATTGGGAAAATGGTTTGTTGAGAGTTTTTTGCTGTTTCGTCAATATCAGAAAGATTGATTTCTTCGGCTACAATGTCAAATCCGTTGCCTAAGATTTCATCAAAATTTATATCTTCAAATTCTGTCATAATATAAGTTGAATGACAAATTGTCATTTATAGGTTTAATCGTTAAAGGATAAAATCAAAATATGTTTAAGAAAAGCTTTGCATATAATGTGTAAGTAATTTTCACAATACTTATGCCATTTGTTTTTTGATAAAAAATACGGTCAAAATTTCCATTTTAAGCGATATAGAATTTTAAAAATTAAAAAAACGACTTATATTTCTGTAATTTCTTAAAAATGTGTATTTTCGCACACTGATATAAAACTATATTTATAAAATGGCAATTTTAGGACAGATTAGGAGTAGACCTTGGCTTTTAATGGGAATGATCGCATTGGCGCTTTTGGCGTTTTTGGTAAACCCAGAAAGTCTCGATAAAGTTTTTGGACCAAATCCTGATATTTTAGGAAAAGTAAATGGTGAAAAAATTACCCGTGAGGAGTATAACGACCAGCTTTTCATATTACAGCAGCAGGCTGAACAACAGCAGCAACCCAAAAACGGACTTGAAGAACAGGCTTGGCAACTGCTTGTACAATCAAAACTGGTAAAGCAGCAGTTTGAGAAAATGGGGTTTGAAATGACAGATGATTTGTTCTGGAATCAAATTCAGTTTGACCAAATGTTTGCTCAGAATCAACAGCTTTTTGACGAAAAAGGCAATTTCAAACTTCAGGAATTGAAGAAAGAGATTGAAACACTTCAAAATACAAACCCTGAAGGCTACAACCAGTGGTTGAAAACCAGAAAAACGATAGAGTACAGAATCATGGCAAGACAGGTTTTTGCCAATATCTCGACGGGTATCACGACAGGTAAGAAAGAGGCTGAAGAATTAATGAAAGAAAGAGATCAGTTAGCTGACATCGATTTTGTGAAAATTGATTATGCTTCTTATCTTCAAAAAAATAAAATCAAAGTTACTACCGAGGATCTAAAGAAGTATATTGATCAACATCCTGTCATGTTCAAAACTGAACCCAGCAGAAATCTTGGGATCGTATTTTTCCCTTCACTGCCAAGTCCTGCTGATGAGGCTGCAGTACAAAAAGATATTACAAAAATATTTTCTGTAGGAACAGACGAAAGCGGAGGAAAGGAAAACTTTATGAATACAACAAACGATTCAATGTTTGTAACAGCAAATTCTGATATTCCTTTTAATAATCAATATGTTCCGGTCAATCAGATGCCTCAAGGTTTGAAGGGTAAAATTGAAACGGCTGCGATAGGTCAGACTTTCGGACCTTACAAAGAGCAAAACTTATATGTTGTTTCTAAATTGATCGACAAAAAAGCTTCAGATTCTACATTGTCGAAGCATATTTTAATTGCTTACAAAGGAGCTGAAAGATCTACAGCTACAAGAACAAAAGAAGAAGCGAAGAAAATTGCTGATAGCTTAATGGCTGTGATTAAAGGAAATCCTGCAAAATTTGCAGAAGGTCTTAAATTATCTGATGAACCAAATGCAGTTGAAAGAAACGGTAGTGTGGGCTGGACAACTCCTCAAAGCCAGTTTGCTCCTCCATATCTAGCTTTCCTGGCAAATAACGCAAAGGGATCTACAGGTTTAACTGAAACAAGTTTTGGTTTCCATATCATCAACGTTGAAGATAAAAAAGCAGGAACAATGGGTTACAAGGTAGCTCACTTGGTGAAAGCCATCAAGCCTTCTGAAGCTACTGAAAACGAGGTGGATAAAAAATCAAGAAGATTTATTCAGCAGGTGCAAGGGAAATCGTTCAATGATTTTGTGAATATTGCTAAAAAATCAAACTATCAATACTCAAATGCAAAATCTGCAAAAAGATTTGACGGTCAGTTACAAGGTTTAGGAACCGATAAAGATGGTGAAATCATCACTTGGGCTTTTGATAAGAAAAGAGAGAAAGGAGATTCTGAAATTTTCACAGTAGACGGAACAGGAGATAAGATTGTTGTTTACCTAAACGGAAAACAGGAAAAAGGTCTTGCAGATCCAGAATCGGTAAGAGATCAAATAGAAACTGCCGTAATGAATAAATTAGCTGCTAAGCAGATTTCTGATAAAATAGGTAAAGCGACCAACTTAGATCAGGTAGCAAAAACTTTTGCCACTACAAAACAAGCTGCACAGGTAAATATCCTGAACCCATCGGTAGCCGGTGCAATGGAACCTAAGGTTGCAGGTGCGGCATTCGGTATTAAAAAAGGTGTTGTTTCTAACCCTATTGAAGGTGGAACAGGAGTGTATGTTTTAGTGAAAAAGAATGAGACAATCAATAAGCAACCTGGAGATGCCAAACAGTTTACAGAATCTGTTACGCAAAGAAATGCAGGAATGTTTGGTCAGTCTTGGCTAAAGAGTTTACAGGATAATGCAGACATCGATGATTACAGAATTGAGATCTGGAGCAAACTTGGAAATCAACAGTAAAATCAAAAATCAACAATATAAAAAAGTGGCAGAGTTTTTGCCACTTTTTTTTGTTATTAACTCAAAGCAATACAGATTTACATTAAATTAAATGTACTATATTTGCTTACTAGAAAAATATAAAAAGTGAAGTTCAGTAAAGAAATAAAAGCTGGTTTAATAGGTATTTTAGCTGTTGTTGGCTTTGTCATTTTGTTCCAATTCATGAAAGGCAGAAGTCTTTTTACCACCGATAACATATTTTATGCAAAATATGATAACGTTGAAGGTCTTACACAGTCTTCACCGGTTTCTATCAATGGTTTGAAAGTGGGGCAGGTTGATAAAATTACTCCGGTAACCGCTAAAGACGGAAAAATTCATTTTATCGTTAAGATTACCGTTGATGATAATTTTGTGTTTTCAAAAAGTTCAAATCTTGAAATTTTTGAACCGAGTCTGATGGGCGGTAAAGAGATGAGAGTTAATCTTGCTTATGGAGGAATGGTTGCGAAAGACGGTGACACTTTGCAGGGCGCTTTCAAACTAGGAATGATGAATAGTCTTTCTTCTCAGGTTGGTCCGGTTAAAGATCAGTTGCAGACTGTTTTGCACAGAGTAGATTCTTTAATGATGAATGCCAATCAGGTTATGAACGCTCAAAACAGAGAAGAGATCAAAATATTACTTCATAATTTAAACAAAACTGTTGGTGCCTTAGAAAGTACTGCAGGTAGTGTCAATAAATTGGTTGGAAATAATGATCCTAAATTACAGAAAGTTCTTGATGATGCAAGCGTTACCATGCAGACCGGAAAAGTAACTTTAGATAAATACGGAAATTTAGCTGAAAGTATTGACACAAAACAATTGAATCAAACAATTGCTAATCTTGATGCAACAGTTGGTAAACTGAATAATGTAGTTTCCGGGATTGATAGAGGCGAGGGAAGTTTAGGTAAGATTATGAAAGATGACCAACTCTATAATAATCTGAATGCAGCTTCTACTAACTTGAATGCTCTTATTGAAGATTTAAAGGCCAATCCTAAGAAATACGTTAATTTTTCTGTATTTGGTAAGAATAATAAAGACTAATCAGCCTTATGCAATATCTTGACAATATTATTTTTCTGATTCTGTTAATTGCAGGCTTTGGGTTATTCGGGAAAAGCCTTCTTAAGATTTATAGAAACATCAGATTAGGAAGAGAAATCAACCGCAGCGACAGAAAAGCTGAACGTTGGGAAACCATGGCTCGTGTAGCAATGGGACAGAGTAGAATGGTGAAAAGACCTGTAGCAGGTATTCTTCACCTTTTTGTGTACGTAGGCTTTGTCATCATCAATATCGAATTAATCGAAATCATTGTAGACGGAATTTTCGGAACACATCGTTTTCTGGCAACAATTTTCGGACATACTTTTTACAATATTTTCACAGCAACACTTGAAGTTTTAGCAATTCTTGTTATCATCGGTGTGGTGTTGTTTTTCATCAGAAGAAATTTTTATGGCGTTAAGAGATTGACGATGAAAGAACTTTTCGGATGGCCAAAAAATGATGCCAACTGGATTTTGATTATTGAATTTGCTTTGATGGTTGCTTTTTTCACAATGAACGCTTCTGATTTCGTTTTACAGCAAAGAGGAATTTTAGCTGAACACGGAAGTTTTCCGATTAGTGAAACATTAATTTCTCCTTTGTTCAATGGCTTTGGTAATTCTTTTCTAATAGGGACTGAAAGAGCCGCATGGTGGTTTCACTTTGTGGGAATTCTGTTCTTTATGAATTACCTTTATTATTCTAAACATTTACATATTATTTTAGCATTCCCGAGTACTTGGTATGCCAACTTAGACTTATACGGAAAATTCAATAATTTAGATTCAGTTACGGCAGAAATTAAATTAATGATGGATCCCAATGTAGATCCATACGCAGCTCCGGCTGAAGGTGCTGTTGCAGATGTTCCGTCAAAATTTGGTGCTGAAGATGTTTTTGATTTGAATCAGGTTCAATTACTTAATGCCTATTCTTGCACAGAATGTGGTCGTTGTACTTCCGTTTGTCCTGCAAATATAACCGGTAAAAAATTGTCTCCAAGATTGATTTTAATGAAAACCAGGGACCGTCTGGAAGAAGTTGGAAGAAATATCGATAAGAACGGGAAGTTTGAAGATGACGGAAAGAAATTATTAAACGATTATATCACCAAAGAAGAACTTTGGGCTTGTACAACCTGTAACGCCTGTACAGAAGCTTGTCCGGTTTTATTAGATCCCCTTTCAATCATTTTCGAAATGAGAAGATTTCTGGTGATGGAGCAGTCTGCTGCGCCACAAGAGTTAAATCTAATGATGACCAACGTAGAAAACAATGCTGCACCTTGGCAATATAATCAGGCTGATCGTCTGAATTGGGCAAAAGACTAGCAAACTAAATTTACATTAATATAAAATACATTTTACAATAAAATGGATTTCACTATAAAAACAATGGCAGAATATGCTGCCGAAGGAAAATCACCTGAAGTTTTGTTTTGGGTTGGCTGTGCCGGAAGTTTTGACGACAGAGCAAAAAAAATCACCAAAGCATTCTGCAAAATTCTGAATAAAATCGGGGTTGATTTTGCTGTTCTTGGTCAGGAAGAGAGTTGTACAGGCGATCCTGCAAAACGTGCGGGGAACGAATTTGTTTTTCAGATGATGGCAATGACGAATATTGAAGTTCTGAATGCTTATGAGGTTAAAAAGATCGTAACGGCTTGTCCACACTGTTTCAACACCCTTAAAAATGAATATCCAAGCTTAGGCGGATATTTTGAAGTCATTCACCATACTCAATTTTTAAAGCAATTGATGAATGAGGGGAGACTTAAGATTGAAGGCGGAGCTTTTAAAGGTAAAAAAATTACTTTCCATGATCCTTGTTATCTGGGGCGAGCAAACGGTGAGTACGAAGCACCAAGAATGCTTTTGGAAAAACTGGATGCCGAATTGGTTGAAATGAAACGTTGCAAAACCAATGGACTTTGTTGTGGAGCCGGCGGTGCACAGATGTTCAAAGAACCTGAGAAAGGTGATAAAGACGTCAACATCGAAAGAACGGAAGAAGCTTTGTCTTTCGAGCCAAAAATCATTGCTACAGGTTGTCCGTTTTGTAATACAATGCTGACTGACGGAGTTAAACATTTCAATAAAAACAACGAAGTAGAAGTAAAAGATATTGTAGAACTTTTGGCCGAAGCTGAAGATTTGTAACTAAATTTTTAGCTTCTTGAAGAAATATGAGATGAAAATAAAATGGAAACTTTCTTTTCTTTTCGTATTAATTGTCTTATCATATCTTACAATTGAAAGTTACAGACACAGAATCCATGACTGGGATTTGCCTGGTTATGTAGGCTGTTTATATTCTTCGGAGTTTCCTGATTCCCCGAAGAAGGTTCATCATTTAACCTACTTATCTGTCAAAAATGAAGCATCTCCTGCAGAATATTATGATATAGCAGGAAAGACAGACAATCATATTGGTATGCGATCTTTTGAGTTATATCATGAGGCTTTTAATGAACAAATACCTTACTATAAAATTAAAGTTGGCTACAATTTAATTATTGATGCTTTTTATACATTAGGGTTTTCTGCACCAACAGCTGTTTTACTGGTAAGCATTGTTTCTTACTTTTTGTCAGGACTTTTATTGTTTTATATTTTAAAAGAAATATTTCCTCGTAACTATTTTTTGACTTCAGTATTCACATTAGGAATTCTTGTATTACCAACAGCGAGATTTATGTCTAAAACTCCAAGTCCGGATATGTTAGGCTTCATCTTTTTACTCTTTTTTATTTTAGGGCTCTTTAAAAAATGGAATAAATGGTTGATTTTTTCTGTTTTGATGGTAGGTATTTTAGTAAGACCAGATTATGCTATTTTTGCATTAACGTATTTATTTACAATATCTTTTTACAATTTTTTAGCTGCAAACAAAAAAGTAGATATACAACTCATAGTGCAGGGAATTTTATTTTTGTCTGTCTACCTTTTTATCGTTAAATTTTATCATTATCCAGGTTGGAAAAATCTATTCTATGATTCGTTCATAGAAAGAAGACCATTTATATCTCGTCAGCCAGCAGATTTCACAGTAAACGATTATTTAAATATTATTTTTAATAAGTTCATGTATTTTAAGAAAGTAAGTGTATCAGCATTGATGATCTTGATATTGATTTTCTTTTTTACTAAAGATTTATGGATTCGGATTTTCTCTTTCTTTCTTTTTGCTAATATCTACCTAAAATTTCTTTTCTTTCCGGATTCTTCTGCTGTAAGGTTCTTTTTCGGTTTTATCATACTTCTTTTCTTAATGCTTTTATATGCTCTGAGCAAAAAATATAATGGCTTTCAACTCAACAAAATTGCGTAATTTTACTCTTTAAAGTTATTTGAAATGAAATCGCCAAGACTGGTCTTTGATTCATAAACAGATATGAATAGGCGCTAGCATATGACAATTAAAATAAATAAAACCTACATATGAAAATTGAAGAATCAAATATAGTAGAAGCTGAAGATTACAGAGTGATTATCTATCCCGCATCCCGAGCTTTTACAACCAAAGAAGCGAAGGTGATTACAGAAAAACTGTATGATTTTCTGGCAGGTTGGGCAGCACACGGAAAACCTCTTTCATCATCATTCAAAATTGAAAAAAACCAGTTTATCGTCATCTGTGTAGATGAGGAAAAAGAAATGGCTTCCGGTTGCAGTATTGATGCATTAGGTAAGATCATGAGAGAAATTGATGAAGAATATCAGTTGGGATTATTTGATCGTATGAAAGCCAGTTTTATAGAAAACGGCGAAGTAAAAACACTGAAACTTTTAGATTTTAAAAATAAAGTAAGAAGTGGAGAACTGTCCAAAGAAATTGAAGTCTTCGATTTTTCTAAAAACACCTATCTTGAATTTCTCGGTAACTTCTTACTTCCTTTCAACAGAAGCTGGGCGGCAGGAATCAAATAATTTATTATCTCAAATATCTGATTTATCTATTGACATAATTTTTTTATGATTGAATTCGTCATCAATGCCTAAAATACTCTTCTTAACTACCGCTCATAATTACAATGATGACAGAATTTTTTATCATCAGGCAAAGGAATTAAAAGCTCGGGGATTTGAGGTTAAGATCAGCAGTCTGTACTCAGATTATCAGGGAGAAATTGACGGTATTGAAATAGAATCTTATGCAATTTTAAATAAATCCAGCGCAGAGAAAATATTGGCTTTTCGAAAAATATGTGAAGCTTATAAACCAGATTGCATCATTTGTTCTGAGCCAATTCCTATAATTGCGGCTCGAAAATATAGAAGACAAAGAAAAATCAGTGTTGTTTATGATATTACAGAATGGTATCCTGCAATGTCAATGCTTGAAGGGTATAATTCTGTAATGCAGATTTTTCACGGGATAAAATTCTTTCTGATTCAGCTGTATGCAGGCTTTTTGAGCACTCACTTTATATTTGGTGAAGAGACAAAACAATTTCCTCTTGGCTTACTTTTTTCCGTTTAAAAAGAAAATCTTACAGCCTTATTATCCGGGTCAACCGTTTATTTCTCAACATATTAATACTTTAAAAAAAAATGAGATAACTTTAGGTTACACCGGAGCAATATCTGAAGACAAAGGCATAGGCAATTTTTTTAATGTAGTTGATAAACTCCAAAATCGAAATTTAGATTTAATGATCAACATATTGATTATTGGTTCTGCAAGGAAAAAATCTGATGAAATTTATTTTACAAATTTGCTTTCCCAATATTCATTTAAAAATATTGAGGTTAGAAAACCAGCTTCATTTGAAAAATTCACAGCATCTTTTTCTGATGCAGATATTTGTTTTGATTTGAGAGAATTTAATTTTGAGAATCATCACTCATTACCCATCAAATTGTTTTATTATATGGGATCCGGGAAACCTGTAATCTATTCGGATCTGAAAGGTATAAGAAGACATCTTAAAGTAAACGATTTTGGTTTCTTGGTTCATCCGAAAGATTCTGATATCATTGCTGATCGTATTGAAAAATATATTAAAAATCCGGAACTTTATCATCTTCATGCAACAAACGGGGTGAAAAAATTTCGTGAAAAATATAACTGGAATATTATCGCAGATTCTTTCGTCAATTTTATAAAACAATCTTTACCAAAAAGCACAGAATGAAACAGCTAAAAGTTGTTCAGACTTTTATTTCGCGTTTTTTAATTTTGATACTGAGCTTTGGTTTGGTCATCTTCTCAACGAATATGTGGGGAAGCGAGGGCAAAGGAGTGATTTCAATCATTGTTGCTAATGTTGCCATTGTGAGTTTTTTCAGCAGTATTTTTTCAGGAAGCAGCACCTCATATTTTGCAAAAAAATTCAAAATAGAGCAGGTTATTATCTATTCATATCTTTGGTCAATTGTTACAGGACTTATAATTCCGTTAGCCTTCAGTTTTACATCGGTTCATAACGAATTTTTATTTTATCTGATAGGAATTTCAATTTTATCATCACTTCTTGCAACCAATATCAGTCTTTTTTTGGGAACTCAGAACATAAGGCTTTTTAATTTTTACACTGTTTTACAACAGCTTATCCACGTCGTTTTTATTGCTGTGTTGATTTATTTAGTAAATTTTAAAGAAGTCTCTGTTTATTTTTTAGCGCAGATATTGTGTTTATTTATTTTATTTGCATTGAGTTTTTTTCAAATTTTGAAGAGATGTAAGATTTCAGAATTTAAATTTTCAAAATCTGTTTTTAAAAGTATGTTTGAATATGGCTGGAAAAACCAGTTCAGCGCATTCATTCAATTTTTAAATTATCGATTGTCCTTTTATTTTTTAGAATACTTTGAAGGAATAGCCACTGTAGGAATTTTTTCAATAGGAATTGCCTTTGCTGAAGCGATCTGGACGATTACCCGGAGTATCGCAGTCGTTCTGTATTCTGATGTAGTCAACAGTAAAGACAGACAACAGTCTATTGTAAAAACGAAATCATCATTAAAACTTTCATCTACTTTGATGCTTTTTTTTATTCTGGGAATCATTGTTATTCCGTCACAAATTTACGTGATGATATTCGGGAATGAGTTTGGTGACACGAAACTGATTATGCTCATTTTATCACCGGGAATTTTTGCAATAGCGGTAAGCGACATGATTGGATATTATTTTTCAGGAATAAAAGAACTTAAAATCTTAAACATAAAATCTCTTGTAGGATTACTAATTACCATTGTTTTTTCTTTGGTGGCAATTCCAAAATGGGGAATATTGGGAGCTTGTTTTGTGACTTCTGCATCTTATTGTGTTTCTGCAGTAATCTTATTCTGGAAGTTTTATCAATCTACAGATTTTCATTTTAAGGATTTTTTAATTTCAAAATCAGAAATAAGCAGGCTTACTCGCAAATAATTAGACACAGGTATCTGTAATCCTTAAAACATTTTATATTTTTACCAATCAAAGCTTAATCATGTGCGGGATCTGCGGTTATTATTCATTTAAGAAAGAAATTTCTTCTAAAAATATTTTAGAAATGAATAAATCCATCCAGCACCGAGGTCCGGATGATGAAGGATTTTGGCTTTCCGATGCAATAATAGGAGAGTCGTTCTCCGGACAAGATTCTACCCAAAAAATTAAGGAAATATTTCCGGCTTTAGACAACACTGCTTCAAAAATTGCTCTGGGTTTTCGCAGGCTTTCGATTCTAGATTTATCTGAAAAAGGCCATCAACCCATGCTTTCTGATGATCAAAAAATTACGGTTACTTTCAATGGCGAAATCTATAATTTTAAAAAATTAAGAAACGAGCTTGAGAATTCAGGCTACAGTTTCAAAAGTCATTCAGATACGGAGGTTATTTTGAAATCCTATCAAAAATGGGGGACAGAAATGTTTGCTAAATTTGACGGAATGTTTGCGATTGCTTTAGTCGATCTAGAAAAAAATAAAATTCTTTTAGCAAGAGATCGAGTAGGGCTTAAACCTCTTTTTTATTACAAAAGCCAGGATGCAATACTTTGGGCTTCAGAAATAAAATCTCTTCTCAAAAATGAATTTTTGAAACCTGAAATCAATTGGCAAGGTGTTTATACCAATTTTCTTTTTCAGACAACATTGGCTCCTGAAACTTGTTTTAAAGATATATTTTCTTTGGAACCCGCCTCTTTTATGACCATTAATCTGAATGATTTCAAAATAAGTAAGCAATTTTTCTGGAATTTTCCTCCACCCAATCGAAATATTTCTGAACAGGAAGCCATCATAAAAATTGATGAATTGCTTTCTGAAAGTGTGAAGGAACAGCTTTATGCAGACGTTCCGGTTGCAAGCATGATGAGCGGAGGTATAGATTCTACATTGATCACCTGCAAATCAAAACCGCATAAAACAGATATTAATGCATTCACGGTTGCCTATCCGTTTTCGGAAGACGAAGTGAAAAATGCATCGTTGGTTGCCGACAAAATCAAAATTCCGCATCATATTAAAAAAGTGACGGATGATGAAGTTTTATACAAGTTAAAAGAAAATATTCAGCATTTCGAAGAACCTTACAGCAGTTTGGAAGTTTTGATGAATGCCGCAGAATATGCTAAAAATTTAGGTTTTAAAGTTGTTCTCAGCGGCAATGGCGCCGATGAGTTGTTTGCGGGATATTCTCATTCTTTAAAGCTTAACAAATGGCTGCTAATGAAGAATTTTAATTTTGCAAGAAATTTTATTTTTACGAAAGATGAATTTTCTCAAAGGGTTAAAAATTATTTTTCTCAGGATTCTCTGTTTGATTTTTTCAGGCAAAGTCAGGTAGGAATGAAACCTTTGCAGGCAAAAAGTATTTTCAAAAAAGAAATCTACAGCCAAATCAATCCAAATCTTAAGCAATTTCATTTGTCTGAAAACAAAAGTTATAAAGGACTTTTTGAGTATGACATGAAGTATTCATTGTCTTCTCATCATGTTTTCCGTGATGATTTGAGTGCTATGAAATATGGTGTTGAATTTAGATATCCATATTTGAGTAATGATTTGATTGATTACGTTTCGTCATTGCCTGAAAAGATCCGTTATAATGGTAAGCAAAATAAGCCTTTATTAAGAAAAGTTGCTCAGAAATATCTGCCAAATCAAGTTTTGGGTATGCCTAAACGCGGGTTTTCTTTTCCGCTTGCTTACTTTATTCACAATGATAAAAAAATTCAAATATTTATTACTGAAAATTTAGAAAGTCTCAAAAAAAGGAATTTTTTCAAGGCAGAAGTAATTAATGATTGGTGGAACAACCAAAATAATGCATCTGATTATGTGAAAATCTGGCAATTGGTTACTTTTGAGCTTTGGTATCAGAAATATTTTGAAAATTAGTTTCATTTTAAATTTTAACTTTGCAGGATGAAAAATCTACTTTTTGGAATTTTATTCGGATGTTTTGCGCTTATGGGATGTAGGAGTGATGAAGATTCTGTGCAGAAAATAGATCAGATCATGAATTTCTACATTAAAGATACTGCGGGAAATGACTTGCTTCAGCCAAACAGCATTGGTTCTTATACTACAATTTCTATGAATGATATGTTGGCGCCAGTTGACAATGCACCCGTCAGCAATTCACGGAAAATGACTGTGGACTCAACGTATTATCTGGAATATATTGCAGGCTCTACCAGAGAGTTAGTGAGTGGTGCAGATTCTGATGACCGGGTTTACCGATCCCAGATTGAGGTTTCTCTTACCAAAAAACTTACAGACACTACTTTTAGTGAGCCCATTAGTGATACTTTGGAGATTCTTTATCGCTGGACTCCAACTGTTTTTGAGGTTTCAAAAGTGAATTATAACAAACAATTAATATTCACTAAAGTTCAGGATCAGCCAAATATCATTACAATCATAAAATAATCTCTAAATTTGCAAAGAACGGTTCAATGTTCAGGGTTTTGAGTTCTTTTAAAAATACTCAAAATCTTAAACCTTAAACTTTTAAACCATAAATTTTTATGTTACAAGTCAATTTTTTGCGCGAAAACAAAGAACGCGTTTTAGAAGGTCTTCAAAAAAGACAATTCAAAAATCCTGAGTTGGTAGACGAGGCAATCGTTACTGACGAAGAAAGAAAAAAAAATTCAGTTTGAATTAGATTCTCAGCTTTCAGAAATCAATAAAATCTCCAAAGAGATCGGCATTTTAATGAAAGAAGGAAAAAGAGAAGAAGCTGAAGCATCAAAATCTAAAACAGCACAATACAAAGAGTCGAGCGCAGAATTGAAGTCTCAATTGGAAGTGGTTGAAAAAAAATTATTAGATATTTTGTATCAGATTCCAAATGTGCCTTACGAATTGGTAAAGGCCGGAGTTTCTGCAGATGATAACGAAATTATTTATCAGTCTCACGATGTCGAAGGTTTAGGCGAAGGTGCAATTCCTCATTGGGAACTGGCGAAAAAATACAATTTGATCGATTTTGAATTGGGCGTTAAAATTGCCGGTGCAGGTTTCCCTGTTTACTTTGGGAAAGGTGCGAGATTGCAGAGAGCTTTGGTTCAATACTTTTTAGATAAAAATGTGGATGCAGGTTATCTGGAAGTGAATCCGCCACACGTTGTGAATGAAGCTTCAGGATACGGAACTGGACAATTGCCGGACAAAGAAGGACAAATGTACTACATCAATGCGGATGAATTATATTTAATTCCTACAGCTGAAGTTCCGGTAACGAATTTATACCGTGATGTTTTGTTGGATGAAAAAGATCTTCCAATTAAAAATACTGCTTTTTCTCAATGTTACAGAAGAGAAGCGGGAAGTTATGGGGCTCATGTGAGAGGTCTGAACCGTCTTCACCAGTTTGAAAAAGTAGAAATTGTAAGATTAGAAAAACCTGAAAATTCTTATGCTGTTTTAGAAGAAATGGTAGAACATATCAAAGAAATTTTAACTGATCTTGAATTGCCATACAGAGTTTTAAGACTATGCGGAGGAGATACAGGTTTTGCCTCTGCAATGACATATGATTTTGAAGTGTGGAGCGCTGCCCAGAAAAAATGGCTGGAAGTGAGTTCAGTTTCAAATTTTGAAACCTTCCAGGCAAATCGTCTGAAATGCCGTTATAAAGCTGACGGAAAAACTCAGTTGGTGCATACTTTGAATGGTTCTGCAATGGCATTGCCAAGAATTATGGCTGCTTTGCTTGAGAATAATCAGACTGAGGAAGGAATTAAGCTTCCAAAGAAGATTGCGGAGTATGCGAAGTTTGATTTGATTAGTTAAAGTTGAATCTAAAAATTACTAAATATAAAGCTGCTAATTCCTTAGTGGCTTTTTTTTACCTGAAAACTATAGATTGAAATTACACGTCAAGTTCTGTCGCATTAGAATTGCATCTTTGCATTAAATAAAAGTAAACTAAATCTTTAGCTGTATGAAAGATTGAAATATATTTTTATATTAGCAAAAAATTAATAACAATTAAAAAAACTCTATGATGAAAAAACTCTACACGAGTGCATTCCTTATATGCACTGCTGCAATATTCTATGCTCAGGACGTGGTATGGCAGAAAGACATCAAATCCTCGACTCAGGATTTTCTTTCTCAGGTGACCACTACGATCGATCAGCAATATCTCATTACAGGAAGTTCCATTCAGGCAAAAAAGCTTACTACAGAAAACAAGCAAAATAACGGTTACGATTTCCATCTAGTTAAGCTCAACCAACAGGGTGAGGAAGTCTGGGAAAAATATTTCTCGGGACAAAACCATGACTTTCTTTCTGCTACAGTTGCCACACAGGAAGGCGGTTTTCTTTTGGCCGGAACTTCGTACTCCAATGCAGGATTAGACAAAAAAGACAATGCAAAAGGAGGATCTGACATTTGGTTGATAAGAATTAATGAATTCGGAGACGAGCTATGGCAGAAAACCCTGGGAACTTCTCAGGATGAAGAAGCGAAAGCAGTGATTCAGACTACAGATTTCGGATTTTTTGTTGCTGGAAATGTTCAGAATGCTTCCAAAGGTTACGGTTCAAAAGACGTGATCATTTCAAAAATCGATAAGAACGGAAAAGAACTTTCAAATATTATTGTAGGTGGAAAAGGATTGGATGAAGTTGAAAAAATGATTCCTACGATGGATGGTGGTGCATTGCTCGGAATTTATTCAAGAAGTACTGTTGGTGGTTCCAAGAAAACCGAAAACTTCGGAGAAGGAGATTTTTGGATTGTAAAACTGAATAAAGAAGGAAAAGTAGAATGGGAAAAAAACTTTGGAGGAAAGGGTGATGATCATTTAAGAACTTTAGCAATGACTTCTACAGGATTTCTTGTAGGTGGTGAAAGCCGTTCAGAAAAATCCGGAAATAAACCGCAGGAATTGAAGAAGGAACCGATATCTGGCTGATTTCTTTAAATGAAAGAGGTGAAGAACAATGGCAAAAATCCTACAATTTCAAAAACAGGGATGTTCTGATGGGGATGAATGTGATTCAGAGGAAAGATGACAGAGAAAAGAATAAAGATTTAACCAAAGGTATTTTACTCGGTGGTTACACACAGGCGGAAGGCAGGATTGAGACAGATGACGAAACCTTCTGGATGTTGTACCTCGATCAGAACGGAAACGAACAGTGGAGAAAGCACGTAAAGGGAGAATCTAGAAAAAAGGAAGAACGTTTGTCTGACATCAAATTAAACAGAGACGGCTCAATTATTTTAGCAGGAACGAGTGCTGAAGAGCTCGGCAAAGAAAACTGGAAAATCGTGAAGTTAGGCGACAAACAGCTGGATCAGCTGATTGAAAAGCAGGATATTAAAATTTACCCGAATCCTGTTTCGGATTACTGTTATGTGGAGATTGGGTTTGATTTCAAAGAAGCGGATATTGCAATTTACGATATGGGCGGAAGACAGCTCCAAACATTAAAAACCAAAAACAAAGTAACGAAGATCAATACGCAAAATCTGATTCAGGGGGCTTATTTGGTTACTATAAAAACCGATACGAATAAAACTGCGAATGCTAAAATTATTAAGAAATAAAACACAAAACAATGAGTATAAAAAAAAGAATACTGGGTTTGATCATGCTTGTTAGCATGAATATTTACTATAGTGCACAGGATATCAATTTCGGAGACTTTTCAAGACCTGTTCCTTCAGTGTCTTCATTGGCGGCTTATACCAATACGGCTGTTTCTTATGCTACAGGAATTCCTGATATTTCCATCCCATTATTAGGTTTGCCTACCAACAATAAAAACGTCAGTCTGAATCTTAATCTTTCTTATAACCCGATGAACGTTGCGCCCGGAGAAGCAGCGAGTGATGTGGGTACAGGCTGGTCACTGTTTATGGGTGGGGTTATTTCGAGAAAGATTGTTGATGAGCTTGACGAAAAGTATGATGACACCAGTAGTGGAAATTATCAGAAAAATAATTTTAATGATATTTATTATTATAATCTCCCAGGAATTTCAGGAAAATTTAAAATAGAACGAAATATTGTCTCCAATACATTTCAAATAAATAATCTCTCTTCAAATGTCGTAAAGATAGAATACACAAGAGACAGTAATACGGCTACCCTTATTTTAAATTCATTTACGATTACAGATACGAAAGGAATCAAATATATTTTTAACGATTACAGCCTAAGTAATTCTGATCAGAACTCCTATTTTCCGGGTGGAAAAGTTTATAAATCTGCTTTCTTTCTAAGCCAGATCAAAGATGCAAATAATATAGAAATTGCGAACTTTTCTTATCAGAAAGACACAAGATATAAGACTAATAATCCAGGTTTTATAGACTATCAAACGTGTAAGTTGAAAACAATTAATTCTCCTTCTTACGGAAAAATAGAGTTGGATTACCTGTACGACAGTACCAAGGAAAAAACCATGAATGATCCTTACAGTATTGACAAAGTGATGCTAAAAGATCATTACAACCATATCATCTCTCAATATGCTTTTGAGTATTCAGAATATGGATATGATTTTTTTAATGGATTTTATACAATAAATAACAGCAAAAGAATACTGACCAAAATCAAAAAGCTTAACAAAAACAATGTAGTTTCCGAAAACACAGAGTTTCATTACAACAGTCAGGAGTATGAGCAGTATCCAACAGATGTACATCTTCCGTATGGATTTAATCTATCGTATTTCTGTCCTGAAGCTGACCTTACAAAAGACCCCAGAAAGGCAGGATTGGGAGTTTTAAAAAGAGTAATAAATCCTACCGGAGGCGTTGTAGAATATAACTTTGAGCCGCAGGAAGTCTATATAGATAAAACTACCCCTGATTACCTGAACCCAATTATTAACGGAGAAAGTTTTGTTAATTCTCAGTTACAGTATTTAAAGGAATTTAATCAGTTTTCTTTCGATACCAATCAAAGTACAACGCATTTATTCTCTGTTGTTGGAACAGCTGGAGTGACTAAAAAAGTATATGTAGTATATTTAGTAAACGATGTGTACACTCCAGTTTTTTGGGATACGAATACTCCTACTTATGTAGATTTTAGCATCAGACAAGGAAATCAACCTTTTATGAGCAACGGAGTATGCCCCAATCCTGCTTATAGCAGCACATACAAAGTCGAATCTTTTGATCTTCTTCCCGGCTCTTACGAATTTAAACTGTCCGGCTCCGGAGGAAATGGTAACGTCACCATGTTTGATATCGGACACATCCCGTTACCTTTCAAAAACAAAGATGTTACTACAGGTCTCAGAATAGCCAACGTAAAATATTATGAGAATAAAACAGCTGCAACGCCGGTAAAAGTAACCAACTATAGCTACGATAACTTTGCAGACAGCAACAGTTCAAGCGGTTTAAGCTTCAGTCCGGAAGACGATTATGGAACCATGGCTATTTCTAATTTCACCTTGTATAAAAATGTGAAGGTTTCTAATGCAGATGACAATATTGGGTATACGAAATATTATTATAAAACTCCTAATGACTATCCTTCATATTTAACGACTGGTTCAAATTCATTCTGGCCTTATTACAACCTTACCAAAAGCGGTATGACAGAAAAGCAGGAAATATACAATGCTCAAAACCAGCTTTTGGCTTCTGAAGAAACACAGTATGTGATGGATGATATACCGGCTTCACAAGACTATCTGCTAATAGGAACATCCATGTATTCTAAAGCCGCTTACTATAAGAAAGTAACCGGGATCTCAAAAAGTTATCTGGATAATCAGATTGTAGAGCAAAAGGTAGAAACCTACTTTAACGAATCGAATATGGAAGCTTCCGTTATTAAAAAAACATATGATGATACCGTTACAGAAACAAAACTCACTTATCCTTCTCCTAAAAGTGGCAATTACATAGCGCTTGGAAGTAAAAATATTACAGGAATTCCAGTAATAACTGAAACCAAAGATAGCGGTATCCTGATCAGCAAGTCTGTAACAAAGTTTGATAACACTTCCTCTACATTCCCTACCTCTATGCTGGCAACCAACGTAGGCGATGGGAGCACAAAAACAGCCATGACATTTGATCTCTATGATGACAAAGGAAATCTTTTGCAATTAACCTCTGCAGTTGGGATTCCAACAGCGATCGTATACGGTTATGACAAAACACAGCCTATTGCCAAAATAGAGGGAGCAACGTATGCACAGGTATTGCCTTACATTCAGGCTATTGTAGATGCTTCGAATGCAGATGCTGCCAATCCTACTAACGAGCTGGCATTACTTACGGCATTGGATAATTTCAGGAAAAACACGGCTTTAAAAGATTTCAGTATTTCTACCATGACGTATGATCCGTTGATAGGAATGACAACTAATACTTCCCCGAACGGAGTAAGAGAAATATACATCTATAATGCAGACAACAAGCTTGAAAAAGTGACAGACGCCAACGGAATTGTATTGAAAGAACACAAATACAACTACAAAAACTAAAACACCATGAAAAAAATACTATTCATACTACAATTGTTGTTCTGTGGTTTTGCTTATGCGCAGACCAATCTTGCGGCAACAGAAAACTATATTTACAACAAAAACTGTTTAAATGAAGACTGCTCAAAAAAAATAGAATCTGTACAGTATTTTGACGGTTTGGGAAGGCTGAAACAAAATGTTTCTATAAAAGCAACCCCTAAAGGTAAAGATATTGTAATTCCCGTAGAATATGACAATTATGGCAGAGAGATTAAAAGCTATCTTCCCGTTCCTCAATCCGGAACACAAAACGGAGGAATATACAGCAATCCTTTGTCGGCTGCTACAGCAGTGTACGGAAACGAAAAGATCTATTCAGAAAAAATACCCGAAGCCTCACCTCTTGGAAGAGTGATAGAGCAAAAAAAGCCGGGTAACGACTGGAGTGCTCATCCTGCTACTCTATCTTATAAAGCTAATACAGCAGGAGAAGTAAAAAAATACACCGATTCTACCACATGGGTAGAAGGCAGAACCCATAGTGTCCTAAGCCTTACCGGAACGTACCCTGCCGCAAAACTTTACAAAACACAGGTAACCGATGAAGACGGTAACATCAATATTGAGTTTAAAAATAAAAAAGGACAGGTTATTCTGTCAAGAAAAAATGACGGCTCTCAAACTGTAGATACGTATTATGTATATAACAGATATGGTCAACAGACATTCGTTATCTCTCCTTTGGCGGCTTCATCAGCTGCTACCGACCAAAATACGCTGGATAATTTATGTTACCAATATCGGTATGACGGGTGGAACAGGCTTGTAGAAAAGAAGCTTCCCGGCAAAGGGTGGGAATTTATGGTCTATGATAAAGCAGACCGCCTTGTCATGACGCAGGATGCCAATATACGTGCTAATGGAAGATGGTTTATAACAAAAAATGACCAGTTTGGAAGAGTTGCATATACAGGGATCATCATTGGCGGAAGCAGACTAAGTATGCAGAATCAGGCAGGCTCTCATATCATTTCAGAATCCCGACATACCGGTGGGTTTTCGAGAAACGGAATGCAGGTTTATTACAGCAACGATTATTTTTTTAATATTGAAACGGTATTGTCTGTCAATTATTATGACACCTATCCTACCGGAAGTCCCGCAATCCCGAATCAGATTTTGGGACAAAATGTACTGCCGCAGGATGCTCAGACCTCTAATATCAGCACCAAAAATCTACCTACTGCTTCTTATGTAAAAAATATTGAAAATGATAACTGGACGAAGAATTACATTTGGTACGATCACAAAGGCAGAACATTAGGAACTCACACTGTCAATCATCTCGGGGGATACACCAAAACCGAATCTCTGCTTGATTTTGTCGGCGTACCCCAACAATCAGTTGCAAGACACAAAAGGCTGGACTCGGATACTGAAAAGGTAATTACACAAACCTTTACCTACGATCCCCAAAACAGATTATTGGTACACAAACACAAAGTAGGAAATAATTCTGAAGAAATTTTGACCCGCAACCAATACAATGAGCTTTCGCAGCTCGAAAATAAAAAAGTGGGTGGAGTAAGCATTTCTACACCCCTTCAGACGGTAGATTACACCTATAATATTTTAGGATTAATGACGGGTGTGAATAACCCGGATAATCTCGCAAATGATCTCTTTGGATATACCATCAAATATAACAATCCTGAAAATACTGATCCCAGATATAACGGAAACATTGCAGAAATAGACTGTAGAAAAAATCACATTGACCAAGAATCTGTTTTAAGAAGATACAGCTATACCTACGATGGGATCAACCGCTTATCACAGGCAATTTTTTCAGAACCCAATTCAACTGTTCCCAAAAACGAATTGTATAGTGAGGCGGCAGAATATGATGTCAACGGAAATATCACCTACCTGAACAGGAATGCTCCTTCTTTCGACGGTATAAATGCCAATCAGATAGATGATCTGGATTACAGCTATCAAGGAAACAAACTTTTAAATGTAGCAGATAATAGCGGAAACATCACTGGCTACGAAGGCGGAGGGAATACCATTGGTTATGATCTCAACGGAAATATGGTGAGTATGCCAGACAAAGCCATAGAACAAATAGATTACAATATCCTGAATCTTGCCACGCAAATAAAGATCAATGGCAATCATAAAAATGTAAGCTATCTTTACCGTGCAGACGGAACCAAATTGAGGAAAAACTTCATTGCTACGGGAGACAACGGCGAGATGTACGCATCTTCTACACAATACTTAGATGGTTTTCATTATTCTTCCTCCAATGGAGAGGAGCTTTGGGCAATGTTTCAGGCAGCAGGAGGGGGAGCGTACGAAACGGAAGCCTTCGTGGAGTTTCTTAATGGATATGATTACGAGAATATTTTGAAATTTGTACCTACTTCCGAAGGATTTTATGATTTTGAAAATAATCAGTACATTTATCAGTACAAAGATCATTTAGGGAACATAAGGTTAAGCTACAAGCAAGAAGGTATAAACTTGGGGGTTACAGACAGCAATGATTACTATGCTTTCGGGATGAGCTTTGTGCGTAATGAAGAAGAGGAAGCTCATTTTGGTACGGGAAGCTATAAAAACTATAAGTACAACGGTAAAGAACTCCAAGAGACTGGAATGATCGACTACGGCTGGAGACATTATATGGCTGATCTGGGAAGATGGAACGGGATTGACCAGTTGGCTGAGATGTATGTTTCAACCAGTACGTATGCTTATGTTGCGAATAATCCTGTGATGCGATTTGATGTAGACGGAAGATGGTTTAATGATGATGGCACGATAGATAAATCAGGATATACACCAAGATTTACGACTGGAAAGCAGTATAGAGACAGTTTCTTGGGATTGAATCAAAATGACGGATTAGGTGGTGGAAGCACTGGCGGAAGTCTCTGGGTAGGAGATGTAACAGCTGATAATGGTATTACTTTGGGTGATCTTATTGATGCGTGGATGAGTAACAACTCGACCAATTATTTTGAAGGGATTGATTTTACACAGTTTGGAGCTGATGATTGGCGAAATAAAAGTGGCGAACTAATATATGACCCTAAAGCTAATAGTGGTAAAGGAGGCTTTACAAAATTTGCATCTAAAGAAGACAAAGAATTAGCTGCTATGATGTTAAAAACAGCAGAGGGTAGCGTTCAATTTAATGAACTAATTAATTCTGTAATTCCAACTTCTATCAGTTTAATACCAGGTGAAGGTCCATCTGCTGGAACAAATCAATTTCAAATGGGAAACACTCAATTGACTAGGAATTCTTCTGGAAAAGTAGTACGTGCTGATATTGAGATTTATGAAGGAAGAATTGATACTTTCAAGATATTATTAAAATCATACTATAATGCAGGTAAACAGAATATGTTAAATGATGAACAAAAATTATATCACAAAGTAAATAAAAATGGCGCTATAAGTGCTAATATAGGACATGAATTAGGACATGCTGTAAATGCAGCTAATCATTTATTATACGGTCCAGCATCTGAAGTTACACCTGATTCAATAGAACAAAAAATTCTCAACCAATGGAAAAACTAAAAAAAAATATGAAGTTATCATTTATTGTAATAATATCATTTATATACTCCTGTCATAGTAATTTTTACAAAGATTCTATAAATGAAAAAATAATTTCATTTTATGAAAATAAAAGAGAAATTAGTGATAATAATATAATGAGTTTGAAAAGTGACTTTAAAAAATTGAGTAATATTAATAATATCATAACTAAGGCAGATTTTAACAATAATGATGGAATATACTTGGTTCGCTTAAATATTTCTCATACAACATGCAATGTTTTATTAGTTAAAAATAACAATCATAAAATTTTATCACTTGAAGGAAATATAGATCAGGTCCTTAGTGATTTTACTGTAAACGCCAAAAATATGGATTTATATGAAAATAAATATTATAAAGATTACGGAGAAATTATTACTAAGATATTAAATGATAATAATAAAATGATCAATTCAATGACGTTAAAACCTTTGAACTAAGGAGCTACAAATATAACGGCAAAGAGACCGGAATGGTGAGGCATTACATGTCTGATTTAGG
This sequence comes from Chryseobacterium sp. AC417, assembly GCF_979258215.1. NCBI lineage: Bacteria > Pseudomonadati > Bacteroidota > Flavobacteriia > Flavobacteriales > Weeksellaceae > Chryseobacterium > Chryseobacterium sp. AC417. The sequence continues at coordinate 570,841 of NZ_OZ409845.1, read as the reverse complement.
AAGATGGAACGGTATTGATTAGCTGGCTGAAAGTATGTTTCAACAAGTACTTATGCTTATGTTGCGAATAATCCTGTGATGCGATTTGATGTAGACGGAAGATGATTTAATGATGATGGCACGATAGATAAATCAGGATATACACCAAGATTTACGACTGGAAAGTAGTATAGAGACAGTTTCTTGGGATTGAATCAAAATGACGGACTAGGTGGTGGAAGCACTGGCGGCAGTCTTTGGGTGGGAGATTTAGCAGCTGATAATGGTGGTCCTACTCTAGGAGACTTGATCGATGCGTGGCTAAGTAATAGTATAGATAATACAGAAGAATATACCAAACAGCTATTAAATTCTTTTTTAGAAAACTTAACTCCGACGAGTAATCTTGATATAAAAGGTTTTCATTATGTAATACAAGACATTACCCCAACTATCTATGAGTTTACATTGTTAGCATTTCAAATGGGAAAATCTCCAGTTTTGCATTATGATGGGGATAAAGAACGAGTGGCGAAAAGAAGAGCAAAAAATATGATAGGTATGAAAACTCAATCGGGTTATCAAAGAGATGAGTATCCTTACGCTTCTACTTCGGAGGGTGATAATGCGATGGTAACATATGTTCCTTCTAGAGAAAACAGTATACAGGGTGGAACATTAGGAGCAGCCTATAGAGCAGGGAATTTAACAACAGGTGATGCTTTTATGGTAATACCTGTGCCCAGAGGCAGTACAAAAGAAATAATGAAGGAACAAGTAATGCATCGTATGCAACCTGCTCCAGCACTTAGAAGAATGGACTTCGGAAGTCCTGCTGTACCATATAAAATGTGGCCTGTATTAGGAGTTATAGCTGTAGGAGCTTTTATATATCATTTTGGATGGCGTATGGCGCTTTAAATAAAAATTATGAAAAAAATCAATTTGTTGATAATTAGTCTATTAATAATATCGTGTACAATAAATAAAAAGAAAGATATGCAAAAAAAAGAATATAAATTTCTGACCTCATACAATCAATTTTACTTGTCTAGTGATAAAGGAAGTTTCTTAGATAATTTTATGGATATTGATGAGGATACATATAAAGCTAGATTAGGATTAGAAAAAAACAGTATTATAATATTTTCTCAAAGCTACAGCAACATAAAAGGAGATATCGAAATATTACAAACTCCAAAGAATGTAGATTACGATAAGTATGATCATATTGTAGAAGGTGGGATAGAAATCAATTCTGGTGAATTGCAAATATTGTCTTGGCCTGGAAATGAAGTTGAATTATCTATAAAATTAAAGCCAGGAAAATACAGAGTTCGTGCTAATTCTTCTAATCTCTCAAGTGTAAAAGAAACTGATTTAGGACATGATACGGATAATGATTTCTACCATATAGAAATATGGCCGAGTGAAAATATGGGAAGAAGAGTTTTAAAACAATTTGAATTTGAACTTTAGAATAAAGTGTATGAGATTAAATCGACTCACTTAAACAATTATTATCCTTTCGGGGATGAATCATCTGAAAACAAGAACAGCTAATTTCGGGCAGGGAAGCTATAAAAACCATAAGTACAACAGCAAAGAACTACAGGAAACCAGCATATACAGTTATGGCTGTAGAGACTATATGCCCGACATCGGAAGATGGAACGGTATTGATCAGTTGGCTGAGATATATGTTTCAACAAGTACATATGCTTATGTTGCGAATAATCCTGTGTTGAGATTTGATGTAGACGGCAGATGGTTTAATGATGATGGCACGATAGATACATCAGGATATACACCAAGATTTACGACTGGAAAGCAGTATAGAGACAGTTTCTTGGGATTGAACCAAAATGACGGATCTGGTGGAAGTAGCACTGGCGGAAGTCTTTGGGTAAGAGATGTAACGGCTGATAATGGTCCTACGTTGGGAGATCTTATTGATGCGTGGATGAGTAACAACTCGACAGATTATTTTGAAGGGATTGATTTTACACAGTTCGGAGCGGAAGATTGTTGTCCTGATGAACCAGCAGCATTTTGGTTTTTTGATAAAAAAGGGGAAGAATTAATGAATCATTGGCTTAGGGGCTCGGGGAAAAATTTGAGTTTCAAATATGATAAAGGTTGGAGTACTTACATGAAAAACAACGGATTCTTAAATGAGAGACTACAAAGAATAGCAATAGCACGAAGCTATTTTATGAATATAGAAGGCAAAACTAAGACAACTGAAGAATCAGGTAATCAACATTTTGAAATTGATAATACATATAATACCGGATATGGCATGTTACATGGGACTCAATATTTTAGTTATATTATGAACGGGAGCTATAATAAAGCCACAGACTCATATATTATGAAGTTTAATTTAAAATGGACTGATCAGATAAATCATAATAATACTGTTTTTATGGACAGAGTTTTTAATAATATTACTCGCGCCGTCGGTCATCCTGCGGATTATTGGATAACAATTAAATGGACTCAAACAATTATAATAAAAAATAAAGAATGGGAAAGATTACATTAATTATAACATTATTTTTACTTATTGGTTGTGATAAGAATTCAAATTTCGCAAGAGATAATAATGATAATAAGACAGGGATATTTGTAAAAACAAATACATTTATAAGTTCACCAGGAATTTATTACTTCAGGGATATTGATATTGTGGTAAAACAATTCAAGGATGATGCTATAGTGTATGGAATTTTTGATATTAATAATAATCTCTTATATCAAAGAAACATTAATAATTCAATAAGTAATCATATGAAATGGACTATTTATGTTGATAGTAAAGGTCAAGTGTGGTTTTATAATGCGGATTATCAAGAAACTAATGTATTTGTTTTAGAAGGAAAAGGCATTTTTATGAAAGATAAAAATAAACTTCCTCCAATTCCTTTAGAGCTTAAAAATTTTATAAAGGATAAATAGGGTGATGTGTCAAAGTTAGTGATATGGGTAATGTTTCAGAGTTTGTTATGAGCATTTTCAAAAATTAACTCATTGAAATCAACACTCACTTAAAATTAAAATAATCAAAACAAGAGTAGGAAACCTACTCTTGTTTATTTTCCACAATAAAAACTTAGCTAAATAACTAAAAATCATTCTCTAGTAATCAGATTTAGTGATGCCATATTTTCGATAATGTTTTAATCAGTACAAAGATCATTTAGGAAATATAAGGTTAAGCTACAAGCAATAATCTACGAACTTGGGGGTTACAGACAGCAATGATTACTATGCTTTTGGGATGAGCTTTGTGCGTAATGAAGAAGAGGATGCTCATTTTGGTACGGGAAGTTATAAAAACTATAAGTACAACGGTAAAGAATTACAGGAGACTGGAATGATCGACTACGGCTGGAGACATTATATGGCTGATCTGGGAAGATGGAACGGTATTGACCAGTTGGCTGAGATGTATGTTTCAACAAGTACTTATGCTTATGTAGCCAATAATCCTGTGATGCGATTTGATGTAGACGGCAGATGGTTTAATGATGATGGCACGATAGATAAATCAGGATATACACCTAGATTTACGACTGGAAAACAGTATAGAGACAGTTTCTTGGGATTGAATCAAAATGATGGATCTGGTGGAAGTAGCACTGGCGGAAGTCTTTGGGTAGGAGATGTAACAGCTGATAATGGACCAACTAATGGGGATTTAATTGATGCGTGGATGAGTAACAACTCGACCAATTATTTTGAAGGGATTGATTTTACGCAGTTCGGGGCGGAACCTCCTATAGATTTATTTGGCCCGTCAGCAGGAGCATTTTCTGCATTTCACCAAGTTCCAGAAAATTTTAAATATGCAATGGGTGAGGGGATCTTTACTGTTTTTGCGCACGCAAATTCGGGTGGGGTACAATATTATGACAAAGAGGGTAATAAAAAATTTGCAAGTACTGTTGGAGAATTTGATAACGTGATGTCGTCCAACAGTAAAGAGTGGAAACAAGCAAGAAAAAGTGGGAGAGCTATAACATTAATATTTTTTGCTTGTAATGTTGGTTCTGAAATTTATCAAGGACATGATGGCAAAATGATTCAAGAAAAAAATACATTTGCGGAAAAACTTTTAAAATTACCTGGAATAACTGTCATTGCTCCAGATGGTTATGTTAATTTTGGATGGAGAAATAATAAACCTGGAGTAACAGACATTTCAAATTATAGAAATGATGGCGGATTTTTAACTTTAGAAATGGGGAACAAATATTTGGGAAAAGAGATTTAAGGTCAATTTTAACATTGTCACAAGTTAATGCTGTTATAAGAAATACAAATAAAAAATAATTATATGAAACGTTATAGAATGATTTTTTGCTTAATAATTTTTTTTTCTTGCAAAAAAAATGATGCACCAAAACAAACAAATAGGACGATTGTTGAAGTTCCACAGTATGTAAAAGATCTTAGTGATTCTAATAGATCAGATAGTCTTCTTAATGATGCAATAAATAACGGAAGTGAAAAAGCGTATAATGACATTGCAGGTTCATATATTTTAGCTGCAAAATATGATGATCTGTTGTATTATGCAATTTTAATGGCAAACAAATACAACTCTTCGGAAGCACATTATCATGTTTTTTTAATTTTATCACAAGATGATTTTGATAAACTAGATAAAAAAACAAAAAATTTAGCATTATACTATTTAATTAAAGCTAATGAATTAGGATATGAAAGCGCTAAATACTCAATCGATGAAATTTTTGGTAAAACAAAAACAAATAAATCAAATTATTATCTCAATCAATATATTAAATAATATAAAATCAAATATATTATAAATTGAGTAATCTATAAAATTTAAATAAGGAGTTTCAGAAGACCGGAATGATTGATTACGGCTGGAGACATTATATGGCTGATATTGGAAGATGGAACGGTATTGACCAATTGGCAGAAATGTATGTTTCAACAAGTACGTATGCTTATGTTGCTAATAATCCTGTGATGCGATTTGATGTTGATGGACGATGGTTTAATGATGATGGCACCATAGATACTTCGGGACGTGGTGATGTATCAGAGTTAGTGATGAGCATTTTCAAAAATATAAATCACTGATTTTCAACACTCGTTAAAAACAAAACAATCAAAACAAGAGTAGGTATTCCCTGCTCTTGTTTATTTATGCATAAAAAAACATATCCAAATGACTGAAGATCATTCCTCGTGTATCAGAGTTAGTGGTGAGAAAATTTGCAGGAATTGTTATTCAAAAAATATCATTAAAAATGGTACAACCAAAACTAAAAACAACAATATCTCTGTAAAAACTGTAACAAAAGATTTATAGATTTTTACAGTTATCAAGCTTATCATCATAATATTAATTCAAAAATAATTCAATTTACTAAAAAAGGTTCAGGGATTAGAAGTATAGCCAGAATTTTAAGAATTTCGACAACCACTTTACTCAAAAGAATTATTAAAATTGCAGACGGCATTCATCAACCAAAAATTTGTTTTCACCAGTCTTATGAACTTGATGAAATGAGACTTTTCATCAAAAAGAAATCAAACCCTCAATGGCTGGTTTATGCTATTGATAAGGCGAGTAAAGTGGTCGCAGGTTTTTATATTGGCAAAAGAACAAACCGAACTTTGCATTTAGTCATCAAAACTTTACTCCATTCAAATCCAGAAAAAATTTATACGGATAAACTCAGAAATTATCAATATTTAATTCCAAAGGAAATCCATCAGACCAAAAGATTCGGCACCAATTGTATTGAAAGAAAAAATTTAAGTATTAGAACACATTTAAAAAGACTGAACAGAATGACAATTTATTTTAGCAAAAGCGTTTTGATTTTAACTTCTATGTTGAAAATATATTTTTGGTCATAATTTAGGTCTCTCGTAATCACATTTATTCAAACCTAAGATGATCATTATTAATCAATGACAATTCGCAGTATGTGGATGCTTGCTGTGATCTCCCGGCAAATGACATTCACCTTTATTATCTTTTGAAATCGTCATCGCTTCGGCTTTTGGAGAAATGTAAGGAATACCGAGTTCTAAGCCTCTTAGAATAAATAATCCGCCGAGAATGATCATGATGACAGGAACTGCTTTTAGAATTTTAAGTCTGAAAGCCTGATTCATGAGGTTTCCGACTAATACAACCGTAAACATAAACGGAAGTGTTCCTAATCCGAATAAAGCCATATATGAAGCCCCCTGAAGGATTCCTCCGGCTGCTAAACTTGCAGTAAGTGCCATGTAGACCATTCCGCAGGGTAAGAATCCGTTGAGAATTCCTGTGGTAAATCTTGAACGGTAGTCTGCTTTCTGCAGTAATTTTCCCAGATTAAGTTTAACGGAATATAAAAATTTAGATAAAAAAGGAATTTTTGAAGCAAAATCTTTTCCTCTAAATGAAAATAATGCCATGATAATCAATAGAATACCCACTGCAATGGTCAGATATTGCTGGAAACCCGCCATCTCAAAACCTTCACCAATAATTCCTAAAACACCACCTAAAAAAGCATAAGTGAAGATTCTGCCAAATTGATAGGTTAAATTTTGTAGATAGAAATTGGTTGCCTGCTTTTTTGTTAATCCCATCGATAGCGCAATTGGGCCACACATTCCGATACAGTGAAAACCGGAAGCAAAGCCTAAAGCAATCGCTGATATTACAAATGCTATTTCCATATCACATCATAATCGAGTCGGTAGTCTGTTTTATTGGTAGTCCACATCAGTCGTAAGGTATAGTTTCCTTTTGTCAACACTTTTGCAGGAATCGTGAATGACTGATTAGAATCTAATTGTTCAGATCTTTTAATGTCTAAATTCTGATCATCAGATCTGTTCAGCACAAATTTTATGTTAGAATTTGTGTTGTTGATATTTTTAGGAAAAGTCAATTTAATACCCTCTGCATTTTGTAAAAAAACAGGTTTTTCTTTTATAGTATCTGCTCTCTTTTTAGCATCAATGACGGTTTGGTATTCCAGTTCTTCTTCATAGTATTTTTCAGTTACCATTTCAGAGTTCTTCTGCCCGTTTGGAAATAGGAACAACATGGATAAAATAAAAATAATGAAAGAGGCGAGAGCTAAAAAAATGCCGTGTCCCCATGTGAAATTTTTCATCTTTTAAAAATTTAAAATTGCAATTTAAATGGTCCTTCAAAGTAAGTTTTGTAAGAATCGATGAGATTACCTTTCATGTCATAAACACCGATCGTAATATTCTGTTTAGACAGTTTCATCGCATCTTCCGGAAAACTGATATTAATGGTTCCTTTTGTGATCTTATCTCTTTGTACAATAATCTTGCTTGATGCGCTATAGCTTATCTCTCCTTTTGAAGGTTCCATCACTTTGATGGTAACGATTTTTTTATCGTTGGTTTTATTCAGAAAAGTATAGTTGTAGGTATTGGTAATTTTTCCTTCTCTTAAGAAAAACGTACTTCCTGCAGGCTTGATGAATTTAGCTTCCATTTCACCACGGCTGGAAAGTAAATAACCTAAAAATCCTACCAACAGAACCAGTACAACGGCAAAACCTTTCATTCTTCCGGTGAATTTATACTGAACTCCGGTTTCTATTTCTTTTTCGGATGCGTATCTTACTAAACCTTTTGGCAAGCCCACTTTTTCCATCACTTCGTCACAGGCATCGATACAAGCAGTACAGTTGATGCATTCTAATTGCTGACCGTCTCTGATGTCAATTCCTGTAGGGCAAACAACAACGCACTGATAACAATCTATACAGTCGCCTTTTCCTGCAGCTTTTCTGTCTTCACCTTTTCTCCATTTTGAACGGTTTTCACCACGATTGAAATCGTAAAAAACATTGATGGTTTCTTTATCGATTAAAACTCCCTGCAATCTTCCGTAAGGACAAACCAATGTACAAACCTGCTCTCTAAACCATGCAAATACGAAATAAAATGCTGCTGTAAAAAGAATCATTACGATAAAATTGGTAGGATGGGCAAATGGTCCGTCAGATACAATCTCAATTACCTGCTCATACCCTACAATGTACATAAACATGAAGTGGGTAATGACCAATGATATGATCACGTAGATTGACCATTTCAAAATTCTTTTCCAGATTTTCTCGCTGTTCCATTCTTGTCTGTCAAGCTTCATTTGCTTGTTTCTGTCTCCTTCAATCAGGTATTCTATTTTACGAAAAATAGATTCCATAAAAATTGTCTGAGGGCATATCCACCCGCAGAAAATTCTTCCGAATGCAATCGTAAAAATGATAATGAACAGGAGAGAGGCAATAGCACCTAACGTGAGAATGAAAAAATCTTGAGGATAAAACGGCTGCCCGACAATGAAAAATTCACGGTCGATCACGTTAAATAAAAAGAACGGATTGCCATTTATTTTGATGAATGGTACTGCAAAATAGATAATAAGTAAGAAATAACTTACAAAATCTCTGTAGTTGGTATATTTACCTTTTGGTTTTTTTGGAAAAACCCATTTTCTTTTTCCGGATTGTTCCATTGTACCTATAGAGTCTCTATAGGTTTCAGGATCTAAAACCTGTCCCTGTCCGCCACGCAGAATATCTTCTTCTTTATCTGACATTATAGTTTGGTTTTATTTAAAAAAAGAAAAACATAATTCGTTACTATTTTTTAATTTAATAACAAATTATGTTTAATCTTATATTTTTAAGTTTTATTTACTGTTTCTCCCATTTGGCTTCGTCACCGTAAGCTGGTGCACCGCCTTTGTCTGTTGTAATTGGTGGAAGTTCCTGGTTGATGTGATATACGTAAGCCGCAACATTCTGGATGTCTGTTCCTGTTAACACTCCGTTTTTACCCCAAGCCTGCATTGCTGTTCCGGTAACTCCGTTTTCAACAACATGGAATACGTTTTTAAATAATTTTTTTCTGGTTGGTTTTTCCAGAAATTATCTGTCAGGTTTGGTCCAATTCCACCTCTACCACCGTCTGAGTGACAAGATACACAGTTGCTTTTAAAGATCTCTTCTCCTGCAGCAATATTATCTTCAGAAAACACTGCTGTTTCCAAAGTGATTGGGGGCTGACTTTTGTTGTACTCTTCAACCGCTGCCATCTGCTCTTTATATTCAACATCATATTCGCTGATTGGGTGAGCAAAATCTGTGAAAGAATATGCGCAGATATATACGATACAAAATACGGTTCCGAAGTAGAATAAACCTACCCACCATTTTGGTAATTGGTTATCCAACTCCATAATTCCGTCAAAACCGTGGTCGATAAGAATATCTTTTTCTTCTGTCTCAGACTGCTTCTTGAAAGCTGCATCGTACTGTCTTTTTAAGAAAGGAATTTTCTTTTCAGATAAATACGCTGATTTTTCTTCTGCAGTTAGTTTTTTAAATTTATTGTTCTCAATCAAATCTCCGATTGCATTGTGAATATATGCCAAAATAGCACTGATCGCAACGGTTCCCCAGAAATATGGCGAAGCTAAAAACGAATAGTTTTGTACAAATAAATAATAAAAAACTACCAGAAGTCCTATTATTATCAAGATGTTTACAAAAACCGGTGTTCTTTGTTTCATAAGTGAATATTTATAGTTTTTAAATATTATGAAATTGCCATTATTACGCTAATTTAAATAGAGCTGTTGTGACAATTTCATATTAAATAGTTTAATTTTTTAAATTAAAATCATCTTCATCATCCTCAAGAGGTGCATGTTCTTCTTCTCTGTAATATTTTTTAGGCCTGCTAAAAACATAAATAATCAAAGCGATGAAAAACAGCATAAAGAATATCAGAGCCAAAGTTTGATACAAACCTGCATTTTCAGTATTGGACAATATATCTTTAAAGTTCTGAGGTATCATGCGAGTTTAATGTTTAGTTATTACTTGCTGTTTTTATTTCCGTAGTTTTGATATCTGTACCCAATCTTTGCAGGTAAGAGATTAATGCTACAATTTCTTTCTTCTCAAGTTTCACGTCTGGTCTCTTCGCATATTCAGCTTTTAAATCTGCTGCTTCAAAGTAGATGTCTTTTACAATTTTCGCTGCCTGATTGTCTGCCCATTTATCTGCAGAATCAATTTGAGCTTTTGTATAAGGTACGTCAAACGTGTTTTTCATCAGTTTCATCTTGTCAACCATTTTTGATCTGTCAAGATTGTTGGCAATCAACCATGGGTAACGTGGCATGATAGAGCCTGCTGATGTAGATCTCGGGTTATACATGTGTTTGTAATGCCAAGAACTTGGGTTTTTACCTCCTTCTCTATGTAAATCCGGACCTGTTCTTTTTGATCCCCAAAGGAATGGTCTGTCATATATAAACTCTCCGGCTTTTGAGTATTGCCCGTTTTTACCATTGAATCTTACAATCTCATCTCTGAATGGTCTTACCATCTGTGAGTGACAAGCATTACATCCTTCACGAATATATAAATCTCTACCTTCTAATTCTAATGGAGAATATGGTTTTACTGCTGAAATGGTAGGTACACTTTTCTTAAGTGATAATGTAGGAATAATTTCTACAGAACTACCGATTGAGATCGTGATGAAAGATAAAATACCTAATAATACCGGCATTCTTTCTAACCAAAGGTGGGTGCCTTCTCCTTCTTTACGTTTGTTTCCTATGTTTGCTAAAGCTGGTGCTTCTGCAGGAACTTCTTTCTGGAAAGATCCTTTTCTAACGGTAGCAAAAACATTCACGACCATCAAAAGACCTCCTGAAAGATAAAATAAACCTCCTAAGAATCTTAATTTGTAGTAAGGAATAATTTCAGTAACCGTATCTAGCCAGTTTTTCCACAACAATGTTCCGTCCGGGTTGAATTGTTTCCACATCAAACCTTGGGTAAATCCTGCGATATACATAGGTACTGCGTAGAAAATGATTCCTAAAGTACCTAACCAGAAATGCCAGTTAGCTAATTTTACAGACCATATTTTTGTTCTCCACATGATTGGTACCAAGTAATAGATAACACCGAATGCCATGAAACCATTCCATCCTAATGCTCCTAAATGTACGTGACCAATAACCCAGTCTGTAAAGTGACCGATTTTGTTGATGTTTTTTGTTGCTAAAAGTGGTCCTTCAAAAGTTGCCATTCCGTAACACGTAACTGCAACCACAAAGAATTTTAAAATAGGATTTTCTCTTACTTTATCCCAAGCTCCTCTTAAAGTAAGAAGACCATTTAGCATACCTCCCCAAGACGGAGCAATTAGCATTATAGAGAAACCTGTTCCCACTGCTTGAGCCCATGCTGGTAAAGCGGTATACTGAAGGTGGTGAGGACCCGCCCAGATATAAACAAAAATCAGTGACCAGAAGTGGATGATTGATAATTTATAAGAAAATACAGGTCTGTCTGCTGCCTTTGGTAAGAAATAATACATCAAACCTAGAACTGGTGTCGTCAATACAAATGCAACCGCATTGTGACCATACCACCATTGTACTATGGCATCTTTCACCCCTGCATAAGCTGAGTATGATTTCCATCCTGTGAATGATAAAGGAACTTCAAGATTATTGAATATATGAAGCATTGCAACAGCAATCCATGTTCCGATGTAGAACCAGATAGCAACATACAAGTGTCTTACTCTTCTTTTTGCAATCGTAAGGAACATGTTGATTCCGAAGATTATCCATGAGAATGCGATTAATATATCGATTGGCCACTCATGTTCTGCGTATTCTTTTGAAGTATTGATCCCCATAAAGAATGTGATGAACGTAGCAATAATCATTAATTGCCATGTCCAGAAATGTAACCAAGACAAGGTGTCGCTGTACATTCTTGCTTTCAGTAATCGCTGTAATGAGTAATAAATACCGGTATAAACGATATTACATACAAATGCAAAAATCACCGTGTTGGTGTGCAACATCCTAATCCTACCAAAACCAAACGCACCATGCGTACTGATTAATCCCGAAATATCGCCGGACGACAGACTTTTAATGGTCATATCATCAGTTCCGAACAAAAATTCAGGAAGCTCAGGGTAGAAAAGCATTAATGCCGCCGTAAGTCCAAACACGAATCCTATAATCCCAAAAACTATGGTCGCGTATAGGAATGCCCGAACAATACTGTTGTCATAACTAAACTTTTGTGTCTCCATACTAACTATTCACTTTTTTCTTCAATTTTATTATTTTCTCCTATTTCCTTCTTATCGTCTCTGTTGCCCGAGATCTCTTCCTTTTCTTCCCTCACTTCATCATCAAAAAGGATTCTCACAGCCGGAGATTCATCATCTTCAAACTGTCCTTTCCTGGCGTTTACTATAAAAACGACCAGAAAAACTGCAGCCAAAGAAACACTGCACAGGATCATTAAATATAGAATATCCATCTGACAACAAAATTAACCTATTTTCGGGTCTCAAAATTAATGAAAATTAATGACATTAATCACTAAATAACGGTTGTTGTTAATTTAAAATCAGTCTAAATAAGTCGTTTTAAGCGTTTTTTCTGAAATATTTGCGACCCAATATCCAGGTTGAAAGGGTAGTGAATGAAATGACGGTGATGGAACTTAGAGGCATCAGAATAGCAGCAAATAATGGTGACATATGTCCGGTTACCGCAAAACTCAAACCTACAATGTTATAAAGAAAACTGATGACGAAGGTCAATTTTACAATCGTCATAGATCCCTTACAAACATTCAGATAACGGTCAAGACTGGATACTTTCTCACCATTCATAATTACATCTGAAGAAGGTGTAAAGCTGTTGGTGTCGTCAGAAATAGCAATTCCTACATTGCTTTGCTTCAGGGCTCCTGCATCGTTTAATCCATCGCCAAGCATGGCAACTTTCATTCCGTTGTTCTGAAGATTCTGGATGAAATTCAGCTTGTCTTCGGGGCTTTGGTTAAATGCCATTGAACTCACATTCGGGATGATGGTTTTCAACTGATTTTCTTCAGAAGAATTGTCTCCGCTTAAGATAAAGATCTTGTATTGTGCGATTTTTTTAAAAAGATTCTTAAGGTTTTCCCGGTATTCATTCTTAAAAATAAATTTACCCAAAAACTCATTATTCTTGCTGATGTAAACTGCAGTTTCAAGATTTTTAGATTCCTGATCATTGTATTTTGCAGAGCCTATTTTGTACAAATTTCCTCTTACATTCGCTTCGTAACCCTTTCCTGAAATTTCAATAAAATTTTCAACAGGGAAATAATCATCATTAATTTCAATGAAATCATACAGAGACTTTGAAAGCGGATGGTTTGAATTTTTTAATAAAGTTTTGATATTCATCATATCAAATCCGGAGATTTCTGAGCCTTCAAATTTGATATTGGTCTTTTTTCTTTCGGTGATGGTTCCGGTTTTATCAAACACGATGGCATTGATTTTTGAGATTTTCTCAATCGTCAAAGTATCCTTTACATAAAATTTATTTCGACCCAGAATTCTCATAATGTGCCCAAACGTAAAAGGAGAAGAAAGTGCCAATGCACACGGACAGGCAATAATCAAAATTGCAGAAATCACCTGAAACATTTTTTCTAAATCAATAAATGACCAGTATATTCCTGAGATTAAGGCAATTCCTAAAATGATAAAAGTGAAATATTTACTAATTTCGTTGATGAGTGTGTCTAGTCCAGTCTCATATTTTTTGAAAGCTTCCTTATTCCAGAGCTGAGTTAAATAACTTTGATCAACATTTTTGATGACTTCCAGTTCCAGTGATGAACCCACTTGTTTTCCGCCGGCAAAAATTTTGTCACCCGGTTGCTTGCTGATGCTTTCGCTTTCTCCGGTGATAAAACTATTGTCGATATTTCCTTCACCATTAATCAAAACAGCATCAACCGGGATAATTTCCTGATTCCTAACTAGAATTCGGTCTCCGATTTTAATTTCTGACAATAGAATATTTTCCTGTTTACCGCCAAAATCAACCTTGGTAACGGCGATCGGGTAGAATGATTTGTAATCTCTGTCGTAGGAGAGTGAGCTGTATGTTCTTTTCTGAAACATCTTTCCTAAAAGCATGAAGAATAAAAGTCCGCACAAAGTATCGAAATATCCTGGTCCGTAATCTGTTAGCACTTCGTAAACGCTTCGTCCGAATAAAACAAATATACCCAAAACAATAGGTACATCAATGTTGACGATTTTGTTTTTTAGTCCGTACCAGGCTGATTTGTAATAATCAGAAGCAGAGTAAAGCACCACGGGAATTGAGAGCATGAACATTAAAAACCTGAATAAACCTTTGTAATGTTGCATCCAGACATCTTCTCCGCCTATGTATTCCGGAAATGCAAGAAACATCCCGTTACCGAAGGCGAATCCTGCAATCGCAAGTTTTACCAGCAGAGATTTGTCTAAATTATCTTCGTTTTTATCGGCTGTTTCTAAACTAATGGCAGGTTTGTAGCCTAAATTAGTTAAAAAATTAGCTAATTCACTTAATTTTAAATCGTTATGATTGAATGAAATCTGTAAGTTCTTTCTGGTAAAATTAACCTGAGAATAATTAATATCCTTATGAAGAGTATGCAGACTTTCTAAAAGCCAGATACAGGATGAGCAATGAATCACCGGAATTTTAAAGGTTACAAGACTTGTATTTCCTTCGGAGAAATCTGTTATTTTTTCAAAAATTTCGGGCGTGTCAAGATAGTCAAACTGAGAAGAACTTTCTTCTCCCGGTCGTATTCCTGCTTTTTTATTTAATTCGTAAAAATTAGTTAGATTGTTGATATTCAGTATTTCGTAGACCGATTTGCAACCGTTGCAACAGAAAATCTTTTCATCAAAAGGAATCCTTTCTTTTTCTATGTCTTGTCCGCAATGAAAACAGTTCTCGCTCACCTTCATAAATTATTGACTTACAAAATTATAACAATTTTTTTTGTTTATCGAGTTTAAATGTTCTATTTTTGTGATAAATGTCATATTAAAATGTCGCAGGAAAAACAGATTGCAATTGAAGAAAGATTCGCTAAGGTTTTTAACGATAAATCCTTCAAGGAAAGGCTATCCAATACTGATTTTGAAAGATACTTAGGAGCTAAAAAGAAGATGAGTTTTCAGAAACATGATATCATTTTCGATGATGGTGAGATCCCGAAAGGAGTTTACTTTTTAGAAAAAGGGGCTGCAAAATTATCGAAGTCGGGCTCTTTTGGAAAAGATCAGATTTTAAGATTTATAAAAGAAGGTGATATCATTGGTTACCGTGCTTTGCTTTGTGGTGAAAACTTTCAGGCAAAAGCAGAAGCGATGACCGATGTAGACTGTACTTTTTTACCTGCTGATGTTTTTATGTATCTTCTTGAGGTAGATCCTCAGCTTTCTTTTATTATGCTTCAGAAGATTTCTTATGAATTGGGAGAGTCTTCTAACACCATTACATTTCTTGCACAAAAGACAGTAAGAGAACGATTGGCGGAAATTTTAATTCTTCTGGAACAAAAATTAGGTACAGATCCTGAAGGTTTCATTAAAATCTCATTAACGCGAGAAGAAATCGCCAATATCATCGGAACTGCTACAGAAAGCGCTATCCGATTGATTTCCGAATTTAAAGGAGACAGCCTTATTGAGGTCGACGGAAGAAATATCAAGATTCTGAATCACGATAAACTCATGAAACTCGGTCACGTAGTTTTATAAATCATACAATACAAGTCGGCTTTAGCCGACTTTTTAACTTAATAAATAATACAAACAATATGTCTGTACATTCTGAAATAAAAAGAGTTACCACCGAAACCTTACGAAAAATGAAATTCGATAAGGAAAAAATTACAATGCTTACCGCTTATGATTTTACCACTGCAAAAATGGTAGATGCAGGTGGAGTTGATGCAGTTTTGATTGGGGACTCTGCGGCAAATGTAATGGCAGGTTTTGAAACTACTTTGCCAATTACCTTAGATCAAATGATCTATCATACCCAAAGTGTGGTAAGAGGAATTGAAAGAGCTTTAATTGTTGCTGATTTGCCATTCGGAACTTATCAGAGCAATCCGGACAGAGCCTTAGAATCTGCAGTAAGAATGATGAAGGAAGGTGGTGCACACGCAGTGAAAATTGAGGGAGGAAAAGAGATTTCAAAGTCGATTAAAAAAATAATCAATGCAGGGATTCCTGTTATGGGACATTTAGGTCTCACTCCTCAATCTATCTATCAGTTTGGAACTTACAAAGTAAGAGCTAAAGACGAAGAAGAAGCTGAGAAATTGATTAACGACGCAAAGCTTTTGGAAGAGTTAGGATGTTTTTCTGTTGTTTTAGAGAAAATTCCTGCAGATTTGGCAAAAAAAGTCTCAGAAAGCATTACCATTCCTACAATTGGAATTGGCGCAGGTGCAGATTGTGATGGTCAGGTTTTGGTATACCACGATATGGTAGGAATGAATAAAGGTTTTTCTCCTAAATTTTTGAGAAGATATCTTGATTTGTATACAGAAATCACCGGAGCTGTTACCCAATATGTAAAAGATGTAAAAAGTGCAGATTTCCCTAACGAAAAAGAAAGTTACTAATGAGAAATAATTTACAAATGGCACAGGGTGTAATCTCTGTATTGGCCATACTTTGTCTGGTTGCAGGATGGTTTCAGCTATTTTCTCCGGAGATCAATGATATACTTTCCAGAAAGCTATTTTATCTTTTAATTGGTTTAAGTTTTATTTTACAGGCACCATTGCTTTCCAATTCAAAATTTACCTATCCGATGTATGCAGCCGCTGCGCTGTGTATTATTGGAGCATTTCTACCGATAGATTCAAAATTATCATTTATTAAAACAATAGGTTTGCTTGGTGGAGTGATTATTTCGTTTACAAACAGATCAGCGACTCGTCAGTGAATATGGAAGACCAAATCGTCTACGAAGACAACCATCTTTTGGTAATCAATAAAAAAGTAGGACAGCTAGTACAAGGTGACAAAACCGGTGATGAATCTCTGCTGGATTCGATAAAAAATTTCATAAAGAAAAGAGACGACAAGCCCGGAAATGTTTTTCTGGGCTTGGTACATCGTATTGACAGACCAACTTCGGGCTTGGTAATTTAC
This sequence comes from Chryseobacterium sp. AC417, assembly GCF_979258215.1. NCBI lineage: Bacteria > Pseudomonadati > Bacteroidota > Flavobacteriia > Flavobacteriales > Weeksellaceae > Chryseobacterium > Chryseobacterium sp. AC417. Next base: position 553,759 of record NZ_OZ409845.1, on the reverse strand, counting down.
GCTAAAACTTCCAAAGCACTTTCTCGCCTGACCCAAATGGTTAAAAACAGAGAAATCAAGAAAACTTATTGGGCGGTGGTTGCTAAAGAAATGATTCCTCAAAGTCAAAGACTGGTTCATTATCTGCAGAAAAACGAAAAAAATAACAAGGCAATTGTTTTCACTAAAGTTACCGAAGGAGCAAAAGAATCAATCCTTACTTATAAAATTATCAAAACTTTAGATAATTATTATCTTCTTGAGATTGATCTTGAAACAGGAAGGCACCACCAAATTCGTGCGCAGCTTTCAAAAACAGGTGTTCCCATTAAGGGAGACTTAAAATACGGTGCGCCACGTTCTAATCCTGACGGTGGTATTAATCTTCATGCAAGAAAGCTCGAGTTTATACATCCTGTTACTAAAGAGGCTGTAACAATTGTCGCTCCGGTTCCCCAGAATGATGTAATTTGGAGAGCATGTGAAGAGATTTAAAATTTAATAAAAAGGTTTTTCTCAAAATGAATCAATAATGTAAATGTGTCTATTTGGTTGATATATTAACAAAAATTTGATGTTTTTGTTTAAATATAAATGGTATTTTGAGGGTCTACTTTTTTGTGCCGTTACTATATTTGGAATTAAAATCTAAAATTTCCTGAAAATAGCTGATTAAGATCGTTTTTTCAGTCTCAGATAAGTTGGCTTCGTCATGATACAGAATATAAGCAGGCATTGGCATCGATTTATTCTGAAGAGTCTGCACAGAATTTTTAAGCATACTTTCTTTTAAATCTTTATTGTATGTACCCCACACAGAAAAATTGAGGTGCTCACGACCTTCATTGATATGATCTTTCACTGACCATGAAAAAGGTGCAATGTATGCATATTTCGGGTAAACCGTTTCGTTAGAATGACAATCATAGCATGCTTTTTTAAGCAACGCTACTACTTTTGGAGGTGATTTTTTAATGTCTATAAAATTTACGGTCCGGTCAATCGGCTTATTTGTTTTGTCGGTTGGGATAAACTGAATCAGGGCAAAAGTTACCAAACTCCAGAAAACTACTTTTTTGAATGTTTTCATTATCTGGTTCTTTGAAGTGGTGTTTCGTTCAATCCTGATCGATTGCCGGGTGTCGTTGTATTGTTATTATTAAATCCAGGTTTAGGCTGGTCTATTTCTTCCTTTGTATCAGGTTTTGGTGTCTTAATACCCTCAAAAGTTCTTTTATCATTAAGATCCCAGTCTTCCTTTGTTTCCCACAAAGATCTTGCGACTACCATTTTATAATAAAGATAAGAATCTTCCGCAAATGTTCCATTTACAAAATCAGCTTCGTCCCAACGTTTGTTATCATTGTTATCAACCAGAATCCTTACAATGTAGTCTCCGGGTTTTACAATATCGAAATTAACTGTATTTCCGCTCGTGTATTTTTGATAAACAGCTTTTTCTGAGGAATCTAACAATTGAATCCAATATTTTGCAGTAGGAGCATTGGTAAGTGTGAAATTTAGACTTCCGTAATTTTCAATTTTATCTGCCTCAAAATCAAATCTTTTAGACTCTGCGTTTTTTTCATAGTAAGAAGAAACAGTAGTTTTCGGAATGGTAAGCTGATATTTTTTTCCTGTAATAAAATCAGACTGAATCAATATCTGATAAGGATTTGTTTCTGAAATTTTTGCCGTAAAATTTTGTGTCGTTAGACTATCACTTTTAAGAACCCATTTTTCAGGACTTATTTTGTCAATAACGTAGTTGGAGGTAATTTTAAAATCAGTTTTAGGAGGAAGCATATTTCCACCGTTATCACTGGTGATATCCATCGTGTTTTTAGCATTGTATTTATAAAAAACTGAGGTTGAATCTTTTCTTTCGTCTGCCTGATAACCGAATTTTAAATTCTCAGTCACGGTTTGTCCCAAATTGCTTTTCACGGCATCAAACCAAATTCTTACAGAATCAGACTTCGGAGTATGGGTAACTTTATAATCCTGAAGTTTTTCATTTTTTGAAACCACTTTTACATCAGAAGGATTGCCCTCAAACATCATCAGAATTCCACCGGGAATTTCTTTCAGCTCGGGTTTCTTAAAAAGTTTTTTAGATGGATACAGTTTCAGATTTAATCCTGAAATAGATTTTTCAATGGTAACGGTATCCTTTTGGAAACCTATTTTTTCTTTTCCCGGATCATACACAGAGTTTCCGTTTTCGTCGTCAAATGCTATGATTTTAAATTTACCCGGAGCAAGATAATTAAGCTCATAATATCCGTCATCATCTACTTTTGTAATATAATATGGTTTCTGTTTATAGTTGATGGTATCTTTTAACTGATACAATCCCACAACCATTTTATTTTCGCTGCTGTTCTGTTTTTTGATGGTAAAAGCGTCATTAACCTCACCGCTTATGTAGAGATCATCCAGCTTTTCACCGGTAGAAAATGCAAAATTAAAATATCTTAAGATGTTGGCTTCACTGTTGTCAGCAATCGAGTTTCCGAAATTAAAATTATACGTTGTATTTGCCTGGAGCGTATCAGACCATTGAATAATCAGATATTTATTGGCGATATTGGAAGGAAGAATTCTGGTAATATTCTCTATTGGCGGAGAAATATTTAGATTTTTATTGATGTCTTTGAGAGTAATATACTCATCAAAATCTATTCTCAGTTCTTTTATGTCTCTTCTTACATTTACTCTCGTGGTATCAATATTTGAACTTAAAAACCTCGGAGCCAATGTGTCTTTTGGTCCTCCAATGGGAGATCCCACTCTTGCACAAGACTGTACAAGAATACCGATAATGAATAAGAGAAGAATTCTTTTCATGAATATATTTGAGCAAAAATAAACATTATTCTCCAAAAACTTCGGTTCCTGTTTTTAATGTATCCTGATTATCCTTCATTATGCTGTGAAGCTTATCTTTCTGCTGCGGAAAGTCTTCAAACAACCCGGAAAGCGCCAATGCTGAATATACTTTCCCTGAATATTTATTCCCGATTGCTATAATGGTCACTTTTGATTTTAAAAGATGGGCAAATACGGAATTTGTACCATGCCACCATCCGTTGTGATAGGTTAATTTTTCACCGTTATCAAAAATTTTCATTCTGAATCCTAGTCCGTAGTTATTCTGTCCTGCTTTTTCATTGCTGTATGGTTCAAAAACCATTTGCATCAATTCAGGTTTTAAAAAATCTTTTGAAAACATGGCTTTTGAAAAACTGTATAAATCTCTTGGCGTGGTGTACACATTTTTATCACCGTAAATAAGGTCTAAACGGTCTAAAGGATACAATCTGTTTCCTCCATAATAAAATGACTGTGCTGCCGTGGGAACATCTTTCTCCTGAAAGATATAGCTGTTCTCCATTTTTAAAGGTGTAAAAACCATCTCCTGCATTGCTTTCGGGAAGGGAGTTTTCGTCACTTTCTCAATCAACAGTGCTAAAAGTGCAAAGTTGGTATTGCAGTACATAAAACCAGTATCCGTATCTCTCGCAAGCTCAGGTTGATATTTGATGAGCATATTCAGGACATCCTGATTGGTAATATAGGTTTTTGAAAGTTCTGCCGGAGCGGGTTGAATTTTGGTGATAAAATATTCGTATTTAGGAAGTCCGCTTCTTTGGTCTAACAAGGTTTGTACGGTCACATTCGGATAGGGAAATCCCGGAAAATATAACGTTAAACGGTCTGATAATTTTATTTTACCGGCCTCTACCAGTTTCAGCATCGCCATCGCCGTCAGTGTTTTAGAAACGGATGCTACATGAAGAGGTGTATTTTTATCAATTGGCATTTGATTGCCTTGTCTTGCAAAACCTCTGTAATTTTCAAATAAAATATCGTTGCCTTTTGCCACTAAAATTCCGCCACTCAGATCACTTCCTTCCCAAACTTTTTGATAGTATTGATCGATATAATTGACGATAAAATCTTTGTTTGAAAGATTTCCGTCTTCCGGAGAAAATACTTTCCCTAAATCTACATTTCCGTAATTAGGAAGATGGGTAGAATTTTCTGCGATAGATTCTTGGTTTTCGGATTTATTTTTACAGGAGAAAAGGAATACAATGATTGTGGTAACGAATACCATGCTGAGCTTCTTCATGCGTTTCAAAATGACTGGCAATTTAAGTAAAACTCAAAATAAATATATAAAAGCGAGAGCAAATTGTGAATTATTTAACATATTTAAATGTTGTTAATTGGGATAAGAAGACAATATTTTATCCACAATCACCTGCGCCAGTTTTTCTTTGCTTTGGTGTGTCCAGCCGGCAATATGTGGCGTGACAATCGCTTTTTCTGAATGTAAAAGATATTTTAAATCTTCATTTTCACTTGTGCTGAGCGAGGTCGAAGCATCAAGATTTTCGAATGATGCTTTTTCATATTCTAAAACATCAAGACAAGCTCCTTTTACCTTACCGGATTTCAAAGCTTCAACCAGACTTTTGGTTTCTACATTTTTACCTCTTGCGGTGTTGACGAAATAGAAATCATTTTTCATCTCAGAAATAAACTGAGCATCTATTAAATAATGGGTTTCATCAGTTAAAGGGATATGCAGACTTAGAACTTCAGCTTTTTCTTTCAACTCTTCCAAATAAACCTGTGTTGCAAATTCATCAGAAAGGTCTGGTAAAATATCATGAAAAATCACTTTGCATCCAAACCCTGAAAGTCTTTTTGCAGTGGCTTTTCCCATATTTCCGTAACCGATAAGACCAATAGTTTTTCCAAGCAATTCATCACCACGGTTTTCTTCACGCAGCCAGATTCCGTTTTTCACTTCGTTTGAGGCAATGAAAAGCCTGTTCATCAAGATCAGTAACATTCCAACCACATGTTCTGCCACCGAATCTCTGTTTCCTTCAGGAGAATTGATCAATTTAATGCCCAGTCTTTCAGCACTTGGAATGTCAATATTTTCCATTCCAGCGCCAACTCTGGCTATGAATTGCAGATTTTCAGCTTTTTCTAAAAAGTATTTATCTAAAGGAATTCTGCTTCTGATAATCACTCCGTCATAATTTTCAATCTTATCGCAAACTTCATCATAAGAAGAAGTAAAGTCTTCTTCCAGAATAAAGTTTTTGGCCAAAAGCTGTTCGGTGATCAGGGGATGATTCTTATCTAAAAGGAGAATTCGCATATCTTTAAACACTGATTATTGTGGAAGTTAATGCAAAACATTTGTGTTTAGCTTGGATCCTGAAACAGTTTCTTCAGCTCCACAGATTCAGAAGGTTTCATTCTTCCAGAAAGAATTAACGAAAGTTCTTTTCTCCTTAAGGCAGCATCAAATCTTTCAATTTCCAGTTCCGTTTCCGGCTCCATCGAAGGAATTGGGATGGGCCTGTTGAATTCGTCTACCGCTACAAACGTATAAATCCCTTTATTGGTCTGTATTTTTTTATGATTAATCGGGTCATCCAGCCATACATCCACATAAATTTCCATTGAAGTTGAGAATGCACGGGAAACTTTAGATTCCATTACAACAATTCCGCCTTCAGGAATTGGATGATCGAACGAAACATGGTTTACAGAAGCTGTTACTACTCTTCTCTCACAATGTCTTGTTGCAGAGATTGAAGCACAACGATCCATTCTTGCCAGCAATTCACCGCCAAAAAGGTTTCTCAGCTGATTGGTATCATTGGGAAGTACGATATTGGTCATAATCGTCAAAGATTCTGACGCTTTTTTTATTTTTGCCATCTTGATTTTCTTTTTTGAGAACTTGGTTTCCAAGTTTTTGCAGCTTGCTTTATTGAATCTTTTCTTAAAGAATCTGCTTTATGAGCTTTTACAGAATCTGCTTTTTTTATCTGAACAGAATCTACTTTTACCGGGATTTTCTTTTCAATTCTTTTGGTTTTGGTTTGTACCGAAACATCATCAAAAGATTTTTTTCCGAAGATCAGATCTTGTTGGGTATATGCTAAATACAGCATTCCTAAAACAGGAACGATAAACAGAAAAATCCAAAGTATTGATTTATTAAATTGGTAATCTTTCTCAGTATTTTTAGGCGTTTCGAAGGTATCTCCTTTGTTGATATCCGAAAAATGAATTTCTTCCAGACCATAAAAATCGGGATGATCAGATTCCAGACGGTTTCCTTTAAAATGAAGCTGTCCGTCTTCAATAAAAATTGTTCCGAGATTTTGAATCTCTAAAATCTGCTCTGCCTGAAGTTTTTTCTTCCAGAAATCGGTCTGTATCTGCAATTCGTTTTCTGCTGCTTCTTTTGAAACCGCTTTCTGATTACTGATAAATTGAACCAGATCATCAGATAAAACCTGATAATCAGAGTGAAACGCAATTTTGGTACACGGCGGAAGAATGCTTCCGTTTTCGGAATTGATGACCGCTTTAGAATTTTCCAGAGAAAATACACCAAACTTTGGAACCGTAGCGGTACCAAACTGTTTCAGATAGTCTAAAATGTAAGCTGAAATATTCATTTGACGGCAAATTTATGACTTTTTCGTGACTTTTTCAGAGATTTGTTTGTATCATGTAGTATGAAATGAGCGTACCACGGATCACACAGATCTGCACAGTTTTTTTAGTGAAAATAAACTTTACAATGATATTTTAATGTTCCAGCCTCTTCATCTGTGGGAATTATTTTTTGTATGATTTTTAGTTTAAAACAAAAAAGACTGCCGAAGCAGCCTTTAAAAAATTTAATCCGAACTCTACTGAACTCTACTGAAAATATAATGATATGAAATGGTGTCTTTAATTATTGAATTTTCCAGCTGATCCCAAACATAAAGTTGGTTCCGGCCTGAGAATAATAGATCGGTCCGTCGTACACATAACCGTTGTTGACATACTTCTGATTAAAAATATTATTGACCAAAAGTTTTAAAGCAATATCATGCTTTGCTATTTTAAATTGATATTGGGCATTGAAATCTGTCAATAGATAATCCTTTAACTGCAAATCCTGAGTCTCGGTATTATCCAGATACTGTTTACCAACATATTGATTCATCAAAGCCAACTGGAAATTTTCAGAAGGATTAAATTTCAGACTTAGATTGGCTATCACATTCGGTGAAAAAGAAATTTCCGTGTTTCCTAAATCATTAATTCCGCTTTCATTTTCAACTCTGAACTCTAAATTTCTATTTTGGCTCACACTTACATTTCCTGAAATCTCCCATTGTTTTGAAAGTTTTGCCAAGGCACCGACTTCAATTCCTCTTCTGTAACTTTTACCCGAATTGGTTCTGATGAATTCTCCGATATTGCTGATCTGCCCGTTTAAAACCAGCTGATTCAGGTAATACATATAATAAAGATTGGCTGTAAAAGCTACTTTTCCGAATTGCTTTTCTATTCCCGCTTCAAAATCATGAAGCTTTTCTGATTTTACATCATTGTTGGCAATCAGATCATCACGATTCGGCTCTCTTTGTGCATGAGCATAAGAAACAAAAACTTTTCCGTTGCCTAGTTTGTAATTTACACCTGCTTTAGGATTAAAAAACAGCCAGTTTTTGTTTAAATCTGCACCTTCACTGTCGCCCGCCATCAAGATTTTTGTATCATAATCGATGTTTCTCAATTGCAGATCTCCGAAGAATTCAAAATCATTTACTGTTACCAAAGCTTTTGCAAAACCAGCCACTTCGTTTTTTACAGAGCGGTTTCTGTAATATTCATGCTCATTGATATTGGGAAAATAAACTCCGGTTACATTTCCGTAATGTCTTCCATAATATTGATTTCCTACCACACCGAAGTTCACATCAAGATTCTCAAATTTTCCATATAAAGTAGAAACAATCCCATAAAAATCATTGTTGAGCCATTTTTTTCTGATAAAATCTGAATATTCTTCTCCGTTAAAATCAGGTAAATTATATCTTGCGAATGGATCTCCCTGCTTATAATTTTCGTAAAACCCTCTTCCTTTTGTGTAATGTAAAGTGGTTTCTAAATTCCATTTTTCATTAATTCCCTGTTCCCAAAGCAGCTGATAATGATTTTGTCTGTAATTATCGGTTTCATTGTCATAAAAACCGATTACGTTTTCCCAGTTAGCATCATAGATGGCTCCGGAAATATTGTATTTCGGATTCGTTTCCCAGGTTTTTCTATCAACTCCATTCCATGCTTGATAGGTTTTTTCTTTTCCACCAAAAGCCATCAGACGGATTTTGGTCTTTTTCTCTTCAAATAAAGCCGTGAAATTGTAAGAATTAAGATCTGAAAAAGCTCGGTCGATGTATCCGTCAGAATGAATATTCGTATATCTTCCCATCACAGAAAGACGGTCTTTCCAAAATTTTCCTGTGCCCACTTCAGCCGAATATTTATACGTATTAAATGATCCGTAACTGTCATCTGTTTTAAAGTAAAACTTCTCTTCAGGCTCTTTTGAAATCACATTGATACTGGCTCCAAAAGCTGAAACTCCGTTGTTGGAAGTTCCCACTCCTCTCTGAATAACAATTTGTGAAGCGGAACTCGTCAAATCCGGAACATTGACGAAGAAAGTTCCCTGACTTTCAGAATCGTTGAACGGAACGCCGTTCATCATAACATTAATGCCTCTTCCTGCAACCCCCCGAATTCTAAAACCTGTGTAACCGACACCATTTCCCGCATCGGAAGTTGAGATAATCGAAGTTTGGTTTTTCAAAAGAATAGGTAAATCCTGCCCCAGATTTCTGCTGTCGAGATCTCTCTGTACGTTGATGATTTCTTTGGCGACAGGCAGTCGTTTGGTAAAGCTTACAGCTTCTATTTCTCTGATTTTCAGAGAATCTGCATTCTGAGTTTGTGCAAAACCCATAGAACTTGCGGTAAGTCCTAAAAAAATAAATCCTTTCATTCTTATAAATTTTTAAAATTTAATGGAATAAAAGGGGATCGATAAGATATTATGATACAACATCCCTAAACAGCATTACCCGTTCCAGGTTCATTGGGTATAATCTCAGCCCCCATTGGAGCACCCCTTTAATTACAGCGCAAAACTACAAAAATTTTATGATTTGCCAAATTTAATAGGATTTGTTATTAGAGTCTATGTAATAATAGTTGATATCGTCTTTTGTAACTTCAAACATTTTTCCCAGTTTCCAGCTGTAATTTCTTTTGATGTCGGCATACTCAAACGGAATAATGACATTATTATTAACATCGATAACCCCAAATTTATTTTTATGAGAAGCCACGATCATGGGATTCGACAGATCGTTTCCCTCTAAAATATGAAGATATTCATATTTCGGATAAATTTTAAAATGAGAAGGATTGGAAGCATCACTGAATTTCGAATCTTCAATAATTCCGTAAAAGCCATTCAATATATAAGCATGAAAGAGCTGTTTTTTAAATTCGGATATACATTTTCCCAGGTCTGCGGTTTTAATCTGATAGACTTTTTTACCTGAGTGATTAATCCTATAAGAAACACTATTCTTCTCGACGGTAGCAAATTGATCAGTTCCAAACTTTTTCGCCTTTGGATTGGGAGAATTTAAAAGATTACAATCTTCAGCAAAAAACATGGCAATGTGGTATTCTGGTGCGATGACAAACTTCCCTTTCTGATTGATATATCCATAATTACCATTCATTTTTTGCGGAATCAGCAAAGGGACATTTTCATTATAAACGGTTAAATTATGATCAGGTTTATGTTGAACGGTTTGCTTCGCAGGAATCTTTTTAGATGCTAAATTTTTGTTTTTCAAAACTTTAGATTGAGCAATAATACTTATCGACAAAAGGATAAAAGCAACATTTAAAACTTTCTTCATAGGTATCCATGTTCAAATTATCTGCCAAAAATAGAAAATATAAAATAGATATTTATACAGAATCTAAATAATTAAGCACCGAAAAAAAATTAAAATTCCGTATTTTTGGGAACATTTTTTAATGTTGATAATTTTAAGACGTTTTTCGGATATTTATATTGATATTTTCAATAAAAAACAGCAGAGCGTTTTATCCGAAAAGAGTTTTGCGGCGAAACAGATGCAGGTCAATCACTTCATTTTGAAAAGTCCTTTAAAATTCTCTATAAGGACATTTATCTTCATTTTAAAATGGCGTAGATTATTCAGTTGGTTCTGAATTTATCAGCCGCCACCTGTTTACCGATCTACTTTTAGCTATAAAAAAAGAACTTCTATTTATGAATATTTATCAGGATTACATCCAAGAGATTGAAGAAAGAAAAAACCAAGGGCTTCATCCGAAACCAATTGACACTGCAGAATTACTAAGCGAGATCATTTCGCAAATAAAAGATTCGGATAACATCTACAGAGAAGAGTCTCTTAACTTTTTTATTTATAATGTTTTACCGGGAACTACAAGCGCTGCAACTGTGAAAGCTCAGTTTTTAAAAGAAATCATCTTAGGTGAATCTTTAGTACAGGAAATTACTCCGGCTTTTGCTTTCGAATTGCTGTCACACATGAAAGGTGGTCCTTCAATCAAGGTGTTGCTGGATTTAGCATTAAGCAATGATATTTCAATTGCAAAAGAAGCTGCAAATGTTCTTAAAACTCAGGTTTTCCTTTACGAAGCAGATACAGATCGTCTCAAAGAAGCGTTCCACAATGGAAACGAAATCGCAAAAGAACTGATCGAAAGCTATGCACAAGCAGAATTCTTCACGAAACTTCCTGAAGCTCCGGAAGAAATTAAAGTGGTAACCTATATTGCTGGTGAAGGGGATATCTCCACAGATTTATTGTCTCCGGGAAATCAGGCGCATTCTAGATCAGACCGTGAACTTCATGGTAAATGCATGATGTCTCCACAAGCTCAGGAGGAAATAAAAGCTTTACAAGCACAACATCCCGACAAAAGTGTGATGTTGATTGCAGAAAAAGGAACAATGGGTGTTGGATCATCCAGAATGTCGGGTGTAAACAACGTGGCACTTTGGACTGGTAAACAAGCAAGTCCTTACATTCCTTTCGTTAATATTGCACCAATTGTTGCCGGAACAAACGGTATTTCTCCGATTTTCCTGACAACTGTTGATGTAACCGGAGGAATCGGAATCGATCTTCAAAACTGGGTAAAAGTATTGGATGAAAATGGAAACCCTATCCGTAACGAAAATGGTGAGCCTATTCTTGAAGAAAAATATTCTGTAGCAACCGGAACTGTTCTTACCATTAACATTAAGGAAAAAAAATTATATAACGGCGATCAGGAATTGAAAAACATTTCTAAGTCATTCACGCCTCAAAAAATGGAATTCATCAAAGCTGGTGGATCTTATGCTATCGTTTTTGGTAAAAAGTTACAGACTTGGGCTTCGAATATTTTAGGAATAGAAATTCCTACTGTTTATGCGCCTTCAAAAGAAATTACTAAAGAAGGGGTTGGTCTTACCGCAGTAGAAAAAATATTTAATAAAAATGCTGTTGGTTTAGCTCCGGGGAAAATTCTACACGCCGGATCAGACGTTCGTGTTGAGGTTAACATCGTTGGTTCTCAGGACACAACAGGTTTGATGACTGCGCAGGAATTAGAATCAATGGCAGCAACAATTATTTCTCCAATCGTTGATGGTGCTTACCAATCAGGTTGTCACACTGCATCTGTCTGGGATAAGAAAGCTCAGGCAAACATTCCGAGATTGATGAAATTTATGAATGATTTCGGTTTGATCACCGCTCGTGACCCAAAAGGCGAATACCACGCAATGACCGATGTTATCCACAAAGTTCTTAATGATATTACAATTGACGAATGGGCAATCATCATTGGTGGAGATTCTCACACAAGAATGTCCAAAGGGGTAGCTTTCGGAGCTGATTCAGGAACTGTGGCATTGGCATTGGCGACCGGAGAAGCATCGATGCCGATTCCGGAATCTGTAAAGGTTACCTTCAAAGGAAATATGAAACATCACATGGATTTCCGTGATGTTGTTCATGCAACGCAATCTCAAATGTTACAGCAATTTGGAGGTGAAAATGTATTTCAAGGCAGAATTATCGAAGTTCACATCGGAACACTTCCTGCTGATCAGGCATTTACATTTACTGACTGGACTGCCGAAATGAAAGCAAAAGCTTCGATCTGTATTTCTGAAGATGATACTTTGATTGAATCTTTGGAAATTGCCAAAAGCAGAATCCAGATTATGATTGACAAAGGAATGGATAATCATCTCCAGGTTCTTCAAGGCCTGATTAATAAAGCAAATAAAAGAATCACTGAAATAAAGTCTGGCGAAAAACCGGCTTTAACACCAGATTCCAATGCAACATATTATGCAGAAGTAGTTATTGATCTTGATATCATTACAGAACCAATGATTGCTGATCCGGATGTTAACAATGAAGATGTTTCTAAAAGATATACACACGATACCATCAGAGATCTTTCTTTCTACGGAGGAGATAAAAAAGTGGATCTTGGCTTTGTAGGATCTTGTATGGTTCATAAAGGCGATTTGAAGATTGTTTCTCAAATGTTGAGGAATATTGAAAAACTACATGGTAAAGTTGAGTTTCAGGCTCCGCTTGTGGTTGCAGCTCCTACGTATAATATTATAGACGAATTAAAAGCAGAAGGAGATTGGGAATTGCTGGAAAAATATTCAGGGTTTGAATTTGATGACAATGCTCCGAAAGGTGCAGCTCGTATTGAGTACAAAAACATGATGTATCTAGAGCGTCCTGGCTGTAATCTTTGTATGGGTAATCAGGAAAAAGCAGAAAAAGGAGATACCGTTTTGGCCACGTCTACAAGACTTTTTCAGGGAAGAGTAGTTGAAGATTCTGAACGCAAAAAAGGAGAATCTCTTCTTGCATCAACGCCGGTTGTGGTTCTTTCTGCAATTATGGGGAGGATTCCTAATATTGAAGAATACAAGACAGCAGTTGAAGGGATTGATTTGACCAAATTTGCTCCACCAATTAAGGAATTGGTTGCAGTTGGTCACCACTAAATTAATTCATAAGTCTTCGGACAATTAAATAATATAAATTGAAAGATTTTGGTCCATTTGGATTTAAAATCTTTCAATTTTTTGTTTAGAACATTTCTATTTAAGACTCAATTAATTTATTTTAACCTAAATCAACAATAAGAATTTTATTTTTTCTTAAATTGATAGAAATATATTATACGAACTATTCATTGTAATTATCCCTATTTTTGATTGAAGGAACAGATTTTGATGAATAAAAACGTTATCCTTTTTAATGTGATTTTCACTAAAAGATACCTAAAAATTAAAACAAACAAAATATGACTTTCGACATTGACATGATCAAAAAGGTGTACGAACGTTATCCTGAACGTATTGCAGCAGCAAGACAAATCACAGGAAAACCGTTGACACTTTCAGAAAAAATTCTTTACACACATTTGTGGGAAGGAAATTCAACAAAAGAATATGAAAGAGGAAATTCCTATGTGGATTTTGCTCCTGACAGAGTGGCAATGCAGGACGCAACTGCACAAATGGCACTGTTACAATTTATGCAGGCAGGAAAAGCTAAAGTGGCAGTTCCTTCGACCGCTCATGCAGATCACCTCATTCAGGCGAGAGTGGGTGCGGAATCAGATTTACAGGAAGGTATTAATAAGAACTCTGAAGTTTTCAATTTCTTAGGTTCTGTTTGTGATAAATACGGAATCGGTTTCTGGAAACCCGGAGCAGGAATTATTCACCAGGTTGTTTTAGAAAATTATGCATTCCCGGGAGGAATGATGATCGGAACTGACTCTCACACCGTAAACGCAGGCGGATTAGGAATGGTAGCCATCGGTGTTGGTGGTGCAGATGCTGTAGACGTAATGGCCGGAATGGCTTGGGAACTTAAAATGCCAAAACTAATCGGTGTCAAATTAACCGGTAAAATGTCTGGATGGACTTCCGCAAAAGATGTTATTCTAAAAGTTGCCGGAATTCTTACCGTAAAAGGAGGAACAGGCTGCATCGTAGAATATTTTGGGGAAGGAGCTCAGTCTCTTTCGGCAACCGGTAAAGGTACGATCTGTAATATGGGAGCTGAGGTTGGTGCTACCACTTCTACTTTCGGATATGATGATTCTATGAGAAGATATCTTGCTTCTACAGGAAGACAGGATGTTGTGGAGGCTGCCGATGTTATCGCTGAACATTTAACGGGAGATGCTGAAGTATATGCAAACCCAGAACAATATTTTGACCAGGTAATTGAAATCAATTTATCTGAATTAGCCCCTCATTTGAACGGACCTTTTACACCAGATTTAGCAACTCCGGTTTCTGAATTTAAAGCTAAAGCTGAAGCAAACGGATGGCCAATTGAGGTTGAATGGGCTTTGATCGGTTCTTGTACCAACTCTTCTTATGAAGATTTATCGAGAGCAGCTTCCATCGTAGAAGATGCAGTAGCAAAAGGAGTTAAACCTAAAGCTATCCTTGGAATCAACCCCGGTTCTGAGCAGGTGAAATTTACAGCCGAAAGAGACGGTTTCTTAGATTCTTTCAGAAAATTTGAAAACGCCAGAATTTTTACCAATGCCTGCGGACCTTGTATCGGACAGTGGGACAGAGAAGGATCTGAAAAAGGAGAAAAAAACTCAATTATCCATTCTTTTAACAGAAACTTTGCAAAAAGAGCAGACGGAAACCCGAATACCCACGCATTCGTAGCTTCACCAGAAATGGTTGCTGCCATTGCAATTTCAGGAAGATTAGATTTTAACCCAATCACAGATACATTAACCGCTGAGAACGGTGAGCAGATCAAACTAAACGAACCAAGCGGCTCCGAATTACCATCAAAAGGTTTTGCAGTAGAAGATGCCGGTTATCAAGCGCCATCTGAAGACGGATCAAGCGTACAGGTAAAAGTAAATCCGGATTCAGACAGACTTCAGTTGCTTGAGCCTTTTGAAGCATGGGACGGAAAAAATATTACAGGTGCTAAAGTTTTAATTAAAGCTTTCGGAAAATGTACTACAGATCATATTTCTATGGCAGGACCCTGGTTGAAATACAGAGGTCACCTTGATAATATTTCAAACAATATGCTAATTGGTGCTGTAAACGCATATAATATGGAAACAAATTCTGTAAAGAACCAACTGACAGGCGAACACGCTGAAGTTCCTGCTGTAGCACGAGCTTACAAAGCTGCAGGAGTTCCATCTATCGTTGTTGGTGATCAGAATTATGGTGAAGGTTCATCAAGAGAACATGCAGCAATGGAACCAAGACATCTTGGTGTAAAAGCTGTTTTGGTAAAATCTTTTGCAAGAATTCACGAAACCAACCTGAAAAAACAGGGAATGTTAGGATTAACGTTTGCAAATGAAGCAGACTACGATAAAATTCAGGAAGATGATACGGTGAACTTCTTAGATCTCGATCAGTTTGCACCGGGTAAACAATTGACCTTAGAATTTGTACATTCAGACGGAACAAAAGATCTTATCATGGCAAACCACACATATAACGATCAGCAAATTGGCTGGTTTGTAGCAGGTTCTGCTTTGAATCTGATTGCACTACAGGAAAGTTAACATTGATAATTTGATTTCAAATTGCAGTTTAATAATAGTATTCCGCTCGATTTTCGGGCGGAATTTTTGTTTTAAATATGTCTTAACAAGATAGAAAGAGGATATTAAGCAAATACTGAATCACAAAAGACTGATGCTGAAATCTATCAAATGGTACGAACTCTATGGTCTGATAGATGATGAGATTAAGATTGTGGAGTAAAATTGACAAATGATAAAAAATGTGTAACAAATCTTCATTTTCGGAGTCTAATTAGGCATAATTAAGTCTCCCAATGAAGAAAATTATTCTGGCCCTTTCAGTTGTAGCATCAACCATCACTTTTGCACAAGAAACAAAGGATACAAAAGTAAAAGAAAAAGAAATAGAAGGTGTTGTCATCACCAAAACTAAAAAAGCCGTTGAGCAGAAAGCCGACCGTACCATTTTCGATTTTTCCGAGCAGCCGCATCTGAATAACGGAAACGTTTTGGAAGGCATCAAAAAACTTCCCGGTCTTGTCTCTACAGATATTGCAGGAATGATGTACCAGGGAAAAGTTTTGGATGTTTATCTGAATGGAAGACCTCTCAATATTTCAAGCAACGAATTAAATTCTTTTCTGGAAGGAATGCCCGCCAATTCTGTAGAAAGAATAGAGGTGATCACGCAACCCGGCGCAGAATTTCCTGCAACTTCGGGTGGTGCGATTATGAATATTATTACCAATAAAAATGCTAATAAATATTTAACCGCAACTTATTCCGGAAACTATAATTTTTCTAACGAAGACAAGCTGAGAAGCAGAACGAGCCATTCATTAAACCTGAATGCAAGAAACAAACTGTTTGGATGGCAACTGAGCGTTGGGCAAAATTATCGTGAAAGTATGCTGAATTCTAATCAGGACAATCTAATGTTAACCAATACAGACAGGATCGGGCGCGGATATTTCGCAAAATCTGGTTTGACATTTGATCTGGGAGAAGATCGGTTGCTCTTAAACTACGACATTTATCATAATAAAAATGATAACTATACGTCAAGTAATGGCTTGGCAGATATCTTGGTTGATGAAAATCCTGATATTTTCAGAGAAGTACGCTTTAATGCTTTTGATGCGGCTAATACCAATAATTTAAGACAGGAAGCGGTTGCGACGTATCAGGTTCGCTTTGATGACAAACAAAAAAAACTGGATTTTCAATTTGGTTATACGAAGTCAGACAGCAAATTTGGTCAGGATAATATTTTCAGACAAGGATTATTCACAGATTCACCAACAGGAGAATCATATAATTTTACTGCCGGAAACGTCTTAGAGAATAGCTCAGATATGAGAATTGCCAATTTTAAAGTAGATTATTCTCAGCCTTTAAAGATTCTTGATGAAGGAAAAGTAAGCTTCGGAGGTTTATATGAAAGGCAGAATTTCGATACCGAAAGTAAAGGCTTAACCAATCTGGAATATCAGAGGCAAACCGCTTCTACGTATCTGGAATTTCAGGCAAAGCTGAAAAAATTTGATTTTATTGCCGGAGTTAGAGCCGAAAATTATGATATTTCAGGAGTTACAAGAATTGACAGTGCTTCAACAATTATTCAAAAAGATCTGATTCCTTTTAATAAATTCAAGCTTTTCCCGAATGCAAGTGTGCAGTATAATGTAATGAATCAGGTCTACGCATTGGCAAATTACAATAAGAAAATCAGTCTGCCGAGTATTTCTGCATTGAATCCCAACAACAGCACGTTTCAGGGACCCAACACACAGGTAACAGGAAATCCATTCCTGCAACCCACGATTTTTGATAATTATGAAGTGAAGATTTCGGCTTTCGATTATGCGTTTATCGGGTACAGTGTGAGTAATGCCAAAAATCAGGTGGCTCAAATCATCAGACGAGAAGGGAAAAATATCTTCAATGAACAGGTGAATATTTCTAATATGAAAATTCACAACTTCAACGTGGGTCTTCCTATTCCGTTCATGATTTTCACGAAACCATTGAGCGAAATCATGAAGTTTGATTTTAATCCGGATAAAATTAATTTCATGTACTTGTATGCAGGCTATCAAAAGCATGATATTGATAATCTGAAGAATAATGGTTTCTGGATTTTTAATTTAATGGCTCAGATTCTTCTTCCAAAAGACATCAAGCTAACAGCAAATTACAGTTACTTAACTCCAAGAGCAGGATATTTTTACTTTACTGCTGAAAAACCTTTTAATAATTCTGTAGATATTACGTTGACGAAGAAATTTATGGATAACCGTTTGACAGTTTCCATTTTCGGTAATGATATTTTAAACGGACAGGTAATGCAGATCAGAACCAATAATCCTTCCGGAGGAGAAAGTCTTTTCATCAGAACAAAATACGACAGCAGAAATTTTGGACTTTCTGTGAATTATAAAATTCCTACCAAAAATAAACTGGCAAAAGAAGATGCGAACATCTTAAACAGCAAAAAAGAAGAAACCGGTGGTGTAATGCAAACCGGTCAGTAAGATATGGGTAATGAGTTATTGGTAATGAGTTATCTGACTGATGATTTAATTAATATAATAAGAGTCGGCTCCGAATGAAATTCGGAGCCGACTCTTATTGTCTGAATAGTTAGCGTATTATTTCTTAATTATTTTAACGGTTTGTCTCGAACCATCTTTCATATCAAGTTGTAAAATATACATTGCCTGTGAAAGATCATTTAATCTTAAAACAGATTCTGGTTTCAGATTATTCCTTACCAATTTTCCTGTTACATCAGTTATTTGTATTGATTTTACCAACTCTGCTCTGTCGATATTGATAATGTCTGAGAAAGGATTAGGATATACTTTTACACTATTTTTTTTATCTGTTTCTAAGGTTGACAGACAAGCTGAGTCTACCGTTGCTGTAACCGTTGTTCTTGCAGATTCACATTTGGTAGATACTTTCCAATCATAAAAATAGTAATATAAATCATTTCTCGGGGTGTTTGTTGGAGGTGCAGTTAATGTGCTATTGTTGATACTCACTAAATTTTGGAGAACGAATGGGTAGCCAAAATTGCCTCCTGGTGCATTTGCTGAAGGATCAAATAGCAATCCGCTAATTCCTGTATAACTTCCTGGGCGTAATTTATAATTGGTGCCCGGAGCAATAAGAAAATTAAGATCTATTACCTGAGCGACTGGCGCAGAAGTAGGAGCTCCGGTTACATTTACTGTTTTAGAATGAATTACAGCTCCAGATCCATCTACCACATCGATAGTTAAAGTTCCAGATGCACCACTTGCGCTTACAGGATAAACGGTTACAGTTTCTAAAGTAAAGAAACTAAGAGCGTCAAAAACCAACCCGAAGTTTGTTGTTCCTGCACCGCTAGAAGGATTTGCTGTATAGGTTGTTTTCCCGACCGAAAGACCGGTAGTTCCTGTATATGTGCTTACATAGTAATTTGTTGTAGCTGATAAAGCCGGTGTTGTATAGGTAGATCCGGTTGTTAATAAATTTCCACCGGTTTGCGCGTCATACCAACTGATAGTAGTACCTGCATTTGCAGTTGCCGAAAGAGTTGCTGACTGATTTTGGCAAACAGTTGCTCCTGTTGACGTTAAAATTGATGGTGGTTGACATAAAGTTGAAAACATGACAGTTTGAGATGTCCATATACTAACGTTACCTGCACCGCAATTTGCTCTTACCCAAACATAATAAGACGTTAAAGACGGTAAACCTGATAATGTTGTTGATGTACCTTGAAACCCAATTATATTTGGTGTAGTAGCACTTGTAGGTGGTGTACCGGATGTACTGTAATAAATATCGTAACCTCCTGAAGGCAAAGAAGGAGAGGCTGTCCAAGATAAATTTACAGAATTAATAGTAGGGTTAGAAGTAGAAACATTTAATGGAGCATAACATGTTGGTGGTGTCCATGAATAAGTAAGTCCGGAAGTAGGCATTCCCGGGATTGCACTGGTAGTGTTAAAAGCCTGTGCACTGCTGTTAGCAATTCCTGCTGTAGAATTAAAGTATTCAGTTGTTGTAGCATTCAATCTGTTATTAAAATCTACGTTAGAACTACCTCTTAAACCCACTTGAGTAGTTGCGCTTACTGCAGTACTTCCTACAAGATAACTTCCGGAATCATACACCGCTTTTACAATGTTGGATGTTTCAGATAGTCGAATTTGAAATGAAAAAGAATAAATTGAAGTAACAGCAGTTGCAGAATTGGTTCTGAAATTTTTCCATTCTATTACTACTTCTCTGTTGGGTGCTGTACCTATAGTTTCCCAAACTACACTTCCTGTTCTCGAATTCACATCAAAATAGCTGCTTAAATCTCTTCCCCAGGCAGAAACCGCCCCATCATATAAAGCTGTCCCCGAAATAGGTGTGGTGTTAGTCGCAGTAGGAGCTACAGAACCAAATGTAATATAGCCATTCGTAGAAACATTAATAGAAGTATATGCCAATCCATTAAAATTAAAGCTAAAAGGTAAAGTAACAGGATATACTTCACTGTTGAGATTAGTCGCCGAAGCATTTCCGGTAGCTGTTCCCAAAACAGTTCCAAATACTGGGGTATATGTTCCGGACGATTGTGCAAAAGTATAAGCACTTACCTGAGCTTTTACTTTTGAGATGCCGAAAAAGATTGCAATAACTATAAGCAAAGATTTGAAAAAAGAATCAATTTTGCTCATGCTGTAAGGTAACTTGTAGAGTTTAATCATAAAAAATTATTTTAGTTCTATAAAGATAAAGAATTTAAAAATAACATGAAAACACCTGAAACAGCATTTAAAAAAAAGCAAAAGGCCTCTAAGAATAAAGAATATTTATAAAATCTGAATAATAATTAATAATTCTTTGCTTTTACGAAATCTCATAAAAATCCCACACATTTCTAAATCCCACCAAGTTCTTGGCCGTTTAAAAAAATGTATGGGAAATATTTAAGTTTAAAACTTCTTTAAGTATTCTTTAAAAAATATTTTTTGCGAATCAAATGCAATATCATCAAGGTTGATTTCTTTTACCGGAATCCACTGAGCCTCTGAAATTTCGGATAATTCTAAATTAACTTCAAACTTTTCTGAAAGCTTATACTCGTAAAATAGATCAAGGGTATTATAATCAATCTCTTTATACTGATAGACGTTGGGTAGACTTGTCAGATACTGAAGATTATCAATGTCGATTTCCCATTGAAGCTCTTCAAAAAGTTCTCTTTTGCAAGTGTTTTCTGCGCTTTCTCTAGGGTCAACAAAACCTCCTGCCAAATCTAATTTCCCTTTTTTAGGTTCCTGATTTCTTCTCGTAAGATAGATCTCATCTTCACAGCGTATTACCACTGCTACTGCACCTGCAACGTTATTGTATAGTGTGAAATTGCAATTGGGACAGCTCCATTTTTTTTCTCCGTCCCAATTCAATGATTCTTTGCCACAGTTAGGACAAAATTTCAATATTTTCATTCAGTAATTTTAGCCTTATTTCTAGGATGATACGTGAGTATTACGTCTCGAAGTTCCTCGGTTTGCAAATGTGTATATACAGCGGTTGTTGTAATACTCGAGTGTCCAAGCATTTCCTGTATATATCTAAGATCTACACCATTTTGCAAAAGATGTGTGGCAAAAGAGTGTCTGAAAGTGTGCGGGGATATTTTTTTACTAATCCCAGCTTTATCAGTAAGCTCTTTGATGATGATAAATACGATCACTCGTGACATTGAAGTTCCTCTGCTGTTTAAAAACAGCGTGTCTTCGTATTTTTTATTGATTTTATTTTGAGAACGTACCTCCTGAATATATTCTTTCAATAATTTTGCGGTGTAATTAGCTAATGGAACAAAACGTGTTTTGTTACCTTTTCCAACTACTTTGATATAATTTTCTTTGAAATTCAGGTTCGAAATCTTCAGGTCAATCAGCTCAGAAACACGAATCCCACAACCATATAAAACCTCTATAATACAGTGGTTCCTTTTGCCAAGATCTGTATGCACTTCAATGGCATCAATAATCTTATTAATGTCGGAGAGACTTAATGTATCAGGAAGATACAGACCTAGCTTTGGACCTTCAAGTAATGAAGAAGGATTGTCTTGTCTTATCTCATCTTCAAGAAGGAATTTGAAGAATGCTTTGATAGAGGATATCCATCTTGCCTGTGATCTTTCGCTAAATTTTTGTTTAGAAAGAGTAAATATGTACTCTTGAAGATTTTCGTAAGAAATCACATCAGGACCTAGATTTTCTAAATCTTCTTCTGCGTAATCTTTTAATTTTTTAATGTCTCGTACATAAGCATCGAGCGTGTTTTCTGAAAAGTTTCTTTCAAATCTTAGAAAAATTTCGAAATCTTTAATTTTTTCATCCCAAGTCATTGTGTTGTGTTTTTATTTAAATTGTTAATTCATTTTCTGAAACCTGTATTATTTCGATCCCATGGCTTTGTAAAAATGATATTCCTTCGTTATCAGAGTAAGCATTAATATAAACGAGTTTTTCAATTCCTGCCTGTAGAATCAGCTTGCTGCAATCTTTACATGGTGAGAGCGTTAAGTATAAAGTTGCTCCTCTTGCAGATTGTGCCGAACCGGCTAGTTTTAAAATCGCATTTGCTTCAGCGTGAAGTACGTACCAGTGGGTTTTACCAGTTTCGTCTTCACAGCAGTTTTCTGATCCGGAAGGGGTACCATTGTAACCATCCGAAATAATCATCCTGTGTTTTACAACAAGAGCTCCTACCTGTTTCCTTTTGCAGTAAGAGAGTTTTGCCCATTCCAGAGCCATTTTTAGATAAGCTTTATCAAACTTATTATACTTCTGCATCGCTTTTTTCGAAATAATCTGTAATTATTAGAAGTTAGGCTTTCTTTTTTCAATAAAAGCTGAAACTCCTTCTTTTTTGTCATCAAGTTCAAAAAGTTCACCGAAATTTTTGATTTCAGTTTCAAAACCTTTATCCGTATCAGACAGATTGGTGGCATGTATTGCTTTAGAAATTGCCATTGGAGAATTGTTTGAAATAATCTTTGCTAATTCTTTCGTCTTTATTAATAATTCTTCAATAGGGTAAACTTCATTTACCAGACCAATTTCTTTGGCTTTTTGTGCAGGAATCATTTTCGCCGAGAAAATCATCTCATTCGCTCTGCCTTTTCCTACTAATTTTGGAAGTCTCTGTGTACCTCCGTATCCGGGAATTAATCCTAATGTTACTTCGGGTAAGCCCAATTTAGCGTTTTCGGATGCATATCTTATATGGCAGCACATTGCCAGTTCTAAACCTCCGCCTAATGCAAACCCGTTTACTGCGGCAATAACTGGTTTTGATAAATTTTCGATTTTATTAAAAAGAAAATTCTGTCCGTTTCTTGCAAGTTCTTCAGCCTGATCTGTGTTAAAATCACTGAATTCCTTAATGTCTGCTCCTGCTACAAAAGACTTCTCTCCACTTCCTGTCAATATAATTACTCTAACTTCATGATCAGAAACTAACTCATCTAACGCAGAACTGATTTCTTTTATTGTATTGGCATTCAATGCATTTAAGCTTTCAGGTCTGTTGATTGTGATGATGGCAGTTTTGCCTTCTTTATCTATAATTATATTTTCATAATTCATTAGCAGTCTATAATATTTAATAATGTGCAAATTAAAAATTATTTTGCAAAAAAATGGGAAAAAAGTATTTTTTTTTCCCATTTAAGTTTATTTTTCAAGTTTATTTTGAATGATTCATCATATTAGAATCAAGATTGATGTTTAATCCTGCCGCTACTTTCATACCAAGTTCAATATTTGCACGGAAAAAATGACAAAGTTGACGATTGATAATTTCATCTCTTTTAGGTCCGTCAATACCACTCATATGATCAATGATATTCTTAATCAATCGATCTCTGTCTTCCTGATTCATTGCTTTTGTATATAACAGACCTGGTTGTGTATAGTGATCATCATCATTTTCATTTCTGTTGAAATTAGCAACATGAGTACTGTCTAGCTCATATTCGAAATTTTTGTAAGATGAATCTGGCTGTATATCATCAAAACTGTTCGGATGGTAATTTGGCTTGTCCTGATATTCACTGGAATCTGCCATAAAACCGTCTCTCTGATAATTATGCACAGCAAACGGACATCTGTTTACCTCAAGCTGATGTGCATTGACGCCAACTCTGTAACGGTGTGCATCCGGATAAGAGAATAATCTTCCCTGAAGCATCTTGTCTGGAGAAAAGCTAATGCCGTTGATCAGGTTACTTGGTGAAAATATAGATTGCTCTACATGAGCGAAAAAATTATTTGGAATCTCATTCAATTCCATTTCTCCGACTTCAATTAAAGGAAAATCTCCCTGAAACCAGACTTTTGTAATATCAAAAGGATTCCATCTGAATTCTCTTGCCTCATCTTCGGTCATTACCTGGATGTACATTGTCCATTTCGGGAAATCACCATTGTCAATTGCATTACAAAGGTCTTCCTGAGCAAAATCAGGATTTTCTCCTGCCATTTTTGTAGCTTCTTCATTGGTGAAGTTTTTAATGCCCTGCTTTGTTTTAAAATGAAATTTCACCCACGTTCTTTGGTTGCTTTCATTGATCATAGAAAAGGTATGAGAACCAAAACCATGCATGTGTCTGTAACCATAAGGTGTTCCTCTTTCAGACATTAAGATTAGAACCTGGTGAAGAGATTCCGGATTTAAACTCCAAAAATCCCACATCATCGTGGCACTTTTCAGGTTTGTTTTCGGAACTCTTTTTTGGGTATGAATAAAATCGGGAAATTTTTTAGCATCTTTTATAAAAAATACCGGTGTATTGTTTCCTACCAAATCCCAGTTTCCGTCTTCTGTGTAAAATTTTAAAGCAAATCCTCTTGGATCTCTTGCTGTATCAGCACTGCCTTTTTCGCCACCCACCGTAGAAAATCGAGCAAACATTTTACATGAATTTCCTACCTGAGAAAAAAGTTTTGCTTTTGTATATTGTGAAATATCATGAGTGACAGTGAATTTACCGTAAGCACCACTTCCTTTTGCGTGAACGATTCTTTCCGGAATTCTTTCTCTTACGAAATGAGCCAAATTCTCCTGCAAGATAAAGTCCTGAAGCAATACCGGACCGCGTGCTCCAACTGTCTGGGAATCCTGATGTTCGAAATAAGGAGCTCCACTTCCTGTTGTTAATTTTTTAGAATCCATATAATAATTTGATTAATTTTCATGAGATTTTAATAGCTGTAATTAGCTTAATAATTATCAAATTTAGTAGAAATTTTGATTGGTTATATCAAAAACGTCATATCTTTGTAATAGATAATATTAATCAGATGAACATTCAGCAATTGGAATATCTTATCGCTGTCGATAAGTATAAACATTTTGGTAAAGCTGCTCAGGCTTGTTTTATAACTCAGCCTACACTAAGCGCAATGATACAGAAGTTTGAAGATGAGCTGGATGTGAAGGTTTTTGACAGAACGACCCATCCAATTCGTACTACTGACGTCGGATTACAGATTATTGATCAGGCTAAAGTCATTATTGAGGGGGTAAATGAGCTTAGAAATAAAGCAAATTTATTAAACAATATTTTAGGCGGAACGATCAACCTAGGAATTATCCCAACAGTTTCATCATTTATTCTACCCACTGAGATTTTTCATTTCCTGGAAGAAAATCCTAAAATCTTGATGAATGTAAAAGAAATGACCACGGATAATATTATCAAAGCTTTAAAAGCCGGAGAATTAGACGCAGGAATTATTTCTACACCTTATGATAATGCCAACGAATTTTATCAGGACTTTCTTTTTAATGAAGAGTTGATGATCTACAGTTCAGATACTGAGGCAAATAAGAAAAATACTTTTATCGTTCCCGATGAACTGAATGTAGAAAAAGTATGGCTTTTAGAAGAAGGAAACTGTCTGAGAAATCAATTTGAAAATATCTGTCATTTAAAAGAAAACAGATTGAAACCTAAAAATCTTGAGTTTTTAGCTTCAAATATTCAGACCTTAGTTCACATGGTTGACAAAGTTGGCGGAATCAGTATTTTACCAGAATTAGCTTTGAATCAGCTTTCTGAAGAACAGAAAAGTAAAGTTTTCAGATTTAAAAAACCTTTTCCTTACAGAGAAATCAGTATTATTTATTACAAGCCGACTTTCAAGCAGAAAATTATTGATGAATTGGGATCTTTCATCAAAAGCTCGCTTGATACAAAGTTGAATTTTAATAAAAATCCTAAAGATTATGTGAGCATCAAACCTCAGTAATTTTAATTATTGATATAAATCATTAATTTCAAGAAAATTATAAATACCATATAAAAGTTTTGAGTATTAAGAAAATAGTACTTAAATTTGCTGACGTTTATAACGAGGAAAAATTTGACCTGATTGCAACCTCTCTAAAAAAATGCTAAAACAGTATATTCTTTTTAGCTTTTCTGGGCAATTATTCTTTTTTTTCTTCTTTTTTTAATTTAAAAAAATACAAGATCATATGTCTTATTTATTTACATCTGAATCAGTTTCAGAAGGGCATCCAGATAAAATTGCCGACCAGATTTCCGATGCATTAATTGATCATTTTTTAGCATACGATAAAACTTCAAAAGTAGCTTGCGAAACCTTGGTTACTACAGGTCAGGTTGTTCTGGCAGGTGAAGTAAAATCGGGAGCTTATCTTGATGTACAGACCATTGCAAGAGAAGTAATCAACGGAATTGGTTACACAAAAGGTGAATATATGTTCAACGGTGATTCTTGCGGAGTAATTTCTGCGATTCATGAACAGTCTCCGGATATCAATCAGGGTGTCGACAGAGCTGTAAGTGACGAATCTTTCGAAGCTAAAGCAAATGCTCAGGGAGCAGGTGACCAGGGAATGATGTTTGGTTACGCAACCAACGAAACGGCTAATTATATGCCTCTTGCTCTGGATTTGGCACATACTATTCTAAAAGAGCTTTCTGCCATCAGAAGAGAAAATTCTGAAATCACTTATCTTCGTCCAGATGCGAAAAGCCAGGTAACAATTGAATATTCTGACGATCACAAACCAGTAAGAATAGATTCTATTGTAGTCTCTACTCAGCATGATGATTTTGCAGCGGAAGAAGAAATGCTTAATAAAATCAGAGAAGATATCAAAAATATTTTGATTCCTAGAGTTGTGGCTTTGCAGACTGAAGAAATAAAAGCCTTGTTCAACGATCAGATCAAATATCACATCAATCCGACAGGGAAATTCGTAATTGGAGGTCCTCACGGAGATACAGGTCTTACAGGAAGAAAAATCATCGTAGATACTTACGGTGGAAAAGGTGCTCACGGTGGTGGTGCTTTTTCTGGAAAAGATCCTTCAAAAGTAGACAGAAGTGCTGCTTATGCTACAAGACACATCGCTAAAAACTTAGTGGCGGCAGGTGTTGCTGATGAGGTTTTGGTTCAGGTTTCTTATGCAATTGGTGTAGCTGAACCATGTGGTTTATACATCAATACTTACGGAACATCAAAAGTAGGTTTGAATGACGGTGAAATCGCTAAAAAAGTCTCTACAATTTTTGATTTAAGACCTTACGCTATTGAGCAGAATCTTAAACTGAGAAATCCTATTTATCAGGAAACAGCTTCGTATGGCCACATGGGAAGAGAGCATTTTGTAGCCGATAAAACATTCAATAAAGGTCATAAAAATGAATTAACTTTAACAGGTTTAGAATTCTTTACCTGGGAAAAATTAGACAAAGTAGAAGAAATTAAATCCGCTTTTGGAATTTAATCTATTCTTTTAAATATTTAAACTGCTTTATCTTTATCAGATAAGGCAGTTTTTTTAAATTTACGTTTTAAATAAAATAAGATGAAGAACTTCAAGTGGTTTTTGGCAATCGGGTGTATGGGTTTTCTGAGTACTTTTGCGACAGCACAGGTGACCATTCACAAAATGATCAATGTAGGATATGTTTACCAAAATCAAAGCTTTGGGGAAGTGGGAGGAAAGTTGCTTTTTCTGAAAACTGATGATGTGATTTACAGATTGGGAGCCTCTGCATTAATGGGTTCTGCAAACTCCGAATTTGTCATTATGCCGAAAGTGAATGCAGACGTTTTGTTAAATTTTGAAAAAAATGTTGATTTTAAACATTCCTATTATTTTTTAGCGGGTGTTGAAGGAACAAACAAATATGTTGCTCCTAAGATTGGTGTTTCATTATTCGGTCTTTTAGATCTGACTGGCGGTTATGCTTTTTCCATTGCAGACAGCAGACTTAAAGGAAAAGAGTTAAAAGGATTAAATATTAATTTCACACTCAATATCCCAACAACGTTCTTACATGACATGTTTAAGTAGAAAATTTGTAGAATTCTTTAAAAAATTTAATAATTACTTAACAGTTATTAATTTTTTATTTATATTTACAACATAATTTAATGCTTATTGATAAGACTTTACTCTAATAGAATTTGTAGCGTACAAAAAACCCGACAGAATGTTGGGAGATTGTTTGTCTACAGTTAAATACTGAGAAAAAAGTCATGAAATCAACAGATAGCCTATTAATATCTCTGTACCAAAAAGGAGATGAAGAAGCATTATCAACCCTTATACACCGTCATCAAAAAGACCTCTTTTCGTTTATTCTCTATAAAATTAACGATGAAGATCTGGCAAATGATGTTTTCCAGGATACTTTTATCAAAATCATCATTATGCTGAAAGAAGGACGTTACAATGAAGAAGGGAAATTTATTCTTTGGGCAAAAAGAATTGCACAAAATTTAATCATCGATCATTTCAGAGCAAAATCTAAAAACATAAAAGTTTCTGAGACCACTTTTGATAATGATGAGTTTTCAATATTTGATTTGATAAGAGAGCCTTCAGAAAATATTGAAGATCAATTGGTAAGTATGCAGATTCAGGAAGATTTGCTTAAAATGCTGCAGTTTTTACCGCCGAATCAACAAGAGGTGATAAAACTCAGGTTTTTTGACGGGCTGAGTTTTAAGGAAATCGCTGAGCATACAGATATGAGCATTAATACGACTTTGGGACGTGTTCGCTATGCTTTAATCAACTTAAGAAAAATCATGGAAGAAAATAACATTGTACTGACTAGATAATAATTCACAATGTTTCACGT
Source organism: Chryseobacterium sp. AC417 (assembly GCF_979258215.1). Taxonomy (NCBI): domain Bacteria; kingdom Pseudomonadati; phylum Bacteroidota; class Flavobacteriia; order Flavobacteriales; family Weeksellaceae; genus Chryseobacterium; species Chryseobacterium sp. AC417. The sequence goes on along the minus strand of NZ_OZ409845.1, from coordinate 525,063 downwards.
TTTAAAGAAAAAGCAATTTTTGCCTATGAAAAATAACGATTCTTTAAAATTGAAAAGTTTGAAACCCAAAAAACAAACCATTGATTTTTTGCTTAGTTTCTCGAAAAGTCTAGATGTGGTAAAGATTAAAAAAAATCATTATCATCTTTCAAAAAATTAATCATTAATTTTGTGCTGTATGAAAATTCAGCACATTTTTTTTGACTTAGACAATACACTTTGGGATCACCGAAGAAACGCATATCTCACCATTAAAACTCTTTTCGAAAAAGAAGAAATCACTTTAAAATATAATATAGATTTTGGAGAATTTCATTCTGTTTATCATGTGATTAACGAGAGACTTTGGGAACAGATAAGAGATGGCGAAATCGACAAAGAATATCTGAGGAAACATCGGTTTTATGATACTTTCAAACATTTTGGAATTGATGATTTGGATTTATCAATGTATTTTGAAGAACATTTTTTAGATAAAATTCTGAATTTTAATCATCTGGTGGAAAGTGCAGATTATATTTTAGGGTATTTAAGATCTAAAAATTATACGATGCATATTATTTCAAACGGTTTTCAGGAAGTAACAGAAAGAAAATGTATTTTATCCGGAATTGATCATTATTTCAATACGATTACCAGCGCAGATTCTATAGGCGTGAGAAAACCCAATCCTGCTATTTTTGAATATTCTTTAGGTCTTTCTAAAGCTACAAAAGAAGAAAGTATCCTGATTGGTGACGACTGGATTGCAGATGTGGTAGGCGCACAAAATTTCGGAATGGATGTTATTTTCTTTGATGTTTTAAATGATAATCCGCAACAGGAAGATTTAAAAGTCATTAAACATCTTTTACAGATAAAGGATTATTTATAAAAAGTTTCGGCGGCATCAAAGATGCCGCCGAAACTATACTTTTCAAAAATTAAAATTATATTCCTAAACTTTCTCTCACTCTTTGAATTGTTTGGGTAGCAATTACTCTCGTTTTTACTGCGCCTTCCTGAAGTTTCGTTTCCAGCTCATCAAGATTATTCATATAATATGAAAATAATTCTCTTTCTTTTTCAAATCTCGTGAGAATTAAATCTAAAAGTTCTTTTTTAGCATGACCATAACCAAAGTTACCGGCTACATATTTTGCTCTCAATTCTTCCGTTTGTTCAGGAGTGGCAATCAGTTCATAGATTGCGAAAGTTTTATCTGTTGAAGGATCTTTAGGTTCTTCCAAAGATTTAGAATCACTTTCAATACTCATTACCTGCTTTTTTAATTCTTTTTCGGGTAAAAAAATATTGATGATATTTCCTCTCGATTTAGACATTTTATGACCGTCAACTCCCGGAACGTATTTAGTGTCTTCCTGTAATTCAGCTTGTGGTAAAACCAAAACTTCACCCATCTGATTATTGAATCTTGAAGCTACATCACGGGCAATTTCCAAATGTTGAAGTTGATCTTTTCCTACAGGAACAATTTCTGCATCGTACAGTAAAATATCTGCAGCCATTAAAATTGGGTAAGTAAATAATCCGGCATTCACATCTTGCAGACGATCTGCTTTATCTTTAAAAGAATGCGCTAAAGTCAGTCTCTGATAAGGAAAAAAACAGGATAAATGCCAAGATAGTTCACAGGTTTCTGGGATGTCACTCTGTCTGTAAAAAAATGTTTTTTCAGTATCCAGTCCGCAGGCAAGCCAAGCTGCAGCAATTTCATACGTGTTGTTTTTTAATTCTTTTGCATCTTTAATCTGTGTAAGCGAATGTAGATTCGCAATGAATAAAAATGATTCGTTTCCTGCTTGTTTTGATAGTTCAATTGCAGGAATAATAGCACCTAATAAATTTCCAAGATGCGGGGTTCCGGTGGCTTGTATGCCGGTAAGAATTCTTGACATTGTTTAAAATTGTTTATAAAAAATTATTGAATTGCAAATTTAAGTAAATCTCCAGCAGATTTCACAGATTTGCACTGATGATTGCGGAAATTTTTTATCAATAGGAGCGGACTTTAGTCCGTTTTAATAATATGAAATCAATGGCTTTAGCCGAAACATAAAATTTTATCATGTAGATTACATTGATTCAGCATATTCAATTTTTAAGAAATAAATTAGTGAAAATGAATTTTTTAAAGTAAAAATCTGTGAAATCTGTGGGAACTAAGGGATCAAAATCTTTTCCCCACCATATTTCGGTTCGACACCAAAAATAAAATCCCAAAAAACTTTTGCTCTCGCCAGTTTTTCTCTTGCGTTGGTTTTCAAACCTGCATATTTATTAACGTCTTCTGCGTTATATCCATAAGCTTCAATCCCATTTTTCCTTGCAAGATACACCGCACGTTCGTTATGAAAACGTTGAGAAATAATGATATAAGAATTCTGACCGAAAATTTCTTTTGCACGAACTACAGAATCCAATGTTCTAAAACCGGCAAAATCCTCAAAAATTCTTTCTGTGGGAACTCCGGCTTTGATGAGCTCGTTTTTCATTTCTTCTGGCTCGTTATAATCTTTTTGAGAATTGTCGCCACTTACGATGATATTCTGAACTTTTCCGGATTTATATAAATCTGCTGCCGCTATTATTCTATTAAAAAAATAAGCATTCGGATTTCCATTTGATAGTGTTTTGCTGGTTCCTAAAAGAAGCCCGGTTTTCTCAGTTGGAAGCTTAGACACGTCTGATGTGACAAAATCTTCCGACTCAGCATCAATTTTAAAGTTTGCCCAGAAAATAAAAAGGGCTGATATTCCGAAGAATATCAGTCCGATAATAAATATTTTTTTTAAAATTTTCATTGTTTAAAATTCTAATCCATTTGGAAAAGCTTTTTTTCTGAAGATCAGTAAAAATGCAGCTCCTAAAGTTATTGCAGAATCGGCAACATTAAAAATGTATTTGAAGAATTCAATATGTTTCCCTCCAATTAATGGCCAACTTTCCGGAACGTACCAATCTACCAAAGGAAAATGAAACATATCTACTACGCAACCTTTCATAAAATGAGAATAACCATCACCGAAAGATGTTATTTTAGAAATTCCGCCATAATCAATCCATCTGCCAATGCTTTCATCATAGACGGTTCCGCTGTCGAAAATTAACCCGTAAAACATTCCGTCGATAATATTGCCTATGGCTCCCGCAAAAATAATAGACATTGGAATGATAAGATAATTTGACGCTCCTTGAGCCAACCATTTTTTAAATAGATAAATCATTCCTCCAATTAAAAAAAGTCTGAGAATTACGAGCAAATATTTTCCTATTAACCCACCAAAATGAAGCCCATAAGCCATCCCGGGATTTTCTACAAAAGTCAGTTTGAAAAAAGGAAATACGGAGACACTTTCGCCTAAACTGAAGTGTGTCTTTACATAAATTTTAGAAGCCTGATCTATTAGTAAAATAAGAAAAGTGATCAATACTATTTTCTTCATTACAAATTAGGCTTTGGTTTATCTTTAAAATTTTTTACTGTCTTTTCCTTCTTCACGACAGGAGTACGAGGTTCAAAAGTCTGAGTTTTCGCTCCTCTTGTATGAAATTTTTCGTATCGGATTCCCATATCTTTCATCACGCTTTTCAGCGCGTTCAGCTCCATTTGGTTCTTTGGGTGTACAATTAATGCTTCCATCTTCTGTTTAATTTAAATTTTATTTTTTAGAAAGTTCATCTAATCTTTTTCTGTCTTTTGCAGACAGGTCTTTGATTCCTTTTTTTCCCATTTTACTGAGAAGCCTGTCGATTTCCTTTTCTCTGTCTCGCTTTTCTGAATTGAATTGTTGATCAATGGTCAGATTTTTAGGCTTGTCCGGATAGAATCTGTTCCTGATTCTATCTTTATTAAAATACCACAAAACTGCCAAAAGGATAATACCTAAAATCAAATATTCGTTCATAGATATAATTAAAAATTAGGTTTATATAATGCTGTAAAACATCATATAAACCCAATTAATTATTTACAAAAATAAGATAAAAAAAATTATCTCTGCATATTTTTAGCTTCAATGCTCAAAGTAGCGTGCGGAACTGCCATTAGCCTTTCCTTAGGAATCAGTTTTCCGGTTACTCTGCAGACACCGTATGTTTTATTTTCAATTCTGATGAGAGCATTTTTTAAGTCTCTTACAAACTTTTCCTGCCTTCCTGCCAAAATAGAGTTCTGCTCTTTGCTCAGCGTTTCTGCACCTTCTTCAAAAGCTTTGAAAGTAGGCGATGTATCATCAGTTCCGTTATTTTGATCGTTGATAAAGCTTTCTCTGATCAATTGCAGATCTTTCTCAGCTTTTTCTATTTTATCTTTGATTAACTTTTTAAATTCTTGTAAATCAGAGTCATTATATCTTACCCTCTCGTCTTGCATGGTCTTTTTCTTTTTTAATAAATTTATAAAATGGATTTTGAAAAAACAATAACTATATATTAAATTTTTTCAACATTTACTTTAAAACTTAGCTCATCAATGTCAATCTCGTTAAAACTTGAAAGTGAAGGTACAATTTCTATTTTATTCGACAAGACTTCAGATGAAATATATTCTTCATTTTGCTTAATTTGTTCCAGAAACGGCATGTTTTCTTCTAAAATGATGCTTATTCTGTCTGTTAAATCAAAATCTTTCTCTTTTCTGAGATTTTGAATCCTGTTGATAAACTCTCTTGCAATACCTTCAGACTTCAATTCATCTGTCATCTTCAAATCTAATGCCACAGTTGTTTTTCCGTCTGACGTTACCGTCCATCCCGGAATATCTTTTGTGGAAATTTCTACATCAGCAACTGTAATTTCATAACCCTGAATACCAATTTTTCCATCTTTTTCTAAAGCTGAAATTTGCTCAACAGTAAGGTTAGTGATTTCATTACCAACAACTTTCATGTCTTTTCCAAGCCTTGAACCTAAAGTTTTAAAGTTGGGTTTGATCTGTTTTACAATTAAGTGGGATGCTTCTTCAGAGTTGATTAATTGCAATTCTTTCACATTCACTTCCTGTTTAATCAATTCTGCAACTGCTAAAATCTGCTCTTCTGTTTTCTTATCCAAAACTGGAATCAAAACCTTCTGCAACGGTTGACGTACTTTTACATTTTCCTTTTTTCTCAATGAGAAAACCATACTTGTAATACTTTGTGCCAAATGCGTTTTTTCAACCAAATCCTGATCAATTAAACTTTCGTCTGCAATCGGGAAGTCTGTCAGATGTATAGATTCAGCATTTTCTTTTCCTGTCACTTTGTTCAAATCCTGATACAACTGATCCATAAAGAAAGGAGCGATGGGCGCAGATAATTTGGCAACGGTTTCCAGACAGGTATATAAAGTCTGGTAAGCGGAGATTTTGTCCTCAGAATAATCTCCCTTCCAGAAACGTCTTCTGCACAATCTTACATACCAATTGCTTAAATTATCATTCACAAAATTGCTGATCGATCTTGCGACTCTGGTCGGTTCGTAATCTTCGTAGAATGCTTTTACTTCTTTGATCAGGAGATTTAATTCAGATAAAATCCAACGGTCGATTTCAGGACGATTTTCGATTTCTTTTTCCGAATAGTTAAATCCGTCAACGTTTGCATATAATGCAAAGAAAGAATACGTATTATAAAGCGTTCCGAAGAATTTTCTTCTCACTTCATCAATTCCTTCGATGTCAAATTTGAGATTTTCCCAAGGATTTGCATTCGAAATCATGTACCAACGTGTTGCGTCAGGACCGTAAATGGCAAGTGTTTCAAACGGATCAACCGCATTTCCTAAACGTTTTGACATTTTCTGACCGTTTTTATCCAAAACAAGTCCGTTACTCATTACATTTTTATAAGCAACCGAATCAAAAACCGCAGTTCCGATGGCGTGAAGTGTGTAGAACCAACCACGAGTTCTGGTCAACACCTTCTGCGATGAAGTCTGCCGGGAAAGCTTTTTGAGTATCAATTAATTCTTTATTTTCAAAAGGATAATGCAACTGTGCGTAAGGCATTGCTCCGGAATCAAACCAAACGTCGATCAGATCGCTCTCACGGTTCATTGCTTTTCCTGATTCTGAAACCAGAACCACTTTATCAACGATATTTTTATGTAAATCAACCAAAGAATAGTTTTCTTCAGAAATATTTCCGATTTCAAAACCTTTGAACGGGTTTTCTTTCATCAATCCTGCTTTGATTGATTTTTCAATCTCATGGTATAATTCTTCTACAGAACCAATGATGATTTCTTCTTTTAAATCTTCTGTTCTCCAGATCGGTAACGGAATTCCCCAGTATCTTGAGCGGGAAAGGTTCCAGTCGTTTACATTTTCCAGCCAATTGGCAAAACGACCTTCTCCCGTAGCTTTTGGCTTCCAGTTGATTTCTTTATTTAAATCTACCAAACGGTCTTTTACCGCGGTCATTTTTACAAACCATGAATCTAACGGATAATATAAAAGCGGCTCATCAGTTCTCCAGCTGTGCGGGTAGCTGTGAACATATTTTTCAACTTTAAAAGCTTTATTTTCTTCTTTTAAACGGATAGCAATTTCTACATCCACAGACTTTTCTGGAGCTGTTCCTGCATCATAATATTCATTTTTCACATATTTACCTGCAAAATCTCCCATCTGCGAAGTAAACTTTCCTTGTAGATCTACCAATGGAACCGGGTTGCCAAATTCATTTAAAACCAACATGGGCGGAACTTCGGGGGTTGCTTCTTTGGCAACTTTCGCATCATCAGCACCAAAAGTAGGCGCTGTGTGCACGATTCCTGTACCGTCTTCTGTGGTCACAAAATCTCCTGAAATTACTCTGAAAGCATTTTCCGGGTTTTGGTAAGGTAACGTGTAGGGTAATAACTGCTCGTATTTAATTCCGACCAAATCAGAACCTTTGAATTCTCCAAGAATTTTGAATGGAATGGTTTTGCTTGCTGAAGTATAATTTGTAAAATCTTCGTCTGTTCCTTCAATGAATTTTTTCGCGAATTGTTTTCCAACCAAAGCTTTAGCCAAAACAATATTGACAGGCTCAAAAGTATACTGGTTAAAAGTTTTTACTAAAACATAATCTATTTTTGGACCGACTGTTAAAGCCGTGTTGGATGGTAAAGTCCAAGGAGTGGTCGTCCATGCTAAGAAATGTACATCTCCAAAACCTTGTAAAAACTCAGGTAATGTTTCCGGAAGCGTTTTGAATTGTGCTACAATCGTTGTGTCGGTCACGTCACGATAAGCTCCCGGCTGGTTTACTTCGTGTGAAGAAAGTCCGGTTCCTGCTTTTGGAGAGTAGGGTTGAATCGTATAACCTTTATACAATAAATCTTTATTGTATAATTGCTTCAACAACCACCAAACGGTCTCCATGTATTTTGATTTGTACGTGATGTACGGATCTTCAAGATCTACCCAGTATCCGATTTTTTCGGTCAGGTGATTCCAGACATCGGTGTAGCGCATTACGGCTTCCCGACAAGCTTTGTTGTAATCTTCTATCGAAATTTTTTTGCCAATATCTTCTTTAGTGATTCCCAGTTCTTTCTCTACACCCAGTTCTACGGGAAGTCCGTGTGTGTCCCAACCCGCTTTACGGAGAACCTGTTTTCCGTTTTGCGTTTGGTAACGACAGAAAATATCCTTCAACGCTCTTGCCATAACGTGGTGAATTCCGGGCATTCCGTTTGCTGAAGGCGGACCTTCGTAAAACACAAACTCAGGATTTCCCTGACGTGTTTCCATACTTTTTGCGAAAGTGTCGTTTGCTTTCAGAACTCCGAAACATTCTCGGCTACGTCTATAAGGTTAAGGTTTTTATATTCTTTAAATTGGCTCATTGTAATTTCTCAATTTCTTTGATTAATCAAGTTGGCAAATTTAGTGATTTTTGTCGGTTTATAATATATGTTTTATTTGGTCATACAGGCCAAAAATTTCAATGAAATAAATTTCTATGTCCAAATTGTTTTATAGTAATAATCATTTGACCTTTTTAATTTTAATTAAATAAATTTGTCTTCTAAATTTAAACTAGTGGAACTCTTCCCAATCATCGAAAAAGCAGCTATTCAGGATATCAAAAAGTTTCAGGAAGAAAAACTTCAGAAGCTTTTACAATATCTTGAAACGCATTCTCCTTTCTATCAGAAGCTATTTGAGGAAAATAATATTCAGATTTCTGAGATTCAGACTTTGGAAGATTTACGTAGAATTCCCACAACGACAAAGAATGATATTCAGCAGAATAATGATGATTTTTTCTGCATTCCAAAGAATCAGATTGTTGATTACAGCACGACTTCCGGAACTTTAGGTGATCCTGTAACTTTCGGTCTGTCTGAAGAAGATTTGGATAGAGTTGCCTACAATGAAGCAATATCTCTATCATGTGCAGGAATTCAGAAAGGTGATGTTGTGCAGATGATAACCACGATTGATAAGAGATTTATGGCTGGTCTTGCCTATTTTTTAGGTTTAAGAAAAATGGGTGCGAGTGTTGTAAGAATGGGTCCCGGAATTCCCGAATTGCAGTGGGATTCGATTTTCAGATATAAGCCTAAATATTTGATTACAGTTCCTTCTTTTTTACTAAAAATGATCGACTACGCCGAAAAACATGGTGTAGATTATAAAAATTCAAGTGTTTACGGAGCCGTTTGTATTGGTGAAAGTATCAAAAATCAGGATTTTACGGATAATATTCTTTCGCAGAAAATTAAAGAGAAATGGAATATACAACTATTTTCAACGTATGCTTCCACGGAGATGAGTACAGCTTTTACCGAATGTGAATTTCAAAACGGCGGTCATCATCATCCGGAATTAATTATAACAGAAATTCTTGATGACGAAGGAAATCCTGTAAAAAATGGAGAAAGCGGTGAACTGACGATTACAACTTTAGGCGTTGAAGCGCTTCCTTTGTTAAGATTTAAAACGGGAGACTTGGTTAAAGCACATTACGAGCCTTGCCAATGCGGAAGAAATACAATGAGATTGGGTCCGGTTGTCGGAAGAAAACAACAGATGATTAAATATAAAGGCACAACATTGTATCCTCCTGCAATGAATGATATTCTGAATGATTTTGATGGAATATTATGTTATCAAATTGTTATTCAATCAAATGAAATTGGTTTAGATGAAATTATCATTAAACTGAGTACAGAAAGAGAGATTGAAAGTTTTGAAGGTGAGGTGCGTGATCATTTCAGGGCAAAATTAAGGGTAAGTCCGAAAATTGAAATAGTCGATTTTGACGTTTTATCTAAAGAAGTTCTCAATCCTAATAGCAGAAAGCCGATTAATTTTTTAGACTTAAGATAAATAAAAAGGTCTGAAAAAATTCTCAGACCCTTTTTTTATGCCTGTTGCTTTTCTGCTTTAATGAAATTGGCTAGGTTTACGATGGCGGTATCGTGTATTCTCACAAAAGTGTTTTTTTTGTCCCAAACGTAACCTGCGAGAACTGCGCAGATTTTTCTTTTGACATCCGGGTTTTCCGGCTGATGAAAAAATAATTCCTGGAGATTTCCGGTATACCATTCTTTCACATACGTTGTAAAAACGTTGACTCCGTAGAGGATATAATCTGAATATTCTTTTTGCCAATCAATCATTTCACCATTCAGCTGTCGGATCGCTAATTTTGCAGCCAACATTCCGGATTCTGTTGCGAATGCCATTCCCGAAGAAAAAACGGGGTCTAGAAACTCAGAAGCATTTCCTGTTAAAGCAAATCCGTCTCCGAATAGTTTTTTTACTGAACACGAATAATCTTTTAAATGTCTTGGTTCAAAAAGAAATTCCACATCCCCGAAACGTTTCACATAATAATCAGAAAGAGAAATTGCTTTTCTCAAAGCTTCAGTTGTATTGCCGTTTTCAGATAATTGATCAATATATTCGGTTGGTCCTACAATTCCCACACTTGTATTTCCATTGGAGAAAGGGATTACCCACAACCAAACTTCCGTTTCAATAATATCAAAAGAAATCAAAGTTCCTTCTTCGCCTTCCTCTCTGTTACTGTCTTCAACATGAGCGAAAATTGCAGAATGAGGAGACAATTTCGATGGTTTTTCTAAATCTAAAAGTCTTGGTAAAACTCTTCCGTAACCGCTTGAGTCGATCACAAATTTCGCATGAATTTCCTTCGTTTTTCCGTCTTTGTTTTTAACGGTAGTAATGGAATCAGAACCATTAAATTCAATACCGATCACTTCAGTTTCAAATTCGAGGTCAACTCCTTGATGAATGACTTCCTGAGCTAAAGTGTTGTCAAAATCGGCTCTCGGAACCTGCCACGTCCAATCCCAGCCTTCTCCGAACTTATTGCTGAAATCAAAAATGCAGACTTCATTTCCACGCATAAAACGTGCTCCCAGTTTCTTTTCGAAGCCCATTTTATCTAAAGCTGGAAACAGCCCGGCTTCATAAAAATGATCCATCACTCTCGGAATGAGGCTTTCGCCGACAACCAATCTTGGAAATTGAGTTTTTTCAACCACTTTCACGTTGATGTTATTCTTCTTTAGATAAGCAGAAGATACGCATCCGGAAGGTCCAGCTCCAATTACTAAAACATCAAAAATTTCTTTGTTCATTTGTTTAATAAAACTTTTATCTTTGCGCAAAATTAGTGACAATTAATTATATTTTACAAAATTATATCTTATTACTTTTAATTGATGAAAATAAATAACTTTTTAGAACTGAAAGATTTTCAGCGAATTATTATTGAAAACGAAAGCATCGAATTAGACCAGTCACTTCTCCAGAGAGTGAATGAAAGTTTTTCGTTCCTTAAAGAATTTTCAAAAAATAAAGTAATTTATGGTGTGAATACCGGTTTCGGACCGATGGCTCAGTTCAAAATCAGTGATGAAGATACGCATCAGTTACAATATAATTTAATCAGAAGTCATTCTTCGGGTATAGGAAACCCGCTTCCGGCAGATGAGGTAAAAGCCTGCATGCTGGCAAGATTAAACACTTTGTCATTAGGGAACTCTGGAGTACATGAGTCTGTTGTTAATTTGCTTAAAGAATTAATAAACAGAGATATTACACCGTTGATTTTCGAGCACGGCGGAGTAGGAGCAAGTGGTGATTTAGTTCAGTTAGCCCATCTTGCCTTAGTTTTAATTGGTGAAGGCGAAGTTTTTTATCAAGGTGAAAGAACATCCACAAAAGAAGTTTTTGCAGCGGAAGGTTTAGAACCAATTCAGGTTGAAATCCGGGAAGGTTTAGCTTTGATGAACGGAACCTCTGTTATGTCTGGAATTGGCATTGTTAATGCTTACAAAGCCAATCAGTTAACTGAAATTTCATTAAAATTATCATGTGCCATTAATGAGATCGTTCAGGCATATGATGATCATTTTTCAGAAGTGCTGAACGGAACAAAACTTCATGCAGGACAGCAGAAAATTGCAGAGAAAATGCGTAGTCATTTATCTGACAGTAAATTAATCAGAAAAAGAGAAGACCACTTATACACTCACTTTGAGGAACAGGAAAAGGTTTTCACAGAAAAAGTTCAGGAATATTATTCGATAAGATGTGTTCCTCAGATTTTAGGACCCGTTCTGGATACTTTGGAATATACTGAGAAAGTTCTTGAAAATGAGATCAATTCAGCAAACGATAACCCAATTATTAATGTTGCAGATCAGCACGTTTATCACGGTGGAAATTTTCACGGTGATTATGTTTCTTTGGAAATGGATAAACTGAAGATTGTAGTAACAAAACTGACGATGTTGGCAGAAAGACAGTTGAATTATCTTTTGAATTCGAAAATCAACGAAATTTTGCCTCCTTTTGTAAATTTAGGTAAATTAGGCTTTAATTTTGGGATGCAGGGAGTTCAGTTTACTGCGACTTCTACTACTGCAGAAAGCCAGATGTTGTCTAATCCGATGTATATTCACAGTATTCCTAATAATAATGATAATCAGGATATTGTAAGCATGGGAACAAATGCTGCTGTGATTTGCAGAAAAGTAATTGAAAATGCCTTTGAAGTGTTGTCAATTGAAGCAATAACTGTTGTTCAGGCAATAGAATATTTAGGTTATCAGGATAAAGTTTCATCCAGCACGAAAGAATTATACGATGGTATCAGACAACTGATTCCGGTATTTTCTGACGACATGATTATGTATCCGTATTTGGAGAAAGTCAAAAAATATTTAAAAACTACATAACCATTTTTAAATTAAATAAAGACAAAACACATGAAATGTGCAATTATAACAGGCGGTTCCCGAGGAATTGGAAGAGCCATCTGTATAAAACTGGCAGAAGATAAGAATTATCATATTTTAATCAACTACACTTCCAACGAAGCTGCAGCAAAAGAAACTTTAGCGAAAGTTGAAGAATTAGGATCTACAGGTGAAATTCTTAAATTCGATGTAGGAAATGCTGAAGAAACTTTAAAAGTTTTAAATGAATGGCAGGAAAATAATCCAAAATCAATTGTTGAGGTCATCGTCAATAACGCAGGGATTACAAGAGACGGATTATTCATGTGGATGCCAAGTGAAGACTGGAACTCTGTGATTAACACGAGTTTAAATGGTTTTTATAATGTCACCAATTTCTTTATTCAGAAATTATTGAGAAACAAATACGGAAGAATCATCAATATGGTTTCAGTTTCCGGAGTGAAAGGAACGGCGGGACAAACCAATTATTCTGCGGCAAAAGGTGCATTAGTAGGAGCTACAAAAGCTTTGGCTCAAGAAGTTGCGAAAAGAAATATCACGGTAAATGCAGTTGCTCCGGGGTTTATCAAAACAGATATGACACAGGATTTTAATGAAGATGAACTGAAGTCAATGATTCCTGTAAATAGATTTGGTGAAGCCGAAGAAGTTGCAGATTTGGTTGCTTTTTTAGCGTCAAAAAAATCTTCTTACATTACCGGCGAAGTAATAAATATTAACGGAGGAATTTATTCATAAGCTTACTAAGTTTAATTTTAAACTTTTAACCTTGAATTTATAAAATGGAAAATAGGGTAGTCATTACCGGAATGGGAATTTATTCTTGCATCGGAACTTCTTTGGAAGAAGTGAAAGAATCCCTGTATGAAGGTAAATCCGGGATTGTTTTAGTCGATGAAAGAAAAGAATTTGGTTTCAGGTCGGGTCTTAGTGGAGTCGTTCCCAAACCGGATCTTAAAAACCTTCTCAACAGACGCCAACGTATAAGTATGGGCGAAGAAAGCGAATATGCTTATCTCGCAACACTTGATGCTCTAAAACAGGCAATGATTGATCAGGACTTTTTAGACCATAATGAAGTTGGAATTTTATACGGAAACGACAGTGTTTCTAAAGCGGTGGTTGAATCCATAGACATTGCAAGAGAAAAAAAAGATACCACTTTAATGGGTTCCGGGGCGATTTTCAAATCGATGAACTCCACCGTTACGATGAATCTTTCTACCATTTTTAAATTAAGAGGAATCAATTTAACGATAAGTGCGGCCTGTGCGAGTGGTTCTCATTCTTTAGGGCTGGCCTATATGATGATAAAAAATGGATTTCAGGAGATCATTCTTTGTGGTGGCGCTCAGGAAACCAATAAATATGCAATGGCGAGTTTTGATGGATTAGGGGTTTTTTCTGTAAGAGAAGATGAGCCTACAAAAGCTTCCCGGCCTTTTGATTCAGACAGAGACGGCTTGATTCCCAGTGGAGGAGCAGCCTCTTTAATTGTTGAAAGCTTAGAATCTGCACAGAAAAGAGGCGCAAATATCATTGCAGAAATTGTAGGTTACGGTTTTTCTTCAAACGGCGGACATATTTCTACACCGAATATTGACGGTCCGGCTTTAGCAATGAACCGGGCTTTAAAACAATCCGGTTTAGAAGTGAAAGATATTGATTATATCAATGCTCATGCAACTTCCACACCTTTAGGAGATACGAATGAGGCAAAAGCAATTCATGAGATTTTCGGAACCAGAGTTCCTGTCAGTTCTACAAAATCCATGACCGGACACGAATGTTGGATGGCAGGTGCAAGTGAAGTTATTTATTCTATTTTGATGATGCAAAATGATTTCATCGCTCCCAATATCAATTTAGAAAATCCCGATGAAGATGCTCAAAAGATAAATCTGATCGCTGAAACTAAAAATCAAAAAATTGACGTATTTTTGTCCAATTCTTTCGGATTCGGAGGAACAAATTCTGCATTAATCGTTAAAAAATTTGAGTAAAAAGATGGAAAGAGAAAAAATTGTTGCCATTGCTAATGATTTTTTAATCAATGAATTTGAGGTGGATGGTGATGAGATCAGCAATGACGCCCATTTCAAGAAGACTTTGGGTTTAGACAGTTTAGATTATATCGATTTGGTGGTGATCATCGAATCCAATTTTGGGGTGAAATTAGGAGAAGCAGATTTTAAAAACATCATCACCTTTGATGATTTCTATTCTGCAATCGAAGATAAAATCACTGAGAAAAACGCATAGTTATTGATTAAATATTTACTCCTTAATAATATAAGATGTATCAAAGTGAGCAGTTTACCAATGTTTATTGTACATTGTTAAATTAAAATTATGAACAAGTGGAAAGGCAAGTCTAAAGGTACAATCCTAGGTTATAAAATCTTCGTTTGGTGCATTAGAAATTTGGGGATCCGAAGTTCTTATTTTGTCCTTTATTTTGTGGCGACTTACTATTCACTTTTCGAAAAAAAAAGCAATCAGTACATTTCCTATTATTTTCAAAAAAGATTACACTATGATTATTGGAAGTCCAAAATTTCGATATTCAAAAGTTACTTCACATTCGGAACAGTCTTAATAGACAAAACTGCTATTTCCGCAGGATTAAGAGAAAAATACACCTACGAATTTGACGGAATCGAAAACCTAAGAAACCTTTTAGCTGAAAAAAAAGGAGGCGTTCTCATCAGCGCACATATCGGAAACTTTGAAATTGCCGAGCATTTTTTTGCAGATATAGATTTCGATTGCCAAATCAATTTAGTCACTACCGATCAGGAAGTTACCGTAATTAAAGAATATTTGGAAAGTGTTACTGTAAAACAGAGCAACATCAAATTCATCTACGTAAAAGACGATATGTCGCATATTTTCGACATTAATGAAGCTTTATCTAAAAACGAACTGATTTGTTTCACGGGCGACCGTTATTTCGAAGGCTCAAAATTTCTCGAGGCAGATTTGCTTGGAAAAACTGCGAAATTTCCTGCCGGTCCGTTTCTTATTGCTTCAAGATTGGGTGTTCCGGTCGTGTATGTTTATGTGATGAAAGAAAAAAACCTGCATTATCATTTGTACGCAAGAGTCGCTCAACAGGTCAAAAAACGCGATGCACAGGGACTTTTAAGTTCATACACTCAAAATCTTGAATCGATGATCAAAAGATATCCGTTGCAATGGTTCAATTACTTCGATTTTTGGGATGACATTGATTAGTTTTCAATAATTTTATGACAGCTTATTCCGTCTTCAGCCTCCAATCTTTTTTTGCTTAGCTTTCCAGCTAACAAAAGGTTTCCGATGAATGCAATTCATCGTTTTAAATTGCAAAGCAGTGAAATGCTGGTAAAAATATATAAAGCAAAGTGGAGAGGTGCGAAGCACCGAAATGTCGGTCTAATAAAAAAAGTGATGTGATTTTCACTTTAAAAACAAAACAATTGTAATTGAAAAAGGAATACGACATATTGGTTATCGGTAGCGGATTGGGAGGACTTGTCTCAGCTTTGATTTTAGCGAAAGAAGGCTTTGAAGTCTGTGTTCTTGAAAAAAACAATCAGTATGGCGGAAACTTGCAGACATTTTCCAGAGATAAACTGATTTTCGATACCGGCGTTCATTATCTTGGCGGACTGTCAAAAGGGCAAAATCTCCATCAGTTTTTTTCTTATTTAGGAATTATCAATGATCTTGAACTTCAGAAAATGGATGAAAACGGTTATGACAAAATCACTTTTGATCATGATGAAACCGAATATCCTCACGCTCAAGGCTATGATAATTTTGTAAAAAAACTTTCAGAATATTTTCCTGATGAAAAAGAAAATCTGGAAAATTATTGTGAAGAAATTCAACGTGTTTGTAACTGTTTCCCGAGATATAATGTGGTCGGGAAAAACAATTACAGCGAGGAAATTTTGCACCTTAATACCAAAAGATTCATAGAATCAATTACTTCAAACGAAAAACTTCAGGCAGTTTTATTAGGTTCAAATTTTCTGTACGGAGGAGATTCTGAAAATACACCATTTTATGTTCATGCTTTGACGGTCAATTCTTACATTCAAAGTGCTTATAAATGTGCAAGAGGCGGAAGCCAGATTTTCTAAACTGCTCCTCAAAAAGTTACGGGAATATGGTGCGGATGTTCATAAACATTCTGAAGTTTCAGAATTTGTTTTTGGTGAAAACAATACATTAACTTCTGTTAAAACAAAAGCAGGAAAAGAATATTTTGCCAGACAGTTTATTTCAAATATAGAAATCCGTTCCGTAATTAAATTGATTGGTGAAAAAAGACTAAAGAAATCATTTCTCAATAGAATTCAAAGCTGGAAACCGATTTCTTCGTGCTTCAGTGTATATTTGGTTTTAAAACCGAATGTTATTTCAAATTTTAATCATAATATCTACCACTTTTCCTCTAAAGATTTAGTTTGGAATTCCTATCGTTATCGAAAAGAAAACTGGCCGGAAACATATATGCTTTCATCCACACCTTCAAAACAACATCCTGTATTTGCTGAAAGCCTTACCGCAATTTCTTATATGGATTTTGAAGAGGTCAAAGAATGGGAAAATACGTTCAACACAATAGCAAATCAAAAGAAAAGAGATGAGTTGTATGAAAAATTTAAACTTGAAAAAGCTGAAAAAATGATTCAGGCTTTGGAAAAGAAAATTCCAAATCTGAGAGAATCTATAAAGAATACGTATACGTCATCACCTTTGTCTTACCGCGATTATATTGGTAGTTTTGAAGGAAATATGTACGGATACATTAAAAGTTCTGAAAACCCTCTAAAAACAATGGTTTCACCACGCATGAAAATTGAAAACCTTTTCCTTACCGGACAGTCCGTCAACTTGCACGGAATTTTAGGCTGTACCATTGGTGCATTCAATACCTGCGCTGAAATTATAGGTAAAGAAGTAATTGATAAACGCTTAACTGAATTTTTAAATCAAACAGATGAAAATTAGGGGTTACGTTTATTTGCTTTTTATTTTAAGTCTCACTTCCTGTGGGGTTTCTAAATCTGTAAAACATATTCCTGGTGTAAAACAGTATGCTTTGGAAGTTCCTGAAGTCAATAAAATCAACGACTCTACTTTCATCTTTAATCATAATTATTTAACCAAAAATCATCATCAGATCTGGGAATTGTATATTAAGGGAAATCCCTTGCAGTTAGGTTATAACAATGGAGCACTCACTCAAAATTTAATGCAGAAACAGGAAGAGATTTTCTTTTCAAAAGTGGAAGGTTTTGTTCCTTCAAAATTTAAACAAAATCTTTTGCGTGGTTTTCTGAAATGGTACAACCGGAAAATGTATCTGAATGTGAGAGAAGACTTCCAGGCTGAATTATTCGGATTATCTCAATATTCATCAGATAGGTATAATTTTATTGCTCCCAAATTCCAAAGGAATATGTATCTGCACGGCGCTCACGATATTGGTCATGCAATGCAGGATTTGATGGTGGTTGGCTGTACTTCTCTCGCCGTATGGAATGAGAATACTGAAGACGGTAATTTGCTGATAGGGAGAAATTTTGATTTTTCTGTCGGAGAAGAATTTGCTAAAAACAAATTAATTGAGTTTGTAGAACCCGAAAACGGAATTCCTTATATGTCTGTAAGCTGGCCGGGAATGATTGGCGTAGTTTCCGGAATGAATAAAGAAGGAATTACAGTTACGATCAATGCAGGAAAATCTAAAATTCCGTTGACGGCGAAGACACCAATTTCTTTGGTTACAAGAGAGATTTTGCAATTTGCCAAAAATATTGATGAAGCAGTAGCAATTGCTAAAAAACGAAAGGTTTTTGTATCTGAATCTATACTTGTAGGTAGCGCAAAAGATAAAAAAGCAGTGATTATTGAAGTTTCACCTAAGAATTTCGGTGTACATGATGTGCTTAATTCAAACAAAATTTTTTGTACCAATCATTTTCAGTCTGATGCTTACAAAAACGATAAAAGAAATCAAAAACACATTGCAGAAAGCCATTCTGAATATCGCTACCAAAAGCTTGAAGAATTGTTGCAGGAAAATCCTAAAATGAATCCTGAGAAATTGGTTGCTGTTTTAAGAGACAAATCCGGATTGAAAGACAAAAATATTGGTTTTGGAAATGAGAAAGCGATCAATCAGCTTTTAGCACATCACGCTGTAGTTTTTTCGCCTGAGAAAAGATTGGTTTGGGTATCGTCAGATCCTTATCAGCTGGGCGAATTTGTCTGTTACGATTTAAATAAAATTTTCTCTGAAAACAGATTTCAAAATAACGAACTGGCTACTTCAGAACTCAATATCGCAAAAGATGATTTTACAGATTCTCAAGAGTTTAATAATTATGAAGAATTCAAAAAACTTGGTTCTCAATTTGAAGATGAGAACACATTACTTTCAGAAGAATTTATCAACCATTATCAGTCTTTGAATCCTGATTTTTGGCTGGTTTATTATCAATCGGGAAAATATTATTTCCGTCAAAAAAATTATCAGAAAGCAAAAATTGAATTTAAAAAAGCTTTAACTAAGGAAGTCACCACAATTCCGGATAAAGAAAATATTGAGAAGTATCTAAGAAAAACTTTAAAAAAATTAAAGTGATTTTAGTAAAATCACAACGCATTAATTAAGTATTCTCCGGACGCACTTTATTCAAAAATAAAAACGTGGATAATCCTGCAATAAAAGACATTGAGGTTGCTAAGATCATGCTTCCGATAAAATATTGAAGAAAATTATTTTTCACCAGATCAAAATTTAATTCCCGACTAAAAACATTGCTGTCTCCAGCAATAAAAGGCGATCCTAAAAAAAGTGAAGCAGCAATAATAAAAGGGATGAATGGTGGTAAACTCACGTTCGATGCAACGAAAGCCAGAACCTTATTCAACTTGAAAAGAACCGACAAAGAAATCACAAGCAACGTATGGAATCCCCAAAATGGTGAAAAGCCAACAAAAACTCCGAGCGCAATTGAAAATGCTTTGGTTCTGTTGTCTCCGTCACTTTCCAATACATCTTCTTTGATGAATTGTTTAAAACTTTTCTTTCTGAAATTATGGATGAAATTTCTTGGAATGATATACACTAAAGCTATAATTACCAAAATAGTATTCAGAATACTGATTCTCGTAAAATCTTTAAATGGTCTGAAATGTGAAACCCTTTCCGCAGGATCGTAAAGTACTTTTATAGGAACATTTTTTACAGGAATGCTTTTCCAGGCAGTTCTTACAATAATTTCTATTTCAAACTCGAATTTTTGAGTAAAATATTTCTTCGGAATCTTATTTAACGGATAAAGCCTGTAACCGGATTGCGTATCTTCCAGTTTGATTCCCGTTTCAAACCAAAACCAGAAATTAGAAAATCGATTTCCAAAGCTGCTTTTTTTCGGAATTCCCTCTTGCGACATGTTTCGGTTTCCGATGAGCAAAACATCTTCACCTTCGCTCATCAGAGCTTCTACAAAAACGGGAATGTCGTCGGGATAATGTTGCCCATCAGAATCTATGGTTATTGCATAGTCAAAACGCAATTCTTTCGCTTTTCTGAAGCCTGTCTTCAAACCGTTTCCTTTCCCCTTGTTTTCAGGTAAATTGAGAGTGGTAAGTTGAGGATAATTTTTTAAAATTTCTGAAGTAGAATCTGTAGAACCGTCATTCACAATGATAATGTTTTCAGTGTATTCCAAAACGCCGTCAATCACTCTTTTCAGAGTTTTATGATTGTTGTAGGTAGGAATTAAAACGCAGATTTTCTTTTGGATAATTGCATTTCTCACTTCAGAAAGTATCATTATTTTAATGAATTTTTTTCAGTTGCGGTCATTGTTTTAGACTGCATAGCAAATTTTCTGATATATGTTTTTAAAGCTGCGTTCTGTTTACCATAATTATTGAGGATAAAAGTCTTGTCAGCTTTTAGATTTGAATTATAGCCCACAATTTTAGGAATATTTTCCTGAACGCTCATCCGGATAAGTCTCAATTCTACATTATTCGGATTGTTTTTTATAACGCTCTCAAGACTGGTAGCTCCTGATTTTACAAAAGATTTTCTTTTGTTTTTCTCTGTGGTCACTTTAGCCTCAAGAATATCTGCAGCAGCTTTGTAAGCAGAAATTACAGGATCAGAGGAAGATTTCTTATCTGCCAGTTGAATAAAATTTTTAGCACCGTCTACAGATTGATTTGCTTTAGAATATGAATTTCTCAAGGCTTCGATGTCGCCACTTTGAAAAAGAAAAAATAAACCAGCTAGGAATGAAAGTAAGAGTTTCATATTTTAGTATAATTAACTGACATCTTCAATGCAATAGTCTCGCCAAATGAAGTGGTACTTTTTACTTTTATCTCATTTTCACCTTCATTAATGTCTAATTGCATGATTAATTCCGGTGTTTCAAAAGGATTAATGATGGCCATAAACTTTACATTAGAAGCCGATTTTAGGAAAAGTTTTCTGCCTGAAAATTCTTCCGTCAGTTCTTTTACGATCTGCATCATGCAAACTCCAGGTGTAACAGGATTTCCGGGAAAATGACCCTTAAAAATCTCGTGGTCTTTGTTAAGTCTTATGTTTGCTGTAAAACTTCCGTTTTCTGCTTTGTCGTAGCTTTCTAAAGTATAAAAATCTGTAAGTATGGTTTGCATTTTATTCTGTTTCGGTTATTTGAAAGAGTTGAATGTTAATCTTAAAATCTTTGTGCTTAAGATGAATGGTCTCTGCAAAAGTAGGTTTTTTGGCAACAAAAGTAAAATCGATTTTCTCCTTATTCTTATTCGTGTAAATGATCTGATCTAATAAACCATTTTCTTTGTTGAAGTATAAATAGTATTTTTTCTTATCAAGATTTGCCAGATAGATCTTAGAATCATTATTTTCAAAAGTTTCAGCTACAGAATATTTTTGTCTCAACAACTCCTGGAAATCATTTCGTAAAAAATTAATAATCATTTTTTTGTCTAAATCTGCCAAAACATAATTGAGCTTAAAATCATTTTCAGAAATTTCAAAATCGATCATTTTGTTGCCGAAATCTGAAGTCATCACAACTCTGTGCGTGATTTCGGAGATTTTTTTAATGATTAAAATTCCGCTGATGTGATTTTTATAAATATCCATTTGGCATTTATACACATAATCTTCTTTTGATGAAAAATACACATTTTCAACTGTTTTTTCAGAATTCGAAACCGATTTTATATCTTCCAGCTGATAGGTTGTACATGAAACAATCAGCAGAAAAACTAAACTACAAAGAAAACTCGGAAGCAGGAATCGGCGCATTGATTTTGGTGTTTTTAAAAGCAATATTTGTGGTATCTCCAGAAGCTTCCGTCATATTCACTTGTGAAACTGTTGATTGATTTTTAGGAAAATGAAGTTCTATTTGCTTAATGTATTTCAGTAATTGAGCTGATTTTGGAGTAAATTTAGCAATATTCGAAGTTGAATTTTTTAAATAAACGACAGAGAATTCAGGATCGCTGAACATCTTTCCGTTTGAACTTCCTACAATTAATTTGTTGATTTTTTCAAAGGTTTTACTTTTTGCATCGACAGAAGATTTTTTCCCTTGGTCATTGATGAGAATTTTATTTTCCTTAAAAATAATACTGTACTGATACGGTTTTGTGTATTTCCAGCTCAGCGTATTTGGAGATTTCAAAGACATTTTACCCTGCGTGACAATGTTTTTATCCAGGAAATCCATTTTTTTGGTTTGAACGAAATCACTTTGTAAAGTTTTGATGTTCTTACTTTCGGATGAGATTTTAT
Organism: Chryseobacterium sp. AC417; assembly: GCF_979258215.1. NCBI lineage: Bacteria > Pseudomonadati > Bacteroidota > Flavobacteriia > Flavobacteriales > Weeksellaceae > Chryseobacterium > Chryseobacterium sp. AC417. Next base: position 503,018 of record NZ_OZ409845.1, on the reverse strand, counting down.
TGACAAAAATTTTTGATTCTGCAGCTGTCATTGCTATATTTTGAGCAAAAACTAAACTTGAAATTAATATAAATGCTGCAAGAGCTATATTTTTAATCATTATTTTTAGATTTAATTATTGTATCAATAGTGAAAGTCGAATATTTTTCACGCTCCAAAAATAACAATAATTCAACCAAAACATTGTAGGTTTTCTCCGAAGTGTCGTGAAGCAGAATAATGCTTCCTTTTTTTAAACTTTTCGTTACTTTCTTAAAAATTTTCTTTTCATCCTGAATGATTGTATCCAGCGAACGAACATTCCAGCCGATGCTTATTTTCTGAGTTTTCCTGATGGCTTTCGCAATATTCGGATTGGTGACACCGAAAGGTGGTCGGTATAAATTGGTGCTGATATTCCCGATTTTTCGAATTACTTCATCACATTTATCAATTTCTTCAGTCATTTTTGAAGTGGATAAAAATCCGGTGTTATTGGAATGTGAAAAAGTATGATTTCCAACCGAATGACCTTCTGCAATGATTCTCTGAAATGTTTCGGGATGTTTTTCTATCTGTTTTCCGATGCAGAAAAACGTTGCCTTGATATTGTTTTCTTTTAATAAATCTAAAAATTTCGGTGTAAATTCTGTCGGTCCATCATCGAATGTCAGAGCGACTTCTTTAATTTTTGTTTTTTTACGAGTAAGATTGTTGACAAAATATCCTAATTGAACATCAAATGAACCCCAAATTACAACTGCTGAAAATAAGATTAAGCAAAAGATGTACACCCAAATCGTTGCTTGAAATAAGTAAATTAAAAGGTTCAAGAAAAGATAAAAGATTATAAATGGATGGTGTTTCATCTTTATTGTTTTTGGATTAAAACCTCAAAGGTCTTTTTGTCATTCCGTAGGAATCTAAACAATCTATGCAGAGATCCTACGGAATGACAAACTTACTTTTAAATATTACTCAGAGTTATTAAGCCCTTTCCAACAAAACCAAGCTATGGTCGTTTCCTCTCAAATGATTGTATAAAAGAATATTTTTGATATTTTCTTTCTTCACTTCATTCATCATCATTACTTCCGGAATCTCCTGATTTTTAAGAATATGGCAAGCCATAAATGTCGAAAAACCACTTGCTGTATTAAATTCGCCACTCAAATGTTTGTAATATAATAAAGAAGAATTTTGAAATAATTCGGAAGCGTTTTTATAATAAACATCAGATTCTGAATCTCCGCTGAAACCTAAAATCACAGCGTCTATATCTTGATTGGTTACATTATTTTTCGCTAAAAAAATCTCAATGAATTTTTGAGTTTCATCTAATTCTAACCTGTTAACAATCTGAATATCTATCAGTTGAGCATACGAACTTTCAGTTTTTTCTTTTCCTAAAACAAAAAAGCTCGAACCTTCGCCCCAAATCACCCCTTCAGTTTTTGAATTCAGATAATCAGCAGGAAGATTTTCTTCTTTCTTAATGGAATTATTCAGATTGTACAATTCCATTGTTCTTTCGGTTTGCTCGTCTGTAGAACCCACCAAAGCAGTTGAAGCTTCGCCATCTTTGATTTGAAGTTGAGCATCCAACATAGAAAACTCCAGCGATGAAGAAGGGTTTACATAGGTGAAATTATATCCATGACATTGCAATCTCAAAGCAATTTGTCCTGAAACCGTATTGTGTGTTGACTGAATGAAAAACGTTGGTGTCAAAAATTCTTCATTGTTTTCCAGTACATTTTTAAGGAATTTTTCCGAATCCTGAGAACAGCCCATTCCGGTTCCTACGATGATGGAGTCAGGTTTTTCAATTCCTGCTTCATGCAATGCTTTTGTGGAAGCAACTGAACTCATTTTTACAGTTTTAGACATTCTTCTGCTCATTGCAGGCGGAATGAATTCTTTGTAATTGGGTTCAATGGCATTTAAAACCTGAACGGAATTTTCGGGTTTTAAAGTATCGAAGAAATTTTCGTTCAAAGTGTCCTGAACCGATATACAGGCTGCACTATGGATATAAACTGCACTCATTATTTAGAAAAAATTAAAGTTGAACAGTTTCCTCCAAACCCAAATGAGTTGGAAAGTACGTGACTGATATTTTTCTCTTTCAGTTCGGTAACCGGTGTCAGATCAAATTCTTCCATTTTGGTTTTAAAATTTAAATTTGGGAAAATCAGATTGTTCTGCATTGCTAAAATTGAGTAAACTGCCTCAATTCCCGCTGCCGCTGCCAAAGTATGACCCGTAAACGCTTTTGTAGAACTGAATTCCGGAACTTGGTTTTCACCAAAAATCCTGATCATTGCAATGCCTTCCGATAAATCATTATTTGGCGTTGCCGTTCCGTGAACGTTGATGTAATCGATGTTTTCTTTATCTAAACCTGACACTTTCAAAGCTTTTTCCATGGCTAAATAAGCACCTTGTCCGTTTTCTGATGAAGCAGTTTGATGATGCGCATCATTGGCATTTCCGTAGCCGGAAAGATAAGCGAGCACTTTTTTATTTTCTTTTTTCACAACCTCGTCAGATTCCAAAACGAGGAAAGCGGCTGCTTCACCCAGATTGAGACCTTTTCTGTCGTTGTCAAAAGGAGTGTTGTAAGAATCCGTTAAAATCATTAGCGTATTAAAACCGTTCAAAGTAAATTTTGAAAGAGAATCTGTTCCACCGACAATCACTCTGTCAAGAACGCCATTTTTAATCAGTTTTGCACCTATCATAATGGCATTGGCTGCAGAAGAACAGGCGGTGCTGATGGTAGAAACCATTCCTTTTAACTCAAGAAATTCGGCAATTGCTAATGATGAGCTTCCGGCATCATGTGAATCGATATATTTTTGCTTTTCAGGAAAATCTTCGTAGGCGTAGAAATATTTTTCGGTAATATCCATTCCGCCTACACTTGTAGAGGAAATGAGCCCGGTTCTGTATTCATTAATATCCGAAATTGCGGCACTTTCTACAGCTTCTTTTGCTGCAACCATTCCTAATAAAACGGTTCTTGTAGCGTTATTATCTCCATTAAGCTGAAGTTTCTGCACAAGTTCTTCATTAGATAATTTTATTTCGCCTGTTTTAATGTTTCCGGCGTGGCGTGTTTCAAACATTTCAATATCTGAAATACCGTGTTTACCAGTTGTCAGCGAAACGAAATTTTCCGCAACATTGTTACCAATGGCGGAAATGATGCCCATTCCTGTGATAGCAATTTTTTGACTCATCTTTTACAAATGTAACAATGTATCAATGTAACAGTTTACCAATTATTGCTAGACTGTTACATTGTCAGATTGGTAAATTAATTTATTTTGTTCTGTTTTCTTCGATGTATTTTGCCATAACCTCAATAGACTGGAAAATTTCTTTTCCTTTTTTCGGGTCGGCAAGTTTGATTCCGTAGTCTTTGTCAAGAAGAACAATTAATTCCAAAGCATCAATAGAATCCAATCCAAGACCGCCGCCGAATAACGGATCTGCATCTTTAATTTCTTCTATTGCAACATCTTCAAGATTAAGAACGTCTATAATTTTGTTTTTTAATTCTAATTTTAAATCTTCCATTTTTCAAAAATTTACCAATGTATTGATGTACCAGTTTACCAATTAAACTGAATCGTATTGTTACATTGTTATAATGTTATATTGTTAAATTACGCAGTTAGCAAATATACAAAAGTTGTATAACTTTCCTGATATAGTTCGACCCAGCCGCATAAGACTTTTTCAGCCTTACCAGATTGGAGAATCTGCTTTGCGTATAAGTTTAAAAAATCTTCATCAAATTCATCCAAAACAAAAAAAGCATTTTCGGTCTGCATTTTATGTTTAATGCTGATCTCACCGACACAGATGTTTGGTAAAGTGTATACAAAAACAGCAGGACTCGGGAAATAATTGTCTTGAGAATTAATACTTTCCTGATATTTAAAATCAGTGTCGAGACTTGAGGATTTGTTAGCGAAAACCAATGCAGTTTTGCTGTGGTCGTCGTTTTTCAGAATCATTTCTGAGGCGAGAAATGCCAGTTTGCTCAGATTATCCATTTTATGAAATTTAGGATAATTCAGTTCTAAACTTTTATAAGCTTCTTTAGCGAAATCTGAGAAATTTTCGGTTGGGCTTTCAAAAATAATTTGTTCGTTGACGATTATTTTTGAACTTTCTATGGTGCAAATATCTGTTTTCTTCATTGAGTTTTTCAAAAAGTTTAAGGCTTTCTTATTGGGTTTTGATGAGTGTTGAAAACAGAGAGTACAATGATTTTGGAATCAATAATGTCGAAAACAATGAGGTATTGAAACTTGTGAATATAAGCTTCTCTGTAATTTTTTTTAAGCTGAAAATGTTTTGGATTGTTTAGAATTCTTTGTAAATACTTGTCCAGATGTTTCATGAATTTCTCTCCCAAACCTTCTTGTGCGTCTTCATAATATATGTACGCTTCCAGAATTTCCAGACTTGCCTCTTCCTGTAAAATTAATTCATAGGTCATTTCAAAGCAGATTTTGCTTTTTCTTTGACTTCTTCCCAAGTGTAAGATTTGCTTTCTCCGCTTAAGTATTTTTCTCGTCTTTCGTTTATTTCATCATAATGCCAATCAGGAATTGTCGGATAATAGTTTTCCTGTTCCTCAACATCTATAATTCCATTGATAATACGCAGAATTCTTTCATCTGCAATATCAACAAATTCGTGAATTCTTTTTCTGATTTCTAAAGGAGATTCCATTTCCTAAAACTTTAATTCTATCAAAATTACAAAATTATTTTATGCTTTTTCCAAAACTATCGCTGCATTACACCCACCAAAACCGGAAGCGGTTTTCAAAATATACTTAATTTCCGCTGACTGATTTTTTTTAATGATATTCAAATCCTGAGAAACGCCCATTTCTTTAAAATTTTTAGATGGAATTAAAGTACTGTTCAAGGCAGATTCCATTGAAATAATACTTTCCAGAAGTCCGGAAGCGCCCAGACAATGACCGTAATAGCCTTTCATACTGTTCAGCGGAACATTCTGAAGATCCATTCTGTTGAAAGCGATGGCTTCCATTTCGTCGTTATAAATAGTTGCCGTTCCGTGAGCGGAAATAAAATCGATTTGCTCTGCTGAAACTTTCGCTTCTTTCATTGCATTCTGAATGCTGGCAAACAATCCGTCACCCGTTCTCGACGGTCCGGAAATGTGATTCGCATCGTTAATTGCTGAATCTCCTAAAATTTTAAACTTGAACTTCTCGCTTTCTGACGGAGTAGAAGTGATGTAGGCTGCCGCCGTCGCTTCACCCAGATTAATTCCGTTGCGGGTTTTGTCGTAAGGTTTACAAGGTTCCGGAGCAATCGCCTGAAAAGAATTGAAACCGGAAATCACAAACTCTGAAATCTCATCTCCGGCAACCACGAAAGCATTTTTATACTTTCCTGCCTGAATCATATTTTTTGCCACAGAAATCGCCATTACGCCGGAAACACAGGCGTTGGAAACCACAATCGGCTTGGTTTTAAATTCGAAAAAATCAGCAATTTTTTGAGCTAAATTCGAAAGATAAACACCTTCCGGTAAAGTAGTTTCATTTTTTAATAAACTGATATTTCCTTTTGTCGTTGAGAGAATAAAAGCAGTTTCATCTGAGATCTGATGTCTTTCCACTAAAGGTTTCAGGCTCAGCAAAAACATTTTTTCAAGTCTTGTGAAATTCTGATTATTGAAGTTTTTATTAAATTCTTCTTCCAGTTTTTCAGAATCAATTTTAGAAATATAAAAAGCTTCCTTATTATCTGTGACTTTATGCAAAGCCACGCCGGATTTTCCTTTCAGAAGGGCTTTCCAATTTGATTCAACATCAAAACCCAAAGGTGTGATGCAGTGATAATCGGTAATGTAAATTTCCTTCATCATAATCCCATTTTATCTTTCCAGGCCTGAAAAAACTCTGGATTGTACAGACATAAATTATTATCGGAATCCAAAAAAACCTGAATGGTTTCTCCGCTACAAACCAACTGATTGTTTTGATTGAAAATCTCGTATTTATAAATCAATTTCGCCGAAACAGAATTTACGAAAGTTGTTACGATATTGAAGGTTTCACCATATTTCAAGGGAAGAAAATGTTCGCAGGTACTTTTCACAATCGGCGTTACAAATCCTGCCTTCTGAATGTCGAGATACGTCAAACCGTGCTGTCTTCCGAAAGCTTCTCTTCCGTCTTCAAAATACACGATATAATGTCCGTGCCAAACAATTCCCAGCGGATCTGTCTCGTTGAATCTTACACGTATTTCCTCGGTACAACTTAACGTTTCTTTCGACTGCATATTTCTTTCAGATTAATTTAATTAAAAACAATTAAATGCTGTGGAGTTTTCTTTCATAAATTAAAGAAATACTTACCATCAACACGTAAAATAAAAACAGAAAGCAAAGTTCAGGTGCTATTTCAGCAATGCCGCTGTTTCTCAAAATGATATCGTAATAGGCATTCAAACCCCAATTCATTGGTGATAAATTGGCAATTTTCTGCATAAATTCAGGCATCAGAAAAACAGGAACCCAGATTCCGCCAATTGCCGCTAAAACTACAACGGAAGTTGCACCAAACGGTGCAGATTGCTCCTGCGTTTCTGCTAAAGTTCCAAGCAATACGCCAAATCCGATGGCTGCCAAACCTGCAAAAACCGTCACGATAATCATTGGGAATAATTTGCCGGCAACTTCAAACTGTGGCAAATCCATATACGGGAAAAGGTAAACGCCAACCGCAACCATCAATAGAAATTGGATGACGCAGATGATGAGATAGGTAAATGTTTTTCCTAAAATATGAATGTAATAGGGTGTAGGACTCACACGAACTCTCACGCTCGTTCCCTGGCTTTTTTCTTTTACCAAATTAATAGAAAGCGGAACCACAATAAAGAAAATTGCAAACAATGCCCAAGCCGGAACGTTGTGCTGTACAGAATTAGGAAGAATTTCTTTTTTGTCTTTTATGGGCGAAATTTCTTTAAAACTGATAAGGTTTTTGCTTTCCTCCAGGCTGTCATCCGTTCCCAATTGGTCCTGAAAAGATTTGTATATTTTTTTATTTTCTATTTGAAAAACCATTTTGCTCACCGCATTCATTACAGAGTTTTTGAAACTCATATTGGTTGCAGGATCAAAATACAAATGAATATCTTTTGCTTTTACAGATACTGGTTTTGCTGATGTAGAATCTGTTTCCAATCCAAAAGAGCTCACGATCGTCTGAACTTTAGAATCAATATTAGAATTCAAATCTTTCGTTAAATTTTCCGGAATAACGATTGCCATTTGATAATCGCCTGTGAAAACGGCTTTCTCGGCATCTTTTTCGTTTAAATCAGTAATAAGTTCAAAAGTTTTGCTGCCTTCCAATTCAGACTTTATACTTTTAGAAATCTCTGATCGGTCATTGTCTACAAAAAGAATCGGAATTTTTGTTCCTTCCAGATTTTTAAAGGTAGAATCCTGAATTAAGGTGATGGTAATAATCAACAGTAATGGCATCAGGAAAATAATAACAATTCCGCCGGAATCTCTCTTCAGCAAAAGAATTTCTTTGATAAAACTTCTCCACAATTTATACAACATCTCTCAATTCTTTTCCTGTTAATGATATGAAAACTTCTTCCAGATTTTTCGCATTGTTTACCTGAGCAATCAATTCTGCCGGTGTTCCGCTTGCATGGATCTTTCCGTGGTCGATGATTGATATTTTTGTACAAAAGTCCTCCGCTTCGGAAAGGTGGTGCGAAGTGTAAATGATACACGTTCCTCTTTTATTTAAATCTAAAAGGTAATCAATAATGGCTTTTTTAGACTGAACATCAACGCCAACCGTCGGTTCGTCCAGAAACAAAACTTTCGGGTTGTGAAGTGTTCCTGCGATGAGGTTGCAGCGGCGTTTCATTCCGCCGGAAAACTGATCGACTTTTTTATTGGCAAATTTGGTTAAGCCCATTAATTCTAGTGCTTCATCGATGGCTTTGTGAAGATAAGCATGTTTCAAACCATACAAACTTCCGAAAAATAAAAGATTTTCTTTAGCCGTCAAAGTAGGATAAAGTGCATATTCCTGTGGAACTACACCGATAAGTTGTTTGATTTTTGTGCCATTTTTTTGAGGCGACAGACCATTGATCTTATAACTTCCCGACGTTGGTTTAATTAAACCTGAAAGCATAGAAATCAAGGTGGTTTTACCCGCTCCGTTGGGACCGAGAATTCCGTAGATTTCGTTTTTATCGATGTTCAAAGAAATATCATTAACGGAAAACTCTTCCGAATTTTTGTATTTCTTGTAAAGATTATTAATTTCGATGATGAAATTTGACATTCAATATTTTATATATTTAATAAATAGAAAAACTATACTTTAAACCTTTGGTTTCCTAAACGTCTTTACCAATTTGATTCTTCATCATATTCAAGTAATTCTCGTCCAAATCCTAATTTTTCTAAATCTCCTTTTTTAAATTCGCTTTGAATTTGTTTAATTAAATCGTCATAAATTGTATTGTAATTTATAAGCACAGCTTTATAGACATATTTTTTATTTGAAGGTGGCCAAGCTGGTTTATTGATGTAAGTATTATTCTGTTCTATATATTTCAAAATCGTTAACGCATTCTCATTTTTATATGCAGCTACAGCTCTCGAAAAATATAATACATCATCAAATATATTCTCTTCTTCTAAAAGTTTACCTTTTATTTTTTGTTTAAAATAGTCCTCTAAAATTGGAAAAAATCTGACATTTGGAAACTTTTCAATGCTTCTAAAAATCCACGTTATACAATATTCATTTTTAATATTTTGATTGAAAACCTCGTAAAGCAAATTTACATCTTCTTTCTTTTTAAATTTACTTAAAGCAAAACAAGCAGATAATTGTTCTCCGGACTTATCACTTTTTAATCCTGCTCTTTTTTTAATCAAATGATAATATTTTTCATTTGGATTAATATTGTGAATCATCCAAGTAGAAGTTTCTAAATAAGGATGCTCCATCAAGACTTTTTCTACCAAATACTTTTTTTGAATCGGAGATAAACCATTTTCATCATGAGCTTTTCTAATCATTAAATCTGAAACATAAAACTTATCTACAGCATCTTCATGATACCACCAGCTTACTTTTGCCGTGTCACTCAAATGGTTTATTAATAAATCAAAATATTCAGGCTTTTCTTGATTAACAATTGTTCTATATGCTATAATTCTTAATAATGGATTGTTTGCATCCATTAATTTTATTAGTTCTTCGTTTGTTGCATTTTTCTCGATAAAGTTTCTTGCAATCGTATCATTGGAAGGAAGTGATTTTTCCTTTAATAACCTTTTTAAAGAAGGTCTCAATTCAGCTCGAAAGTCAGAAATATCGTATTTATACTTTTCTTCTTTACACGACGTAAAGAAAATAGAAAATATAATTATTTGATATAATGTTTTCATCAATTTCTACATCGCCTTCTTAGAAAATTTACACTGACAAGTTTAAATCGCTTTTCTTAATTTCTTATAAAAAGCTTCCTCCAAGTCGGCAATATGCAGCATCGATTTTGAAAGCTGATTGTAAATATCGCTTTTTGAATTTCTATTTTTATAAACGCGGGCAATATCCACGGCAAAGTCTCTCCAAAGATCACCAATCATCGTGATTTCTTTTGATAATTCTTTTAGTTCATCGTTTTTAAGAATCACAGCTGCCTCCTGCAAAAAAGCCCCATAAATAAACCTGAAACCTCCGCCGCCGGTACCAATTTCCTCCTGCATTCTGATGAGTTGTCCCAGATAATGGTTGGTCACTTTCGTGCCTTTCTTCTCCGCCCATTTCGGGATGCTTTTTGCAACCCAACGCATCGCTTTTACACCAATAATGGGAACTGGAGCGAGCATATTTTTACAGGTATCTTTGATTCCTTTTCTGATGGCTTCTTCAAGATTCACATTTTCCGGAATGTGTGTCGGGAAATACATATGACCTTTCGGAGCGAGTGCACCTTTGGCGTACCGTACTTTTTCAAGTTCAGCTTCTGATAAAGTTGTCGCAAAATCCATCACAGGGTCGCTGATGAGGAATTTTCCGTCTTCTTTTCCATAAACCACAAGATTATGGGCGTTGAAATGGAATTTGTATTCTTCAGGAAAATAAGTGAGGTTGAAAACCCCGACCTGCAAACCTGTTGGGATATTTTGTTCTAAATTTTTCTCTAAAGCTTTTTGGGCTTCCTCAGGATTTGAGAATTTTTGTCTTTTGATTTTAATACCTAAACGCTTTGCCGCTTTGCTGAAAATAGCTCCGGGCATTGGGCGGTAACTGAAACCCGGGGAAAAATTTACTTTTAAGAATGGCAGATACACAAAAAATAATCCGGACCCGATCCCGAAAATCATTGGCTCACTTAGCTTTAAACCTCTGTTGAGAAGTAAATTGGAAGCAACACCGTTTTCACAATGGGCTGTCTGATGGTGTTCAAAATTCAATTTCATTATTTGCCGTCGAAGTTTTTTAGTTCATTTACCGAAATTCCAAAAGTGTCGGCATATTTTTGTAAAGTAGAGTCGCTGAGCTTTTTAAATATTTTCGGTTTTGCGTGTCTTTTGACCGTCCATTGCCATTTCCCGACATACGCCGCCAAAACCTGGAAATCCATTTTATTCAGTTCCATAAAATAGATGATTGGGCTTACGATGTTGTTGGCAACGCTTTGTTTTGCTTCTTCAATTCTTTCATTAATGAGCTCCATCGATTCGTCCAAAGCTGCTTTTTTGGCGTCCCATCCGATGCTGTTGGCGGTGGTGTAGTTATCGTTTTCATCAGTTACATATAACAGTTCGGTCATATTTGCTGATTGTAGGCTACTTTCGTCTTGAGGAAGATTTTGTTTTTTCATTCGGAAAATGCTGTTTCATTGAGTTGGCTAAATTAGTAAAAATGAAAGGATAATTTAATGAAAACTTCAGCTATAAAAATGAATAACAAATTCTTTTTCCAAAGAGAAAGCTTACAGGTCTATCAGATCTTCCATTTGATTTAAATCCTAATAAATTATAAAACTGGTGGGTGATCCAGATTGCTTACGGCAAAATTTGCCCTGATCACTTTCGTATTCATAATTAATTTTTTAAATGATTAATGATACCATAACTTGCAAATTTTATTCCGTGCAGCTCTAAAAATGATATTTCATGAGTCATTTTATATCTGTCTGTAACAAAACCGATACAATCTTATACTAATCATTATACTTATAATGATTTATTAATTCTACTATGAAGAAAATTTTTATTTCACTTTCATTCTTTTTCATGATCAATGCAGCAGCACAGAAATTTGAAACGCAAACTGCGACCGATAGTCAAGGTTATACGTACGAAACTGTGAAAAATGATCGGGCGGGAGTGAGAGTCTATACTTTAAAAAACGGGTTGAAAGTATATCTCGCAAAGAACGACGATGCTCCGAGAATCCAGACGTATGTACCGGTAAGAACCGGTTCCAATAACGATCCAAGTGATAATACAGGATTGGCTCACTATCTTGAGCACATGGTTTTTAAGGGAACTTCACATCTGGGAACTCAGGATTGGGCAAAAGAGAAAGTTTTATTACAGCAGATTTCTGATCTTTACGAACAGCACAAAGCAGAAAAAGATCCTGAAAAGAAAAAATTACTTTACAAAAAAATCGATGAGGTTTCTCAGGAAGCTTCAAAATTTGCAATTGCCAATGAATATGACAAGGCAATTTCATCTTTGGGAGCTACAGGAACTAATGCTCATACCTGGCTGGATGAAACGGTTTACAAAAATAATATCCCTGCCAATGAGCTTGAAAAATGGTTAAAAATAGAAAAAGAACGTTTCTCAGAATTGGTTCTTCGTCTTTTCCATACAGAATTGGAAGCTGTTTATGAAGAATTCAACAGAGCACAGGATAACGACAGCCGCTTGGTAAACTATGCTTTAATGGAAGCTCTTTTCCCAAAACATCCAAACGGTCAGCAAACTACAATCGGTACATCAGAACATTTGAAAAGCCCTTCAATGGTGGCGATCCACAAATATTTTGACACGTATTATGTGCCAAATAATATGGCAGTAGTTTTGGTTGGAGATTTAGATTTCGACAAAACGATAAAATTAGTTGATCAATATTTCGGGACGTTCAAATACAAAGAACTTCCGATGAAAAAAATGGTTTCTGAAGAACCGATGACTCAGGTTGTAAGCAGAACTGTGAAAAGTCCGTCTGCACCAAGAATGACGATGGCTTGGAGATCAGATTCTTATGGTACTAAAGATGCAAGATTAGCAAGCATGGTTGGCGAAATCTTAAGCAATAGCGGAGATGCAGGTTTAATTGATTTAAACATCAGCCAGAAGCAAAAAGTTTTAAGCGCAGGAGCTTATGAATCTCCTTATAAAACGTATGGCGCATTTACATTATACGTGGTTCCGAAAGACGGACAGAGTTTTGATGAAGCTAAAAAATTGTTGTTGGGACAGTTAGATTTAGTTAAAAAAGGTCAATTCCCTGATTGGATGCTGAAAGCTATTGTCAACGATATGAAAGTTCAGAGAATGAAAGGCTGGGAAACTGCTGACGGTCTTGCAACCACGTTGTATGGAGCTTACATTAACGAAAGAACCTGGCAGGAAGAACTAGACGAGATCAATGAGTATGAGAAAATCACCAAAGCAGATATTGTAAAATTTGCCAATGAGTTTTTTAAAGATAATTACGCTGTCGTTTACAAAGAAAAAGGAGTGAATGATAAACTGGTACGTGTACAAAACCCGGCAATTACGCCTATTAAACTAAACAGAGATGTACAGTCTCCTTTTCTTAAAGATATTTTAGGTGCAAAAGCGGGTGATATCAAACCTCAGTTTGTTGATTACAAAACGGCTATTGCTACATCAGAAATCAAAGACAAAAAAGTAAGTTTCGTTAAAAACAACTATAACGAAGTAGCGCAGGTAAATTATATCTTCCCTTTTGGTACAGATAACGATAAAGAATTGAGTTTGGCGGTGAGCGTCCTTCAATATTTAGGAACTGATAAATACACACCGGAACAGTTAAAAGAAGAATTTTACAAGCTCGGAATCTCAAACAATTTCAGAACTTCAAATGATCAAACCATTATTACCCTAAGCGGACTGGAAAGCAATATGAAGAAAGGAGTTGAACTTCTGAACCATTGGCTAACCAATGCAAAAGCGGATAAAGCAATCTACGATCAGACTGTAAAAACAATTTTAGAATCTAGAGAAGTTGCTAAAAAAGATAAAGGGAGAATCATGGCGGCACTTTCCAATTATGCGAAATATGGTAAAGATTCAAGAATGACGGATATTATTTCTAAGCAACGTCTGGAAAGCATTAATGTCAACGAATTAATTTCAAAAATCAAAACGTTAAACCAATATCCTTACGAGTTATTTCTGTACGGACAAGATCAAAGCGGTCTTGAGAAAGCTGTAAAACCTTTCGTTGCCAACACCAAACTGCAGCCTGCAAAAGCTAAAATATATGCAGAACCGGCTACTGAAGGAAAAGTGTATTTTACAGGGTACGATATGGTACAGATGGAAATGGCAAAGGTTGCTAAAGGTACCAATGTGAACTTAGCAGATTTCGGAAAAGCCAATGTATTTAATGAATACTTCGGGCGTGGTCTGTCTTCTATCGTGTTCCAGGAGATCAGAGAAAGTAAGTCTTTGGCATATTCTGCGTACGTTTCTTTTGCCAATGCGAACGAAAAAGATCATCCGAACTATGTGACCAACTACATCGGAACTCAGGCAAATAAATTACCTCTTGCTGTCAATGCGATGAATGATCTGATGGCAGATTTCCCGCAAGTTCCGGCTCAGTTTGAGAATTCAAAAGGTTCTGCCTTGAAGCAGATTGCCTCAAACAGAATCAACAGAACCAATATTTTCTACAACCAGATGGCACTGAAAAAGCTGGGTGTTGATTACGACATCAGAAAAGATATTTATGCAGAGATTCAGACATTAAGTTTGCCACAACTGACAAGCTTCTACAACGCTGAAATCAAACCATTAAAATACAACACCGCCATCATCGGGAAAAAAGAAAACCTGAATATGGAATCGATCAACAAGATGGGAGAATTCAAAGAAGTGACCCTGGAAGAAATCTTCGGATATTAATTTTCATTTAATATAAATTGTTTGAAGTGAGGCAGAAATGTCTCACTTTTTTTGATGAATTACTAAGGTTCTAAATTTATAGGGTTTGAAAAATTTATTGTCAAAGAAAACTCAAAGAAAATGTTGCAAGACAAAATAGGATTCCATATTTTTGGACAAAATTAGTCCAAAATAAAAAAGACAAAATATGCAAATTACATTTGGAGAATATATTAAACAAAGAAGAACTGAATTAGGTTTTCCACTTCGCAAAGTTGCTTCTCATATCGATATTGATCCATCGACACTTGGAAAAATAGAAAAAGACGAACGCCAACTAAATATAGAACAGCTAGATAATCTTTGTCAAATATTACAAGCAGACAAAAGTATTCTTTTAAATTACCATTACTCTACTCGAATTTTTGACGAGTTAAAAGGTTATCCAAAATATCAAGATGTTTTAAATATTGTTAATGACCAATTGACACAATATTTAACCAAACAAACTTCAATAAAATTTGACAAAGACTGGAGAGAAAAAGAATTTTCAAACCCCAATGCAACAATAAAAATTGGAACAATGTTCTCAGGTATTGGTGCTATTGAATATGGATTGAAAAGACTAAATCTCAAGTCAGAAATACAGTTTGCTTGTGATAATGATAATTTTGTAAAACAAAGTTATTTTGCAAATTATGAAATTGCAGAAAGTAATTGGTACAATGATGTTCACGACATTGACGGTAAGAAATACAAAGGAAAATTAGATTTATTAGTTGGTGGAAGTCCTTGTCAATCATTTTCAATGGTCGGAAAGCGTAGAGGTTTTGAAGACACAAGAGGAACTTTATTTTATGAATTCGCAAGAGTTGTGAAAGAAAGCGAACCTAATGTTTTCATTTTTGAAAACGTAAAAGGTCTAGTAAACCATGATGGAGGAAATACTTTTGAAACAATTAAAGCAACTTTTAACGAACTTGGATATAAATATTTTTATCAAGTTTTAAACGCCAAAAATTACGGAATGCCACAACACAGAGAACGAATTTTTGTTGTAGGATTCAAAGATAAAAAAGCAGAATTTACTTTCCCTGAACCAATTGATTTGGAATACAAAATGCAAGATTTTTTAGAGGATTTTACAGACAGTAAATATTATCTCAAGGAAAAAGGAGTGAAATTTGTAACTAGTTCAAAAAATAGAAACAAACGTTATACTCAAATAAATGGAGAAATTGCACTTTGTCAGAAAGCAAATCAACAATTTAATTGGCACGGAGATTTTGTGTTTGAACAAGGAGAAAGCGAATTTGACGAATTTATTTTTGACGTAAATGACGTAGAAGAAAAATATTATTTATCTGATAAAGTTCGTGATTACGTTTTGAGTAGTGGAACGAAAACCTTTAAAACTTCAGTAAAAACAGACCTTGAAGTAGCGAGACCACTTTTGCAAAGTATGCACAAAATGCACAGAGCTGGAGTTGACAATTACGTTACACACACAGGAAAAATCAGAAAGTTAACACCAAAAGAATGTTTGCGTTTAATGGGATTTCGTGACGATTTTGCACAGGTAGTAAGCGATACTCAAATGTATAGACAAGCAGGAAACAGCATTGTTGTTGATGTTCTTATTGCATTACTTAAACAAATGGACATCACTAAATACGCAAAATAATTTTATGACAGAATATCAAAGAATTAAAATTGATAACATCGAATACAATATTATCGATGCGATACAAGATTTTAGAGCTGAAGACAGTTTTATCCATCGTTCAAATAAGTTAGCACAATTTGATGGTAATGGAGAAAGTAAAAAACACGTAGGAACTTACAATGGTGAACTTGGTCAAAGAATTTCAAATTTCTTTGAATATTCTACTTGGGGTTTAGAACATTTTGACAAAGAAAAGAAACGAAAAACTATAAACTCTGCTAGAGAAAGTGGTGCTATAATTCAAGAAAATACTTGTTTTTTTAGTAAAACAAACTTGCTAAAATATCTTGACGATGCTAAAGCCGAATATTATGCACAAGAGCAAATTTATCATAATGATATAAGTGTATATTACAATGAAAGGTCTCAAGAAGTACAAAATATTGAAACTGAACATATTCCGTTTTCAATTTATGATGCTTCTGATAATTTATCACAACGACAAAACAGAGGTTACATTAGGTCAGATGATAGCATTTGGAAACTTTGGAGAGAATTAATTCTGCCGAAAATAAGTTACCTCTCAATCTTAAAATTAGTTCCCGTTGTTCCAACAGGAGAGAACCATAGACCAATATTCTACTTTAGAATTTTATTAGATTACCAATTTAGAACTTTTGTTCATCCAAGTGCTTTACAATTAATTGAAGAAATTTCAGTTGTTAATATTCCTGAACTCGAAGAAATTAAAAAATCATATAGAATTGGTCAAGAAAGGTATAGAAGAGCGGTTATTGAATATATGCCTCAATGTCCTTTTTCAAAAATTACAGATGAGAGGCTTTTAATTGCAAGCCATATTAAGCCATATAGCGTTTGTATTAAGGAAAAAAGAGATGACCAAGCTTTAGATTACCTAAATGGACTTGCACTTTCGCCAACTTACGATAGACTTTTTGACCAAGGTTATATTACATTTTTAGACAGCGGAGAATTAATTTGTGGCACACAGTTAAGTGCATACACGTGGGATAAACTTAATATTAATCCAACTGCAAAAAATAAAATGCGAATTTTTCCTGAAAGCAGAGAAAGTTATTTGGACTATCACAGAAAACATGTATTTCAAGATGACATAAATGACTTAACATAAAAAATACGCTTAGCTAAAGTTTAAAAAATGACATTATTAGTGCTAATTTGGAAAAGTTTGAATTTATAATAACTTAATTTGAAGTATATGTATCTAAATTCTTCTTTGTGCAAGCCTTCCAAAAAATATCGTCTTTCCTAAAAATGTGAAATTTAATAAAATTTAATCTTAAACAATACAAATTGCAGAGGTAAAAACAACATTGTTAACCACGGTTTGGGTGGGAAAGTGGAAGACATTCTACTCTAGGTCAGAAAAATTACTTTCTTCTTTTATACTTTAAATGAACCAGCAGATACACCTCGTCTTTTTCGATGTCTTTGCACCACGTACGTTCAGTTACCAAGGCATTTTCGTACAGATAAAGATCTTCCATATTGTTGACGTATTCTAATCTTTCAGAAGTCTTGTATTTAAAAAATGAAATCAAATTTACCTCATCGCCAACTGCAGGAGCAATAGGAAATTCCACAGAATTTTCAAACTCAAATTCAATGTCGTATGAATAGAATCTTACTTTTACGCTCATATTATTATTTTGTTCAAATATATTGAAAATAAAAAGGTTTTGTGGTGTTGCTTCGTCAGTTCAAGTGTTTTTCAAAATCTACTCAAATGGATGGTGTAAAATTTAATCATTAGTTATCATTATTCTTCTTTTTTCTCATTATGGTAATTGAAGAATAAATAAACAACAAAATTGTAATTGAGATTGCTAAAATTAGTTTTATGAGTGTTTGAGAAGGTATTTTGTGACTACTTCCTAGAATCATGAAAGTATAAAATACAAGAATTAAGAGAAACACTATTGAGATTAATCTTACTATTTTTAAATAAAGGACTGCTTTATTAATCATTAAAAACTTTTTAAGCCAAACGTAAATTTAAAAGCCAACTCAAAAAGTCAGCTTTTATATTTAAAGTAAATGTTTAAGATGTAAGCTCCTGAATAAAAAGACTAATCTCCGTGCGAATCAACAATTGATCATCTAAAAATGTTTCGCAGAAAATCTGGCAGATGTTTTCGTATTTGGAAATTAAAGAAGCTTTTGAAATGATTTTATCACCGACTTTCGGTAAGGCAAAAATCTCAATTTTTTTGATATTGGTGATAAAGCCAATCACTTTAGTATCTGACTCAGGATTTGAAAAAAAACTTTGCCCAAGAATAGAAGATGAGGTTTGTGCCGAATGTTCGATAAGACCGGCTTCTACAAAATGATTATTGTGAACAAAAATATTGTCTGAAGTAATTTCAAAAGAAGTGATTACCTTTTCCGGAGTAAGCTCCAGAATATAATCAGCCATCAGCATCGGTTCGCGATGTGGTAAAAAATGGTGAATATTGATAATATTTTGTTCTTCCAATCCCATTAAGAAAGTTTAAAATCAATTTGCTTCCCAGCTTAAGGAAACAAATTGACTTTATTATTTTACGACCGTTTTCATCTGAGATTTTGCGATCACAGTATTATTGATTGTAGTAATGATTTCCACTAAGGTTACGCCCAACATTTCATTCAGAATCGTTGCTTCGGTTATCAGTTGGTCTCCAACTTTTGGAAGTGCATCTGTTTCAAAAGATTTGATCGCTCCGATGTAACCTGTTGGAGCTGGTTTTCCAAGCAAAAAATATTTATAACCTGTATGTAAAGCCACAGTTTGAGCCTGATGTTCAATCAAACCGGATGCCTGGAAAATCCCATCACTGACAAAAATATTATCTTCCTTGATGTCGAATCCTGAGATTACGTGGCTTTCAGAATATTCTGAAACTTCACCTACCATCACAAAAGGAAATTTCTGCGGGATCAGGCTTTCTACAAAACTTTGATCAGAATTTGGTAAGGTGACTTCCATTAGCAAACTGTTAGTAAAGCACATGAATAAGCAAATCTTCCGCTTTCCGGTACACAAAGAAGAATTCTTTCGCCTTTTTTAAGATTGCCTGAATTCATCAATTGTTCAACAGCAATGAAAATAGATCCTGCGCCTACATTTCCGACTTCAGAAAGATTGTAGAACCATTTTTCCCAAGGGAAGTCTAATCCAACGTTGGCAAATTCTTCTTTTAAACCTTCTTTGAAGTAACCGGAAGAAATATGCGCCAAAACATGATCGATAGAATCCGGGTCAAGTTGATGTTTGTCAAAAGATGATCTCAAACTTTCTGCACCTTTCACCAGAATGTATTTATCAAGAATCTTAGTGTCTTGTTTTAATGCAAAAATCGATTGGTTCAGCCATTCTTCAGCAGGATATTCTGCCCATGATTTTAAGCTTCCGTCTTCCTGCTTTTCACAACCGGAATACATACAAGCTTCAATTTCGTGAGCATAAGAGTAGAAATCAATCCATTCTATTTTTAGAGAAATTTCATTTTCTCTTGGTTTTGGCTCCAGTAAAAATGCAGAAGCACCATCAGAAAGCATCCATCTCAAAAATTCTCTTTTAAAAGCTACGATGGGTCTCTCTCCAGAAGTTTCAGATTTTCTGCTTCATGATTGAATTTATCTGCGGTCATCCATGCAGACATTCTTTCAGAACCTACACAAACTGCATTATCTTTAATTCCTGCTTTGATATTCAGAAAACCATAGTTCAAGGCATTCATACCCGAATTACAAAGTCCTGTTGAGGTATTGATCTCTACAGATTTTCCGATATTTAGTTCGCCATGCACCATGGATGAGTGAGATGGCTGAATCTGGTCTGCAGAAGAGGTTCCGCAAGACAGAAGCTGCATATCTTCTTTTTTGAATTGATCGTCAAAAAGACCTTCTACTGCTTTTGCCGTGATCTGAGCATTGGTATGCGTAGGCTTCCCGTTTTTATCTAAAGCGTAATATCTTGTTTTGATCTTGTTGTTCCTCAGAATTAAAGCTCTCGCTTTAGAAGGTGTATTATTTACCAGGCCAAGATAGCTTTCCATTTCGTCATTCGAAACCGGCTCATTGGGTAAATATGTTGAAGCTTTTGTTATAAATACGTCGTACATTTCTATTTTAAATTAATTCCTTGTAAATATTTTTTCTGTTTCTGCCTTTTAGACCATAAAACAGGAGATAATAATAAATGAAAAACCAATACGATTGGTGAAATTATCCAGATTGCTGCCATCAAATATACTTTAAAGAATTTAATCAGCAAAGGTCGTTTTTCTTTTTTCTTGATAATCAGGTTGCTCCAGACAGTGAAGATTTTGTTTCCGACTTTCTCTACACGCACAAGAAAAGGTCTGATTTCAACGGCTCCGTTTTTTACCAGATCTGGCTGAAGATTTGCGAAATCATTATTCTCAAAATGATTTTCGATAATCTTTCCGTATTTACCCGCACCGTTTATTTCTTCATCCGAGACTCCTGCTGCAGGAAGTAATCCTGTTTTTTCTTTTTGTCCGGTCGTCAGCCAACGAAGAATGGTCAAAACGCTGGTGTAATTATCGTGTCTGTCTACCAAAGCGATGTTTCCGATCAGTTTGGCATTCATATTTTTTAAATAAACTTTTAATTTTTCCTGAGAAAGCATCCACATATTTCTGGTTCCTGAAACAGTCACTATTGGTGTGTCTTTTAATAAACTTTCCGCATAACCACTTTTCAGAAAAGAAATAATAGGAATCGACGGCGTCAAATACCAAACCTGATATCCAAAGAGAATCAGATCATATTTTTTATTCAGCACATTTTCCGGTGGCGGAAGAATCTCGCTCGGAATCTGCAAATAAGATTCTGGGAAAGTATTGAAAAATACATCACTCGACCACGGAAAAGGGAAGTCTTCTTTCAGCTGAATGTTGTAATACGTTACATTGTATTCGTCTATTTTATCTTCAAACGGCTGGGCGATATTTTTCATAATATCTCCCAATTGGCCTGTCTGAGTATAATATATAACAAGTACGTTTTTATGCATTAGGATTTTTTATAGTTTACAAAAATATGCTTTTTACATTTATTATGCGATTCTGAACACTTTTATAGATTCAGAAGTGTACACTAAGTTAAATGTAGAATTTACAAAGCCTGGATTTTCTACAGCTAAGAAAATAATTGTTTTTGGAAGCTGGGTAATGGTATCAACCTTAAAATTTGGATCTGAAATCAAAAGAACATCAATGTTTTTGGTGATTTCAGAAGTTTTTTTGATATACCGGATCTTCCTCCTTTTTACAAGGTAATTATTTTCTGCAATCTGTCTTTTTTCTTCATTTTTAATTATTGAGAAAACTCTTCTTCCCGCTTGCTGAAGCGTAAGCAAAATATCTTTCTGCCCAAAATCGTCTGCAATATGTAAAATTGTTGCGTCTTTTGGGATATGTTTATTCACCTCAAAATAAGCAGATTTGTTTCGTGCAAAATCTTGCTTAACTTCTTGTACGACTTCGGTTTCCTTATAAAGAAAACTTAAAAACAATTTCTTTTTAAAATAATTTTCATCTTCAATCTCATTTCTAAGCTTGGTAAATTCATTTCTAAAATAGGTGTTGATATTTTTAGCCCTTTCTTTATAAGTTGTTCCAAATGTCAAATCATCTTTGCTGATTCTGTTTCCAATTTTCACGATAATGTTTCCGTCATAGATGATGAAATCGCCTTTTGGTAAAACTTCAGAATTCCCGTGAATATAAACTGGTAAAATATCCAGACCAAATTCTTCTGCCAGATAAAATGCACCTTTGTGAAAACGGTTGATATCATTGGTGTAAGATCTTTCAGCTTCCGGAAAAACAACAGAGAATATCCTTGGTCAATTTTTTCTTTTAATTTTTCTTTACCGTTTTCGATGCCTTGAGAAACAGGATAAAAACCCAGAGCTTTCACCAGCTTGCCGAAAACCGGAGAATCGTAAACCCAATCGTTCACGAGATAAACAATTTTGTGAGTAGCCATTGCAATCGCCAAAGTATCCAGAAACGAAGTGTGATTGGCAATAATGATTGCAGGAGTGCTGAAATCTTCTTTAGGATTTCTCATCACTTTTTTCTTTACAAATGGGTTTCCGTACAGAACTGAAGTTAAAAATTTAGCTAAAATCAATTTGATAACATCTAAAGTTTTCCCTTTGGAATTTTTCACAAAAATGCTTCCGATCACTGAAAAGATCAATCCGCCCAAACCATAATAAATAAAGAGAATTACTGAATGTAAAAACAGCATGAACGTAATGGGTGACAAACCTTTTTTAGTTCGATTGATAATTAAAAATCTGAACCAAAACGGATATAAAGTGGAGGTAATAATAATCACCGACAGCATTCCGATTAAAGCGACGAGAGCCAAAGAATGTAAAGCAGGATGTTTTGCAAAAATCAGAGAGCCGATGGAAAGAATTGTAGTAAAAACCGCCAAAATAATGGAAATTCTATAAGTAGGAAGTTCATTTTTTCCTGTCGTATGTTCCTTTTGCATAGCTTTTGTCAGGAAAATACTGAAGTCGTCACCAACTCCAAAAACCAATGTACAGACAACGGTGCTGAAAATATTGAGTTCTAATCCGAAAAAATAGAGAAGTCCTGCTGTAACAACGCCTGTGAGAACAATCGGGAACATAGTGAGAAGCGTAAGCTCAAAATTTCTGAAGAAAATAATAATTGTAAAAAGAATGGCCAATAAAGAATAATTGATCAATGTAGTAAAATCTCTTTTCAGCAAGCCTAAAAAGTTCTCGTTCATTTGCTGGCGGTCAATCGCAATCGCATCGTGCCTCTTTTCAATGTCTTTGATGAAAGCATCACGTTTGGATTCGTCTACTTTTACAACATTCGAAGCGGTATAAAAGCCATTTTCCTGACTGAGGAATTCTGAGATTTGAAGCGCATTTATTGTAGAATAATCTTTTAAGCTTAAAGTGGGGTAGCTTTTATTCAAATTTTCATTAAACTGATCAAAAGCCGAAGCATTGAATCCGAATTTATTTCCATGACTGACCAATTCGGAAATGGTTTGGTTTTTCTTCTTCTCGTTCCAGAAGTTTTGCCAGATTTCTATTTTTTTCTGCTGATCTTTTTCAGAGAGCACAACATTACCTATAGAATTATAGCTTAAAATTTTTCCGTCTTTTTTTTCTTTCTCTAAGAAACTACTTAATTGAGAATTTCTTGTTAAAGCTTCTTCTTCTGAATTTCCATAAGAAATAGTATAAATGGATTTTGAAGTCATGTCGGACAGTTTTTCCAGCTTGGCTTCACTTATCTTGAGATCTTTCGGAATATAATTGAGATCGCCGATATTTTCATTAAAACCAACGTGACGAAATCCAAACAAACACGCGATAATTACAAGCGAACAACCGATAATCAAAGGTTTGTTTTTCTCGTAAGGATAATGCCCGATCTTATCAATGAAATTAGTATTTACTTTCTCCTTTTCTTCTTTCGGATGATACAATTGCGGTACAATAATTAGTGCCAAAACAGACGAAAACAAAACCGTAATCGATGCAAAGAGCCCCAAATCTTTCAACGCTTCAGAACGTACAAAAACCAGGCATAAAAATGAAACCGCCGTCGTAGCACTGCTCAGAACAATCGGTTGGGTGATATCTTTATAAAGCTCTTCAATATTGTTGTTGTGCTTGTAATGCGTGAGTATATGTAAAGCATAATCAATCGTAATCCCGACTAAAATGGCTGCTACACTCAGAGAAATGGCTGAAATTTTATCTTTGACAAAATACAAAACCAACAAAGCGAGCAGAACCGAAAATAAGGTTGGAAGAAAAATTATAAGCGGAGTGAAGAAGCTTCTAAAATAATAAATCAACAAGATCAAAAGCAATGTCATAGAAATAATAACCGTATTCTGAATGTCTTTCTTGATCTGCTTCGCATTCGCAACCGCAATCACCGGCGAACCAAAATAGCTCAGCTCGGTTTTTCCTATGAATTCTTTGTTGAGGCCGTCTTTTATTTCATTGAGCTGATTGACGAAAACTTCATTGTTTTTGGTGTCGTTGCTTTTATTTTGGGGTTCGATGAAAAGAAGAAGGTTTTGCCCATCTTTGGTTACAACGTAATTGTCTTCAAGTTTAAAATCTTTACTGATGTTTAAAGCGTTCAGCTTTTTGATTCCTAAAAAAGTAATTCCCAGCGGATCTTTTTTAATAAACTCTTTCGTGACCAGACTTGTAGGCGAAACCAAAGAAATGTAATTGTTCTCAACCTGTTTGGCAATGCTGTCTTTGTCGAGTTTTCTTTCAATTTCCTGATAATCGTTTTCATCTAAAAACAAGGGCAGATTCTGATTGACAAAATCAAAGGTTTCGGAAATCTCGTTATCATTTACTTTTCCCTGGATTGATGCAATGTATTTCTCTAAAGGTTTTGTTTTTTCTAAAAATTGATCAGCCGTTTCAGATAACTGGAAATTGTCATCTTTTGATTTCTTTTCGATGATAACGATGATTTTATCTGAAAAATTGAGTTGTTTCAGAACTTTCGCAGTCAGATCAGATTTTTTACTTTTCGGAATAATCTGATTAATATCTTCTTCAAAATTAATTTTAGAAGCAAAAAATAGGCACACTGCGGCAATTCCTAAAGCTGCTGCAATAGAAATGATTCTGTTTTTGGCAATCAGATAATATAAAAAAATGAAAAAGCGATGCATGAGATTCTCAGATCAAGTTTGCAAATTTAAATTTTTATGAATAGATTAAAACATTTGTAGGATAACTTTTAACTGAAAATCAATAAAATATTCTATTTAGAATGAAAAAATCTTTTACTTTTGCAAAAGTTCCTTTTCTTCAGCTTATTATAAAACACAACATTATTCTAAAACCAGGAACTTCTACTATGTTGAGAATTTTTGATGAAAAATTAAACGGATTTCTATTTGTAGTAATTTTCCCATTTCTGCTGTTTTTCATGTCATATTATGGCTTCGAATCTTCATATGTGAAACTAAAATCGATGGAGAAAGCTCCAGATTTTATGTTTACATCGGTATATGCCTATCGTGTAATTCCGAATTTTCTGATGGTGAATGTGACGGAAATTTTAGATTTTCTCATTAAAAATTATTTTGAATCCTTTAAAACTGTACTTCTGAAAAACGGAACGGTGTTTTACCACAGTATTTTTCTCATCAACAGCTTCTTTTTTGTTCTGTCATCTGTTGTTTTAAATGCTGTTTTAAAATTTAAACCCGTTGAATTGCTGTTGAATTCAGATTTAAAAAGGATCGTTCATCTTTTGGGTGTGTTTTTTATGGTCATTGTGCAGTATGTTCCTACAAATTGTGACAGCATATCGATTTTCTTTTATTTACTTGGAATTTATTTTACTTTAAAATATTATCATTACAGAAAAATTTCAGACTTTATTTTCTTATGTTTTACGATTTTGGTTTCCACTTTTGTGCGAGAAACCTCCTGTTTGAATATTGCATTTTTTGCCTCAGTTTTTATTGATGTTAAAAAAATTAGAGAATGGAATTTTAAATACATAAAAGAAATTGTATTTCTTATTTTGTCTTTTGTAGTACCTTATGTTGGATTAAAAGTTATGATCCCTCAGGAAACTTCTTTTTTTGAAGGGGTTTATGTTGTTAAAAATTTTACCAGTCCGTTTAATCTTTTGGGATTGTTGTTTGGTGCGCTGGGTTTGTATTTTACTTTCACACTTTGTGATGATCACAGAAAACGAATTTTAAAAAAATATCTCTTTTTTTCATTGCCTTATCTTGGGATGATTACTCTTGTAGGGCTTTTCTGGGAAACAAGACTCTTTCTCCCGCTGATCCTTTCGGGAATGGTTGTAGCTTTTCATCAGTTTAAAAATGCTTATACTATTTAAAAAATGAATTTACTACATCCATATTATATTATAGCGCTTATTTTTATACTCATTTTCAGTTTTCAGGAAGTGTATGGGAGAAAAGTAGAAAAAAAGTGGCTTTGGTTTTTGGCAGGTTATCTTATTGTAATTGCGGGTTTACGTAATCAGGTGGGGCCGGATTATGGTAGTTATATAGGTATTTACAATTATTCTGATACAAAAAGTTATACCAGTATTATTGCAAAGGCACTTTATCTGGATGGGCCAGAACCGGTAGAACTCGAGTGGCTGTTTGTTTTAATAAATAAGCTTTTGCTGAATGTATTCAATGCTCCGTTTTACATGTTGACATTGGTCATCGCAACGATAAGCATCATTCTGAAAATAGAGTATATTGATGATAATACTTTTTATCCTTTTACCTTCATTCTGTTTATGTTTATCCCGGGGTTTTTTATTGGGGAAAGTGGCCAGATCAGGCAATGTCTCGGTTCATTTATAGTTTATTATGGCATAAGATATATTAAACAAGGTAATCTATTCATGTATCTGCTGTGTATTTATTTGGGAGCAGGTATTCATAATGTATGTTATGTTTTTTTACCAATGTATTGGGTAGCCCGTATCCCATTAAATAAAACGTGGATGCTGATCTTTATTATTGCATCTGTTTTTGCTTCGCCATTTGAAGTGTACAGAGTTTTTGGTGATTTCATCAGTGGTATTGCCAATGATAATATGCTGGTCGAGGGGTTCAATGGTTATATTGATGAAACAGCTCAGCGTCTTAACGGGCAGATCGGTATTCCGGAGGCTATGATGGCAATTCTTACTTTCTTCCTTTTCTTTTTTGATACCCCCATGAAAGAAAAATATCCATACTACGAATATCATAGGAATTATGCGGTGATCGGGATCTGCTTTTATTTCATCTTCAGAAATAACCCCATCTTTTCTTCAAGACTGGCAGGTGCATTTATTGGTTTTTCTTATATAATTATACCAAATGCGATGTATGTGGTTTCTTTAGGAACTAAGAAATTAATTCACACATTCATTATTGCATTATTTGTCTTCAACTTTATTGTATTTGCAAGTTTTATGAATATTGTAAGAGGTAATTTTACTATAGATCGTTATCATAATTACTTACTTCCATAAATTTTAGTTAATCTTCTTCTGATCATAAATAAAATACACCATTGATGTTTGGAGTTTCTTATCTGCTTACTTCTTCTTTGTAGTACTGCAGCATATGACTAATTGCGGGTATTCGGATTGAATTTCGCCCCAAAACTAAAGATATCTATTTCAATATTTAATGATCAATCAGATATGAACAAAAAATATGCAGTTTAAGGATATGCATATTTTCGCTTATTTAGATAAATGTACCCGAAAGTGCATTTCGATTTCTCCTAAAGTGTACATCTTTCTTCATCTAAAAACTTCACCTTTGGTATAGGAAAAGCAAGTAACTTTTTCACGCAATATTAGCAATTAGCAATAATTGTATGTTGTTTAACGAGCGTTAATTATTATGAATTCATTCAATTTTATGGCTCATTTTGGGAATGAAGATTTTCAATTGTATGTTAAATCAGCATGATACAAGGTTGGAAGGATCGTTTTAGATTTTTTGCAATACAATGCAAGCAGAACTTCACTTGGGATTGTACTCTTCTTTTTGACTTTATTCCCGTCAATTAATTTTTTTTAACATTAAGAAAAATTGATCTGTCTCCTCATTTATTATTGGTGAAATAATGTATTTTTGTCTTTAATTTACGAAATCATATTTTTGTTAATTTTTAAAAAATTATAATTTATTTAGCAGTATATATGTTTTATGTGTTATTTATGTTCAATATAAATTGATTATCATTTGTTTTGGTGTAAATTCGTTTTGTCACAAAAAAACTAAGGGTTATTATTATGGAAAGTAAAATAATTAAGAATCTGATAGCAGTGTTTTGCTTAGTTTCTTTAAATATGTATTCTAAAGATAATTTAGAAAAAGAAAGAGGTTTTTTAAAAACTAAAGTTGAGATTCAGAATTTCCTGAAAAAAGATACTCTAGTTGAAATTTCTAGGCGTGCTGATGATAGATTGCAGAATCAGTCTCGTGTCGCTCTCCCTCCGGACTGGACGAAAGCACCTAATAGTTACATCTTTGATCCTGCTCAACATGGTGAAGGATTATTTATACCCGTAAAGAAAGCATATGAGATGTGGCGCAGTTATAAATACCTGGCAAGTGCCGGAACAATCAAAGGAAAAGTAACAGCAGACGTGCTTTGGGAAGATGTACATGGTCTTGTAAAAACTGGCTCAAACTACAGTTTAGAAATTGTAGATTCTGGTGAGAATGGCAAAATCAAAGTCATGATCAATAAATCCAAAAAAGGAAATGCGGTAGTCGCTTTCAGATTGAATGGTGAAATTTTCTGGTCATGGCATATTTGGGTGACAGACGATCCTACCAACGGATCTACTTACAAAAGTTTCACCGGAGTTAAAAGAGAAAGAAAAAATGGAACGATAGAGAATATTCCCGATGCAGAATGGCAGTGGATGGACAGAAACTTGGGAGCAATTACCAACAATAATACAGGCGGTAACTGGAACCGAAGCGGCGGGCTTCTGTATCAATGGGGGAGAAAAGATCCTATTCCGCCTTTGGTGATGAAAGGTGATGATTTTTATGAAGTTTCAGGTTCTATCGGAAGGGTGAGACACAGAGGTGCAAAAAATTTCACCAGTGCAATTAATTTTGACGTGCTTAGAAAATTTGTGTTGCTTTCTAATGCAACTTTAGATAATAACATTCAGCTGTCTGTTAAAAATCCGCTGAGTTTAATTTATGTGAATAAAGATGACAACTCAGGTCCGGCTTACTACAACAATAATGCGAATCTGATGCTTAATTGGTTTGGAAAATCTGTCGGTGTTAATGATAGCGTATTACCAGAACTTAATTTATGGTCTGATAATTCAAAAGGAATTTTGTCAGCAGATTACAATAATGATAACAGTGCTGCACCATACAGAGACAAATCTCCTTTCGATCCGTGCCCGAATGGCTGGAGAATCCCTTCAATGCTTGTAGCTAATCAGGCTTCGGGTACTTATGTGGATGATGTGAGAATAGATTATTCTCCTTTCGGAGTAAGAACAAATTTAGGCAAAAATACCTTTGAAGCTAATGGATATCACATCATTAAACCTAATGACAGTAATGTTTTTACCTCTATGACGGGTTTCAGGGTATATCCGAATATAGGTTTTGATTTATCCAACGTAGGCGGATATAATATGGGAGTTTTCCCCGGAACTGGACAATTATCTATCAATTCACAAGCAGGGCAGTATACCGATCAGCATCATACCGGACTTTGGACGGCAACCATGACGAGATTTTTTGATACGACACCGGCTGTTGCAGCAAGAGCGTTATTTATGCTTCCGGATAAATATCAGAATGATATACCTGATCCTGCAAATCCTCTTGTGAAAGGCAGATATTGGTATGTACCCACATCAACTGCCAAAACTTCTGATGCGAATGGTTGCAGATGTGTGAAAGATCCTTTGTATCAGATCAATGAATACGATTTCCCTACCCAATATTTTAATTCGAATGTAGAATATGTTGAAGGTTTGAATAATCCGAACACTTATCAGGTTGTAAAAAGCTCGGTTTTATCTACTTTGGAAATTCCGGTTTCGAAAGCATTTTCTGTTCAAAGTCAATTATTAAATAATCCTGCCATCTTAAATCCTTCAAGTTTTAATGATTTGAAAGCAAATGTTTTATGGACGACCAATACGAGCTTAATTAATACAGTTACCATAACAAATCCATCTCCCGGATCAACTTTGGGTCTTGCTAATTCTAAAATTGTAGTAACCTTAAACCCCAACCAAAGCGGAAATGCAGTAGTTACATTGCATAATGGTAATATAGCTAATCCGGTATATTGGTCATGGCATGTTTGGGTTACAGACACGGCAATTGAGTCTTATCATTATACAACAGAAACTCCAAATGCAGTAGCCACCAATTACGTAAACTATGTTCCAAAAGGTGATGTTTTAAAAACGGAATTTATGGATAGGAATCTTGGTGCAACTGATGCCTTTCCAATCGTTGCAAATCCTTTAACACCAACTGCTGCAGAATATGTTAAAATCAGAGCTTCCACAGGTCTGCAATATCAATGGGGAAGAAAAGATCCGATTCCTTCTTTCCAATATGCAGACACAAGAGCTTCTTATAACGTGTTTTTAGGAAATGTGAATTCAAACGGCGGAGTTGCTTACACCACACTTACTCCGGGTGCTTACAACAGTCTTCCCGGAAATTATATCGTTCCTTACGATATATATACCAATCCAACCAATGCTAACGTTTTGACATCAGATAAAACATCAGATAAAATAGCCAAAGTATTGTCTTATTCTGTTAAAAATCCTTTGGTATATATGATTCCGAGTTCGTTTGCTCCTTACAACAGCACAGTTCCAAATTATACAAACGGAACAGACTGGCTTCTCAACGAGCCTAATGTTGCTGCTGACCGATGGGGAAGAGGTGGAGAAAAATCTCCATTTGATCCTTGTCCTGAAGGATGGAGAATTCCTGATCTTACCGGTGTAGCAATTATTACCAACCGCGATTTCGGGATTTCACCTTGGTACAAAAAAGATAAAAATGTAGCAACATCATATAACTTAATCAACGAATATGCGGGTGTAAGAGTAAGAAATACAACGACGACGACCATTGGCTATATGTTCAATGATGCAAGCTATTCGACAGGAAATTATCCCAATTCCGGATCACGAGGTTTCAGAAGTGTAACAGCAAATCAGTCGGCAACAGGAACTTTTACAGCCAATAATTTCCAATATCCCGGAATCTGGACGGCCGCTTTGAATTCAAATTACATCGGCAGACCCATCAACATCCTTTTTGATGCTGCTTCCACTGCAAATCGATTGATTGCTTTCCATGATAACAATGATCCTTATTTCGGGATGAATTGCCGTTGTGTAAAAGTAAAATACGATCCGGATGGAAACGAAACAGGTCCTATCCCGGCAATTCCTGTAACAGCAGGACCATCAGTAAAAGCTTCTAATGTCTTTACTAAAAATGAAATTGCGGAAATTACCAAAGAAAATAAAATTACTTTGTTCCCAAATCCTGTGAAAGATGTTTTGTATATAAAGGCTACAGACAATAAAGATTATCATTATCAGATCTATAATGCATCGGGTCAGATGGTGAAATCTGGTAAATTTGAGAACACTCAGACCGACGTTTCTTCTCTGTTACAAGGTGTTTATCTTGTGAGAATCAATAATTCTGAAACGGTAGTGAAGATTATGAAAAAATAAACTGCAAAAAATAAATTTCTCTAATTCATTCATTAAAGAGAAACAAAATAGTGCTTAACTATTTGTAAATTCCTATTTTTGATTCCACAAAATCAACGGATTTACATCATATTTTAAGAGCTGTTTTGCTTCTCTTTTTTTTGTGAAATAAATCTGAGAAACTTATGATGATACGCAAGAAATTTTTATCTTTTTTAAATAATAAGGTTTTTATTTATGTAATGATCGTCGCAACAGCTCTGTTTGCGCTCACCTTCACCTATATCCACAATGCAAAATCAGACGGATATATTTTAGGAGACTGGCTTATTAATTATCAGGATGGCGGTTTCAAAAGAAGAGGGCTTTCCGGAAGTTTCTTTTTCCTTTTGCAGGATATTACAGGAATTAAACTCAATTTATTAGTCTACTTTTTTCAGGTGATCATCATTTCAGGTTTTTTTTGGTTTTATTTTAAACTGATACAATACAAAGGAGCCACATTTCTTTATCTCTCACTTTTGCTGTCTTCAATAGGATTTATAGGACTTTTCAATTGTGTAGATTATGTTGGTAAAAAAGAATTCATCGTTTTCTTTTTGTTTGCCTATTTTGTTTATCATTTAAGTAAAAATTCACTTTCAAAATCAAAAGAATATTGGGTTTGTGGCGGACTTTTTATTGCCATGTTTTTTCATGAAATCACCTTGTTCTTCATACCCTATTTTCTCATTGCATTATATTTAAAAACCGGAAACGCTGAGTTTAATAAATATTTAAAATACATAATTGTGGTTTTTGTTCCCGCCGCTTTCATTGCCCTTTTAGGAAAAAACATCAATGAAGGACAATCTCTGCAAATTTTACAGGAACGTGGAGTGGTTTTAACCAAAGGCATTTTCTTGTGGGATATCGATGAAAGACAATACATCATCCAACACTTTAAAGAATATCGATTATACTTCATCAGTTTTTTAATTTCAGTTTTTCATCTAGGGTTTTATTTAAAATATCAAACTAATAGAAAGATTACATCTATTTTATTATTAAGTGCATTTCTCTTCTCTTTACCACTGTTCTACTTAGCCATCGATTGGGGAAGATGGATGTACATTCACATGATATTCATCATCGTACTTTTCGCCATGCAGTTGAAGGACAGTAGAGATACCTCAACTTCTGAAGCCTCAGGATTTAATAAGAAATTTTACATCACCTTATTCATGATTATTTTGTCCTTACTATATCGTGTGGAAATGTCTGGAAGAGGCTTTACTTTTGAAGGTTTTTTCTACAGAATCTTCATTGCACCTCTAGAATTATTGAATAAAATGATATAAGTAAAAATTCATATAATAAAAAAGCTTTACTTTTGCAAAAATTTAGAGGATGTCGAAAAATTTAGTAATCGTCGAGTCTCCGGCAAAAGCAAAAACTATTCAGAAATATTTGGGGAAGGATTTCGAAGTCAAATCGAGCTTCGGGCACATCCGTGACCTTCCGAAAAAAGGAATGGGGATTGATCTTGCCACCTTCAGTCCGGATTACGAAGTTTCCGCCGATAAAAAGAAATTGGTAACAGAATTAAAGTCTGCCGTAAAGAAAGCCGAAATGGTTTGGCTCGCTTCCGATGAGGATCGTGAAGGAGAAGCTATCGCATGGCATTTGGCAGATGAATTAAAACTGAAACCCGAAAACAGAAAGAGAATCGTCTTTCACGAGATTACCAAAAATGCCATTCTTAAAGCAATTGAAAATCCCAGAGATATTGATCAGAATTTAGTCAACGCTCAACAGGCTAGAAGAGTTCTCGACAGAATCGTAGGTTTTGAAATGTCTCCGGTACTTTGGAAAAAAGTAAAACCGGGATTGTCTGCCGGAAGAGTACAGTCGGTTGCCGTACGATTAGTCGTTGAAAGAGAAAAGAGATCCGCCAGTTTACTCCGAAAGCAAGTTTCAAGCTAGACGGAGTTTTCTTAAATAAAGCTGAGCAGGAAATCGCTGCAAAACTGAAGAAAGATTTCGAAAAAGAAGAAGATGCAGAAAGATTCTTAGAATTAGCAAAAACTACAGAGTTCAAAGTTCTGAATGTTGAAACAAAACCGGGAACACGTTCAGCTTCTGCGCCGTTTACGACATCTACACTTCAGCAGGAAGCTTCTTCAAGATTGGGTTACAATGTGACCAATACCATGCGTTTGGCTCAGAGATTATACGAAGAAGGATTCATTACGTATATGAGAACAGATTCTGTAAACCTTTCTCAGGAAGCCATTGACGGAGCGAAAAATCAAATTACATCAGAATACGGAGCAGAATATTCTGCACCAAGAAAATATACCACCAAATCATCTTCTGCACAGGAAGCTCACGAAGCGATCCGTCCCACAGATTTTTCTGTAAAATCAATCGGTGATGTTCAGTTGAGCAAATTATATCAGCTTATTTACAGAAGAACACTGGCTTCTCAGATGGCAAATGCCAAAATTGAGAAAACAGTTATCGAAATTGGTAATGCAAAACTTCCGCAGCATTTTGAAGCGCAGGGTGAAGTGATCATTTTTGATGGTTTCTTAAAAGCTTACGGAATTGTAAAAACTGAAGACGAAGACGAAGAAAGCAACGAAAAATTATTACCGAAAGTAAAAGTAGGTGAAGTTTTAGACTATAAAAAAATTACTGCTACAGAAAAATTCACAAGACCAAGCGCACGATATACAGAAGCAGGTCTGGTCAAGAAACTGGAGGAACTGGGAATTGGTCGTCCGTCAACGTATGCACCGACCATTCAGACCATTCAGAATCGTGAGTATGTAGACAAAAGAGAACTGGAGCCGCAGACTCGTGAGGTGGTGAAGATCTCTTTAGCCAATGATAAAATTAAAAAAGAAGTTCTTGAAGATAAATTCGGGGGTGATAAAAATAAATTTATTCCTACCGATATTGGCGAAGTGGTGAACGACTTTTTAACAGACAATTTTGCAGAAATCCTTGATTATGGATTCACGGCAAGAGTAGAAGAAAGTTTTGACGAAATTGCGAACGGCGCTCAGAAATGGAAGGAAATGATGACCGATTTCTACTCAAAATTCCACCCGAGAATTGAAGATGTAGAAGAGAATGCAGACCGTGCGAACGGAGAGCGACTTTTAGGAGTAGATCCGAAATCTGGAAAAAACATTTACGCAAGGATCGGAAGATTCGGACCTATGATTCAGATTGGGGAGCAGGACGATGAAGAAAAGCCAATTTTCGCATCTTTGATGGCAGGACAGAATATTGCAACCATCGCTTTAGAAGACGCTTTAGAATTGTTCAAATTACCATTTGATTTAAATAATTTTGAAGATCAAACTGTGACCATTGGTGTCGGAAGATTCGGACCTTATGTGAAATGGGGCGAAACATACATCAGTATTCCAAAAGGTGAAGATCCGCTTTCTGTAGATCAAAAACGTGCAGAAGAAATCATTGCTGAAAAGAAATTAGCCGATGCGCCGATTGCCTCTTACAAAGGCGAGCCGATTACCAAAGGAACGGGCAGATTTGGTCCTTTTATCAAATATCAAAGCATCTTTATCAATGTTCCGAAACGATATGATTTTGAAAATCTTTCTCAAAATGATATCAACGAATTGGTAGAAGCTAAATTGGAAAAAGAAGCCAACAGATATATCCAACAGTGGGAAAAAGAGAAAATATCTCTTGAAAACGGGAGATGGGGACCTTTCATCAAATTTGGAAAAGCCATGTTCAAAATTCCAAAGAAAAAAGATGACACTAAATATGAAGCTGACGAGCTGAAAGAAGTTACTCTTGATGAGGTTAAAAAATGGATCACCGCACAGGATCCAAAAGCTTTTGCCGAGAAAAAGAAACCTGCTGCAAAAAAGCCAGCCGCTAAAAAAGCAACAACAGCGAAGAAAACTCCGGCGAAGAAGCCTGCTGCTAAGAAATAATTAGTTTTAAACTTAAAATATAAACCCCTTTTGATTTTAAAAGGGGTTTTGTTTTTGTAAAATCTGCTCAATTATAAATTGACATTCTGCTGGATTTCTTATGCTTTCATAAGCATCCTGCTTTTGTCATTTATTAGAGGTTGTACACCGCTCAAATGATCAAGGACGAGATGTTATTGAGCCTTCAACATTTTCACATTTTTCATCCATTCAATAGCATCCTTCATAGGCTTTTGATCATTAGAAAATGCTGTATTATGCCCTAAATCTGGGAATAATTGATACTCATAGCGCTTCCCTTTTGACTTTAAAGTGTTGAGATGTTCAATAGATAAATTCACAGGAACCTGGATATCCTTGCCTCCAAAGATCCACAATCCC
Source organism: Chryseobacterium sp. AC417 (assembly GCF_979258215.1). Taxonomy (NCBI): domain Bacteria; kingdom Pseudomonadati; phylum Bacteroidota; class Flavobacteriia; order Flavobacteriales; family Weeksellaceae; genus Chryseobacterium; species Chryseobacterium sp. AC417. Next base: position 467,499 of record NZ_OZ409845.1, on the reverse strand, counting down.
GGAATTGATAATTTTGACAGAACGTCCATTGGATCTACGTCTACGAACTCGTATCGATCCGGGTCGGTCATCGTGTGTTTGCGGGCATCTTCTTCGGTGTGCGTATCCCAAAATTTTGAGTTTCCGTTGGTGTAAAACTGAAACCTAAGCTGCTCTTTCACCGTTATCAATGCTCCACTGAATATAGTCATAAATTGGACTTTCTTGTTTTTCTCTGCCGTGAGTGGAACGATCCATCCGGCTTGGCTTCCACCGGTAAGACCTATTGGGATTTGCTTGTTTGATAAGTATTTGGATAAGATATTCACTGCAGCACTCGCATCCAGAGAGAGAAGATTAAGATTGGCGGCATCCACATTATTGGTTCCTACTTCAGGTCCGGCATAGATACCGCCGGATTCTCCGACACCACGTTTGTCGTAAGTGAAAACAGCAATCCCATTTTCAGCCAATAGTGTTGCAAATTCTGTCATTCTTTTTTCCTGTCCGGACCCATGAACTATAACAACGGCTGAAGAAATATGATCAGGCTTATAAATAGTTCCGGCAAGCGAGTCTCCTTCGCTTAGAAATTTTATATTCTTGGTTGTAAAACCTGGAGGAATTGCCAATACGTGAGTTATAGTATTAAAAAGAAATAGCATCAGAAGAAAATTCCTGCAAAATTGCTTTGTGTTTAGGATATTTTTAAAGATAGTCAATTTATTCATAGTTTCATTTTCTTTTAGTTTAAAGACTTGAGATTATTTTTGTGGTATTGCAGTCAACTCATAAGCGAAATTTTGCCTCTTTTTATTCAACCAAATATAATCATTTTCCTATCCGCCCAAAAACACTCGTCAATCATTCTTTTCCTATTAGAATCTGATCATACAATTAAATCGTATGTTGTTTTAAATCATAACTATGTTTCGTCTCATTCTCATTCTCATCCTTTTTATTCTTTCTCTTGTTAATTTTTTTCCTGTCCCAAGCCAAAGCACATGGTATGTTGGTATTGCAGTACCTGAATTTCCTTGGGTTTTCATGTTGATTTCTCTGTCTTTATTAATCTGGAGCTTGTATTCTAAAAAACTGAGAACAGTATCAATTATTATCAGTATAATAACTTTTGTGATACTCACATCACCCATCATACGAGCATACAATATTGGAAGTCATTTGGCTGCAGACCTTGAAAATTCATTCGGAGTGAAAGATTATGATATGAAGGGATTTCATCAGGAAAAACCGTATAGTTTTCTCCAAATGTTTACAGGAAATGGCGCAAAAGATATTCCATTCAAAACATATCATTTTGCGAAACCTGCCGGTGTTGATCTTACTTTAAATTTTACCCCTTCTGCAATTCCCGGTGTTCGTCCGTGTCTCATCGTTGTTCATGGCGGTTCCTGGAAACGCGGTGATAATAGTGAAATTGCCGCCGCCAACAATTATTTTGCCAATGCAGGATATCAGGTAGCAACTATCAATTATAGATTGGCCCCTAAATTTCCAAGTCCGGCTCAACAGGAAGATTTGCATTCTGCATTTAAATGGATTCGCCAACATGCTAAAGAATTGAAAATAGATACTACGAATATTGTCCTTATGGGAAGATCAGCAGGTGCATCAATTGTTTTGACGATGGCATATACCGGAAACGAAAGCGGTGTAAAAGGCGTTGCGGCTTTTTATGGAGCGATCAACATGCCGTGGAGTTATAAAAATCCCGACAATCCTTTAATCATGGATTCAAGAGAAGTGCAACGGGATTTTTTAGGCGGCACACCGGAAGAAGTTCCGGAAAGATATTACGCAGAATCACCGTTATTTCATATCAATTCTAAGACAACCCCTACATTGCTTGCTCATGGGTGCCTTGATGCCCATGTTTGGCATATTCAAAGTGGAATGATGAAAAAAGAACTGGATAAGCACCATGTAAAAAATTATCTGCTGACGATACCGTGGGGAACTCATGGTTTCGAATATAATCTAAATGGTCCTGCGGGACAATTATCAATGTATTCAGTAGAACGATTTTTCTATTCTGTGACACAGATGAAAAAGTAATGCAAGAGTTTACATTTTGAGTTCGATAAAACTTAATCTGTTTATCAATAATCATTTATATTTGAAAAACTTTGTTTTCTTCGTTAAGTGAAATCGAAGATTCGACTTAGTCAAACGCCTTTGCGAACTTAAGAACAGTTAGTAGTTAAAGAATATTTGTGAACTTTGCGTTAAAATAAGCATTAGGAAAGCAATATATAATAAAAAACAAACCCTAAAGCGCAGGATACTCAATCTATAGGTAATGACTAATTTAGCTATAAATGAGAATCAATGAGCAAGTCAGATAACATCACCCGCAAAGAATTTCTACAAACTTCAGCTTTGGGAATCGCAGCGGTATTCTTCGGTTCATCATTTACTCGTGCTTTTGATTTTTCAGACAAACCTTATTTTAATTTAAAACCAATAGGAAGATCTTTAGAACTGGAGGGTTATTATATTTGGTGCTCGTCTCCGATTTGGGGAGAAGACGGAAAAGTGCATCTCTTTTATTCCCGATGGAAAAAAGAAAAAGGAATGGGAGGCTGGCTCAACGGTTCTGAAATCTGTCGGGCAGAAGCCAACTCGCCGTTTGAAGAATTTCAACACAAACAGGTTATTCTTGCACCAAGAGGTGGCGAATTTTGGGATGCAACAACCTGTCATAATCCTTTGATTAAAAAAGTGGAAGATCAGTATTATCTGTTCTTCATGGGAAATTCTAACGGAAAAACCAATACCAAAAGAATAGGATTGGCAACTTCAAAAAGTTTAAATGGAGATTGGATAAGACCTGAAAAACCTTTACTTCTTCCCGGAGAAAAAGGTGCGTGGGACGATCATTGTACCACAAATCCTGCTTTTGTGGAAGGAAACGACGGAAAATACTGGCTGTTTTACAAATCCTGGAACACCGAAGAATATGAAACGCAAAAAGGCGCAGTGCGAGGTAACCGGAAATACGGATTGGCAAAAGCAGATTCTCCGATGGGACCTTACAAAAAGGTTTCTGAAAATCCTGTGATTTATTTTTCATCGTTGCCCAATAATGCTCAGTTGGAAGACGCTTTTATCTGGAAAAAAGGAGGAAAATTTCACATGATAGCCCGTGATATGGGATTTTATAATCATGAATACGGTTTGCATTTAACGACAAAAGACGGCATCAAGTGGACAAAACCAGAAATTGCCTATCTCAATATGCAGCATTACATTAAGGAACCAAATCCTCCGAAATATTTAAAAAGATTTGGAAGACTGGAGCGTCCGATGATTCTGATGAGCAAGGATGGAAAAAGACCTCAGTTTTTATTCGGAGCCACGCAGGGAGGGAAGTTTGAAACTTCTACGGCTTTTGTTTTTGAAATTTTGAAGGATAAATATTTATAATTATAATACTGTATAACTTTGTTAATGTTTAAAACTTTGACAAAGTTGATGACAATCTTATTCTAAACTCTGCTTACTCATTTAATTTTAATATTTTTGGACATTATAAGTAGGATTACATGAATTTTGAAGATTTTATCATTTCCCCAAGAAATTTCAGGACAGAAAACTGGCAGATTGGCAATCAGATCACCAAGGAAATAAAAGAAGACAGCATTGTTTTGCTTTTCGTTTCAGATTACAGAGGTGCAAACGGGGATGCAGAAGTACAGGATTTTACAGCAATTAGGAAAGAATTCTATAAACTTTCAAAGCTTGATTTTAAAATTCCGGTGGTTGATCTGGGAGATCTGGTTTCAGGGAAATCGATACAGGATTCTCATTATATTTTGCAGGAAGTTTTGTCAGAATGTCATTCTAAGAGAGCTATTCCGGTGATTATTGGAGGGTCGAATGATTTTGCGTTTTCTCTGTTTTCCGGATTAAATTTTCATCAGAAAAATATCAGTTACACTCAAATTAGCAACGTTATTTCGCTGAAAAATGAAGAAGAAATTAACGAACATACTTTTTTAAGCAAAATTTTAGGTTCAAAAAATTTCTCTATCAAAAATTATCATCATTTAGGGTATCAGAAACACCTGAATGAGGCAGATTCTGTGAAACTGATTAAAGAAGTTGAGTTCGACATCGTTCGTTTAGCAGAAATGATGAACTCTACCGAAAAAACAGAACCCTTTTTCAGAAAAGCAGATTTGGTCACGGTCAACTGCGATGCGATTGAAAGTTTCAGTGATGCTTTTTCGATCAATCCGCAAGTGAATGGTTTAAACAGAAGAGAAATCTGTGCCTACATGAAAGAAATCGGTTTGAGTGAAAATCTTAAATCTGTCGGGATTTTTAATTATAATATTTATTCTGAAAATCAGCTGAACCATCAGCTTCTGGCACAAATGATATGGTATCTGATCGAAGGAATCAACATCCAGCAATCGCACCCGAAAGAAAGGCAATACGAAATGTTTTATGTTTTGATCGAAGACCGACAATATGCTTTTAAGCGTGACACATTCAGCAATCTTTGGTATTTTGGAGATGATGAAAATATTGAAAATTGTATTCCGTGTTCGAGAAAAGATTTTGATGAAGCTAAAAAAGGCTGGCTGAGTGCAAGATTTACAAAAAGCTAAAGGATGACAAACGTTCCCTCAAAAATTTCTATCATCGTTCCGGTTTATAATGTTGAAAATTATTTAGCCAAATGTCTCGACTCTTTGGTGAATCAAACCTATCAGAACATTGAAATTTTGGTGGTCAATGACGGGAGCAGAGATCATTCAGAAAGAATTGTTCAGGATTATGCTCAAAAATTTCCGGATAAGATCAAAGCTTTTACAAAAGAAAACGGCGGTTTAAGCGATGCAAGAAATTTTGGAATCGATCAGGCGACAGGCGATTATTTAGGATTTGTCGACAGCGATGATTTTGTAAAGGAAATGATGTTTGAGGAAATGTTGAATCTGGCGGAAAAGCATGATGCGGAAATGGTAATCTGCAACATCCAAAAAGTTGATGAAAATGGAAAAGTGAAGCAAAAACTGACACAAATTCCCAATATGCCAGAGAAAATAGATCTGGAAAGCAATTTTTCAGTTTTTTCAGATATCAGTTATTTTGCATGTAATAAATTATTCAGAAGAGAACTTTTTGCTCAGAAAAGATTTAAAAAAGGTGTACATTTTGAAGACATTCAGCTCATACCGCAACTTTTATTGGATTGTAAAACTCTTGCCCAAACTCAAAATTTTCATTATCAGTATTTAGAACGTACAGATTCTATCTCTAAAACTCATACCGAAAAAGGTCTTGATATCCTAAAAGCCGTAGAAGATGTTGAGGTTTATTTTAAAAATTCTCAATATTCTGCGAAGCTGAAAGAACTGAAAAACTTTCAGATTTTGGAGGGTGCTTATACATTTTTAGCATATTTGGCATTCGTTAAAAATGATGATATTTTCTACAAAATGTCACAGAATCTCAAGGTTTTTTTACAAGAAAAAAATATTAATTTTAAAGATATATTGATTTACAGTCGTTTTGATAAGAATTATATTTTATCTTTGCCCCTGAAAAAAACAATATTTTATCTTCTTTTTTTTGCCGGACAGCAAAAATTGATAAGAAAAATAATTTAAACACAAATGAAGAGGTTTGTCTTGAAGATAGTTATCTAAGGGCAAATAAATCATTAAGATCTTTTGGCCAACTAAGCCCATAAAGACTTAAATAGGAAAAAAAATGAAGAATTTTGAATTGTTCTTATATAACTCCGGAATTTCTATTTTTTATGTGAAAATAGGTCTTGGTTTTTTGTTTTCTTTTTTAATCACATTTTTTTCGATACCCACAATCATCAAAATTTCCAGAAGAAAAAATTTGATGGATGAGCCTAGCGTGAGAAGTTCGCACCTGCGAAAAATTCCTAATTTGGGTGGGATTGCTATTTTTTACTCCATAGGTATCTGTAGTTCGGTGTTTGCTTACGAACTTTTTGATCTGTATAAATTTCTCTTTGCTTCGATGATTGTTTTGCTGTATGTAGGTGTGATGGATGACATTGTAGTGATGAGGGCATACAAGAAACTTGTAGCTCAGGTTGTAGTTTCATCATTTATTGTGATAGGCTCAGACATCAGAATCAGAAATTTGTTTGGCATCTGTGGAATTTTTGAAATCAATTATTACATTAGCGTCATATTCACCATCATCACTTTTATCATACTGATTAATGCATTTAACCTTATAGACGGCATAGATGGTTTGGCGGGAGGATATTCTTTGATATGCAGTGCACTTTTCGGAATCAGTTATTATCGTTTAGGAGAATATAATTACCCCTTGGTTATTCTTTCGGCAGTAACTATAGGCTCTGTTTTGGCATTTTTATATTATAATTTGTCTAATTACAGAGTAACGAAAATATTTATGGGAGATACCGGTTCTATGTTGCTGGGTTTTCTGCTTGCTTTTACATGCATCTGTTTCATTGATATTTTCATTGATAGAAAGCTTCCGAATATTCCTCGCTATCATTTAAAATCTGCCCCTGTAATTGCCGTCGCTATTTTGATTTTACCGATTGTTGATACACTCAATGTTATTATTGTCAGACTTTGGAATAAAAAATCCCCTTTCGAAGCAGATAAAAACCATATACATCATAAACTTTTAAAGCTAAATTTAACGCACAGAAGATCAAGTTTTTATATTATTACATATTATCTTTTTATTGTTTTAATCGCGTATTTGCTAAGGCATTATAATGTCAATTTTTTATTGGTAATTGTTTTAACATTAGGTTTCATTGGAGCCTATTTGCCGGATATTTTTTACAGGTTGAGAAATAATAATAACATAAAAAATAATAGTTAAATTTATATTTTTACAAAATACATTCAATAACGATGAAAATCTACAAGTATCTCCAATTTTTATTTTTCCCTATTCTTTTGGCATCTTGCATTACTACGAAGGATGTAAAATATATGCAGCCCAGCGAAAGTCTTGTCATTAATGAAGAGGGACTTATCCCTTATAATATTCCTGTATACAGGATTACAAAAAATGATATGTTAACATTAGATATTGTGACTACACCGAAGGGTGATGCAGCACAGTTCTATTCCTCGCTTAATGCTTCAGGATCTGTTGGAAATGCTAATATCGGTGTAACAGGTGGAAGCGGAATAGGCGGAAATGCATTGGTCTATTTTAAAGGTTTAAAAGTAGATTCTAAAGGAGATGTCAATATTTTTGGAATCGGATACGTAAAGGCAGAAGGAAGAACCATTGAAGACATACGCAGGAAATACAGGAAAAAGTAAATGAAAACTTTCAGGAGGGAAAATCTGAAGTAAGACTCAATATTGATGGTATTACTTACTATATTCTTGGTGATATAGAAACTACAGGTCTTACTGGTGAGAAAAAAGCCCATAAAAATACACTTACACTCACTGAAGCAATTTCTATTAATGGTGGATTAAATAGAACAATAGACCGTAAGAATATTGTAATTCACAGAAAATTACCAGAAGGAATAAAGGTAGCAAAGATAGATCTTACAAGAGAAGATGTAATGAATTCCCCGTATTACTATGTGCAAAATGGTGACGAGATTCTTATTACAACACAAAGGCGAAGCTTGAATGGTTTTGGGAAAGATCCTGTACAAACCATTATAAGTGGAGTTTCTGTAATTACGACAGCATTATCAATTTATCTGCTTCTTAAAAACCTATAATTATGATTCCAGAAAAAGATGGCAAAATAGATAAAAATGCGTCGCAGAAAGAAAAATTGGGTTCTTTTGGCCTGTTCGATGTAGAACATTTTTTAAGAAAAATAGTAAAAAACTGGTATTGGTTTGTATTTGTGTTTTTAATCGGTTATGGTGTTTCCTGGTTCTATGGAAGATATTATGCTCAAAACATTTATTCATCCAATCTTTCACTCAGTATATCAAATAGTACAGCGAGCTATTTTACTCCAAGCCAATCCATCAATTTCATTTGGGGACAGGGTGGCAATCAGGACGGTGTATATTTAAAGAAAATGTTGTTATCAAGATCTCACAACGAGTTTTTGGTAAAGGGATTGAATCTTTTTATAAATTATCAAACAAAAGGTGTTTTTAAAGCAACATATTTAGATAAAGATGATTCTCCGGTTTATTTAGAAATAGACAGAAAACATCTGCAACAGGTCAATTATCCTATCACCTTCATACCAAAAGGGGATAATGCTTATGAAGTAATATTGCCGGAAGACGGAGAGTCTACCAATTTGTATTCTTATGAAATAGAGGGTTTTCAAAATATCAACAGTTTCGCCAGACCTGCCAACAAAACGATAAAGGTAAATGAATGGTATACATCTCCTAATTTGAGGTTCAGATTACTGCCTAATCCGGTTGGTAAAAAACTTAATTTAGATAATATCATTGTTAATCTTACAACTGTAAATGATGCTGTAAACGGAATTGTTAGTACTGTAGGGGTAGACTTTGATAAGGAAATCAATACCATTATGATTATTACTAAGACCGGTTATAATCTTAATGGTACAGTAAATTTTTTAAATAAATCTGTAGCAGAATTACAGAAAAAAAGATTTAATGATAAAATTAGAGTTGACCAGAATACAGAACTTTATCTGAAAAATAGTTTATCCAGTATCAGAAAAAAATTAGATTCCAGCGGTATGGTTCTTAATTATCTCAAAACTTCTGAAAAACTTTATGATATCAATAACAGGGACGAAAAGTCTTTACAGCTTATTAAAGATTTAGAGGCTAAGAAAGCTGATATTCTTAGTAAAATGTCATCTTTAAGTAATATTAGAAATTCCGTAGAAACTCAGAATTTTGACAGGATGATCAGTTCTTCTGCAGCAGGATTTGACGACGGATTATTTTCTGCATCTGTATCAGAATTAAAGGCTTTATATCTTAAGAAAAGAGAACTTTCAACAATTTATACTCCAAATTCTGAACCGATAAAGGAAGTCAACAGATTGATCAGTGAAGCAAAACAAAATTCTTCCGGATCTTTGAGAAATGTTTATAATGTTTACACCGAACAGCTTAATAAAATAGATCAGCAGGTGAATAATGCCAACTTAGATTTATTAACCTATCCGGAAAAACAGAGGAAATATTTGGATGCAGAAAGAGGGCATAATATGATTGAGGCAACGTACAACAGTTTACTCAGCAGACAGAACGAAAGCCAGATGAAACTTGCTACCAATCAATCGGACATGACGGTTATTGATCCTGCCAAAAATCTCGGTCAGAGACCAATAGCACCCAATGTAAAAGGAACTAAAATGGCAATCATAGGAGGTTTTCTTGCTTTACCATTCCTGATTATTTTGATAGGAGGTCTTTTAGACAGTAAAATAAGAAATATTAAAGAGCTTGTGAGTGCCACCAAAATTCCATTATTAGGAGTAATAGGTAATAATAGCAATGATAATATGCTTACGGTTTTAGATCATCCTAAATCTTCAGTTTCAGAAGCTTTCCGTGGTATAAGAGCCAATATGAGGTTTTTGGCAAGTGAAGACGGCAAAAGTAAAGTGATTTTGGTTACATCTTCTGTTGGAGGTGAAGGTAAAACCTATATTTCAATCAATTTAGCATCAGTTTTGGGATTAAGTGACAAGAAAACAATTTTATTGGGTATGGATCTCAGAAAGCCAAAAATATTTGGTGATTTTGATATTGACAACAAAAATGGTATCTCAAATTATCTTACAGGAGAAGTTACTGTTGACGAGATTATCAATAAAACCAGAATTCCAAATCTTGATGTAGCCACTTCCGGTCCTATCCCGCCAAATCCTTCTGAGCTTTTGATGAGTGAGAGAAACGTCAAGCTTATTGATGAGTTGAAAATGAGATATGACTTTATTATAATAGATTCTCCCCCGGTAGGTTTGGTGGCAGATTCTTATGATCTGATGAAATATTCTGATGCCAATTTATATGTAGTTCGTCACGAATATACAGAAAAGTATATGCTGAAAATGATTACAGAGAAATACCATAATGATGAAATTAAGCATTTAGGTTTTATTTATAATGATTATATAGTAAAACAGGGATACGGTTATGGCTACGGTTATGGCTATGGGTATGGTTACGGTTATGGATATTTTGATGAAGACAAGAATTACAAAGAGCCTATACTTATTAGGATCCGCAATTTTTTACAGTCATATATGAATAGAAAATAAATAAGATTTTTAGCCCTCATATCATGAGGGTTATCGTTCTCAAAGAAATTGAATCTGATAAAAAAAGAATAATTTTGCCACTTTGTCGTTTACTTTATAACAAATTATGTTTTTTTGTTTATTTTTAACGAAACATTAAGGTTATCATTAATATAAAAATGTTTTATATTTGCAAAAATTAATTTTTAAAATAACCATAAATCCATATTCTTCTATGAATAAAAAATTATTGTTTAGCTTCCTTACCCTCTTAGGTACAATGGTAAGTATGAAGGCACAAAGAAATGAATTGGGAATTCGTCTTGGGATGAGTAATTTAGTAGGTGATATAGGAAAAACCAATTACATTTTACAGCAGCCATTGGATTTGGATAGAGCTTCAGAATGGGGATTTCCTTTTTATGGTGGTTTGTTATATAGATTTAATTTTAATCCTCATCAGACTGTAAGATTAGATTTAGGTTACAATCAGGTGCAGTTTAGTGATAAAGCTGCTAAAGAGGAATATAGAAGAAACAGAAATTCATTCGGAAAAAATAATGTATATGAGGCAAGTATTGTGTTCGAATATAATTTCTTCCCTGTGAATAATGAGCAACTCAGCATGGCGAGTCCATATATTTTTGCAGGTTTCGGTGGGCTTATGTTTGATGCGCCAAAAGCAACATTAAATCATGATTTCAGAAGAAATGCTGACGGAGTGGCACAGGCACCAATTGATGAGCTGGATTTTGTAACTACTACAGAATATACAATGGGAAGAAAAACCGTTGCACAAATTCCGTTTGGAGTAGGTGTGAAATATAAATTCAATCATGGTTGGGCGATTTTTGCAGAAGCTACATTCAGATATACGCTTACGGATCAGTTAGACCACAGCAAAATACTTAGTAAAGATTTGATATCAAACTATAATGCAGATATTTTAAGCCCTGCAACAGGAGGATCACTTTTGCAGACAGGAGACTATTTTATCGTTTCAAAAGAAAGAGAGACTGCTTTCTTAGGTGCTAGAACTGTAGGAGATACAGAATCAAGAGATTGGATGAATACCTTTAGTTTAGGATTGACCTATTCTTTCGGAAGACCACCATGTTATTGTGATTAATTAATTATGTCGTTGATTAAAGAAAAAATAGATTCCGAGAGTTTACCGCAACACGTAGCCATTATTATGGATGGTAATGGAAGATGGGCTAAATCTCGTGGTGAAGAAAGAACATTTGGTCATAAAAATGCCATCAATGCTGTAAGAAACGCTATTAACGCTTGTAATGAGATTAATATCCCTTATCTCACACTCTATACATTTTCCTCAGAAAACTGGAAGCGTCCTACTGATGAGGTAAATACCCTGATGTCTTTGCTTACTGAAACATTGCTTTTGGAAGCAGAAGAGATTTTCAGCAAAGGACTAAGAATGCATGTGATTGGGAATTTAGAAAAACTGCCACCCATGGTAAAAGAACAGCTTTTAAAGGTGGTAGATTTAACCAAAGAAAACACAAAAGGAAATTTGGTTTTGGCGATTAGTTACGGTTCGCAAAACGAAATCCTGAACGCTGTAAAAAATATCAGTTCCGACGTAAAAGAAGGAAAAGTTGATATTGAAAATATTGATGAAAAATTATTTGAAAATTATCTTTATACAAAAGATTTTCCACCTGTGGATTTGTTGATCAGAACCAGTGGCGAAATAAGAGTCAGCAATTTCCTGCTTTGGCAGATAGCATACGCAGAATTGCAGTTTCTCAATATTTTGTGGCCAGATTTCACCAAAGATATTTTCTTCCAGTGTATTGTAGATTATCAGAACAAGGAAAGAAGATATGGCCTAACAGGCGAACAAATTCAAATCCAGTAAATTTTAGAAAAGAAAGATTACGATAAAATGAAGTTTAGACTATTACCCATCATTATGTTTGCTGCTTCTGCACATTTTTATGGACAGGTGACACCACAAGACAGCACAAAGGTAAACACTACCTCTGTTCTTGCGGAAAATCAAACAGGAACTTACACTCTGAAAGACATTGTTGTTGATGGGGTAAAGAAATATACACCGGCACAGATTTTAAGATTTACAGGCCTTACAAAAGGAGAAGATGTAGATATTCCGGGGCAAAAAATCAGTAATGCCATCAAAAAACTTTGGGATACCCAGTCTTTTTCGGAAGTGGAGGTGTATATACAAAGTATTGAAGGCAAAACAGTAGTTTTGAAATTTTATCTTGAAGATTTAAAAGACCTTGGTGAAGTGAAATTCACAGGAAAAGGGATTGGTAAATCTAAAAATGAAAAATTAGCCAAAGATAATAACCTGAAACCCGGCACAAAGATTACCCAGAATCTAGTATCAAGCCTGAAAACAAATATCCCGAAGGAATATGTGAAAAAAGGTTTTGCAGATGCTAAAATCACGATCGAAGATAAGGTAAACGCAGGTGATCCTAATCTTGTAGACTGGACGATTAATGTAGAAAAAGGGAAAAAAGTAAAAATCAGCCACATCGAGTTTGAAGGTAACGAAAGTGTTACTGATGCTAAACTTCGTAAAAAAGCTTTCAAAGAAACCAAACAGAAAAGGTTTGGTATCGGTGGTATTTTGAAATCTTCAAAATTTATTGAAGAAAAATATCAGGAAGACAAACAAAGTCTTATCAGTTACTACAACTCTCTAGGATATAGAGATGCACAGATTGTTTCTGATTCGGTTTGGAGAAATAAAAAAAATAACTACGAGATCAACGTAAAACTTAGCGAAGGTAAAAAATACTATATTGGTGATATTACTTTTACAGGAAATACGGTTTATTCTACAGAATATCTTCAGAGAATCTTAGGATACAAAAAAGGAGATATCTACGATGCTGTAGGATTCAATAAAAAAGTAGGTGAAGACGGAGGTAAAGAAGATGATTCTGACATCAAGTCGATTTACATGAATAACGGTTACCTTTTCTCAAACGTAACTCCGGTAGAAAAATCTGTTTCAGGAGATAATATCAATCTGGAAATCAGAATTAATGAAGGTGAACAGGCAACTTGGAATAGAGTAACTTGGGAAGGGAATACAACAACCCATGACCACGTTATTTTAAGAGCGCTGAGAACCAAACCTGGAGAGCTGTTCAAGAAAACAGAAATCAAGAGAACGTATTTTGATTTAGCAGGAATGTCTTTCTTCGATCCTCAACAGATCGGTCAGGATATTCAGCCTAATCAACAGGACAATACGGTAGATATTGGCTGGAAATTGGTTGAAAAAGGATCGTCTCAGGTTCAGTTGCAGGCAGGTTACGGTGGTAACAGCTTCATCGGAACTTTAGGATTGACGTTTAATAACTTCTCTCTTAGAAATTTCCTGAAATTTAAAGATTTCAGACCGGTTCCTCAAGGTGACGGACAAACATTATCGATCACTGCACAGGCAGGACAGTACTTCCAAAACTACGGTATTTCATTCGTTGAACCATGGTTATTCGGAACAAAACCAACTGCACTTTCTGTAAGTTTAAATAATTCAAGAGTAAATTATAGTCAGATTTCTGGCCCGGATCAGAGATTAAATATTTTCTCGGCAACTGTTGGTTTAAACAGACTTTTAAAGTGGCCGGATGATTATTTCTCATTGTATACAGGAATTCAGTTTCAGAAATATAACTTTAGCAATTATCCTTTCGAATTTGGTGACACCACTGAATTATACGGAAATGCTAATAACTTAAGTTTAAATATAGGTTTAAGCAGAAACTCTGCAGGTATTGATCCTATTTTCCCGACTGTCGGTTCAAATATTGAATTGTCAGGTAAATTTACTCCGCCATATTCATTGTTTAGTAATAAAGATTATTCTACAATGTCTCCTACGGATAAATACAAGTGGATGGAATTCTACAAAATCAAATTCAAGGCTGATGTTTATAACGAAGTCGTAGGAAAATTGGTTTTAAGATCTTCTGCTGAAATGGGCTTCATGGATGGGTACAACAAAGAACTTGGTGCTCCGCCATTCGAAAGATTCTATGTAGGTGGTACCGGTCTTTTTGGAGGTAGATTCGATGGTAGAGAATTGATTCCTTTAAGAGGTTACGAAAATGCTTCAACATATGGAGGAGAATTAGATGACATCACTCAAAGAGGAGGAGGTACTATTTACAACAGATTTACGTTAGAATTAAGATATCCGATTTCATTAAATCAAACAGCCAAAATTTATGCATTGACTTTTGCTGAAGGTGGTAACGTTTGGAACTCTTGGAGCAAGTACAATCCTTTCCAGCTAAAAAGATCAGTTGGTGTGGGTGTAAGGGTTTACATGGGTGCATTTGGTTTGATTGGATTTGATTTTGCTTACGGTTTTGATAAAACTATATTAGGAACAGAACCGTCAGGTACGAAGACCCACTTCTTAATGAATCAATCATTATAATAAAAATGAAGAATTTTAAAATACTTTTCACAGCTTTAGCACTTTTGCTTTTCAGTTTTGGCAATGCACAGAAGATAGGTGTTGTTGATACAAATTATATTTTGGATATGATGCCTCAGTATAAAGAAGCAGAGGCTAGACTCAATTCTCAGATAGACACTTGGGAACAGGAGCTTCAGACTTTACAGGCTGAATTTGACAAGAAAAGGTCAGCCTTTGAAAACGAAAAAGTTTTGTTGGTGGGTGATCAGTTAAAGCTAAGAGAAAAGGAAGTAATGGATTTGGATAAAAATATCAAAACCACTACAAGTTTAAGATTCGGAAAAACTGGTGAGATCAGCCAGCTGCGAGCAAACTTGGTCGAGCCTTTCCAGGATCAGATCTGGACGGCAATCAAGGCAATGGCAGAGAAAAATGGTCTAGGCATTATTTTTGATAAAAGTAATGACGTCAATGTGATTTTCCTTCAGAAGAGATATGATTATACCGATAAAGTATTGGCAATATTGCTTAAAGGAACTGAAGAAAAAGACACAAAATCAAACAAAAAACAGTAAAATATATTCTTAAGAATTAACTTTTACGCCAAAATTAAATCTAAAAACAAATTAATTATTTATTACCCCGTTATGAAAAAATTAAGTGTATTATTTGCAGCAGCGATGATGTTTGTATCTGTAGGTATGGCAAAAGCTCAAAAAATGGCTACTCTGGATGTCGCAGGTATTCTTAATGCAATGCCAGAAAAGAAAAAAGCTGATGCAGATTTGACTACCTTCGTTAATGCGAAGCAAGCTGAGATAAAGAAAAAAGCTGATGCTGCACAAGCAAAGTATGCTCTTTATACAAAAGAAGCTCCTACAAAAACTGAAGCTGAGAACAAAGCAAGAGGTGAAGAAATGCAAAAACTTCAGGAAGAAATGGCTCAGATGGAAGACAAAATGAGAAAAGATGCTACTGCTAAGCAGGATTTACTTTTCGAACCAATCGAGAAAAAATTGATGGATGTTGTAACTAAAGTAGCGAAAGCAAACGGTTATGATTATATCATGGATGCCAACTCTACAGGATTAGTATACAAAGCTGGTCCGGATGCTACTGCAGCTGTAAAAAAAGAATTAGGTCAGAATTAATAGAGATATTAACAAAGATTTTTAAAAACTACCACTTCTATTAGAGGTGGTTTTTTTATTTTTGCGCTATGGAAAAAGAAGTATCAACAACGGTAAAAATAAGATTCAGCGATTGTGATCCTATTGGACATTTAAATAATGTAAAATATCTGGATTACATGTTTAATGCAAGGGAAGATCACGTGGAGGAGTTTTATGGTTTCACTTATGAAGAATATACCAAGAAAACCGGTTGTACGTGGATTGCTATTCAAAACGAAATTGCATATTTAAAGGAAGTAAGATACAATACGCAAGTTGTCATCAGCAGCAAAACCATAGAAATACAGGATAGAACTGCTAAAGTTGAAATTTTAATGAAAAGTCTTGACGAGAAAACCGTTCATGCCGTTTTGTGGGTGACTGTCATTTATTTTAATATTAAAACCAGAAAATCTGAAGTTCATCCTGAAGATATAAAAGATACTTTCCACAAATTCTTTGTAAATTTAGAACAGAAAGATTTCCAGCCAAGAGTCAAATTTTTAAGATCACAAAATGCAAAAAATTCATAAAGGATGAAGAAAATAGTAGTAATTGGAAGCAATGGTCAGTTAGGAAACTGCATCAGAAAAATCGCTCCGGATTTTGAATTAGATTATGAATTTATTATTACAGACTCTAAAACTCTTGATATCACTAACGAAGATCAGATTCAAAACTTTTTTTCTGAGCACAAACCAGAATTCTGTATCAATGCTTCAGCGTACACTGCAGTAGATCTTGCCGAGCAGGAAAAAGAAAAAGCTTTCGCAGTGAATGCTTACGGCGTAGAAAATTTGGCAAAAGCCTGTTCAGAAAACCAGACTGTTTTCATTCACATATCTACAGATTATGTTTTTGATGGCGAAACCAATCTGGATTATTCAGAAGATGATTTCACCAATCCAATCGGAGTATATGGCGAATCGAAAAGAACAGGAGAAGAGTTGGCTTTAGAAGCAAATCATAAAACTATCATTTTAAGAACATCATGGTTGTATTCAGAGTTTAACAAAAATTTTGTGAAAACAATGCTGAATCTGTTTTCTCAAAAAGATGAATTGGGTATTGTGGGTGATCAGTTTGGTCAGCCAACCAATGCAAATGATTTAGCAGAAGCCATCATGGAAATCATCGAAAACCCGAACAAAACTTTCGGAATTTTCCATTTTTCAAATTATCCCGAAACAACTTGGTTTGAATTTGCAAAAAAAATTGCACAATTTTCACAATCATCAGTAAAATTAAGTTCTTTAACGACTGAGCAATTCCCAACTCCGGCAGCAAGACCGAAAAGAAGTACAATGTGTTTGGATAAAATTGAAGAAATCTATAAAATTGAACCAAAGCATTGGGAAAATAGCCTTGAAGAATGTGTGCAAATTTTGTCAAAATAATCTAAGTATGAAAAATCTTACCATTGCAGTTTTAGTTTTTTTTACACAAACGGTCGTTGCACAAAATGTATATCTTACTAAAGTTGAAAAAACGAACGACAATACAGACAAATTTCTTTATCATATAGAAAAGCAAATAGAAGATGCACAATATCTCGGTGAGATTGATGTTCAGGGTTTTTCTAGTGACGACGAATATGTTTTTTCACAAGTTTATAAAAAAGCAAAAGAAATCGGGGCTAACTCATATTCTTTAAAACCGATTGAAAGTATTGATGGAAATACAAAAGAATTCAATGCTTCAAATTATAAACTTCAGCTATATTACGTTCCATCAGAAAGATTTTCAGAAGAAAGTGGTAACTTATATTTATTTGCTTCTTCCCAAAAAGATCAGAAGATCAGTATCAACAGGAAAGATTACATACTTTCACCGCGTACTTATATCAAAATACCTTTAATAACAGGAGAGATTTACACCATTTCAACCAAGAAACTTTTAGGTTCTACAATAAAAATCAAAAAGAACACAAAAAATTCAGATCAGTATTATCAGATTTTATCGGCTCGTTTAGGAAACAGCAGTCAAAACGATGGTACCCTTCATTTAAAATCTGGTGATATTATCGGTATAGAAAAATCATATGCTGAATTTCTGTCAGTCATTTATCAGGAAAAAAAATAGGATCATAAAAATGCCAATATCATACCTCCCAATTTCCGGAGGTATTTTTTGTTATAAACAAGTATTTATTATCTACTTCCATATCCTTCATATTTAGTTTCTTTAGGAGCTTAATATTTTTAGTATAATTTTGATAATGAAATATAATCTCCTTGAGGATGGATGAAGAATAATCACAACCCAATACTATCTAATAATATATAAGGTTTCTATTTGATGTTGATTCCGCCTTCTCCAAAAACCCTTTTTAAAGCCTTTGAACGCATCCATCCCAGAATAGCTTTAAAAAAAACAGTTCCATTTACTTTTATATTTTCTTCAACCGATCCAAGTCCCACGCCTCGTTTCTCCTACGCTGCAGACATTGGCCGCATCACTCACCCTTCTTTTTAAAAATTTTTCTCTCACATTTTCAGTATTTTAGGTTTAAATATGAATTAAAGATCAACATTATGTTAACTTCTTTTGGTTGGATGGGTTAAAGTTTCTATCTTTGCCCCACTGAAAACGAGAGTATGACAGTAGCGCAGGAGAGCTTTAGGGCTGTAGTTTATATTACTTTAGGATAGAGAGAAACTTTTTAATAATTAATAAATTTTTAGCGATAAAAATTTGTGAGGTTTAAAAAGATTTGTATCTTTGCAATCCCAATACGGGGAGCGCAGGAGTAGTAGATTGGATGTTTAGAAAGAGGGTGTTTAGGGTTACTTAAAAAACTTTAAAATTTCTTCAAAAAACATTTGGTCAGGACGAAATAAATTATTACTTTTGCACACGCAAATACGGCAACGCCCAACGACAGAAAAGGGTAGCCGAGGGAGCGTAAGAGAAGAGATCATTGAAACATAGATATAACAACCAAGTAAGGAAAAGACTAAAGCGTCAATAACTTTGAGTGAGTCAGACAAACATACAATGGAGAGTTTGATCCTGGCTCAGGATGAACGCTAGCGGGAGGCCTAACACATGCAAGCCGAGCGGTAGAAGTCCTTCGGGACTTTGAGAGCGGCGCACGGGTGCGGAACACGTGTGCAACCTGCCTTTATCTGGGGGATAGCCTTTCGAAAGGAAGATTAATACCCCATAATATATTAACTGGCATCAGTTGATATTGAAAACTCCGGTGGATAGAGATGGGCACGCGCAAGATTAGATAGTTGGTGAGGTAACGGCTCACCAAGTCAATGATCTTTAGGGGGCCTGAGAGGGTGATCCCCCACACTGGTACTGAGACACGGACCAGACTCCTACGGGAGGCAGCAGTGAGGAATATTGGACAATGGGTGAGAGCCTGATCCAGCCATCCCGCGTGAAGGACTAAGGCCCTATGGGTTGTAAACTTCTTTTATACTGGGATAAACCTACTTACGTGTAAGTAGCTGAAGGTACAGTATGAATAAGCACCGGCTAACTCCGTGCCAGCAGCCGCGGTAATACGGAGGGTGCAAGCGTTATCCGGATTTATTGGGTTTAAAGGGTCCGTAGGCGGACTCGTAAGTCAGTGGTGAAATCTCATAGCTTAACTATGAAACTGCCATTGATACTGCGGGTCTTGAGTAAGGTAGAGGTAGCTGGAATAAGTAGTGTAGCGGTGAAATGCATAGATATTACTTAGAACACCAATTGCGAAGGCAGGTTACCATGTCTTAACTGACGCTGATGGACGAAAGCGTGGGGAGCGAACAGGATTAGATACCCTGGTAGTCCACGCCGTAAACGATGCTAACTCGTTTTTGGGTTTTCGGATTCAGAGACTAAGCGAAAGTGATAAGTTAGCCACCTGGGGAGTACGATCGCAAGATTGAAACTCAAAGGAATTGACGGGGGCCCGCACAAGCGGTGGATTATGTGGTTTAATTCGATGATACGCGAGGAACCTTACCAAGGCTTAAATGGGAATTGACAGGTTTAGAAATAGACTTTTCTTCGGACAATTTTCAAGGTGCTGCATGGTTGTCGTCAGCTCGTGCCGTGAGGTGTTAGGTTAAGTCCTGCAACGAGCGCAACCCCTGTCACTAGTTGCTAGCATTAAGTTGAGGACTCTAGTGAGACTGCCTACGCAAGTAGAGAGGAAGGTGGGGATGACGTCAAATCATCACGGCCCTTACGCCTTGGGCCACACACGTAATACAATGGCCGGTACAGAGGGCAGCTACACAGCGATGTGATGCAAATCTCGAAAGCCGGTCTCAGTTCGGATTGGAGTCTGCAACTCGACTCTATGAAGCTGGAATCGCTAGTAATCGCGCATCAGCCATGGCGCGGTGAATACGTTCCCGGGCCTTGTACACACCGCCCGTCAAGCCATGGAAGTCTGGGGTACCTGAAGTCGGTGACCGTAACAGGAGCTGCCTAGGGTAAAACAGGTAACTAGGGCTAAGTCGTAACAAGGTAGCCGTACCGGAAGGTGCGGCTGGAACATCTCATTTTAGAGCGTCATTAGACGATAAACAAAAAAAGATACTTAAATGTATCATGTACTTACTTAAAGAAGACGTTTTAGTTTTTTACTCGGTTGCTTATATTATAAAAATACAAAACCCACTAGAAATTAGTATCAGAGGGAGAGATTTAGAAAATAGAGGTTAGAAAATTAGAAGTTAGAGATTAGTCTAACATCTAGTGTCTAAAATCTAACATCTAAACAAAGTCTCGTAGCTCAGCTGGTTAGAGCGCTACACTGATAATGTAGAGGTCGGCAGTTCGAGCCTGCCCGAGACTACTAATTTAAAAAAGACGGGAAGAAGAAAGAGAAAAGAAAAAAGATACGTCTTTGTTCTTTATTCTTTACTCTCCAAGTCTAACTAGAGGGGGAATTAGCTCAGCTGGCTAGAGCGCCTGCCTTGCACGCAGGAGGTCAAGGGTTCGACTCCCTTATTCTCCACAGTTTTGCGAGTTTGATTTAAAAGTAAGATGGATAGAGCCAAAACAAATATCCATTTATCAGACGAGCAGAAAGAATTTAAAGATCATTGACATTAACGGTAAAAATATCACAAAGAGAAAACCGAGCGCAATTAAGCGTTTGAGTTTACAAAATAGTTTAATAGTAATATTAGACAAAATACTGAACTAATTAATAATTAGGAAAGAAATCGTTAAGGGCGTATGGCGGATGCCTAGGCTTTCAGAGGCGAAGAAGGACGCGGTAAGCTGCGAAAAGCTGCGGGGATCGGCACACACGAATTGATCCGCAGATGTCCGAATGGGGCAACCCGTCTGGTTGAAGACCAGTCACTCCGCAAGGAGAGCAAACCCGGAGAACTGAAACATCTAAGTACCCGGAGGAAAAGAAATCGAAGAGATTCCGTAAGTAGTGGCGAGCGAACGCGGATTAGCCCAAAAGTCTTTATATGTTTAAAAGAATGTTCTGGAAAGAACAGCCATAGAGGGTGATAGCCCCGTATTTGAAAGGCATACATAGATGATAAATGAGTAGGGCGGGACACGTGAAATCCTGTCTGAATATGGGGGGACCATCCTCCAAGGCTAAATACTCCTGAAAGACCGATAGTGAACAAGTACTGTGAAGGAAAGGTGAAAAGCACTTCGAATAGAAGGGTGAAATAGAACCTGAAACCGTACGCCTACAAGCGGTCGGAGCCCACAAGTTGGGTGACGGCGTGCCTTTTGCATAATGAGCCTACGAGTTAATTTTACTAGCGAGGTTAAGGACTTCAGGTCCGGAGCCGGAGCGAAAGCGAGTCTGAATAGGGCGTATAGTTAGTAGGATTAGACGCGAAACCTTGTGATCTACCCATGGGCAGGTTGAAGCTTTGGTAACACAAAGTGGAGGACCGAACCGGTTGACGTTGAAAAGTCTTCGGATGACCTGTGGGTAGGGGTGAAAGGCCAATCAAACTGGGAGATAGCTCGTACTCCCCGAAATGCATTTAGGTGCAGCGTCGTGTATAAGTTTATTAGAGGTAGAGCTACTGATTGGATGCGGGGGAGTCAAATCCTACCAATTCCTGACAAACTCCGAATGCTAATAAATGTTCCACGGCAGTGAGGGCGCGGGTGCTAAGGTCCGTGTCCGAGAGGGAAAGAACCCAGACCAACAGCTAAGGTCCCCAAATCTCTATTAAGTTGAAGCAACGCGGTTGGACTGCATTGACAGCTAGGATGTTGGCTTGGAAGCAGCCATTCATTTAAAGAGTGCGTAACAGCTCACTAGTCGAGCGGTCCGGCATGGATAATAATCGGGCATAAATAGAGTACCGAAGCTATGGATTTACAACCTCGGGTTGTATCTGGTAGGGGAGCATTCTGTTTGCACAGAAGCAGTAGCGTGAGCTATTGTGGAGCGTACAGAAAAGAAAATGTAGGCATAAGTAACGATAAAGCGGGCGAGAAACCCGCTCACCGAAAGACTAAGGTTTCCTCAGCCATGCTAATCAGCTGAGGGTTAGTCGGGACCTAACGCGAACCCGAAAGGGGTAGTGGATGGACAATGGGTTAATATTCCCATACTTGCTCACACTAAAAAGGGGACGGAGTGCCGTACTTACTGGAGACTGACGGAATAGTCAAGACCTAGCCTTCGGGCGAAGTTGCTGTAAGGAAAGTGCTTCCAAGAAAAGCCGAAGTGAAGCAACCCGTACCAAAACCGACACAGGTAGTCGAGGAGAGAATCCTAAGGTGCTAGAGTGAATCATGGTTAAGGAACTAGGCAAAATAGTCTCGTAACTTCGGAAGAAGAGACGCCAACAGCAATGTTGGCCGCAGTGAAGAGGCCCAGGCGACTGTTTATCAAAAACACAGGACTCTGCTAAATCGAAAGATGCTGTATAGGGTCTGACACCTGCCCGGTGCTGGAAGGTTAAGGAAGGGCGTTAGCAGCAATGCGAAGCGTTTGACTGAAGCCCCAGTAAACGGCGGCCGTAACTATAACGGTCCTAAGGTAGCGAAATTCCTTGTCGGGTAAGTTCCGACCTGCACGAATGGTGTAACGATCTGGGCACTGTCTCAACCATGAGCTCTGTGAAATTGTAGTCTCGGTGAAGATGCCGAGTACCCGCAATGGGACGAAAAGACCCTGTGAACCTTTACTATAACTTCGTATTGACTTTGAGTAAGTAATGTGTAGGATAGGTGGGAGACTTTGAAGCAGGCACGCTAGTGTTTGTGGAGTCAACGTTGAAATACCACCCTTTACTTACTTGGAGCCTAACTTCTTTTAGAAGGACATTGCGTGGTGGGTAGTTTGACTGGGGTGGTCGCCTCCAAAAGAGTAACGGAGGCTTTCAAAGGTACCCTCAGCACGCTTGGTAACCGTGCGTAGAGTGTAATGGCATAAGGGTGCTTGACTGTGAGACCTACAAGTCGATCAGGTGCGAAAGCAGGACATAGTGATCCGGTGGTTCCGTATGGAAGGGCCATCGCTCATAGGATAAAAGGTACTCCGGGGATAACAGGCTAGTCTCCCCCAAGAGCTCACATCGACGGGGAGGTTCGGCACCTCGATGTCGGCTCGTCACATCCTGGGGCTGGAGAAGGTCCCAAGGGTTGGGCTGTTCGCCCATTAAAGTGGCACGCGAGCTGGGTTCAGAACGTCGTGAGACAGTTCGGTCTCTATCTATTGCGGGCGTTAGATGTTTGAGAGGGCTTGATTCTAGTACGAGAGGACCGAATTGAACAAACCTCTGGTGTATCAGTTGTTCCGCCAGGAGCACCGCTGAGTAGCTACGTTTGGAAGAGATAAGCACTGAAAGCATATAAGTGCGAAACTCGCCTCAAGATGAGACATCTTTTAAGGGTCGTTGGAGATGACGACGTTGATAGGCTACAGGTGTAAAGTTGGTAACAGCATAGCCGAGTAGTACTAATTACCCGTAGATTTATAGCCTAATTGGCATCGCTTAATTGCGCAATCAAGGTTCTCTCTTTGTGAATATTCTTATCGCTTAAAACAGATGTCAGAAATAAGACATCAGATAACAGACTAGAAAAGTCTGAAATCTGAAATCTATCCTCTGATATCTTATATACAACCTTTAGGGTGGTTTTAGCGGTGGGGCTCACCTGTTCCCATTCCGAACACAGAAGTTAAGCCCACCAGCGCCGATGGTACTGCGAAAGCGGGAGAGTAGGTCGCCGCCAGTTTTTTTTTAAAAGCTCCTCAATCGAAAGATTGAGGAGCTTTTTTTATGCAATACATTCAACAATACACTTCCCAAAACAGACTCCTACTCAAAAACAGGAGTCTTTTTTGTTATAACAAGTAATCAATTACTAAGTAATAATCCCCCCCCCAAAAAAAAAGTCCTATACAATAGTAGGGGACTTTTTTTATATTCGAAAAATTATATACAGTTTTATTTGAAGCTTAGTGTAAGACCAGTATAAATATAATTAATAGCTGGATATAACTTCTCATGCAAAAAAGCTTTAATATGAAAGATATTTTTAGTGTGCATATTGTGTTTGTAAACCATATTATTGTATTTCTTGCAGGAGTTAAATAGTAAATGAAACTCCAATAAATATAATTGCACTCAGTTCTATGAAAGTAAACTAAAATTCCTTTTTCCTAAATAATGCGATAGCTGTTTGAGTTAATTGAAATGTATACCAATACTCTTGATTCGTATCACTTATAGATTCTATATTGTTATCAAAGTTGGCTAGTTTAGGGTACAATGTAGTTAGATATCTAAATCACTAAAGTTTTGGATTTTATTAAACACTTTGCTTATAATCGTAAAAAACTTTATAATTTCTAAAACCTACTGAGAATTCCCCAGTGAATTTTAATATCATTAAACTTAAAAGGATTTCCAAACTCATTACCGTTCGACAGCTGAAAACTCATCAAACCGATTGGAATAAAGAAATTAAAACCAAGCCCGACACTGTACAATTTTGGCTTTACATTCAATGATTTGTTGTTGAGCTGTCCATATTGACCAAATACATCAAAAAACGCCTGATTTCCGATAAGATATCGATATTCCAAGCCTCCGTAATAATAAAAGTCGGCTGCGAGTGAACTTTCATTGAAACCCCTTAGAGAATTCCAGCCTCCAAAACGATAAAGTTCGTTGGCAGAGAAATCAACTTTAGAATCCATCATTGCACCTTCTGCTTTGATATTGAGGAAATGATTTCCGTTAATATTATAATTATGCTCTCCGAAAAAATAGAATTGATTTTGAGGAGCCGTAATATTATCTTTGGTATAAACTGTCGTAAGATAATCATATCCTGCGGTGATTTTAGTTTTATACAGAAACAAATCAATATCAGTAGGTTCTACCATTTCAAACCAAATTCCGATTCCTTTTTTGTTGTAATCTTTTCCCTGAACGTATAACGAATCGATGATTGTAGAGTTTTCGAAAGTTCCCCGAAGACCTATTTTATTTCTGCTGTTCATGTGATAATACAAAGCAGGAAGCGCTTTTACATTGGCGAAAGTAGAATCTTGTCTGAAGATATTTACTTTCATATTTAAGCCAACATTTGATTTAAAAAGATAGGGAATGTCTGCTTGTAAATCAAAATTTTGACCTTTATCAGGATTTCTTTGCCAGTATAAATTTACGGTTTCAAAACTATTAAACATATTTCTGAAATTGACATTCAGGGTTCCGTTTAAGGTAAATTTTTCTGTTTTATCATTTCCAAAACCAATCACACCATCAAAACTATTGGTTTTTTTCTTTTCCATAAAAAGATAGATCTGCGTAGAATCTTTTGTGAAAAGTGTCTGTGGCGGTCTTTCCAGGCTTACAAATGCATGACTTTGAAAGTTTTTATTAATTGAAATCAGATTTTTGTCGTCGTACGTTTTTCCTTTAAATTCCTTTTCAAGATTTTTCATAAATCTTTTGGGTACTCTGGAATAACCTTTCACTACAAAACCGTCAATCGTGCGTTTGTCATTTTTATTAATGTCGATCTCTATAATCGGATAGCCGTTTTTCTGACCCTTGTATTTGGATTTAATTCTGCTGAATGCAAAACCTTCATCAATGTATTTTTTGTTAATGAATTTCTTGGTTGAATCTAAATTTTTAGTAAAAAAATCTCTCTCAATTTTATGTCTCTTGATAATAGAATCTGAAAGTGTAACAAACGTTTCGTTGAAGTTTTTCCCTTTGTCGTAAATAATTTCTGTGCTGTCTCCTTTTATTTTGACATCTTTTAATTCAGTAAAAAAATAATTACTCTGTGCCAAAGAATCGAGGAATTTCACTGCAGAAAGAGAATCTTTGACTTGTTTCTTGGCCTTAGTTTCAGAATCAATCAGAAAATAATGCTTCTTCTGTGCTTGTAAAAAAACACAGAAAAGGGTAAAAAATATGTTTAAAAATAACTTCAATTAATACAAAAATGTTTTTAAAAAAATATCATTCCGTAGCAATCCAGACAGTGAATTTAGCAAGATATCTTAGATTACTGCGGAATGACAAAAATGCTGTTAATTCCTCTAATTTTTAAATTTAAAATTTTATTTAATAACTGAATCTAGTCCAATTTATTATACTTCTTCATTAAATTCTCATAAGTTCCCTGCGGCAAAATCCATTTTAACGGAACCCCAATTTTCTGTCCGAATTTACCGAAATAATAATGAGCTTTCCACTTATTTTTAGTTAAAAGTTGATCAATATATTCTGCAACTTCTAAAGGTTCTGTTCCGTCGCCTACATGAGAATTCATCAGAGCATACACTTTATCAAAAACATTTCTGTAAGGTTCGGAAACTTTAGTTTTCACTCTGTTTTCTGCAATATTGGTTTTGATGTCCCCTAAATGCAGTGAGCAAACATCAATATTCCAAGGGTAAACTTCATATCTCATTGCTTCGGTTACTTTGTCTAAAGCCGATTTTGAAGCAGAATAAAATCCACGGAAAGGCAATCCCATTTCGCTTCCGATACTGGAAACGTTGATGATTTTCCCGAATTTATTCTCGCGCATTTTCGGTAAGACCGCACTCATCATCTGAACGGCTCCGATAAGGTTTAGATTAAATAATTGTAAAATATCTTCTTTCGTAGAATCTTCTACGGAACCTACCATTCCCATTCCTGCGTTGTTGATGAGAACGTCAATTCTTGTTTCAGTTCTTAAAACTTCTGCAATGACATTCTGAACGGCTTCGTTATCTGTAATATCTGTTGGTATTGATTTGAAAAATTCACTTTCGGTGAATTTTCGGCTTAAACCGTACACTTTGTGACCTTTCTTTCCGAAATATTCCGCTAATACGAAACCAATTCCTGATGACGTTCCGGTGATGATGATTGTTTTATGTTGTGACATTTTATTGTGAAATTTATAATTTCTAAGTTTAAGGTCAATTATTTATGAAAATTTTATCCAAATCCTCCCAAAACATCGGATAAGATTTTTCCACCACGTTTTCGTCTTCAATATTTAGCTCTTTAATCAGACAAAACGGCGCAAAACTCATTGCCATTCTGTGATCCTGATATGTTTTGATAGAAATATTTTCTTCCGCATCTTTAAATGCTAAAGATTTTATGGTCAAATCTGTGATTTCCGTTTCAGTTCCTAATTTTTTCAGTTCGTTGTGTAAAGCTAAAAGTCGGTCGGTTTCTTTTACTTTTAAAGTTCCCAAACCTGAAATTTCAAAATGAATTTTCAGAGCTGCAGCTGTTACACAAAGTGTTTGTGCGATGTCCGGACAATTATTCATATCCAAAACAATCTTTCCAGGAAATTGAAAATCTTCAATCGGTTGAAGGGTTAATTTGTGTTCTTCTTCTGTGAAAATAGTTTTAATCCCGAAAAACTGCTCATAAATCTCAGCAATTGCAGAATCTCCCTGAGTAGATTCTTTGTAAAAACTTTTCAGATGAATTGTCTCTCTTCCAATTGCAGCAAAAGAATAAAAATAAGATGCGGAACTCCAATCGCTTTCCACTTCATAATTGATGGTTGAATTATTATTGATAAATGATTCAACTTTGATCGTATTTCCTTCAAAAGTATTTTTAATTCCGAATCTGGTCAGAATATCCAGTGTCATTTCAATGTAAGACCTCGAAGTCACTTCACCCGTCAAATTAATTTGTAAACCGTTTTCAAGCTTTCCTGCAATTAAGAGGAGGGAAGTAATAAACTGGCTCGAAATATTTGCGGGAACATCTACTTTTTTCTCAGTAATTTTTCTTCCGGTAATTTTCAAAGGCGGAAAGCCTTCATTTTTTAAATATTCAATTTCAACTCCAAGATTCTGTAAAGCGGTCACCAGATTTTTAATCGGTCGTTCTTTCATTCTTCCTGATCCGGTAAGAATGGTGGTTTTTCCTTCCCGAATCGAATAATACGATGTCAAAAAGCGCATCGCCGTTCCTGCATGATGAATGTCAACAGTTTCAGTGTTTTCTGAAAGAGCTTTTTTTAATAATTGTGTATCCTGAGAATTGGATAAATTCCCGATTTTTATGTTTGAGAATAAATTTTCCAAAATCAACAAACGATTCGAAATACTTTTCGAACCGCTGATTTGTATGGTTTTATTTCCGATTAATTTTGATTTTTCTAGTTTCATTATTTGTTCAGATTTAAGATTCAAGACACCAGATTTCAGACTTTAATAATCTAGTGTCTGAAATCTGACATCTACTATCTTATTTTAATTTCTCATTATTCTGATGTCGGTCTTTATCGCGATCAGTTTTCACCTTCATTTTTTTATCAAAAGCTTCCTGCAGATTGGTTCCGGTTTGGTTGGCAAGACATAAGGTTACGAATAATACATCCGCCAATTCTTCGCCTAGATCTTTGGTTTTATCACTTTCCTTTTCGCTTTGTTCACCATATCTTCTGGCAATTATTCTTGCGACTTCTCCTACTTCCTCTGTGAGCATTGCCATATTGGTCAATTCATTAAAATAACGAACCCCAATGTTTTTTATCCATTCATCGACTTGCTGCTGTAGCTGTGTGATTTCCATTAAGATTTATAACTAATTTGTTGTTCGAGTTCAGTAATTTTAGTATTTAGCTTTGCTATTTTTACTTTTTTTTCCTGAATTTCTGAATCTCCCAATTTTTCAGTAAAACTAGCAACTCTTTTAAAAAACTTTCTCATGGCTAAGTACACTACAGTAAGAATAATTAAAATAATTATATTGAAAATATTTAGATCCATAGATATAAAATTGAAATTACTGGTATGCTCCTATGGTTGTGTTTGTAGTTCTTGTCACTCCTACAATATCCGTTGGAACTGTTGCTGCAATTGCCGCTGCACCTTTATTTCTTGCCGGTGAATCTGCTTTTACCCGAAGATTCATCTGAGCCGTGAAGTAATTGACAAATTTAGGATCTTCATTTTTTACACTTTGAATTACATGGATAGGGCTCGAAAATTCATATCCTGCTTCTGAAGCGTTGTTGTATTTTATTGATGAATTTTGTATCAAATATTCAAATTGATTTGTACCTACCTGCTCTAAATTTATAGAATTATCTCTGTCAGAATATACGATACTATTGAGGATGTCTAATTTTTGCAGAGCAGCGATTTCGATTACTCCATTTTCATTTTTCCATTCATTGGTAGCGAAAATTCCCATACGGTTAAGAGAGCCCATTGTCCCCGAATAATTAGCAATTGTTGTGTGGGTATAGGTGTGATTTCCACCTTTAAATATTCCGATAGCCGATTCTCCGCAGTTATTCATCACCAAATTACTTGCATTCACCGTAGAAGCTACCGCATAAATTCCATATTCCTGAAAAGTATGAATGAAAGAATTTTTTATCGTAGCGTTGGTTTGCTTCATATCAAGCCCTTTTGTTCCTCCGAAAAGCCTTGTGTGATTCATATTCAGAATAGAAGCGGGTTCCATTTTGATAGAATTCCAGTTTCTCGGGATGGTATCGTAATAGGTATCGTTTCTGTCTCCACGTACTATGACTTGTTCGGTTTGAGTTCCGTTCATGTTTAATGTGGCTCCGGTAGCAACTTTCATTCCGCTGTTTTTGTGGAAATATACTTTTGTTCCTGCTTCAATATTTAATGTAATATTCGGATCAACGGTAAGATTTCCATAGATAATTTTAGCTTTATTTTTCGTCCAGGTCGTATTGTTGCTCAAAACATTAGGATTAGAAGGAGTCTGAATAAAAAATTCAGCATCCTGAACCACAGAAAATAAAGTGACATGCTGCTGACCGACAGGACTTGTGAATAGTACACGGTCTTCGGCTATTGCTTCCGGGCCTGTTGCCTGAGGCGCAATTTCAACGAAAATATATAAGCTGTCATTTTTTCTTAAAGGCACATTGGTAAACTCATAACCAGATTTTCCGTCTACATTGATTTTATATAAGGAAGCAGCACCTTTTTCAAGGCTGATTTTCGGGATCAAAACATCTTTATCTTCATTATTAAATACTTTTACAGCATAAGTTTCTGATCGTACCTGATGATAAACTGTGTCACAGAAAACCGTGTCTCTGGAAAATCTCAGTTCCTGAGACGGAGTATCAAAAGAAATTTCGTCTTTATTACAAGAAACCGCCAATAAAAGCATCCAGAAAGAGCAAAATAATAGTAATTTGATTTTCATTGATAATGAAGTTTAATATAGATTTCAAATTTAACGAAAATACTTTGATTTTCATATGTTGCTATTTATTTGTTTTTCTGTCTCCTGGTATTTGCCATGTTATTATATATAGATTTTTTTAATTGATTTATATTGAAGAGATTCTTCTCTCTAAAAAATTATTGCTCAAGTATTTGTATATTATAAAAAATATTGTATTTTTGCAACCTAAAATTTAGCAGAGAAATACCATTACTATTTCGAAAGCAAAACTTTAATTTTTTTAAAAAATTGTATTATGAAAAAAGGAATTCACCCAGAAAATTATAGACTTGTTGTTTTCAAAGATATGAGTAACGACGAAGTATTTGTAGGAAAATCTACTGCTGACACAAAAGACACGATCGAGCACGAAGGTGTGGAGTACCCATTGATCAAAATGGAAATCTCTTCTAGCTCTCACCCTTTCTACACAGGAAAGACTAAATTAGTTGATACTGCAGGTAGAGTAGACAAGTTCATGAATAAATACAAGAAATTCTCTAAATAATTTTTTGTTTTAAAAATATTTAAAGTCTTCCAAATTTTGGGAGACTTTTTTATTTGTATTTTTTTCGAAATTAGATATTAGAATTTAGTTTCAGGATTTGTATTTTTGCTTAATTAGAAAATGGAGTCAGATTGTTTACTTTATTAGAACACTTTTATTCTCTAACTTCTAGTCTCTAACATCTAACTTCTTATCAAATGCAATTAGTATTTTCAGATGCACAATATTGGGAAGATTTTCTTCCGCTTACCTTTACCCGTCCCGTTGCAGAAACGCGATGCGGGATTCTTACTTTCTCAGAAAGATGGCAGAAAATTTTAGAAAACACAGATGTTTCTTTTTTTACAGAAAATTATCTGCAGAATAAGTTTAAAAATCCTGAAGATGTTGAGAGCTTATTTTTAGTAACCAATTTTTTACCGACTGAAACAATTATTCAGCAAATTAAAGATTTAAAATTGGGTGAAGCTTTGGTTTATGAAGATGAATTAATCGCTGCAAGAATCAATATGAAAGGTTTTTCTCTTAATCAAATCGAGAAAATGACCGACATCAAAGAGGAACTGGTTTTCTTTAAAAAGCCGACTGATCTTTTTACGTATAACGACAAAGCAATCGATTTTGATTTTGAATTATTAACGAAAGGAAAATCTTCTCAGGAATTATCTTCCACCAACGGATTTTTAGGCGACAAAAAAGATTTGTTCATCGAAGAAGGAGCCCAAATTGAATTTTCAACAATCAATACCAAAACCGGAAAAATCTACATCGGAAAAAATGCAGAAGTGATGGAAGGTTGCAATCTTCGCGGTCCGATTGCTTTGTGTGAAGAATCTAAATTTAATTTGGGTGCAAAAATTTATGGCCCAACTACCATTGGACCGCATTGTAAAGTTGGAGGTGAAGTGAATAATATTATTATTTTCGGATATTCTAATAAAGGTCACGATGGTTTCGTTGGGAATTCTGTGATCGGAGAATGGTGTAATCTAGGTGCAGATACCAATTCTTCTAATCTGAAAAACAATTATGCCAATGTAAAACTCTGGAGTTACAGAACCAAGCATTTTGAAGATACAGGTCTTCAGTTTGCGGGTTTAATTATGGGAGATCATTCTAAAACAGCAATCAACACGCAATTAAATACCGGAACGGTGATCGGTGTAGCTTCCAATATTTTCAAAGAAGGTTTTCCTCCAAATTTAATAGAAAACTTTTCGTGGGGCGGATTTAAAGATGATGAACGTTTTAAATTGGATAAAGCTTACGAAGTTGCCGAAAAAGTAATGGCAAGAAGAAAACTACCTTTAACAGACGATGACAAGGCAATTTTGAAACATATTTTTAACGAATTTTAAATATGATATTAATGAAACTTCAAACTTTTTTGAAGTTTTTTTGTTTTAGATGTAATAAATTTCAGTTTTTAGATGTCTTACTAATAGAAACAAACTTATGACCCAGGAGATTTTCAAAAACACGGTTTTCATTCTCAAAGATGAGATGTATCGTTTTGCGAAAAGGTTTGTCATGAGTAGCGACGAGGCAGAAGATGTGGTACAAGATGTAATGATCAGGTTTTGGCAGAAAAAAGAAGAACTTGAAAAATTTGGAAATTTAAAATCCTACGCATTAAAATCTGTAAAAAATGAATGCCTCAACCGATTGAAACACCACGACGTGAAGTTGGGCTTTGCAGATCTGCAGCTTCACCGGTCGGAACTCTACAGTATGGATGTGAATAATCTGAAGGAGCATATCATTGGTTTTATCAATCAGCTTCCTGAAAAACAGAAAATGGTTATCCATTTGAAAGATGTAGAAGAGTATGATGTGTCTGAAATTTCCGAAATGCTGGAAATGGAAGAAAATGCAGTAAGAGTGAATCTTATGCGGGCAAGACAAAAAGTAAAAGAACAAATCTCACAACTGATGAGCTATGAACAACGATCAATTTCAGGATAAATATAAAGAAGTCGTAAAAGACTTAAAAGAGGAAAAAATGACTTGGGATTTTGAAGATTTTCTTCAAAAGGCAGAAGGTAATACAAATAATGAAGCTGAGATTATTCCTATCAGCAAAGCCAAATCTTCATTCCCAACATGGTTCTGGATGGCTGCAAGTATAGTTTTGCTTTTTTCTGTCGGTTTAATTTTTAATTACAACCAAAATGCAGACGTAGATCATCAGGCACAATTGGTTGAAAACGAAATTCAGAAACAGAAATCTGATTTTATTAAAGAAAACCACGAGCATCAGACTCAGGTTGCAGCATTAAACAGCGACTCGATTTCCGGAGCGAAAAGAGATTCCGTATTTCAGGAAAGCGCTATGGCTGAAGTGGATGTTTTAGATAAAATTCTATCTAAAAAAAGCAGAATTAAAAAGGAAACGAAACCGAGATATGTGAGCAATTCCGGAGTTAAAAGCATAAAAGATTCCACAGGATACAGAGATTCTTATGTGATCGTCAACGGTAAAAGAATCGATAATATGGAAGAAGCCATCAATGTGACAAAATATTCACTTCAGGTTGTTGCAAACAATGTCAACCAGGCTTTAGCACAACCAAAAGTAATGGATAACGTAGAATACTAATAGAACAATCAACATAGATTACGCAACTGATCAGGCTTGTAGTCAACTAAAATTTTAATTAAAGTCATGAAAAAAATATTCATCATATTCGCACTCGCTTTTTCACATTTTTTCAATGTGTACGGGCAAAAAGAAAAACTGGATCAATTGTTTGACAGATACCAGGAAGTGGAAGGAGTAACGTCCATCAAAATTGCAAAGCCCATGTTTGGGATGCTCAGCAATCTTAATATTGCAGATTCTGAATTGGATCAGATCAAACCTTTACTCGCCAAAATCAATGGGTTAAAAGTCTTGATTACTGAAAGTCCTGAAAATGGAAAATCTCAGAACAATCTGAATCAGCTGAATAAAGAAATAACATCTTATCTTAAAAACATGAATTACAGCGAAATGATGTCTGTAAAGAATGGTAACAGCAAGATTAAATTTCTTTCTTCAGAAGCTAAAAACGGAATACTGGAAGATATTTTATTGAGAATCGACAGCGGAAACGGGGAAAATATCCTAGTCATGCTCGACGGAAAACTTTCAATGGATGATGTCAACAAAATTATTAACTCCAGTGAAACTACAACGAGTTCTTCAAATACAACGACCGTAAGAAGTAATTTTAATACAGACACTGATTCTTCTTATCTGAACGGTGAAAACAGAAATGTAGGTGAATTTTCAGGAATTGAAGTGAGTACAGGTGTCAATATAGTTTTTAAACAGGAAAACTCCACCAATGTAAAAGTTCTAGCAGATTCTGATAAGTTACAGTATGTCATTACAAAAGTTGAAAATGGGGTTCTGAAAGTTTATATCGATAATAAAGGATCCAAAAAGGTGAGATTTAAAAATCTGAGTGTCAATATTTCTTCACCGAGAATGGATCATATTAAAACATCATCAGGTTCTAACTTCACAGTGGTCAATTCAATTAAAGAAAACAATCTGAAAATTGATGCTTCGTCAGGATCAAGCATAGCAGGAAAGTTCACGGTCAATAATAATGTAGACTTTAATGTGAGTTCAGGATCTAGCGTGAAAGCGAATGTCACTTCAGGAAAAATCATGGTGAAATCTTCGAGCGGTTCTAATATAACCGTTGAAGGAAACGCAGATATCGGAATGATTGATGTGAGCAGCGGTTCGGTAATCAAAGCAGAAAACCTTAGAATGAATACTGCAGAAATAGAATCTACCTCAGGAAGCAGCGCATCAGTGAATGTTACGGAGAAGATGAGAGTAAAAGCTTCTTCCGGAGGCTCGGTAAGATACAAAGGAAATCCTAAGATTGATTCTGATGTAAGCAAAATGTCTGGTGGAAGTCTATCTGCAATCAACTAAAAATATAAACCATGAAAATCTTAAAAATCCTTTTCGCAGGTATCTGCACCATATTCTTAATGCAATCTTGCGTCGTTTCGCACAAGCCCAATATGGAATTTTTTTCAAATTCCGATTATGATTATCAAGGGGCAAGATTTGTGAGCTTTAATGTTCCGTTGTTTTTAGCAAAACCTTACATTAAAAAAGCTTTGAGAGAAGATGAGGATGGCGAAGCTTTGGTGAATATGGTGAAGAAAGTCTCAAAAATAAAGATACTGACCGTAGAAAACGGAAACAAAACCATGCTGAAAGATTACGCCAATTATTTAAACAATAATCATTACGAAGAATGGGCAACCATAAAACATGATGGCAATAACGTGAATATCAGAGTAAAACAAAAAGGTGAATCTATTAAAAATATGCTGATTACTGTGAATTCAGATAAAGATTTGGTTTTTGTAGATGTCAAAGGAAATTTTACGGCTGACGATATTTCACGAATGATTAACAACGCTTCAGACAAATAATTTCATATTAACTTATTTTATATTGTTAAAAGTCGCACTCATCATGATTGCGGCTTTTTTTAATCTATTTTATTGATTATTAAGTTTTATTTAAACTATTGAAATGCATTTTTTTATTTGGTTAAAATAGCCTAATTTTGCACAGAAAGTAAAGATGTCGATTCATAACAAAATTGTAGAGACAGCCATCACTTTCGATGACGTTCTTCTCGTACCTTCTTACTCAGAAGTTTTACCTAACCAGGTTTCTTTAAAATCAAGACTTACCGATAAAATTACGCTTAATGTTCCTATAGTTTCTGCCGCAATGGATACCGTTACGGAAGCAGATTTGGCAATTGCTTTGGCAAGAGTGGGCGGTTTAGGTTTTATTCATAAAAATATGCCGATTGCTGAACAGGCTGCACAGGTTAACCGGGTAAAGCGTTCAGAAAACGGAATGATTTCAGATCCTGTTACTCTTACAAAAGACCATACTTTGGCTCAGGCTAAAGAAACGATGGCAAAATATAAAATCTCTGGTCTTCCTGTTGTAAATCCTGATAATGTACTAATAGGAATCATTACCAATAGAGATGTAAAATATCAGGAAAATCTTGATATGAAAGTAGAAGAGATCATGACAAAAGAGCATCTGATAACTTCTGATAAAAGTACGAATCTTGAAAAGGCAAAAGAAATTCTTCTTAAAAACAGAGTTGAAAAACTTCCTATTGTAGATAAAGAATATAAGCTTGTTGGTTTAATTACCATTAAAGATATTGATAACCAATTAGAATATCCAAACGCCAATAAGGACGAAAACGGACGCTTACTTGTAGGAGCCGGAGTTGGCGTAGGAGAAGATACAATGGACAGAATTGCTGCATTGGTGAAAGCTGGTGTTGATATTATCGCCATCGATTCTGCACACGGTCATTCTAAAGGAGTTTTAGATAAAATTTCAGAAATCAGAAAAGCATATCCGGATTTGGATCTTGTAGGTGGAAACATCGTAACTGCTGAAGGCGCTAAAGATTTGATTGAAGCAGGTGCAAATGTTCTTAAAGTTGGTGTAGGTCCAGGATCTATCTGTACAACAAGAGTTGTTGCAGGAGTGGGAGTTCCTCAATTATCAGCAATTTATAATGTGTATGAATATGCTAAATCTAAAAACGTTACGGTAAT
Source organism: Chryseobacterium sp. AC417 (assembly GCF_979258215.1). NCBI lineage: Bacteria > Pseudomonadati > Bacteroidota > Flavobacteriia > Flavobacteriales > Weeksellaceae > Chryseobacterium > Chryseobacterium sp. AC417. The sequence continues at coordinate 430,905 of NZ_OZ409845.1, read as the reverse complement.
CGCTGACGGAGGAGTTAAACTTTCCGGAGACATTGTAAAAGCAATCGCAAGTGGAGCAGGAGCAGTAATGGTGGGTTCACTCTTAGCAGGAACTGATGAATCGCCGGGTGAAGAAATTATCTACCAGGGAAGAAAATTTAAAGCATATCAGGGAATGGGAAGCCTTTCTGCAATGAAGAGAGGTGGTAAAGAAAGATACTTCCAAAGTGAGGCTAAAAAATTCGTACCGGAAGGTATTGAAGGCAGAGTTCCGCACAAAGGGAAGCTGGAAGATGTTATTTTCCAGTTAACCGGAGGTCTTAGAGCCGGAATGGGTTACTGTGGAGCAAAAGATATTGAAGCTTTACAGAAAGACACAAAAATGGTCATGATTACAGGAAGCGGATTAAAAGAATCTCATCCTCATGATGTGATTATTACGTCTGAAGCTCCTAATTATTCTCTATAACATTCTTTGTAAATTAAATTTCAGATTTATATAACAGTTTCGGCGGTCGCAAAGCGACCGCCGAAACATTTTTTAATGGTTACGTGAAAAATTTATTCACTAATTTTCAGACACTGAGAACTACCGTAATTTATCTTTAAAATCATCAATTCTGAAATCAGTAAGCGCATTTCCCTTCTCAACCTTTTCTTTTGAATACAGTCGGAAATCGTTTTCAGTTTTTTCTAAAAGATAATCATAAGGACCCACCTGAGAAATCAGTTTAACCAAAACAGGGGAAATTTCCAGACAAATAAAAAGACCCATGATAAACGCTGCCGCAGTAGCAATGATTGCTGAGTTTTTTCCTAATTCATCCAACGCCTGAAGCCTTGCTGCAAATCCGTTAAATTTATCTTCAACGGTTTCAGTAGATTTTCTTTCAGTTTCCAAATTGGTGTAGACTTTTGAGATTTCTTTATCCAAATAGTTTAATCTTGGTGCAGCCTGCTTTTGATAATTTTCAAGATCGAGTCTGCGCTGTTCTTTCAGTTCTGTTTTTCGTTTTGCGTTCGGTCCGAAACCCTCTTTACCGCTCGTTAACCCCGATTGTTTCCCTAAAATTTCTTTCTCCAATTCAACAGCAGCAGAGTCATAAGATTTTTGATATTGGGCAATTTTATCGGTGATTTGTTTTTTCTCGGTGTCAAAAGGTCCGCTTTGCTGAAGAATTCTGCCATTCATTTCACCTTGCAACTGTTTTTTATTTCTCTGAATAATGGTATTTAATTGCTTGTTCACTTCCTTTTCAAAGATTTTCAGCTCCAGAGGTTTAGAAATAATAATTCCTAAAAATGTTGCCAGAATTAATCTTGGAATAGACATCAAAATCTGATTCCACCATGTTCCTGTTTTTTTAATAGAAGAAACGATGTATCGGTCAAGATTGAAAATCATCAATCCCCACAGAATTCCGAACCCGACTGACATCCAGATATCATCAAAAACGGTGAACATTGCGTAACCTGCTGAAAGTGTGGCGAAAATCGCAGTGAAAAGTACAATTCCTCCAATTCCTGAGAATTTATTCCATTCACTCGGTGTTTTTTTGAGGATATGGATATTTCCTCCGGAACACATCATCAGAAATTTCTGAAACCAATTTATTTGATGATGTGTATGATTTATGATTTGCTGACTATTTTTCATTCTTGAAAATTTATACAAAATTAGTATTAAAAATTATACCAATGTTACAAATAGTAATATGTTTTACCAAGTAATCAATTTTAATTTTGTAATATTCTGTATTTCAGGTGTTTAAATTTATTTAAGTCGGTCAGGATTTTGTTTCAGAAAACTTTCCCAACCCGTATAACCTTTCGTATCAGATAAAGTTCCTGAATTGAAATGGTGACAGACTGCGACTGCCAATCCATCGGAAGCATCCAGATATTTTGTAGGAAATTCTTTTAGATTTAAAAGATTTTTAAGCATTCCTGCGACCTGTTCTTTACTGGCATTTCCGTTTCCGGTGATGGCCATTTTTATTTTTTTAGGAGAATATTCTGTGATAGGAATATTTCTGTGTAGACTTGCAGCCATGGCAACACCTTGAGCTCGTCCCAATTTCAGCATAGATTGCACATTTTTACCAAAGAATGGAGCTTCCAATGCCACCTCATCAGGATGAAATTCATCAATCAACGCCAGAGTTTTATCGAAAATATATTTAAGCTTTGTTTCGTGATTGGGGTATTTTTTTAGAATCAATTCGTGGATGGAAATCATTTCCATCTTTCCTTTTTTTACCGAAATAAGCCCAAAACCCATAATGGCGGTTCCCGGGTCAATACCTAAAATTATTTTCTCTGCTGAAATCATTGCTTCAAAGATAGGAGTTCTGAATTTGATTGCGAATATTGTTATGATACTTTTACCTAATATTTATTTTCCGGTAAGTTTCTTTTCAGCAATAGGAACCCATTTTCCATCATGACGAAGAAGAGAAATTCTGTCAACGATAAATTTAGTTTTAAATTCTTTATCCTTATAAATTTCCCATGCTTTTTGATAATTTTCCCAAGTCAGATTTCTATATCCAACAGTTACGTGAGGATTGAAAGCGTACGTCTTAAAACTAAACCTTTCTTTAACCTTTCTATATAAGTCTTTGAGATGTAGACTTTCTTCGGGCTGAATAAAAAGAACAGGATTTTTAGGATTCGGAAAGCTTCCAAAACCATTTAAGGTAATTTCAAAAGGTGAAATATCAGTATCAATTTTTTGAAAAGCATCATGAATGTCTTTCTCCAAAGACAATTCTCTTTCGAAGGGTGAAAATAATGTAATATGTGCATCATTTTTTAAAGCTTTAGAATTATTAAAGTGTAAAGCCAAATCTTGTTTAAAGACTCTTACTTCATCAATAATTTTCTGTGGAGGATAAATAGCGATAAAATACATTTTTTTCATTGTGTAAAAATAAGTTTTAAAAAAATAACTGACGAAAGATTTTATACATAAGAAAATTATACATAAATTTGTTATGTATAAAAATAGGAATTGAAAAAGAACAGTCTATACAAAGGGACTTTACAAAATATCATTTTGAAATTGCTTTCAAAAGAGGTGAAAATGTACGGTTACCAAATGACACAACGTGCAAAAGAACTTACAAAAGGCGAGCTCGAGATGACTGAAGGTGCGCTTTATCCACTATTGCATAAACTGGAAGCCGATGGAATGATTACTTCTGAAATTCAGGAAATTAATGGAAGAAGCCGAAAATATTATCTTTTAACAGACAAAGGTAAGAAACAGCAGGCGACTCAAGAAGATGATATGAAAAGCTATTTGTTTAATCTTAATACCATTTTTAATATATGATCACTATTTTTCAGGAACGTGAAATAAAGAATTTTCTTCAAAAAAAAAATTTGAGTACTGTGATTTTAAATGAGGTTCACGATCATTTTGTCATCCAGATTTTCTGAATTGATGAAAGATAATTTGAGTTTTCAGGAAGCTTTTCTCAAAACAAAATTGAAGTGGCAATATGAATTGGAAATGGTAAAAGCAGATTTTTTTTCGTTTAAGAAAATCGCAAGAATAGAAAAAAGTGTTTTACAGAGCAGGTTTAAAAACATCACTTTATATTCAGTCATCTCAGTTGCGGCGGCATTTATTATATCACTCATCGAGCTTGATTTTCTCCTAATTATTGTGTTTGCTCTTGGTGGAATAGCATTTTGTATGATGCTGTATAATTTAATGTTTAAAAAGATGAATTTTAGAGAGTATATTCATTTACAATTTCACCCTTTGATTATCAGAAATCAGCTTCTTGCATTGTTGTTTTTTACTGTAAGTTATGTTTTCAATGGCAATCCTTATTTTTGGGAGCCTGTTTCAAATCAATTTTTAATAGTTTTTAGTTTAGTAATTCAGATCCAATTGCTTTATTTAACGAGTGAAAAAGTCAATATACTTTTAACATAATTACCGACGTTCAAATACAGGGCATCAGAAATTTTCTGCTTTCAAAAAATCTTTATTTTGGTTTTACGAAAACGATGTAAATATCTTCGATTGTTCCTTTCTTAGAAAAAAAGCTCACAAACTCTTTAGGGATGTAATACACATCATATCTTGAATAAAACATGGAATAGCTCTTGTTAAAAGTTTTATAATCCAGCTTTTTACCATCCATAATTACAAATGATTTTTCTGACGCAAGAGGTACACCAAATGAAACTTCACCATACATCTTATCAGAGCCATTATAATCTAACTCAACGACCTGTTTTTTTCCTAGATTTTCTATGGTATAGATTGACAGTTTTCTGTCATAAGCGAAGGAATTAGGTTTAAATTCTAATAGACTTTCGTACTTCAGAATATCTTTTGGAATTTCAAGAGAATAATTTCCATCTTCATCTGTTTTTGTAGTATAAACCTCTAAAACAGAGATGAAACTAATTTCTGCTGAAATTGGCTGCTGCTTATCTGAGGAAAGAACTCTTCCGGAAATCACAAAATTGCCATCAGATGTTTTCTTCTCTTCTTTAGTAGTTAGTTTTTTAGAATTAGCTGAATGCGTTAGTTCTATTTTTTTTGTTTCTGTGGATTGCGCAGGATAAGAATTGATGATACTTGCCGTGAGTGCAATTCCTGCTGCTACTTTCGTGAACGTTGTTTTTCTTGATGGTTGTTTCTCAATTTTTTTTCCTTCAATTAATGGTCGGTTTAATTGATTTTTAAAAAAAATACCACAAATTTTCCTGTCTGAGTTTTCTTCTAAAATCTTTGCGATTTCAAAATCTTGTAAAACCGAAAAATCAATCACCTTCTTAGAACAAGAGTTACAATATTTCCCTTCCGGAATATCGTTCATCATTTCTAACGCGATGTTACAGGAATTTTCAATTCTCAGATAATGTCTCATAATTTTCAGTTTAAGTCAAAAACGAAAAATTTGACTTATTATTTCTCAGTCAAATCACAAAACCAGAAAACATATTCACCATCATTCTCTTGTCCATCAGATTTTGGTTTAGGATAGGTTTTCTTTACGGTTTCTCCGATTTCAAACTCAATTTTATTTTTGAAAATAGGTCCGTCAAAAGTAAAGGTGTGAAATTCTCCGTTTTCTCCGCAGGGATCTACATTTTCGGGTAAGTCTCTAATGAAATCTTTATCAATAATTCTACCCGCAAAACTTTTGTCAAGATAGGTTTCGTTCACACACGTTACAATGGTTTTAAAACCTAAATCTAAAAACTCATGGATGAGGTCGGTGGTGGGTTTTTTCCAAAGAGGGAAAACAGCTTCCATTCCTATGGATTGCAATTGACCTTCACGATATTTTCTTAAATCTTCCAGAAAAATATCACCAAAAATAGAATGAGTAACGCCTTGGGATTGTATTTCATTCATGGTTTTGGTCATCATTTCACGATATTCTTCCATCGTAGGTTCTTTCGGAAGTTCCATCTTAATCAAAGGGAATCCTAAACTTTCAGCCTGTTTTTCCAATAATGAAACACGGACACCATGCATCGAAATTCTCTGAAATTCTTTATTAATGCTTGTCAGTAAAGAAGTAACCGCAAATTGATCTTCTTTTAAAGTCTTATATAAAGCAAGGGCAGAATCTTTTCCGCTGCTCCAGTTGAAGATGGCTTTGGGTTTCATTGATTTATTTTGTAGCATCATTCATTTCTGCTTCAAACTGTGCTAATTCTGCTTTGGTACTTCCTTTTTCTGTTGCCGTCTGCCATTCTTTTGTGGCTTTAGTTTTATTGCCTAAACTATAATAGTAACTTCCTAAAACTGTATGACCTTCAACTTCGCCCATGCTAATGATTTTTTGTCCGAGCTTAATAATCTCAGCATTCTGTTTTGGCTTTTTGGTTTTGCTTGTTAAAACAGCTTCCATTCCTCCAATATCTTCCATTATCATTAATCCAAATTTTTCCATGCACGCCTTTGCTAGACCTCTATTGCATAAATCATCAATGATTTTGGCGTAATTGACCATTGCTTTTTCATCAAATAATTTCTCAAGATCATTTGATTTTGCCCTGGTTTTACGATAATATTCATACAGGAGGTTGGCGTTTTTCTTAGCCAGCGTCTCATCTTTTCTGTTATTTTCGACAAGGCTGTCTTTCTTCAAATCCCATTTGGTATTTTTTACCCAGGTAGAATTTCCACTCAAACGGTTTTTAGAAATTTTAAAAATAAAAATATCTTTATCCGGAAAAACTACGACAGAATCGTTTTTTATAAAATATTCGCCCTTCCCAAATCCTGCAATATCTACTTTCCCATTACCATCAAAGGCAAAATACGGGTAAAGAGATTCTTTTGAGTTGGTCATAAAATAACCTTGAAGGTTGTTATCTGCTTCTTGAGCGTTGAAAAGTCCGCTGGAAATAATTCCGATCAGGAATACAATGTATTTCATTATTTAAAATGTTTTTTTTGTGGAGTAAAAATACAAAAAACTTCAAGGAATTTCTTGAAGATAATCTATAGTGACCAATTTTACATTAGGTTATTTGCCTGGTGGTTTCCCAAAATTATTTAGATAACTAATCTCTGTTTTTTCATTTTCTGCAGCTTGTCTTTTTTGCAGTTCTTCAGAGTTTTTATCTACATCGCTTTTATGAGGAATCTCCATTGGATAAGATTTACACGAGACCGCAGATCCTAATAAGCAAATTGCTGAAATTGCTCTGATGAAACTTTTCATTTTACTTTTTTTCTTAAAGTAAAAATACAAAAAACCTCAAAGAAATTTCCTTGAGGTTTGATTTATATTTAAACATTTAGTATTAAAAACTGCAAGTCCGGCTACGGACCTACATATTCCTTCTGTACTTTCCACCCACTTCAAACAAAGCGTTGGTAATCTGTCCAAGCGAACAGTATTTCACGGCATCCATCATGACATTAAATAAATTCTGCTGATTGATGGCAGCGTGTTGTAATGTTTTTAAGGCTGCTTCAGATTTATCCTCATTAGCTTGCTGGAAATTATGAAGCGTTTCGATCTGGACTTGTTTTTCTTCCTCAGTCGAACGGATTACTTCTCCAGGACGAACCGTCGGTGAGCCGTCTTTTCCAAGGAAAGTATTTACTCCGATGATTGGATATTCTCCGGTGTGTTTCAGCCATTCGTAATGCATTGATTCTTCCTGAATTTTCGAACGCTGATACATCGTTTCCATTGCACCCAAAACACCACCTCTTTCTGTAATTCTGTCGAATTCTGTGTAAACAGCTTCCTCCACCAAATCTGTTAATTCTTCAATAATAAATGAACCCTGAAGCGGATTTTCATTTTTAGCCAATCCTAATTCTTTATTGATAATCAACTGAATTGCCATCGCTCTTCTTACAGATTGCTCAGTCGGAGTTGTAATCGCTTCGTCATAAGCATTGGTGTGAAGTGAATTACAGTTATCATAAATTGCATACAATGCCTGAAGTGTAGTTCTGATGTCATTGAAATCAATTTCCTGAGCGTGAAGCGAGCGTCCCGAAGTTTGGATGTGGTATTTCAACATCTGGCTTCTTTCGTCTGCTCCGTATTTCAGTTTCATTGCTTTTGCCCAAACTCTTCTCGCCACGCGTCCGATCACTGAATATTCAGGGTCGATACCGTTGGAGAAGAAGAAAGATAAGTTGGGTGCAAAATCATTGATGTCCATTCCTCTTGACAAATAATATTCTACATATGTGAAGCCGTTTGCCAATGTAAATGCCAACTGAGAAACAGGATTTGCACCTGCTTCCGCAATGTGATATCCAGAAATTGAAACCGAATAGAAGTTTCTTACTTTTTCGGTAATAAAATATTCCTGAACGTCACCCATTAATCTTAAGGCAAATTCAGTAGAGAAAATACACGTATTCTGAGCCTGATCTTCCTTTAAAATATCAGCCTGAACAGTACCACGAACGGTTGCGATCGTTTTCGCTTTAATTTCAGCGTAAGCTTCGGCAGGAATTACCTCGTCACCTGTTAAACCAAGTAATTTTAAACCTAAACCATTATTTGAAGGCGGCAATTCGCCGTTATATTTTGGTCTTTCTAAGCCTTTATCGTCGAATTTTGCTTTTAAAGCTTTTTCAACACTTGCTTCTAATTTATGTTCGGCAATATATTTTTCAACATTCTGATCAATGGCAGCATTCATAAAGAAAGCCAGCAACATCGGCGCAGGTCCGTTAATCGTCATTGAAACCGAAGTCATGGCATTCACCAGATCAAATCCGGAATACAATTTTTTCGCATCATCCAGTGTTGCGATAGAAACTCCCGCATTTCCGATTTTACCATAAATATCCGGTGGTAGAGCAGGGTCTTGTCCGTATAAAGTCACGGAGTCAAATGCTGTAGAAAGACGTTTCGCATCCATTTCTGCAGAAACATAGTGAAATCTTCTGTTGGTTCTTTCCGGTCCGCCTTCTCCCGCAAACATCCTTGTTGGGTCTTCTCCCGTTCTTTTAAATGGATAAATTCCGGCTGTATAAGGAAATCCTCCGGGAAGATTTTCCTGACCTTTCCATTTAATCAAATCACCCCAATCGGTGTATTTTGGTAAAGAGATTTTAGGAATTTTTAAATGGGATAAAGATTCTGTTGAGGTTTCCACTTTGATTTCTTTTCCACGAACGAAATAAGAGTAAAACTCAGCTTTGAAAGCCTGTTTTGTATCTTCCCAATTGTTTAGGAAGTCAATATTTTCCTGTTGAAGGTCTTTTTCGGCTTTTTGATATTCAGCATCTAAAGTTTCATCGGAAAGAAAGCTTTTCACGCCTTCAATATGATACATTTTTCTGGCTAAATCAGCCTGTTTCTCAACATTGGCATCGTAAATTCTATTGTTTTCAACAATTTCAGAAAGATAACGTACTCTTTTTGGAGGAATAATGGTAATGTCTTCAGAAACCTCCTGTTCTACAAAACCTTGAAACTTTGGAGCACTGTCACCGTGAGCTTGTCGAAGGGTTTCGTTTACTTTGTCTATTAATCTATTGTATAAATCTGTTGTTCCGTGATCATTGAACTGAGATGCTTTTGTTGCATAAACCGGCATATCGTCCAATGGACTTTCCCACAACAAATGGTTTCTCTGGAACTGTTTTTTCACCGCTTGAAGTGCGTCTAAAGCGCCACGTTTATCAGATTTATTTAAAGCAACCAAATCTGCATAATCCAGCATGTCAATTTTTTCTAATTGCGTGGAAGCTCCATATTCGGGAGTCATCACGTACATTGAAACGTCTGCGAAATCTGAAACCTCTGAACCGGATTGACCTATACCCGAAGTTTCCAGAATAATGACATCAGGATGAGCCAGTTTCAACACATTTAAAGCGGAATGAATGAATGGCGAAACAGAAACGTTGTTTTCTCTCGTTGCCATTGAACGCATATAAACTCTTGGATCATTGATCGCATTCATACGGATTCTGTCACCTAAGAGTGCACCTCCGGTTTTCTTTTTCGAAGGATCAATGGAAATGATCGCAATCTTTTTATCCGGGTTTGAACGAAGAAACCGTCTTACCAATTCGTCTGTCAATGAGGATTTTCCGGCTCCACCTGTACCTGTGATACCAATGATTGGAATATTTAAATCTTTTGATTTTTCATCGATGGCTTTTACCAAATCGGGTTTTTCTTCTGAGAAGTTTTCAACTGCAGAAATAATTTTAGCAATGCTGATTGAGTTTGCAAAATCAATTAAATCTAAATCTGCAACGGTTACTTCTTTTCCTGTTGCGAAATCTGATCTTTTCACCAAATCGTCGATCATTCCCTGTAAACCAAGTTCACGACCATCGTCTGGAGAATAAATCCTGTCGATTCCGTAAGCCATAATATCTTCTATTTCTTCAGGAAGAATTACGCCGCCTCCACCGCCGAAAATCTTAATTTGCGGAGAGTTTTTCTCTCTTAAAAGGTCATAGATGTATTTGAAATATTCGTTGTGACCGCCTTGATAAGAAGTCAATGCAATGGCATTGGCGTCTTCCTGAATAGCTGTGTTTACTACTTCTTCAGCAGATTTGTCGTGGCCAAGGTGAATGACTTCGCATCCTGTTCCCTGAATGACACGGCGCATAATATTAATTGCCGCATCGTGCCCGTCGAATAACGAAGCTGCAGTCACAATTCTTACTTTGTTTGTTGGAGTATATTTTTGGGTTTCCATATCGATTGTAGAAAATTTCTAAGTTTCCAAATATAATAATAAAATAAAAACTTTTTTTCTGGAATTAAGTTTTTGATTTATAAATGTTTAAATGATTTTGAATAATATAATGATTCCCTTTTTCAAAAATAATCGTAAAATAATCATAACTAATTTCTGTATTTTTGGATCATATTAAAATGGTATGCAGAAAGCATTGATATATTTCGCTATAGGAACGATTCTTAGTTTCGCAATTAATTATTTTTTCATGAGCAGTGAAAATATTGGATTAGATATTTTTTATGCGATTGCTTTCGGTTTAGCTTGGGGATTATCATATTATCTTGATACTCCGAAATTTACTTTAGTGCAGAAACTTTTGAGTTCGTTTGCAGCAATGGCATTATTAGTTTTTATTGGATCTATTTTATTTAATCTCGAATTGGCAATTCCTGCCATTCTGAAATTCTCTACCGTTTTTGTGGCGTATTATTTAATCGCAAGTTTCAGGGCTAATAAGTCTTTGCGTAATTAATTTTATCAGCAAAAATTTTGTCTTTAAAAGCTTTATTTTAAAATTTATGATTATATCTTATATAGATGTTGATTGATTAAGTTTAAATAAGTTTTCGCAATCTAAAAATAATTTGTACCTTTGCACACCCTTATGGGGAATATTATGTTTAATCTTTAACTAAAACGTGTGAATACATTAAGTTACAAAACTGTTTCAGCGAACAAAGCTACTGCAAATAAAGAATGGGTTGTAGTAGACGCTGAAGGACAACCGTTAGGACGACTAGCTTCTAAGGTTGCAAAGATTTTGAGAGGTAAGCACAAAGCAAACTTTACACCTCACGTAGATTGTGGTGATAATGTTATTGTTTTGAATGCTGGGAAAGTAACCCTTTCCGGAAACAAGTGGGCAGATAAAACTTATATCTGGCATACCGGTTATCCTGGTGGTCAGAAGTTTATGACGGCAACTGAACTTCTAAAAAAAGATTCTCTGAAAGTATTGGAAAAATCTGTAAAAGGTATGCTTCCAAAAACGAGATTAGGATCTGCTATGTTCAAAAACCTTTATTTATATGAAGGAACTGAGCACAAGCATGAAGCTCAACAGCCTAAAACACTTAATATTAACGAATTTAAATAATTAATATGTCTATAATTCACAAAATCGGAAGAAGAAAGACTTCTGTAGCAAGAGTTTATGTAAGACCAGGTTCTGGGATTATTACAGTAAACCGTAAAGATGCTAAAGAATATTTCTCTACAGACGTAATGGTTTATAAATTAAATCAGCCGTTTATCCTTTCTGAGACTGTTGGTCAGTATGACGTTACCGTAAATGTTTTCGGTGGTGGTAATACAGGTCAGGCAGAAGCAATCAGATTAGGGATTTCTAGAGCTCTTTGCGAAATTAATGCTGAGTTTAGATTAGCATTAAAGCCTGCAGGTTTACTTACTAGAGATGCAAGAATGGTAGAAAGAAAGAAACCAGGTCAGAAAAAAGCAAGAAAGAGATTCCAGTTCTCAAAACGTTAAAAAAGCGTATGGCTATTGGCTTATGGCGGATAGCTTTAGAAAAATTTTTAAAAAATTATTTTTTAACCCAAGCTGGGAAGTGAATTGCCAAAAGCAATAAGCCAACAGCAACTTTGCCCGTTACGTTTAGCATCCAAACACTTCTCCCATCTAAAGAAGTCGTTGATTGTTTAAGAAACGGAAAGTAAACTAACAAAAACAGAAAACATGGCAAAAGCAAATGTAAAAGACCTTCTAGAGGCTGGTGTACACTTCGGTCACATGACTAGAAAGTGGAATCCAAATATGGCTCCATACATTTTTATGGAGAAAAATGGTATTCACATTGTAGACTTACATAAAACAGCTGTTAAATTAGATGAAGCGTGCAGCGCTTTAGAAAAATTAACTTCTGCAGGTAAAAAAGTTCTTTTCGTAGCTACCAAAAAGCAAGCGAAAGAAGTAGTTGCTAAGCACGCTGCTGAACTTAATATGCCTTATATTACAGAAAGATGGCCGGGAGGTATGTTAACGAATTTCGTTACCATCAGAAAAGCTGTAAAGAAAATGAACTCTATCGACAAAATGAAAAAAGACGGTACGTTCGAAACTTTATCTAAAAAAGAAAGATTACAGGTTGACAGACAAAGAGCTAACTTAGAGAAAAACTTAGGTTCTATCTCTGACATGGTACGTCTTCCTTCTGCAATCTTCGTTGTAGATATCATGAGAGAACACATCGCTGTAACTGAAGCTAAGAAATTAGGTATCCCTGTTTTCGGTATTGTTGATACAAACTCTGACCCAAGAAAAGTAGATTTCGTTATCCCAGGAAATGATGATGCTTCAAAATCTATCGATATGATCTTAAACGTAGTTTCAGATTCTATCAAAGAAGGTCAGTCTCAGAGAAAAGCTGATAAAGAAAAATCTAAAGAAGAAGGAGAAGTAGTAACTGCTGATAAAGATGCAGATTTCGACGCTGCTGCTGAATAATTGAAGATTTATCTTTAAAATAATAAAAATCCGCTGAACAAAGTTTAGCGGATTTTTTATGTCTTGAATTTTTTCTTAGTTCGTAAGTTTGACAGAATAAGAGTTGACAATAAATTTTGTTTTCTGATAAATCGAATTGCAAATCATTCCCGAAAAGTTATAATTCTGATTTTTAGGGACCATCACCGATCCTGTTTTATTAGCTCCAATCGGAATTTTTTTAAAATAGTTATTTCCGCTTATTGTTAAGACCATATTGCAGGCAGATTTATTTTCTACAATAACGGAGGTTTTAGTGCTCTGGGAACCATTCAGCAAATCATTTAAAACATCTGCTGTTTCGGATTTATAAGTTTTTGATAATGTCTGATATTCCATTTCAGTTTGTGCAGCAGGACTGGTTTTTGTTCCAATAGTTGAAATTACGGGAGCAGCAGGTTTTTTTACAGGCTGTTTCGTATTATGATTTGCATTGCCGCAATTGGTCAAGAACAAAATGGTCAGAATGCAGAAGTGAAGATTTTTTTTCATGAGCATATTTTCTTAATGTAAATTTAAATTTTATTCTTTTTAAATTTGAATAATAATTATGTTACTTCTTTGGCAAGAAAAAAGCCATAAAAAATTACCGTCTTCATTTTGTGATAACAATTTAATGAATTCTGAATTTTATGTATGTGATCGTTTTTCCTTTAGCAGAAAAAAGTTCTTCGTAATAAGTTTTAATATCTCTTAAATGTGGTGTATTAGGATCATACTCCAATGCTCCGTAAATGTCGTGATGAGCTGAAATAATCTCATATCCTGCACCTTGCAGATAGCCCAAAGTATAACCATGCAAGAACTCAGAATCTGTTTTAAGATGAATAATTCCTCCGGGCTTTAAGAATTTCTTATATCTTTCCAGAAAATCAGGATGAGTTAATCTATGTTTTGTACGTCTGTACTTAATTTGTGGATCGGGAAAAGTAATCCAGATTTCATCGACTTCGTTTTCTGCAAAAAAATGATCTACCAATTCGATTTGCGAACGGATAAATGCCACATTATTCATGCCGTTTTCTACAGCTTCTTTTGCACCAAACCAAAATCTCGCACCTTTGATATCAATCCCTATAAAGTTTTTATCAGTGAATGTTTTGGCGAGACCAACGGTATATTCTCCTTTACCACAACCTAGTTCTAACACGATTGGCTGATCGTTTTTAAAGAAGTCTTTTCTCCAGTTTCCCTTCAGTTCAAAGCTGTTGATTGCTTCATCTCTGGTTGGCTGAATGACGTTTGGTAATATTTTATTCTCTGCGAATCTTGCTAATTTGTTCTTGCCCATGTATATTTTTCAAATCTTGCAAAATTAATGAAAATAAGAGAGATTTCATTTAAATTATAAAGGAAAGAGAGATGAAGCTGTTGTCTAGAGTATATTATTTAGAACTTCCTAAAGCAACCATTAAAGGTTTCTGTATGGTTTTTTGTGAAGCATATTGCGCTCCGCAAACGATGCTGGATAAAAGGTAGTCTCCTTTTTGTATAACGATAGAATTATCACCATGAGCAGGTACGGGAAGTCTGTATTTTGTATTCCCGATTCCCTCAATTCTTACAATAATATTGCAGTCAGATTTATTTTCAATCATGATAATGCATTCTTTTGCATTAGGATCATTATCAAAAAGTGAATTAAGGATTTTTACAGTCTTATTTTTATGCTCAAGAGGATTGTCTGCCATCAGCATGTTAAATTCTGAGGCTTCGGTATCTGCAATCACTGTAGTGATTTTGGTATTACCAGTCGGGGCAACGTAAACATTCGTGGGAGAACTTGGTTTATAAACTACCGCAGACTGACCTACTTGCAACTCTCTTTGGTATCTTGCAATTTGCTTCTGCCTAATGATTGCATTCATCTCATCAAAACTGATTTTTGTTGATGGCTTTCTTTTCAGCATTGCAAGCCAATCCTGCATCTGGCGTACTTTAGTATCTCCGGGAGGTGCATTTTTTATATAATCTTTCATCAGCTCCATCACTTTCGGCTTCAAAACCGATCTGCGGGGATCATCCGGATGAGCATCTCTTAAGAACGCATTAATTTCGTAAATGCTTTTACTTTTCAGAATCTGACTATAGTCTTTACCCTTTTTCTGAGCAGAAAAGCCGATGAAAAGCAATGTAGTGAAGAGCAAAAGTATTTTTTTCATTGGAATATAATGAGATTTTGATGGTCTTTATTCAAATATGATATTTGAAACAGGCTAAAATTATGATTTTTATTTATAAAGGATGTTTCAAAAATAATAAATTATAGATTACAAAAATTAATGAGAGGAAAGAACTTGCCATAATATTGCTTATTTAACAACATCCTGTAAGTGAGAATTCCTTAAACGACGCTGATAAATGGGCAGATACTTTTCAATCGGAATTTTTACAGCTTCGTAATTTCCTGTCTGTACGTATACTTCAATGTTTTCTGATGTGTATACGAACTGAAGGAAATTGTCAATCAGATTTTCCGGAATTTTAAATCTTGTGAAGTAATCATTTCCCAAATAGTTTTTAATATTGGTGACCGATTTATTCATTCTTTCGTATGCCACAAAACGCTGTTTTTTCTTTCTCTCCCCCGAAAGAATATCGAAAATACTTTCTAAGCTGAATGTAAGTCCGCCATCTCTGAAACCTGCTACCGGGAGTTCTGGTGGTGTACCGTCACCTTTAGGCTGTGGAAGTCCGATAACTTTTTGAAGTGCATATGCTTTGTCTGTTTTTCGTAATGAATTGACATCATATCTCAAATTACCTGTGGGTCTGAATCTGTTGATGACCACTTCCTGAATATCCTGATAAGCAACTTTTAATTCTATTAAGTTTCGAACATTAAAATTTTTGTCGGATAGCTGTACATCATTTCTTTCTGTAACGATCGAGGTAAAACGGATCTTGTCTCCGGGCTTTGCCTGAAGGGTAAAATCTCCGTTATAATTTGTAAGTACAGTTTTGTATGTAGTAAGATTGGTAACATATACCTGATTAAGATACAATACAGAATTGTCTCTTAAAAATACCTGTCCGGAAAAAATCTGTGCATTAATTTTAATAATGAAAATCAGCAGCAAAAGGGTAATCGTTTTCTTCATATAATGTGCAAAATTACATAAGAAAAGCATCATTCTTTTATTCTTGTCTGCGTAAAACAGGTTAAAGTTATATTAAACTTTGGGTTAAACTGTTAATGAGTGTTATAAAATGATGACTATGAAATTATTTGTCCCACAAACTGTTATTTCGGTGTTTCACCAAAAGCCAGCTTGTATATTTTACAGAGGTTACATTTCCAAATTCTGTCCAGCTCAAAAAGTACCAATAGGTTGCTGTAGGTACAGGTCTGCCTTTCATATTTCCGTCCCATGTAAAATTGTTTGAAGGTGAGCCTCGGAACACTTCAGCGCCATATCGATCAAAGATTCTGAATTCAAGATTATCTTTACTCATTAAAGAAGAGTAGTCTATATCATCGTTGACACCGTCTCCATTTGGAGTTATTGTATTGATAAGATCAATAATGACAAAAGTTTTTTCTACAACCTCACATCTTAACGAATCTCTAACATAGATTTTGTGATTACCACGCTGTACATTGTAAAAAATATTGGAACTCTGCCAAGTAGTGTTGTCTAATGAATACTCGTAGGGAGGAACTCCGCCTGTCACACCTATGGTTACTGTGGTTCCGTTGATATCAATAGAAGTGATAACCGGTAAAACAGATTCTGAAACATTCACAAACTGTCTGTAAACGCATCCGTCAAAAGTAAGGTCTACCCAATAATTCCCTGCAATCACATTCGAAATTGATGGTGTTGTAGCACCTGTGCTCCAGAGATAAGCAGTAAATCCCGAACCGGCATCTAAAGTGGTTTTAGTTTTAGGACAAATTACCTGATCGAATAGAATATCAGATTTCTTCGGAACTTTTAAAGTAATCCTGATAGTTGCAACATTCGGGCAAAAACCAGCTTTTTCAAATCTGATAAAATAGGTTTGGGTTCCTGAAAGCGAAACAGCTCCGCTTATATTAGCAACATCATTCTGAGCATCGGCTAAAGTAGCATGGTAGCTTACAGTTACCAAAGGATCTGTTGTAAACTGCGGAATAAACTGTGCAAGATTAACTTGTTTAATCCCGTCTAAATCGTCATCACAGAAATTGGTGATTAATGATGTTGTGATAAGTGGCAATCTTGTTCCCACAGTAAAATTGATAGGCTGGATTACAGGTGCACAACCATCCGGCGATTCTACCCGAATGTAAATTGTGGTGTTCACAGTATAACTCCAGTTATTCGGAAGCGTATTATTATTTCCCGCATTGGCATCAATTAATTGTGCGTAATATCTCACATTGGTAAAATATGCTGGATTATTAAGTATTAATTGAGTAATATCAGATAAAACAACATTCACCGTACCGTCAAGATTTTCATCACACTGATTTCCAAAATTTGCCGGGGTAATGATTGCCAAAGGAAATAAATTAAGTGTTATCTGCGCAATATTCTTACAGCCCGCAGGATTTTTTACCACAACATATACAATTGTTCCGGCAGGAGCAGTATGTGAGGTGGGAATAAGAATTTGTCCCGTAGCATTTTCAGTTTGTGCAGCTAATAAACTGGTGTAGTATGTTTTAATAACCGGCGCATTGGCTGTTACATTAGCTGTTGTCAGATTAAATGTTCCAACACCATTTACATTACAAGACGTCAGTGTAGCATTGGTTACGGTAACAGGTACAATGTTCAGCGTTACGGTTACAGATTCGCAATCCGGAAATTCGGGATCGTTGCCACAGAATGTGTATGTGAAAGTATCTGTTCCGGTAGCAGAAGGGTTGGTTACTGTATACGTGATGACACCGGAAGTAGTATTAATTGTTGCGGTTCCAAGCGTTGGTGCTGTAGTAATTGCAATCGTTGATACAACCGGAGTTTGAGTAGATGTTGTAAAAGCAGGTGTGATTATTTTGTTTTCACAAATATCAAAACTTGCAGTAGTCTGTTTTAAACAATTGAGAACTTTATATTGTGCTGTCACAAGCGGCGCACAGCTTCCCATCGTAACCGAGCAAGTGTAATAGCCGGATTGGGTAGGAGTAAAGGATGCTCCGGTAGCACCAGGAATCAAAATTCCGTTTCTGAACCATTGGTAAGTTTCGTAGATGATGGGGTCAACCGTCAAGATAATTCCCGGAACACAATCTCCGCCAGATTTTAAGATGACAGGCTGTGTAGCGAAGCCTGCAAAGAATCCACCATATCCTACTGCATCACTACCTGCCGTAATTCCTGCGGTAATTGCTTTATTAGAAACTACAGTAATAGTTCCCACGGTGTTTGGGATTCCATAAGTTACCCATGTACTAAGACCGGTCATATCAAAAGGCCCTGTAGTAATTGGAGGTGTTACACCATTGACGGTAACGACGGCACCACGCTCGGTAACCAGATTTAATTTAGTTGGAATATTTAAAATTCCGGAAGGATTTGCATTTGAGTGAACAAAATTTTCATTAATTAAGCCAATTTCATTTATTTGCTTAGGTAGGTAACAACTTAATGCCGGAATAAAATTAAAACCACCCGTTGCAACCTCAGTACCACTCACAGAATCTCCTGCAAGAATCTGATATACGTAAGCGTTTTTGGTGGTTCTGATGTATAGATTATAATGATTTGTTCCCTGAAGCTGATATTTTGTATCTGAAACTACATAGTATTGACCTGTGTTGAGTGTGGTTATCGGCAAACCTTCATTGTTTAAGAAAACCTGTGTATTGTCTTGGGTAGCGATGACTATAGCTCCCTCCATATTGCTGCCAATATTTCCGTTTCCTTTTACCAATGCGAACTGAGTCCCGAGTTGCTCTACCGGTACAGACTGATCCATCAAAATATCCGAACTCGTAAGAATATTTCCTGAATACTGACCGTTGAAATTTCCATTGGTTACATTCACTGCTTTGTCTGCGGTAATTTTTGCACCGATAAATCCGTCAGAATTTCCGGCGATATTTCCGATGCCGTCAATAATGTAAGACTGTCCTTTATTTAAAATAAAAGTCATGGTAGGATTGGTTAATCCTGTTGTTCCGTTGGAGAATTGTACAGTAGGTTTATAGCCGGAAACAGTTACGATTGTATTGTCTTCTGTTGCCAGAATACTTGTCATAAAATTCAAGATCGTATTGCTAGCCGTGATGGGTGCATTTGCAACGAAAAAGTTTTTTCCTGTTGACGGAATCCCTTTGGAAGTAATTATTTCCGCATGGTTGAATACAGAAAATCTTAGATTCGCATAAAACGGAAAGTCGGCTTTTAGGTAAAGACCTTTTGAAGTAGGCGTGAATAAATCTGTTTGGGTAGTGGTGATGATATAATCTCTTAAAACATCAAATTTCTGGGGATTATTTTTGCTAATAGTAACAGTACCAATGATAATGTTGTTATTATAAATGGTGACCACAAATGGCGTTGTGCGGCTTGTTGACAGATAGAGTTTCTGGTAAGGATTAGGATTACCGGTTCTGTCGACCATCGGCGCAAACCAATGCTCCCTATCCAATTGTGCGAAAGAAATAGAGAATATGTAAAAAATAAGAAAAAAAGATAGAAGTTTCTTCATTCTGTATTTGATTTTACCACAAATTTAATAATAATAACTGTTGAATGGTATAAAAATGAATAAAAAAACCACGACTGTGAATCGTGGTTTTAAAATTTCTATAAAAGACTGACCTTATTCTCTGTTTTTAACGAGAAGCCATCCTGAGTATTTAATCGGAGTTTTATTTTTGCTTTCGTTCCAGCTAATGCTAAACCAATAATTTCCGGTAGAGACTTTCTTGCCACCGTTGATGGTTCCGTCCCATTTGCATCCGTTATCTTTATTTCCTTCATAAATTTTCACACCATATCGGTCAAAAATTCCTAAAGCTAAATTTGGTTTGTTTGCCAAAGCAGAATAGTCTAAGATATCATTTACTCCGTCGCCATTTGGTGTAATTACATTGACAATATTTGGGATCGTAACTACCACCTCAATAGGTGTACAGTTAAAACTGTCTTTCACATACACGGTAATGTCACCTCTTGTAAGATCTGTAAATATGTTAGAATCCTGCCATTTGATATTATCTGTTGAATATTTATACGGAGCAGTTCCGCCTACTACAGATACTGTAATGTCGTTGTTGGTAACTTCAATATTAGAAACTACCGGTTGCTGAGTAGCATAAACTTTTACAGATTGTTTTGTAAAACAGTCTCCGGTTTTTAAAATGACCCAATAAGTACCTACAGTAACATAGGTAATCACCTGAGTGGTAGCTCCCGTGCTCCATTGGTAACCGTCAAATCCTGAACCTGCATCTAATGTAGTTGTATTTTCTATACAGATTTCTTTATCAATCAATACGGCAGACTGCACAGGTGGCAAAACAACAAGTGTAATTATGGCAACTCTGTAGCATCCGTTGGCATTGCTTACCCTAACGTAAACTACACCATTGGGTGCAACGTAGTTAGTAGGGTTGGTGATTTCATTCGTCTGATTGTTGGCATCAGTCAGTGAAGGATAATAAGTCTTCGTTGTTCCTGTCTGTGTGTTAACAGTTGCATTGGTTAAATTAAATAAACCAGTCGCTATATTTTCTTCCAGGAAACAGGTTCTCAAGGTTGCATCATTTACAATCGGACTTTCTGAAATCGTCAGCGTTAAAGTAATTTGTTCGCAATCTACAAATTCAGGATCATTCCCACAGAATTTATAAGTAATTGTATCTGTACCTGCAAAACCAAAGTTAGGGGTATATCCTATTACTCCTGTTGTAGGATTGATGATTGCTGTTCCATTTGCAGGAGGTGTTATAATTTGTACTGTACTCGGTACAAAAGTTTGTGTAGAACTTGTAAATGCAGGAACTATGTTTAGATAGCCTTCACAGACAGTTTTCGTAGCGGTTGATTGTTGAAGACAAGTAAAAACCTTATAAATAGGCGTTGTTGCCGGTACACAAGATCCTACGGTGATTGTTACGGTGTAATTTCCAGACTGTGTTGGCGTGTAAGAGTTGCTGTTTGCTCCTGTAATAGCAACGCCGTTTCTAAACCATTGATAGGTGTCATAACTGTCATCTACTTCCAAAACCAATCCTGGAATACAGTCTCCTGTTTGCTTGGCAATTAAAGGAATAGAAGAGAAACCTGCGAAATATCCGCCATATCCTGATGTACTGTATCCACCGTTGATCCCTGCTGTAACCGCTTTGTCAGAAACAATCGTTAAATTACCTGTAACGCCTTCCAATGCGTAGGTCACCCAATTGGTGTTTCCTGTCACCGGGAAAGGCCCTTGAGCAGCAGTAGGAGGGATGTTGTTTACTGTAACTACAGCACCAGCTTCCGTTAAAATGTTTAATTTAATAATTGTACCAGTCGGCGTTACACTTGCTCCTCCAGCTCCTGTGGGCATTTCGTTGATTTTACCGATTTCATCAATTTTTCTTGGTAAGAAACAGTTTAATGGTGGTATGTAATTAAAACCACAAGTTGCATTACTGTTGTTAACTGAAACTAATTGATACAAGTAAACATTTTTTGTAGTGCTGATAAACATATTTCTATGTGTTCCGCCCTGAAGAATATAATCACTTCCGGAGATTCTGTACCACTGTCCTTGATTTAAGGTTGCAACTGGTGTTGCTGCGCCATTCAAATAAACCTCAGTATTATTTTCAGTAGCGACCACTATACCGCCTTCTATATCGTTTGCTGTATTTGATCTGGTTCTCACCATTGCAAAGGTGTTTCCAAGTCTTTCTAAAGGCACAGACTGATCAAGAATGATATCTGCTCCTGAGCTTGACCCTGTCCCGAAGTTTCCAAGTACATTACCATTGGTAAGCGTAATGGGTTTGTTTGAAACTATTTTTGCCCCAATAAAGGCACTCATATTGTTAGCCGGGCTGCCTGAACCTGCAAAAATAAAAGATTGCCCTTTATTTAAAGTGAAAGTATGAGTGTTTGTAGGAGGTGTTGCCCCAATAAAAGCAACAGGTAAGGTATTGCTCCATGTGGCAGTAACTGTAGTATTGTCTTCTGTAGCTAGTACTCCTGCAGTAAAGTTGTTCCCGGTGCTTGTAAAAGGAGATGGGGTATTGGCTACAAAAAATTCTTTACCGATCCCTGCCTTACCTTTACTTGTAAGAATTTCTGCATGTGTAGTACTGCTTACGATTCTTAACGTACAGTAAAATGGTCTGGTTCCATTTAGATATAAACCTTTATTAATAACCGTAAAGGCTTCAGATGTGCTGCTTGCTCCAATATTAGCCTGAGATACGATGTAGGTCTGAGGGTTGTTTTTACTGATTGTAACAGTTCCTAACGCAATATTATTGCTATATACAGTTACAGCAAAAGGCGTTACCGAGTCTGTGGATAAATAAAGAGACTGTGTAACGGTTGACGATGCGTAAAAGGGTGCTATCCAATGCTCTGTATCTCTTTGGGCAGATACCTGAATACCCGAGATCATTAATAGAAAAATAAGTAGAAATTGTTTCATAAGCGTAGAATTAGGATTTTTACAAAAATAACAGAATATTTAATATGTTTAGTAATTATTTTGAGATTTATCAATAATAAACAAAAAAACCACGATTAATTATCGTGGTTTTAAATGTATTTTATAAAATTATTCTCTGTTTTTTACTAAAATCCAACCGGTATATTTTATTGGAGTTTTTTGAGCATTAGGCTCTGTCCAGTTAATGTGATACCAGTATGTTCCTGTAAGAATTCCCTTACCTGAAAATCTTCCATCCCATTTATAGTTGTTAGATTTATCACCTGTGAAGAGTTTGTTTCCATATCTGTCATATATTATAAATGTCAGATTACCTTTATAAGCTAGTTCACTGTAATCAATGTAATCATTTACATTATCTCCATTTGGTGTAATCGCATTTACTAAATTAGGAATAGTTACTTCTACAGAAACAGGAGCACAATTATAATCGTCTTTTACAAAGAATGTATGCTGCCCTCTGGAAAGATTTGTAAAGACATTAGAATCTTGCCAGCTTGTTGGTGTATCTACTGCATATTGATAAGGTGTTTTACCTCCTTGTACATTTACTGTAGCTGTGTTATTGGTAATTTCGATAGAAGTAATAACAGGCTCTTGCACTTTTTTCACGCTAACAGATTGTTTTACAAAACATCCGTTAAATTCAAGAATTACCCAATAATCTCCCACTGCAACACCCTGTATTGTTTGGGTTGTAGCTCCGGTGCTCCATTCGTAAGACTGATATCCGGGTCCTGCATCTAAATTTGTTCTGTCATCTATACAGATAAATTTATCAACCAGAACTGTAGATCTTTTCGGAGGGGTAACTTTCAGATTGATTTTTGCAATTGCGTAACATCCGTTTGAATTGAAAACTCTTACATATACAGCTCCGTCGCCAGAAATGTAAAGTGTAGGATTCATGATTTCATTCGTTCCGTTGCTTGCATCTGTGAAAGTAGGGAAGTATTTTTTGGTAATTAAATTTTCTGTCGTCACAACAGCAGATGATAAATCAAATTGTCCTTTGGTTTCAATGTTTTGAATAAAACAAACCGTCAAAGTAGCTTCATTGACTACCGGAGTAGGGAAAAAGTCTAATGTGATTTTTGCAGTTCCCACACAACCTTCAGATGTTGTTACCAATACGTATACAAAACCAGCTCCAGAGAAATAGTTTGTAGGATTGGTTATCTGATTGGTACTTGCATTTAAATCTGCTAAAGTAGGGTAGAATTTTTTAGTAGTTGGTACAGCGTTATCTGTTACATTCGCAGTAGTAAGATCAAAGAATCCTTTTCCTGCATATTGACACGCTTTTATAGTTCTGTCGGTTAAAACAAACGGTACAAGATTTAAGTTTAAAGTAATTTGCTCACAGTCTACAAATTCTGGCGCATTTCCGCAGAATTTATAAACGATAACATCTGCACCTAAAAATCCTGCATTGGGAATATAAGTGATAACTCCGGTTGCCGGGTTTAGTGTTGCTGTTCCGTTTGTCGGCTGGGTAATAATGGTTACCGTACCTGGGACTGGTGTCTGTGTAGAGTTTGTAAATACAGGAATAATTGATTTACTACCGCAAATATTTAAAGATTTAGTAGTTTGCTGTAAACAAGTAAATACTTTGTAGATAGGAGTTGTAAGTGGCGGGCAAGTTCCCATTGTTACCTTAACGGTATAATCACCGGCTACTGTTGGTGTGTATGTATTTGCAGTTGCACCAGGTATTGCATTGCCATTCACATTCCATTGATAGGTTTCATAGCTGTCATCAACTTCCAAAATAATCCCGGGAATACAATCTCCTGTTTGTTTTGCGATAATTGGTATGGATGAGAACCCAGCAAAGTAACCACCATAGCCAGATGTATTATAACCTCCATTAATACCAGCAGTCACTGCTTTATTGGATTGTATCGTTAATGTACCTGTCACTCCTTCTATCCCATATGTCACCCAGGAAGGGTTTCCTGTAAGAGGATATGGTCCTTGTGCAGCGGTTGGTGGGGTTGCAGGACCTCCATTACTACTTACAGTTACTACTGCTCCTGCTTCCGTTAAGATATTTAACTTAATCAACATCCCAGTAGGCGATGCTGGCGTAAGAGGCATTTCATTAATTAATGGTATTTCATCTATTTTTCTTGGTAAGAAACAGTTTAATGGCGGTATATAATTGAAGCCACAAGTTGCACTGCTATCACCTACCGAAACTAATTGATATAAATATACATTTTTCGATGTGCTTACCAGCATATTGTAGTGTCCATTAGTTCCTTGCAAAAGATAATTGTCTCCAGATATTCTATACCATTGTCCTTGGTTAAGAGTAGCTACAGCTGTTGTAGAACCATTTAAGAATACCTGTGTATTGTTCTCGGTTGCGATTACTATTGCACCTTCCAAATCTGCTGTTGTAGATCTGGTTCTTACCATTGCAAAAGTGCTTCCTAGTCTTTCCACAGGTACAGACTGGTCCAAAATAGCGTCAGATCCCGCTGTAGTACTATTTCCAAAGTTACCATTTACATTTCCATTAGTTAATGTAATTGGTTTATCTGATACAATTTTAGCCCCCATGAAAGGCGCTCCGCCACCAGCATTACCGGCAAAAATAAATGATTGACCTTTGTTTAAAGTAAAAGTGTGTGTGTTTCCCGTGGGAGCACCACCGATAAAAGCAACCGGTCCATTCCAAGTTGCTGTTACTACCGTATTATCTTCTGTAGCAAGAACTCCGGCAGTAAAGTTGTTTGATGTTGCAGTAGAAGGCGTGTTAGCTACATAAAATTCTTTACCAATACCTGCTTTCCCTTTACTTGTAACAATCTCAGCATGTGTAGTGAAAGATACCATACGAAGGGTACAATAAAAAGGTTTTGCAGCGTTTAAATAAATTCCTTTATTAATGACATTAAATGTTTCAGCTGCAATATTGGTGGATATTGCAGAATTGGGTATCGCAAAAGTAGCAGGATTGTTTTTGCTAATAGTTATCGTTCCTCCGGGTATAAGTACATTGTTACTATAGATAGAAACAGTGAAAGGAGTTACGGAGTCTGTTGATAAATACACCGATTGCGTATAAGCTTGTGTATAATGAAATGGGGCAATCCAGTGTTCTGTATCTCTCTGAGCAAACAGAGAGGTAAACGAAAGAAAAACCATTACTAAACTGAGTAGAAATCTTTTCATAAGATATGGAATTAGGATTTCTACAAAATTAGTATATTATTTAATATATTGTTAATAAATGCTAAAGAAAATTTAAAATTTATTCTCTATTCTTAATTAATAGCCATCCCGAATGTGAAACTGGCAATTTTGTATCTGGCTCAATCCACTTTAATATATACCAATATGTTCCTGTAGATAAGGTTCTTCCTCCGGATTTTCCATCCCAGATGAAATTTTTGTCTGAGGATTTATAAACAGGTGCTCCATAGCGATCTACCACTTCAATACTTACATTTTGTTTTAATCTAAGCTCAGA
This sequence comes from Chryseobacterium sp. AC417, assembly GCF_979258215.1. NCBI lineage: Bacteria > Pseudomonadati > Bacteroidota > Flavobacteriia > Flavobacteriales > Weeksellaceae > Chryseobacterium > Chryseobacterium sp. AC417. The sequence goes on along the minus strand of NZ_OZ409845.1, from coordinate 405,104 downwards.
ATAATTCAAAACGTCATTATGACCATCCCCATTTGGTGTGATGGCGTTTACAAGATTTAGGATTACAAATTCTTTTATTACAGGTTGACATCCGTCTGCACCCAAAACATAGACAGAATAAGTTCCTCTCGTTAAACCATAAAATGTATTGGATGACTGATAATCAATTCCGTTTAATGAATATTGATAAGGTGCAGTACCTCCTGTGACATTGATCGTTACATTGGCTCCGGAAACCTGAATACTTGTGATGACAGGAGACTGTGCAGTGGTTACCGTTACAGACTGTCGGTATACACAGCCGTTAAAAGTTAAATCAACATAATAAACACCTGCACCTACGCTAATCGATGGGGTGGTTTGCCCTGTACTCCACAGATATGAGGTGAATCCTGCTCCTGCATTCAAAACAGCTTTTGAGTCTGAACATACAACCTGATCCCTCAGAGTGTCAGATTTTTTACCTGATTTTAAAGATATAGTGATACTACCAGTATTTGGACAGGAATTAGCACTTGTAAATCGTATAAAAAATGTTCCGGTTGTTGTGATTATTTGCTGTGCCGGAATTGCGTTGGTTCCTGTCTGTGCACTGGCTAAAGTAGAATGAAAAGTAAGTGTCACAGCAGGATCTGCAGTGAATTGGTTTTTATAATCGTTAAGATTCACTGTTTCAGATCCATTGAGATCGTTATCGCACACTTGTGTTGTGATGTTATTGGTGATCAGTGTTATTTTGTTTCCAATAGTGAAATTGATTTGTCCAAATGCAGATGGACAGCCGGCTACACCATCTACTCTTACATACACAGTGGTATTGGTTGTGTACGTCCAGCTTGCAGGTAACGTATTGTTGTTTCCGGCATTGGCGTCAGTTTGATTAAGGTAATATCTCACCGTAAAACTGGCCGGGTTGGCTACAATTTGAGGAGTAATAGTAGTCAAGTTAACATTAATGATTCCGTCAAAATTATCGTCGCAAAGTGCTGCGTTGTAATTTGCTGTATTGATGTTAGGAAGCGGATTTAACACTAATGTGATCTGAGCTGTTTTCGTACATCCAAATGTTGAGGTGATTTTCACGTAAACCACAGACGCACCTGATGTAAATGCTGCTGGAGTAGTAATCGGTACAGTTAAAGTAGCATCAGAATAATAAGTAATTACAGTTCCTGTTGTAGAAGTTACATTAGCTGTCGTTAAATTAAATACTGCATTTCCCTGGATATTTGAACACGAGGAAAGAGTGGTGTTGGTTGCAGTAATCGTGTCTAAACTTAAAGTAATTTTCGCAATATTCGGACAAGTATTCGGTTTCTGAAATCTTATATAGATAGTTTTTGTCGGTGCAATAGTTTGTAAAGCATTTACTGCATTTGTTCCGTTCTGTGCATCTTGCAATGTATTATAATAGGTAAGCAGAACTGCAGGATCTGTAGTGAAATTGTTTGTGTAATTATCTACATTCACAGTTTCTGTACCATCTGAATTGTCATCACAAACCAAAGTGCTGTAATCCAATGTCAGTAAAGGAATTTTATTACCAATCGTAAAATTGATTTGTCCGAAAGCAGGTGGGCATCCATTCGCAGATTCTACTCTCACATAGACTGTTGTATTTGCAGTGTACGTCCAGTTTGTAGGTAATGTATTGCTGTTTCCTGCGGTTGCATCGGTTTGGTTTAAATAATATTTTACAGTAAAACTGGCAGAATTCGTGACAATCTGTGGATTTACAGTATTGAAATTCACATTAATGATTCCGTCAAAATTATCATCGCAAAGATTAGAGTTAAAATTAGCCGTATTGATACTTGCGCCTTGATTTAAAGATAAAGTAATCTGTGCTGTTTTTGAACACCCAAACGAAGAAGTAACTTTCACATACACGATTCCTGCGGAAGCAGTATATGTTGCAGGAGTAGTAATCGGCACTGTCAACGCAGCATCAGAAAAGTAAGTAGCCGTGGTTCCTGCATCAGGAGTAACGACAGCCGTAGTCAAATCAAATAGTCCCGAATTTCCATTTGTTGTACAGGTAGTCAAGGTTGCATTGGTAACTTGCAGAACATCAATATTGATTACTACTTTAAAATATTCAAAACTTGCAGGATTTCCGTTTCCTTCAATATAGTAAGTAAAAGAATCTGTAGTGTCATTCGTTAATCCAGGATTGGGAGTATAGGTGATTTGTCCGTTTGCAGGATTCACTGTTGCCGTTCCCTGGGTAGGAGCCACCATCACCGCAGTTTGATTGACTGCAATCTGCTGAGTTGAAGTGCTGAATGCAGGAATAACCGTTTTTGTAGTACAAGATCCTATCGAATACGTTGTCGTAGAAATGGGCGGACAAAGCGTATAAGCATACACTGGAGTTAATTTTGTCTCACAATTGGTTTTTGTGATTGAGCAGGTATAATTTCCTGCACCGTAAGTTTCCGGATTAATAAAGTATGCAGTCGCTCCGGGAATAGGATTTCCGTTAAGGAACCATTGGTAAGCATCATAAGTGTTATCAACCTGAAGAATTACTCCGTTCAAGCAATCACCTGTTTTGCTAATGGCAGGAACAGATGAGAATCCGGCGAAATATCCACCGTAACCTACTGCGCCGCTTCCACCGATGATCCCCGCTGTTACAGATTTGGTAGAATTTACCGTAACATTTCCTGTGATATTCGGGACAGAATAAGAAACCCAGTTAGGATTTCCTGTAACAGGATAAGGTCCGTTATTTACAGCGATCGGGTTTCCGTTTAATGTTACTGCAGCTCCGCTTTGCGTAATAATATTTAATTTGGTATTGTAATTAGTAGAACCAATTTTGTTGATAAAACCTATTTCATCTACCTTGTTTGGAAGAAAACAGCTCAAAGGCGGGATGTAATTAAATCCGCCAGTTGCATAGATGGTTCCGGTAGCAACTCCTGCCAACAACTGATAAACGTATACGTTTTTCGTTGAGGAAATTCCCATATTGAAATTGTTATTCCCCTGATTGATGTAAGAATTTCCGGAAATCATAAAATAATCACCTGCGTTTAAATTCACTCCGGAAGCATTTCCATTTACAGTAAAAGTCGTGTTGTTTTCGGTGGCAATTACTAAAATAGTTTCCATACCGGAAGTAGCGGGGCCATTTCCTTTTACCACTACAAAATCTTTCCCCAATCTGTCTACAGGAACCGACTGATCCATCAGAATATCATTATTGGTAAAATTTTGATTGGTATAAATTGCATTAAAATTACCGTTTGTAACTGAAATCGGCTTCGTAGCAACAATTTTTGCACCTACAAGACCATCAAAGTTATTGGGAGAATCAGTACTGACCGCATTGATGATGTAAGATTGACCTCTGTTTAAAGTAAATGTTTTCGTAGGAGAAGAAGTTCCGTCTGAGAAAACCACATTGGGATCATATCCGGATACAACCACCGTTGTATTATCTTCTGTTGCCGTAACTCCTATGGTTGAATTTATATAAAATTCACTCGCTGTAAGAGGCGCCATTGCTGCATAGAATGTAGTTCCCAAACCTGCAAGACCCTTAGAAGTAATAATCTCCGCATGATTGGTAACAGAAAATCTATAATTGGCAAAGAATTTTTTAGAACCTTTTACATACATTCCCATAGGAACCGGTGTGAAAAGATCTCCGGGATTGGTAGCCAGTAAAAAATATTCGGGAATACTTACCTCAGCAGGATTTCCTTTGCTTACTGTTACTGTATTGTAAAGTGTATTGTTGTTGTAAATCTGTACCTGAAAAGGAACGGTCTCGTTTGTTGAAAGATATAGAAAACTCTGCAAATTGCCTGTTCCTGCACTTGCTGATATAGGTGCAAACCAATGATCAGTATCTAATTGAGCATTCACCAATAAAGACAGAAAAGTAAAAAGACTTAGTAAAAATTTTTTCATACCTAAAATTCAAGGGCGACAAATTTAAGTATTAATAATCAAAATATTACAAATTATTTTTAACATGTGTTTAGATTTAATACAGATGTGAATATTTCATTAGAAACTTCATAATTTGTTAATATCCTTAATTTTGATCATAAAAAAATCCCGATGAAAAATTCACCGGGATTATATATTGTTTGAAAGATTGATTAAGTTAAACTTACTCTTACAAATCCTGTAACTTTCAAGTCTCCGTTTACAGATTTTACATATTCAGCAACAGACATTCCTCCATCTTTAATGAAAGACTGGTGTACCAAAGTATTTTCTTTATAGAATTTCTGCATTTTACCTTTAAGGATATTATCGATAATGTTTGCAGGTTTTCCTTCTTTAGCAAGCAATTCTCTTTCGATTTCCAATTCTTTATCAATCGTTTCCTGAGAAACCATAGTCTCGTCAAGAGCGATTGGGTTCATCGCAGCAACCTGCATAGAAACAGATTTTGCAGCTTCGTCCGCTCCGTCTACTTTAGCAGAAAGCGCAGTGATAGAAGCGATTTTGTTTCCAGCGTGGATGTAAGCTCCCAAGAAAGGTCCTTCGATTCTCTCGAATGCTCCGATTTCGATTTTCTCACCGATAACTCCGGTTTGTTCGATTAATTTCTCAGCAACCGTTACACCGTGGAAATCTGTAGCCAATAATTCATCTTTAGTAGCAGCGAAAATTGCCATCTCTGCCAATTCGTAAGCCAATTCTACGAAAGCTTCGTTTTTTGCAACAAAGTCAGTCTCGCAGTTTAAAGAAATTACAGCACCCAGAGTGTTGTCTTCGTTTACTCTTGCAATTACTGCTCCTTCAGTAGATTCTCTGTCAGCTCTGTTGGCAGCAACTTTTTGTCCTTTTTTTCTAAGGATATCAACTGCTTTTTCGAAGTCTCCTTCTGCTTCAACTAAAGCTTTCTTGCAGTCCATCATACCTGCACCTGTTTGGTTTCTCAATTTTGCTACGTCTGCAGCAGCTGGTGAATAAGACATAATATTTATTATTTTTTTATTTAAAATTATGATTAACTTTAATAGTTTAATTTAAAGATGTGCAAAGATAATGATTTTAATGATAAACTAAAAAATGACTTTTCACGTTATAGTATTATTTAATAAATTTTTAAAGTTTTTACTCGATGAAAAAAATATTTCTAATCTTCTTTCTCTCCATATTCTGCCTGAGCTTCTCTCAGAAGAAGAAAAAAGCCAAAACAAAAGTAGTTGCCGAAAAAGAAACAGTCATCATATATACAGAAGCCGAAGCTGAAACTTCTACCGAACCCAGAATTATTGCCGGATTTCTAAAGCAAAATCCGGGTCATGCAAAATCAGATTTTTTTAAGAAAAAACTGATTACCATTATCATGGCAGACAATTCACCGGAAGCAAAACCTACCATTAAGCCATTAAGCAAAAGTAAAATTGAAAAAATCGTAAGCAACAATGAGCTTAATAAAAGTAAAGCTCTAGCCTCAAATACATCAGGAACCGCTTCCCCCGAAAGAAACGTGACGTATGCAAGTGTGGGAAGCACCAGCAAAAAAGCAGAGCCCAGTGACAAATCAAAAAAAACAGCTTCACTGCTTACTCATATTTTCAATCATGATCCCAGTGATAAGGAAGCGTATATCAATATTAAAAATAAATCAAACTGCCGATTGATTGTAAAAATCAGCGGAAAAAAATATTACAATATTGATGTTCCGGCTAAAGGACAAAATTTTATTCTGATTGAGAAAGGAGAGTATGTGCTGACAACCATGGTGTGCGATGCAAAATATTCTTCCTTGAAAAAGATCAATAAAGATATTGAGATACAGCTGGATGTAGCTGATTAAAAGAATAAAAATAGGGTAAGAATTTTCTTACCCTATTTTTTTATATCATTTTTTACTTATTCTTTACTGTTCTCAGTTCTTCCTTCAATTCTTGCACCTGTTCTTTTAATTCTTTGATGCGTTCTTCGTATTGCTCAACAAGTTTTTCAGATAAGAATGAATTTATCGTAGTAATAGTTCCAACATTTTGAAAAGCGAAACCACCCAATTGATCTAAACTGCTAAAATTATTCGTCTCATCCGTTAAAAAATCTTCGGGCTTTACTTCTAAGATTTCACTCAACTTTTCGATGTGAGCAGCCCAGGAGTGGCTTTCTCCATTTTCTATTCTTGCGTATGCAGATTGTGAAATATGCATTCTTTCTGCCATATCATCCTGAGAAAATCCTTTAGATTTTCTCAGTCTTTTTATTTTTTCTGCAACGTTGTTGGTCATATCAATTATTTTATAAACAAATATAAAATAATTTTCTCTTACAATATTACCCGATAATAGGGTAAACTATGCAAAAATAGGTTTTGTATCACAAAAAATATTTTTCACTTTTGTCATGTAAATTATTTATATATTTAACCCATTAAAACACACAATGATTATGAAAAAAAATCTATTGTTCAGGCTCTGCTTGATGATGACAGTGCTGCTGTCTCTTTATTCCTGTATTCATGATGAAGTCTACTCTTCATCTGACCCTTCCTCTACAGAATACGCCAACAAAAGTCTCTGGAAACAGGACGAAAAGTACATTACCAATGTAATGAAAGTCTATGCCGAAAACGAGGCAGATATCAAAAAAGTAAACGGAATCCCTTACTGGGACTATTCCACGACAGTAGAGAGCTTTGACGAAAGCTTCGTTGCAGTGCCAATCGTAGACAACGGAAAAGTAACCTCGGTGCTGAAAGTACCGAGACATGGAAAGAAGATCTACTTCTATTACACAAAAGATGAAAGTGATCTTTCATTTTTCCAGGCTTTGGTTTTTGCGAAAATTAAAAAAGCAGGGATGCCGGATGGCTCTACGGCACAGACCAACACCATTACCTGTACCCGGCAATGGGTAAGTATGTGGTATCCTGATGATGAAAGTAATCCTGATGGACCGGGATCTTGGGGATCTCCGGTATCGATCATCAAATGCAAAGCATTAAAAGACGAATGTCTTGGCTTTATCAACGAGTACGGACAATGTGACGGTGGTAATGGTGAAGGCGGCTACACTTATCCCGGACTTGGTGGTGGCGGTGGAAATGAACCGGAGGAAGAGGAAGATCCATGTACAAGAACAAAGGCAACTACTACCAATCCTCAATTTGTTTCAAGTGCAAATACTCTAAAAGGAAAAACTGATTTAAAAAGAGAAACAGGATATACTCTTTCTCTCGGTGCACAACCGCAGTTTTTAGATAGTCCTTTAGGGTCTTCAGAAGTAAAATTCACATTTCATCCAACAACTTATGCATTTATGCATACTCATTATGACGGAATTTATCCTATCTTTTCACCCGGAGATATTATACGTTTCAACGAATGGATTGTATGGGCAAAATCATGGAACGACATCCCAACCAATAATCCCAAGATTGATCTCAATAATCTTTCCTATACGGTAGTAACAAGTTGGGGAAGCTATACGATGACATATGATGGTATCGGAGCAACACCTTTTCAAAATTTCACACAACAAGAATTTAAGATTTTAAATGACAAATATGTTAGTATGTTAAGGTCTTCTGCGTCTGCTGGAGCATCGGGTATATCTTACAATATGGAAAAGGTAGAAAAAGAATTTATGAAATTTATGAAAGATAAACTCAATGTACCTGATTTAAAATTCTTTAAAGTAGAAAACAGTGGTAATACAGAACTCTATCTGGAAAACGGAAACAGAAAAACAACCCCATGTCCACAATAAAATATAAAATTATGAAACACTTATTTATCATACTTATCTCGTTTTTTGCTTTATCATGCAAAGCACAAATATATCCTCTAAATACAAGTCCATATGATGTTCCTGATAATGCCTACATTAAAGATACCAATAATGAATTGGATAAATATGTAGGGGTATGGACAGGAAGCTTGAATGGAAAAACTGTTTATCTCGATTTCAGAAAAATAAAATATTATTATAGTGATGATCATCCTTATTATATGGATAAAATTTTAGGTGAAAGAAAAATAGTAAATGTCAATGGTAACATTGAAATAGATAGAATAACTAATTTTGATACACTAAGTCCTGAATTTTGGGGTATATTCCCAAGTTTAGTATATCCAGGAAAAGATACTATTATTTTCTATCCTGATAATATGTGCAGAAAAACAGCAACTATACATATTATAAATATCACTTCTACCCAAATGACTTTAAAATTAGAGTTTGATCCTAGTTATTATAATGAAAACTGTATCCACAATGCTTATGTAACACAGCATGGTGATTGGCCAATTAATTTCCCGAAAGACATTACATTAACAAAACAATAAATGAGAAGTTTTATATTAATCTGTTTCGTTATCTTTTTAAATTCTTGTACAACAAATATTAATCCTGAGTTCATTCAGTTTAATCATATGAATGCAGTTGTAATAGGTGGAGATAAGTTAACAATTACATTAATTCCTACTCACAAAAAGAGAAAAAGACCTGTAATAGTAAAGATTTTTAGCAAAGGAGAATATTTTGATAACAAAAGAATTTCCTATCAGCAGTATCAACAGATTTCTGATATTATTGTAAGTATAAAAAAAGAAGATCTAGAGTTGCCCAAAAAAGAAAATTCCTTTGTTGGGATTTCAGATGGCGGAAGTAATTCTATTTACTTTAAAAAAGGCAATGCCGAAAAAAAGTTTATACTTATGGAATGTCAAAAGAATATCACGGGAAATTTTATGAAGCAACAGAACTTATTTTAAAAACTGCAAAACTTGAAATGAAAGATGTCAATTGATTAAAAGCTATTCAATAAATAAAACTAAAAAAGGTAACTTAGAAAATTCTAAGCTACCTTTTATTTTATCCTTTAAATTGCCCCATCGCAATAAATTTGTCTTGTCTTTGGGTTTCCAGTTCTTTGCCTGTGAATTTTGAAAAAGCTTTGATGTTTTGTAAAATTGAAGCTTTTAAATTTAAATAGGTAGTTTCAGGATCATAATGCGCTCCACCAAGCGGTTCTTCTATGATTCCGTCGATGAATTTTTCTCTTAAAGCATCTTTTGGAGTCAGATTCAGTGCGTTTGCAGCATCTTCTTTGTGATCCCAGTTTCTCCATAAGATTGAAGAACAGCTTTCCGGTGCAATTACGGTATACCAAGTGTTTTCAAGCATATAAACTTTGTTACCGACACCAATTCCCAGAGCTCCGCCACTCGCTCCTTCACCGATAATGTAAGTGAAAATAGGAGTTTTAAGCATGGTCATTTCAAAAATATTTCTTGCAATGGCTTCACCTTGTCCTCTCTCTTCAGCTTCCAATCCCGGATAAGCTCCCGGTGTGTCGACTAAAGTGATTACAGGAATTCTAAACTTTTCGGCCAACTTCATCAGTCTTAATGCTTTTCTGTATCCTTCAGGATTTGGCATCCCGAATCTTCTGTGTTGTCTTTCTTTGGTTGTTCTTCCTTTTTGAGTACCGATGATCATTACTTTTTGACCATCTAATGTAGCCAAACCTCCGATCATTGCAGGATCATCTGCAAAGTTTCTGTCACCGTGAAGTTCCAGAAAACTTCCCTTGTCTACCATACCATTGATATAATCTATGGTATAAGGGCGATCGGGATGACGCGATAACTGTACTCTTTGCCAAGGGGTGAGATTACCATAGATCTGTTTTTTGGTATCTATAATCTTATCCTCGATCTGACTGCATGCTAATTTTACATCAACACCACTTTCTTCTCCTACCAGTGAACAGGTTTGATACTGATCCATCAGCTCTTTTATAGGAAGTTCGAAACTTAAATATTCCATTCTTGAAGTAAATTAAATCTTTCAAATGTATGAAAAATTATGAAAATTTATTTAAAATTATTTATAGCATTGCTTATTCTTGCGATACTTTCTTGTTTTCCAACGAGTTCCAGAATATCAGGAACATCCGGTCCTTTTAGTTCTCCAACCAAAGCCAACCGCAGAGGCATCATTACTTTTCCCATACCGATGCCATTATTCTCTGCAAAATCATGTAAGCTTTGCTTAATGTTTTCTGAAATGAATGCTTCTATATCGCTCAGCATGACAGAAAATTCAGTCAAAAGAGTTGAGGTTTCCTCGTTCCAGGCTTTCTTAGAAGCTTTTTCGTCGTAAGAAGTGGGTGCTTCAAAAAAGAATTTTCCGTTTTCGTAAATATCTTTCGGGAAGGTTGCTCTCTCTTTCATCAGATGAATAATTTTTAATAATTTTTCATCCTCAATATTTAAATTTAAATCTGAATTTTTTAAAATTTGAAGCAATTCGTCATCCGATTTTGATTGAATATACTGATGGTTAAACCATTCCGCTTTTTCTTTGCTGAATCTTGCTCCGGCCTTGTGAACCTTATTTAAATCAAATTCTTTTGCCATTTCTTCCAGAGACAAAATTTCTTTGTCATCAGCAGGAGACCAGCCTAAAAGTGCGACCATGTTGATGAAAGCTTCCGGAAGATAACCTTCTTCTCGAAAACCTTTAGAAATATTTCCGGTTTCGGCATCTTTAAAATTTAAAGGAAATACCGGAAATCCGAATTTATCACCGTCTCTTTTGCTTAATTTCCCTTTTCCTTCAGGTTTTAAAATTAAAGAAAGATGCGCAAACTCAGGAGCTTCCCAACCCATTGCTTCATATAATAAAATATGAAGACCTAAAGAGGGTAACCATTCTTCACCACGGATAACGTGAGAAATCTCCATTTCGTGGTCATCAATGATATTGGCAAAATGGTAAGTAGGCATTCCATCGTTTTTTACTAAAACTTTATCGTCTAAAGTGTTGGTATTTACAGCAGAATTTCCTCGGATAATGTCTACTAAACCTAAAGTTCTGTCGACCGGCATTTTGAATCTTACAACATAAGGCGTTTTTTTATCCAGAAGTTGCTGTACTTCGTCTTCAGAGAGTGCAAGACTGTTTCTTAAACTGTTTCTCGAAATATTATTGTAAGAAAAAACGTCTCCTTTTGCTTCATACTCAGCTCGGATGGCATCCAGCTCTTCAGCGGTATCAAAAGCAATATAGGCGTAGTCTGTTTTTAAAATCTGCTCTGTGTATCTGTCATATATATCCCTTCTTTCAGATTGTCTGTAAGGGGCAAATTTCCCACCTTTTTTTGGGCTTTCGTCCGGGATGATTCCGCACCATTCTAAAGCTTCTTCAATGTAATCTTCGGCTCCTTCTACATATCTTGCTGTATCGGTATCTTCGATTCTCAAAACAAATTTACCACCTTGATTTTTAGCAAAAAGATAATCATACAACGCAGTTCTTACACCTCCCAAATGCAATGGTCCCGTAGGACTTGGTGCAAAACGGACTCTTACTTTACTCATTTATTGAAATTATAGTGCAAATCTAAGAAAAATGAATAGATTAACGTATTTTTGATTTATATTATGTATCATGACCAGGGTTATAAAAAAAAATAAATTATCCTTTTATATTCAGGGTTTTGCAAGGGGTATATTTCCTGTAAAATCATTAGAAAAAAAATAAATAATCTTTATAGCGTGCTTTCTAAAGAAGAGCTCAACAATGTTGAAAGAAGAGTAGATTATTATAATAAAATACATTCCCCGACAGAGGTTGCCCATCAAGGTACACGCATTAGAGATTTGCTTATGCCCAAAACTCCTAAAGCATATTATTTTGACACGTATGAATACGCACGATATTTTCCTGAAAATCATTTGATTGATTTTGCATTTGGTGACATCAATACCATCTTGAATTTTCCGATGATTACAAAGAGCCGTCCCATCAACGGGAATAATGAAAATAATATCCTGTTAAATTTAGATAAGGCCAGACATTTTGTTTCTGTACAAGATTCTTTAAACTATTCACAAAAAGAAAATAAGATGATTGGCAGGGCAGCAGTTTTTCAGGAGCATCGAATTAAATTTTATGAAAATCACTTCAATAATACATTGTGTGATCTTGGGCAGGTAAATAAAAATGGCGGTAACCCTGCGTGGATAAAACCAAAAATAAGTATTGCAGATCATCTTAAAAGTAAATTTATCCTCAGTTTAGAAGGTAATGATGTAGCAACAAATCTGAAGTGGATTATGTCTTCAAATTCTATCGCAGTATCTCCGCAACTCAAGATGGAAACCTGGTATATGGAAGGTATGTTGAGACCTGATGAACACTTTATAGGAATCAGTGAAGATTATAGCAATCTGGAAGAAAAACTACAATATTATATTGACCACGAGGCTGAAGCTCAAGAAATTATACAAAATGCTAAAGAATACAGAGCTCAGTTTAATAATAAAAATGTAGAAAATTTAATTTCGATTTTGGTTTTACAAAAGTATTTTAATTACATTCGTTGAAAATTTGTCATTATGTTAGAAATAGGCGAGAGACCATGGGGGAAATATTATGTTTTGGAGGACAAATCTACTTATAAACTTAAAAAAATTGAAGTAAATCCCGGGCAAAAGCTTTCTTACCAGTACCACCATCACCGACAAGAGTTTTGGACTATCGTAGAAGGAAAAGCCGTGGTTATTTTAGACGAAAAAGAGATTCATCTCTCCTACGGTGAAAGTGTTTTCATTCCACAAGGTTCCAAACACAGAATAATGAATTTTTCTGATAAACCTCTTGTATTTATAGAAGTGCAAACCGGAACTTATTTTGGTGAGGATGATATTGTGAGATTGGAGGATGAGTATGATAGAGAATAATTTTTTTCAAGCGATTATTTTAAGAGTAACAACTTGAAAAATAATATCGGCTGGTTGTATTTTATTTTATATTTTTCTTTTTTCCACTGTTTTATTAGTTTTTTTCTTTCTGTTTCTGAAGTGATGCCTGATAACCTTTTCTCAAATTTGTATCTAAGCAAATTGACTTCATAGTTCTTTTTCAGCTTTTTATCTGCATTAATGTAGTCCATATATTTTGCAGTTATTTTCTTATAGGAGATTTCCATTAAATCCCAGTTTTTGGATAAACTTTGAGGTAAAATTCTATAATAAAATAGTTTTTTGTCGATAAATCCTATTTTATAGCCCAAAAAAGTTAGCCTTAAATTCATATCCCAGTCTTCGGCATATACTTCTTCATCGAAAGGGTGTTTTACGAGAAGTTCTTTTTTAACAATAACACCGACATTAAAAGGTTCATTATGCGTAATATTGATGTGGAAAAACTGGTCGAGATTGTTGATGATTTTTCTTTTAGCTTTTTCAGAATAAGCATTAACGGTTTTATTTTCATCCTGAATATATCTGTAGCCGTCAGATAAGGCAAAATCAACTTTTTGCTCGCTAAGAAACTTTATTTTCTCTTCAATGCTGTTTTCGGGGAGCCAGTCATCTCCCGAAAGAATGGTTACATAGTCGCCCGAGGCATAAGAAACAAGAATGTTCAGGTTTTTTGCAATGCCATAACATTCTGTATTTTGTATTAATTTATGGGGAGTTTTACAATCTGAGAGTATCGTTTTTGCTTTGTTAAATGTTTCATCATTAGAATTATTATCCAACAGAATAATCTCTAGATTCTGATAGGTTTGAGAAAAGGCTGAACGGCATGCCTGCTCAATAAATCTTTCATGATTCATTGTTATGATAATCAGGCTTACTAATGGTTTTTTGTTCATTAAAAACGATTTATGGTTTCTTTAATATATCAATTTCTAAACCATTGGCAGCTGTATTTAATACCAATATACTGATCAAGATTCTTTTAAAAATTTTTATTTTGTTCTGTCAGCTGATACATCCACTTTGGAAACTTTTCAGAATTTTGTCGAAAGAATAGTAGAATTGGCATCAATTGAAGTTCTGATTTTTAAAGTACTTTCATGTATTTTTATCATATTTCTAATAGTTTGGTAATATGCTCTTCAAAAAGTTGTGGATTTATTGTATAATCTTCATGGAAATTCTGAGTTTTGCTCTCATTCCGAAGATAATATAAATTAAAATTAACCAACGTTGCAATCGTGGAGAATACAGAAAAATCTCCCCAAACAGTTCCCAGCCATGTGAGACCTTTGCTATTTGGTTTAGAAAACAAAAGATTTGTCCATGCTGCTCCACTTGCACCGATGATATAATCGGCATTATTCATGATAAATATCTGCTCATGAATATTAAGATTTTCAAAATATACTGGTTCAAAACCATAGGTTTTAGCAATATTTAACAGTTCATCTTCATTATATTTTCTAAATACAGATTTTCTTGCAATGAATACTTTTGAGACAGTCTTTACATTTACTTTTTCAAAATTATAATTTGCAAAACAGGTTTTGCGGATATAATCAATTGACTCTGGAGAAATCTTTGTAAAATCTGCCTCATATTTAGTTCCATCCATAACATTCGGAATGGTTGGGTTGGGAGTGTTGATAAACCACAGATTTTTAAAGGAGTGGAAATACTCGTTTTCGAGATATTCTACATCATAATCTTTTAAGAAAAATTGGGCAACGGTTTTCAAGTTTTCATTTTCCCTGATAGAAGAATCTAAAACTATTTTTAACGATTTAGAATTTGGGACAGATTCCAAAAATTGTGTCTTAGAAAGAATGTCAATCAAAAAGTGATAATAATTATATGTAAAAATCCCTCCAAAATATATTGCGTCATAAGGATATTCTTTGATGTCATAATTTCTTATTTTAGCTAAAGAATGTGAATGGAATCCTAAATTTCTATCTTCGTAAAGATAAATGGACCTATTATCAGTATGCAGTTTTTCGTAAAAAATCTTATTTTTATTTATTGCTACAAAGAATGAAGAATTACCTGTTATCATTACATTTTTTAGTAAAAAAATTTTGATCTCCGGTGTATAGGTTTCTACATATTTTTGCTCCTCCAATATTCTTTTAGGAAGATATGTTTTTATTTTTACTGATGGTTTTACAATAGTCTGAATAGTGCAAAAATCATCATTTATAAGTTCCAATGGTAAAAAATCAACAAAAAGTGCCTTTGGTTTTATAAAATAAGATTTTATAGAATACTTTATCTTTTTCCAAAGTAGTATTCGGTGCCTTTTTTTTATATCGTGTTTACTCATTTTTTCTTTCTAACAAATACATTATAATCTCTGATATAATCTTTCTCATCATTTGCGTTGTAGACTATACATATTTGTACTGCATTACATTATAGAGTATGCATGGTTTTTCAGTGCTTTTAGGGGATGTAGCGCCCAATATTTGGGGGCTAAATAAACTTTTTATTAGCCATTGTGGTGGCTTCTATTTACCGGCAGCAACAAGTATCTAATGCACATCAAAATGAGAATTTCCAAATTTTTGTAGAGTGTACAATAAATTCTTTTGGGACAACGGGTAAATTCTCTCTATCGGCGATTGATATTAAACCTGATTCAAATTTAACACTTTTAGAAAAATTCCATGATAAATAATTTATTATCATTCATGTGATTTATTTAAATTCTCAACGGAGTGATATGAACAAATGTTTTGCAGAGAGTTTTTTAGCTCTGCCTATAACCATTCTCGCAAGTTATAATTTTATTTTCAACAACATTTTTGTAAGTGTTAAAATTTTTATTCTCGTTTTGCCTGTCAAAATAGAAGTGATGAAGATGATAGCACACCGCTTTCATTTTCAGGCGACGCTGTTTTATCCCAATATTACTCAGTCGGCCAGCCAGCTCAATATCTTCATGTCCCCAACCATTCATCTCATTATTATACCCATTTACGGCAATAAAATCATTTTTCCAGAAAGAAAAATTACATCCTTTTACATTATCAGATTTAATATGATCTTTTCTGAAAAATTTAGATAACAGCGGTAAGCGGGTTGCATTTATCTTATTTTTAATATTTTTTTTGGCTTGTTTTAGATCAAGAACTCCAGATTCTAGAAGTTTTTTAGTGTTTTCTTCATTGATCAATGCGCGACTTCCATTGAGGAAAAATCCTTTTTCCAGTTCATGAATATGATCCTGAATAAATTTAGGACTCAAAATTATATCTCCATCAATCTGAATAATGTAATCTGCGTCACTTCCTTTGATAGCTTTATTCAAAATTATTGTTTTTCTAAAGCCATTATCTTCGTGCCAAAAGTGCTTCACAGGGATGGTAAATTTTGACTTCCAATTCTCAATAAGATTTTTAGTATCTTCTTTTGACCCGTCATCAGCAATTAAGATCTCGTCAGGAAGTATATTCTGTTTTTGTACAGATTGTAAGACAAGATCTAAGGCTGTTTTCCAATTATATGTAGAAATCAATAAGGCAACTTTCATATTCTAAAGATATTTATTGATGCCATTTTCGCACCACTTTACACCATTTTTTTTAGTGTTTTCAAAAATAAGCTCATTTTTTTTTAAGTTTTCTTTTTGATTGATTGGATGATGAATATGAAATACTAAACCACCCAGCTTCAGAAATCTTTTTTCTTTTCCAGCATTCAAAAGGCGTGCAACAAATTCTTTATCTTCCGGACCCCAGCCTTTAAAATCTTCATTATAACCATTCACTTCAATAGCGTCTTTCTTCCAAAAAGCCATATTACATCCATGAATTTCCCAACGCTCATCACCACTGTTTTTATAATTTGATTCAAATTTCCTCCATAATAAAGGTATTCTGAACGAACTGAAAAAATTGGTAATTCCCTTTGCAAAAGGATTAATGCCAATTTTTTTATTATTTAATTTTTTTTTGGATAAAACGGGGTCTATGTATATTCGGCTTGCTCTTACAAATGAGTTAGGCTTTACAAAATCTCTGTGATCTGCTATAAAATAAGGATGAAGAATCAAATCTCCGTCTATTTGTACAATATAATCTCCTTTAGCTATGGCTATAGCTTTATTTCTGATTTTAGCGAGTTCAAAGCCTTGATCTTCATGCCAGATATAGATAATGGGGATTTTTGATAATTTCTTATACCGTTCAACAACATGCTTTGTGGAAGATGTAGAACCATCATCGGCAATTAAAATTTCTAATGGCTGTACCTTTTGATTTAGCACACTTTTTAGACATAAGTCTAAAGCCTCCGGCCAATTGTATGTTGAAATTAAAAGTGAAATTTTCATAATGCATTAATACTCTAAAACTGTTTTCTCTATTATTCTCACACAATCCAATAACTGCTCTTCTGTAATTACCAATGGCGGAGCTAATCTGATGATATTTCCGTGGGTTGGTTTTGCTAATAATCCGTTTTCTTTTAATTTTAAACAAAGATTCCAGGCAGTTGAACTCTCTGGTTTATCGTTAATTAAAATGGCATTTAACAAACCTTTTCCTCTTACTTTGGTAATCAGATCAGACTTTTCAATCACTTTTTCAATTTCAGATCTGAATAATTGACCAAGCTCTTCCGCTCTTTCCGAAAGATTTTCTTCTTCTACAACATCTAAAGCGGCAATGGCAACTGCACAAGCAATAGGGTTTCCTCCGAAAGTTGAGCCGTGCTGTCCAGGTTTAATTACGTTCATGATTTCGTCATTCGCCAAAACTGCAGAAACAGGATACATTCCTCCTGAAAGTGCTTTTCCTAAAATAAGAATATCGGGTTGTACATTTTCGTGATGACAAGCAATTAAACGACCAGTTCTTGCAATTCCTGTTTGAACTTCGTCAGCAATGAAAAGAACATTGTATTTTTTACACAATTCTGAAGCATTTTTCAGAAAATTGTCATCCGGAACATACACTCCGGCTTCTCCCTGAATGGGTTCAACCAAAAATGCAGCAATATTTTGAGCATCATTTTTCAGAACCTCTTCTAAAGCAGAAAGATTATTATAAGGGATTTTTACAAATCCGGGGGTAAAAGGACCATAATTTTTGTTGGCATCTGGATCATTCGAGAAAGAAACAATTGTCGTGGTTCTTCCATGGAAATTATTTTCACAAACAACAATCTTTGCTGCGTTTTCTGAAATTCCTTTGACTTCATAACTCCATTTTCTGGCTAATTTTACTGCAGTTTCTACCGCTTCAGCTCCTGAGTTCATCGGCAAAACTTTATCAAAACCGAAAAGTGTCGTGATTTTTTTCTCGTATTCTCCTAAACTGGAATTGTAAAATGCTCTTGACGTTAAAGCTAATTTTTTAGCTTGATTTACCAAAGCTTCCACGATTTTCGGATGAGAATGTCCTTGATTAACAGCGGAATAAGCCGAAAGAAAGTCATAATATTTTTTACCTTCAACATCCCAAACAAAAACACCTTCACCTTTATCTAAAACCACAGGAAGCGGATGATAATTGTGTGCGCCATGTTTTTCTTCGAGTTCAATGAAATACTGTGAATTCTTGGTTTGTTCTGCTGTTGACATATTGTTTTTGCTTTTTGACAAAGTTAATAATTTAATATGAGAAAGGCGAATGCGAAAAAAACTGCCCCAAATTGAGGCAGTTTTGAAATTATTTTAAAAAACTAATTTTAGTGATTATCATATTTCTTATCCATTACAAAACTTTCCATGAATTTTGTAGTGTAGTTTCCTGAAAGATAAGCTTCGTCTTCCATCAACTGTCTGTGGAAAGGAATAGTAGTTTTCACACCTTCTACATAGAATTCTTCCAAAGCACGCTTCATTTTTGCAATCGCTTCTTCACGGGTTTGTGCTGTAGTAATCAATTTAGCAATCATTGAGTCGTAGTTAGAAGGAATAGTGTATCCGGAATAAACGTGAGTGTCAACTCTGATTCCGTGACCGCCAGGAATATTTAATCCTGTGATTTTCCCCGGAGAAGGTCTGAAATCAGCATAAGGATCTTCCGCATTGATCCTGCACTCAATTGAATGTAATTTTGGATAATGGTTGATTCCTGAAATTGGAGTTCCTGCTGCCAAAAGAATTTGTTCTCTAATCAGATCATAATCAATTACCTGCTCAGTAATCGGGTGTTCCACCTGAATTCTGGTGTTCATTTCCATGAAGTAGAAATTTCTGTGCTTATCAACAAGGAATTCAATGGTTCCCACACCTTCGTAACCGATAAATTCTGCTGCTTTTACCGCTGCATCACCCATTTTCTCACGAAGTTCGTCAGTCATGAAAGGAGAAGGCGTTTCTTCAGTCAATTTTTGATTTCTTCTTTGTACAGAACAGTCTCTTTCAGAAAGGTGACAGGCTTTACCATATTGGTCACCTGCAACCTGAATTTCGATATGTCTTGGTTCTTCAATCAGTTTTTCCATATACATACCACCGTTTCCGAAGGCTGCAACCGCTTCCTGAATTGCAGATTCCCAGTGTTCTTTAAGATCTTCAGCTTTCCAAACGGCTCTCATTCCTTTACCACCGCCACCGGCAGTCGCTTTGATCATGACAGGATATCCTGTTTCTTCAGCCGTTTTTACTGCATGTTCGTAAGATTCTATTAATCCTTCAGAACCAGGTACACAAGGTACATTTGCAGCTTTCATGGTCGCTTTAGCATTCGCTTTGTCTCCCATTCTCTCGATTTGTTCAGGACTTGCACCAATAAATTTGATACCGTTTTTCTGACAGATTCTTGAGAAGTTTGCGTTTTCAGACAAGAAACCGTAACCTGGGTGAATTGCGTCAGCATTAGTGATTTCTGCCGCAGCTATAATGTTTGGAATTCTCAGGTAAGAATCTTTGCTCATTGGCGGACCGATACAAACGGCTTCGTCAGCAAATCTTACATGAAGACTGTCTTTATCGGCAGTAGAGTATACCGCAACAGTTTTGATTCCCATTTCTTTACAAGTACGTAAAATACGCATTGCAATTTCGCCACGATTGGCAATTAATATTTTTTTGAACATCTCTCTGAAATTTTAAATTTTAAATTCTGAATTTTAAATTATTTTAAATGAAGCAATTTTCATCTAAAATTATAATCTTTCATCTAAAATTCCTTAAGATGGATCTACTAAGAATAATGGTTGGTCATATTCTACCGGAGTAGCATCATCCACTAAAATTTTAACAATTTTACCGCTTATCTCAGATTCGATTTGGTTGAATAATTTCATCGCTTCGATTACGCAAACTACTTTTCCGTTAGAAACTTCGTCACCTACATTGATGAAAACATCTTTATCCGGAGAAGGTTTTCTGTAGAAAGTTCCGATCATTGGAGACTTAATAGTAACATATTTACTATCTTCAGAAACCGCTTCAGTTTTTTCTGATGGAGAAACTGCTGCAGGAGCATGACCCGGAGCTGCTTGCTGAGGAGCCTGCTGATACATTGCAGGTTGAGCAACATAGCTTACCTCGTTACCTCCAAGTGGTGTTTTAATAGTAATTTCGAAATCTTTGGTCTTGTATTTAACTTCTGAAACTTCAGCTTTAGATACAAACTTAATAAGATTCTGTATGTCTTTAATGTCCATAAAATTGATATTTGATTTGTCGTCAAAGATACCAAAAAAACATAAAAAGCAACAAAAAACCACTCATTTTTATTAAAATTGAGTGGTTTTTGTATTAAATAGAGGTTTTTAAACTAAAAATCTCTTAATCTTCTTCTGTAGTAGTTTCTACTGTTTTTTCCAATACTACCTTTCCTCTGTAGTATAATTTCCCTTCATGCCAGTGCGCTCTGTGGTACAAGTGCATTTCTCCTGTAGTTGCATCTTTTGCCAATTGAGGAACTACTGCTTTGTAATGAGTTCTTCTCTTATCTCTTCTTGTAGACGACTGTCTTCTCTTTGGATGTGCCATTTTGTAATAACTTTTTTAATTTGATGAGCGATGAGATCTTTGCATCATCTCATCATATTATTATTATTTTTAATTTTTATCTTTTAATTTCTTCAAAGCTTCCCATCTCGGGTCAACTTCCTGTTCTTTTTCCTCAATTTCTTTCGGACTGAATTTTTCAAGAATTGCCAAATCTTCATCACTTATATTAGGTGATATTTTTTTCATGGGTATTGACAGTGCTACATTTTCATAAATCAAATGTGCTACGTTGAACGCATGATCGTTAGTGAGAATGGTAACTACATCTTCCTCGCTTTCATCATATGCTTCCCCGAATTTTACTAAAATACCGATTTGGTTTTCAATGGTGTGTTCAAAACTGTCGTTTGTAATATCACAAACGAGTTCTACCTTTCCATCTACTTTGACTTCAAATTCTAAAAATGTAGTGTGCTTATTTAAAAAAACTTCTACATCTATCTTAGGATTTGTAAATTCCTGTTCAGTTTCGAATAATTGAAAGAACTCTTTATCTATCTCAAACCTGAACTCGTGCTTACCGATTTTCAGTCCGGAAAAGCTTATATCGTAGTTTCTTAACTTGTCCATAAAATGAGTGTGCAAAAATATGCAATTATTTTAATATTACAAATAAAATGTATAACAAAATTGATTTTAATTGAGTTTGCAATTTATATTTCACTTTCTACAGGAAGATCTTCGTCAATCCCGTTATCTGAAGGCATTCTTCTTGGTTGAAGTCTGTTGCTCATCATTTCTTTGTAATCGCTTCTGTTTTTAAATATTTTAATCGCCATGAAAATCGCTTCTGTAAAGCTCTGCTCATCAGCAATATTTTTTCCTGCAATATCATACGCCACACCATGATCCGGTGAAGTTCTGATAAAAGGAAGTCCTGCTGTATAATTTACCCCTTCTTCGTAAGCCAAAGTTTTAAATGGAGCCAAACCCTGGTCGTGATACATTGCTAAAACCGCATCGAAGCTTTTATATTTGCTCGGTTGGAAGAAGCTGTCTGCTGGAAATGGTCCGAAAGCCAGAATTCCCTGATCTGAAAGTTCTTTGATGGCTGGTGAAATGATTTCAATTTCTTCATTTCCAATCACACCGCCGTCGCCGGAATGCGGATTTAAACCTAAAACCGCAATTTTTGGTTTTGAAATAGAGAAATCTTCAATCAAAGTTTGGTTCAGTGCTTTAATTTGTTTTTTTATTTTTTCTTTAGAAATATTTTCTGCAACCTGAGAGATCGGGATGTGATGTGTAGATACGGCAACCTTTAAACCATCTGTTACCAAAAACATCAAACCTTTTTTGTTGAATTTTTCTTCCAGATAACCGGTGTGACCTGCGTGTTTGAAACCCATTTTCACCATTTCATCTTTATTAATCGGTGCAGTAACCAAAACATCAATTTCCCCTTTCATCAAAGCTTCTGTTGCGGCTTCTAAAGAGTCGATCGCCATTTTGGTAGATTCTTCTGTTGGTTTGCCTAATTCTACGTTAGAACTATCTTTCACCAAGTTAAGCATATTAAGCTTTCCGTTTTGAGCCTGTGAAGTTTCTGTGATATAATTGAAATTCAGATTGAGTTTAAAAATATTCTTCTGGTAAGTGAATAATTTTCCTGAGCCGAAAATAATTGGGGTAAAGAAGTCTGTGATGGTTTTGTCTTTCAGAGATTTCATGATGATTTCCGGGCCGATGCCGTTGAAGTCACCAATTGAAATTCCTACTCGTACTTTATGGTTTTTTGGGCTCATTTTGATTATCTTTGAAGATTATAATTTTACAAATTTAGCAAAAAATAATATGTTCACAGGAATTATTGAAGCGGTAGGAGTTATTGAAAAAATTGAAGAAAACGGCAGCAATATTAATTTTACTCTAAGCTGCCCCTTTACCCATGAATTAAAGATCGATCAGAGTCTTGCTCACAATGGCTGTTGTCTTACGGTAATTGAGATTTCCGAAAGTCAATATGTTGTTACTGCGATCAATGAGACTTTAGAAAAAACCAATCTTGGAAAGTGGGAAGTGGGAAGTATCGTAAATCTTGAACGTTGTATGATGATGACCGGAAGGCTTGACGGGCACATTGTTCAGGGGCATGTAGACCAAACTGGTGAGATAATTGATATTGAAAACAAAGATGGCAGCTATTTTGTTACTGTACAGTATAATTCAGAAAGTGGTTTTGTGACGGTTCCGC
Source organism: Chryseobacterium sp. AC417 (assembly GCF_979258215.1). Lineage (NCBI taxonomy): Bacteria > Pseudomonadati > Bacteroidota > Flavobacteriia > Flavobacteriales > Weeksellaceae > Chryseobacterium > Chryseobacterium sp. AC417. The sequence goes on along the minus strand of NZ_OZ409845.1, from coordinate 382,216 downwards.
AAGGTTCAATTACAATGAATGGAATTAGTCTTACTGTTGCCAAAAGCGGAGATTTTCAGTTTTCTGTTGCTATAATCCCTTATACTTGGGAATATACCAATATGAGAAATGTGAAAACAGGAGATAAAGTTAACCTTGAATTTGATATTGTAGGTAAATACATCGCTAAATTAATTAACAAACAGAATGTCGTTTAATAAATATAAAGGATATAGTTTAAGAAACCGCGTTTTTTTTGGTTTTCTACTCGTATGTCTTTTAAGTGTTGCAGCTTCTTCGTTAGTCCCATATTTTGTTTTGAGAAATAATTCTCTACAGCAGAGTAAGATCGATATGCAGGAGAAAACCAACGCTGTGATGAGATTCTTAGATTATGCAGTGAGTCTTTCTACCACGCAGACTAAAGATCTTCCTGTGGTTTTAAAAAATAAAATTTTTGAAATCGCAGACATCAATCAGCACGATATTATTATTTATGATTTGAAAGGCAATTATTTACTTTCAAATAAAGATCCTAATCTAGTTGATAAGAAAAAAATTCCTGTTGATATTCTCAATAAACTGCTTTCTACCGAAAGCCAGATATGATGTGAGAGGTTATGATGCTTCTAAGGATGCTGTTTTTACATCTTCGTATTTGCTGCTCAAAAACAATATGCTGGAGCCCATCGGCTTGATTTACATTCCTTTATATCACAATGAATCTGCTTATCTTGATGTACTTCATAAATACGTAGTTTATATCCTGATTGTTGATATTATTTTAATTGCGTTCAGCGTTTGGCTGAGTTGGGTGACTTCTGTCAATCTTGCAAAAAATATTACTAAATTTTCCGACATGATTACAAGGATTACGCTTTTCGAAAATGAAATGCGTCCTATAAAATATTATAAAAATGATGAGCTTAATGCTTTGGCAAGAGCTTATAACAGAATGATTCTTCAGATTCAGGATCAAAGAGAAAGACTCCGCTTCAAGGCATCCGAAGAAGCGTGGCGCGAAATGGCAAAACAGGTTGCGCATGAGGTGAAAAATCCTTTGACACCCATGAAATTAACTATTCAGAATTTCGAGAGAAAATTTGATCCTAATGATCCCAATATCACTGAAAAGGTAAAAAAATTAAGCAAAACAATGGTGGATCAGATTGATTTAATCGCAACGGTAGCCTCAGCTTTTTCAGAATTTGCTAAGCTTCCGGAAAAAAATAATGAAGTCATCAATCTTAATACAGAAATTGATGATATTCTCAGAGTTTTCAATGATGATCAGATATTTGTTCATTCAAATAAAGCCAATGTAATGGTGAATATGGATAGAATTTACCTTTCAGAATCATCACCAATCTTATCACCAATGCAAAACAGGCACAAAGTGAAGATCGGGATCTTCTGGTAAATGTAGATATCGAGCAGCATCAGAGAAAAGTTAATATTTCAATACAGGATAACGGAGTAGGGATTGCTGAGAATATGTATGAAAGAATCTTCGAGCCTAATTTTACTTCAAAAAACAGCGGGATGGGATTAGGTTTATCTATGGTCAGAAAAATGGTGGAAGATTATAAAGGGCAAATAACAGTAAAATCTGAAGTCGGAAAAGGTTCTACATTCACGATTACGCTCCCAACCAATCTCTAGTGAAGCCATTTAAATTTAAACAGTTCGAAATTCAACAGTCTGCCGATGTTTTCCGTGTAGGAACAGATGGTCTATTACTGGGTGCTTTGGCAAATGTTGATTTTGCTGAAAATGCTTTAGAAATCGGAACCGGTACAGGATTAATGTCTTTAATGCTTGCCCAAAGAAATTCACAGGTAAAAATTTTGGGTCTTGATATTAATCAAGAAGCGGTAAATGTTACAAAACTCAATTTTCAGCACTCAATTTTTCATTTAAGATTAAACAATACTCTTCAGGATTTTAAAACATTTAAAAGTGATAAAAAGTTTGATTTAATTGTTTCAAATCCACCTTATTTTGAAGAAAACCATTCCGGAAAAGATGTTATAGCAAGACAAACTATTGAACTGAATTTCCAGCAATTAATTTCAAAATCGTCAAAATTACTTTCAGAAAACGGAATTTTTTCTGTGATTATACCTTTAGAAGTTGGAGAAGATTTTATAGAGATTGCAAAAGAAAATCAATTGTTTATAAGTCGGAAAATCAACATTTACGGAATTAAAAATTCAAAAATAAAAAGGCTGATTTTAGAATTTTCTCTTCATGAAAAAATTTTAGACCAATCTGATTTTGTGATAGAAAAAAGTCCGAGAAAATACTCAGACCAATATCTTGAACTCACCAAAGAATTTCATGTTTTTAAAACATAATTTTATTCAAATAATTCTGCGGTATCCAATACGGAAACTTTCCCGTCTTCACATCTGATAGCTTCTCCCGGGAAGTTTTGAATCATATGGTAATCATGCGTTGCCATCACCACGGCAGCTCCGTTTTCTGCAGCAACCTGTTTTAGTAAAGTCATGATTTCGTTAGATGTTTCCGGATCCAGGTTTCCTGTCGGCTCATCAGCTAAGATCAGATCAGGATGATTCAATAATGCTCTTGCAATGGCAATACGCTGTTGCTCGCCTCCGGAAAGTTCGTGTGGCATTTTATGCTTTTTACCTTTCATGTTTACACTGGAAAGTACTTCATTGATGCGCTCATCCATTTTTACTTTGTCTTTCCATCCGGTAGCTTCCAAAACGAATTTTAAGTTTTTTTCGACCGTTCTGTCAGATAGTAATTGGAAATCCTGAAAAACAATTCCCAGTTTTCTTCTCAAATTTGGAACCTCTGATGCTTTCATTTTTGCCAGATCAAAACCAACAACTTCACCATGTCCTGCAACCAAAGGAATATGTCCGTATAAAGTTTTCAGAAGCGAACTTTTACCGGAACCGGTTTTCCCGATAAGGTAGCAGAATCTGCCTTTCTTTATATTAAGATTAACATCGGTAAGCACAGTGAAATTTTTCTGAGTAATTTTTGCGTGCTGAAGATTAATAATATTGTCTCCGGTAATATGTGTGTGTGGCATAAATTCAATTTTTAAAGGCTTTTTCCAAAAATAAATTTCAGAAATTAAAAATAGAAAAAAGATGGTTTACAAACCTAAAAATTAGGAAAATTTAACAACAAAAAATGCCTGAAAAAACTTATTTTCAAGCATAATCTGTATATTGTAAAGTGAGAATTATCTCTTAGCTCTTGCAGAACTGATCGATAGACTTTTTCTACCTTTAGCTCTTCTCGCTGCCAATACTCTTCTTCCGTTTGGCGTAGACATTCTTTCTCTGAAACCGTGCTTGTTTCTTTTCTTTCTTTCTGATGGCTGGAACGTTCTTTTACTCATTACTATATATTTTAGTCGTAATTATCTATTAATTTTCAGGTTGCAAATATATGTATATTTTTATTAAGTGCAAATATATTCTTGAATTATTTAATGAAATATTATGGAACTGAAATAGAAGGTAAGCAGACTTTTTACAGATTCATCATAATAAAAACTTTATCTTTGGAAACTCAAATTTAAAGAAATGTTTACACCTGCCGAACTTTTAGAAATCAATCAGCTGCTTATCCCGGAAAATAAAATCGTAATTCTTACCCATTACAATCCGGATGGTGATGCTATTGGCTCAAGTTTAGGCTTAAAACATTACTTACGTGCCAAAGGAATTGAAGCTGAAGTAGTAACCCCGAATGATTTCCCGAAATTTCTGAAATGGATGCCTGAAGCAAAGAAAAATATCATCGGAGAATACAAAAGAAAAGTAGCTTTTGATCTTATTAATGATGCAGATGTGATTTTTTGTTTAGATTTTAATTCTCCAGCAAGAATTGGGCTTTTAGGAGATTGGTTAATGAGAGCAAAGGCTAAAAAAATTCTTATTGATCACCATCAGCAGCCGGAAGATTTTGATTTTGTATATTCCGACACCATTATTCCCGCAACCTGCCAAATGATTTATCATTTTATTGAAGCGATGGATGATGAAGATCTGGTGAATAAAGAGATTGCCGAATGTCTCTACACAGGAATTATGACAGATACCGGTGGTTTCCGTTTCCGTTCTACAAGTGCAGCAACGCATAGAATTGTAGCTAATTTAATTGAAAAAGGAGCTGATCCTTCCATCATCACATCAAATACCTGGGATACAAATACCGTCTCTCGTTTACACTTACTGGCTTTGGTTCTAGGACGAATTGAAGTTGTGAATGACGGTACAGTCGCTATTTTGTCTTTGACGAGAAAAGAGCTTCAGGAATACGGCTTCCAGAAAGGCGACACCGAAGGTTTTGTCAATTATGGACTAAGCATTGTAGGAGTAAGAATGTCTGCTTTCTTTTTGGAAGATTTGTATGAAGATTTTATTAAAATTTCTTTCAGAAGTAAAGATGATGTAGACGTAAATCAATTCTCAAGAAAATATTTTAACGGTGGAGGTCACATCAACGCAGCCGGAGGAAAATCTATGCAATCTTTACCAGATACGATTGAGACATTTAAATCGAAATTGGCTGAGGAAAATCTGTAGTTAATTCTCAGTTCATTATTGGTAACTCGATACTTATAATTTTCTATATCCTTTTTTCTCAAGCTCTTTACACGTGTATTCATAAACCTCAGAGAACATATCATCCAGAGATTTTTTGTTGAATAAACTAAACTTGGTCATTTTTGGGGGATCTAAAAATATATCACAAGATTTAGCTTTAGAATAAACAGATTTGGCAATCGCCAAGTGAAGAATACGGTCAAATTCTTTCATCAGACTCATGTTTTCAAGTGCGTCATAGCTGATGGAATTCACATGAGAACCAATCAGGAAGTCACATTTATCAATAATAGGTTCGATGGGCAAATTGTCTAAAACACCACCGTCCACATACACTTTTTCGCCCATTCTTACAGGTGGCAACACAAACGGAACACTCGATGATGCCAAAAGTGGCCCGAATAACTCGCCTTCCGAAAAAAAGTCTACAATGCCATGCGTCATTTCTGTTGCAGCAACGTATACCGGAATTTTTAATACTTTAAAATCATCTTGAGGAAAATGATCCGTCAGTAATTTGAGAATAAATTTAGAACTAAAAATTCCGTTCTTGGAAAGTTTTAAATAAGATCGTGAGAAAAAAGTCGTTTTTTTTACGATTTTCATCATTTCATCGGGAGATGTTCCGATAGAGTAGAATGCTGCAACAATAGAACCGGCACTGGTCCCGGAGATGATGTCAGGTTTCAGATTGTATTCCTCAAGAGCCTTGAGAACGGCAATATGGGCAATACCCCGCATTCCGCCGCCGGATAAAGTGAGACCGATAATTGGTTTCTTTTTTTTGAAAGAGAATAATCCCATTGAAAATTTTGAACTGTACTAAGTTAACGGTATTTTGCAGAATAAATTACGGTTCATCGCATTCCGAATCAATTTTTATAAAAAGCGAACTAAACTCATTATTCATCTTCATATCATGCGATGGTCTTTGGATATCGGCATTGGCGCAGTTTCCCCATCCAAACGTAATTAAGTCTATTGTTGCGTAATCTTTCCAGTCAGAGGAATGAAGATGGTTTTCAAATTCATTGATAATTCTCTGGGGGTCGCCGTTTCTTTTACTCATTTCTTCACGCAGTTTTCTCCATGCAACAATCATTTCTGCGTCATTTGAATTTAAAGCTTTTGCGAAATTTCTGCAATTTCCTGTAAATGGATTATTGATTAAAACGGAAGGGTCAGAATAGCTTTCGATCTGAAGTTTTTTCTTTTCATAATCCCGACGGAGCTCTTCATCATATTGTTTTTTAATATTTTGCCAATACGGAATATTTACAGTTTTTAAATTTTCAAGAATCTTTTTTCCCGATGCAAAATCTTTGTCTAATTTGGTTAAAATTAAATCTTTGTCACGTCGTACTTCTTCCAGATCATTGATGTTAAAAACAGAAGGTGTGCTGAGTGAGATGCCGGCATTCTGAAACCAGAGTTTATAAGTTCCTTCCAGTTCTTCACGAGAATATTGATTAGTGTCATAATATCCTTTACTTTCACAAAGTTCCGTTACAAAAGCGAAAATTTGGGTTGCAGTTGGCTTTGATGCTAAAGAATCTTTCGCAGGTTGTTCAATGATAATTGCAGGGTCTTCTTGTTTTGTATTAGAAATTGAAGTTTCTTTTTTGCAACTGACCAACGAAATTAACAAGACTGAAAATGTCCAAATTCTCATAAATGATTTTTTACAAAAGAAATTTTTTCGGTAGATGATGAAGTAATTCTGTGTTGATGATTGCAGCGCAAATGCTTGGTTTTTCCCAGTGACCGTTGTGTCCACAATCCACAATATACGATTTTAGGTTAGTTCGGTCGGGAAGGTTGTTGATGGTTTTATCCGTTTTTACAGCATTGTCATGCTTCCCGGCAATCACTAAGATTTTGGCTTCCAGATTTTCAAGAACGTGCTTTTTATCCGTTCTTTCTACCATTCCTTTTACACAGGCCAAAGCTCCAAGATGATTGGTAGAGAGCGCAACTTCCAAAGCTGTTTCTATTTTTCCTTCTAGAAGATCTCTTTCGTTTTGATTGAATAAATTCGGGACTCCTGCTCTTGCATAGTGTGGAAATGCATCTTTGATAATTCTGTAGCTTTTTACGCGTTGCTCTTTTTTTTCATCGTCGTCAGCAAAATAAGTTGAGAAAAAAAGAGTTAAACTTTTCAGGCTATCAGGAAATTTTTCAGCAAACGCTAAGGAAGTGTATCCTCCCATTGAATGACCGAGAAGATGGAATTTCTCTAAATTTTCATGATCCACAACTTTTTTTACTTCATCAGCCATCAATTCCATAGTGTGAACTTCTGCTAAAATATCAGATTTTCCGTGACCGGGAAGATCGATTTTCAATAGGGTGAAATCTTTGGAAAGATGCGTTTCCATATCACTCCAGATGCTGAGGTTTTCCATAAAACCGTGAAGCAGCACTAAAGTTTCTTTTCCGTTACCTTTCTTTTCAAAGTAGAGCATGGTTTAGATTTAAAAATGAATATCAATATAGTCAACAAAACCCGAACCGTTTACCATATCCTGAAGTCTGTAAGTTTTTCCTCCGTCTTTTGACATGAATGTTTTCGTGCCTTTTCTGGTATAAGTTTTTCCATTTTCGTTTTCAGAAATGCTTTGAGTGATTTCACCTGTAAAGTTGATGTGTTTAGCAGAAACAACTTGTGTGAAACCTTTTATGACAACAGAATTTTTGCCAGATTTAATATTTCCTGATAAAGTATAATGATCTCTTTCACCATCAATTTTTGAGAAATTTACAGATCCTGAGATTTTAGAAGAAGCATCGTTTTGGTAGGTAAATTTGTGGTTTCCGCTGAAATCTTTGAACCGGTTTTTACTGTTTAAAGATTTTATGCTGTCATTAATTTTTGTCCGTTGAGCGTTAACTGAGTCTGCAATTTTTGTGCTGTCTGTTTTCTGAGAATCTTTTTTTGAGCATGAAAATGTGAGAATTCCTGCGATGGCTAAGATCAGAGTTTTTTTCATGAAGTTTATAAGTTTATGGTTTCAAATTTAAATAAAAAAAAGAGCATTATAAAAATGCTCTTCACTTTATTTTACGATTTCCTCGTAAACTTTGTGTTCCCACGGTTTGAGATCTGTTATTCCGTATCGTTCTTTTTTTGAGATTGCAATATTATCGAGTATATCAACAAAGTTTTTATAATTGGCTTCATCAGTTGGTTTTACAATGATGGTAAATTTGTCTTTCTTCGGAGCTTTTTCATAGGCTTCGGAAATGATTTTTGAAATTTTTACGCCACTAAAATCCGTTTCGTTCAAATTGTTTTTTGTAAGTCCTTGCTCGCTGCTTTGATGATAAAAAACGCGGTTATCTTCACCTAAAATAAAAGTAACCTGATTTCTTTCATCAATTACTATATCTTTTATAGATGTCGGGTTTGGGTCTTTCGCAGGCAAACCAAGATCCATCATATTAGGTTTTGTAAAATTGGTCGTAAACATAAAAAAGGTAATCAATAAAAACCCTAAATCCACCATAGGAGTCATGTCAACTTTTATGAGTTTTTTTCTCTGTCTGGATTTTTTTCCTTTCTCGTCTTGTGCAATTATTTCAGCCATGATTCAATAGTTTTTGAATTAAATAATTGATTTTTTAAGAAATGTATTCTTCATTACAGGTTTTCTAACAAATTCTATACCCTAATTAGTAAATCGGCAATAAATATTATTTAAAATTAAATGTTTTGCATAGAAGTGCGTGATTAATTTGTATAACAATAAGCTTTGGGAAATTTAATATTATATAAAAAAATAAGCTCACAACTTTCGAAGTGAGCTTAAAATTATTCAAAAAAATCTTATTTGTTCTGTTTAAAATAATTGACACCGCATTCTAAGAATTTCTTGAAATCTTCTTTCTGCATATAACCGGAAACCGGTGTGTTGATTACTTTTCCGTCTGGAGTTACCAAAACATAATGAGGCTGAGAATTATTATTAAAATTCACCTGTTGAAATAAACTCCATCGATCACCGATTGTTTTTACTTTTTTTACTTGTCCTCCACCCAAATCAATCTTTGTTTTTTGGTCTTCGGGAAGTTCTTCTTTATCATCAACATACAATGAAGCTAACACAATATCATTCTGAAGAATCGGTAAAATATCCGGTTCGCTCCAGACAAATTCTTCCATTTTACGGCAGTTTTCACAACCATAACCTGTGAAGTCAACCAAAATGGGCTTGTTTTCTTTTTTAGCTAGTTCAATGGCATTAAAGAAATCATGTTCAGGCTTCATTCCTAAAATTCCGTCTTTTTCGTCATGGAGATAGCTCACATTCAATGGAGGTAAAATTCCGCTTAATAATTGAAGTTTTGGTCTGTCCGCAGGAATTAATCCCTGAATTAGATAAATCACAAAACCAATTCCCAAAGCTCCAAGAATCTTTCTTGTAATTGAAATTTTTGGTTTTTTATCATCGTGCGGAAATCTGATCAATCCGAATAAATATAAGGCTAAACCTATCGCAATCACAATCCAGATCGCAATGAAAAGTTCTCTTTTAATTAAAAATGTTTTTGAAACTAAATCTGCCTTTGATAAAAATTTTAAAGCCAAAGCCAATTCTACAAAACCTAAAACCACCTTCACTGTATTCATCCATCCTCCTGATTTTGGAAGACTCTGTAAAGCTTGAGGGAATAATGCTAAAAGCCCAAAAACAATTGCCCACGCAAACCCGAAACCTGCCAAAGCAAATGTCAACAACATAGGAACATTGGTAGAACCTGTCACTGCACTTCCCAATAAACTTCCTAAGATCGGACCTGTACATGAGAATGAAACTATCACTAAAGTCAGTGCCATGAAGAAAATTCCAATAATTCCTCCTGCTTCTTCGGCTTTTGAAGATTTGTTGGCAATTGAGCTTGGCAAAGTGATGTCGTAATATCCGAAGAAACTGCCTGCGAAGAAAATGAAAATGATAAAGAATACCACATTCAGCCAAACGCTTGTTGAAATTTCGTTGAAAATATTCCCTGCAATCCCATCAATCAAATGGAATGGAAGACTTAACAATACAAAAATGATTAGAATGAAGAAGCCATAAATCATTGCATCTCTCTTTCCTTTTGCTTTGTTTTTATTTCCTTTTGTAAAGAACGAAACCGTCAAAGGAATCATCGGGAAAACGCATGGGGTAAGTAAAGCGATCAATCCACCAATGAATCCCAGGAACAGATAGGTCCAATAATTTTCAGACGCTTCAATTGTTTTAGTTCCACAATCCGTCAAAGGTTTTTTGAAATCTATGGTGGAAATTTTAAGTTGTTTCGGATCAAGTTTAGAAGTTTCTGTAACAGTGATTTCTCCTTTTGCAGGATTCTCAAGTACGGTTTCTGTTGTTTTTACAGAGTCTTTTATTTCTTCAGTTGGTACAACAGCATCCTCTGAAACTCCTTTTGGAGTAATTTTTTGATTAAATTCTAAAGTATTCGGAGCAAGACAAACTCTGTCATCACAAGTCTGATACGTGATTTCAGCAATGACTTCTCCGGGTTTTGTACCGTCTTTTAATTTAAATTTCTGTTTAAAACCTGCAGAATTTGAATAGTAAATAATCGTTCCGCCAAAAGCTTCAGAAAATTCTTCGTGCTTTTTACCGACCTCCTGAAATTTACCGATCAATTCTATGTTTTTTCCCGAAACCACATATTCTGTGGGAATTCCGGTATCTTCAGGAATATCTCTTGAATAAATATGCCAACCGCTTTCTAAAGTTGCATTCAGTACGGCTTCGTATTGGTTGTTGCCCAATTCATTAACCGTGAATTTGAATTTTACAGGATTTTTGATTTGTGCATTGATTCCCGTAAATAAGAACAGGAGAATGAGTAAAAACCAGTTTTTGAATTTCATTTTACTTTTCATTAAAAATTGTGAGAATACTTTTAGTTCTCTCATCTTTTGCGTAGCGTTTATCTTGTCTGAAAGGAATAATGCCTAAAACACTATTGTTTCCGTCTGTCAAAAGCCAAATTTTTTGCTTGGCTAAAATAGACAATTTTTCGTCCTTAAAAAACTTCGAAACTTTCTTTTTCCCCGAAAAACCAATCGGATAAAAAACGTCTCCTCCCTGTTTTCGTCTTAGTTTCAACGGAAAGGTAATTTTTTCAGCATCAAAACTCCATTGAAATGTTTTATTGATTTCTTCAATAGCCGAAATGGTGTCTGAAATGTTGATTTCAACCCTGTTTTGATTCAAATCAAATGTTTGGGTTAAAGTAATTTCTTCCTGATTTTTTTTTTCTTGATTTAATAGATTGAAAATCAATTCATTTCGATTGATGACAAGTTGGAAGTCTTTTGAGAAAAATGAACTTCCGGTTGTAGCTTTGAAGATTTTTGTTATTTCTTTTTCTTCATCGAAACCATATTTTTTTAAGATTTCAAATTTTACAAAATCACTTTCAAGATTCAGTTTATTTTTATCTAAAATTTTATTTTCATTGTTCGAAATAGTAATTCTGTTTTCAATTTCTTCAATCTGTTGCAGGATAAAATCTTTGGTTTGATTTAAATAAGACAATGACTTCTTAAAGTTTTCGAGGAAATGATCGTTTGTTTCTAAAAGTTTCGGAACAATTTGATTTCTGATTTTATTTCTTAAATAATCATTTTTTGTATTAGAAAGATCTTCACGATATTCAATCTGATTTTCTTTTGCGAAATCATAAATTTCATCTTTAGAAAAATGTAAAAGCGGACGGATAATATTATTGTCATTCGAGGGGATTCCGCTCAAACCTTTAATTCCGGAAGCTTTAGATAAATGAATGATGAAAGTTTCCAGCTGATCGTTCAGGTGATGTGCAGTAACTAGAAATTCAAGATTTTCTCTTTCCTGAATCTGTTTAAAAAAATGATAGCGAAGTTCTCTCGCCCAAAGCTGAATAGAATTTACAGGTTTATCATCTTTTTCTGAAACTTCATATAAATGAAATTTAATATCATTATTCTCGCAAAAATTTTCTACTACTTTTTGATCTGCGTCAGAGTCTTTTCCACGAAGCTTATAATTCACGTGTGCAATCTGAAAATTTAAATCTAAAGCCTTAAAAATGAAAGCCAAAACCATAGAATCTGCACCTCCGCTGACGGCTAAAAGAAAGGTCTTATTTTTATAAAACCCAATGAGATTTCCGAGTTGTTTTTCGAAGCTTGATTTATCCAGCATGAGGCTTAGAATTTCTTTTGTACAAAGATAAACCATATAATTAAAATGAATTTTCCTAAATTTGGACGTCTAAAAAAAGATTATTTATGAAGATTATTAAAATTTTAGCAGTTTCTGCAATGGTGTTGGGTGTAACATCTTGTGTAAGTAAAAAACAGTATGATGCATTGAGTGGCAACTACAAACAGTGTATCGAAAATATTGGCGAAAGACAGAGAGAAATTCAGGATCTGAAAGGTCAGAATTCTACATTAACGGCGGAAAATAACTTATTAAAAAGCCAGCACGATGCTTTGAAATCATCTTTGGATGCCTGTCTTTCTAATACAGGAAAAAGTTCTGCAAACATTGATAAGTTGGTGGGAGAGATCAATTCTTCTAACATGTATATCAAACAGCTTATTTCTTCTAATGCGAAAAATGACAGTTTAAATTTAGCATTGTCAAACAAATTGAAAAGATCATTGGATAACGTAACCGACGATGATGTTCAGGTAAAAGTTCTGAAAGGTGTTGTAATGATTTCACTTTCGGATAAAATGCTGTATAAAGTTGGAGATTACAATGTGCTTCCAGCGGCTCAGGAAGTTTTGGGTAAAGTAGCAAAAGTAATCAACGATTATGATAAATACTCAGTATTGATTGAAGGTAACACAGATAATTCTCCTCTAAGTTCAGCAAATTTACCAAGAGATAATTGGGATCTTTCTGCGTTAAGAGGAACATCGGTTGCAAAAGTATTACAAAGTCAGTTTGGTGTTGACCCGGCAAGAATTACTGCTGGTGGACGTTCAGAATACAATCCGAAAGCCACAAACATGAGTGTTTCCGGAAGAGCGGAAAACAGAAGAACAGAAATCATCATAATGCCAAAACTTGATGAGTTTATGAAACTTATGGATATTACTCCTAAGAAGTAATTGTCTAAAGAATAGTATAAAAAAGTCCCGATAAAAATTTTTATCGGGACTTTTTAAATAACATCTTCTTTTTTTAGTTTTAAGAAGATTCTTTCCAAAAAAGATAGGCGTTCTCTTTTGAGAAGTGTTTTTGTGTTCGAAGGGTTTAATTGTTTCATTAAATTTTTAGGATCCTTCATTTTAAATAAATTTTTTTTCACCATAACAGTGAAAATATCTTTCTGCAAATCTACCACTCTAAATGATTAAAAAACATCCGTATTTTTACGGATATTTTCGTGATAACGGATGTATTTTATTTACGTAAATTTGAATTGTAAAAATCATTGATATGAGCTTTTTTGAAGAAGAAAACGCTGAAATGGATAGGTATCTGGAAAATCATGCTTCCGCAGAGCCTGAAATCCTAAGGAACCTGAGAAGAGAAACTTTCCAAAAAACGACTCAGCCCCATATGATCTCTGGTTATCAGCAGGGAAGATTGTTGACGATTATTTCAAAAATTCTGCAACCGAAAAATGTTTTAGAAATAGGAACTTTTACCGGTTATGCTGCACTTTGCCTATCAGAAGGTTTAACAAAAGATGGAAGGCTTACTACTTTGGATGTAAATGAAGATTTAGCGTATTTACCCAAAAAATATTTTGCGGAAAGTAAGTTTTCTGATCAGATCCATTTTAAACTTCAGGATGCAAAAGAATTTTTAAAAGAGACTGATGAAATTTTTGATTTGATTTTTATTGATGCAGATAAAGAAAATTACGCAGAATATTTCAGATTAATTAAACCCAAAACAAAATCTGGCTCAGTGGTGATGTTTGACAACGTGCTTTGGTACGGGAAAGTTTTAGAAGAACAACCAAAACAAAAATCTACACAGGTGATCAAAGAGCTTAATGATTTGGTAGCGAAAGATGAAGATTTTGAAAATCTTATTTTACCTTTGCGTGACGGAGTAAATCTGCTTCGCAGGAAGTAATTAAAAGATTTAAATATTAAATAATTAAAAGATTCGTCACTCTAATTTTTAATTTTTAAATCATTAATCTTTAATATGAATACATGGATAAAGGAATTTGTGTTGTGACAGTAGCGCCAGTGCGCGCAGAAAATTCTGACAAAGCAGAAATTGTTACAGAAATCTTGTTTGGAGAAAGTGCAGATATTTTGGAAGTCAATAAAAACTGGACCAAAATAAAAATGCATTACGACGGTTATGAAGGCTGGATGGATACCAAACAGATCAAACACGTAACGGAAGAATATCTGGCAAACAGAAAAGTAACACTGATTACAGAAGATTTTTCTTCAATAATGACCAATGACGGACGTACCTTGCTTTCTATGGGTTCTGAAGTTGAATATCCTGCCGTGGCATCTCGCAGAAGTCATGATTTGCGTGAAAGTATTGCTTTGACTGCCAAAGAATTTCGAAATGTTCCTTATTTATGGGGTGGAAAAAGTTTTTTTGCGGTTGATTGTTCCGGTTTTGTGCAGTTGGTTTACAAAATTCATAACGTAAAGATGCCCCGAGATACTTATCAGCAGGCAGAAGTGGGTGATGTTTTAAGTTTTGTGGAAGAAAGTCAGCCCGGCGATCTTGCGTTTTTCGAAAATTCTGAAGGTAAAATTATTCACGTAGGAATTATGCTTGAAAATCAGAAAATCATTCATGCTTCAGGAAAAGTGAGGATTGATACGTTGGATTCTACCGGGATTTTCAATAAAGAAATGAATAAACATACCCATAAACTGAGAGTTATTAAAAGTGTTTTGTAGCGATGGAAAATATAATATTTTTAGCTTTCGATATTCTTAATTTTGCTTTACTAACTTTATTATGGTGGATTACTCTTAAGAATTATAAAATTTTACCAGCAGTTATTCCAACTCATTTCGATTTTGAAGGAAAAGCAGATCGTTTTGGAAATAAAAAGTTTGCTTATTTAATGCCTGTATTTGGCGCTGTTGCTTATCTTGGATTTTTAATGGTATTGAATTATCCTGAATCCGTCAACTTTCCTGTAGAAATTACAGATCAAAATAAAGACAATCAGATTTCAATCATGATGTTCTTCATGAAATGGCTGTTAACACTTGTTCTGATAATTTTTTTAAATAATCAAGATTACATGATGAGATACAGCTTTAATAAAAACGCCAAAACACGAATTCCATTTTGGTTACCATTGGTTTTAATTTTCCTGAGTCTTATCACTACAATAATTTTAGCATCAGTTTTTAAATAAATAATGAGTAAAATTTACAACATATTTATTTATCTTCTCATCTTCGGGATGAAAGTTTTCTCAATATTTAATGATAAAACTAAAAAAGGCGTTGAAGGTAGAAAACTTTCTTTAGATATCATTAAATCTGCCTTCTCAAAAGATGATAAGGTTATCTGGATGCATGCTGCGAGCTTGGGTGAGTACGAACAGGGTTTACCTGTTTTGGAAAAGCTCAAAAATCAGTTTCCCAATCATAAAATTCTGGTGACTTTCTTTTCTCCGTCAGGTTTTGATAATGTTGTTAAAAAGAAAAATATTGCTGATGCCATCTGCTATTTGCCCTTTGATACAAAAACAAATGTAAAGGTATTTATCTCTCAGATGAATATTGAACTATTTTTTACGGTGAAGTATGATTATTGGTATAATCTCCTTGAAGAATTGAAAAAAAATAAGGTAAAAACATTTGTAATTTCCGCTTTATTTTACGAAAATCAGTCGTTCTTCACCTCGTATGGAAAATGGTTTGCGCAACAACTTAAAAAAAATGTAGACTGGTTTTTTCATCAGACAAAACACTCTTACATTTTGGCTAAAAGCATCGGGCTGCAAAACGCATCGGTAACTGGTGATACAAGATTTGACCGTGTAAAGCATCTGAAAAACCGCAATAATCATGTAGATTTTATCGAAGAATTTATTGCAGATAAAAAGACTATTGTCTTTGGAAGTTCGTGGCAGGCTGAAGAGAAAATTGCACAAATGATTTCTAAAAAAAATCAACATGTAAAATTGATTCTTGCGCCACACGACTTAAAAAGAGTAGAAAAATTAAAAGAAATCTTCCCAAATGCATTTCTTTACAGCAATATAAAAAACGCTCAAACCCCCAATTCCTCAATTCCTCAAACTTTGATTATCGACAGTATCGGTTTGCTTTCAAAACTTTATTCTTATGCGAATATTGCAGTCGTTGGCGGTGGGTTTCATGATTCAGGATTGCATAATATTCTTGAGGCAGCGACATTCGGAGTTCCTGTTGTTTTTGGAAATCAATATGTAAAAAATCCAGAAGCAGATCACTTAATCCAATCTGAAGGCGGAAAATCTTTTGAGGATGAAAATGAAGCTGTAGAATTTATTCTTAATCTTTTAAACAATGAAGAAGAATTAAAAATAATGTCTGAAAATGCAGGAAATTTTGTTGCCCGTCAACCGAATTCTTCGGAATTAATCATCAAGAAAATTTTGTCATTTTAGAAATCCCTGGCTTTTAATATCTTTTACAATCAAGTCTAAATGATCAGGAATTTTTTCGATCGTCAACCAATTAAAATCAAAACTATTGTTGATGCAAAGTTTTTCCAAATATCTGTTTTCATGAATTTTAGATTCTATACTTTCCAAAATTTCACTCAGTTCCATCCAGTAGTCTTCATCAATCTTTTTTATCGAAATAATTGCTTTCAGAAGTTTGTTGATCAGATAAATATAAAGCTTGTAAATATTATCAAACCTCTGATGATTCAATTGATCATTGCTTTCTAAAATTTTATCGACAAGAAATAATTGCAGGGAAATATCTCCGAATTTATCCGTCGTAATTTTCACATGCTCTGTAATTTCTGCACTTATTTTTCTGATCAGAACTAAAAAATATTTAGGATTTCCAATATATTTTTCTGCCAAAAGAATTCTTTCTTCAATATGTTCTTCCATCTTAGCTCTTTTCTGATCGGTTGTTTCGGTATCAATCAGTTCAAAGTAAAGTTTTTTAGACAGCAATTTATCTTTCCTCAACAGACGAAAAATAAGACGGTCTTTTTCTATCGCCGAAAAATTGCTCAGTGCTGCTTTGAATTCCTTTGAATACTCCATTAGTTAAATATTTTTGAATACTTTAAAAAACCGTTAAAAGCCCAATTAGCGGTGTAATACAAAGATTTGGCGGTAGAAAATTTCATAAAATCTTTATAGACCAGATATTGATCTTTAATAATGTTTTGTTTTTTTCGTGAGACACTGGTTGCATGCATTCTGTATTTTGCCAAAGTCTTTGGAAGCGGTTTTCCGGAAGGAATTTTTTTGAGCAAATTTAACCACATCACATGATCTTCTCGTTTGCTTCCTTCCGGGAAATATTCTACACCCACTCGTTTGGAGTCATACATAGATGAGAGTAAAGACAAGCGACAGGTTTTCAGTAAATTATCAAACGTAACTTCTTTATCTGCTTTGAAATCTTCGATTTTCGGAATCAAATTTTCATCACACCTCGAATAAGTAGAGTAGACCATCTCCGCATTTTCTTTTTTCATAAAACCAATCATTTCATCAAGGAAATTAGATTCCCAAAAGTCATCTGCATCTAAAAATGTAATAAATCTTCCGGTTGCGTTTTTTAACGAAATATTTCTTGCATGCCCTGCTCCCCCATTTTTTTCTGCCATCAACAGTTTTATTCTGGGATCGTTGATTTTCTGAATAATTTCTACAGAATTATCAGTTGATCTGTCATCCGTAATCAGCCATTCCCAATCTGCAAAAGTCTGACTTTGCACAGATCTGATCGTTTCTTCTAAAAATTTTGAAGAATTGTAGCACGGCGTGATGATGGAAACTTCAGGCATTCAGTATTTTTTGCAAATATAAGGCTTTGAAAATGGTCTTTAAAAGCAGTATTTCTATAAAAATGTAAATTATGATTCCAAAATTCAAAAAAAATAGTGGAATTTTAATAAAAAATCATAATTTTATGCCTTGAAAAATTTGATCTATGAAGAAATTAGCATTAATATTTGCAGGTTTATCATTAATGGTTGCAACTACAGCATGTAACGATGACGAAGTGGCTGTACAAGAGTTTCCCATCGTAGGAACCTGGAAGCCGGTAGCTGAAGTGAGAACTGAGGTTGATCTAGACGGTGTTGGGTTTTCTGATGAAATTACCTACACAACTTGTCAGCAAGAATCTCGTTGGGTATTTAATGAAAATAATTCAGGTAAAAGAACAGACAAAAATGAAGCTGGAAATCCTCTAGTATGTTCTGTCACCAGCGAACGTAACTTTAGCTATGTTTATAATAAAACTGAGAAAAATTTTGAAATCAAATATCAGGGAACAGTAGTTACTGAAAAAGGAAAAATCGTTGATTTGAATGCAGAAACTTTGAACTTGAAGATTGAAGACACTACAGATCCTACAGTTTACAAGGCGAGAACCTATACTTTTAAAAGAATAGCTCAATAATAGCAAAATTCAGAAATATAAATACAGATCTCATCTTCGGATGAGATTTTTTGTTTACAACATATGTGTAATATAATTGAAAATTAAATTTCCATTTCTTTTAAAATCATTATTTTTGTGAATCTAGATAAGGAACTTTTTGTCCGATATCTAAAGTCTAACATCTAACATCCATTATAAAAGTGTTTTACGATCATCAGCAGATAGAAAAAAAGTGGCAGAAATACTGGGAGGACAATCAAACCTATAAAACTTCCAATAACACAGACAAACCAAAATTTTACGTTCTTGATATGTTTCCGTATCCTTCCGGAGCGGGGCTTCACGTAGGTCATCCTCTTGGATACATTGCGTCAGATATTTATGCGAGATATAAAAGACATCAGGGTTTCAATGTTTTGCATCCAGTTGGTTACGATTCTTTCGGGCTTCCGGCAGAACAGTATGCCATACAAACAGGAACGCATCCTGCCATTACAACAGAACAGAATATCACGAGATACGAAGAACAGCTAAGAAAAATTGGTTTTTCTTTTGACTGGAGCAGAGAGGTGAGAACTTCCGACGCTTCTTATTATAAATGGACCCAATGGATTTTTATTCAGCTGTTCCACTCTTGGTATAATAAAAATACCGATAAGGCAGAATCTATCGAAACTTTGGCTAAGCATTTTGAAGAAAAGGGTACAGAAAATTTAAATGCCAATCAAAACGACGAATTAAATTTCACTGCAGAAGAATGGAAAGAAGCTTCGGAAATTGACAGAGAAGATATCTTATTAAATTACCGTTTGGCGTACAGAGCAGAAACGACTGTCAACTGGTGCCCTGCTTTAGGAACAGTTCTGGCAAACGATGAGGTAAAAGACGGAAAATCTGAGAGAGGTGGTTTTCCTGTTTATCAGAAAAAAATGATGCAGTGGAGTATGAGAATTTCTGCATACTCTGAAAGGTTATTGCAAGGTTTAAAAACTCTTGACTGGCCTCAACCTTTGAAAGATTCCCAGGAATACTGGATCGGAAAATCACAGGGAGCGCAGCTGAAATTTTTAGTTGATGATCATGATGAAATAGTTGAGGTTTTCACAACAAGACCTGACACCATTTTCGGAGCAACATTTATGGTATTAGCTCCTGAAAATCCTTTGGTTGAAAATATTACAACTGCAGAACAAAAAGTTGAAGTAGACACGTATATAGAAGAAACTTCAAAGAAAACCGAACGTGATCGAATGTCTGATGTGAAAAACGTTTCAGGAGCTTTCACGGGAAGTTATGCGATCAATCCTTTCAGTAACGAAAAGATGCCGATCTATATTTCAGATTACGTATTGATGGGTTACGGAACGGGAGCTGTAATGGCTGTTCCTGCACACGATGAGCGTGATCACAGATTTGCAAAGAAATTTAATTTAGAAATAAAAAAAGTTGTAGAAACTGACGAAGACGTTCAGGAAAAATCTTTTGATTCTAAAACCAGCGTTTGCGTAAATTCTGATTTCTTAAACGGATTAAACTATGACGAGGCAAAAGCATTGATAATTGATGCTATTGAAAAGAAAGGAATTGGTCACGGAACTACCAATTACAGACAGCGTGATGCTATTTTCTCCAGACAGCGTTATTGGGGAGAGCCGGTTCCTATCTATTATAAAGATGGAATGCCTTACACCTTATCAGGTTCTGCTTTACCGTTGGAACTTCCCGAAGTTGAAAAATATTTACCGACAGAAGACGGAGATCCACCATTAGGAAATGCGAAAACATTTGCCTGGGATGAAGCGAATCAGAAGGTGGTTGATACCGATTTGATTGATGATAAAACGGTATTTCCTTTAGAATTATCTACAATGCCGGGTTGGGCAGGAAGCTCTTGGTATTTTCTGAGATACATGGATCCGAATAACGATGATGTTTTTGCTAATAAAGAATTGTCAGATTATTGGGGACAGGTAGATTTGTATATTGGAGGTAGCGAACACGCAACTGGTCACTTACTGTATTCTCGTTTCTGGAATATGTTTTTGAAAGACAGAGGATATATTACTAAAGATGAGCCTTTCCAGAAATTGATCAATCAGGGGATGATTTTGGGGATGAGTGCTTTTGTTTATGGGGTTTGGATAGAAATTAGTTATCGAAATTCTGCAGAAGAGGATTTTGGTGAAGAAAGAGTTATTGCTGTCGATTGTCCTCGTCCTGTATTCTTGGGACTTCCAAAAAAAGTATATGATAATATTCAATCAGATGAATATGGAGATGTTAATAATCTTATTATAGATAATTGGATTAAAAATAAATATCCTGATTTGAAATTTGTTAATTTTGAAGATAATCTTAAATCAGGATTCGAATTTAGAGCTTCTATTACCAAGCTTCACACTGATGTGTCTTTATTAAAAGGAACTTCTGACGAATTAGATACGGAAGCTTTCAAAACTTGGAGACCAGATTACGCAGACTCAGAATTTATTTTAGAAGATGGAAAATACATTTGCGAGCGAGAAGTAGAAAAAATGTCCAAATCAAAATACAATGTTGTCAACCCAGATGACATCTGTGAAGAATACGGAGCAGACGGTTTAAGATTGTATGAAATGTTTTTAGGTCCGTTAGAGCAATCTAAGCCTTGGAATACGCAAGGATTAAGTGGAGTTTATGGTTTCCTGAAGAAATTCTGGAATCTGTATTTCAACGGTGATAGTTTTGAAGTTTCTGATGAAGAGCCTACAAAAGAGGAATATAAAATTCTGCATACCCTTATCAAGAAGGTGGTTTCAGATATTGAAAATTTTTCTTTCAATACTTCAGTTTCGTCATTTATGATAGCAGTGAACGAGTTACAGAAATTAAAATGCAACAAACGCAATATTTTAGAACCTTTAGCCGTTATAATCTCCCCGTATGCTCCGCATATTTGCGAAGAGGTATGGAATTTGCTAGGTCATAAAGAATCTATAGAGTTTGAAAAATTTCCGATTCTGAATGAAGATTACCTTGTAGAAGACGAAATTAGTTATCCGGTAAGTGTAAATGGTAAGATGAAGTTTAAAATTTCACTTTCTGCTCAACTTTCTGCAAAAGATGTAGAAGCTTTAGTGCTTCAAAATGACAAAATGATAGAGATTTTAGAAGGCAAAACGCCGAAAAAGATTATCGTAGTGCCACATCGTATTGTTAACATAGTAATTTAATTTAAAATTAACATTGGTAATTTCAAAAATTAATGCCCTTAAATTTTTTGATTTTTTAATGTATTCTCAATTAATGATAAAAATCAGTAATAATTTTGAATATAATTACAATATCGGAATCGTATTAATTTTTTCTTATCAAAAAAAGACAAAATGTTTATTTAAGACTATTGCATTTTAAGTTATTTTGCCTTTATTTTACAACTTTAAAATTTTTAAACAATATAATTTAGTTAAATATGGAAATGAATGTTTCAAAAAATGATGAGCAAGTAGTTGCTAAAAAAGCAGGAGGTTTAAACCCGGCTGTAATTATTCCTATTCTATTAGTTATAGGAATTTGTATTTATTTATTCGTTCTTGGTAACCCAGGAAACTTTAAAGATGCAGATAAACTAGGAAGTGGTTCTGTTGCTTTTTCAAGTGTTGAAGGGAAAGACATTCACCCAGAGTCATTCTTAGGAATTATCTACAAAGGAGGGATCATTGTACCAATCTTGATTACTTTCATGATTACGGTAATCGTTTTCTCTTTCGAAAGATATTTCATTCTTAGCAAAGCTGCTGGAAAAGGTAACTTAGATAACTTCGTAGTGAAAGTTAGAAGTTTACTAAACCAAAACAGAGTTGACGAAGCTTTAGAAGAGTGCGACAGACAAGAAGGTTCTGTAGGTAATGTAGTAAAAGAAGGTCTTACCACTTACAAGGCTTTATCTAATGATACTACGTTAAACAAAGAACAGAAAATGGTTGCTTTGAACAAAGCGATCGAGGAGGCTACAACTCTTGAGATGCCAATGCTTGAAAAAAACATGATGATTCTTTCTACTCTAGGTACAGTTGCTACATTAATTGCACTACTTGGAACAGTAATCGGGATGATCAAGGCGTTCTTCGCATTAGGTTCTGGTGGTGGTACTCCAGATGCAGCTGCACTTTCTACAGGTATCTCTGAAGCATTGATCAACACGGCTTTAGGTATTGGTACTTCTGCAATTGCAATTATGCTTTACAATTATTTTACATCTAAAATTGACGGATTGACTTACAAGATCGATGAGATCGCTATGAGCATCCAGCAGTCTTTTGCAGAATTCAACTAAGAATTTGTAGCAAGATATTTGCGTTGTAAAATGAAGTTTAATTAAAAACAAAATAAAATAATGGCGAGAGTCAAACCAAAAAGACATGGGGTAGTTACGGATATGACGGCAATGTGTGACGTTGCATTCCTACTGCTTACATTCTTTATATTGACCACTCAGTTTAAAAAACCTGACGTGGAGCAGATTAAGCCGCCATCTTCAATCTCAGAAAAATTACTTCCTGATGCTAGTCTTATGACGATTAATGCAACTCCGGATGGGAAATTTTATTTCCAACCGGTAGAAAACGGATCAGAAAGGCTGCAACTTTTAGATAAAATGGGGCAGAAGTACGGTGTGACTTTTGATAACAATCAAAAAGTCGCATTTCAGAGAGTTCAGGCAATCGGGGTTCCTATGAACCAGCTGAAAAGCTATTTATCCCTGCCGGAGGATGAGCAGAAAAATTTTAAGAGTCCTACTGGGATTCCAATGGATAGTACTAATAAACAATTAGTTGACTGGGTAGAGCAAAGTTTAAGCGTTAATCCTGATTACAAATTAGCAATCAAAGGTGACGTGACTACTGAATATCCTAAAGTTAAAAGTTTATTTGAGGGTTTAAGAGATATTGATTTTCTTAAATTTTGGTTGATAACGTCACAAGAAGGTAGACCTAATGAATAATATCATTTAGAAATGGCAGAAGTACAAGTACAGGAAAAAGGCGCCAAAGGCGGCAAGGTACGTTCCAAAAAACAGAGTACCAGAGTTGATATGACTCCAATGGTGGATTTGGGTTTTCTATTGATTACGTTCTTTATGTTTACAACGACATTTAGCAAACCAAACGTTATGGATCTTGGTCTTCCGGCCAAACCGAAAGATGACGCAATTAAACCACCCCCAACAGAAATTAAACTTTCAAATTCAATTTCTTTATTATTAGGTAAGGACAATAAGATTTTCTGGCATCAGGAAGATAATTCATCTTTAACTGATCAAAATCTTAACGAAACTACTTTTGATAGAGAAGGAATCAGAAAGATAATCGAGCAAGCAAAAACTAAGGCTGCAGATAAAACTAAATTTACAGTGATTATCAAGCCTACAGACGATGCAGTGTATAAAAACTTTGTAGATATTCTAGACGAAATGGCCATTACAAAAAGCGAACAGTACGGTGTTACCGATCTTAAGCCTTGGGAAAAAGCTATTTATGACAGAAAAGTAGGAAACCCAGCTGGTGCTGCTCCTGCAACAAAGTAGTTTAATTATTAAATTTGAATTACAATGGCAGATGAAAATGCGTATAGTCAGAATCTTTCATTAGACGAGATTGTATTTGAAAATAGAAATAAAAGTTATGGTGCATATGATATCAGAACTCAGTATCCTAGATTGCTGACGAAGTCTTTTATCATTGGTACATCATTATTCTTGTTAGCTGCTTTAAGCCCTTTTATATATCTTACCATCCAAAGAATGAATGAACCACCTCCACAAGAGGTGAATGCAGATCTAGTGGAAATATTGGAAGATGATCCTATTATAGAAGAGGTAAAGCCAGATGAACCACCTCCACCACCTCCACCAAAGGAAGAAGAGAAGATTGAAATTATTCAGAATGTTGTTCCTGAACCGGTGAAGGCTCCAAAAATTGAGACTCCACCGCCACCAATTTCTAAGCAATTAGAAACACAAACTGGATTAACATCTCAGGAAGGTGTAAAAGCTCCGGCTTATACCCCGCCACCACCACCACCATCTACAGGAACTAAAGCTTCTACCGCTGAGGTTAAGCCACAGGTTTCTAATGATGTTTATGAATCTGTAGATCAGGCTGCTGATTTTAGCTCAGGTGGTCTTAATGGTTTTAGGAATAAGTTCATGAACAGTTTTGACTCATCTTCAGTAGAGGCTGAAGGAGCTTTAAGTACTGAGATCACTTTCGTTGTAGAAAGAGATGGTACTTTGAGCCAGGTTAAAGCTTCAGGATCTAATAAAGATTTTAACAGTGAGGCTGAACGAGCTGTTAAAAGTATTAAAACAAAATGGATTCCTGGAAAAGTGAATGGTCAACCAGTTCGATCTAGGTTCCGTTTTCCTGTAAAAATGAATTTTGACGGATAATATATTCTCAAATAATATCTTAAAAAGAGAAGCTTATGCTTCTCTTTTTATTTTTTTTAATACTTTTGTTATATGATGTTCAATTGGTTATCCCTAATTACGGGATTGTTTTATATTGTTTTAGGAATTGTAATTATCGTTTACAAATTCTTTTTTACTATTTTGGAACCCGCTGTAGCCTATCCACTTGGGGTTGTGGTTATTTTATACGGTATATTCAGAATATACAGAGCTGTTTCAAAAATTAAAAATATTGATGATGAATAGTTTCAAATTAATCCTATTAGTTTTATTTTCAGCACTTATAAGTTGCTCAAAAAAAGAAGATAAATCTCCTTCATATCATAAAGGGGATATGACAATTTTGACTGATGAATCATTTAAGAGTGTTACCGAAGCATTGGCTGATGGTTATATGATTAATTATCCTGAAACAAAGATCAAGGTTGTTACCAAAAAAGAAGATTTAGGCTTTTTAGATTTACTCAATAACAAAGCCCGAATCGTGGTGATGTCTAAAGAATTATCTCAAGAAGAAATCAAAGCTTACGAGGAGCAGGTAGATTTAAAATACTTGCCGGCAAAGTTTGCAGCAGATGCAGTTGTTTTTGTAGTTCCGAAAAATTCTGAGAAGACAAGTATCACAATGAAAGAAATTGCTGAAGGAATGCAATCTGAAGAGAAAAATTTTATTTTTGATGGCGCAAACTCAAGTAATTTAAATTTTGTAGCACAAAAATTGAAAAAGCTTCCGAGAGATCTAAAATATTCAATAATTCCAGGAAGCGCAAATGTAATCGAAGAACTTAATAAGTATCCGAATAAAATCGGTGTTGTAGGTCTTAATACTATGAGCAGACCTTATGATAAAAATGCTGAAAAGTTAAGAGATTTAATTAAAATCTTACCTGTAGAATCCAATGGCAAACTATATTCTGCAGATTTTGATGGTATGAGAGAAATGAAATATCCGTTCACCAGAGTTTTGTATTTCTTGGCAAATGAAGGGAATTTCAACATCGCCAATGGTTTTATAAGATATTCTTGTACACAATTAGGTCAAATGATTGTACAGAAAGAAGGATTACAGCCTTATAATATATACAGGCGAGAAGTCCAAATGCGTTAAATAATATTAAATTAATCCCATTCCCAATTTATTCACTTATTTTGGTCTGAAAATTGTGGATTGGTATAGTTCAATTAGAAAATATATAATGAAAGATATAATGATTATGAATGTAAAGAAGATTGCTCTTGGAGCAGCGGTTGTATTTTTTAGCAATTTTACGATTGCACAAACGTTACAAGATGGTATTATCAGCATCGATAGTGATAAATTTGCTCAGGCAAAAAATAACTTCACTCAGATGATCGCTAAAGATCCTAGTGCAGAAAATTATTTCTATTTAGGAAATACATATTTAAGACAAGCAGAACCCGACTTTGCGAAAGCTACAGAAAGCTTCAACAAAGGTCTTACTGCTGATCGTAAGAGTTACTTAAATCAACTTGGGTTAGCTACAGTTAAACTTGGAAAAGGAGATAAAAGTGCTATTGCGGAAATTCAAAAAGTAGTGACTGATTCTAGAGAAAAAGATGCTGAAGTTCTTTTTAGAGCTGCGGAAGCTTTAACTCTATTTGAAAAAAACAACTCTCCAGATTTGGCCATTCAGTTTTTGAATAAGGCAATCGAAAGGGCTGCCAGAAAAGAAGTACCTGCAAACTATTACTATACTTTAGGTGATGCATACAGATTAAAGAAAATTCCTGGTGATGCCATGACTGCTTACGATAAAGCGTTACCATTAGCAAAAAACAAAGCTTCGGTGTATACAAGAATCGGAACACTTTGGATGGCTGCTCAGCAATGGCAACAGGCTAAAACAAGCATTGAAAAGGCGATCTCAACAGACCCGACTTATGCACCTGCATATAAAGCATTAGCGGCATATAATATCAAATACCAGGAAAATGCAAAAGCAACTCAGGATTTGATTAATTATTCAAAATATGCTGATGAAGATCCTTACACACAATTGGAAATTGCAAAATTGTATTTTACAAATGAAGATTATGCGAATTCAAAGGCTATTCTAGATAAGATTTTTGATAAAGTTGAAGATCCAATTAAATTCAAATTAAGATCTTATGTAAATTTTGCAGACGGACAATATGCTGAAGCTAAACAGAATATGGATACTTTCATTTCTAAGGCTGAAAAATCAAGAGTACAGCCTGCTGACCAGGGTTTACAAGGTTTGATCGCAGCTGGTTTGGCTAAAACCGAAACTGATCCTGCCAAAAAGACAGCTTTAACTGCTGAAGCTCAACAAAAAGTTGCTATTGCAAAAGCAGCTAAAGATGAGACAATGAAATGGGATATGGAACTTGTGAAAATTGCAGGAGGAGGTGCTTCTCAATCTGCTGTTGATGCGGGTCCTACAAATCCTCAGATCGAAGCGTTGAAAAAACAAGTTGCTGCAAATGCTCAGGATTCGGATGCATTATATAAATTGGCGACTGCATATCAGGATGTTAAAAACTGGAATGGTGCGATCCTAACGTGGCAAAAAATGAGTACCATCTTACCAGATTGGGCTCCTGCATACTACAGTTTAGGTTATGCTTACCAGCAAGCAACTAATAATGATGCAGCAAAAATAGCTTACGAGAAGTATATTGCTACTGTAAAACCTGCTGAAGTAGAAGCTAACAAGCAGACTTTGGCTTATGCATACTTTGCGGTTGCTTACTTGTCTAAAGATTCTGATGCAGCAAAAGCAAAAGATTATGTTGCTAAGTCTTTACAGTTAGATCCTACTTACCAGGATGCAGTAAAATTAAATACAGAAATCAATAAGTAATTTGATTTTTAAATAATACATTTCAACTTCCCATACTTCATGTTTGGGAAGTTTTTATTTTAAATCTTATCTTTGAAAATATCAAAAATTGAGATATGATAAACAAAGTAAGTTCTATACTTATTTGTCTTAATTTCTTTTAAAATAATTGAATCATATGAAAACAGATATACTTGCATTTGGTGCTCATCCGGATGATGTAGAATTAGGTTGCGGCGGAACAATAGTAAAATTAATTTCTGAAGGAAAAACCTGTGTAATTGTTGATCTTACCAAAGGTGAGCTGGGAACACGTGGTACAGATGAGACAAGAAAAGAAGAAGCAACTGAAGCGGCTAAAATTCTTGGAGTGTCTGCAAGAGAAAATTTAGGTATGAAAGATGGTTTCCTAGTAAACTCTGAAGAATACCAATTAGAAATTGTAAAAATGATACGCAAATACCGTCCGGAAATTGTTTTAGCAAATGCAATTGATGACAGACATCCCGATCATGCTAAAGCTGCGAAATTAGTGTCTGATGCCTGCTTCTTATCAGGTTTAAGAAAAATCGAAACAATCGTTAACAATGAAAGCCAAGATGTTTGGAGACCAAAGCAGATTTTCCACTACATTCAGTGGAAAGATATTAAGCCGGAATTCGTCATTGATATATCAGAACATCTTGAAAAGAAATTGGAAGCCTGTATGGCATTTAAAACCCAATTTTATGACCCTACATCTAAAGAACCTGTGACTCCAATTGCAACCAAAGACTTTTATGAAAGCCTTACTTACAGAGCTCAGGATCTCGGCAGATTATCTGGTGTTGCCTTTGCAGAAGGCTTTACCACAGAAAAATTACTGGCTTTGAAAAATTTTGAAGGAATTGTTTTGTAAGTAAAATAAAATTTCTATATTTGCACCCACGAAACGGTGATTGTAGCTCAGTTGGTTAGAGCGCCGGATTGTGGTTCCGGAGGTCGGGGGTTCGAGACCCCTCATTCACCCCATATAGAACACATTTTCTTTTGAAAATGTGTTTTTTTTATGCAAAAAAAGCATCTTAAAAGATGCTTGTAATTTTTTATATAATTGGTTGAGCTTGTAGATTAAACTTCCTCGTCAGATTCAATAGTGTAGGTTCTGCCTTTGAAATCTTTATCATGTTTTTCCGATATCACATCTTCGCCTTTTTCATTAATGATAAAATCTGTAGATTCATTAAACATCTCCTGAAAACTTTTAAAATCTTCTTTGTAGAGATAAATTTTATGTTTCTCGAATGTAGCCTCTCCATTCTCCCCGAAATTCTTTTTGCTTTCGGTAATTGTAAGATAATAATCTCCTGCTTTAGTCTCGCGCACATCAAAGAAATACGTTCTTCTTCCTGCTTTTAACACCTTCGTGAAAATTTCATTCTCATGGCGTTCCTTGTAATCACTCATTATTCGATATTTTTTTTAATCTTGTTAAGAACAAATATAAAATATTTCTTTTAATCACAAAATTTTTTTTATGATTTATTTAACAATTCCAAAAGAATCTGCTAAGCAGTTACAGAATTGGTAATTTCGGTAAGATTAATAATTTTATCTGCCCTTTGAGCGCTCGACTCTCTGTGAGTAATAATGATTGAAGTAGAATTTTGGATTTTTTTGTCGATGTTTTCTAAGATATTCTGTTCCGTTTCGGTATCTAATGCCGAAAGCGAATCATCAAAAATTATGATTTTAGGATTTTTAATTAAAGCTCTGGCGATGCAAATCCTTTGTTTCTGACCTCCAGAAAGCATTACCCCGCGTTCTCCAACCATTGTTTTGTAACCTTCCTTAAAATCCACAATGTTTTTATGAACATCAGCAATTTTAGAATATTCAACTACTTTTTCATGAGTAGGGTTGTCGATTGAAAAACCAATATTATGCTCAATAGAATCAGAAAATAAATAACTTTCCTGCGGAATATAACCTATAAAATCTCTATAATTATGAAGATTATGATCTTTAAGATTTTTACCGTCAATCAAAATTTCACCTTCTGTCGGATCGATTAAACGGCAGAGAAGCAGTGCAACTGTTGATTTTCCACTTCCTGTTTTCCCCATAATCGCTAATGACTGTCCTGCATCAATGGTAAAACTCAAATTATCCAAAGCTTTAATACCTGTATTTGGGTAAACATAGGACACATTTTTAAACTCTATCTTTCCTTGTATTGGATATTTTTCAAAGTTTTTATTAATGACTTCAGATTTTTTATCTAAAAATTCATTGATTCTCTGCATAGAAGCTTCCGCCCGCTGATTGATGGATGTTACCCAACCCACCATAGAAAATGGCCAGATCAGGATATTGATATACATGAAAAAATCGGCAATTTTTCCTACACTCAGTTCTCCTGCAATATATTTTTGTCCGCCGATTAAAATAATAGCAACATTTAACAGACCAATTACAAATAAAATTATTGTAAAGAAGTAGGCTTCTGTTTTTGCTAAATCTAAAGCTTTGTCCTGATAATCAGTTACTTTTTCGCTGTAATTTTTTTTAATATAATTTTCTTTTGCGAAAAATTTCACAACACGAATTCCTGAAAAGCTGTCTTGTACAAAAGTAGATATACCAGACTGGCTCTTCTGCATGATCTTCGATTTTTTATTGATAATCGAGCTTACTTTAAAAATAATATACGAAAGAACAGGAAGAGGAAGTAAAGTCCAGACGGTCATCGACACATCCGTTTTTAACATATAAATACAAGTAATTATCAATAAAATGATCAGGTTTACAACATACATTACTCCTGGTCCCAAATACATTCTTACTGCCACAACGTCTTCGCTCAGACGATTCATTAGATCTCCGGTTGTGGTGGTTTTGTAATCAGTTAAAGATAAATCCTGATAATGTCTGTAGATTTTATTTTTCAGCTCGTATTCTATTCTTCTTGATGCAACGATAATCGTCTGTCTCATCATGAAAGTAAAAAGACCCGTCAAAAGTGAACATCCGACGATGATGGCAACGTAAATCAAAACCTGCTTGTTAAAACCTAGATTTCCCTGATGGGTCAGTTCATCTACGGATTTTCCTACAAACTGTACTTTATAAATATTAAAAAAGTTGCTTGCGATGATGAATAATAACCCCCAAAACAATAGTATTTTGTGCTTCCAAAAATAAGGGTTCAGAGTTTTCAGTGCTTTCATAAAGTTTTGCAAAATTACAAAAATTGATAGAGACTAAGAATTTCATAAACTTTAAATTTCATATCTTTGCACCCATAAAAAGCTCTTTGAATGTTAGGAAGAAGACAAATCCGTGAGAAAGTAGTAGAAAATGTATATTCATACTACCAAAATCCAATAAAGTTTGATGTTTTAGAGAAAAACATGTTCTCTAGTATAGAGAAAATCTATAATCTGTATGTGCTTGAACTCAATTTTTTAGTTGCCCTAAAAAATCTTGCAGAAAATCAAATGGAAATCGGTAAGAATAAATATATAAAAACGGATTCTGATATTAATCCCAATCAAAAATTTATCAACAATCAGGTTTTGATAAAGCTGGAAGAAAATCCCGAAAGACTCTACTTTTCCGGTCAGCACAAAGAATTGAAATGGGATTTGCATGATGATTTTTTGGTGAGAACTTTTCAAAGAATGACTTCAGGAAAGCGTTATCAGGATTTCATGAAAGAAGAAGAATATTCTTTTGAAGAAGACCAGAAGTTTATAGGCAAATTATTTTTAAGATATGTTGCTGAAAATGAAGATTTTCATGATTATGTAGGAGATAGAGAACTTTCCTGGTCTGATGACATTCATATTGCCAATTCAATGGTACAGAAAACGATTGGTTTTATCAAAGAAAACGAAGACAGCCATACATTAATCAAAATGATTAAAGATGAAGAAGATAAAAACTTCGCCGGAAAATTATTGAGAGATACGCTAAACAATTGGGAAGGTAATGAGAAAAAACTTTCTGAGAGATTAGAAAACTGGGATCTGGATAGAGTAGGATTGATGGATAAAGTAATTTTAACAATTGCAATCGCTGAGCTTGATAATTTCCCGCTTACTCCTTCAAGAGTTATCATTAACGAATATATTGAGATCGCTAAAGTATTTGCAACAGACCGTTCAAATATATTCATCAACGGAATTTTAGATAAATATTGTAAAGATTTAAACAGAATATAAAAAATTAAAAATGAAAAAGACGCTATCAATTATCGCTTTATCAGTAATAGGATTTGGGTTGGTTTCTTGTAAAAAAGAAGAAAACAAAGAAGTGCAGAATGCTGAAACGCTTAGTACTGATTCTACATCTCAAATGGCACCCGCAGCAGATTCTGCAATGAACAGCACTCCAGCAAATACAACTGCTGTAACAGGAGCTCCAGCTGATGCGCCGGTATCTAATCAACCATTAACGACTGTTGCTCTGTCTCAAAGCAATTATGATTTTGGAAACATCAAAAAAGGAGACAAAGTAAGCCACGTATACGAAATTACCAATACCGGGAAAAATCCTCTGATTATTTCTGAAGTAAAACCTGGATGTGGATGTACCGCGCCGGAATTCACAAAAGAACCGATTTTACCGGGTAAAACAGGAAAAATCACTTTAAGTTTTGATTCAGCAAGTTTTGACGGTGCTGTTCAGAAATATGCAGACGTTTTTGCAAACGTAGAAAAAGCTCCGATCAAGCTAACGTTCAATGCGAACATTCAACCTAAATAATTAAATATGTTAACAGTATTTTTACAGGCAGCACCTGCAGGAGGATCTTCTCCAATGATGCTGATCATGATGGGTGTAATGTTTGTTGGGTTTTATTTCCTGATGATCAGACCTCAGATGAAAAAGCAGAAGCAAGAGAAAAAATTTCAGGAAGAATTGAAAGTAGGAAGCAGAGTCGTTCTTACATCTGGTCTTCACGGAAGAATTTCTCAGATTCAGGAAGATGGAGTTGTTATTGAAACTTTATCCGGAAAATTAAAATTTGAAAAAGCAGCGATTTCAAGAGAGTTTACAGCAGCAAGATTTGGTGATAAAGCTCCAGCAACTGCTGATAAAAAAGAAGTGATCGAGACTGAAAAGAAATAATTTTTTGGTTTTAAATAATATACGTATCGGCGCGGTGACCAAAGGTCACCGCGCCGATTGTTTTCACGCTATTGTTACATTAAGATTTAAAGCATTTGAATTAATTTAAGTTTATTCAAATACAAGCAAGAAATATGGTTGAACTTCTCCGTAAAAAAATATCTTTACAAAATCAATTTAAAAACAAACTAACAAGACCATGAAAAAAAATCTATTCTGCTTTACTTTGATCTTATTAAGCCTTTTTTCTTTTGCCCAGAAAATTCCGTTTGAGATTAAAAAAAGTGCTCTGTTTAAAGACGAATATAAAAATTCAACAATCGTACTTGCAGAAGATGACGGAAAAGGCGGAGTTGTTATTGTAAGATCTTATTACGGGGGTACTTTTTCCACAGGATTCGGATATTATTTTGAGCATTATGACTCTGATTTAAAGCTTATTAAAGAATTTGAATATGAAATTAAATATTCAAAAGCAGTAAGACAAAGTTCGGTTTTGGGAATCATCATGGATGGCGAAAAAGTTCACATTATCGACTTTATATACGAAAAAGATCAGAAGGCATACATTTGCTCTTCAATTTCATCCAGTATTAATGATTTTAATTTCAAAAAAACTCAATTGTTCCGTGTGGATAGTGACGAAATAAGACAATTTGCATTTCTTGGCTTCGGAGTTTTTGATCGTGATTCCGGTGCCAAGAATGATTGTAAATGAAGATCGTACGGCTTTTGCAGTGACGGTGGATATTAAAGACAGAAATTTAGAAACACACAAAATGTTTGTTTTTGATCAATCGCTAAAGAAGAATTTAGATTATACCTTTAAAAGAGACATCAAAGACAGGAAATTCGTTTATGAAAACATAGATGTTTCGCGAGACGGAAAAACTATTTATGTCTTAGGAAAAGTATATACCGAGGAACAGCAAAAGAAAAAAGAAGGTGGTAAATATCAGTACGAGCTCACAAGTATATCGGGAGAAAATGTAAAAACGCAGGTTTTTGACTCTGAAGAACATTTTGCAGCTTCATTAAAAACTATTGTTTTGGATGACCGTTTGGTTTGTCTCGGATTTTATTCAGACAGAAAAGATAGGAGATTTAAAGGAATTTGCTATTATGAACTGAACCCGATGACTTTGGAAATTAAAAAGGTGAAATACAATCCGTTTACCGAGCAATTTATTGTAGATAAATATGGAAAAGACAAAGATAAAGAACTTAAGAATTTATCTTTCAGAAAAATAATTACAACTTCCAACGGAGATATTATTTTTAATGCAGAAGAATTTTATTTAACGGTCTCCACTTTTACAGGACCTTATGGCGGCGGATCTTCTCAGACAATTTATCATTATGACGATATCGTAAGTGCGAGAATAAATAAAAATGGCGAGATTGTTTGGGCTAGAAACATTAATAAAAGACAGAAAACCGACAATGACGAATCTTATATTTCTTACACTTCAACTGCATTGGCGAATGATGCTTACTTTTTTATCAATACAGGCGAGAAAGTAAGGAAACTCAGCAATGACAGA
Organism: Chryseobacterium sp. AC417; assembly: GCF_979258215.1. Taxonomy (NCBI): domain Bacteria; kingdom Pseudomonadati; phylum Bacteroidota; class Flavobacteriia; order Flavobacteriales; family Weeksellaceae; genus Chryseobacterium; species Chryseobacterium sp. AC417. Next base: position 348,113 of record NZ_OZ409845.1, on the reverse strand, counting down.
ATACAGTTTGGGCAGACAAATACCAGAAGATCTAACCTCAATGTTATCAAGATTAATGAAAACGGAGATTTTGATTATCAGGAAATATTGGATGATGAAGATAATGAAGTTCCTTTTATGGTTTCAAATGGTGCAATTGCAGGAAATTCTACCTTCTTCATCGGGAGAAAAGGGACGAAAAAACAACTTTTAAAAATTTCTTTATAATTAAAGTCGCTCCTATTAGTTAAGGTTTTCAGACATAAATTAAAAGAGGCTGGTAAAATATTCGTACTTATCTGTGAAAAAAATGTGAATTTTGTGCTTAATCATTTCCGAGATTTGCTAAACTTATCTTTAAAAAATATCTTTGCCCGATGAATCAAAACACAAATAAAACAGTTCTTATTCTCGGAGCCAATTCCGATGTTGCCAAACAGTGTATTTTACAATATATCGAAAGAGGTTTTGAGGTTATTGCAGCTTCCAGAAATACGGATGCTCTGAATGAATTTACCATTAAAAACAATTTAGTTTCGCTGATTACAGTTTTGCGTTTTGATGCAGCAGATTTTGATTCACATCAAAGATTTTATAATGAACTTCCTACAAAACCTCATATTGTTGTTTACGCTGCCGGATTTTTAGTTGAAAATTCAGATGCGCTAAATGATTTTAATGCTACTCAACAAATGATGACCGTCAACTATATGGGAGCAGTTTCTGTTCTGAATATTATTGCTACGGACGAAAACAATAAAAATTTAGAAAGAATTGTCGGATTGTCTTCGCTTTCAGGTGTTCGAGGAAGAAAAAGCAATTTTGTGTATGGCAGTACAAAAGCTGCTTTTACTACCTATTTGGCTGGTTTAAGACAGGAGCTGGCTCAAAGAAATATTAAAGTCAACGTTTTAATTAGTGGCTATATCAATACAAAAATAAATACAGGTTTAGAATTGAATAAAAATCTTCTGATGGAACCTGATTATGTTGCAAAGCACATCGTCAATGCCGGAAATTCTTTCACCATAGTTCCCAATTTTAAATGGAAACTGATTTATTTAATTTTGAAAATTTTACCTGAGAATTTGGTGGCGAAGTTGCCTTAAGACTTTGGTTTAGAATGTTTTTGTAGAAATTTATAAATTATTTCAAATTCATCGCTTTTTACTTCATTTTTGTTAATAATGAAATGTAAGTTTGATATAGGATTAATTAGTAGATAATTATCTTGTAATAAAAATGATGTTTTTCCCCAAACTGAGCTAATTGTGTTAAAAGGATTTTTAAATTCAATTTCTTTATCATTCATCCCTATATAAGAAATTTGATCTGTTTCTTTGTACTCAGCAATGATACTTTCAACTTCATTTTTAAATTTCTTCTTTGAAGCAAAATACTGGTAGATTAAAATAAAGCAATATCCACTAAGAAAAATTCCCATATATTTTATAATGTAATAGAGTAAATTTGTATCAAAGTTTTCTATCGGATAGAAGCCTAAGAATAAAAATACCACAGTAAATACTATAATTTTAATCCAGGACTTAAAAGCCTTTTTCCATACATATTTGAAATAAAAATTTTGATTATCTCTTTCAATGTTTTCGTTAAATTTTAGGTTAATTATAATGTCTTCCGTCATGATTATTATTTAAATCACTAAAAATACAATTTATTCACTATCCTGCAACAATTCCAGCGCCTTCATCATATCAATTCCTTTTCCTAAAACAGGTTTAAACAAATCTCCCTTTTCTTTAATTCTTTCCAGAGCATTATGAATGTTGTAATAGGTCGGTTTCAAACCTTTTTTTACTTCATCCCATTCTAAAGGCATTGAGACAGAAGCTCCTTCTTTTGGTCTTATACTGTAAACACTTGCCAAAGTTTGTCCGGTTCTGTTTTGAAGATAATCCAGGTAGATTTTCTTATCATCTCTTTTCTGTAAACTTCTTTCTAGAGTGGTGATTTTCGGCAGTTTTTCATTGACTTGTTTCATGAGAATATAGGCAAAATCTTTCACCTGATCAAAATCGTATTTTCCGCCCATCGGAATGTAAACGTGAATTCCCGTACTTCCTGAAGTCTTGCAATACCCATTAATCTTGATGGAATTTAAAACCTCATTCACTTGTAAAGCCGTTTCAATCACATCATCAAAACTATTTTTCTTTGAGGGGTCAAGATCTAAAACCATAAAATCAGGATGGTCCAAATCGGGAAGTGAGCTGTTCCAGGGATTAAGATCGATGCAGCCCAAATTATTCAGATATGCTAAAGTTGCTTTGTCATTACAGTAAATATAATCAATGTACTTATCATTAGATTCTGAGTAAACCTCTGTCGTTTTTATCCATTCAGGAATGTTGTCACTCGCATCTTTTTGATAAAAGCCCTGATGATCTATTCCGTTCGGAAAACGATTGAGAGATAACGGACGATTTTTCAAGTGAGGCAAAATATAATCTGCGACAGATTGATAATAATCTATAATTTCCCCTTTTGTAACGTCATCTTTCGGAAAATAAATTTTGTTCTGATTGGTAAGTTTTACCTTATGTCGGTTCAATGTAATTTCTGTATCATTTTCAGAGATTTCATTTTTTTTGGGTAGATTCTTAGCTTTCATTTCTTTAGGTTTTACGTTTACTTCTTCAGGGTTTTTGTCTTCGCGTATTGCAACAAAAACGGGATGACGGAAAATACCGTCTTTGGTAATTTCAGAGTATTTTATTTCGCATACTAATTCCGGTTTTATCCAGGTTACCGGCATATTTGTTTTAGGTATCTCTTCAAAGGGAGAGTTTTCCGTCACTAACTTTAGAAGTCTTTGATGAAGCGAGTGTAAAGATTCGTTGTTAAATCCTGTTCCTGTGTGTCCGGAATAAGTGAGTTTTTCATCAATGTATTTTCCTAAAATCAGTGCTCCAAAACCTTCCCGCGAGCCTCGTGGCTCTGTGAATCCACAAATGATAACTTCTTCTGTGTTGGTGAATTTTATTTTAAGCCAATCTGTACTTCTGCTGTTTTCAATATATTGGCTGTCAGCTTTTTTGGCGATCATTCCTTCGAGTTGCATTTCCTTCATCTGATCAAAAAAATCAATACCTTTTTCCGAAATATGGTCACAGTATTTAATGACATCAGTTTCTACTAAAGCGTCTTTCAGAAGTTCTTTTCTTTGTAAAAGCGGAAGTTCTTCAGTAGAATGACCATTGAGCCAAAGCAGGTCGAAAACCTGATACACTAAAGCGAGATCAGGATTATCTCCGATTTGTTGAAGCATCTGAAAACTTGGTTTTCCATTTTCATCAAAGGCCACAATTTCACCATCCAAAATCATCCTGTGTTTTTGAGCACTAAAATCTTCAGTGATGGAATCGAATTTTGAAAGAAATGAGATTCCGTTTCTGGAGTAAAATTGAGGTTGTTTTTTGCTTAAATCGGCAACGGCACGGTAACCGTCCCATTTAATTTCGAAAATCCAATCTTCATGGTCAAATGGTTTTTCAGAAAGTTTTGCGAGCATTGGTCTGACAAAATGCTCCAGTTTTTTCTCATCACCCAAAGAATTGTAACGTTTAAAATTTGATTTTGTGTCAGATGTTACGACTTCTTTTTGCTGCTTTTTAGGCTTTTTTTTTCCTCCAGAAATTTTGAAACTAAAGATTTAGAGGAAACATTTTCTTCTGCATCATAATTTTCTTCTGCAAATTTATCTTTGTGCTTAATAAGCAACCAAGCATTATTTTCAGTATTTTTCATTTTTACTAAAGCAAATTCACCTTTCAGTTTTTTACCGTGTAAAATAAATTTTAGCGAACCATCTTTAAGTTCTTTCAGCAGTTCTTTTTCATCAGAAAGTTTGCTTGTATCATCCAGTGGTTCATACGTTCCGCTGTCCCAGATTTCAACTTGTCCGGCTCCGTAGTTTCCTTCAGGAATATTTCCTTCAAAATCTTTATAATCATAAGGATGATCTTCTACCATCATTGCAAGGCGTTTGTCATCAGGATTTAAAGACGGTCCTTTAGGAACTGCCCAACTTTTTAAAACACCTTCCATTTCCAATCTGAAATCATAGTGCAATCTTGATGCAGCATGTCTCTGTATTACAAAAATGAGTTTGTCGTCACTCTTTTTTGTTTTTCCTTTAGGTTCCGTAGTTTCGTCGAACCTCCGTTTGTCGTTATAATCTTTTAGTGCCATAACTAAGAAGCGTTTTTAGATTTCGGACTTTGTAAACTGGCTTTTAATTGTGCCATCAAATCAATCACTTTACCCTGTTTAGCAGGCTCAGTTTTTTTGACTTTAACTGATTTTCCTTTTGCCTTTTTCTTGATGATTTTCAGTAACTCTTCTGAATAAGTATTTTTATAAAATGTAGGGTCAAATGATTCAGATAATTGCTCGATCAAATTTTTTGCCATTTTCAGTTCGGCAGGTTTCGGAGCTTTCTTTGCAGGAATTTTTAAATCTTTATAATCTCTGATTTCCTGATCAAATCTCAATCGGTTCAGAACTAAAACATCATCATTATAAGGCCGTATCATTCCTATCGCTTCGGTATCACGCAAAACAAACGTTCCGATGCCGACCATTTTTGTCTGTTGAAGTGCTTTAATTAAAAGTCTATACGCGTTTTCACCATTTTTTTGTGGCTCAAGAAAGTAGGGAGTTTCAAAATAAACAGAATCTACTTCTACCTCTTTTACAAAATGTTCGATAGAAAGAATTTTTGTTTTTTCCGGACTTGCAGCTTCGTAATCTTCATCTTCAAGAACGACGTATTTATCGTCTATCAGAAAGCCTTTTACGATGTTTGCCCACTTTACTTCCTTACCCGTTTTTTCGTTAACTCTTTTGAATTTAATATTCGAGAAATCAGATTTATCCAGCATATCCAGATCCAGCTTGCTGGTTTCTGTGGCAGAATAAATTTTCACAGGAATATTCACTAATCCGAATCCGATGGCGCCGTTCCAAATTGCTTTCATTGTCTTACTTTTTAGTAAAACTTGCAATGATTGTGCCGTGGGAATTGATATCTTACTTCGAGTTTAATTTTCTATACATTAAGACTTTGTCTATGTAATATCCATAATTAAATGAAACAATAGGAGAGTGTTGATCTTTTAATAATTTGTTTTCTTTCAGGTATCTTCTCCATTCCCAAGCTCTATCAGAAGGCGGACAAATATACATGCCCGAAGAATTACAAAGTTTATCAGGATAGCCTAATGTTGTATTTAAATTTATTTCCAAAAGTTTTATAATCGCTCCCACCTCATTTTCAAGTTCCGAACTTCCTGTAAATGGAGTTACAATATTAAATTTCAGAATTTCATAAATTTTATCATAGCTTATATTACCATTTTTGCTTTTATAATCAACTCCACTTTGATCAAGGTAATATTCGTAAAGTTGCTTTTCATTATGAGTGTTATAAACGGATAGAAAATCTTTTCTCGCATCTTCAAGTTTCCAATTATCAATACTGAAGAAACCAAAATCTCTTTTTAAAAATGAATATTTGTCTCTGTGATTTTCTTTAAATTTAATATTATCTGCAACATTGATTACTTCTGGAATTTGTGCATAACCAATTTTTGAAAATAGTTTTAGGACACCATACTCAAAATCATCATCATTTTTTGCTGTGATTCTTAACTTGTCAACCTCTTCCTCAATTTTTATATTTTGGCTATTAAAGTTTCCATCACTTATTTTTTTATCATCAATAGGATAATCAAATTTTTCTAAACATATTTTTTGAGCACGTTGGATTTGAGTTTTCAAATCAGGATCATCTGTTTTTATCTCGTTTAGGTTTTTTACAGTTTCAGACCCATTCCCTGTAAATTTATAGACATAATAATTAAGATTTCCATTGATACCAATTCGGCTGTAGAGAAGAGATTTTTTTAAATACATACTTAACTGTCTGTTGTCGCTGATGATTTTTGACCAGTTTTTCGTGTAGTAAATATCAAGAATTTCTGGAGACCGATTTTGAAAAATTTTGTTTTTTTTCATAGATCAATGACCAATATTCTATTGGCGCAAGATCTTCCAATGTCAGTTGACTTATTATTTGATTTTCTAGATTTCTTCTTTCCCTAAAAGATAAGTCTGATTCTAATTTATCGATGGTTGATTTTAATTGAATAGAGCCGATAAAATCAACATTATTTTGTCTGTAATATTCTGTAAGTAATGATAGTTGTTTCAAAAATCTAAAAGGAAAAATCGGTACAATAGAATTGGTTCTGTCCAGAAAATTTTTATCCTTTTCAGCAGCCAATTTTCCAACTCTTTTTGAATTGCTTTGAGATAGTTTAATATATGAATTCAAAGCAATCGTGTCATTTTCATTGTACAAATCTTCAAATAAATCTGCAATGTTATCTATCTTTTCTGATTGTAAATCTTTATTAATAAAATGCTTTTCAGAGTCATCCCAAACGAAATTTTTATAATTCTTCGAAAAATAAATTAGCAAGTTCAGAATAGAGTTATTATCGAAATTATAATCTTTGGTATTCCAAGCCAAATCTTTATTTCTGCCAATCGAACCAATATCTTTTCGAATTAAAAATGATAGCAAGTCGTAAAAATTATCTTTGTTACGATTATAAACATTGAATTTGTCTCTTTTGCGATAAAATTGTTCACAAATTTTCAAAAGACTTTCTGGTTTATTTTGTTGAATTAAAAAATTTATTCCAGCATTTTCAACCCAATCTTGTTGAAGGATTTCGGGAATTTTTTTGGTCAATTTTTCTAATTTGGCTTTTGGAAGTTCTCTGAATTCAACTGACTCATTTCTTTGGTAAATTTCCGTAATGTAGAATGATTGTATCTCAGTAGAATATTTTATTTTAGCATCATTTTTCTTCAAAAAATCTAAAAATTTTTCCGAGCCTGAAATACTATCGATAATTATTTCTTGATTTGTGAAAATTGAATTCTCTTCAATTGCTCGTTTTGCTAAATAAATTTCTTCAGTTTCTAAATAGTGATGACCTAAAAATTCAGCCAATTTTTTATGACTGTCAAGATAAGAAGCTAATTCATAGAAAGCATTTTTTTGACCTGATTCAAGGTTTTGTTTGAGCTTGTAAATTTTACTGTTTGAATATTGCTCCTCTAAAAATTGACAATTGTAGAAATTGTAAGTCAGTAAAATAAAAATAGGTATTAGTTTTTTCATAATAAAAAAGCGGACAAAAAATCTCCGCTTCTAATTTATGCTTTTAAATTTAATTTCAGTTCCAGTTCGTTGAGCTGTTCGTTAGCAATCGCAGATGGAGCATCAATCATCACATCTCGTCCAGAATTATTCTTAGGGAATGCGATGTAATCTCTGATCACTTCGTTTCCGTCGAGAATGGCTACCAAACGGTCAAATCCGAACGCTAAACCACCGTGGGGCGGAGCTCCGTATTTGAAGGCGTTCATTAAGAATCCGAACTGAGCTTCTGCTTCTTCTTTCGAGAATCCTAAAAGATCAAACATTTTAGATTGAAGATCTCTGTCGAAAATTCTTATCGAACCACCGCCGATTTCGTTTCCGTTCAACACCATATCATAAGCGTTGGCTCTTGCTTTTCCGGGATCAGTTTCTAATAAGTGAATGTCTTCCGGTTTTGGAGAAGTGAAAGGGTGGTGCATTGCGTGGTAACGTCCACTTTCTTCGTCAAATTCCAATAATGGGAAATCGACAACCCAAAGCGGTGCGAAAACATCTCCTTTTCTTAATCCTAAACGGTTTCCAAGTTCCATTCTCAAGGCAGAAAGCTGTGTTCTTACTTTGTGCTCGTTTCCGGAAAGTATTAACATTAAATCTCCTTCTTTTGCTCCAAATTTCTCGATAATTTTTGCTAAATCCTCCTCGTTGTAGAATTTGTTCACAGAAGAAGTTTTTACACCGTCATTCTGGAATTTAGCCCAGATCAGTCCTGAAGCTCCGATTTGAGGTCTTTTTACCCAATCCACCAATTCGTCGATTTGTTTTCTTGTATAATCTGCACATCCTTCTATATTGATTCCGACAACCAGTTCGGCATCATCAAATATTTTGAAATCTTTTCCTTTTACCAAATCATTCAATTCCACGAATTCCATTCCGAAACGAATATCCGGTTTGTCGTTTCCGTATTTCTGCATCGCATCTGCAAACGTCATTCTTGGGAAATCTCCGAATTCCTGACCTGTGATGTCTTTAATCAAAGTTTTGGTCATTCCTTCAAAAACATTCATCACGTCTTCCTGATCTACGAAAGCCATTTCGCAGTCGATTTGTGTAAATTCCGGCTGTCTGTCGGCTCTCAGATCTTCGTCACGGAAACATTTTACAATCTGGAAATATTTATCCATTCCGCCAACCATCAGCAATTGTTTGAAAGTTTGCGGAGATTGCGGTAAAGCGTAAAATTGTCCCGGATTCATTCTGCTTGGCACAACAAAGTCTCTCGCTCCTTCCGGAGTAGATTTGATTAAGACAGGAGTTTCAACCTCGATAAAACCTTCGTCTGAAAGATAATTTCTCACTTTCTGCGCCATTTTGTGGCGGAAAATTAATTTATCTCTTACCGGAGCTCTTCTGATATCCAGGTAACGGTATTTCATTCTCAATTCTTCACCACCATCTGTTTCATCTTCAATCGTGAAAGGCGGAAGTTGAGATTCATTAAGAACTTCTAATTTTTCAACTAAAATTTCAATTTCGCCTGTGGGAATATTGGGGTTTTTGCTTACTCTTTCAATCACTTTTCCTGTCACCTGAATGACGAATTCCCTTCCCAGTTTTTTTGCCATTTCCATCAGTTCCGCAGAAGAGCGGTCCTGATCAAAAACCAACTGTGTAATTCCGTAACGATCCCGAAGATCAATCCAAATCATAAATCCTTTATCACGAATGGTTTGTACCCATCCTGAAAGTGTAACTTCTTCATTAAGATGTTGAAGAGATAATTCTCCGTTGGTGTGCGATCGAAACATTATTTTTAGATGTTAGATATTAGACTTTAGATATTAGACATTCAAGCGCCTAATTTTCGTTGGCAAAGATAAGATTTTTGCAGGGTTTTGAAATAAAAAAAACTTCCCGAGAGAAGTTTGTAAGTATGTAATGTCTAAATTTTTATTTTAATAATGCTACTACGGCAGGAAAGTTATTTTTAACGGCATAATCTTTTGCTGTAAGTCCGTTTTGATCTTTCGCATTTTTATCTGCACCTTTTGATAATAACATTTTTGCCATATCTGCATTCCCATGAATAGCAGCATGCATTATGGGAGTTATTCCGTTGCAGGCTTTATTTACATCAGCATTATTGCTAAGTAAGAAATTTGAAATAGTTTTTTTGTTATTCAAGGCGCTGTAAGAAAGCATTGTGTAAGAGTCTTCTTTTACGCTTAGACATTTATCAAAATCAGCTTTTGAAAAAGCTGCCTTGAATTTCTGTATATTGTCTGACTGTATAGCCTGTCTTTGCACTTTAGAAACCTGTTGACCAAATAAAACATTTGCGAACATGGATATTCCGAAAATCAAAGTTGTAGTAATTATTTTTTTCATATATTTTTTATTTCTAAACAACATACAAATCTAAATATTTTTTTTGATATATTTTGTTAAGTTTCAAACCTTTTGCATGATTAAGAAAACTGTGACAGCATTTTTTAGATCATTTCTCAAAAAAGTACATAGAATTACTTTTCGTTTTAAAACATCAGTTACTATTTTCCTTATTCATTAATATTAGAAAAATCAGAGGAGTTACTATTCTTTAACAAGTTTAATCATTAATTATTCATGCACTGAAGAAACTGTATTTAAATAAAATGTTAAAAATAATTTTTTATTTAGATGAGTAGGAAATCTTATTTTTGGGTTTTAATAGATTTATGAAAAAATATTTCAAATTCCTGAAAAAAGCAATCAGTGAAGAAGAAACCGATTATACCAAAATAAGCATACGAAGTGCCGTGCTTTTACTGGCAATCCCAATGATGCTGGAGATGGCGATGGAATCTGTGTTTGCTTTAGTAGATCTTTATTTTGTAGGACATCTCAAAGAAAGTGGTTTTGCGATTCAAACAGTAGGGTTAACAGAATCTGTACTTACTATTATTTATTCTATTGCCATTGGAATGAGTATGGCAGCGACTGCGGTTGTGGCAAGAAGAATCGGTGAGAAAAATCCGGAACAGGCTTCCAGAAGTGCTGCGCAGATTATTTTTGTCTCTTTCATCATTACTTCATTTCTGAGTTTGCTTGCTGTTATTTATGCAAAGGAAATTTTAATTTTAATGGGATCAAAGCCTGAAGCGGCAGAATATGGTAAAGATTTCACCAGAATTATGATGGGAAGCAGTGTCATCATTATGCTTTTGTTTTTGATTAATGGAATTTTCAGGGGAGCAGGAAATGCAGCAATCGCCATGAAAAGTCTGTGGATTGCAAATATTGTCAACATCATTCTTTGTCCGGTATTAATAAAAGGATTGGGGCCAATTCCAGCAATGGGCTTGACAGGAGCTGCAGTTGCAACCACAATTGGTAGAAGTACCGGAGTTCTCTATCAGTTGTATCATATTTTCATTGCTGATTCGCTGGTGAGAATAAAAATAATTTATTTTAAACCTGATTACAAACTGATTGCTTCTATAGTGAAAATTGCGATGCCGGGAATATTTCAGTTTGTCATCGCTTCCTGCAGCTGGATTTTTCTGGCGCAACTGGTCGCCACAACAGGGGGTGAAAATGCTTCCGCAGGTTATCAAACTGCGCTGCGTTTGATGATGTTTTTTATGCTACCTGCTTGGGGACTGAGTAATGCGGCATCTACTCTGGTTGGGCAGAATATGGGGGCAGGTGAAATGTTGCGTGCCGAACAATCTGTGATGAAAACCGTCAAGTACAACGTGATCTTTATGCTTTCTGTAAGTGTTATATTTTTTCTTTTAGGAGATTTTCTTGTTGGTTTTTTCACGGAGCAGGCTGAAATAAAGAACTATGCCAAAAATGCGCTCCACATCATGAGTGTAGGTTTTATATTCTATGGAATTGGTATGGTAACCATCAATGCCTTTAATGGAGCCGGCGATACTTGGACACCTACATGGTTGAATTTTTTCGGATTTTGGATGTTTCAGATTCCATTAGCGTATGTACTGGCAAAATATTTTGAAATGGGACCTAAAGGTATTTTCATTTCAATTCCGGTTGCGGAAACTTTGATCTCAATTATTGCTTTTATTTTATTTAAAAAAGGCAAATGGAAAAATGTAAAGGTGTAAATCATCTGTTAAAATTTATTTAGCAGTGCAATCTTTTGACTTCTAATTATAAATCTTTAACTTCGTAGTCAACCAAAAAATTTAATTATGGGTAAAGGAGATAGAAAATCTAGAAAAGGAAAAGTGATTTTAGGAAGCTACGGAAAGAAAAGACCGAGAAAAGCTTCGAAGGCTTATCCGGCGACAGCAGAAAAGTCAAAAGATTAAAATAAAAAATGACCGAAGAATTCATCTTCGGTCATTTTTTTAGATATAATTAAAATTATTTTCCTCCAAAAAGTCCTCCAAGCAAATCGCCAAGACCACCGCTTTGTTGTTTCTGTTGCTGACCGCCACCTCCCAGTACGCTTCCTAAAATATCATTCAGAGGATTTCCTGATGACTGTGATTGTCCGCCACCTAAAACGCTCCCCAGAATATCGTTCAGAGGACTAGATTGTTGTTCTTGCGCCTGAGTTTGAGCACCTCCCAAAATTCCTCCTAAAAGATCACCGATACCTCCAGCTCCTACATTGTTTTGTTGTTTTTCTTTACCGATGTAACCCATGATTACCGGCGCAAGCATCGCTAATATAGGACCAATTTTATCAATGGAAATTCCGGTGTTTTGCGACAATTGATTCTCGACATTGTTTTTCGCGTTTCCAAAAACGTGAGAAAGGATAGAGCCCCCTTCATCTTGTCTGTTGTCCAACTGTGAAGTATCGTCTAAGATACTGCCATCGTGATCTTTATCCAATGCGTTATTTAAAGCCTCCGCTTCTTTTGCATCCTGAGATTTATTTCTAAGGTAAGAAATAACGAGTGGAGTAGCCACTGCCAAAAGTGCAATAATCTGATTTTTGCTGATTCCGAATTTGTTTTCGGCTTGTTCTGCTACCTGATTTCCTGTGTTTCCTGTTAAAAGATCGATTAAATTCATTTTCTTGTGTTTAAATTTTAAATTGTTAGAAATCAAAGTTATCAAAATTCTTAGAATAAAAAATTTTTAAGCTTAAAATGAGTGTTAAAGTTTGCGAATTTCCGGAAGTGATTGATATTTCATTCGGAGCTGTATGAATTCTCTTGATTGTTCATGTAATGCTTCAACATTATCCGTGGCATTTTATGTTGTCTAAAGTAAATTCTAGGCATCCTATATTATTCTTAAGCCAAGGAAGCATATAATAATACAAACCACCTTTGTATAATTTTTCTTGATGAAATTTTTTCCCTTGAGGAGTTAATGAAACAATATACATACTGCAGATGTATATAAATGGGATGAATAAAGGCGCAAATATTAATTTTTTCAAATTATACTTACTATTCAATTGCTTTATTCCTAAAGCGATAAAAACAGAAAAAATTAAATAAAAAGGAATAAAAAAAACGTAATTGTCTGAAACCGCATAAAATGTGGCAAAACCTAGCGTAAAAACGGAAGCTGTAAACAGAAATGTAAAAGTGTTTTTAAAATTTTTGAACGAATACATCATTCCACCAGCGGCAAATACAATAAATATATTGAAATTATAAATCAAATATAAGAACGATTTTACTACGTCTTTTAATAAATCGGAAAAGCTTTGTTGAAAAGTATTTTCTACCCAAGGTCCACTGTTTGATGTGAAAGCATATTTCAATTCAAGACCATTAAGATGATTTATGTAAAACATCAAAGAAAAAATAAAAATAAAAGAGGTGAATGATAATAAAATACTTTTGAGTTCAGATTTTAATACATACAGTAAAACCAGATATGCAGGAATCAGCATAATATTCTGGATATGAACCCAAAAACTTATGCCCAATAAAATACCAACAACGATGATGTGTTTCTGAGAATTACTCTTCAGCGATTTGACTGAATAAATAAAAAAAAAGAATAACCCAAAAAGCGTTGAACGTGTAAACTTCTACTGTCTCTGCACTGCGCCAGAATGTGAAACCTAAACCAAAAACGAAAACTGAGGTTACGGCAATCCAATTTTCTTCAATAAATTCTTTTATCAGATAGAAGAGTGCACTTGCTGTTAAGGCCGCAGGAATAACAGACATGAATCGCATGACGGAAACACTGTCAAAGTTGAGAATTTTTGTAAAAAACACAGCAGTATTAATGTACAGAAAATGGGCAAGAGGTGTAGCATCAATTAAGAATTCCCGTTTTTCTACATCCAGAACAAAGCCGATGCAGTCTCCGAAAGCTATTTTAGAAAAACTACCTGCATAATAAATTAAGAAAAAAGCAATGAAAATTAAAAAAGATAAAGTTCTTTTGCTCATTGATTTAGTTCTTAAAAATAGGCACATTGGAGCACGCTTCACCAAACATCAGAGATTTTACAATTGGTTTTAATTGCTCCACCAATTCGATGTAGGCGTTTTCCGGAATTGCTTGATCAGAGCAACCTTTCACCAAAACCCTTTTACCTTTCAGGTCATCAAAATCATGCGTTTGTATAGCATTGTGCATAAGAAGAACTTCTAAATCTTCTTTGTTTCCGAAAATTATTTTTTTTGTAACATCTGTTAATTTAGCAGTAATTAAAAAGTATGCCCAAAGCGGAACAATCGCATCTGCGGAATTATAAATGTAAACATACTGGTCTTGATACTCATCGGGATTAATCGCAGCTACTTTTTCACGGAAATCTTTTTCTTTCAAAATCAGCTCCATGAAAAGAAAATCTTTGAGATCAATCCCTTTTCTGATTCCTTTTGGAACCAGATCAGACAAATCAAAATTAACCAATCCGCTTGATGCTACTTTATTTTTTATTTCAAATTCTTCTGACATTTTTTATCATTATCTTTGAACAAATTTACTTAATTATATTTTGAATTTTGATGTTTTAATACGTCACTTCAATAGATAAAATCATTCATCGCATATCAAAGATCATTCATGAAATATTATATCATCGCAGGTGAAGCTTCCGGAGATTTGCACGGAAGTAATTTAATGAAATCCTTACAGCAGAAAGATCCCCTCGCAGAATTCAGATTCTGGGGTGGCGATTTGATGGAAAAACAAGGCGGAACTTTAGTGAAACATTATCGGGATTTAGCTTTTATGGGGTTTATTGAAGTTGTATTGAATCTAAAAACGATTTTAAACAATATTAAATTCTGCAAAGCCGATATCAGAAACAACAGACCCGATGTATTGATTTTGGTAGATTATCCCGGTTTCAATTTAAGAATTGCAAAATTTGCAAAAGAACTGGGAATTAAAGTGGTTTATTACATCTCTCCCCAACTTTGGGCCTGGAAAGAAGGTCGAGTTGAAACCATTAAAAAATATGTCGATGAGATGTTGGTGATCCTTCCTTTTGAAGAAGATTTTTACAAAAAACATAATGTAAAATCACATTTTGTAGGACATCCTTTGCTAGATGCAATTTCTAGCCTTCAAGAAATTGATACTGTGGCTTTTAAGAAAGATAACAACTTGAATGAAAAAGAAATCATTGCTCTTCTCCCGGGTTCCAGGAAACAGGAGGTTGAAAAGATGCTTGAAGTAATGTTGTCAGTAAGACCTTATTTTAAAGATTATCAGTTTGTTATAGCAGGAGCTCCGAGTCTTGAGAAAGATTTTTACGAGAAATATGTTGATGAAAATGTACATTTCGTGTCAAACAAAACGTATGATCTATTGAGATGTTCTAAAGCTGCTTTGGTAACTTCAGGAACGGCAACTCTTGAGACTGCTTTATTAAATGTTCCGGAAGTGGTTTGTTATCGAGGAAGTAAAATTTCTTACGCTATCGCCAAAAGACTGGTGAAACATATTAAGTATATTTCACTTGTCAATCTTATTATGGATAAAGAAGTAGTTAAGGAATTGATTCAGAATGAATTAAATACAGGAAATCTAGTTAAGCAACTGAATTTAATTCTTGAAGGGGAAACAAGATATGCAATGCTCGAAGAATTTGAAATTTTACGAAGTAAACTCGGCGGAAAAGGTGCAAGTGATAAAGCTGCAGATATTATTTTAAAAATTAAATAAACTTTTTACGAATGATTTTCATATTTTCATTACTTTAGTAGTACAAAATGATGAAAATTGAACCGACAGCCACTCCTGATCTTAATTTGCTGCTTTAATCTTGGGATTGTGTTCACAGGATTATTTTTCTTTTAAACGAAATTTTATTCTTGCAACCATAATTTCTTGTGTAATTATCACAATTCCTACTTTATTTAAATCTTTTTTCATCTCAAAAATTAATTCGGTATTACTGTCATTATTCTTTTTCGGTTTGGGAATCTGTCTGCATTATCTGAACTTCCCACAAAAATCTCATGTTTCTTTAAACTCCAACGACAATATTGTTTTTAAGATTTCTAAAAAATTAAATTCTACAGAGAAAAGTAAAAAATATGAGGCTGTTATACAAGTCGGGAAAGAATCATTCAATTCGATTTTATTAATCCCAAAAGAAAGCAAAGAGCTTGATTTCGAGCATTATTATACAGCTAAAGCTTATGTAAACCAACCTCAATCTCCAAAATATAATTTTCAATTTGATTACGCTAAATATCTCCACCGAAAAAATATTTTTTATCAATGTTATGTAAATGATGACATTACATTTGCTGTAAGAAGTGACCTCTCGTTGAGTGAAAAAATCCGTCAGAAAAGACTGGAAGTTCTAAAAAAGATCAGCCATTCTGAATTGTCTCCCAAAAGCAAAGAATTTTTAAAAGGAATTATTCTGGCAGACCGCACAGAGATAGATTCAGAAACTTTGCAAGATTTCAACCGTTCTGGATTAGTGCATTTTCTAGCCATATCCGGAACCCACGTTGTTGTTATTTTTGGGATGTTCTATTTTATTTTAATGAAATTTTTACCGTTAAAATTCAGAAAGTTTGTCATTGTATTAAGTTTAGTATTTATTTGGATTTTCGCTTTGTTTATAGGTTTCGGAAGTTCAGTAGTGCGTTCTTGCATCATGCTTACGGTTTATTTTGTATATGTTTTGCTACAAAGAAAGCCTGATTTGCTGCATTCTTTGGCGCTTTCAGCTTTTATTATTTTGATTATTGATACCCAACAGTTTTTTGATGTTGGATTTCAACTGAGTTTTTTAGCAGTTTTAGGGATTTATTGGCTCAATCAACCTATTTTAAAATATTTACCGAAGCAGGATAATTATTTTAAGAAGATTATTTTTAATACGATATCTATTTCAATTTCTGCGCAATTAGCAACGCTGCCTTTGGTTTTATTATATTTTCATCAATTTTCTTTTGTTTCAATTGTTGCGAATTTTTTTATCGTTCCTTTTTCCGAAGTAATTATCATTTTCTCATTTTTGATGACTGGTTTGATGGCTCTCGGATTTGATTTCACAATGATTAATATTATCTACGATTTCATTATTGATTTATTATTAAAGGTTATTCATTGGTTTGCTGGTTTTGAATCATTGTTTTTTGAGAATATTTCGTTAAATATTGTTGAGGTTGCCATGTTATTTGTGGTTATTTATCTTTTGAGATTTGTAATTGTAAAATATAATTTTAGAAGATTGGCTCAAATTTCTTTAGTTGGGCTATTGTTTTTTATACTAAGGATTTCTTTTACGATTTATGAGCGTCAAAAAGAGGAAGTCTTAGTTCATCAATACAAAAAAGGAAAGGTGTTCTCTGTGAAAAAAAGAAGTGCAGTCTGCTTTTGGGTTGAAAATATAGGAGATCAAAATGAAATTCAGCAATATATTATCAATCCATATGTTTCATCCCGCAGATTAAAAAATATTAAAATCCAAACACTTCCGCCACATTCGGGAAAAGTGATTTTTAATCAAAAAGTATATCATTTAAAATAATGTCGATTTTTTGAATTATCCTGCATCTATACATCCTTTTCGTTGTTATTTAGAAAGATTACAAACTGTCTAATAGTGAGATTTCTCACTTTTTAGTTTTGTTAACATTCCCTAATTTTGTGGGAAATCAAATTTAAACTCAATATGGCAGGTTTAACAAGTTCTACGATAGGTAGAAAATATGCTATGGCACTTTCAGCATTTTTCTTGCTGATTTTCCTAGTAATGCATCTTTCCGTAAATCTATTGTCGGTTTTCGGTGAAACAGCTTATAACAATGCATCACAGTTTATGGGGTATAATCCTCTTATTCAGTTTGTAATGCAACCCGTGTTGATGTTTGCTGTAATATTCCATTTTGTGATGGGATTTATTTTAGAAATTAAAAATCAAAAAGCAAGACCTATCGGTTATGATAAAAACGAAGGTTCTGCAAACTCTACGTGGTCATCTCGTAACATGATTATTTCAGGAGCTGTTATCTTAGCATTTATTTTTCTGCACATGTATGATTTTTGGCTTCATGAGATGAATTATAAATATATTGATGGTCTTCCGGTAGAAGAAACCCGTTTTTGGGGCGATCTTCACAGGAAGTTTGCTGATTTGTGGAGAGTGGTGCTTTATGTCATTTCTTTCGGTTTACTTGGTTTACATTTAGCTCATGGTTTTCAGTCTTCGTTCCAGTCTGTTGGGGCAAGACATCCAAAATATACTCCAATGATCAAAGCTTTTGGTAACTGGTATTCTATACTGATTCCTTTAGGTTTTATCTTTATTGCAATTTTTCATTACGTAACTCAATAATATCAATATACTAATATGAGTAAATTAGATTCAAAAATTCCTGCAGGTCCGCTTAAGGACAAATGGAAAAATCATAAAGACCATATGAACCTTGTTGCGCCTAACAACCGTGATAAAATAGATATTATTGTTGTAGGTACAGGTTTAGCAGGAGGTTCTGCAGCAGCTACTTTGGCGGAGCAGGGATATAATGTAAAAGCATTTTGTTATCAGGATTCACCAAGAAGAGCACACTCGATTGCTGCGCAAGGTGGTATCAACGCTGCTAAAAATTATCAGGGTGATGGTGACTCAACCTATAGATTGTTCTATGATACCATCAAAGGTGGAGATTACAGAGCAAGAGAAGCAAACGTATACAGATTAGCCGAAGTTTCTGCAAATATCATCGACCAATGTGTTTCTCAAGGAGTTCCGTTTGGTAGAGATTACGGCGGACAATTAGATAACCGGTCATTTGGTGGAGTTCAGGTTAAAAGAACTTTCTACGCAAAAGGACAAACTGGTCAGCAGTTATTGTTAGGTGCATATTCTTCATTAAGCCGTCAGATCGGAAAAGGAAGAGTAAAAATGTACAACCGTCACGAAATGCTTGAATTGGTAATCGTAGACGGAAAAGCAAGAGGGATCATCGCTAGAAATCTGGTAACAGGTGAGATCGAAAGACACTCTGCTCACGCAGTGGTTATTGCTTCAGGAGGTTACGGAAACGTATATTTCCTTTCTACCAATGCAATGGGTTCAAACGTTTCTGCAGCTTGGAAGATTCACAAAAAAGGAGCTTATTTCGCAAACCCTTGTTATGTTCAGATTCACCCGACTTGTATTCCGGTTCACGGAACACAGCAGTCTAAACTGACTTTGATGTCTGAATCATTAAGGAATTCCGGAAGAATCTGGGTTCCAAAGAAAATTGAAGATTCAGTTGCCATCAGAGAAGGAAAACTGAGACCTGAAAATATTAAAGAAGAAGATAGAGATTATTATTTAGAAAGAAGATATCCTGCATTCGGAAACTTAGTTCCTCGTGACGTTGCGTCAAGAGCTGGTAAAGAAAGATGTGATGCCGGTTTCGGAATCGAAAATAATGATACTAAAGAAGGTGTTTACCTCGATTTCTCCACAGAAATTATGAAAAAAGGTAAAGAATCTGCTATTGAAAAACATATTCAAAATCCTACGGATCAGCAGATTTATGACCTTGGAAAAGCTTGGATCGAAGAAAAATATGGTAACTTATTCGTAATGTACGAAAAGATTACAGCAGATGATCCTTACAAAACTCCAATGAAAATTTATCCTGCCGTTCACTATACAATGGGTGGCGTTTGGGTTGATTATAACCTGCAGTCTACAATCCCGGGATGTTTCGTTATCGGTGAAGCTAACTTCTCTGATCACGGAGCCAACAGATTGGGAGCTTCTGCGTTGATGCAAGGTTTGGCAGACGGATATTTCGTTCTACCTTATACTATTGCAGATTATCTTTCTGCGGATATCAGAACGGGAGAAATTCCTACGAATTCTGCAGAATTTGAACAGGCTGAAAAAGAAATTAAAGACAAAGTAAACTTCTTTGTTAATAATAAAGGGACGAATTCAGTAGATTATTTCCACAAACAATTGGGACACATTATGTGGAATAAAGTGGGGATGGGAAGAACCCCTGAAGGATTGAGACAGGCAATTGCCGAAATTGATCAGTTGAAAAAAGATTTCTGGACGAACGTAAAAGTAATGGGCGAAACTGAAGGGATGAATACCGAGCTTGAAAAAGCATTCAGAGTAGCAGATTTCATTGAATTAGGTCAGCTAATGGCTATCGATGCTTTACACAGAAACGAATCTTGTGGAGGACACTTCAGAGAAGATCATGCGACTCCGGAAGGTGAAGCTGAAAGAGATGATGTGAACTTCAAGTATGTTGCTGCTTGGGAATATCAGGGTGATGACATTAAGCAGGAGGTTCTCCATAAGGAAGATCTTGTGTACGAAAACATTGAAGTTAAAGCAAGAAGTTACAAATAGTATGAAAAATTTGAAAAAAATCCTGATGCTTTTTGTAGTTTTCCTAAGCATCTCTACTGTTTTTGGACAGAAAGTTACCACTCAATCTATCGATAAACCTTCTGAAGGTAAATCTTTGGTTTACATCTTGAAGACCGGGGCTGGAATGTTAGTTAATTTCAGAATATATGACAAAGATCTTTTTTTAGGATCTATTGGAAGCGGAAAGTATTTAGTCTATGAATGTGAGCCCGGTAAACATTTGTTTTGGGCAGGTGCAGAAAACAGAGATTATATTGAAGCAAATCTTGAAGCAAATTCAGTGTATGTGATCAATGCTGAAGGACAGATGGGAGCATTTGTAGCGGGAGTTAATTTTAAGCCGCTTAATCCAAAGGAGTTTAGAGATAAGAAAATATTTTATCAGGTAATTAAAAATGATAAAAAACAGATTTATACCAAATCGGAAGATGATAAATCTGAAAATATTGCCAAGGCAATGCAAAAATATCAGGAATTAAAAGACAGTAAATCAACTAAAATCGCATATTTAATTTCAAATATGAAATTTGAAAATGCTGATAAACCAGAAAAAGATAAATAATCTCCAACCTATAAATATAAAATTATGAGTGCAAAAAAAGGCCTTCATCTTACGCTGAAAATTTGGAGACAGAAAAATACCAAAACTAAAGGTCAGTTTGAGACCTATAAAATATCAGATGTTTCTACAGATTCTTCATTCTTGGAAATGCTAGACATCCTG
The DNA here is from genome assembly GCF_979258215.1 of Chryseobacterium sp. AC417. NCBI lineage: Bacteria > Pseudomonadati > Bacteroidota > Flavobacteriia > Flavobacteriales > Weeksellaceae > Chryseobacterium > Chryseobacterium sp. AC417. The sequence continues at coordinate 327,419 of NZ_OZ409845.1, read as the reverse complement.
AACGAAAACCTTATCAACGATGGAAAAGAACCTATCGCGTTTGATCACGACTGTCGTGAAGGAATCTGCGGAATGTGTTCACTCTACATCAACGGTAGAGCTCACGGTCCGGATACAGGTATAACAACGTGTCAGCTTCACATGAGAATGTTCAAAGACGGTGAAACGATTGTTATTGAACCGTGGAGAAGTGCTGCTTTCCCCGTTATCAAAGATTTAATGGTAGACAGAAGTGCATTCGACAGAGTAATGGCTGCAGGTGGATTTATCTCGGTAAACACTTCAGGAAATACTTTGGATGCCAATGCAATCCCGGTTCCTAAAGAAGATGCAGACAAAGCAATGGATGCAGCAGCTTGTATCGGTTGTGGCGCTTGTGTAGCTTCTTGTAAAAACGGTTCTGCAATGCTATTTGTAGGAGCTAAAGTTTCTCAGTACGCACTATTACCTCAAGGTAGAGTAGAAGCGAAGCGAAGAGTTCTCAACATGGTGAAAGCTATGGATGAAGAAGGATTCGGTAACTGTTCAAACACAGGTGCTTGCGAAGTAGAGTGCCCTAAAGGAATTTCTCTTGAGAATATTGCTAGAATGAACAGAGAATTTATGGTTGCAATGGCAGATAAAGCATAATCTGTTAAAAAATATAAAGAAAATTTCGTCCTCTTCATTGAAGGCGAAATTTTTAGTTAAATGTTTCATAAAATCAATTGTTAAATAGCATTAAGTTTATCGAAAAACTTATTTTTGCTTAATTATAAAACCAAAAATGAAATTGAAAATTCAATCATTTCAAAAAATTAATAGTATAATGATGATTAAAAAATATCTTTTGTTGTTTGTCATTGCAATATTTGCAGTGTCTTGTTCAAAAAAAGTTGAAGTAAAAGGAAAAATTGCAGGAAGCTCTCCATTAGAAAGAGTAGAATTTGTAGAAGCCTCAGGCGTTGCTACATTGCCACTCATCAATATGGGACTTGATAAGGATGGGAATTTCTCAGGAAGTTTCGAAGCTCCAAAAAACGGAATGTATGTTATCAACTACGCCGGAAAGCAGAATTTAATCTTTCTTAAAGGTGGTCAGACAGTAAACATATCAGGAAGTGCAGCTACTTTTCCTAATGAATATGTAGTAACAGGTGATGCGAAAAATGATAACGATTTCTTTCAGGCTTGTCAGAAATTTCTGTCTACTTACGGACAAAGCGTGAATGTTCAGGAATTGGCATCAGGTGATGAAGCTAAGTATGTGAAAGGAATGCAGAAGATTGAGGCAGATATCAATAAAAATATCGACGAGAATGTAAAAAAATACAATCCGGGAAAAGAAGTAGTTGAATGGAAAAAGACTGACGCAAAAACAGCTATTCTGAATCTGTTGGTGAACTACGAAATGAATAAAAAACAAATGTCTGGAAATCCTTCATTCAAATTAGGAAAAGTATTTACAGATTATGAAAATAAATTAAAAGAAAATAGTGACGAAATGGTGAAGACAAGCCCTTTCTACAGACAATATCTTTTAACTAAAATGAGTCCTGGTTTCCAGAAATTTGCAGAAGCAAAAAGCAAAGGGAAAACAGACATCACAACTTCAGAATTGTTTAATGACTATTTGAAATCTCAGAAAGAAGTTTCTCAGGTTACCAAAGATTATTTGTTGGCATTTGTAATGGCTCAGTCAGATATTCACCCGCAAACTCCGGCTAAGACAACTGATAAAATCAAAAAAATCATAGAAGAAGATATTAAAGATTCAGGAATCAAAGCAGATATTAAAAAAATGCAGTTTGCCATCAACGGATTTAAAATCGGTGATGATGCTCCGGAAGCTTCTTTAGTGAAAGCAGACGGGAAAGCTTACAAATTGAGTGAGAATAAAGGAAAACCTTATGTATTGGTTTTCTACGCATCTTGGAATCCTTACATTGCAGAAGGTACAGTTCCTGTATTGAAAGAAGTTGTGAATTTCTATAAATCTAAAATGAATTTCGTTTACGTAAACGTAGATGATACAAAAGATCAGTTTGTGAAAACAAGCAATGCAATGATGAAAGGAATTCAGGGAACTAACGTGTATGCAGAAGGAGGTCTTAATTCTGATATTGCTAAAAAATACGGAGTATATGGGTTTAAATTACCAAACTTCATTGTTGTTGACAAAGACGGGAAAATTGCAAGCAGATCATTTGTTAATTTAGGTGATCAGGAGTTGATTACCATTTTAGACAAACAAACAGGTCTTTCTGCGCCAAAAGTTGCTCCTCAACCACAAATGATGCCGCAGATGAATATGGATCCTTCAGCGCAGCCGGCTCCTCCAGTTCAGGAAGCTCCTCAGCAATCAGCTCAGACAAAATAATAAAGCTTATACAATAGAAAAAAACCTTGTCTTCGGATAAGGTTTTTTTTATTGTATTTTTGCAAAGTGATACCGAAAGGCAAATCATTAGAACAGAAAAAATAGAAAATTTACGGATGTAAAATAGAAAGTAGATCCGTACCGATAGAAATTGATATGAGAAAGAAGAAAGACGTAATTCTTGAAAATATAAAGTTGATAACTGCAGGTGCAAAAGGAGTTGCAATAGGAAAAACCGAAGAAGGGAAAACTGTTTTGGTTTCCGGAGGTATTCCCGGAGATGTGGCAAATGTCAGAGTTAAAAAGTCAAAGTCAAATTATATTGAGGCTGAAGTAAAAGAGATTGTTGAGAAATCACCCTTCAGAGTAGAACCGAAATGTATTCATTTTGGAGTTTGTGGAGGCTGCAAGTGGCAGAATATGAGCTACGAAAAACAACTTGATTTTAAACAGGAAGAAGTTTACAACAATATCAAAAGAATTGGCGGAATCGATGATTTTGAAACCGTTCCGATTTTGGGAGCAGAAGAGCAATATTTCTATAGAAATAAAATGGAATTTTCTTTTTCAAATGCAAGATGGCTGACTCAATACGAAATCAGTTCTGAAGAAAACTATGGCAGCAGAGATGCACTAGGTTTCCATATTCCGGGAATGTGGAGCAAAATTCTCGATCTTAAAGAATGCTGGTTACAGGAAGATCCGTCTAACGCAATTCGTTTGGCAGTAAGAAATTTCGGAATTGAAAATGGTTTAGACTTTTTCGATGTAAGAGAACAAAAGGGTTTTCTGAGAACTTTAATGATGAGACAAAACTCGAAAGGAGAGTGGATGGTTTTATTTCAATTGTACAGAGAAGAAAAAGCGAACAGAGCAAAACTTTTTGATTATTTGCTGGAGCAATTTCCACAGATTAAAACTTTGGTATATGCCATCAATCCTAAGCAGAACGATTCTATCTACGATCTGAATGTAAATATATATTTCGGAGAAGGATTTTTAATGGAAGAAATGGATGGATTGAAATTTAAAATCGGACCGAAATCATTCTTTCAGACCAACTATAAACAAGCGTTAGAATTATATAGAAAAACCCTTGAATTTGCCGATTTAAAAGGTGATGAAGTAGTTTACGATTTATACACCGGAACAGGTACCATCGCACAATATGTTGCAAGAAATGCAAAACACGTTATCGGAATTGAATCTGTTCAGGAAGCCATTGATGCCGCTATAGAACACGCTGAACTGAATGGTTTAACGAATACCACATTTTATTGCGGAGACATGAAAAATGTCTTCAATGATGAATTTATGGAAAACCATCCAAAAGCAGACGTATTAATCACCGATCCGCCAAGAGATGGAATGCACCAAAAAGTAGTAGAGCAAATCATTAAGCTAGCTCCTGAAAAAGTCGTTTATGTAAGCTGTAACTCTGCAACCCAGGCAAGAGACTTAGCTCTGATGAAAGATCATTATACTTTAGTGAAAATTTTGCCGGTAGATATGTTCCCTCAAACTCATCACGTTGAGAACATTGCATTGTTGGTAAAGAAATAATTATTTTTAAATTTGAATAAACAAATCAGAATTCATATGATAAAGAACTGTAAAACATTTTTCTTATTAGCCGCATTAGTGTTCTGCCAGCAAAATTTATTTTCGCAGGAAAAGCCTAAAGATTCTGTTGCGGCAAAAACCGATACCGCTAAAGTTAAAAAAGACGATAAAAAGAAAAGTCTCATCAAACCTTTTAAAGAAATCATTACCGATAAAGCGGTTTCTGACCAGGGAGTCTTTACAGTTCATAAAGTTGACGACAAATATTATTTTGAAATTCCTGATGCCATGTTGAAGAAGGAATTTCTTCTTGTGACAAGATTAACTAAAGCTGCCGCAGGAATGCGTTCCGGAACTTCAGGATACGCAGGAGATCAGATCGGTCAGCAGGTAATCGCTTTTGAAAAAGGTCAGAAAGATAAAATTCTTTTAAGAGAAATTTCTCATGTCGATTATGCTAAAGATTCTACATCGCAAATGTATAATTCGGTGACAAGAAATAATGTGCAGTCTATCATTAAATCTTTTGATGTAAAAGCTTACGGCGTAAACAAAAACTCATCTGTCATTGAAGTGACTGATGTTTTAAATTCTGATAATGAGCTGACTTCTTTCTCCGTTTGGTCTAAAGATTCTTACCGAGTAGGAGCTTTTCAGAAAGATATGTCATTTGTCAATTTTGTGAAATCTTTCCCGACAAATATTGAAATCAATACGACCAAAACTTTTGCCAGGACTTTAGGAACACCTATGACACCTGCTATTCCGGGAAGACCTGCACCAAAAGTGAGTGGAAATTACACCGTAGAAATCAATTCTTCATTTGTACTTCTTCCGGAAAACAAAATGCAATCTAGATATTTTGACCCAAGAGTTGGATATTTTACAGTAGGATACACAGATTTTGATTTAGATCCTCAAGGAGTAAAAAAGATATCTCTGGTTAAAAGATGGCGTCTGGAGCCAAAACCACAGGATATAGAAAAATACAACAGAGGAGAATTGGTAGAACCGGCAAAACCGATTGTATTTTACATAGACCCGGCAACTCCTAAAAAATGGGTTCCTTATTTAATGCAAGGTGTAAATGATTGGCAGAAATCTTTTGAAAAAGCTGGTTTCAAAAATGCAATCGTCGCTAAAATTCCGGATCCTAAAGTAGATACAGAATGGAGTCTTGAAGATGCAAGATTTTCAGCAATCGTTTATAAACCTTCGGATGTTCCGAATGCTTCGGGACCGTCTATCGCAGATCCTCGAACTGGCGAAATTCTTGAAAGTCATATCAACTGGTATCATAATGTGATGATGTTGTTGAGAAACTGGTATTTTGTACAGGCATCACCCAATGATCCGAGAGCGAGAAAAATTGAATTCGAAGATAAATTAATGGGTGAATTAATTCGCTTTGTTTCTTCTCACGAGGTCGGGCATACTTTGGGTTTAAGACATAACTACGGTTCTAGTTCTACAGTTCCGGTTGAGAAATTAAGAGATAAAAAATGGCTTGAGAAAAACGGTCATACACCTTCAATTATGGATTATGCAAGATTTAACTATGTTGCACAACCAGAAGACAATATCGGTGATGCAGGAATTTTCCCTAGAATCGGAGATTATGATGATTGGGCAATCGAGTGGGGATACAAAAGATTTAATCAATTCAAAACTCCGGATGCAGAAAAAGAATTTCTGAATCAGTGGGTGATTAAAAATCTTAAAAATGAAAGGCTTTGGTTTGGAACAGAATTGAATCCTTTAGATCCAAGATCACAAAGTGAGCAGGTGGGTGACAATGCAATGATTGCAAGCACCTACGGAATAAAAAATCTTCAAAGAATTGTTGATAATTTAGAAAAATGGACGAAAACTCCAAATGAAGATTATGCAAATCTTGATATGATGTATGATCAGGTTACATCGCAGTTCAAAAGATATTTAGGGCATGTTTCAAAATATGTCGGCGGACAAATGGAAACGCCGAAAACGGCAGAGCAATCTGGAGTTGTGTACGAAGTTGTCGCTAAAAAAGATCAGAAAGAAGCCATGAAATTTTTAGACGAAAATATTTTTACAACACCACAATGGCTGATAAAAAAAGATATTTTTGAGAAAACCGGAAAAACTCCTGTGAAAACTGTTGAAGAAATTCAAAATGGTGTTTTGGGGAGAATTTTAAGCCCGATGGTTCTTCAGAATATGTATCAGATGGAAGCCATTGAACCCAATACATATTCCGTGATTGAGTTGCTGTCAGATTTGAATACTTCAATTCTTAAAAAAGATAATGCAGATATCTACACCAGAAATCTTCAGAGAAATTATATTGATTCTTTAATAAAATTCGTTGATACTAGATCTTCTGACAAATCAGATATTTCTGCATTGGTAAGAGGAAATTTAAATACAATCAAGAAAGAGCTTTCTTCAAAATCGACTTCAGATTTGGTAAATAAATACCATTATGAAGATTTGGTTTTCCGTATTGAAAAGGCTTTAGATCCAAAATAATTTAAAATGAAAAGATTATTGTCATTCTTCATATTATCTCTTTTCATGGTTTCCTGTGGTGGAGACGATGATATCTGCGAGAGCGGAGAAGGTACGCCCAGAATGAAAATCATGTTTAAAAATGCAGATAAAATTACCACATTAGATTCTGTAAAAGTGTATGTAGACTACGGAGTACGTATCGTTGATTTGGGATGGAGCAGAAATACAGATTCTATCTTGATTCCTCTTCGTGTTGACGAATCACCATACACAGATTTATTTGTAAAAACCACCAAAAAAGGAGATTCATCAAAGGTTCGTTTGAATTATACAACCAAATCGATTTATGTATCACCAGGTTGTGGAGCAAAATTAAATTACGAAAATCTAAGCGGCCAATTATTAAAACCAAATCCTGTCATCAAACTGGAATCCGGACAAACCTTTATTGAAAATGAAGAAAAAACTAATCTTTACCTCGTTTTTTAGCCTTTTAACGCTGCTGATTTCTGCGCAGGAAAATAAAGAAGTAGAAAAAGAAAAATGGAAATACGAACCCAACTTTATGGTTGGTGTAGATGTTTTGAACACCGGAGTTTCATTTTTTTCAGACAGACAATTATTTCAGGGGTTTATCTCATCCAAGATAAAAGGTAACATTCACGCCATCGTAGAAGCAGGATTTGAAAAAAATATTTATCAGAAAAATGGCTATGATGCTACGGCAAACGGTGCATTTGCCAAAATAGGAGCTTTTTATATGCTTGCAAAAGACAGTGAGAACGAGTTTAATGGTTTCTACGGTGGAGCAAAAGTCGGGGGCTCATTTTACACTCAAGAGTATTTTGCAATTCCTATTCGTGGTTTTGGCGGAAGCAGTTCATCAGTATCAATGCCTGCATCTTCACAATCATCTTTTTGGCTTGAAGGAACCATTGGTGGAAGAGTTCAGTTATTTGAATCTGATTTCTTTATTGATGTCAATATGCAGCCTAGGTACCTTATTGTCACTTCAAAACAAGACGAAGTAGTTCCGATGATTGTTCCTGGTTTTGGCAGAAGCTCATCAAAATTTAATATGGGTTTTGCCTGGAGTATTGCGTATAAGTTTTAATTTAATCTTTTAGGTTTACTGCTGTTTTCAGGGAATGCATCTCTGGCTTGCTGAAGTTTTTTGTACAATACGTCTAATTGTTGAGGTGGAATTCCTGCATCAAAATCTGAAGAATTGTATTGTTTACCTTCAGTTATAATAGTAATAGTACTTGATAATGCAGCATCAGAATATCGACCTGTTGTAGAAGATGTATAAGTTGATAGTCTTTCTAAATCAATCAGTTGTGTTTCTTTTACAATAGTATTCCAGTCCGGAGTTGAGATTGAGGATGATGTTGTTGTTCCGTTTACATTAATAGTGATGATACTATTTTTAAAAGTAATTTTCCTGTTTGTACCTCTTGTCTGTTCTGTAAGTTCTATACTGGTGATAGTTTTTTTATCATTATTATTTGATAAATTTCCATCTGTTTTTTGTGATTGACAGCCTGTCATCAAAATCAGATAACTAAAAATAACGAATCCCTTTAAATATTTCATATGATTTATATAATAAACAAATTTAAATCAAAAGTGATGTAATATGGAATAATTTCCCCAAATATTTAAATATTTATTTTGAGATATACTTGATGAAATCAGTATTTAAGAATTTTTTTTACATTATTAAATCATTTTAAGTGTCTTTTTTATAAAATAAGTGTGTTAAGTTTAAATTTTTTTGTTGATTTGTTTTATATTTGTCAAAATTTAAAATTCAATTCACAATGAGAAATTCTATTATTTCGAAAATTATTTTTCTTTTTTCTATGGCTTTCTGTGCACTGATGTACTCTCAAAAGCTGGAAAACAGCAAACTGGTTTTTGGTAAAGTTTACACGAAAAATCAGATTAAGGATATTAATGGCATTATACGTTGTTCATCTTCAGAATATGAGCAATATCTGCAGACGAAATATCCTGAGAGAATGACTGATACTCAATTTGAAGCATGGATAGCCCCGCTGATTAAAAATGCAATGGCTAAATCTCAAAATGGAGATATTATTACCATACCTGTTGTTGTACATGTTATTCATTCTGGAGAGGTTTATGGCGTAGCTCCAAATATTACAGATAATCAAGTTATTTCTCAGATCACTGTAATGAATGAAGATTTTAGAAAAATGGCAGGAACGAGAGGTTTTAATAATGATCCTGTAGGAGCAGATATTAAAATACAATTCGCATTGGCAAAAGTAGATCCGAATGGTAATCCTACAAATGGGATTGATAGAGTGAATATGTGTGCATCTGAATGGTCTACTGCGGGTGTAAATGAAGTTGTAAAGCCTCAAACTATTTGGGATCCTACTCAGTATATGAATATGTGGAGTGTTAATTTTGATGATCCAGGTTTGTTAGGCTATGCTCAATTTCCTTCTGATTCTGGTCTTTCAGGATTAAATGCAAACGGTGGTTTGGCTTCTACTGATGGTGTTGTAGCAGGTTACTGGTGTTTTGGAAGTGCTGACTATGATGATGGAACTTTTCAACTGTCGAATGATGTAGACTTAGGAAGAACAATGACACATGAAGTAGGTCATTTCTTAGGATTAAGACATCTTTGGGGAGACGGGCCTTGTGCTACAGATTACTGTGACGATACTCCTTTCTCTTCTAATGCGGGAAATGCTCACTATATTTGTAATCCTTCACAAGACTCATGTCCTGTACAGCCAGGTCTTGATATGGTGCGTAATTATATGAATTATACTTATGATCTTTGTATGAATATATTTACAAATGATCAAAAAGCAAGAATACTTGCAGTAATGAATAATTCTCCTCGAAGAAATACTTTAAAGACCTCAACAAAGGATATTGCAATTCCATTATTTGCTAACGATGCAGAAGTTAAACTGGAACGAGTTTGTACAGTCATTAACACTACTTGTACAGCTAGCTCATCTTCTTTATCGGTTGCGTTGCACAATAGAGGAACCAGTAATCTTACATCAGCAATCATCACATATGGAGTAGGAACGAACACTCAAACTTTTAACTGGACAGGTAATTTATCACCAAATAGGTATGCAATTGTAAATCTTGCAATTCCTGCAACAGTTCCTTCGGGCATCATGACAGTTTCTGTAAATACTGCAAATGGTGTTGCAGATCAAAGGGTTTCTAACAACTCATTTACAACAAACTACATATATAATGGTCCTGCAGAGGCTAATAATGGAGCTTTTACGTTTACATTGCAAAATGATTATTGGGGATCTGAAGTTAGCTGGAATCTGAAAAACAGTAGTGGTACGACTCTTTATCAAAGTACAACATATACAAATGTGCCAAATCCAAATGCGTCAACTCCTTTGCCAACACCTGTTGTTCAAACTTGGAATCTAACTCCGGGATGTTATACATTTACCATTAATGATGTATTCGGTGATGGTATTTATGATTATGGCGGTTTTTATAATCTGAAAAATTCAGCTGGAGTTACTGTTTTCCAGGGAAGTCCTTACGCTACTACACAGACAAGAGCAGTCAATATTACTGTTTTAGCTACGGGTGAAACGAAATTTGATCAGTTTGCAGTGTATCCAAACCCAGCGAGTGATGTTTTAAATATTACTAAAGTTTCTGATAAAGCTAAATTTGAAATTCACAATGCAGTTGGCCAATTGGTAAAAGCTGGTGAAATTAAATCTAACCAGGTTAGAGTTGCCGAATTGGTAAAAGGCGCATATATCATTACTATAAAAGATAAAAATATTTCTAAAAGCATTAAGTTTATCAAGAAATAAACAATACGAACTATTTGTATAAATTCCTCATGTAATCATGAGGAATTTTTTTTATTTAATGGTAATATTAAGTTTATGTTCATATTGTCAAAAAAAATGAGTAAAATCAACTATATTTGGAAAATAAAAATATTTGTTTAAATGAAAAAATTCATTACTGCTTTATTTTGTAGTGTAATAAGTGGTACTGCGGTTGCACAATGGACAACGGCAAGCAGACCGGTACGAAGTTCAAATACGGAACTTTCAAATGTCACAAGTTATTATAAACTTGATTTAGTTCAGCTTCAACAAAAGCTTAAAAATACTGTTGAATCAGGAAAAGATGCTAAACCGGTAGAGATATCTTTACCCAATTTATTTGGAAAAATGGAGCGCTATGCTGTTTACAGCTTTCCTGTTATGGCCAAAGAGTTAGCTGATCAATATCAATTGGGTTCATATGCCGGTGTCAGCATAGACAATCCCAATAAGTATCTTAGATTCTCATTATCCCCGTCAGATTTTCAGTCTATGACTATCAATGATGGACAGTATGAATTTATTGATGCTCAAAATGCGGACAAAACCATTTATGGTGTTCACGCAAAATCCTCAAATCCTGATGGTAAAAGTTTTACATGTACTACTTCAGAAGATCCTACTGCGGTAAACCAGCTGGGAAATCTTAAACTTGCAGGTCAGTCATTTAATAATCAGCCAACAAACTTTGCAAAATCTTCTGATAAAAAGTACAGAACGATGCGTTTGGCTATTTCTGCCACAGGTGAATATACTGCTTTTCACGGAGGTACAGTTGCATCGGCACTCTCTGCAATAAATGCTACCATGACAAGAGTAAATGGTGTATTTGAAAAAGATTTAGCATTGCATTTAAACATTCAGAACTTCCCGGGTATCATTTATATCGATGCGGCAACAGATCCGTACACTGGAAATTTGAATGTTCAATTACAACAGACATTAACCGCTAATGTTGGTAACGCAAATTATGATATTGGTCACGTCTTCAATGCTGCAGGTAACAATGGTAATGCCGGATGTATTGGTTGTGTATGTTTAAATCCTGCGACATCAACAAGTACTGCGAAAGGTTCTGGTTTTACTCAAAGTACAAGCCCTGTAGGAGATACATTTGATATTGATTTTGTAGCTCACGAAATGGGGCATCAATTAGGAGCCAATCATACCTATTCACATGTTTTGGAAGGAGCAGGGGTAAATATGGAGCCAGGTTCTGGATCTACCATTATGGGTTATGCAGGTATTACAAATGCAAATGTGCAAATGAATTCTGATCCATATTTTCATGTTGCAAGCATATTACAGATTCAAAACAATATGGTAAGTAAAACTTGTGATGTTGAAACTACAATTATAAACAACCCGCCTGTTATTGCTGCTTTACCAACTTACAGTATTCCTAAAGGAACTGCATTTGTGCTTACTGCATCAGCTACCGATCCTGAAAGTGATCCTATGACCTATGCTTGGGAAGAATTTGATGCAGCGGATGTTGCTGCAAATACTAATGCTGATCCTATCACATTAGCCAATTTGGGAAATACAACTTTTGGTGCTTCTTTTAGATCATTATCTCCAACTACAAGCCCAACAAGATATTTTCCTAAATTATCATCAGTACTGAATGGTGTTTTGGTTAATTCTAATAACAGCTGGGAATCAGTGTCGAATGTAGCAAGAACTTCTAGTTTTGCTGTAACGGTAAGAGATAACAATCTAAATCCCGTACAACAGCAGACTAATTCTGCTCTTCAGACTATTAATGTGGGTGCAGACGGACCGTTCAAAGTGAATGATCAATTTCAGTTCGGATACACCAATACCGCTACTCCAATTGTATGGGACGTTGCAAATACTTCGTCAGCACCTTATAATGTAGCAAATGTAAAGATTGATTACACGGTAGATAATGGGACAACTTGGAATGTTTTAATTGCTTCAACACCTAATGATGGATCAGAAAATTTCACATTTCCTGCGTCATTGAATAATCAAATCATTAAGTTAAGAATTTCAGCAATTGGAAATGTTTTCTATGCTGTAAAATCTGTAAATGTTAGTGCAACCTCTGTTTGTGGAACAAATCCAAACGGTATCGTTGTAACGAATATGGCTACTACTTCTGCTGTGGTGACTTGGGCACCTGCTACTGGTGCAACTTCTTATAATGTACGTTATAAGAAAGTGACAGAAACCACTTGGACGCAGACTACCTCTGCAACCAATTCTATAACACTTACTGGTCTCATCTCAGCAACAGCTTATGAGGTACAGGTAGCCACAGTTTGTTCGGGGGTTGCAAGTGCTTTCTCTGCATCTGTGAATTTTTCAACGATTGCTGCGACTTACTGTCCTGCGGCTTCTACTACAGGAACTCCTTTATTTATTTCTAATGTACTAGTATCGAATTTAACTAATCCATCGGGAGCAAGTACATATACAGATTTCTCTACAAACCCGGCTTTGCAAATTAATCTTGTGAAAGGAGTAACTAATACGATGACAATTAATGGGTCGTTGACAACGCCGAACTATAATACAGTAATGGTATTTATAGATTATAATTTGAACGGTAACTTTGAAGCATCCGAGAGAGTTTTAAACTTTCCTGTTGCAAATGTAACTTCGTTTACCGGATCTTTCACAGTGCCGGCTACAGCGTTAGAAGGTCAGCCTCTAAGAATGAGAGTGCTATTTGCCTTTGCTGGTGCTGCTAATGTAGGCTTAAGTGGGCCAGCTTCTTGGGCTTGTGGAACTAATTTTAATAATGGTGAAATAGAGGATTATAATGTAGTTGTTACAGCTCCGTTAAGCACAAATGAATCTGTTTTAGCTAATACCGGAATTCAGATTTATCCTAATCCTGTTAGCGATGTCTTAAACGTTACTAAAGTTTCAGATAAAGCTACTTATAAAATATATAGTGCAGCAGGTCAATTGGTAAGTAACGGAAATATCACAGGTGGTAAGATTAATGTAACATCATTGATCAAAGGTGCATATGTGATTTCTATTACTGACAAAGGAAGAGAAGCTTTCAATTCTAAATTCATTAAGAAATAAAGAAACATCTTAATACTTAATAAATCCTCATGTAATGCATGAGGATTTTTTTTATTATGTAAACGTAACAAGCTTTTTGATGAAGTAATAATAAAAAAATATTTATTCGTGTGCTTCCAATAACAAAAAATGATTAGATTTGTATTTAATATAAAATAATTATTGCCTATGAAAAATCACTTTACTTTTTTTAAATCTTTAAACGCAACGAGCAACACTTCGATTAACATTGAGTTGCTCAGCACAATTCATTAATACTAATTAACTTATGTATTCTAATCTATTTAATTATTAATAAGATGAAGAGAATTTTACTAATTTTTGCAATCATTCTGTCGTATCTATCGAACGCACAGGTGAGTTCATACACATTTGCGCAGTCCAATACAGCTTATCAAGCTCTTGCGACGCCGTCTGCTGTATTGGCAACTGCAACCACCGCCAACTCGTTAGATAATGCAGTGTATCCGGTGACGCTTCCGTTTCCTGTTTCATTTAACGGTATCAATTATTCCGCATTAAATGTTTCTACCAATGGTTTCATCACCTTTGGAGCAACAGCGCCGGGAACAGCAAACTATGTTCCGATATCAAGTGCGGAAGCTTATACTGGTGCAGTTTCTGCATGGGGTAGAGACCTTAACGCAATTGCTAATGTTACCAATGTTTTTGGAAACGTTAGTTGGGGAGTTGAAGGTACAGCGCCTAACAGAGAAGTTGTAATTCAATGGACTGATTTCAGACCGGTTTATACTACTTCAACAACAAATGCTTATACGTTCTCTTTCCAAATAAGGCTAAGAGAAACTACAAACACAATAGCAGTTGTTTACAAAAGTGGTTCATATCTGGCAGGAACAACATCTATTGCAAGTACTGCACAGATTGGTCTTCGTGGTACTACCAATGCTGATTTTAATAACCGTTTGAATGCAACATCTTTAGCATTTGCTAGTTCTACAGCAGGTACTGTAAATACAAATACCCAGGCATTTAATACAACAGCAGCTACACCTGGAATGCCCACCGACGGACTTACTTACACTTGGACTCCTCCAAGTTGTTTTGCTCCTTCTGGTCTAGTATCTGGTGCAACATCACCTACAACAGGATCAATTGGCTGGAATGCTCCTGCTAATGCTCCTGCAAACGGATATGAGTATATTGTATCAACTACAAATACCACTCCGACTCCTGCTACAGCAGGTACTCCTACAACTGCATTGTCAGTGCCTCAAAATGCATTAACTCCTGGAACTACTTATTATTTCTGGGTAAGATCAATTTGTTCGGGAACGGATAAAAGTGCATGGATAGCAGGCCCTTCTTTCACACCAGGTCAAATTGGTGGTGGTACGACTTCAGTGGGAACTTTGCCGATTTACTCTTGTTTCGGATATAACTACTCTCAGCAGATTTATACTGCAGCAGAAGTTGCCGGTGCGATTGGAACAAACAACTTTATTACTAAAATAAGATTTTTCGTTGCAACTACTGCAACTACCCAGGCTAACTACAACCAATGGGTAGTTTATATGGGTAATACTACACAGGCGAATTTTGCAACCACAACAAGCTGGATTCCATCAACTAATTTACAGCAAGTCTATACAGGTACTTTACCGAACATGACAAATGGTACTTGGGTTGAATTAACCTTAACGAATCCTTTTGTTTGGAACGGTACTTCAAACATTGTAATAGCAGTTGACGAAAACGCAGCAGGGTACTCTTGTACTCAAAACTGGGGAGATTATCCAGCAGGTACAAACAGAGGAATTCTTCATTACGATGATTCTGTAAATGCTGATCCGGCTGCTCCTCCTACTGCGAGTGCACGATATGCTACAATACCTAGAGTACAGATAGTTGCTGAAGCATTACAGCCATGTACTACAGCTCCACCATTAAATATTTCTGTTGGACAGTTGACACCAACTTCTGCAGGAGTTTCATGGACGCCAACTTTAGGTGCTACATATATTGTAAGATACAGACTTGCTCCAAGTGGTGCATGGACTACGGTTACATTAACGGCTCCTCTTTCTAGCAGTTATACAATACCGGGTCTTACAGAACTTACAGCTTATGAAGTTCAGATTGCAACAATTTGCGGAGGTACTACGGGTGCATTCTCACCAAGTACTCCTTTTACAACACCTGCAATCAGCTATTGTACTTCTGGACCTACAAGTACTACGTTATACGAGTATATATCTAATGTAACAGTTACGCCTACAGGATATGCGCCTATGGTGAGTGCCTCACTCACTCCATTACCGGCTGCACCTTTTTACTCGGATTACACAAATGATCCTGCAAGATTAATTACTTTAATAAGAGGAACTGGTAATAACAGTGTTTCTATTACGAAGACTTGGCCAAACTTCCAGTACGCTGCAGGTGTTAAAGCTTGGATTGATTTCAACAGAAACGGAATTTTTGGAGATAATGCAAATGAATTGGTTCTTGATTCACCTTCTAATACGACAGCAGTTGTAAATGCGACCTTTCCTGTTCCTGCTCCAAACACATTAGGTGTTTATATGGGCAATCTAAATTTAAGAATGAGAGTAATCATTCAGGAAGGAGGTTCTCCTAGTCCATGTGGAGGGTTTACTTGGGGAGAAGTAGAAGATTATTCTGTAAGATTAATTGATTTGCTTCCTTGTACTACGGCTCCACCATCAAACATCACAGTGACCAATATGACAGCTACTACAGCTTACGTTTCTTGGTTACCAGCTGCGGGTGCTACCTATTTTGTAAGATGGAGAGTGGGAGCTACAGGACCTTGGTTGCCTTCTCCTGCAGGTCAAGCAGTTACAGCGGGACAAAGTTATTATACAATACCAGGTCTTACTGAGCAAACTGCTTATCAGGTTCAGGTAATGACGGTTTGTAACGGTACTCCGGGTGCATTTGGTCCTTCTATCAATTTCACAACACCACCATTGTCATATTGCCCAATGGTAGGTACCGGTACTACTGATTACATTTCTAATGTAAAAGTTACACCTGTGAATTTCCCTGTAATGGATAATACTTCTTTACAGACCAATTATATTAGTTATGTAACGCCAGCCACTTTAATTAACTTGGAAGTAGGTTCATCAGGTAATCAATTGTCTGTTTCTAAAGCGTGGCAAAGTGGTACTTTTGCTGATGCAGTAGATGTTTATATTGACTTTAACAGAGACGGAACTTTCGCTCCTGCTGAAAGAATTATGAATTCTGCATCAAGTACAACGACACCGGTTACTGCTACATTTGCAGTTCCACCAGCTGGACCAGCAATATATGCAGGACCGCTTACAACCACGATGAGAGTAATCTTAAGACGTGGTAGTACTCCGGTAATGTGTGCTGATCCTGCAAATGGAGAAGTAGAAGATTATGCAGTACGTTTGAGACCTTGTAACAATGCTACACCAGGTGCTCCAACGTTTGCAGCTATTACGCAGAATGCAGTAACGATCAACTGGACTCCGGCAACTAATAATATTGCATATATTTTACAATACAGAGTTTTAGGAACTACCACTTGGACAACTCTTAACGTTTCCAGTTTGGCAGGTAACCCTCCGGTTACAATCAATGGTTTAACTCCGGCTACAACTTATGAAGTGCAGATTGCTGCAGTTTGTGGTACAGGTGGAGCAGGAGCTTTCACAGCTATCAAGACATTTGCGACAAGATGTGATCCTACACCTCCGAATGTTACCGTTACCAATGTGACTTCTACTTCTGCAGTAGTTACATGGAATCCTTTAGTTCCTAGTGCTACTTATATCATCAGATATAGACCAGTAGGTTCTTTAACATGGATTACACCAACAGCACCGCTTCCTCCTGCTAACTCTATTACACTTACAGGATTAAGTTCTTATGTAACGTATGAAGTTCAGGTTGCAAATATTTGTGTTGGTGAAACTACACCAAACCCATGGTCTAATCCTCAGGTATTTACTACAATAAGAATTTGTGAAATACCACCTCCAGGATTAACAATTACTACATTAACACCTACAAGTGCTGAAGTAGTTTGGGATGCTTATACAGGTGCAGGAGCTACTAATAGTTATATTTTAAGATATAGAAAAGTAGGTATTCCTAGCTGGACGAGTATTAATGTAAATACTAATACGTATACAATCACAGGATTATTAGAATTGACAAAATATGAAATGCAGGTAGCAAATGTTTGTACCGGAACACCGGGTAACTTCACGCCTCCTTATTATTTCACGACACCTACAATTGTATACTGTCAAATGTCATCTACTAATTCAGCGACAGAATTTATTAATAAAGTAACGGCTAAACCAACAGGTAAGCCAGAAATGATTAATATTTCTCTTGGTTCTAATTACTCTGATTTTACAACAGATCCTGATACCTATATTGAAATGATTCAAGGTTCTGCAGGTAATCAGATTATTATCGACAAAACCGTAGGTACTACTGGTACTGGAGTAGCAGTTTGGATTGACTTCAACAGAAATGGATATTTCGATCTTAACGAAAGAATCCTTGCTGACGGACCGAATCTAAACCCTACAGCAAGCGCTACATTCTCTGTACCGGCTGATGCTTTTGTAAGCATGACAGATTACAAGTATGTGAGAATGAGAGTGGCTATGGCGAAAGATGCAATTCCTGTAAATTGTTTGAATTTTGACAATGGTGAAGTTGAAGACTATACCGTAAGAATTTCTAAGCAAGGCGTAGTAAACCCATTGAACCAAACGGATATCATGATTTATCCGAATCCGGTAAGCACAGTTTTAAATGTAAAAAATATCAGCAAAAAAGCGAATTATAAAATTTACAGTGCAGCAGGACAATTGGTATCAAGCGGATTAATCTTAAATAATAAGATTGATGTAAGCAGACTCATCAACGGATTATATGTTATCGACATTGAAGACGTAAAAGGTACTGCTCAGAAGAAATTTATTAAAGAATAATAATTAAATAATTTCTAAATAACAGAATAAGCTCTCAGAAATGAGAGCTTATTTTTTTTGTATCAGGTTTAAATGAAATTTTCACAAATAAAAGAACCGCTGAATTATTCAGCGGTTTTTATCTATGTGCGTTTCTTAAAATTTATTCAATCTCAAAAATAATTTTTTCAGTTTGCTCTTTCAGGTCATCCAGATTGGTATTGTTGTAAATAACATAATCTGCCAGTTTTATTTTGTCTTTTTCCGGCATTTGATTATTCATTACGGTTTCAACTTCACGATAAGTTTTCCCATCCCTATCCATTACTCTTTTCAGTCTTATATTATCTTCGGCAGTGACCAAAAGTGATTTATAACACAGAAGATTTAGCTTGAGTTCAAAAAGCAGTGCCGTCTCTTTAAAAATTAGATATTTCTTCTGTTGGGCAACCCATTGTTCAAAATCTAATTTTACAGCAGGATGAATAATTTTATTTAATTGATGCAGTAATTCATCGTCTTTAAAGACTTTTTCTGCAACAAATTTTCTGTTATAAATTCTATTTTCATCATAAGAATTTTCTCCCAAAAGCTCTATTATTTTATTCTTTACATCATCATTGTCGTTTACAATCGTTTTAGCTCTGTCATCAGAATAATAAACAGGAAAACCACAGTTTTCGATAAATTTTGCTACGGTTGATTTTCCGGAACCAATTCCGCCGGTAAGACCAATGATTTTCGAGCCGGGATCAGGTTCTGCTTTTTGAGTTTCTGTCAATAATTCTTCCATAATCTAGTAACCAAAAACATCATTAAAACTAAAGGTTTCATCTAATCTCACACCTTTTTCAGTCATTTTAAGACTTGCCAATTCATTGTGCGCATCATGTTCAAAGAACAGCAAATAATCGTTATCTACACATTGCTTTAAAAATTTAGCTTTTTCTTCAACAGTCAATAAGGGTCTAGTATCGTAACCCATCACATACACTTGAGGAATATGCCCTGCCGTTGGAATTAAATCTGCTGCAAAAACAATTGTTTTTTCCTGATACTGAATAACAGGTAACATCTGCTTTTCGGTGTGACCGTCTACGAAGATAACATCCATTTTTAATTCTGGTACAAAACCATAATTACCGTTGTTGGGAAGCGCCAAAAAGCCTAATTGGCCGCTTTCTTTAATGGGTAGAATATTTTCTTTTAAGAAACTCGCTTTTTCTCTCGGATTAGGTTCTGTAGCCCATTGCCAATGGTTTTCATTGCTCCAGAACTGTGCGTTTTTGAAAGCAGGTCTGTAACCGGATTTGTCATCATTCCATTCAATGGCTCCGCCACAGTGATCAAAATGTAAATGAGTAAAAAAGACATCGGTAATATCCTCTTTTACAAAACCGAATTTCTTTAAATTTTTATCTAAACTGTCATCGCCCCAGAGAGAATAATGACCAAAGAACTTATCATCCTGCTTATTTCCCAGGCCGCAATCTACGAGAATAAGTTTTTTTCCGTCTTCAATCAATAAAGAGCGGGTTCCTAATTCAATTAAATTTTTCTCGTCCGCAGGATTAGTTTTTTCCCACAGACTTTTCGGGACGACTCCAAACATTGCGCCGCCGTCAAGCTTGAATTTTCCACATTGGATAGGATATAGTTTCATATTTTTTTTATTTTAATTTAATAAATCTTAACTCAACATTTTAAACTTATTATAAACTCTAAATTAAAAAAGCTCTCCCGGATGTCTAGGTATCGCAATATTCAAATGTCGGTATGCTTTTTCCGTCACTTCTCGTCCTCTTGGCGTTCTGATGATAAATCCTTCCTGAATTAAAAACGGTTCATACACTTCTTCCAAAGTTTCAGGATTTTCGGCAATGGATGTTGCCAAAGCAGAAATTCCAACAGGTTTCCCTTTGAAATTTTCAATCATCACTCTCATTATTTTATTATCCATTTCATCTAAACCAAATTCGTCTACATTCAATGCATTCAAAGCGTAAGTGGTAATATTAATTTCGATTTCGCCGTTGCCTTTAATTTCGGCAAAATCACGCACTCTTCTCAATAACGCATTCGCAATTCTTGGTGTTCCGCGACTCCTTCTTGCAATCTCAATTGCAGCATCCTCATAAATGGTTACACCCAAAACTCGTGCACTTCTGATAATAATCGTTGAAAGAAGCTCAATCGAATAATATTCTAATCTGCTCTGAATCCCGAATCTTGCCAACATCGGTTTTGTCAGCATTCCACTCCTTGTGGTGGCACCAACTAAAGTAAAAGGATTCAGACTGATCTGAACGCTTCTCGCATTGGGACCTGTTTCAAGCATGATATCGATTTTATAATCTTCCATTGCTGAATAAAGATATTCCTCCACAATAGGAGATAATCTATGGATTTCATCAATAAAAAGAACATCATTTTCTTCCAAATTGGTAAGCAGGCCTGCTAAACTTCCCGGTTTATCCAAAACAGGGCCGGAAGTTATTTTACAGTTAACTCCTAATTCGTTTGCAATAATATGAGATAAAGTAGTTTTTCCTAAACCTGGCGGACCATGAAGAAGAACATGATCAAGTGCACCGCCACGATTTTTAGCAGCAGCCACAAATACTTCAAGATTTTCTAGTGTTTTTCTTTGTCCGGCAAAATCTTTAAAACTTTGCGGACGAATTTTCTCTTCCTGTACGAGTTCGTCATCGGAATAATTTTCCTTATCAGGATGTAAAAAATCTGGCATTAATTCATTTCATTTACCTCAAAGATAGGAAAAAATGAGTTTAAGATTGAGGATGGGATTAAGATTATTTATTGATAAGTTTTTGATATCAAGACAGCTTACTGTAAAGAAGTAAATGACTGTTATTATTGATATATTTTGAGTATTTTTGAGTGGAAATATTTTAAAAAATAAAGGTGTTGATTCTGAGAGAAGTAAACTTCAATCATATTTTTACAATTAAAAATTAACACTTCTAAATTTAAAATTTAGCCTGAACCTAAACCTTTGAAATGAAATTAATAGGCCCATTTAAGCAAATAATAACGTTATCGAATCTTTCTCTGAGAGGAAAATTATCAGATGATCAGCTTGAAATTATCATTGATGGTGGAATTTTGATTGACGAAAACATAATTCTCGAGGTTGGAAATTTTAATACCTTAAAAATTGAAAATCCAAGCATAGAAATTGATGAAGTTGAAGGTGAGCAAATCGTGCTTCCGGCTTTGGTAGATTCACACACGCATATTTGTTTTGGTGGTAATCGTTCCAATGATTTTGCCATGCGAAATGCGGGAAAAACCTATCTTGAAATTGCAGAAAGTGGTGGAGGTATCTGGAGCTCTGTACAACATACCAGAAATGCCTCGGAGGAAGAACTTTTAAAAACACTGCTTGAAAGGATAAATATTTTAATCTCTTTAGGAATAACAACGATTGAAGTTAAAAGCGGGTATGGTTTAGATGTAGAAAATGAATTAAAAATGCTCCGGATCATCAAAAAAGCACAATCTCAAACTCGTGCTACGTTGATTCCCACTTGTCTTTCGGCTCATCTGAAGCCAAGAGATTTTGATGGAGATAATAAAGCATATTTAAATTATATTTTAACAGAAATTTTACCTAAAGTAAAAGAGGAAAAACTTTCTGACAGAGTTGATATTTTTATTGAAAAATCAGCTTTTCAACCAGAAGAAAGCAAAGAGTTTTTGTTAAAAACTAAAGATTTAGGTTTTCAGATTACCGTTCACGCAGATCAGTTTACTCCAGGGAGTTCAAGGATTGCCGTTGAAGTTGGTGCACAATCAGCCGATCATTTAGAAGCCACAGTCGATGAGGATATTGAATTTTTGGCGCAGTCAGATACTGTGGCAACAGCACTTCCCGGTGCTAGTTTAGGTTTGGGAGAAAAATTGACTCCCGCAAGAAAATTATTAGACGCTGGCGCAATTTTAGCAATAGCCAGTGACTGGAATCCGGGTTCTGCCCCTATGGGAAATTTAGTTACACAGGCTTCTATTTTAGCAACGTATGAAAAATTGACAACTGCAGAAGTTTTGGCAGGAATTACTTTCCGGTCTGCGTTTGCGCTGGGATTACAAGATAGAGGAAGAGTAGAGAAAGGTATGAAAGCTGATTTTGTAACCTTCAAAACAAATAACTTTCAAAATATATTGTATCATCAGGGAAGTTTAAAAGCTGAGCATGTTTATATTGATGGGATTAAAGTAGAATTTAAATAGAAAATTATGAATCAAAATATTTGGCAAGGGAGGTTAGATGGTGAAGAGTTACTTTATCATAGAGTTTTTCAAAGAGTACAGGAAGTAAGTGATTATGATCTTATTTCAACTAATGATTTCGTTTTACACGGTTTTGCCGTCGATGAAGGTGTGAAGAGAAACAGAGGCAGAGTAGGATCGAAAGATGCTCCAGATATTATCAGAAAAAATATGGCTAATTTTCCGGTAGTACTTCCGGATTTTTCCATGCTAGACTTTGGGAATCTTACGTGTGAAGATGAAAATTTAGAAGGCGTACAATATGAACTGGCAGGAAAAGTTTCGCAGGTGGTAACGAAAGGTGGGAAATCTATTGTTCTTGGTGGTGGTCATGAAGTAACCTATGCGCATTACTCAGGAATTAGAAATGCTTTTCCTGATAAGAAAATAGGAATTATTAATATTGATGCTCATTTTGATAACCGCAAACCGGAAGATGAAGTAGGAGCAAGTTCAGGAACAGGATTTTGGCAAATCGCTCAGGAAGAAAATAATTATACGCTGCATATCGGCATTCAGAGAAATTCGAATACTTTAAAATTATTCGATACTGCTCATCATTTGGGAATGAAATACATTCTTGCAGACGAATTGTTTTTCGAAAACCTTCCTTCCGTTTACGAACGTATTACCGAACTTATAGATTCTGTAGACGTTCTTTATCTGACGGTTTGTATGGATGTTTTTAATGCCTCAATTGCTCCCGGGGTTTCAGCAGCGGCATATAACGGATTGTTTACTGATGCTGCATTTATGCATTTTTATAAACATATTCTGAAAAGTGAAAAGCTAGTTGCCTTAGATGTAGCAGAAGTCAATCCTCAGTTTGATATTCAGGACAGGACAGCCAGATTGGCTGCAAGTCTGGTGAATGAATGGCTGATGATTTAATAAACAGATTTTCTTAATAGACTTTATCATTTTTTTAAAGATCAATAAGGAACACGTTTTGATTCCTTACCCTTGCTTTATTCAAAAGCAAAAAATTCATTGTACTGAATTTTTAAATAAAATTAAACATGGAACAATCAATTGAAAATAAACTTATAAAAGCAGATCAGGCTTTTAAAGACTGGAAAAATGTACCATTTGCCCACAGACAAAAATTAATTACAAAAGCTGCAGAATTACTTAAATCTCAATCAGAACAATTTGGTGAAATCATTACAAAAGAAATGAATAAGCCTATTTCGCAATCTATTTCAGAAGTTGAAAAATGTGCTTTGATGATGGATTATTATGCTAAAGCTGAAAACGTCCTAAGTCCTGAAAAAATTGAATCTGAATTTTCAATTTCGGAAATTCATTATGTTCCGAAAGGAGTTATTTTGGGAATCATGCCGTGGAATTTTCCTTTTTGGCAAGTCCTGAGGTTTGCAACACCGGCAATTTTAGCGGGAAATACAGTTGTCTTGAAGCATGCTTCAATCTGTTTCGGAAGTGGAAATGCAATTGAAAAAGTATTTTTGGAAGCAGGTTTCCCCGAAGGTGTTTTTCAGAATTTAGAAGTTGGGCATAACGCAATAAAAGAAATTCTTGAACATTCGGCTATTAAAGGTGTAAGTCTTACCGGAAGTGAAAAAGCGGGTGCTGAAGTTGCATCGATAGCGGGGCAAAAAATTAAAAAATCTTTATTAGAGCTTGGCGGAAGTGATGCGTTCATTGTTCTGGATGATGCAGATTTAGATGAAGCCTCAAAAGTAGGTGCTTTGGCAAGACTTCAGAATTGCGGGCAGACTTGTGTTGCTGCAAAAAGATTTATCATCCAAAGAGATATTGAATTTGAATTTCTGCCAAAATTTATCGAAGAATATAAAAAATATGCTCCGGAAGATCCGATGAACAAGAAAACAAAATTAAGCGGAATGGCAAGACCGGATTTAGCAGATGATCTTGAAAAGCAATATCAAAAAGCTTTAGAAAATGGGGCAGAAGCAATTATTCCTTTAGAAAGAATTTCAGCAACAGAATTTAATCCAGGATTGATAAGCGTTAAAGAAGGTAATCCTATTTTGCTTGAAGAATTATTCGGACCCTTGGGAATGGTTATGATTGCGAAAGATGACCGTGAAGCTTTAGAAATGGCAAACAATATTCCTTTTGGGCTTTCAAATTCGGTTTGGACTAAAAATGCAGAGCGTCAGCAATTTTTCATAAATGGCTTGGAATCAGGAACAGTCAATATCAACAGAATGACAAGTTCTGACCCACGTTTTCCCTTCGGAGGAACAAAGTCTTCAGGCTATGGAACGGAGCTTTCATTACTGGCTTTAAAGGAATTTGTGACTGCAAAAACAGTTTTAGGAAAGTAATAAAAAAACTCTCGATATTTTTCGAGAGTTTTTTTTGCTTTATGTCAAAAAGATTAAATTGTTGTTAATCTCAAAGTATTTGTCTTTCCACCTTCATAAGATGGCGTAGCATTAAGATTGATCACAAAATCTCCGGTTTCAATGTAACCATGATTGTGTGTCAGCATATTAACCTGAATAATTGTTTCGTCAGTAGATTTGTGCATATCATAATAATAAGCACGAACTCCCCAAAGTAGATTCAACATCGTGATTACGCGCCTGTTTGCACTGTAAACAATAATGTGAGAATTTGGTCTGTGTGCAGAAACCTGGAATGCTGTGTAACCAGAATTGGTTAAAGTAACAATCGCTGAAACGTTTGTGCTTTTTGCAATTCTTACTGCAGCCAGACAAACTCTATTGGTGATAAATCGCTCATCAATACAATTGAAATCTTTTTCGATAGGCTCATTTTTATGTTGATAAAAATTAGTCTGCTCAATATTCTGAACGATTTTTGCCATGTTTTCAACCACCTGTATAGGATATCTTCCTACAGAAGTTTCACCGGAAAGCATCACAGCATCAGCGCCATCCAATACAGAGTTGGCAACATCATTTACTTCAGCTCTTGTTGGTGTTAAACTGTTGATCATCGTTTCCATCATTTGGGTCGCAATAATTACTGGTTTAGAATAAAATCTTGACTTTTCAACCAATGTTTTCTGAATAGCAGGAACTTCCTCCATCGGAACTTCTACACCTAGATCACCACGTGCAACCATGATTGCATCACATTCTAAGAGAATCTGATCAATATTTTTTACGCCTTCAGGCTTTTCGATCTTAGCAATAATCGGTGTTTTTAATTTTCCTTTTGGATGCTTCGCCATCAATTCTTTCAAATCGATGATATCCTGTGCGTGACGTACAAAAGAAAGTGCAATCCAGTCAACTTCCATGTCAAGCATGAAATTGGCATCTAAGATATCTTTTTCAGTCAAAGCAGGAAGCGAAACGTTTGTGTTTGGAAGATTAACCCCTTTTTTAGAACTCAGCGGCCCACCTTGAATAGTCTTAGCTTTTACAGTGTCAATTTTATTGGTTTCCAGAACTTCCAAAACTAATTTTCCATCATCAATCAAGATTCTTTCCCCTACATTCACATCCTGAGGAAACTGTTGATAAGTCATGTAAACTTTGGTAGAATCTCCTTCGATTTTCTCGTTGGTAAACGTTAAAACATCACCGGGATTCAGGTAAGAACCTTCTTTTACAACTCCCACTCTTAGCTTCGGACCTTGTAAATCGGCTAAAATTCCTACAGAATATCCGTATTCTTTATTAAGCTCTCTGATGGTTTGAATATTGGTACGTACTAAATCGTAATCTGCGTGAGAAAAATTTATTCTGAATACGTCAACACCTGCTTTCATCAATCCTAACATTACTTCCTTTGAAGAGGAAGCAGGCCCAAGCGTTGCGATAATTTTTGTCTTTTTTAAATACTTATTCATAATACTGTATTATTTGATAGAGTTCTTCATCAGAACTCAGATTGTAATCTTGGATTGGAAACACAAGATTTTCAGGCAGCAAAATTACGGAAAAATCAGTGAATTGTTCCGGACTATGCAGAATATATTCCACTTCTGTCTGATTATTTAATAAAAATTTAATATTCTCTTCTTCTGAGAAGAGCTCAGTTTGTAACTTTTTTTGCTTACTTTCTGAAGATTTGTTTGAAATAAAAGTGAAACACGTTTTTGTAAACTTGTGGTATGCTTCAAATCTTGGAAAATAATAATCATAATAAACACCGTGGAAAACGAGGTCTTTGATTCTTGAAAATTTAAAATCGTTACTTTGATTTATTTTATAAAAAAACTCGTGATCGGGTATATTTTTAGCTAATCTTACCAAACCAATGATAATATCTTCGCATTCTATATCATCGAAATCATACAGTTTTTGGACTTCCAAGTATATTTTCTTTTTTGTTTAAAATGTAAAATGCTCTTTGAGCTGACTTTTCTTCTGCTTTTTTCTTTGATGTTTCTGTTGCATTGGCGATTTTTTCATCACCAAGCCATACATGACAGCGGAAAACAATGCTTTTATTCACCTGAATTTCTTCACAGGTTTCGTACTTTATGTTGAGTTTTTTCTTTTGACTCCACTCCAGCAGAAGACCTTTGTAGCTTACAATTTTATTTTCAAGCTTATTGATTTCAGATGGTGTAAGCAGTCTTTCTAACACGATTTTTTTGCAGATATCGTACTGAAAATCAAGATATACAGCGCCTACTAATGCCTCAAAAAGATTTCCGGCAATATTTTCTCCCAAAGCAACTGGATTGTTGTTCTTTTGTAAAAGATCGGTAAGTTTTAAATCTTCTCCTAATTTATTCAGATTCTTCCTATTTACAATCTTAGATTTCATCTGCGTCATATATCCTTCGTTACTATTAGGATAAGTTTGAAACAAATGACATGAAACAATTGTACCCAAAACAGAATCTCCCAAAAACTCAAGTCTTTCGTAATTACTTTCTTGATTTTTAGAAGAACTTTTAATAGAAAAAGCTTCACGGTAAAGGTTGATATTCTGAACAGGTGCGCCTAAAATTTTGTTAAGCTCTATGCTCAGAAAATAATCTCTTTCCGATAATACTTTTTTTCTTTGTTTGAGAAGGAATTTAGAAAAGTATTTCTGTAACTCCATTCAGTGATAATTAGATTTTTTTGAATAGAACGCAAGCATTGTGCCCACCAAATCCAAAAGTGTTACTCATAGCTACTTTCACATCTTTTTTTACAGCTTTATTGAATGTAAAATCCAATCGGCTGTCGATCTTTTCATCATCCGTAAAATGATTGATTGTGGGAGGAACAATACCATGAATAATAGCTCCCAGAGCAGCAATAGCTTCAATGACTCCGGCAGCACCCAATAGGTGACCTGTCATTGATTTTGTAGAATTAATCTGAATGTTGTAAGCGTGCTCACCAAATAACTTTGAAATTGCGCTAGATTCTGCCAAATCTCCTAATGGAGTAGAGGTACCATGCATGTTGATATGATCTACTTCATCAGCAGTTAATCCCGCATCCTCTAAACAATTTTTCATTACTAAATAAGCTCCCAAACCTTCAGGATGCGGTGCCGTCATATGATGTGCATCTGCACTCATACCGCCACCTAATAATTCTGCATATATTGTTGCACCTCGCTTTACAGCGTGTTCATATTCTTCAAGAATGATTGCTCCTGCACCTTCACCCAATACAAAACCATCTCTGTCTTTGTCAAAAGGTCTTGAAGCTGTTTTCGGATCTTCATTTCTTGTAGAAAGTGCCATCATTGCATTGAAACCACCAACGCCACTTGCTGTAACGGCAGCTTCAGAGCCTCCGCAAACAATAACGTCTGCCTTTCCGAGCTGGATCAGCATTTTAGAATCAATTAATGCGTTTGCAGATGATGCACAAGCAGAAACAGTAGTATAATTGGGACCGTGGAAACCATATTCAATAGAAATATGTCCAGGTGTGATGTCCGCAATCATTTTAGGAATAAAAAAAGGATTAAATCTAGGAATGTCTGTATTTGCCCACCCCAAAACCTCAGTTTCAAAAGTTTCTAAACCACCAATTCCAGAACCCCATATTACGCCGACTCTGTGTTTATCTACATTGTCTTCCATAATCCTTGAATGAGCAACTGCCTCTCTGGCAGCCACCATTCCAAGTTGAGTGTTACGATCCATTTTTTTGGCGTCTTTCTTATCGAAATGATCCAATGGATTGAAGTTTTTCACTTCACAAGCAAACCTTGTTTTAAAGTTTGTGGCATCAAAAAGAGTAGTCGGAGCGGCTCCGCTCTCGCCCTTTAACAGGCTTTCCCAGTATTCATTCGCATTATTACCGATGGGTGTTAAGGCGCCAAAACCGGTTACAACTACTCTTTTTAATTCCATAAACTTTTTAAATTTTCTTTGTTGAAGAATATTATTTATTTACTACTTCTTCAATATAAGCGATCGCGTGGCCTACAGTAGTAATTTTTTCAGCTTGGTCATCCGGGATTTGAATGTTAAATTCTTTTTCAAATTCCATGATTAACTCAACGGTATCAAGTGAGTCAGCTCCTAAATCATTTGTGAAGCTAGCCTCTGGAGTTACCTCTGTTTCTTCAACGTCAAGCTTATCAGCGATGATAGCTTTTACTCTTGATGCAATGTCTGACATAGTAAATTATTTTTTTAATTGTTAGATTGTGCAAATATATAAAATTCTTTAGGATAAAACATTTTTTTAGTCTTTTTTGTCGACAAGTATGGCTTATTTTATTGTCTCAGACTTTAGTATTTTAGTTTTCAGATGTTTATCATTTAATTTAAATCTGATACCTCCAATCTATTTTTTAATATTTTAAATTTCAAAACTTTTTAGTTTAAATTTTTATTAAAAATTGAGGTGAAAACTAATTTTTCAGAGTATTATCTTGTGTCTGAATTAATATTTTGCATTTTTATTATTGTCCTGTAAGTTATATTTCTATTTGATTTGTAAAGCCTTTAAAATTTTATGAAAGATCTCGTTGTTTTCATAAACTCCGGTAAAGATTTCTGATTTCGGACCATACGAAAACACAGGAATCATCGTAGCAGAATGATCATCTGTAGTAAAATCTCCTTCAACTGTATTAGATTGAAGATCTCCATGCGGAATGCTGAATCCTCCTGTTTCATGATCTGCGGTAATAATGATCAGTGTTCCCGGATTTTGGTCGGCAAACCGGATTGCTTTGGTGATGGCTTTATCAAAATCTATTCCTTCTGTAACGATTGTTCCAGTATTATTGCTATGACCACCGCTGTCGATTTGTGCTGCTTCAATCATCATGAAGAAAGGTTTGTTTTTCGCATTTAAAAACTGTAAACCATTTTCAACCAATTCTGAGAGTATATTTCCGCGACCTTTTAATATTGACGGAACTCCGTTATCAGCAATATAGTATGCTAAACGATTTTCTTTGCTGCTTCTAATATCTTCAGGCTTTTCAGCAATGCTAAATTGCGGTAAAGTTGAGATTTTAGATTTTCCTCCGGCAGCGAAAAAGGTAAGTTTACTTATTACTAAATCCTGTGTGATTTCTTTTTCCATACTGCGGTCTTTTTGATGGGCATAAAATGCGGAAGGTGTCGCGCCCA
The DNA here is from genome assembly GCF_979258215.1 of Chryseobacterium sp. AC417. NCBI lineage: Bacteria > Pseudomonadati > Bacteroidota > Flavobacteriia > Flavobacteriales > Weeksellaceae > Chryseobacterium > Chryseobacterium sp. AC417. The sequence goes on along the minus strand of NZ_OZ409845.1, from coordinate 297,314 downwards.
TGATTTCGTCTGTGGTGATAATTCCTGTATTAAAACCTTTTTTAGATAAAATTTCAGTGAGATTTTCGATTATTTTCCCTTGAGAATCCATCCCGATAAACCTGTTTTTGGTTTTTTTCCCTGTTGCAAAAGCTGATGCTCCGGCTGCAGAATCGGTTGAGAAATTATCTGTAGATGATGTTTTGATTAAGCCTATATTTTTCAGTTGTGTTAAAGTTAATTGTCCTTTATTGGCTAAAACTGATGAAGATATTTGAGACAACCCATTACCATCGCCAATCAGGAGAATGACGTTTTTCACAGGAATATTTTTATTTTCATATAAGAATTTTGGAGTGTAAACTTCTGAGAAAAAATTGTTTCTGAAGGTTCTGTTTTTTAGAGTCGAAATATATTCAACGCAATCTTTCGGTTTGTCTGTATTGATATAATCAACATCGGCATTTACAAAAAATTCCCAGGAAGTTTTAGAATCCGGGATTGCCCAAAAACGAATGGGTTTGTTGAAAGCTTTAGCTTCTTTAATGATGTTTGTTACTTTCGGAAGGTCATCTTCTGTTAATCCGCCTTTTCCATTCCAACTTGAATATTTTTTAAAATTTAGACTGATCAATGCAACTTTCTCCCATTGTTGAGAACTTAGATTTTGTAATTTTTGATAATCGAATGTTATAAAATCAGGATAAGATGTGAATTCTTCAGGTTTGGGTTGATTTCCTGAAATCACAAAGCTGAAAGTTTTCTGGTTGATGATCTTTGGATGTTTCTGGATCTCAGAAATTATTTTTTGAAGGGTCGTTTTTGCATCTGTTTTAATATCTATTAAAATCTGAATGGGTTGTTGTGGGTTTAATTTAAGTTCAATAGCTTGTTCGATAGGTTTCAGATAAAGATTTTCAAAAGTTCTTTCCCCGGAAATGTCTTTTTGATGATGAGCGACAAATAATTCATTATTTTCAAGAAAAACATCTGCTTCTATAGATTGTGCTCCGGATCCTAACGCATACCAAAACGGAATTTTTTGTTCGTAATCGTTGTGAGAATGTGCTTTAGGATTTTGTGCAGAAATTTTTAATCCCAACAAAAAGATACATAATAATTGATATTTAAATGAAATCATACTCTTCTATTTAATTGTATTATTGAAGCTGAACGCCAGATTTTTTCAAAGCTTCCACAAGTTTGTGGTAAATCGTATTATTGGGATAAACTCCTGAAAACAATTCTTCGCCTTTGCCCATTGCAAACACAGGAACTAAAGCCGCAGTATGTTGATTATCAATGAAATTGATCTGAACCTTCTCTTTGATATTGTTCTCCTTCCCGGCCGAATCTTTTTCCATAAATTTTCCGATGCTTGCCCCTCCGGTTTCGTGATCTGCAGTTACTACAAGAAGTGTGTTTGGGTTTTCTTTGATGAATTTCATGACAACGCCAATCGTTTTATCAAAATCTAAAACTTCTTTTACCATCATCTCGCCATCTTTTGCGTGACCTCCCCAATCGATAAATGAGCCTTCAACCATCAGGAAAAATGGTTTTTTATTTTTTGATAAATAATCTAATGCGGTCTGTGTCGCTTCCGGCAGGAAATCACCTCTGCCCTGAACTTTGTTTGGAAGTTCATCCTGCGCCAGTAAATAAAAGTTGTTTTTATGTTGGATGGGTTTAGAAAGTTTCAGAGTATCAATATTATAATTAAGTTTTTTAAAGTCATTTAAAAGATTTTTTCCGTCTTTTCTTTTATTGAAAAACTTCAGACCTCCGCCGGCAAGAAAATTAACATTGGCTTTTACAAGATCCAAAGCAATGTCTTCGTGTAAGTCTCTGTCTTTTACCTGTGCATAATATGATGCAGGTGTTGCGTGCGTAATGCTCGTTAAACTTACCAATCCGGTTTGATAATTTTTCTTTTGAAGTTGCTCAAGTATTGTGGGTAATGCAATAGAGTCTTTACTTACTCCAATGGCACGTTTGTATGTTTTCTGTCCTGTAGACAAAGCGGTGGCTCCCGCTGCAGAATCTGTAACCCAATCACTGGTGGAAGACGTTTCTGAAAGTCCGACAATTTTAAATTTCTGAAAGTTAGGTTCTGAATCTCCGAAATAGAAAGCTGAAGTAACTTGAGAAACACCCATACCATCGCCAATCATAAAAATAATATTAATTGGTTTTTGTGTTTGAGCTTTAAAAAATGCTGTAAAAAGAAGCAAAGAATATAAAATCACTTTTGCTGATTTGGTAATTGTGCAGATAAATTTCATTATTATTAAATTTTTGATATTGTAATTAAATTGAAATAAGTGGGCAAAATTAGTTACAAATCTTGTTTCAAAAAGTAGAGTGATACATAGTAAATTCAATGTTAATAGTTAGTTTACTGATTAAAAGAATACTGTAAAATAAACGGTTAAAAAAATTTATATAAATTTAATTTTTAGCAATATAATTCACATTGTATTAACTTTTTAATATTCATTTGTTAAAGCTTAATTAACATATTCTGGGGTTTGCCAAAGCTAATTTTGCACAAAAAAAAGAATGAAACGTATTTACTTAGTACCTACAGTTCTGATGAGTTGTGTAAGTTTAACATTTGCGCAAAAAAAAGAATCTGACACCGTCAAGGATGAAAGCAAATTGACTGATATTGAAGAAGTAGTCATGATAGGATACGGAAGTCAGAAAAAATCTGATGTCACCGGAGCCATCGGATCTGTAAAGAGTGAAGATTTTAATAAAGGAATGGTTGCCAATGTTGGTCAGTTGCTTCAGGGAAAAATAGCCGGAGTGAATGTGAGTAATGTAAGTGGTGAGCCGGGAGCTAACCAGAATATTATCATCAGAGGAGTAGGAAGTTTACGTTCAGGAACGACTCCACTTTACGTTATTGACGGTTTTGTAATCGATAACAGCAACACCGGAACAGCTAATAACCCGATGAACTTCATTAATCCTGATGATATTGAATCTTTGGATGTTTTAAAAGATGCCTCAGCAGCTGCAATCTATGGAGCGAGAGGTGCCAATGGAGTTATCATCATCACTACCAAAAAAGGAAAAAAAGGAAGAACTCAGATGAATCTTTCTTCCAATCTTACAATTTCAAATCTTGCCAACAAAATGAATGTTTTTGGCGCAGACGAATTCAGAAGACAGGTAACTGCCGCAGGAGGAAAATTAGATGATATGGGAGGAAGTACTGATTGGCAGGATGAGTTGACAAGGACAGCAGTTTCAGAAAGTGTAAATTTTTCAGCAGCAGGAGCGACAGATGCCTCAAATTATTATGCTGCTTTAGGTTATGAAGATCAGGAAGGAATTCTTTATAACAGTAATCTAAAAAGATATTCTGGTCGTATCAATGTTTCACAAAAAGCATTTGACGGAAGAGTAAACATTGACTTCAACCTCAACGGAGTAAGAACCGAAAATAACAGGCCCAATTCAACAGATGTGGTTTCCAATATGCTTACCTGGAACCCTACATATCCTGCATATACCAACGGTGCACCTACTACTGTTTTTAATAATGGTGCTTTTAACCCATTAATTCGTGGACAGATTTACAAAGATTTCACAACAAACAATAGAATTTTAGCCAATGTTTCTCCTTCTGTAGAAATTATTAAAGGACTGACCTATAAACTGAATTTAGGGATTGATTATTCTACAGCAGAAAGGGTTATTCAGAATATTCCGAATGCTATTCCTTTGGAAATCGGAACTTTAAACCTAAGCAATTATTCAAATAACAATACTCTTGTAGAAAATACTTTAACGTATAAATTTAAAATCAACAATCATGATTTTAATGTAATGGCTGGGCATTCTTACCAGAGGTTAATGTTGACAGCGAGAGGATGGTACTACCAAAACTTCCCAATCAACGGAATCGAACCGCAATACCAAATTCCTGCTGCAGGTGCAGCGAATCAGACAACATCAATTATTGCCAATAAAAATGAATTGCAGTCTTGGTTTGGTAGAGTAAACTATGACTTTCAGGATAAATATCTTTTAACGGCAACTCTAAGAGCAGACGGATCTTCTAAATTCGGAGCGAATAATAAATACGGTTATTTTCCTTCTGTTGCTTTAGGATGGAATATATCAAAAGAAAGCTTCATGGAAAATGTAAGCACAATCAACAATTTAAAACTGAGAGCAAGCTGGGGTACGACAGGAAATCAGGAAGTTCCTGGTAAAGAGACAAAAAGAAGTTACCGGGCTGATTCCGGCGGAACTGCACAATCTACTTATCCTCTAAACGACAGTGGAAATTATCCGGTAGGAATCTATTTGGTAAGAGCAGATAACCCAGATTTACAGTGGGAGGTAACCAAACAAACGAATATTGGACTAGACTTTGGAATTTTAAATAACAGACTGACAGGTAGTGTAGATTTCTTCAATAAAGTTTCTGATAACATTCTTGCGATCATAAACACGGTAGATCCTATATCACCGGCTCCTACGATGTGGAGAAATATCCCGAATATGGAAATCAACAATAATGGTTTTGAACTTTCATTAAACTACAACAGTAATCCTACTAAAGAATTTACTTACAGTATTGGAGGAAATACTTCTTTTATTAAAAATAAAATAAAAAACTCTCCTTATAAGGTGATTTCTACAGGATCAGCTCAAGGTCCGGGAACAACAAACGCTGTTATTAATGGTTACATAAACAATGAAGCCATTGGAACTTTCTACGTAAGAGAATTTTTAGGATTAAGTGAAAACGGTACTAATATCTTCAGAGATGTAGACGGAGACGGAACTGTTACAGATAATGACAGAGTAGCTGCTGGTAGCGCATTGCCGGATTTCACTTATAATCTTTATGTAAAAGCGGCTTACAAAAATTTTGATCTAGGATTAAATTTTAATGGAGTTGCCGGAAATATGATTTATAACAACACAGCTTCCACTCTGTTTTCAAGAGGAAGACTGGCATTATCAAATAATACCACAGATGTGGCAACACAATTCCCTAACGAAAGTGCAAACAATACCAACGTAATTTCTACGAGATTTCTTGAAAAAGGAGATTTCTTCAGATTAAACAATGCTACTTTAGGCTACAATTTAAATCCTAAGATCTTAGGATTGGGCGAGCATGTAAGAAATATAAGATTTTCCGTAACAGCTCAGAATTTATTTGTAATTACTAAATATTCAGGATTTGATCCGGAAATCAATACCGGTATATCTCAGGGAGAAATTCAGTCTTTCGGAATCGATTACGCTACTTATCCTAAAGCAAAAAGCTTTGTATTTGGTGTAAACGTAGCATTTTAATTAATTATTTAAAAAGAAAAAAATGAAAAATAAATTTTTAATCTCTATTCTTAGCGTAAGTGCTTTAGCACTTATAGGGTGTACAGATCTTGAAGAAATGGTTATTGATGAAGCAAAAGATGCGCAAACAGCAACACCTGTTGAATCTTTTGTCGCTCCGGCTTACGGTCCGCTTCCGGATGCATTTACCCATACCAAAAATTATGGTCTTCAGTTGATCAGTTCAGATCAGGCAATTCTTCCTCCAAGAGGGAGCAATAATGACTGGTATGACGGCGGAAAATACATTGAGCTTCACCAGCACACCACTACTACAACCAATGTTGTGGTACAGCAAACCTGGGATGCAATGAAATTAATGCTTTCAAGAACCGTAACTGCCATCGAAAAGCTACAGCCTCTTGCTGCAACCGATGCTAATGCCGCTAAAGCTGTTGCCGAAATGCGCGCCTTGAGAGCTTATTATAATATGCTAATGCTCGATTATTGGGGAATTGCGTTTAAAAAAGACTCAACTTCTGAGGATTCTCAGATTCTCAGAAGACAGGAAGCTATTTCTTATATCGAAAGTGAATTTCTTGCCGTAGTCAATAATCTTGACAATACAAAAGGTCCGGGAAGAATGTCTCAGGCTTCCGTGAATGGATTTTTAGCACAGCTTTATCTTAACGCAGGGGTGTACAGAAATCCCTATGGAACACCGGTTTTCGCTGCAGCCGACATGGATAAAGTGATCGAGTATACGAATAAGGTGATCAATTTAGGCACATTTACTCTGTCTTCGGAATATTTTGCCATATTTGATGATAATAACCATTCAAACAAAGAATTGATTTTTGCGATCGACCAACGTCAGGACCTTAATACATCGCACAATAGATTAGGCTACTGGTCATTATCAGGAAGTCAATATCCTTTAGCAGCTTTCCCAAAAGCTAACGGAACAGACGGACCCGCAATAACCTCTGATTTTTACAATACTTGGGTGCAAGCTTACGGAAGCACAGATCCGGCGCAGGCAGATGCGAGATTTTATAAAGAAAACTTAACAGTTCCACAAAATTTACAGAATTTAACAGGAGTGAGTCCGGCGAATGATGCCAATCATTATTTCCTTGTAAACGGTTCTACCTACGAAATCAACAGAGGAATCCAGAGAGGTATTCAGTGGGGATTGAGAAATGCATCCAACGGACAACCTTTTCAAACTGTAAGCGGACAATATAAAATTTATCCGATGATTGAACAAAGAAATGGATTTGTAAACTATGTCAACCATACTTTAGCAATAGATCTTGAAAACCCAAATAACAAAGATTACACCGATGGTTACAGGGTTTCAAAATACCAGTTCAGCAGAACTTCAGACACCGGAAGAAACAGAGGAAATGCCGATATCGTGCTTTTACGTTTAGCTGATATTTATCTAATGAGAGCTGAAGCTCAGTTGAGAAAAGGAAATTCTGGAGCAGCATTGGCTGATGTTAATTTGGTAAGAGCATCAAGAACTGCAAGACCTGCAGTAACACCTCCTGCATTAACTTCAATTAATTTAGATTTACTTTACCGCGAAAGAGGTTTTGAGTTTTACTGGGAATATTCTAGAAGAACAGATATGATAAGATTTGGGCATTACGAAGATACTTATACATCAAAAACCAATGCTGATGTGAGAAAAAGGCTTTTCCCAATACCCCAGTCTGCTATTGACGGAGCTTCAAGCGTACCGGGTTATCTTGTACAGAATGAAGGATACTAAAACTTATTTTAATTTTACTTTTTTATACTTTCAAAGAAAATACCAACAGATTTTGTTGGTATTTTTTCTTTTAATAGTTTAGTAGTGGTAAATTTAATCAAGCGGCTTTCTTCCACTGATAATATTGTAAAGTACTACTATAATAGCGATTACTAATAATACATGTACTAACGAACTAGTACCGATTCCAGGTACAACATTCAACATTCCTAATAGCCAAACAATAATACAAATAACTGCGACTAACCATAGTAAACTTCTCATAATAAAATTTTTTTGGGTGTTATGATTATGTATTAGCATATACTGTGCCTTTTTTACGATGAGGTGAAAATTGTGTTAATAAAAAATAAAAAAGAGAACTCATCTTAGTGAATTCTCTTTATTTTAAAGTGAAGTTGAAGGTCTACAAATTTGGGTTTAGATGGTCAATAGATAAGATTTGATTGAAAAAAAATCACTCCATTTTCTTCCATACAATTTCTTCACCTTCTAAAGTAACTTCTACTTTGTCGCCATCTTTAAATTCTCCGGCAACGATTTTTTTCGCCAAAGGTCTTCTTAATCTTCCACGGATTACGCCTTTTAAAGGTCTCGCTCCGTATTTGATGTCGTAACCTTCTGTGGAAAGATATTCTTTCGCTTCTTGGCTGATAAAGAGTTCAATATTCAGATTTTTAGCTAAATCAAGCAGCTCTTTTTTAAGATGGATTTCAAAAATTTTAAGTGCATTGTGTCTACTGATAGGCGCAAAAGGAATAGTTTCTGTCAACCTTCCCAAAAATTCCGGACGGAAGAAACGGCTCATCATTTCCAATAATTTTGAAGACGGAGGAATTTCTCCTTTTCCGAAAGATTCTACAATAAATTCTGAACCTATATTGGATGTAAATAAAATAATCGCATTCGAGAAATCTCCTTCTTTTCCGAGCCTGTCGTGCAGTTTTCCTTCATCCATAATTTGTAAAAAAACATCAAACACCGAAGCGTGTGCTTTTTCAATTTCATCGAAAAGAACAATAGAATAAGGTTTTTGACGAATTTTATTTACCAAAAGTCCACCTTCTTCATACCCAACATATCCCGGAGGAGCACCATAAAGAAGTGCCGCAGAATGTTCTTCCTTAAATTCGGACATATCAAAACGGATGATGGCATTTTCATCCTGAAAAAGAAATTCTGCCAACGATTTTGCTAATTCTGTTTTCCCTGTTCCTGTAGGTCCTAAAAAAAAGAATGAACCAATCGGTTGTCCGGCTTTGCTCAATCCGGATCGGGTTTCTAAAACCGCCTCGGAAACAATATTAATTGCATGATCTTGTCCTACAACACGTTTCGCAAGAACGCCTTCCATATCGTTGAGTTTTAGTTTTTCCTCTTCTTTCAGTTTTCCAATTGGAATGTTTGTTTTTTGAGAAATAATTAAACCTAAATCAAATTCTGTGATATGCGTTCTTTTCTCCTGAGCGATTTTTTCTGTTTTTTCAATCAATTCTTTGGAAAATTTCAGAATTTCATCCGCATTTTCAAATTTTGGAAATTCTTTTTCTTCTTCGTGAGCATCTGCTGTACTGATCAGATATTTGGTTTTTTCAATTAAATCTTTCAGCAACCAATCAGCGTGAATTTTTCTTTCGTCTTCCGTATAATTATGGGTATTGTCTTCCAAATGAATGGTTTTGGTGACCAAATGATTTTTTTCCTTTAAAAATGATTCACCTGCGGTTTTCAGAACCGACATGGTATGGTCAATCAAATCAATGGCAGAAGCGGGCAGACTTTTCTCTTTCATATAGCGCTGAGAAAGTCGGATTGCCTCTTTCATTGTTTGATTATCAATCGTGATTTTGTGATGAATCTGATAATCTTCCAAAGTTTGTTTTAGCATTCTTAAATGAATTTCATCACTGGATTCTTCGAGCTTTAACAACTCAAACATTCCGGCTAAACTTTGTTCTTTTTCAATTTTTTTGGTGTATTCTTCGATGGTGGAAGTTGAAATAAGTGTTAAACCATTAGAAAGCTCACTTTTCAAAAGGTTTACAATACCCGAATCTGAACCGTGGCTTCCGAAAAGAGAATGAAATTCTTCAATAATTAAAACCGATTTAGAAATCGCCTTAAGTTCCTGAGCGATATTTTTAATACGGTCTTCAATTTCGCCTTTGTAAGAAGCGCCTGCAACAAGTGCGCCCATATCCAGCTCAAAAATCTCAAGACCGGAAAGAATATCAGGAATTTGTTTTAATAAAACTTTTTGAACGAAACCTTCTATTAAAGCCGTTTTTCCCACGCCGTGATCGCCGATAATCAAAACATTCTGTTTACTAAAGCGACAAAGAATTTCGGTAATTTTATTGATTTCGGTATCTCTGCCAACTAATAATTCTTTCTTGTTTTTCTTTTTTACCTGCTCATTTTTGTTGATGCAGTATTTTTGTACAAACCCTTTGTTGGTTTTTTTGGTAGATTCTGCGGTTCCTGTCATTTCTGAAACTCCAAAAGTGGCGATGTCTTTTAATAATTCGTTTCTTGAGACTGGAAAAGTCTTCATTTGATCGAACTTGAAGGCGACTCCTGGTGAACTGATGGCAACCATTACGGCAAAAAGTGAGATTTCTTCATGGCCTAATAATTCTCTTACCGAATCGGCTTCGGCAAAAATTTCATCGATAATTTCATCGGGTTCGCAAGAATATTTGTTGGGCGATTTCGGGAGCTCTTCAATTCGTACTTCTGCCCATTCTTCCAGATAAAAAACATCAACTCCAAGTGTTTCCAGATGTTTTTGTAAAGACAAATCTCTTGTGAGCATAGCTTTAATAAGATGCGCCCCAGTGTAATAAGCATTTAGGCTTTCCCTTCCTATTTTTTGGGCAATATTGATTGCTTTGGTAACTTCCTGATTGTAGGTAACTTCTTCTTGATTCATCGTTTTTGTGTTTTAATTTTTACTCATTCATCCAAATCAAATATTTTTTCACTTTGTATCGGATATTGATATTCTGAATGCAGTTTTTTTGGTTTTTGTTGAGCCTTAATGCTGATATTTTAATTTTTTTACCTGCAATATCTTGGCAAAACTGGTCGAAAGGAATCAATCTATTATTATTGATGACCACAGGAATATCATATTTGCCACACAGATAATCTTTAAAGTCATCTTTTGTTTTGGCTTGTGCAGCAACCTGATTGAGGAGTAACTGAAACTGTTCGTTGGATATTTCCGGTGCTTTTTTCTCCGCAATAATAGAATCTTTTTTAGATTTTGTTTTTGGCGAGACAGGAATGTGTTGCAACATATCAACCAAAGGATCTTCTTGTGCACTTCCTATGGGTAGTGAAAAAGCAGAGTGAGGTCTTTCAAATTCATAAGATGTGATATCTATTTTTTGTTTCGCACGTATGGTTTTTGGGGCTACATAAATTGTTTTTACGGCAGTATGTTCTATGTCACCATTTACGATAAGGGTGATTTTTTTATCACCGACGGTTTTAAATTTATAAAAAGGAGACTTACCCAAAGCATCGGTACTCGCAGTTTCTCCAAAACTCCATTCCCAGGATTCTCCACCTTCTTTCTCTGCATTAAACTGCACTGCATCTCCAACGAAAGCAACATCCGGAGCCATAATAATCGGCAGGTAGCCATTTTGTTGACTGATGCTGGAAATAGTAATCAATTTTTCATGAACGCAGGTTCCATTAAGAGTCAGCTTTACGATATATTCGCCGGGTTTTTTGTATTGATGGAAAGTTCTTTGTCGGTCGTCAGTAGCGGTGTTGTCTCCAAAATCCCACTTCCATGAAGTCGCTCCTTCAGTGTTGTCGTAAAATTCTACCACTCGGTTTACTAAAAATTCATCTGCATGAACGATATATTTTGCATTTTCACAGTCGATGTGACGGAAGTATTGATAAAGAAAGAAAGTAAGACTTATTAGGAAAAGAATGCCAAAACTTATATAAATTCTTGGGTCAATATTCGGAAGAAATTTGAATTTTATTTTTTTCATCATGTTTTTGTATTCATACAAATATATTCAGCATTTTAATTTCTTACAACTTTTTTTTATTAAAATGTGTTTTTTAATTGAGAAAATTAATATATTTGTTAAAACACTAACAAAAAATGATGAAACGACTACATACCATGATTTTAAATAAAAACTAGGATGATAGGCGTGACATCTGAACTATAAAATATATAGACAGATGAATAAAAAAAGAAATCAGTTACTTTTTATTCTTTTTACGGGAATTATTTTGAGTTCCTGTAACAGTAAAAAGTATATTTACGAAATCCCTTACCAATACTCATCGGATGATTTTGCCAATACCAAATCTAAGGAAAAAGAGAAAGCTTCTTCTGGATATTCTACGGTTGATGATAATCCGCAAGGTTTAAGTGATGATACCCTTAGGATAAAAGAAAAATACTCTATCATTCTGGAAGTCATGCCTAAAGAAATTAGGGATTATAAATTGTACTCCTACTTGGATGAATGGATTGGCACACCCTACCAACAGCAGATGCTGGAAAAACAGGTGGGTGTAGAAGCATCTTATTTTGTTCAGGCTCTATACAGTGATATTTACAAGGAAACTTTTCCGAAAACTCCCGATGGCATTTTCCGTTCCAAATCTTTACAATTATTTACGGGACGTACTTTTTTGAAAGAAGGAGATATTCTGTTCTTCAGATATGATAAATTTCATCCTATTTCAGATGTAGGAATTTATCTTCATAACGATCGCATCCTTGCTTGTACCAATAATGGATTGAATATTTACAACTTTAATGATGAATATTTTCAGTTGAGGTATGTTGCAGCAGGAAGAATAAAGGGAAAGGAGTAACTATGGAACCTTTGCAGTACATTTCAGAACTCATTACTACTTTTCATCATGATGTAAAAGCAGAAGTAATTGTCAGCGACCTATTAAGAGCGGGTGACATTGATTCTGACCAATATGTTATTCAAAAAGACGGTCAATTTAATCGTGCTTACCGCTTTGATATTTTGAATGCTGAAATAATTGATTTTGATTATCACAGCAAGCAGCTGCTAAAACTCATTCTTTCCAGAGACAGCATTTACGATATGCTTCCCGAGAGTATTACCCACTACACAAAAAATGATGTTCCTGATAAAGGGGTAGATACCATGATTAAGGAATACAATGCCCGAAAAAAACAGCAAAAAGCAGCAAGAGTCTTTTTTCAACCTTTTGAGAATGAGTTTTTCAGATATGGGGTAGAAATTGAAACGTTTGAAAGTACATTTTTACATGAACTTAACGGAAGCCAGGCTCCGGAAATGTTCTATGATTTTTGGAATATCAGTAAAGATTTTCCGCCATTGCTGGTTTCTAAATTCATCAAACTATTGCCTTTTGCGTACAAAATTGTAGGGGACATTCCTTTAGTGGCGCATATTCTTTCCGTTTTGTTGGAAGAAGAGGTAAAGGTAACCGATCGGGAATATCAAGAATATTCTGATGAAGACCAGGGGATTTTATTAGGAGAAAGCCGGTTGGGTTTAGATTTTATTACCGGAAACAGTTATGATGATTACTCTAAACATCTGGACATTAGAATAGGGCCTTTAAAAAATGCTGCATTCACTGAATTTATCCATGAAGGAAACAAGAAAAAATTTATAGAAATGTTTTATGAGCATTTCTTTCCTATAGAAGTGGAAATAAAAACAATTGTTTTGCTTCCCAAAGAAAAACAAAAATTTGAATTTGATAACCAAACCGAACCTATATTAGGATATAACACGTGTATATGAGCAAGATAAAAAAATATTTTTCCAATTTATTCGATCCGCAACTGCTGATAACTCTTATTGTTGTTATTGCAGTATGCGTCATCTTTTCTATGATTTTTTCCCAAAAAACCGCTGAGTTTAAGAAGAAATACAAATTAAAATTTTATATCTATTTGTTTTCAATGGCATTTGTATATGCTATCATTTCATTATTGGGTTACAACAAGTTATTTTCAGACCATCATTTGTATGAATTTGTTTTTTACCAAATCTGTTCACTGAGTATCGGAATTATTCACTGTTATGCTTACAGAGCCTATTTTGACAAGTTCGGATTCAAAAAATCAGGAATGGAATATTTGTTTGCCTTACTTGCCGTATGCTTTTCAGCAGTCCCTTTTATGCTTATTTATTCATTTCTAAACGGAACCGAACTCACTTATCTCATGTTGGGGCATTTCATTGTATTTTTTATTCCAACATTTCTTAATGATACCTTTAATCGTGCCATGACAATTCCGCCAAAAATATATGTTACATGGCAGTTTCCTGAAAACTATAAAGAGGCAGCCGGAGTAAGTGATGAAGAAATGAGAGACTTAGTCGTTTTCACTTTTTTAATGGATAAAGATAAAAATGCCACCAAGTATAGTGTATATCGAGGAAAGGGTCCTACGAGAATAGATTTTGGGAGATTGTTTTACAATTTTGTAATTGATTATAACGAAAGGCATCCGGGGGAAAAAATACAAGTCGAAGACGAAAACGGATTGTTTGAATGGATATTTTTCCTGCAACCCAAATGGTATGAACCTACCAAATACATCGATCCTAAACTGACGCTTTATATGAACGGTATCGAAGAAAACAGCGTCATCTTCTGTATGAGAACCGACCAAGTATTAAGAAAAAGCATCCCGGAACGAAAAACAGATTTTGAGTACGATCAGGAGAAGGATAATAATAGAGTAGGAAAAAATGATCAATCAGATCAAACAGAAACTATAGGTTCGTAAATATGGCAAACACAGAAAAATATAAAACCTGTAAAATAAGTCCAGGAAAGGTTAGTTTACAGGAACTCGCTGAACATTTTGGTTTGCTGCCCGAAGAACTTCGGTGGTTTCATAATCGTTTTTGCCCAACAGATGATTTAATAGATCCCGAGATAAAGTCGCACGTAGAAGTTATTTATGTTCCCATTCCCGGAATAGAAACAGGATATTTTATGACTACCCAAAAAACGAAACCGCTTTATGAAAAAACCAATACCCTAAATATCCCAAGATCTTTTGAAAATAGATACGGTATTATACAAAAAATATACGAAAACGGAACAGAAAAACTAAAACTACACTACCAAACAGGGGTAAAGAAAACGGGTAAAGACCAGCTCTTTATAACCCGAAATCCTTTGTATATCAATCAAGAAAGACCAGATATGGTAATTGAGCAGATTGCGGATGAGGTAGGAGGTGTTTTTTATCCTTTGCAATTAGAATTGCACGAAAATGCTAAACTGAAGCATATCGCTAATTTCCCCGAAATACAGAAAAGATGGCGAATCAAAAAGCAGCAATTGGCTTCGTATTACAAAGGAGAAGAGGCAGAGAAAATATTGAATAATATTGATGGGCAGTTAGAGTACCGAGGTAAAACCCAACGTGGGATTTTAGACAGTTGGTTTTTTATACTCTATTTTTTTCCGTTGTATGAAATGTTTAATGATGACAAAACGTACACCTTTCAGACATCGCTTCCTGTTTTCCCGAAAGAACCAAGGGTTTTATTTGAAATTACATTGAGGATAGACGAGACGGTTTCGGAAAACCAAAAATTCATCATCACTGCAAAAGGGAAATGTATAGACCCCAGAACCATAACTGAAATAGCCAATGGAAAACTGGTGCATAACTCTGAAATTACAGGTGAAATGCCGGAAGGAAATTTCAATTTCACCTACAAACTCGATGCTAAAGACAACAGCATACATACTATTGTGGGAGAGACTGATTTAAAATGGAGTAAAACCCATCGGAAAATAGCTTTTGAATGTTATACAGTATAGCTAAAAACGTAAAAAACACACTATGAGCGAAAAACATCTCGTTTGCCAGGGAGCTATTTGCAAATGCAACTTCGGAACAACCCCCGATAAGCTGAAGGTGCTTACCCAAAGCAAACGCTACATCAACGATAAAGAGGGCAGTAAAAAACTTACCGCCACGCACAAAGACCTTGGTAAAACCTTTGAGAAAAACACCTTTGGCTCTTGTGCGAAGATGAACAACAACCCTTGTCAGGCTATAGTAACGGAATGGAGCGGGTATTACGAAAATATTACGATAGAAGACAACAGCGGAAAAGTGCTCCTGGAAGACAGCAAAGCAACCTGCCCGGTTGGAGGTAAAGACTGCATCACGATTATAGACCATGGGCAGATCTGTGAAGTTTCTAAACAAAACCTAAAAAACGCAAGCCCCGAAGCATTGGCAGAACTGTGCCCGTTTGTAGATTTTTATGCAGAAGAAGATGAAAATGAAAACGATGAAAATTATGTTACACTCTAAATAGGTTTGATATGAAAATTATAGGAGACATAAGACCATATACCAACCAAAATTATACCTACACGATGGTAACCAACGCAGGAATACCGGTAAAGGTAAACCTTTGGCAAGTGTATAATGGGGACAAATTACTTACGGAAAATGGAAAGGGAGTTTTCAAATTTGGAATTAATACCGCAGGAGCAAATCTGAAATTATTAGCCAAAGTAAGAGATCCTAAAACCGATAAGCTGGTAGATTTTCATATCAATATACAGCCACTTGCGGGGAAGCCCAAAATATTGGATGTGTATTGGCAGGATGTAAACGGAGTTAAAATACAAAACCGTGAAGTGGCTTATCTGGATAAAGTAACACTAGTGGTGAAAACCCAGAACATCCCGCAGGGCGATACCCTGAAAGTGACCATCTATGAAGACGAATATGCAGACGGACACGGAGACAGCTCCCGAAACATGGATACCTACTACACAAAAGGTATTAGCAAAAACGGTTATGCATATGTAGAATTAAATAAGATGAGCCTTTACCAAAAGAAGCTCAACGATATGGATTCTGTGAATGAAGACACCCATGAATATTACGCAAAAATACATTATTACAAAAATAAACTAGACCATATCGAAGACAGTATACAACTAAAGGTAAAAAACGAACTCAAGCAGATGGTACAGCCCAATACAGGAAATAAACCTTCGTTGGTGGGTAAAGTAGAGAGCGTGGCAAAAGACCAAAAGAAACCCGTAAATTTTACATTTGGGGTTTTCTTAGACGGTACGCTGAATAATATGTACAATACGGAGCTGAGAGAAGTTGCCGAAGGCAAAAAGAAAAACACCAATCGTTTCCTTTCGGTTCGGGATATTGCAAAGATTATTGATAAACACGGCGGTGCAGATACAAGCTATGAAAATGCGCTTTCCAATCCTGCCATTCTTTTTAAAAATTATAAGGAAGAACCTAAGAATAAACTGTTCAGAATTTATACTGAAGGGATAGGATCCAATACTAGACCCAATGAGAAAGGAGACCTGAGGAAAGAAGACTACAAAGGCGATGATATCCCCGGTAAAGCTGCGGGTATGGGAAAATCGGGTGTCAAAAAGAAAGTCCGTTTTGCAATTGAAGATATGATCTTGAAATTGAAAACGCTTAAAAAAGATGAAAAAATTAATACAATTACCATAGATGTTTTCGGCTTCAGCCGCGGCGCAGCCGCGGCAAGACACTTTGTGCATGTGGTAACAGCTTCCCCTTATATTGCAAAGAAAAGCACCACCGGTCATGTAACCGGTACGGTAGAAGATATGCAGGGATATGATTTAGATGATCAGTATCAAAACCGCTATATGCCGTCATTCGGTTACTTGGGGCAGCTGTTGGAAGAAAAGGATTTGCTGCATGATGGTATAAAAATCAATATAAGATTTGTAGGGATTTATGATACGGTTCCTCATCATGGGGTGGTGCAGAACAATGATTATTCTGATCTTGGTTTAGATAATGTAAGCAGAGCGAGTTATGTAGTACATATGACTGCTGCAGATGAGCATCGTGCGAATTTTAGCCTGGTAGATATTTCTTCTGTTTCAAAAACTTCTCCCGAAAGTGGTCATAAAGGAGGAATAGAACTGGTTTTTCCGGGGGTACATTGTGATGTGGGAGGTGCTTATGAGGAAGGAAAGCCAGATAAACCCTTACGGATTGATGCTGCAAACACCGAAGATGAACTAAAACTTTTGCGAAGTGAGCTAATTCATCAAGGCTGGTTTAAAGAAAAGGAACTGGTAATAATTAAAGACTCTATTATAAGACCCTCTTCCTTCTTGAATAGGTTTCGTTTGGAAGGGAATAGGGCAAAACTTAGCAATCAATATAGTTTTATTCCATTGCACTTGATGGCAAATTTTTGCATAAAAAAGAATGTACCAATTGATAAAGAAAAAATTATAAAGTTTCAGAATTTTAAAAGTAATTGGATCCCGAATAATGTAGATTTTTTAGAGTCTATTCACGAAAAGCTTTATAACTATGCATTACAAGGAGGCAAACCTCTTACATTCGAAAATGATCCCCAAAATGTAAGTATCCTTAGGAATCATTACTTGCACTGGAATTCCACCTACGGACAAGAGGGAATTGATGTAGGTGTACAGACTAACTATCCCAATAAAGTAAATGGCAAGCGAAAGCGAAAAATACGGTAATGAAAGCACTTATATTCTTATTTTGCAATCTGTTGCTATTGCAAAGCTGTAACAAACAAAACAAAAACAAAATGACACCTGACCAATTCCCTTACATCGTAACTGCATCTGCAACAGAAGAATATCCTATAGAAGTACATATTGGTTATTTATTAAATAAGGAAAATAAACTTATTTGTGGAGTTCCGAAAGCAGGTATGGAAAGAGGTGGTTGGCAATATGATGGCACTGCAGCAGGACAGGGAGGTAACGAAATACCTTCCCATATTACCCTTACGTATGCTGCATATGCAGATAAGAAATTTTACCAAATAGATGCAGATCTTCCTACAGAAAAATTTTTGGAAGTTTTCAGAAAAGGATATGATCATGTAGAGCGTGACGATCGTGTAGTGCACGAAACCTATACTACCCTAACAGTTGGTATGGCTCCGGGAGGTGTAGTTGTGATTTGGCTTTCCGGAAATAACAATAGGGTAGAAATATGCAGGCTTCAGGCGAAAGAAACTTTTGTAGATGTTAATGAATTTTTTCAAAATGCTGATAATGAAAATGAAGAGCAGTTTTTTGAATCAATGTTTAAAATAGCCGTTCCCGACAGTATCCGCACAGAGATTGCTAAAAACGGTATTCCGTATGGTCTTTGGGATAAATACAGGGACAAATACAAATACCGATTTGTGCTAAAGCCATATGATGATAAGGATGTCTTTACGCTTAATTATTATTTATATTACAATGGAGAAGCTGATGAAGTGCTGCGAACAGAATTGGATAAAAAAGAATATTTGGAAAAAGGCATTCCTTACACCTGCAATTTTATTTTCACAAAATACAGTACAGAAATAATTTTCAACGATCAGGAAATGCTTACCGTTTTTAATAAGTTCAAAACTAAATATCCCGATAAGCCTGTAGATATTGTGATCACCCCAACCTTTAATTATGATGATATGAAGGTTTCTGTAAAATGTGAGAAAGAAGAAATAAAGCTGGAGAAATATAAAGTAGTGGGAGTATGGGGAGGGTAGTTCTGGCTAAAAATGACCATCACTGGAACTCTACTTACGGGCAGGGTGATATAGATATTTTGGTGCAGACCAATTACCCGAATATAGAAGGAGGTATCCGAAAACGCAAGATCTATTAACGATGAAATTATTTATAATCAGTATGCTCAGCTTCATATTCTGGACATGCCAAAATAAAAAAACAGAAAATATGGAACAGACTAATTTTCCCTATATGGTAACGGCTGCTGCACCAGAAGAATATCCGATACAAGTGCACATCGGTTATTTATTAAATCAAGAAAAAAAACTTATCTGTGGAGTACCTAAGACAGGACTAGAAAGAGGAGGTTGGCAATATGACGGATCAGAAGGCGGACAGGGAGGTAACGAAATCCCTTCCCATCTTAGCCTTACCTATGTAGCATATGCAGAGAAAAAATTCTACGAAGTAGATACCGATCTGCCTGCGGAAAAATTTTTAGAAGTTTTCAGAAAAGGATATGATCGTGTAGAGCGTGATGATCGTATCGTTCATGAAACGTATACGACCTTAACCGTTGGTCTGGCTCCCGGAGGTGTAGTTGTGATTTGGCTTTCCGGAAATAAAAGCAGGGTAGAAATATGCAGGCTTCAGGCGAAAGAAACTTTTATTGATAAAGATGAGTTTGTTCCCGTACCTGATCCTGATGAGAACCAACAGCAGTTTTTTGACTCTACCTATGAGCTGGTTCCCGACAGTATCCGTACGGAGATTGCTAAAAACGGTATTCCGTATGGTCTTTGGGATAAGTACAGAGGCAAATACAAATATCGTTTTGTACTAAAACCATATGATGAGAGGGATAAAATAACCTCTGTAAGAAATCTCCAATATAATGGTGAAGAAAAGTTTATTACTGATATAAAGAAGACAGAAGTTTATAATGAAGATAGCATTCCTTACACCTGCATGATAGGATTCACTAAATATCATACAGAATTCATTTTCAACGATCAGGAAATGCTTACTGTTTTTAATAAGTTCAAAACTAAATATCCCGATAAGCCTATAGATATTGTGATCACCCCAACCTTTAATTATGATGATATGAAGGTTTCTGTAAAATGTGAGAAAGAAGAAATAAAGCTGGAGAAATATAAAGTAGTGGGAGTATGGGGAGGGTAGTTCTGGCTAAAAATGACTGTGGGCAGGGTGGTATAGATATTTTGGTGCAGACCAATTACCCGAATATAGATGGAGATTAAAAGGATAGTTAAATATTGTAATGATGCAAAAAATTAGTAAAACACATTTTAGACACATATTTAGAAGGGTATTACCTTCTGTATTAGCTGTATTATTTACAATTCTACTAACAATAGTGAGTAGTGAAACTAGTTTAATTAGCTTGAATGCCGCTTACATTATCATGTATTTGTTTTTTGGTGTTATAATTATAAATTTCATCTATCTAATTATAGAAACTATTTGTTTTTATATAAAAAAAGAGAAAACTCTTTTTAGACTAAATTGTTATTTATTGGGAGCAATATTTTTATGTAGTCAATTATTTTCATAATATAAAATAAATAGAATGAAAAAAGCAATATTTTTTATATTAACAATCTTATCATTAACAAACTGCAAACAAATAGAAAACATGAATGATCAATATGAATGGCTGGTAGAGACAGGTGCAGACCAAGGCTACCCAATGTGGATACTATCAGGAAGTTTCATCTATGAAAATGGTGAAGAAGCAGGGATTCCTAGCAATATCTTTTTAGGGGGTGAAAGCTGGTGGTTGTCTTCAGATTCAGGAACTATTATTTCTGGGGAACAATTCCGCCCTATTCCTGTTAAAATGGAAATAGAATGGTATTCTTATGCCGAAGATAAGTTTTATACAGGAAGTTTTCAACTTGATCAACAAAAACTATTAGATTATTTTAGGAAAGGATATACCCAATGTGTCGATGGAAAGGATGCTAACTACAGTGCGTTCATGATAGGTTTAGCACCAGGTGGGCAGGTGTATCTTTATTTGTCGGGAGCCAATAGAATATTGGTACACCAATTTAAAGGACAGGAAGTACAGGTTGCAAATTTTAAAGAAGTAATGAGATATACTTTAGATGAAACAAGAAGTGAGTTTAACAAAGCCTTTGTAAAAAGTATGCCCAAACAAACCCAACAGGAAATAGCGGAGAAAAAAATATCAACCGGTATATGGCAAAATCTACTAAAAAAATATCCATGGAAGCTTACATGGGAGGTACAGCACAGCCTCGGTTATAAATTGAATATTGAGCACCATGGCGTTTCAAAATATATAAGTGCAGAATCTATGGTATGTACTTCTGCAGATTATTTTACAAATTCGGACGCTAAACCGGTTCCTTATGAGATGTTCACTGATTTTGAAAGTCCTGCAGGAAGAACATTTACTCTTTACACTTACTTTGGTTATGTAAATGGTGTAGAACCTGCCAAACAAGATTATGAAATCCATAGAAAAAGAGAACAGGAAATGGTAAAATTGTTTAAAGATTTTTCAGAAAAAATAGGAGGTAAAGAATTTGAGCTTCATCTTAAATTGGATGAAAACCTGAAAACCGCTAAAGCTTACCTTAAGTATGACAAAACAGAACAGGAAATACCCTTTGTAGTATTCGAATTTTATAGTGATAAATAATCAAAAATAACTTTACGATTAAAACCATAAACAAATGATAGAAAAACTTAATTA
Source organism: Chryseobacterium sp. AC417 (assembly GCF_979258215.1). Taxonomy (NCBI): domain Bacteria; kingdom Pseudomonadati; phylum Bacteroidota; class Flavobacteriia; order Flavobacteriales; family Weeksellaceae; genus Chryseobacterium; species Chryseobacterium sp. AC417. Next base: position 275,952 of record NZ_OZ409845.1, on the reverse strand, counting down.
TTTTCCCGTGAATTGGATCGACGGGATGAAAATCAATAAAAGCCACTTTTTAGAAGTGCAGAATTTTGTAAGCGATTCTATTCGCGATTCGGTGGGAATTCATACTTCAATGATGAATTACGGATTATTACCGGTAGATGAGCCTATAAAAATGAATCTTATTATAGACAATCACAAACTACTAAGAATAAAGGTAGAAGAATGCCACGCCATTACGCCCAATGGTTCAAGAATTGACATCGAAAAGTCAGAAAGTTTAAGTTTGTCTATTCCATATCCTGAAGCTGTACGGGAACTCAAAGAAAATGAAAGTGCTGTTTTACTCGCCTGTATATCGGTTAACCATTTTAAAAGAACACCTTATGGAGAGCCGGACCCGGAAGAAAATCCACCACGTTATCCTTATACCCATCCAGAATATTCACTTAATTTAATTCCGGAGGATGAGCTTAAAAACACAATAGGTTTTGGAGACAGCTATTTGACCATAGGGAAAATATTGGTCAATGCAGGAGAATCAAAAATTGATGATAACTACATTCCGCCGAGCATAAGTGTTTCCAGTCATCAAAAATTACAGGAATTATATACCGAAATCGATCGTTTTTACGGGCAAATTGAATTGTACTCGGTGCAGATTGCCCAAAAAATTCATTCTAAAAAGCAATCCACAGATTTGGCGATGATGATGGAAAGGATGACCGATAAAGCCTTGAATTATCTGGGAACGGAAATCAACAGACTCCGATGGATGTCACCGCATACTCCGCCAGCAAATATGTTATTGTCGGTTGTTGCTTTTGCGAGGATTTTAAAGAATTTTATTGATGCACGTTCAGGAGCAGGAAAAGAAGAATTACTCAATTATTTTGCCGAATGGTGCAATGTAAGTCAGGGAGATTTTGAAGTGATTTTCTCAGAGACCATCAATGCCGATTACAACCACAACCAAATGGATATTGTGATTGCGAAAATTACAAGGTTTATGAAAACGGTGGAAGACCTATTCTCTATCTTAAGCAGGTTAGATTACATTGGTAAAAAACGAGACGGAAGCATCTTTGTATCTGAAAACACAGACGATAAGGAATCCGTTATTCATGCAAAACGTAGCCGGACATTTTTGGCAGACTAATCTGTCAATGATCATTGATGAATGAAAATCACTCATCAACTGTCATTTATTACTCATCAAGTATTATTAAAATTAAAAGCACTATATGGAAGTTCTTAATCAAAAACAACGAAACAAAGCCTATTGGTTCTTCGTGTTATTCTTCGTTATTACTGTCGCTGTTTTAGTTTCGGCGGTATTTTTCAATGCTTATTTCCCGTTTAAGGAAAATAGTTTGTTAAAGAAAGAAAATGTCAAAATGCAAAAAGAAATGGAGATTCAGGATAAATTTTCATTTCAGCTGGAAAAAGTAAAAGCAGCGGTAGATTCTATGGGAATGCCAAAACAAAATGATTTTTTCAATGAAAAACTGTCGCTTTCTATTTTGGCAGATATGTACAAGCAGTTGCCGAAAGATACCTTGAAAAACAAAAATATGTACAACAATACCATTATGACCTATAAGGATTTGATTGATGCTAAAAAACAAATCAAGCAGCTTTCGGGAAATCAGGCTTTAATGGATAGTTTAAGTACCATCAACAAAACTCTGAAAGCAGAGTATGACAAAATGAAAACCGATTTAGAGGTTTGTAGACAATTATATCAGGCTCAATAATACACGTATGAAACTCCATAACTTTTTGTTTTTGAATTTTCTGTTTTGGGTATCTTTTTTCAATGCTCAAAGCAAGCCTGCAGATTCTACAGAGTTTGTACGTTTTGACTGCGGTATCACTCAAAATAAGCAACGCCTGGATAAGCTTTTTTTTGCAAGCACCCAACCCATAGAGTTGAGAGTAAACAATGAAGAATTTGTATATGTTACTGTGCAGTTTGGTAAAAGAAAAAACAAATTGTACTTGTATTTGCGAATTCTTGAAGATAATATCTGCATCAAAAAAGAAAAAAATGTGGATATTCAATTTAAATCAGGAGAAGTTATCACCTTAAAAAACGAATATCAGATTAACTGTGAATCTTTTTTTGCTAAACAGCTCAATAAAAAGGAAATCGAAAAACTCTTGCAGAACGAAGTTACGCAAATCAAGATTTACACTTACAAAAAGAATTTTGAGATGTACGTAAATACGGTACAAAATGCGAATATTCAGCAATCGTTAGATTGTCTTGTTCAGTATAAGATAAAAAAATCTGATGAAGTGAAGCTCAAAAAAGAGAAAAGAGAAAAGAATCAAGACCCACAACAAATAACTAACAACCAACAACCAGAATAAAAATGAGTCCACTTCCAGAACTTAACCTGAATCTAGGAATATCCAAAGAAAAAGAGCTACAGAATGGTTCTCAGGATGAGGTCATCGTCCGTACTGATTCTGCCATGAAAAAGCATACCATTACATTGGTGATTTCTAATCAGGAATCAGGGAAGATTTCGCTTAAAATTAATGATCAGGAGCTGGAAGTTCCTACCTATAAATTAACAGTAACAGATGATAAAACCGGCGAAACCAATGCCTATAAGATTACCAGGGATACTTTGAGTTTTGTGAATTCTAAAACCAAGAAAAGTTTTCTTTCGTTTTTCGGGTTCAAACGTTTTGATTCAACTTCTTTTTTATATGAAAACATTCCTTTTGAACCACAAGTAGAATATTTGGAGAAATTTGACATTTCCCGATATCGAAAATTGTCACAAGACGTACTTACTTATGAACTTTCAAGTAACGGAAAAAACGTTTTGCTTTATGCAGGAGATTTAAATGAATTTAAGCTTCCAAAAGAAATCTCTCAATATTTTGTAGTTGCAGACGAAGATCAGGGGAAGAGTTTTATTGGCGATATTCTATATCGTGAGAAATTTTTGAAACTGACCCCAAAAGTAGAACTGCACATTATCAAACGAAAAAAAATCCCTAAAAATTTTGAATATGATGACAAGGGGCATATCAGGAAAGTGATTTATTTATAAAGAAAAATAAAAGAGTAAAGAACAAAGAATTATCACCAACATCCATCAACCCACAACTAAAAACACAGCGATGCAAGGAGTTTATTACAAAATACCTTTCAATTTTGAGAGTTTGACCGAAAAAAAAGATGCAGAAAAAATATCATTGGAAACATCTATCCATCAGCATATTTTTTTGCTTGCCACCACCTCATTTGGAGAATGTAAATTTGACGAGGCCTATGGTTCTGAAATTTGGGAAATGGACTTTGATATTATGAAAAGTGACAACAGTCTGAAAGAATTTATAGCAGAAACACTCAAAAAATCAGTTACGACCTACGAAAGGAGAATCAGATTAGAAAATGTAAACGTGACGATTAATGATCATAACCTAGGAACATTGGGAAAAAAAAGAATGAAAAAAAAAGTTTCTATTTCAATACAGGGAATTGTTTCGGAAACCAACCGACCGTTTATGTTCAGTAATTCCTTCTTTGTAGGACCACTTTCGTATTAGACGGTTAAAACCAAGAAACTACTGAAATTATCAACTGACAATTATCCATCGTATGAATCAAGACCGTATCAAAGACCGCATATTAAGAAGAGCCGCAAGAATGTGGGGATATAACGAATTGGAAGCTGAAACCTCTTTCGATCCTATCGTAAGTTTACTGCTTTCGGCAAGTGCCGCTGAACTGGAAAAATTAGGGTTTGAATTAGAAAGTTCCCGTTCCAGAATTATAGAAAGGGTGTTGGAAGTGATGTTTCCTGAAGAAGTTTCGGGAGTTATTCCTGCGAGAACCTTGTTGCAGGTAAATCCACTCGAGAACAAAGCAGAATTATCATTATTTACCCGTTTTAAAACCACCAAAAAACAGCATAATGTATATAATCCTACCGAGACTACGACGAAAGATTTGTTTTTCAGTCCTACCCTGAAGTCAAAATTGACCACAGGAAAGGTTCAATATATTGCCTATGGAAATGTACTGAACCAAGTAGAAAGTTTTTTCTACGATGATACAATAGGGAAGTCGGAAAAGCATATTCCTTCGGGAGAAATATGGGTGGGAATTCATAGTCCGAACGGCGATGGTTTAGAAGATCTGCAGTTTTTTGTAGACATCAACAATGCCTATCAGAAAGAACTTTTCTTTTATTACATGAAACAGGCAAAAGTCTTTTTTGGAGGCAAAGAATATCCTTTGAAAGATGGCTATAACGTAGAAAACAGTTATCTGAATTTAGACAATATTATCACCAAAAACTATTCAGATCTGGAACATATTTATCATGATGTCAACCAATATTATTTTTCTAATTTTTTCACTCTTAAAGGAAATCTGGATTTCAAAGATGTTCCTGAACATGAAGAATTGTTTACCCGTTATTTTGTGGGGCATCAAGTTGCTGAAGACAAAAATGTGATCTGGTTGAAATTTAAATTTTCCGAAGCCATAGTTCCTGATATTTTACAAAATGTACGTTTTGCACTCAATTGTATTCCGGCTATTAATATCAAGCACGGAACGACGGATCATAGAATAAAGGGCAGGATGAATATTATCCCCATAAAAGTAGAAGATGATTCTTTTTTAGATTTGGATTATGTTGCTGATGAGAAGGGGAAGCGCCTGGATCTTAAGAATTATGAATCTGAAAATGAAGGCGTTTCGGCATTGCTTAGAAAAGGTGGAGTTTCCAGATTCGACCAAAGAAACGCTTCTGAGCTGTTGCAATATCTTTTGGAACTCATTAAAGATGAAACCGCTGCATTTGCGGGAATGGGAGGTGATTCTTCTGTAGAAACCTTGCGGGAGCTGAATCAAAATGTCGCATCGCTCCATCAGACAGCCAAAGAAAAGAATTTTATCCAAAGCAGCAATCCATATCTTATTATATCAACAGGGAATCCCGAAACAAGCTTCCGATGTTTTATTTCTTATTGGTTAACAGCTGCAGAAGAGGCCAATAATCTCAAACCTGCAACAGTGTGTACGCAGGAAGAAAGTGAAGTATTGAATACAACAGCAATAATGATTCAGGCTTCTTTTGGAGGAAGAAAAAAATTGTCATCTCAAGACAAAATTTTAGAATACCGAAATGCACTTCTTACCAGAGGCAGAATAGTTACTATTGCAGACATCAAAGCTTTTGGGTTGAATCATTTTAAAAGTATGATATTGGGGATAGAAGTACAAAAAGGAACAAAAAAAGAAGTGTCATTAAAAGGAGGTTTCAGCAGAACGATAGATATTTTCCTTTTAAAAAATGAAGAACAGACTGGAAAAATAAGTTCATCTGAATGGGAATATTTACGAGAAAGTTTTCTGTTAAAACTGAAAGATTCTTCTTCAAATATATACCCTTATCGGTTATTTGAAAAATAAAATACAGGAAATCATTGTATATTTAAAATATTTTTTTAATTTTATAAAGAAAACAAAAACACATTGATGAAACTTCTGCAATTCTCAGCAAAATTTGAACCTTTCTAGGGCATATTAGATTTTTGAAAATATAGAATTCATCTTTGATCAGCGCAAAATATTTAAAAAAATAAATTTTTAAAACACAATACTATGCTATCAAACAAAGGAATTGGTGGAAACGAAGTTCCACTAAACGTTAATGAGGCCATTGCAGAAATCCCTCAAAACAGAACTATTTTTGCCCAAAAACTAACTGCAGAAGACCCGGTAAGACCTGAATTGGTTGAAGGTCTTACGTCTGTAGAAAAGGTCTTTGAACATTACAAACCAGAAATCAAAGTAGATTTCGAGGATGCTGAAGGAGCCATTAAAATGGAAAACCTAAAATTTAAAAATTTAGGAGATTTCGGAACCAAAGGGATTACAGGGCAAAGCAATTTTCTTACAGGATTGGAAACCGAAAAAGACCAGTACCAGAAAATTGTAAGGCAATTGAAAACCAACAAAATTCTTAAAGCAGCCTTAGAAGATCCTGATGCTAAAAAAGCATTGCAAGATACTCTGCAATCATTAATCAAAGAATTAGAAGATAACAAATAACCAAAAACACAAATTAAGTATGTCAAAGCAACAAGAAACTCAACAGGTAGAAACACCCGTTTTAGAACAAAAAAGGGGTCAGGTTTCGTTAGATAAATCATTGGAAATATTAGCGCGTTATGGTGGTTTCGATTTGTTGGAAACTTCTATTGAAAGCGTTCAGAATATTAATCCGGACAGAAAGGCAAGAAGAAAAATTTTCCTTACCGAAAAAGGAAAAGAAAAAGAAAGAGAAACACTCAAAAAAACATTAGAACTTTGGGCAAGTGTAATGAGCAAGAGCGATTCTCTAACCGATATGGTTGCGCATTGCGATGATCAAAGAAAATCTGCAGAAGATTTGCTTTCAAAAAACCTTTCAAAAGCAGTAGAGGTAACAAGAGAATTGGAAGCTAACTACAGAACGGTTGCTATGTTTTACAAAAATACCGAATCGGATAAAGTAAAAAATATTACTGTGGTCAATGCTAATCTGGAGCAGCTAAAAGATTTGGATAATACGCGTTTTATTGATACCATTCATTCAGAACTTTCTGATAATTATGACCGTTTAGATTTGAAAAATAACTATGGATTACTGGTAATTCCCGGTTATTTAGGCTCCAACAAAGTAGTTGAAAAATGGGCAAAAATTGCTCATGAAAATAAAGTAATGCTGGTAACCGATTTCGAACATTTAGACGAGCCGGATGATGTAATGGAAATGTTTGATCAGGCTTACCTTACAGGTGGAGAAATCTACAGATCCAATGTATTGATGACTTGTAACTGGCTTGTTGGAAGAGGACGTTTTGAAGAAATCAATGAAGCAGACGATTTATTCATTCCGCCATCCGGAGCTTTAGCAGGAAAGGTCTACAAAACATTGATGTCACAAGTTACTGCGGGTAAAAAATTCGGAGGAATAAATGAAGTAGATGGGGTGAGATTTGATTTGAAGAAAAGTGAAATTGCAAATCTTGAAAACTTAGGATTAGTCCCAATGGTCAACGAGTACGGAAAAGTAATGGCATTCTCAGGGAAAACGTTATTCAATGGAGATAATTTGGGGCTTCAAACCTATTCTGTGGTAAGAGTGTTCGATTATGTAACCAAAGTATTGATGGATTTCCTGAACAGGAGAGCTTTCGAAAACTTTACTGCAGTGACCAGAAAAGAAATTATGGGACAAATTGTTCGCTTCCTTGATGCAATTACAGGACCAGGAAAACTGATTGAAAATTTTGAAATCAGAAGATTTGAACAAGATCCTGTACAAAAAGACAGAATTCATTTGGATATCCACATGAAACCGTATTTCCCAGCCAAAAACTTCCTTATTAAAATGGATGGACATAAAGGCGATGACGGAAACGAGTGGGATACAGAATACGAACAGAAATAGATTCTTCTATTTCTATTTTCATCATTGGTGTTTTAAGCATGGGAGCAGTTTTGCTTCTGTGCTTTTTTCGTATAAAACTGATCTTGCAAATCATAATGTATGACGAAGAAGTTCGCAGAGATATCATAACGCTTTCTCATAATGTAAGAAGAATGAAATCAACTCCGATGGGAATACGATCGGAGTTTTTTTATATAAAAAAGAGTAAGTCAATGCGAAAAATATTCTTAGAAAAGCAATATTTAGATAAATAGATGAAGATTTATTCATGCAAAACCTGAATACAATTGAAAAAACAAGCAATTATTAAGTAGTTTTTGTAGATATTTATCTACAAAGGCGAATAAATTATGAATTATTCATTTTACGAATAATTTATTTATAGTATATTATTAATATATATAAGTGTTATTTTTTTGTTTATGTGGAAATTTGAATATAATTTTTGCCATCAATTTTGCGAATATTTATTTGTAACAAATTGATTTACTATAGATTAATTAAATAAAAAGCATTTTAAACTATTTGCAGGATTGAAAAATATTTTTACATTTGTTTTATAAATATTTCTATAAGACGGCAAAATGTTAGAATTATTTTAAATATCCTTAGGATATATATTCCATATTGGTTTGATGTAAAAAATACAAATGATGAAGAAAAAACACAGATCAGAATATATTCCATTTTTGGTAGTAGTAAAAGTTAAATTTTAAATATATTTATTATGTCATTTAAAACCATTTTAGAGTACGCAGGAAAAAAGCGTAACGTACTATCTGTAGAATACGCAATGCTACAGGAAACCGACAAAACCGGAAGACCATCTTCTGTTACCCGAGGCGGGAAAATCTTTATTACGGTAGAAGGTACAGGCGAGACTGATCTTTTCGAGTGGATGACCAATTCATTTGAGAGAAAAGACGGAATTGTAAGATTTGTGAAAAGAGACAGTGATGCTACGCTGAAGGAGCTTAAATTCAAAGAAGCTTACATCGTAAAATACACTGAAAACTTTGATGCATCAGGGGACAACCCATTAACGGAAACTTTTGTTCTTTCAGCAAAAGAAATCGAGTTAGGACATGCGAAGCACACCAACGAGTGGGTATAATCCTTATACATCAACCAACTCATAAGACTCTTTAATCCTGTCAAACTAATCTTATTGTATAAATAGGGATTGAATTGCTTGATTTCAATCGTGTCCTTATGACTTATAAGTTTATTAGGGTTAAAGATTTTTTAAAAACAAATTCTATTTACAACAATTAAAATTTTACAATTATGTCATTTAAATCCATATTAAAAGTAGCAGGAAAAAACTACAATGTATTAAACGTGAACTATGGTTTATTCCAGGAAACAGATGCTACAGGAAGACCATCTACCATTACGAGAGGCGGGAAAATCGAAATAACAGTAGAAAGTACCGGCGAAACAGATTTATTCGAATGGATGACCAATTCGTTCGAGAGAAAAGACGGCAGTGTGGTTTTCTACAAAAGAGACAGTGAGGCTACGTTAAAAGAACTGAAATTCACAGAAGCCTATCTGGTAAAACACAAAGAGAAGTTTGATGCATCGGGAGATAATCCACTTACGGAAAATTTCATCATTTCTGCAAGAAAATTAGAGATGGGAGCCGGAGCTTATGAAAATGAGTGGGTATAAATCACAGATGTAAGGAAAATGGGTAATATAGAATTGCCCATTTTTTTGCTTTTTTTCAGAATAAAGATGAAGACGTGTTTGAAGAGTAAGAAGAGATAAAACAGACGATCTATTTCATCATAAAAACTCCATTCTTTATCTCTCATCATTGATCATTCATCACTAATCATTTATAACTTTATATCTATGTCATTTTTATCAAAACTAGAATTAGACGGAGAAACCTACAATATCCTGGAATGTAAATACAATTTCGTTCAACCTATAGACGGAACCGGAAAACCGAAAGGAATGCCCAAAGGCGGAGATATTATCATCAAAATTGAAAGTACGGGAAACCCTGAACTTTTAGCATGGATGCTGGATCACAATCAGTTGAAAAACGGAAAAATAATTTTTTATCGAAGAGATGCAATGAGTAAACTTCAGGAGCTGAACTTTGAAAAAGCATATTGTATTGAGTTCACAGAGCAGTTTAATGGCAATAACGAACAGCCCCTTCAGATAGAGATGCGGCTGATTGCCAAGAAATTCAACGTCAACGGAGCTATGCACGAAAAACAGTGGATTGAATAAAACTTAAAAACAATAATGGGAAGGGTAGAATTTCATAGTCAGCTATTAACAAAGCACCGATTTTATGAAGGTGCTGAAATTAAAGACAAACTTCTATGATTAAAATGGTCAGAACAAAAGGTCGATCATTGAAAAAAATAAAACACCATCACTATTAAAGTAACAACACCTTAAAAAACAAGTTATTATGGAAAGCGAAAACCTCGATCCCTCTATATTCGGCACTTGCCGTTCTTTTCAAGACTGGCTTCACGACAAAACCAACTCTATGGTTTATTGTCTTTTGACCATAGACGGAAAAGAATTTCTGAGAAAAAACAGCTATGAAGTAGAACTTCACCAGAAAACCAATGACCACGATACTTTTACCATTACCGTTCCGGATGATGCTTTAGACACATTCAAAGGGTATGTAATGGAAAATTCCAGGAAATTACTCGGAAAAGAAATAGGAATTACCTATTGGCGTTTTGGCGAATCCCGGTATTATTTTAGAGGCATCATCGGAAAAATCCGCAACAAAAAAGACGAAGGTGGCGGTTACGGAGATTTGCACATTACAGGATTTGCACCAGGCATTTTGTTAGAAAGCGGAAAAGACTGTCAAAGTTTTGAAGACAAAACACTTGAACAGATCATCAAGCAAGTTAACGAAGAATATCCGGAGGAAGCCCGGGTAGAGATAGACTCCAATCATCTGAATGCTTACAACAAAAAAGCCATTCCTTACACTGTTCAATACAAAGAATCTGATTATCAGTTTATCCGCAGACTCGCCATTCGTCACGGAGAATATTTGTATTACAACGGTGAAAAGCTGGTTTTCGGAGGTCAGGTACAGCCTGTTTTGAAGCTTAGGGAAAATATGGACCTAATCGATGTTGAATTTGAGATGCAGATGCAGGCACAGGAATTTACCTTCACAGGGTATGACTCGCAGAGCGGAGCCAAAATAGAGAAACACAGCAATGGTGTACAAAGCGAGTTCAAAGAAAGTCCTTTTCAGGCAATTGCGGTCATTGCTTCGAAAACCATTTTTAATAAAAAACCAAAAATGCACTTCAACCATACCGGAATCCAAAAAGGGTCAGAAGGGCAATTGGCAGAAGCTGTCCGGTTGGAAAAAGAAAAGCGGGAGAACCTGATGCAGGTAAAAGGCAGAAGTAAAACTCCCGAACTGAAAATAGGTGGAAGAACCCAGCTTTCGGATATCAACGGTAAAGCAATGGAAACTTACCGGATTATAGAAATCAAGCACGTTTATGAACCGGGTGATTATTACAACGAATTTGTGGGAATCCCCGATTTATTCAATGCCTCCCCTTACATCGATACCGAAGCCGTCCCTAAAGGTGAAGAGCAGCCTGCAAGAGTGATGGACAACAACGACCCGATGGGAATGGGAAGAGTTCGGGTACAATTCCCGTGGCAGGAAGATAAAGGACAGAAAACACCATGGATCAGACTGATACAACCACATTCAGGATCAGGCAAAGGTTTTCATTTTATTCCGGAAATTGGTGAGGAAGTATTGGTAAGCCATGAATCCCAGAAATGCAGAGAAACCTTTTGTGATGGGAACGCATTATAATGGGAGTGAAACGAGTTCTTACCACACTTCTGGCAATGATAAGAAAGTAATTCACACAAGATCTGGAACCAAGATCATTCTGAATGATGCAGAAGGTTCTGTTTTCATTGAAGATCCGAGTGGGAATACGTATTTGATGGATGGACAGGGAAATATTAATGTGAATGCACCCAATGACATGACTTTTACTGCCGGAAAAAATATGAACATTAATGTTGGTCAAAATATGACTACTACTGTCGGGATGAATAAATCTAGCAGCATTGGTATGAATAATACTCAAACTGTGGGAATGATGAAAATGACTTCTGTTGTCGGGGACGCAAGTATGTTTATTACTGGAAAACTAACAGAAATAATTGAGGGTGATGTACATAGTGAAACTAAGAAAGGAAAAACGGTAGTTAATAATGATGCTGGTGTAGAGACATCAAGTAACTCATCTATTACAAAACATGCCCAAAACGAGGTTCAGAATAACAGTGGTGAAAAAAGTAAATCTCACTAAAAACTATTTTTTATGAGCAGAATACGGATCATTGGAGGAAAGCTAACCGAAATAGTAGAAGGAGATTACAATATATATTCTACATCTGATATTGTTTATAACTCTGCAACAGAAATAAAAGAAACCGGCGTAGAAAAAGGAATAAGCTATAGCTCGCCAAAGCATGCTCCGGGTATAGAACTTCCTGCAAAATGTGTAGTCTATTTCAGACCAAAGAATAATTGGAAAGGTGAAGACTATGGTTTTGACTGGATGCGTCTTGGTGAAACCACCACTTTTGGAGACACCTATTATGAGGATATAATTGCTGAGCAATATAAGGATTCTACTTTCAATATATTAGAAGCAGATCAGAATGAATACGGGGGTTATTTTAAAACATCATCAAATATGTTTGCAAAATTGAGAAACGAATATGGAGTATACAGTATTCCTTGGAAGAAAAAAAAGGATAAAACTCCGGAAGATTATTTTTGCTCGTGGCTTTCTTTATATCCTACAAAAATTAAGGATAAAACGGGTAACGTAATAGCTTCGGGTTTTAGTAATACGAAAGCTTTGCTTAGCCTAATTGTAGAAGTGAATACAGAACCTGAAACATTAAAGTTTAAAGAAAATCCTCACTTTGCTATAACTCCCATGGAAATTACTGCTAAGTCCAAAGAAAAACATGATCTCAAAGATTATGTAACGATAGAATGTCTGGAAGAGTTTTCTACAGATCAGGCAATTGAGGTGTATGCAATTTCTAAAGATAAAGATGGAAAAGAAATTGAACAGTTAGCCGGAAAACTAAATGTATGGGCAAATGATGCTACGAAAAGGAAAAAATCGAAGGTGTTGCTTGTTAGTATAGATACAGATATTAATGGGAAAACTTCTGGTAATTCAAGCGGTCAGAAAGAATTGTTTGAAAAATATTTGAATCAGGCATTGATACAAGTAGATATTGAAACCTATTCTTTAGATTTATCCTCAGATACCAATCTGCAACCGGGTGGAAAATATGTGGACGGCTCAAAAATACTGGCATATTATGAGGATGAAAGCCTAATTCCTGCTGCTCATGCTCCGGGATACCTTAATCTTGTTTTCTACCTTAATGGTAAACTAAAAGGAGATTTAAAGGCAAAAGGAGAAAATGAATATAAATACAGCAAACATTTTGTAGCTTTCTATTTAGGAGAAAAGGGTTGTGAGAAAAGAAAATCAGGGGCTTATAAAGGGCTTAATGGGTACGCCATATCCGATTTTGTAGTTCTCTTTTCAGGAAAAAGTAACGAAACTCCCACCCATGAATTTCTTCATACTAAAGGGATTCCTCATAGTTTCACCAACTCTGTTGCAGATTCTAATGCCGAATATACTTATATTTATGGAATGACTGAAAATGTTATGGATTATTCTCATAATTTAGGGAAGGGCAGATACAGTCTCTGGAAATGGCAATGGCAAAAAGCAAACTCAAAAATAATCAACATATGAAAAAATATTATTTTTTAATTATATTGATATTAAATATTTCGTGTAACGCTCAAAAAAATAGACTAATGATTTCTCAAATCGATAATAAATTTGAAAAGTTTGATTCAGTAAGATACAATAGTATTAATCGCAATAATTCTAATATAGTATCAATAAAACTAGAAAATGGGACATATATTGAAATGATTAGAGTTAAATCTGGTTCAGCATATTATGAAACTCCAAAAGATTCATATTTTAAGATTGTTAAAGATTATTTTATTTCTGGGAATATTAAATATAAGGGAATAGCTTCAAATGTTTGGGGGGGATTAAAAAAAGGCGTTTGGTACGAATTTGACGAGCAAGGCAATTTGGTAAAAGAAATCGACTATGACAAGCCTTTCAAGTTTACATTTGAGGATATTTTGATGTTCTGTGAAACAAAAAATATTGAAGTAAAAAAAGGACCCATTTCCCAAAACGGTTGGCACAACACCATTTCCAGAAAAATAGAGAATGATAAGCCTATTTGGAAGATAGAACGTTTAAAACGTCCAGATTTGGTAGAAATTATTACTTTGGATGGTATTACAGGAAAGGTTATAAAAAGAGAAACAGAAGAGTATCTTAATAATTGATTTAGGCTGTTTTTTAGTTATAAGCCACGAATCCCAGAATGCAGAAAAACCTTTTGTGATGGGAACGCATTATAATGGTTCTGAAACCAGTTCGTACCATACAAGCGGAAATGACAAGAAAGTAATCCACACACGAAGCGGAACTAAAATTATTCTGAATGATGCGGAAGGAAGTGTTTTCATTGAAGATCCGAGTGGAAATACGTATTTGATGGATGGACAGGGAAATATCAATGTGAATGCGCCTAAAAACTTTACATTAAATGCAGGAGAAAACATTACTATGACAGCCGGAATGAATATGATCACTACTGTAGGAATGAACAAATCCGACAGCATTGGGATGAACAATAGCGAAACTGTAGGAATGATGAAAATGACTTCTGTGTTGGCGATGCGAGTATGTTCATTACTGGAAAACTCACAGAAATAATTAAGGGTGATGTGCATACTGAGACTAAAAAAGAACGAAATGAAATAAGTGAAGGTAAAATAATTTCACAAAGTTCGGGAACTCATGAACATCATTCTGATAAAAGTGTGAAAAATAATAGTTCAGAAAAAGGAAATAATTTTTAAAATTAAAATTATGAGTAGAACTAGGATTGTAAAAGGTAACATTACTAAGATAACTGGAGGAAACTATAAAGTATATTCTAAAGATGAAATTGAAAATATTGGTTCCAAAGTTATACAGGTTGGGAAAGAAGGAGGGGTCATATATGGAGAACCGGAAAAACCCAAGGGGCATGATAAGAAAACATGTAATTATGAACCTATTCCAATAGGTAAAGGAACATGTGATTATTATGTAGACCGTTTCAAAAATTTTATGAAGCGACACCCGGATTGCTTGCATACTCCTCCTGTATATTATTATGGTCCTCTTAGAAATGTAAAGGACAAAGGAAAATTATCCGAATATGAAAAATCTATAATACGTCTAAAAGTTTTAGCTAAAATGCGACTTAGCATATTTGGAGATGTTGATGGACACATGGAAATAGAGGCTGCTGAAAGACAAAGGCTAAAGAAGGATAATGTGCTTCCACAATATGTAAAAGGTAATAAAACTGTAATTCCTTCACCTTGCGGAAGTTACGGCTATAAATATTGTACAGCATTTACTGACGAATTGATGCCAAAGCTTACTGATGCAGGAAAAGATTGGCTAAAAAAAGCAAAACTAAAGCTACAAGATTATATGGAGCAGGGAGTTGTAAATAAAAATTATATTTCTATTTATAATAAATCATATAATATTAAAAATGGCTTAACCCAAGCTAATGGAGTTACTCCTATCAAACCTCCAAAAAAAATAAGTATATTTTATACAAACATAGAACTTAATAACTCTAAATTTCAATTATTTGCCTTTGCCACTCACCCAGATGCATATAATCCATATGAAATGTCAAAGCTTCCTGTTCAAGATTTAATACGTATTCTTTTGACTCCGGAGATGAAAGAGTGGATGGGAGCAGAAACTTGGGAACAGGCATGGATTATGGCAAAAAATATGGATTATGGAAGTGTAACTAATTCTTCGTGGGAACAATTGAAAAAAGATACCAAAGAAATAGTAGAAGGAACAAAAAATAATTTTAAAAATTACTGGGATGAAATTTTTAAATAGAATAGTATCACTATGTATACTTATTTTCGCTGTAAATGTAAATTCTTGTCAAACTCATAAAGAATCAAAAATGGAATGGAAAATAATAGATTTTAATAAAATACAGGGAGAAAAACCTTTTAACACTTATTTTGATGCATTAAATAGGTATGAGTTTAATCAAATAATAACCTACAATAAAGATATTTTTTTTCTGTTAGGGGATGATAGTGGAGAAAACCCAGATAATAAAAATTCTGTAATATATAGAAGTTTAGATTTCGGGAAAACTTTTTATAAAATAACTTTAGGTAAAGGGACAATATCTGAAGGATATTTTGCAGGGAAAAATTTATTTGTAGTATTAAAAGACCGGAATTTTGTTGATGGGGCAAATAAAATATCTTCTTCTCTTTTTTTATCCAAAGACTTTGGAGAAAGTTGGAAAAAAGTTAAAGACTTTGATAATGAAGATTTATATGATATGAATTTCTATTCAGAAAAAGCTGGGATAATCTGTCTCTATAAGGACAAATCAACATATTTATATACAAATGATGAAGGAAAAAGTTGGGAAGAGTTTAATCTTCAATCGGAGCAATTTGATTTAGGGTACGTTTTTCAATCTGAAAATATTATTTTATTTGTTGAAAATAATAATCTTATCGAATACAATATGAAATTGAATGAAAAAAAAGTTATGACAAAAATCCCTGTTCCCGAAGAAATGAAAATAGAAACTTTAACAAAAGATGCTAAAACAGGAGCTACATATTTGAGTTTAGTAAGTAAAGATTTAGAAAAAAATAAGATATCGATATATTATATTGATAAAAAGGAACTAGTCAATCTTCCTGATGGGTATTATGTTACAACATATGGTGATTTCTATTTTGCAGAGCTATATGGAACGCCATATTCAAGCTATATTTGGAGTGAAGACAGAGGGAAAACTTGGCACAAAGAAAAATTAGAAAATTTTTTTATTGTTCCAAGACCTATAGGCTATTCTGGTAAAGGATACATATACATGTTAGCAGCAATGTTTAAAGGTAGCCAGGAAGAAAGAGGGGCAAGATTAGTTATAGGATGTCCAAAAACAGATTAAAATAGTAGTATGGAGCTTATTCTTTTTTGATACAAAAGTTTAATACTCTATTTTAATCTCATCCCCGAGCTCAACGAAGAAGTCTTAGTCGATTTTGAATCCCAAAATGCAGAAAAGCCTTTTATTGCAGGCACGCACTACAACGGCAGCGAAACAAGCGGTTATCACACCGAGGAAACGATCTAAAAGTAATAAGAACCCGAAGCGAAACTAAAATTATTTTGAATGATGCGCAAGGAAGTGTTTTCATTGAAGATCCGAGCGGGAATACGTATTTGATGGATGGACAGGGAAATATCAATGTGAATGCGCCGAATGACATGAATTTTACTGCCGGAAAATCCATAAACATTACCGCAGGAGAAAATGTGAATGTAAGTGCTGGGATGAATATTTTTACTTCCGCTACTTTGAATTATACTCAAACTGTTGGCGTAAACTATGTAAGTACTGTCGCAGGAAATGAAAGCCATTTTATTACCGGAAAATTAATGGAGATAATTGAAGGTGATGTGCATAGTGAAAGTAAAAAAGAACGGCAAGAAACAAGCGGAGGAAAATCTGTAAGCCAAAGTGAAGACCATACAGAAATTCACTCCCAAACGCAAGTTCAAAATAATTCTGCTGAAAAATCTAATAGCCATTAAGTTATGAGCAGAACAAGAATTGTAGGAGGTAATATTACCAAAATAACTGGCGGAAAATATAAAATCTTCGCAAAAGATAATATAGAATTTCACTCTAATAAAAAGGTAATACAGAATGCAAAGATGGAGTTTTTATGGAGAGCCAGAAAAACCTAAAGAGCAAAATCTAAAACCTAAAAAAATAAAGTTTAAGCCTAATAAAATTTCCACTGAAACAAATATAATTTCAGTAATTGAGAAATTAGACGAACCTATAAAAACAGGAGATACAATATGTCTTTCAGGTAAAGTTATCGACGATAATTGGATTAGTTTAAATGGAAAATTATATTTGATACCTGAAAATATTTCGTTTTATGGAACAACATTTTTTAAAGTAAATGAAAACTTATATCAATCTTTAGATAAATTATCAAATTGTGTTTGTTTTCAAGACTATAAAGATTCAATTAATAATCAATTGGATATATTGAAAGAATTTTTGAAAGATATTGATATGTCAAGTCTAAAGTTCAAAACACATATCAAAGACAGGTTAGAACACGATGGCTATTATAGGCTAATAACATGCATTGAAGAGATTGAAAAAAAATTTTCTAATACACCTGATGAAAAGAAGATGAAAGAATGGATAGTTGATACTTTGGAAAATTAATTATGGCAAACATTGAATTAAGGGAATTGAAAGGTAATATTGCAATATATCCTCTTATTAGGAATAAAGAAGAGTTATTTTCAACCACGGTCAAAAATTCTTATAATGAAATATTAAAAGACCTGATCAAAAAGAAGATCAAAGCAGATATTTATATTATAAACGCCAATTGGTATGATGTTTCTTATTCGGGAATTTTGGATGCACAAAATGGTAAAGATCCCGTTCCCGTTGAAGAAACAACTAATTTAGGATTAATTTATAAAAACGGTTACATAACTTCTGGAAAATCTGCCAAAGAGGGATATTACATTTCTTTCATAAGGGATATTGTTTTTAAAGATTCTGACTTGAGAAAAGCTTTTAAAATGGGTATAGGAGATCCTCAATCTAAAGATTTTCCTACAGCAGCATTTGGTGATATAGGACCATTAATTATTAATGATTTGCCCTATGGTGGAATAAATAAATATAAAAACGGAACTTCCGACAAGGCTCCTCTTACAGGAGAGCCTTCAAAAGAATATAAAATAAATCTTATTCAAAGAAGTTCGAAAAAATTTTCACAATTTGACATGAAAGATAAAGAATCAGGATATGTAAAAGGTAAAACATGCATTGGGATTTCAGATTCTAAAGTAATCTTAGGCATTCAAGCAGATGGAATTAAAGGTCCTTCTTTAGGCAGTATTAGAGATTATTTTATTAAACAGAAATGTAAATATGGAGTTTTTTTCGACGGAAGTGATTCTTCTATGCTTTTTGAAAATGGAAAGTTTACTATTAGTATGGGAGAAGATAAGAATGAATTATGTACAGCAGGTATTATTTTATTAAAATATTATGTATAAAAAAAAGATAGTCTTAAATATATTTATTTCAATTATTATTTATTTTATTTTGATTAAATGTAATACTTTTATCAATGGAAATGAATTAGGAATATTTATAAAGTGGTTAGTTAATGGCTATTCTTCTTTAACTTATGAGCTAGATTTATTCAATTTATTAATTGATTTTATGCCTTTTTTTATTTCTATTTTTTCGCTGTTATTTTTTTTGAAATTTAAATACAATATTTTTTTTACAAAAATTATTTATGTATTGATTTTTTTACTTATAGTTTTTATTGCCTCAAATTTTATTGTTTCCGAAATCTATTTAGGTAAAATTTGTAACTCGTGTGATTAAATTTTATGATGTCCCAATCCGAGTGCAATTCCCATGGCAGGAAGATAAAGGACAGAAAACCCCTTTGATCAGACTGATACAACCACACTCAGGATCAGGCAAAGGTTTTCATTTTATTCCTGAAATTGGTGAGGAAGTTCTGGTAAGCCACGAATCTCAGAATGCTGAGAAACCTTTTGTGATGGGAACGCATTATAATGGTTCTGAAACGAGTTCATACCATACTTCTGGCAACGATAAAAAAGTTATTCACACACGCAGCGGAACCAAGATTATTCTGAATGATGCTGAAGGTTCTGTTTTCATTGAAGATCCGAGTGGAAATACGTATCTAATGGATGGACAGGGAAATATTAATGTGAATGCGCCAAAGAATATGACGTTTACGGCGGGAGAAAATGTAACAATTACGGCAGACATGAATATTACATCCAATGCAGGGATGAACATTTCTGAAACTGCTGGAGTAAACCATTCTAGTTTTGCCGGAGCCATGATGATGCAGAATGCGGTTGCAGATTATTCTCTGATGGCGGCGAATATTACAAATGTAGCGAGTGATAAGATCACCAAAGAAGCTAAGGATTATACAAAGCAGGCAGAAAAAATAGAATTATATGCTCTAAAAGAAAATGTGCAAGTTAAATCAGCAAAAACAGTACAAATAAACTCTGGAGAAAACTCAAACTTTCATTAAAATATGGGTGGTAGTGGTAATTTTAGAGAAATCAGCAAACAGTTCAAATTAAAATCTGATAAGATTATAATAGATTCCAAAAAGGAAAAACTGAAGATAAAGAGTAATGAAAAAACATATATAAAGGGAGACACAGGAAATTCAGTAGGTAATTATGAGATTACAGATAAAAAGAAGGAAGAGCCCTATAAAGAAAATGTGTTTTTTTATGAAACAGATGGACATTACAGTACGGTTTATTTAGTCTGTTTAATGCTAGGGATGGCAGAAGCAAGTGCAGAAGAATTAGCTATTGCAACTGAAGATCCCGATACAGATGTACATAGCAAAACTGACTTTGAAATTGATCAAACTTGGGGGTATCCTTCTGATCAAAAAGAAATACATTCATTAACAGGAGGATTTCATGGAACAGAAGAACTTTTAACAGCATTAAAATTTTTATACATAAAAGAAGTTTATGTGAAGGGTGATTCGAAAGAAGAAATTCATAAAAAGACGATAAATAAGTTAGGAGAATTATTACACCGGTTTGGTGACACTTATGCTCATACCAAATTTGATAATATAAAACCAGTTGATTTAGTTTCATATGATTTGAAACACAAACCTGAAAATGCTGAAAAAGCAATAGAAAGTTGGAAAGGACAAGGAGGGAAAAAATTGAGTGATGATGTGGAGCCTTGGATTAAATTTATAAATTATTATATAGATAAATATGGGTATGCATTCTTAACAAATGAAGATTATCAAAAGAAATCTATGTATGGACGTACTTTGAAACAATATTTAAAAGAAATTTATTTTAATAAACCCGGTGAAGATAAATTTATCATGTATGGAACGGAAGGTTATTTTACATTAGACCATATGCAAACAGATGCTGGATATCCTGACTTAATTTATATGAGACCAGAATGGTACTTATGTTATGTGAAAAACTTAGCTTGGATTATTTCAGTTAGATTTAAATTAGATCATAATAAATTGAATATTACTTTATTTAAACAAATGGTATAATTTGCAAAAGAAAACAAATGCTCTATGAAAGGAATTATAGATTATGAAATTGCAAAATTTAGAAAGAAACAAGAAGTATATATTCCTGTATTTTATTCTAAACCTGGAAGAGTTTTAGCATCAGCAGACGCTGTGTATAATACTGAATATCTAGGTAATGCAAGAGTTGTTGTTCAAAATACAAAAAAATATATCAAAGAAAATCTTGGTACGACTACTAATGATGGGCAGGAAACACATCATGGAAATACGAAAATCCATAAAAAACCTAATGGAAAGTGGTATCAATATGAAACATATGATGAGGATTATTTTATAATAAAATTTAAATAAAATGGAGATAAATGTTTTTCAAATTGTATTAGCAATAATTTTATTAGTAATTACACTTTATATATGGTTTAGATATAAAATTTACTTTATAGGTAATTTTTTTATTGGCGGTATAATATTAATCTATCTTTCTCAGTTAGATTTTTTCGGATTTGAAGGAAACATTGGTGCTTTACCTACAGTTTTAATAGGTTTATCTTATATCCTCCTAAATATCTCTACTTTATCTATTTATCTATTTAAAGATAAAAGGAAAATGTATTTTGTTATTCCGATAATTATGTTTACGATTATTTTATTATTTGAGTTCTTCTTTGTTGATCCAAGTAGGTTTATAGAATTCAAAATAGGAATTGCCGTTCGTTTGTTTTTGGCATTTTTTCCCTTATTTATTCTTACTTACTATTTACAGTTTTTAAAAAAAACTTGATCATAAAGAAAATAAAAAAATAAGAGTACAATTCCTGTGGCAGGAAGATAAAGCCAAATGACCGTATCAGATTGAGACAACAAACTCAGGATCAGGCAAATGTTTCATTATTCGCAAGATGAAAAAACGGGTGGTGTAAAGTATTTACAGAAAGGTCTTGATAACCATAAAATACAAGGCGACTTATTAACCCGTATTAACAACCAACTTATTCGCTATATGAATGCATGCAATGATCTCCGAAACCAATATGTAGAGAAATATATAAAAGGAGAAAACCCTTCGGCTGCAGCATACTTGGCAGAAATAAAAAAAATATCGTATCTTGATTTTGTAGAAGAGCAAGACCTAAAAGACCTTCGCCACCAATACCTGCATTGGTCGGTAAAAGCCAACCAAATTGGGTTGGGAGCCAAATCCCAAAACAATGCTCCAAAGAAAGAAGGGGCGTTAGAAGCTAAAAACCGGAAAAGACACATACAAAATGGATAAATTAAAAATTCTACTCTATTTATTAGTATTTACCAATTTAATTTACTGCCAAGAAATGAATAAAACACCTGAATTTCATGTAGAAATATGCGCTCCAGCAAATAAATATGAAATAGAATTTGTATCAGATCGTATTAAAACTTTAGAAGGCAGCCCTGCAGGGTTGTCTTATGGTGGTACTTCCGGAGATTGGGGGCAATCTGGTTCACGTTGGACCGAGCAGCACGGCACACCTACAGGAGCTGATATTACCTACTATGCAGGATATGAAGATGCTTTTTACCGGCTTAATGTAGATTTTCCTGTAGAAACCATAAAAGATTATATGGAACGAGCGTATGCCAACGGCGAAGCACTCCTGGAATTTCATAAAGAACCACTAGAAAAATACAAAAGATTGGGGAGATCCGAAGAATTTGCCTTCCCCCGAAGTCCTTACAACAGCTTTAGCACCCTCGTTTTTGGTTTTGCTCCCAAAGGGATGGTAGTGGTATGGTTGCGTTTCGGGGCAGGAGTGCAGATAGAATTAGGACGTTATCAAGCAGAAGTATTAAACAATAAGGAAGATATTGTAAGAATAAAAGAAAAATATCTTAAAACCTACCGTATCAGTCCAAATCGTTTTGAAGAAGAAAAAAAAGAATTGGCTATCCCCAATGCTTCTCCGCAAGAATGGGAAAACTATAGGGCAAAATATATGTATGCCCCCGTTTTCACTTCAGAAAACAGAGGGTTGAGAATGTTCCGAATGTGGATGGATTTTTACAACGGAGAAGAAGAAGTGTTTTACCGTCTCTGGATCAATGAGGTATCTTATGAAAAACGAGCCATCCCCAAAGAATTGAATTTCACATGGGAAACATCCGGAAATCAGCAATATACGGGGTATGCATACTTTAATTGGGAAAAGACCAACGAAGTTTTTAAAAAAGCAGGCAACCATGCCAAGCTGGAATTTAAGATAGCTCCTGACAATAGTACTTTTGAAGTATTGTTAAATAATCATCCTGTACCAACGGATAGTATTAGGGTTTTTAAAACAAAAGACGAGTTTAATGATTCTTACAAGTAATTAAAAATAGAAGAATTGTTATCAATTAGAGTGCTGAACAGGAGCTGGAAGAAACGGTAAGATTAGAAATAACGCAGAAAATACCTGATGCAGGTAAGGAAAACTTCCGAACTGAAAATAGGCGGAGAGCCCCAGCTTTCAGACATCAACCGTAAAGCAATGGAAACCTACCGCATTATAGTTTAATTAAATTCCAGCAGATTAAAAAATTTCATTTCAAAAATTTGGGTACAACTTTGGGTACAAAAGTAAAAAAGAGAAAATGTAATTATTTAAAATTCAATAATTTACAAATTCTCTTTAATCTTGAAAGTGGAGTTGGAGGGATTCGAACCCTCGTCCAAACAAGCAATACATAAGATTTCTACATGCTTATTTTACTATTGATTTTCGACTGGAGGCAGAGAGTAAACACCCAACTTCCAGCTTATCTTCTGAGGTTTTCGAGTTTTAGCCGAAGCGTCTAAAACCTTATTTCTGCATTACTATATCTCAGAATCAAACGCCGCAGAACAGAGCATTTGTGAGACATCTTGCTTCCTTACTATCTTCGGGAAAGCGCTTGAATCTTACTTTATTCGGATTAAGCTGCAAGAGCGAACTCTTCGTTGCCAGTTAAAAGTTTGTAGCAAGGGATTAAAGAGATTGCACTACGGTTCTCTGCATGCTTACTTACCCATTGGTCTTGCTGTCGAAACCAGTCAACCCCATGTTTTAGTAGCAACAAAGATACAATATTTCTTTAAATTGAATTCATATTAAAGTTGCTTTTAGGAAATTTGAAAAATTAATCTCATTTTTAGTTTAAAATAATTTGCTTATCAAGAAAAAAGTTATACTTTTGCAATCCAAAATGAGATGTAAATTATGTTAATAATACCTGTAAAAGATGGTGAATCCATCGATAGAGCACTGAAAAAATACAAGAGAAAATTTGATAAGACTGGTACAGTTCGTCAATTAAGATCTAGACAAGCTTTTATCAAGCCTTCTGTAACTCTTAGACAATCTAGGCTGAAAGCAGCTTATAAGCAAAGAGGATTAAGCAAGGAAGAACAAGCTTAAGGAATTTTCTTAAACACATACTAAATCACTTCTTAAATAGTTATATTTGAGGAGTGATTTTTGTTTTATATATACATTATGCGAGAGAAGTTTTTAGACTATCTACAGCTCGAAAAGAGGTATTCGCCTCATACCATTACAAGTTACCGTAAAGATCTTGATGATTTTTACTCCTTTTATCTTAAAACGGAAGGCTCTGAAAATATTGTCAAAGCCGATAAAAAAATAATCAGAAATTTTATCGTTGAACTTAGTGAGAATGATATTTCAAAAAGAAGTATCAATCGCAAGTTGTCCTCACTCCGCAGTTTTTATTTATTTCTTTTAAGATTAGGCGAAATAGAAGTTTCTCCTGTGGAAACTGTCAATTCCCTTAAATTTTATGCAGAGAAACAAATTCCCATGTCTATGGAGGAAATGGAGGTGCTTCAGGATGAGATTCTTGTCAATGTTGACGATATTTTAGAAAAATGCATTGTTGAGGTTTTATATCAAACAGGAATCAGAAAAGCTGAACTTTGTGGCTTAATATTTGAGAGTGTAAACCTCGAAGAAGAACAATTGAAGATTCTGGGTAAGGGAAATAAAGAACGTTATGTTCCTATTTCTCCTGACTTAGCGAAACTACTTAAAAGCTATTTGGAAATCAGAAGACCTCACGAAGATTTTAAACAATATTTCTTTGTCAACAAAAAGGGTAAAAAACTGACAGAAAAATTTGTTTATGTAGTGGTTAATAAGTACCTTAGTCTTGTTACTTCTAAGCAAAAAAGAAGTCCACATATCCTGAGACATAGCTTTGCTACACATGTTTTGGATAATGGGGCAGAGATATCTAAAGTAAAAGAAATATTAGGGCATTCTAGTCTCGCAAGCACTCAGGTGTACACGAATGCTAATATAGAACAGTTGAAAAAAGTGTTTAATCAAGCTCATCCAAGAGCTGTTAAAAAAGAAGAATTATGAAGATTTCAGTACAAGCAATCGGCTTAACTCCACACGAACCATTAGAGTCGCATGTTGACAAAAAAGTAAGTAAGCTTAATACGTTTTACGACAAGCTTCAGGAATGCAAAGTATTCTTGAAAGTAGAAAATAATTCAGACAAAGCCAATAAGACAACGGAGCTTATCCTAGTCGTTCCGGGTGACGATATTGTTGTAAAAAAGACAAGTACAACTTTTGAAGATAGTTTAGATCAATGTGTTGATGCGGCTAAGAAACTGTTAATCAAGAAAAAAGAATTAGCTTAGAAAATAAATTATAAAAAGTTTATAAAAAAGTTTGAGATTTCAAAAAATCTGTTCTATATTTGCACTCGCAAAAAGGAACAATCGTTTTTTGAAATCTTTTTTATTTGCCTCCGTAGCTCAGCTGGCTAGAGCAGCTGATTTGTAATCAGCAGGTCGTGGGTTCGAGTCCCTCTGGAGGCTCAATTTAATATAAAATATCTGGGGAGATTCCAGAGTGGCTAAATGGGACTGACTGTAACTCAGTTGCTTCGGCTTCGCAGGTTCGAATCCTGCTCTCCCCACATTTTATATAAAAAAAAAGACTTGCAGATTTAAAAGGATTTTCCTAAGTTTGCACAGCGTTTACCAATGATTTTGGAAACAAAATTGCGGAAGTAGCTCAGTTGGTAGAGCGTCAGCCTTCCAAGCTGAATGTCGCGAGTTCGACCCTCGTCTTCCGCTCAATTTCACACCATATTGGCGTGATTTTTTTTAACTGCTGATGCAGCACAGAGTAGAGTTTCTCTGATAGCTTTCAGTTTTTATTAAATTGCCTCCATAGCTCAGTTGGCTAGAGCAGCTGATTTGTAATCAGCAGGTCGTGGGTTCGAGTCCCTCTGGAGGCTCAATTTAATATAAAATATCTGGGGAGATTCCAGAGTGGCTAAATGGGACTGACTGTAACTCAGTTGCTTCGGCTTCGCAGGTTCGAATCCTGCTCTCCCCACATTTTATATTAGAAAAAATGTACAAGTTTAAAAAGTTTTCTTCTCAAATTTGTATAGCGTTTACCAATAATTTTGGAAACAAAATTGCGGAAGTAGCTCAGTTGGTAGAGCGTCAGCCTTCCAAGCTGAATGTCGCGAGTTCGACCCTCGTCTTCCGCTCAAAAATCACTCTTTTACAGCGTGATTTTTTTCTTTTAATGCCGACTTAGCTCAGCGGTAGAGTGCTTCCTTGGTAAGGAAGAGGTCACGGGTTCAAGTCCCGTAGTTGGCTCAACTCGGAAAGCCTTTCCCACAATGGGCTTTCCGAAGTTTTTAAATACTTCAACAAAGGCAGAAAATGTTTAAAGGTAACTATTAACATTTCGCCATCATGAAACAAGAAGCAAAAAAACTTTTGAATGGATGTTCGCGTTCAGCAATTTTCATTTCTCCAAAAAATTACAAATCGCTTTCAAGCAGATCTGCATTTCCTAAAAATTGGTTTGTGCAATGCCGGTTCTTTGATCCCAATCATTCTAAAGAATTTCAGTACCGGAAGAAATTTTCAAGCGAAGATCTTCAGGAACTAAAATTAACGGCGGAAATCTTCAAAGAAGAAATTGAGTTTATGTTAGATGTGAAAAACTTCAATCCTATTATAAAGTAGTATATGACTGGGAGGAGAAGTTCCTTTCATCTATACATGCTTTTGTAGATGCATTAAAAAAACTCATGAAAAACTTCATAAAACATATACAGAAGACTATTTCTATGAAGTTGGTAGATGTATCACAAATATTAATAAATTAAAGAGTCGTTAGGATTTGAAATTTGTTGATCAACGAAATTAGAACCTGGCATATTAAAAATATTTTGGATGAAATGGATTTGCCAATCACCGACTCATTTTAAACATCAAATTTTGAATTATTTATGTACAAACTAATCTTAAGATTTAATTGTTAAATAGATTTGTATATTTATAAAAACTTTAACCCTTGAAAGAAATAATTGACTTAGTTAAAAACATAATCGAGAATGCTCATGAAAGATTAAAAAATCCTTTTGTTGGAACATTTACAATATCATGGATAATATTCAATTGGAGACCATTATATTTCATTCTTTTTTCAAAGCAAAATGCAGAGTATAAAATCTGTTATATTACTCAATATTATATTAATCCTTTGCCATTAGTAATATTCCCACTCATTTCAACTGGAATTTACCTCTTATTACTTCCATACATTAATTGGGGCATCGAATGGGTTATAAAAAAAGCTAATATTAACCGAAATATTAATAAAAAAATTGATCGTGTAGCCGAATTAGAGCATGAAGGTGATATTCTTGTTGCAGAAACCGAGAGAGATTATAAAAAAACTAAAGCCTTGGAGGCTAATAGTAATGCAACTAGCAGAGAGGCATTACAACAACAGTACGATGATTTAATTCAATTATACAATGATGAAAAATCATATAGTAGCGAAGCAAAGGCAAAACATCTTGATGAAATTTCAGAACTTGAGAAGGCTCATAAAATATTGATTAATAATTTTGAAACGGAAATAAAATCTGTAAAAGAAGATAAACAAAATGCACTTCGAGATTATTCTATTGAATTAGAAAATAATTTAGAAAATGAAAATAAATATATTGAAAGAGGGAAGAAATTAAAAGCTGAATTAGAAAGACTTAGTACAATGTTAAAAAGTACGTCTGAATTCTTAACTGTGGATATCTCAAAAAATAATCGCGCAGGCATTAAGACTAGTAATGACATTTTAAATCTGAATAGTATTTTGGAGCGAGAAGCTGAATTATTTAGAATTTTAAAAAATCAAGCAAAAAGTCGATTTACAAAAATATTGGACTTTGGTCAAAATCGAAAGATACTAGAATATTTTGATAGAGAAAATGACATCATTTATTATAATTTAGAAAACAATACTGAAGTAAACAATGACAGTATATATGAACAACTACGAACCGAGAATGTTCTAGAAATTACAGATACACAGCAGATAAAAAATGCAGTTCACGATTTAATGCTTGCTAACTCATTAAGAGGTAGCACTAATATTCGTAAAGTTTATCATTACAGACTTTTAGATAACGTCTTTCATATTCAGTATGGGTTAGGTAAAATAACTGCTAAAAGTAATTATAACAGAATGGCAACATGTGAAGCAAAATTTGGTAATGAGAAAATCCATTTTGATATGAATAATATTGATGAACTAACATTACTTCCTTAATTCAATATTTTAAAAGGCACCATTCACTATATTTTATAAATTTCTTATAAGCATTCGCCATACTAATATTATAAGGCTCACGCCCATACTTTTTAGCAATCTCCAGAAATCAAGATCCGTTGTAAATCTTCGCAATGATAAACCAGTCTTTATTTAGAATTGCAATTTTCAAATTCTTATCGGTGTCGATGGATTTTTGCAATCTGCCATATCTAATTCTCCAAAGATTCTTTTGTGATCCCACATTTCGCCGACGGTTTTGAAACCAAATATTTTAAAATGAAATCCTAGGTCACGGGTTCAAGTCCCGTAGTTGGCTCAATTTTCATCCAGATTTCTTCGGGATATTTTTTTTCTCAAAATTTCATTTTCATATATTTTATTCCAAGACTTTTAAATTGAGCGAAAATCTTTCTTTTTAAAATTTAAAGATATATTTTGGAGATTCAAAAAAACATATTATATTTGCACCACCAAAACAACGACATCATAGTAGTTATGGAGAGATGGCAGAGTGGTCGATTGCGATAGTCTTGAAAACTATTGACTGTAACAGGTCCGGGGGTTCGAATCCCTCTCTCTCCGCAAGTTGAGAAACTAAGATACAAAAAGCCTTTAAATAGTAATATATAAAGGCTTTTTTGTGTTTATAATAATTCAATTAAAAACAAGGTCATGCGTACGTGGTAAAAAAGAAAATAAGACCCACTAAATTTAATCATACAGTCATTTATAAGCGAATTACTGTTGATGTAAAACGAGTAGAAATCTCTGCAGGAAAAAGCATCAAAACTCCTGAGTGGAATTCCCAGTCAGGGAAATTTCACGAAACCCTCTCAAGTAAAAACTTTAAATTCATTTCTTGAAAGCCTACGAACCAAAATATTCGAATATTAATTTATTTATAAAAATCGAAACCCGAAATAGAATATCTATCTCGGGTTTCTTTATATAATCAAGACTGTGTTTCTAGAATCCTAAACCTATCGTAAATCCTCTTACCGGATTTGGATAAGTTCCTAAAGAGGCTGTAGAGCCGTTAGTAGTATTTACCGTGTAAATTTTTGTTTCAGCACCTACAGAGGCAACTAAATATGCTTTCTGGCTTGTACTTCCAATGTCAAATCCGTTTGCTCCTGTGATGTTTAAACCTAACGCTCCAATTTCGGCAAGTGTACCATTATTTGGTGGATTTTGTAAGTATAATTTATCTGTATTAACATCAATTACAAACAATGATGTTGTGGTTGCACCTGCAAAGTTGTTCGTATATGCAGCAGAGCTCACAGAAGCAGGAGTGGGATTAATTGCTCCGTCAACTGCACTTACGCTACCGTCAATCGGATTCAAACGTAAATTTTGTCCCATATTACTTACAACTCTTATTCGGTCAACAGTTGGATTAAAATCAAAGCCAAACTCAGTTCCAACCAGTGCAGTAGTAAGTGTACCAGTTCCAACTTGCGTTAAAGCACCATTACCCAAATTTACTGTGTAGATTCTGTTAGAACTTCCTAAAGCATACAATTGCCCGTTCAAAGGTCTGAAATCTATTCCTAAAATATTTTCTCCGGCTTGTAATCCTGTAAGTGGTTTTGTAACAGTTGTTGCAGGTTTATTTGGGTCAAATATCTGTAAAGCGTTGGCATTGTCAATTGCATAAGCAACCGGGTTTGTAGGAATAGCAAGATCAATTACTTTTTGGGCTAGAGTTGAAATGCTTGATGCTTTTCCTGTAGCCAGATCTACACTATGTAGTGCGTTTTGCGTTCCGTTGGTCACTGCCATCAGAGCAACTGTGTTTTCAGGGTTAATGTCAAATGCAGCCTGACCGGTAAATGTAAGACCTAAACTTCCTACTTCAACTAAAGTTCCGTTATTGGGAGGATCTTGTTTAAATAATTTACCGGAAGTTAAATCCAAATCATATAAAATAGTGGATGTAGCACCAGATTTACTGTTGGTGTATGCAATTCCTGCGATTGAAGATGTAGTTGCAATACTACCATCTATAGCTACTGACGCTCCGGTTTCGGGATTTAGACGGAGGTTTTGTCCTGTGTTGGTAACCAATCTTATTCTATCAACAGTGGGATTAAAATCTATAGATGC
This sequence comes from Chryseobacterium sp. AC417, assembly GCF_979258215.1. Lineage (NCBI taxonomy): Bacteria > Pseudomonadati > Bacteroidota > Flavobacteriia > Flavobacteriales > Weeksellaceae > Chryseobacterium > Chryseobacterium sp. AC417. The sequence continues at coordinate 245,416 of NZ_OZ409845.1, read as the reverse complement.
AATCGTTCCTGAAATTGCAGGTGAAAAAGCAGTCGCACTTACCGCTCGTGTAGCTGCAGTAGTAGTATTGATGATATAGAATTTACTCGTACTCGATACGGCATAAAGCTCGCCGGTAGCCGGTCTAAAATCAATACTTAACAATTTTTCTCCGGATGCAAGCCCGGTAATAGGTTTGGTAGAAGTAAATGTTGATGCATTATTAGCGTTGAAAGCTAAAAGTTCATTATTGGCACTTAATCCGTAAACCATTACATCAGGTCCTGCTACGGGTGTTTCCGGCATACTCATTTCATCATCATCATCACAAGAGAATACCGTGATGAAGGCAAAAGTAGCCAGACAAATGTTGAATAGTTTTTTCATAATAATTTATTTTAATTAATAGTTTCAGCTAAATATACGATAGAAAAATCATCTTGGATTTTGAATGTGTTTTTTTTAATTCAATTTTTTGTTATAAATTTGCAGTTCAATTTTTACAAAAAATGTTGGTCTGCACTTTTTGAATTTGAATATTACTTTTTTTTCAAACAAAAAGATTTTAGTATTTAAAAATTCATTATATTTGCACACTGAAAATTTGAATAAACATAAAATAAATAATTTAATATCATGGCAAAGGAAACGTTTAATCGTAACAAACCACACTTGAACATTGGTACTATTGGTCACGTTGACCATGGTAAAACTACACTTACTGCAGCGATTTCTGCTGTATTGGCTAGCAAAGGTCTTGCTGAGAAAAAAGATTTCTCTGCTATTGACTCTGCTCCAGAAGAAAAAGAAAGAGGTATTACTATCAATACAGCTCACATCGAGTACGAAACTGAAGCTAGACACTATGCTCACGTAGATTGTCCAGGTCACGCCGATTATGTTAAGAACATGGTTACTGGTGCTGCTCAAATGGATGGAGCTATTGTGGTATGTGCTGCAACTGACGGTCCTATGCCTCAGACTAGAGAACACATCTTACTTTGCCGTCAGGTAAACGTACCTAGAATTGTTGTTTTCATGAATAAAGTTGACATGGTTGATGACGAAGAGTTGTTAGAGCTTGTTGAAATGGAACTTAGAGATCTTTTATCTCAATATGAGTATGATGGAGATAACTCTCCGGTAATCGCTGGATCTGCTCTTGGTGCACTTACTGCTGCTACTAATGGTACTCCGGATGACAAATGGTTCAAATCAGTTGAAGAATTGATGGATGCTGTTGATACTTGGATCGAACTTCCTGTTAGAGATCAAGAGAAACCATTCTTGATGCCTATCGAAGATGTATTCTCTATTACAGGTAGAGGTACTGTAGCAACTGGTAGAATCGAAGCTGGTATTATCAACACAGGAGATCCTGTAGATATCATCGGTATGGGTGACGAAAAATTAACTTCTACTATTACAGGAGTTGAGATGTTCAGAAAAATCCTAGACAGAGGTGAAGCTGGTGATAACGTAGGTCTATTGTTGAGAGGTATTGAAAAAACTGACATCAAGAGAGGTATGGTAATCGCTAAGAAAGATTCTGTGAAGCCACACAAAAAATTCAAAGCTGAGGTTTATATTCTTTCTAAAGAAGAAGGTGGACGTCACACTCCATTCCACAACAAATACCGTCCTCAGTTCTATGTAAGAACTACAGACGTTACAGGTGAGATCTTCTTACCAGAAGGTGTAGAAATGGTAATGCCTGGTGATAACTTAACTATTACAGTAGAATTGTTACAGCCAATCGCTCTTAACGTAGGTCTTAGATTTGCGATCAGAGAAGGAGGTAGAACAGTTGGTGCTGGTCAGGTTACTGAAATCTTAGATTAATCATCTTAATATAATAAAAGTTCCGTAAGGAAACTTACGGAACTTTTATAATCTACGGGCATCGTCCAATGGTAGGATACCGGTCTCCAACACCGTTGATCAGGGTTCGAATCCTTGTGCCCGTGCAAAAAGAAAATAATGAGCTTAGTAGAATTTTTAAAAGGTTCTTATCACGAATTTAGACATAAAGTAGAATGGCCAAAGTGGTCAGACCTACAGTCTTCAACTATTGTAGTTACTATTGCAACTGTTATTTTAGCATTGTTTACCTTTGGTGTTGATGAATTGTTTTCTAAAGCAATCAGTAATATCATCGGAATACTAATCAATACCTTCAACTAAAAAAGTATTTTCCCATAATGAGCGAATTGAAATGGTATGTGCTGAAAGCAATCAGCGGACAGGAAAATAAAGTGAAAAACTATATTGAGACAGAAATCAAACGTTTAGGGTTTGAGCAGTACGTTACTCAGGTGGTTATTCCTATGGAAAAGGTTATTCAGCTGAGAAATGGGAAAAAAGTACCAAAAGAGAGACCATATTATCCTGGTTATCTGATGGTAGAAGCAGAGTTGATGGGAGAGATTCCTCACGTGATCAAAAATATTCCCGGTGTAATTTCTTTTCTGAGTTTAACTAAAGGCGGAGATCCTGTTCCCATGAGAAAATCTGAGGTTAACAGAATGCTAGGCAGAATGGATGAACTGTCAGAATTTGCTTCAGATGCAGAAATTCCTTTCATCGTTGGTGAAAATGTAAAAGTAATCGACGGACCATTTAATGGTTTTAATGGTACCGTTGAAAAAATCTTGGAAGACAAGAAGAAAGTAGAAGTTTCTGTTTTGATCTTCGGAAGAAAAACTCCTATGGAGTTAAGCTTTATGCAGGTAGAAAAAGTTTAATACTTTTCAAATATATTAAAATACCGTTCAGAAATGAGCGGTATTTTTTTCTGTTCATAAAACAATGCAAGTTAAAGTCACTGTAATGTTATTTCTTCACTAAATTAAGTTTGAAAAAAAATGCAAACGAATGAATGTTATTTTTATTAAAACATTCTCATTTATTATTTAATTGTTATTAAATTTATTTGTCCTGGTCAAAGATTACTTTTGTTGGGTATTAGAATGGTTGTGTTACAGAATATATTCTTTGGATGGAAATATTAGGTTCAGAAATTTTTCATAAATATCATATTCTTTCTAAAAATCAATCAATTACTTTTGCTATTTAAAATAATTTTCATAATTTTGCAATCCGAAAAGTAGGGTTGCTGTATGTGAGTAGGTAATTCTACTGAATAATAAATGCTTCCAAACTCATTAATTATTCATTATTAAAAATTAAAAAATGGCTAAAAAAGTCTTTAAAATGGTTAAACTTCAGGTGAAAGGTGGCGCTGCCAACCCTTCTCCACCAGTAGGTCCAGCTTTGGGTTCTGCAGGTGTGAACATCATGGAGTTTTGTAAACAATTTAACGGAAGAACTCAGGATAAGCCAGGTCAAGTTTTGCCTGTAGTGATTACAGTGTACGAAGACAAATCTTTTGAATTCGTTATTAAAACTCCACCTGCAGCAATTCAGTTAATGGATGCAGCTAAAATCAAAGGAGGATCCGGAGAACCAAACAGAAACAAAGTAGGTGCTGTATCTTGGGCTCAGGTTCAAAAAATTGCAGAAGATAAAATGACAGATCTAAACTGTTTCACGATGGATTCTGCTCTTTCTATGGTTGCAGGTACTGCTAGATCTATGGGATTAAGAGTAACAGGAACTAAACCAACTAACGCTTAAAACTAATAGAAATGGCAAAATTAACTAAAAAGCAAAAAGAAGCTTTAAGCAAAGTAGAAAAAGGAAGAATTTATAACCTTGAAGAAGGTGCTGCTCTTGTAAAAGAAGTAAACACTGCAAAGTTTGATGCTTCTGTAGATATCGCTGTAAGATTGGGTGTAGATCCTAGAAAAGCTAATCAAATGGTAAGAGGTGTTGTATCTCTTCCTCATGGTACTGGTAAAGATGTTAAAGTTTTAGCATTGGTTACACCGGATAAAGAAGCTGAAGCGAAAGAAGCAGGTGCAGACTATGTAGGTCTTGACGAATATTTACAGAAAATAAAAGATGGTTGGACAGATGTTGACGTTATCGTTACTATGCCGGCTGTTATGGGTAAATTAGGTCCATTAGGTAGAGTATTAGGTCCAAGAGGTTTAATGCCTAACCCAAAATCAGGTACTGTAACGATGGATATTGGTAAAGCAGTAACTGAAGTGAAAGCTGGTAAAATTGACTTTAAAGTTGATAAATACGGTATTATCCATGCAGGTATCGGTAAAGTATCTTTTGATGCTAACAAATTGAAAGAAAATGCTCAGGAATTAATCTCGACATTGATCAAAATGAAACCAACTGCTGCTAAGGGTGTTTATGTGAAGAGCATTTATTTGTCTTCTACAATGAGCCCGGGTATTGCAATTGATAGTAAATCTGTTAACTAATTATAATCCTTAAGACAATGACAAAAGACCAAAAAGTTGTAGCAATACAAGAGATCAAAGACTTGCTTCAGGATGCAAAAGTAGTTTATGTAGCAGATCTAGACGGTTTGAACGCTGCAAAATCTTCTGACTTCAGAAGACAGGCTTTCAAGCAAAATATCAAAGTAAAAGTTGTGAAAAACACACTTTTGCAAAAAGCAATGGAGCAAATTGAAGGAGTAGATTACTCTGAAATGTTCGAAACTTTCAAAGGGAACTCTGCATTAATGATTGCTGAAACAGCTAACGCTCCGGCAAAATTAATCAAAGACTTTAGAAAAAAAGAAGATAAGCCGGCTTTAAAATCTGCTTTTGTACAAGAAACTTTCTATGTTGGTGACAACAACCTTGATGCTTTAGTAAGCATTAAGTCTAGAGAAGAAATGATCGGTGAAATCATCGGATTGCTTCAGTCTCCAATTCAAAGAGTTGTTTCTGCTCTTCAAAACAAATCTGAAACAACAGAAGCTACAGCTGAAGAAGCTGCTGCACCTGCTGTAGAAGAAACTCCTGCTGAGGCGGCTCCAGAAGCTCCAGCTGCAGATAGCACTGAGGAAACTCCAGCTGCTGAATAATTACTCTCAAAAAATTAAATAAATAATCAACAAAAACATTACAACAATGTCAGATTTAAAAAATTTAGCTGAAACGCTAGTAAACTTAACAGTAAAAGACGTAAATGAATTAGCTACTATCCTTAAGGATGAGTACGGAATCGAGCCAGCTGCTGCTGCTGTAGTTATGTCTGCAGGTGGTGGTGCTGAAGCTGCTGAAGAAAAAACAGAATTCGATGTAATTCTTAAAGCTGCTGGTGCATCTAAATTAGCAATCGTTAAATTGGTAAAAGATTTAACTGGTGCTGGTCTTAAAGAAGCTAAAGATATCGTAGATGGAGCTCCTGCTGCTATCAAAACTGGTATCTCTAAAGACGAAGCTGAAGCTCTTAAGAAGCAATTAGAAGAAGCTGGTGCTGAAGTAGAATTGAAATAATTCGTTTCTTTTTACAAGATATGAAGGTCACTATTTTTATAGTGACCTTTTTTTATAAGTATTATTTCGTACTGAACTTATTTCAGAGAATCATATTGTTTTTTGAGAAACACCAACATTTATGTCTATTAATCAATAATGGTGGGATGATGTGCAGGGATTCAGATATAATTTTTAAATGGTAAAGAGAATATGAAAAATTGATATGGAGAGTTAACATCTAAATCTGTAGAAAGAGAAAGTAGCTTGTTTTAAGCTGAGAATTTGTTATTTTGGAGACCTTAACTGTAAATTCTGCACTGTAATTTAATTGCTTGGTTCTGGATGATTTTTTTTATTTTAAAAATAAATTTAATTCAAATTATAAATAGAATAATTCTGGATGAAGAATTATTTTAATTTTTCCAAGGCAAATTGTATTTCATACCATTTGGATAAATTTATAGAAACATGATAAATTCACATATTAACAACAAATTAATGTAATAATATTGATAAATTGGTTATTTTTGCGCTTGTAAATTATTATAGTTGCAAAAATCTCTATTTTATATTAATAATATTGTAAATAATTCAAAGACGAGTAAAGGCTTTGATTATTTTCGTATATTAATAATGTGTTTGCTGTCTTTTTGCAGTATATTGGGATATTCGCAGGAAAATGATACGATAAAACGTACTTCTTCTCCAACCATTTTTCTAAAAAATGATGCAAAAATCTTCTCAAAGGATGAGAGCTTCAATAAGCAGATTCGTGACAAAAAAATTATTCTAAAAAATTCTGATCTTACTTATCAGGAAAACGGAGATAAAGGAAGCTTACTTAAAGTTACTTCTAAAACACAAAAAGAAGAGAAAAAGGATCTTAAAAACCAGCTTAAAACAGTTGAGAAAAAAAAAGAGACAGAAGCCTTAAAAAAAATTAAAAAAGAGATTGATCAGCATAAGGAAAGATCAAAGTCTTTTCTTCATAAAGAGCTGGATACCATTCCTTCTTCCGAAGAGTTTATGGCTTCCACTCATATCAATCAGGATTATGTAGCACCAAGCTATAGAAATCAGGATTTTTCTAAAATATGTCTTATTGAAAACGCACCATATTTACAGACTGCCTTAGATTTTCTCTATTCACAACAATTCTTATCTTATAATAACAAATCTTTAGATTTTTGTTTCTCTGAGGTCTTTTCTGTGAGACCGCCGCCCATTTTTAATATTTAATAGTTAATGACTTGATGGTTATTTATAAATCAAGTTGAATCTTATAAAATATTAAAAATAAAAAAGTGAATAAGAATATACTTTTACTAGCAGCATTTTTTGTGATGCTGTTTAATACAACTGTGTTTTCCCAGCAAGCAGGGAGAATTTATATTTCCTCCGCAACAACAGGAAGAATCTATGATATAACTACAGGCGTTACACCTACAGTGATTAATACTCCTGCACCATTGAATACTAATTTAGGGACAGCTGTTACCAATCTTGCAATAGGTTATGACGCTCCGACTGCGCCTAATACCTTAGTTTATATCAGTTCAAATACAACAGCTGCAGCTGCAATTAATAAAAACGGAACTGCTGTAGCTGGGACAACCCTTCCGGTAGCTATGGGTGGGTTTGGTACTAATAACGTACCGGGAACGTATTTCGGTCAGGTGTTTGGCTTTGGTAGTAATACAAAGAACTTATACAGGGTTTATCCTACACCAAGTGCAACACCTATCACTGTAACTGGCGCAACAGGCGATACAATTTGGAATTTGGGGACAACAACTATCTTTGTTAATGATGCAATATTTGATTATCAGAATAATGTTTATACGGTTGTCGCAAATTCAGCAGATACTAACAGATATTTATACAGAATTACCCTGGTAAATGCTACAACGGCGACGGCGTCACTAGTTGCCCAGATTTCTGGTCCTGTTGCTACCATTGCTAATGGTTTAGGTGCAGCTTACCTTAATGGTAAAATGTACGTTGTGGATAATACAAACCCACAGCAGCTTTACACTATTGATTTAGTTACGGGTGTTTCTGTTGTCGACAGAGTTTTTGATAATTCAGTAAATTTCACAGGAAGTAAGGATTTAGCTTCTGTTGATTATTATATACCGTTTCAGTTTGTCTGTGGTGGTTCGACGTTTATCAACGGAAGTCCTTTTGTACCTGGGGTTACAGCAACTAGAACACTTAGGATTCCTATTACAGCAGTTTATATTCCGGGAACATATAATATCTCTGTAAGCGGAACCAACTTTAATACTGCAAATCAAAGTGTAAATGTGACGAGTACAACAACATACGTTGATGTCGACATGACTTATACCGGAGGTGGTGCGGTCGGTACACGTGCTCTCACTATAAGTTTAAGTACTACAACATGTACCGAAACAGTCTTTGTAGAATTAGATACAGATGGTGATGCGTTGGCAGACAGTGTAGATCTTGATGATGATAACGATGGTATTTTAGATACAGCTGAAGGTTGTGCCGGAACCGTCACAATGGCGACAGTAACACCCGCATTGGCAACAGAACTAAGTACAGGAAATACGGTAGTTTTTCCTTTGGTTCCGCCTGGAGCAACACTTCCCGAAGGCGGTGTTAGAATTACAAAAACGTCTGGAGGAAATGGGTGGGGAACTTTTACCCCTCCTAATGCCACCGCTTCGTTAACAGTCAATGGCTCTGCAACCGCAACTTTCTCCACGACTTATTTAGATGTTGTTGCGGGAGGAACTACGCCTGGAGTTCCAAGAGTTTTAAATTTTAATTTTGGTGCAAGTGCAAAATCAATAAGTACCGCGAATAATGACTACCAATATATAATCGGAATTGCAGGTTTAGGGAATGAGGGTGCGACAATAAGCTCTACGTTTTCAGTTCCTTTGACAGTAATCCAGAATGTGGATGTTTTTAATTCGGGTAGATTCTCGTTGTTTGAAGGTGTTACGCCAACTCCAGGACAGACCGGTACTGTTTTTTCAACCAGCTTACCGAATGCTAGTCCTGCACAGGGGTATACTTTCTTTTTTATTCCTAAAGAGGTTGCTACATTTATCATGAGTATCACCGGAGGAAATGATCCGCATGGTTTTATTTTTGGAGTTTATAGACAGAACTGTACTGTAGATACCGATAATGATACTGTACTCAATTATGTGGATGCCGATTCTGATGGTGATGGTTGTGCTGATTCACTAGAAGGTTCTGAAACAGTACGATACAATCAGATATATCCTTTAACCTTTGCAACGCAGTCACTTAGAGGGCAGATTAGAGTTTTAGGAAATGGGACAACAACAGGAACTCCTTCACAGGTTATAAGCACTGTTGCTGCTGTTAGAGGTGTTCCGTTATTAGTAAATAATGCGGCAAATAATACAGGTGGTGTTGCCGGCATCGCTGATAATACAGATGCAACCGCAGACTTAGGTCAGGGGTTGGGGACTTCTCAGAGCGCAGGTACTAGAGATACAGAGTGCGACAGATGTTTCCGTCCTGCAACATCTCCGGGAGTAGGCGGGGTGCCAACAAATCATGGTATAACAGCTTTAGGAAGAGCAGGTGTTAATAATGGGAACTGGCCAATGAAAATTACAGGCGCATATACTGCTTTGGATGCTAAAACGAAAGGTTTTGTCATCAACAGGCTTCCTTTTACAGGGACTCCAAGTGTGCCAACCGGAATTGCTCCTGCAAACTTTGTACAGGGTATGATGGTGTACGATACTACCAACAACTGTTTAAAAATATATGACGGCACACAGTGGTTCTGCTATACAAAGCAGACATGTGACGATTTTACTCAATAAAAAAGAAAAAATGAAAAAATATATAATATTAACAGTAATATTCATCTCAGGTTTTTTATTCAGTCAGGTAACAATTGGTAAAACTACCAATTCTAATGCTCCTGCTAATACAAGTGTATCTTTAGAATTGGGTAATGCTGCGTCAGGAACAAAAGGAATTGTGCTGCCTTGGGTCACTTCTGCTGCGAGCGTTACAACACCGGTTGCCGGCACATTAATATTTGATTCTACAGACAAAAAAATCAAATACAGAAACAATACGGTTACTTGGTTTGATCTTTCGAATGGAGCATTCAGCCCCGCAGTAGGAGTAGGTGTGCCAGATACGAATCTGGAAGTATCAACTGCAAAAACTCAGATAGGAGGTTTGGTAACAGATACTACATCAGGAATTTTAGTTCTGGCGGATACCAATAAAGCAATGATTTTACCAAGAGTAAGTTCTCATACATCTATAGTCAATCCCAGTCCCGGGATGATGGTTTTTGTAACGGCTACCAACCAGCTTGCGCTTTATAATGGATTAGAATGGTCTTTTTGGACTAAACCTTAAAATATTATTAACTCATATTGAAATGACCACTTCAAAACGAAGTGGTCATTTTTGTTTCTTATTTCGATTTTATTTCGTACATTTGCAGTCTCTTTTGGCGCTAAAACTATACATATTACGGTAAAACATTGTAAATCAACTCTTTCATTTTTTGAAAGGGGTTTCTTGTTTGTAAATGATAGGTACTTTTCGTCTAAAAGTAAAATTTAAAAATATTTTGCATTACGCTGTGAAAAGATATACCAGCGTTGCAGTTAGAATTAGAGTAAATAATAAGAATAAAGAACTAAAGACTGCTTCTGATAGCGCCAAACATCATAAGTCTTTTATCTGAGCTCTTTCTCTTTTAATCTTTTTCTGATATTTTTTGTAAAATCAAAATATTTTTTAACCCTTTCTTAAAAGTTTTATGAGTAAAACAACCGCAATTACTAAAGGAAATGAGAGAATAAATTTCTCTACAGCGAAAGGAAAAATCATTACTCCGGATTTCTTAGATATCCAGTTAGAGTCATTTAAAGATTTTTTCCAATTAGACACACTTCCGGAAGACAGAAAGAAAGAAGGTTTGCACAAGACCTTCCAAGAAAACTTTCCAATTACCGATTCTAGAAACCAATTCGTTTTGGAATTCTTAGATTATCTGGTAGATTCTCCACGTTATTCGATCGACGAATGTGTGGAAAGAGGTTTAACGTATTCCGTTCCTCTGAAAGCCAGACTTAAATTGTACTGTACAGACCCTGAACATGAAGATTTTCAGACTGTTGTACAGGATGTTTATTTAGGTCCGGTTCCTTACATGACTCCGTCTGGTTCATTTATTATTAATGGAGCAGAGCGTGTTATCGTAACTCAGTTACACAGGTCTCCAGGTGTATTCTTCGGACAGACTTACCACGCAAACGGAACAAAATTGTACTATTCAAGAATTATCCCTTTTAAAGGATCTTGGATGGAATTTACTACGGATATCAACAGCGTAATGTATGCGTATATTGACCGTAAGAAAAAATTACCTTTAACAACATTATTAAGAGCGATTGGTTTCGAATCTGATAAAGACATTCTTCAGATCTTTGACCTTGCAGAAGAAGTGAAAGTTTCTAAAGCTGCCCTTAAAAAAGTAGAAGGCAGAACTTTGGCTGCGAGAGTATTGAATACTTGGTTCGAAGATTTTGTAGACGAAGATACTGGTGAAGTAGTTTCTATCGAAAGAAACGAAATCATCCTAGACAGAGAAACGATTCTTGAAAAAGAACATATTGATCTTATTTTGGATGCCGGTGTGAAATCTATCTTGATTCACAAAGAAAATTCAAACGAATTCTCTATCATTCAGAATACTTTACAAAAAGACCCTACCAACTCTGAAAAAGAAGCGGTAGAATATATTTACCGTCAACTTAGAAATGCAGATCCACCCGATGAGGAAACTGCAAGAGGAATTATTGAAAAATTATTCTTCTCAGAGCAAAGATATTCACTTGGTGAAGTAGGACGTTACAGACTAAACAAAAAGTTAGGTCTTAATATCCCGACTACAACTGAGGTTCTTACGAAAGAAGATATCATTGCGATTGTAAGACACCTGATCGAATTGGTAAACTCTAAAGCTGAGGTTGATGATATTGACCACTTATCAAACAGAAGAATTAAAACTGTTGGTGAGCAATTAGCAGGACAGTTTGGGGTAGGTCTTTCAAGAATTGCAAGAACGATTAAAGAGAGAATGAACGTTAGAGATAACGAAATCTTTACTCCTCTTGATCTTGTAAATGCAAAAACTTTAACATCAGTTATTAACTCATTCTTTGGTACCAACCAGCTTTCTCAGTTCATGGATCAAACCAACCCATTGTCAGAGATCACGCACAAGCGTAGACTTTCTGCACTAGGACCTGGTGGTTTATCAAGAGAAAGAGCAGGTTTCGAGGTACGTGACGTTCACCATACTCACTATGGTCGTATTTGTCCTATCGAAACTCCTGAAGGACCAAACATTGGTTTGATCTCTTCTTTAGGTATCTATGCTAAAATCAATACTTTAGGTTTCATCGAAACTCCATATAGAAAAGTAGAAGGAAGTACGGTAGACTTACATGCTGATCCTATTTATCTGAATGCAGAAGACGAAGAAGATAAAGTAATTGCTCAGGCAAACGTTGAGTTAGATGATAACGGAGCGTTCTTAACAGACAGAATTATTGCCAGATTAGATGGTGATTATCCTGTAGTTGAGCCTTCTCAGGTTAATTTGATCGACGTTGCACCAAACCAGATTTCCGGTATTTCTGCTTCATTGATTCCATTCTTGGAGCATGATGATGCAAACCGTGCATTGATGGGATCAAACATGATGCGTCAGGCAGTTCCTTTGTTGAAGCCACAAGCTCCAATCGTTGGTACAGGTCTGGAACAACAAGTTGCAAAAGATTCAAGAATTTTGATCAATGCAGAAGGTAATGGTGTTGTAGAGTATGTAGATGCTGATCAGATTATTATTAAATATGAAAGAAGCGATGACGAAGATTTAGTATCATTCGAATCTGCTACGAAAACATATAAACTGACTAAGTTTAGAAAAACTAACCAGAGTACGACGATTACCCTAAGACCAAACGTAAGAGTAGGTGAAACGGTACATAAAGGTCAGGTTCTTTGTGACGGTTACGCAACTGAAAACGGAGAATTGGCTCTTGGTAGAAACTTAGTAGTAGCCTTCATGCCTTGGAAAGGGTACAACTTTGAGGATGCAATCGTAATCAACGAAAAAGTAGTACGTGAAGACTGGTTTACTTCGATCCACGTAGATGAGTATTCTCTTGAAGTTCGTGATACCAAATTAGGTATGGAAGAACTGACAGCAGATATTCCGAACGTTTCAGAAGAAGCTACAAAAGATCTTGATGAGAACGGGATGATCAGAATCGGTGCTGAAGTGAAGCCTGGTGATATCATGATTGGTAAGATTACTCCAAAAGGTGAATCTGATCCTACTCCTGAAGAGAAACTTTTGAGAGCAATCTTTGGTGACAAAGCCGGTGATGTAAAAGATGCTTCATTGAAAGCAGATTCTTCATTAAGAGGTGTTGTGATCAACAAAAAATTGTTCTCTAGAAACATTAAAGACAAAAAGAAAAGAACTGAAGAAAAACTGAAGCTTGAAGAGATTGAAAACACTTACAAGGCTAAGTTTGACGAGTTGAGAAATACTTTAATCGAAAAATTAAACACTCTAGTTAGCGGTAAAACTTCTCAGGGAGTTACGAATGACTTAGATGAAGAAATTATCGGTAAAGGAGTGAAATTTACTCACAAATTATTGACTTCAGTAGAAGATTACGTAAACGTTAGCGGTGCAGACTGGACGGTTGACAACGATAAAAATGAATTGATTAAACAATTGATTCACAACTACAAAATCAAGTTCAACGATATCCAAGGAGTTAAAAACCGTGAGAAATTCGCAATTTCTATCGGCGATGAGCTTCCTGCAGGGATCATGAAATTGGCTAAAGTATATATCGCTAAAAAACGTAAACTAAACGTTGGAGATAAAATGGCGGGTCGTCACGGTAACAAAGGGATCGTTTCGAGAATCGTTCGTGAAGAAGATATGCCATTCTTAGAAGACGGAACACCGGTAGATATCGTATTGAATCCACTTGGGGTACCTTCTCGTATGAACATCGGACAGATTTATGAAACAGTTCTAGGATGGGCTGGTCAGAAATTGGGAATGACGTTCGCTACGCCAATCTTTGATGGGGCAACTCTTGATCAGATTACAGAGTACACTGAGAAAGCAGGAGTTCCTAAATTCGGTCACACTCACCTTTATGATGGGGGTACCGGAGAAAGATTTACACAGGCTGCAACAGTAGGTATTATCTATATGTTGAAACTTGGGCACATGGTAGATGACAAAATGCACGCACGTTCTATCGGACCTTACTCATTAATTACTCAGCAGCCATTAGGAGGTAAAGCTCAGTTCGGTGGTCAGAGATTCGGAGAGATGGAGGTTTGGGCTCTTGAAGCATTTGGAGCTGCAAATATCTTGAGAGAAATCTTGACTGTGAAGTCGGATGACGTGATTGGTAGAGCAAAAACTTATGAAGCGATTGCGAAAGGGGAAGCAATGCCTGAACCAGGTATTCCGGAATCTTTCAACGTATTACTTCATGAGCTGCAAGGTCTTGGATTAGACGTAAGACTAGAGGAATAATTTTAAATTTTAAATTATAAATGTTGAATGGCAACATTCAAAAGTTAATCTAAAATCTAAAATCTAAAATTTAAAATCTAACAAATGTCAAATAAAAATAAATCAAGTAGATTTAATAAAATAACTATCGGTTTAGCTTCACCTGAGTCAATTTTACAAGACTCAAGAGGGGAAGTTCTTAAACCGGAAACTATTAACTACAGAACGCATAAACCAGAAAGAGACGGTTTGTTCTGTGAAAAAATCTTCGGTCCTATCAAAGATTACGAATGTGCTTGTGGTAAATACAAGAGAATTCGTTACAAAGGGATCGTTTGTGACCGTTGTGGTGTAGAGGTTACGGAGAAAAAAGTACGTAGAGAAAGAATCGGACATATTGGTTTGGTTGTTCCTATTGCGCACATTTGGTATTTCCGTTCTTTACCAAACAAAATCGGTTATCTTTTGGGTATTCCTTCTAAGAAATTAGATATGATTATCTATTACGAGAGATATGTTGTGATTCAGCAGGGTATCGCTAAGAAAGCAGATGGTTCAGATTTTGACGAGAAAGAATTCCTTACAGAAGAAGAATATCTGGATGTTTTGGAAACTCTTCCTCCGGATAATCAATATCTTGATGATGCAGATCCAAACAAATTCCTTGCTAAAATGGGTGCGGAAGCTGTTGAAGAATTGCTGAAAAGAATTGATCTTGATGCATTGTCTTTCGACTTGAGACACAAAGCTCACAATGAAGGCTCTAAGCAAAGAAGAACTGAAGCTCTGAAAAGATTGAACGTAGTAGAAGCATTGAGAGGTGCTAATACAAGAATGATCAACAGACCAGAGTGGATGATTATGCGTGTGCTTCCTGTAATACCACCAGAACTAAGACCATTAGTTCCGTTGGATGGAGGGCGTTTCGCAACTTCTGACCTTAATGACCTTTACAGAAGAGTAATTATCAGAAACAACCGTTTGAAGAGATTATTGGAGATCAAAGCTCCTGAAGTAATCTTGAGAAACGAGAAGCGTATGCTTCAGGAATCAGTAGATTCATTATTTGATAATACAAGAAAATCTTCTGCCGTAAAATCTGAATCAAACAGACCATTGAAATCACTTTCAGATTCATTGAAAGGTAAGCAGGGTCGTTTCCGTCAGAACTTACTAGGGAAAAGGGTAGATTACTCTGCTCGTTCGGTAATTGTTGTAGGTCCAAACTTACAGCTTCACGAATGTGGTATTCCTAAAGATATGGCAGCTGAGCTTTACAAACCGTTTATCATCAGAAAACTGATTGAAAGAGGAATTGTAAAAACAGTAAAATCTGCAAAGAGAATTATTGACAGAAAAGAACCTGTAGTGTATGATATCTTAGAAGGTGTAATGAAAGGTCACCCTGTTTTGCTAAACAGAGCACCTACTTTGCACAGACTGGGTATTCAGGCTTTCCAACCTAAGATGATCGAAGGTAAGGCAATCCAATTACACCCGTTGGTAACAACAGCATTCAACGCCGATTTTGATGGTGACCAGATGGCGGTACATTTACCGTTGGGTCCGGAAGCAATTTTGGAAGCTCAGTTATTGATGTTAGGTTCTCAGAATATCTTGAACCCGGCAAACGGTTCTCCAATTACAGTACCATCTCAAGACATGGTTCTTGGTCTTTATTTCATGACCAAAGAATTAAGCTCTACAGATGAGAAAAAAGTATTGGGAGAAGGTCTTGCATTCTATTCTCCGGAAGAAGCGGAAATCGCTTATGCTGAAGGTAGAGTTTCATTAAACGCTAAAGTAAGATGTAGACTTCCAATTAAAGAAAACGGTGAAATCACAACGAAATTAACTGAAACTTCTGTTGGTAGAATCTTATTTAACCAGATCGTTCCTAAACAGTCAGGATATATTAATGAACTTCTTACAAAGAAATCATTAAGAAATGTTATTGGTAAAGTACTTGCTGATACAGATTTCCCTACCACTGTGAAGTTCTTGGATGCGATGAAAGACTTAGGATATTCAAATGCATTCAAAGGAGGTCTTTCATTCTCATTAGGTGACATCGTTGTTCCTGTTGAGAAAAAGAAAATGATCGCAACATCTATTGAAACTGTAGACGAAATTAGAGCCAACTATAACATGGGTCTTATTACAGATACAGAAAGATATAATCAGGTAATTGACGTTTGGACAAACACCAACGCAGGATTAACTGAAATGATCATGAGCAGAATGAAAGTTGACCAAGGTGGATTCAATTCTGTATACATGATGCTTGATTCTGGTGCGAGGGGTTCTAAGGAACAGATCCGTCAGTTATCAGGGATGAGAGGTTTGATGGCAAAACCGCAGAAAGCTGGTTCTACCGGTGCGGAAATTATCGAAAACCCGATTCTTGCAAACTTTAAGGAAGGTCTTTCGATCTTAGAATACTTTATCTCTACTCACGGTGCTCGTAAGGGTCTTGCGGATACCGCATTGAAAACTGCCGATGCAGGTTACCTAACGAGAAGATTAGTAGACGTTGCACAGGATGTTATCATTACAGAACAAGACTGTGGAACACTTAGAGGAACTGAAGTTACCGCACTGAAGAAAAATGACGAAATCGTTGAAAGAATTTCTGAAAGAATCTTAGGTAGAGTATCTCTTCATAATGTATACGATCCTGAAACCGACGAATTGGTAGCAAACGCTGATCAGATTATTGATGAAGCTTTAGCTAAAAGAATCGAAGAAATGGGTATTGAAGCTTTGGAAGTACGTTCACCACTTACTTGTGAAACTCAAAAAGGAATCTGTGCTAAATGTTATGGTAGAAACCTGGCAACTGGTAAGAAAATCCACATGGGTGAAGCGGTAGGTGTAATTGCTGCACAATCAATTGGGGAACCGGGAACTCAGCTTACGTTGAGAACTTTCCACCAAGGGGGTGTATCTACAAACGTATCAGAAAATCCTTCAATTTCCGCAAGAAGAGATGGTATCGTTGAATTGGATGAGGTAAGAACAATTACTTCTGAAGACGAAAGCGGAAACACTGCGGAAGTAGTAGTATCTCGTACAACAGAATTCAGATTGGTTGCTGATAACGAATCCAGAACTCCATTAATGATAGCAAACGTACCTTACGGTTCTCAGTTATTGGTTAAATCTGGTGATAAAGTGAAAAAAGGTGATATCATTGCAAAATGGGATCCTTATAACGCGGTAATTATTGCAGAGAACGCTGGTAAAGTAGAGTATGAAGATATCATCCAAGGTATTTCATTCCAGTTGGAGATTGACGAACAAACAGGATTTGAGGAGAAAGTAATCTCCGAATCTAGAAATAAGAAAGCCGTACCTACACTGAAGGTGGTAGATTCTAAAGGGGTTGAGCAAAAAGGTTACAACTTACCGGTAGGAGCCCACTTAATGGTAAACGATGGTGAAAAAATTAAGGCTGGTAAAGTCTTAATCAAAATCCCAAGAAAATCTGCTAAGTCAGGGGATATCACCGGAGGTCTTCCGAGAGTTACAGAATTATTTGAAGCAAGAAACCCTTCAAACCCTGCGGTTGTTACAGAAATCGATGGGGTAGTTTCTTACGGAAAAATCAAGAGAGGTAACCGAGAATTGATCGTTGAGGCTAAAACTGGTGAGAGAAAAATTTATTTAGTTAAATTATCAAACCAGATCTTAGTACAGGAAAATGACTTCGTGAGAGCTGGTTCGCCACTTTCTGACGGTTCAGTTACTCCGGACGATATCCTGAAGATCAAGGGACCAACTGCGGTTCAGGAATATTTAGTAAATGAAATTCAGGAAGTTTACCGTCTACAAGGGGTAAAAATCGACGATAAGCACTTCGAAATCATCGTAAGACAGATGATGACAAAAGTATCAATCGTTGACGGAGGTGATACTCAGTTCCTTGAAGCTGCTCTAGAGCACAAATATGATTTCTTGGTTGAAAACAACAGAGTATTTGGTCTTAAAGTAGTTACAGACGCTGGTGATTCTAAAGAATTCAAGCCAGGACAGATGATTACTGCAAGAGAACTGAGAGACGAAAACTCTAAGTTGAAGCGTGAAGATCAGAAATTAGTTGAAGTAAGAGAAGCACTTCCTGCAACCGCTACACCGGTATTGCAAGGGATTACAAGAGCAGCTCTTCAAACTAAATCATTCATGTCTGCAGCATCGTTCCAGGAAACAACTAAAGTTCTGAACGAAGCAGCAGTAGCTGGTAAAGTAGATACGCTGAACGGTCTTAAAGAAAATGTAATTGTAGGACACAGAATTCCTGCAGGTACAGGTCTTAAAGAGTATCAGAATGTAATCGTAGGTTCTAAAAAAGAATTTGAAGATTTAAATTAATTCAAAATTTAATGTTCAGGGTTCAAAGATTTAATTTATTTTTGAGCCTTGAATTTTTTAAACATAAAACTTAAACAAAAATAATGGACAACCAAAATCAAAACAACGATCCAAACAACATCAACATTCAATTGAACGAAATGGTAGCTTCAGGGGTATATTGTAACCTTGCTTTAGTAAACCATTCTCCATCAGAATTTGTAGTAGATTTCATCCAACTAATGCCGGGTGTACAGCAGGCGAACGTGCGTTCAAGAGTAATTCTTGCTCCACTTCACGCTAAGAGAGTTCTTACAGCTCTTCAGCAAAACATCACAAACTACGAGCAGCAGTTCGGAGAAATCAAAGAAGTTGAGCCTTTCGTATTAGGTGGAAACAACGTACAAGCGTAAGATTTTCTCAAAAACATATAAGAATGCCCCAGCGAAAGTTGGGGCATTTTTTTATACTAATTATAGTGATGATATTTATTTGATAACAATTTTCATCCGGAATTTATCCTAGCGAAGTACAATATGTACTTTTCTCTTTCATTGATCATACTTCTAAATATTTGTTTTTTTGTCTAAATGGATTATCAAATATTAATAAAAATATTATTTTTAACGAAAAAAAATATAATGACGTTGTTACAATTTAATACCTTTGCTTTAGATATTATTTAAAATCTATGTTGGATAATCAATTTATTATTAACAAATTTGGTTTTTTGGGTAGCGATTTTTTAAGAGAAATCAATAAACACGCTATTATCACCAATATAAAAGCAAAAACTGAAATAACCAGAGAAGGGCAAAAAAATAAATTTGTTCCGTTTCTCATCAAGGGTTCTATCAGAGTTTTTTCATTAAATGATGGGCGAGAGCTCATTTACTATTATGTAAGAGAAGATGATAGTTGTATGATGACTTTTTCTTCTATTTTTTCTGATTATATAAGTCGTATTTATGCAGTTGCAGAAGAAGATTCGGAAGTTTTGCTCATTCCAGTTTCCGTCATGCACGATTGGTTAATAAAGTTTCCCGCAATAAACAAATTGTTTTTCCAGGAATATGACAAACGTTTTTCAGACGTTATGAATATGGTGAATGAAGCTGTATTTCACAAACTTGATAAAAGAATTCTCAGCTACATCAAACATCAGATTATCTTAACAGGCAATAATCCCATAAAACTTACTCACAGGGAAATTGCTACAAATCTCGGCACCTCGAGAGAAGTGGTAAGTAGAGTACTGAAAAAAATGGAAAATGAGGGAGAGATTTCTCAAGGCAAAGCAGGAATCAGAATTGCCCAGACTGAAAATGTTAGTCAGCTCTAATAAATTTGTTTTAATACTTTTATTAATCTGATTGATAAAAACAATCTCATTGGTGACTTTTGTCACCTACTTTTAAAAATTTTAGTCGATAAGTTTGTTGTATCAATTTTAATTAAAATTATATGACAAAAACTCTCCTCTTTTTGTCAATGTTATCATCAATTCTTGCCTATTCTCAGGAAGATTTGCTGAAGGATATTGACACCATTCAAACAACACAAAATAATCCGCCGGCATTCAAAGCCTTACAAATAGTTACCGGACAATCTACAAAGCTAACTGCCAAAAACGAATGGTATATGGTGGTTGCACACCGTTTTGGCGATGTGAGTATGGGTTTTAAAAACTTCTTCGGATTAGATGAAGCATCCACAAAGTTGGGTGTTATTTATGGTCTTACAGATGGTTTATCGCTCAGTCTTTCCAGAGAAACCAATATGAAAACATTCGAAATGGGAGCAAAATACAGCATTCTGAAACAGAATGATCATTTTCCGTTGGATGTTGTAGGCTATAATGTTGCAGCTCTTAACACAGCATTAGACAAAGATAACTATCCGTACCTGAAGTTTGGTGACAGGCTTTCATATTTAACGCAGGCTCTGATTTCAAGAAGATTCAGTGATGAATTTTCTCTGCAGGTCACACCTTCTTACGTTCATAAAAATTTATATGAGCCGGCTGTAGAAGATGATAATCAGTTTCTTGCAGGATTGGGAGGCCGTTACAAAATCTCGAAGAGAATTTCTATCAACGCAGAATATTTTGTGAATTTTGATCATCACAGTTTCTACAAAAATCCTTTGTCTGTGGGAATGGATATTGAAACCGGGGGTCATGTTTTTCAACTTTTATTCAGCAATTCTCAATTGAATTCAGATATTGGTTACCTCACCAATGCGACCGGAAAGTGGGAAAAAGGACAAATTTTCTTTGGATTTAATCTTTACAGAGTATTTTAAGATGAAAAAAATAATCTACATATCAATTTGCTTTCTTTTCATTACCGCATGCGAAAGCAGAACCTATGAGGAGATTTCGAATAACGAAACGATCACAGAAGCTGTAAAGTACAATCAAAATATAAAACCGATTGTTGATGCGAACTGTATTGTGTGTCATTCTGCAACGGGTTCTGCATCATTTCAGCCGTTTACCAATTATAATCAGGTGAAAAACAACATTGATAACATTTTAAACAGAATCCAAAGACCCAACGGAGATCCGCAAAAAATGC
Organism: Chryseobacterium sp. AC417; assembly: GCF_979258215.1. Taxonomy (NCBI): domain Bacteria; kingdom Pseudomonadati; phylum Bacteroidota; class Flavobacteriia; order Flavobacteriales; family Weeksellaceae; genus Chryseobacterium; species Chryseobacterium sp. AC417. The sequence continues at coordinate 224,555 of NZ_OZ409845.1, read as the reverse complement.
CTCAGGGAGGTTCGTTATCAACAAGTCAGATCAATCTTTTCATCAAATGGAAAGCAGACGGTTTAATTGAAAATTAAAAAACTAATAAAATGAAAAATTTAATAGCAATATTATTTCTTACAATCTGCGGAAATTTGGCTTTGGCACAAAAATACAGTTCAAAAAACGGAAAAGTTACTTTTGAAGCTTCTGTTCCTTTGTTTGAAGATGTTTATGCCCAGGATAACAATAACACGGTGATTTTAAATGCTGATACCGGTGATATGGCAAGTGTCTCTCAGGTGAAAAATTTTAAATTTAAAGTGAAGCTGATGGAGGAACATTTTAATGAAAGCTACGCTGAAACTGCAAAATATCCAAAAACTACATTTAAAGGAAAAATTCAGGGATTTGATAAGTCTAAGTTATCTGCAAACCCACAGAAATACACCATACAAGGTACCTTAAACTTCCATGGTAAAGATCGGCCTGTAACTTCTACTGCAACTCTCTATTCAAAGGATGGAAAAATTTTTATACAAGGAAAATTCTTAGCAAAACCAGTAGATTTTGATGTAACAATACCAAAAATGGTTACAAAAAAAGTAGCTGAAAATGTAAACGTTGAATATAATTATACACTTTCAAAACAATGAAAAATTTAATATTAGTAATAGGATTTTTATTGAGCTTTTCTTATGTATCAGCTCAGGAAAAAGCAAAATCAGTTTTTGATATTGCAAGAAGCGGTACAGTGGCAGAGCTTAAAGATGTAATGAAACAAAATCCTGATGCGATCAACCAAACCAATGAAAGAGGATTTTCTGCATTGATTTTGGCCTGCTACAGAGGGAATAAAGAAGTTGCATCTTTTTTAATTGATAATGTAAAAGACCTTAATTATAAGAGTCAGGAAGGGACAGCTTTAGCCGGGCTTTCTATCCGTTACGATAAAGATCTGGCAGAACATTTACTTAAGAAAAATGCAGACCCCAACATTGCTGATGCGACAGGAACTACGCCTTTATTTTGGGCTGTAAAATCGGGTAATAAAGAACTTGTTGAGATGCTGCTGAAATATAAAGCTGATAAGACCCTAAAAGATGCGATGGGAATGACACCTTTTGAATATGCATTAAAAACCGACAATAAAGAAATCATCAACCTTTTAAAAAATTAATATATGAAAAAATTATTACTTATTTCAAGTCTGGCTTTGGCAACAATTGCTCAGGCACAGTTTTCATCGGGTGTGGTCAATCTTGGATCGACCGGGATGACCGTAAAGTTGGATACAACTCCTACTTTAGCTACAATAACGCTTACAGGAAGTGATACCTCTTACTTAGGAATTGGTTTCGGAAATGCTGGTGAGGGTATGCAAAGTGGGAAAGATGGTTTTATTTATAATTCAACTACCAGTAGAGATTACACATTTGTAGGAGTGGGATCAACTCCTACAGCAGATGCTACCCAAGATTGGACACAAACCACTAACACAACTTCAGGCGGAATTAGAACAGTGATTGCTACAAGATCTTTATCAGGAGGTGCAGGTGATATGGCAATCGCAAACAGTGCAGGAACACTAAATATTTTCTTTGCTAAAGGACCCGGAACTGCTTTGTCAAGTGGTTATCACGGAGGAACAAACAGAGGGTATACTTCTTTAACAATGACAGCATCATTAGGAACTAATGATTTGTTGGCAGAAAGTAAAAAAGTGGTACTTTACCCAAATCCTGCGAAGGAAACTGTAAGCTTCAAAAATGCAGATAAAATAAAATCTGTCGATATTTATGAATCTACAGGGAAGAAAAGTAAAATCTGTGAAGCTGGAAAGTGAAAGCATTAACGTTTCAGATCTGAGATCCGGAAGTTATTATCTGGAAATCACCTTAAAAGACGGAACTTTATCTTTTGAGAAATTAATTAAAGAATAAATTGGAAGCCACTGAAAAGTGGCTTTTTTGTTTTTAAACTTGAGCTTTTAGGAGCTAGAATGGATCGGGCTTATTAAATAACCTCAAGCATAACTACTGGAAACAATGTTAATAAAGAAAAATTTAAATACTTCTTTAATAAGAATGTAGCAGCAGTAAATACAAGATGCAATCTTGAGAGATAAATTACTATATAAATATTTCTTCAGGATCATCAAGGTATATATCTATAAAATCATCAAACTTATCTGATACACTACCGAAGCTACTTAATAATTTCCGCATCTGATTTAAACTTTATTTGAAACGCATTCTCCCGAATTCTAATCGTCTTACCAATTCCTTCTTCAGTTCCAAGTTTATTAAGCACATTGTCTCTTTTTTCAGAATATGAAAATATTTCATCCATTGAAAAATAAAATGGTATTATTAAATTATTCTCTAAAAACACAGCTCTATTGCTGTTCTGAAGCCAGAAGTTTTCAGATTTATTCGGATTTGTATTTAAATATAATACATAAATGTCTTTATTTTCTTGTTCCAAAACTATAAATATTTCTTTATCTATGTAGGTTCTTTTATTAACCTCTTTGGAAAGAATTTCCTTTACAGAAGCAGGCAGAAAATATAGAACATCAGATTTTGTTTTTTGTGCTTGGCAGCTAAATATAGCAAAACAGAACATTATTAATAGGTGTTTTTTCATGATCAAAATTTTATTTTTATAAGTATTTCTGATACATACCGAAGCTACTTGATAATTTCCCCATCTGATTTAAACTTTACTTGAAATGCATTCTCTCTGTTATGAATAGTAGTTTTAATTCCTTCTTCTTTTCCAAGCTTTTTTAGTACGGTTTTCCCTTTTCTGGTGAAGAAAAATATTCATCCATATCAAAATACAAAGGAATTAGTTCTGTTTCTAATAAAACAGATCTGTTACTATATTTTAACCAAAACCTTTTTGAAGAATTAGAAACTGTACTTACATATATTATATACGTTTCTGTATTCTCTTTATCTAAAACAAAGCCTACCTCTTTACCTTCTTTTTTTCTTTTCTGTACTTCTTTGTAAAGAATTTCTTTCACAGAAGCAGGCAGAAGATATACAATATCTGACGTGGATTTTTGTGCATTACAGCCATATATTAAAATGCTGAATAATATGAATATGTATTTTTTCATTACTACTTTATTTATTTTTTATAAGCCTTTTTAAGGCATCCTGTCCGATACTTTGATTATTTGTTGTTCCCACATTTTTCATCATAGTGCCATCTGGCATAACTCTATGAATTGCATTACCTCCTTTTTGAGTTCCTAAATAAGAATCTATAGCATGAATAGGAATCTTTAATTTCCCAGATGTAACTTTATCTCTACCAGATGTTCCAGAAATATTTACTCGGTCAGGGTCTTCGAGTATATTATGTGTATGTATTTGTGTAAGAGCTAGAAGTTTAGTGCCGTCAAACACTCGTCTTTCAGTATTTCCAATTATAGAAGTTTCAGCTTCTCCATCTGTTCCATCTGGTCCTCTAACCGAAGTTATTTGTGCAGTTGGTATATCGCCTCGTGTAACTTCTAAACCTACATATATTTGTCTTTCTTTAGTTTGATCGGCAATAGTTTCATTATTAGCATTATTTATATCAGAACTTATTTGAGTTTCATTTACCGTTATTATTGAACTTTTTGCTTGTAAAGCAGTGGTTGCGTCTGTAGAAAGAGATCCTCCTTTTGCAGAAATAATATCATTCCATTCATTTCCATAGATGATTCTGGTATTTTTTGTTGCAGCACCATCACTACCTAAATACTTGCCATTTGTATCTACATAATCATCAGGCGGCATACTACTTCTAAAATTCCTAAACGCCTGTTGAGCAGCAGATCCTGAAAGAACAGCCTCTCTGCCATCAGGATCTATAAACATGATCGGGTTGTCTAAAGCATAAGTATATGTAGAAAACCTTCTGCTTGTTTCTGCCAACGGATCTACGACTCCCCATCTACCGATATCAGGCATATAGAGCCTTGCGCCGTAATCATAATTTGCCATTGTACTGATAACAATGATCGTCCCATTTAATTTTTACACTTATTTTTTTGAATTTTATTTTTTCTTGGTAAGACTTCAGAAATAATAGGTGAAATATATTCAAATCCATAACCTGTGTTCTTTATAAATATGTTAGGATATGATTGAAAATTGTATATTTTTAACAATAAATATTCTTGTAAAAAAAGTGATAAATTAAGTTGAATGTTATAAGTAATATTATCTAGTTTAGAACAATAACTTGTCACCGTAAAAGATAATGTAGCTTCTTTATTATTAGAAGAAGAAGCGATTTCTTTTAACAATTTATAATCATTTTGATCGATCTCAAATCTTCCAATTTTGTACAGTAATTTAACATTATAGTTATCGAATTGTAAGGTACTTTTAGAAATGAAAGTAGGTTCTATATTAATATCATCTATTGTCAACAAAGTATAAATTTGATTTTGTGCGAATGATTGTATCGACATTACAAATGAAGTTACAATAAAAAAGATGCGTAAGATTTTCATATATTTATTTTACAATTTTTTCAACAACAGTTCTTGGTAAACTTAACAGAAAATTACCCTGTCTATTTCAGTTATTTAGGTATATTTTTACTTCAAAAATAAACAAGAGTAGGGGGGAATACCTACTCTTATTTTGATTGTTAATTTATTAATGCTGTTGAAATTCAGTGAGCTAATCTATTGAAATTGCTCATCACTGACTTTGATACATTACCAGAAAACAACACTTTCTGATACATTAGCATATTACCACCCTATATGGAATTTATTTATATCTTCTTTTAAGTTTTGATAAAAATCTGATTTAAATTGAGAGTTTTTTAAACATTTCAAATAAATTGGGTATTCTTCTTTAATTTTATATCCATTACTGGAGTTAATATTAAATATTAATATTCCTCCGTCTACTGCTTCGCAATTTTCTAATTCATAATTTTCTTTATTTATTTGATTAAACCAGTTATTATTACTCGAATAACTTTTTTGCGCTTTTATTTTTCCTTTGTTGAGAAAAAAAATATTGATTTTTTCTTTTTCGTAAGTCCATATATATGATATTTTTCCTCCTGGAGCAACAAGCTCGAAAACATTATCGTTCTTTTCCAAAAGTTTGTTTAAAAGTTTATTATTTGTAGAAAATTTTTGATTTTCTACTTTTTGAGATAAACAATTGAAAAATAAAAGAAAAGAAAACAATATAAAAATATAACTCTTTTTCATTATAATATATTTAAATTTTAATTATTATTTTTTCTTTGCATTTTGTCCAGCTTGCTTCCAAGATGAATAATCAACAGTTACTATGACACCTTTCTTTTTGAAATAAGTTACAGTTCCTGTTTTTGCTCCAATAACAAAAGAATTTCCCTGATATCCAATTTTCTCTAACCTTCCTTGCGAAATTAAGTCTGCATCTGATGGTGTTGAATGTCCTAATTGAACGCGAGATAAAATATTTATTAATATATCTGGATGGACATGCCAGAACATTTCTAATTTTGAACCATCTGTAGGTCTGAGATTTTTTCCTCCAACATTAAATATAAACATCCCTGCCTCCGTAATAATATTACCTCTTGAATCGTAAGACTGAGAAGCGGGATATCCTTCATCACTTCTAGTAACTTCGCTATCACCTTTTAACGCAAAACCTCCATTTTCTAATCCAGAAGCTCTTGTATCTTCTACAGATTGGACTACAGCATCCATTCTATTTCCAGTAGGGATGTGTGCAATGTAATCACTTTCAGTAAGACTACCTGTGTAAAACTCATTTTTATCTGTTGCTTTTTCAACATCCCTTCTTGCTTTCCCTGTTACAATATATGCTTTTCCATTATTTTGTCCGTCATCTCCAATTAATTTCAGTTTATTACTAAATGTACTTTCTCTTCCGTAAATAGGATCAGGCGGCATACTACTTCTAAAATTCCTAAACGCCTGTTGCGCCGCAGAACCTGAAAGTACAGCTTCTCTACCATCGGGATCTATAAACATGATCGGGTTGTCTAAAGCATAAGTATATGTAGAAAACCTTCTGCTTGTTTCTGCCAGCGGATCTACCACACCCCATCTTCCAATATCCGGCATATAAAACCTTGCTCCGTAATCATACATTCCAGTCTCTTGAAGTTCCTTTCCGTTGTACTTAAAATTTGTATAACTTCCGGTTCCAAAATAGGCATCTTCTTTAGGATCCCTTACAAAGCTCATTCCGAAAGGATAGTAATCATTACTGTCGGTTATTGTCAGTTCTCCGCTTGCTTCTTTTTTATAGCTTAATCTCACGTTACCCAAATGATCTTTATACTGATAAATGTACTCATTATTTTCGAAATCAAAAAAACCTTCTGCAGTGGGTACAAACTTTAACACATTATCGAAGCTTGACGTATGGATCATATTGATAAATGCTTCAGGTTCATATGCCTGCCCTGTTTGTGCATTCCATTCCCACCATAATTCATCTCCTGTAGATGATGCGTAATGAAAGCCATCGAGGTATTCTGTGGATGAGGAGTGCATCGCACCATTATCTCCCGCTGAAATGAAGCTTTTCTTGAGCTTCGTTCCGTCTGCTCTGTACAGATAACTCATACTTTTGTTATACCCGTCAATTTTAAGGAGCTTAGGGAGATTCAGGTGGTTGTAGGTAATATGATCTATCAGTTTATCGGGCATGGCGATCATATTTCCGTTATTATCATAACCGATTGAGCTTCCTCCTCCTTCATAGCCGGTAGAATTTCCTGTGCCGTCAGTAATACTTATAAGCCTGTTTCCATTATAATCATAACTTAAATTGTCAATCTGTTCGGCAGTTCCGTAATACGATGGTGCGTTTCGGGATAAATTGATGATATTGCCATTGAGATCGTAGCTTATCTGCTCATCATATTTATTGTTAACAGGAAGAGAGGTGTTTGGTTCGGAAAATACAGCTTCGGTAAGCCTGTTGAGCTTGTCGTATTGGTAACTGTATCTTCTTAATGAAGAGTCCTGTTCCGTATGATTTTTTACCCAGTCAACTTCTGCGATATTTCCGTTGTATTTGGATGCAGATAGAGACGTATTGGAAGGATTGGTATACTTTATTTCATACCCGAAAAGTTTTCCATTCAAATTCGCAGGATCATTAATCTTTGTCATCCAACCACGGATGTTGTACGCATAATCAATGCTTTGCAGAGGTGTTGCCGGATTGGTTCCGCCTACTTTTTTGTTTTGTAACTGCGACAACTCGTTATAGTTATTCTGAGCAAGAATCTCTTCCGCATTGTTATCTACTTTATGTTTATGAACCAGCAGTCTGTTCTGATGGTCATACGTAAAAGTTTCCGTGATTACTCTTTCGTTATCAGTGGCAAGTCTTTTATGTCGGGTGATCACCTGTTTGGGGGTACCCGAAAAATCAAGCTCAGATTCTGTTTTGGTGTAACCGCCGAGATGGTTGATAGAGTGGGATCCGATCGGTCTTCCCTGGGTGTCGTACCAGCTGTAGCTTTTCGTCCAGTTATCATCTTCAATGTTTTTCACATAAGAGGCAACCGGCAGACTTTTGCTGCTCACATTGGAGTTCTGGGCATCCTGCGAAAGCACGTTCTTCCCTAAAATCTGAGCCGGTATTGAAGGGCTTCCTGTAGGATAAGTATCGTAATAGTTAACGGATAATACGGTCTCTATATCTAAATAACCATTCGTGTAATAAATCTGCATTCCGTTTCTGGTAAAACCTGTCGGATGCTTTGATTCGGTAATCACCAAACCGCCTGCCTGGCTCTGCATACCTGCTCTGTTCCCGCCTGCAATAATACCTGTGTAAATCACTCTGCCATATTGGTCATATTTTGTAATGAGCCATTTACCCTGTTGATTTAAGTTGGCATCCTGCGTCATGATCAATCGGTCTGCTTTATCATACACCATATATTCCCAGCCTTTTCCGGGAAGCTTCTTTTCGACAAGGCGGTTTTTGCTGTCATAGATATACCGGTAGCAGAGATTGTTTAACGTCGTTTCATCTACCGCATTCGCTTCCACAGCCAAAGGCGGGATCACATACGCCAACTGATTGTAATCGTTGTATACATAGTAGGTGTCGGCATTTTTTGTAGCGTCCAGCACTTTTCTTACCAGCAGGATCCGGCCTTCACTGTTTTTAAATTCGATGGTTTTATTTCCGTCTTCGTCTGTCACGGTATTTTTATACAGCTGCCCGATTCCGTAGCTGCCCGATAAGCTGATTGAAGCTTGAGATGTTGTATAATTATAGGTTGCGGTGTACTTTTTTACTTCTCCGTCTGCATTGAAATCGTATTCAAATTTTACAGATTTGCCGCTCCATGCCGTGCCGACCTGTTTCTGCTCCATTACCCTGTCTAGAGGTGAGCTGTCAAATTCTTTTTTTGCAAAAATGATTTCAGATCCGTAAAGATCCGTCTGCGTAGCATTGGCAAGCGGGTCGGTGACTATAGCGCCGTTAGCGGTTCCTCCCTGGGGAACGGGAAGATAATCCAGAGCCTGCCTCCCGTACTGGTCGTACATGATATGAGACACCACATCTCTTCCCAGAGGTGAAGCTTTGATATTGACCACCTGTTTGGGCCTTCCCAAACCATCAGAGTACTGCACGGTTTCAGAGGTTTTTATGGTCTGGTCTGCATCCGTCGGTTGCGGATAATGAAGGTATGTTTTAGAATATACATAATTTTCATTCGTACTGAGATTGGCAGTCTGTGCGTAGGACAAACCTGCTACAAACAGTGCACTGATAGGGATGATTATTTTTTTCATGGTGTTTTTAATGTTTGTAGTTGTATTTGAATTCTTTAAGCACTTTACCGGTAGCATTCTCTTCCCTGATTTCTTTCAGCCTGTTGGCAGCATCATAAAGATAAATCCCTTTAATTCCCGATGGGGGAGTGACACTGGTAGCTCCCACTAAAGGATCATAGGTAAAAGTGGAAATCTGATAACCCGATAATGCCGTGTTTTTTCTGAATGTATCCAGGGCATTGATCAATGCAGGTTCATTCAAAGGATTGGATGCATCTGCATCCGAAGCGCTCACAATCGCAGTAATCAAAGACTGCGGAATATTGGAGAGTAATGCTCCTTCCACCTTTGCAATAGGCTGGGTCTGGTTGTAGCCCCAGATAATTGTGGTGGAAAAGCCATCTTTTGTTGTATACTGCAATAGATTTCCTTTACTGTCATAGCTGTCGTACGTAACTTCGGTAGAAGTATTGTTCAGAAAATCAAATGACAAAGCCGAACTTGGGAACAGGTTTGCAGGATGGTCATATTTTGATTCTGTTTTTCCGATTATTTTACCAGGGTCTGCAGAACCCAGTTTTTGAAGGACAGAAGTTTCTAACGGAACAGCGATCATATTGGCATTGATCAATCTCGTGTTGCCTTTCTCATGAGCATACTGGTAATTGGTTTCAGTAATTTTTGAATCTGAATGAATAGTCACCTGTTTGGTAGGATAATCTCTTGTGTTAAAAGTATTGTCCTGGTATGTTTTTAAGGTTTTTCCGTTAAGATATTCTGTGGTTTCAGAATGATTCTGATTGGCTCTGCCTACAATTTCCCGGCTTGGAGTTTTTGCGATAATTCCTGAAGGATCACCTCCGTTTCCTGCACAGTAATTGCTGGGATCAAAAACATTCACACATCCCGCTACATATTGCTCATAGGTTTTAAAGCCACTTGCATAGAGATACTCTGTATAAGGGGATTGCATATGTCTTAAGTTAAGACCGGTCAGTTTTTCTGTATCTGAAGTGCTGTAAAGGTTGATTTTTTTAGACAAAAGACTGGAAGCATTGTCCTTTCTCTGTTCTTCATTCAGCAAACCTCTTTTATAATCATAATTTCCAATCGGAGCAAATGGCGGAAATTCTGAAGACATCAGTTCCGGATTGGGAGAATCGATGGGAGAGCTGTAGATATAAATGCTTTCCCCCTTATTGTTTTCTGAAACTTTTATTCTCTGGTAACCTACATCTGCACCCTGCGTTTTCTGTACCGGCAAAAAGTTATCAGAAGAATAAACAGTAAATGTATTATTGAAATCTTCTTGGCATCCTTTTGTTATCGTAGTACATTTATAAACAAAGGTATTTGCATAATTATACGTGTAGTGATGCAGAGGTTTGGGAAACACCAGTGCACCGCTGCTTTTTGAAATATCAGCAGCATCTGTATAAGAGAAATTTATTTTTTTCGCAGGTTGGGTATCTCCTGGTTTGTCGTAATAGCTTATGCTGTTGATTCTTACACCGCCACCTGCTAAATAATTTTTAAGATTGGTGGTTTTTTTTGTCTTATGGGTTACGGTAAAATTAACAGTACCACTGTAATTTGCCATAAAATCTACATTGAATACCGTGTAATATTCTCCGGCTTCAAAATATCTTGTATGGTCCTGCGGAAAAGCAGGATCAGGATCTACGGCTGGTCCCACACTTCCTGCAGGGATATATGTATTTCCTTCTTTTCTGAAAAAAGAAACGCTCCACGGATAAGCTGTTGTCTGACTCGCAAAAGTCTGAATATCTACAGTTTGAGGACTGGCTATTGTAAAGAAATATTTTCGTGCATTATTTTCTGTTTTCAGATAGGTAACTTCATTGGTAGACGCCGTCCAGTTATCCGGATTCTGATAAATATCTACAGGCTGATCACCGGTAAAAGAATAGGTATTGGCACCAAAATCAAAAACCCTCACTCCTCCCGATGGAAGTTTCATGCTTTTCAGAATATTGACAGGCATGCATTCTACAGATGCTTCTTTTGCCAAAAGGTAATTGGCTGTAGGCTTTACACAGTTAAAATGGTCCCAGTGATCTTTTCCTAAATTGAGGCCAGAATTATTCTGATAATAATCAAAAACGTAATCAAACTCTTTAGATAAAGCAGAATTGTATTTTGTTATTTTTGAGAGAAAAAGCCGTTTATCGTCCATATCTCTTCCCAATATTCTATAGGTAAAATAATCGTAATCAAATTGATAAGTCTCTAATGTTTTTCCTGCAAAATCTGTTGTACTTATCTTATCCAGCTTATGAAGTTGTTGGGGATTTGTGAAATTAGAATCCTGCCTGCCCTGCAGATAGGTAAAGTTAATTTTCCCTTTACCGGGAACTTCAATGTTCTGCAAAATTCTTACACCGGTATTGGTGGTGGTACTATTGGTTTCCTGTGATGCCGGTATTTCAGAATCAAAAGGAAACTGTTGAGGAGTGAGCGGAATATCCATAGCTCTGTAGACCTGAGAATTGTCTGTATAATACACTTGATGCTCCTCGGGATAATAATTAAATTTCACAAATTCTGATTCTGCCGAATCAGTTATTTTGGTGAGGTGAAAAGCAGAGATGGTTGTTCCCAAAGATGATTCATTGGTATTGATAAATCCTTTGAAACCCACTTTATTTGATAATGTAGACCGGGTTGATTTTTCTACTGTATCAAAAGTGTATTTATTTCCCTGTTCGTCAGTAATCACAAAAGCCGTCGGTTCAAAAGCATTATTAGGATTTGAAGTTATGATGGTTATTTTAAGATTGTTTCTATCTAATTTTTCTACGAACAGATGATTATCAGAATCTTTTTTAATGATAAATCTCCCTGTTTGCCCCATAAAATTGTATTGATACAGATCGTATTCCGTATCATATCTATTGATAAATGCCGCCTCATAAAACAATTTTTTAAACTGAGGATTGCTGGGATCCAGACCAATACCGGTTGCCTGGGCATCAAGATATTTTCTGGTATAGTTTTTATCTGTAAACTTTGACGTAAACTCATCAAAATAAATTCCTATGGTCGGTATACCTCCCATAGCTGCTAAAACAGCCTGATCATCCGGTGTACCGCGTACTGTTCGTGTAATGCTTCCGCCTGCAAATAAACTCCAGCCCAAACCGATATCGCCGGCTTTATCATCAGGTTTTGCATTGAGTGGATGATAGTTTAAAGATACCCCTACTGCAATCTGACTGTTAGCTGAAAGATTTGCGATAGGTATTTTAATATCAGGAATTCCTGTATAGTTGCTTACCGGAACTTCCTCAAATTTCATAAGACTGTTTGCCGCAGGTGCTGCAGGAAATAATTGTTTGATATTGTCCATCGGATTGCTTACAGACGTTGGCGGTTCCGCTGTCTGAGAAAAATGATATTGTGACACCAGTATAATTAATGGCAATAGTATTTTCTTCATGTGTGTTTACTTTTTAATCAATTTAGCATTCGCCGTTTTGTTCGTATCTGTTTTAATGGTTACCAGATAAGCTCCCTGAATCAAATTCTGCGTATTAATCTTGGTCACTTTGTTTTTGGTTTTTAGTGTTTGGAGCTGTCTTCCGCCCATGTCATAAAGCGTAATATCCGCTTCCTTAAAATCGAATCCAATCTCCACATAACAGTAATCCGATACCGGATTCGGATAGATTTTGATGTCTTGTTTTTCAATTAATTGATCAAGCTGTTTATCTCCCAGCTTAACGATCTTCCAGTTTTCCTTTCCTAATTCTTCGGCACTGGTTCCAGCTAAAATAATTGAGCCGTCTCTGTTTAATTTGATGTCAGACAAACGTTCTTCCTTCTGTCTCGATTCTCCTTTTACATGTTTTCTCCACTGTTCACTGCCTTCAGAATTTAAATACAACATCCAGAAGGTTTCGTCATCGGTTTCAATTCTGCCTTCCGCCTGAGTGTAACCGCCGAGTAAAATTCCCTGAGTTAAATCTTTATTCTTTTCTCTGTCATCTTTCCTCTGAATCACATTCATCCCCATCAAAACATCCCTGTTTTTAAAATTGTAGGATTTTTGCCAAAGTTCTTCGCCCCGGTCATTTAAAGAAATCAACCAGATATCGGTTCCTTCTTCAATTCCTGTTGTTTTATTTCCGGATTTTTCTGAACGGCTTTCACCACCTACAAGAAATCCTGTAGAAGTCATTGCCAAAGTTCTTAAATGGTCATCGCCTTTACCTCCAAAGTTTTTTTCCCATTCTACTTTTCCTTCTTTATTTAGCTTGACAATCCAAAAATCTCCTTCACCAAAATTTTCGGTTTTCTTTGAACCACCAACAGTACTTCTTGAATAAATTCCGAGCAAAGCACCGCCGTCCAAAGTAGGAATCATCTTTTCCACTTCATCCAAACCTTTTCCGCCTAAAATGATTTGTGACAGTTCTTTTCCGTTTTTATCGAGTCTTGAGATCACTACATCTTTCGAACCGTAACCTTTTGGAGCATTCTGAACATTTCCGGCTACAAAAAATCCGAAATCTGTGGTTTGAATCACTGCTTTCGCTTCTTCATCAGAAGTTGATCCCAAGGTTTTCTGCCAGAGTTCATCTCCGAATTCATTGATTCTTATCAACCAAATGTCGCTGCCGCCTTTTGCATTGTCTTTTTTGTCTAAACCTGCATTGGAGTACGAAGTTCCTGCCAGTAAAAAACCGCCTTCCTGTGTCGCAACTGTGGCAGAAAGAAAATCATGGTTCTGTCCCGAGAAATATTTTTCCCAGACTTCCTCACCCTGTTGGTTGAGCTTGACCAAGTGAAAATCGTAACCGTTGTTTTGTTTGTTTTCGGAGTCAGTTTTTTTGCATGAATGGAACTTCCTGTAATGAGATATTGCTGATCGATCGTGGTGGTTACCTGAGAAAGAAAATCCTGAGTGGAGGATTTGATGTCTTTCTGCCATACCACATCCTGAGCATAGAATATTGCAGCAGTGCATATAAGGAATGCACTCGTGTAGAGTTTTTTCATCATAGAGTTTTTTTAGTTGCTATTAATTTTTTGCTAATATAAAAATATATTTCAATCTTTCATACAGCTAAAACTTACTTTACTTTTATTTAATGCAAAGATGTCATTCTAATGCGACAGAACCTGACGTAATAAATAATGTTTTTTTAATCTGACAAATTTTTTACAAAGTATTACACGAACTACCTTTGCCAAAAAATTCATAATGAAAGGACTTTCGTTTTTCCTGTTTCTTATTTGTGTTTCTGTTTTTGCTCAAAAGACAATTTCAGATACTGCTCAGGTGATTATTCCCAACCGATTCAATAATATAGAAGCACAATCAAAACCTTACGTAATTATGATTTCTTCGGACGGTTTCAGATACGATTATGCCAAGAAATATAATGCTGAAAACCTTTTAAAATATTCAAAAGCTGGAGTTCAGGCTAAAGCTATGACTCCTAGCTATCCAAGTATCACTTTTCCGAATCACTGGAGTTTGGTTACCGGATTATACCCTTCTCATCATGGTTTGGTTGATAACTTCTTTTACGATTATGAATTGAAGAAAAACTACGCCATGAACAAAAAAGAAATTGTGGAGGAAGGAAAATGGTACGGCGGAATTCCGCTTTGGGCATTGGCGGAAAAACAAGGAATGTTGAGTGCTTCGTTACAATGGGTAGGTTCTGCAAGTGATGCAGGAGGAAAAAGACCAACCTATTATTATCCGTATCATGAAAAGTTTAAACCTTTAGAAAAAGTTGATAAAGTAATTAATTGGTTAAAATTACCGGAAGATCAAAGACCGCATTTTATTTCATTATACTTTCCGGAAGTTGATGGAGCAGGACATCATTTTGGTCCGGATGCTAAAGAAACAGATGCAGCAGTTCATTTGATAGATGACTCAATTGGAAATTTAGTTGAGAAAGTAAATAAGTTAGGGTTGAAAAATGTCAATTTTATTTTCGTTTCCGATCACGGTATGATACAGGTTGATGGCGGAAATCCTCTGGAAATTCCTAAAATTCTTTTCAACAAAGAAAGATTTGATTTTTATAATTCTCAGACTTTGGCAAGGGTGTATGTAAAAAACTCAGAAGAAGTGAAAGATATTTTTAAAGAATTAAAAGAAAATAAAACAGATGACTACGAGGTTTATCTGGATAAAAAGTTGCCTAAATATTTACATTTCGCAACCAAGGATGATCGGTATAATAGGATAGGGCAGATTCTCCTGATTCCGAAAGCGCCCAAAGTATTTTTAGAAAAAGATCAGAAAACATCTCTAGGAAAACACGGCTATGATCCAAAATTAGTACCTGAAATGAAAGCAGTGTTTTACGCATGGGGATCTGAAATTAAAAATAATTTAATTATTGATGAATTTGAAAATGTAAATGTTTATCCGCTTATCGCTGAAATTTTAGACCTAAAATTGGAAAACAAAATTGACGGAAAGCTGAAAGTCCTGAAAAAAACTTTGAAAAAAATAAAAAGGAGCAGATAGAATATATGAATAGAGTTTCGGCGGGCCAAAGGCCCGCCGAAACTCTTGCAACTATAAAGAATTAAATTGATCCGCAAACTCTTTTGCAAATTCTTCCAATTTCGTTTCACCATTAATGGGCGAACCATATTTAATAAAATCATCCTGTACGACACCATTTCTTATTCCTCTTCCCATTTCTTCATACAGTTTCGCCATTTCTTCGGGAAGTCCGGCTTGTGACATTCCTTCAAAAGTCTGTTCATCCGTAAATTCTACCCAAGGCAAATCTGGTTTTCCAATTTCTGAACCCAATACTTTCGCAAAATCTCTTGCTTCAAGGTTGTCACTTACCACATAACGGATCTTTTGGTCAGATGAGGTTTTTACCAGTTCTTCAGCTGCTGCTTTTGCAATATCTTTCGGATGTACCAATGGAACTTTAATTTCAGCAGAGTAATTGGCTCCGATAATTCCGGCATTTTTAATTAACGGAATATCATTGAAGAAATTAATATAAAAATACCCTGCTCTAAGAAAAGTTGAAGAAACGGTTTCAAGATCGCTGTACATTTTTTCAATATGATAAAGACCTGCAATGGGTCCGTTTTCTATTGGAGAATCTGCGCCTACACTGCTGAGCATTACCAGACGTTTTACTCCTGTTTCTTCAATAGCATCAGCGTAAATTTCACCAATTTTAATGGTATTTTGTATAATATTGCTCTCACTTACAAGAGGCGGAGTCATCAGAAAAACCGAATCGGCTCCGGAGAAAGTTTCTTTCAGGAATTCTAAATCTGAAATCGATCCGATAGCGGCTTTTGCACCTAAAGTTTCAATTTCTGATTGCTTTGCTTCGTTGCTGCTGATTACTGTAATGTCGTGACCTTCTTTAATTAATTGCTGTGCTAATGGTCTAGCGACGTTCCCAAGGGAACCTGTGATGATAATTTTCATGAGTGAATTTTTTAATATTAGATGTTGTTTATTTCTGATAACAAAGTTATATTTGTACTTACTTTTATACAAGTACTTACCCTAAAGTATGTAACATGACGGCAATCAAAGAAAATTCTACCATTCAGGAAAACAGAAAACATTTATTGGATCAGTGTCCCGTAATGTATGTCATGGAAAAGATTTCCGGTTTTTGGAAACCTGTTATTCTGTTTCAGCTTTCTACAGGAGAGAAAAGATACAGCGAACTGAAAAGAGCAATTCCTACAGTTACGGAAAAAATGTTGATTCAGCATTTAAAACAATTAGAAAATGACGGACTTGTCATCAGAACCGCAAAACCGGTTGTTCCGCCTCACGTAACATATAAACTGAGTGAAGCAGGAAATAAACTCGCTCCTGTGATTGATGCGATGGCAGAGTGGGCATATCAGGATATGGAGCAGAAATAATATCAGCAGCTTTTTTAAGATAAAGTCTGCGTAGTCTCCTTAATCTTCAAAATAAATTCAAAAGATTTTAAACTCATTTAAACAAAAAAAATACCCTTCAGAGCGAAGGGTATTTCTAAATATATCTTTAAAAAGTCTATGACAAAGATTTCATGTCAATCACAAAACGGTATCTCACATCGCTTTTCAGCATTCTTTCGTAAGCATGGTTGATGTCTTGCATTTTAATCATTTCAATTTCAGAAACAATATTGTGCTCTCCGCAGAAATCAAGCATTTCCTGAGTTTCAGCGATTCCACCGATAACAGAACCGGCAACAGATTTTCTTCCCATAATCATTGGCGGAGTAAAAAGTGCTTCATCCATTTTACCAATAAAACCTACCAAAACATGAGTTCCGTTGACATTTAAAGTCGAAATATAAGGATTTACATCATGGTCATAAGGAACAGTATCAATAATTACATCAAATTTTCCTGTAACAGATTTCATCTGCTCTTCATCTGTAGAAATGACCACATGATCGGCACCCAGTTGTTTTGCATCTTCAGATTTCCCCGGAGTTCTTGAGAATAAAGTAACCTCAGCTCCCAAACCTTTTGCCAGTTTGATTGCCATGTGACCCAATCCGCCTAAGCCAACGACAGCAACTTTAGAATCAGATCCTACATTCCAGTGTTTCAGAGGCGACCAGGTTGTAATTCCGGCACAAAGAAGCGGTGCAACAGCAGCTAAATCTAAATTTTCAGGAATTCTCAAAACATGGTCTGCATCTACCACCACTTTTTCAGAATATCCACCGAAAGTATGACCTCCTAAATGCTCATCTTTTCCGTTATAAGTTCCGATAAATCCGTTTTTGCAATACTGTTCAAGATCTTGTTTACAGCTTTCACAAGTTCCGCAAGAGTCTACAATACATCCGACTCCGGCTAAGTCTCCAACTTTGAATTTTGAAACTTCACTTCCAACTTTTGTGATTCTTCCTACGATTTCGTGCCCGGGAACTGCAGGATATTTTGTTCCGCCCCAGTCGTTTCTTGCTGTGTGAAGATCTGAGTGGCAAACACCACAATATAGAATTTCTATTTCTACATCTTTTGCGGTTGTTTCTCTTCTCTCAATATTCATTTCATTTAAGTCGGCTTCCTTAGATTCCGTACCGTAAGCTTTTACTGTGTATGTATTCATTTTTTAATTATGTTTGAATTTAAATTAATAGTTGTAAATAAATTATTTTTTAGGTGATTCTGGTATCCAGACGCTCACATTACCTGCAGGAACGGGAAAGTTTCCCCATCCATTTTCATCAATGATAATTGTATCTTCGAATCTTTTTAAAGCATCAACAAAATTTTTACCGGCATATCTTTTTCCTACTTCCATAGGTTTATTGTATGCGTCTTTATTGCTGAGCGTTACGGCAAGACCTTCATGTTCTTCATCACCTTCACGAGTCCAGCCAAGACAGTTTGCGTCTTCGAAATAATCTCTCTGAAAGCCATAAGCATTGTTTTTTCTGGCAACCAGCATTTCTTCAATACCGTCCACTTTATCCAGAAATATTTCCTGTTCGTTTCCTTCACGGTCATTATCCTTATAACTTGCACCATACAGATCGGGATAAAAAACACACGGATAACCATTTTCTCTCAATAAAATTAAAGCATAGGCTAAAGGTTTAAACCATCCTTCTACCGGTGCTTCCAAATCCTGTAATGGTTGAGTGTCATGATTATCAACAATACTTACAGAATGCAGTGGGTCGGCTTCAGTCAAAGTTTCCTCAAAAATTCTCCGCAAATCATACGAGTCACCTTCATTAGATGCAGTGTGAAAATTGTGGTGAAGCGAGCTGTCAAAAAGACTCATGCAGCCTTCCGTTGTATCGATATATTTTTGAAGTAAATTCAGTTGCCCGGGAGCCCAATATTCTCCAACTGCAAAGATGTTTTTACCGGAATTGGAACGCAACATCGTCAACCATTCTTTATAGAAATCATAAGAGATATGCTTCAGGGCGTCTAATCTTACACCATCAAAATCTGTCTGTTCAATATACCATTGTGCCCAGTTGTTGAGTTCTTCTCGCACGTGAGGATTTCTATGTTCCACATCATTGAACATAAGATAATCGTAGTTTCCCTTTTCGTCATCGATCATTTTTTCCCAGTCGTTACCGTATTCAGATTGAATTTTGTAGATGTGAGATTCTTTTCCTTCTGCATAATCTACACCGCTGAAACAGGTGAAATTCCATTCAAAATCTGAGTATTTTTTTCCTCTTCCCGGAAATGTAAATTTGGTGTATGACTGAATATCAGAAAAATCTGAAATTATTTTTTCACGATTTTCTTCATCCACTTTAGCAGCCTTAAAGGTTTCAAGCTCATCGCCACCTGCTTTATGACCCAAAACAATGTCAACAATGACCTGTATGTTTTCTTTTTTTAAAGCTTTGATACAATCAAGATATTCTTGTTTCGATCCGTATTTGGTCTTTACACTGTTTTTTTGGTCAAATTCGCCCAAATCATACAGATCGTATGCATCATATCCTACAGAATTCCCCCCGTTTGTTCCTTTGTAAGCTGGAGGAAACCAAACGGATGTGATTCCTAATTGTGATAAATATTTTGCCTCTTTTTCGGCATGTTTCCATAGTACACCGTCTCCGTCACTGTACCAATGGAAAAATTGAATCATTGTCTGGTTCATAGTTATTGTATTTGGTAGTATCAATTTAATGAAAATTACTATCTAATCTTCGAATTCCTCAAAACGAATCTTCAGCTGAACAGAAATCTGCTTTTTTTCTTCGGTATTGAGATGAGATAACGACAGACCCAATAATCGTACCGCTTTATCGTAGGGACGGAGTTCCCAAAGTTTTTTTGAAATTTTAAAATATTCTTGTGATGTGGTGAAGTATTCTTCCTTCGTAATACTTCTTGTATACAGTGAAAAATCTTTATATTTTATTTTTAACGTTAAAGATCTGCCTTTAATATTGTTTTTCTGAAGCCGATTGTGAAGTTCTTCACTAAGGCTGCCAAGTTTTTCATTGATCTGTTGCTCATCAGAAAGATCTTCAAAGAAAGTTCTTTCAACTGCTACGCTTTTCTGAATCCTGTGAGGCTTAACTTCAGAATGATGAATTCCTCTTACCACATCATAATAGTATTTTCCTGATTTACCGAAAAGTCTGGTTAAATCTTCCAGCGATCTTTTCTTTAAATCTTTGCCTTTAAATATCCCTAAAGTAAACATTTTATTGGCAGTTACTTTTCCGACACCATAAAATTTTTCGACAGGAAGTTCTTCCAAAAATTTTTCAATTTTTTCTGGATGAATTGTTTTTTGCCCGTTGGGTTTATTAATATCTGAAGCTACTTTCGCCAAAAATTTGTTGACAGAAATTCCTGCCGAAGCTGTTAAACCCGTCTGTTCAAATATTTTCTGACGAATTTCTCTGGCAATCTGATTGGCAGATTCTATTTCTTTTTTATTTTTGGTTACATCAAGATAGGCTTCATCCAGTGAAAGGGGTTCTACCAGATCTGTATATTCATAGAAAATCTCACGAATCATTCTTGAAATCTCTTTGTACCTCGAAAATCTTGGCGAAACAAAAATAAGATGCGGACATTTTTCTTTCGCAGTCTTACTCGGCATTGCAGAGCGCACCCCGAATTTTCTGGCTTCATAACTTGCTGCTGCAACTACACCGCGATGTCCGCCGCCTACAGCAAGTGCTTTTCCTCTCAGTTCGGGATTGTCATGCTGCTCCACGGAAGCATAAAATGCATCCATGTCGACATGAATTATTTTGCGGAGCGGAAAAGGCAAATCCATATCACAAAGATATGGATTCTAATATTTTATTATTCAATGTAAAAATTTTAAGCTTTAGCATCAAACTTTGCTTTATTTCAAAAGTCTGTCTATCGTAGCCTGAATTTCCGGATCTTCAGGAGAAATGGCGTAATATTTTGCAATCTCCGATTTTTGGTTGATCACCATGTATCTGGGAATCCAGTTGAGGTCGACATAATCGTTGAAATCATTTTTCCAGCCTGTCGAAAACCAATAATTTTCTTTTTCTTTCATATTGAATCTCTCAAGACTGCTGTCAAATTTCTCTTTTGATCTTTCGAGTGAAAAGAAAACAAAATCGATGTCTGGATTATTTTTCTCTAATTCTTCAGCTTTGGGGAGTGCTTTTAAACAATCTCTGCACCAACCTGCCCAAAAATCGATCACCAAAACTTTTCCTTTATGTTGGTTTAATATTTCCTGAACACTTATTTTTTTACCGTTTTCATCTTCAAGTTGTTGCTTTAAGGCTACTTTTGAAAACTGAGTTTTTGTAACTTCAGGTGTTTTTTGAGAGCATCCTAAAGTGAAAATACCCAACATCAAAAATGTTATTAACTGCTTCATTCTATTTTTTTTACAAATCTAAACATTGAAATGTAATTTAAAAATGAAACTTAAAAATAATTTCTTGAAAGAAGAAGTTATTATTCGTTTATATCTTTTCTAACGCTTACATCCTTGGCATTATTAAATAACTTATCTAACTCTGAGGCAATTTTCTCATAATTAATGTTTGTGGATAATTTATTAATTTCATCTTGACTTAATGAAGAAAGCGATGAACCGCCATAATATTTTGCTTTACGTCGATAAGTGGGGTTAACAAGTTCTATTTTTGAATTAGTTTTCTCATCAAAAACACGAATTTCTTTAATTTCTTCTAATGTTTTATCATCAATTTCTGGTAAGAGTTTTCTTTCTTTAGCGAAATGTAAAAAACTATCAGCATTGTAAATTAAAATCCGAATCCCAGTTAAATCATAAAATTCTTTTATTAGTTCTTCCCTAGGTCTTATTGTTTTACCTTTCTCAATAGTCCACCAATCTTCTTTTCTATCGTCAGTTACAAAAATTATTGGTTTCTTTTCTTTCTTTGTGTACTCAATTAATTCTTTCCAAATTATGAGATCTCCATAAATATTTCTATCTCCCTTATTTTTTTTCTCCTCCATGTCCATATAACCTGGGGGAATTTTTTCTGCATATCTTTCTCTACCATCATCGTAGATTTTCTTTAAATCTGATTTTTGAAAATCCTTCCCTATACTATTTTGAAACAGATCTGTTATGGAATACAGCAAAGAATCATCATATTCAAAATCAGGATGCGTTTTTTGCTGATCTTCTAATTCTTTTGATATTTGAAGCAAGAATTTACTATTTAATTTTTCTAAAGAATCTAATTTTAATGAAGGATGCTTTTTAAATCTATCAAGTTGTTTTTCAATGTTTTCTTGAAAACATTTTTTATACGAATCTTCTAAATCTTTATATGCAGACTTTGTACCAGCTATTACAATAAGTCTGTTTTTGTGAAACTCAAATGCAGCTTGGTATGGTATAAAAAGTCTTTTTTGAATAGAATTTAAAGCATTAATAAAATCGTTTCTTGTACTTTCTGAATAGCGATAAAGATTTAGAATAGAATTAGCATCAAAACAGAATATACCTTCATCCCAAGATTTATCAGTTTCTTCTTTCGTAGGATTATAAAACCCAATAAATTCTTTTTTCATTAAAATTTAATTTGTGTTTATATGGATAAATTATTTTTTGTTAACGTAATTCAATATCATTTGATTGAACTCTTCTTTCTTGTCAATAACGACATTGATCGGCCAATAATAAACCAGATCTCGCAGATAATCGAAAGTTTTCAAACGTACATAATCTTTTTCTGTGGTCAGAATCAATTTATACTCTCCCAGTTTTTTGTATTCTGCTACGATATTTTTGATGTCCGCATCAGAAAAATTATGATGATCTCTGAATTTCAAATGTTTTACTTTCTGAGAAAATTTAGACAAATGATTCAGCAAAGGTTTTGGGTTGGCAATACCTGTGATGAGCAGAATGTCATAATAGCTGAGGTTATTGTCTGGCAACATTTTATCTTTTGAATATACATTTTCATCATATCCAATCGATGAGAAAAATACTCTCTGATTATGAGCGGGTCTTATTCTTGAGATGTAATATTGTTTGGTTTCTTCCGTCAGTTCATCGGGACATTTGCTGACCATGATGATATCTGCACGGCCTGCTCCCGCTCTCGATTCTCTCAAATCTCCTGCCGGGAGAAGATGATCTTTAAAATAAGGATCATTAAAATCAGTCATCAAAATATTAAATCCGGCTTTGATCGCTCTGTGCTGCATTGCATCATCAAGAATCAAAACATCAAGATCCATATCACCGATTACTTTTTTGGCTCCGGGAACTCGCTCTTCAGAAACTGCAATTACAAAACGGTTTTTGAAACGTTCAAATAACTGCATCGCCTCATCACCCACAGTTTTATAATTGCTGTCGTAGTTGGTCACTTCATACCCTTTCGTCAGTCTTCCGTAACCTCTAGACAGTACTCCGGTTCTGTAATATTTAGATAAAGATTTAGCCAAATACATCACCATTGGCGATTTTCCGCTTCCGCCCACAGAAAGATTGCCGACGTTAATAATCGGAGTGGTGAATTTCGTGGATTTTAATATTCCCAGATCATACATGGTGTTTCGGACGCCCGTAACCATGTGATAACCTAAAGAAAAAGGATAGAGATACCATCTTTTCATACGTTGGCAAAAATAAGAATTTTATAGACGATTTTTTAGAATATGTCTATGATTTATCAACAATTATTTTCAAAAATCATTTCTTAATTATTGTTAAATTAAATTATTTTTGCAATATTGTTTTAAGCTCATCCTGAAGTAAAATTCTTAAGTAGGAATAGCTTAGTTTAAAAAATAAACTTATTTTGATTTGAGGTATTTTATAGAATTTTCATACAACGGTAAAAATTATTTTGGTTATCAGGTTCAGCCGAAAGATATTTCTGTCCAGGAAGAACTTGAAAACGCACTTTCCACCATATTACGGGAGAAAATTAAAACAGTAGGAGCGGGGAGAACAGACACTGGAGTTCATGCCAAGAAAATGTATGCTCATTTTGAGACCGAGCAGATTCTAAGCAATCAGCTGACTCATCAACTCAATAGTTTTCTTCCTGCAGATATTTCTGTTAAAAGAATTTTTAAAGTTAAAGACGATTTTCATGCTAGATTTGATGCTACTTTCAGAACATATGAGTATTACATTTCGCTGGAGAAAAATCCATTCACCCAGGATTCCGCTTGGCAACTCTGGAGAAAAAATCTGGATGTTTATAAAATGAATGAAGCCTGTAAAATTCTTTTTGAATATGAAGATTTTACAAGCTTTTCTAAATTGCACACCGACAACAAAACCAATCTCTGTAAAATGTATAAAGCAGAATGGGAACAAAACGGAACTGAGTTGAAATTTACTATTTCAGCCAACCGTTTCCTCAGAAATATGGTGAGAGCTGTGGTAGGAACGATGATTGAGGTGGGTTCCGGGAAAATTCTGCCTGAAGATCTACGCAAAGTGATTGAGGACAAAAACCGGAACTCTGCCGGAACTTCTGCACCCGCTCACGGGCTTTTTCTGGTGGATGTGGGGTATGAATTTGATTAGAACCAAACAGTTACTCGCTTTTGAGGTTAATTATTGTTTATTATAATGGCTGTAATCAGTTTTTTCTACATAGTTATCAGTTTGTAAAATTTTAAAGTCTTAATTTTGCAGAGAATTTTTCAAATTAATTCTTTACGTCAATTCTATAATGAAAAAACAAGATACCTGGGCAATTGTAAAGAGACTTTTCTTCATCGGTATGAAGTTTCGTTCATGGTTTATTTTTACCCTGATTATTTCTATTATCCTATCCATAGTTTCTACTTACAGACCTTATCTTACCATGCAGATTGTAGATAATGACATTACTAAGCTGAAAGATGAAGCGTTGATGATGAAGCATATTTATGCTTTGGTAGGATTGGTTTTTGCCGAAACGATCTTAAATTTCTTTTTAGTTTATTTTTCAAACTATATTTCGCAAAATGTCATCAGAGATATTCGTGAGCGATTGTATAATAAACTGATCTATTTCAGAACTGCTTTTTTTGATAAAACTCCGATTGGGCAGCTTGTGACTCGTGCCGTTGGTGATGTTGAAACGATTGCGACGGTTTACACAGACGGCTTTTTGATGGTTTTCGGAGACGTTTTGAGAATTATTTTCGTCTTGTTTATGATGTTTCAGGTCGATGTGCATTTGAGTTATATCTCATTGGCTATTTTACCTTTAATGGTTGTTATAACAAGATTCTTCCAGAAAAGATTAAAAAAAGCTTTTGGTGATGAAAGAAACTGGACTTCCAACCAAAACTCGTTTGTTCAGGAAAGATTAGCAGGAATGCCGATTATTCAGGTTTTCAACAGGCAACAGGCAGAATTTAAAAAATTTGATGAGATTAATATCACTCTGAAGAGTGCTTTGCTGAGAACGGTTTTTATCTTTTCACTGTTTTTTCCTGTTGTTGAATTGATTTCTTCACTTTTCATTGGTTTTGTCCTTTTTTATGGTGGTTATATTACAATTAGTGCAGGTGTTGTCATTGCATTTATCCAGTTTATTTCAATGTTGATTCGGCCGTTAAGACAGATTGCAGACCGTTTCAATAATATTCAGCGTGGAATTGTAGGTGCGGAAAGGGTTCTAGGAATTATGGATGAAGACTACGCAATGCCCAATAAAGGTAAAATTGCTAAAGATCATTTTGACGGAAAGATTGAATTTAAAGCCGTACATTTTGCTTATGACGATAAACAGGAAGTTTTAAAAGGGATTGATTTTAAAGTAAATCCAGGTGAAACTGTTGCAATTGTCGGGGCAACCGGAGCGGGAAAATCTACAATTATCAGTTTGATTACAAGATTATATGACATCAATTCTGGCGAAATTTTTATTGATGATGTAGAACTGAAAGATTATGAATTGTATAATCTAAGAAGTCATATTGGTGTTGTATTACAGGATGTTTTCCTTTTCCACGGAAGCATTTTTGAAAACCTAGCGTTCGGGGATGAATCGGTAACATTAGATAAAATAAAAGCCGGCGCCAAAGAAATTGAAGTAGACGAATTTATCGAAAGTCTTCCCGGAGGTTACGAATATGTGGTAAGCGAAAGAGGCTCGTCTATTTCACTCGGACAGAGACAATTGTTGTCTTTCCTGAGAGCTTATTTATCTGACCCGAAAATCTTGATTTTGGATGAGGCAACTTCATCAATCGATCATGAGAGCGAAAAATTGATTCAAAGAGCGACAGAAAAAATCACCAAAAACAGAACTTCAATTATTATCGCACACCGACTTTCTACCATAGAAAAAGCAGATAAAATTATCGTGATGGATCAGGGTAAAATCGTTGAAGAAGGAAAGCATCTTGAGCTTCTTGACAAAAACGGATACTACGCAACTTTGTATAAAGCACAATTGAGACACGAAGTTGAAATAGTGGAGAAGTTATAATCCGAAAGGAATAAAACCAAGATCTTTTTTCCATACTTCGCCGAATTTTTCTGTGAGAAATTTAGCGACCAACTTATTATTTTCTTTTGCTTTCTGAGATAAAAACTGGCTGATCACACAATTTTGGTAGATCACCGCGATTCCGTATTTTTTTCTGAATTCTTCGTGATTTCTCGACATGATTCCGAACTGTATAAAATGAGGAGTATTTTCATCATACACAACCATTTTATGATTTTCTTTTGTATTCACAGTTTTAACCTTGTCTTTGGTGTTCTGTGAAAAAATGACAATCGGAAATGACCATAGGCTAATTAGTAAAAATGTTTTTAATTTTTTCATCTGGTAATTTATTTGAACATTTGATTCAAAACTTGACTAGGAGTTAAATGCAAATATCAGCGCTTGTTGATTAATGCATTTTTTTAAGCCAGAATTACAAAATTCTTGGAAGTTTATA
Organism: Chryseobacterium sp. AC417; assembly: GCF_979258215.1. Lineage (NCBI taxonomy): Bacteria > Pseudomonadati > Bacteroidota > Flavobacteriia > Flavobacteriales > Weeksellaceae > Chryseobacterium > Chryseobacterium sp. AC417. Next base: position 197,914 of record NZ_OZ409845.1, on the reverse strand, counting down.
TTTAAAATTTACCTTTAAAATAACAATCTGTTAACATTAAATTCACATTAAATTAATTTATTATTCACAAACAGACACTTAGGTATAGTTTTTGATATTTAGTGTTTTAATTAAAAAAATGGTAAACCCTATGGTTAATTTAAAATAATTGACTAAATTTAATAAATATTTGGCTGAGGTGTTTAATATATAGGGGGTAAGCCAGATAAATAACAGTAATTTTAACTAAACAATATGATAATGATGGATACTATACAAGATGAATTTCAAGTTCTGAGAGAAGAATTAAAGAAATTAAATATTGATGTGCAAAAAATAGTAAAAGTAGGAAATGGCAGTATGGATTTTCATGAAGTTTTCTACAAATCTCCACGATATGATGATATAAGAACAGTATATGTGCAGCGTCACACATTAGATCATCTTATTGAAAAATTTAAAGATGCTTACAAATAAAAAAACACCGTTCACGATTTGTGAACGGCGTTTTTTTGAATTAAAACCTGTATCCTAGAGAAAAACCACTGCGGAAACCTGCCCAAGGTCCGTCAATTTTTACTCTTGCACCATTCGGATTGGTTTCTACAGTATAATCTACAAAAGGAATATCTAAATTTTCAATCTCTTTTTTGAGCTGTTCCTGCATTTCCGGAGTGAGAATGATGTCACTCGTTAAATTGAAATCTCCTTTCCCAGAACCGTAATGGGCACCGGCAATCCAGAAATCTAATATAAGGTTGTGTTGTTTATTAAGAAAAAACTGTGCTCCCACCATCAATCCTCCACTATTTCCTCTTGCGTCGCCTAAACCTTTTAAAGGAATGGGAACTGTTGTTCCAAAAGCGGTATAATCATAAGTGAAATCAAATGTATTGGTAGACACTTTTGAATATCTGTAGTAAGGTGCAAAGTAAAATCCTTTTCCGTAACCTTCCCCGATATAGAACCTTGGTTCAATCGTAAAATTGGTGGCTTTGATTTTTAAATTCTGAAAATCTTTTTCATCCTCATCGTTCAGAAAAGAATTCATAAACGGAACTTTTCCCTCGGCTACAGTTCCAAAACCTACATTAATGGCAAACCAACGGTTGATTGACCTTTCATAAGACAGATTGATATTTCTGAATGCATAACCTGTAATATTGGTTTTAATAATATTCATTTTATCTTCAGGAACTGTACTTACTTCAGTAATAACTGTTTGCTGAGCGCTGACTTCTGACATCAGAAGATAAGAGGCAAGAATAAAGAGTTTTTTCATGGGTATATTTTTGATTTAAATTAAGTATAAAAATGGTTTGATTTGTTGAAACCTGCAAGAACAAAACATTATAATTATGTTAAATCAAAAACCGTTCTAAAAATGAAGAACGGTTTGAAATATTCTGAAATAATTAATGATAATTACTTTTTGATAAATTTTACGCTTTCAGATTGAGAATTTTTTCCTGAAAACCCAATGAAATAAGCTGAAGGAGGCAATTCTGAAATTTCTACTTTTACGGATTTTAAATCGGTACTTTTAATCATTTTTCCATCTAAACTGTAGATAATTGCTTTAGAATAAGTTGATAAATCTCCTGAAAACTCAATAAAATCCTGAGCGGGATTAGGATAAATTTTAAAGGTATCTTTCTTTACAAAATCTGATACTGACAAAAATGTTTCGTTTAAAGCCTGTGCAACATTGCTTGTCTGTGGTACTCCCTGCGCTGTGATGACAGCATTGGTTGTGCTTAACAATGGGAACTTATGCAGACTGTCATAGTAAGTATAAGCTGTGCTTACAACTGTTCCTACAGGAAATCCGAACAAGGTGAGCGAAAAATTCTGTACAGATTTTATTCTTAAAACATTGGTGTAGGTTTTTGCGCCGATCAGAAGCGTTCCGGATGCATCGGCGTTGATGGTAATTGTTCCGCTAAAATTTCCGGAACCTGCAGTTGCAGAAAATGTTCCGGATGCGGTATCAGTTTCCGAATATCCGAATGCTGCAGGATAGCTTATAAATGTTCCGTTGTTTGCTGAAAAATTAAACGTAGCATCTGGTGTTACCAATCCTGTAATTTCCAGTTTGGCAGCGGTCTGTTTATAATATACAGTGCTTCCTCCGCCTGTCATTTTAATGGTTGTTCCGGGGAAAGTCGTTATTTCTGTTGAAGTTGGTGCAGAATAGGTGGTAACTGAAGCTGAGCCCTGTGTCAAACTGCTGTTTGAGAACGTGGCATTAGCTCCGGTTGCAGAATTATCAACGGTTCCGTTGACATTCACATTGTTGACTGTTTCCCCAATAATGGGATCATTAAATGTCTTTGTAATCGTGGTTTGCGCAGACAATACTGCCGTAGAAGTGATTAGAAATAATAAAGTTGTTTTCATAAGTGAATTTTTTGTGAAGATAATTAAAATATGAAACAGTGACGAAAATATTTGATTATAACTAAGTTCTCAAGATTTTTTCCATCTTTTTCCCTTTAGCCAATTCATCAATTAACTTGTCAAGGTAACGGATATTTCTCATGAGTTCATTTTCAATTTCCTCTACACGGTAGCCACAAATCACGCCTTTAATCAATGAAACGTTCGGGTTCATCTGCGGTGCTTCATCAAAAAAAGTTTTAAAATCTATTTTGTTTTCGAGTACATTTTGGAAACCAGATTCGTTGTATCCCGTAAGCCAGAATATGATTTGATGAACCTCTTCTTTGGTTCTGCCTTTCTTTTCAGCTTTAGCCAGGTAATGTGGATAGACACTTGCGAATGCTGTTGTGAAAATTCTTGTGTTTTGCATGATAATTCCTCAATTTATAGATAGTTAGATATACAACACAACTAATAAACTTTTTCAACACGCTGGTTGTCTTCCAATTCTTTCATCAAAGACAACAGTTCTTTTTTCATCAAAAAATACTTTCGGTGAAGAAAATAGGGCAAAGTATTGATTGCGTTCATCAGCAAGTGCAAATTGGCTTCAAAATACTCTTCATTACGGAAATAGATATGCTCTTTCTCTATATAATCTTTCAAATCTTTTATTTCCTTTTCACTCAAATCGGAGATGAGACGCTGATTTTGAAGGTGAAATCTTATTTCTTGTTTTAATTGGTTTTCAAGAGACTGAAGGGCAATAAAATTATGCCTGATCTTCTCAAAAGGGGTTTTTGTACTGATAAAAGCGGTTGCATTTGCAAGATCTGTATATAGCTTGTATTTTTCTTCATACAGTTGGTCATAATCAGCGAATGATTGATAAACGCTTTTAAATCCTGATTTTTTATTCTGATTTTCTGAGATTTTCAGGAAGTAATTATAAATATCAGAATCATTTTTTACAATCAGGTCTTTTATTTCTGCAATAGATTGATCAATTTCCGGGATTAGTTTTTTGGCTTCGGCAGCTTTGTATTTTTTACCGTCGTAGTCGAATGTTTTTAAGATAAATTCTTTTTTGGCAATAGCTTCAATGGTTTTCTTATCACTTTCTAAAGCGATGAGAGTGTAAACGAGTTCTATCTTTTCGTTGTCGAAAAGACTCTCGAACGGTATATCTTCTGACGAAATATTTTCCTGAACTTCTGAATCAGGGTTCTTATTATCGTAATAATTATTAAAAATTTTATCGAAAGAATCTTTCTGATATTGTGTTTCGAATTCGTTTTTGAAAGTTTCGAATTCTAAATCTGTTCTGCCCCGCTCATATTTTACGTTGGAGAAAAGTTTGGCAGTCAGTTTTTCTTCTGTTTGTTCAAAATTTTTGAATAAATCTCTTGCAGGCTGATCATCAATATCTTTTACGATACCAAGCTGTCTGAGCTTTGCAACCCGGTCTTCAGTAGATGGATGCGATGCCCATTGATTTTCTATATTCAATTTTGATTTATTAAACAATCCTGATTCTGAAAGTTTGACAAGTGGGAGATTGTATTTAGTTTCCAGTTCGCTCTGCTCTGCAAGAAAATTCATGACAAAAAACTGTTCGCGGTAGATATTTTTACTCGATTGGTTTTTTGAAATTCTCGCTTCATAAAAATTGATCACATTATTGTAAGAATTGTTGGCCAGTTCTAATCTCAAGAGTGATTCTTCTAAAGCAATAGAACCCGCAATATTGGCGGCAACTTCATCGGCATGAAATTCCATTTCTCTGGAAAGCGCCATGTGACGGATGTTTACATAAGAATACATCTTCGCAAGAACCCACTGAATTTTTGAAGTAAAGAAAATGGCGAGCGATGCAAAAATGGTAAAATAACCGCTGAAGCTTGCGAATTTTTCGATAGAATTACGGTATGATGAATCTTCATTCACCAGATTAAAAATGATCTGATTTACATTGTACACATAACTTCCTACTTTCATGGAACGCTGTGAGAAATGTCCGAATTCATGAGATAATATCGCTTTCAGTTCTTGTTTTGTAGTGGTGTTGATCAATCCAAGTCCGATTGTAAGATTTTTCTTGATCGGAAAAAACATACTCCAGAAACTCGAATCATAGAATACACTTGCATTGACATCGTTTGATAAATAAACTTTTTTCGGGAAGTTTGTTTCAGCTTCTTTTACAATGTCATCAATCATTTTAAAAAGTTCAGGCTCGTCTGATCTTTTTATTTCAGTAAGATAACTGAGATCGTTGATATGTTTTTTAAATAAAAATTTGATGATAAAAAAGAATACGAAAATTCCTGTTCCTGCCAATCCTGCTCCTAACATAAGTGTTAAAAACATTGGTTTCGCTACGATGAGCCAGATTCCGCCACCGATACAAGCTAATGCTAAAGCAATGGTAAAGAGGAAAATAAGGATGTAAACAAAAACAAAAATCACGATAGAAGAGACTGCTGCTTTGGTTTTTTGTTTAAAATCCTGAGAAATCTGAATATGCATTGATAAATTTTTTACAATAATACATACATCCAATTAATCGGGCAAGAAAAATTCTGCGGGATGAGGTTAATTTATATTGATCTTAAAAATTAAAATCGAGCCAACAAGACCTCTTTAATGATTGGTGATTGCAATTAATCTTGTCAAGATTTTATGCCTTGACAAGATTACACCTAAAAATAAAGGGCTTACTTAGCAGCCACCTTTACGAGGAATTCTTTTAAAAATTACTTTACGATCTCGTTCGAGATATCCGCAAGATATGATAGGATAAGAATACTTCGGTGCGTGCGATACATGATGGCTTTTTATCATTATTTTGTCGTTAACGTTCAGGCTGTGCAATTGCTCAAGTTGAGACTTTTCCGCATCAAATGTTACAATATAATCGTCATCATTAATCCTGACCATCACTCCGAAACCTAATCTAGAGCCTGGCGGAAGAGAAAGAGAGGTTACAGTTCCCTCTATGTTGGTATACTCTGTAATGTGCTTCCATATTTTATCTTCGGCGGCATACACTTTTTTACCTCGGGGAGATTCTTCCCATTGTTTGAACTTGATACCATCGGGCGTAGCTTCCCATTTTTTCATCTCGGCATTCCGTTCTGTAGCAGAAAGTTGCTTCTTTTGAGTTTCACTCTTGATTTCGCGATTGGCGAATACGAGTCCGCTCACTACAATCAGTGGTAACAGGAGCGCAAAAATTACTTTTTTCATAGTCTTGTAGGTTTATTAAATTATATTTGAATATTTATATTGGTCATGATGCTTAATTTAACGAAAGGGTAAACAGAGAATTTTAAATACTGATTGTTTTTAAGTTATACAATGGCGTAAAATTACTTCTAGATTCTCTTGATAAATAAGATCAGATATACTATGATTTTTCATGTGCTGTCAAATTTGATTCAGCGAAAATACTTTGATATTTTTCGGATTTAGGGATTTGAATTGTAAATAAAATTGTAAACTTTGTAAATAATAACTTGACACTATGCATCTTAGTCAAAATCTCCTCTCAGGAAGGCGAAAATACCTGTTCGGATTCATATTCCTATCATGGATCTTTATGATCAGTGCGGCTTTCAGTAAGGAGGACAATGACGACTTTGATTTTGCAAAACGGGAAGTGTTACTCCGCAGAATAGGCCATGAATTGCTTTTACAATCAGGTGACAGTACATCAAGAGTGCTTCCGGTGAAAAAGAATGCAGAAAATGAATATGAGATCAACTTTGAGAATACACTTACGTTTCAACCGGATTCTCTGGTGAATCTTACAAAGCGGGTGTTGGCAAAAGATCCTCTTGCAAGTGATTATATTGTTAACGTTCTGAACTGTGGCAATTCAAGTGTGGCTTATGGATATGCTGTTTCGAAAAATAAAAAAGATGATGTTGTAGCATGTATTGGAAGAAAACAACCTAAAGCCTGTTATAAGATCAGCATCAAATTCAAACCGACAGGAATCAACACAACAAAAAGTGCATATCTTTTTGGTGGTCTTTCATTTTTAGCATTGATCGGTTTTGCTTTTATGAGATCTAAATCGGTAAAGTCACAAAAAGTTATACCTGAAAGTCAGCAGACAGATATGTTCACTTTGGGCTCGATAATTTTTGAAGCAAAAAACAGAAAGCTCATCATCAATGAAAAGACCATAGATCTTACCGCAACTGAAAGCCGGGTGTTGCTTATTTTCGCATCGTCTCCCAACGAAATCATCGAGAGAAGCCGACTGCAAAAAGAAATCTGGGAAGATGACGGTGTGATTGTAGGGCGCAGTCTGGATATGTTTATCTCTAAACTCAGAAAAAAACTGGAAATTGATCAGAATATTAAGATTGTGGTGATTCGCGGGAAGGGGTACAGACTGGAAATTGGTATTTAAAAAATTTTTGTCAGCACAATGATTTTATTAGAAGTCATTGTTGATTTAAATATAAATGTTATCTCTCGGCATAAAAACCGCTCGGATTATGAGCGGTATGTATTTTTTAGTTTATCATTTAGCTACAAGATAAAATCGTTTGTTAGTGAGTTGTTTTAATTTACATAAATCACTAACTTGATTAAATGATCAACTACCTCTGTACGTAGAATAACCATAAGCGGATAGCGTTATAGGAACGTGATAATGAGTTGCATCCTTGATTTCAAATATCACTTCAATATAGGGATAGAAACTTTCTGTGTTATTTTTTTTAAAATAATCTTTGGTGTAGTAGGTCAGTTTGAAAATACCCAGATTATTTTTTTCTGAGGACAGAAAATCTGAAATCCTGCCGTTTGTATCTGTATTTTTTTCATCAACAAAAGTCCAGATTTTTGATTGATCATTATACTTTTCTAATTTTATTTTTACTCCTGCGGCAGGGGTTCCCTTAGATACATCTAAGATATGACTTGATAGCTGAAAATTATTTTTTTGAGCAGAAGCCTCTATTGACAAAAGTGCAAAAAGGATGGTAAAGATGAATGTTTTCATTTTCTATTTATTTTAAAGTTAAACTATTTTGTTGTTGTGATCCCGATTTCAGGTATTGATGCGGATCGAGCTATCCAGTCATCATTTTCCGGACTGCCGCCGCCAGATATTCCTACACTACCAATGATGTCACCTTTGTACCAAATGGGTACTCCACCGCTCAATAAAAGTAGCTCAGGAAGTGAATTCAGATTTTTTGTGTCAGCATTTTTTTCTGCATTTCGTAACAATACAAGGGTTGAAGTCTTGGTGGATAAAGCTGTGTAAGCTTTTCTTCTTGATGCCTCTGTGTTGTGAGGCCCGACACCATCGCCACGGAGAATTAATATTGTTGTTCCTGAAGCGTCTAATATGGCAATAGAAACATTTTTATTTTTTAAGGATGCTGCTTTTGTGATACGGTTTTTCAACTCTAATGCTGCTTCAATGCTTAGATTGTTAACAGATTTTACATAGCAGCTTTCAGCGGAGTAGGGCGGTGTTGTTTTTTCGGTTTTGCTTTGCCCGAAACACAGGCAATAACTTACCAGTAAAAATAAAAATTGCATTTTCATATCCTTATCTTTTTATGCAAAGTTAAATACATGAAAAATCAAAAACGTTGTGCTATGTCAACGTTTTTAGAGTTTTGATTTTATTCTGCTTAATGTTGAAGGAGATATTCCTAAATAAGATGCTACCATCTTATTGGATACCCGAAGTAAAAGTTGCGGCTGATATTCAATCAGCCATTTCACCTTATCTAACGCATCAAATCCCTGGAAACCATAAATTCTCTTTTGTGCAATGATAAATCCAAGCTCTAAGATTTCAGTATATATTTTGGCAAACTCTGGTACTGTTTCAGTCAAATGATAAAAGTCTTTCCTCGAAATACAAAGCAGCTGTGATTTTTCAATCGTTTGTAAATACTCGTTCGCCGGTTTTTGATCAATAAAACTAGGCAGGGCGGTCGCAAAATTTCCTTCAAAAGCAAAGTACCTTGAGCTTTCTGTACCATCTTTTGTAGTGGTGAATAAACGGATACATCCTTTGTTAATAAAGTAGTAATGTTTACAGATCTGGTCAGATTGCAGGAGTATTTCGTTTCGCTTTGAGGTTACGGGTATAAAACAGGATGTAATTTTCTCCAGTGTTTGGGGAGCAATTTCACTTTTACTCCGTATGAATTTTTCAAGAGTTGAATACATGGTTGATTATGTTTTGTAGCGACAGATAAATAATTTTTTAAATTACAATTTTTAAATGATGAACGTTTAAATTTAACAATTGATTTTAAATTAAAAAACCGCCCAGAAAGTATGAACGGTTTGTATATTTTGATTTAAATACATCTTCACTGGTTTATTTAGCGGAAAGTGCTGCTTCGCTAATATCTGCAATCTGAATGCTTTTAATAGCTGATTTGGTTGAAGACGCTGTACTTCCACCCATGATGTATAATTTATTGTTATATATTTCTGCAGCAGCATGCCTTCTTGGGATCATATTGGATGATAATTGATGCAATTTATTGGTTTCTGTATCAAAATAAGCCAAAAAATTTTGATTATTATAACCGCCTGCGATAAAAATCTTATTGCCAAATACCGCTAATGAATGACCCGATATCGCAGCAGGCATCGTGTATTGCTCAGTCCAAATATTTTTGTTGAGATCAAACACATTGACCAGGCGGGATGATGTACCGTTAAAACCGCCAATAACATAAAGCTTATCATTCACAATTTTGCCCCTTGCTTCTCTGGCTGTTGGCATATTCGGTAACGGATGCCATGTGTCTGAAGCAATGTCGTAATATTGGAATCTATCAGAAAATACAGTGGTGGCGGCATTGTTTAGCCCACTTCCGCCGAATGTATATATTTTTCCGTTATGGATGGCAGAACCTGCATTTCCGGTATAAGCATGATTAACAGCTCCTTTCGTTTTTTGATGAGTTTCAAGGTCTACAATTTCAAGGTGACTGTTTCCCCAACCGTTAAAAATATAAACTTTATTATCGTAAGTCTCCGAATTGGCGAATCTTTTAGGAACCAAACTGGAATTGATAACACTCCAACGGTTATCTTTAATATTGTATTTCTCAATAAAATTAGCATAACCATCCGTATCTTTATACCCATTGCTCACATAGATATTGTCACCTGCAATGGCACTGCTTATCGCTCCTCTGCGAACAGACATATCCGCAAGATGTTTAAAGTTCAGGGTTTGTGCATTAGCTAAACATAAACCGAAAAGTGAAAGGAGGAATAATTTTGTTTTCAATGACGTTGAGGTTTGGTTGAATTGATTTTCTGTGTAGAAAAATATGTTTTAAATATAGGGAAAAAGTCACGGATTGGAATCCGCGACATCGGGTTTTTATTGGAGTGGTTTTTTGTGTATTTTTATTGACCTTGTATTTGCTGGTTTCTGATTTAGTGCAGTTGGTGACGAAATTACATAAAAACTTGGTTGAATTTTAAAACTTTTGACTGGTTTATGATTAGTGTTTTTAAAAATTAACAGTACCGGTTGAAATCTTCTTCAAAATTTCCTGTTTGTTTTTTTTCATATTAATATTTTTAAGTAGTTTCATTAGTAGTTTATATTCAAATCGATATTCAAATCTGTGAAGTTTATGATTTGCGACATCTTCATAGTCAATTCGGATGTAATATTCTTTAAGATTACAAATGTTGTGTTTTTCTTGGAGAACTCTTTTTAAGTCTTTTAATAAAATAAACACATCATTCTTTGATTTTGAACTGAGAGAAGAGATTTCTTTTTGTGTTGGAGTAGAAGTCTTTAATGCTTTTGTGATTTCTATCCAGATATTGTCTTCAATATCTACATATATAAAGTGACTCTTTGTTAAAGTAATATTATTATCAATTTGAAATATTTTTCCATAATAACCTTTTTTATCAAGTTTTCTATCAATTTTTTTTTCTTTTTTTAACGCACATTCATAATTATTTGTTTCCGGCTTCAATTTGAATTTATGTTGTGAATATGCATAAGGTGCAATTAATAATATCAATAAGTAAAAAAGAAATTTCATACAATTAATTTAAATGAGATGCAATTCAAGCTATGCAAAGTCTCCCGACATTATTCTTACAAGCGGGTATTAGCTTTTATATTTAATAGTTCTTATAAACTCTGATTTTTTTATACGATTCCCGTTTTGAATTTGATAATGAATTTTTTTAATCCAGTTCCCTGATTTGTCATATTTAATTTCCTGCTCAAAAGTCGGAGACTTTATCACATCCCCATATTCATTTACTATCTCTTTTGAATCTGGGGTTGTATTTTTTATTTTGTTCTTTATAGAATTTTTAAGATCATTCTTTTGATTATAATAATTTATCACAACCAGATTTTCATCGTAAAAATATTCTGCTGTTTCCCTACCTTGAATCACATTTCCTATTGAAATAATTAACTCTATTGGGTTTCCTTTTATATCGTTTTTTAGAGTCGTTTCTCTAAGGATAATTCCTCTATCATTCTTTTCGGAAATGTTCAATAGAAAGCCATTTTGATCGTATCTGTAGTTTACGTCTTCAACTGTTCTGCCTAAGATTGGATGCCAATTTTCAAATCTTCTGAATGTACTTCGCACGTTTGTTTCATCATAAAATCTGGTAAGCCGTTGCTTTAGATTATTATCGCCATCATATCTCATTTCAATCATCGCTCTATTAGCAACATTATATGTAATAACTTCTTTTTTATTTTCAACTCCGGATTTATTATAAAAAGTAAAAAGTAGAGTCGCTTTAGAGACCGGTTTATTCGAAAAAAAATCACTTTCTGTCGTAAAGTTTAGATAGCTAAGTATACTTTGGGAATATATAAACCCGGAAAATAGTAATAAAAATAATGTAAATATTTTACTCATATTCGATTATAATTGAGTTAATACCAAATTTACGCATTGCGCCAATATAAAAAATATATAATTGCGCTACTGTTGTTTTTATTTTTGCTATATAATTGCAAATCATCAAATTATTTTAGATAACTAACAAAATTTAAAGATAAATAAAATTTCTGTAAAAATATTTCGCTACAATTCTGCTATTTGCATTAAAACTTTATATTCAAAAAAAGCCGCCCAGAAAAATCTGAACGGCTTAAATTTATATAGTCTCAGAAAAACGCTGTTACATCATTCCCGGCATTCCACCTCCCATTGGCATGGCAGGTTCTGCGCTCTTAATTTCAGTGATAACACACTCTGTAGTTAATAGCATTCCAGAAACTGAAGCTGCGTTTTCAAGGGCAACTCTTGTTACTTTCGTAGGGTCGATGATTCCTGCTTCAAGCATGTTTACATACTCGTCAGTTTTAGCGTTGTATCCGAAGTCTCCGCTGCCTTCAGCAACTTTAGCTACGATTACAGAACCTTCACCTCCTGCGTTGGCAACGATTTGTCTTAATGGCTCTTCGATTGCTCTTTTTACGATTTTAATACCAGTAGTTTCATCCGCATTGATTCCTTCAAGGTTGGTTAAAGCAGAGATTGCTCTTACAAAAGCAACACCACCACCTGCAACGATACCTTCTTCAACCGCTGCTCTCGTAGCGTTTAATGCATCATCAACTCTGTCTTTTTTCTCTTTCATTTCAACTTCAGAAGCTGCACCTACGTAAAGAACGGCAACACCACCAGCTAATTTAGCCAACCTCTCCTGTAGTTTTTCTCTGTCGTAGTCAGAAGTCGTAGTTTCCATCTGAGCTTTGATCTGGTTTACTCTACCTTTGATCTTGCTTTCTTCACCACCACCGTTTACAACTGTTGTGTTGTCTTTGTCGATCGATACTTTCTCAGCAGTTCCCAACATATCAAGAGATACGTTTTCCATTGTGAAACCTTGCTCTTCAGAAATTACTTGTCCACCAGTTAAGATTGCGATATCTTCCAACATTGCTTTTCTTCTGTCACCAAATCCTGGAGCTTTTACAGCAGCGATTTTAAGAGAACCTCTTAATTTGTTAACTACCAAAGTTGCCAAAGCTTCACCTTCAACTTCTTCAGAAATAATCAATAAAGATTTTCCGCTTTGTGCGATCGGCTCAAGAACAGGAAGCAATTCTTTCATTGAAGAGATTTTTTTCTCAACCAAAAGAATGTAAGGGTTTTCCAATTCAACCGTCATTTTCTCAGGATTCGTCACGAAATATGGAGACTGGTAACCTCTGTCAAACTGCATACCTTCTACAACATCTACCGTTGTATCAATACCTTTAGCTTCTTCTACAGTGATAACTCCTTCTTTACCTACTTTTCCGAAAGCTTCAGCGATCAAAGATCCGATCGTTTCGTCGTTGTTTGCAGAAACTGAAGCAACCTGCTTCACCATTTCTGTAGAATCTCCAACTTGCTTAGACTGCTCTTTAAGGTTAGCAACAACAGCAGTTACTGCTTTGTCGATTCCTCTTTTCAAGTCCATTGGGTTTGCACCTGCAGCTACGTTTTTAAGACCTTCTCTTACGATTGCCTGTGCCAGAACAGTAGCGGTAGTAGTACCGTCTCCTGCGATATCATTGGTTTTGGAAGCCACTTCTTTTACCATTTGCGCTCCCATGTTTTCTACTCTGTCTTCAAGTTCGATTTCTTTTGCTACAGAAACACCATCTTTAGTAACGTGAGGTGCACCGAAAGATTTTTCGATGACAACGTTTCTGCCTTTTGGTCCTAAAGTTACTTTTACTGCATTAGCCAATGCATCAACCCCTCTTTTTAGAGCGTCTCTTGACTCGATATCGAATTTTATTTCTTTTGCCATTTTGATTAGATATTAGATGTTAGATGTCAGAAGTTAGACATGTAACACTTGTTTTAATTTGAATTTAGTTTGAATAGTCTGAAATCTGATGTCTGGAATCTTATCCGATTACTCCTAAAAGATCACCTTCTTTTACGATTAAGAAATCTTTTCCGTCTAGTTTTAATTCGGAACCTGAATATTTCCCATAAAGAACTTTATCTCCTACTTTTACAGTGGTAGGCTCGTCTACTTTACCAGGACCTACTGCTACTACGGTACCTTCCTGTGGTTTTTCTTTAGCAGTGTCTGGAATAATAATACCTGAAGCTGTTTTGGTTTCTGCAGCGATGGGCTCGATAAGCACTCTGTCTGCTAAGGGTTTAAAGTTTACTGACATAATATATTTTATTTTTAAGTTATTTCTGTGTCGTAAATCTCTAAATCTGTGCCACGGAACGATAACTAGAATTTTGGCAGATTTTTTTTAAAGATGTGAAATTTTGGCAGAAAAAAAGTCATCTGAAAAAGATGACTTTTTTGAAATTATTGCGAAAATATCTGAAAATTGTCTCGTTATTATTGATAAATAGGATCCTATTCTTTTATAAATTTACTGTTTCCTGATTCAGTATTGAGGAAATATGTGCCCTCTGGAAGGTGAGAAATATTAACCTTTAAATCAGTATTTTCCTTTTTTTCAAATACAAGCTTGCCTTCTAGGCTATATATCTTAATTTGTTTTACCATATAATTTAAATTAAGGTATTCCTTGGCAGGATTGGGATGAATAACCAAATTCGTGTCTTTTTTTAAGACTTCCTGTGTTGATAAAACACAACCACCTGTTAATTGTGGAATGTTACTGGCGTAGAGTGAGGGTAATACATCATAACTGTCTTTGCAAATAAACTGAATAGGATTAAATTGCAAATTTAAATACTGGAGATTTTGTAAAAAACCGTCTTGAAAAGAAATACTGCTGAGTAGATTATTGTAAAGACTTAAAATTTTTAAGGTTTGTAGACCACCTAATTGTATGGAGGTTACCTTGCTGCTATTCAGATAAATTCTATTTATATTAGGCAAATTATTAAAAGTAAAAGTTGAAGGCACCTGATTATTTTGACAAGTGAAATTTGTTAAGCTGGGAAAATTAGATACATTCACTGACGATAAGGGATTATTATTCAAATTAAAATAATTTAATAATATTGCTCCGGTAAGATTACTAGAATCGAAAGAAGTCAATTTATTATCCTCACATACAAAATATGTTAATTTCGCAGCACCATTCAAATTAAAACTTGTAAGATTATTTTGTGCCATGCCTAGAGCCTGTAACTTTGTCATTCCACTTAAGTTAGCAGTGATAAGATCATTGGATGTTAAGCCCACAGTCTCAATATTTGTCATTCCGCTCATATCAATACTTGTAAGATTATTCGAGTTAGCGTATAGAGTTTTGACATTTATAAATGCCTTTATTCCTGTTAAGTCGGAAATGTTTTTATTTTCAAGATTGAGCACATTATCAATAGCCTGCGCTTCATTTACTTGTATCTCACCATCATTATTAGTATCTACACCAACAGAAATTAACGCATTTTTAAAATTAACATCAGGAATGTTAATATTTTGTGCCTGAATAAAAACGCATAGCAGAACTGGCAGAATGCAAAACAAGTTTTTCAATTTCCGCACAAAAAATATTTTTATAGTAGGTTTTATTTTCATGGAAGTTATTTAATTTTTTTGGTAATGAATTATTTCTTTCCAGCCGCCTGCATCGGGTTTACTCTTCCGTTTGCACCACCTCTCACAGCTCCGTCTTGTTTTTGCTTAAATACTTGGAATTTGGAAGTTTCGGAACTTGCCTGGTCGTTGCTCCAAAGGTTATTTGAAGTATCAATGTCTGCCGTTTCTCTCATCGGATCTAGCTGAATCGATTTTATTTTTTTGTCAAAATAAAACGTTTTAGAAGCTTTCTTCTCGTTGCTTCTCCAGATTTGCGCAGATGATTTATCCTTTAATTTTGAACCGTCTTCAAATGTAAACTCAAGAATAATAGGCATTACCAAACCGCCTTTGTTCACAAAATCGATTTGATACGCTGTGAAATTTTTAAGTTTTTCCTGTTCTTTTTTGTCTAAAGCTACGCTGCCTTCTGCTTTGAAGCTGTACTCTTTATTAGAATCTACTTTTTCCTGCCCACGGTCATATCGGTAATAAAAATCCTGAAGATCTTTATCTTTTTCTACCTCAAAAATGATGGTTTTATCTTCTTTGTTTCTGATTTTTGAAATATCTTCAAACTCATTCTGCAAAGGTTTTTCAACCTTATATTTTGTTTCATTGGCTTCTTTTACCGCTGTTAAATCCGGAGTTGCCATTGTCACTTTGTCAATCGCAATATCAACAGGATCTGTTCCGTAAAACCATCCTCTCCAAAACCAATCTAGGTCTTCACCGGTTGCATCTTCCATTGTTCTGAAAAAATCTGCAGGTTCCGGATGTTTAAAGGCCCATCTCTTAGAATAGGTTTTAAAAGCTTTGTCAAAAAGCTCTCTTCCCATAATGGTTTCACGAAGAATATTCAATCCGGTTGCAGGTTTTGCGTAGGCATTCGGGCCAAACTGGATGATGTTTTCAGAGTTGCTCATGATCGGTTCCAGTTGATCTTTCGGAAGTTTCATGTAATCAGTAATTGTCCACGCCGGACCACGTTTTGAAGGGAATTTATTATCCCATTTTTCTTCCGTTAAATATTCTGTAAATGTGTTTAAACCTTCATCCATCCAGCTCCATTGTCTTTCGTCTGAGTTGATGATCATCGGGAAAAAGTTGTGCCCCACTTCATGAATAATGACACCAATCATTCCGTTTTTCGTACCCTCAGAATACGTACCATCTTTTTCTGTTCTTCCGAAATTGAAACAGATCATTGGGTATTCCATCCCATTAGAAGCTTCTACAGATTGCGCCACGGGATAAGGATATGGGATTGTAAATTCCGAATAGGTTTTAACGGTATGAGCAACCGCTTTAGTCGAGAATTTTCTGTACAAACTATAAGCTTCTTTTGGGTAGAAACTCATTGCCATTACTTTATTGTTATTTTCCGGAATCGTTACACCCATCGCATCCCAAACAAATTTTCTTGAAGCCGTCCATGCAAAATCTCGTACGTCTTTGGCTTCAAAAATCCATGTTTTTCTTTGTTTTGAATGGTTTTTTTCTGCTTTTTTAGCTTCATCCAAAGTCACGATTTCGACAGGCTCATTTGAGTTTTGAGATTTTTTATATCTGGCTAGTTGATCGGATGTTAAAACCTGTTCGTAGTTTTTGCACTCTCCGGTTCCGCCGATGATGTGATCTGCAGGAACGTTCATAGAAACTTTATAGTTTCCGAAAACCAAAGCAAATTCACCCCTTCCTGTAAACTGGTGATTCTGCCATCCCTGGAAATCACTATACACACACATTCTCGGGAACCATTGGGTGATGGTGTACAAATCGTTTCCGTCTTCCGGGAAGTTTTCATAGCCTCCACGACCACCCATTTTCATTCGGTTCGGAATATTGTAATTCCAGTCGATTTTAAAAATGAATTTTTCTCCTTTTTTCAGAACTTTAGGTAAATCAATACGCATCATCGTTTTGTTGACGGTATATTGTAAAGGATTTCCTGAAGCATCGGTTACTTTTTCCAGATTAACGCCGTAGCCATTATCTTTTGCAGGTAAATCTGTTGTCTTTAATTGCTGGTCTGAAGTAGATTTTGGCAGGGTAGAAGAGAACTGATAATCTGCTTTTTTGATAGTAGACTGCTGGTTTTCGTCTAATTGAAGCCAGATATAATCTAAATCATCAGGAGAATTGTTGTAATATGTTACGGTTTCAGAACCTTTCAGATTTCTTTTGTCTTCATCCAGGTATGCCGTGATGTCGTAGTCTGCTCTGTTTTGCCAATACGCCTGTCCGGGAGCTCCGGAAGCCGTTCTATAAACGTTTGGTGTGGGTAGAATTGTTCCCAACTGTTCAAATCTGTTTCCGTGGTTACTACCAGGATTGTTTTGAATATTCTGTGCCGAAACGCCTACATATAGAAATACTGAAAGTACAGTAACTTTAAAATTCATGTGAAAAAAATTTAGAATGAGCAAATATAATAATAAGTCGTTGAAAATTTAGAAATGTTTCAAACTTAAAAAGGAATTCTTTCTAATGTCATTTTTAAAGCCAATGCAAAAACTCCTGATGATACAAAAAGAATCCAGTCTTTTTTATTGATTTTGAAAAGGTTTAATAATATAAACAGAATTACTAAAATTGCGGCAACAATTACTATTTGTCCGAGTTCCAAACCAATGTTAAATCCTAAAAGCGGAACAGCGATGCTCTGGCTTTTGGCGATCATCACCCTTACAGTATTGGCAAAACCTAATCCGTGAATGAGTCCGAAAAATAATGCTAAATAATAATTGGTTTTATTTTGCGACTGCTTTTTATTTTTCATTAAAATATTTCCGGCTGCCGTTAAAACAATGGTAAGCGGAATTAAAAATTCTACCCAATCTGAAGGAAGCCTTACTATATTGAAAATACTTAAAGCTAAAGTTATCGAATGGCCTATTGTAAATGCAGTTACCAAAATCAGAATTTTTTTCCAGTCTTTGGCGGTGTAAACAGCAATTAAAACTAATACAAAAAGCTGATGGTCCAGTGCATCGAGTGAAATAATGTGTTCCCAGCCAAGTTTTAAATAAAATAAAAAGTCCTGCATTTTTCGATATTTTTTTGAAATGCGATGATACAAAATTTATTTTAACTTTGTATAAATTGAAGTGATGAACCTTACTATTGAAATTGAAGACAAGGAAGATTATATTTTTGTTAAAAAACTTCTGGAAAAATTAAAAGGTGTCAAAATCATTGAAAATAAGTACGAAACGATTGAAGGTTTACCTGTTCAGGTTTTTGAAGAAATTGAAAAATACGGTGAATCTTTGAAAGATGAAAATTTGATTTCAAAAAAAGATTTTTACAAGTTGATTGATGAGGAAATATGGAAGTTGAATTCTCAAAAATAGCTAAACAAACTTTATTTGAGAATATTGAATTTCTTAAGAAAGTTTGGACCAATCGTGAGATTGTAATTTTTTTGGAAGATGTAAAAAAAATCGCAAATAATTTGGAAGAAGGTAAATACCTGCAATTTCAAAAATCTACGAGGAAAACAAGAAGTGTATTAATAGGGAAGAAGCATGTAAGAATGTTTTTCAGAATGGAAAATGATACTAAATCATCATTCTTCTTTTTTTCGACATGCGACAAGACCCACAAAAAATAAATGAACTTTTAAAATGAAGAAGATACTATTTCTACTGATTATTTTTCTCGGATTATCATCATTCACTAAAGAAATCCATCCCTATCACGTTGGTTCGGTAGAAATCAATTACAATTCAAAATCAAAAACTTTTGAGATTACCGGAAGGTTTTTCTTAGATGATCTGGAAAACGGTCTTAGAAAAAAGTATGGAAAACCTTATTATTTTAACGAATCGAAATATAAAGCCCAGCTTAACGAAGCGCTAAAAAATTACAGTTCTGAATATTTTAAATTGAAAACAGATAATCAGTTTTTAAAGATCAATTACGTGGGTTATGAAGAAGATAATGAGTCGGTTATCGTTTATTTGGAATCTGAAAAAGTGGAAAATCCAAAAAAAATAGAAGCTGCGGTAAGCTTTCTGTATAATCTCTTTGATGACCAGATCAATTTAGTTCATATTATCGTTAACGGCAACCGCAAAAGTGAAAAACTGACATATCCCAATCGATATTTGTACCAACAGTTTTAATAGTTATTTCTGAAGTTGAAGCAAAGCATTTTCAGCTTTCGCATGAGCTAAAAGATCTGGAAAAAAATCGTCATAACATTTTTGTAAAACATCTTTATTATCTAAGAAAGCTTCATAAACAGGAATATCTTTATCCAAATATTTGGCTTTATTCAAGACATTTCTCATGCTGAATTTAATATTCTGGTCATGACGATAATTGTAAAGCCAATCATCCTGCTCCATTTTTGTGAGCATATATTTAAAATTTTCAGGAAGAAATTCATCATGCTCATGCAGAACTCGGTACACTTTTAATGAATGTTTTTTCCAGCCTTTTAATGAATTTAAATGTAAATCATTTGCAACAAAATAATCCAAAGAAACATCTACAAAAGCTCCTGCATAAAGCCGAACGAGAGGACTGAAAACTTTTTTTGCTTCGTGAATTGCCGGATGAGAATCTGTAAATGTATCAATGGTGCGATGCAGAGTAATCCCATCCTGAATATCTTTCGGGAAAGAATACCGGTCTTTGTTTCGGATAAAATCTTCGAGAAACTGCCCGACAATTTGTCCGTCATTGAAAGTGAGAAAAGAGTGGGCAAGAAAGTTCATACTGCAATTTAGTATTTATAATTAAAAAATCCTTCTAAAATAATTTAAAGAAGGATTTGAAATATCTTAGAAGATTTTTTTATTTTTTAATAAATTTTTTGCTTCCAACCAAAGAATTTTTATCGGTATAAACACTTAAAAAATATTCGCCTGAAGCTAAACCTTGAAGATTAATACTTTTTGTATACGATGTCAAAACAATTTGACCTAAAGGATTAATGATTTTGAAAGTATATTTCTCATCATTTTTAATCCAGATATTGATTTCATCTTTTGCAGGATTGGGAAATACGGTAAAATCCTGAACATCTGCCGAAAAGTTTTCTACAGTTGATAAAGATGAAGTTGGCGTAAATTGTGAAACTACACACGCAAAACGGGAGAAACCGAATGCTTCGTCTGAAGGATTTGGGTTTCCGATAGAAACTCCTGTTGGCTCAGAATTGTAATTTACATTAGGATTTGCCCATCTGTTAACTCTCGAGCAATTAATTCCGCTTGCCACACATTCATCATTATAAGCCATGATGGTTCTCCATCGTTGAGCATTTGTACTTGAAGCTCCTAAGTTTACTGCTGTTTGGTTGCTATATCCGTGGTGGTTATTGCATGGTGCGGTAGACTGGCTCACAAACCAATCGTGATTAAGACCCATATTGTGTCCCATTTCATGCGCCAGAGTATAATTTGACACTACACAACTATAAATAGATACAGTGAATGCCGAATTAGAAGAATAATTAGTAGGATTTGAGTTCAAATATCCTAATCCGCAAGTATTGGTAGGTGTTGAGGTAATCAACCCACACAAATCGGCGCCATAAGTACTGCGGAGTGTATGAACATCATCCATTAACCCGTCGGTGCTGTTTCGGAAAGATGCGAGATCGGTGTTGATACTGCCTGATTCTGTGTAAAAAATTTCACCAGAATACACTAAATTAATCGTCACGTTATTGACTCCTGAATTTACAAGTGCCGTATTAAAATTGGTAATTGCTGTAGCAACAAAAGCATTACTTTGTGCTACGCCACCCCATGCGATTCTTGCAGCACTTGTATAAACTACGAGGACATCAATCGTGGTTGCAGCGCAAACAGGTGTTGTCGATAGACAAATGTTGGCATTTGCTTTTTGACTGATAGCAGATTCGTTAAGAATAAAATCATTTTTTGAATCCTGATTAATAAGATTTGATTCGCTTACAGTGGAAACTGCGAAAGTATTACTGTCAGTTTGGTGAAAAATAATTTTTTCTCCGGATTCTGAAACATACATTCCGGTTATTACGTTTCCGGCTTTTGATAAAACCAATTCAGATTTCGGTTCATTTTCCACAGAATATACAGAAGATTCGCTCTTATTGCTGTATAAAAACGATTTTTTGTAATGAGCTTTAATAACCTTGTTATTAGACAAAGGAATCTGTAGATCAGTTTTCAAATCAAACGAAGGCTGCGAATAATATTTTGTAAGAATATAAGTAGACGCAAGATTTGCACTGATTTTTTGCTGATCGCTAAGGTTATTTTCATTTATCGGATGATCAAAAATTCTGTTTTGTGCCGATAGAAAAGCTATACAAAAAATGAAAAGACAGGTAAATTTTGTTTTCACAATTGAGTTGTTAATGTTATTGATACACAAATATATACAATTACTCTTAGAATTTTAAGATTTTTTTAATACTGAAAAATACCCTCGTAGAAATTTCCACCTAAGTTAAAGATAAGGCTAGAATTATTTTATAATAAATTTTTTACTTCCCAAGAAAGTATTTTAATCTGTGTAAATACTCAGAAAATATTCTTCTGAATGTAAACTTTACAAAACGTGCAAACCCGAATACTTCATTAGGGGATTTGGGTTGCCACTGGCAATTCTGTAGGTTCAGCATTATAACATTAAAACAATCTTTCATGAAAATCCTCAACCTTACTCACTTCCTCAATCTTGATCCCGAATTTTCTTTTGGGAATTTTATTTAAATTTGAAACGAAGATTTTCTCGTAACCCAGTTTTTCTGCTTCAGTAATTCTTTGTTCGACTTGTGCTACGGGGCGTATTTCTCCACTCAGACCAATCTCTCCGGCAAAACAGAAATGTTCAGAAATAGCAATGTCTTCATTAGATGATAAAATTGATGCGACAACCGCCAAATCTAAAGCAGGATCGTCTGTTTTTATTCCGCCTGTAATGTTTAAGAAAACGTCTTTTGCTCCCAGCTGAAAACCTGCTCTTTTTTCTAACACAGCCAAAAGCATGTTCAGTCTTTTAGAATCAAAACCAGTACAGCTCCTTTGCGGAGTTCCGTAAACTGCGGTGCTTACCAACGCCTGAATTTCAGAAGCATCGGTCTGTTTCCTTCCAGAGTTACTGCAACAGAATTTCCAGACAGTTCTTCAAATTTTTTAGTAATTAGAATTTCTGAAGGATTTTTTATTTCCTTTAAACCTTGCGAAACCATTTCGTAAATTCCGATTTCCGAGGTTGATCCGAAACGATTTTTATTCGCTCTCAGCAATCTGAAAAGATGATTTCTGTCACCGTCAAAATTCAAAACGACATCAACCATGTGTTCCAGAACTTTTGGTCCTGCAATTTGTCCGTCCTTTGTAATATGACCAACCAGGAAAACGGGAACATTGTTTTCTTTCGCATATTTGATGATTTCATTTGAGCATTCGCGGATCTGGGAAACTGTTCCGGGTGAGCTTTCAATCAATTGTGACTGCAACGTTTGGATAGAATCTATAATCACAAAATCCGGTTCAAGTTTCTTAGCTTCGTGAAGAATTTTTTCTAAAGAAGTTTCAGTGTACAGAAAGCAATTCGGATTTTTCACATCAGCCAAACGATCGGCTCTCATTTTGATCTGAGATGCACTTTCTTCTCCGGAAACGTAAAAAATTTTCTTTTTCATCTTTAAGGCAAGCTGAAGAAGAAGGGTAGATTTTCCGATTCCGGGTTCGCCACCAATTAAAGTGACCGATCCTAAAACAATTCCGCCTCCCAAGACGCGGTTCAGTTCATCAGAAGGGGTTTTTATTCTGGGCTCTTCAATGGCTTCAACTTCGATAATGTTGATGACACTCTGTTTGGTTTTTGAAGGAGATAAACTTTTTTGAGGAGTTTTTTCTACAATTTCTTCTACCAGAGTATTCCATTCTCCACAGTTTTTACACTGTCCCATCCATTGTGAATATTGAGATCCGCAGTTTTGACAGAAATATGCTGTTCTTAGTTTTGCCATGCTGTAAAATTATAAAAAATCTGTCTCAAAATTTTTCACAAATAGTATTAATGTTATCATACATCAATGAATATTTTGAATTTTCTGGTGTACATTTGTTCTATAAATTTTAAAAAATGAAAAAAATACTTTTTAGTTTCATATTTACATTAGTAGGTATATTCACATTTGCTCAAAATAACTGGAGCGTAGATCCGATGCATTCATCTGTCAATTTCAATATCAAACACATGGGAATCAGCTTTGTGCAGGGTAGATTTGATAAATTTGACGGAACTGTTTCCATGCCGGGAAATAATTTGGATGATGCTAAATTTAATTTCAATGTTTATACAGAATCAATTAATACAGGTGTTGATCCGAGAGATAAACATTTAAGAAGTGCAGACTTCTTTGATGTAGAAAAGTTTCCTTCGATGTCTTTTGAAGGTGCAACTATTTCTCAGGCAAAAGGAAATAATTATACATTAAAAGGTAAATTAACCATTAAGAACGTCACTAAAGATATAACCATTCCTGTAACTTTTGGAGGTATTACAAAAAATCAGCAGGGAAAAGAAGTTGCAGGATTGCAGGCAAAATTTACCGTAAATCGTTTGGATTACAATATTAAATATGATCCTACCGGAGCTGGTGTGGCAAAAGATGTTGAGGTGAATTTGTATTTTGAATTGGTAAAGCAATAATTTTCATATATATATAATTTGGTTTAGGTGGAGGTTTCTCAAGTTTTGAGAAGCCTTTTTCTTTTTATAAGCAAATAAATTTCTATGGTTAAATTATTTATGACGTAGATCAAGATAAGTTCTTTCCAGTCTTTCATATTCATTTTTCCAATCTGCTGCGGTTTTTTCAATTTTTTCAATTTTTAAAATCTGAAATTTCTATTTCTTCGAGATTATCTATTGTGTTTCTATCTTCTATGTGTTCGAAATCTACAGCACACCAAACATTTAAATGCTGATTACAAATTTCAATATATAATTTTTCACCTATTTGACTTTTAAATAAAAGATGATAATTTAAAATATTCTCTTTGAAATAGATAAAAACACCTTCGTAATAATCGTGATGGCGGTCTGTAAAATAAATATTGAAGCCGTCATTTCTCCAACGTGGTAGGTTATCAAATTTTAACAATAGCCCATTTGTAGTTAAAAGCTCAACCTTTTTTAGACAGACAAGTTTATTAAGAATTTGCATTGTTAAAAATTTAATTACTAAAATACACAATCAAATTCAGTTACAAAATTGCTTTGCTTTGCTTTTTCCCCTAACTTTGCACAAACCTAATCTAATGAGTAAAAAGAATACAAAGTATATCTTTGTGACAGGAGGTGTAACTTCATCTTTGGGAAAGGGAATCGTTTCTGCTTCTCTGGACTTCTACTAAAATCACGTGGCTTTAATGTAACGATCCAAAAATTAGATCCTTATATCAATATCGACCCGGGAACGCTGAATCCTTATGAACACGGAGAATGTTACGTAACTGAAGATGGTGCTGAAACAGATTTGGATTTAGGACACTATGAGCGTTATCTTGACTCTCCAACTTCTCAAAATAACAACGTTACTACCGGGAAAATCTACCAAACTGTAATCGAAAAAGAAAGAAAAGGAGATTTCCTTGGAAAAACAGTTCAGGTAATTCCGCATATTACCAACGAAATTAAACGCAGAATTAAAATTTTATCTAAGCAGAACTACGACATCATTATTACTGAAATCGGCGGAACTGTAGGAGATATAGAATCTTTACCTTACATAGAAACTGTACGTCAGCTGAAATGGGAATTGGGAGAGAAAAATTCTATGGTAATACACCTTACTTTGTTGCCATATTTAGCTTCAAGTGGAGAATTAAAAACAAAACCTTCTCAACATTCTGTTCGTCAATTGATGGAAAGCGGAATTATGGCTGATGTTTTAGTATGCAGAACCGAGCATAAAATTCCAAAAGATCAAAGAGCAAAACTGGCTCAATTTTGCAACGTTTCTTTAGATAATGTGATTGAATGTAAAGATCTGGAAACAATTTATGAAGTTCCGATGTACCTTCAAAAACAAAACTTTGATGATGTAGTGCTGAAAGGATTGGATCTGAAAAGTGACAAAGAAGCTGATCTGAAAGACTGGAAAACCTTTCTTAAAAAATTCCAGAATCCAAAAAGAACGGTTGAGATTGCGTTGGTAGGAAAATATATTTCTCTTCAGGATTCTTATATTTCAATTGCAGAAGCTTTCAAACACGCCGGAGCAGATATTGAAACGGAAGTAAAAATAAGATGGGTTTACAGTGGTGATTTAACCAAAGACAATATCAAAGAAACTCTAGACGGAGTTTGCGGTATCTTGGTTGCTCCAGGTTTTGGTGACAGAGGTATTGAAGGTAAAATCCTTACGGCTCAATATGCAAGAGAAAATAAAGTTCCGATGTTGGGTATTTGTCTGGGAATGCAGATCATGACGGTTGAGTTTGCCAGAAATGTTTTAGGTTATACTAAAGCTAACTCTATGGAATTTGATACTTCTACGGAACATCCTGTAATTTCTTTAATGGAAGAACAGAAAAATGTAGTAGACAAAGGAGGTACAATGCGACTCGGAGCATGGAAATGTGCTGTGAAAAACGGGTCAAAATTACATGAAATCTACAGCAGTAAGCATATCTCTGAAAGACACCGTCACCGTTACGAATTCAACAGTGAATATATTCAGGAATTTGAGAAAAATGGTTTCTTAGCAACGGGTACAAACCCGGAAACAGGCTTAGTGGAAGCGCTGGAAATGCCGGATCATCCATTTTATGTAGGGGTGCAATATCACCCGGAATACAAGAGTACGGTAGCAAGTCCGCATCCTTTGTTCAGAGCTTTTATTAAGGCTTGTGAGAAAGAGATAAAGTAATTACTTGATAAAGACGTTATATAATACACTCAGATTGATTTTTGTCAGTCTGAGTTTATTATATAGTAACATATTATAATGTAGAGTTTTGATAAAAAAACAGTATTTTTGTCGACTCAAAAAGTATGGCATTGCCATGCTGATTTAAATTTTAAAATTTTAATTAAAATAAAATGCAACAGAACAACGGACTCGATAAAAGTCAGATTATTAGTTTTGCGGTTTTATGTTTGGTCCTTTTCGGATTCATGTTTTATTTTCAGAATAATCAACAGGAAGAAGAAAAGCTGAAAGCTGAGCAACAGAAAACAGAACAGGCAAAAAACCCCGTAAAACCAACTCCGGCAGCCAATATCAATCCCAATGTAACTCCGAATTCTATTCAGATTTCTAATTTGGAAAACAAGCAGCTGAAACTTGAATTTTCAAGCTTAGGAGGGCAGGTTTCAAAAGTGGAACTTTTAGAATACAAAGCGTATGACCGTAAAACGGATAAAGCAGATCTTCCGCTTAATCTGATTACTAAAAATAATTCAAGCTACGGTTTTCAGTTTAAAGATAAAACAGGGAAAACCATCAATACTAAAGATTTGGTTTTTTCGCCAACTGTTGCAGGAAATGCAGTGACCATGACTGCCAATTATAACGGAGCTGTTATTCAGTTTATTTATACATTATTAGATAAATACAGAGTTGATTTTAAAGTAAGAACTCAGGGGCTTGCAAAAATTACTTCTGATAATAAAGCAGATTTTATTTGGGACTACCAAGTGAGAAATCTCGAAAAAGGAAGAGCTCAGGAACAGTCTCACTCAGAATTTTCTTATGCGTTTAATAATTATGAAGATTATGATTATGACGGAAGAACGGATATGACTGAGGATAAAGAAACACTCAACTGGATTGGTGTAAAACAACAATTTTTCTCCTCTGTAATCGAGGCTAAAAATGGTTTCACACAAAGTAAAGGAAATCAGGAAGCCTTCGAAGAAGGTGAATATCTGAAAAAACTGAATTATGAAGGTTTTGTTCAGATGACAGGAAGTGAATTGAATCAGGATTTTACCTGGTACTTTATGCCTTTAGATCTAAAACTACTAAAAACCTACGATAAAAACTTTGACGAAATTTTACCGTTAGGCTGGTCATTCATCGGAGCAATGAACCGTTATTTCTTCATGCCGATGTACAATCTTATTGCATCTTGGGGAATTACAGCGGGTTGGGTAATTTTCTTAATGACGATTATCGTAAAATTAATCTTGTCACCCATTATGTACAAGCAGCATAAATTGAGTGCGATGATGAAAGTGATTCGTCCGGAAATTGATGAAGCAACCGCAAAATTCAAGGATGCAGATCCTATGAAAAAGCAACAGGCTACAATGGAGATTTACAGGAAAGCGGGGGTGAATCAAATGGCGGGATGTTTACCGGCATTGGTGCAGATTCCTATTTTCTATGCATTATTCAGATTTTTCCCGAATTTTATCGACTTGAGAGGTCAGGGTTTCTGGTTTGCAAAAGATCTTACAGCATATGACGATTTGATTAAATTGCCATTCAATGTACCGTTTTTAGGAGAGCATTTAAGTGTATTTGCTATTGCTTGTACAATTGTTATCTTAATTTACACGGTAATGACTTCAGGAAATATGCAGCAGCCACAACAGGAAGGGATGCCGAATATGAAAGTATTGATGTACATTTTCCCAATCACATTCTTATTCTTTCTGAACACATCAGCTTCAGGTTTATCTTGGTACTATTTTGTGTCAAATGCGATCAACATCTTGATTATTCTTGTCATCAAGTATTTGATTCTGGATGAAAAGAAAAT
The DNA here is from genome assembly GCF_979258215.1 of Chryseobacterium sp. AC417. Classification (NCBI taxonomy): domain Bacteria; kingdom Pseudomonadati; phylum Bacteroidota; class Flavobacteriia; order Flavobacteriales; family Weeksellaceae; genus Chryseobacterium; species Chryseobacterium sp. AC417. Next base: position 170,300 of record NZ_OZ409845.1, on the reverse strand, counting down.
TCATGCACAGATTCAGGCAAATAAAGAAAAGCCGAAAACAGAAGGTAAGTTCCAGAAGCGAATGCGAGAAATGATGGAAAAGGCTCAGGAACAGCAGAAAACGCAGGAGCAGACAAAAAATAAAAAGAAATAACTTATTATAACAAAAAGAGAAGCAGTTTATTGCTTCTCTTTTTTATTTGGAATGATTTTAAATTTAAAATGTTAAAATCTGTAATATAATAATTCACACACCAATTTATTTAATCATAGTTTAACCTGAAAGATAGACGGTGATATTTTGTTACACCATGCTTTGTCAGGGCTTCCTGGTGTTTTTTTGTGGCATAACCAAAGTTGGTGTTCCAGCCATATTCTGGGTGTTCATCATGTAGCCGGATCATCAGTTGATCTCTGTAATTTTTGGCTAAAATAGATGCTGCAGCAATTGATAATATTTTTGAATCACCTTTAATGATACATTGATGCGGAATGAAATTATATGGATGAAATTTGTTTCCATCTACCAAAATGAGCTCTGGTATAATGGTAAGTTGATCAAGAGCTCGATGCATTGCATGAATACTGGCATTCAGTATATTATGTTCGTCAATGAAAGTTGGCGGAAGTTCAGCAATTGCATAATTTTTTACATGGTCTTTGATGTAGCTGTCGAGTTCCATTCTCTTTTTAAAAGTTAATTTTTTTGAGTCATTTACCAGATTCTGATTAAAATTTTCATCCAAGATTACTGCCGCCGCAACCACTGGTCCACACAGGCATCCTCTGCCTACCTCATCGCAACCTGCTTCAATATAAAGATTTGACCATTTCTTTAATAATTCCATAAAAATTAACATTTACGTAAAGACAAATTTATCGAAAAATTAATGTACTATGAAGTGAATAATAATTTTTTCTCTTTTTAACAGTTTTTTATGAAAAAGTTTCACAACTTTGTTAACACAAAATTAATGTATAAATATGAAGAAATTAACAGCAGGTGTACTAGCTTTAGTATTATCTTCCTCGTTTGTTGTTGTAAATGCTCAGGAAACGCAGAAAGATACAATTAAAACACAAGAGATTGAGGGAGTTGTTGTAACCGCACTTGGTATCAAAAGAGAAAAAAAATCCTTAGGTTATTCGTCACAAACTCTAGACGCAGAGAAAGTAAATTCTGTACCAACAAATAATTTCATCAATAACTTATCGGGGAAAGTTGCCGGTATGGAAATTAAAAATAATGGTAATTTCGGTGGATCTAGTAATATTGTTTTAAGAGGTACAAAAAGTATTACGGGTGACAACCAAGCTTTAATAGTTTTGGACGGAGTACCCATTATTAGTGGTAACTTAAATTCAACTGATGCTTCAAGAGGTAGAGATGGTTTCGACTTCGGAAATGCTACTGCAGATATTGATCCAAATAACATAGAATCTATAAATGTTCTAAAAGGAGCAGCTGCAACTGCATTATATGGTAGTATGGCATCCAACGGAGCTGTCATCATTACAACTAAGAAAGGAAAAAAGGGGAAATCACTAGGTCTTACATTGAACTCAACAGTTTCTGTTGGTGAAATTGACAGATCAACTTTTCCTAAATATCAAAAATTATATGGAGCAGGATATTCGGGTCAAGACAGTTTTTTTAATGAAGATGTAAATGGTGATGGTGTCGTTGATATTTTCAGCACCAACTGGAGATGATGCTTCATATGGTGCTGCATTTAATCCTAATTTATTAGTTTATCAATGGAATTCTTTTGTACCAGGAAACCCAAACTTTGGAAAAGCAACACCATGGGTAGCTGCTAAAAACGATCCTAGCAAATTTTTCCAAAAGTCACTTTCTTTTGTCAACAGTTTTAATTTAAATGGAGGTGACGAATCAAATACTTATAACTTAACTTTTACTAACAACTATGAAACGGGTATTTTACCAAATAGTAGATTGAATAAAAATATGCTAAGTGGTAATTATACCAGAAAATTTAATGATAAGTTTAGTGCACGTACTTTTTTAACATTCAATGATCAAACAACTATCGGACGAAATTCTGTAGGATATGGTGATAATATTATGACCGGTTTTAGACAGTGGTGGCCAGTAAATGTTGATATTTTAGAATTGAGAGACGAATTTTTCAGAACCAACCAAAATTATACATGGAATATGAATTCTCCTCTGGATGGTGATCTGTCTGCCGCATTTTGGAATAATCCTTATTGGGATAGATACAAAAACTATTCATCTGATGATAAAACAAGATTAATTGCTGGTGCTGAACTATCTTATGATGTTACCGACAAATTTAATGTATTGGGAAGAGCGACAATAGATTATACAAACAGCAAACAAGAAATAAGAAAGGCTGTGGGCAGCCATGCTGAAGAGTTTGGCCTTGCACAAGCTGATGAAACTTCAGGATATTGGGTTTTTGATGATAATGTTATGAGACAGACCTACGATGTAATTGGAAGGTATAATTTAAATATATCGGATAAATTTAGTGCTTTGTTTGTAGGTGGAGCGCAGTTTTTGGATCAGCGCCAAAGAAGTATGGAAAATTCAACTACAGGCGGGCTGATAATACCTGATCTTTATACAATTGGTAACTCAAGATCGTATTTTCCTCCTATCGAAGGCAATATAAGAGGTCAGAAAGCTGGAGTTTATGCTCAGGCATCATTTGATTTTGACAGATTTTTGTTCTTAGAAGGTACTATTCGTAATGATACGTCAAGTGCTCTTCCAAAAGCAAATAACAACTATACCTATTATTCATTAGGCTCTAGTTTTGTTTTCTCAGAATTATTTAAAAGCAGCTGGTTAAATTTTGGAAAAGTAAGATTAAGTTATGCAGAAGTTGGTAATGATATGGCATTTGGAAGACCTGGCTTCTTCTCCAACAGAGGAACTGTTAGCGGAACTCCTATGGCAGATATAAGTACAACTTATGTAGACTATAATAACCTAAAACCAGAAAGACAGAAAAGCTGGGAAGTGGGTCTTGAGACATCTATGTTTAAACGAAGAGTAACTTTAGATTTGTCACTTTATAAAACAAATACATCTGACTTACTGTTTAGCGTGCCTCAGTCACCATCTACTGCATATAGTTTTTCTTTAATCAATGCAGGTGAAACAGAAAATAAAGGTATTGAAGTATCATTAGGTTTAGTACCACTGAAAAGTACAAATTTCCAATGGGATATTAATCTTAACTGGGCTAGAAATAGAAACATTGTAAAGGCTTTAAACCAAGGCAGAGATAATTTACAGCTTGCAAGTTTCCAGGAAACAACTCTGAATGCGACTATTGGTCAGCCATACGGAACGTTTCGGGGAACAGGATTTGTTTATGACTCAAACGGTAATAAAGTGGTAGACGATGATGGATTCTATTTGGTAGCATCGGACAAAGTTTTAGGCAACATTCAACCAGATTGGATTGGTGGAATCTACAACACGTTCAGATATAAAAATATTTCACTGGGTTTCCTGATTGATGTTAGACAGGGAGGCAGTGTATATTCTCTTGATCAATCTTACGGAGGACTTACTGGAATTTACGAATACAGTGCAGGATTAAATGATTTAGGAAATCCAATCAGAAATACACTTGAAAACGGTGGTGGAGTTATATTGAACGGAGTAAAACAAGATGGTACTCCCAATGATATAAGAATTGACGCATCTTTTGCTGGAGGAGCGTTCGGTACAGATGCAGGTGTACCTCAAGAGGCTTTTGTATATGATGCTTCATATGTGAAACTGCGTGAGGCAAAACTTTCTTACAGCTTACCTGCAGATTTATTGAGAAATACATTTATTAAAGGAATGACTTTAAGTTTGCTCGGTCAAAATTTATGGATTATACATAAAAATCTTCCTGATGCTGATCCTGAAGCCGGTACTTCTTCCGGAAATATACAAGGATTCCAATCAGGGGTAATGCCAACGACACGTATTTATTCTTTCAACGTAAAATTAGATTTCTAAATTAATTAAAATGAAAAAAATATTTTCAATACTAACCATAGGTTCTCTAGCTGTTTTCACGGGATGTGTAAACGGAGATGAAGAATTCAACAATAACCAAAGTCAGCCATACGAGGTGCCATCTGAACTTCTATTTACCAATGCTCAGAAAGAGCTTATGGATCAAATGGAAACACCAAGTGTAAATTTAAATGTCTTTAGATTTTTTCAACATTATTTAGCTACAACGATTTATAGAAATGATGCTAGGTTCAATTTTACCGGAACCAGAAAAGTTCCGGATAATATGTGGTTAGCATTGTACACTGATGTATTGGGTAATCTTAACGAATCTAAAAAAGTTATTTCTAAAGAGGTTAAGCCAACTGCAATTTCTCAGGCAGCATGGGAAAAGCAGCAAGCTAATAAATTAGCAATTGTTAATTTATTAGAAATTTATACTTATCAAGTTTTAGTCGACAGTTTCGGAAACGTCCCATATACGGAAGCAGCAAAACCAGAATCAATAGTGCTTCCAAAATATGATGATGCCAAAACAATATATGAAGATTTGATCAGCAGATTAAATACGATCGTAGGGACATTAGATTCAGGATACCCAAGTTTCGAAACGGGAGATAATATTTACAATGGTGATGTAAGTAAATGGATTGTTTTTGCTAATAGTTTAAAACTTAAAGTAGGTATCAATCTTGCAGATGTTAATCCTACTTTAGCAAAGCAAACTGTGGAGTCTGCTTACAAGGGTGGTGTTATGCTTACAAACGCAGAAAACTCATCATTTAAATATGACGTTACTTCGCCAAACTTTAACAGATTGTATGCTGAAGTTATTGCAAGTAATAGAAATGATTTTGTTGCTGAAGAAGAAATTGTAAATACAATGAATAATTTAAATGATCCTAGAAGACCTTTTTACTTTACAGAAGTATCTGGAGGAGGTTATGTCGGAGGTACAGTGGGGCAAACAAATACCTATAGTGCTAATTCTCACATAGGCGATGCTTTACTTCCAGCGAATAAACCAGGATTGTTATTTGATGCAGCCGAGGTTAATTTCTATCTTGCTGAAGCTGCAGCAAGAGGATACACCGTAGGATCTTCCGCTCAACAATATTATCAAAATGCTATTGAAAGATCGATGCAGCAATGGGGCGTGCCGGCAGCTGCTATTACTGCGTACTTGGCCAATCCTGATGTAGCTTATTCTAATGCCAATTGGAAACAAAAAATTGGTCAACAAGCTTGGATTGCCATGTATAACAGAGGATTTGAATCTTGGAATTTTTACAGAAGATTAGATTACCCTGTTTTGGCAGCACCTGATGCAATACCTGCAGCCGAAGGCAAGGTACCAACAAGATTGACTTACCCTATTAATGAACAGACGGTAAACGGTACTAATTGGTCTTCTGCTTCTTCTGCAATTGGAGGAGATAAATTGACAACAAAAATATTTTGGGATATTAATTAATTTAGAGTTAATTTAATATTATTCAAACTTAAACCGCCTTCGGGCGGTTTTTTTATTTCCGTATATTTGCCATTCAAATTAGAATAATGAATATTAAAGATATTATAGAACAAAAACTGGCAGAGGTTATCCTTAATGTCTATCAACTTAAAGATATAAAATTAGAAATTCAGGAAAATAAAACCGAGTTTGAAGGAGATTTTACCATTGTCACTTTTCCGTTGGTGAAACAGTTGAAGAAAAACCCTGAAAGTATAGGAGTAGAATTAGGTGAAGCGTTAACGACTCAAACAGATCTGCTTGAAAGTTTTAATGTAATAAAAGGCTTTTTGAATGTAAAAGTTAAAAATCAGTTTTTTATTAATCAATTTAAAACAGTAGCTGAACAATTTGCAACGATAGAAAAGAAAAATGCTACCGTAATGGTAGAATATTCTTCACCCAATACCAACAAGCCACTTCACTTAGGACATATCAGAAATAACTTATTAGGATTTTCTGTTGCGCAGATTCTGAAAGAAGATGGATATGATGTCATTAAAAGTCAGATCATTAACGATAGAGGTATTCATATATGTAAGTCGATGTTGGCTTGGGAAAAATTTGGGAAAGGCGAAACTCCGGATACAGATCATATAAAAGGAGATACATTTGTTGGAAACTACTACGTTGAGTTTGATAAAAACTATAAAAAAGAAATCGCCGAATTAATAACACAAGGAATTTCTGAAGATCAGGCAAAAAAAGAAGCTCCTCTCATGAAAGAAGCCCAAAAAATGCTACTTGATTGGGAAAATGGTGACGAAAAAGTGAGAAATCTTTGGAAAGAGATGAATTCTTGGGTGTATGAAGGTTTTAATCAGACGTATAAAAGACTTGGGGTAGATTTCGATCAGGTTCAATATGAAAGCAATACTTATATTTTAGGAAAAGATCTTATTCAGGAAGGCTTGGATAAAGGTGTTTTGTATAAAAAAGAAGACGGCTCTGTTTGGTGTGATTTGACTGAAGGTGGTTTGGATGAGAAACTTTTGCTTCGTTCAGACGGAACTTCAGTATATATGACGCAGGATTTAGGAACTGCAGTTGAGCGTTTTAAAGAAAATAATATTCAGAAGTTAATTTATACGGTAGGTAACGAACAGGATTATCATTTCCAGGTTTTATTTAAAGTTTTAGGTAAGCTTGGGTATTCGTGGGCAGATCAATTGTACCATTTGTCTTACGGAATGGTTGAGCTGCCGGAAGGGAAAATGAAATCTCGTGAAGGAACCGTAGTGGATGCAGACGATTTGATGCAGGAAATGTATGAAACGGCAAAATCAAAATCTCAGGAACTAGGAAAATTAGAAACTTTGTCTGATGAGGAAAAAGAATCTTCTTATGAAGCAGTTGGTATGGGAGCTTTAAAATATTTTATGCTGAAAGTTGACCCAAAGAAAAAAATGCTTTTCAACCCAGCTGAAAGTATTGATTTCAATGGAAATACAGGTCCGTTTATTCAATATACATTTGCCAGAATTCAGTCGCTTTTAGCAAAAGCTGAGTATACTAAAAAAGAGATTGCAGAAGTTGAATTGAATCAATTTGAAAAAGAATTGATCATGCAATTAGCGAACTATAAAACGGTTGTTTCCAGAGCGGCAGAAAGTTTAAGTCCGGCTTTAGTTGCTAATTATCTGTATGATGTTGTAAAAACGTATAATTCATTCTATCAGAATAATCCGATTGTGATTCAGGAAAATGAAAATATAAAACAATTGCGTTTAGAATTATCTGATCTTACTGCGAAAACAATTAAAAAATCTTTAGGATTATTAGGAATTGGAACGGTGAACAGAATGTAAAATTCTTAAACAAGTTAGTTTTTAAAGCAATAATAAAAGTCTGGTGAATAGCCGGACTTTTGTATTTTAGTAGTGGCTTTAAGTATCATTATTACAGCTCATTAAGAGGATTCCAAAATATATTTTTAAAGTTTTTTATTCTGAAATTTTCTATTTCAATACCTTCAGCTTCTAATCTTTCCTGAAATTCTGGAACAGACAAAATTCCTGAACTGGAAATCACCCGATGAGCCGGAACATCTTTCGGGCAACCTCCCATTGCTTTTCCAACGTGGCGTGAATGATTGGGAAAGCCAACCGCTTTAGCAATCGCTCCGTAGCTTGTCACCCTTCCTTTGGGAACTAACTTGGTAATTTCCCAGACCTGTTGTTTGAAAATTTCATTCATTTAGTTTGCTTAAATTATATTCAAAAATAAGATTTTAGCTCATGTATTAAAGTTTAAAATGAATGTTTTTTTAGGAATTTATTTTAAATATTGCATAATTTTTGAATTATACTATTTAAATCTAAAGTTATGAAAAAGTTCATTTTCAGATTATTAAATAAAATCAACAAAGCCGTTTTACCGAAACTGAGTGATAAAGATCCTGCAAAACTCACTAAACTGCAAAAAGGCATTTTAGCATATCGTTACTTTGTACTGACCAATTCTTTGGATTGAAACAACGTTAATCGCGAGATTTTTAGAAACAAAAAAACGCCTCAAAGTTGAAGCGTTTTATATCTAAGATTCAGACTTTTGTCTGCAAATTTAATTTTCTAAGATGTAAGAAAACATCAATGGTGCACAAATGGTTGCATCACTTTCAACGATAAATTTCGGCGTAGTGATATCCAGTTTACCCCAAGTGATTTTTTCGTTCGGAACAGCTCCGGAATATGAACCGTAAGAAGTCGTTGAGTCTGAAATCTGACAGAAATATGACCAGAACGGAATATCATGCATTTCCATATCCTGATACAGCATGGGTACAACGCAAATAGGAAAATCTCCGGCTATACCTCCTCCAATTTGGAAGAAACCAACCCCTTTTCCGGCAGAGTTTTTAGTATACCAATCTGCCAGATACGTCATGTATTCGATGCCTGATTTCATGGTTGTAGCAGTCAATTCACCTTTGATGCAGTAAGACGCAAAAATGTTTCCCATGGTAGAATCTTCCCAGCCGGGAACTACAATTGGAAGATTTTTCTCAGCTGCAGCAATCATCCAGGAGTTTTCTCTGGGAATCTCATAATATTGCTCCAAAACTCCGGAAAGAATCATTTTATACATAAATTCATGCGGAAAATATCTTTCACCCTTTGCTTCAGCATCTTTCCAGATTTCTACGATATGTTTCTGCAATCTTCTGAAAGCTTCTTCTTCAGGAATACAAGTATCGGTAACTCTGTTTAAGCCTCTTTCCAATAAATCCCATTCGTCCTGAGCTGTCAAATCTCTATAATGAGGAACTCTTTCGTAGTGAGAATGCGCAACAAGATTCATCAGGTCTTCCTCAAGATTCGCCCCAGTACAAGAGATAAAATCTACTTTATCCTGACGGATCATTTCAGCTAAGATCTTTCCCAACTCAGCAGTCGACATTGCTCCTGCCAAAGTAATCATCATTTTTCCACCTTCTTTCAAATGGGCAACATAGCCTTTTGATGCGTCTACCAAAGCTGCTGCATTGAAGTGCAGGTAATATTTTTCTATGAACTCAGTAATCGGTTTGCTCATTATTTTTATTTTTCACAAAGATAAAATTTAAAAACGGAAAGTTGCAGCTACACTCAAAGAAAGTCTGCTTAATCCTTCTTTTTCCTCATCACCGAAATTTACCGTTGTACCATTATATTTCATCTTGCTTAAAGTTCCTGCGGTAGTACCTAATTTTGGACCTATTAAAATCTGATTGGTGATTGCATATTGATAAGCGAAATTAGCTTCCAAACCAAGATTGGAGCCTGTTCCTTTTACAGCTCCTGTTTTGGTGGTGTAGGTAATAACACCTAATGCAATGTCATAATAGAATTTGTGTTTAGTGTCTTGTTTAAAATTTGAAAACATAAATGAAGGTCCAATAAATGTAATATTATCTTTGGTGCTTACAAACCCCGAAACCGTGTTTCCATTTGAATCTTGCACAGTTATTCTCCCATCGTTTGAAGCACTGAAGTTTGAATATTTTACACCAATTGCACCGTCTCCTTTTAAATGATAATATGCAGAAATATCAAAATTAATTCCGCTTTTCAGACCTTTAATGTAATCTCTCGTTTCTTTGGGAATTCCACTGGGCATTTTTGCCAAACGCCATGCATAACCTACAGACGGAATTAGCGAAATTTTTGGTTCTGATTTTAAGTTTTCTTCTTGCGCTGAAAACAAGAATGGGATTACGAAAGCTCCCGACATCAAAAGTTTTTTAAACATAGTTATTAATTTCCGCAAAAATACTGTTTTTTCTAATTGACGAGAATTAAAATTTGAAACGTCTGTTTTCTTTTTTGTCTGAATTTTGTTTTTTCTGCTGAATACGTTTTTCTACAGACGATTTTGTTGGTTTCGTTTTCGCCCTGAATTTTGGAATGATTAAAGCTTTATCTACAATATCAAGAATCTTTTCGGTAGCAATTTTCTTATTCTGAAGTTGTGTTCTGCTTTCAGAAACGCTTAGAAATAAAAATCCTTCCAGATTGATTCTGTTTTTCAGTTTTTCTAAAATTAAATCTTTTTGTCTCTCATTAAAAAACTCAGACTCTGAAATTTTCCAGGTAACGGTAACTGCAGTTTCCACTTTATTTACATTTTGTCCGCCTGCGCCGCTGCTTCGGGAAGTTTTGAAATTCAGTTCTTTGGAAAAATCTTTCATGTTTCACATTTTTAATTCCTTCATTTGGAAAGTTGGATCAACTTTAAGAAGAATTGCGACGAGGTGTTTATCAATTAGAATCTAATAAATCAACGACTTTCAATTGTTTTACGAAGCTCAGTTCTTTTTACCTTTCCATTGGGTGTTCTTGGGATTTCATCAACAAAGATAATCTGTTTTGGCTTGTGAAATTTCAGTTGATAATTGGTGATTAATATTTTTTCGATTAAAAATTCAGATTCATTTCCTTCAATTACTGCAATTAATCTCTCTCCCAAACTTTCATCTTTTAGGCCTAAAAATACAACTTCATTCGGAATTTCTTTTTTAACTAAAGCTTCCAGTTCTTCAGGAAATATTTTTGCTCCACCGGAATTGATCACGTTATCAATTCTCCCTAAAAACTTAAATTGATTGTCATCTCTTATTTCAACTAAATCATTAGTTTGTAAAGGTTCATCATTTAAATTAGGTGTGAAAATTTTCAGACAGCCTCTTTCATCCAAAGAAATGGAAATATTTTCAAAAACTGTAAAGTAGGGTTGCTGGTCTGGATAAATCTCTTTTAATGCAATGTGAGAAAGCGTTTCAGACATTCCGTAAGTTTCGTAAATTTTTATTTGAGAGTTGAAGGGTTTAAGAGTTTGGGTGATCTTAATTTTTAAGCTTTCCGAAACGGCTGCTCCGCCAATAATGAGATTTTTAATGAGATGAATTTTGTCTAAAGAATTTTCGACTTGCAAAGGAGTCATTGCACAGAAGTTAATTTCTTCATTCAGATTTTCTAAAGGTTTTACAGATGGATCAGTTACGATAAGCTTTAATTTTCTTTCAAAAGCACGAACCAACATCATTTTTCCGGAAATATATTCTACGGGAAGACAAAGTAGGGCAGTGTTATTTTTTTTCAAATCTAAAAAATCACAGGTCATTTTTGCTGAAGTGATCATTTTCGTTTTCTCAATTTCAAACATTTTCGGAACTCCTGTAGATCCGGATGTCTGTACTTGTACTGTTTCGGAACTCGAAAGCCATTCTTTTAAGAAAAAAAATATTTTTTTTTGAAATTCGGTATGAAAATGTAAATTATTAATTTCGAGATTATTGAAGTCAATCACCATGGTTGTCGCGGATAAAAATTTAGGTAAATTTAAAAAAAATAAAAAAACGATTTGCAGATAAATAAAAAAACTGTAAATTTGCATCACTAAAATAAACAGACCCATGGTGTAACGGTAGCACTCTGGTTTTTGGTACCATCAGTTGGGGTTCGAATCCCTGTGGGTCTACAAACCATCCTTTCTAAGGGTGGTTTTTGTTTTTAAGTACAGTTAATATTTTTTTCAAATTCATTTATATTTTTTTGTAGATATAGAAAAAAAATGTAGATTTGCACCACTAAAATAAAACAGACCCATGGTGTAACGGTAGCACTCTGGTTTTTGGTACCATCAGTTGGGGTTCGAATCCCTGTGGGTCTACAAACCATCCTTTTTAAGGGTGGTTTTTTTATTTTAATTAATCAAAAAGGGTATTTTTCACAAACCTGTTTATGGTGATCAGGTTTTTGTTATATAAAAACATACCTCATTTTCACAGAAATTCACCCTAAAAGGAACGGTTGGCAAACATATTGCTCATAAAATCAAACAAGTCCTATTTTTAATAAGCCATCACAAATAATATTACAATGGTAAATATCATTAAGTTTCAGATTTTCAAGATATAAGAGATTCATAAGAAATTTAAACAGTGGTAAAGAATACAAATTTGCCAACATTAAATATTGTATATTGGTCTAAATCAGAAAATTTTGAAACTGAAATTCAACAAAAGAAAAATTCTCAGAGGTATTGTTATTGCAATCATCTCTATCATTGTATTGGTTATCCTTCTTATATTAAGTTTACGACTTCCTGCAGTACAGAATTACGTAAAAGATAAACTGGTTGTTTATTTAGAGAAAAAAATCAAAACAAAAGTAAGTCTTGATAAAGTTTACATAGGTTTTCCAAACAGTTTGGTGATGGAAAATCTGTATTTGAAGGGTCAAAATATAGATACGTTACTTTCAGCGAGAAAATTAGATGTCGGATTAGATATGTGGCAACTTATGAAATCAAAAGCTGATCTTACTTCGATTGATCTTGAAGGCGTTCGTGCAAATGTGGTAAGAAATCCACAAGGGAAATTCAATTTCGATTATATTATTGATGCGTTTGCCACTTCAGATAAAGAAGAAAGCACTTCAAAACCTTTCATCATTTCTCTTGATAAAATTAAACTGAAAGATATAGGATTGACTTTCAATGATCAGCAATCTAAAAATGACATTAAAGTCTATTTTAATTCATTTGATACAAGAGTAAAAACTTTTGATCTTCAAAACAATTCTTATGCAGTTAATGATATTAATCTTGACGGATTAAAATTAAAATTAAAGCAGGATTTTGTAGAAGAAGTTTCTCAAAATGTTGAAGAAAAAGTAGACTCTCTCAATCAGAAAAAGCCTATGAAATTAGGTTTGAACGGAATTAAACTAACCAATTTCAATATTGATTACGGAGATGACAATTCTAAAACTTTTGCAAAAGTTCTTTTTAAAGAATTAAGCACGAAAGTCAACAGCATTGATCTTGAAAATAACGATTACAATGTTGGAAATGTCTATCTGACCGGAGCAAACATCAACGCAAATCTATTTCTTCCAACGGAAAACGCAAATTCTAAAAAAGACGAAAATCCAGAAGTTTCAACCGTTTCTAAAAAAGAAAAAGCGATGAAAGTTCTTTTAGGAAAACTGGTTCTTGATGATGTGAAAGTTGCTTATAACAATACCGCAGTTGCCCCCACCAAAAGCGGAATGGATTTTAACCATCTGAATTTTGCTAAACTAAATCTTGACGTCAGAAATTTTAAAATGGAAAACAATGGTTTTGCAGGAAGTGTAAAATCAGCAGAAATTCAGGAAGCGAGAGGTTTAAACGTTCAGAAATTCAATACAGATTTTGTGTATGAGGCAGAACAGGCTTATCTGAAAAATCTTTATTTAAAAACACCAAAAACAGTTTTAAGAGACGAAATTATTTTAAATTACAATTCGATTGAGCAATTATCGGCAAATCCGGGAGCAGTAAAAATTTCTGCAGATATTCGTGATTCTAAAATTGGTTTTTCAGATATTTTAAATATAGTTCCGACCCTAAAAAATACGGCTCCGTTTAATAAATATCCAAACGCATCACTCAACATAAATGCTTTGGTAAACGGTACAATTAATGATCTTGCGATTCAAAATCTGAAAGTTTCAGGTTTAGACAAACTAAAAGTTGCTGCTTCGGGAAGAATCAAAAATGCAATGAATCCTGATAACTTATATTATGATTTAAAAATTGCAGAACTCTCTTCTTCCGCAAAAACGATTTATAATTTAGTCCCGAAAAATACCATTCCGAAAAACATCACTTTACCATCTTTTTTCAGCGTAAAAGGAACAGCAAAAGGAACAACGAAAATTGTTGATACTAATTTGCGTCTGAATTCTACATTAGGAAATGCCGGAATTATCGCTAAAGTTGATATGCGAAGAAAAAACAGGGAAATTTTTGACGTAAAAGCCAATCTGCAGAATCTTCAAATAGGTAAATTGATTCAAAATAAAGATTTAGGAAGCATCACCGCACAGATCAATGCAAAAGGACAGAGTTTTGATCCGGAAGTAATGACTGCTCAACTAGCTGGAGCTGTAAAATCTGCTACGTACAAAGGTTATACTTACCAAAATATGAATCTGAAAGGGAAGATCAATCGTGGTGCTTACGATGTTGATTTAAACTCAAAAGATCCCAATGCCAATTTACATCTTGCAGCTTCAGGAGTTTACAACGAGAAAAATCCTACTGTAAAAGTTAATGGAAATATCAATAAACTAGATTTAAACAAATTAGGATTCTACAGTTCGCCAATGATTATTGCGGGAGCAGTTGACGGTGATTTTAAAAGTTTAGATCCGGATAATTTGAATGGATATTTGAATCTTAAAGATTTTGCGATCTCAGATACGAAAGAAGTCTACCCGGTTCAGGAAGTGAATTTGCTGGCGGTTTCTACGGCAGATTCTACCCAAATAAAATTCAATTCTCAGATTGCAGATGTTGAATTGAACGGAAAATATAAGCTGACTCAGATTTTTGGAGCGTTAACACAAACGATCAATCAATATTATCAGTTTCAAAAACCAGGGAAAGTTCAGAGAATTGATGCCGGACAGTTTTTTACCTTTAATGCTAAAATTAAAAATGATGATCTGATCAGAAAATTTGTTCCTGAACTGAAAAGTTTTGAAACCATCAAGATTACAGGAAATTACAACGCAGATTCTCAGAAAATAGAACTTGATGCACAGATTCCACAGGTTTTATACGGTGCAAATACACTTGAAAATACAAGCTTAAAAATTACCAACGAAAACCAGGCTTTGCAATATGATCTAAGTGTTGCGGCCTTGAAAAATGAGAGTTTGGCTTTAAATAAAGTTAATATCAACGGTGACGTTGCTCAAAATATTATCAATTACAATATCACGACAAAAGATGATAAAGATGCTACGCAATTCCTGATTGCAGGAAATGCCAAATCGATGAACGACATTACCGAAGTCTCCTTAAATCCTAATGGTTTAAAACTGAATTACATGGATTGGACGGTTGCTGAAAACAATAAGATTCAGATTTTCAGCCAAGGAATTGTTGCAGATAATTTTACACTTTCCAATGAAGGAGCTGAAATTTCTTTACAGTCTGAAAGCAATTCACCAAGCAGTCCGCTCAATGTTTCGCTGAAAGATTTTAAAATCGAAACGATCACGGAAATCATTAAAAAAGATTCACTTTTGGCCAAAGGAACGATCAACGGAACGGCTCAACTGAGAGATTTAACCAAAAAAATGACATTCACTTCAGACATCAACGTTTCAGATTTAATTGTTTACGGAAGTCCGGTCGGTAATTTAGCCATCAAAGTCAATAACCAGTCTGCGAATCTTCTGAATGCAGATGTAGTGCTTTCAGGGAACAATAATGACGTTAAAATTTTAGGAAATTACAATACTTCTTCAAGTACGTTTGATTTAGATTTAGATATGAATCAGCTTCAGATGAAAACGCTGCAAGGCTTTAGTATGAATGCTATTACCAATACAGAAGGTTATCTTTCCGGAGATTTAAAAATAAAAGGAACTACAACAGCTCCAAAAATTCTTGGTGATGTTAAAATGAATAATGTAGGATTAATGATTTCACAAACCGGAAGTGATTTCAGAAACATTAATGATAAAATAGGATTTACGAACCGGGGAATTGAGTTTGATAATTTCAAAATTAATGACAAAGACGGAAATTCTCTCAACATAGACGGACAGGTTCTTACGCAAACCTACAGAGATTTTGCATTTAACCTCGATTTGGATGCGAAAGATTTTAAAGTTGTAAATTCTGAAAAATCAAACGATGCGATGATGTACGGTATTCTGGCGATTGATGCAGCTTTGAAAGTAAGAGGAAATTTAGATTTGCCTAAAGTTGACGGCAGATTGGCCGTTGCAGAAACTACTGATTTCACTTTTGTTCTGCCTCAGTCAAGTCCGTCTTTACAGGAAAGAGACGGGATTGTCGAATTTATTGACCAAGATCAGATTGCTCTAAATAAAACCATTAAAGCAGATTCTATTGATGCTCAAAGCCAGATCAAAGGATTGGATGTGAATGTAAATATTGAAGTAGACAAAGAAGCGAAAATGTCTATTGTTATTGACAAAGCAGCCGGTGATTTTGTGAAACTTCAGGGTGAAGCAGATTTGACGGGAGGCATTGATCCTTCTGGAAAAACCACTCTGGTTGGTGTTTATTCAGTAGAAAAAGGAAGTTATGAAATGTCTGTAAGTGTTCTGAAAAGAAAATTTGACATTCAGAAAGGAAGTACAATTACCTGGACAGGAGAGCCTACGACTGCGAACCTTGATATCACAGCGATTTATAAAACTGAAACTGCACCGATCGATTTGATCGAGCAGCAAGTCGGGGATGCAGATCTGAACCAATACAAACAGAGAATACCATTTAATACGCTGTTGATTCTGAAAGGTGAACTCATGAAGCCTCAGATTTCATTTGACATTACAACAGATGAGAAAAATAATGCTGTTTCATCTGCTGTCACGGAGACCATTGATGGAAAACTCGCTCAGCTAAGACAAGATCCCAATGAGATGAACAAGCAGGTTTTTGCGTTGCTTTTATTGAATCGCTTCATTGGTGAAAATCCTTTCCAGAAGCAATTCCGGAGTATCCGCAGAGACCATGGCAAGACAGAGTGTGAGTAAAATTCTTTCTCAGCAGCTGAATAATCTGGCTTCAGATTTAATAAAAGGCGTTGATCTTAATTTCGATTTAGAATCTACTGAAGATTATTCTACAGGAACACAAAATACCAGAACGGATCTTAACATCGGTTTAAGCAAAAAATTACTGAATGATCGTCTGAAAGTTTCAGTAGGAAGTAATTTCGGATTAGAAGGCGAGGCGAGACAAAACGAGAACACGACCAATATTGCAGGAGACGTAACCGTAGATTACAGCCTTTCACGGGACGGAAGATATATGCTGCGTGCTTATCGTAAAAATGATTACCAAGTTGCTTTACAGGGACAGATTGTAGAAACCGGTGTTGGATTTATCATCACTTTAGATTACAATCAATTCAGAGATATTTTCCGGAAGTCGAGAAATAATCGAAACAGAGAAAGTCGTGAGAATAAGAAAAAACAAGATAACCAGGTCGTAGAATTTAAGTAATGAAGAATAAGATAAACATCTATTGTAGATATTTTTTAGCATCGGGAATGACTGCGGCTGTTGTTTCGTGCAGCAACACCAAATTTTTAAAAGAAGGACAAATGCTCTATACAGGAGCAGAAGTGAAGATTGAAAATGATACCCTTCCGAAAAAAGAAAAGAAAGCATTAAAAGCTGCTCTTGAAGAAAATTTAACACCAAAACCAAATTCGTCTTTTCTGGGTTTAAGACCTAAACTGTATGCCTACAACGTTACCAAAGAACCGAAGAAGGAGAAAGGAATTCGATATTGGCTGAAATATAAATTTGGAGAAGAACCCGTTTTATTGGGTGATGTTGACCGTGAATTTAATAAAGATATTATTGTCAATTATTCTGAAAACAAAGGATATTTTAATGCCAAAGCGAAGTATGACACCGTCTCAAAAAATAAGAAAGCGCAAGTAATTTATACTTTAAATCCGGGTGCACAATATTTAATCAGTAATGTTAATTTTGTGCAGGACTCAAGTTTAATTAATCAGGAAATTCAGGCTTTAAAAGGTAAAACGTTATTAAAACCGGGAAATCCTTTTGATCTGGATGTTATTAAACTCGAGAGACAGAGAATTGATGATGGCTTAAAGGATAAAGGTTTTTATTATTTCAATCCTGATAATATCATTGTTCAGGCAGACAGCACCGTTAGCAAAGATCATAAGGTCGAGATGATGGTGAAATTAAAAGAGAATACTCCAAAATTGGCGACCGAACAGTTTTCGATTGATAAAGTAGTTGTTTTCCCGAATTATAATCTTCGTGATGCGAAAAAAGGAAAATACAGCATTCCGATGAATCTGGATTCGCTGAAAGGCTATGAATACAATGATATTTATGTCGTTGATCCTGATAAAAAATTCAAACCGAAAATTTTCGACCGTGCTTTATATTTTAATAAAGGAGATATTTATAACAGAAAAGACCATAATTTATCTCTGAACAGACTGATAAGTTTGGGTGTGTTTAAATTCGTAAAAAATGAATTTGTAGTTTCAGATTCTTTAAATCATAAGTTTGATGCTTATTATGTACTGACTCCGAGAGAACTTCAGTCTTTACGTTTGGAAGCTCTGGGAAGAACCAATTCTGCCAATTATGCAGGAAGCGAATTAAACTTAAACTGGACCCAAAGAAATTTTTTCCGTGGAGCTGAACAGTTTAAAGCTTCTGTTTATGGTGCTTTTGATGTGCAAATTGGCGGACCGGCAGATGCTGAAAATATTTTCAGGGCAGGAACCAATGCGCAGTTGTCAATTCCTAGAATTGTTGCTCCTTTCCGTTTTAATTCTTCAAGTGCCTTTGTTCCCCGAACCAATATTCAGATCGGATATGAATTTCAAAACCGAACGACTTTATATACTTTAAATACTTTCAACGCCTCATTCGGATATCAGTGGAAAGAAAATGTAAGAAAAGAGCATGAGCTAAAAGTGATTGATGTTTCATTTATAGATCCTGCTAATGTAACACCGAAATACATTGAAAAATACCAACAAAATCCTTATCTGGCAAGAGTAGTAGAACCACAACTTATTTTTGGTCCTACTTATTCTTACACGTATTCAACCACCATGCTTCCCAGAAAGAATACTTTCTATTACAAAGGAATGCTTGATTTAGCCGGAAACATCACGGGACTTGTAACCGGAGCTAATGTAAAAGAAGATGATCAGAAAACAATCTTCGGAGTTCCGTTCAGCCAATATGCGAAGATTGAAAATGATGTGAGATTCTATCACAAATTTGGTGAAAAAACATCTTTTGCATCAAGATTTATTGCAGGAGTTGCTATTCCTTATGGTAATTCAGAATACATACCTTTTTCTCGACAGTTTTTTGTAGGGGGTAGTAACAGTATCAGAGCATTCCGTGCAAGAACTTTAGGACCGGGAAGTTTTGATCCGAGACCGCAACAGCAGGAGGGTTTTGTGTTTGATCAGGCAGGTGACGTAAAACTAGAACTGAATGCAGAATACCGTGCAAATATTTATAAGTTCCTTAATGTTGCCGTTTTTGCAGATGCAGGAAATATTTGGCTGATCAATGATGATCTCGATGAGAATGGGGTTAATAGAAGACCGGGAGGAAAATTTTCTAAAGAATTTTTAAGCGAAATAGCCGTTGGAGCAGGAGTTGGTTTGCGACTTGATTTTTCAATTCTTGTTTTACGACTCGACTTGGCAATGCCGTTACGGGTACCTTATTATGAAAAAGGCGAAAGATGGGCTTTTGACAGAATCAATTTTGGAGATTCAAGCTGGAGAAGAGATAATCTGATTTTGAATATTGCGATTGGTTATCCATTTTAAATAACTGAAATACTCATCAAAAAATTTTCAAACGTAATATTTAATCATAAAATGATGCTTAAAGAACTCAAATTTTTCTGGGAGACTGTAAAAGAAACATTCAAAGAATGGAATAATTCTTCAGCATCGAACGATTCTGCAAGCTTAGCATATTATGCTATTTTCTCAATTCCGGGATTATTAATTATTATTATCTGGCTTGCCGGGTACTTCTTTGGTGAAGAAGCTATACGTGGACAGATCAGTACACAAATCAGCGGAATGATGGGTGCAGATGCCGCCAAAAGTATTGAAGAGATGATCGCAGGTGCATTGATTGACAAAGAAAATATCTTCATGAAAATTATTGGTATTGGTTCGCTTGTTTTCGGTTCCACTACATTGTTTTTTCAATTACAGAAATCATTAAACAGTCTCTGGGATGTAGAACCAGCTCCCAAAAAGGCTTTTGTGAAATTTTTATTAGACCGTGCCAACTCGCTTGGTATGATCCTTATTATTGGATTTTTACTAATGATCACTATGGTTTTAACACTGATAATCAGTTTGCTTAATAATTTTCTCACCAGATATTTCGGACTCGAAACCTACTATTTGGTGGAGGTCATCAATTTTTCAGTAGGTTTTGTCATTACTGTTTTACTCTTTGCAATGATGTTTAAGGTACTTCCTGATGTGGAAATTAGCTGGAAGTCTGTATGGAAAGGAGCGATCCTGACTTCCGTACTATTTACTTTAGGTAAATTTCTGCTCAGCTTATATTTCAGTGAACTTAAACCTACTTCCGCATTTGGAGCCGCAGGAACTATTATTTTGGTCATGTTGTGGATTAACTATTCGTGTATGATGATTTTTTTCGGCGCAGAATTTACGAAAGTATACACCTACAAAAAAGGGTATAAAATAGCACCATCAAAACATGCAAAATGGAGTAATTCTAAGTTATATAAAGACAGTCAATTAAACATGAAAGTTTAACACTCTGCCTTCACAAATTGAAAAACAATAGTAAATTTTACTTATAAGTATTTTTTTAGATACAATTTCGGCGGCACCAAAGGTGCCGCCGAAAATATTTAATCATGTAAACCCTGAAGGTTTTCTACACATTATTTTTCCAACTGTTTGTAACTTCTCTGGATGAAGTCTGTCAAGTCTTTTCCTTTCAACAAATTTTGAGAAAGCTTAGCCAAATCTAAGGCATATTTAATCAAACTTTCTTTACTTTCAACATCCTCAGTTTTCAGAATTTGATTCGCAAATTCACTGTTAGAATTGACCACCAAATTATACATTTCCGGGAAACCGCCCATTCCGAACATTCCGCCACCACCGGTTGCCTGCATATCTTTCATTCTGCGCATAAATTCGGGTTGGGTAATGGTAAACGGAGCATCTGTACTGTCTAAATCCTCAAGCTGAACCGTGAATTTTGTATCTTTAATAGACTCTTCTACGTTTTTCTTCAGCGTTTCTTTTTCGGTTTCATTTAATTTAGAAATCGCTGGTTCATCTTTCTTAATCAAATTATTGATGTGGTCTGCATCTACTCTTGCGAAGGAAATTTTCTCTTTTGAAGTCTCTAATTTCTGAATTAAATGCGGAACAATCGGCGAATCTAAAAGTATCACTTCATATCCTTTATCTTTTGCAGATTGAATGTAAGAATGCTGCTCATCGGCATTGGTAGCATAAAGGATAACCATGTTACCGTCTTTATCAGTTTGAGACGGCTTGATTTTTTCTTCCAATTCATTCCATAGGAAATAGTTTCCGTCTGTTGTAGGGTACAATGCAAATTTGTCAGATTTTTCGAAGAATTTGTCTTCAGAAATCATCCCGTATTCGATAACGATTTTGATGTCGTTCCATTTTTTATTGTAATCTTCACGGTTTTCATTGATTAAAGAGACCATTTTGTCGGCAACTTTTTTCGTAATGTAAGAAGAGATTTTCTTCACCGCACCGTCGGCTTGTAAATAAGAACGCGAAACATTCAACGGAATATCCGGAGAATCAATCACACCTCTCAACAGCATCAAAAAGTCAGGAACAATTCCTTTCACCTCATCCGTTACGAAAACCTGGTTTTGATATAATTGAATTTTATCTTTTTCAATGTTTAAACTGTTCGCCAATTTCGGGAAATACAAAACTCCCGTTAAGTTGAAGGGATAATCAACATTCAAATGGATGTTAAATAAAGGCTCTTCAAACTGCATAGGATACAACTCGTGGTAGAACGCTTTGTAATCTTCATCTTTCAATTCACTTGGAGATTTCGTCCAGGCTGGAGTAGGATTGTTAACAATGTTATCTACTTCAATCTTTTCTGCAACGGCATCTTCAGCAGCTCCTTCAGGTAAAGGGAGTGTTTCTGTTTTTGTTCCGAATTTAATAGGAACAGGCATGAATTTGTTGTATTTCGTCAACAACTCACGGATTTTACTTTCTTCTAAAAATTCTGTAGAATCTTCGGCGATGTGAAGGATAATTTCTGTACCTCTGTCAGTTTTTTCAGTAGTTTCTTCTAAAGTAAATTCCGGACTTCCATCACAGATCCAGCGAACTGCAGGATTTTCCTCACGATAAGATTTAGTGAGGATTTCAACTTTTTCAGCCACCATAAAAGCGGAGTAAAAACCTAAACCGAAATGTCCGATAATTCCTGAATCTTTCGCAGAATCTTTATACTTATCTAAGAATTCTTCAGCTCCGGAAAATGCAACCTGATTGATATACTTTTCTACTTCTTCAGCGGTCATTCCCAAACCTTGGTCGATGATGTGAAGTTTTTTGTTTTCTTTATCTATTCTGACCTCGATTTTCGGATTCCCGTAATCTACTTTGGCTTCACCGATGTTGGTTAAATGTTTTAATTTTAAAGTGGCATCAGTGGAGTTTGAAATTAATTCTCTTAAAAATATTTCGTGGTCGCTGTACAAAAATTTCTTAATCAGCGGGAAGATATTTTCCACCGAAACATTGATATTTCCTTTTGTCATTTTTTAGATTTTTTAAATTTGATTATGAATTCTCAAAAGGAATACCATTGAACGGAAAGTGACAGATTGGCATTTTAATCTTGGTTTTTATCTATTTTTATAAATCATCTTTAGCCTTATCATAAATTCTGTTACCATTAATTTTGTCAAAATACATTAATTTTACAAAGCAACTGATAACACCATTGTGTTCTATAGATAATTGAATTTGTCCTTTGTCAGTTTCCCAAATTGAATAATATTTACAGTTGTCAAATTTAACTTGATACATTTTAGAACTTTCATCTTCAGGCTGAGAATAGGATTTTGTTACAAATTTTTCTAAAACATCTGACGGTTCTCCATATTTTTCGCTTAGCATTTTTTTTAAATTAAAATAGTTGTCTGAAAGTGATGACCATGTTTCTTTTTCAGGAAATACAACTGCAATTTTTGAAACTAAATCTGCCATTTTTAATGTTGAAACTCCGATATGGCAATCCTTATATCCTGCAAAATCACCTTGCAAGATCGCTTTTCCATCTTCAGTACTCAAATGAGTTAGTCCATTTTTTTTCATCTTGAGAATATAGTCTGCAAGAGTGCCGTCTATCGGAACGTTTTTAAATATAAGATGTTCAGAAGCGTAGTTTTGCGCATTAGAAAATATAAATAAAAATAACGTAATTGAAATTAAAATTTTTGTTTTCATAGTCCCTGTTTTTATATAATACAAAAAAAGACAGCTGAAAGGCTGTCTTCAATATTGTAACCAAAACAAATTATTTTTTGTTGTTGATAATTTCTTCTTTTACTTTTGCTTCAAGCTCTTCAGCCAGTTCAGGATTGTCTTTCAGCAAATCTCTTACACCGTCACGACCCTGACCTAATTTAGTTTCGCCATAGCTGAACCAAGAACCACTTTTCTTTACAATTCCCATGTCAACTGCAGTATCTAAGATTTCACCGGTTTTAGAAACTCCTTCACCATACATAATGTCAAATTCTGCCATTTTAAAAGGTGGAGCAACTTTATTCTTCACAATCTTCACTTTTACACGGCTACCCACTGCTTCATCACCATTTTTAATAGGCGCACTCGCTTTTCTGATATCTACTCTTACTGAAGCGTAAAACTTCAAAGCATTACCACCTGTAGTCGTTTCAGGATTTCCGAACATAACCCCGATTTTTTCTCTCAACTGGTTGATGAAAATCACTGTACATTTTGTTCTTGAAATCGTTGCGGTCAGTTTTCTCAAAGCCTGAGACATCAATCTTGCATGAAGACCCATTTTAGAATCTCCCATTTCGCCTTCAATCTCTGCTTTTGGAGTCAATGCTGCTACGGAGTCAATTACCACAATATCAATCGCCCCTGAACGGATTAAGTTATCGGCAATTTCCAAAGCCTGTTCACCATTATCCGGTTGAGAAATAATCAGATTTTCAAGATCGATTCCTAATTTTCCTGCGTAACCTCTGTCAAAAGCGTGCTCAGCATCAATAAATGCTGCGATTCCGCCTGCTTTCTGAGCTTCTGCGATGGCATGTAAAGTTAATGTTGTTTTACCAGAAGATTCAGGTCCGTAGATCTCAATGATTCTTCCTCTTGGATATCCTCCAACGCCCAAAGCGATGTCTAATCCTAATGATCCGGAAGGGATTACTTCAATCGTAGTGTCAATTGCACTGTCTCCCAAAGTCATCACAGTTCCTTTTCCGTATGTTTTATCTAGTTTGTCAAGCACCAATGCAAGTGCTTTTTTCTTATCGTCTAAATTGCTCATTTCGTATTCTTATAATTATCAAAATTACGGAATTTAAAATTCAAAAGCTAATTTTATTTGTTTCTGGAAATAGTTTTTAGCGTTAAAAAAATGATAAATTTCACCCCTTTTAAAAAGTGAAAATGTTTTATCTAATTTATTTTTATTTTTAAAAATCTAATGAAAATTTGAACTTTGAGTAACTCTCAAATAATCTTCCAAAACTTTTATCTGATCTTTGTTTCCTTTTTTAATTCTTGCTTCTCTGCTTACTGTAGAATCGTATATTTTATTAATAATTCTTTTAGTAACAGGAAATCCTTTCTTAAAAGGAACATCAGGAATCTGAAGTCTTTTGCACACTTCGTGATCTAGTAAATACCAAGTGCAACAAATGTGAAGATAACGAAGATTTTTTCTTTGAAACGTATATTTTAAAATAGGATTTTCAAGTGATTCATTCAGCAAAGAATGGGCAAGCAAAACCGAATCTTTATCGGATGACGGCTGTATGGATGTCCACAAATAAAAAAACTCTGTTGCCTCTTTTTTATCGTTTGGTAAAAGTTCTAAAGGTATTCCCAAAAGATAACCTACATATTTCCAAAGGTGAAAATGACCTTTCTCTTCCTCTTCGGAAATGGTGTTTCCTAATTTGTGAAGACTGTGCAGGAAAACCAAACTGAAACCAATGTATGTCGCCATCATATCCCAGGAATTAATTGGTTCGCCCCAATTTTCTGTATCCCAGTTTTTGTAATGTTTTTTAATAGAAAGTCGTGCGTAAGAATGTATTAATCTGGTTTTAATCGCAAATTCGTAACCTTTTTTATGAATTTCTAATGCGTCATATCTTGTAACATTTACCCAAAAATCTAAAGTTTCTGAAAGTCTTTTTACAGCACCTTTTTTCAGGGCTTCAGTAGCAATCAGTGGTTTGTTGAGATAAGAATAATCGTAGCCGCCAATGAGGCAATAATCCCGGAGAGAAATCAGCGAGTCGATATTGCAGCGCATACAAAGTTCTGCACCTTTTTTTATTAAATTATAATCCAGCCAATCAGGAATCGTCTGGGTTTGACTGAAAAGTTCTTTTACGCTTTCCGGAATTTCATCATTTTCTGAAACTCCTTTTCTGATGTAGTTTTCTATCTCTCGTGATGCTTCACTGTATTTTTTAGTTAAATAAACGTCTTTTACAACCTCGTCACCGATTGCATCAACATGATAAAAGTATTTTGAAAAATTATCAAAGTTTTTAAAGCTCACTTCAGCGCTGGAAAAGTCAATCAGCTGTTTTCCATTGCCATTGGTCCAAAAATCTTTGAAATGTGTTGAATCTTTAAATCTGGGTTGTAAAACTTTTCTTTCCATGTAATGATAAAAGTACGGGTTTTAGGTGGAAATCTTGATGAGATTTGTCAGCTGTGATTTAAGTATTAATTAGTTGATACCTTATTTAGTTTAATACTGTCATTTTTAGAAGCTTTGAATGCAGTATCATTTTGTATCAAAGGCTTACCTAATGTAAAATTTTTATTTTCTGTAGTATCAATCTCTAAATCAACTACTACTTCTCCTACAGTAGTACATTGTTCCTTAGATTTTCCACAGCTTACCAAAAATAAAATCAACGAAAAAAAAGAAAGTGTTATTTTATTAGTTCGAAAACTTACAGGAATATGTTTTAAAAATTGGTTTTTAATATTCAGTGAATTCTCAATATTTAATTGAGAATTGTGAAATCTCCCACAAATTCTTTCATTTTGTTTTTCTTTTAAAATCTCAATAATTTCTTGAGGTTTCTTTTCAGTAAAATCAGTTACGCATTTGTCACATACTGAACAAAATCTTCCTTGCTCTTTTGGTGACATTGAGTCCCACTTTTCAGAACAAGGAATTGGAATGTGTACATTTTTCATCATAACTATTTAAGGTAAACGCATTAAAAAACCGTTCCAGAATTGAAACGGTTTAAATTTATATAAAATTTTAGACTAAGCTAAAACTTCTTTTACTTTGTTTGCAGCTTCTTCTAAAGTAATAGCAGAGTGTACCGGAAGACCAGAACTCGTCAATTAATCTTTTAGCTTCTACAGCATTAGTTCCTTGTAATCTTACAATCAACGGAACAGGAAGACTTCCCATCGCTCTGTAAGCATCTACAACACCCTGAGCAACTCTGTCACATCTTACGATACCTCCGAAGATGTTGATTAAGATTGCTTTTACGTTTGGATCTCTTAAGATGATTCCGAAAGCAGTCTGTACTCTTGCAGCATCTGCAGTACCTCCAACGTCTAGGAAGTTTGCAGGGTTACCACCAGATAATTTAATAATGTCCATAGTTGCCATTGCAAGACCGGCTCCGTTTACCATACAAGCGACGTTACCGTCTAGCTTTACGAAGTTAAGACCAGCTTCACCAGCTTCTACATCTATAGGATCTTCTTCTCTTGTGTCTCTCAATGCTTCAAGATCTTTGTGACGGAACAATGAGTTACCATCCAAAGTTACTTTAGCATCTACAGCGATAATTTTGTTATCAGAAGTTTTTAAAACAGGATTGATTTCAAATAAAGAAGCATCAATTCCTACATAAGCATTGTATAAAGAAGTAATGAATTTTGTAAATTCTTTGAAAGCATTACCTTCAAGACCTAGGTTAAAAGCAATTTTTCTAGCCTGGAAACCTTGAAGCCCCAAAGTAGGATCGATCAATTCGTTGTGGATCAAGTGAGGAGTTACTTCAGCAACGTGCTCAATGTCCATACCACCTTCAGTAGAATATACGATTGTATTTTTACCTTCAGCTCTGTCTAAAAGGATAGAAACATAAAATTCTTTAGTTTCGCTTTCTCCTGGATAATATACATCCTCTGCTACCAATACAGAATTTACCAATTTACCTTCAGCAGAAGTCTGAGGGGTGATCAATTGCATTCCGATGATGTTTTGAGCGTTTTCTTTCAATTTATCCATGTTCGGAGAAAACTTTACACCGCCACCTTTACCACGACCACCTGCGTGAATTTGTGCTTTTACAACCCAAGCCTGAGCTCCGGTTTCAGCAGTCAGCTTTTCAGCAGCAGCTACAGCTTCTTCTACGTTGTTTGCAACGTGACCTCGTTGTATTGCTACTCCGTACTTTGATAAAATCTCTTTTGATTGATACTCGTGAAGATTCATATTATTTTATTATTTATTTAAATTTTAATATTTACAAAGATAATAAATTTGAGTAGATTTTCTATACCCCTAATAAAAGTCATTTTACATTTTACAAAAAATATAAATTACGATTTATTTCAGTTATACATTTTATTATTGATGGTTTTGTTTAAAATTGAAAAATATAGAAAGATCTAAAATTTAAAATTAATATTGATGATAGTATTACTATTATTTAAAATATAAATTATATATTTGCTGTAATAATTGCTATCGGTATTAATAGCTTTCAACTCTAAAGTGATCTGTAAAATGGAATTTCAATTAAAATTTAAAGTCAATGAAAATCTCTATCTCAGAGATCCCGAGAATAGTGAAATAGGAAAAGCTATCGTGAAACATTCGATTGAGTTGATTTATGAGATGGGTTTTGAGAATTTCACCTTCAAAAAGCTGGCGCAGAAAATAAATTCAACTGAAGCAACAGTTTACAGATATTTTTCATCAAAACACAAATTGCTTACTTATATTCTCAATTGGTACTGGTCGTATATTGAGTTTATTTCTAAACTCAGGCTCTCGGAAATGAAATTTCCTAAAGAAAAAATTGAAGTAATTCTGGAGATCATTACTCATCAGAATAAAACGGAAGATAAAGTTGAAGATTATAATCTTTCAAAACTTCACGCAATTGTCATTTCAGAAAGCAGCAAATCGTATTTGGTAAAAGAAGTAGACGAAATTAATAAAGAGTTGGTTTTTAATCCTTTAAAAAGCTTCTGTAATTTTTTTGGCGAAGTGATTTCTGAAGCCAAACCAGATTTTCCTTATCCAAAGTCTTTTGCGAGCACCCTTTTGGAGACTGCACACGATCAGCAGTTTTTTAGTGAGCATTTGCCAAAACTTACAGACAATCATATTGATCAGATCGATCATAAAAAATATGTATTAGAATATTTGAGACACATTACTTTTATTATCATAAAATAACAATTGATGGAAACTACTACGCCCAAACAACACGGTAATAATCTTTTTAAATACGTTACCAAAGAAAAAAAAGATGTTACGAATATCTATTTTTATGCAATACTTAATGGTTTGGTACAGCTTAGTGTTCCGTTAGGAATACAGTCTATTGTAAGCTTTGTAATGGGAGCTACAATGGCAACCTCTATCTATATCCTGATCATTTTTGTGGTCATCGGAACCTGGCTTGTAGGGTATTTCAAATTGAAAGTAATGCAGATTATCGAGAAAATACAGCAGAAGATTTTTTTTGAATTTTCTATTGCTTTTGCAGAAAAACTACCCAAAGTAAACCTAAGTGATACCAGAAAATATTATCTACCGGAACTCGTAAACCGTTTTTTTGATACCCAGAATTTACAGAAAGGAATCTCAAAGATACTTTTGGAAATTCCGACAGCCATTATTCAGATTTTATTTGGCATTCTGCTGCTTTCGTTTTATCATCCCTGGTTTTTGATGTTCGGGGCGCTTGTAATCATTTGCGTGATTATTATTTTTAGATTTACGATGGAAAGCGGAATTCAATCCAGTCTTGAAGAAAGTGAAAAAAAATATGAAGTAGCATCGTGGATTGAAGATATTGCAGCTGCGATCAAAACTTTTAAAATCAATTCTAAAACCGATGTACATCTGTCAGGTGTTGATGAGCGGGTTGTAGATTACCTTAATTTCAGAACTTCCCATTTTCGGGTTTTGGTGGTGCAGTACAAAACGATTATTGCTTTCAAAGTAATTATTACGCTCGTGATGCTGGTAATAGGAACATACCTTTTGGTTAATCAGCAGCTCAATATTGGTGCATTCATCGCAACAGAAATTGTAGTTTTAAGTATTATGGCGGCGGTAGAAAAATTGATCATCAGTTTAGAAAGTTACTATGACGTTATTGCTGCCCTTGCCAAGCTAAATAAAGTGACAGATCTGCCCGAAGAAAACAATGGAGAGATTATTTTGGAAGGTCATCATCAAGGTTTAGAATTAGAATTCAAAGAGGTAAACTTTGCTTTTAATGAGCATCAAAGTATTTTGAATGATATCAACTTTAAAGTTTCTGAAAATTCTCTAACGGTCATCTCCGGAAAATTAGGAGCAGGAAAATCACTTTTACTCAACATGATTACAGGCTTTTACGAACCAACATCAGGATCTGTGCTTTTTGATAAAATACCCCTCAAAAATATTGATAAAACAGAATTGAGAAACCAAATTGGTTTGTATCTCGAGGATATGACCATTATTAAAAGTACGGTACAGGAAAATATTATTTTAGGAAATAAAGATATAAGCCCGGAAAGCATACTCGAACTCGCTGATGAAATAGGAATTGATAATATTTCAAGTCAGTTCAGTGCAGGATTTTACACAGAATTAAGTGAGACAGATACAGAAATTTCATTCAGTTCGAAGAAGAAAATTTTACTGCTCAGAGCATTGTTGGGTAACAAAAGATTACTTGTGTTAGAAGATCCGCTTGATGGGATGAATGACGAATTCAGAAACAAAATGCTTCTGTACCTTAATAAAATTAAAAAAAATACTACCGTCATTATAGCCTCTCAGGATCAAACGCTTATGCAGCTTGCAGATCAGCGTCTTCATCTTCAGAACGGAACTTTAGAAATCGTTTAATCAAAGATTTTAAAAATGAAACTGCAATCATACGACAGAATATATCAGATCAATAAAAAAACAAAGGTAAAAAGATGGTTTCTCTTCATCTTTCTGGCAGGAATCATTGTTCTGTTTTTGCCCTGGACTCAAAATATAAAAGTGAAAGGGAATGTAAGTACACTGTATCAGGATCAGCGACCTCAGCAATTAAATTCTCCTATTCCCGGCAGAATTATTAAATGGAACGTCAAAAACGGAGATTACGTTAAAAAAGGTGACACGTTGATGCAACTCTCTGAAGTGAAAGAAGATTATCTGGATCCTCTTCTGGTACAAAGAACCGAGCAGCAGGTAGATGCTAAAAAAGGGGTAAGAGATTACTATGAAGCGAAAATAGGAACTACAAACAGTCAGCTTGATGCAATCAACTCATCACGAGATCTAAAACTCAATCAGCTGAAAATTAAAATAAGTCAGCTCAATAATAAACTTCAGGGTGAAGAAGCAGAGCTTGCTGCAGCCAATAACGAATTGAAATTAAGTGAAGATCAATACTCCAGACAAAAAAAAATGTATGATGAAGGACTTGTTTCTCTTACTCAGTTCCAGCAGCGAAGTGTATCTTTTCAGAATGCAGCAGCAAAAAAAACATCGGCTGAAAATAAGGTTGCCCAAACCAGACAGGAAATGATGAATGTAAGCATCGAGCAAAATGCCACTATTCAGGATTATACCGAAAAACTGAGTAAAATAGAAGGCGAACGTTTTCAGAGTATGGGACAGATAGAGGGAAGTGATGGTGAAATTGCCAAACTTCAAAATCAGGTAGCCAATTATCGCGCAAGACAGGGTTTGTACTTTATTCTTGCTTCCCAGGACGGACAAATTGTGCAGATCAACAAAGCAGGTATTGGTGAAATTCTTAAGGACGGCGAAAACATTGCCACTATCGTTCCTGATAAAGTTGACTATGCAGTAGAAATCTACATCAAACCTGTCGATCTGCCTCTCATAAAAGAAGGGCAGAGAGTGATGTGTATTTTCGACGGTTTCCCGGCAATCGTATTTTCAGGATGGCCCAATTCCAGCTACGGAACTTTTGCAGGTAAAGTAATTGCCGTAGAAAATAATATTAGCGCTAATGGACTTTTCAAAGCGTTGGTCATAGAAGATAAAAATGAAAAACAATGGCCTCCGAAAATAAAAATAGGAACCGGTGTGCAAGGTATTGCTATTCTGAATGACGTTCCGGTTTGGTACGAATTATGGCGAAACATCAATGGTTTCCCACCGGATTATTATGAAGTGAAAACGGAAAAATCTACAGAGAATGAAAAAGCAAAATAGAGTATGGCTGACCGTTGTGGCAATCTTTCTTTTTCAGTTTTCGTTTGGGCAGGATTGTTTGAAGCTTTCTCATCAGGAATTTCTCGAAATCGTAAAAAGATACCATCCACTGGCATTTAAATACCAACTACAAAATAAAATCGCCGAAGCTGAAATTACCAAAGCCAGAGGAAATTTTGATCCTGTACTTTCTGGTAAGTTGGGCGAAAAAAATATTGATGGTACGAGGTATTATGAACAAAAAAACGTAGAACTGGATATTCCGACCTGGTACGGTATCAACATCAACGGAGCTTACAATTATCTGGACGGAGAAAAACTTAATAACAGCGATACGAAAGGTGGTTTGGCTCAATTTGGCGTTACTGTTCCGCTTGCCAAAAATTTGTTGTATGATAAACGCAGAGCAATGCTGGATCAGGCAAAATTTGCTTTGAAAATGACAGAGGCGGAGCAGATTGTTCTGACTAACGAGTTACTCTTGGAAGCAGAAAATACGTTTTGGGAATGGGTGAAAAACTATGAAGTTTATGATCTTCAAAGAAAAGCGGTACAGATTAATTTTGAGAGATTAGAACTGACAAAAAAAACGTATAATTACGGTGAAAGACCTGCAATAGATACCGTAGAAGCGGTTTCGCAACTTCAGAGTTTCCAGTTGCAGGAAAGAGATGCATATCTTAGTTTTGTTAAAAGTACACAAGATCTGCAGCTTTTTTTATGGAAAGATAATCAGGAATTGTACGAAATTTCTGAGCTCATTTTTCCTTCAACTCGTCTTGATGAGCATAAAGGCTATAACGATTTTGAATTTTTGGTGCAGGACATACAGACGAAACAGCTCAATAATCACGCTTCACTTCAATACTATTTTCAGAAACAAAATATTTTAGAAAGCGAAAGAAGGCTTAAGTTGCAGAACTTTCTTCCCAAAATAGATTTTACCTACAATTTTTTTAATAAAGAAAATTACCGTGCAGAATATCTGCCATTGTTCGATCATAATTTTCAGTACGGCATCAAATTAGAAATCCCTATATTTCTAAGAGAAGCCAGAGCAGACTATCAAATTGCAAAGCTGAAGATTGCACAAAATCAACAGGATGTACAGCTGAAAACGAGAGAAATCAATACAAAAATTGAATCCTACAAGAATGAAGTTTTAAATTACCATCTGCAAATCGAGTTAGCTACCAATAATCTCAAAAATTATCAGAAACTTCTGAATGCCGAAGAAATAAGATACAGCAACGGAGAAAGTTCTCTGTTTCTTATCAATTCCCGCGAAAACAAATTAATTGAAGCTCGTGAAAAAAATATTGAACTAAAAGCTAAATTCCTGAAAAGCTATAATAAATTGAAATGGCTCAACGAGAATTTTAGATTTTAACCAAAAATTTTTTATGATGATAAATTAAATTCTATTTTTTGCAAAATAAAAAATAAGCATCAGCCAGCTCAGAATCATCAGTAATCCTCCAAGCGGAGTAATAGGTCCTAAAAACTTCAAGTTTGCTCCCAGATAATCCTGTAAACTCAAACCATAGATGCTGAATGAGAACAGTATGGTTCCTGCAATCATAAAGATGGAAATCCATTTTTGAGATGAGGTGTCAAACTTTAAAATATAGCCAATAATCAGCAAAAAGAAGGCTGCATACATTTGGTATCTTACGCCAGTTTCAAAGCTTTCCAATCTTTCTACAGATAATATTTTCTTTAAAGCATGAGCTCCGAAAGCTCCCAAGATAACGGATAACATGCCATAAGCGGCACCGAAGATTAATGTTATTGTTTTCATTTTATAATTCTTCTAATTCTAGTTTTAAATATTTTTTCGTTTTATAATTCTGCCAGGTTCCAATAATTTTATTTCTCTGTACATCTGCTTCGACCAAAGCTTTGAAGATCCATTGATTCGTTTCTTCGCTGTAATAGTCGTTTTCTATGATGGAGATGTGATGACCATTTAGTTTTCCATCCCATTGAATGAGTTTTTTATTCTTATTATACCAGTATTTTGCAGAAAAAGAACCGTCCGCATACACCTGATTGATCAAAACTGTGATTGAATATTTTCCGTCAATTTTTCCTTTATACAATTTGTTGTCAAAACTGGTTTTATCAATTTTTCCTGATTCAGACAAAAGGTTTTTTGCGTAAGAGCTCCAATGTTTTTCTAATTCTTTGTAGGAAAATTCGACAACATGACTACCGAGTTCATCCAATGCTCTCATTGCGTGATTAGAACATCTTCCCGCAATAAATCTGATCTTATCTTTTGCAAAATAATATTCAATTCCTTCTAATGTATAATCGGTAAAACAATCTTCATACATAGAAATTTGCTCTGAAACTTCTTCCGATGGGTTTTTCTCCGACTTTAACTGAACAAGAAAATCATTAACCTCTTTTTTGACGTTTTTCTGAATTAAATTTTCAATAGTTTTAACTGATTGAGGTTTAAATAAATCTTTAGCATTGATAAAGTTTCCCGTTCTCAAGTCAAAATTTTTCCAGATTGAAAATCCTTCAGGATAGGCACCAGAAGCTTCTCCGTCGATAGCAATACTCAGAATATTCTTTGGAGTTTCCAGCTTTTCCCAACTGTAAAAATAAACGTAGTTGGAATATGAAGTTTTTCCTGATGAAACCAATTTCGAAGGACTTACCTCTGAGCCGGGAATATATTCAAGCCGATCAACCTGCAGAAACGTATTGATTTTATTTTCTACTAAAGGTTTCTCGGGATAAGAGATCTTTGGGAAATTAAAATCCTCAGATTTGGGCTGCAAGTCGGTTATTTTCACATTTTTCTGTTGTGAAAAACAAAGCGAAGAAATCAGAATGAAAAATAATAAACCTTTTTTCATTATTGAGTTTTAAGATATTTTAAAATGATTCCACCAATCAGTGTCAGAATTCCGAGAATAATGAAAAAGGTAGAGAATTTTCGAGATCTTTGAAATTCTTGTTTTTTGGTGTTTTTTTAAAAATTCAAAATAAAATAAAGGTGATGGATCCTAATATTCCGAACATTATTGTGCTCTCAATCTGTTAAATTCCGTAATCACCTCATGATGCGTCACCGTTTTATCTTTAAAGTAAGTCACAAAATGTTGTTTCTCCTCTTCTGTTGCTCCCATTTGGTTTAAAATATTAAATAAATGCATTTTCATATGACCTTTTTGGATTCCTGTGGTTACCAAAGATCTTAAAGCACCAAAATTCTGAGCTAAACCCGAAACTGCCAAAATACTCATTAATTCCTGGGCAGAAGGTTTTCCCAATAATGCCAAAGAGAATTTTACCAAAGGATGAAGATTCGTTAAACCTCCCACAACGCCTACAGAAATCGGAAGATCGATCCAGAATCTGAAAATTCCGTTATCGATTGTACAATGCGTTAATGAAGAATATTTTCCGTCTTTTGCAGCATAAGCGTGTGCGCAGGCTTCCGTCGCACGGAAATCGTTTCCGGTAGCAATTACCACTGCATCAACACCGTTCATAATTCCTTTATTATGCGTCGTTGCACGGAAAGGTTCGATCTCTGCAATCGTTACCGCCTGTTTAAATTTTCTTGCAAATTCTTCATTAGAAATTCCGCTGTCGTCTTTCAGATCTTCAATTTTACATGAAACTTCTGCTCTCACGATACAGTCCGGAGTAAAATTAGAAAGAATATTCATCACCACCTGCAAAGAATCTCTTTCTTCCTGCGTGAAACTTTCTTCTAATGAAACCTGTTCTTTTAAAGTTTTACCAAATTGCTCAAGACAAGAATTGATGAAGTTGGCACCCATAGAATCTACCGTATCAAAACTTGCTTTAAGCTGATAATAATTAGGCATTTCCGAAGTTTTGTCTACCAGTTTTATTTCCAAAATTCCACCACCACGATTTCTCATGTTTGCTGTGATGCTTTCTGTGGCTTCAAACAGTTTTTTCTTTAGTTTAAAATTAAAAAAATGCTGAAGTTTGTGAGATTCTACATCAATAATGAAATGAGTGTGACCTAGTTTTTTTGTGTTAATAATGGTGGTCTTAAAGCCTCCTTTATCGATCCAGAATTTTGCTGCTTTTGAAGCTGCTGCAACCACCGAACTTTCTTCAACTGCCATTGGCAGAGCCAATAATTTTCCGTCAATCAGAAAATTAGGAGCAATTCCGTAGGGCATATAAAAATTGGAAATGGTGTTTTCAGAAAACTCATCATGAAGTTTCTGAAGATCCGCATTTTCGTTCCAATATTGATTGAGTATATTTTGATAATCTGTGTTTCCCTCGAGATATTCGTTGACAAGCCAATCAATTTTCCCCTGTTTGGTCAGTTTAGAAAAACCTTCTACCGGTTGATGATTCATAGATACGTTATTTTTGATAGATAAAAGTGGAATCGACCGTTTACGATTTCACGCATAAATTAATGATGGTAAATATAGTAAATTTGCTTTGGAAGTTTGTGGATAAGTTTGTTTAAAAAAGGGTGATATTTCTCAATTTTGGACATATTTTTGTATAGTAAATTGTATCTTTATCATAAATTCCAACTACAATAAATGAATTTTGACCGCCTGAAAGAAAAGTTAGAAATTCTTGCCGATGCTGCGAAATATGACGTATC
The DNA here is from genome assembly GCF_979258215.1 of Chryseobacterium sp. AC417. NCBI lineage: Bacteria > Pseudomonadati > Bacteroidota > Flavobacteriia > Flavobacteriales > Weeksellaceae > Chryseobacterium > Chryseobacterium sp. AC417. Next base: position 134,390 of record NZ_OZ409845.1, on the reverse strand, counting down.
ATGTTCGTCAAGTGGAGGTTCAAGGAAAAACAAAAAAGGCGCTTTGGGAGATAGTTCTGCAAGCGGAATTTGTCATACCTATACCGAAGACGGGCGTTGTGTTTCTCTGCTTAAAGTTCTTTTAACCAATCACTGTATTTACGATTGCGCTTACTGTGTTTCGCGAAGTTCAAATGATATTAAAAGAGCCGCTTTTACAGTAGAAGAGGTGGTTGATTTAACGATCAATTTTTACCGCAGAAATTATATTGAAGGATTGTTTTTGAGTTCAGGAATTTTTAAAAATGCAGACACAACCATGGAGCGTTTGGTGCGTGTTGCCAAAAAACTTCGTCTGGAAGAAAATTTTAACGGATATATTCATTTAAAGTCAATTCCGGGAGCAAGTGATCTATTGATGCAGGAAGCGGCTTTGTATGCAGACCGACTTTCCATCAACATTGAAATTCCGACTGAAAGTGGTTTGAAATTATTGGCTCCTGAGAAAAACCGCCAGGATATGCTCAATCCGATGAAGTATATTCAATCCGGTATTACTCAATATAAAGAAGAAAAGAAAATTTTCAGAAAAGTGCCGAAGTTTGCTCCGGCCGGTCAATCTACACAAATGATTGTGGGCGCAACCAATGAAAACGATCTGCAGATTATTAAAGTTGCCGATCATTTTTACAAAAATTACAATCTTAAAAGAGTGTATTATTCGGGTTATGTTCCGGTTTTGGAAGATAGCAGATTGCCTGCATTGACGACGGCAGTTCCCATGCTTAGGGAAAACCGTCTGTATCAGTCGGATTGGCTGATGAGGTTTTACGGTTTTAAAGCAGATGAGATTTTAGATCCACATATGCCGTTTCTGGATTTGGAAGTTGATCCCAAATTGAGTTGGGCTTTGCGACATCTCGATCAATTTCCTGTCAATCTTCAGAGTGCAGACTATCAGATGATTCTTCGTATTCCAGGAATTGGGGTAAAGACTGCATTGAAAATAGTTTCAGCGAGACGTTTTCAGGTTTTAACAATTGATCATTTGAAAAAACTTGGAGCAGCGGTAAACCGAGCAAAATATTTTATTGATTTTAATGCAGGAAATGTTTTTCTGAGACATTTAACTGATCTGAATTTGAAAAAATTACTGATTGGAGGAAGCACTTCAAAATTTCAGGATCAATTTTCGCAGCAATTGACTCTCTTCTAATGATGATAAATAGTAAAGCGATAAGAGATGATGAACAAAAAATTAGAGATATTGAAAAAACAGTTGCTCAATTCTCTCAACACTTCATGTCAAATTCCAAGTGGATTAAATTAGTTAATGCAATAGTAGAAAACGCTGATTATTTTAAGAAAATTCAATTCAAAAAAATCCAAAATGATAATATTGGAGAATTATTTTTAAATGAAGACAGTATTTTCGAATTTGATTATTGGCAAACCGGATTTGAAGGGAATAATTCTTTAGGAGGATGGCTTGAATATAAAGAAATTGAGTTTCTTATTTTCGCGAAAATTATTAATTCTAAAGCTATACAGGATTTACATAAAATTGAAAAACTGATTAGAAATATTGGTGAATTCTATATTGAACATGATCAGGAAGATTTGAAAATCATGTGTTACAAAAGATAACTTAAACACTCATGCACGAATATTTTCACGAATTACACAAATAATAATATTGAGTATTTGCTGTTGAAGCTTTAGTTTAAATTTTAAACAACTGAATCACACAGCAACCCAAAAACTCTCAAACTCTCCCACTCAGAAATGACCACTTTACTCTACGACGGCAGTTTCGACGGACTTTTTACCGCAATATTCGAAGTTTTCGAGTATAAGTATAAAGATGCAGAGATTTTTTCAAAAGTAAGATTTCATCAGGAAAATATCTTTGCAGAAATTCATGAGGTGATTACGCAACAAGAAAAATCTGAAAGAGTTTTAAATAGATTAGAAGATAATATTGGCAAGTCGGGCATTCATGAATTGGTGAAAGTTTTTTTGTCGGAAGAGACAGATTCAGAACAAATCATTTTGTCTGCCGTAAGACAGTCGATTAAACATCCCAAAGAAAATATTCTTCAAAATTATGCAGATCAGGATATTTTGAGAATAGCTAAAATTTCAAAATCGGTCAGTAGGGAACGGCATCGTATGACGGCTTTCGTCAGATTTGAAAAAATGCAGGATGAGGTTTTTTTTGCGAAAATTGATCCGGATTTTAATGTTTTGCCTTTGATCAGGAAACATTTCAAAGACCGTTATCAGGATCAGAAATGGATGATCTATGATCTGAGAAGAAACTACGGAATTCTTTATGATCTGGAAACCTGCGATTTCTTTTATCCCGAAGAGAAAATAGATCTGAATAAATATCAGCAGAAATTTCATGATGAGGAGAAAAACTATCAGACACTTTGGCAACGTTATTTCACAAAAACGAATATTGTGGAAAGGAAAAATTTAAAATTACACATTCAGCATGTTCCCAAAAGGTATTGGAAGTATTTAACGGAAAAGACTTGACGAAAAATGTAGTTATGAGTTTCATAATTAATATTGTAAATGGTTTCTAAAACAATTTGATTTTAAATTTACAGGATACTAAAGGATGAAAAGTATTAGCAAGATACTGCCGTTATCTGAACTTGTTTTTGTAAATTTGTGTTTGAAATTTTTAACTAAATGAAAGAAAGTGCTGTAAAAAAAATTGCAGTTCTCACTTCCGGAGGAGACTCTCCTGGGATGAACGCAGCATTAAGAGCGGTTGTAAGAACTGCTAATTATTACGATATCGAATGTTACGGAGTGAGAGAAGGCTACAATGGTCTTATTCATGATGATTTCCTGAAAATGGGACCTCGTTCTGTAAAAAATATAATCAACCAAGGCGGAACTATTCTGAAATCTGCCCGTTCTAAAGAGTTTATGACCAAAGAAGGTCGCCAGAAGCTTATGACAATTGTGTGAAATACGGAATTGAAGCATTGGTGTGTATCGGCGGTGACGGAACTTTTACCGGAGCGAAAATCTTCTACGAAGAATTCGGGATCAAAGTGATTGGTGTTCCAGGAACAATTGATAATGATATCTTCGGGACAGACAACACGATTGGTTACGACACTGCTTTGAATACAGCAATGGATGCGATCGATAAAATCCGTGATACTGCGACTTCTCACAACAGGGTTTTCTTTGTTGAGGTAATGGGTCGTGATGCAGGTTTTATTGCTTTAAACAGCGGATTGGCAACCGGAGCTTTGGATATTTTGATTCCTGAGAAAAAAGACAGTATGGATGAGTTGTTTGCCAACTTCAGAAATGCAGAAAAAACAGGAAAAGCATCCAGCATTGTTGTGGTAGCCGAAGGTGAAAAATTAGCCAATATCTATGAACTGGCTGAGCAAACTAAGGTAGAGTTTCCGGAATATGATATTCGCGTGGCTATTTTAGGTCATATACAAAGAGGAGGATCACCAAGCTGTGCCGACAGAGTTTTAGCGAGCAGACTGGGTTATGGAGCCGTGACCGGATTGATGGATGGGCAAAACAATGTGATGGCAGGAATGCGCTCAAACGACATTGTTTATACACCCATTGAAGAAGCCATCAAAAAACACAACGAAATCAACAAAGATCTTTTACTGATTTCAGAAATTTTAGCAATCTAATATTTTATATAATTAAATAAATCAAAACAATTATGTCAACAATTAAAGTAGGTATTAACGGGTTTGGTAGAATCGGTCGTCTTGTTTTCAGAGCAATGACTGAAAGAGACAACATCGAAGTCGTTGGTATCAATGACCTTATCAATGCAGAATACATGGCTTACATGTTAAAATATGATTCTGTACATGGTATTTTCCCGGGAGAAGTTTCTGTAGAAGGAAATGACCTTGTGGTAAATGGTAAAAAGATCAGAGTTACTGCAGAAAGAGATCCTAATAACTTAAAATGGAACGAAATCGGTGCAGATTATATCGTAGAATCTACAGGTTTATTTTTAGATAAAGAAAGTGCTACGGCACACATCAATGCTGGTGCAAGAAAAGTAATTCTTTCTGCTCCGTCTAAAGATGATACGCCAATGTTTGTAATGGGTGTAAACCACACAGAACTTACAGATGATATCAAAATCTTATCAAACGCATCTTGTACTACAAACTGTTTAGCTCCTTTGGCTAAAGTAATTCACGATAACTTCGGAATCGTAGAAGGTTTGATGACTACTGTACACGCTACAACGGCAACTCAAAAAACTGTTGACGGTCCTTCTGCGAAAGACTGGAGAGGTGGTAGAGCTGCATTAAACAATATTATTCCTTCTTCTACAGGCGCTGCAAAAGCGGTAGGAAAAGTAATTCCTTCTTTGAACGGAAAGTTGACTGGTATGTCTTTCAGAGTACCAACTGTTGACGTTTCTGTGGTAGATTTAACAGTAAGAATTGAAAAAGCGGCCTCTTATGACGAAATCTGTGCGGTGATTAAAGCGGCATCAGAAGGTGAGTTGAAAGGTATTCTTGGATACACAGAAGATGCTGTAGTTTCTCAGGATTTCATTGGAGATAAGAGAACTTCAATCTTCGATAAAGATGCAGGTATTATGCTTTCTCCTAATTTTGTAAAACTTGTTTCTTGGTATGACAACGAGATGGGATATTCAAACAAATTAGTTGATATGTTGATCCACGCTTCTACATTATCAAAATAATTAGTGCATTCAGCTATAAATAAAGAAACCTTCCGATTTGGAAGGTTTTTTGTTTTATTCGATGACTAAATTAAACAATTTATTGGTGTCTTCATCTAATGTCATGGTTATGTAATCTGGTCTGTATTTAAACGTTGCAAATAGAGTTCCTGAATTTCTACCTTTTCCTGCTACACTCATTTTTAGACCCGCAGAACTTCCGTCAGGAGCAATGCTGATGCCTTTATTAGTCCCCACTACACGAGTCCAGCTTCTGGTTGTATAAAAAGAAGGGATAGGAGCTCCAACATATTTATATCCACAATTTTTTTTACCACCTGAAGATTTGCTGGTACACCAGTTTTTCACTGACAGTTCTACAAATTTGCTCTCAAATTCAGTTTTTCTCTCCTGTTTAAATTTATTCTTCAACTTTATAATCTCTTCATTAAGCAACCTTTGTTTTTCTTCTAACGAAATATCTTCTCTGAGTTGAATCTGCGAATATGCCATTTTGTAATAGGGCTTATAATCTGACAGATAAGAAATGTAAGGTTTTACTTCATACGTTTTTTGGTTTTCTTGAGCTGAGCCCATTACTGAGGCAAACAAAAATGCAGCAATTGATAATTTTTTCATGATAATAATTTTAGAATTAATGTTTAATGATTATTATTAACACAAATTTTGAAAAATTATGAATACAAAAAAATTACCTGTTTGTGTGATTTATATTTCAAAAATTAATGATCAAAACTTTTAGTTGTCACTTATTAATGTTTTAAAATGATTACAAAAATATTTTCAGGGGTATTAAAAGTATTTGGATAGAAATCTATCAATCATGATTTTTTACAAATCCGTATGATCCTTCAGAATTTCAGATGGAGTATTGGTAATGTTAATGCTGGTTGGCGTCACCAAAGGAATACCATCATCATCCAGACGTTTTTTAATTTTGGCTAAAGCTTCACTCTTTATCTGCAGCATGTTACTTCCGGTGATAATCCAGAATTTTGCCTGAAGATTAAAAACACCTTGTTTTAAACTTGTAAAAATGACTTCTGCAGTTTCTATTTTGTCAATATTTTCTATATTTTTAATGACATCCAAAATTCCTTTCTGAGCTTTGGATACATCTTCGTCTGCAGGAATTTCAAAATCTAAAATAATTCTCCGCTGAGGTGATGCTGTAATATTGTAAAAAGGCGCATTAAAAATTACCTGATTCGGGATGTAAGCTTTTTTCCCATCGTCAGTGATCAGTTTCGTCGTTAAAAAACCAATATCCTGTACCGTTCCGGAGTGATTTCCGATTGAAATATAATCTCCGACTTTAAAGGCCTTATCGATGCCGATCAACATTCCTGAAAATATGCTGGACACTAAATCTTTCAAAGCAACACCTGCAATCACCCCTGCAACTCCCAAGCTTCCGATAAACTTCCAAAGAAATCCGCTGAAGCCCATAATTTCCAGTGCAATGAAGCTTCCTATCATCATAATAAGGAATCTGAAGATACCAATAATAGTAACTACAGAACCCTCCTTCTGGCTTTTAGGCAAAACCTTATGCATGATCTTCACTGCTAGTTTACTCAGGTATTTACTTGTGAATAAGAAAAACATAAAAACAAGAATTCCTACTACTAGTTTTGGAGTGAGTTTCGCAAATGCGATATACCAATTCTCTAAAACTTTATAAACCGTGTCTACATAGCTTAAGCCATATTTCATAAAAAATATTTTTTCAAAATTAAGAATAAATTTCTCAACAAAAATTTTGCCAGTTGGAATAAGTCTATTAAATTTGTAGACTAATAAATAAAACAGTATGTCAATCAAACTAGGAGACACCGCACCCAACTTTCAGGCAGATTCAACCGCCGGAAGTATAGATTTTTACGAATATCTTGGAGATTCTTGGGGGATTTTATTTTCTCACCCCGCAGATTATACCCCGGTTTGTACTACTGAATTGGGCTATACTTCAAAATTGCAGTCAGATTTTGATCAAAGAGATACAAAAGTAATTGCTCTGAGTGTAGATGGAGTAGAAGATCATAAAAACTGGATCAAAGATATTAACGAGACTCAAAATACAGAAGTGCAATTTCCGATTATAGCAGATAAAGACAGAAAAGTTTCAGAACTGTATGATTTTATTCATCCTAATGCTTCTTTAACGGCAACTGTGCGTTCTTTATTAATTATTGATCCGGCTAAAAAAGTAAGATTGATAATTACTTATCCTGCTTCAACCGGAAGAAATTTTAACGAAATTCTTAGAGTTTTAGACTCACTGCAATTGGTAGATTCTTACAAAATTGCAACTCCTGCCAATTGGTACGATGGTGATGATGTGATCATTCCGCCATCAATTTCCACAGAAGATGCCAGAACAATTTTCCCGAAAGGAGTTACAGAAATTACACCATACCTTCGTTACACTCCACAACCTAATCAGTAGGCTTTAAATTTTTTATTTATTATATAGTTTAGTTTTAATTTGAAAAAGCGGCTCGGAAAATTTTCCGAGCCGCTTTTGTATGTTGTATGAAAGAAATATTTATTATTTCAAATCGTTAGCAACTGCTTTTGCTTTAGAAGTTGGTAAGTAGATACTGAAACCTACGTTAAAGCTAATTCTTGAAGTTAATCCTTCATTTCCGAAACCTGTTACGCCGTTATATTTTACTAAACCTTCAACACCGATATTTGGAGTGATAAAATATGAATAACCTGGACCTACACCAAAGTCTAAACCTGTTGTTGAAATACCGTTTTCAACATTGAATCCACCAACACCCAAGTTACCTTCTAAAAACCATCTACCGTGGTTCAATAAGTTGTCAACACCTTTTTCTCCCGGAGATAAAAAGTAACGACCTAACGCACCAACACCATATGTAAACTGAGTTGATTCACCAGCACCTGGCTTAGAAAGTCCTAAAGTTACGTAACCTCCTAAAGCAACATTGTCTTTAATAAAATAAGCTGCTCTTGGTTGAAGTGTAATGTCATATCCTGCACCAGTATTTAATCCAAAATTGCTCGAAAGTAAGCTACTACCTACCATCCAGTTTCCTTCTTGAATTTGTGCATTTGCTGTAGATGATAATCCTGCGATAGCTAATAATCCTGTAAAAATTAGTTTTTTCATAAATTTATAATTTTAATAGTTAATGTTCATCATTTTGATAAGCGTTTGAATTCAATAAATGTGCCACAAAGCCTGAAAGTGTTTATTCATGGGGAAATGTCATAGCAATGTGCATTTTTGTTATAAAAATTAAATAAAATGAAAGAACTTAAATATTATATCAATAATAAAATGACTGATATAATTACTCCGGCAATTGCAAATTTGATACCACGTTTAAATGCCTTACTTTTAGGATTAAACATCCAAAAACTTGAGATTACAAAGAAGAAAAGGCAGACTCCGAAAAATGCGTTCAATGGCGAAAGTGTATCAGCAGATTTAGCTTTGTGAAGTTTCGTCATTTTATCAAGCACAAACGGAAGTTCCTTTTTTGAATATTTTGCCTGTCCTGTTAAAGAGTTATACGTTCCGTTTTTAAAGTAGAGAATATTATTTTCAGATTTTTTGATCTCAAGATTTTTCATTTTCAGTTCTTTCTCAAGTTCTTTTTCAGAAAGATTTTTAGCAATCACTTTATCGTAAAGCTTTTCCTTTTTCAGAAAATCTGTATCTCTGTAGATAAGCAACATTCCGCTTACGGCATAAATTGCCATAATTCCCGCCATAAAAAATCCTAAATAGCGGTGCACAATTCTCATAAAACTTCTTGTATCTTTAATTTTGTCCATAGTCGTTTATATTTAAATTTCAAAAGTGGAAGCTGCAAAAATGCAACATCCACTTAGAATAATAAAATTATTAATTGTATAAATTTTAAAGTCTGTATGTTAGGGTAAAGTAATAGTTTCTTGGTGTGATTGGGTTGACCGAATAGTTTTCGTGCACATTATAATTAACTACATCAAATAAATTGCCCACTTTTCCTTGTAAAGAGAATTTCTTCCAGTCATAGCCTAGAGATAAAGAGACTGTTGTGTAATCTTCAAGATCAAACATTCTGCTTACCCCTTTTCTGCTGATGTTGGTAGATTTTGAATCATTCCAGCCTGCAATTCTGTCCCCGATATAATATACGCCAATTCCTGCTTTTAAACCTGGAACATAGTTTGTGAATTTATAAAATACCGATGCGTTAGCTGTTGTAGCGGGTGTTCTTACCAATCTTTGTTTTTCTACAAATCCTTTTTCTGGCGTGTCTAAATATACAGAGTTGTTGTAAGAAAAACCTCCAATGATTGAAACGTTTTCGTTAGGATTTCCGGTAATATCTAATTCTACACCACGGCTTCTCATTTTACCTGCAAATTCCTTTAAGTTTGTGTCTGGTGTTTGTATTGCTCCTGCAGCATCAACATAGAAAAAATTCTGATAAAAGTTATTATATAAAATTTGGTATAATGTTACGTTAACTGCTAAAGCATTGTTCCAGATATTTTTTTTGACACCTATTTCGTATTGATCTACTGTAGTAGGTTTTATACCTTCTTTGGGCAAATCGTTTACTCTGCTTCTTACCTGTGCTGCTGTTCCTGTAAGGTCAAGATTATCTATCTGACCAGACATATAACCTGCATTGGTTGCAAATGAATTGGTATAAGTTGCAAATGCTGAAAAATTATCATTTGGCATATAGACAAAGCCTACTTTCGGAGAAAGAGCCTGATCTGAAGTTGGAGAGTTTGTTACTTCTATTTTTGTATTTGTTCTAAACTTAGTATTCAAAGTTGGCATATTTTCTATGTAAGACCAACGCAAACCTGCTAAAACTTTGAATTCTTTGGTAAGACTAATGAAATCCTGTGCATATACTCCAATTCTTCTAGTGTTGATTCTGGTTTTCTCTAATTTTTCTGAGTTAGGCATATTTCCGCCAACCCAGGTTGAAGGATCATCCAGATATAATGTTCCTGTAGCACTTCCGTTGGCTCCGTAAATATACCCTGTCCCGAAAATAGCTTTTGCAGGATCTGCAATATTAGGATCGTAAAAAGTATAAGAATCTGAAACACCATAATCTGCATCAGCACCAATTAAAATCTTATGATTAATTTTCCCAGTGTTAAAATCTCCGTTTAAATTGGCCTGCAGACTTGTATAGTTCTGTTCATTGTATGTTCTGTTAAGAGGTCTGTTTGCCCAAGCCAGACGATTGCTGTTTTTCTCGTAAGTCCATTGTGCTCTTTCTGTCGAGAAATAATCTTTGGTAAAATTTTGATATGATGCACTTGTGTTTAATGACCACTTCTCATTCAACTGATGATTGAATGTTACATTTGTGGTAGCCTGCTGTACATTTTGATACTGCCAATCAGTTCCTAAAAATGCATTTCTCGGTAATAAATCATTGAGTTTGTAGCTTAAATCGCTACTAACGATTGACCCGATTCCGAAATCCGGTGTAAGGTCATTTTTAAGATAATCGGCCTCAATAATTAACTGTGATCTTTCTCCTAAATTGAATAAAAATGAAGGGTTAAAATAATATTTTGTCGATTTTACAACATCTCTGAAGCTTTCTGCATATTCATAAGCACCATTTATTCTGAATGCCACATTCTTAGATAGTGGTCCGTAAATATCCACCATTGGTTTATATGAATTCCAGCTTCCTGCATTCATTGCTAAACTACCTCCAAAATTAAATTTTGGTTTTTTAGTAACTAAGTTGACAATACCTCCTGCCGCAGCGTTTCCGTAAAGCATTGCAGTGGCACCTTTCAAAACTTCAACTCTTTCAAGACCGCTTACTTCGGGGAAAACACCACTATTGATTCTGGCTCCATTCTTATAAATATTATCGTTTCCGAAAATAAAACCACGACCTCCAAAACTGTCTTGAGAGCCTCCTCTTGCAGAAGTAAGATAAACTCCGTTTACATTTTGTAAAACATCACTTAATTGTTTGGCTTGTTGCTGCTCAATAATCTCATGGGTAACAATAGAAATCGCTTGTGGATTTTCCATTACTGTAAGATTTGACTTTGTGGTTGCAGGCCTGGCTGTATTTGGATTTCCTGTTTTATGAAGATTCACGTCTTCAATGGTTTGTACTCTGATGGTGTCAGAAGCAGAATTATCTTTCATCTGTGCATTTACAGAGGCTGCTACAGCGATAAGACCTAAGGAGAAAATCCTTCTTTTCATGGTTTTAAATATTTAGAATAGAATTATGATTTGGCAAAAGTAGAAAATAAGTTATTATTATTTAGAATTATTAAAAATAAATTTATTGATTTTTGTCATATTTAATTTTAAAAAAGCATTTAGAGCATTACAGAATATCATTAATGGAACACTTTTTATAATATATTTGTTTAAAATTTAAATTATGCAATTGGTAAAAGTGGGGATTTGTGCCTTTGGAATGAGCGGAAAAATTTTTCATGCTCCTTTTTTGAAAGAACATCCTGGATTTTTCATCTCTGCAATTGTAGAAAGATCGAAAAATGAGTCTCAAGAAAAATATCCTGATGCCACAATCTACCGTTCGGTAGAAGAGATGCTTCAGAATGCTGATGTAGATGTGGTTGTCGTAAATACGCCGGTTCAGACTCATTTTGAATATGTGAAAATGGCATTGGAAGCAGGAAAAAATGTAATTGTTGAAAAACCATTTACGGTAAATGTTTCAGAAGCACAAGAATTGGTGCGATTAGCTGAAGAAAAAAATCTTTTTTTAAGCGTTTATCAGAATAGAAGATTCGATCGTGATTATCTTCAGGTGCAGAAAATTATATCTGATGGAAAATTAGGAACCATCAAAGAGGTTGAGATCCGTTTTGACCGTTTCCGAACAGAGGCGAGTGGAAAAGAACACAAAGAAAATCCGGAGCAAAATGGTTCAGGATCTGTACATGATCTGGGTTCGCATCTTGTAGATCAGGCAACGCAGCTTTTTGGTTTTCCTGAAAAAGTTTTTGCGGATGTATTTTCCATGAAAGGTGAAGCGTTTGCTAATGATTATTTTGAAATTCTGCTTTATTATAAAAATGATTTAAGAGTAAGATTAAAATCTTCAGTTTTCAACAAAGAGGATCATTATGCGTACAAAATTTTTGGCGATAATGGTAGTTTTTTACAGGAACGAACTGATGATCAGGAAAATGAATTAGGATCAGGAACAATTCCAGCCTACGGAAAAGATTGGATGCAGCCTTTGAAAGAACCGGACGGAATTCTAAATTATTTTGATGAAAATTCAGAATCGAAAAGAATTTTAACCTCAAGTAAACCCGGAAATTATATGAATTATTATCAGCAGATCTACGAACATATCGTTTTCGGATATGCTTTACCATCACTCGGAAATGAAGTTATTCAAAACATGAAAATCATTGAGGTTGCTTTGGAAAGTTTCAGGAAAGGGAAAGTTTTAGATGTAAATTAGAAACGATCATGAAAAAAAGAAGCTCAAGTTTTACTGTAATCGGTTTGCTGTTTGTAGGAATCGGGTTAACGTTGGTTGATGATAATATGTATCTCAGGTATGGTTTTCTAATATTAGGAACTGCATTTTTGTTTTACAGTATTTTTACAATGATGAGAAATAAATAATTTTTAAGAAATAAAAAAGAACTGTCCAGTTATTGAACAGCTCTTATTATATGGTATGGTCTAATCCTGAAGTTCAAGCCATCTCATTTCGTGGTTTTCCAATTTTTCTGAAAGATTTTCCAGTTCGGCAGAGAGTTTTGAAATTTTATCGTAATCTGCTTCATTATTGAGCTGATCAAGAATCTTTGCTCTTTTTTCTTCAAACTCAGGGATTTCTTTTTCAATGGTTTCCAATTCACGCTGTTCTTTGAAAGATAATTTCTTTTTTGGAGTTTGTGGTTTTGAGACAGTTTCTGCAACCGGCTTTTCAACTACTTTTTCAGTTACAGGTTTAGGTTTTTTATCTTCGTTTTTTTGACTTCCATCCTCCATTTTTTTATTTTCTCGGTATTCTGAAAAGTTTCCGATAAAATCTTTGATTTTTCCTTCACCTTCAAACGCTAGAATGTGATCAACAATACGATCCATAAAATATCTGTCGTGAGAAACAATAATCAAACTTCCCTGAAAATTCAGTAGAAAATTTTCTAAAACCGTCAAAGTAGGAAGATCCAGATCATTTGTTGGCTCATCAAAAATCAAAAAGTTCGGATTTTGATATAGAATGTACATCAAATGCAGCCTTCTTTTTTCTCCTCCCGATAGTTTAGAAATCGGAGAATACTGCGTTTGATCATCAAACAAGAATAATCTCAAAAACTGTGAGGCAGAAATTGTTTTCCCGTTGGCTAAAGGGAAGTTTTCAGAAATGTCTTTGATGAAATCAATCACTCTTTCCTCTTCTTTATATTTTAAACCTTTCTGAGAAAAATATCCGAATTTGATGGTTTCTCCGGTTTCAATTTCTCCGGAATCTTTCGGCTCAAAACCCTGAATAATATTTAATAAAGTTGATTTCCCGGCTCCGTTTTTTCCTACAATTCCTACTTTTTCACCTCTTTGAAAAGAATAGCTGAAATCTTTTAATAATAATTTATCACCATAACTTTTAGAAATGTCTTTAAGTTCTAAGATCTTGTTGCCCAGTCTTTTCATCTCAAAATCAAGCTCCAGAGATTCTTTTCGGGTATCGGTTTTGGCTATTTTTTCAGTTTCGTAAAAGTCGTCTTGTCTCGATTTAGATTTTGTAGTTCTTGCTTTAGGCTGTCTTCTCATCCATTCCAGCTCCTTTCTGTAAAGATTGTTGGCTTTATCGATGGTCGAGTTCATATTATCCTCACGAATCATTTTGTTCTCAAGATAAGTGGCATAAGAACCATTGTGGAAGTACAGATTCTGATCTTCCATTTCCCAGATAATTCCGCAGACTGCATCAAGGAAATAACGGTCGTGAGTTACCAGAAGTAAAGTTATTTTTGCTTTATTCAAATAATTTTCAAGCCATTCTACCATTTCCACATCAAGGTGGTTGGTCGGCTCATCCATGATTAAAAGTGTGTGACGGTGTTCTGCTCTGGTTTCGGTTAAAAGTTTTGCCAGTGCAACACGTTTGATTTGTCCACCGGAAAGCATTCCCATTTTTGCTTCAAGATCGGTGATTTTAAGCTGAGAAAGTATCTGCGTCATTTCATTTTCAAGATCCCAGGCTTTATGAACTTCCATTTCAGCCAAAGCTTTTTCCATAAAATCAGGATCGTCTGATAACAGTGATTTGTGATAATTTTTCAGAGCTTTGATGGGAGCTGAGTCTAAAGTCATCATGAATTCTTCAATGGTCAGATCAGATTCAAAATCAATCTCCTGATCAAACAATACCACCTGAATATCTTTATTAATGACCACCGAACCGCTGTCTGCGATTTCTTTCCCCATTAAAATTTTCAGCAAAGTAGATTTTCCGCTTCCGTTTTTGGCAACAATGGCAATTTTGTCACCTTCATTGATGTTAAAAGAAATGTTTTTAAAAAGGGTTTTGATCCCGTAAGATTTTGTAAGATTCTCAGCCGCAACGTAATTCATTGATATCCAAATTTTGTGGTGCAAAAATACGAAATATTAAAGTCGCAGTAGATTAAAAAAAGTATTTGTATGCTAAAGGTGTTTGTAAACTTACAAGTCACAGGTTATTAAGGTTTTTTAGGTCTTTGGACCGGGTGGATAATTTTTTTCATTACAGAATTTGCAGTAAACCCATGCATTAGTATTGATAGCAAAATAGTGAATGCCACGATAGCCCAAAGCTCATCCTGATATTTGAAATCGAATTTTGTAAAAGCGAAAGCAAGGTAAAAGACAGAACCCATCCCTCTTATTCCGAAAAATCCTATTGCCAATTTTTCCCGAATATCAATTTTTGAAGTACTTAATGCTAAATATCCAAATAGCGGACGTATAACAAGCAAAAATAAGAATGCAAATAAAATCATTTTCCATGTAAGCTTTTCTAAAACGCCCATTGCAAGAGCTCCACCAAAGAGTATAAGCAGAATGCATAGCAGTAATCTTTCTATCTGATCTGTAAAAGAATGCAGATCATCATGATATTCATGACTTTTTTCATAATGTCGTAGCGTAATTGCAAATACAAAAACGGCAATAAAACCATATCCGTGAATCAGTTCTGTAATACCATAAACCATTAATGTTGCGGCTATGGCAAGAAGACCATCACGGGTTTTAAGGACTTTATATCTGTTGGCAATTTTAAATATCAGATAACCAATAGCTTTTCCTATTAAATATCCGATTAATATTCCTGTAAAAACGCGGTATAAAAGATCATAAGTAAACCAATCTAAGAAACTTACGTTTTTCCCGGAAAGTGAATAACCAATACATATGGCTAACCAGGTAAACGGAAATGCAACGCCGTCATTGAGACCAGCCTCGGATGTGAGAGCAAACTTAGTCTCAGATTTGCCCTTTTCATTAGGCGGGCCAACCTGTACATCAGAAGCGAGCACAGGATCTGTGGGCGCCAAAACTGCACCAAGCAACGTTGCAGAAGCAAGCCCTAATCCTAAAAAATAATATCCAAAAACAGTTGCTGCAAAGATGCAGAGGATCATGGTTATAGAAATAAGCTTTAGGGTAGAAGCCCAGCTTTTTAAGGAAAAAGCTCGGTCAATTTTTATTCCGGTTCCCATGATTGATATGATGACGATGAGCTCGGTAAGATGCAGCGTTATGCTTTCGTTTTTCTGTGGCAACGGATCGGGTAAATACTGTGGTATAAGTAAGTATAATATAAAACCCAAAATAACAAAAAACACAGAATATGATATACCTGTAAACTCCGCAATTTTTGGCATCCAGACCATGGTAAAGATCGCAAATCCTATGAAAGTTAAAATAAGTATATATTGATCCATAAATTATATGATTAGCTGAAAAAATCTGAGATGAATTGTTAATGAGAAATTATTGTTTTAAAGAAAAAACACTTTAAAGTAATCAAAAATTCAGCCATAAAGTCTTTATGGTTTTTAATTAAAAATAGACTCTCGCAGTCAAATTATTTATACTAAAAGAACAATCACTTTAACAGGTTTTTAAGAATAATTTTCATCAAATTGGGCATTATAATATTTTTTAATGTAGATTTGAGCATTACATTAAAACATAAAATTATGATACAAATGAACTTTCTCGCAATTCTATTTGCAGCCTTAATTCCCTTAGTAATGGGTTTTATCTGGTATCATCCAAAAGTTTTTGGAAATGCCTGGATGAAAGAAACCGGACTGTCTGAAGAAAAACTGAAGAATACCAATATGATTGTGGTGTTTGTGGTTTCGATTATTTTATCAATCATGATCGGTATGTTTCTGCAAATAGTAACCATTCATCAATATGGAGCATTAGGTTTAATTGGTGGAGATGAAAATTTAGCAAAACCTTCTTTTACAGAATTTATGAAAGATTATGGGAATAGTTTCAGATCATTTGGTCATGGCGCTTTGCACGGTTTTATGACAGGAATTTTTTTCGTATTTCCTTTAATTGCAATTAATGCAATGTTTGAAAGAAAATCATGGAAATATACTTTTATCAATACTGGTTACTGGACGATAACGATCACCATCATGGGTGGCATTATCTGCGGATGGTACGCTATTGATGGGTTCAATCTTGTTACTCCGAAATAGTTTTTACATATTTTGAAAATATAGGCTGCATTTGTAGCCTTTTTTATGAAGTTTACTTTAAAAAAATATAGACTTTCCGCGGAAATTCCTGATGAATGGGATCATATCATTGGACAGTATAATATTATGTTGTCTAAAGAATATTTTGAGACATTAGAATCTTCATGTCCCGAAAATATGAAATGCTTTTATGTAGGTTTTTTTAAAGATGAAGAGCTGATGGGTGGAGCATTGTTTCAGCATTTAAATTTTATTCAGCATAAAACTTTTCAGAAAAGGGAAACCTTTTGTAATATTAAAAATTTCATCACCAAAAAAATCACAAAAGATGTGATGATTTTGGGAAATAATATGCTGACCGGACAAAACGGATTTTATTTTGATGCTTCAAAGATTACCATTGATCAGGCAATCAGGCTTTTGGATGATGCTGTTCAGAAAATGCAAAATCAGGAAGGAAAAACATCGCTTATTATTTACAAAGATTATCAGGCAAGTTTTATTACCTATTTTCAAGCTAAAAATTACAGATCGTTTTATAGATTTTCGGTACAACCCAACATGATTTTAAATCTGAAAGAAAACTGGGTGAGATTTGATGATTATCTCAACGCATTTTCAACAAAATACAGAACCAGGGCTAAATCTGCAAAGAAAAAAATCACCGGAATTACAAAATCTGAGATGAGTATAGACACCATCAGAAATCATCAGAAAGAGATGAACGTTTTATACCAAAATGTTGCTGAAAATGCGCCCTTCAATACTTTTTTTCTCACCGAAAATCATTTTGAAAGCATGAAAGAATCTTTGGAAGAAAATTTCAGGGTTTTTGGATATTATTTAAATGAAAAACTGATTGGCTTCTATACTTTAATTCTCAATAATAAAGATATAGATACTTATTTTCTGGGTTATGACAAAAAGCTTCAAAAGGAAAAACAAATCTATCTGAATATGCTTTTAGATATGGTAGAATTTGGGATCAACGAAAAATTCAGTCGGATCATTTTTGGCAGAACCGCATTGGAAATCAAATCGACAATTGGTGCCGAACCGGTTGAGATATTCGGATTGATTAAACATAATAATCTGCTTGTAAATTACTTTATAGAAAAGATTTTTACTTCATTAAATCCTATTGTTGAATGGATTCAGCGAAAACCGTTTAAAGATTTATAATCGGTTATTTTAATATTGCAGAAAGCATTTAAACCCTTTCAAATTTAAATATTTTCAATCCAAAGTCAGGCTTTTCAGAGACCAGATCCCGCCATTGTAAACATCCAGATCAACTTTAGTGTTGATTCCGTAAACGATTCCTTTTTCACTGAATTGCCAGAAATCCCACTGGTCATCTGGCGATGGAGTAGGAACATCATTGTAATTGGCCAGCCAAAGAGGATAATCATCAAATTCACCTTTCAAAAAATCTTTATAGTAATGATAATAGGTGTAGATGATTGGTTTTTCACCATACGTTTCTTCAATGATCTTACACCAGATTTTCAGATCTTCAACCAGTTTTTTATTCGATTTTCTTCTCGGAATTTTTTCAATGTCTAATATCGGCGGAAGATCACCACTTTCGAGTTTTACATTTTCCAAAAAATTATTTGCCTGAATAATTGGGTCTTCATCAGCTCGGTAAAAATGATAGGCTCCACGAATGAGATTGTATTTCTGTGCCTGTTGCCAAAATTCATCAAAATGTTTGTCGGCACTACGGTTTCCCATTGTTGCACGCATCACTACAAATTCAAGCGGAATCGTTTTATTTCCTATGCTCAGACTATCCCATTTGATATCTTCTCTGTTTTGGTAGTGCGAAATGTCAAAACCATATGTTTTATCAAGATTATTGCTGATAATTTTCTGGATTCTTAAAGTTTCCTTTTCGCTGTTTTGAAGCTTTTTGTGAGTAAATTTGTTAAAATGTAAAGCATAATAATAACTTATTGATTGTTTGAGGTATAATCCTGTTCCCACCAATGCAATAATCAATAGAACCAACACCACTTTACGTCGGAAAAAATAATTTTTCCAGCGGTTTTTATGGATGCTTTTGGCAGCTCTTTTGGTATACTTTTTCGGACTCATAAAGTTTTGCAAAACTAACTTTTTAACCCCTAAAATACTAAATAAAATAAGTAAATTTGTGTACTATGGAAACACGCGAAAAGATCATCATCATCGGAGGAGGTTTTGCGGGGCTGCAGCTTGCGAAAACATTAAATAACAAAAATAAAAAAGTAATTGTTCTCGACAGAGTCAACCATCATATGTTTCAGCCCTTGTTTTATCAGGTGGCTTGCGGCAGGATAGAGCCTTCCAATATTTCATTTCCTTTTCGTAAGATTTTTCAGGAATCCAGAAATACCCAGTTTCGATTGACTGAGGTTAAAGAAATTATACCTTCTCAAAATAAAGTCATTACCGACGAAGCAGAATTTACCTACGATAAGCTTATTATTGCGACAGGTTGCAAAACTAATTTTTTCGGAAATAAAGATTTGGAAAGTAAAGCTTTCGGGATGAAAAATACCCAGGAAGCCATCAGAATCAGAAATCATGTTTTGATGACTTTCGAAAAATTAATTCTTGAAAAAAGCCGTAGTGATGATGGAAACTGGAATATCGTCATCGTAGGAAGCGGACCGACCGGAGTAGAATTGGCGGGAGCGTTTTCTGAAATGAAAAAAGAAATTCTTCCTCGTGACTATCCTTACATGAATTTTAATCACCTGAAAATTATTCTGGTAAGCTCTACAGAAAAACCTTTGGCAGTGATGAGCCAGGAAGCCCAACAACAATCTGAGAAATATCTGAAAGATCTCGGAGTAGATTTTATGAGTGGGGAAGTAGTGACAGATTATGATGGAGATAAAGTTTTTCTGAAAAGCGGAAAACAAATCCCTTCTAATAATGTCATTTGGGCAGCAGGAGTTGTAGGCAATGTGATTGACGGTTTCCCTTCAGAAAAATTAATCAGAAACCGATATATTGTAGACCGTTTTAATAAAATAAAAGGTTACGAAAACATTTTTGCCGTAGGAGATATCGCCTACATGGAGACTCCTAAATATCCGCAGGGACATCCGCAGGTTGCTAATGTTGCAATAAATCAGGCGAAAAATTTAGGTAAAAATTTTCTGAAAAAAAATTCCGGAGAATGGATTGAATATGAATATAAAGACCAGGGTTCTTTAGCAACCATCGGGAAACACAGAGCCGTGGTAGATTTGCCATTTATTAAATTTCAGGGATTTTTAGCATGGTATTTTTGGATGTTTTTACATTTAATGCTTATTTTGAGCGTTAGAAATAAACTCGCCATATTTTTCAATTGGATGTGGAGCTATTTTAATAAAGATTCTTCCTTACGTTTAATTATTTCGCCAAGTAATAAAAATAATACGCAGCAATGAGAATTGACATAATAAGCGTGCTTCCAGAATTGATGGAAAGTCCGTTCAGAACTTCTATTTTGAAAAGAGCAGTTGATAAAGGTTTGGTGGAAGTTCATTTTCATCAGCTGAGAGACTGGTCTATCAACAAACACAGGCAAATAGATGATGAGCCTTATGGTGGCGGAGCAGGAATGGTCATGATGATTGAGCCTTTAGACAAATGTATTTCTGAACTTAAATCTCAAAGAGATTACGATGAGATTATTTACTTAACACCCGACGGTGAAACGTTGAATCAAAAGATATCCAATACGCTTTCTATAAAAAATAACCTGATGTTTATTTGTGGACATTACAAAGGTATCGACCAGAGGCTTAGAGACTTGCATGTTACTAAAGAAATTTCTATTGGAGACTTTGTTTTGACAGGCGGTGAATTGGCAGCGTGCGTTCTGGCAGATTCTATCATCCGTTTGGTTCCCGGAGTTTTGAATGATGAGCAAAGTGCATTAACGGATAGTTTTCAGGACGATTTACTCTCACCACCTATCTACACAAGACCAGAATCTTACAAAGGTCTGGATGTTCCAAAGATTCTTTTGAGCGGAAATTTTGCTAAAATTGAAGAATGGAGACACGAAGAAGCCGTAAGAATTACCCAAAAAAAACGACCTGATTTACTTGAATAAATAATGAGAATGTATAAAACTTATTCTTAAAATTTATAATGCAATCGTTTTCAAAGTAAGATTGTAAAAATATAATATTAACATTAAGAATTTTTTTGTGAATGTAAATTCATTTTTTTTAAAATTTTGACTGTCATAAATAAACAAGCTTACGATTATGGTAATTTTTCAGCGTTTTATGTGAAAATTTAATTATGATTACTAGTATGATACTAAAAAAAACAATAAATTTACATTCTGAAATTAAAATCTGAAATTTCAGAATGTTAATAGAAATTCGTGTAGATGGAATTGTTTGCTTTTTATAATGTAGAAAATTTGTTTTTGCCAGATCCGCTGCCTAATCACAGGCTTGATCCCACCACTTCGGGACTTAGGAACTGGGATGAAAGAAAATACAGAGACAAGCTTTTCAAAATTTCGCACGTATTCCAGCTTATGAAAGATGAAACAGGCATTTTGCCCTGTATGATTGGTCTCTCTGAAGTTTCTGGAAAAAAAGTCTTGGAAGATCTTGTGGAAATGAGTCCTTTCAATTCGAATTACGGAATCGTACATTACAATTCTATGGATGAAAGAAAGGTGGATGTAGCGATGATTTACGACAAATCTAAAGTGGAAATTCTAGATTCTGAAGCCATCACATTTTTCTTCGAAATAGAAGATAAAAACCCGGAAAACTATGATACAACAAGAGATGTATTGTATTCAAAAGTAAAATACAAAGAAGAAATCATCAATGTTTTTGTAGCTCATCTTCCCTCAAAACGCGAAAAAGATATCAATCAGCCAAAACGTGATTACATCCTGAGCGAAATTAGAAACAGAATTCTTCAAATCGTGAATGTTGAAAGAGAAAATGTCATTCTTTGTGGTGATTTTAACGAAAATCCGGACGGAGAAAATCTTACAAAACTACTTCTTGATGATAAGAATGAAGCCTTTTTAATCAATCCTTTTCAAGAGCTTTATTCAGACAAAAATTATTCGGCATTTCATTATAAATCGGGTCTTTTATTTGACCAAATTTTATTATCGAAATCTTTTTTTGAAGACCATCAGAAATTATCATTCTATGATGCAAAGATTTTCAAGCCCGAAAAACTGAGAAGCAGAAACAAAATGTTCAGCGACAGACCTTTCAGAACCTACGCAGGAACCCGTTATTTGGGTGGTTACAGTGACCATTTTCCTGTCTTTATAGTTTTAAAAAAGTAAATTAAAAAAAAGTAATAATTTCAGATGAAAAACTCAACCAGTACAAGCTATCATTTAGACCCTTTAGACAAAGAAATCATCTATATGTTGATGGATAATGCTAAAAGCTCTTTGGCATATATATCGAAGCAGGTAGGAATCTCAACCACAGCTGTACACCAAAGAATCAAAAAACTAGAACATGCCGGAGTTATAGAAAACTCTATTTCATTTCTTAATCCACGAAAAATTGGATATAAGGTAGTCTCGTACATCGGAATGTTTCTGGATCAGCCAAGTCATTATCCTGAAGTTGTAAAATCACTAAAGGAAGTGAATGAAGTTGTAGAAGCACATTATACAACGGGAAATTATACTATTTTCCTGAAGGTTATATGCAAAGACAATGACCATTTGATGGAAATTCTGAATAAGCTTCAAAAAATGAAAGGAGTTACAAGAACCGAAACTTTTATATCTTTGGAGCAAGGTATTTACCGACAGCTGAAAGTATAATCATGAATATTGCCCAATATTTAGATTCAACGTATTTAAAAACGCTATTACAATCCGGAATTTCTGAAGAAGAAACCTTACAAAAAGTAAAAGATCTTACCCAGGAAGCGATTGATCATCATTTGTTTGCAGTCATGATTCGTCCGGATTATGTTTCCGAAATCAGAAAATATATTCAGCAGCGAAATTCAGATGTTGTTTTGGGAACGGTGATTGGCTTTCATGAAGGAACTTTTTCTGTGGATGAAAAATTGGCAGAAGCTTCAAAGGCAATTGAAGACGGTGCAGATGAACTTGATTTTGTAATCAATTATTCCGAATATTTGAAAGGAAATGTTGATTACATACATAAAGAATTTGTAGAGTGTAGTCAGTTATGCGTTGAGAATCATAAAGTTGTGAAATGGATCATCGAAACTGCCGCCTTATCAGACGAGCAAATCGCTGATTTGACGAAAAAGATTTCCACTTGGGCTGAAGAAAATTTTTCTGATAATGATTTATCTAAAATTTTTATTAAATCTTCTACGGGTTTTTTTGAAACTGAAGATGGAAAACCAAACGGAGCGACTTTTGAAGGCATAAAAATTATGCTTGATAATGCCGGAAAGCTTCCTGTAAAAGCAGCAGGCGGTGTGAGAACTCATGAAGATGCCGAAAAGATGATCAATCTTGGTGTCAAAAGAATAGGAACGTCCTCAGCTTTAGCTTTAATAAAAAATGAATCTTCTTCGGAAGAATATTAAAATAAACAAACCCATCAGATTTTGATGGGTTTATTGTTTTTATGTAAACTTTAAAATCAATGTAAATATTGATTAAACCTGCGCTTGATACTCAGCATAAAATCCTTCAGTTTCTTTGATCACTTCATCCATTTCTACCAAAGAATACACCTCAAGGAATTTTCTTCTGAAATCTTTAAAATGAGGAATTCCACGGAAATAATTGCTGTAATGTTGTCTCATTTCGATCAATCCTAGTTTTTCGCCTTTCCATTCTGCGCTCCACTCAGCGTGTTGACGAACTGCCGAAAGCCGGTCTGAAATCGTAGGAGCATCAAGATGTTCTCCGGTTGCAAAGAAATGTTTAATCTCATTAAAAATCCATGGATAACCGATTGCAGCACGACCGATCATAATGCCGTCGCAAGCATATTTATTTTTGTATTCCAAAGCTTTTTCTGGCGAATCGATATCACCGTTTCCAAAAATCGGAATTTCAATATTGGGATTTTGTTTAATTCTTGAGATGTGTTCCCAGTCGGCTTCACCTTTATACATTTGTCCGCGCGTTCTTGCGTGGATCGTTAAAGCTTTAATTCCTGTTTCCTGAAGACGTTCGGCAACTTCATCTATATTGATAGAATTACTGTCCCATCCCAAACGGGTTTTTACGGTCACAGGAAGACTGGTAGAACTTACAACGGCTTTCGTTAAACGAACCATCATATCAACATCTTTCAAAACTCCTGCTCCTGCGCCTTTGCAAACCACTTTTTTTACCGGGCAGCCAAAATTGATGTCTACCAAATCTGGGTTTACTGTCTCTACAATCCTTGCAGACATTGCCATCGCTTCTTCATCACCACCGAAAATCTGGATTCCCACAGGTCTTTCATAATCGAAAATATCCAGCTTTTTTCGGCTTTTCATCGCATCACGAATCAAGCCTTCAGAAGAGATAAATTCTGAATACATCATATCTGCACCATGCAATTTACACAGTCTTCTGTATGGCGGATCACTCACGTCTTCCATGGGTGCAAGCAAAAGCGGAAATTCCGGCAGTTCTATGTTGCCTATTTTTATCATGGCGCAAATTTACGAAATTCTAAACTTTAAAGGTTTTGAAATTTTCTATAGTAATTATTTAAGATAAAAAGTCATTTTCTCTAAAACTCTAAAACTCTAAAACTCTAAAACTCTAAAACTCTAAAACTCTAAACCTCTAAAAACTCGCCTTCACCTGCATGCTTCCAATATGAATCGTACGATCACCAGAATTTCTTCCTTCATAATTAAGATTTAATTGTAAGAAAGAATTGATCGCTTGCTGAATAAATACGCTCCAGACCTGGTTTTTTCCGGGTTTTAAACCGTCAAGCATTTGGTTTCCAACGATACTGAAATTGTTTCCGGTAAAATCATTATTAATGAAAGAGAAGTTTCCTCTAATGGAAGTTTTCTTACGTTCCCACTGAAGCGTTCCTGTGATATCAAAAGCTTTCAGTAGTTCTTCGCCGTCTACACGTTTTTTCTCACGGTAAGCAGAAGAAAATTCTGCCTGTATCGCATCTGTAAATTTGTAAGTCGCTTTCGGCTTGGTTTCAAAATTATTCAGTCTGTAGTCTCTGGTTGCAAAGACCTGTGAAGAGTTTTGCAGATCATGAACAGAGTTTTCCCAATCAACACGGAATTCTTTATTAAACCAATATCCGAGGTTCACAAAATGGGAAGTCTGGTTTCTCTCTTCATTACTGAAATTGGCATTGATAAGGTTGTCGTTGGCAATAAAGCGGTAATTTCCGTTCCAGCCGGATATTTCGGTGGGGTTAAACTGAACGGATGCCAAAATATTCTGATTTTTGAGAATCTGATCCTCACTTTTCTCAAACGGATTCAGCACCAAAACTTTCTCTCTTTTGAAATAAGAATTTTGAGAATTGAGTGATACATTGAAATTCCAGCGTTTTAAAAATTTATTTTCAGAATTAAATATAATAGAAGGATTAACAAATAATGCCAACTGCAATTTGTTTTTGTTAGACGGGATATACCGAACAGAATTTGTATAAATCCTTATATATTGCGCCAAATCTGAATACTCGGCAATCTCAAATTCATCCAGCTGCTGTGTGCCATCACCATTATAATCAGTCCATTTGTAAACTCCCTGCCCATCCGTTACCTTTATATATTGAAATTCACGTTGTGCTTCCTGTCCGTTGCCTAATTCATAGAAAGCCTGTAGACGCATTCCGTTTTTAAATAACTGCTGATTGTAAAGAATGTTTCCTACGACAAAATCTTTATTCTGATTCATATCTACATCCTCATTTTTGTAGAAGAATTTTCTGTAGTGAATTAGTGCATTTAAACTGGTTTTCTCGGTTTTAATCAATTGACTTTCTGCCATGAAACCTAAAATCCTGTTCATGTTCTGAAGTCTGTTATCACGCACAGAGTCATTATCCCGGATGTACATTTTAGACAAAAGTTTAGTTCTGGCGCTGTCACCAATTTTCTTTTGCACAAATAATTCTTTCCAGCTGAAACTTGTGACATCCATCAACTGAGTGTCATTAAATTTCTTTTCGTTATGCTCCATGCTTCCACCTAAAGCCCAACTTCCTTTTGCACCCGTATATTCTGTTGCAGCACCTCCACGTATAAATTTTGTGTCCTGTAGGGTTGCATTGGTATCCAGAGTAAGATAAATTCCCTTTAGTAAGAAACTTTCCTTTGATCCAGCTGAAATCCAGATCATTTTTAATTCCTTTATAAGAATCCTGTTCGTCAAGATAATTGAGGCGGTAGTTCAAAGCAGATTTATTGCTCCATTTATTCAGGAAGTTAAAAATAAATCTGTTCTGTGTTCTTCCACTGAATTCCTGGGCTAAGTTAAAATCCCGAGAAAATTCGACATCGTTGATTCGGTCAAGAATGTGAAACTGCTTGTCAATGTATTGGTATTCGAAACTTGGGGTACCTCTCCAGCTGTTTTTTGTAAATGTTTTATTCCCGAAAATTCTTGCTGCATATCCTAAATTCTGATCAGAATCTTTTGAAGAAAATAAATTGATATCATAGTTGCTCAGAGAAATATCGGCACCTATTTTTCCGTCTTTTAAAAGATATTCAGAGTTTAGAGTATAAACCTGAGATTTCTGTGGTGACGGTAGTTTTCTCACCGCTCGGTAATCTCCCGCATTGGGTCCTACATATTCAAAAACCCGCCCGTTATTGGTAGTTTGGGTGAGTTTATAATCTCCAAGATTGACCCCGAAATAGGTGAAAGAAACAGCATACAATGTTTGAGTGACATCTGTGGAATATTGATAATAATTACCGTTTGGATCCTGAACCAGACTATAAAGAATTTTGTTTACATCGTATTCTGAAACCACTCCGGAAGGTGCATACACTGAGATTGGGATCATTTCCGGCATCGGCTAAAATCTGTTCGTCTTCTTTGGATAAATTTAAAGCTAATGGTGCATTTTTATTGTCGTTTTCCATAAACCAGTTGAGTCCGATTCTGAATTTCTCCCGCTGATGCTCCAGCTTTCCGGTAAATAAATATCTGGAATAATTTCTATTGGTATAATTAAACGAAATCGTAATAAAATTCTGCTGAAAAATTGGTCGGAAACTGGTGAAAGTAACTTCACCTGTATTGTAATTGATAATATAATCCTGATTTTCACCACGTTTCATCAAAATACCGTCAATAAATACCTGTTCTGATCCCGAAATCAGCGTGATAAACTGTTCGCCATTTTTCCCTGTCAAACGATAAGGACCCTGATTTCCTTCCACCCCCTGAAAACGGATTCTGTGAAACTCACTTCTTGCAACGCCCATAGAAACATCTACAAAGGTTTTGTTTTCAGTCCCGAATTGTGTCTGAAACTGAAGTCCCATGCTTCGTCTCTGATATTTTGCAAAGTAATTTTTATCGTCTAAAAGATCCAGATGCCCTGCTCTGAGGATTGATTTATCCTTAATATTAAGCTGCATATAAATCTTGTCAAATTCTTCAAGTGTTTGCGTATATCCATCTGCCTGAATGGGTAAATTGTGATCTGATATACTCGCTAAAATAGTAACGTCTTTGGACAATCTTCCGGAAATCTGCAAATCCATCGAGCTCTGTACAGATTGCCCCTGATTGTTACCAAAAGTAATCCCGCGAATAATTGAACCTTTGGAATTAAGTTCACCTAAAAATCTCTTTTTATCATTTTTTGCCAGTACAGCTTCATCAACGATAACCCGGTTGCTCATCTTCACAAAATCCATAGTATCTTTTGCGAAAATGTCCTGTTCAAGCCTTGCTGCGAGAATACTGTCTTTTTTTATGCTGTCTTTGGGAGTGTTGGGATTTTTCCACGAGAAAATTTGAGCATTATTGAAAGATAAGCCCATAATCAAAACGAAGAATATCAGAACAGAATTCCGCAAGTTTTTGAAATAATTGGTAAAAATAACTAAAAAATGTGAGCGATAGGGCTTTTAGCATTATTAACAGAAAATTAACCTTAATATTGTTTCAAATGAAAAATATCCTCTAATTTTGCATGGTAAATTATTAATAATTAAAAATTTAAGTTATGAAAAAAATCTTTACAATTTTAGGCGTTATTGTATTAAGTACAATTTCGAAAGCTCAGACTTCACTACCGTATTATGATGGTTTTGATTACACAGGAACAGCCTTGCAAACTCAAAATGGATGGACGGCTGCAAATTCAGGTGATGATATAGCAATTGTTTCTGGTAATTTAACTTCTACTTCTTTACCTACGTCAACAGGAAATAAAATTAGTTTTGCAGGTGCGGGTATTGATACAGGTTTAACTCTTAATGCTGTAAGTGCAGGAACTATGTATTATTCTTTTTTAATAAAGCCGATTTCTATGGCAGGAGTTACAGAGGCTAATGGAGGTTATTTATCATACTTCAATCAGAATGCTACTAATTTTGGTGGTTCATTATGGACAAAAAGGGTAGATGATAATACTTTACAGTTTGGATTAGAAGTAAGAACAGGTACTGCGGCAAATACAACTTGGACAGGTAATTACAGTGTCAATCAAACATATTTAGTTGTAGTTGCTTATACCTTTAACAGCGCAGGTACAAGCGATGATACGGTTAAATTATGGGTTAATCCTGTAACTGGCGGATCTACTGAACCTACACCAACTATTACTGATAGTCATACAGGTACAGATTTGACCTCTATTTCAGGATTTATGTTCAGACAAGATAGTGCTACTGAAACCCCAAGTGTGGAAATTGATGAACTGAGAATAGGTACAACATGGGCACAAGTTGCGCCATCTGCTACTTTAGCGGTTTCAGATTTCAACAAATCAAAATCAAACTTCATCAAGAATACTTTCATTAAAAATGACGAAATTACTTTCGGAGCTGATGTGAAAGATTTAAAAGTATATACATTGACAGGTCAGGTTGTAAAAACTGGTTCGGTAAAAGAAGGTGCTGCAATCAGCGTTGCAGAATTGCAAAAAGGAAATTATATCGTAACAGGAACGGTAAACAATCAACCGGTTTCTCAGAAAATTTTGAAAGACTAATCTGAATTAATTCTTTAACCATAAAAAACTGCCATTTCATTGAAATGGCAGTTTTTGTTTATGTCCTACTGTAAAGTCATTTTAATTACATTATAAATTTTATATAACAAAAATCTAATAATGATAGATAAATTAGATTAACAAATATTTAACAATATTAACTTTAATTTATGATATTGGTATTAAATTTGCTGCTATTTTAAACAAACCAAAACATATTATCATTATGAAGAAAGTATTTACTTTTATCGGACTTGTTTCGATAACAGCATTCTCTAATGCTCAGATTGTAATTAATGAAATTTATACCGGTGGCGGACTTTTAGGAGCGACACTGGCAAATGATTTCATAGAACTGAAAAATATTGGTCCGACTTCAGCATCTCTGAATGGCGCGACGATACAATATGGCTCAGCTTCTGGCGGTTTTTCGCAATATCATACAATACCTAACATCACACTCAGTCCAGGGCAGACTTATTTAATTCAGGAAGGTTCTGATGGTCTTCCGGGATTGATCAACCTGGTTAATCCTAACTTAATTGTAAATTTAGTAGTCAATTTTGATGGTTCCGGTCCATTGGTAGGAGTTGGGTTGGCAATCGGTCTTACTTCAGGAAAAGTGGCCTTGGCAAGTAACAATACTCAAGTCACAGGTCCAACAGCATCAAACGTTTTAGACTTTGTAGGTTATGGTCTTGCAAATCAGTATGAGGGAACAGCAGCAGCTCCTTCGCCTACTATCCTGAATTCAATTAGCAGAATTTCCGGTGATACCAATAATAATTTTATTGATTTTACAGTCTCATTAGCAAGTCCGCAATCCGGAACATTGGCTGTATCTGATGTGTCTAATAATACAACACGAGGCAAATTTATCAAAAACTCATTGATTAAAAATGAAGAAATAATATTTGGAGCCGATGTGAAAGATGTAAAAATATACAGTTTGTCAGGACAGATCGTGAAAACAGCTTCAGTAAAAGGAGCAACTTTAAATATTGCTGAACTGCAAAAAGGTAACTATATCGTTACAGGAATGGTGAATAACCAACCGGTTTCTCAGAAAATTTCGAAAGATTAATTATTTAATTAACATTCATATGAAACAGCTGTCATTGGATAGCTGTTTTTTATTTAGTACCAACCTCTTCTCGCAGCATTGATGATTGTACTCAGGTTAAGAATCAACGTGTATCTGATGCGTTTTCCGTAATCTTTAAAACCGGGCTCAAAACCTAAAGAAGATTGTACAGGGAAATAAATTTCAAGAAAATCAGGAATTACCCTTACTTTCACGCCACTATCCCAAATAAATTGTGTGGGCTTATTTTTATTTTTATAAAATCCTGCATCTGCATACAAATGGAAAATTTTCCAGACACTGGTGTCAACATTGAATGAGGTAATCCACTGATTAACCGTTCCCGGAATAAATGATTTAAAACCTCCGTCTGCCAAAATAAATTGCTGAGACAATATTCCACCCGTTGCACTCTGCCCAAGAAGATTATAAGAAAAAGAATAATCTGAAACTCTGGCAATTCCAAAATCGAAAGTATTGTTTCTCGTTTCGTTTCTCGCAAAATATCCGGCAAATAATCTCAGACTCAATTTTTGTCTAGGGGCAAATTCCCATCTGTAAAATGCCTCACCTGTGATTTTATTAAAATCCTGCATTGCCTGTGTACTGATGCTGAAACTTTTCTCATGAATCATCTGGTTATCGGCAAACCCATAACCTAAAGCCCAAAGATTATATTTATCATAATCACGCTCAGCAATCATCTTGGCATTCAGATCTCTCTGGAAATAATTGTATGAAAGACTTATTCCCTGGCTCACTGTACTCCGAGGGTTTTTTCTGAAATTCAAATTTGAATATAAAGAGGCTTTTTGGTACGCCAGATCAAAATCATAATGAAAATAGGATCCGGAAACGCCAAACGTAAGGTTTTGTACGATGCTTTCAGCGGGAAGAAATGAATACGCAACAGCTCCGGAACCGGTAAGTTTTCCTGTACCTGTACTGAAAGAGGGAGTGATGGAATACAGAAATTTCTGATCAAACAATGACTGGTTTTTAAAATTCATACCGATCAGAAATTTGTCATAGGTATTGGTAAATCTGATTCTTGGGTTCAGGTAAATTTCATTAAACTCAGGATTGGGAATATCTTTTATGAATTTAAATTTAATTTTTTTTGAATTTGAAAATAAACCTTTTGTGTATAAAAAATTATCCCGGTAATTGGCTTCCGGAAAAATGTAATCATTATTCAGAGTGATTTTATAGATGTTTTCAGCAGGAAGATTTACGGTTTTTTTTCTTTCGTTTTTCTCAGTTTCTATCCAGTATGATTGTCGCTCGCCCTGTCTTGTCTGAGTTTCAAGTTTTACAGGAATAGCATCATCTGTATTTTTTGCAATATTGATTTGCAGAGCGTCATCTTTTGCCTTAAAATTTTTAAGTTTAAAATTAACTCTTTTTTTATGCTTTAAAAACTCCGTTAAATAATCTGTTGAAGGTTCTTTTTCTGAAAGCTGTTTCAGAAACTCTTCAGGATTGATTTCCTGATCTCTGTTTTCTGCAATATATTTTTTAACTAAATTATTAAAATTTTCTTCACCCATTTTGTCAGCAGAAAAACTGAAAAGGCTTCCCGTTTCAAAGCTGCTGATCGCCATATCGTTGAAATTGCTCAATTCAGAAAAAGGTTCATCAATTTTCTGATCAAGATTTTGAGACATAATGTATTGGTAAGCCAGACCATATCGGTCGAGTAACTTTACATCGGATGCATGAAACCATTTTAAAGGTTTGATTCCCAGAAACACTGGTTTCGGGAAGATTGCCTAAAAGTTTGGTTTCTCCGTAGAATTTTTTCAGATATTGAGTTTCGAGATAAGATTTCAGTCCGTTTTTAAACCAATGATGGTCTTGTTTGTCAGTAATAATGTTTTCGTCCAGAATTTTTTTGGTAATAATTCCGAAATAATCGAGGTCAACCTTTTCCGCATCTGTGAATAATTTAAACCTGAATTTCCAGAAGCTGATGTCATTATTTCCGAAAAAATCTTCTTTAGCTCTGAATTTATCTGAAATAAAAAGAGTTTGTGGGATAAAACCTATTTTCTCTTTGATGAATTTTAAATGAAGCGGAAGGAAAAACTCCAGATTCTGAATCTCCTGCGGACTCATCGTATAGCCGAATTTGATCTCGGTCTGAATCTCTTCAGTATTTACTTTAATCGTTGGAAACTGATTGGGTGAAATCACAAATTCAGGATCAGAATCTAAATATCCACTAAAAGAATTGATACTGGTCTGCTGAAGATTTCCGGCCATGAAATAATTGACAGGAACTTCAAAATCAAACTTCCAATGGGTGTTAAAATTCACCGATTCTTCAATGTCCAGGTAATCCCTTTTAGAAATATTGCCCGGATCAAAGTGATCCGGAACAATAAAGAAATATTTTAAAGCGATATTATTCTCAGAAGTTCCATATCCTGTAAATTTTTTATCAGGAAGCTGAATCTGATATTGTAATTCTAATTTGATGCTTTCACCAACCTTTAAAGGCTGATTTAAAACAAAAAACAAATTTTCTTCAGAAACACTGTTTACAGAAACTAGCTGATTCTTTTCGCTGTTAATTTTGAAGCCTGAAATTTTACCTAATAATTCGGGCTTTGCAAAGTGAAGACTGTTATTTCGGTCCTCAAGTTTTCTGTAGACCAAAGAGGTTTCTCTCTTATTGTACGCAGCTACCCAATTGAGAATTTTAATACTGTCTAAGGGTTTTTCAGAATGATTATGATAAATAATTTCCTGATTAACGTCTAAGAATTTTTTGTCCTGAGATAATTTTGCAGCAACCGAAATGCTGTCTTTCTGTGCATAAATCTGCACAACTCCCCAAAACAAAAAAAGACAAATGCTAAACTTTTTCAAAATGATGATAAAGTATCAAATATAACTTATTTTAGATATAATTAAATATGAATTTACGGCTAAATTGCATTTTTTTGCAAAGAATTCAAATAAGCTTTCCAACCCTCATTTTTATAAGTTATAGCAGCTTCTCCGGGGTTTTCAGATTTGTATATTCCTCTTCCTACGATCATGAAGTCTGTATGAAGAATTTTAAAAACATGATCCGGAGTATTGTATTGCTGACCTTTTCCGTCACCGGAGTCTGCAAGATTTACGCCCGGAGTAAACAATAACATGTCTTCGGGAAGCTGATTCTGAGACACTCCGCCAATTACGTTGGGATGTGACAGGGCAACTTTTAAAGCTTCTTCTCTGTAGCTGTTTGTTGTTAAAGTTCCTTTTGATGACATTCCGATGATCGCAACTACGCCTACATTTTTGAAACAGTCTAAAGATTCAAAACCGCCAATCAACTGAGATGTCACAAAATCCGCCCAATCTGTAATTTTGAAAACGCCACTTGTAAACTGAAGTTCCTGCGTATTTCCAATGTCTGCAAATTTTCTGTCTTCCATTAATAAAAACTGGTGTTTTGAAGCCAATTCTTTTAATGGAACGATGGTATTTTGATAATCAAAATCAGAAATAATATCAATGTGTGTTTTTAAAGCGATAATATGTGGTCCTACATGGTCTGCCAATTCCAGCAGTTCCTGAGTTGTTGTAACATCAGCCGAAGCAATAAGATTTGATTCTTTTGCCAAAGCAATCTCTAATAATTTTTTTGAAACAGAATGCTGTGCATTTTCAAATTTCTCCTGATAAGAAGGTCTTGTTCTTTCTTCGAACTGAATGTGATTTCCCTGTAGAAAATCCTGAATTCTTTTAACTTCATCATCGGAAAGTTCTCCGTTTTCCTGAAGAATTGTACAAACTTCCGAAATGTTGAAAAGGGTATGAACTCTGTAGCCTTTACTTTCCAGAAGCTGTTTTCCGCCTTGTTCTCTGTCTAAAACGACAACAATGTCAGCAACTTTAAGATCTTCCTGCTCAACTTCAGCAATGGTTTCTACCAAAGATTTTCCGGAAGTAATCACGTCTTCTACCAAAAGACAGTTTTGTCCTTTCTGATAAATCCCTTCAATCATTTTTTTGGTTCCGTATTCTTTGGCTTCTTTTCTTTTAATAATTAATGGAATATAACTCTCCAGAGACATTGCTGTAGCCATAGGAAGTGCTGCATAAGGAACTCCACAGATCAGATCAAAATTATCCAAAGGAAGCATTTCCAGTAAATAATTAGCTAAATTTTTCAAAATTTTAGGATCTGAAGCCAAAGGTCGTAAATCTACATAAAACGGACTTTCAATCCCGCTTTTTAAGGTAAATCTTCCGAATTTGATGATGCCGAGTTTGTAGCACTCCAAAAAGAATTCTTTTTTACTTTCCATTATTTTTTATTAGATGTTGCAAATTTAAGGATTTGAAAGGGAACAGAGAAATATGATGTGCAAATTGTCGATTGTGATTTTTGCAATGCTCTTAACTCTTACGGAATTATAATAATTTTAATTAATGTAAAAAACCATCCTGTTAAGAATGGTTTTAATTTTAGTTAATGATCTCAGCATCAATTACTCTTGATCCTTCTGTACCATATTTTCGTTCGGCTTCCCAAAGTAAAAATTTATCTACCTCTCTGATGAGTTTAGGAATGGCAAAAGATAATACCGCAATATCGTCTAAAACTCCTGCTACGATTATAAAATCCGGAATAATATCAATGGGTGAAATTACGTAAAGAAGACCCACTAACGGAAGTATCAGATTAATTGATTTTACAGGATATTCACCTTTCCTCCACAAATTCACCATTCTGAAGATGTCCGGTATTTTTTTTACAAATCCCTTGTGGCTGATTGCCTGCTTTGCTAAATTAATTTTTGAATATTTCATTTTGTGTTTGTTTTATGTGACTAATTTTAAACTCTTTATACTTCACAAATTCTGTACCAAGGAATTATAAATTTAAGTTAAAGTTATTTAATAATATTATCAATAAACTGATGGATTGATTCTGCATCCCAATCAGTTGATACATCTTCTTTGATGAGAATTCTTCCGTTATGATCGAGTAGAAAGGTTGTAGGGAATACCTTTGGGAGTAATTTTTCAGAGATTGGGCTTTGAGCAATGTAAACAGGAACAGTGTAATTGTTTTCTTTTAAAAATTTTCTTACCGTTGCTTCTTCATCTTTCATCGCAATTAAAACGAAATCAATATTTTCTTTTCTTCGGTCATATAATCTTTGAATTGAAGGCCATTCTTTTCTGCAAGGCGGACACCACGTTCCCCAAAAATTCAAAAAAACAGGTTTATTCCTGAAATTTTTCATATTCGTGCTCGGAACATTAATCCCCTGAAGATCAATATCGTAATCATCAGCTTCAATATGTACGGCACTTTCTATGGTTGCAACCGGCAAGAACAGATCTTTCAAAGTATTTCTGATTCCCGGAACAAGAAAAATAGTTCCTAAAACGACAAGAACAACAATATAAGTAATTAATTTTTTCATAATAATTCTAAAATTTCCTGAATAGAATCTTTCCCTCTGTTTCTGGAATAATACACCTGCAGATCATTGTAAAACTGATCTTTGGTATATTCTTCAGGATGAGCTTTGTATTTCAGTAGCAATTCGTGACCATATTTTGGTCGAGGTCCCCAAGAATCTTTTACATTAAAATTTTCGTCTAAAATAATAACTTTCGGGATAGATTGTGTGCCGTTGGTCAAAAATTGATCAATCAGGCTGGTGTCGCTGTCTCTCAGGAAAATTTTCACTTCATTCTGACCTTCAAAAAATGTAACCAAAGCAGGAACGGTTGCGCTCGCATCTCCACACCAGGCTTCAGAAATAATTAAAATCTTTCCGTCAAAATTCTTTGATTTTAATTGGGTCAGCTGTTCTTCGTCAATTAAAAATTTCTTCAGCGTTCTGTCCATTCTCTGAATGCCGAGTTCATAGTATGGTTTATATTCAATATCTTTTTCATTGTCAGGATTATTGAGTCTCTGATGGGCAATTTGAAGATATTCTTCGAAGTTGATTGCTTGGTTCCAGTAATTTTGCATTACCTAAAATATTTATGTTTAAAAATGATTTAAATTTCTCGTTTTGTTGATCAGAAAAAGATCGGCTAAAACAAATGCTGCAAGACTTTCGACAACCGGCACAGCTCTCGGTACAACGCAGGGATCGTGTCTGCCTTTTCCTTCTACAGTTACGGCATTTCCGTCTTTATCAACGCTGTCTTGAGGTCTTAAAATGGTCGCAACGGGTTTGAAAGCTACCCGGAAATAGATATCCATTCCGTTTGAAATTCCGCCCTGAATGCCACCTGAAAGATTAGATTTTGTGGTAAAGTCAGTATTGAACTCATCATTATGTTCGCTTCCGGTCATTTTTGCACCGCAAAAACCGCTTCCGTATTCAAAACCTTTGCATGCGTTGATATTCAGCATTGCTTTTGCCAATTCTGCCTGCAATTTAGAAAAAACAGGCTCTCCGATTCCTACAGGAACATTCTTGATAACACAAGTGATTGTACCGCCAATTGTGTTGCCTTCTTTTTTAATTTCCTTGATTTTTGAAATCATTTTTTCGGCAGTTTCTGTATCCGGACAACGAACTTCATTGCTTTCGGTTTTAGAAAAATCTAAAGCCTGATATGGTTTTTCGCAGAAAATTTCACCTACGGAAGAAACGTAGGCATTAATTTCAATATTAGATAAAAGCTGTTTTGCCAAAGCTCCTGCTACAACCCAATTGATGGTTTCGCGCGCAGAAGATTTTCCGCCGCCACGATAATCACGGATCCCAAATTTTTGGTCGTATGTAAAATCTGCATGACTCGGGCGATATGAATGTGCAATGTGATCATAATCTTTCGACTTCTGATTTTCATTTTCGATTATAAAACCAATCGGAGTTCCGGTCGTTTTTCCTTCAAAAATTCCTGAAAGAAATTTTACGGTGTCACTTTCTTTTCTTTGTGTAACGATTGCCGACTGACCAGGTTTTCTTCGGTCAAGTTCGTGTTGAATTTTGTTTACATCGACTTCCAGACCTGCCGGAAAATTATTGATGATTCCACCGTATGCCAAACCATGACTTTCACCAAAAGTCGTCAAGCTGAGCAGATTCCCTAAAGTATTGAACATAGCACAAAATTACCGATTTTTATTCAGATATTAAAGTCTTTGAACAGATACTATTTATAGGAGTTTTTTATTTTTTCTGTGACTTTTTCAACCTGTTTTTGTTCTTTCGGAGTCATTTTTTTTGAAATAAAACCGTTACGGATGTCATTTTTGTCAATTAATTGGGGAAAGATTCCTGCTTTTTGGTAATCAAAAATAAAACTTTCAGAAATTGCAGGAGTAGGCGTGTCAAAGTTAAAAGGATATTTTTCGGAAACATTAAATTTCAGATTTCCGGTTTCAAAAGAATGGTATTTTTTGTATTCGTATGTAGAAGGTTTGTACAATTGTTTCCATTCTAATTTCCCCATAAAAGATGACATTTTATAACTCGGGATGAATTGGGCAACGAAAGATGGAAAAGCTGTAAAGCTTACGAAAATTATGCTCAAAACTGCATAAACGATCATTGACTGTTTTTTCGTAAAATATTTGGCAAGCATGACAAAAATTATCACAAAAAACACATCCATAAAAAATCTGTACTGCGCTGAAAAAAGTAGAACCAAAGCGCTTTTTATAATTAATGAAATGCATATGAAGGTGATGATTTTGTTTTTTTTAATGAAGGTAAAAATGGTAAAAACAATTAAGCTTAAAATAAATAAAATATTGATGAAGGATTTAATTCCATTAAGAAATAACCAATTTTTAATGTAATCGAATGTTGTGAATTTTTGAATTTCTGTGTAAGAATATTGATTATCGAAGGTTTTTAAAATAGCATATTCTGATGATGATTTTAATAATTCTGCACTAGGTTTCCAGCTAAAATTAAAATCGATCAATGATACCGGGAAAATAGGGTAGCCGAATGTCCAGATGTTTTTTATAACAAATAATGAAAGAATAAATACGCCCGAAATTAAAGTTTTAAATGGAGATTTTACTATAAAGACAGCGTAGAGGAATGCTAAAATCGGTAGCCAGATCATTGTTGGTTTTATCGCAAAAACGAAAGCAGAAAATGCAAACAGGAGAGAAATGTTTTTATTGCCGGCTAATATTTCATTTAAAAGAATTAAAGAAAAAATAATCACCGGTAAATCAGGACTTGGAGATTGTGAAAACAAAAGCAAAATCGGAAGAAAACACAATTGAATCCAGCTTTTTTTCTCTGTAATATAAATGATGTAAACAATAAGCAAAACAGCATTTATTCTTAAAAAAGGATCGGCAAAATTTGAAAATCCTGCCTGAAAAATATGCCAGACCGACATTTGTCCGAGTACAAGATCTAAATTTGAAATTCCTTTTATCAAACCATATTCTTTTAACCATTGTATGCTGGGAATATAATATCCAAAGTGATCTAATATATATGGGTAGAATGAGCTGCAAAATAAAATTACGATTATACTGATACATAAAAAGATATATTCTTTTTTCGAAAATTGATACAATTTCAAATATAATTTTTCTTTGAAAAAGCAGAACAAACCCAATAAAATTGTAGGGATTTCTACAAATAAATTTAAGGAAGTAAAAAAAGAAAGACCAGTCCAGATGATGCTAATTCCAAAAATTCCCAAAATCATTTTTGCAGAAACACCTTCGAACATTTGTGTTCTGAAAATAATCTCAAAAAATTTTCCGCAACCTAGGAGTGTTGGAATGATGATGATCGTAGAGTAGAGAATAAAAAGCATAAAAAAAGATTGCTTAAAAATAAGCAATCTTTTTATGTATATGAAATTGATTTAATTATCTTGGCTGAACACGTCCGCTTTTTCTATCCTGAGCTCTACCTAAAGTATAACCCGTCGCAGCACCGATAACTCCACCTACTACTGCACCTCCGCCACGGTTTTTCTTATTAACAATAGCTCCTAATGCAGCTCCACTCACTGCACCAATTGCGGTACCTTTTGCAGCCTCACTGATTCCTTTTTTCTGTGTTGTCGTCCCTTGAGATGAACTTCCACTGTTACTGGCAACATTGTTATTAGAAGATTGATTATCTCTGTAAATTGTTCTTGTTTCTCTAATAACCTGTGGTTTGGCTGCTGCAGCTGTTTTAGCTTTTTCAACTTCAGCTAAACTGTCAGTTCTTTTTTGTGCTTCGTAAGCAAATCTTTCTTTCTCTATTGAGAGTTTTTGTTTTTCAATCTCAAGTTGTCTCGCCTGAAATTCTATTTTTTGTTGTTCGAGAGATTTTTCTGCAACTTGATCGTCTTTCTTACAGGCAGTCAGTGTAATCACCGACAAAACTCCTGCTAACAATATATTTTTCATAACTCAAATTTTTTAAAGATTAAGCAACTTTAAGGTTGTCTGATGTGGTATGTTCAATTATGAAGCCAAGTTTTAGTTAATGAAATGTTAAAATTTGATAATTCATTGCTGCAGGGTCCTAAGGCGCATTAAAAATAGTAAATTAGGAATCCTAATTTAAACTTATTATATGCTTATTACATATCGCAAAATAGCTCTTACTGAAGGTGTTTCATATCTTATTTTACTTTTCGTTGCAATGCCACTGAAGTATATATTTGATATTCCTGAACCTGTAAAATATTTTGGTTGGATACATGGAGTTTTATTTCTTGTATTCATGGTGGTTTTAATTATAGCGACTTTTCAGTATAAATGGAGCTTGAAAAGAGTTTTTATTTATCTTGTTGGATCAGTATTGCCTTTTATTCCTTTTATTTTGGATAAAAAATTAAAGAAAGAGTACGAGAAAAACCTGTAATTCATTCAAAACAAATCATTGTCGGTGCTATTCTGATAAAGCATCTCTAATAGTGATAAAAAAACCCTAAACTCTGAATGATCAGTAGAATAGGGTTTTTGTGAGGTACCTAGCGGATTCGAACCGCTGTAGATGGTGTTGCAGACCACTGCCTAGCCGCTCGGCCAAAGTACCATTTTTTAGTGATGCAAATATAGAGGATTTTCTAATTTAAACAAATTTTTTAGGCTATTTCTTTATTTCCCAGATTGTCTATCTCGCTTTTCGTCTGTCTTTCAGCCTGATAATTTTTGATGTTGATTACTCTGGTGTCACTCCAGGTATCATGCCAACCGTTTTCTCCAAAAAATGACAGACCGTCAAAAGGCACGATTCTCGAAACACTTCTTATTAAGTACTCCTGAAAACTAGGATTTGTTCCGTCAATACTTACAACCTTTGTTCCTGTAATATATTTACCCAAAGTTCTCCCTTTGGTAAAGTATTCCGTCAAAAAAATATATAGTAAATAAACAGTTAAAGTAACCATAATATCTTGAAATCTGGTCATTTGAGCAAGCTGATTGGTTATTTTAATCAAAGATTCGATATTGAAAAGCTCATAAAGCAAAACAGAAAATGAACCAAAAAGGAAAAATAATAAGTATATGAGAATTCTGTCGATAATAAAATTGACAAATCTTATTCCTTTTGAAGCTTTGTTGTTTTCAATGATTTTCAAATGTTTTTTCATAGTTTAATTATGGTTTTTAGTTTTATAACAATTTTAAAATCCTTTTAATGTAAATCTTAGATTTGCGTTGGTATCAATCACAGCGGTGATTCCGGATGGGTTCAGAAAAATTTGATTAGGTTTTAAGTTAAATACTTTTCCGCTCATCTTCAGACCTTTGTAATATTCTTTGTTGAAGGCTTCTTCGATGCTTTTCTTCGAAGAGGTTTCTAGATCCGTAGTAGGAATTCCATATTCGTCTTCTCATCATTTTCACAATTTTTCCTTTAAATAAAAGCGTTGCGGTTTTCTGTAAAATATTGGCTGTTTTCAGTTTAAATTTAGTGTCAGAAAGCACAATTTTCTTTTTCAGTTCATCATAAACCGGAATTCCGGAAATAAATGCCGTTCCGTTGACATATCCTTCCATTTCTGCTTCTATCATAATTCGGTTTGCTTCGCCATACACTTTGATGTCAATAATTTTCACCTTAGAATCTCTGATGTCAAATTCTTTATTCAAAAAAGTTTTTTTTGCAATATTGGTCGCTTCAGAAAACGGAATATTTGCAGTGGTCTGCAGTACAAATTTATCTGCCAAAAGAGGAATAAAATTAAAATCTATTACGGCTCTTGCAGGTTGTGAGGATTCAGGTTTCGTTCCCGTAAAGGTTTCTGAGAAGATATCAATCCCAATATTGGTATCAATTTGATTTCCGTAGAATTTAAGTGGAGTAATATTGACATTAATGGGAGTGATTTTCAGCCAGGTATTATATTCTTCAGAAATATTGAAAGGCTGCGAAAAAGCATTCCACGCTAAAACTGCATACTGTTGGAAGTTCAGCTGTGAAGCCATCTGCTGATCAATGGTTTTGCAGAATTTATATTGTTGCTCTTTCAGGCTTTTTTCTACCAAAGAAGTAATAGGAATTTCAATTTTTCCGAAATCGAGAACAGGTTTTTTCACCCATTTAAAACCCATTGGTTGTGTAAAAGTGCTTATTGACCAGTTGTTTTTAAAACTTAATGCTGTTTTAAAATACATTACGGTTTCAAAAGTCGTCTCTTGGTAGGTATAAACTCCTAAAGTTCCGATGCCTTTTTCTGCCCATATTTTTAAAGGAACTTCAATCAGAATATTTTGATTGGCGTCTCCAACGAGTCGTATAGGTCGGGTTTTCCAAACTTTTACCTTAAACTGGTCATTATCGTTATCGGTATAAGAATCATCCTGGAAGATAAGGTCTTTCACCGAAGCATTAATCATATTACTGATTTCCGACAAAGGAATTGTCACAGGCATTGTAATGCTCGATTTTATCTTAGGAAAATTGTAAACAGCAGCACTCTGCGTTGCGTTCTGCCCAAAAATACCAATGCAGAGTGATAAAAATAGAATATTAAATATTTTCACTGTCTTTTGAATTTTTTTTAATGGAAATTACTCATTTTCTGTAATTCTGCCTAATAGAAAACTTTTTTCCAGCTCAATGCTTGCGCCTTTAAGCTCACCTTTCATGGGCGGACTGGTTTTGGTAATTCTTAGTTTGATATAAGAAATCTGGTTAAATTTCTCGTTGATTTTAGTAATAATTCTTCCTGCAACGTGCTCAAGTAATTTAGATTGAATCTTCATTTCGTTATGAATGATTTCATTAATATCTGCATAACTAATGGTATCATTCAGGTCATCAGAAGCTGCTGCATCCCAAAGATCCGTATGAATTTCTGCATTCAAAATATAATATGTTCCGATGATATTTTCTTCCGGAAGAACGCCGTGATAAGCGTAGATTTTTATGTCTTCTAAAAATATTTTGCTCATAATTTTGTTTTTGAAATTGATTAAAAACTTATTTTAACTTCAATTATATAATGATAGAGTAAGTGATAAGTTTCAAGTAAAAAAAGCGAGTAAAAACCCGCTTTTAAATTATTTGATGCTTTTCGAAAGATCAAGCATTGCCTCAATAGGCTTTAACGCTCTCAGTCGAAGCTCTTCTTCAATGATAATCTCAGGAAGTTCATATTTCATGCACAGATACAGTTTTTCCATTGTGTTTCGTTTCATGTAAAAACATTCTGAACAATTACAGCTCTCGTCAAAAACCAAAGCAGGGATCAACTCTTTATGTGGCGCACGCTTTCTCATTTCATGAAGAATTCCTTCTTCAGTGGCAATAATGAATTTCTGACAGTCATCTTTTTCAACAAAATTCAGAAGAGCAGAAGTCGA
Organism: Chryseobacterium sp. AC417; assembly: GCF_979258215.1. NCBI lineage: Bacteria > Pseudomonadati > Bacteroidota > Flavobacteriia > Flavobacteriales > Weeksellaceae > Chryseobacterium > Chryseobacterium sp. AC417. Next base: position 91,962 of record NZ_OZ409845.1, on the reverse strand, counting down.
ACCGATAAAGTGTGCTAATTTAAGAACAGCTTCTTCACTTTCAGGGTGTGCAATCAATTTAGCATCAGGATTTTCTGCCAGTTGTTTTGCAATTCTTTCCATAGAAAATGCTTCGTGTACAATACAGCTTCCGTCCCAAAGAATCATGTCGCGGCCCGTTTTCTGAGATAAATATCTTCCCAGGTTTTTATCCGGAGCAAAAATAATCGGTCGGTCGGTTGGTAAAGCTTCAATCACGGTTTCAGCATTTGAACTGGTAACAATGATGTCACTTTCTGCTTTTGTTTCAGCGTTACAGTTGATATAAGTTGCAATTAAAGCATTTGGATGTTGCTCACGCATTTTCCTCAAACCTTCTCCTGAACAACCGTCTGCCAAAGAACATCCTGCCATCGTATCAGGAAGAACAACTTTTTTGGTTGGGTTCAGAATTTTTGCAGCTTCTGCCATGAAATGCACTCCGCAGAATACAATCATATCAGCGTTTGTATCTTTCGCCTGTCTTGCCAATTGAAGAGAGTCTCCCAGGAAATCAGCAATATCCTGAATTTCTCCCGGTTGATAATAATGCGCCAAAATAACGGCATTTTTTTCTTCTTTCAGTTGGAGAATCGCTTTCACAAGATCTTCCCCTTGAGGAATCGCTATATCTTTCAAATCTAAAAATCCTTTTACCGGAAGATTTGATTTTGCTTTGTCTAATGTTTCTGTGCTCATTTCAGCCTTAGTGTTTAGAATTAGAAATTAGAAGTTAGAAATTAGAAATTAGAATTTTGATGTTACACTTCAAACTTCCAGCTTCAATCATCCAGCCTTTAACTCCCAATAAAATTTTTTATTAAACTTTCTATTTCTTTTTTTGCTTCACTTAAATCGCTGTTGATCACGATTTTGTCAAATTCTATTGCGTAGGTAAGCTCTTCTTCTGCTTTTTCTACACGGGTTTTTATGGTTTCGGCATCATCAGTGTTTCGTGTGATCAGTCTTCTTTCCAATTCAGCAATGGAAGGTGGTTCTATGAATATTGATAATGCTCTTTCACCAAAATATTTTTTTAATGAAATTCCGCCTTTAACGTCTACATCAAAAATAACAACTTTTCCGAGATTCCAGATCTTTTCTACCTCAGATTTCAAAGTTCCGTAATATTTATCGGTGTATACTTCCTCAAATTCTACAAAAGCATCCTCGGAAATTTTTTGTCTGAATTCAGCAGGTGAAATAAAATGATAATCAACGGTATGTATCTCACTTCCTCTCGGCTGTCTCGTAGTGCATGAGATGGAAAATTCCAGTTCAGGAATGGCTTCCAGTGAATGTTTTACCAATGTTGTTTTTCCACTTCCCGACGGCGCTGAAAATATGATAACTTTATTCATGTTTTTTAGTTATGAATTATGAATTATGAATGATGAGTTATTCGAAAAGTGTGCAACAAGCAACTTACAACTCATCATTCATAACTTATAACTGTTTATAACACGTTTAACGTTTGTTCTTTAATTTTTTCCAGGTCATCTTTCATCATCACGACCAGTTTTTGAATTTCTGCGTGATTGGCTTTTGAACCCAAAGTATTGATTTCTCTTCCGATTTCCTGTGAAATAAATCCTAATTTTTTCCCGTTAAAATCTTCATTTTCCATCACTTCAGAATAGTATTTCAAATGCTGGGAAAGTCTTACTTTTTCTTCCTGAATGTCTAATTTTTCAGTAAAATAAGCCATCTCCTGGTAAAATCTTGTTTCGTCAACGTTTTCAAACTCTTTTAAAGTTTTCATGTAACGTTCTTTTACCGCATTGATTCTCACTTCTTCATAAGGGATAACTTGTGAAAGGTATTTGTCGATATTTTTTATATTTCTTTCCAGCTCTTCGTGAAGAATGTTTCCTTCCGTTTTTCTAAATTCCTGAAATTTATCAACTGCAGCATTGACAATTTTAGCCAAAGTTTCCCATTCGCCTTCATTCAGTTCGTCTGGTCTGGAAGTGATGGCATCCGGAAGTCTTACTGCCATTTTGAGGTATTCAAAATCTGGTCCGTCTGAGGCGATTTTTTTAAGCTCATTCATGTAAGAATCGATTAAACTTCTGTTGATTTTCACATCATTGGTTTCTTCAAGATTCTCCAAATTAATGTAGCAATCTACCTTTCCGCGGATGATTCTATCGTTTAGAATTTTTCTTACTTCAAATTCTTTTTCTTTGTAACGCAAAGGAATTTTAATATTCAAATCAAAGCTCTTGCTGTTCAGTGATTTAATATCGATCGAAATTTTTTTTCCTTCAAAAACACCTTCGGCTCTACCGAAGCCGGTCATTGATAAAATCATAGTTTTTTATTGTCGTACAAAGATAAACATTTAAATTAGCACTGTGAAAGCGAAAAATTTGATTTCTGTTGTAGGACCTACCGGAATTGGAAAAACGAGATTGGCAATTGACTTGGCAAAATATTTCAGTACAGAAATTGTTTCCTGCGATTCGCGCCAGTTTTTTAAAGAAATGATCATCGGAACAGCTTCTCCGTCTGTAGAAGAACTGGCAGAAGCAACTCACCATTTTATAGGAAATCTTTCGGTTCAGGAATATTATTCGATCGGACAATATGAGGAAGATGCTTTAAGAAAACTCAACGAACTTTTTGAAAAATATGATTCCGTTATTTTGGTTGGCGGAAGTATGATGTATGAAAAAGCAGTTATTGAAGGTCTGAATGATTTGCCTGAAGCCAATGAAGAAAATCAGGAAAAACTTCAGAAAATTCTGGATCATGAAGACATTGCGAAACTTCAGAAAATGCTGAAAGAATTGGATCCTGAATATTTTTCAGTCGTAGATTTTCATAATCACAGAAGACTTTTACGAGCTATTGATGTTATCTGGCAAACAGATAAAAAATATTCTGAGTTGATTGCTGTATCACAAGATTCCAGAGATTTTAATGTTATCCGAATCGGAATTGAAGCTCCGAGAGAGGAACTGTATGACAGAATCAACAGAAGAGTAGATGTTATGATGAAAAATGGTTTGTTGGAAGAGGCAAAAAGTTTAGAGAAATTTAAGCATTTGACCGCTTTGAACACGGTTGGCTATGCAGAATTATTCAAATATTTTGATGGAGAATGGGATCTGGAATTTGCCGTTTCTGAAATCAAGAAAAACAGCCGGAGATTTGCAAAACGCCAATTAACATGGTATCGAAAAGCAAATGATATTCGTTATTTAAAGTTGGGATATTCTGAACAAGATTTTGATAACCTGATTGAATATATTGTTACACAAAAAAGCAAATAATTTTATTTTTCTTCTTTTAGAAAATGATTCATTCGACTTTTCTTTATTAAATTTACCTGAAAACATTAGTATTCTATTAATTTTAAGCAAATTGCATCATGAAGAAAAAATCTATTTCGAGTTTATTGCTGGTTATCCTTTTTGTAATAGGCATAAGAATTTCTGGCCAGGAAATCAAGACTGCTACTTCGTTAAACTCTGAAAATCTATTAGAGATTCCTTTACAATCACAGATAAAAAGTACCGAAACCGTATTGATTTTGCTGCGTCATGCTGAAAAAGAAAATATCGGAAATGATCCTAATTTAAGTGCTGCCGGAAAAATGAGAGCAGAAGAATTGAAAAATTTATTAAAAAATGTACATGTAGATGCGATCTTTACGACTCCGTTTAACCGTACCCATCAAACAGTTGCTCCATTGGCGGCAGAAAAAAAAATTTCTGTTAAAGAATATTCGCCCAAAGAAACTCCACAGCAACTCATTGAGAATATTCTTGCGCAGAATCGGGGAAAAGTGGTGGTCATTGCAGGACATTCCAATACAATTCCTGAGATGGTAAAAATATTAAGCAATAATAACATAGATGCAAAGATCAACGATGCTCAGTTTGACAATATATTTGTGATCAAAAACTCTTCAGTTACGGGAACGGTTTCTGCTGTTCAGAAAAAATTTGGAAAAAGTACGCCATAATTCAAAAGAAAAATGCGATCCCTAAAGACCGCACTTCAAACAATATAATTAATTTACTACTTCCAACCGCCTCCTAAAGCTCTGTACAAATCTACAATACTGCTTAATCTCTGTCTTTTCACAGACGCAAGATTCAGTTCAGCCTGTAAAGAATTTCCCTGAGCTGTAATCACTTCTAAGTAATTTGCCATTCCACCTTTGTAAAGCATTTCGGCACTTTTGATTCCGTTTTTTAAAGTTGTCACCTGTTCACTGGCTTTTTGTTCCTGAACTTTTAAGCTTTCGTTAGAAACCAATGCATCAGAAACTTCTCCTACAGCATTCAAAACTGATTGACGGAACGCTAGAACGTTTTTCTCCCTCTGAATTTTAGCAACATTCAAATCTGTTTTCAGCTGTCTTTTCTGAAAAATAGGCTGAGTTAATCCTCCTAAAACAGAACCAAACAATGATGCCGGAATCTGAAACCAATTATCAATTTTAAATGAATTGACACCTCCGTTTGCTGTGATTTTCAATGCAGGATACATATTTGCCTGAGCAATTCCTACGATTGAATTAGATTCTAATAAAACCAATTCCTGCTGACGAACATCAGGACGGCGGCTCACCATCGCTGCAGGAAGTCCTGCTGAAATATCCTGTGGTAAAGAAGTGTCAGACATTTCTATCGTTCTGTTGACTTTGTTTGGATTTTCACCAATTAAAATACTCAAAGCATTTTCCTGGATGGCAATATTTTGTTCCAGCTGGGTAATCAAAAGTTCTGTTGATTGCTTCTGAGCGGTTGCCTGCTGAACTCCCAAAGAAGTCGTATCGCCACTTTGCCACAATTTTTCTGTAAGAGAAAGGGTATTAGTGCTCAAGTCTAAATTTGATTTTGCAATCTGTAATTGTTTATCAAGCATCAATAAATTGTAATATCCCTGAGCAATAGCTGCAACCACCTGTGTCTGAATGGCTTTTGTTGCTTCATAGGTCTGAAGATACTGCATTTTAGAAACTTCCTGCTGATTTTTTATTTTCCCCCAAATATCTGCTTCCCAAGATAAATTAAAGGCAGCATTATAATCTTCAACATGATCCTGACCTAAAAATAAATTTAAGCTTTGTCCGTTCATGCTGTTTTTTGACGGCATTGAAATCTGCGCAGAAACTCCGAAACCAACATCAGGATATTGAAGGTATTTTGCCTGTTTCAGTTTTTCCTGTGAGGAAGCAACCTGTTTTAATGCAATTTGTAAATCGTAGTTGTTTTTAATTCCTTTTTCTATTAAATCCTGTAAAATAGGATCGTTGAAAAACTGTTTCCATTGCAGGTTGGCTATACTTGCGGTGTCTGCGGTCGCAGTGTATTTGAATGTTTCGGGAAGTTCAGGTTTCGTTTCCTGATATGCCAATTTCGGCACACAGGAAACTGCACCTAATGCAATTCCAAAAGCCATGATTATATTTTTTACTCTTTTCATAATTAAAATATGATATTTAATTGATCACAAAACTTTGAGTACTAAGCAAAGTTGTCTTTAGTAGGAGAAAATATTTTGCTTATTTTAGAAATTCTTAAAAATTAAATTGAAGAAAAATTTTGTCTGAATTTCAAATCTCAAAGTTTTGTTAATCATTTTTTATTAATGTGCTGTTGCTAAAAGTTCTTCCTGCTGTTTTTTTAGAAGTCTTTTATTTTTTCTGCTTGGCATTTTTTCATGTAAATACTGGAAGATTACATACATCACCGGAATGATGAAAATTCCGAATACAACTCCTGTAAACATTCCACCAACAGTACTGATCCCGATTGAATGATTCCCTTTTGCTGCTGCACCTTGCGTCCAAACTAAAGGTAGCATACCGATGATGAATGCAAACGAAGTCATCAAAATGGGTCTTAAACGTAATCTGGAAGCCTGAAGAGCTGATTCAATCAATGTTTTTCCTGCTTTTCTTCGCTGCACTGCAAATTCTACAATCAGAATTGCGTTTTTCGCTAATAATCCGACGAGCATGATTAAACCAACCTGAACGTAAATATTATTGTCAATTCCCGCTAATCCTGTGAAAGCAAATACTCCGAAAATCCCTGTTGGTATGGTTAAAATAACGGCAAACGGAAGGATATAACTTTCATATTGAGCTGCCAATAGGAAATACACAAACAAAATACTTAACATAAATACAAAAGCAGTCTGTCCACCGGTTTTGATTTCCTCACGGGTAATTCCTGTCCATTCGTAACCGTATCCACGAGGAAGTGATTTTTGAGCAACTTCTTCTACGGCTTTGATGGCGTCTCCGGTACTGTAGCCAGGTTTTGGAGTTCCGTTAATGGTCACCGCATTGAATAAGTTGTTTCTTGAAACCGTTTCAGGTCCGAAAGTTCTCTTTAAGGTAACTAAGGTTTTTACAGGAACCATTTCGCCGGTTTTATTTTTAACATAAATTCCTTCCATCGAATTGGCATCGGTTCTGTAAGGAATATCTGCCTGAGCCATCACGCGATAGTATTTTCCAAATCTGTTGAAATCTGAAACGAAACTACTTCCGTAATAAATCTGCATCGTCTGCATCAATTCTGTTACAGAAACTCCCAACTGATTGGCTTTATCGGTGTCCACATCAATCGTGTATTGAGGATTTCCTGCTGCATACGTTGTAAAAGCAAAAGCAATTTCCGGACGTTTCATCAGTTCTCCGATAAAGGTCTGAGTGGTTGTACCCAATTGTTCAAAAGAACCGTTGGTTTTATCCTGAAGCATAAATTCAAACCCGGAAACGTTACCAAAACCCTGTACGGTAGGGAAGTTGAAGAAGAATGCATTGGCATCTTTTACCTGTGCCACTTTTCCTGTCAAGGCGGCTGCAATCTGATCAGGATCTTTTACTTCGCCACGATCTTCAAAATCTTTCAGTTTAATAAAACCTGCAGCATACGGAGAAGCATTAGAATTACTGATGAAGTTCATTCCATCTGCAACCCAAAGGTGATTTTTTGCTTTTTCGCCATTAATGATTTTGTCAATCTGTTCAGTTGCTCTGTGCGTTCTGTCTAATGAACTTCCCGGAGGTGTGTTGACTGCGTACAAAACAAATCCCTGATCTTCAGTAGGAATAAATCCTGTAGGAGCTTTATTAATTAAGAAAACACTAGCCGCTGTGATCAACGCTAAACCTGTAACGGCAACCCATTTATTTTTAATTAAAAATTTAAGGCTGTAAATATATTTTCTGGTCATGTTGTTGAAGCTTTTGTTAAACGCATTAAAAAACTTCGCTCCAAAACCTTTTTTCTGACTGTGTTCACCGTGTTCTCCCTGAGGATCATTTAATAACAATGCACATAGAGCCGGGCTCAGTGTCAATGCATTAACCGCTGAAATCATAATTGCAATAACCAGAGTAAAGGCAAACTGTCTGTAGAAAACTCCCGCCGGACCTTGCATAAACCCAACCGGAATAAATACCGCACACATCACCAAGGTAATCGAAATAATCGCTCCGGAAATCTCACTCATTGAATTCGTAGTTGCCTGTTCGACCGGCATTCCTGTCTGCTCCATTTTTGAATGGACGGCTTCTACAACGACAATTGCATCATCCACCACAATCCCGATGGCGAGTACCAATGCAAACAAAGTCAGCATATTGATACTGAAACCAAACACCTGAAGGAAAAAGAATGTACCGATAATTGCTACCGGAACGGCAATCGCAGGAATTAATGTAGATCTGAAATCCTGAAGGAAGATAAAAACTACAATAAATACCAAGACAAATGCAATCACTAAAGTTTCTACAACCTGATGAATTGACGCATCCAAAAAGTCTTTGGAATTGTACATGATGATGGGTTCAACTCCTTTAGGGAGAGTAGTTTTCATCTGCTCAATCTGCTTTTCAATATCAGTTAAAATTTCATTTGCATTAGAACCGGCGGTTTGCAAAATTGCAAATCCTGCTACAGGTTTACCGTCCATTCTATTGGCTGCGGTGTACGTATAAGAACCAAATTCTACTCTTGCAACATCTTTTAATCTTAAAAACGAACCGTCACTGTTTGATTTGATGGCGATGTTTTCGTAATCTGCATTTTTATTTAATTTACCTTTATACTTTAAAATATATTCGTAAGTTTCTTTGCTTCCTTGTCCCAGACGACCAGGAGCAGCTTCTAAGTTGTGATCTTTTACTGCGGCTAAAACTTCCTGCGGAGAAAGATTGTTGGCAGCCAATCGATCAGGCTTCAGCCAAAGTCTCATTGAATAATCTCTCGTTCCGAAAACCTGAGCCTGAGCAACTCCCGGGATACGCTGTATTTGTGGAATGACGTTGATTTTCAAATAGTTTTGTAAGAAAAGCTCGTCATATTGTTTAGGGTCATTACTTGAAAGTCCCATAAACATAATCATACTGTTCTGAACTTTCTGCGTTGAAATTCCCGCCTGTACAACTTCCTGCGGAAGCTGGCTCATCGCTTTTGAAACACGGTTTTGAACGTTTACCGCTGCATTATCCGGATCTGAACCTTGTTTGAAAAATACGCTTAAGGTCATTGATCCGTCATTACTGGAGTTTGAGGTCATGTACGTCATGTTCTCAACACCGTTCACTGCCTCTTCAATAGGAACAGCGACAGAACGGGCAACAACTTCTGCATTCGCTCCCGGATAAAATGCCGTCACCTGAACACTAGGCGGCGCAATATCGGGAAATAACGTAATCGGAAGGTTGAAAACCGACATTGCTCCCAACAGCAAAAGTATAATGGAGATAACCGTAGAAAGTACCGGTCTATCTATGAATTTTTTTAACATAAGAAGTTTATTTTTTAATGTTGTTTAAACGCTTTTCTGACTTTTGTATTAAAAGTTTAAACGCTTTTTACAAAGGTCTCGCTCTTAAAAGACTGTCAGAAGAAATAGCTTTCGGCTGAATCGTAACCCCATCTTTCAAGGCTCCAATTCCTGTATAAACGATTTTGTCACCTTTGGCAAGTCCTTCAGAAATAAAATAATAGCTGTCTGTTTTTCCTGAGATCGTGATAGGTTTTGAGGTTACTTTTTTATCCTTACCGACAACATACACGTAGACTTTATCTTGTATTTCGAATGTTGATTCCTGAGGAATAACTAGCGTGTTGGAGAACAATTGTGGCATACGAACTCGTCCTGTATTTCCGGTTCTCAAAGCTCCGTTAGCATTTGGAAAAATCGCACGAACGCTTATTGCTCCTGTACTTTTGTCAAACTGTCCGTCTACAATACTCATTTTTCCTTTTTCAGGATAAGTGCTGTTATCAGCGATAACTAAGTCTACCATTGGCATATTCTTTAGTTTTTCGTTGAGTGTTGCTCCGGGATATTTTTTCTGGAATCCAATAAAATCCAGTTCGCTTAAAGAGAAATACGCATAGATTTCACTGATGTCTGATAATAAAGTCAGCGGACTTGCATCTGTTCTGGAAATCAGACTTCCTTTTTTGTAAGGGATTCTCCCGATATATCCGCTTACCGGTGCTGTAATTGTGGTAAATCCTACATTAATTCTGGCACCGCCGACTGAAGCTTTTGCCTGTGATCCTGCTGCAACAGCTGCTGCATAATTTGCTTTTGCAGTTCTCAACTGTACATCAGAAACTACTTTTGCGGCAACCAATGGCTGAAGTCTGTCAACTTCAACTTTAGCTTTCTGAATATTGGCATTGGCAACCTGTAAATTTGCCTGAGCCATATTCATTTGCTCACCATAAGCTCTGGAGTCTATTTTAAATAAAGGTTGTCCGGCTCTTACATAAGCACCTTCTTCCACATAAATTCTATCTAAATATCCATCCACCTGGGATCTGATTTCTACATTGTTTTTTCCTTCCAGCGCAGTTGGGAATTCCTGATAAACAGTAGCAGGAGTTGTGGTAACAGTATAAACAGGCAATTCAGGAGCAAGTGGAGCAGCGTTCGTGCCTTCTGCGGCTTTTGTGCAACTCTGTAAAAAAATGATACTCGATATAAGTACAATTATTTTTGTTTTTGCAGTTGTTTTCATTTTAAGTTTTATTTTTTTAATGAAGTGTTGATTAAGTAATGTTGATAAGTTTTAAATAATGTTATATTTTCTAACAGTGTTAATTGATGTGTTAAAAAAAATTCACATAATTTGTATTTGCGGATTAAGTAATTTCCATGATTACAATTTTTTAATGTTGATTTTAATAAGAGAGAGATAATACAGTGTTATTTTTCTTAACAGTGTTAATGATAAGGAAATAAGATTGCAAGAATTAGTGTAAAGAAATTATGTTTCATTCTGAAGGTTTTTTAATTTAAAATTGAATTTATGTTAATTATTCCATGTTACTTTTACTAACGGTGTTAACTTTTAGTTCAAAAAAAATTTACAAAGATTTAATAAAAGCCGAAACCGTTTCGTCTAATGTTGTTTTATTCATTGTTGAAGGAATGTCGTCATTTCTCATCATCATAATAGAAATTAATCCGTGAACTGCAGAGAACAAAGCATGAGATGAGTGACAGGCATTATCTTGGTTTGAGCCTTTCTTTTTAATAATTTCGAATGTACAGTCAAAAATCATATCCTGAAAAGACGAGAACTCTTCTTTCATAAGACCTTTTCCACTGCATTGCATCCCAAGACCAAACATCAATTGATAATACTCTTTGTTTTTAAATGCAAAATTCCAGTACGCATCTACAATTGCAGTCAGCTGATCTTCTGGAGTTTCATGTTTTTTCTGAGCTTTCAGTAATTCTATTTGCAAACAGTGGAATCCATTGATAGAAATTTCATACAGAATAGCCTCTTTATTTTCAAAATGATCATACACTACAGGAGCACTGTACTCAATAGCATCAGCTATTTTACGAATAGAAAGCGATGCCCAACCGTCAGTTTTTGCCAAAGAGAATGCAGCCTGCAAAATATTTGCCCGGATAGATTCTTTTTCTCTTTGACGACGTTCATGTAAACCCATGATTTTATTTTACTAACAGTGTTAGCAAAACTACAAACATTTTTCTATACCAACCAAATGATTTTTGAAATTTAACTAATAACGTAACACTTAACAAACTTTTGTAATCTGCCAGAAGTTGACGGAATGGGAACTGGGATAAGTTATTGTAAAAATTAATAAGTGACATAGGCTGGCTCAATAGATTATTGTTTTAGCAACAACTAAAAGAAATCTTTATCTTTGTAGTCAAATAAAAAAGATATGAATACTCCCTCAAATATGTTGGCATTAGGTACAAAAGCACCGTTTTTTGAACTTCCGAACCCATCAACCGGCAACGAAGTTCAGTCATTAGATGATCTGAAAGGTGAAAAAGGTACTTTGGTTATCTTTATATGCAATCATTGTCCGTTTGTGCTTCACATCATAGATAAACTGACAGAATTGTATGAAGATTATCATGAGGCAGGAATTGAGTTTATTGCCATCAATTCAAATAATGTAGAAAAATATCCTGCAGACTCTCCGGAAAAAATGATTGAATTTCAGATTGAAAGAAATTTTGATTTTCCTTATTTATACGACGAAAGTCAGGCGATCGCAAAAGCATACAACGCAGCCTGCACTCCTGATTTCTTCTTTTTTGATGATAAATTAGATCTTATTTACAGAGGTCAGATGGATGATTCGAGACCGGGTAATCACAAAGAGGTGACGGGTGAAGATTTAATCATCGCTTTCGAAAACTTATTGATTGGTGAGCCACAGGAAGAAATTCAAAGACCCAGTATCGGATGCAATATTAAATGGAAATAAATTTCCATCTTAAAGTAAAACAAAAACCGCCGGATTTTTCTGGCGGTTTTTTTACTTATTATTTTTAAGCTTTTATTTCAAAAATGGATTATACTGTTTCTCAAAACCTATCGTCGTAGGATTTCCATGACCTGAAAAAACCTGAGTTTCTTCGTCAAGAATAAAAAGTTTGGTTTTAATTCCTTTAATTAGCTGCTCGTAATTTCCTTTAAACAAATCTGTTCTTCCGATACTTCCTTCAAACAAAACATCACCGGAAATCATGAATTTCTGATTTTCATTGTGATACACAAGGCTCCCCGGAGAATGTCCCGGAACATGATAAATTTTAAATTTTTCGCCATCAAAATCAATTTCATCTCCTTCATTGATATATTCTAAATCTACGTTGATGTGATCAAACTGAAATCCGAATCTCATTCCGCTGATCTGGAACATATCCAAAACTTCTTTGTCATCTTCATGCATGGTTACAGGAATTTTAAAGGTGTCAAAAGCCCATTGTAAGCCCAAAACATGATCAATGTGAGCATGAGTTAAAATGATTTTCTCAATTTTTAATTCATTTTCTCTGATGAAACTTTCAATGGTTTTGGTTTCCTGTTCATTCATATTTCCCGGATCGATCAGCCAGGCATTTTTGTTTTCATTAAAAATTATATAGGTATTTTCACTTGCAAAATTGAACACAAAGGCTTGTATTTGAAACATATTCTGAATATTTTTTTCTCAAAAATACAATATTCCTGATAGATTCGTTATCTTCGTCATAATGAAAACGTTGCAGATATTTTTATTCAGTTTAGGTTCTTTGGCTTTTGGTCAGAACATTCAAAGTATTCAGTTGTTTAATCCCCAAACCAATGACGAAACCCCGGTCATTAATATGAATCAACAGTTGGTGTTGAGTTTTGATGATTTAACCAACTCAAGTACCATTTACAGATACACCATCAAACATTACGACAGAAACTGGCAGGACGATAATCTTTTCTTTACCGAAATTGCCAATGGAAGCATGAACGCATTGCTGGATCAATTTGAATATTCTTTCAATACAATACAGCCTTACACACATTATAAACTGAATTTTCCAAACGATAAAATAAGACCAAAAATATCCGGAAATTTCGAAATCATCGTTTACAAAGATTCTGCGGACAAACCACTTTTTACCAAAAGATTTTCTTTAATTGAAGATCAGGTAAATTTAGCTTTGAATATTTCAAGAATTTCTGATGCAAGAAACCCCAACGTGAACCAAAGAGTTGAAGTACAGGCGACTTCAAAAGGTGGAGATATGTCATCAAATGTCAATTCTATGACGCTGAACGTGATGCAGAATAACAATATGCACATGACGGTGAATAATCTTAAACCAAGCTCTACGTTGGGAAGTCAAATTCTGTTTCAGCAGATGAGTATTGTGTTTCCCGGAAATAATGAATTTTATTATTTCGATAATAAAAACATGGATATGGCAGCAGACATGGTTCGTGAAACAGGAATTATTGATGGTGTAAATCAGACTTTTCTTCATCCGGTTTGGGCATATCCGTTGAATTATCAGTATCAACCCGACGTAAACGGAGCTTTTTATTACAGAAGAAATGATTTGGGACAAGAAAGAAATGCAGAAAGAGAAGCAGATTATTCCTGGGTGCATTTCTCATTAGATTCTGAACCTATGGATAAAGAGCTGTATGTTTTAGGAGGCTTTAATAATTTTAAAGCGACCAAAGAATCTCAAATGATTTACGATGCAGAAAGTAAAAAATATGTGGCTAAAATTTTTCTGAAACAAGGTTTCTATAATTACATTCTCGCTACAAAAGAAGCAAACGGTTCTTTGAATTTCGGGGAAATTAATGGAAATTTCTGGCAGACGGAAAATTTGTACCAGGCATTTTTGTATTATAAACCTTTCGGAAGAAATTATGACGGATTGTTGGGTTATGGGGAATTCAGAACGCCGGTGAGATAAGATATATGTTAACAAGCTTTAGCTTATGAAGCAAAATCGTAAAGAAACATCACTGGAAAAAAAATAGGAAATTTAGCGATGTTCATGGTGGTCGAACAAGTTTGAAAATTGCTGATGGAATCTTAAATAGGAAGCACAATCTTCTACCACCAACAAATGATCAGGAAACACCAATTTTTATAGTTGAAAATACTTCAAGAGATTTCTATTTTCCGGTTACAGTTGAAGAAATCAGAGAAACGCTGAAAAAACTTCCAATTGAGCATGTCGAGTATTTAACACATATTTGGCTAGGTAAAGTAAAAAAATCAGAATATCTGAAAAGTGAAACTGTGCAAGGAGAATTTATTTGTGGAAGTGGAGTATTTCTGATAAAACTTTATGCCGTTCCTACAGATAACAGAATGATTTTTGGAAAAATTAAACCTACAACAAAACAACTTGGTTTTTATAAGAATTATTGTAATAACTTAATTAAAGGCAAAAATTTCTGGTACTTGCAATGGACACTTGAAAATTACAAAAAATATTATCTGGAGAAATTACTCTTGCATGAGATTGGACATTATGTTGATTATATTTATAAAAGACAATGGAGTAAAGCAAATTCAAAACAAGTTGAAGATTTTGCAGACAATTATGCTGTTGTTTGGAGCAATATTATTAAGGATGTCATTGAAGAATAAAATAGTCAATTACTATAAAAGAAAAAAAACCTTACAAATTTTCCATTTGTAAGGTTGCTGCTTAAGGTGTACAAGACCTATACAGATAAAATCAAACTATATAATAATGTCAAAAAAGTTATTAATTTTTCTATTCAATTCTTAAAAACTGCAGTGATAAAAAGGCTGTCGTTATCTTCAAATAAATAATGAATATCAACAGGAAATCTTTCGGTTTTATATACCTGGATTTCTTTGCTTTTTATGTCCAGATTTTCGCAGTTGCTTAAGATAGTATGAATTGATTCTTTCAAATCATCCAGAAAATACTTGTCTTTGTTTTGTTCTTCAGCATTGAAAACCCGCATCAGCATTCTAATGTCATTTCTTGCAATTGATGACAATAGCACTTTCATTAGGCGCAGATTTTTTCTAATTCAGAAATGTTCTCAAAGAAATCGAGCTTCGTTGCGGGATTTTCTGTGTGAAATTGAATTCTGGTAGAAACTTCATCCAGTTGAAATTGTGGTACATTAGATTTTGGAGTTGTATCTAAATTATCCACGATTCTAATAAACGCTTCTGCAAGTTCGGGAGTGAAACTTTCAATTTTTCTTTTTAGAATTTCTATGCTTGAGTCCATTATTTCTAAATTTTTAAATTGTTCTTATCTTTTGATAGGGTAAAAGTACAAAAAAATAATAAATAACCAAACTAACCCCTATTAATTTTTAATTTATTTACAATAAATATGTTTTTATTGATTCAATATGTTTTTTTAGGGGGGTGATTAGGAAATAAATTAAAAAAGCATCTGATTTCTCAAATGCCTCTATATCTTTTAAAAATTAATTTAAACGAAATAAAACTCGTTCAGTTTTTCCTCGCAGAGTGTTTTTACAACATCAATCCAGCGGTCTTCATCGTTCAGACAAGGAA
The DNA here is from genome assembly GCF_979258215.1 of Chryseobacterium sp. AC417. NCBI lineage: Bacteria > Pseudomonadati > Bacteroidota > Flavobacteriia > Flavobacteriales > Weeksellaceae > Chryseobacterium > Chryseobacterium sp. AC417. The sequence goes on along the minus strand of NZ_OZ409845.1, from coordinate 76,600 downwards.
TATAGTGGAAGTTTTCTCCACCCCCATGTTCAAACTGATGTTTTCCTTCCACAGAAATTTCCTCCAAAGTTTCCAGACAGTCAGAAACGAAAGCCGGACAAACGATGGCAAGGTTTTTAATTCCTTTTTTGCCGATGGTTTCCAAAGTTTCATCAGTGTAAGGTTCCATCCATTTATCTTTCCCTAATCTGGACTGAAAAGTCACCATTACTTTTTCTTTTGGCAAACCCAGTTTTTTAATCACAGAATTGGTCACATCAAAACACTGATGGCGATAACAAAACTGATGACTTGGATTATTCTCACGAGAACAGCAATCATTCAGATTACAGGTGTTTGTAGGATCTGTCTTATAGATATGCCTCTCCGGAACTCCGTGATATGAAAACTGTAATGCATCAAAATTTTCTGGAAGTTTCTCTCTAATGCTTTCTGCAAGACAGTCGATATAAATTTCTCTATTGTAAAAAGGCTGTACGTAATTGATTTTAATTCCCGGAAATTTCTTCTTTCTTACTTCTTCTGCTTTTTCAATCACCGTTTCAGTTGTACTCATCGCATATTGCGGATATAGTGGGAAAAGAACAATTTCTGTCACGCCTTGGTCTACTAACTTCTGAATTCCCGCTTCTATACTTGGTTGTGCATAACGCATCCCGATTTCCACCGGAACATCAACCAGTTTTTGAAGTTTTTTCTGGATTTTCTGAGTGATGACAATCAAAGGAGAGCCTTCATCTGTCCAGACTGTTTTATAGGCTTCTGCAGATTTCGCAGGTCTTGTATTGAGAATAATTCCCTGAACCAAAAGTGCACGGAAAAACCATCTGTAATCGATCACTTTTTCGTCCATTAAAAACTCATCAAGGTATTCTCTTACGTCTGGTACAGAGGTAGATCTTGGTGATCCGAGATTGACTAATAATATTCCCTTTTGCTTGTTGGCTGCTGGTTGTTGGTTATTGGTTTTCAAATTTTCGTTTTTTTATTCTTGTCAGTTGTAAAATAATACCATCAACTGAACACTATTAACTAAACTATCCGTTTACAGCTTCTACGTGTTCCACTAAATCGGGAACAAATTGTTTTAAAATGTTCTCAATTCCACCTTTTAAAGTAGCAGTAGAACTTGGGCAACCAGAACAAGCGCCTTGTAAAAGCATTTTTGCAGTTTTGTTGGCTTCGTCATATTCTATTAATGAAATTTTTCCCCCGTCATTTTCTACTGCAGGAGCTACATATTCATTTAAAATATCAGAAATTTTCTGCTCGTTGTCTGTGTAATCTCTGTTGATGATATTTTCAACCGGACTTTCGTGTTTCTGAGCAACAATATTTGAAATTTCTCCTCCGCTTTGAAGATATTCTGCAATCAAACCACGAACCGCCATCATTACCTGATGCCATTCTACAGAATTATCTCTGGTTACTGCAACGAAGTTATCTGAAATGAAAACTTCTTTAGCAAAATCAAATTCTTTAAAAATTGCCTGAGCTAAAGGAACTCCTTCTGAAGTTTCTCTTGATTTTACTTCTACAAAACCTTCCATCAGCACTTTGCTAGAAACGAATTTCATCACGTTAGGATTTGGAGTCATTTCTGCATAGATTTGAATCATTTCCTTTTTCTTCTGAAGATAAATTCTTGGGTTGGCCAAAAGCTCATCCTCAATTACATTTTTCAGGTTTTCGGCAATATGTTCCCATTCTACAGTATCTTGTTTTGCAACCGCAACAAAATTGGCAGTAACGAAAATTCTATCGACAAAAGGATAGTTGAAAAGCTCCTGTGCCAAAGGAATTTCTGATATATCTGAATTTCTGTCCAGCTCTAATGATCCCGGAATCAAATTGTAATCAGCTACAAATTTCATCACTTTCGGGTTTTCTGTTGGCTCTATAAGAATAGTATGCATTTTTTCTTTAAATTTGAGATACAAAAATACGGATTTAGAACTTAGAAGTCGGAGGTTAAGAGTTAGATTTTAGCTATGAGCTTAATTTAGATATTATGGGATTGAATTATTCTTTTGGAATTACTTTTACTGATAATGAAGATGCAGAATTGTGTTGCAAAGATTTCGTCAATCAAAAAATTGTACTGTCTCCGGAGAAAAATGTAAATCTTGGCTCTTTTGTATGTGAGCACGCAGATAATAAAATCTTGGAAGAAAAACTTTATGTTTTATCGGTTTCTATAAATGGATTAGGAAATGTAGGTGTAGATATGAGTTTGTTTGAAAGACCAAATTTTTATAGGATTAGAAATTATTTTTATGAATATTTGAGGAATATGAATGTAGATTTTGAGTTTGCTCATTTTGAGCTTGAAGCTGCAGATTATCTAATGTGTGCTGAAATGACACATGATATTGGTTGGCTTCTAAAGAATGCATCTGAAGGAGATGAAAACGCAGCAAAGGTTTCGGGAATCGATAAGTTCTATTTTTTATCTAAAAGATTCATAGACGGAATTGTAGTCTCTGCAAAAAACTATAATAAAGTTTCTAGTTTTAAATCAGAATTTCAGAATTTTAAACCTAATTATTATTGGATTCCAGTTAAAGAATTTAAATTTTCAAAATAAAAATATGGCACTTGTAAAAGAACTTTTAGGAAAAGCACCGCAAATAGGAGAAAATACTTTTTTGGCAGAAACTGCAACTATTATAGGTGATGTGGTGATGGGAAAAGAATGCAGTATCTGGTATAATGCAGTCATCAGAGGTGATGTAAATTACATCAAAATGGGAGACAAAGTAAATGTACAGGATAACGCTATGTTGCATTGCACGTACGAAAAGTTCCCTTTAGAAATCGGAAATAATGTTTCAATAGGTCACAATGCCATCGTTCACGGATGCAGAATTAAAGACAATGTCTTGATCGGAATGGGCTCAATTGTAATGGATGATTGTCTTGTTGAAGAAAATTCTATCGTTGGCGCAGGTTCTGTTGTAACGCAGGGAACCCATATCAAATCGGGCGAAGTCTGGGGAGGAGTACCTGCCAGAAAGATAAAAGATATTTCTTCTGCTTTATTAGAGGGTGAAGTGAATAGAATTGCAAATAATTATGTGAAATATTCTTCTTGGTATAAAGAATAATTATTCATAGAAATTCCTCCACTCATTGATTCAATAGAATGGGCTTTAGCCCATTTTCAATGAAAGAATCATCTTATGGCTTTAGCCAAAACTTAATAGGTATGCCAAATAAAAACAAAAGCTCTGAACCGCATTTAGTCAGAGCTTTTATGATGTTTAAAACCTATAAGTTAAGGATAAATTAAAACCGCTTTTTCTCCCTGACATTTTACACCTGTTGGTTCTGCAGCCAGCATACAGTCTGAGACAATGCTGTATTTCTTATTAAATTCAGACATCTTCTGCGTATATTCTTCAATTTTTGGAAGAATGGTTGTTTCATTTTTCTTAGGGTAAGCAATGTAAGAGACCGGTCCGCCGCAAGCTTTGGTTCCTATTGGTGAAAATGTCCAATCTGCAGCATTGGTACACTTTTCTCTAGAAATTGTTGATTCTATTGATGCTTTTAACTTATCAAGCTGCGCTTCATCATATTTCTGAGCGCTTTCATCTGCAGGTCTTTCTGAAATATCTTTAGGCATTTCTGCAGGATCATTGCTTTGTGCCGATTTACACGAAACTATTGTAAGACTTGCAAATAAAATAACTGCCGGAAATTTTATCAACCAATTTTGCATAATTAATTTTTTTAGTGGGCATCAAATTTCGTTCCTTATTTTCATTTTTCGTAATTTTGCAGCGATGAATAATCATTTTTTTGACTTAATAGAACATACCAACCGAAGCGTTTTTCTCACCGGAAAAGCAGGAACCGGGAAAACAACATTCCTAAACGAATTTGTAAAAAAAACCAGAAAGAAACATATTGTTGTAGCACCTACAGGTATTGCAGCAATTAATGCTGGTGGAGTAACCATACACTCGATGTTTGGGTTGCCTTTGCGTACTTTTTTGCCGACGACAGATAGAATTGATGGCAGTTTAGGAAACAATATTGCCGATCTGATGTCTCATTTCAAATACAGAAAAGACAAACTCAAACTCTTGCGTGAGGTTGAGGTTCTGATTATTGATGAGGTTTCGATGTTACGAGCGGATGTTTTGGATATGATGGATTTTTCTCTGCGTTTTATCCGAAGAAATAATCAGCGTTTTGGAGGTGTCCAGATGTTGTTCATAGGAGATTTGTATCAACTTCCGCCCGTGGTGAGAGATGAGCATATTTTAAAAATGTTTTATAATTCGCCTTTCTTTTTTGACAGTCTTGCCATAAAAGATATTCCTTTGCTGACGATTGAGCTGACGAAAGTGTACCGGCAGACTGATGAAGAATTTCTTGAAATTTTAAATGCGATCCGTGACGGTGACGTTGCCAATATCGATTTTGAACATTTAAATGAAAGATTTAACCCTGATTTTAATGCGGATGAAGAATCTTATATTTATCTCTGTTCGCACAACAAATTGGCAGACGATATCAATCAGCAAAAATTAGCGGAACTGAAAGTTTCTCCAGCTACATTTGAAGCTAAACTTTTTGGTGAGTTTAAGGAGAACCAATATCCCAACGAACAGTTTTTAGAACTAAAAATTGGTGCTCAGGTGATGTTTATCAGAAACGATATATCTGGTGAGAAAAAATATTTTAACGGAAAATTAGGAGAAATTTCTGCTTTAGACGAAAAAGAAATCAAGGTTATTCTTGACGGAAGCGAAAGAGAAATTACCGTAAAAAGAGAAGTCTGGGAACAGAAAAAATATTCTTTAGACAGCGAAAAAAATATTAAAGAAGAAGTTTTAGGAAGTTTTGAACAGTTTCCAATTAAATTAGCTTGGGCGGTGACCATTCACAAAAGTCAGGGTTTGACGTTTGATAAAGTGATTATTGATGCCGGAAAAAGTTTCACAGCAGGTCAGGTTTACGTTGCTCTGTCTCGTTGCCGAACTTTAGAGGGAATTGTTTTAAAATCTAAAATCACTCCTGAAGTTATCTTTAAAGACAACAGAATTCTGCAATTTCAGGGTGATACTTTTGCCAATGATCATGTAGAAGATATTATTAATAAAGAAAAATACGATTACAGCATCAGAAAAGTACTTCGTTCAGTCGATTCTCAATGGCTGTTGAAGGAAGTTGAACTTTGGAATAATCTTTCGATAACCACAAAAAGTATTGACCATTCAAAATCTAAACAATTGTATCTTCAATTAAAACGTGACATTGTTAATCTTGGTAAAATCTTTGAAAAATTAGAGCGAATTATTTTTCAGAAAGTTAACAATTTCATCAATCAGACTGAAGAGTGGAGCGAGATTGAAAGTAAAACCAAAGGTGCCGTCAATTTCTTTTTTAATGAAGTAAAAGATAAAATATTCAGTCCGTTGAAAGAGTTTTACTCTGAAATAAAAGGAGTGAAAGGTCTGAAAAACTACAATGAAGAATTGAGAAGCTGGCTCGAAGATATTGAAGAATATCTGAATGGCTTAAAAACTTCTCATCTCCTGGAAACGAAACTTTTAGACGAAAAAAACGATAAAGAAATCAGTATGAAGATTGCGAAAGTTCCTTCACAGGTTTTGACGTTTCAGTTGTTTGAACAGGGAAAAACAATTTCAGAAATTGCTTTGGAAAGAGGTTTGGTTAAAGAAACTGTTTTGGGACATCTGGCAAAGTTTGCAGAACAGGGTTTGCTTGATTTGGCGAGAGTAATCACTTCTGATAAAATCAAAACCTTCGAAAAAGCATTTAAAACTGATCCAAAAGAAACTTTAAACGAATGGAAAACGGCATTACCCAATGATTTTGATTTTAATGAAATCAGAATTTTGATTAATCATTTTAATTTTTTGAAGGAGAAAGGGAAATAATATTAAAAGGTTGTGATAACAACCTTTTCTACATTACCTAACAATTATTTATCCAATAAGTCCTGATTTATCCGATAACCTACTATTTTTATTTCCCCATCTTTTTTATTCATTGAGAATGTTTCCTGCGTTTTTCCTCTTTCTCTTTTTACATCGTAGGTCAATACATACTCACTTTTGGGATTACTGCCTTTTACAACAAAAGTTTCCCATTTCACTAACTTGTAATCCTGAACCTGTCCTATTTCGTTCTGAGGAGTAAGATTCATTTCATTAAGTTTATCCTTACTTGTTACTTCGAAAAACTGATCCCCGAAAAGTTTGTAAAGATTATCTTGATTTCCGCCATAAGATAATTCCCAATAAAATTTATTGGAAATCTCTTCTGCTTCATTTCTATCAGATTCTCTATTGGAGAACGTTTGATTGAAAGAACAACTTACTAATAATATTAAGCAGAGTAAGAATAGAATTTTTTTCATAAAATATTTTTAAGCAAAAATGTAAAGTTGGCTGGAAAATTAAATTAAAGCTAGACTAAATCTAAGATTAACTTTCTCTTGTTATTGTCCCAGAAGCTAGCAGAACGGCTTTCGTTTCTAAATTCAGTCTCTGAATTTTCAAGTTCGTTAAATCTTATCTTTTCAGTTTTAATAAATTCAATGACTGTAAAATACTTTTCGTCAATTGTAGTGAAATCAACCAATTTTAAGTATTCATCAATCGAACTTTTATCGATCATAATTTTTCCCCCACCGCACCAATGCCTATTTTGTCCATTCTTTTTAACACCAGAAACCCAATATTCTTCACCTGTTTCGATGTCAAAATGATTGGCATTAATTCCTGGGTTTTTCAGTTTTTTCAATCCTTTTCTATTAAAATAAACCGTTTGACCAGATTTTGAAAATTCTACAAAACCAATCCAAGCCAATCCGTGATGACCTTGAGATTTGTTTTCGATGTACATTATCTTTGATTGCATGGCTAAATATAATTAAAAAATATTTTTATAAATTATATGTGACTAAATGTTAATGAATTTTTATTGTGAATAATGTTTTTCTTGATTTATTTCAGAATTCTGGCTTTTTATTTTGAATTCAATATTACCTTTTGATAGATCCATTTAATCAATTGTTTTTTGTGTTCCCAATTATTTTATGACGCCAAACCGCAATAACATTCGTGTCCGCATGATGTTCGTAAGGATTGTTTTCTAATAATTTTTCTTTTATGTAATATGCTTTTTGGTAATCATTAAGCAAACCCTTTGTGTTAAGCTCAAATGGCAGAAATGTTTCATCAAAACCTCCGCAATTTGTTAAAGCACTAATAGAAAAATCCTGATCCAATAAATCATATCCAATAAATTCATAATTTTCTAATTCAATAATTTCACATGGCTTAGTGGGTTCAATAACGACTGCAAGAAGATTGTAATCCTCTTTTTTAATTAAGCGCTTAAATACAAAATCTAAATCTGTGAAAAAACCAGTTTGATACTTTTTATATGTATGAATAAAATTCCAATCCTCTTCATTATTGTAATCGGGTTCAACTAAGATTTCATTTAACATTCCATCTAATGAAACAAGTTCCTCTAGATGAATAATTTTTGACCACTCTTTATATTCATTCCAAGAAAAATTATCATAATTGTGTTTATCATATTTTCCTCTTGCTGTATATAGAAATTTCATTTGTTTTAATATTATTGGATAACCAAATATACATAATAAGGATTTCGAAATATAAAATCGATTTCGAAATTATTTTTCAATAGTTTTTCCCACACCACAACCATTATTCCTATCAATTACAAAAAGTAACTAATGCAGTTTAATAGCTCTAAATTTGTATTTCAAATTAATTTTAAATGAAATTGACAAAAGAGATGAAGCATCACTTTTGAAGAAAAAACAAATCAATATGAAAAATTTTGAAATATCTGTTTTAGACCTTGCTCCCGTAAAGCAGGGAAAAAGCATCAATGATACATTTCAGGACAGTCTGTCTTTGGCGAACTTTGCTGAAAATTTAAATTATAAAAGATTCTGGCTTGCCGAACATCATAATATGGAAAGTATTGCCAGTTCTGCAACTTCAGTTCTAATTGGTTTTATCGCCAACGGAACAAAGAAAATCAGAGTCGGCTCCGGAGGAATTATGCTACCGAATCATAGTTCACTCGTTATCGCCGAACAATTCGGAACATTAGAATCACTTTTTCCGGGAAGAATCGATCTTGGTTTAGGAAGAGCTCCGGGAACGGATGGCTTGACTGCAAAAGCTTTAGGAAGAAATCCTGCGATGATCAACGAGCAATTTCCAAGGCAGATTCTTGAACTTCAGAGATATTTTTCTAAAGAAAATTCCAATTCGCCAGTTCGTGCAATTCCCGGTGAAGGACTAGATATTCCGATGTATATGCTGGGTTCGAGTACAGACAGTGCATGGTTGGCTGCAGAGCTTGGTTTACCGTATGCATTTGCAGGTCATTTTGCTCCCGATCAAATGGAAATGGCGTTTAAAATTTACAGAGAGCATTTTGAGCCTTCCCAATATTTAGATAAACCTTACATTATTGCCTGTGTAAATGGAGTAGCAGCAGAAACATCAGAAGAAGCAAATTTCCTTTCTACCACATTATTTCAGGCATTTATCAATATCATCCGAAACGACAGAAAACCTTTTCCGCTACCTGTTCATCATATGGATGACATTTGGTCGCCAATGGAGAAAGCGATGGTTTTAAAAATGTTGAAATTCAGTTTTGTAGGAGATCAGACTCAAATAGCAGAGCAACTGAGCGATTTTCAGGAAAAATATCAGGTGGATGAATTGATGATTAATTCTCACATCTACGACCATCAGAAAAGATTAGAATCATACGAAATTATTAAAAGAGCTGCAGACACATTATCCGAAGCTTAACAAACCATTCATATTAATTGGCTGATGCTTATTTTGTAAGTATCTTTGCGAAAATTTAAAGTAAAAATGTCTGATATTAAATTAAATACTATTCCGGAGGCAATTGAAGACCTTAAAAATGGTAAAATAATCATAGTGGTAGACGATGAAGACAGAGAAAATGAAGGAGATTTTCTATGTGCTGCCGAACTGACAACGCCTGAGTTGATCAATTTCATGGCTTTCCACGGAAGAGGGCTGATCTGTATGCCACTTCCTGAAAAAAGATGTGATGAGCTTGGTCTGGATATCATGGTGAGCAGAAGCAGTGATCCTAAAGAGACTGCATTTACCGTTTCTGTCGATCTTCTGGGTGACGGAACTTCTACAGGAATTTCTGCAGGAGACAGAGCTAAAACAATTTTAGCATTAATGGATGACAAGGCAAAACCTACAGATTTTATGCGTCCCGGTCATATTTTTCCGCTTCGTGCCAAGAAAGGTGGAGTTTTGAAAAGAGCAGGACATACTGAAGCTGCAATTGATCTGACCTGTCTTGCAGGTTTGAAAGAGGGTGGAGTTATCTGTGAGATTATGAATGAGGATGGAAGTATGTCTCGTTTACCGGAATTGTACGCTTTTGCACAAAAACATGATATGAAAATCATTTCTATTGAAGATTTGATCCACTATCAGCTTAAAAAAGGAAATCTTATCGAAAGAATAGAAGAAAGAGAAGTGAAAACTGCTTACGGTGATTTTGATTTCTTAGCTTTCAGAGAAACTTCTAACGATCAGATTCACTTTGCTTTAACCAAAGGATCCTGGACGGTTGATGAGCCTGTTTTGGTGAGAGTGCAGTCTTCGGACTCTTATTTTGATGTTTTAACGAGATTGAATAACGGCGAAAAACCTCTTTTGGAGAAAGTAACCAATATGATCAATGAAGAAGGAAAAGGGGCAATTATTTTTATCAATAACGTATCCAATTCCGAAAATACATTGAGAAAATTGCAACAGTTTTTAAATTATCAAGACGGACAGCAAAAGCATCCTACTGCAGCATTCAATTACAGAGATTACGGTATCGGAACGCAGATTTTAAAGAATTTAGGAATCAATAAATTTAAAGTCATTACTCAGAATCCTAATGTAAAACCTCAGGTTGGTGGTTATGAAGTTGAGGTTACTGAGATGGTTCAGCTTTAAAATGAATAGTGAATGGTCTATTTTGTTACGTAAGTGAATTTTCACCACATTCAATTGACATTGAAGCTAATTCACAATTGACAATCGACTTCGACGAAATAAAAATGGCTTGATAAATCAAGCCATTTTTATTTCGTCGAAATTTCTAAATCCGTTCAGAAAATCTTTTATATTCATTCTTTTCTTCCCTTCCAGGTGTAATTCTAAAGGATAATAAATTCCGTCTCTGGTGTAGATTTTAAATTCGTTTTTAGAAATATCTAACGTTCCGTAAGTTTTTCCGTGCTCAGAAACTTCAAATTTTCCGGCATAGATTTTCAGTCCTTTTTCTTCTTCTCCAATCATTAAAGTGGTAAAAGCTGCAGGATAAGGTGACATTCCTAAGATAAACTGATGAATCTCTTTTGAGCTTTTACTAAAGTCTATTTTGGTATCTTCTTTAAATATTTTAAAAGCATTTTTCGGATGATCAACGTGTGGCTGAGGTTTTTCTGTAATTGAGTTTTCACATAATCCATCAAGTGTTTTCACGACTAATTTTGCGCCCATTTCCATCAGACGGTCATGAAGACTTCCTGCGTTTTCGTCCGGTAAAATTTCAATTTCTTCCTGAAGTAAAATATTTCCTTCGTCAATTTTTTCATTGATGAAGAAAGTCGTAGCTCCGGTTTTTTCTTCTCCGTTAATTACCGCATAGTTAATTGGCGCTGCACCACGGTAATCGGGAAGTAAAGAAGCATGCAGATTGAAAGTTCCCAATTCAGGCATTTCAAACAAGATTTTCGGCATCATTCTGAACGCAACAACAACAAAAACATCTGCATTCAGACTTTTTATTTCTTCTAAAAATTCAGGATTTCTAAGTTTTTCAGGCTGGAGAACGTTTAAATTATTTTCAACAGCATACACTTTTACAGCAGATTGATTGATCTTTTGTCCGCGACCGCTTGCTTTATCTGCAACTGTCACAACGCCAACAACTTCATGATTTGATTGATGAATAGCTTCCAATGCTGTCTTCGCAAACTCTGGTGTGCCAAAAAAAACGACTTTCAATGATTTCATTTTGCAAAGATAAAGGTCTTTGATTTTATTTAAGAATGAAATTTAATGAAAATGTATTTTATACAGCTTTTAGGTTGTGACTTTTATAATTAAAATCTCCAAATCTAAATTATCATTTAAAGTATCAGTGATCAATTGTGGATATTTATTTTGAATATTCTTAGAATTAATTTTCATCTTCGACTCAATTTCAATACTTGCAGGAAAGAAATCTTCTTCAAACAAATCTTTTGAATCCACACCTAAAGTTTCCGAAGCTATTTTTGCAGCATCTTGTTTTGATGTGTATTCTATTTTGTCAACCGTATAATTCGACTTTAAATAATTTATTAAATTTTTAACTTGCTCCTTTGTAATGTTTTCATCTAAGTAAAGACTGCATTTATATTTTGTTTTTTTTGGAGTCTCGTATTTTAATAGATATTCGGAATTTTTCTTTAACTCTAAATCAAAATTCTCAAGTTTAAGTTTGAGATTTTCAAATGAAATTTTCAAAGGAAGCATCTGAAGTTTTGTTGTATCTGTCAAATCAATTTTCTCACTTCTTTGAAAAGTATAAATTGCTAAGTTTAGACTATCATTGTTCTTAAGAATTTCATCAGAATTTTCTTTTATTATTTTTTGATGGAAGAAGGTATTATTTTTTTTCCATTCGCTTTGTTGTGCTGATAATTTGAAAGTAAATAAAAATAGAAATAATATTTTAAAATAAATTTTCATAAAATTGTGCATATTTGTGTGCCGAATCAGTAACATTTTTTAACTATTTTAGAAATTACGTCAACGCATACGTTCTAAAGTTCAGCATTTTTACTTTTCCTGAATCAAGAAGGAAAATCAAATTTTCTAAAATATTTTCTTTTGCATGAAAATTTAGCCGAATTGAAAGTTCATCGATAGTAGCGGGTTTTTCGGATAATAAATTAACAATTTCAGATGAAATGTTTTTTCCGAAAATAGATTGCTTGTTTTTCTCACAAACAGAACACTTTCCACAGTTTTTTGAGTTTTTTTCACCAAAATAGGCAAGAATCAGTTTCATTTTACAGTATGTAGAATCTTCAATGTAAAATTTCATTTCTTCCCACTTCTGAATTTTGCTTTTTTGAATTTGTTCAAAAAGTTTCCAGTAATTACTATTGATCACTTTCTCATCTCTCGGCTTGAGGAATTTTACACTTGCCAAGGCTCCGTCTATATAATCAAGATAGTTTTTCTGCTGCAGTTCTTTTAACCGTTCTTTAATTAAATGAATACTCACACCAATTTTATCACTCACTTTCTGTTCGCTAAACATCACTTTATGTGTAGTAATTCCGGAAATGGAGCGGAGGAGAAGTTCAATGAAATAACTATCTTTTTGTGGAAGCTGATCGATTTCATCTGCTTTTATTAAAAGTTCGATTGATGATAAGCTTTTGTTGCTGTTGTAATAAATGATTTCCTGATTGTGCAGGAAATTCAACACATTTTTAATTTTTGCATTTGAAAGTTTCGTAAAATTCTGAATTCCGGAAATATTTAATTGAAAAACTTTTTCCGGAAGTTCAAATTCTGCCACCTGAAATTTAGAATACAGATAGGAAATGATTTTTAAAAACTCAGCTTTATTAGGGATTTGATTCCTTAGAATCTGATCAAAATTTAAAATTTCTTGTTTGTCCCAAAGCATAAAAGCAAAGCTTTTTTTTCCATCTCTACCGGCACGACCAATTTCCTGATAATAGTTTTCTATCGACTGAGAAGGAGAGAAGTGAATGACAAAACGCACGTTATCCTTATCTATTCCCATCCCGAATGCATTGGTAGAAATCAATACGCTTTGGTCGCTGTTATTCCAGAAGTTCTGTCTTTCGTTTTTTTCTTTCGTAGTTAATCCAGCATGGAAATAATCTACATTGCTGATTTTGTTTTTGTGAAGAAATTCGGTGAGCAACTCGGCATCTTTTCGGGTTCTCACATAGATGATTCCGGATTCTTTGGCGTATTTTAAAATATTAAAAATTCTTTGGTATTTATCAGAAACTTCTTCAGAGAAAATCTTAATATTATCTCTTTTAAAACTTTTTTGAAATACATTGGGCTTTTTTAGTTCAAGCTTATTTTTTATTTCATTCAAAACTTTCGGTGTAGCCGTAGCCGTTAAAGCTAAACAGGCGATCTCGGGATTGCTTTTTCTGAAATCTTTAATGTTTTGATAACTCGGTCTGAAATCTTGTCCCCATTCTGAAATACAATGTGCCTCATCAACAGCAATAAATGACAATTGTATTTCTTCAATCTGCTGAATAAACTGAAAATTTGTCAATCTTTCTGGTGAAATATACAGAAGCTTTGTTACTCCGTCCTTACAACGGTTGTAAATAACTTCCGCATCAAAATCATCGAGTTCTGAAGAAAGATATTCTGCTTCAATACCTCTGAATTTAAGTTGATTTACCTGATCTTTCATCAATGCTAGTAATGGTGAGATCACTAAGCAAACTCCCTCTCGTAGCAAAGCAGGGAGTTGATAGCACAAAGATTTTCCTGCACCTGTCGGTAAAAGAACCAGAGTGTCATTTCCGGTAATTACTGAGTCTATGATTTCGCCTTGAGAATCTCTAAATGTATCATAACCCCAAAAATGTTTTAGGGTTTTATTTTTCAGTTCCTGAAAATCGTGAGAAGAAATCATGTTGTAAAAATATAGAAACTAATTTACCGAAAAAAGTCACGCACTGCGTGACTTTTATAAATATATGAGAAGTTTATTATTTAGCTTCGAAATAAACTCTTCTGTTTGCTCTGTTTTTCCATTCAGGACATTTAGTAGCAGGCTCACACTCTGGGTATTTAAGGTCTTTTTCACCTCTACCAACAGCGTTCAGTTTAGAAGAATCTACACCATTTTTGATCAAATAGTTTTTCACACTGTTTGCTCTTCTTTCAGATAACTTTTGGTTATATTCATCTGTAGCTCTGGTATCTGTAGCTCCAATGACGGTATAAGCACCATTTGAAGAGTTAATATAGCTTACTGCATTATTAAGGATTGGTGTATTTGAAGGTAAAATTCTGTCAGAATTTAAATCAAATTCAATTCCTTCCATATTAGTTACAGTTTCGTCAACCGGTCCAACAGGTGTGGTTGCAGTAAGAGGACAACCATTGTTGTCTACAGGTCCAGGTACTGTTACACACTTATCGTAAAGATCGATAACACCATCTAAATCTGCATCAAGAGCAACACCTGCGCCATCTACTCTTGCACCGGCAGGAGTATCAAGCTGTCTGTCCCAATCGTCGCAAACTCCGTCGTTATCAGCATCACCTTTTTTACAAACTTCAATATCTTGGTTTTTATCAGCTAAAACATCTAATTTGTAGTAAATTTCCTGCAACGGATCGTGCCACATTAAATGAGATTCATGTTTTCCTAATTTTAAAGATAAACCTAAAGTAGCATTAAAGAAGTTGTCAGAAATCTGATCCTCTCTTTTGTTGATATCACTATACTGTGCACCTCCACCATCAAATTGATCATCACCGGTGTAAACATACATTAGTCTTGTTTCAAGATCAATTCTTCTGTTTACTTTAAATTTAAGTCCTGCACCAGCCTGACCGAAGAATGAACCAAATTTGAAAGGCTTAACTTCAGTTACTAATCTTTGACCTGAAAGGTCTTCCTGATAAGCTCTGTAAGCTAATGTACCTATACCAGCATATCCATGAAGTGCCCATCTAAAAGTAGATTTGTTATCAACTCTTCTTAAAAGATTTGAAAAGTTAACATCACCTAATAATGATATTGCATCATATTGCGTTCTTGCACCTACTTGCTGGTAAGTAGAGCCTGCCGGAGCATTATCTTTGGTGTTGAACCATCCCTGTCTTGTTTCCCCTCTGTCATACTGAAGATTAATACCAAAAGCATGCGTAATAGCTTTATCAACACTTACATAAGCTGAATAACCAAAAACATCCTTACCGTTTCCGTTTTTTATAGATGTTAAATCTCCTGACTGAACGAGTGGTACACCCGCACCAAATGAGATTGCCCAATCATTAAATCTTTTAGATTGTTGTGTAAATGGAGACACGTTAGCAGATCCAGATGAGAATGTATTCGGATATCCTTCAGTTGAAACTACTGCTATTGAATCTTGTGCAAACGCTACAGTAGGAACTGCTAAAGCAAATGCTACAATTGCTAAACTTAATTTCATAGTGTATTATTTTTTTATTTAGTTAATTAAATGATTTGTTTATTTATTGTTCACCGGATTATTGTGGACAACCGTTGTTATCTGTTGGTCCTGCTACAGTAACACACTTATCATATAAGTCTATTACCCCATCAAGATCCATATCTAGTGCTACACCAGAACCGTCAACTCTTGCTCCAGAAGGTGTATTTAATTCTCTGTCCCAGTCATCACAAACCCCGTCGTTATCACTATCTCCTTTCTCGCATACAACAAGTTCAGTAGCAGTGTTTTCTAATACATGAGTTCTGTAATATATTCCTTGTAAAGGATCATGCCATGACAAATGAGTCTGATGCTTACCTAACTTAAATGATAAACCTAAATTGAATGACATCATCGCATCAGAATAACTATCATTAATCAGATTATAATTGATTCTGTCTCCCGCAAGAGTTTCAAGAGCTCTCCCTTCGCCACCTCCGTCAAATTCTTCATCGAAGCTATTGATATACATCATTCTTGCCTCAATATCAATAAGTTTTGATACATTATATTTTAAACCAACTCCAGCCTGCATGAAAAACGATGCAATTCCTAATTTTTGATCTATCATAATAGGAATTCTTGGAGGATTTGTGCTCCATCTTGATGCATCACTATCAATTAATTCAGTTTTATATCCCATAAAACCACCACCTAAATAACCATGCAATGCCCATCTGTAAGGTGACTTATTATCAACTCTTCTAAGTAAATTTGAGAAGTTGACATCTCCTAATAGTGATACCTGATTAAATTCAGTCCAAGCTGTACCTACTCCTGCAGCAGGATTATTTGGTAATTTCGCCTGTTGGTTAGTTTTACCCATCGAGTATTGCAAACTAAGACCAAAAGTATGAGATATTTGCTTGTCGATACTCGCATAAGCATTCCATCCCCAATTAATTTTTTCACCGTAGAATGAAGTTACATCTGCAAAAGTCATGAAAGCTGGACCTCCTCCTACTGATACTGACCAGTCATTGAGTTTTCTTGCCTTATTATCAAATTTTTGAATATTTGCAGAACCTGAAGAAAAAGTATTGGGATACTCATCTGAAGTATTAACAGAAATACTGTCCTGTGCGTATGACGCAATAGGCAGTGTTGCCAATAGTAATAAACCTAATTTCATACAATATGTTTTATGTTTCGATTAAATAAAATCTTTTAATAATATTTTAGAAAATTTTCTTTCGAAAAGATGTTTTTTGTGAGGGAGCACCAACTTTTCTGAGATGAATTTTAAATCATTATACTTAACGATGTCAATATCTATAATTCTATCTGTATAGCATCCGGATATTTTACTATCATTAATTCTCCCCATTTCAGCTTCAATTTCTTTTATGTAATTAAGTAACTGAATTGGCGAAAAATGCGTAAATATTACTGTTGCAATATTACAAAAATTATTGGAACTGACAAACTCCACAGGTTCGGATGTTAAATATTCACTATTTTTTAATATATCTCCTATGCTTTTAAGCTTATCTAAAGCGATATCCAGATTGTTTTTTTTATCACCAATATTACTTCCGAGTAACAAAACGACCTTATGCTGCGACATATTAGAAAATGATTATTTTATGAAGAGTTTCTTTAAAAATGTATTGGCAAATATAGTAGCTATTGTGGTACTATGTGTTGTATTTTTCTTCTTTTTCATCATCATGATTGCATTTGGATCGATGAGCAGTGAGAAATCTGTAAGTGTAAAGAAAAATTCTGTACTAACGATTAATCTTAAGACAGATATTATAGACAGCCCTACAGAAGATCAACAAAGTATTTTCAATGTTAATAATAAAAACACCAGTGTACTTATATATGATGTATTGGAAGCGGTGAGAAAAGCCAAAGACGATGATAATATTAAAGGGATCAGCATTGAAGTTGATAACTTAAATGCTGGAATCACGCAGATTGATGACTTGAGAGCGGCAATTCAGGATTTTAAAAAAAGCGGAAAATTTGTGTACGCTTATGGTAATATGGTTTCGCAGTCTTCTTATTATTTAGGATCTGTTGCTGATCAGTATTATCTGAATCCTTCAGGAGGAATTGAATTGAAAGGTCTTTCTACAGAAGTTACTTTCTTTAAAGATTTTGCAGAAAAATATGGTATCGGAATTGAGGTTATACGTCATGGGAAATTTAAATCTGCGGTTGAGCCGTTTTTAAGAAATGATATTTCTCCTGAAAACAAAGAACAGCTAAGTACGCTACTTAATGATATTTGGGATAATACAGCTTCTAAAATTGCCGCATCCAGAAAAATGGATGTGAATCAATTCAAAACTGTGGTTGACAGTTTATACGGAATGATTCCGGATTTAAGTTTAAAAAATAAACTGGCAGATAAACTGATTCAGAAAACAGAATATGATCAAATAATCAAAACAAAGCTGAGTTTAAAGGAAAATGATAAATTAAATAAAATCTCTCTTACAAAATACATAGATTCTTTTACTGATAAAGATACTTCCAGTGAGAAAATCGCAGTTTTGTATGCTTCCGGCTCTATCAATAATGGCGATGAGTACAATGATATTAATTCTGAAAAATACATCAAATACATCAAAGAACTTCAGGATGATAAAAAAGTAAAAGCTGTAGTTTTAAGAATCAATTCTCCGGGTGGGAGTGCAAATGCTTCAGATGAAATTTTATTTGAACTTCAGCAATTGAAAAAGAAAAAGCCATTGGTAGTTTCTTTCGGAGATTATGCGGCATCGGGAGGATATTACATTGCAATGGCTGCAGATAAAATCTATTCTGAACCCAATACATTGACAGGATCTATAGGGGTTTTTGGAGTGATGCCATATTTTAAAGATTTAGCCAACAGAAACGGAGTTCGTTCTGATATTGTTGCGACCAATGCCAACTCAGCATATTATTCTTCATTAAACGGACTGACACCTTACGGAGTAAACCTGATGACCAGAAGTGTTGAAGGAACTTACAAAAGATTCGTTTACTTTGTTACTCAAAACAGAAAAAAATCTTTTGAAGATATTGATGCAATTGGTGGCGGTAGAGTATGGAGTGGAACTCGTGCAAAACAAATAGGTTTGGTAGATGAATTGGGAAGTTTACAAGATGCTGTAAAATTTGCGGCACAAAAAGCAAATATTAAATCTTACAATGTTTCTTCTTATCCTAAAAAAATGACCGCATTTGAGCAGATTTTTGAAGATTTAAATGAAGACGATATCTCTGCAAGAGTAATTAAAAATAAAATTGGTAAAGCAAATTATGAAATTTTAGAACAGGTTACAGATAAAAAGCTGAAGTCTGAGGTGAAAATGGAAATGCCTTATCAGATCAAGATAGACTAAATTATATTGTTCATAAAAAAGCCGGATTTGAAAATTTCAAATCCGGCTTTTTATTTTTTTAATGGTTTCTATTTCTTAGTTACCATCCTGTAGATAGCCAGTAGAAGAACTGATCCTGCGATTGCAACTAAAAAGCTTGATAGATTAAATCCTGATACATCTACTCCGAATATCATTGATCCGATCCAGCCTCCTAGCATACTTCCTAAAATACCGATGATGATTGTTACAATCCAACCACCAGGATCATTTCCCGGATGTAATGCTTTTGCGATTGCCCCTGCGATAAGACCGAAAATGATCCATGTTAAAATTCCCATAGTTTAAATTTTTTAATGTTAATAAATTTGGTTTATTTTCAAGAAATAAAGATGACTTATCTCTTCTTGAAGAATGAATCTACAAACTCTATACCATTAAATAATTGCAGGTCCTGCATCTTCTCGCCAACACCAATATATTTTACAGGAATCTGGAACTGATCAGAAATGCCAATCACCACACCGCCTTTTGCTGTTCCGTCTAATTTTGTTACGGCCAAAGCATTTACTTCAGTTGCTGCGGTAAACTGTTTTGCCTGTTCAAAAGCATTCTGACCTGTTGAACCATCCAATACCAATAAAATCTCATGAGGAGCGTCGGGAATCACTTTCTGCATGACTCTCTTGATTTTAGAAAGCTCATTCATCAGATTGATTTTATTATGAAGTCTTCCTGCAGTATCGATGATGACCACATCCGCATCCTGAGCAACGGCACTTTGTACTGTATCAAAAGCAACAGAAGCAGGGTCAGAACCCATTTCCTGTTTTACAATTGTAACTCCGGCTCTTTCACTCCAAATGGTCAGCTGATCTACAGCAGCTGCACGAAAAGTATCTCCTGCTCCTAAAATAACTTTTTTTCCTTCAGATTTAAACTGATGAGCCAGCTTTCCTATTGTTGTGGTTTTGCCAACACCGTTTACCCCTACAACCATGATGACGTAAGGTTTTTTTGAAGTGTCTATGTTCCCGGTGTTTGCCTGTGGGTTTTCAAGCAGTAATCCTGAGATTTCTTCACGCAGAATACGATCAAGTTCGCTTATATTCACGTACTTGTCTTTTGCTACACGTTCTTCTATTCTCTGGATGATTTTGATGGTGGTAGAAGCGCCTACATCAGAAGCGATAAGTATTTCTTCAAGATCATCAAGAACCTCGTCATCTACTTTGCTTTTGCCGACTACGGCTTTTGTCATTTTTTCAAAGAACCCCTGATTAGATTTTTCCAGACCTTTATCCAGCGTTTCTTTTTCTTCTTTTTTAAAAATATTTTTAAACCAACTCATCTTAGAATTTTGATTTTTATAAGCTTACTTTGTCTTGTACAAACAAAGATAACAAAAAAACTACCCAAAATATGAGTAGTTTCTGTATTGTAAATAAAGTGACTGATTATTTTTTCAAATAAGCGTCAACTTCGTCTGCATTCATTACTTTTTCTTCGAAAACGTAAGCTTCTGATTTAGAAGACTTCACCATTTTCACCACTTTAGTCATTTTTTTTGACTGTCCGCTTTGTAGGGTTGCTACTACTTTCTTTGCCATGGTAAATTATATTTATAAATTACTTGATTTCTTTGTGAAGGGTAGATCTCTTAAGAACAGGATTGTATTTTTTCAATTCCAATCTTTCTGTAGTGTTCTTTTTATTTTTTGTAGAAATGTATCTAGACATTCCCGGCATACCACTTTCTTTGTGCTCTGTACATTCAAGAATTACTTGAACTCTGTTTCCTTTTTTTGCCATGATTTAGTTCTTTTTAATCAATCCTTCTCTGATGCCTCTTGCGATAGCTTCTTCGATTCCAATCTTGTTAATAACTCTCAATCCATGAGCTGAAACTTTAAGCGTAACATGCTTGTCTTGCTCTGGAAGGTAAAATTTCTTTTCCAATAAGTTAATTTCAAAACGACGCTTCGTTTTGTTATTAGCGTGGGAAACGTTGTTACCAACCATTGCACGCTTTCCTGTTATCTGGCAAATTCTTGACATATCTCGATGTTCTTATTTGTATAATATTTGAGGTTGCAAAATAACGAATAATTTTTTAGACAGACAAGTTTTCTACAAAACTTTTGTAATAAATATTTGTCTTTTATTTTTATTCTCAACCGATTTAAATTTAATAATTGTTTAATAGAGCAGTATTTAGCTGTTTCTAAATGTTTTCGGATCTGTATCTTAAACTTTCTTTTTCTCTAATTTATTCTGAAACTTTTTAATCAAAAAATAAAACAGAAGAAACCCTAAAGAAAATATTGAAAATCTCGTCATCAAATCCCCGGCTTTTACATAAAATGTTTCTTTATCATAAAGATTTACTTTTGCAAAAAGAGCAGTTTTATCACCATAAAAAGTGTCTTCCAGAACTTCACCTTTCGCATTGATATGAGCAGAAATTCCGCTGTTGGCAGATCTTGCTATTTCTCTTCTCGTTTCGATGGCTCTTAGTTTTGCATAAGACAAAAGTTGTCTGTGACCTTCCGTAACGCCCCACCAGGAATCGTTGGTTACAATCGCTAGAAAATTCGCTCCTTTTTTTACATATTCTGTCACAAATTCTCCATAAATACTTTCATAACAAATAATCGGAGCAATTTTTCCTTTATTGAAAGGATTCGAAAAAGCTACACGTTTTTTATCTGTTCCCAATGATGCTACAGTACCTCCTAAATCGATCATCGCATCGCCTAAAAGCGGTTTTAAAATGCTCATGTATGGAAATATTTCTACACCGGGTACCAGTTTTCCTTTGTGATACACTTCCACTTTCTGATTAGGAATAATTTGTACTGCAGAATTATAGCTTTCCACCCATAGTTGAGGATTCAGCTGATAGGCTTCTTTAGGTAAATTTTTATCACTTTTATAAAATCGATGCGATGAAATTCCGGTGGTGAAGACAGAACCTGGATGTTTCACCAGAAAACTTTTCACATCATTCAGAAGTACGCTTTTTTCAAATGCAGATTCAGAAATAGAACCTCTTCCCGGGATTGAAGTTTCCGGAGCAATATAATAATCTATTTTTCCTTTAGTGTTTTGTTCGGCAAGTGCAAGAAGTTCTTTTACAATGGTAACGCTGTCTTTGGAATATTTTTCTGCGTACGGATCAAGAGCGGGCTGTAGCATTAAAACTTTAACCTGACCAATAGGTTTTTCATCAAAATTATTAAATTTAACCAGCGAAATAGTCATAGGAAGAATGATCAGCAAAGCAACAATCGATGAATTTCTTATCAAATCTTTTCTTTTCCGTCCTGCTTCAAAAACTCTAATCGTATAAAATATCAGAACATTAATTAAAAGAATCCAGAAGCTTCCGCCGGTTGCGCCTAAAGTGTCGTACCATTGAATCAATTCAGGATAATCTGAAAAAACATTTCCTAAATTCAGCCAAGGCCATGTGAGTTCCCAGTTCAGATGGAATTTCTCAAAACTCATCCAGATTGCCACGAAAAATGCTAATCCCCAATAACTTCCCTGAGCATTTTTGTACCAATGATAACATTGAAATACCAAAGAATATAAAAATGAATTGGCTAAAATAGGAATCAAAACAGCCATCATCGAGTGGCTTCCGTCAGGATTTTTAGAGCCATACAGCCAGCCCGTTGTTACGATATTCCATATTATAAAACATAAGTAAGAAAGCCCGAAAACAACCCAGCTTTTTCTTTTGAAGTTTGAAAATTTAGAAACGCCATGTTCCATCATCAAAAGCGGAACGAGGGCAAAAAATATAAAAAACGGAATTCCGTATGTAGGCCATGATATGGACAAAAGCATCGCTGAAATGAGCGTAAGTAAAACGTATTTCATTAAATTATTTTAACACACAAATTTAATGATTTTGAAATGAATAACTTTGCAAATGATGTTAAAGAAATTTTATAAATTCATTATTTTACCGTACATAATTTTTCTGCTCTATCTGATGTTTTTCGGGATGGGGAGATTTCAGTACGACGAAAATTTGATTCGGGTAGAGCCTTTATTCTCAACATTAAGTTTTATTGAGAATACAATACGTTGGTGGGATATTGTTCGAATTGTTTTGGGGAATGTAGTGATGTTTATTCCTTTTGGTTTTTTAGGATGGGTTTTTCCTCAGATTAAAGACCTGAAGAATACCATTATGACATTTGTTTCTGCAATTGTCATTGTAGAAGCACTTCAGTATTTTTCAAGAATGGGTATTTTTGAGGTGGATGATGTTATCCTCAATACTTTTGGGGTTTATTTGGGTTGGCAAATGTGTAAATTTATCGAAATGCGTTTTAAATCTTTAGTTGTGTGAATGTAACTAATGATTTAATTTTCCTCTAAAACTCTAAAACTCTAAAACTCTAAAACTCTAAAATCTTACCCGTTCAGTTCTTTCGCTCTTTTTTCAGCATTTAAAATTCCTTTCTGTAAAATTTCTTTAAAATTGTTTTCTTCAAATGTTTTCAGGGCAGCTTCTGTTGTGCCACCTTTCGAAGCAACATCTTTGATGAGTTCTTCAAGATTTTTTTCAGAATTATTGATTAAATGGTAAGCACCAAGCATCGTTTGTTTTACAAAAAGTTTAGAAAGATTTTCATCAATTCCCATTTGAGTTCCGGCTTTGATCATGGCATCAACGATATAGTAAAAATAGGCGGGTCCGCTTCCGGAAAGTGCCGTAACACCATCCAATAAGTCCTCGTTTTCCAAATATACAGATCTTCCTGTACTGTTTAAAAGCCGTTCAATATTCATCAATTCGTTAAATGTAATTCCTTCTGCAGACGTGTATCCTGTGATTCCCATTCCTAAAAGAGTAGGAGAATTGGGCATGGCTCTTACAACTAAAGGATGATTCAGTAATTTCTGAATTTTTGCGATTTTGATTCCTGCCATGATGGAGAGAACCATTTGTTTTTCGTTAAGTTTAAACCTGAAATTTTCTGCAACATGCTGGAAATCCTGAGGTTTTACGGCGATAATAATTAAATCTGCATCGAGTTCTTCGACATCATCAAAAATTAAAATTTTAGATTTTGGAAATTCTTCTGATATTTTTTTGATTTTTGAGCGGTTTCTGGTGATGAGCTGAAGGTTTTCCGGTTTTATCAATTCATATTTTAGAAATGATTTTGAGAAAGATAAGCCCATATTTCCGGCTCCGATGATGGCGATTTTCATTTGTGTGTTGTTTTTATGTTAAAGTCTTTTAGGTGACTTCTAAATTTAAAGACTTGTAATCATTAAAAATAGTGAATTCTGATTTTTAAATTGAAATCTACAATATTTTTTTAAATAATATTCACTTCTCTCTCCAACTCAATCCCAAATTTCTCCTTCACCGAATCAATAATCATTGTAGAAAAATCAAAAATTTCTTTTCCGGTTGCATTTCCTGTTGCGTTGATGATCACCAAAGACTGTAATTGGTGTGATGCGACGTTTCCGATTTGTTTTCCTTTCCAGCCACATTGTTCGATGAGCCAGCCTGCCGGAACTTTTACAAAATCTCCGTTGGGATAGCCCTGAATATTTGGAAATTTATTTTTTAAATCTTCAAACTGAATTAAAGGAATCGTGGGATTTTTAAAAAAACTTCCTGCATTTCCAATGACTTTCGGGTCGGGTAATTTGCTTTGTCTGATGTTGATGACGGCTCTTGAAATATCCTGAATGGTAGGATTTTCAATACCCAAATTTTTCAGTTCAGATTTGATGGCACCATATTCGGTTTTGATCAAATGATTTTCTCGGGTCAATCTGAAAGTCACATCCAGAATGACATATTTCCCTTTTCCTTCCTGCTTGAAAAACAGAATCTCTGTACCCGAATCTGCATTGTTCACTGTTGAAAGTTTCAACTTCAGAGTTTTCTAAATTTAAAACTTTGCAGTTAACGAAAATGTCTTTTATTTCGGTTCCGTAAGCACCGATATTCTGCATGGGCGAAGTCCCGACATTTCCAGGAATCAAGGAAAGGTTTTCTAATCCGCCATAGTTTTTATGTAAACAATACAGCACAAATTCATGCCAGTTTTCACCGGCTTTAGCAGTTACTAAAACTTCATTTTCGCTGATGATTTCTTCTGAAATTCCTTTTAAATTGAGCTGAATTGCCAATCCGTCAAAATCTTTCGTCAACAGAATATTACTTCCGCCTCCGAGAAATAAGAGTGGGAGAGTTTGATCGTGTGCATTTTTGAGTGTTTCGATTAATTCTTCTACAGAATTTACTTCTGCGAAATATCTGGATTTAGCTTCTACACCGAAAGTGTTATAAGGTTTTAAAGAAAAATTTTCGTGCATTGAAGGGAAAATATTTAGAATTAATTTAACTGGAATATAGATCCGAATTAGCGTTGCTCAGGAGAAAGACTTTCTAATTTGATTTTGAATTCTTCAAACTGTTTGTAATGAACATCACTGTAAGCATTCACAAAAACGTGTGATTTTTTTGTTGTTTTAATTTGAAAAGTTTCGTCAATTCCATCAATAGGCTGAATGCTGGGTGAACTTTTGATTATACCCAGATCTTTTATTTTAAATGAAGAAATAAGATTTTTCCAGGTTTTTGGTGTGATCGCTTTGTGCCATTCGTTGTGTTTTTTGTTGCCTGTCGTTCCGCTTTCAAAATGAACAGAATCTTTGGTTACTTTAAAACTGCTGTAGTTTCCTAATTCTCCGCCTACATGAGATAATCCGATAAAAGTGATTTCTTCAGGATCTCGTGATGACTTTTTAGTATCGGTTGTTTTTTCACCACAACAAAAGAATGTCAACAGTAAAAACATAGACAAGAGTACTTTCAAACCGACTGTTTTTACTGTTGACATGATTATTTTATATTAAAATCTTATATCTGAATTGTAATTTTCTAAAGCGGCTTGCAATATCGCAACGCTTTTTCTTAAATCTGCTTCTTTAAGGACATAAGCAATTCTTACCTGTTTTTTACCTAATTCCGGATTGCTGTAAAATCCTCCTGCGGGAGCAACCATGATGGTTTCATTATTTAAAGAATATTTTTCAAGTAACCATTGCGCAAATACCTCGGTGTCATCAACCGGAAGTTCAGCTACGCAGTAAAATGCTCCTTTTGGTTTCGGACAAATCACTCCTGGAATTGCATTCAGTAAATCTACCAAAACATTCCTTCTGTGGGTATATTCTTCTCTTACAGCTCTGATGTAAGCTCCGTCATTTTGATGTGCTGCTGTTGCAGCAATCTGTCCTAGAAGAACAGGGCTCAATCTTGCCTGTGCAAAAAGCATCGCCGCATCGTGAATTTTCTTTGAACGAGTGAGTAGACATCCGATTCTTACACCGCACATTGAATAACGCTTAGATTCTGAATCGATGATGATGCAGTTTTCGCTCAATTCAGGGAAAGCAAGCATTGAAATTTGCTGTTTTCCGTCATAAACATATTCTCTGTAAACTTCGTCAGAAATGATTACAATGTCATATTTTAAAGCGATATCTGTTAATTGCTGTAGCTCTTCTCTCGTATATAAGTAACCTGTAGGATTTCCTGGGTTACAGATAACAATCGCTCTCGTTTTTGCCGTGATTTTTTTCTCAAACTCTTCAATCGGAGGCAAGGCAAATCCCGTATCAATAGTTGAGGGTACAGCAACTACATTTACATTAAAAGTACTGGTGAAACCATTGTAATTTGCATAATAAGGCTCCGGAATGATCACTTCATCACCATCATCACATAATGTAGAAATTGCGAAATTCAATGCTTCAGAACCACCGTTGGTTACGATAAAATGATCAGGGGTCAAATCTGTAAAGTCTAACGAATGATAATATTCTGTTAATGCTTTTCTGTACTCAATATTTCCTTCAGAAAGTGCATATTCCAATACTTTTAAATCAATATTTTTTAAAGCATTAAGAGCTGTTTCCGGCGTTTCGATATCAGGTTGTCCGATATTTAAATGATATACTTTCGTTCCTCTCTGCTTTGCTTGAAGTGCGAAGGGAACCAGTTTTCTTACCGGTGAAGGTGGCATCTGTTGTGCTCTGTTTGAGATATTCGGCATTGTTCTAAAATTTGTATGGCAAAAATAGGATTAAATTTTTCAATATTAAAATTATTAGTATTTCAATGAGATTAACTTTAAATTTGTTTTTCAAAACTAAATTAAAATCTATGCAAATTCCTGCTCTATCTGTAGAAGATTATATCTCAAAAATTCCTGAAGAAAGACAGGCAGTTTTCACAAAACTGTTTGATACCATTACCGAAAATTTACCAAAAGGTTTTCAAAAAGACGTAAGTTACGGTATGGTAGGATGGGATGTTCCTTTAGAAACTTTTCCTGCTGGTTACCACTGTACGCCGGGTTCTCCGTTGCCGTTTATGGGACTGGCTTCTCAGAAAAATTTCATTGCACTGTATCACATGGGAATTTATGCAAAACCAGAACTCTTAGACTGGTTTGTAACAGAATTTCCCAAGCATTCTAAAAGAAAACTGGATATGGGAAAATCATGTATCCGTTTTAAGAAAATAGAAGAAATTCCTTTTGAATTAATTGCTGAACTAAGCAGAAAAATGACTGTTGATGAATGGATTACGATTTATGAGACTCAATTTAAAAAATAAGTTTTCTTTAAAAATATTTGCAATCGCATATATTTTTGTGCTATTATCGGGATGTAAAAGTTCAGTAACTTCAGATTTGAAAAATGGAGATTTGCTTTTTGTGACGGCAAAAGAAAGTGGCTTGTCTGGAGCGATTAATAATGTTACCCAAAAGCAGAAAAATGCATCGTTTGATCACATCGGGATTTTACAAAAGGATAAAATGGGTGTTTTCGTACTTCACGCTGCGCCGAATGGCGGATCTCAAAAGCAGAATTTAAAAGAATTTCTGAAAGATCAGGCGAGTGACGGACAAAAAGTGGTGATTTACAGATTAAAGCCTGAATTTCAAAATACAATTCCTAATGCAATTGCAAAAGCGAATTCAATGTTGGGAAAACCATACAATTTCAATTATATTTTAGATGAAAATTCTTATTACTGTTCAGATTATATTGAAAGATCATTTAAAGAAAATCATATTTTTAAGCTGGAACCAATGACGTTCATTGATCCAAAAACAGGAAAAACAAATGTTTTTTGGGAAAAGTTTTACGCTGAAAAAAATCTGAAAGTTCCTGAGGACGAACCGGGATGCAACCCAAATGGATTAGCGGCTTCCGATAAACTCCAAAGAATTAAAGAATTATAATATACAGGAGAAGTTTAAAAGCTTCTCTTTTTTTGTTAAAA
The DNA here is from genome assembly GCF_979258215.1 of Chryseobacterium sp. AC417. NCBI lineage: Bacteria > Pseudomonadati > Bacteroidota > Flavobacteriia > Flavobacteriales > Weeksellaceae > Chryseobacterium > Chryseobacterium sp. AC417. The sequence continues at coordinate 48,597 of NZ_OZ409845.1, read as the reverse complement.
TTAAAAATTAATACCCTACTAATTTTGTAGACTAATATTTTTTTATATTTTTGTCAGGAATTAATGAGTAAATATTTTAAAATATGTAATTCAGAAAAGTATTCTTAATCAAAAATTGTAGTTATGATAACGCCAAATTTGCAGCCTTTGTCAAAAAATATACATCTTCTCAAAAGAGATCTCATCATCGAAGTGGAACTGAATGGAAAAATGGAATTTGACCATCTTTTGAATGCTATTTACCAGCAAATGGGAATTTGTTATAAAGTTTTGAGTGTAAATGTGGAGTATATGAATGGAGTAAATTTTGGGTCATTTCAGTTACATGTCAATGCTACAATAGAAGAATCTCAGGAACTTGAATTTTTTCTGAATAATAACAAACTCTTGAATACAACTGTAGATTATACCTGCAGAAAATATTCTTAGAGCTATAAGTCCATATAGTTTGAGGGGCGTTCAATTTATTGAACGCTTTTTTTATTCAATTCTCTGAGAAAAAGATTATTTTTATTTTAAAATAAATTACAAAATTATGGTTGCACTTATTATCATCGGAGTTCTTGTATTGATTGTGCTTTACGGAGTTTCCATTTATAACCGTCTCGTAAAACTGAAAAACTTAGTTCAGGAAGCGTGGAGCAGTATTGATGTCATGCTTAAAAAACGTCACGATTTAATTCCGAATTTGGTTGAAACAGTAAAGGGGTATGCAACTCACGAACGTGAAACTCTTGAAAACGTTACCAGAGCAAGAAATTTAGCTGTTGGAGCAGATTCTGTAGAAGGTAAAGAAGCTGCAGAGAAAAATCTGAACCAAGCGATGGTGAATTTATTTGCAGTAGCTGAGCAATATCCGGATTTAAAAGCGAATGCTAACTTCCAGCAATTGCAGGCAGAATTGAGTTCTATTGAAAATGATATTGAAAAATCAAGAAGATACTACAACGGAACGGCAAGAGAAAACAATACTTTGGTAGAATCTTTCCCAAGCAACGTGGTTGCCAACATGTACAAATTTGAAAAAGCCAAATTCTTTGAGCTTGAAAATATTGCAGACAGAGAAGTTCCGACAGTGAAATTTTAAGAAATGAAATCGCTGTAATTGGTTTTGATTCACAAATATCAATCAGAAATGGCGATACCATACAACCCACCAAATAAAATCTATGTATGAAAAATTTCTTACAGTTATTTTTCCTTTTGTTCTTTAGTTTAAATTTTGCTCAGGAAGAGCCTATACGAACAGATCAGTTATCTATAGTTGAAGGACGTGAAAGAATTATGAATTTCCACGCTGATATTGATGTTGATAAAAATTCAGCGATAACGGTTACTGAAAAAATAAAAGTTCACAGTCTGGGAGATAAAATCAAGCGAGGTATCTTTCGCTCATTTCCGCTGACCAGAAATATTAATAACACGACTCAAAAAGTACAATACAATATAGTTTCTATAAAGAAAAACGGCGTTGATGAAGATTATCATGAGGAATATGAAGATGGCTTTCTGAAAATTTATTTCGGAAACAAAGATATTATTCTTGAGCCGGGCGACTATGATTACGAAATAAAATATACCACAGAAAAGCAAATCGGTTTTTTTGAAAAGTATGATGAATTCTATTGGAACGTCAACGGAAACTTCTGGGATTTTCCCGTCGATCAAATTTCCGCAACAGTCAATCTTCCACCAGGTGCAGGGATTTTGCAAAATTCTTGTTACACAGGCAGCCAGGGGAGTACAGATCAAAACTGTACAGTAAAAGTTCTTTCAGAACATTCAATTGAATGGAATGCCGGAAATTTGGGTTCAGAAGAAGGGCTTACGATTGCCGTAGGTTTCAAAAAAGGGGTGATGGTTCCGCCGCCACCGCCGACTTTTCCTGAAAGATTCGGGATTTTGATTGCCGGAATCATTGTGTTTTTAGGGATGGTCATTTATTATATTTCAACATGGAGAAAATACGGTGTTGATCCTGAAAAACCGACTGTGTATCCACAATTCAATTCGCCAGACGATCTTTCGCCTGCTTCTTTAGGTTTCATAAACAGTGAAACTTTTAAAAATAAATATCTAACGGCAGCTTTGGTCAATTTAGCTGTAAAAGGTTATATTCAGATTATAGAAACTGAAGATTCGGGTGTTTTAGGTTTATTTAAATCAAAAAAGTTTACAGTAAAAAAAATAAAAAATGCAGATCAAAAATTACCTGTAGAGGAAATTAATTTGACGAATAATCTTTTTACAACGGTAGACACTGTGAAATTTGACGGAGAATATAATTCTAAAATTGAACAAACTGTTAAAAGTTTTCAGTCTTCGCTTACCTATCAGCATAGCAAATTATTGAACGAAGGAAATAATACCAACAAATTATATCTGCCACTGATTTTAATGACTATTGTTTACGGTCTCGGATTGCTTTTAAGTTTTAAAATGTTTCCTGAATTTGAAAAGGTAACTGTTGGCGGATTTTTATATGTTATTCTGTTGGTTTGCTTTTTAATCACAGGATATCTTTTCAAAGTGTTCCCGGTTTTATTTAAAATTTTCCTGATTATTCCGACTATCATTCTCATTATTTTGGGAGCGTTAATGTTCAATCACAACGAATTTACCATTGATCATAATTTCAATATCTGCTACATCTTTATCGTTTTAGGATTTACATCGCTGATTATTTATCAGTTTCTGATCAGAAGACCTTCCGAAGAAAAATTGAAAAAGAAATCTCTCATTGATGGTTTTAAAATGTACATGGGAGCAGCAGAAAACGAGCAGTTAAAATTTCATAATCCACCCACGATGACCCCGGAATCTTTCGAAAAATTATTGCCTTTTGCAATGGTTTTGGGAGTTGATGAAATTTGGGGGAAAAAATTTGACGCATTGCTGACGAAAATGTCTACAGAATATCAAAGCAATTGGTATATGGGCTCATCGATGAATCATTTTGCGATGGCAAGTGTTCTTAATTCCAGCTTGACACAATCGATACAGTCATCGGCTACGCAACCATCAAGTTCGGGAAGCAGCTCTGGTTCAGGATCGGGCGGCGGTGGATTTTCCGGCGGTGGTGGTGGCGGTGGTGGCGGTGGCGGCTGGTAAAATTTTATTTATGAAAAAATGTATTAAAATATTTCTTTTCTTTTTCTGTGTTCTTGCTTTTGGGCAGGAAGTTATTGTTGACATGCCGTCAGTCGCAAAAGGAGTCACTGCAGATAATAGGATTGAAGATGGTGAAAGAATTGTTTCTTTTCATTCTGATGTTAACATTGCAGAAAACGCTGATGTTACCGTTACAGAAACCATCAAAGTGTTTGTGCGTGGTTATGAAATTAAGCGGGGAATTTTCCGTGCTTTGCCAACTTTTAGAAATATCAATGGTGGAAAGGAAAAGATTACTTACAAAATAATTTCTATAGAAAAAGATGGGGTAAAAGAGCCTTATCACATCGAGAGGCAAAATGGTGTTTTTAATATTTACATTGGTGATAAAGATTATCAACTTGATGAAGGTTTTTATACCTATAAAATTGTTTATCGAACGCAGGATCAGATTGGTCATTTTAAAGGGTATGATGAGTTTTACTGGAATGTGAACGGCACAGATTGGTCTTTTCCGGTAGAACAAATTAGTGCCACGATTCATCTGCCAAAGAATGCAGATATTCTTCAAAATTCTTGTTATACAGGCGTTCACGGAAGTACGGATAAAAACTGCACCAGCGAAAAATTATCTTCAACGCAGATTGTTTTTAAGGCTAATGATTTAAAAGAACATGAAAATCTGACGGTAGCCGTAGGTTTTAAAGCTGGAGTTTTAAAAGTTCCTTCTGGTTTTTTAAAATGGATTGACAGAAACTGGCAAAGTTTACCTCTGTTTTTAATCGGAATTTATCTCTTGTTTTTCTACTATAACAATTGGAAAAAATATGGGAAAGATCCGGAAAAACCAGTTGTGATTCCGCAATTCAATGCACCAAATGATCTTTCGCCTGCATCTCTAGGTTATATTGATAAAGGTGAATTTGACGCTAATTTGGTTACCGCAAATCTCGTAGATCTTTCTATAAAAGGTTTTGTGGATATTGATGAGGTGAAAGATAGTAAGGAAACGTATTTGTCTAAAATTTTCACATTAAAAAAACTTGATAAAAGCGAAAATGATTTGCAGAGTGATCAAAAACTACTTTTAAAAAAGATTTTTGTGAAAGAAGAAAAGATTTCCGTCAATGGTACTTATAATTCAAAGCTCAAAAATGCGGTTGAAGATTTTGAAAAATTTATCTCCAAAGAAAACAAGATTTTTGTTGAGAAAACATCTAATCATAAACTTATTTATAAAGCTTTAAAAATTATTCTTGCGAGTTTTTTTCTTGCCCTTATTATTAATTCTTTAGTTACTCAAGAATTTACAGTACTTGGGATTGGAATTGCGATAGGGATCTTCGGTGGTATTTTTGTAGCGATTCTAGTAGCTATCTGGAGTGATAAAAACAAATTGGCAGTGTTGGTGGTGTTGTTTTTCGCATCAACAATTATGATGCCTATGTTTTTTTTAGCATTTATAGATTCTGACGATATTTCTTCATTTGATTCTAATTGTTTTAAATTTTTAATCTTCTCAATTATTTCTCTATTTATATTCAGGTACTTTATTAATCGGCCAAGTTTTGAAAAGTTGAAAATGAAATCTGAAATTGAAGGTTTTAAAATGTACCTCGGTGCGGCTGAAGAAAACCAACTGAAGTTTCATAATCCTCCTGAAATGACTTCCGATGTGTATGAAAAGTTTCTTCCTTACGCTATTGTTTTCGGGGTTGAAGGAATTTGGGGTAAAAGATTCAGAGATAAAATGCAGGAAACAATTGATGCAACCGAACCGTATAGAGAAATTCAAAATCATTTCAGTTATGGTTTTGGCAATTCGTTTACCACAACATTGAAAGGAACAACCGTTGCTCCTGTAAGCAGCTTTTCATCATCATCTTCTTCCTCATCACGATCTTCAAGCAGTTCATCCTATTCAGGAGGTTCCAGCTCTAGCGGTTCATCTAGTGGGGGATCATCTGGCGGTGGTGGCGGTGGTGGCGGCGGTGGTGGATGGTAATTTGTTTCACAGAAATTATTAAAAACTTCAACGTTTTATAAATCCATTTAATAAAATTAAAGCGTTCAGAAAATTAATTCTAAACGCTTTTGTATTTTGTTTAAAAGGTATAGTGGGCTTTGTAGACTTCAAAAACTTCCATCATCCTGCTACAACTTCCTTCTTATTAAATTCTCTCAATATCTGCTCCAATCGCTTTCAGTCTTCCGTCGATATTTTCGTAACCACGGTCAATTTGTTCGATATTATGAATAATCGATTTTCCTTCTGCTGATAATGCAGCAATTAGAAGTGCATTTCCGGCTCTGATATCCGGAGAAACCATCGTAGTTCCACGAAGCGGTGATTCCTGATTTAAACCGATTACAGTTGCTCTGTGCGGATCGCATAAGATAATCTGTGCTCCCATATCAATCAGTTTATCAACGAAAAATAATCTTGATTCAAACATTTTTTGATGTACCAGAATACTTCCTTTTGCCTGTGTTGCCACTACCAAAATGATGGAAAGTAAATCCGGAGTAAATCCTGGCCACGGCGCATCGGAAATCGTAAGGATAGATCCATCGATAAATTTCTGAATTTTATAATGCTCCTGAGACGGGATGTAAATATCATCACCGCTTTGCTCAAGCTCAATTCCCAGTTTTCTGAAAGTATTTGGAATAACACCAAGCTGGTTCCAGTTGACATTTTTAATGGTAATTTCAGATTTTGTCATGGCTGCAAGACCAATCCAAGAACCGATTTCTACCATATCGGGAAGCATCGTGTGTTCTGTGCCATTCAAATGAGTAACCCCTTCGATCGTTAATAAATTTGATCCGATTCCTGAAATATTAGCACCCATTCTGTTCAGCATCTTACAAAGCTGTTGCAGATAAGGTTCGCAGGCTGCGTTGTAGATTCTTGTTTTTCCTTTTGCTAAAGCCGCTGCCATCACAATATTGGCAGTTCCTGTTACGGAGGCTTCCTCGAGAAGGATGAATTTTCCGTTAAGCTCTTTAGCTTTTAATGAATAGAAATATTCGTTCTCATCGTAGTTAAATTCTGCACCCAATTCTACCAATCCTTGGAAATGCGTATCTAATCTTCTTCTGCCAATTTTATCACCTCCCGGAGTCGGCATGTAAGCTTCACCATAACGAGCCAACATTGGCCCCATCAACATGATTGAGCCTCTTAATTTTGCACCGTCTTTTTTAAATTCATCAGATTTAATATAATCAAAATTGACAGTGTCTGCTTTGAAAGTGAAGTCACCATGACCGTTTTTAGTCACTTTTACTCCGAAATCTCCCAAAATCTCAATCAGTCTGTTGACATCATGTATATCCGGAATGTTTTTTATTCTTACCTCTTCATCTGTTAATAAAACTGCGCATAAGATTTGAAGAGCTTCATTTTTTGCCCCTTGTGGAGTAATTTCACCTTGCAGTCTTTTCCCTCCTCTTATTTGAAACGTCCCACTCATTATCTTCTGTTCTTATTGTTGTTGTTATTGGTGAATCTTCTTTTGTTAAGATTATTGTTAGTACTGTTTTGATTTCTATTGTTGTTATTCTTGTTCAGATTATTTCGGTTGGCGGTAGCGTAATAAATCTTACTCTTGTCAAGAGATTCAATATTCGTCAAATCGAGCCTGTTTGATGACAATTCTTTCAAATGACGGAAAATCACATCATCGGTAACATGTTCTTTATTATAAACATTGTAAGATTTCTTCATATTGTTAGCAATCACCTCAATCAGGGCTTCTTTTTCATCTCCCGGTTCCAGCTCGATGGCTTTTTCTATTAATTGAAGAATGCTTTTTCCATAAAATTTAAAATCTCCCTGAAGCTTAGGATATTCCATTCTTTTGGGCTTTTCCTCTAATTCTTCTTTGGTAGGAAACGGATAAACAGGATCGATATCAAGATCATGCTTTGCTAAAATATATAAATGATCCCAAAGTTTATGTTTGTAATTGTCTTCGTCTCTAAGTTGTGGGTTTCTCTGACCCATAAAATCAATGATTGCCATTGCCATTTCGTTTCTTTCTTCTTTAGAAGGAAGCTCTTTGCAACGCTCAACCAGTTGTTGTATGATTCTGCCGTATTCCGGCATATTAAGCTGAGTTCTTTGGGTATTGTATTCCATAATATGCAAATATATGGATTAATAGAAATAATGAATTGAAAAACTGAAAAGTTTATGTTTTTTTAGCAAAAAAATAACAATTAAATACAGCTTATTTTTAGATACCTATAAATTTTTTGAAATTTTGAAATTTATTTCGCAAAAAGTGTATTTTTGTTATCAGTTTTAATAATTAAATACATTTTAAATGAAAAAAACACATTATTTAGTTTCTCTTTTGGCATTACTTATGATCACCTCCTGTCAAAGCAATGAAGAGGTAGAGATTGAAAACCCGCAACAGCAAAACATTCATGACAAAACTGTTCAGGTAACGAATCATGATGGAAGACCTTTTAATACGGGAAATAGTAATTCTGTAAACGGAAAGTTTATTTCAGGACCCGGTGGAGGAGTTCTGATGCAGGGTTTCTATTGGGACGTACCGGATGGCGGGGTATGGTGGAATACAGTTAAAGATAAATTACCAGCTTGGTCAAATGCAGGAATGAGCGCTATTTGGCTGCCTCCTGTTTCAAAAGCGCAGAACGGATCTTATTCAATGGGATATGATCCTACAGATTACTTTGATTTTGGGAATTATAATCAGAATGGAGCCGTGGAAACCCGTTTCGGATCAAAAACTGAACTTGAAGCACTAATCACAAAAGCGCATGACGAAAACATGCAGGTGTATGCAGATATTGTCCTGAATCACAACAGTGGCGGGCAATCTCAGGCCAATCCTTTTACCGGAACGAATACGTGGACCGATTTTTCTGGCGTTGCATCAGGTAAGTTTCAAAGAAGCTACAAAGATTTTTACAAAAATTCTTACGGAAATAATGATGAAGGAGCTTTTGGAGGTTTCCCGGATCTTTGCCATGCAAATCCATATGTACAAAACTGGTTGTGGGAGCGTGAAGATTCTGTAGGTAAATATTATAAAAATGTAATGAAATTTGACGGATGGAGATTTGATTACGTTAAAGGTTTTGGACCTTGGGTTGTCAATACATGGAATGCAAACATTGGCGGATTTTCTGTTGGTGAATTATGGGATTCTAACGTAAATACCTTAGAATGGTGGGCAAACAACGCAAATAGCTCTGTGTTTGATTTTGCTGCTTACTACAAAATGGATGAAGCATTTGATAACGGAAATCTAAACGTTCTAAACGACGATATGATGTGGAAAAGAAATCCCTACAAAGCTGTAACCTTCGTTGCCAATCATGATACGGATATTATTAATAATAAAATGTTGGCATATTCCTATATCCTGACTCATGAAGGTTATCCAACGATGTTTTACAGAGATTATGAAGAATGGCTGAACAAAGAAAGGCTTAATAACCTGATTTGGATTCATAATAATAAAGCAACAGGAAATACATCCATTCTTTATACGGATAACGACGAATATATTGCCAGAAGAAACGGATATAACGGAAACCCGGGATTAGTCGTTTATATCAATAGTTCTTCTCATTGGCAGGAAAGATGGATCCAGACAAACTGGAGCAGTCAACAGATTAAAGATTTCACAGGTCATTCATCTTGGTATCCTACAACACAGGGAGACAAATGGGTGAAAATTCAATGTCCGCCAAACAGTTATTCTATTTGGTCACTCAATCAATAACTGAATAAAAAAACTGCTTCATGATTGAGGCAGTTTTTATTTAAACTAAACTTCGATAAATTTTTTCTTCTGATGCTGATCGGGTAAAAAGCATTTTTGAGCAGAAAGCTTCATTCTGTTTTCAGATATTTTATCATAAATCTTATCGCTCAAAAAAGCGGGGAACAATTTTCCTGCTGCAGATAATTTATAAATACCACCCAATAAATCTGCAATCTTAAGAACTGCGCGAGATTTTATCAAATAATATGCTTCGGGCTTCCAAAGATACAGGGTGTTGAATTGTTTGGTTTCAAGACCTCTTTCTGAGAGAAATTTTTGTCCAAAATCAGATTGCAGTGATGCAAACATAAATTGGTCATTTTTGTCTCGTTCCAAAATCCATTGCACCCAAAAGTTACAGACTCCACATTCGCCGTCGAAAAATACAATGTGTTTATTTTTCCAGTTTTCCTCCATGATTCTTAAATTTATTGCATTTTTATCTGCGTGTCTTGTATTTGCTTTTTAAAATAGGTAACCAATTGCTTTCTTTGCTGGTCGCTCAGTTTGGCATCCTGATGACCAATATAATAGGATTCTAACGGCATTTCTTTTTTTTCAATCATTTCTATACATTCTTCCATTTTATGAATCTGCCTTTTAGGTTCATACATTGCAAATATAGAGAAGTTTAAGTGTTGACGTCCTTCATTAATGTGGTTCTTCAAAAACCATGATGAGGGTGCAATACTGGAATACCACGGATATTTTGTTTCGTTTGAATGACAGTCGTAGCACGAAGTACTAATTATATTGGCTGTTTCAGGCGGGGTATTTTTAATGGTCAAAAAATCCATTCCCTTATTTACAGGCGGATTGGTTTTGTCAATGGGAAAAAACTGAATGATTATAAATGCTACAAGTAAAATAATAAGTATTTTTTTCATAAATTTTGCTGTTAATAAATAATTATTTCCGAATTAGTGTTGTTTTTTGAAAAATAATATATATTTGTATCGAAAAATAAATGTATGAAAAAAAATCTATTATCAGTTCTATTATTAACTGGTTTTTTGTTTAATGCACAGGTAGGTATTAATACAGAATCTCCAAAAGCTACTTTAGATGTTGTAGGGTATCCTTCTGATGGAAATAAACTGGATGGGATTATCGCTCCCAGAATTGAAGCTGGTCAATTAAAGATAAAACTTTACACTACCGCACAATCTGGCTCTCTGGTTTATGTTACTGTTGCAGATCCTTCACCCAGTGGTCAAACAATAGATGTCACTTCACCCGGTTATTATTATTTTGATGGAGAGACTTCTGTTAATAAGTGGGTAAAAGTAGTATCCGGAAACCTTGCTTTAAATTCATTTTCAACTCCTTATGAAACTCCTAATTCAGGAAATTTATTACTGAATGATAAACATCATACACTAAGAATCTACGGAGGTACTACCGGGATTACTCTTCCTGATGCAAGCACCTGTAAAGGACGAATTTATATATTGATTGGCAGTACCGGAATTGCATCAAAACCAATCTCCACAGTTTCGGGAGCGGGAATTTATGATGATGTAACCAATACCAATATTACAACGATTAGCGGAAGTCAGAGATATCAGATTCAGAGTGACGGTGTTGGCTGGATAGTAATTGGGCGATGAAATCGTCATCAGCATTTTCTGCTAAATAATAATACCTTATCTTTGCAAAAAAAATTGGGCTTCAATAGTTGAAGTAACCCATTGATAATCTGATCCTGAGTGTAATCTCAAGGGTTATTAAACATTTTTTATGTCAAATATAGTTGCAATCGTTGGGCGTCCCAACGTAGGAAAATCCACACTTTTTAATCGTTTGCTTGAAAGAAGAGAAGCTATCGTAGATTCTACTTCCGGAGTTACCAGAGACCGTCATTACGGAAAATCTGACTGGAATGGGGTAGACTTTACCGTGATTGATACGGGTGGTTATGAAGTAAATAGTGAAGACGTTTTTCAGGAAGAAATTTCAAAACAGGTACAGTTGGCAATTGATGAAGCTACATCTATCATCTTTATGCTGAATGTGGAAGAAGGACTTACAGATACGGATTACGAGATCCATGAAATGCTGAGAAGAGCCAATAAACCTGTATATATTGTGATTAATAAAGTAGATTCTGCTAGAGAAGAAGTAGATGCTACAGAATTTTATCAGTTAGGAATCGAAAAATACTATACTTTATCTTCTGCTACAGGGTCAGGAACGGGAGAAATTCTGGATGATATAGTGAGAGATTTTCCGACGACAGATTACAAAGATCCGTTTGAAGGTCTGCCAAAAATCACGATTGCAGGTCGTCCCAATGTAGGGAAATCTACTTTGACAAATGCCTTGCTTGATACCGACAGAAACATTGTTACTGATGTTGCAGGTACTACAAGAGACAGTATCCAGACACTTTACAACAAATTCGGACATGAGTTTGTATTGGTAGACACTGCAGGAATGCGTCGTAAATCTAAAGTAAACGAAGATCTGGAATTTTATTCTGTCATGAGGTCGATTCGTTCTATAGAATATTCTGATGTGGTAATCATTATGGTTGATGCTACTCAAGGTTGGGAATCTCAGGATATGAATATTTTCGGTTTGGCTCAGAAAAACAGAAAAGGAATCGTAATTGTGGTTAACAAATGGGATTTGGTTGAAGATAAGCATACCAATACCATCAGAGATTTTGAAAAATCAATCAGAGATAAAATAGGTCAGTTCAGTGATATTCCAATTCTTTTTGTTTCAGCTTTAACGAAACAAAGAATCCTGAAAGCGGTGGAAATGGCTATGGTTGTTTATGAAGACCGTAAAAAGAAAATTAAAACTTCAAAACTAAATGAAGTGATGCTTCCTATTTTCGAACGTACACCTCCACCAGCAAATAAAGGAAAATTTATTAAAATCAAATATTGTGTGCAGTTACCAACGCCGTCTCCACAATTTGTATTTTTCTGTAATTTGCCGCAATATGTGAAAGAAGCATATAAGAGGTTTACAGAAAATCAGTTAAGAAAAGAATTCGGATTTACCGGAGTTCCTATTGAAGTATATTTCAGACAAAAATAATCGGATTAATCTCCATTTAAAATCATAAAAATATAATCCCTTTCAGTAATTTCTGAGAGGGATTTATTTTATATTTCATAGTTTTGCTATCAGAACAATCAAAATTATGACGGTAGAACTTTCTAAAACTTTTTCTTTAGTTAATTCATGGATTAACGAACTCCGAAATGTAGAAATTCAACATGACCGAATGAGATTTCGCAGGAATATGGAGCGTATCGGAGAAATTGCTGCGTTTGAAATCAGTAAAGATTTGGAAACAAAAGAAGTTGAAATTAGAACTCCGTTAGACACCATCAAAACTCAGGAAATTGCAGTACAACCTGTCATTACAACAATCTTAAGAGCTGGCGTTCCTTTATTTGAGGGGATTTTAAACTATTTTGACAAAGCTGATTGCGGTTTTGTAGCAGCCTACAGAAAACATGATGCGAATGATTATTTTTCTATCAAGCAGGATTATTTAACCTGTCCGAGTATCGATGGAAAACCATTAATTGTGGCAGATCCTATGTTGGCAACCGGTGCGTCTTTAATTGAAGCCATCAAAGATTTGCTGACCAACGGAACACCTTCCCAATTGCACATCGTTGCGGCAATCGCATCCAAACAAGGTGTAGAAACCATCGAAAAAGCTTATCCTGAAGCGAAAATTTGGGTCGGAGCGATTGATGGAAATTTAACTTCAAAAGGATATATTATTCCGGGATTGGGCGATGCGGGAGATTTGAGTTATGGGGAGAAATTGCAGAGATAATCATTACAGATTCCAGAAATCTTTCATCAGATCAAATAATAAATCAGGTCGTATTTTTTCCACAGGATGTTTTGTATCGGGAAGTACGGCTAGTTTTGCTTTTTTTAGTTTTCTGTAGACTTCTGTACTTTCCTCAATGGTGACCATATGATCCTGATCTCCGACCATGATCTGAACAGGAATTTCTATATTTTCTAAAACATCATCCTGTAAAGGCGGATTTTTACCTAAAGAAATCATCATTTCAGCAATTGCAGGAAGTAGTTTTTTCCATTTTGTACCATGTTGAAACTCTAATAATTCTGCATACTTAGGAACTTTTTCTGTGATTATATCAGGATTGAGCATTGTACTTTCTTTCAAAGCCTGTTCTTTCGTCCAGTTGAATTTTGTTCCCAATGTCATTATTGAATTTATTTTTCCGGGATTTTGTGAAGCACAATAAAGTGCTACATAACCGCCCATACTATGTCCGAAAATATCAACGTTATTAAGATTTTCCTGTTCAATAAATTCTGCTAATTCTTGTGTGTATTTTTCAATAGTAATTCCGTTTAGCGGCAACTCTTTACTTCCGTGCCCCGAAAACAAAGGGCTATAAATATTGAAATACTTTGAAAGCTGATCTAAATACGGTGTGAAAACATCGCTGTGACTTAATGCTCCGTGTAATAAAATAAGGTTTCTCATGGTCATTGTTTTGTGGGAAATTAATAAAAATATTTCAAATGAAAACATTTTTTATCCCTGTTACGATCAATCACTCATCCATCGCCATGACCAGAACACTCACTTTATTATTCCTTTCTTTCAAAATTTCCCAGGCAATAATAGCCAAAGTATTTCCTGTGGTAAAAACATCGTCAATCAGTAAAACGTGTTGATTTGAAATATTTTGAGTTAAAGAAAACGTATTTTGATTTTCCAGACGGTGTTGTCTGTCTTTTAAAGCCTGAGCTTTAGAATAATAATTTCGTTTTAGTAAACTGTGGTCAAAAGGAATTTTATAAAAATCAGACAATGTTTCAGTAAATAAATGAAGTTGATTGTAGCCTCTTTCTTTTTCTTTCTTTGGATGAAGCGGAACGCTTACCAACAAATCTGGCTTTTCGTTTTTAAAATCTAAATTTTCAGTTACCCAATCTGCAAGAATCTTACCTGTTTTCTCACGAGTTCTGTATTTTAACTGGTGAATGATTTTTCGGCTGAGATTTTCATGTTCAAACTGCATCAAAGCATACGCATTTTCAATGGGAAAGAGCAATTTGCATTTTTCTTTTAAACTGTTTTCAGAAAAGTAAGCAAAATGGGTAAAGTGAATCTGTTCAAAACAGATGTTGCAAACTATCAGATCACCATCGATAATTCTATTACAGTCAATGCAGCGGTTTGGGAAGAATAAGTCTAAAATCATTTGTGTGTGTTTAAAGATAAAATTAATAAAAATTTCAATACATAAGCACTATATTTGAAATTCAATTTTCTAATCAAATTCTCTATCTTTGCACCATGATACGTATTACAAAAATTTTTACATTCGAGACTGCTCATGTTTTGTACAATTATGATGGGAAATGTAAAAATATGCACGGACATTCTTACAAACTTTTCGTTACCGTAAAAGGAAAACCGATCAATGATCTGGAAAACCCCAAAAACGGAATGGTGGTAGATTTCGGAGATATTAAAGCAATTGTGAAAGCTGAAATTGTAGATGTTTGGGATCATTCTGTGTTGATCAACGGTGCTTCTCCACACAGAGAAATGGGTGAAGAATTAGAAAATAAAGGTCAGAAAGTAATTTACTGCAATTTTCAGCCGACCTGCGAGAATATGTTGTACGCCATCGCTGCAAAAATAAAATCAAAACTTCCGGCTGATGTTTCTTTGGCTTATCTGAAGCTTCATGAGACAGAAAACTCTTACGGAGAATGGTATGCAGAAGACAATCAATAATATTTCCTGATTTAAACTAGAGACGTGCTGAAAACTACCATCCATTTAGAACCCGGAAAGAAAGTCTATTTTGCATCAGACCAGCATTTTGGAGCACCGAATCCTAAGGAAAGCAAACTTCGTGAGGAGAAATTTATCCGTTGGATGAATGAGATCAAAGAAGATGCTCAGATTTTATTTCTGATGGGTGATTTGTTCGATTTTTGGCATGAATGGAAACATGTAATTCCGAAAGGTTATGTACGTGTTTTGGGGAAAATTGCTGAGTTAAAAGATAGGGGTGTTCAGATTTATTTTTTCGTCGGAAATCATGATCTTTGGATGAAAGATTATCTGAAGAAGAAATAGGATGCACCGTTTTCTACAAAAAGCAATATTTTGAGATTGGAGGAAAACAGTTTTTGCTGGCTCACGGTGATGGTTTGGGACCCGGAGATAAAGGGTATAAAAGAATGAAGAAAGTGTTTACAAATCCTGTTGCACAATGGTTTTTTAAATGGCTTCATCCCGATATTGCAATGAAAGTTGCTTTGTACTTGTCGCAGAAAAATAAAATGATTTCCGGAGATGAAGACAAAGCGTTTTTGGGTGAGGAAAAAGAGTTTCTGATCATCTACTCAAAAGAAAAGCTGAAAACAGAAAAAATCGATTATTTTATCTACGGTCACAGACATTTGCCGATGGTTTTAGATTTAAATGAAAATTCAAAATACATCAATCTTGGAGACTGGATTTCTTATTTTACGTACGGAGTTTTTGAAAATAACTTTGAATTGAAAACTTTTGAGCATACATAAAAAAATTACCTCCAAAGAGGTAATTCCTGAATAACAGTTTCTACGGCTGTTATATCTAATCCATATTCTGAAGACTGAATTGCAATAACCTAACCAATTTTTAAGTTTTTAAATTAATTATTTCTTAAAATTACAATCAAATTTCCTATATGATTCAAAATGAATCAATAAGGCACAAAAGTTATTTTAAATTAAATTGAAAAGTATATTTGACATACAGAACGAACAAGAATTTTTGGATGTGGCACTGACAACTTTTCGGTATCAATACAAAAATATTGAGGTTTACAGAAAATTTGTAGATTATCTGAATATCAACATTGAAGGAGTGAAGTCATTAGATAAAATTCCTTTTTTGCCGATAGAGATGTTTAAAAATCATAAGATTGTAGATCAGAATATTTCTACAGATCTGTTTTTTCAAAGCTCCGGAACAACGCAGATGAATTTGTCTAAACATTTCATTACAAACGAAAATATATATCAGGAAAGCATTTACAAAAGCTTCGACCGGTTCATCGGAAAGCCTGAAGATTTCATATTTTTAGGTTTGCTTCCAAGTTATCTCGAAAAACAAAACTCATCATTGATTTATATGGTGGATTTTCTGATGAAAAAATCAGACAAACCAGAAAATGGATATTTTCTTTACAATCACGCAGATTTATTGAAGCTTTTAAATGAATTAAAAGACAAGAAAGTCATTCTTTTCGGAGTTTCTTTTGCGCTTCTGGATTTTCTGGATTATTGTACATCAAACTCCTCGATACTCCAACAATATAACAATCTGGCCGTTATAGAAACGGGCGGAATGAAAGGGCGTAAAGGAGAAATGACGAAAGACGAACTGTTGATAATTCTTCAGGAAGGTTTTAAAACTGAGAAAATATACTCAGAATATTCGATGACAGAATTGCTTTCCCAGGCTTATTCTTTAGGCAGTAATGTTTACGAATGTCCAAATTGGATGAGGGTTTTGATCAGAAATGTAGAAGATCCTTTTAGTTATGAAGCTGCCGGAAAAACGGGAGCAATTAATATTATCGATCTGGCAAATATTCACTCATGTGCATTCATTGCAACGCAGGATTTGGGTAAATTGTTGACAGAAGATGAGAAGAAATTTCAGGTGCTGGGAAGAATAGATCATTCGGATATTCGTGGATGTAGTCTATTAGTGAGTTAACGGGTTTGAAAGTAGGAGAGTGTTAGGGTTTGAGTCCTTGCTAAATGGAACGCCTTTGCGAACGAAAAAATATGCTCAATAATATTAAGAAATCTGCGGACTTTGCGTTTAAATAAAAAAAACTTAAAACGTGCTTAAAATAGAAGAACTGGTTCATGCTTACATTCATGCGAATTGCGATTTTGAGAAAGAAATCGTGTTGAGCAATCACTTTCATTCAGATTGGGAAGCAGATGTTTTGATTATTGATTCTGAAGGTTTCAGTCATGAAATTGAAATCAAACTTTCAAAGAGTGATTTTAAAAACGATTTTAAAAAGTCATATATTAATACAAAAACCGGAGAAAAATTCCTGAAGCATGACAAAATTTGTTGTGGCGATTATCCTTGTAATGCATTTAGTTTTCTACTTCCGATGGGAATGATTGAGCATTCTCAAATTCCCGAACACTGCGGAATTATTGAGTTTTATCACAATGAAGATAGTTGGGATACAGAATTCTATATGATCCGTTCACCCAAAAAAGTACACGAAGATTCTTATTGGAAACTGAATGATAAAGATCTTTTTATTCGAAAAATGGCACTTAATTTATTACAGAGAAAATTAGAAATAAAAGGAAAACACGAAGAACTTATTTTTAAAAATCCTTTCGAAATAAAGAAACCGAAATAGAAAAATCCTGCCGAAAGACAGGATTTATTTTTGATATATAGTTGTGAAGTTTATTTTGCAGATTCTGGTCTTTCCATTAATACATTGTAAGTGAAAGCTGCTGCAACACCTCCTAAAACCGGTGCAGCAACAAATAGCCATAGCTGTGAAAGTGCCTCACCACCTGCGAAAATAGCCGGGCCAATACTTCTTGCCGGATTTACAGAAACTCCTGTTACTTTAATTCCGACAATATGAATCAACACCAAAGAAAATCCAATGGCTAAACCTGCAAATCCACCGTTGATATTTTTCGTAGAAGTTGAACCTAATATCACCATCAGGAAAATAAAAGTAAAAATAAATTCAGCAACAAATGCAGCTGTGGAATTGTAAGCATCCAAATATCCTGTTCCCCATCCGTTTGATCCCAATGCCCATGGTCCCATTTCCGCACCTGGGTGATTGGTGAAAATCACATATAGAATTCCTGCGCCCATAATTGCACCAATAATTTGGGCAATGATGTATCGAATTGCTTCATCAATTTTCATTCTTCCTGCAGCAACCATGGCTATTGAAATGGCAGGGTTGATATGGCATCCCGAAATATGACCTATTGCATAAGCCATTGCTACCACGCTTAAACCAAATGCGAAAGAAATTCCCAGAAGTCCTACTCCTGTTGTACCATCTGCACCTGCAATCACTGCGCTTCCGCATCCCATGAGAACAAGTACCATTGTGCCGAGCATCTCAGCCACGAATTTTGAAGTTTTTGAAATCATCTTTAATGTATTTTTAAATTGTTCAGCGAATGTACAAAAATTAATTATTCAAACTTAATTGATGTTAAATAAATTATTGTGTATAATATTTAAAAATGAGTGCGATTTATGTAATTTATTAACTTTTTTTATGATAAAGATTTTATTCATAAAATATTATGAGAATGCATTAATTTAATATCTTTGGAATTGCACAATCAATTATTTTATATTTAATTTCAAAATTGTACTTAATGAGAAAGTTGCTTTGTATTCTGCTTTTCTTTTTTTATTATTTTTTCAATGGTCAGGCCTTAAAAAAATCTACATCATGCTATGATTTAACAGAAGTTTTGAAAGTTGAACCCACTCCTTTGTACAAGCCGCATCTAGCGGCATCCAAGAGTTTTAATGTGAATATTCTTAAAAATACTTCGCAAGTTCAGAAGTATATCAATAAAGGTAAATTCCATACCGTAAAAAAAACAGGGAAGGGATATAGGGTTCAAAAACTGGATTACAGCAGACCCTATTTAGTGTCAAAAGCTAAAACGACTTTAGAAAAAATAGGTTCAAGATTCAGTAAAGAAAGTAAAGGACATACCTTTACTGTTTCATCCCTTACCAGAACACTCGAAGACCAATGTAGATTAAGAAAAGTTAATTCTAATGCCTCAATGGGAATCAGTTCGCATAATTATGGGAACTCCTTTGATATTTCGTACGTGAGATTTAACAATAAACTGAAAACAAACCCAAAATTAGAGGCAGCTTTAGAAAAAGTTTTGAAATATTATGCTGATGCAGGTCGTATTTTTTACATCAAAGAACGTCAGCAAAGCTGTTTTCACGTCACAGTTAAGAATTATTAAATTTAAAGTCCTTTATTTTCCGTATTTTTGCACCCGAAAAATATTCGGTAGACATTATTCATCATTAATTACTCATAAAGATGCTTTCGGTTCAAGGTTTAGGCTTACATCATTCGGGAAACTACTTGTTTCAAAACGTGAATTTCACCATTAAAAAGGATGATAAAATTGGTTTGGTTGGTAAAAACGGAGCGGGAAAATCCACTTTGCTGAAAATGCTTTCCAAAGAAATTACTTTTTATGAAGGTTTGGTGGTTCCGGAAGGAAATATTACCATCGGTTTTCTGAAACAGGATCTTGATTTTGTAAAAGGAAGAACCGTTTGGAATGAAACCATGCAGGCTTTTGAGCAAATTAATGCATGGAAAAATGAATTGGAAGAAGTCAATCATCAGCTCGCAACAAGAACCGATTACGAAAGTGATGCCTATACAGACATCATCAACAAAATGACGGAGCTGAACGATATTTTAATGCATCATGACGCTTACAATCTGGAAGGGGATATTGAAAAAGTATTGTTTGGTTTAGGTTTTAAAGCAGATGATTTCCAAAAAATAACAGACGAATTTTCCGGAGGGTGGAGAATGAGAATTGAATTGGCAAAACTGCTTCTTCAGAAAAATGACCTGATGCTTCTCGATGAGCCTACCAACCACCTGGATATGGAATCAATCATCTGGTTGGAAAACTTTTTGAAAGATTATCCCGGTGCAATCGTTTTGGTAAGTCACGACAAACAGTTTATGACCGCAGTTTGTAACCGTACTTTTGATGTGAATAACAGAAAAGTAGACGATTATAAAACCAACTACACCAAATATTTGGTGATGCGTGAAGAACGCCGTGAAAAACTGATTCAGGCAAAAAAGAATCAGGATGCGGAGATCAAACAAATGGAAGATAACATTAATAAGTTCCGTGCAAGTGCTACCAAAGCATCTTTTGCGCAGTCGCTTATTAAAAAATTAGATAAAATTGACCGTATTGAGGTTGATAATGAAGACGTTTCAAAATTCAATATTCGTTTCGTACAATCTGTTGTTCCCGGGAAAGTAATTTTTGAAGCTGAACACTTGGGTAAAGCTTATGGTAAAAAGCAGATTTTCGATGAGGTAGATTTCATCGTTCAGCGAGGCGACAGAATTGCTCTTCTTGGACAAAACGGACAGGGGAAAACAACTTTGGCGAAAATTCTTGCCGGAGATATTCAGGATTATTCAGGAACCTGGAACTTGGGTCATAATGTCAATATCGGATACTTCGCCCAAAATCAGGAAGAAGTTTTAACGCCAAATAAAACCGTTTTGGAAGAAGCAGAAGATTCTGCAACCGAAGAAACAAGACCTAGAGTAAGAGATTTATTGGGTTCTTTCTTATTCCAGGGGGAAGCGGTAAATAAAAAGACCAAAGTGCTTTCCGGAGGGGAAAGAAACCGTTTGGCATTGTGTAAATTATTGCTTCGTCCCTTCAATACGTTGATTATGGATGAGCCTACCAATCACTTGGATATTCAGTCTAAAGAGATTATCAAATTGGCATTACAGAAGTTTGAAGGTACTTTGATTGTGATTTCTCACGACAGAGAATTCCTGCAAGGACTTTGTGATAAGATTTACGAATTCCGTGATGGCAGAATGAAAGAATTCTTAGGAAGTGTGAATGAGTATCTTGAATTCAGACAAAAAGAATCCATTAGAGAAATCTCTGCCGAAAAAGCGAAACTTCATGATGATGAGGTTAAGGTTGTAGAAAAAGCTAAAGCTGAAGAAAAGCAAGCCAAAGCTGAAATTAAATCTACTGTCATCGTAAGCAAAGAACAAAAGAATATTCAGAATAAAATCAAAAAAGTAGAAGAAAAAATTTCTGAGTTGGAAACAGCTATCGAAAATATGGAAGCTTCATTTACGACTGAAAATCCTTCTGAAGAAACTTTAGAAAAATACAACAAAACGAAAGAAGACCTTGATGCAGCTTTGCAGGAATGGGAATATCTGGGAACACAACTTGGTTGATTTTCTATTCAATATAAATAATAAAGATGGGTGTATCACTCATCTTTTTTTTGTTGTGAAAAGTAGTGCTTTTTACACATATCCGATTTGTAAATGAAGTAATCTCCAGATTGTAAATTTGAGGATTTATTTTAAAAAGCTGAAACTCCATAACATCATCATGTTTGTAAATAGTATAACAATGATTTGAGCTCCGTAGGAGCGATACGTTTGTGAATAAAGATACAATCATCATTAAATAACTATAATTTAATCTTTATTTAAAAAGCTTTAAAATATTATTCTTATTTTTGCCAGATGATTTTTAAAGAAAGCAGAAATCTGAAAAGTTTTATTTCCAAGCTGATGTTTGGGATCTACTTTTTTGCGCTGTTTTCTTCAAGCTTTCACAGTCACGATTCTGCTGATGTTTTTATAGGTTTTAATTTAAAAAAATCAGAGAATAATATTTCAAAAAACCTTTCTAAAGAAAAAGCCGGCGACTGTTTGGCCTGTCATTTCTTAGCAACCGGAAACACCTTAATTCCCGAAGAATTTAGTTTTGCTTTCGAGAGCTATACGCACGAGGTAGAGCAAATTATTGCGGTTCAGGAAAGAGTTTGGTCTCAGACAAAATTCACTTTTCAGCTTCGGGGTCCACCCACAATTTCTTAATTACAGATTTACTTACCGGATTTGACTTAAATTTTTAAGGCTTACCTCACTCAATGGGAAAATGGGGGCTATTAAGTCATTAAGAATAACAATTTAATGTATTCTATACATCTAAACACGTTAATGCACTGTATATTTTGCATGTACAAATCCGCTATTCATTTATTTTCACGATTAAGAATGTGCTTTTTTAAAGTACGAAATCTATCTATTTACAATGAAATTGATATATAGTTTAATGTTGATCCTTACAGGATTTGCATTTACAAACGCACAAAAAACCCATAGTGTAGCAGGTGTTGTTCAGGATTTCCATGATAAAACCATGCTGCAAAATGCTGTGGTAAAAATTGGAGATTTTACTGCTAAAACAGACAAAAAAGGGAAGTTTTCATTCAATAAAATTCCTGCTGGGAAATATATACTTATTGCTACACATCCTGATTGTAATGATTATACTGAAAATGTAGGAATTACACAGGATATGCATCTCGTCATTACTCTTGAGCACCATATTCAGGATATAGAAACGGTAACCATACATGGAAATCACAAGAAAAACGGTTCTTTAATTATAAAAACTCTTGATAAAACGGAGATAGAAAGAAATTCTACCGATAATCTGGGGAATTTATTATCCAAAATTTCAGGTGTTACCGCGTTAAAAACAGGAAATAACATCTCAAAACCTATTATTCATGGGCTGTACGGAAGTAGAATCGCTATTTTAAATAACGGAGTAAAACTGGCAGAACAAGAATGGGGAGTAGAACATGCACCAAATGTTGATATCAATAATTTTCAACATATCGATGTCATTAAAGGTGCATCAGCATTGAAATATGGAAGTGATGCCATCGGTGGAGTCGTGGTAATGGAACCTGAAATTTTTCCTAAAAAAGATACAATCAAAGGTTCAGTCGGTCTTTCAGGTATTTCCAACGGAAGAGGTCTGGCTTTTGATGCAGATGTTGCTAAAGTCTGGAAAAGCGGATGGGCTGTAAAGTCTGGCGGAAGCATTAAGAAACTGGGCGATCAAAGTGCTCCTGATTACAACCTGAAGAATACAGGAATGGATTTTTCATCTTTTAATTTTACGGTTCAGAATAATTCTTATGAAAAAGGAATTTCATTTGATTATTATTTAACCAACCAAAACATTGGGATTCTGAGAGATTCTCATGTTGCCAATTCAGGTGATTATTACCGTGCAATGAGCGCAAATCCACCGATTTATTCAGGAAAATTCAGTTATGATATCGATAATCCTAGACAGGTTGTTGAGCATCAAATTGCGAAAGTTTCTGCTTTCAAAAGGTTTGAAAATATAGGAAAATTATCAGCAACATACAGCTATCAGTACAATCACAGACAGGAATATGACATCAGAAGAGGAGAGTTGAAAGACATCCCTTCTTTGGATCTCGAATTAATGACCCATCAGTTTAACCTAAATGATTTATTGGAAAGGGAAAAATGGTCTCTGGAAACAGGAATTGATGCAGGTTTTCAAAACAATTATTCAGATCCTGCGACAAAAGCAAGACGTTTGATTCCTAATTATGATAAATATTCTGCGGGAATTTATTCTGTTTTTAAGTATAAAATTTCTCAGGATTTTAATTTTGAAGCAGGAGCGAGATATGATTTTGCCCGTTATGATGTCACCAAATGGTATGATAAAAGTGATTGGAAAGAAAGATATGCAGATGTTTTTCCTCAGTTCTATGTGAAAACTGATCAAAACAGAGTTTTGACACGTCCTCAACTGAATTATAATAATGTTTCATTTAATGCAGGGCTGGAATATCACCCTAGTTCTATGTTTGATCTCAGATTCAATTATGCGAAAGTAGGCAGATCTCCGAATGTTGCAGAATTATTCTCTGACGGATTACATCATTCTGCAGGAATCATTGAAACCGGAGATATGGCATTGAAAAATGAGCAGGGACATCAGTTCAATCTTACAGTAGATTCAAGATTTAATGTGTTGAAAGGACTTAATATTTCCGTAAATCCTTATTTTTTTATGACCAAAAATTTCATTAATGAAGTTCCGGTCGGTATCAAAGGGACAATCAGGGGAGTTTTCCCAGAATGGCAATATCAGCAGATCGATGCCAAAATGTACGGTTTAGACCTGGATATCAATTGGAAACTGACTGAAGATTTTACTTATGTTGGAAAAGGAAGTTATGTTCACGGCCAGGACGAAACCAACAACGAACCGTTGATTTTAATGATGCCTCCAAATTTCTCCAATGCGTTGCAATTCAAGAAAGAAAAATGGAATAATTTTTATTTCACTGTTGAAAATCAAACCTCTTTAAGACAAACCAGATTCCCGATCAGAAATGCTCCACTGGAAATTTATTTGGATGGTGAATTGGTCAATACAGAGATCGATTTCAGCACACCGCCAAACGGATATTCACTTTGGAATATTCAGACAGGTGTAAATATCAGCAAAAATCTTTCTGCAGGTCTTATCGTGAATAATGTCTTCAATATTTCGTACAGAGATTACCTGAATCGTTTAAGATTCTTCGCAGATGAGGCAGGAAGAAACTTTATTTTAAACTTTAGATACAGATTCTAAAAAATTCTAAAAAATTATTTAATTAAATTTTAAAATTATCAAAATGAAAAACGTATTCAATACAAAAAATATTATCAAATTATTAGCGGTTTTATTCATCACAATCAGTGTTGTTTCTTGCCAGAGAGATTCGGCAGATGAAGACGATATTCCACAGGAAGAGCTTACAAATATCCTATTATTAGTAAAAGAAGACGCGCCGGGAGCAATTGCAGTAGAGTATAACTACAGCATAGGAGCAGGAGGAATTCCTACCATTCCTCTTACCAACGGAAAATCTTATATTGTAAACACGAGATTTTATAATGGTAATGATGATGTTACGCAGGAAATCATTGATGCTAAAGACGAGCATTTTATTATTTTTGATTTTCCTAAATCTACTATTAATCTTACGAGAGAAGACGGTGTATTATCAACAGGAGATTTAGGCAAAGTAGGTCTTATAACCAAATGGAATGTGGTGAGTGTAGTTAATTCTTCTGCACCGTTTTTAAAATTAGATTTAATCCACGCTCCGCAAAGTGCAAGTTCTGCGCAAAATGGTACGGCATGGGGAAGTGTAGTAGGCGGTGAAACTGATGCAGAAGCTACGTTTAACCTCAGCAATTAATAAAAAGCTTTTATGGCAGACAAAAACCACTGAAATTTCAGTGGTTTTTTTATTTATAAATATTTGATGACGAAGAATTTATCTTTAATGATTCATTTTAATAAAAAATTCATATTTTTGCAACCTAAAATTTTAATCAATAATGAAGGTTACCGCAAAAAACCATGATGATGTAAGTGCATTGCTTACAGTAACATTGGAGAAATCTGACTACAAAGAAAAAGTAGAAAAGCAATTGATTAATTATGCTAAAAACGCACAGGTTCCTGGTTTCAGAAAAGGAAAAGTGCCTTTGAGTATGGTTAGAAAGCAATATGAAGCAGGGATTGCATTCGAAGAAATCAACAAACAAGTTTCTGATGCTTTGAATAACTATATCAACGAAAACAAACTAAGATTGGTTGGTCAGCCAGTTCCTCAGCCTGTAAATGATTTCAATCACAATGCAGAGAAGTTGGAAGTTGCTTTCGAAGTTGGTTACGAACCAGAATTTACTATAGATTTGGCTAAATACGAAGCTCCTCATTACAAAGTAGAAGCTTCTGATAAAGAAATCAGCAAAAGCATCGAGAATATGCAGAAACGTTTTGCAGAGCAGGTTCCGCAAGACAAAATCGCTAAAGATTCTTACATCAACCTGGAAATTTCTCAGGTAGTGGAAGAAGATGCTGAAGGTGAGCACCACCACCAACCTAAAAATGCTACCATTACTGCTGAAAACAAGGACGTTTTCAAATTGGTAAAAGGGCTGAAAATGGATGAGTCTGTGAAAGTTTCTAAAGAAACTCTTACTTCTGACGAAAACCTGGCTAAAGAACTAGGATTCACTAAAGAAGAAGCTGAGCATTTACACCACGCTGAAGTTGAAGTGAAAGTAAAAGATTTCTACAGCTTAAACTTAGCAGAACTTAATCAGGAATTGTTTGATAAAGTTTACGGTGAAGGAAATATCAAAAGTGAAGAAGAACTTAAAGATAAAGTAAAAACTGAGCTTGATGAATACTTCCAGCAAAATGCAGACGTACACTTTGTGAATAAAGTATTGGAGCAGGTTTCTGAAAAAGAAGAAGTAAAGCTTCCTGAAGAATTCCTGACGAAGTGGTTGGTATTCTCAAACCAGAACATCCAGTCTGAAGAGCAGGCAAAAGGAATTCTTGAAGCAGAGAAAACTCAGTTAAAATACCAGATCATCGAAGGTAAATTGATGTCTGATAATGATATCAAATTAGATTACGCTGATGTTTTGGCTCAGGCAGAGCAGTTGGTAAGAAACCAATTGGCGATCTATGGAATTCATCATTTAGGAGACGAAGAAATTCAGAAATACGCTGTTGAAATGTTGAAAGACCAGGAGCAGGTAAGACAGATCTCTTCTGAAGTTGCTATGGCAAAACTAAAAGATGTAATTCTTGAAAAAGCGACTAAAAAAGAAACTGTAATCTCTCACGACGAGTTTTTAGAAGAATTGAAGAAGTAATTTACTTTTTATATAAATTAAAACCCACCAACTTGGTGGGTTTTGTTGTTGATGATTCTATTTTTCAATGCAAATCTTCATATCCTTATACCAATCAAATTTCCTATATTTACACCATAAATTTAATAGTAATATGAAAAAGATAATCGTTCCGTTTTTCTGCGCTGTACTTTTTTCTACATCAGCAGTAGCGCAAAAAACATCTACGGCTACCGTAAAATCTGCGGCAGCTACATCACAGATCACTCCAAAACAGGTAATTGATAACTATATTACTGCTCTTGGAGGGAAATCAAAACTGGAAGCTGTAAAATCTACCGTTATTGAAAACGTAATCTCAGCACAAGGTATGGAGATCACTTCTACCACAAAGAAAATGGGAAATAAATTCAAATCTGTACAAACGGTAATGGGACAGGAGATGACTCAGGTCTTTGACGGCGAAAAAGGATATATGAACCAGATGGGAGCAAAAACTGAATTTCCGGCAGATAAAATTCCTGAACTGAAAAAAAGTCAGACGATTGATGCACTGTCTTATGATCCTGCAAGTTTTCAAACGGTATCGGTTGAAAAAATAGATGGGAAAGATTACCATGTGTTATCTTCAGATAAAGGAAAATTTTATTTTGATGCTGCTACAGGTTTGCTTTACAAAGCAGGAAGCGGACAGGGAGATGCGGTCATGAAAAGTTATATGACGGTAGACGGAATTAAATTTCCTGAGCTGATAGAAGCTGAAGGTGGTGGACAAAAAGTGACCATCAAAACAACAAAGATCACACTGAATTCTGGAGTGAGCGAAGCTGATTTCAAATAGAATACATCATTTTAATATACCCAAAAGACCGGAAATTTTCCGGTCTTTTTTTATAAAAATAATTTTAACTCAATTTTAACTAAAATCTGGCAAATAAAATTTCTTGTAATTGTGAATAATGTATATTTTTATCCCGAAAATTTAAATATCAATTGTATGAAAAAAATTCTATTGTCATTGGGAGTTGTCTTTATGGCTTCATCTGGTGCATTTGCACAGAATATCCCGATGGATGCATCTGTAAAAACAGGAACTCTTCCAAATGGGATGAAGTACTACATCAAAAAAAATACATTACCCGAAAAAAAGGTAGATTTCCGTTTGGCAATCAATGCAGGATCTATCCTTGAAGACGAAAACCAAAGAGGTCTTGCCCACTTTATGGAGCATATGAACTTCAACGGAACCAAAAATTTCCCGGATAACAAACTGGTAGACTTTCTACAGTCAATTGGCGTGAAATTCGGTCAGCATCTTAATGCATATACAAGCTTTGACGAAACGGTTTATATGCTTCCTGTTCCTTTAGACAAGCCCGGAAATTTTGATGCAGGTCTTAAAGTAATGGAAGACTGGGCTTTTAACGCAACATTGACGGACGAGCAGATTAATAAAGAAAGAGGCGTTGTACTTGAAGAATTAAGACTGGGATTAGGTGCAGACAAAAGAATGTCTGATAAGTATCTTCCTAAGATGTTGCACAAATCTCACTATGCCGACAGATTACCTATTGGTAAAAAGGAGGTTCTGCAAAACTTTAATCCAGATGTGATCAGACAGTTTCACAAAGACTGGTACAGACCAGATTTGATGGCAATTGTAGTGGTGGGAGATATCAATGTAGAAGAAGTAGAAAAGAAAATTAAAGATAATTTCACCAAATATAAAAATCCTTCTAAGCCAAGAGAAAGAAAAACTTTTGATTTACCCAACCACGAGCAAACTCTTGTAGCAATAGAAACCGATCCTGATGCTACCAGTTCTATGGTTCAGTTTATGATGAAAGATACGGAATCTTACTCACCAGACGTTACTGTAGAACAATACAACCAAAGCTTGGTAGAAAATCTGGCCACCACAATGCTGAACAACAGATTGAGAGAATTGGTCAATTCAAACAACCCTCCGTTCACATTCGGGTCTGTATATCACGGCGGTGTTGTGGGCAGAACAAAAGAAGCTTTCCAAGGATATGCGATGGTAAAAGATGGAAACCAGGTGAGTGCTTTGAAGGTTTTACTGGAAGAAACGGAAAGGGCAAAACGATTTGGATTTACTCAAAGCGAATTAGATAGAGCAAAGGCTCAAATGATGTCTAATATGGAAAGATCCTACAACAATCGCGACAAAACGGAAAGCGATATGTTGATAGACGAGTATGTAAGAAATTTCCTGGAGCAGGAACCGATGCCGGGAATCGCCTGGGAATATGAAGATACCAAGAAGTTTTTACCAACAGTTACGTTAGCTCAGACTAATGAGGTGATCAAGAAAATGGTAAAAGAAGACAGCAGAGTAGTGATACTTACCGGTCCGAAGAAGGACAATATTACAATGCCAACTGAAGCGATGGTTCTAAAAACCTTTGATAATGTAAAAATGGCAGATCTAAAACCTTACGAAGAGAAAGCCGCAATCAAAAATTTGGTTAAACCTTTCAAATCTGAAGGTAAAATTGCTACAACAGATACTGATGCCAAGCTGGGTACTACCACCTGGACTTTAGGAAACGGAGCAAAAGTTACTTTCAAAAAAACAGATTTCAAAGATGATGAAATTGTTTTCACGGCAAGAAGTTTAGGTGGAAATTCTTTATTGAATGATTCAGATTATAACAAAACCCAATTTGCTTATCAGGCTTTAGCCGAAGCGGGTGTAAATGGCAATTCTAAAGCAGATCTTACCAATTATTTAGCAGGGAAGCAGGCAAGTGTAAATCCTTTTATCGGTACTTTAACTGAAGGAATCAATGGAAGAACCAACCAAAAAGATCTTGGTTCTGCATTGGAGCTAATTTATGCTTATTTTACAGGATTAAATTATAGTCCGGAAGCATTCAATGCTTACAAAATGAAGCAGTCTGCCATGATGGATAATTTACTTTCTGATCCTCAGTTCTACTTTTCCAGTGAGCATGCTAAATTTACACAACAGAAGAATCCGAGATTTATTGGTTTAATTCCGATGGAAAAAGATTGGGCAGCCACTGATTACAAAAAAGCGTACGATGTATACAAGGATAAATTTGCCAATGCCGGTAATTTCCATTTCTATTTCGTAGGAAACATTGATGAAGCTAAATTTAAAAATGAAGTTTTACAGTATATCGCAAGCTTACCAAGCTCTGGAAAAGCGACCAACTTTAAAGATACAGGATACAGATCGATAACGGGTGATCACACCAAAGTGTATAAGAAAGGTAAAGATCCTAAGAGTATGGTTCAAATCGTTTATTCCGGAGAAACTCCGTATAACGAGAAAGAAGCTATGGCATTATCTGCACTAGGAGAAGTGGCTACAATAAAAGTTATTGAAAAACTGAGAGAAGACGAAAGCGGAATCTACGGTGGCGGAGCAAGAGGGGGAATGGGTAAAGTTCCTTACGGAAACTACAGCTTTAGCATCAGTTTCCCATGTGGACCTGAGAATGCGGATAAACTGACTAAAAGTGCAATCACCGAAATTCAAAAACTGATTGAAAAAGGTCCTGATCAGAAAGATCTTGATAAGTACAAAGAAGGTGAAATGAATGACTACAATACAGACATCAAAGATAATAGCTACTGGATGAATGCTATCGCAAAAAATCAGTTGGATGGAAGTGATAAGTATGAAATCTTAAATTATCAGGATAAAGTAAAAGCACTGACTGTAAAAGATTTGCAGGATGTTGCTAAAAAATATCTTATGAAAAACAGAATAGTTGCGACCTTAATGCCTGAAGACGGTTGGGAAAGCGCACCAAAGAAAACTGAAACTGCAAGCGTAACAGCTTCTGTAGCCAGGTAATCATTCATCTTAATCGATGAATAAAACAACCGCAGAGATTTTCTGCGGTTGTTTGTTTTTAGTAAAGCGATAGATTTCAACTAAGATCCATATTCCTTTTTCCACTCTTCGGCAACTTCGCTTAACGTTGCGTAAAAGTCTTCTCCGTATTTACGTGTTAAAGGCGTCTTTAAGAACTTATATACCGGAACCTGAAGTTCTTTACCTAAAGTACAGGCATCGTTGCAAATAGGCCATTCATGGTAATTCAAAGCAGTGAATGAAGAGTATTCTGTAACCCGTATCGGGTATAGATGACAAGAGATCGGTTTTTGCCAGTCGATAGATCCGTCTTCATAGGCTTTTTCGATCCCGCATTTTGTAATTCCTCTTTCGTCAAATGTAACGTAGGCACATTCGGCATCTTCAATCATCGGGGTGACGTACATTCCGTCCATCGGATCGGTTGTCCATGTTCCCTGTTCTTCCAGAGCTTTTATTCCGTCTTGAGTAAGATAGGGTTTTATTTTATCAAAAATATTGTCTAAAATAACCAATTCGTCCTTATCTAACGGTGCTCCCACATCACCTTCCACACAACAAGCACCTTTGCATTTGGTGAGATTACATACAAATTCTTCAGAGAAAATATCTTCAGAAATTAATTTATCGTCTATTTGAATCATAATTTTTTTTTTTAAAATAAATCGAAATGTGTTCCTGCTTTAAAAGTAATTAAGCTCGCAATAATTACCCATAAACTTAATTCCTGAATCCAGTATTTCGGCAAAAATTTAAGCATTCTGCTGATTATTATGGTTGCAGGAAATGCTAACAGCAGCAGATATTCGTAATTACTATTCATGTATAAAACAATGCTTACGAGCTGGGCAAATGAAAATACAAGCAGAAAAGAATATTTATATCTGCTTACAGGACTCTTCTTATTATAATGCTTAAAATGATCATATATTGCATAGATCAACATCATAAAAATTGGAATTAATGGGATGAGTTCGGTGAAATCTGTCACGAATTTTATTTTTCCGAATGGCAGGTAATCCGAATTCCACTCGTTGAATTTAAAGAAAAACATTAAAGAGAAATAACTGAACGCAATTAATGACATTCCTAAAATAAATCTGAAAATATTGAGTCCTATTCTGTCTGAAGTTACAATCAGGTGAATCAGTACAAATAAAATGGTAGGCCAGATGGTAGGAAGAAATATAAAATTCAGCGCTAGAATTGCACCTACCAAAACATAAGATTTTTTTCTAAGATCTTCATCTGTACTGGTAAGCAGTAGTAAAAGGAAAGCATTGGTCAGCAATGATACGGCAATTCCGATATCCAATGTTCCCGGATACAATCCAAAAACAAAAAATGTGTAGAGAAATAACGGCAGATGCGTTTGGTAATTCAGAGCAATGGCATTAAAACAAAAATATCCCAAAGAGATTCCTAAAAATGTTATCACGGCAATGATCGCCTCATATGTGCTGAAATTCAGGATATTAAATATAATTACTCCAAACAGAAGAAAGCCGATGTAAACAGGAATTGAAAAAATATTGCTTTCTTTTGAAAGTAATCTAAACATTTTTTATAAATTTGTGCAAAGTTAATTTAAAAAAGGAAAATAATGACGTCTTTCTTTCTATTCTTAAGTGATGTTTTCAAATGGTCTTTCGGGTTTTTCTCAACCTTTGGAAACGTACTCAACTGGATTTTATTCATCGTTTGTTGCGTACTATTTACATATTGGTGCTATGTCTTGGTGGTAACACTTGGAGGAGACAAAGACAAAGAATATTATTCCCCAACTGAGGGTAAAAACCCTTATTATGATCCCTCGATCTATAAAAAAGAAGGTTAATTAATTGGTTATATAATAAAAAGACCGGTCATTTTTGATCGGTCTTTTTTATGTTGGTATTTACTCTTAATCGTGTATTGGCAGAACCAAAACAGGGATTTTAGAATTTTTAGTAATTCCTTTGGTTAGACTTCCTACAAAAACATCATAAATTCCGCTTCTTCCGTGTGAGCCCATTACGATGAAGTCTGCATTTTTAGTATCTGCATATTCCAGAATAATATCTTTAGCGATTCCCTGCTTCAAAATATGTTCACAGTCTATATTCTGAGCCAAAATTCTTTGGTTAATTTTATTAAGTAGTACAAGCTCTTCTCTTATTTCGTTTTCTTCCACTTCAGGAAAATACTGATAGCCCATATCTCCAATTGCAAAACCGATGTCTGTGGGTGCAACGTGTATCAAATTGATCTTTCCGTTCACCTTCTTTGCAAATTGTATTGCTCCGTCTACAAGATGATCTGTTTTTTCGCCAAAATCTACTGGCAATACTATGTTTATCATATTTTCATTTTTAAATTGGTCTCCTTAAAGATAGTAAAAATTGTAAAAAAATCTTGTTAATTTTTATAATATTCTGATATCTAAAGCTTTTTCTTCTTCAAGATATGCTTCCAGAATATCGTTCTCAGATACTTTGCCTACACCTTCAGGAGTACCGGTAAAGATGAGGTCACCCACTTTTAAAGTAAAATACTGCGAAACAAAAGCGATGATGTCATCAATCTTAAATATCATGTCTTTTGAATTTCCATGTTGTACTTCTTCCTTGTTTTTAAGCAATGAAAACTGTAGATTTTCAAGATTGTACTGTTCTTTTTTGAAGAAATTTCCGACCACTGCAGAACCGTCAAATCCTTTCGCCAGTTCCCAGGGAAGACCTTTAGATTTTAAGTCGCTCTGCAAATCTCTCGCTGTAAAATCAATTCCTAAGCCAATTTCGTCATAATGCTTATCAGCAACTTCTTTCTGGATGTATTTTCCGCCTTTAGAGATTTTCACCACCACTTCCAGTTCATAATGAACATCATTGGAAAATTCAGGAATATAAAAATCATTTCCTTTTAAAACTGCTGTGTCGGGTTTCATAAAGATAACCGGCTTTTCAGGAATTGCATTTCCCAATTCTTTTGCGTGTTCGCTATAATTTCTTCCTATGCAGATTATTTTCATAATTTTTGTCATTGCGAGCCGAAGGCGAAGCAATCTTTTTATTTAGTTAAACATATTTTTAGGAGCTATTTCCCGCTTTCCGTTGCAATCTTTTTTTTTCAAAAAAGGATTTCCACTACAATCGGGGCTAAACTTTTGTCATTCTTTTCAAGACTAAACATTCTACAATATGTTTGTCATTCCGGAGGAATCTAAGCGTATATTTAAAACATTATTTAGATTCTTTCAGAATGACAAAGAATGCTTTTTTTATTCGTGTGTAAACTCATTCTCACAATAATAACACACAAATTTGTGGCTTGAAATCAAAGAAATTCCAAAAAAACTTGTTGAGCTATCGTCTCTGTAAATATGGTTTGAACCGCATTTTGGGCAGACAAAATCAAATTTTGGGTCAGCAACTGTGTGTTCAACTTCCAAAGAGAATTTATTATTTTCGTGATAATCAGTGAGAATCTTTTCAGCGTTTTGAAAGTCATCTTCAAAAACCTGCAGTTGAATTCCGCCTAAAGCCTGTGATAATAACCAATCTGACTGAATGGTCTGTTCGTTGGCAATAAAGCTCTGAATGTCGTTTTCAGCTAAGATCTGTTTATCTCTGTTGGCTTCGAGAGCTGTTTCGTAAAATTTGAACTTAACTAAATCACTCATATTTTAAAATTTACTTGATAACTGAATTTTTGTAAAAACTTTCTTCGTGTACAGCGGGAAATCAGCATTCTGAAGCCATCCGTAATATCCAAGGTCTTTTTTGAAAACATCTTTCACGCCTTGTCCTTTATATTTTCCGAAATTAAAAACCTCGGTATTTTTATCATTCAGTCCTATAAAACCTGCCAAATCAGCATTTTTATTGTGGAAACTAAACTCGCTTAATGCATTGATTTCTTTCGGAACATCATCATATTTTCCCACCTGAGCATCCAGAACTTCAAAAGTTGCCAAAACATCAGCTTCTGCCGAATGTGCGTTTTCTAAAGTTTTCCCACAATAAAACTGGTAAGCTGCGCCCAAATTTCTCGGTTCCATTTTATGATAGATCGTTTGTGCATCTACCAATTTGAATTTACTTAAGTCAAAATCAAAATCTGCACGAAGCAATTCTTCAGCCAATAAGGGAACATCAAATCTATTAGAATTAAACCCACCCAAATCTGCGCCAGAAATCATTTCTACTACTTTAGATGCAATTTCTTTAAAGGTCGGAGCATCTTTTACATCTTCATCATAAATACCATGAATTTCACTTGAAGATAGAGGAATTGGCATTTCCGGATTAACTTTCCATGTTTTGCTTTCTCTTGAAGAATCAGGATTTACTTTTAGAATGCAAATCTCAACAATTCTGTCTTTCCCGACATTTGTTCCAGTCGTTTCAAGATCAAAGACACAAAGTGGTTTATGTAGTTTTAAGTTCATTTTTTAAAGAGTTATAAGTTATGCATTATGAATATGAGTTGTAAGAATTGTTAACTTATCACTCACACTCATAACTATTTTAGTTGTTTCTGGAATATAAGAGAAATAAAAATGTAATAGAGAATCACTAATGGAATTCCTACAGTTTTAAAAATAATTAAAATAAGAATTGCACCAATTAATAAAGCCAGTTTCGGATAATTATCCTGCAACTTCATCGATTTGAATTTCATCGCAATCATTTTGATGGGTGAGATTAGAAGCCATGAAGAAACTATGGTTAAAATCAATAAATACAAACCACTTTCGAAAAGAAAACCGAAACTTTGAGTTTCTTTAAAAGCATAAAATAATCCAAAAATCAAAATCGTATTTGATGGTGTATTTAATCCTTTAAAATAATATTTCTGGTCTTCATCCAAATTAAAAATCGCCAATCTTAAACAGGAAAAAAGTGTAATAAAAAATCCAAAATATTTTATTTCAAAAGGAAAATTTATTCCTAAAAGTTCGTTTCCGAAAGGTTCAAGCATTTTAAACATTGTCAAACCTGGAATCAATCCGAAACTTACCATATCTGCCAAGGAATCCAGCTGAGTTCCCAAATTGGAATTGGCCTTTAAAGCTCTCGCCACAAATCCGTCAAAAAAATCTAAGATCAAAGATAAAATAATGCAGATGGCAGTCGTCTGATAATCGCCATTAATCAAATGTACAGCTCCGACGCAGCATGAAAATAAATTTCCGAGTGTGATGGCATTTGCCAGATTGTTTTTAATGAAATTCATGAGAGCAAAATTACATTTTTTAAAAATTTTAACCTTAATTAATGTGAACTAAAAATTACAATACTGTGAATTTAACTTAAATTTGCAGACTATAAATTATTTGAATTTTAAAAATAGTAATACCTAAATGAAATTTTTTAAAGAATTTAGAAAACAAGAAGTCCTGATTTTATGTTACAGGATTTTTTTGGCTTTTGTTTTTTATCAGTTTGCCAGATTTCTGTTTTGGTTTTTCAATAAAGATTTAATAAAAATAGACAGTGTTGCAGATTATTTGAGTCTTGCTTTTCACGGGATTGCGTTTGACCTTACTGCGATTCTGTATGTCAACTCACTGTTTATTCTGTTGAGTCTGATTCCTATAATCATTAATACTAAAAAAGTTTATCAGAAAGTTCTTTTCTGGCTGTATTTTATCACGAATGGCATTGCGTATTCGATGAATTTCGGAGATTTTATTTATTATAAATTTTCACAGACAAGATTGACTTCAGCCGCTTTTCAGGTGACAAAACATGAATCGAATATTTTAAAAGTGTTTACAGTATCTACAAAAGAACATCCTTTTGTGATCTTTTGGTTTTTTGCATTGATGGCATTGTGGATTTTTCTTTACAAAAGATTTAAAATTCATGAAAGAAAACCTGCTCAATTAATCCCTTATTTTATTTTATCGGTTTTGACGATATGTCTTTCTGCGGTTTTGATTGTAGGTGGAATTCGGGGTGACTTTAAACACAGTACAAGACCAATTAATCTGGTTGACGCTAATAAATTTGTGAAAACGCCACTTCAGGGAAATGTAGTTTTGAACAGTACATTTTCGTTTTTCAGAACCTTGGGAAGCAACAATTTCAAAGAAGTTCATTTTGTTGATGAGAAATTTATCAACGAAAATATTCAGCCTTATAAAATTTACGACAGACAGGTTGAGGATAAACCGAACGTCGTTATTTTTATTGTAGAATCTTTCGGAAGAGAATATTCAGGAGCATTTAATAAAGATAAAAATATTAAAGATTATGTTTCTTACACCCCTTTTATTGACAGTCTGGCAAATGAAAGTTTAATCTTCCCCAATACTTTTGCCAACGGAAGGCAGTCGATTCATGGGATGAGCAGTATTTTGGCAGGAATTCCGAGCCTCACAGATGCATTTACGAGTTCGCCTTATTCTAATCAGAAAATACAGTCGATTGTTTCGGTTTGTAATGATATGGGGTATGATACGTCGTTTTACCACGGCGCACCGAATGGATCGATGGGATTTTTAGGCTTTGGAAATATTCTTGGGTTTAAACATTATTTCGGGAAAGATGAATACAATCATAACGAAGATTTTGACGGAATCTGGGCTATTTGGGACGAGCCGTTCCTTCAGTATTTTGCTAAAAATACAGGGAAAACAAAACCTTTTATGGCAACTGTTTTTACGGCTTCGTCACACCATCCGTTTAAAATTCCTGAGAAATATAATGGGAAGTTCAAAAAAGGAAATGTAGAAATGCATCAGCCGATGCAGTACACTGACTATTCAATCAAAAAGTATTTTGAAACGGCGAAAAAACAGCCATGGTTCAATAATACGATATTTGTTTTCACAGGAGATCATCCCAATCAGATTTATTACCCGGAATATGAAAAAGCAATGAACCGTTTTGCAGTACCGTTGATTTTTTATTCGCCAAATTCTAAATTCAATTTAAAAGGTACAAATAATGAAGTGGCACAGCAAATTGATATTTACCCCACTTTAGCGGATTTAATTGGTTACAATAAAAAAATCAGAAGCTGGGGAAGAAGTTTGCTGAGTGAGAAAAAATATGCTCCTTTAATTGTTAATTCAGATGGCTCATCTGAGCAGTTTATTATCGGGAATTACATGTACCGTTTTGATGGTAAAGATATTACTGGAATTTACGATAAAAGCGATTTAGGATTTGAAAATAATTTAAACGGTAAATTAAAAACTACCGAAACAGAAAAAGGAAAGCTGATTGCCAAAGCTTGGTATCAGGATTATATGAACCGAATAATGAACAGAAAGCTGAATTAATTTTTATAAGTGTTTAATTTAAAAAAATGGTCTCTCTATTGTTATATATGCTACGGATAATAAAAATTGTTGCATGTTTAAAAATTATTTCTATTTTTAACTATTGAACAAATTAATTATCTATTAATAAATTAAACTTAAAATAAAATGAAAAAATTATTAGCAACAGTTGTACTTTCTTTATTCAGCGTAATGTCATTTGCACAGATTGAAGGAAAGTGGAAAACCATTGATGATGAGACCAAACAGGCAAAATCCATCGTTGAAATCTGGAAAAAATCTGATGGTAAATATTACGGCAAAATTTCTCAATTATTAGCGAAACCAGCAAATCCTAATTGTGTGGCATGTAAAGACGACAGAAAAGGGAAACCATTAGTAGGGCTTGAAATTATCAGAGGGCTGTCAAAAGACGGTGATGAGTTCACCGGAGGTACTATTACCGATCCT
Organism: Chryseobacterium sp. AC417; assembly: GCF_979258215.1. Classification (NCBI taxonomy): domain Bacteria; kingdom Pseudomonadati; phylum Bacteroidota; class Flavobacteriia; order Flavobacteriales; family Weeksellaceae; genus Chryseobacterium; species Chryseobacterium sp. AC417. Next base: position 10,698 of record NZ_OZ409845.1, on the reverse strand, counting down.
AAAACAGGCAAAACTTACAAATGTACCATTACAAAAGCTGGTGATAAACTGAACGTAAGAGGATATATGGGAGTTTCAATTTTAGGAAGAACACAAGTTTGGCAGAAAGTCAACTAATCAGTTTAAAATAATATTAAATATAGGGCAACTCAGCAATGAGTTGTCTTTTTTGTTATGTAAATAATAAATAATTACTATTTTTGTACTCTAAATTTTTCAAATAAATATGGCAGAATATACTTTTCGTGAAGTGATTGCGCAGGCAATGAGTGAGGAAATGCGTAAAGACGAATCCATTTTTCTAATGGGAGAAGAAGTTGCAGATTACAATGGTGCATACAAAGCTTCTAAAGGAATGCTGGATGAGTTTGGTGCTAAACGTGTAATCGATACACCTATTGCAGAGCTTGGTTTTACCGGTATCGCCGTAGGTGCTGCAATGAATGGTAACAGACCGATTGTAGAATATATGACGTTCAACTTTGCACTTGTTGGGATCGATCAGATTATCAACAACGCCGCAAAAATTCGTCAGATGAGTGGTGGTCAGTGGAACTGCCCGATTGTTTTCCGTGGTCCTACAGCTTCTGCAGGTCAGTTGGGTGCAACGCACTCTCAGGCTTTCGAAAACTGGTTTGCAAACGTTCCGGGTCTTAAAGTAGTAGTACCTTCAAACCCATATGACGCAAAAGGATTATTAAAAACTGCAATTCAGGATAACGATCCGGTGATTTTCATGGAATCTGAACAGATGTACGGAGACAAAATGGAAATTCCTGAGGAAGAATATTACTTGCCAATAGGAAAAGCAGAGATAAAAAAAGAAGGTACTGATGTTACTTTGGTTTCTTTCGGAAAAATCATGAAATTAGCGATTCAGGCAGCTGAAGATATGGCTAAAGAAGGTATTTCTGTTGAAGTGATTGATTTAAGAACTGTTCGTCCTTTAGATTTTGATACTGTTTTAGCTTCGGTAAAGAAAACCAACAGATTGGTTATTTTAGAAGAAGCATGGCCTTTTGGTTCTGTATCTTCAGAAATAACTTATATGGTACAGCAAAAAGCATTTGATTATTTAGATGCTCCAATTAAAAGAATTACAACTCCGGATGCTCCTGCACCTTACTCAGCAGCATTATTTGCAGATTGGTTCCCGAAACTTGAAAAAGTAAAAGAAGAAATCAAAAAAGCAATGTACATTAAGTCATAGAAAAAAACTTCCGAAAGGAAGTTTTTTCATTTATACAATGCATCACTATTTGAGTTGAGGATCATAAATTTAGTATACATTTGCGCTTTCAAAAATTAATTAGCTGACATGGCAAACGTTACAGAAGGAGGTCATCACTTAGATCTTAAAAAACTTTCATTTGTGGGAGTTCTTGTTTCACTCGGAATTGTTTTCGGTGATATTGGTACCTCACCGCTTTATGTAATGAAAGCGATTGTGAATGCGCGAGAAGAAGGTGCTACAATGCCTTTTGATCAGTATATAGAAGGTGCACTATCATGTATCATTTGGACTTTAACGTTACAGACAACCCTGAAGTATGTAATTATTGCACTTCGGGCAGATAATAAGGGTGAAGGTGGTATTCTGGCTCTTTATTCTTTAGTAAAAAAGCTCAAGAAAAAATGGCTTTACGTTGTTGCAATTATTGGTGCTTCAACTTTGGTTGCAGATAGCGTTATCACGCCATCATTAACGGTAATGTCAGCCATTGAAGGACTTAAAATCTACAATCCTGAAACCCCGGTTGTAGTTATCACTATCTTTATTTTATTTATCGTATTCGTTGTTCAGCAATTCGGTACGGCTTCAATTGGTAAGCTCTTCGGGCCGATCATGGTGACATGGTTTCTCGCATTAGGAGCTTTTGGATCGATTCATATTGTTGATAATTTTGAAATTTTAAAAGCATTCAATCCTATTTACGCTTATAATTTGATTACTCACTCACCGAGCGCAATCGTTATCATGGGAGCTGTTTTTCTTTGTACAACGGGAGCGGAAGCATTGTATTCAGATTTAGGTCATTGTGGTGCAAAAAACATCAGAGTAAGCTGGATTTTTGTTAAATTAATGCTGATTCTAAATTATTTAGGTCAGGGAGCTTGGCTTTTAACGAATTATAAACAAGTATTTACAGGAGTTAATCCTTTCTTCGGAATCATGCCGGAGTGGGCAGTTTTACCGGGTGTGATTTTAGCAACTTTGGCAGCGATTATTGCAAGCCAGGCGGTAATTACGGGTTCGTTTACCATGTTTTCTGAGGCAATGTCCATTTCATTCTGGCCAAACCAGCACATCGAATATCCTTCAGGGATTAAAGGTCAGATGTATATCCCAAGAATCAACTGGGGATTGATGGCGTTATGTTTCGGTGTCGTTATTTTCTTTAAAGAATCCGGCAAAATGGAAGCTGCATATGGTTTAACGATTACCATTACGATGCTGATGACCACTATTTTGTTGATTTATTGGTTGAGCCGAAGTCGTGTCAACAGATTTTTCATCATAGGTTTTGGATTAATTTATATTTTCTTAGAATCTGGGTTTTTCTACGCAAACGTCATCAAGTTTATGGATGGTGGATGGCTGACTATGGTATTGGGAGGATTCATCGCAATCTGTATGTACTCATGGTATAATGGAAGAATGATCAAAGCCAACTTTATCAATTTCGTTAAAATCGATAAATATGTTGCAATTATCAAAGACATGAAGCTGGATGAAACGATTCCTAAATACTGTACGAATCTCGCCTATCTGAGCCGTGCAAAAAGAAATGATGAAATTGAGGCTAAAATAATTTATTCTATCATCAAAAAACAACCAAAAAGAGCAGATCATTATTTTATATTAAGCATCATCAACCAGGAAGATCCTTATACGTTCAAATACAGTGTAGATGAAATTTTACCGGGAACAATCTATAAAGTCAACTTTCTTTTAGGATTCAAGGTTGACAGAAGAATCAATGATTATTTTAATATGGTGTTGAAAGATATGATGGCAGAAGGCACAATACCTTCACGAAGCAGTCACCCATCTTTAAGGGCACACAATATTCCGCCGGATCTGAAATATGTGATTATTGATAACACCTATATCAATGATATTCTTTTAACGGTGAAACAGAAAATTACACTCAGTTTATATAATTTTGTGAAGTACATTGGTAGTGATGATTTTAAGGCTTGGGGAGTTACCATGCACAATGTAGAAGTGGAATCTGCTCCTTTAACGGAAGAAACGATCTCTGCAAACAGAATAGAACAGTCTAATTATCTGCGTCATAATTTGTAAGAACATCAATGTCATGATTTCTGAAGCGATAATTATATTTAAATAAAAATCGATAAATTTGTAGTATAAATTTTTTAATGGATACTTTACAAAAAGAAAAAAATATAACCTTAATAAAAGATGTTTTAAGAAATTACCTTTTAGAAAAGGGATTTCGAAACACACCGGAACGATACACCATTTTAGAGGAAATCTATAATATGGATCACCATTTCAATGTAGATGATCTATATCTCTTAATGATGCAAAAGAAATATCATGTTTCTAAAGCAACGATCTATAATACGATTGAGATATTTCTGGATGCAGGATTGATCCGTAAGCATCAGTTCGGTGAGAAAACATTAACATCTTCTTCTTACGAAAAATCATACTTCGATAAGCAGCATGATCATTTGGTGATTTACAAAAAAGGTTCAGACAAAGAGATTGAAGAGATTATTGAATTTTGCGATCCTAGAATTCAGGGGATTAAAGAAGCAATTGAAGAAGCTTTTGGTGTGAAAATCGATTCTCATTCGCTGTATTTTTATGGCAAAAAGAATGACTGATCAATGAGAATATTTTTTTTCATATTCCTTTTATTTACGACGGTCACTTTTGCACAAAATCAGCCTAAGCTTGTGCAGAGAGATCCTTTTTTGCAGAATCCTGTAAAAAATCAGCCACAAAAATCAAACCCCGAAAACAAGGTTCGTATCAAAAATGCCAATGAGATCAAGAAGGATACAAAATATGATGGCAACCAATATCTTGTGGGTAATGTAATTATTGAGCATCAAGGCTCAGTCTTATACGCGGACGAAGTGGTTTTATATGAAGCTGAAAACTTCGTTAAAGCAATTGGCAATACCAAACTTCAGAATCCGGACGGCTCGATAATCACCGCTTCTGAAATGGAGTATGACGGGAATACTCAAAAAGGGGTTGCCAGAAAAAATGTGATTTTAAATGATCCTAAAGGAACAGTCATAAAGACCGAAACGATGTACTACGACAGAGGTTCGAATCTGGCGTACTACAATACTGGAGGAACCATAAATGATGGCAAAAGCACTACCTATTCAAAATCTGCAACCTACAATCTCGCACTGAGAACCATTAACTTATCAGATAATGTGAGAATTGAAGACAAAGATTATATTTTAGATGGAATTAATGTCGTTCAGAATCAAAATACCAATGTTGTTGACATCAACGGTCCCACGACGATTACCAATCGAAAAAATCCTAAAAATAGAATTTTTACCGAAAAAGGAACCCATAATCTCAATACGAAAGAATCTTTCCTGAATAAGAACTCAAGGATATATTACAATGATAAAATTCTTACGGGCGATGCGATGTATTACAATCAGCTCAGTGGCTTCGGGACGGCTACAGGAAATGTCACGCTCGATGATCCTTTAGAAAAAAGATACCTGAAAGGAGGTTATGGTGAAATTTTTGAAAAGAAAGATTCTGCCATGATGACCAAAAGTCCTTACGCTGTAAAAATTCTGGAAACAGATTCGCTATATTTTGCATCAGAGAAAATACTTTCTTACCAAAAATTAGATTCTGCCAACGTTAAGAAAAGTTATTTACGGGCATTTAAAAAAGCAAGAATTTATAAATCTAATGCACAGGGAAGAGCAGATTCTATCGCATTTAACGAAACCGACGGCATCATGCACATGTACACCAACCCCATTTTATGGAGTGGAGAAAAACAGGTGACCGGTGATAAAGTGGAAGCATATTTCAATACCCAGACAGAAAACATAGACTCTCTCAAAGTGATCGGAAACGGTTATGCAATTAGTAAAGTAGATTCTCTTAACATGAAAGATGAGTTTAACCAGGTGAAAGGCAAATTGATGGTTGTTTATTACGAAGGTAAAGACATTAAAGATGTAAAGGTAATCGGAAATGCCCAATCCATCACTTATGCAGATGATGTTAACGAAAAAACCAAAGAAAAAGAAAGGGTAGGAATCACGCTTTCATCCTGCGGAATCATCAATGCCAATTTCGAAGAGCAGGCTTTACAGATTGTATCGTGCAGCATTGGTGCATTATCATCTACCTATCCGATGAGTAAAATAGGGCCCGATCGAAAGAAATTTCAGGATTTCAATTGGAATACTAAAGACAGGATCAGAAAATGGCAAGATATTCTCGTCGACTCTCCAAATTACGAAGAAATAAAATACGAGTCTGGTGATGCACTCTTCAATCAGGCTCAGGAAATTATCGATAAACAAAAAGCTGCAGAAGAAGCCAAAAAGCCGAAAAGAGTAAGGAAATAATTTAAAATATAAAGACCAGTTTTTAAAGCTGGTCTTTTTTCTTGTCCATTAGTTTTACAATTCAACTTATCTTTTTTAGCTTTGCCTAAATTTTTCATCCATACAAATGCAACAGGACTTTTTTAAATATCAGGCAAAAACCACGCAGTTTGCGGCAGGTTTTGAAGTAGAAAAAGCAGAAGGAAGCTATATTTTTGGCAAAGACGGCAGAAAATATCTTGATTTTGTTGCGGGAGTTTCTGCCAATACTTTAGGTCATTCTCATCCCAAAATTGTTAATGCGATCAAACAACAGGCAGATAAATATCTTCACGTCATGGTATATGGCGAGTATGCTCAGGAAAAACCTGTAGAATTGTGCAAATTGTTGGCTGAAGCAACGCCCGAACCATTGGAAGTTACTTATTTGGTGAACAGTGGGGCAGAAGCTATCGACGGAAGTTTAAAACTGGCCAAAAGATATACCGGCAGAGAAGAAATTGTTTCTTTCAAAAACTCTTATCACGGAAATACGCATGGAGCGTTAAGCGTTTCCGGAAATGAATTTCATAAAAGAGAATTTCGTCCGTTGTTGCCAATGGTTTCTTTTATTGAATTTAATAATGAAAATGATCTTGATAAAATCACACAAAAAACTGCTTGTGTAATTCTTGAGACCATTCAGGGAGCAGCAGGATTTTTAGTTCCTGATGATAATTATTTAATCAAACTAAAAAAGAGATGCGAAGAAGTAGGAGCACTTTTGATTTTAGATGAAATTCAGCCGGGCTTCGGAAGAACAGGAAAATTGTTTGCGTTTGAACATTTCGGAATTGTGCCTGATATTATGGTGATGGGAAAAGGAATGGGGGGTGGAGTTCCGGTAGGAGCTTTTATGAGTTCGAAAAAAATTATGGAAACTTTGTCTCATTCGCCAAAATTAGGTCATATCACGACTTTCGGAGGAAATCCTTTGATTGCGGCAGCTTCTCATGCAACTTTAAAGGAAGTTTTAGAAAGCGGATTGATGAATGAAATTGCTGAAAAAGAAGAGTTGTTCAGAAAACTGCTGATACACCCAAAAATTAAAAATATAAACGGAAAAGGTTTGATGCTTGCTGTCAACCTCGGAACACCGGAATTTACTTTAGATGTAGCCAAAAGATGCATGGAAAAAGGATTAATCGTTTTCTGGCAACTGTATAGAAATGAATATCTGAGAATTTCTCCTCCGTTGACAATTTCTAAAGACGAAATTGCTGAAGGATGTCAGATCATTCTTGACGTCTTAAATGAAAACTGAAAATCACTTTATGATATATAGCAAAACCTCTTCAAGAAAGAGGTTTTTTAATGATCAGTACAAATTTTGAAACAAAAATTGAGATCAAATGAAATAAATTTATTTTTGTGATAAATATCATTGATATTGCTTAAAAATCTATTTAGTTTTTTGTGTAATAAAAAAATTAATTTATATATTGCGTGACGTTAAAAATAAGTTATATGGCGAAACATAAAGTCCATTACGAATTCCCAATGCATTGTCTCTCAGAGATTTTGTACGAATATTTGGCTAGTGCTGAGGGATTATCCGAGTGGTTTGCAGATGATGTAATAGAGAAAGGTGACGATTTCTATTTTAGTTGGGGTGGAGGTTCTGAAGAAAAAGCAACTTTGATCAGATACAAGCCTGAAAGTTTCGTGCGTTTCAGATGGGAAGAAGATGAAGGTACTAAAAACTTCTTTGAAATGACGATTACGATTGATGATATTACAGAAGATTTGGCTTTAAATATTACAGATTTTTGTGAAGAAGGTGACGAAGAAGAAAATGCTTTGTACTGGGAAAATCTGATTGAAAACCTTAGAATAAAATTAGGTGCAGCTTAATTCTTAAGCGGTACTGACTTAATGGTAAAACTGATGGACGATTTATCGTTCATTATTTTTTTATAAATAATCATATTTTGGATAATACATATTTTACTTCAGAAGAGCTTGAATTGAAAAACAGAGCATTTCTTTTGGGAGATGCGGTCAAAGTTTCATTTTTTGTAAGAAATTCTCAACTCATTATGGATGAAGAATGCTACTTCTTCCTGATGGCTTCCATGCGGAAAATGCGAATGAATATTCCCTTAACGTATACCCTGGAGTTTTTTCAGAATCTTTTTCATGAAAAAGTTATTCTGCAAAAAGAAGTGAAAAACGGAATTATTGATTTTTTGGTTTACAGAAATTATGATGATATCACACTCTCAAAGTCATCCATTGCCTATTTCTTTGAGGTTAAAGAATTGGATGATGTTTTAAATTTACATCAGCGTCCTTTAGAATTAGATTTAATCAAGGAAATTAACGTCAATAATAATCTTTTGAGCAATATCAGAGTACATTGTCCGGAAAATATTTATGCTGCAATTTACGCACAGGAAAATGATCTTGATGATGTGATACTATTAAATCCAAACAAGAGAATTGCACGTTCTGTTTCAGGAAATCTTTTGTTTTTAGAAGGGAATATCATTAAAGTTCCGAAACATTCTGAAGGTGCTTACATTTCGCCATTGTTGGAAAATTTTGTTACATTTTTGCACAAAAATAATTTAGCAGATATTCAGGAGCATGAGATTATTGCTTTTGAATCTCAAAAGGCTGAAGAAATTCTGATGATTTCAGACGAAAAAGGAATTTTCTCAGTAGGAAAAATTAGAAATAAAACATTTGAAAACTTGCGCTTTTTAGAATTAGTAAAAGGCTGGAAGAATAGTTTTTCAAATTAAATTGACAAACCCGGTAAACAACTGTTACGTCCTTTACCGGGTTTTATTCTGATACAATCAGAAAAGAGTATTTTTTTCTTATTTTTTCGTAAATAATTTCGATGAATTTTTGGGCAACTTCTTTCTGTCCGTTTTCACTGCTCAGATATTCCCGATCTTTTGTATTATTGATAAACCCCAATTCTACCACTACTGACGGAGCTTTTGATTCTCTCAAAATATGAAGATTCATTTCTTTACTATCGCATACTCCCAATTTTTTTGAAATTTTTTCAGCCAAAGCTTTAGAAGCATCAGAATTTTGAGTGAAGATCTCATGTCCCATTCTCTCTGACTCTTTTGCAGGACTTCTGTTGACGTGAAGTGAGATAACCATTTCAGGATTCAGTTTGTTGATTATGTCTGTTCTTTCACGTAAGGTAGGGGAAGAATCAGAATCTCGTGTAAGAACGATTTCATAATTATCCTGAGACTTGTTCAGTTCTTTGATTTTTGAAGCAATTCCTAAGACGATTTGCTTTTCAGAAACGCCTTTATAAGTGGCACCCATATCATTTCCGCCATGTCCGGCATCAATAACAATTATTTTTTTATGGCTAGGCGAGAAAGAGAGTATTGCTGAAGATGCAATTAATAAAAATAACAGTTTAATTGCTTTCATAGTTCATTTGTTTAATTCATCTAAGAACGTGAAAAGTATTCTAAAATTATGTTGTGAATACTAAATATTTGTTAAAATTAAATCGCTTCATTGTGAAACATAAACTAATTCAGCGATATATCATCGGGAGTATTTGCCCAAAGCAGAAATTCCCCGCCAAGATTTTGCATGATAGACTTCCATAGTGACTGATCGTTGGGAAGTGTGTAATCGAGATTATAGACATCTACTACGGTCCATAATTTGTTTTTTATTTCGTTATCTAGCTGCATACCGCCCCAACCGGAATAGCCTGAGAATATTTTCACATCGTTGATTGATAATTCATTGCTGATCACTGAACTGATCACTTTTTCTATGTCTTCTGTAACATAAAATTCTTCATTAATCTCAATAGTAACATCAGATACTTTCTTACCTTTTATAATGAAAAAAACTTTGTCATTTTCTACCGGTCCACCATCGTAAACTTCAATTTTAAAATCGAAAAAGTTTTTGAATCTGTTACTCATTTTTGAATTTTTCTTATTCAAAATCAATCCAAAAGCTGAATTTTCATCATGTTCTATGATAAGCACCACCGATTCTGGAAAAAATATCTCCGGAAATATCAGGTGTGGAAATTAATATTTTACCTTTGTATGAGTAATTCATACTCAAATTTAATAAAAATTATTTATGGAAAACCTTCACGATAAGAGAAAAATCTATGAAAAATCTCAACTTATTGAAAGTGAGATTAAAGAGAATCCTATTGAGCAGTTCAGAGATTGGTTTTTGGAAGCTTCTGTAAATCCAGCTGTTTCTGAAGCCAATGCGATGGCAGTTTCTACCTTAGAAGATGACGGTTGCCCCAGAACAAGAATGGTTTTGCTTAAAGAATATACATACGAAGGTTTTATCTTTTATACCAATTATGACAGCCGGAAGGGCAAAGCAATTGAAAAAACACACAAAGCCTGTTTGCATTTTTTCTTGGCCGGCTTTGGAAAGACAAATCATCATTAAAGCTGATTTGGGGAAAATTGCAGAAAACTTAAGCGACGGCTATTTTCATTCCCGACCAAAAGGAAGCCAATTGGGAGCAGCGGTTTCTCCACAAAGTGAAGTGATCCCAAATAGAGAATTTTTAGAAGTTAAATTAAAAGAACTGGAAACAAAGTTTGAAAATTCTGAAGTTCCAAGACCTGATAACTGGGGCGGTTATATTGCAAAACCTTATGAAATAGAATTTTGGCAGGGAAGACCTAATAGATTGCATGACAGAATTATTTATTCATTAAAGGATTTGGATTTGGGAAGTTTCCCGACTTGCTCCATAATTTTTCTTTAGTGAAAGTTCGAATTTCTGAGAAACAAAAGATGAATAATTTAAAATCTCAATACGAGTAGAATAGATTGGACTATTTATAAAATCCTAAAATACATTCATAGTATTTGTACAAACAAAAAAAAACCTCATCAAAAGATGAGGTTGTATTTTTTATAATCGGGTGATTATTTTTTCTTAACTCCAGATACGGCAGTTGCCAAATCAGCACCAGCTTTGAATTTTGCTACTGTTTTAGCAGCAATCTTGATTGGTTTTTTAGTTGCAGGGTTGATACCTTGTCTCGCAGCTCTTTCAGATACTGGAAAAAGTACCGAAACCTACCAGAGAAACTTGGTACT